>KE159795.1:0-296812 GCA_000403475.2 Lachnospiraceae bacterium MD308
TGAACTTCTGTGGAAACATCAGTGCCTGCGGGTTCTGCCGCTGTGCCTTCCCCACCTGCGGGCGGCTCTGAAAGGACGAAGTTCTTGACATATATGATGTCCGGCTTTCCCAATCCCTGCCTTTTCTTCTCAATCAGACCAATCCCTTTTTTGCTGTCAAGCTCCGCAAGCACCTTTGCACAGGTGGCTCTGGCGCACCCTAAATCTTCCATGATGTTCTCAACCGTATAATGGATATACGCCCTGTTCTCATCATCAAACCAGCCGTTTTTCATGGATAATGCCATCCTGTCAAGCATCAGACCGTAAAGGAGTTTCGCATCACTGGATAAGCCTTTGAAACGCCTGTCTTTTATCAGCAGCCTCGGCACTCTGTAAAAGGAAAACTGTTCCGCTTCCGCACCGTAATAGTAATCGAATTTCAAACCGCCATCCATTCTGCCCGACCTCCTTCCTATTGTCTTTTCTTCCATTCATTCAATAGCTGAATGATGATGCCCTCTATTTCCTCACTGCTGCAATCCTCCGCAAAATATTCGCTGATTTTATCCGCTTTCAGTGTCACTTTCCGTTCCTTCGGCTTTTCCTCCGTCAGTATCAGGCGCACCATTGCAAGGGTAAGCTCCCCTGTCTTGCCGTATTCCTTGATTTTTGCCGACTGCACCATGCTGACGTTACAGCCTTTTTCCTCTATAACCTCCTGTACCCACTGCTGCGCTTCCTCCACCAGAAAGGAAATATCCACGCCCTGTGAGAATCCGAGCTTTTTATTATCCACCATGACAAGGAGTTCATCAGACAGGCGGGAGAGCCAGATATACCGCTGAACCTTTTTTGCGTTCTCCCCGGCAGCTTCCCCCACTTCATCAAGGGTGTTCTTCCCTGACTTCTTCCCCTGATGCTTCATGGCTTCGTATTTCATCTTATAGGCTCTCGCCTTTTCACTTGGCAAGATGTCCTCCCGCTGGATATTGGAATCCACCATGATAATCGTAGCTTCATCATCGGTGTAGTTGCGGACAACCACAGGCATCTCCGTCTTTCCGGCAAGCTCCGAGCCACGTTTGCGGCGGTGTCCGGCTATGATTTCATAGCCGCCGCCCTCCCTCGGTCTTGCAATCCCCGGCACAAGCACCCCGTACTGGCGGATACTCTCGGTTGTTTCCTCCATCTTCTCATCGTCCTCCACCCGGAAAGGGTGGTCTTTGAACGTGTAAAGCTCTGCCAGCGGCGCATTGATAATCTGCTCTACCCCTTTTTCCTGTGCGGCACTCCCGCCGAACAGGTCATCAAACTTTTCCAGAGTAACCTTCGATGCGCTTCTTGATTTTGTATTACTGCCCATCTGCAAGCACCTCCTTTGTCAGAGAATCGTAAGCTGACGCCACTTTTCCCTTTGGATCATGCTTGTAGATGCTGACACCCTCCGCTGAAATCTCCGCCGCCCGAACAGAAATAGGAATGATATTGGCAAATATTCTTACCCGGCTTCCATAGGCTTCCTTCAGCATGGCACTGATGTCCTTTGCGTAGTTCGTCCGGCTGTCCACCATTGTAAGCAGAATCCCCTCAATCTCCAGTTTTGGGTTAATCTGCCGCTTTACCTTTCCCACTGTCTTAATAAGCTGCTGCAAGCCTTTGACGGGCAGGTATGCCGCCTGTACGGGTATCAGGATACTGTCGGCGCAGGCAAAGGCGTTTATGGTAATCATGCCGAGGGAAGGCATACAGTCAATTAAGATATAATCGTAGCTCTCCCTGACAATCTCTATGTATGACCGGAGTACCGTTTCCCGGCTCATGACATTCACAAGGGAAACCTCTAAACCAGATAATTCAATGTTCCCCGGCATAAGGTCTATCCCTTCCTCATGGTGGAGGATACCCTCTCCCGGCTCTACTTCCTCGTCATTGATTAGATTGCCCATAATGGTTGCAAGCGTGACTTCCAGACTGTCCGGCTCTGTAAAGCCTAAACTTGCGGTCAGACTGCCCTGTGCGTCCGCATCAATCAGCAGCACTTTCTTTCCCTGTTTTGCCAGCCCGATTCCTAAATTGCTTGTGGTGGTGGTCTTGCCAGTTTTATGTGAAGCTTCACATAAGACGGGTTATGAAAAGCTATACATTATGCAAAGTTAATGATAGAAATCCTTATAAATAAAGGATTCTTTAGTTGATTTACTTTCCATAATCTATCACGATTTAAGTGTATTTTATCAAATCACTTAAGGAGGAACACATGATGGAAAAATCAACTTTGCAGCAACTGATCAACCAAACCGGGGAAGCACTCGTACAGGCAGGTGCATCCAGCTATTACCAAAAAGTATTTAAAACTCTTACAAAACAGCTTTTGCTCTACTCCCACGAACAAGGTACTGATTCTTTCAGCATGGATTTTGGATTACAGTTTTTAGAAGACCATTATTCTATGTCATCTAAGATAGCGTTGAAAAAATGGTGTACAGCCTATTCCCGTTGTATAAATGCTTTGGCAGAATACCAGCGTTCAGGGAATGTAGTTCTTTATCTTGCCATGGATAAAAGAGCATACACTTTCCCAGAGGGAT
The DNA here is from genome assembly GCA_000403475.2 of Lachnospiraceae bacterium MD308. Taxonomy (GTDB): domain Bacteria; phylum Bacillota; class Clostridia; order Lachnospirales; family Lachnospiraceae; genus MD308. Next base: position 2,571 of record KE159795.1, read on the forward strand.
TTAGATATAGCGCAGAAGCATATATTTCCCATCGAGAAGATATCGGGATAATAAAAAAATCAAATAAGATTTTCAGTTTATATTTGGAGCGCTTTTTTGCGTTTTTAAGCAGGAAGAACATTACTTCTTTAGATACACTGTCTCTCAAAGACGTTTTGGATTTCATGGCATCTTTGAACTGTTATGAAAAGCCAACCATAAATCATACAATGCGTGCGGTGCGCTATTATCTGAAATACTGCTATGAACATGGTCTTATGGAGCAGGAGATGTTTTCAAAACTTCCAAACCCTCATTACAACAGGCAGAGCCGATTACCTTCTTCGTATTCTGCGAATGAGGTGACAAAACTTCTTGACTCGATTGACCTTGGGAATCCCTGTGGAATCCGTGATTATGCAATCATTCTTCTGATTGCAAGACTTGGATTACGCAGTAGTGATGTCGCAAATTTAAGGTTTTCCAATATCGACTGGGAAAGAGAAGTAATCCATTTGAACCAGGTAAAAACAGGAAATCCGTTAGAACTTCCTCTTTTAGAAGATGTTGGCGAAGCGATCATTAACTATCTGAAGAACGCAAGGCCTAAAACCGGCTCGGATCACGTTTTTGTGAGACAGGTTCCTCCTTATACGGATTTCAATCCGGGTGCGGTCGGCGCCCTTGTAAGGGTACGTCTCCAGAGATCGGGAATCCATCTTGAAGGGAAAAAGAAAGGCTCCCACACACTCCGCCACAGCCTTGCGAGCCGCCTGTTGGAGCATGAGATTCCGCTTCCGGTCATTTCAGAAATCCTGGGGCACACAACTACTGAAACTACGATGGCATATCTTCGTATTGATATCACCGAGCTTCGGAAATGTGCATTGGAGGTGGCAATCTAATGACAAGAATCAGAAAATCTCCATCCATGACAGGTTCATTTGCGGAAGTTGCCCAGGAATTCATTCAGTACAAAAGAAGCACAGGTTTTAAATATGCAGATGAACCGAAATGTTTATCCCGGTTTTGTCGTTTCAGTGAAGAACAGAGTGTCACAGAAATAAAAATATCACGCTCCCTTGCAGAAAAATGGACAGCGCCCCGGGCAGGTGAATCCGAAAAAAGTCGGTCACACCGCATTACCTGCATAAGACAGTTTGCCATATACCTTAATACCCTTGGTTATGACGCTTATATCGTGCCGGAAGTGAAGGGTTTGAATCACAGTTCATTTGTACCATATATATTTACACATGAGCAGATAGCAGCTGTAATCAAAGCCGCTGATGAAACAGAACCCAAAGAAGTTGCAAGAAATATGCATCTGGCGTTACCAGTGATCTTCAGGATTCTTTATGGCTGTGGACTTCGTGTGTCAGAAGTTGTCGGACTTCGCTGCGGGGATGTAAATCTCGAAGATGGGATTCTTACGATCCGTGAAGCAAAGACTGACCGTGACCGGTATATCCCATTATCAGATTCCGTAAAAGAAGCCTGTATATCCTATGCAGATAAAATCTGGTGGGAAAAAGACTGTGACTTTTTCTTCCCTGCTCCTGATAAGACCATGATCAGTCCGATGACTATCTATCAAAGGTACCGCAGGTATCTGGAAGCGGCAGGGATTTCACATGGAGGAAAAGGGCAGGGCCCCCGTCTGCATGATGTACGCCATACATTTGCGGTTCATGTTTTACAAAAGTGGATCAGGGAAGAAGCCGATTTAACGGCTATGCTCCCGATTCTTTCCACATATATGGGGCACAAAACAATACGCTCAACAGCAAGGTATCTGCGCCTGACAGCGGAAGTTTATCCAGACCTGATGAGGGAAGTGGAAAGGTCATGTGCATACGTCATCCCGGAGGTACGCCATGAAGGAAACTGATTTTGCACAGTATTTAACGCAGTTCCTGTCAGTATATCTTCCCTGCCAGGTCGGCAGCAAACGTAATACCCAGTTAGCATACAGGGACTCATTCTCATTATTTTTAAGATACTGCAGAGATCAGGAGAACCTTTTGCCGGAAAAGCTGACAGTTGCAAAAATAAACAGGGATCTGATCCTCCGCTTTCTGCAATGGCTGGAAGAAGAACGTAACTGCAAAGCGGCGACAAGGAATCAACGTCTCGCTGCAATCCATTCATTTTTCAGCTTTTTAATGGTAGAAGAACCACAGTATATACAGCAAAGCCAGAAAATCCTGGCTATTCCAATGAAAAAAACGGATACGGTGCCACTCATGTATCTTCCATTGGATAGCATCAAGGGCCTGTTAGAACAACCCGACAGGACAACGATCCAGGGGAAAAGAGATGCTGTTCTGCTGTCACTTTTATATGATACCGGAGCAAGGGTTCAGGAACTTGTGGATCTAAAAGTTTGTGATGTTGCTTTAAATGATACTGTCACCATCGTACTGACAGGCAAAGGCGGTAAAAGCCGCATTGTTCCAGTCATGAGACCAACTGGGGAATTGTTGAAGCAGTATATGGAAGGTTCTGGTCTGGCTTCGCCTGTATATGGTCGCAATCCGTTATTTACCAACCGGAGCAATAAACCCCTGACGAGAGCCGGAGTGACATATATTTTGAAAAAATATGCTGCACAGGCTCAAGCAATGGGAATAAAGGATATATCCGATGAAATCACACCGCATTGGCTGAGGCATAGCAAAGCAATGCATCTGCTTCAGTCCGGAGTCAATCTTGTTTATATCAGAGATCTACTGGGACATTCTGATATTTCAACAACCGAAATCTACGCACGGGCAGACGAAAAAATGAAGCGAAAAGCATTGACGGAAGCTTACAACAGTCCATCATCTGACGAACTGCCAGCGTGGAAAAAGGATAAAGACCTTCTTGATTGGTTGAAATCTTTATAAGGGTTTACTCCTGATTATGCAAAGTTCAAAAGAGCCTATACCCTATAAAATCAGCAAAAGTGTAGGCTCAACTTTGCATAATAACTTACTTTTCATAACCGACTCCGCCTTTCTGGTTTGCGATTGCGATTATTTTACACATGATAATTCTCTCCTTTGCTTTCTACTGGTTTTCTTTTACGTTGCTTTTCCTGACTTCCACATAAGTCCTGTAATATTTCTTTGTCCCTTTGTTTGGGAACATATCGGAAAACTCCGTCACTTCGATTTTCGGATTCCTCTGTAAAATCTTCCCGAACCACTTAATATCGTTCTTTGTTCCCATAAGCCTGACTTTTAACATCAATCCCGTCCTCCGAACATGGCGTACAGATTGTGGTTATACTTTGCATATTCCGGATACCTGATCTGTACCGCCTGCCAAAAATAAGGTGCATAGGCACAGCAGAATAATTCCTCCACTGTATAAAGCCTGCACTCGTCCACCTGTTCCTCCGCATCATCATAATCAAGGACACTCGGCGTACCGTTGCAGTAAAGGTTATACGCCATCCTGACTACTTTCACGCTCCCGCTGGTCTGCCAGCCTTCATGCAGGCACTCTGTTTTTACACAGCCTGTCTTAAAATCATAGATACTGTAAATGTTTCTTCTCGTGTCATCGCTGATACCAAGACAATATACAAGTGCTTTGTGGTACACGTCCCGATACCTGACCTCTTTCAATTTCTCATAGTAGAATTTTTCATGTGCATCACTGATAAAAATAATCGCTTTCTCTGCTCCTAACGCTGTACTACTACTCATGCTTCTTTCCTCCAATTTTCTTTAATGAATGATTGACAGTTGCTAACGCAGCTTCCTCAAATACATTTGTTGCACCTTAAAACCGTCAAAAGTGCGCAAAAAAAGGACATTTCATTATTATTTGAAATGTCCTTTGGGTGGTGCTACTGACACCACTAAATTATTTGTTGCACATCGAGTAAAAAATGTAATATGAAGTATTATTACATATTATTCAACAGAAATTTGTTGCACTTATGTTGCACTTTTGGATATTTTTAGTACCCATTCATGCCTTCCTACCCAATTATTTTCCTTTTAGAAATCCAATCAGCAATCGCTCAAAAGATGCTTTTTGCGCTCAATCATTTCCCCGATTCTCTCGATATATTGGGCAACATCCTTCACATTCTCGCTTCGCTCAATCCGTCCATCTGGATAAACTCGCTTTGATACGCTCCCGGCACCGCAGGCGACTATGGTCTGCTTTTCTTCCATTATAAGTATATTGTATATTCCGGCTTTGTCAACCTTTGCATAGCCCACATTTTCAAAATTCCCGGCGATATTCTTCTGGCGGTACAAGTAGTAAGGCGACATCTCCATCCTCTTTGCCGCCCCGGCCGCTTCTTCAATCATAGCCCCGATATCCCCTGCATCCTTTACATCCTGCCGCTCCATCCTGGCCGCCCGCTTGATGGCAAGGGAATGGACGGTCAGATTATCCGGCGACAATGCCTCGATTTGCCTGAGCGTGTCTTTTACATCTTCCGTCGTCTCCCCCGAAAGCCCCATGATCAGATCCATATTGATATTGTCAAAGCCCATCTCTCTGGCAAGCGCGAAGGCTTCCTTCACTTCCTCTACCGTATGCCTTCTGCCGATAGCATCAAGCGTCCGCTGCTGCATCGTCTGAGGATTGATCGATATCCTGGTAATCCCGTGGTCTTTCAATACAGCGAACTTTTCTCGGGTAACACTGTCCGGCCGCCCTGCTTCTACCGTATACTCAAGAAGATGCTCCCTCGAAAAATGCGTGTCAATGCAGGATAAAAGCCGCTCAAGCTGCGCTTCGCCAAGCGTAGTAGGCGTCCCCCCGCCGATATAGACGGTATTGAGCCGCCTTCCTTTAGATACCTGTCCAATGTACCGAAGCTCCTTACTCAGAGCGTCCAGGTAATCATCAATACGGTTTTTCCACGCCGATAGTTCCCCGGAGCTAAAAGAACAGTAGGAACAGACCGTAGGGCAGAACGGAATTCCCACATACAGACTGTATCCGTCCCTGGCATCCAGCCGATCAAGCAGTGCCTTTTCCTTTACCGCAATCTGCCATGCAAGCTCTGATTTTTCCCGGCTCACCAGATAATTTTCCATAAACCACCGGACAAACTCTGCCCGGGATACTCCTTCACAAAGCTTTTTCATGGCAAGCTTTGTGGGACGGACCCCCATCAGTATTCCCCAGGACAGCGTGCGTCCTGTCTGTGCGCAAAGCTGGCTGTAGAGAGTTCGGTCCAGCAGATGCTTTTGCTCCCTGGACAGACAATTTCCGACATCCTCTGATAAACTCTCAATCGAAACCGCTGCCAAGACTGTCCCGTTTGATATCACCGTTACATAATTAGAGGCTTCTTCCTCAATCTGTGAAACAACTTCCACAGACGGGTAAAAAGCCTTTGTCATATGGTACGCGTTATAGATATATGTTTCTTCCCTGCATATCACCTGTATCATACATACTGTCTCCTACGTATATCACAGCCGGGCATAACTGCAATGGTTACACCCGCATACTTTCCCTACACAAACGGATTATTCACCTTCTCATAACCGATGGTCGTCTCTCCCATATGTCCCGGATACACATGAGTCTCATCTGGGAGCTTAAGCAGCTTCTCCTTGACCGAATGCATAAGATCCGCAGTGCTGCTGGTCTCAAAATCCGTCCGTCCTACCGAACACTGGAACAATGTGTCGCCGCTGAAAAGCACGTTCTCTGACGCAACATAATAGCAGCACCCGCCCCACGTATGGCCCGGCGTGTGAATCACCTCAAAGGTATAGCCTGCGAGAGCTAACGTCTGTTTGTCCCGCAGATACTGCGCATCGGAGAAAGTATAGCCCGCCGTATAGGTGGAGGACTGATTCAGTCTCGGATCGTTCATCACTCTCTCATCGTCCTCATGGACGTACACCGGAACCGGAAATTTTTCTAAAAATCCGTCTATTCCCATAATATGGTCAAAGTGTCCATGGGTTAGAAGAATCGCCTCAATCTTAAGTCCTTCTTCCTCAATATAATCCAGCATCTTCTTCGGACACGCCGCAGGGTCTACGATAACTGCCTGCTTCGTCTCCTCATTTACCGCCAGGTAACAGTTGGTGCTGATAATCCCTGTCACAAATCTCTCTACTTTCATTATCCCGTCGTCCTTTCAATATCAATCACGCCCTCGATCTGACGAAGCTTCGAGATTACCTTCTCAAGCTCCGACCTGCCGTGAACGATAAATCCCGTCTCAATAGTGGCCATCCCCTGCTTATTGGTGCGGATATTCATAGACTTCACATCCACCCCGTTCTCCGTAAAGATTCTGGTCACTTCCATCAGAAGGCCTTTCCTGTCGTAAGCAAACATCTTAATCTCAGCAAGGTACTGCCCGCCGGCCTTCTCTGCCACTCCGCCTTCCCACTCGGCGTCGATAAGTCTTGCACGCTCTGCCTCTGTCAGATGAATCATGTTCACGCAGTCTGTCCGGTGAATGGAAAGTCCCCTTCCTCTCGTGACAAAGCCCACGATTTCATCTCCCGGCACAGGATTGCAGCACCGCGAAAAACGCACAGCCACATCATCGATTCCCTTGACAACAATACCGCTCTTCGACTTGGCGATATGAACCTTATTCCTGGCCGCCTCGGCAACCTTTTCTAAGACAACCTCATTGGTCATCTCCTGCTTGTGCTCTTTACCGTACTCCTCTACAAGCCGGTTCACCACCTGTCCTTCCTTAAGCCCTCCGTGGCCGATAGCCGCAAGAACCGAATCCCAGTCCTTAAAGCCGTATTTATTCTGGACGATTTCCATGTACTTAGGCTGCAGCACATCCGGAGGATTGATGGACTTTGACTTGCAGTAGGACGCGATCATATCCTTTCCTTTGATGATGTTATCTTCTTTAAACTGCTTTTTGAACCACTGGTTGATCTTATTCTTTGCCTGGGTACTCTTTACAATATTCAGCCAGTCACGGCTCGGACCCTTTGAATTCTGGGAAGTGAGAACTTCAATCCTGTCACCGTTTTGAATCTTGTAGTCAAAGGTCACAAGCTTTCCGTTCACCCTCGCCCCTATCATCTTATTGCCTACGGCACTGTGAATCGCGTAAGCAAAATCGATTGGCGTAGAGCCGTTCGGAAGATTTTTCACATCTCCCTGCGGAGTAAAGCAATAAACATCCTCGGCAAAAAGATCCAGGTCTCCTTTTAATAGGCTTAAAAATTCCCGGTTGTCCGACATATCCTGCTGCCACTCCAGGATCTGCCTCAGCCAGCTTAATTTTTCTTCCTCCTGAAGCTTTACATTCTTCTTTCCCCCCTGGGATTCCTTGTACTTCCAATGGGCAGCGATTCCATATTCCGCCGTCTTATGCATCTCCTCTGTACGTATCTGTATTTCGAAGGGCTGACCTGCCGTACTTTGCCCCGCCGTACTCATCAGCGTCGTGTGAAGAGACTGGTACATATTAGATTTCGGCATAGCGATATAATCTTTAAAACGCCCCGGAATCGGCGTATATAATTCATGAATCACGCCGAGCGCCGCGTAACAGTCTTTTACTGACTCTACAATGATACGCACCGCAAACAAATCATAAATCTGATCCACCGTCTTATCCTGGTTCACCATTTTTTTATAAATGCTGAAGAAGTGCTTCACCCGTCCGCTGACCTCTGCCTTAATATTAGAGTTTTTCATATGGTCCGACACTTCTTTTACGATCTGATCTACGAATTCTTCCCGCTCTGTCTTTCTGGCGTTAATCTGGCTTACCAGATCAAAAAAGACCTGGGGCTCATAATATTTTAATGACAAATCATCAAGTTCCGTCTTGATTTTAGAGATACCGAGCCTATGGGCGATGGGTGCATAGATATCCATCGTCTCCTTCGCTTTCTCCTTCTGCTTCGCAGGAGTCATAAATTGGAGCGTACGCATATTGTGGAGACGGTCCGCCAGTTTTATGATAATTACCCGGATATCCTTTGCCATAGCGAGGAACATCTTTCGAAGACTCTCCGCCTGCACCTCAAGCTTGTCGGAAGAGTAAGATAACTGTCCTAATTTTGTCACGCCGTCAACGAGAAAGCAAACATCCTCTCCAAAGTCTTTCTTTAACGTCTCCTCCCCAATCTTCGTATCCTCTATCACATCATGCATCATCCCTGCTGCAATCGTCTCTTTATCCATCTCCAGCTCGGCAAGGATGATTGCCACCCAGAGCGGATGGACAATGTAAGGCTCGCCGGATTTACGAAGCTGCTCCCCGTGTGCCTTTTTCGCCAATTGATACGCCTTCGTAATCATAGTGACATCGGTAGACGGGTGGTATCTCCGGATGCAGGCAATCAACATGTCGTACAGCTTATCCGGGTCTTCATAATCTTTCGGCGCTTTGATTGCATGGCCATCCACAACCTCCAGCCCTGCTGACAAATCTTTGGTTACCGCAGATGATGCAATCCGATTATCCAATGATTCATATGTCGTCTTTTTTTCTGACATATCACTGCCTCCTTCCTTTAATAATTTGATACCCTGTTATTTCCCCGGATACACGATAACAGAATCTACATCATACTCTGAAAGCCGCTCTCTCCCCTTTAATCCGGAAAGCTCCATCAAAAATACACATTTTACTACTTCTCCGCCAAGCCCCTCAATCAGCTCGACCATCGCCTCATTCGTTCCGCCTGTAGCAATCAGGTCATCAATAATGACAACCCTCTGTCCTTTTTTAATCGCATCCTTATGAATCTCAATCTCAGCAGTGCCGTATTCCAGTTCATAGGTAACAGAAGATGTCTCACAGGGCAGCTTTCCTTTTTTGCGAATCGGAATAAATGGCTTTTTTAAGTTGTAAGCAATCGGCACTCCGAAGATGAAGCCGCGGGACTCCGGTCCGACGATCACATCAAACTCCACGCCCTTTAACTTCTCCTGCATCAAATCAATGGCAAGATGAAGTCCGTCTGCATCCTGAAGGACACTTGTCACATCTCTGAAAATAATTCCCGGTTCCGGAAAATCCGGTATACTTCTTACGTATTCTTCGATTGGTTTCATAAATGTTCTCTCCGTTTCTCTCTGTAAAATTACATACACTAAAGTATAGCATCTTCTGACACGATTTTCAAATAATTCTTGCGTGTTTCCTACCGGTAATGAGTAATCACAATCTGAGGCGTTCTTCTTCCCTGATAATCGTTAATTCCGGGGTAATAGGTTACAGATAGCTCCATACCCTTCGTCCGGCCCGAAAAAAGCCTCTCCTTTGCACCTGCTCCGAACTTTTTTTCCAGATAATCCAAAAAGATTTCCGTATCGCCAAAAAACATGGCGTCTATCGAGGTGTGTTCTCTGTCTCTTACCCGCAGCTTTACTACATTATGATTCTTCCCAAGAATACGGCCTTCTAACAGAGAAATATCTCTTGCCGCAAACACAGGCTTTGTATTTCCTTTCCCAAAAGGCTCCAAAAGCTCCAACTCTGAAACAAATTCTTCTGTCACGCAGGAAAATGGCATCTCCATATCTATCGATACCTTCTCGGCCATATCCTCCTTAGTCAGTGTGCAATTCTCATTCAGCATAAGGCGAAGCGAATCGACGTTATCTTTCTTAAGAGTCAAACCTGCGGCGAGCTTATGTCCTCCAAACTTTTCAAGCAGTCCTCTGCATTGATTCAATTCCTCATACATATGATACGCTTCAATGGAACGCCCGGACCCCTTTACATCATGCTCGGCATCCGTCAGAATAATTACCGGTCTTGCATACCGCTCTCTGATTCTCCCTGCGACAATACCGGCAAGACTCTCATGGCAGTCCGGCAAGTAAAGAACAAGTACCCTGTCCATCGCTCCCGAATGTTCTTCCACAAGCTTTGCCGCCTGCGTCACAGCCTGCTCCGTCATATCTTTCCTGCTGTCATTGAGCGCCTTTAACTCCTCCGCCTGATGTTTTGCCTCCTGCCAGGTCTTGGCCCTTAGAAGTGCAAGAGAACGCTTCGCCGTGTCAAGCCTTCCTCCCGCATTTAAACAAGGTCCGAGCACAAAACCTATATGGTACGCGCCTATATGGTTCCTGTCGATTCCGGTACAGTCAATCAATGCTTCCATTCCCAGATTCTTCGTATTGCAAAGCCTTGAGAGCCCCTCTTTCACAAGTATACGGTTTTCACCCACCAAATCCATCACATCCCCCACTGTAGCAATCGCTACATTCTCGATAAGATAGGAGAGTTCAGCCACATCACGTCCGAAAGATTCGTAGAGTTTTTCCATAAGCTTATACGCAACCGCCGCACCGCACAATCCTTTAAAGGGATAGCCGCAGTCTGCCTGTTTGGGGTCTATGACTGCATCCGCCGGCGGAAGCTTGTAGCACCTTTCTCCGTCATTTTCTTCAAAAGGAACCTCATGGTGATCCGTCACGATCACCGTCATCCCTAAACTCTTCCCATGTGCAATCTCTTCTGCCGCCGCAATACCGTTATCACAAGTAACAATCGTATCCGTCCCATCCTTATACGCCCGCTCAATCAGCTCCATATTCAATCCATAGCCGTCTTTGATCCGATCCGGGATATCACTGTCTGCGTCTGCCCCGAGACTGCACAATCCTTCTAACAGTATATAAGTAGCATTGACCCCATCAATGTCATAATCGCCAATCACACGGATTTTTTTATGTTCTTCTATTTTCTTTTTCAGAATACTGACTGCCCTCTCCATATCCTTCATAAGATTCCCGTCTGAAAGTCCGGAAAGTTTCCCGTTCAGATACAACTCCAGGGCCTCATCCCCAATGATGTCCCTGTTTCGTATCAGGCAGGCAAGGCGCGGACTTATATGAAACTTCTTTGCTATGCCCTCAAAATCTGCACCCTTTCTCAGCAGCACCCATTGTTCCATCTCTTTTTCCTCCAATATTTCCTATGCAAAACAGCCATCGTCATCTTAAATCCAGTTCTACAGATGGCAATGGCTGTTATATTCTCAGTGTATCCTTATTTTTTAACAATCTTTGTCTTCATTACATACCAGAGTGCTCCTGTGATACATACAGAAGAGTATCCGCCGCACACGATACCTACCATGAGCGGAAGTGCAAATTCCTTAATCGAGCTTACACCCATGACAAACAATACCGCTACCATCACGAAAGTTGTCAGTGAAGTATAAATACTTCTCGTCAATGTCTGAGTGATACTCTTATTCACAAGCGCCTTAAGGTCTGTCGTCCTCGTCCTATAATGAAGCTCCTCTCGAATACGGTCAAAGATAACGATCGTCGCGTTGATCGAGTAACCTACAATTGTAAGCATACATGCGATAAATGTATTACCCACCGATACTCTTGCAGCCGCATAAAAGGCAAGAACGACTAAAACATCGTGAAGCAGGGCCACAACCGCACTGGTTGCAAACCGGATATCCTTGAATCTGAACCAGATATAAAGAAGCATACACAATGTAGAGATGATTACGGCAATGATCGCATCCTGGCGCATCTCTCCGCTGACCGTAGAACTGATATTCTCAGCCGTAATCTCTTCTTCTTTCACGCCGAACCCATCAACCAGTGCCTTGTTAAGCTCCTCGCGCTGGTCAAGCTCAAGCGTTCTTGTCTTGATGATCACTTGCTTTGTACCGGCAACCTTCTGTGTCTGTACATTATTGTCCCCGGTCACTTTTTCAACAATCGGCACAATCTCTGCATCGATCTCATCGATTGTATAATCCTTGTCAAATGGAACGGTTGTCGAAGTACCGCCCTCGAACTCCAGACTATACTCGAAGGCTCCCTGTCCTTTGGCGCTGTTCACACCCATAAATGCAAACCCGGCAACAATCAATACCAACGATATCGCAAAGCAAACATTTTTCTTGCTGAGGAAGTCAATCGGCTTTCTCTCTTTTGTCTTATGGTAATACAGCTTCTCATCCCGCAGTCCAATTGCATAAAAAGCAAACACAATGAGACGTGTTATCACAAGTGCCGTAAACATAGACACAATGATACCGATGGCAAGCGTCTGGGCGAAGCCTTTTACCGTACCGGAACCCTTGAGCCAGAGAACTGCCGCCGCGATCAATGTCGTCACATTACCGTCCACGATGGCGGACATCGCTTTCTGGAATCCGGTCTTCAATGAATTCCTGACACTCTTTCCAAGAGCAATCTCCTCTTTCACACGGGCAAATATAATAACGTTGGCATCCACCGCCATACCGATACTCAGGATAATACCTGCGATACCCGGCAGCGTAAGAGTTACCTCAAAAGCATTCAAGATTACCATCACAAGCTCTGTGTAGATAATAAGCGCCAGAGACGAAGCCAGACCCGGAAGATAGTAAGCAAAAATCATGAAAAGAAATACTAACACAAGACCAATCGCTCCTGCCTTAAGGCTGGTGCTGATTGCCTGCTCTCCAAGCTGTGCGCCTACTACATTAGAACGCAGCTCTTCAAGCTCCAGTTTCAAACCACCGATACGAATCGTAGCGGCCAGATTATCCGCCTCTTCAAAGGTAAAGTTACCCGTAATATGTGCAGTTCCGTTCGGAATCGCCTCTTCTACATTCGGTGCACTTATCGTCTCACCGTCATAGATAATTGCTATAGGCTTACCTATGTTCTCCTCGGTAGCCTTTGCAAATTTCTCTTTTCCCTCTTCATTCAGGCTCAATTCTACGGAGTATTCCGTATTCCCCATCTTATTCTGCCCGGATCTTGCTGTTGCCGTATTGACATCCGTACCGGTAATAACTGTCGTACCGTCCTCAGTCTGAAACTCCAGGGAACCCGGTTTTCCAAGCTCGTCCAATATCTCATTGGCATTGGATACTCCCGGAATCTCGATATTGATTCTATCAGAACCCTCCTGGTATACAGTCGCTTCTGTACTATACTGTTCTACACGCTTCTGTAGCTTGTAGATGGTATCATTCATCTCACTCTCTGTAGGATTCTTATCCTTTACCTGATAAGTGATACTGACACCGCCTGCCAAATCCAGGCCAAGCTTAATGTTCTTCGCTGCTCCGGAATGCTTCCCGCCGATTCCCACTACTGTAGTAAATCCCAGAAAAGCAATCAGGACTACTGTCAGCACAAGACTGAGTATGCCTTTGTTTTTTTTCATGTCTCTCTTCCTTTCTTACCTGTCTGAATTATAACGCCCCGTCTCTAAGATAAGGCCGCCTTTATCATAATCGCACATTCCACGCGTTTCCTTTGCATCTCGCACCCAATTTCATAAGCATCATGAATTGTCCCGTGAAAATTATATGCATTCGCCATGCATCCGCCGCTGCAATAGAACTTTGCAAAACATCTCCTGCACTTTTCCTTCGTGTAGACATTACAGCTTCTAAAGTCCTCTGCAATCTCCGGCTTTACAATTCCGTCGTCTACGTTCCCCATAAGAAATTCTTCCTGCCCCACAAACTGATGGCAAGGATACAAGTCTCCCCATGGCGTCACAGCCAGATATTCTGTTCCGGACCCACACCCTGACAACCGCTTTGCCACGCATGGCCCACCTTCTAAGTCTATCATAAAATGGAAAAAATTAAAACCTTTTCCTGACTTTTCCCTTTCGATCATTATTTTCGCCAGTTTATCGTACTCCTCCATAATGGCCGGAAGGTCCGATTCACGGATGGCGTAAGGGTCTGTCTCTTCCCCCACTACCGGCTCTATGGACATCTGCTTAAAGCCAAGATCTGCAAAATGTAAAATGTCCTCTGAAAAGTCCAGGTTCTCCCTTGTAAATGTCCCTCTTACATAATACCGCTCCTGATTGCGGCTGTCTGCAAGCTTCCGGAATTTCGGCACAATGAGGTCATAACTTCCCGCGCCGTTCCTGAACGGACGCATGCGGTCATTCACCGCTTTCCTGCCATCGAGGCTTAACACGACGTTGTCCATCTCCCGGTTGACAAACTCTTGAATCTCTTCGTCCAAAAGCACGCCATTGGTAGTAACGGTAAACCGGAAGTGCTTGTCGTGCACCTTCTCCTGCTCTCTCCCATAAGCCACCAAGTCCTTCACCACCTGCCAGTTAAGAAGCGGCTCCCCGCCGAAAAAATCCACCTCCAGATTGCGTCGGCTTCCGGAATTCTCAATCAGAAAATCAAGCGCCTTCTTTCCGACCTCATAACTCATGAGGGCACGTCTTCCGTGATATTCCCCTTCTTCCGCAAAGCAATATTTGCAGGCAAGATTACAGTCATGGGCAATATGGAGGCACAATGCCTTCACCACAGTCTTTCTCTTCTTCACGTCCTCTAAAAGGCACTCATAACAGTCGGGCACAAAAAGCTTCCCGTCTACCGTAAGTTCTGTCACATCTTCTAAGGCTTCTTTAAGGTCGCTCTCTATGTACCTGTCCCCCAGATGCTCTTTTAGTAACTCCAAAGAAGCTTTTGCTTTCAATGTTTCCGGCGTGTGCGCCTCATTCTGCCCATTCAGACAGGCAATCACATCATAGCACAGCCCGTCCACCACATGGACTGCCCCGCTGTTGACGTCCAGGACAATATTATATCCATTATTCTTATACTGATGTATCAAAATGCTACCCCTTTCAGTCCAGGCATTAGATAAGTTTCCTATACGACAAGAAACAGCGACCCGTAAAAGACCGCTGTCCCGAGTATTCCTTTTTACTTAAGCACTGCTATTTCTTCTGTTCACAGGTCTGATTTCCTACGGTGCAGGATGTCTTACATGCAGACTGGCAGGATGTCTGGCACTCTCCGCATCCGCCCTTCTTCACTGTGTTGTTCAAAGTATGTGTATTCAAAGTCTTCACATGCTTCATGATAACGTCCTCCTATCTTTCTTATCCACTCTGTAACGCAAATTCTTAAATTTTCAACTCGTCCGTAGTATTATATCACCCCGACACTATTTTCGCAATCCTTTTTCTTAAGAAATCATGCCGCCTGCCATCCCTCCGCCGGCACACAATATAAACGTGGTCAAAAGATTCGCTCCGTCACCATTAAGTCCCCGGTACACTCCAAGAGTAATGAGAAGCAGCAATGCAAAATACACTACGCCAAGACCAAGCCCCCATATATACCTTTTCACCTTCATAAGCTTGCCGAGAATAAAACCGCCCGCTAAAGTCGACAGTACATAGATTGCCACAATCGATGCAGACACTGTCTTTTCATTCAGCTCAAGCCGGTACAGAAGCATCGCAAGCACCACCAAAAGGACTCCTGTAACAATATAAGAAACGAGCAGCGACTTTAACATCCACATAGCTTTCGGGTTTTTTCGAATCCGTCTCTCCATCTTATCCCTCCCTTGTCTAATACAAGGTATGACCCGGAGAGCAAAAATATTCCGGGAATTTACTGCTCCATCTGCCTCCCCAAAAATCCCGCCGCGCAGGAAGCCATCTTCTGCTCAAGCTCAGAAAACTTCTTCTTCGCCTCTTTTGCCAGAAGAATCACTCCCCCGATCACATCCCCCTCGCAGAGAATCGGGCTGATTACCTCATGGGCATATTCATCTTCCTGATTCGTAATAATCTTTATGAATTTTTTATCCTCCTCCGATGCCATAACCGAATTTCTATCCTCCAACACCCGCTCTAGCTGTTTACTGATATATTTATCCTGCAGCTCTTTCTTCCCGGTGCCTGCAGCCGCCACAATCTGATCCGTATCACACACACAGACAAGACATCCCATTGTCTGCGACAGGCTCTCCGCGTACTGCCTAGCAAATGCCGACAACTCTCCGATCGGCGAATATTTTTTCAAGATAATCTCGCCTTCCCTGTCAGTAAATATCTCTAATGGGTCGCCTTCACGAATCCGCAGTGTCCTTCGGATCTCCTTTGGAATAACTACTCTTCCCAAATCATCGATTCTACGTACAATTCCTGTTGCCTTCATATATATTCCTCCGTCTTTGTATTCAGATTTGCTGCTATTATCTGTCAAAATTGGAGAAAATATGCACACACTGTCTCACATCTTCTTTTGTACATTCTTCTTTTCCATACCGCGCTTTTTCATACAATTTATGGGCTGTATATAAATCCCTGCTTTTTTGTAATTCACCGGCCCTGTAAAATCCCGCCTTACCTTCCAGCTCAAGGGGAGTCTCACTTCCCAGAATGCTTCCCGATGCCCTGCGCCGCACTGCCCGTTTATAAAGCCTTCGTATCTTCCGGTCCGCCGAAAAAAAACGCTCTTTTTTCAAGCCGTCCTTCTTCCCTCCGCCGCCTTTTCCCTCTTCCCTGCCGAGAAATACCACCTCGTCCTCCCACTCATCTGAAAAAGCCGCCGCTGCTCTGCGGACCATCGAGAACACCATCTTAATTGCCAGATAAAAAATCCACACCAACATCAGAGCACAGACAAACTTCGATGCCGCCTCCATCCACGCAGGAGTCTCCTTCGCCGACGCTTTCATCCGCATCAGCTCCTCCATCATATAATCCGGCTCTATGTTATCTTCGTAAGCCGCTCCCCCTTCTGCCGCCTCCATCTGCCGAAGATCAAACCTGACCTTTGTCAGCGGTTCCTTCTGATAAACCGCAGCCGGAAGCATAAATACAAAAAGCAGTATTACCCCTGTTCCCATAATCCCCATTCCGGTCCTTTTCATAGCATTTACCGGAAGATTGGCAACATAGCGGTTCTTTTCTGCAAACTCCGAAAGCTTCCAGAGATATCTGTAGGACAGGCTGACGCAAAAGTCCGCTGCCAAAAGAGCAAGCATCACTTCCATCAGGCCGTAACAATTCAGACTGATAATCCCCAGATACATAAAGACGAACAGCAAACCATGCAAAAGCCCCGGCTCATCAAGCAAAGCAGGCACATCCAACCACACTGCCGCTTCTGCGACTCCCGCTTCGCCTGGAAGCTCCCGCATCTTTCTCCTGATCTCTCCCTGCTTAAGCCTCACATAACAGCGGAACAGACAGATGAACGCCGTAATCCATCTCACAAGACTGCTGCCGGAAACGGCCCCCATCATCCATACAAGCACCGCCCCCGACAGGCAGAATACCGCCAGGCTCTTACACCTTCTGGCCAATATATCTGTCAGCACCACAGGCACCGCAAGCACCATTCCCTGAGCTAAAAACAGGACAAGCCTCTCCCCCTCCATATGCCGGACACCTGCAAAAAGCACAAAGACTCCTTCAAATATAAGCATGCTGTGAACCCATGCAAGAAAGCGCAGTCCTAAGCTTTTATTCCCTCTCATCCTTCCATCTCCCATTGAAAAATCCTTATTCCCACTGACTCTTTAAATTTTCGAACGCCCTCACAAGGTGCCGCTTCTCCTGCAAGTTTCGCAGAATCCACCGGTATAACCCACAGAACAGAATTACCCTTTTCCGCCAGGGATGCAATGGCTCTCTTCGTTTCCTTATCCCGATTCATGGAGACAATGACATAGATAACATTCGCCATAAGCTCCTTCTTCTCCCGCCAAAGCTCCCCGCATATTCTCTCCGTTTTCCTGTAGATGTCAATCCGGGCAAGCTCCTCATAGAGCCTTTGGATCTGCCCTGCTCCTTCCTTCAAATGAACCTGCCCCATACCGTTTCCTGACACCGTAACCTCCATCCGGCCCTTTACCAGCCGTGAAGCTAGTGTACTGGCCTGTTGATATTTAACTAAATTATTATGGAAATCACAGCTGTTTTGATGTATAATAAAAGAAACGGCGGTGATTTCTATGGCAAGACCAAAAAAGTATAGCATCCATCTTACAGAAAATGAATTTAAAAAGTTGAAATCTGTTATCCGTAAGAAGGAAACTTCAAAAACTATTCGCAGCAGATGTCAGATTATTCTCGACCTGGACGAAGCGCATGGAAAAGTTTTGACCCACGAACAAAGCGCAAGATCCAATGGTGTCTGCATGGCAACTGTCACGAATACTGTATCAAAATACGTGAATGGCGGCATTGATGCCGTTACCGAATTTAAAAGGAGCATAAATTCAGATAATGCAAGGCGCAAGGTTGACGGGCGTACAGAAGCCCGGTTGATTGAGCTTGCCTGCGGCCCCGTTCCAGAAGGACACTCCCGGTGGACCATCCGCCTGCTCGAGGAAGAATCAAAAGTGATTCTGGAAACTCCTGTAGGCAGGGAGGCAATCCGCAATGCCTTAAAAAAAACAAACTTCGACCTCACAAAAACGACTACTGGTGCATCCCGGCAAAAGAAGACCCGGAATTCATAGCCTGCATGGAGGATATCCTTGACGTTTATGAACTTCCCTATGATGAAAAATATCCGGTTGTGTGTATGGACGAAAAACCATACCAGCTTCTGGGGGAGGCAAGGGAGCCTTTGCCAATGATTCCCGGAAGCAGCCGGAAAACCGATTCGGAATATGTCCGTAATGGCACTGTGAGCATCTTTGCCTTTGTGGAACCACTTGGAGGGGTTCACCATGTGAGTGTCCGGGAACACCGCGCAGCCGTCGACTGGGCAGAAGAAATCAGGTATCTGGCGGACATCATGTACCCTGATGCCGAGAAGATTATCCTTGTGATGGATAATCTGAACACCCATAAACCAGCTTCCCTGTACAAACGGTATCCGCCGGAAGAAGCAAGGCGTATCATTAAAAAGCTGGAGATACATTATACGCCAAAGCATGGAAGCTGGCTGGACATTGCTGAAATAGAGCTTAATGTAATGACCAGACAATGCCTCAGCCGCCGCATTGCTGAGATAGGACTATTACGCAAAGAACTGTCCGTATGGGAAGCGAAGCGGAATACAGCTGCGGCAAAGGTCAACTGGCAGTTCAGAACCAGTGATGCCAGAATAAAGCTCAGCTCCCTGTATCCTGTATTTACTACTGCCTCTTAATGAGGCGGTAGTAATGCTAAATATCAACAGGTCAGTACACTAGTGAAGCCACGATACGGATACCTTCCTCATTCAGCTTATCCCGCCGGATCATTCCCGTATCCTCCGTGTCCAAAATCAGCTTCATCCGGATATCCGTAGTAGCATCAAACTGATTCACCAAAAGCCCCTGCCCCTTCGCAGATGCCTTCCAGTTAATCTGATGCATCGGATCTGAGGGACGATAATCCCGTATTCCCGAAAAACAAAAAGGATCGGGAAACACCCTTTGCTCCGTCGCCGTCATACCTGAGATAGCTCTGCACAAAAGCGCTATCCGCCGGCTGTCCACAGGCTTTGGATACACAAATATAGACGTCCGGAACATCCGGTCATCATGAAAGCTTTTGCGGAAGAAAAAGTCATATCCGATAACATCTGCCTTCCTAAGCTCATAATACCCTCTTTTCCCGCACACAAAAGGAAGTCTCCGAATCACCTTCTGGCGGGCGAAAAGCGAGAAAATATCTCTCCGATAGCTTTGATCTGTCACATTGGCATTCTCTTTTGCCTCACCGGAAAATTTAAGTGCCCGGTCTACTGCCAGATTCACCTCCAGCACCGGCAGCGGCAATAGCTTGTCGTTGGTAATCTCCTCCCTCAAAAAAGCAGTATCTCCTTCATACACGGCATGGGTCTCAAATCTGGCCACAATGCCAAGCTTGCGGTTCCAGTACTTCTTATACAAAATCTGTTGTAATATACAGAATCCTCCAACCCCCATAAGCAGTAAAAACAGCATAATCTTTCACCCTCTTATCGTCTTTCCCAATCTTCTGTCGGGAGCGCCACAGTTTCTAATATCTCCTGAACCACCTTTTCCTCGCTCCGTCCCCCTTCCGAAGATACAGACAGGCTGAGCCGGTGGGAAAGCACCGGCACTGCCACGCTCTTTATATCTTCCGGAACTATGTACTTTCGCCCTTCTGTCATGGCAAACCCCTGCGCTGCACGTACAAATGCAATCGTCCCTCTCGGACTGACCCCATGGATGACCCTTCCATGCGTTCTCGTTCCATGGACTACCTCTATCATATATCTCAAAAGTTCTTGGTGGATATATACGTGACGACACTCCTCCTGAAGCCTAAGAAGCTCCCTGCCGCCGCAGAGACTTCCAAGCTCCTCCAACGGTTCCGCAAGAAGGAATCTCTCTACCATGGAAAGCTCCTGCCCCTGCGTCATATCCTCCATAGATATCCGCATGAGAAAGCGGTCCATCTGCGCTTCCGGCAGCGGAAAAGTCCCAAGCGTCTCCAACGGATTCTGGGTGGCTATCACAAAAAACGGCTCTGCAAGCTTCCTTGTCACTCCGTCTACCGTAACCTGGTGCTCTGCCATACACTCTAAAAGACTGCTCTGGGTCTTGGGCGTTGCGCGGTTGATCTCGTCCGCCAGAAGGATATTGCAAAACACCGGTCCTTCCCGGAACACAAACTCCCCCTCCTTGGCGTCAAAATAATTAAGCCCCGTCACGTCTGACGGGAGCAGATCCGGAGTAAACTGCACTCTCCCAAACTTCGCATCCACCGACTTCGCAAGAGATTTCGCAAGCACCGTTTTCCCGGTTCCCGGCACATCTTCCAAAAGCACATGCCCTCTTGCCAAAAGTGCAGTGAGAATCAGCTTTACTGTTCCCTCGTTTCCAATCATTACCTTCCCGATATTATCCTGAAGATTTTTTAGAATCCCAACTTCCATCTTCTTTCCCTCCTGCATCATGTTCTCACACAAGTATACCATATTATCCTTTTTTTGGATACTTTCGAACTTGTCAATCGAATGACTATCTGCTAAAATGTGTACCATATTCATTGAGAATGGAGGAATCAATCATGAGTAAAATCGATGAAGTGAGAGCTGACATGGTCAAAGCAATGAAAGCTGGTGACAAAGGAAAAAAGGACACATTGTCACTTTTATTGTCCGCACTGAAAAATAAAGCGATCGACAAGAGGGAAGACCTGACTCCCGAAGAAGAGACGCAGGTTATTCTAAAAGAAATCAAACAAGTAAAAGAAACTCTGGATATGACGCCCGCAGAACGCGAAGACATCATCAAAGAATGTACCGACCGTTTGAACGTGTTGAACGAATACGCACCAAAGATGATGGATGAAGCCGAGATCCGCGAGGTCATAAAAACTGTCCTTACTGAGATTGGCATTGATGCCCCCACCGCAAAAGATAAAGGCAAGATTATGAAAGTACTCATGCCAAAAGTTAAGGGCAAGGCCGACGGTAAACTGGTGAATGACATATTTACCACATTTTTACAGTAATTTTTAGAAACAGATAGGGGGAGGCTTATTTTTATAAATCCTCCCCAGAATTAAGGCCGGGAATTTGTTATTAGATTCCCGGCCTGTGATTTACCTATTTATATTCTTTTTTCAAAATTTATTCTTCTGCCTCATCGCCTTCTATTTTATCATCCGTCTGTACTTCATCCGCATAAGGCTCTTTTTCCGCCTGCTTCATCGTCACTCCCAAAGCGTTGAAATCAATCTTCTTCCAGGCCTTTTTATTTACCTCCGTCTTCGCCTCTTTCAGCCACTTATCCGTCACTTCTGTAAACAGTTCATTCTCTCGCTCCGTGATAATGTCCTTTTTCTTATCTTCCGTGGCATCCTTATCCATAAGGCTTGTAACCCTTGCAACATAACATCCGTTATCTGCTTCAATTACATCCGTCACTTCTCCTTTATCAAGAGCGTCCGCCGCTTTTGTAAGCTCTGCATTAGGTGACTGGGATTCCGCATCAAAAGTAGCATCCTGAGACTCTACGCCTGCCTCTCCTGCAAGCTCTAAGAACTTTTTGCCGTCCGCTTTCGCACTTTTGGCAAAGCTCTCCGCTTTCTCCTTTACCGCTGCTTTTTCTTCATCGGTCATATCCTCCGAGGTATCCCCCTCCTCTTTCTTATAAGAGAACAGTACATAATCCATCTTCTTCTGGGCAGCTTCCGCATCGGACACATTCGTATCCACATCCTTCTGAATCGCTGCGCGCATACGGTCTTCCACAGCCATCAGCGTAAGCATGCGCTCGACTGCCTCCTTATTGGACATAATCTTTTCCTTATTTTCCAGGGAATTATCCTCATCAAACTCCTTCGACGCTTTTTTTACCAATTCCTTTTCAGCGTCCGAAAGCGAAACGTTATAATCCTTCATATGCTGCTCAAGTACAAGCATCCGTTTGAGGTCATCCTGAATAGACTCTTTCACAGACTCCTCATAGGTCTTGTTTTTATCCGCCTCTGTATTCCACATATTGTTTCCCATATATGCAAAATAAGTCTCATACTGCGCCTGGGTGTATCGTGCATAAAAATTGGCCACATCCGCCGTAAGCTGTGAATCATTCACTTTCAAAACCACCTCATTAGGGTTTGCCGAAATCAGGCTGCATCCGCTCAGAGAGGAAAAAGCAACCGTCAGCGCCATGGCAATTATCAATAATCTTTTTTTCATAGTATCCGAATCCTCCTTGGTACCTGTTAACTTATATATTATACATTCTTTCTAACATTCTATCAATCCTTTTATTTCATTTAACATATTTTTCACAACCTCTATAGAGCTTTGCTGGATTTCTTTTTTATTCTTGTTCAGCTTCCGATAGACAAAACACGGCGCCTGTGTATCTGTTTTCAGCACCAGTTCCCCTTTATGCCGCTTAATCAGCTCCGGAATTTTTTCCGGATGCACTTTCGCCTTTTCGAACATCGTAAATGTATAGGTCTCTCCCTTCTGCTCCACTGCCGTAACATAGGAACTGTGTGCCTCTGCTTTCAAAGCAGCCACCGCAAGAAGCTTCTCCACCTTCTTCGGTATATCTCCGAACCGGTCTATAAGCTCCTCTGTCATATCCTCCATTTCTTCCCCGGACTCTATCGCTGCAATACGTTTGTAGATATCAAGTTTCTGGTACTCGTTAGGGATATAACTGTCGGGAATATATGCATCTACATTCAGATCAATGGTTGTGGTATAATTCTCTTCCTCAGCCTCCCCCTTCAGATACCGTACCGCCTCATTCAGCATCTTACAGTAGAGATCGTATCCCACCGCCTCCATATGTCCGTGCTGCTCTGCTCCCAAAAGATTACCCGCTCCGCGAATCTCCAAATCCCGCATGGCAATCTTAATACCAGAACCCAAATCCGTAAATTCCCGAATTGCCGCCAACCGCTTTTCAGCCACCTCTTTCAGCAGCTTATCCCTTCGGTAAAGAAGAAACGCATATGCCATACGGTTTGAGCGCCCCACACGCCCCCTTAACTGGTAGAGCTGAGACAGCCCCAGCCGGTCTGCATCATGAATAATCATCGTATTTACATTGGAGATATCAAGCCCTGTCTCAATAATCGTCGTAGAGACAAGCACATCAATCTCCCCATTGATGAAGTCATACATGATCCGCTCTAACTCCCGCTCCTTCATCTGCCCATGTGCGAATGCAACATTAAGTTCAGGCACAAGTTTCTGGACATTCGCTGTCACCTCTGCAATGTCCTCCACCCGGTTATAGACATAATACACCTGCCCCTGTCTTGCACACTCCCGCTCAATGGCCTCCCGAACCATCTCATCATTGTATTCCATGACATAAGTCTGGATCGGAAGCCGGTCATTGGGAGCCTCCTCTAACACGCTCATATCCCGGATTCCGATGAGACTCATATGAAGCGTCCGCGGAATAGGGGTGGCTGTCAGCGTCAGCACATCTACGTTTTCCTTCATCTTTTTGATTTTTTCCTTGTGCTGCACTCCGAAGCGCTGCTCCTCATCAATAATGAGAAGTCCCAAATCCTTGAACTTCATATCATTTCCAAGCACTCTGTGGGTGCCGATCACAACATCCACAAGACCCCTTTTCAGATCCTCGACCGTTTTCTTCTGCTGGGCGGGAGTCCGGAATCTGCACATCAAATCTACCCGCACCGGAAAATCCTTCATCCGCTGCAAAAATGTATTGTAGTGCTGCTGTGCCAGAATCGTAGTCGGCACCAGATACACTACCTGTTTATCCTCCTGCACCGCCTTGAATGCAGCCCGAATCGCAATCTCAGTCTTGCCATACCCGACGTCTCCGCAGATTAAGCGGTCCATAATCTTTTTGCTTCTCATATCCCGCTTCACCGCCTCGATGGCAAGAACCTGATCCTCCGTCTCCTCAAAGGGGAACATCTCCTCGAACTCCTTCTGCCAGACCGTATCCTCGCCATACTGATAGCCTTCCGCCTTCTCCCTTGCCGCATAAAGCTCTACCAGGTCTTTTGCAATCTCCTTTACCGCTCCCCGCACCCGGCTTTTCGTGCGGTTCCACTCCTGGGTTCCTAGACTGTTAAGCCTCGGCTTTTTCGCATCTGCATTGGCGTACTTCTGAATCAGGTCAAGCTGCGTCGCAGGGATATATAGATTTCCACCCTTTGCATAAGAGATTTTCATGTAATCTTTGGATATCTTGTCAATCTCAATCTTTTCGATGCCCTGATAAATCCCAAGTCCATGACTCTCATGAACCACGTAATCACCGGGCTTTAATTCTGCAAAGCTCTGAATTTTACGTCCTTCATATACCCGGCGCTTTCTTTTTTTCTTTACCTTTCCGAAGATATCTGTCTCCGAGATAACAGTGAATTTAAGCAGGGGATACTCATACCCTTCTGCCACATGACCGTACACGGTCATGATCTCGCCCGGTTTTACCTCCCGTTCCATGTCATCGCTGTAAAAGCTGCTTAGATTATAATCCCGAAGATCCTCCGCCAAGCGCTTCGCCCTTGTGCGCGAGCCCGACAGAAGCACTACCCGGTATCCGTTTCGCTTAAGTCTTTTTAAGTCCTGGGTCAGCATATCAAAGCTATTGTTATACGGATTCACACTTCTCGTCTGAATATTGTAAGTCTCCCGCACCGCAAAGCCCGCGCAGCGCATATCCAACGCCAAAAAACCGATGCTCCGGTAACCGTTGATCCACTGTACAATTTCCTGTGATGTATAAAGCTTCGCCTCCCCGTCAGTCATCTCGTATCCGCTCTCTACCCGCTTCTTTTGCGCCTCCATGAATTCTTCTTCCACGCCCTGTCCCTTTTCCATAAGACGGAACGGCTCATCTAAAAACAGAAGCGTATCTTCTCTGTCAAAATATTCCAGAAACGACACATCTCTCTCCCCGTTCTCCGGGTACTCTATCGCCGGGTAAATCACAGCCTCCGTAAGGTTTTCTATAGACCGCTGCGTCTCTGCATCAAAAGTACGGATGGAATCCACCTCGTCTCCCCACAGCTCAATACGCACCGGCAGCTCTCCGGTAAGAGGATAGATGTCGAGTATCCCGCCCCGCACAGCGAACTGGCCGGGCCCTTCTACCTGCTCCTCTCTGTCATACCCGATTCCGGAAAGCTGCCGGGTGAGCTGATCCATGTCAACCGGTTCGCCATACGCAATGCGTATCACACGCTTCTTGATCACTTCTTTCGGCAACAGCGCATCCATAAAAGCATCGAACGTTGTCACCACCGTGACAGATTCCTTTGAAATAACCGCCTCTAAAACTTGCATCCGCTGTTTTATCAGCTCTTTACTCCGAAGATCCGCCTGATAAAAAAGCAAGTCCTTTGCCGGATACAGATAAGTATCTCCGTCGAGAAAACGGTACTCCTCATAGACCCTCTTTGCCTTAGACTCACTAGAACAAGCGATGACTTTATATTTACAGCCATCGCTCAGCGCATACATCATATGTGTTTTTTGGGAATTCACGCAGCCGCAGACACGTATCATTCCCGCACCTTCTTTTCTTGTTTTATACAATTCCCCGAACTCTGCCAGTTCGGCTAACGGCCTTATCAAGGCTTGCATCCTCTATGCCTCCTCCAGCTTAACTTTTCGGTTATATTCATTCATGGCAGCATCAACCTCTCCCCTAAGGAGCATAACTACCGCTTTCACTGCCTTTTCATACCCGGCTTCCATCTCTTCTCTCTCTGCCTTTGAAAAATGACCGAGAACATAATCCGCAAGGTCATATTTTTTCGGCTTTTCCCCCACGCCGATCTTGATGCGCAGGAACACGTCCGTATCCAGGTGGGAGATAATATTTTTCATCCCATTATGTCCTCCGGCACTCCCCTTTTTGCGGATTCGAAGCTGTCCCACTCCAAGGCTCACATCATCATAGATAACAAGCAGCTCCTCTTCCTCATCAATCTTATAATAATCCACAAGCCCTCTTACACTCTCTCCGCTCAGATTCATATAAGTCTGCGGCTTGACAAGGATCACCTTCTTCCCCTCTATCATGCCCTTTCCGATCAACGCGCGGTTTTTCCTCGTCTCCACAGTTATATTATATTTATCTGCCAGCAAATCTATCACATCAAATCCCACATTATGCCTCGTTCCCTCATACTGTAAAGTGGGATTTCCAAGTCCTACGATTACAAACATATTTTCACCTCATCTCTTCCTTTTACATTCTACAGGAATGCCCCTGATTTGTCATGCATAATTTTAACAAATATTTCATATCATTATAAAGAACAAAAAAACATACAATTATGAGGAGGACTGCTATGAGTTCTAAAACTAAAATCGTTGTATTGCATATGAAGGAGATTGTATATACTGCCATTTTCGCAGTTTTAGCAATAGTATTAATCATATTACTGATATTTATGTTCCGTCCAAAAAGCCAGGAAACAAGCGCCGAAGCCGAAAAATATGTCCCCGGCGTCTACACGTCTACCGTAACACTCAACAACACGGCGTTAGAGGTAGAAGTCACCGTGGATGAATCCCATATCAACTCCATTCGCTTCTCCAACTTAGACGAAGCTGTGACGACAATGTACCCTCTGATTCAGCCAACGATAGAAAATATCGCGGAACAGGTATATGAAAAACAATCTTTAGATAATATCGAATATTCCGAAGAATATCCTTATACCTCTCAGATTCTTACAAGTGCAATAGACGAAGCATTAGAAAAAGCCACAACTGCCGAGTAGGCAGTTATGGCTTTTCTTCATCAGCCTTCTACAATCAAATATTTTCCATTCGGAATCGCAAACACTTCTGATGCCTCTTCTAACTCCTCTGCAGACATCCCCTCTACATCCAGCCCTTCCTCTTCTAAGAACTGCCGCACTTCATCGATACTGTCCACCACCACTGCCATACAATCCTCTAAGAAAGCCTCCGCCTCCTCAAGGTTCTTTGCAACCGGCTCATCGAATAGTCTGGACTGATTCTTAAGAAAAGTCGCAAGACATTCCTCGTCATACTCATACATACCTGACTGCCCTCCCTTCTTCTTTCTATTCTTTTATGTTTACAATTACAATAGTCGAAGCAGCTCTTCTGGTCTGTGAACCAGATATACTGCCCCCGCGTCCTTAAGCTCTTCCTCTGTCCGAAAGCCCCATGTTACGCCGACCGTCTTTGTCAGGGCATTGCTTCCCGTGGCAATATCAACCTCCGAATCACCGACATACAGACATTCTTCCGTTGCTGCCCCAAGCTTTTCCAGTATCGTGTAGATGCCCTCGGGCGAAGGTTTCCTCGGAATCCCTTCCCGCTGCCCCTGCAAAACATCAAAGACATCTCTCCCAAAGATTTCCTCCGCGACCTTGACCGTCTGCGGATGAGGCTTGTTAGAGAGAACAGCCAGCTTCACTCCTCTGTTTTTAAGTTCCTTCAAAAGCTTTGGTATCCCTTCGTAGGGTGTTACATGATATGTACAGTTTTCATCAAATATGCGTCCGTAGATTTCCATAGCCTCATGAATTCTGACACCCCCAAAATCTCCGGCCGCCCGTATAGATTTCTCTAAGAGCACTCTGGCTCCGTTCCCCACAAAACTCTGACACTGCTCTTTTGTAATTGCAGAAAGCCCCATCTCTTTCAGTGTCTCCCCCACGGAATAGGTCAATGACTCAATCGTATCCGTAAGTGTTCCGTCCAGATCAAAAATACATGCCTTTATCATCCTGAATTTCCTCCGTCCTCCTTCATGATAGTATGAACTCGAAAGAATTTCAAGTACAGATTGACGGCAGACACAATTTTAGGCAGTATTTAGCTCAAATACTGCCTCATAGTCCTCAATGCGTTTTTCTCAAGCCGGCTCACCTGTGCCTGGGAGATTCCCACGTCCTCCGCCACTTCCATCTGTGTCCTTCCTTCAAAAAACCGCAATCTTATAATATACCGCTCCCGTTCACTCAAATGCTCCATCGCAGCTTCGAGAGACAGATTCTCCACCCATCTTTCTTCCTTATTCTTCGTATCGCTTAACTGGTCCATCACATACAGCGCATCACCGCCGTCATTGTATACCGGCTCATTCAGGCTCATAGGCGCCTGAATCGCATCCAGTGCAAATACGATATCTTCCTTGGATATGCCAATCTCCTGCGCAATCTCCTGCACCGTCGGCTCCCTCTGGTACTGCTTCACATAATTTTCTTTCGCATAGATCGCCTTGTACGCTGTATCCCTGAGAGAACGGCTCACACGTATGCTGTTATTGTCCCTCATGTAACGCCGGATTTCCCCTATGATCATCGGAACCGCATAGGTACTGAACTTCACGTCCAGCTCCGTATTAAAATTGTTGATCGCTTTAATCAGCCCAATGCACCCAATCTGAAACAGATCATCCGGATTCTCATTGCTTGCGCCAAACCTCTTGATCACACTGAGCACAAGCCGGAGATTTCCCTTGATATACTCCTCTTTCGCCTGTTTATCTCCTTGTTTTATTCTCGCAAACAAAGCTTCCTTCTCCTCTTCTTTCAGGATTGGAAGCTTTGCCGTATTCACACCGCATATTTCTACTTTTCCCTGTGCCATAATGAAAACCTCCTACCAGATCAAATCATCTAATAGAAATTTTCTCCATATGCACATGACTTATTCTCCATTCAGGAAAATAAAAAAACTTTTAGTCCTTGACAATCTATCTGTCCCATTTATCCGCAAGATTATGAATCTGTGTCTCGAACTTGGCAAGTTCCTTATTCGCAAGACCTTCATTCTTATATACAACTTCAAGCAGCCGCTTTGCCGCAGCAACCACACGCTGGAATGCTGTCTTTTTGCGAACATCCGCGGGCTTTGTCACCGTCTTTCGCACCGGAACGCCGGCTGTAAGGATCTCTCCTGTAGCAAGGTCCACACAACCGCCGGAATACGGCGCCATAGCCGGATATCCAAGCCGGTCTGTAACAGTCTGTGCAAATTCATCCGTCACGCCGTCCTCACCATGTACCACAAATACATGCTGCGGCTCTTCTTTAAATCCGGAAAGCCAGTCTAAAAGACCATTCATATCCGCATGGCCGCTGATACCCTTTAAAGATTTGATGGTGGCGTTTACCTCCACATTCTCACCAAACAGCTTTACTTCGTCCGCTCCCTCGATAAGCTTCCGGCCAAGCGTCCCCACTGCCTGATATCCCACAAAGCAGATGGTAGATTCTCTTCTCCAAAGATTATGCTTGAGATGATGACGGATACGGCCTGCCTCACACATGCCGGATGCCGACAAGATTACCTTTGGCTTCTCATCGAAGTTGATCATCTTAGACTCATCACTCGTTACCGATGTTTTCAAGCCCGGGAACAAAAGCGGGTTAATCCCTTTCCTCAGAAGCTCCATCGCATCCTCGTCAAAGCAGGATTGGACATTTTTGTTGAACACCCTCGTCGCCTGCACCGCAAGAGGACTGTCCACATACACTTCAAAGCCCGGGAATTCAGGCAGAAGATTTTTTTCCTTGATTTCACGGATAAAGTATAAAAGCTCCTGTGTACGGCCAACCGCGAAAGAAGGTACTACCACATTGCCCCCCTTGGAAAATGTTTCCCGCAAAATAGCAGTAAAATCACCCACATAGTCCGGCTTTTCTGCCGCATGTACCCGGTTGCCGTAGGTGGATTCAATCACTATGTAGTCCGCTTTTTCCACCTTTACGGGATTTTTGATAATCGGCTGGTCTGCATTTCCCACGTCGCCGGAAAATACAATCTTTTTTGATACCCCGTCCTCCGTAATCCAGATTTCTATAGAGGACGAGCCAAGAAGATGCCCCATGTCGTTAAATCTGACCTCGATTCCCTCACACAGTTCAATCTTCTGGTCGTAATCCAGCGGATGCAGAAGCCTGATCGCAGCATCCGCATGCTCCATCGTATAGAGCGGTTCAAATTCCGGCGCGCCGCTCCTTCTCGCCTTACGGTTTCTCCACTCTGCCTCAAATTCCTGAATATGGGCGCTGTCACGAAGCATGATGTTACTCAGATCCGACGTCGCAAAAGTCGTGATAATCTCTCCCTTAAACCCTTCCTTACACAACACCGGAATCTTCCCCGAATGGTCGATGTGTGCATGGGTTAAAAGAACGTAATCGATATCCCCCGCCGCCACAGGAATCTCCTGATTCTCATAAAGATCCGGTCCCTGTTCCATACCGCAGTCAATCAGGATATTTTTATTACATGCCTGAAGCAGATGACAACTCCCAGTCACCTCATGGTCTGCCCCAATAAAAGTAAGTTTCATACGCACAACTCCTTTTTCTTTTATTGTAGCACCTTTTTAAGAATATTTCACCATTTCTCGCTTAAGTCTTTGCATAATCTTTTTCTCCAGCCTGGAAATATAGGATTGGGAGATTCCCAGGATATCCGCCACCTCCTTCTGAGTCTTTTCTTCGCCGTCCGGCATGCCAAGTCCGAAACGCATCTGGACGATTTTGCGCTCCCGCCCGGATAATCTGCTGATTGCTTTGATTAGAAGCTTTCTCTCTACTTCGTTCTCAAGATTACGGTAAATAGTGTCTTCCTCTGTCCCAAGAATATCCGATAAGAGCAGTTCATTGCCATCCCAGTCCACATTCAGAGGCTCATCAATGGAAACTTCCAGTCTCGTTTTATTATTTCTCCTTAAATACATAAGAATCTCGTTCTCTATACATCTGGAAGCATAGGTTGCAAGCTTGATATTCTTTTCCGGATTAAAGGTATTAATCGCTTTAATCAGGCCAATCGTTCCGATTGATATCAAATCCTCCACGCCCACTCCCGTATTATCGAATTTTTTTGCTATGTATACAACGAGACGCAGGTTATGTTCAATCAGTTGATTTCTCGCCCACTCTTCGCCTGCGGTTCCAAGCTTTTCTATGGCTTCTGTCTCTTCTGTCTGAGCAAGAGGAGGAGGTAAGATATCCGCCCCTCCGATATAATGAACCTCATTGCTCTCTGAAAATATAAATGCCTTCAAATTTGCGATCATAGATAGCTTTGCTGGTCTTGCTGCTGTATTTATCATATCTTTCCATTCCCTCCAAAATAAATATCCGGATTCAAAATCATCCCATAGCTGTCAGAATCCATCTCATCGCCGCACACTGCAAGCAGCGGCCTGAGTATTTCCACCTTATCTTTCGTAAAACACATTTTGTCAATCTCAAACACCGGCAGTTTACCCTCTGATTTTCCAATCGAGTGAAAGTGTATATAATGGAGTTCTTTGGAGTTCTCAGGAATCTCGAAAAACCCCAGCCTGCGCGCAACATCTGGCCGTATGATACTGACCGGCTTTCCCGTCTTATCATCCCTAAGACGATTGCCTGTATCAATCAACGTCTTCACCTGACAACTTCTCTCCTTCCAGAACAACACTGCCACACAGTGCGTCCGATTATACTGAATTAATGCCTCTATCAGACTCCAGATTCCAGACGTAAGGCAATAGCCCAACAAAGCAAGTGCAAAAAACAGGCTGCCGGTTCTTATATATTGATGTAAAAAGCCAATAATGCCGCCAAGAAGAAAACTTCCGACGTATAGAAACAGGAATGCTTTCACAAACGGGCGTCCCCACTCAACGCAAAGCCCCACTTTCAACATTATGACATTTACAACACCGTGGAACAGCAAAAGCTTTACGAATGCCCATGGAAACGGAACCACTATGATGACACATGTCAGAACTGCCCCCGCCGCCGCCCCTATAATGACACGTGCATGCGTGGCAGTACATGCAAGCATCTTCCTAAGAAGCATCAGCAGAATATAGTCCATCATAAAATTCACAAGAAAAAATACGTCTATGTATAATTCATACTGCACATCCCGCCTTCTTTCTAAATTTCTGTCGGTATTTCAACAAAATCTATTATATGGATTACCTGTGGAAAAATTTGTCATACTCTGAAAGTTATACAAGATTTTTCTCGACAACGAACGACAAAAAGACCGTATGAGCTCAACCCATACGGCCTTAATTCAAAGATGATTATCTCTTAAAAAAATCCGGAATCTTAATAGACTGCTCTTTCACCTTCGGTGAAGGCGTCTTTGGTGCATCCAACGTCGGCGATTGCTGCTGAGGTGATACCGTCCTTCTTGGCACCGCTGTAGTACCTCCGTTCCTTGTAGGCGCCATGCCCAGATCAAGCTTCGGCGGTTGCTGCTGCTGAGGCGGTACGATTGACTTAATAGAACCACCCTGCTTGTCGAAATTATCATACGGCGACTGTGCCCCTGCCGGTCTCGGAGTCTCAAGCCTTGATTTCAGCTTGGACGCTGTACCGCCTACATTATGAAGTCCCGTTGCGATAACAGTGATAACCGCTTCGTCTGTTCTGGAATCATCATACATAGCACCAAAGATAATATTCGCATCCTCTCCTGCTAACTCTTGTACAAACTCAGCCGCATCTGATGCGTCCATAAGAGTAATATCACCGGATACATTAATAATAACGTGTGACGCGCCCGCAATCGTCGTCTCAAGCAGCGGACTGGCAACAGCCTGTTTTACTGCTTCAAGCGCCTTATCATCGCCCCGGCCCTGTCCGATACCGATATGCGCAATACCCTTATCCGTCATAACAGTCTGTACATCGGCAAAGTCAAGGTTAATAAGAGATGGAACATTGATCAGATCCGTAATACCCTGAATACCCTGCTGCAATACCTCATCAGCTTTCTTCAGCGCCTCCGGCATAGTAGTACGTCTGTCAACTACCTCCAACAACTTATCGTTAGGAATGACAATCAGTGTGTCTACATTCTCTTTTAACTTCTCGATTCCGCCAAGAGCGTTGTTCATACGTGCCTTCGACTCAAAGCGGAACGGCTTTGTCACAACGCCTACCGTAAGCGCTCCCAAACTTTTCGCGATACGAGCAACAACAGGAGTTGCCCCTGTTCCGGTTCCGCCGCCCATACCACAGGTGACAAACACCATATCCGCCCCTTTAAGGGCAGCAGATATCTCTTCCTCGCTCTCTTCGGCCGCTTTCTCTCCTACCTCAGGCTTTGCTCCCGCTCCAAGCCCTTTCGTAATCTTTTCTCCAATCTGCATAAGCGTCGGGGCCTTGCTCAACTGAAGCGCCTGCTTGTCTGTATTCACTGCAATAAACTCCACACCGGCAATCTGTTCATCAATCATACGGTTCACAGCATTATTACCGCCTCCGCCTACTCCAACAACAATTATTTTTGCCGCCGCTTCCGATTCATTAGTTTTAATTTCTAGCAAGAGTTTCTCCTCCTTCGTTTCCTTATAATATATATCCATCCCATGTAGTAGGGCAATCTAATACATGCACTTCGCCATATATACTATATAATATAAGCTTTTGTACAAAATATCAATAGAATTACGCAATTTTTCTTAATTTTCTTTTTCCGCGTCATTTTCTTTCTTTTTTGAGGCTTTCTTTTTCTCGAATGTGATGGTTTCCCGGCTGTCCGAATAATTTTCCATATGAAGCGTTCCCTTACTCCTCCCCAGCTTTTCCATGATCGGCGGAATCTGGGCGATTTTTTCGGCGGAAACTGTATTTCCAAGGCTCACGCTCACATTGTTTATATGTAAATAGATATTCCCGTCCTTACACTTAAGCTTTTTCGGTGTAATCTCGTACTTCTTAAGCTCCTGGGTAGTCTCTAATATCGCCTCAAAGATACCGATGTCACTGCTTTCCATCTGCTGATACAGCTTCGTATTTTTAACCGAAATTCCTTCTACGCAAGTAGGGCCTTCTAAGACCTCATTGCTTACGTAGACCACAAGCCCCTCCTTGTCAAAGTATATGTTCTCCTCTCCCTGTGTCAGATAGCCTACGATCGTCTTTTCCTTTACCTCCACTTTCACATGCCAGGGCGCCCGAAGCGTCACCCGCACACTCTCAAAACACGGAAGGACCTCCCCTCTGTCTGTCATATATTTTCCAAGTATGTACAGGGCATTGACAGAATATTTGTCATTTTGTACCATGTCCTTAATCTGCTTGCTGGTACAGTAATTATTTCCTTTAATCTCTATCTTCTGAACTTTGAACAGAAGGATAACCACAAGACTTACGATCACTATTCCGAGAAACGACACCGCAAACATGTACAGAAGATTAGCGCCTTTCCTTTTTTTGCGCTTTCTTCTCACCGGCCTCCTGTCACGTTCGTACCGGTCTCGCTCGTACCGGTCATGTTCATACCGGTCATATTCATACCTGTCATAGTAGCCGTTTCGATCCATTCTCCTCGTCACGTATCTTCCTCCCCACTATCTTTTCTGTACTGTCTGATATCTATCGTACCATTGATGACACACTGAGCACAAGTCCCATTTCCAACAACAGGAATACAACCGACGTCCCTCCGTAGCTCACAAACGGCAATGTAATACCCGTATTCGGTATCGTGTTTGTCACTACCGCAATGTTAAGAATAACCTGAATCATCATATGGGCCATAGCGCCCGACGCAATAAGCGCCCCGAACAGATCCTCCGCGTGAGTGGCTATGACAAAAAAACGCCAGATCAGGATTAAAAACAGTATCATCACAAAGCCGGCGCCAAAAAGACCCATTTCTTCACAGATAATAGAAAAAATCATATCATTCTGCGCCTCCGGCACGAACCCGAGCTTCTGTACGCTCTCCCCAAGCCCTCTGCCGAACAGCCCGCCGGAGCCGATTGCATAAAGTCCCTGTAATGTCTGGTATCCCTTCTCAAACTTCTCCGGATTCCTCCATATCTCCAGACGTTCCAGGCGGTAGCTTTCCAGAGCCAGAAATATAGTCATAAACCCGCCGCCAAGCAATCCCATGAATATAAACTGCGCATATTTAGGGCTTGCCACAAATACAACAATAACGCCTATTCCCAGGATGATGATGGCCGTACTTAAATTGCTCGCGCCGACAAGCCCGACAATAGGAAGAATCAGAACCATCACTTTTGCCAGCGCAGTCAGCTTCCCCATTTCCTTCACATTTTTAGAGACAATATGGGCCAGAAACAAAATCACGGCTACCTTCGCAAACTCAGAGGGCTGGAAAGAAAAGGGGCCCAAAGACAGCCATCTTTTGGACCCGTTGTATTCTTCTCCTACGAACAGCACCGCAACTGCCAGAAGTATAGCGACAAAATAGCCTAAAAATGCCAGGTTCCTCCAGATATGGTAATCCATTCTTGAAACAATTAACATACCGATAATCCCAAGCCCGGTGGCAAACGCCTGCTTTTTTAAATAATAAAAGGCATCATGGAACTTTACTTCGCCGTTATATGCACTGGTACTGTATAAAATTATCAGCCCGAAGGCTACTAAGAACAATAATGCAGTAAGAAGCGTAATGTCATACTTTCTCTTTTTTGGCTGCAACTCAACAAGCACTCCTTATAAGGAATTTACGATTTCTTTAAACACTCTCCCGCGTACTTCGTAATTAGGGAACATCCCCCAGCTCGCACATGCAGGCGAAAGCAGCACCGCCTCCCCGGCACAGGCCGTCTCAGCCGCTAACAATACCGCCTCCTCAAAAGTATCCACGAGAACATAATCGTGAAAACCGCACTTTTCAGCCGCATCTGCAATTCTTTCTTTGGTCTGTCCGAGAAGGATCAGCTTCTTAACCTTCCCGTCAAAGGAGCTAATCCACTCCGTATAGTCGGAATCCTTGTCATATCCCCCGCCAATCAACACCGTCTTACGGTTCATAGCCTGGATTCCTTTAATCGCCGCGTCAGGATTCGTCCCCTTAGAATCGTTGTAATATGCCACGCCCTTTTTCTCCGTCACATATTCAATCCTGTGCTCCACGCCCTGAAATTCCTTGACCGCCTTTCGGATCACATCAAACGGCACGCCGTAAACTGCCGCCATAGCGATTGCCGCCATATAATTCTCGTAATTGTGAAGTCCAAGAAGTCTAAGCTCATCCACACTGCAAATTTCCACTTCATCCGGATATTTATAGATGATTTTGCCGTCCTCGAGATAAATCCCCTGTTCTATCTTACGCTGACTGCTGAAATATAGAACCTTTGCAGCAATATTTTCTCCAAATTCCCTTGTGCGCTCATCCTCATAATTTAAAATACAGTAATCAGAGGCCGTCTGGTTCCTGGCAATATTCTTCTTGGCATTCACGTAATTCTCCATCGTATGATGACGGTTTAAGTGATCCGGTGCAAAATTAAGAATTGCACTCACCTTAGGCCGAAACTCTGATACTGTCTCAAGTTGAAAGCTGCTCATCTCCGCCACCGCCACAGACTTGTCCGTCATCTCATCAACCGCGACTGTATAAGGGTTGCCGATATTGCCCACCACAAATACTTCCTCCTGGTATGCCTTCATAATTTCGCCGAGCAGCGTCGTAGTTGTAGTCTTCCCGTTTGTCCCGGTAATAGCAAGCACGTCCCCTCTGCCGAACTCATAAGCAAGTTCAACCTCTCCCGTAACCAATATTCCATGCGCTTGCATCTCTTTCACAACGGGGAGGTCTGTAGGCACACCGGGACTTAACACCGCAATCTCAATCCTGTCAAAAAGCTCCTTTGGAAATTCCCCGATCACAATCTCTGTCCCGAAGTCTCCTGACAGCTTCTTTCTTACCTCTTCTTTATCAAGCTTTTCATTTCCATCGTAAAGAACCACCTTCGCACCATGCTTATTCAAAAGCTTCACTGCACCGACGCCGCTGATGCCGGAACCAAACACCAGAACATTTTTCCCTGATACTTCCATAGATTCCTCCTACATAGCCATAAGTGCAATCAGACAGAGCAGAGCCGTTATAATAGAAAACACTGCTACAACCCTCGTCTCTGACCATCCGCACAACTCAAAATGATGATGTATGGGCGCCATCTTAAAGATCCTCTTACCGCCTGTCTTTTTAAAATATGTGACCTGAATCATAACAGATAACACTTCCACCAGATAAATAAGCCCCACGATGATAATAAATACAGGCATCTGCAGCATATACGCTGTAGAGGCCACGAAGCCGCCTAATGCCAGCGAGCCTGTATCTCCCATAAATACACTGGCCGGATACACATTAAATAGAAGAAATCCCAAAAGTGCACCTACAACCGCACAAGTCACCGGTTCAATCCCGCTCTTCGTCCCAATGGCAACAACTGTGAAAAATGTAGCCACAAGAACCGTCACACTAGAAGCAAGGCCGTCCAAACCATCTGTAAAATTCACACCGTTCACCGTACCAATGACCGCGACAAACATAAGCGGAATTGAAAGCCAGCCAATATCCAGGTACTTCCCTCCGGAGAACGGAATCAGCATCGCCAGCGGCACATCGGTAAACTTGATAACATAAAAAGCAAACACCGCCGTCACCACAATCTGCAGCGCCATCTTCTGTCTTGGAAACAACCCATCCGAGCGCCGCATGACAACCTTCAGATAATCATCCAGAAACCCGATAAGCCCAAATCCCAGCGTCACAAACAGGATCGGAATAATCTTCGGGTGTCCCTTCATATAAAATACAGAAGTAATCACCACACTGAGCAAAATGATCACCCCGCCCATCGTAGGCGTCCCCGCCTTTTTAAGATGGGATTTTACCCCGTCTTCTCTCTCCGTCTGTCCCATCTTAAGCCTTCTTAAAACCGGGATAATCACCGGACCCATGATCACACTCAGCACGAATGAAACCAACACCGGCATAAATACTGTATAATCCATACCACACCTCTTCATCTCTTTTGTTCACTAATCTTACCTAGTATACTTCATTTCTTATTCTTTTTCAATGCCAAGATACGGCAATACGTTTTCAAATATATTTTTTACCACCGGGGCGGCAATTGTCCCGCCGTAATAGATCCCCTGCGGATTGTATATCACACACATTCCAAGCACCTGCGGGTCGTCCGCCGGAGCGAATCCTACAAAAGAAGAGATATATTTGTTGGCGCTTCTCGGCAATGTCTGGGAGGTAGCCGTCTTCCCTCCTATATGATACCCTTCTACAAACGCATTTTTCCCGGAGCCTTCCGATACTACGCTCTCTAACAGCTTTTTCATCGTCTCAGAAGTATCTTTCGATACAATACGCTTTTTGTGGCCGTATCCGAATTTCTCTATCTCTTTTCCGTCACTGTCCAACACGCTCACGCCAAAATGAGGCGTGATCCGTTCCCCGCCGTTGACGATGGACGCAACTGTAGTCGCAAGCTGCAGCGGTGTAATCTGAAAGGACTGACCAAAACTCATAGTAGCAAGCTCGACCTGTCCTACATTTTCCTTTTTGTGCATAATAGTCCCGGCCTCTCCCGGCAAATCCACTCCCGTCGTACCCATCAGACCAAACTGTTCAAAATATTTATAGAAATTGTCTGTACCGAGCCGAAGACCAATCTCGATAAACACCGGGTTGCATGAGTTCTGGATTCCCTCCACAAAGTTTTCCGCCCCGTGTCCGCCCACTTTGTGGCAGCGAATCTTCCGATCCTCCACAATCTTGTAACCAGGACAGCTAAAGTTGTCAGTTAACGATACCACATCTGCCTCGAGACAGGACGCGGCAGTGATGACCTTGAAAGTAGAGCCCGGCTCATAAGTATCGTTAATACAGCCGTTCCTCCACATCTGGTTCAATGCATCCTGCTTCTCTTCATCAGACAGCCCTCTGGTATTCTCTGTATTCAGCGTGAATGGGTCGTTTAAGTTAAATTCCGGCACGTTGACCATAGCAATGATCTCCCCATTCTGAGGGTTCATCAGAAGTATCCCCACTTTATCTGCCTGCTTTTCCTCCATGACCTTCTCAGCCATCTGCTGTGCATACATCTGGACATTGTAATCAAGACTTACTTTAAGAGTGTTGCCGGCCACCGGCTCAATCCGATCCTCCGCCACACCGTCAAGCTCTACTCCTCTGGCATCGGTAGTCGTAAGAATTGTCCCATTCTTGCCCTTCAAATATTCTTCATACTTAACCTCAAGACCAATAATGCCCTGATTGTCCCCTCCGGTAAATCCAAGAACTTTGGATGCAAGCTCATTATAAGGGTAATAACGCTTAAAATCCTCATCCACCTTCACGCCGTCAAGCTCAAGCTCCCGGATACGGTCGCCTGTCGCCTTCTCCACATTCGTCTTGATCCGTTCCATAGAAGACACTTTCTCCACCTTCTTACGTACCTCATCCTCCTCAAGTCCAAGCTCTGCTGACAGTGATTTGATAATCTTTTCCGGCTCCTTAATCTGACTGTGGATGACCGATATCGTGCAGACTGTCTTGTTAGTGGCAAGAACTGTCCCGCGTGCGTCTACAATCTCCCCGCGCGCCGCCTTAATTTCCCTTTCCCTCTCATGAAGCGCCTCCGCCTTCTTTTGGTAATATTCTGCGTCAAATACCATCAAATAAACAAGCCGCCCCACAAGTCCAAAAATAACCACAACTGCGCAGACAAATACAACCAATATTTTCTTTCTGTTATATGTCTTGTTTTTCATTGCACACAAAAACCTCGTAAAAGCTTTTGTATAACTTATTAATACTTTTACGAGGTTATTCGCTTTTTGCCACTTTTTCCACGCCAAGATACGGGAATATCTCTTCCATGATATCCGACGCCATCTCTGTCGCAAAACCGCTGTTTGCCTGCTGGCCTGCGTTCGGCTCGTCAATTACTACATAGACAACCACCTGGGGATTTTGCTGAGGTGCATATCCGATAAAGGAGACCAGGTATTTTCCATTTCCTCTCGGAAGCTTTTCAGCCGTTCCGGTCTTTCCGCCCACGTCATACCCTTCGACGGCAGCCGTTCCGCCGGTTCCTTCCTCCACAACGCCAAGCATGTACTCTTTGATGAGCTCACTGCTCTCTTTCGAGATTGTCCGCCGCGACAATACAGGGTCTTTGTTTTCTGTCACATTTCCGTTTTCATCCTCAATCCTTTTTACAATATGGGGCTCATAGTAATCACCGCCGTTTACAAGTGAACAAAAGCCCGCTGCAAGCTGAGTGACCGTGACATTAAAGTTCTGCCCGAAAGCGTTGGTTGCAAGACTGGCCGGATCCATATTTTCAGCCGTGTATAAAAGTCCGTCTGTGGACGCCTCACCAGGAAGATCGATACCTGTGTATTCACCGAAGCCAAATAACCTCTGGTACCGGCAGAATTCTTCTTTCCCGATACTGTTTCCAATGTGCATAAGTGCCACATTGCAGGAGTTTTCCAGAGATTTTTTCAAGCTTTGAGGCCCGTGTCCGCTCCGGTTGCTACAGTGGATATCATGATCCCCTACATGCAGCATACCGCCGCAGTCATAGAACTCTCCTCCCGTCAAAACTCCAAGTTCAAAACCTGCCGAGATCGTAAAAGGCTTGATCGTAGAACCTGGCTCAAAAGTCCCGCTGACGCAGAAATTATTCCAGAGATTATTCAGCTTCTCGATTTTTTCCTCATTCGACATCGCCTTAATCTCTTCTTCGGAATAATACTTTGTCAGATCCCTTGGATTGTTCAAATCATAATTCGGATAAGAGGCTTCCGCAAGAATCTCACCGTTTTGGGGGTTCATGACAATCACTGCCGTATTCTTGCTTCCTTCGCCCTTTCTCGCCTGATTCTTATGCTTATCGTTAAATTCCAGAATATGTTTCTCCACAATACTCTGTACCTGAACATCAATGGTAGATACAACCGTATTTCCGTTTTCCGGTTCCTTCACCGTCCTCTCAACAGAAGAGATATCATCCAGATACCCATACTCCCGCCCGTCGGTACCATTTAGAATCGAATTGTAAGATGCCTCTATTCCGTTACTTCCCACGTTTCCATCAACTGTAAATCCAATCACATCGCTTGCCAGCGTGTTATACGGATATTTTCTGATATAATCTTCCTCCAGCCAGATCCCTTTTACATTCGGATGGTTTTCACTGTCCTTGTCTATCTTTTCAAATTCCTGGGCAGTTGCATAATCCACGCCTTTTTTCATAATATTATATCTGCCGGAAGGATTCTTCTCAAGAACCTCTCTGATATCTTCATCTTTAATATCAAAACATGACTTCAGCACTTCAATCGTAGGTTCTTTGTATTTTTTATCACTGAGCAGTACCTTCGCATCCAGTATCACGTTATAAATCCGCTCACTTGTTGCAATCTTCGTACCATTGCGGTCTACGATATCTCCCCGTTTAAAAGGAATCACCCTGCTGTCATACTGCTGCTGGTCTAAAACCACTTTCGTGTATTTATCCCCGCTGGCCGCATTAATATATGTAATTTTACCGATTAAGAAAACAAAAACCAGTACAATTGCCGCAAAGGACATGACCAGCTTCTTCTGCATTAATCTGTTAAATTTCCTCTTTAAAAACTTTTTTCTGCGTCTAATCATACACTCCACCCAATTTATTTTTTATCCGATTGTGCCAGCACTCCATCCTCCGGAATATTCTCATACTGCTTCACATAATCCGCAGAAGGTCTCTGATATTCAATTACCTGCTCCGATGTGGCGTATACCATACCCAGATTTTCCTGTGCCCGCTCCCGAATCTCCTCCAGGTTCACGGAATCCATGATCGCATTGTACTTTGTATTATTCTCCTCCTTCATATTCGCCAGCTGCCCCTGCAGCGCCGAAATATTTTTGGAATAGCCAGTCATACGCGACTGCAGCTTTACATAATTTACACAGATAATCAGAGCCAGAATTGCCGCGGCACTCAAAAACACTACATATCCCGGGCTCATGCGAAGCGCCTTCTTGCGGTTCCTCTGCACCTGACGGCTGACCTTTTTTTTCGGTCTTCTTACCTGACGCCTCTCTGGTTCCTGTTCTGGCTTCGGGACGACGTTCCCATACACATACATCTGTCCCGCCGTATTTCTATATCTCTGGTCATAACCAGTCGGTGTACGTCTTGCTGCCATATACATTCACCCCTTTTACACCTATCTGCGCTCAAAAATACGAAGCTTCGCGCTCTTTGCACGACTGTTATACGCAATCTCCTCCGCACTTGGCAGAATCGGCTTTTTTGTGATAATACTCCCTTTTGAAACTTTTCCGCATACACATACCGGAAAATCACTTGGACAGGTACACGGATTCTCATTTTTTCGAAACGCGCTCTTAACAATCCTGTCTTCTAACGAGTGGAATGTAATAATACAAAGTCTCCCACCCGGGTTTAATATGTCAATCATGTCATCCAGCGACTCCCTCAAAACATCAAGTTCCCCGTTAAGTTCAATACGGATTGCCTGAAATGTTCTCTTGGCCGGATGGCCGGTTTTCTTCTGGTACTTCATAGGTATCGACTGCCTGATGATCTCTGTGAGCTGTCCTGTAGTCTCAATAGAACATTTACCGCGTGCCTGTACGATGTGTTTTGCGATGTTCTTCGCAAATTTATCCTCACCATAGTCTCTGATCACGCGGTAAAGTTCCATCTCACTATACTCATTGACGATATCTCTGGCTGTCATCTTCTGACGTCTATCCATCCGCATGTCCAGAGGTGCATCTTCGCGATAGGAAAATCCCCGTTCTGCCGTATCTAACTGGTAAGACGATACGCCCAGATCCAGTACAATTCCATCGACTTTGTCAATGCCTATGTGATGGAGCAGCGACTTCATTTCACAATAGTTGCTCCTCACTATCGTGACCCTTTCCCCGAAGTCTTTTAGTCGGATGCCCGCAGCCTCTATGGCCGCCTCATCCCTGTCTATTCCTACAATACTCCCCTTTTTGCCAAGGTGCCTTGCAATCTCGTAAGCATGTCCCCCTCCCCCGAGAGTTCCGTCTACGTAGATGCCGTCCACCTTAATGCCTAATCCATTAACTGTTTCGTCAAGTAATACTGATTTGTGTCTGAACTCCATATCTTCTCCCTCTAGATACTGAATCCACTAGCTTCCATATCAGATGCAATATCTTCAATGTTAAGCTCCACTTCAGCATTCTTTTCATCCCATCTTGCCTTGTCCCAAATCTCGGCACGCTTCCCCATGCCGATAAAAACTACTTCTTTATCTAACTTTGCATAGTCTCTCAGAACAGACGAGATTAATGTTCTGCCTTGCTTGTCTAGATCCCCGTCTATCGCACTCCCCTGAAAGAAATATGCAAAAGCGCGGGCTTTTTTATCCGTGGTGGTTGGTAAGGCGTTAAGTTTCTCTTCGAAGGCGTTCCATTCATCTTCCGGGTATACATACAGACAATTTTCCATTCCTTTGGTGATGACGAAATGCTCCCCCAGATCGTCACGCATCTTTGCAGGAATGATAATTCTGCCTTTGGCATCAATATTATGACTGTACTCCCCCTTCAGCACCGGAACTCACCCTCTTTCAAAGTGGGCTGCCACTTTTATATCATTCGCACCACTTTCTTCTACTTTTCACCACTTTCTACCACTTGAACCCATTGTAAACTACTTTTTGGGTGATTTCAACCCTTTTTTTGAAATTTATCTTGATGCACCCCCGGCCGAAAAAACAAAAAAACCGGCAAACCACGAATAATAC
This sequence comes from Lachnospiraceae bacterium MD308, assembly GCA_000403475.2. GTDB lineage: Bacteria > Bacillota > Clostridia > Lachnospirales > Lachnospiraceae > MD308. Next base: position 46,270 of record KE159795.1, read on the forward strand.
GTAGTTTAACCGGTTCTTCAACCTATTTTTTTCTTCATAATTACTATATGATTTTTTTCTGCCAGTCTACTCTTTGTCGCCCGCGGCCTCGTTAAGCTTTTGGGAAAAATCCGTCAAAGCCGTATAGTCAATCTCCACCTCTTCCTTCGGCTTCTTTGACTCATACGTACCATACGCCGAATAGCCAATCCATCCGATCAGCAAAATCGCCACAACGCCCACCGCACATTTGCGGAGTACATTCTGAACCTTCTCTTTTTTTATTGTCTGCTTGCGGTTCGCCTTTTCTTTTTTATATTTGTCAACCTTTTCCTGACTCATGTCCTTACTGCTCCTTTTGCTAAATAAACTGATATAACCTGCCAAACAAGTTATATTAGGATAAGTTTACCACAAATCCAAAGACTAGACAACCACAATTATCCCTCCGTCCGAGGCGTACATACTGCTGATTCCGGCCGTATCAAGGACAACAATATCTTTGAATTCCGCTTTGGATTCTAACATACGCTTTACCTGCTCCGCCCGCTCCCTGCAGTTACAGTGGGAAATCGCAAGAATCCGCTCCTTAGACCCTTTCAGATTCTCTATAATCATATCGCACATCTTTGCAAGCGCCTTCTTAATCCCTCTCGCCTGCCCAAGCTGGCAGATTGTTCCCTCCGGGGTCGCCCCCATCACCGGCTTTATATTAAGCGCTGTTGCCACCACTGCCTTAAGCCCCGTCAATCTTCCATTTTTGCGGAGTGTATCCAGTGTCTCTAAAACAAAATAAGTATTCTGGCTCTCAATGTAGGCTTCCACCGCCTCAACAGTCTCAGAGAAGCTCATTTCACTCTCCTCACATTCCGCAATTTTAAGCGCGATGAGTGTCTCGCCGATTGATGCCGAACGGGAATTGAATACATGGATATCTTTCTTCCCATATTCTTCATTATAAAGCTTCCTGCCAAGCTCCGCACTGTTATAGGAGCCGCTGAGTTCCGCCGAAAGAGTCACCGCATAGACATGGTCTGCCTCACAGTGATACAGCTCCATATACCGCTCCGGCGACGGGCAGGAAGATTTCGGACACTCCGGCGACTCTTTCACTCTCCGCAAAAAATCCGCCTGGTCAAAAGTCTCATCATCCACAATATGATGCCCCGCCACTTCAATACTCAGGGAGGCCGTTTCAAAATGCCCGGTCCCTTTCATGTCACTGCTCAACTCTCCGCAACTGTCAACAATAACTTTATAACTCATATCCATCCTCCCGGTACACTATGCCAATATACTTTTAGCATGTCATTTATATCTATTAAACATAGTTTTGAATACTACTTGTTCATCATAGCATATTTATGCCGGAAAGGAAAGTATTTTATTCACTAAATTGGATTCTCCTCGAGACTCCCAGCGCAATCCCCATTTCTACCATCAAAAACAGAATTGAAGTTCCCCCATAGCTGATAAAGGGCAGTGTAATTCCCGTCGTAGGGATGAGGTTGATCACAACCGCCACATTCAGTATTACCTGCAAAGCAATATGTACGAATATACCTGTCACAATCAAAGAGCCATACATATCCGGAGCATTCTGGGCGATAAATAGCAGCCTGTACAAAAGCATCCCAAAAAGAATCAGTATGATAATCGCGCCGAATACTCCTAACTCCTCGCAGATAATGGAAAGAATCATGTCATTTTGCACCTCCGGGATAATCATCTTCTGCGCACTGTTCCCAAGCCCTTTTCCGAAAAATCCGCCCGAACCAATCGCATAGAGCGCCTGCATAACCTGAAATCCTCCCTCTGACGCATGAGCCTCCGGCTCTAACCACACCAGAATTCTTTTTAATCTGAAGTTTCCCGTGTGCGTAAGACTTGCACTGAGAATCTGAACTGCAATTATAATGAGCGTAATCCCTCCCACAGCCACAGCAATAAAAGGCGCTGTCTTCGGATGCACGACAAATACCATCACACAGGAAATCCCCATAACAATAATCGCCGTACTTAAGTTATCCGTCAAAAGATAAACACAGGCCGCAGAAATCCCTCCCCACACCAGCACTTTTATAACTCCTTCCAGCGTCGTTATCTGCTTTCCTATTTTACAAATTAAAAGCGGAATAAAAAGTATAACCGCAATCTTCGCCAGCTCCGCCGGCTGGAACTGCTGCCCTGCCGGGAGCCTGAGCCAGCGCCGCGCACCGTTTACTTCCTTACCGATCGGCGTCTGAACAAGGGCCATCAAAAAAATCGACACAAAATACAGCCGCTTTGCAATCTTTGTATACCACCGGTAATCAAACTTCGAGATAATATACACTCCCGCAAATCCCGCGACACAGAAAACCATCTGCCTCTTAAAATAATACATACTGTCGCCATAGCTTACCAACGCACTGTATGCGCTTGTGCTGTACAGCATGACCAGGCCGAAACACACAAGAAAGATCAGCACCGCCACCAGACTGTAATCATAATACCTGATTTTCTCCGGCCTTTTGTTTTTTTTCTCCCTTTTTTTCTTTTTTGCCATATCATTTACACTCCAATCGCTATTATTATACTTGGATACAAGCATAAAAACAACCTTCACTTTTATTTCCTTTCCGCACACCTTTTGTCATATTCTCATACAATAATATTGCAAATATTTATGAAGGGAGAATCATATATGCCAAATTACCGTTATCAATCACCAGAATATATGAATATGAGACGTGGAAATTGTGCAAGGCCTTACACCAACACACAAGGCTCCTGCCAGTCCCCCCGGGAACCTGTCTGCCAGCCGGCATGCGAGACTGCCTGCCAGGAGCCGGAAATCGTGTGCTGCAATGATAAGGGACATTATGACGAACTGCGCGGGATGCCTCTGGCGATGGCCTACGTGCCGTGGCAGGAATGGTGCGACATCTATGAGGTCGACAAAGGCTTTTGCCATGGCACGATCTTTAAGGAACTGAATAAACCGTTTCGGGGAATAGGAGGGTGCTGTAAATGAGCGAACAGAGACCTTGCCGTCATGAATTAATGGAATGGATCAACATCGTAAGCTTTGCTGTTGATGATGTAAAGCTCTTCCTGGATACACACCCCTGTAATACAGAGGCCCTTGAATACTTTGAAGAATTTAAAAAACAGCGCGTGCAGGCACTGAAAGAGTATGCGAAATTCTACGGCCCGCTGACTCTTGACACCGCAAGCTCGTGCGAGGATCACTGGACATGGATTCATGAGCCATGGCCGTGGCAGGAAGGGGGCTGCTAATCTATGTGGAATTATGAAAAAAGATTACAATATCCGGTAAAAATCACACAGACAAATCCTAAAATTGCCCAGGTAATCATCAGTCAATTCGGAGGGCCGGACGGAGAACTGGCCGCATCCATGCGGTATCTCTCCCAGCGGTATACGATGCCTTACAATGAAGTGACAGGGATATTGACGGATATCGGTAGAGAAGCTGCTGAAATGTTCCATTTCAGCAGCTTCTAAAATCCAATTGCGGTTATCGGTTATATCTCATACCATTTAATCTCATTTGCCTCAAGGGCAAGCTTAAAGCTTTCTTTGTTCCCCTTGTACACGACCGTTTCCTGGGGCTCATAAGTGTTGTTTACCACACAGTATTTCCCATTCTTCACATAAGCGTGGACATCTACATTCCAGTTGCTTGAAAACCACCGGCAAAGCTCTCCTTCGCTATGGCTGCTCCAAAGAATGGCCCGGTACAGTATCCGGCTGTTAATAAAACTGTAGGGAAGACCGGAAATATAAACACAACGGCCTTCACCGTACTCATTCACAGCCATCTGCACCTCTTTTTCCCGCTGCACCAGAATCTTAGTTCCCTCCAGCGCATACATACTCTTCTTTCCCTCGCCGAAATCAACCTCTTCCTGACAGTCCTCCAGTATAAAGTGCTCCCGATGCTCTTTCCAGTTGTACTTATCGTACCCCAGGGTGAAGCCGGTCTCCTTCTCTACCCCCAGCGCCGAAGCCAGCTGCAGATACCGGCCCTGATACGCATGTCCCGAAGGCTCTCCCACGCCGATGAATCCGCCGCCCCGGAAGATAAATCTCCGGATTGCCGAGGACACCTGTGCATCTTCCCAAACCGCGCCTCCCGTATGGGCCGTATCTCCGTCCCCCACATTGATCAGCACGTCAATCTCATCTAAGATTCGGGGATTCTCCCGAATCTGATCAAAGGACAGGAAAGACACGTCAAAAGGTGCTCCTGACAAAGCCTCGATAACTCCGGCATAGCTGTAATTCTGCTTCTGGTACAGCGCGTGGTGTACCATATGGCATCCCCAGGAACGCATAGCCCCCCAGCAGTTCAGCACAGCCACCCTCTTATGGCAGAAGGCTTCTGTCCCCCGTATATTGTCATAGAGCTCCCTGAATTCCCGGCACACACTCTCCACATAATCCACAAACTCCGGGAACTGGCAGGCAAGTTTCAGATACCCCCCATATCCGATGCGGTCGATGGGCTTTCTCAAAATGGCGCGGCGGGCCGTCACCCAGTTCTCCCTGGCCTCTTTCACCGGATCTCCCCCATCGTGGAAAGTATCCGGAAAGAAATACGGCAGAAATCTCCCTTCCGTGTAGCGCACTCCCGGAATATCCGCAATGAGCCGCAGCGTAGCCCCGTTTCCTACAGAACCTACTACCGCATCCAGCCCGATGGACGCAAACTCTTCCATAAATGGCTCCGTACCAATCCAGTGGTCCCCCAGAAACATCATGGCTTCTTTCCCAAGGGTATGGGTCAGCTCTACAATCTCCTTTGCAAGAGCCGCCACCTCCCGGCGCTGGAATGCCATAAAATCCTTATACTCCGGGCTGGGCGCCCGGTACTGGTTATTATAGTAGCCTTGGTCAATGATAAATTCCGGCCGGAACCGATACCCTGCCTCCCTCTCAAACTGCTCTAATATATAAGGCGACACGGAGGCCGAATAGCCGTACCAGTCCACATATTTCTCCCGCTTCAGCTCGTCGAAAATAAGCGTAAACTGGTGAAAAAATGTGGTGTAACGGATCACATCCACGTACGGGTGCTCCTCCACGAACCGGCGCAGCCTCTCCATCGTATATTCCCTTGTCTTTGGCTGACGCACATCAAAGGTAATCTGGTGCTCAAAATCCTTCCAGTCGTTCACGACCGCATTGTACATATGCACCGGGTCCCAGATCAGATACGCCAGAAAGCTGACTGTATACTCATGCCAGGCTTTCGGAGCCGGCAGTATGACACAATCCTCCTCCGGGACATATTCCCAGGAATCCGGCTCTACCGGACAGCCTTCTGTCCGATCCATAACCTCCCACCAGCGTTTTATATCATCCCTCGTATTGACCTTAAGAAGCTCCCGGCTGATACCGTCCATCAGCGGAATCCGAAGCGCCTCTTCCCCCGCCGTATAAAAGCCGGTCATAATATAACACTGCTGCACCTCATCCGGGTTTGCCTTAGCCCAGGCATTGTCCTTTCTGGTGGTGTAATAGGTAGAATACACCTTTGCATCCACCTCTTTCAGAGCCTCCGGATAATCTGTGCCGTCACAGTCACGGATGGCATCCGCCCCCCAGCGTTTCAATAATTCCAGCGTCTCCGGAACCACATCCACATCGGTGGGAATCGTAACCCGTCCACTCTTCTCAATCTGCTCGCTCATCTGCTATACCTTGGTAATCCTCTCTCTTTTTATAGTGATAAACATTTGCTTCTCTGCGTTATTACTAGCGTTTCGGATCTTCAAACGGCTTATTGTAAATCATAAGCGCCGACAAAAGAAGCACCAGTCCTGCGATCATAATCCCAAGTCCTGTCATCTTTCCCGTCATCTTCCATCCTCCGATCACCATTGCCAGTCCTGCCGCAAAGAATACGATCATAATAATAATTCTTAAATTCCCGTGTTCTTTCCAAAATCTCATACTCTCACCTTACCCTTTCAGTCCGCCCAGGGTCATGCCCTGCGTCAGCTTTCTCTGTACACATATGTAAAGAATCAGGGTAGGCAGCATAACGAGCACAAGGCCTGCATAGAGCTGGCCGTACTGAGCCGCCGACTGCTGCGCCTGAGTCAGTTGCATAAGCCCCACCGGCAGTGTCTTTCCGCCCTTTGGATCTGACAGAAGCGTCATGGCAATGATGTACTCATTCCAAAAAGACAGAAAATTGAACAAGATCACGGTAATAATGGATGGCTGTGCCATAGGGAAGATGATCCCCACCATAGTCTTTCCATAACCGGCTCCGTCAATATAAGCCGCCTCTTCATAATCATGAGCCAGCGTAGAAAAGTACCCTGACAGGAGATATATCGTAAAGGGCAGCGCCGTAGACGCATAGACTAAAGACAGCACAAAAATATTGTTGAGCAGAAAACCACTTCCTGCGATTCCCATCAAAAATTTGTCGCCGTCCACCAGCATGAGAAAGATAGGCACTACAATATAATTTACATTGATAAAAAGGCCGCCCATAAAAATCGCATTTAAAAATTTCCGTCCCCTGAATTCAAAACGGGACAACACGTAAGCCGCCGGAAGAGCCACTACAAGCAATATCAGCAGGGCCAACGCCGTGACCAGAACAGAATTCAGCATGTATTCGCCCATCTTGGCCTTTCCCCAGGCATCGGCAAAATTCTGGATATAGAATCCCGCCGGCATTGCCCACGGATTTCCGTAAAACTCACTATTCTCCTTGACAGACGCCATAAACACCCAGGCCACCGGCACAAAGATGGAGATTGCAAGGGTAATCAGCGCCACATAGATAAATACTTTATACAGCCGTTCGGCTGATGATTTTTTCGTCTGTTCCATTGACTGTCCTCCTTAAAATTCCAGCGGTTCACGCTTGGTAACTATATTCACCAGCGCTGATAATCCAAAGGAAAACAGGAAGACCAGCGCGCCTATCGCCATCCCGTAGCCATAGGAAGAGTTCGTGTAAGCCTGCTTGTACATATAGGACAGCGCCACCTCGGAGGCACCGTTTGGCCCGCCGGAAGTCATAGCTTTTACAAAAAGGAACGCCATGTTGATCGTACTGATAATAAAGAATGTCAGCGTAGTGCGGATATTCGTCCAGATTAACGGCAGCGTAATCTGAAAAAACTGTGTAATCCGGCCCGCCCCGTCTAATCCCGCACTCTCATACAAGCTCTGGGGAACACTGGCCATGGACGCCATATACATGACCATATAATAACCGATCGCCTGCCAGATCATAGCGACAATAAGGCTGGTCATAACTACAGTCTCTCCCTTCCACAAAATTGCCACCGTCTTCCCTGAAATCAGGGAGAGCAGGCTGTTTAACATGCCGTTGTTGGTATCATAAATGGCACTGAAAATAGCCGAAATTACTACTACGGACAAAATATTCGGGATATAAAAGATAATCCGGAAAAAATTCTGCCCCTTAATCTCCTCTCTGGTCAGAATCGCCGCGAACACAAGTGCAAAGGCAAAGGTAACGATAGTCACCACCACGATCAGGAGAATCGTGTTCTGCATTGAGCGGATAAAATACTCATCACTCATAAGACGCGTGAAATTCTCTATCCCTACAAACTCCTCATTAACAGAATAAGCGCTGCGCCGAAACAGCGACATGCGAAATACATTTATAGTAGGAATGATCATAAAAATCATAAACAGCAACACTGCGGGCGCCGCACATAAAAATACAAATCTGCTGCGGCCTGAACCTTTCTTCATAGGCCAGAACTCCTTTCCCCCTTTGGGATCTTTCTGTTTCTTGTTAAAAAAACGGCGGTGAACAGCCTGCCACCGCCATTCCTTCATTCACTTTTTACTACTTGATCAGATTCTCGCGCATCTGGTCATTGTTCTTCTTGATTCCTTCAATCCACTCTTCCTCGGTGATATTGCCGGATACAAGAGAGTTAACCGGATCGAACCATACCTCACGGTTGCTTACTCCTACAACTCCGCTGTCATATGCGGCAAAATTACCCATAGCAGCCTTCGCGCCATTGTCATAGATGCCATAGAACATCTGATTATCGCCTTCTAATGTGTCAGCAATACCAAGTACAGGCTGAATAGCCGGCGCCGGCTCGCCTTCTGCGTTTACAGCGCCTGCGAAAAGTTCACATGCTTTGTCGCTGTACAGGAATGCAACAAACTGCTTCGCATCATCCTGATTCTTTGCGCCGCCTGGAATCCATGCCTGCTCGAACCATGTATAGCTGTAGCTGTCGCCGCCCTCTTTTACTGCCGGAAGAGCAGTCATGCCCCACTCGAAACCTTCCGCTCTCGGAGCCTCTGCCATCTCGCCTACGATCCATGTTCCATTCGGCATGAACAGAGCCTTGTTATCAAGCACGAGCTGCTGATTCTTCGTGAAGTCCTGGTCATTTGCCTGGGAAGGTGTGGTAGGCTCTGTATAGCTGGCCAGTTTTGCTACGATATCAAAGCAGGTCTTTGCCTCCTCGGAATCCCAGATACCTTCTTCGTAATTGGTTGCTTTGTCAAAGAACTCAGGGCCGCCTACAGAATACATCAGCGCATAGAAAAATGCGTCGAAATAACCGGTTGTAGGATAAGTGAACAAAGAGATTCCCTCTTTCTTAGCCTTATCTCCCAGCTCCCACATCTCATCCCATGTAGCCGGCATCTCCCAGCCTTTCTCCTTCATCAGCCCTGCATTGTAAAACAGACCGCAGGGAGAATAGAACATCGGAGCAAGATATGTCTTGCCGTCTCCGTAAGGATTGGTCAGGCTTGTCTCGGTAAAGCCGCCGGCAATCTTATCGCCTACTTTTTCGGACTCGCCCGGCACTGTCATAGACAGAACGTCCGTGATATCCACAATATTCTGATCCTTGATAAAAGTCTCTGTGAGAGCCTTCTCACGGCCGGTTGCCAGATGGATTACATCCGGGTAATCTCCTGCCTGCATGGATGGCCCGATCACATCTTCCAGATTCTTATCTGTGATCAGCTCTACTTTAACGCCTGTCTCTTCCGTAAAGGCTGCGCATACATCTTCCCACATCTTGCTGCCGTAAGCAGTCTCGATAGCGGCTACGGTAATGCCTCCTTCTTTGGAATCCCCTGAGGACTCTCCCTCAGCGGGCGCTTCCTGTTTCTTGCCGCACCCGGCAAACATAGACACGGTCATTGCAGACACTAAAAGGATACTGAGTATCTTTTTCTTTTTCATAATTTTTCTACCTCCTGTTATAAATTTGTGTTTCTCAGGTTCTTATAACCCTCTTAACTGTTCATCCTAAGTATAACAACCACACCTGTTTTTTCCAATACCGATGTTGCTTACTTTTTTATGTATCTTGCTCGTTTTGGATATTTTTGTGAAAAAAACCTTATATTTTCCCGCAGCTCTATACAGGTTGACGGAAGCTTTTCTTCTTCTCTTCTTCTATTTTTAATAGAATCCACTTATTTTTTATATATCAGGAGCTTGCTCTTGCCATTTTTACAGTTGAATATTATAATAAAGTCATTATACAGGACATATATTAAAAAATATTTTTATATATATTGTCTGTCACTTTATTTTTATTGCTCATTTTTATACTATTTACAAGATATCTGAGGGGCACCGTTAGACATCCGCCCCGCCAAAGGAGGCCGTTTTTATGAGTACCAGCCACTATGTCCTTGATCCTCTGACAGTCACCCCGGTAGACCGCTCCGTCACCAAGCTTCTCTATGTCAGCGTCACCCGCTACAGCCCCGAGTGGCATTCCATCCTCCACACCCATCCATGTGCCGAGATGTTCTTCGTCACAGGCGGTTCCGGTTTCTTAAGTCTCACAGATAAGACAGTACCTATCGGCAGCAATGACGTGATCATCGTCAACCCCAGCACTGAACACACGGAAATCAGCTCTGAAGACAAGCCCCTGGAGTACATTGTCATGGGTGTAGACGGTCTTGAGGCCATTTCCGGTGATGACGGAGGAGACGGATATTCCATTATCCATTTCCAGACCGACGGGGAGCAGATCTTATTCTATCTGCGCCGCCTTTTAAATGAAATCGAAAAAAAACTTCCCGGCTACAGTACCATCTGTCAGGATTTGCTGGAGGTCGTACTGCTCCTGCTCATGCGGCGCAGCCAGTTTACCGTCACCTTCGTGCCCTCCGTCCATAAATCCAGCAAGGAATGTGCCATCGTGCGCCGTTATATCGAAAATCATTTCAAAGAGAGCCTGACTCTGGATGACTTAGCTGCCGTAGCCCATGTAAGCAAGTACTACCTGGTCCATGTTTTCAGCCGGGAATACGGCACTTCACCTATCAATTACCTACTGTCCTGCCGAATCCAGGAGAGCCTGTACCTCCTGGCAGAAACCCGCATGTCCCTCTCCCAGATTGCCGGCATGCTGGGTTTTTCCTCACCCAGCTATTTTTCCCAGAGCTTCCGCCGAATCCAGGGAATGAGCCCTATGGCCTACCGCAGCCAATGCCGGGAATCCAACAAAGCCTAATGCCTTTTTGACGTTTCCACGGCTTTATAGCTCCATTTGACAGGGAGCATATTCAAATAGACATCCATACCACCCTGACTGCCCACAACTATTTTATCCAGAATCTGCCTGTAAAACTCATCTTCATACTCAACACCGCCCATAAGCTCATTGACTGCTTCCCCAATCTCACGTACGAGCCTGTGCTCTCCTGCCACCGTCTGCTGCGTATCAATACTGTCAAGAGCTTCCTGAAGCCCTTTCATCTCGGCGCCGCACTTAGACCGCGCCGCTAAAAACTCTTCTTTGTCTATATCTCCGGACATGTAAATATCGAGCAGTCTCGCCTGCCTGTCCTCGACGTCCTTAATCTGAGCTCTTAACTTGCCGGCATCCGTACCCGCCATATCCACAGCAATCACCGGCTTAATAACTGAAAGCAGATGATTTGCAACCTTTTCCTTATTATATTGAAGGCTCCTGGCGACAAGGCGCATGATGTGGAGCACATCCTCATTACGGATGGTATTGCTTTTGCATCCGACCCTGGCCCCCGCCTTATCTACATGAGGGCCTCCATGCTTTGCCGCCTCGCTGCAGCGCCAGGCTTTATAGACGCCCCCGCTCTTTCTTGTCTTATATCTTGCCACATAGCTTGAGCCGCAGCATCCGCATTTGATCTTCCCGGAAAAAAGATAACGGTTGCTGTATTTTGCTCTGCCCTCCTGGGACAAAGAGCGCTCCTCTAAAATGCGGTTTGCCTCATCGAACACTTCCCGGGATATAATAGGCTCGTGATGGTCTTTGATAATGATAAACTCCTCCTGCCCGAGGTTTACTTTCTTTTCATGGGAAAGGAAATCGGGAGTATAGGTTTTCTTCTGTACCAGGTCGCCGCAATATTTTTCATTGCGGATGATGCGCAAGATCACTGTATTGTGCCACCCTTTCACACGGCCCGCGGGCCGCACTCCTGCCTCCCGAAGCTCCCGGGCGATGACATAGGAGCCTTTCTTCTCATTGACAAATTTGTGGAAAATAAGGCGGACAATCTCCGCTCCCTCCTCGTTGATATACATCTTGCCGCCGCGAACATCATAGCCCAGCATATCCCTTCCGAATACCACGCCCTCTTCCATCCGGCGTTTCTGCCCCCACTTCACACGCTCGGACGTCTTACGGCTTTCCTCCTGCGCAATCGAGGACATAATGGCAAGCCGAAGCTCCGCATCGCCGTCTAAAGTATTGATGTTATCATTCAGAAAGATAACGCCCACCCCATGCCTTTTAAGGTCACGGGTGTAGTAAATACTGTCCAGAGTATTTCTCGCGAAACGGGAAATTTCTTTTGTAATGATCAAGTCAAAATCTCCATGCTTGGCACACGCAACCATACGATTAAATTCCTTCCGCCTCTTCGTATTCGTGCCGGAGATGCCTTCATCTGCAAATATTTTGTAAAGCTCCCAATCGGGATTGCGTTCAATATACTGCTTAAAAAATCTGCGCTGGCTTTCAAATGAATTCGCCTGGTCTTCATTGTCTGTCGATACACGGCAATACGCCGCCACACGCTTTTTCTTCTCTTCAATTTTTCGCTCCTGATTTAACCGTTCGTATCTATTCATTGTGACGCCCTCCCCTTACCTGCTTTGAGCTGTGCCGCCTTTCAAGCTCAAGCAAACAGCGTTCCCGCTGCGATGCGGTCAGCAGGTTCCGTTTTTCCAGCGATAAAAGGATTGCTGTCTGAATATTCATAAGAAACGCTGCGTGTTCCCGCTCATTCAATTCCAAAACAGGTTCACCAACATAGACAAACTCTCTGTGCTTCATACAACAGGCACCTCCCTCTTCCCTAATGTATGAGCCGATGTTTGTACCATATAACGAAAGAACCCATTCACTTTTTTCCTTCGATATATTTCCTTAGATGCTTGATTTCGTTCGCTTAACCAACTATAATCAAGAATACTTTTATACGCGTCGGCAAAGCCGCAAGGAGACAAAAAATGATGGAAATCTATTATATTGAAGATGATGAGAATATTGCAACAGCCGTAAAAGAATATCTGTGCCGGAAAGGATATGAAGTTTCCATATTCGGGACGTTAGAAAACGGAAAAAAAGCAATCGAATCCCGCATTCCAAATATTGTGCTGATTGACTGGAATATGCCGGACGGCGGGGGAGACAGCTTTTGCAGGTGGATTCGTTCAAACTGGAAAGAACTGCCGATTATTTTTCTCACTGTCCGGAATGACACCCGTGATATTATTTCTGGCTTTGAGGACGGGGCGGATGATTATGTGACAAAACCTTTCGAATTAGAGGTTCTATATTCCCGCATCCAGGCATTACTTCGCAGGGCAGGAAATGTGCAGAGCCGATATCTGTCCTGCGGTTCTATTTCAATTGACAAAAGCAGGACATCCGTATTGTGCAGCGGAAAGGAAATCATTGTAAGCCAGTCAGAATATCGGCTTTTGCAGCTTTTGATGGAAAATAAAGGAAAGACCGTCACAAGAGAACGTCTGCTAACGCAAATCTGGGACAATAACGGGAATTATGTCAATGATAATACATTGACCGTGACGATGAAACGTCTGAGGGAAAAGCTCCATCATCCATCCTGCTTAAAAACAATCCGGAGCTTTGGCTACCGTATGGAGGATGGCATATGAATAAAAAATCAAACATAAAAATAACGTTCTTATTTGTATTGTCGGTCAGTTTGATTGTCGCAGCAGTAATCACATTCCTTCTTACTTTGTACTACCGCCATATATGTTTTCAAATGTTGGGCGGATTATGCGAAAGAATAATTCAGAGCTGTCCGGACTCTAAGCAGAATGTTTTGGAATTATTGAAAACGCAAAAATTTTATACAACAGAGAAAGATATATTGTCATCCTTTGGTTATACTCCATCAACTTTAAAAACTGTAGAGCCAGCCGTCCTCTGGATTGCCCTTTCAGGATTTTTCGCAGGAATCTTCCTGTTCCTTTTCGCTTTCTGGTATTGGCATCGGAAATCGTCCCTCCGCATCCAGGCATTGACAAAATATTTAGAAAAAATAAATACAGGAGGCCAGAGATTGCTTTTTGAGGCTTCCGATGATGAATTCTCGAAACTGCAGGACGAAATATATAAAACCGTAACGCAGCTTTACCAGACAAGGGACGACGCACTGACAGACCGGAACAATTACGCAGAAAACCTTTCTAATATTGCGCATCAGCTTAAAACACCGATTACTTCTATTTCATTAACTGTCCAGATGGCGAAAGAACATCCGGAAAATGCCCGAATCGCAGATATAGAACGGCAGCTGTATAGGCTCATGCATTTAGAAGACGCATTATTGCTCTTATCCCGCATTGATGCGGGAGGGCTGGTACTCGAAAGGAAACCGTCGGATATCTTTACCATCCTGTCTCTGGCGTCGGAGAATCTATACGAACTGTATATACGAAAAGGCGTATCGATGGATATTCCGGAAATGGGTGAGCTGGATATCAATGTAGATTTAGATTGGACGATAGAAGCAGTCATGAATTTAATGAAAAACTGCATAGAAGCAGCACAGCCGGACACTACCATTCATTGTTCTTATGAAAAAAACCCGCTCTATGCCCAGATACGGGTATGGGACGAAGGAAAAGGATTCGCAAAAAAAGACTTGCCTCATTTGTTTGAGCGGTTCTATCGCGGAGAAAAAGCCAAAAATACCGGAATCGGAATCGGTCTCTCCCTCTCAAAATCAATCATAGAAATGCAAAACGGGATCATTCGTGCATTTAATCTCCCAAATGGCGGAGCTTGCTTTGAAATCCGTTTCTATACTTCATGAAAACAGCGAAAAGCGCATAAAATATGGGAAATCCCCCGATGCAGTCACTAAGATGTCACTTTCACTTGTTATAATAAAAATACTTTCATGAAGTTCAAAAAAATAGAACGGGGTTTGTCTCAAGATACAGAGAATCACAAACAGGAGGAGCTGGTAACATGGAAATACTAAGATGTAATGGTATAGAAAAAATATTCGGCAAAGGTGAAAATCAAGTTACTGCTTTAAACGGAATCAACCTATCTGTCGAAAAAGGGGATTTTGTTGCAATCACCGGGGCTTCCGGCTCTGGGAAATCAACGCTCCTACATATTCTAGGAAGCGTGGACAAGCCGACAAAAGGCACTGTGACAATAGACGGCGTTGACATTAGCGGACTGAATGCTACGGACTCCGCAATTTTCAGAAGAAGAAAGGTCGGCCTGGTTTATCAGTTTTACAATCTGATCCCAACCCTGACAGCAGAAAAAAACATCCTTATGCCAATGCTTCTTGACAGGAGAACGCCCAATGCCAAATACTTTAAAGCGATTGTAAAGACACTGGGATTAGAAGATAAACTGGAATGCCTGCCAAGCCAGTTATCTGGAGGCCAGCAGCAGCGTGTCGCAATCGCAAGGTCTTTGATTTACCGCCCTGCCATTCTATTCGCTGATGAGCCCACAGGAAATCTTGACCAGAAAAATTCAAAAGAAATTATTGACCTTTTAAAGCTGTCAAACCGAAATTTAAAACAAACGATACTCCTTATTACCCATGATGAAAAAATCGCATTGGAAGCCGACCGAATTGTGACCATTGAAGACGGAAAAATTGTCAGCGACCAGACAGAGAAACGGAGGTAAACAGCATGTGGCGATACTATTCCAGAAATTATATCAAAAACAACCGCGCATCCAGCATATCAATTATGGCGGCTGCCCTGGCTGCCACAATGTTTTTGTCTCTGCTTTGCAGCATAGCCTACAATTTTTGGATGTATGATATTGAAAAAATCATGTTGGAGGAAGGCGACTGGCAGGGACGCATTGTTTGCGAAACATTCGATGCAGATGACTTATCTATAGTATGTCAATTTGCAAACGTAGAAAAAGCAGTCATCAACAGAGAAAAATCTAACAAAAACGAAACAGTGATCAACGTTTATTTTCGGAATGCCAGAACAATCTACCGTGATCTGCCATTCATTGCAGCGCAGCTCGCACAAGATAAAGATTCCGTCCAATACAACTCATTACTCCTGTCCCGATATCTTATACACAATCCAGAAGACGATACGCCGCCGATGCTTTTATCTCTGTTTTTAGCAATCCTGATGATTGTGGCGGCGTCATTAATTTTAATTATCCGAGGCTCTTTTGAATTATCAATGAACGCCAGAATCCATCAATTCGGCATCTTTTCCAGTATCGGCGCCACGCCGGCACAGATTAGAACCTGTCTTATGCAAGAAGCGATGGCTTTAAGCCTGCTGCCGATACTATTGGGCAGTATATCGGGAATTGTAATAAGCTTTTGTGCAATAAGAGCAGTCAACTTCTTTGCTTCGGATGTATCCGGACGCCACGAAGCTGTCTTTCAGTATCATCCGTTTATATTTGCGGCTACGGTTTTAATCTCCTTTTTAACAGTAATTTTTTCTGCATGGATACCTGCAAGAAAGTTGAGCAAAATGACTCCGCTCGAAGCGATTAGAAATACCGGTGATTTATTTTTAAAGAAAAGAAGACATTCTCGGATTTTAGCTTTTATCTTTGGCATAAAAGGCGAACTTACCGGAAACTCACTGAAAGCCCGGGCGAAATCTATGAGAATATCTTTCGTTTCATTATTGCTGTCTTTTCTGGGCTTTTCTATCATGCTCTGCTTTACTGCACTTGCCGATATCAGTACCAGATATACTTATTTTGAACGGTATCAGAACGCCTGGGATGTCAGTGTAACCTTAAAGGACACAGAACTATCAGATTTTAGTTTGACAACAGAACTACAGAAGATTTCTGGTATACAAGAGGCCACAGTGTATCAAAAGGCAGAATCAACGGTATTTCTGTCCGAAGAACTGCAGAGCGATGAGCTGACAGCTCTTGGCGGACTTGAAACAATTTACAAAACTCCAAAGTCCGACGGCCGGTTTCAAGTGTCCGCCCCGATCATCATATTGGATGATGCAAGTTTTTCAGACTACTGTACAAAGATCGGTGTCGCACCAAGACTTGACGGAGCAGTCGTATTAAATAAGATCTGGGACAGCGTGAACAGTAATTTCCGTCACAAAGAGCATATTCCCTTTGTAACGGAAGACAGCCGGACAACCACTCTTTATAAAAATGACAAGAGCGCAGAAATTCCCATTATATCCTATACACAGACAGCCCCAAAACTGAGGGAAGAATATAAAGATTATTCCCTTGTGCACTTTATTCCCGTTTCGATGTGGAAAGACACCTTAAAGCAGATTGGCGAGGCTGATGAAGACAGCTATATCCGTGTTTTTTCAAGCGGAAATGCAAGCCTTGCTGACTTAAACCGTCTGGAAGAAGAAATCGTACAGCTTGTATCGAGCCAATATGAAATTGAAAGCGAAAACCGCGTACAGGAACAATTATCTAATGACCGTTTAATCCGGGGCATGAAAGTGATTTGGGGAGCTTTCTGTGTACTGCTTGCTATTATTGGTATTGCAAATGTATTTTCAAATACGTTAGGGTTCCTCCGCCAGAGGAAGCGGGAATTTGCAAGGTATTTGTCCATTGGCCTGACACCGCAGGAAATGAAAAAAATGTTCTGCATCGAAGCGTTTATAATAGCAGGGAAGCCTCTTTTGATCACATTTCCCCTCACTGTACTGTTTGTGCAGTTTGCCGTGACAGCAAGCTATTTAGACCCAATCGTATTCTGGTCAGAAGCACCGATCCTTCCGATTCTGATATTTGCAGCCGCGATCGTACTATCCGTGGCGCTCGCTTATTACGTTGGCGGAAAGCGCCTTTTGCAGTGCGATTTGAATGAAATATTACAAAACGATGCCTTCGTTTAGAAAGCTTTAAATAGCAAATATACTGTTACGATGAGCGCGAAAAACTCAGCAAGCGGGACAGCAAGCCATACACCCGTTACCCCTAAAAATTGAGGCAATGCCAAAAGGAACATCGTAATAAATACAAATGTCCGCAGGAAAGATATAGCTGCAGACGCCTTTCCGTTAGATAATGCCGTAAATAAAGCAGACGAAAAAATATTGTATCCCGAAAACAGAAAACTAAATGAAAAAATGGAAAACCCTGTTTTTGTAATCTCAAATACATTCCTGTTGTTCTCTGCAAATACTCTTGCAATGTTTTCCCCGCCAAGCAGGGAAAACAAAAATACGAGCATGGAAATCCCTGCTATAAAGCGGAAACATATACGTACCGTCGCTTTGAGCCGCCTTACATTCCCGCTGCCATAGTTATAGCTTATAATTGGGGCTGTTCCCATGGAAAAACCAATATAAAGGGTAGTTAAAAGAAACTGCGAATATATGATAACCGTAATCGCAGCCACTCCGTCCTCGCCCAAAAGCTTCATCATAGTTACATTAAACAAGAATGTAGTTACGGCAGCCGAACATTGGCTCACCATTTCAGACACACCATTCGAACAGCTTTTTAACAAAACCGATGCGTCCATTTTCGGCCTGCAAAAATACAGCTCACTTCTTTTAGCTGCAGCGTCTCCCACCGGCAGCCCCCTTTTCATGCTATGGAACGGCAGAAAAAATATTGTACCGATAATTGCCGGTATCATATATCCAATACCTGTCCCAACAGCAGCCCCTTTAATACCCATTTGCAGCAAGACAATAAAAACGTAATCAAAAACAATGTTGAGAACCCCTGCCAGAACGGCAAGCACAAGACCCAACGTCGGTCTCCCTGCCGTCACAAACAGATTCTGATATAACACCTGCATCATGTTAAAGACAGCAAATATGAACTGTATCGTCATATAATCCTTGCAGTATGGGAACAGAACTTCACTTGCTCCCAGCCCCCAGATAATCTCATCTAAAAAGAGAAGGCCTGTCACTGTAATCGCCAGACCTACGACTACTCCTGTCATGACAATCAACGTGAAATTGCTTCGGGCTTCCTCTGCGTTTCCATTCCCCATTTTCTTCGCAACGACTGCACTGCCGCCTGTCGCAAGCATCGTCCCCAGACCGACAATCAGATTGATGACTGGACATACGATATTGATGGACGACAAAGCGTCTGTATCTACAAATCGCGCCACAAAAATTGTGTCTACAATAGTGTATAATCCCATGAACAGCATCATCACCATGCTTGGGAAGGCAAATCTGATCAGAGATCTGGCATCAAAGTTTTTTGCCAATGGATTTTTCTGTGTTTTGCTCATTTCTTGTTCTTTGGAAGAAGCACGAAACGCTGTGTCGGATACCCATATTCCACAAGCAGCTCCCGTTCTGCAAATCCAAGACGCAGGTATTCTTCCCGATAGCCCGTATCTGCCTTATCACCTACACGGTATGTCGTCAACGTGATCTCTTTTCCGCATAGCAATTCGTCTGCCAGCTTATCAACAAACAGCTTTGTAATGCCAAGATGCCGATACTGCGGATGGACAGCCAGAAAGTCTATGCTTCCCTTGCCTTTCGAAAATCCCATCACACCGACTGTCAAACAGACATCCCGCAAAATCAAAGCCCTTTTATCGGCGATATACTGATGCAAGTTCGCGGTGTAGCTCTCCTTATCCAGACGCGGATAGCCATCAATCGTAAGGCTTACCAGTTCCATCCAGTCCTCCACATCTGCGGGCGTGGCAAATTTTATATCTTCCTTTGTCAAATCCGTTTTTACAAGTTCTCCCTCTAGTTTTATTTCAAGCTGTAACGGGTAGAAGTTTTCCATTTCCCGAAATTGTGCCGGGGAAGTTTTATACATTGCCTTAAATATATCCGTAAATGCCTGCTGGCTTTCATACCCGCTCATAATGGCAATCTCAATAATCGGTTTTTCAGAAAACACAAGAAGCTTTGCCGCTTCTGTAAGCTGACGCCTTTTTGCATAGTCGTGAACAGTCAAGCCGACTGTCTTTGTGAAAATCCGATGCAGGTGATATTTCGAATAGTGCAGCGCCGATGCAACCATATCTAAATCCATCTTTTCATGCAGATGTTCTTCGATATAGCGGATTGCCTGTGAAACAACGCGTACTGCCCGACCTTGCATTTCGCTCCCTCCTCTCCTTTTTTACTCATGCTCTCAGGGCGTAAAGACACACCCTTTCGGCATTGCAATGAGATATTGTAGCACAAAGAATTTTCTGCCTTTTCATGATTCTTGCTGTATTTAACCGTTCATATTAAAACAGCTCTTTTTTCAATGCCTCAATTTTAAGTCATGTAATCGGTTATCCATCCTGAATTTCTTTTTTCTTGGGTCGCCCTCTGCCCGGTAAACAGTTAAGCTCTCTAAGTCAAATACGGAACTCCAGACTGTTTCAAAGTCTGGCTCATTGTCATATTGGCACATAAAACCATAATCGCCCTTTAAAAGCTGCTTAGTGGTTTCAATATAATCCTCTTTTATCCGTCCCGAAGCAAAACTGTCTATAACAACTTTATACCGTTTATGGGAATCATAATCATCCCCATTTGCATCATCATATGGTTTCATTTCATCGGATGTAAAACTGTTGACGGTGCAAATGATTCTGCCATTTTCAAAACTTTCTGCATCTCGGATTTTTTTCATGGACGGCGTACATTCAGCCACTTTCATATCACCGCTTTTATCTGCAGCCAAAATATTACAATTAGAAGCGATTGGAAGTTCCATTAGTAAAGAAACTGCCTGTTCCGTATTATCCGCTTTCTCAAGCAGATACCGCACGATGAAACAGGAATTAAATCCCGCCTGTATCTTATCAAGGCTGGTCATTACAAAAGTCATGCAGGCAGCAAGCCCATGTTCATTTATTCCCTCCTCCCCGTTAATAAAAGAGGATGTCGTAATTTGAAATCTATTTCCGTTTTTCGGGGCATAGATTTCACTTTTGCTCCCCTCCCGCAGATAAGGCGGCAAGTCATTGTTTCTGCCATACAGGATTCTTCCGTCCTTTGCATATGCGAAAGCGGTACATCCCCGAACGGGGGTGGGAATATTGATCTCCAAGTTATACATGCAGCATCCCATACATAGCATCCAAGAAGCAAAACGCAGATAATCCGCACCTATGGCGTCGCTCACCCCTCTGATTTCCTCGCATACCTCTGGGAAATATTTTCTTAATGCCGCTTCGCTCCGTTTCCCATGTTCCAGTTGAAAATCATCCAAATGGAGAGGGAAAGAAACTTGGCGTTTTTTGAATATCTTTCCACGCTTCACGCCCATTTCATAATGGTCGCCCTTTAACCTTAAATGATACATCGTTTAATCATCCTCCTTAACAATTGCAATCCGTACTTCGGAATGTCCATGTGCCGCCTGTCCGCTGCAAATCGGATACACTTCAATATCTGGCAGCTCTGCATATTTATATCCAGAGAACGGCAGCCATTCCATATAGAACCGCTTAAACACACTCTGCACATCTTCCTTAAAACGCCCATCGTTTTCAAATATCACCCATGTAGCCGCAGGGATTTCACATTCATACATTCCTCCAGGGACAGGGGAATTTGTAGCAACGCCGATGTAGTAATAAATTTCTTTCGGATTTTTATATACGCTGATTCCTAAAATTCCTCTTGGCTCTCCATTAGACAGCCTGCATATTTCCAAAAATTGTTTTCCTTGCAATGACGCTTTCCAAAACTCTGGGACAGCTCTTAAATTTTCTTCTATATCCGATGTCAAAGAAATACGGATACCCACAATACGCAGGGGCGGCTTCTCCGCAATACGATATGCCATAGCGTTTCCTCCTGTGACTTCAATCTTAAACTGAATGGACGGATATGCTTGCAGAACACTTCCCCCTAGTTTAGCTGTTGTCGGTGTGATACCATGAACATTCTGAAAAGCCCGATGAAAAGAAGTCGGAGAGGAATATCCATACTTTAATGCAACATCTATTACCCTGCTGCCTGTCCGCTGCAATTCAAATGCCGCCTGTGTCATTTTTCGGCGGCGTATGTATTCTGCCAGCGACACACCCGAAACATAGGAAAAAACACGCTGAAAATAATAGGGCGAACAACACGCAATGCGGGCCGCTTCATCATGTGATATTTCCTTGTCCAGATTATCTTCTATGTAATCAATGCTTGCTCCAAGCTTTCTCAACCATTCCATCCTTTTACCCCCCCCCCCCCCCTTGCAGTTAATGATAGCCCAATGCGATTTACATTTCCTCTCTTTTTCTGCTATCTTTTGTAAACACAAGTATAGTGTATAAGAATAAAAATTTGATTTCAACCATGCAGCTACATTAGTTCCATACATCCCGCCTGTATTGCCTGTATGTTCCCTGCAATTTTTTCTTCCGGCCAGTCCCACCATCTCATTTTAAGCAACTGGTCTATTTTTTCATCAGAAAACCGTTTTTTATAGGTTTTGCAGGGACGCCTCCCACAATGGTATAGGGCGGCACATCTTTTGTGACAACTGCATGAGTTCCAATAACCGCTCCATCTCCGACCGTCACGCCTGCTAAAATAACCGCTCTTCAAAAAATAACGGAAACAGATAAGTAGATAAGGAAGCCAGCGTATGGTTTGCACTGTTGAAAAGAAATTTCACCCCACATGCAATCGAGCAGAATTTTCCAATCCTGAGTTTAGCATGATTGATTGGATAATGATACAGTACATTATTTTGCTCAAACTCCGCAGGGCCATGTACAAAATCATGATACATCGTATAATCTCCAATTTCGATATTAGGTTTCGTAACCACTTTTTTCAAATAGACAGTCTGTGTATCCCCTGTCCTTGGATATATTTTTTGTAAGTCTTCCGTATTATTACCTCCAGTCCGTATAGAATACCCTATCATTTTACTTGTCTGCCGGCACAGTTTCAATACATTAAATATTACAGAAATAACGAAAAGAGAGCCGCCCATTAACAGGCCGCTCTCCTTTCGTTATTTCCGATATAATTTTTCTGATGGCATACGCCGAAAGACAGTATTTATCAGCAAGTTCCCCTATAGGAACTCCTCTGTGATACTCTGCAATGATGGCTTTATTACGCCATTCAAGCTCCTTCCGGTAACCGGACCATTCACCCCAGGATTTATGTTGTTCCCTCTTAGCCGGAATATAGATATATCCTGCCTGGATACCCTCAGTGAACAAAGGAACACACGCCCTGAACCATGATATTTGGGTGATTTTCTGCGTTGTCCTCAATCGGCGTACGTCCAGTACGCCTCAATCGTCCGCCTTGAAAGTCGCCCAAATATCTATGGTCAGGGTCGTAGAGTCGGAAAGAAACCAATTTTTGTTCCTGCAAGGCGCTTGACTGACGCGTACTGGGCGTACGCGGAAGGAAAGCAACGCAGCAGGAGCAAAAATTGGTTCTTCTCCGACCGTGTGTTCCTTTGTTCACTGAGGGTATATTTTTGCAATTCCTCAACCAACACACCAGGGAGAATTTCATTTGCATTTATATACTTCATATACAGGCTTCCTCCTTGATTCTTCAAAAGACAACATGAAATGTGTGTCTTTCGATTTAATTCCTCCTGCATAAACAACTGCAAACACTGTTGATAGCTGATTCCAGAAATCCTAGCTTTGTTTTTCAATTTCGCAAGAACAGACGCCGCCTTATCTATCATTACAACCACACTCCAATCAAATCCTTCACACGCTTCTTTATCCTCTTAAACGTCGAAAAACTATGTATCGGAACCCCCACCATATCATGCCGTCCCAAAATACAGTAAGTGGAACATTACCGCTGCTTCTCTGGGTACAGAAGAACTCGCCCACATGGAAATGATCTGCGCGATTGTACACCAGCTTACGCGGGATCTTACTCCGGAACAGATAGAAAAGTCAGGCTTTGACAAATATTATGTGGATCATACGCTGGCTCTCTGGCCGCAGTCTGCGGGCGGTTCTCCCTGGACGGCAACTTACTTCCAGTCGAAAGGAGATCCGATTACAGACTTGCATGAGGATATGGCGGCAGATGGTACGATTTTGTAAGTACAACATTTGGGGGTTAAGAGACGGTTCTTCATATCTGATATACGATTACACCAGATATGAGAACCTTAGAAATTCCAATGTATTTCAACAGGTACTTCCTTAGTTACAGGGTCTTTTTTGCCGACCAGTATATAATCAATCAGCTTTTCAACCGTTTCTCTGTCTAAGTGTTCGAGATTTGTATATTGCTCAATCAACTGACGTCTGTTGTCACCAGCCTGTATTTTTCTTTCGATAACATCAAGCCTTTCTCTCGTATCTGCCACCAGTTTTTCAAGCCTGTCTTTTTCTTTTGAGAAGTCTTTTGATAAATCCATGTAGTCTTGTTCTATAATAACACCCTTTACCTTATCCAAATACAATTCACGAATACTCTTGATGTATTCCATGATTTTTTTCTGATAAGCGGCAATTTCCTTTTGGAGAGTTTCTTTATTTCCTCGCAAGTCACTGTTAAAGACTACATTTTGCTCTAACTCGTCTTTATTGAGATAAGCTGCGGATAACTTGTTAAGTTCCTCAATTACCGCCTGTTCCAGTTTCGGAACAGAGATAAAAGAACCGATACAAGCGTCTTTCGCAACGTGACGGTTAGAACATCTTAAATAGCGTCTGCCATCTCTCTGTTTATTAGAGGACATTGTATAGCCGCAATTCATACAGCGTGCTTTTCTGGCAAATAAACCAATTTTTCCCTCCGTAAATGGTTTTGCCTTTTGAGCTATCAGTGTTTGAACTTTCTCCCACAGCTCACGGTCAATGATTGGTTCATGCGTTCCCTCCACTATGTACCATTGATTCTTAGGTCTGGGTTTATTCTGCTTTGTCTTATAAGAAACGCTGCCGTATTTCCCCTGTACCATGTTACCTATGTAGATTTCATTTACCAACATATCCGATATAGCAAAATATTTCCATAAGGTGCTGTTTTTCCTTTTTGGCTGCTGATAACGCAATCCATGAATCCGCTTGTATTCTGTAGGATTTGGAATCCCCCTGTCATTCAGCATACGGGCAATGGCTGTCTTTCCATACCCTTGTGAAAACAGAGTAAAAACTTCTCTGACGACCTGTGCAGCTTCTTCATCTATAATCAAATGTCCTTTTATGTCCGGGTCTTTTTTGTATCCATATAAAGCAAATGCCCCGATATGATGTCCGTTTTTTCGTCTGTCTGTCAGAACGCTTTTGATATTGTCCGACATATCCTCCAAATACCACTCATTCACAAGTCCATTAATCTGCCTTGACTTTTTATTTCCTTTATTAGCGGTATCTGCATTATCAACAATACTGATAAATCGAATCCCCCATATGGGAAACAATCCGTGAATATATTTCTCCACCAGTTCTAATTCTCTGGTGAATCTGGACTGTGTCTTACAGAGGATAATATCAAACTTATGCTCTCTTGCGTCTGCTAACAGCCTGTTAAATTCTGGTCGCCGTCTGTCTGCACCGGCGTAATCATCATCACTGTAAATTCCTGTGACTTCCCAGCCTTGTTCTAACGAATATTGCAATAACATTGACTTTTGATTCTGAATACTGTTACTGTCGTCTGTTTCTGATTGTTTGTTTCTATCTTCTTCTGATAAGCGGCAATATATAGCAACCTTAGATTTTGTACTCATAATGTTTTGTTCTCCTTTTCAGAGAAGACAAAACAAACTATCTCTACATGATATTATTATACCATTTTTGAGAAAGTCTGTCTATGATTTGGCAAGTATTCGCTGCCCTTTATTCCTTTCAAATTCATTGATTAATTCTATCCATTTTCGTGTGTATTCTTTTGTAAATGCCGCTTTTTCCTTTGTCTTAAAAACATTCCTGCAAACTATTTTTGTATCATTTGCCAAATAATCACCTCACCACAATATATTACAAAGTATGCAAAAATGCTTGTACGTTATGAAAGAAAATGTTGTTATCATAAGCAATCAGATGGCTTTGGAAAGCTCCGCTGGATTTTCACCATTCCCATTCTGATGGGCGAACTTATGTCTACGGGTGTATCATTATTCTGATATACAGGTCATGGCAGCGGCTTTTCCAACAGCCGCCTACGGTTCACTGAAAATTGTCGCTCTGTGCTGATTCCCCCCTTTCGGTCATGGCGTTTTCGTCCGTCGGCTCGCTGCATATCAAACGTATCTGATTGCTTTATTCAGTTGTCAAAGAACAAGTAAACCAAATTACACTATCTCAACTTCAAATTTCAGAATCATTTCCATCATGGCGGTTCTGATTCTTCCTTTCAGTTCCGTATCCACGGCTATGTAGATATTGCCGTATTCGTCGTACAACGGGCGCAAGCTGGCTTTCGAGATATAAGCGTCATAGTGCTTTAATATCTTTTCAATTGCTTGTGTGTCGCCGTCGGCGGCAGCAGAAATAACGGTGAATGACGGACACTTTTCTGCGGATTTCATAGCTCATCCTCCTGTAGTATCTTCTTGATTTCTTCCAGCGATTTTTTGCGTTTTTGGAAAGAGGTTGTCCGGTCAATCTGTAGCAAGTCAGCAATTTCAGCGTCAGACATTTCCAGAAAATAAAACATCAACAAAATATCCAACTTTTTCTTCGGCAATAGTTTTAATGCTTCTGCCAACTGCTCATTGTTTACCTTGACTTTCATTCCCAAAACTTCAAAGCAGGAATAATCGGAATCGTATTCGTCCGTCATACCGATACCGCTTAACGCCTGCTCCGGCAATTCAGAAAATGGCGTTACATGCGCTGCATGTCGGCTTAACTCCCTCTGATAGTCCTTGACGGTCGTATCGACGACACGCTTTGCCAGACAATCAAATTGAAGTCGGACAGCATTTTGGAAAGAAGATGGTTTCATAATCTCACCCCCTTTCTGGCTAAACTGAAAGGGGATAAGAGATTTCTTTCCCATTTCGCACTAACACTCGCTGCACAGGTGCGATTTGTTGCAAATCCGGGGGAAAATTCAAAAAATATCGTTAGGCGGGAAAAAAGCACAAGAACAATAGAAAAATATTGTCCTTGCGCTTTCTCAATAGTTCCTGCTGTATCATCTGAAAAACCATATACACGGGTGCATTTTGCCGCTGTGATGGCTAAGATTTTTTTGACAGTAATTTTTCTGCCGGAAGAAACGAATAATAAATCTCTTTCAAAGCGGCTGCCTCCTATAGCCGCTGAAACAAAATAACCTTATATCTGCACCGTGAGGAAAAAGAAAAAACGACGGCTTTTCAACCGTCGTTCGAGAGAATATATCAAAGTCCGTATCCCAAAAAGAGCTGTAAACAACGGTTTTTTATTAACCGCATTTGCAGCGTGATTCGTACCTTTTTACACACAATAGGAACTGTGAGACTATATAACACGTCTTTCCATACCTGTTCATTCTTCTATAGGAACTATAGAATGTAGTGAGGTGATTTGCTATGCGTAAAAAAGAAGATAGATACGATTTTAGGGCCTTCGGACTGGCAATCAAAGCCGCCCGAAGTCAAATACCCTACGGGTTATTTGACCCTCGCGGCAGTCGCCAAATGTGCATGCAAGCATGCCCGCTTGGCTCGTTGCCCGCGGGAATAAACAGGGCTTAACCCGTGAGCAAGTGGGCGCAATGATTGAGATTGACCCACGCTACTTAACCAACATTGAGAATAAAGGCAAGCACCCAAGCCTACAGGTATTCTATGACCTTGTGCATTTACTCAATGTATCAACCGATGAATTTTTCCTTTCTGCGCCCGATCCGGCAAAAAGCACCAGACGGCGGCAGTTGGAAAAGCAGCTTGATAATCTGTCCGATAGGGATTTAGTGATTGTAGAGAGCGTCGCTGATGGAATCATCAAGTCAAAGGAAGTGGAGGAAAAATAACCCTCCACTTTTCCTTGTCAATAAAATAAGCCGATAATCCAAGAATATTTTTATTCTCGGTATTACCGGCTCTGCGTCTTAGCGTCTGGCTCTTTCACAATGGACACTTTCTGATTCTTTGCATTGATTAAACTTTCTTTTCTGCACTTCGGACAATATAAAGGAAAGTTTATCAGCTCCGTATCCTTTCGTATTTTAATTCTTGTTTTGTTGTCACAAACAGGACACATAACCCATTGTTGGCTTATCATCAATTATCTCCTTATTCTATTCTGCTTTAACAATCAGATACTTTTGCTTTGTCAATACTAATTCCTTATGTAAATGCAATGCCATAAGTACAGTGATTATGGCGGAAAGAACATCTGCTATCGGCTGAACATATAGAATCCCATTTATCCCCCAGAGTGCAGAAAGAATCAAAATCACAGGTACAAAGCAGATACCCTGTCTGCAAGCTCCCAAGATGAAACCTGCCAATCCTTTTCCAAGTGCAAGGAACAATGAGGAATACACCGTATAAAACCCGAACAGGATAAACGAAATACCATTTATGCTTAATGACTGTGTTCCCGCTTGAATCATTTCCAAATCATCTTTTGTAAATTGAGATATGATTCTCTCTGAAAATATTGCTAATATCAACCCATAAATAGCGCAAAATACCGTAGACCATAAAATAGAAGTTTTGATTGCCTCCTGTAATCGGTCAAACTTTTTCGCACCGTAACTATATCCTGCAATTGGCTGAAATCCTTTGATAAATCCGAATACCATCAGGCTTCCCATAGATACAATCCTTGTCACAGCACCCATACCGGCAATCACAGAATCCCCATAAGCCATTGCCCGTGTATTGACAAGAGAAATAGAAAGACTTGTCAATATTTGAAACACTAAAGTAGGTATTCCAATCTTAAATATCTCCGACATGATTTCTTTCGTAAAAGAGCAATTCTTTATCTTAAAGCGATAGATACTCTTTTTCTTCCGGACAAATACCAAATATACGGACGTTGAAACAATCTGTGAGATTGCGGTTGCGATTGCTGCACCGGCAACTCCCATATCAAATACATAGATGAATAGAGGGTCTAAACCGATATTCAGTATTGCGCCGGTCATCAGCGCACACATTGTTGTCTTTGCCGCACCCTCGCTTGTTACAATATTGTTCATTGTGACATTAAATACGTTGAAGATACAGGAAATAATATAGATACCGGCATAAGTTACTGCATAGGGCATGATACTGTCCGTTGCTCCCAAAAGTTTTAAAATAGGGCGAAGAAAAATCATAGACAAAATAATCATAACCGCACCTGCGGTAACACTGCCGTACAATGCGGTACTCGCTACTTGATTTGCTTTCTCCTTATCGCCCTTTCCTAATAATCTGGAAAGATAGGAGGACGCACCATTTCCGAACAGCAATCCCAAACCTACAACCACCTGACCGAGAGGATAAACAACTGAAATCGCTCCCATCTGGCTTGTACCTAAGCCGCCCACAAAATAAGCGTCCACCAGATTATAGACGGCATTTACCATCATACCCAGCATAGTAGGGATTCCCATTGCCATAAGAGCCTTTGGTATTGGGGCATTTCCTAAGAGTTCCATTTTACTGCTTTGCTTGTTCATGTGAAAATCTCCTTTCTCTTGACATGAAGTATAAAATATAATAGTATAAATTATAGTATTTGAACTGCAAAACCAATACTACTATAATTTATAGTAGTTGTCAAGAGGAATGGAGGACATCTTATGGCAACGATAGATTTAATCGTATTAGGGATTCTCAAAAAGGAATCCATGAGCGCATATGATATTCAAAAACTGGTTGAATATCGGAATATTTCCAAATGGGTAAAAATCAGCACTCCCTCAATCTACAAAAAAGTAATCCAGCTAGAGGAAAAAGGTTACATCACCAGCACACAGGTCAAGGAGGGAAAAATGCCGGAAAAGGCAGTTTATACATTAACCGATTCTGGAAAATCACAATTTGAAAAACTGATGATAGAAATATCCTTAAAGCCGATTCATATTTTTCTGGATTTCAATGCGGTAATCGTCAACCTTGACAGCTTATCCAGAGAAAACCAAAAAGTCTGCCTTGCTAACATTGAGGACAATATCAAAACGCTCAGATCATATCTTGAAGAAAACGAGAGCCTTAAGAAAAATGCTCCCGAAATCCCCGAAACAGGAATGGCAGTTTTAGAACAGCAGCTCATTCTTATACAGGCAATCGAAACATGGATTGCGTCAATGAAAGAGCATTTTGACCTGTAAAGTAAGTCCATATTCATACAAGGTTACATGTTATACAGTGTATGGAATGTAACCTTGTATTTATAGGTTTCTTTTTATCCAATTATAAAGGATTTTTCTGTCCGAGCTATTCAGAAAGGAAATTAAGGTTCAATTATTTTTCCGCATATACTTTTATTCTCCGAAATGTTTCAAAATAAGTTCCGTCTTGCTGTTGTGTTCTATTCAGCATTTCCTTAATTATTTCATCGCGGAAACTTGTTTTTAGTTCATGTGGCACTTGTTCTAAAAACGGAACGATAGAGGGTTGGTCTATCCAATTTATTATTGCATCAGAAGATGAAAAATACTTATCCTTGTTTATTTCCTCAACTGTGAAAGCTGTAAAACCTATTGAGGAAATCAATTCTTCATACTGTAATTTTGTTGGCATGAACCACGGCCATTCAAAATCACTAAAATATTGTACATATTTATCCTCTTTTATCTTATTACGCACTACGTCAAAAAAATTGGAACAATTACCATCACCGCCAAATTCCCATAATATCACTCC
Source organism: Lachnospiraceae bacterium MD308 (assembly GCA_000403475.2). Lineage (GTDB taxonomy): Bacteria > Bacillota > Clostridia > Lachnospirales > Lachnospiraceae > MD308. The sequence goes on from KE159795.1 coordinate 76,476, forward strand.
TTGATTTTTCAAGGCTGCATAAGATTTTTCTAAAAGTCTGTTATGATTCTTCACCCAATGTAATGCTGCATTTGAATAAATAATATCAAACTCATTTTTAAAACCCATTGTATTAATATCCATCTGGATAAATTCAAGGTTTACTCTTTTGATTTTTCTTGCAGTTTGAATCATTCCGATAGAAGAATCAATTCCTTTCACTTTTCCATCTGGAACAAAACCAGATAGTTTCTCTGTTAAAACCCCGTCACCACACCCCAAGTCTAAAATCATCTCGTTACCTTTCAATGATAATTGTGAAATTAAATCTATTCCCCATTCTTTTTGATGACTTGAAGAGTTTTTATATTTTTCTCCATCAAATTCGTATATAACCATAAAAATTCTCCTTTAATATTTCAGTTTGATTGAATTATACAGTCCATAATGATATAATACAAATATATGGAATTTATCGGATATATAATTTAAAATTATATGAGGTGATAACATGGATAAGTATGATAATCTTGCTAAATATAAAATATTTCTTTCAGTTGCAGAAAATAAAAGTATCTCAAAAGCTGCGATATGGATATGCTTATAGAATTTGCGAAAATGGGAATCGGCATATCCTATGTTGTTAAACAATTTGTTGCGAAAGAATTACAAACAGGTTCGCTTATAGAAATACAATTATCTAAACCTATACCAAAACGTGAGATTGGTTTTATTTATAATGAAATCCAACCATTCAACGAAAATATTTTAAGATTTATCAACATTAAGAAAGTATAAAAACCTTATATAAAAATAGGCTTGCAGAACAAATAAAATGTAGTGCAAGCCTATTTTTATTACCCTACAATCTTCCACCCCGATAACCACGATTGCCATAAGCACCAGCGATTGTGCATTGCTTAAAAACCAGTTGTATAAATTCTGTCCAAAATTCATTCTTCATTTCCCCTTTCAAATTTCTCCATCTGTCTTTGTATCACTTCCTCTGGGGAAGTAGTCTGTTGTTTTATCAGTTTCTTATGACGCTCGGTAAGCTTCACATCATTTAAAATGTCTCTGAGAAAATGTGTGCCGTTGGCACGGTCAATCTTTTGCAGCATTTTCCATGTAGGGGCAACCTGTCTGTCTATCCAGTTGAGCGTCCGTGTGAGCGTATACGGCTCTGGCTGCGTCGTAAGTTTCAAACGTCTGCGGTCAGAGCCTATAAAGTACGCCCATTTTTCATTAGTTTTCCATTCGCTGCGCCGCTTGTCCACCTCCTTGTCAACGAAACGGATATATCGGTTGATAATAGAAAATGCGGTACGTTCTGCGTCGTAATAATTCAGCAGGTCACATACCGCATGGTAGGCTCTTTCATTTTTGAGCCGGATTTCAAATCGGTTTTTGATTTTCGTATCCCCTATGGGAATCCCATTCTTCACATACTGCTCATAATTCTTTTCGTAAATGCAGAAATATACTTCTGATTTCAGAGAACCAATATACAGCGTATTTCCCATACTGTATCCGTCTTGTTCATGGCTACGCACCAGCTCGCCGCTGCGATAGCTCTTGAAACTGCGGAATACGGAAATACATTCTTCTTGGTTACATTTTTCGGTCAGCTCTGGAATATCCAGCATACCGGCCATATCGTTAATGGCGAGGTCAAGCCGTTTCATCACGCTGCCGTCACCTAAAGCGTCCATCAGAAAATCGTACCAGCTCCTATGCTGTGCCAACAGATAACCCTCCATCTGGCGGCAGCCTTTCCCTTTCAGTTCCAGCAGAGTACCCTTTTCTTCATCAGCAGAAGTAAGCACAAACACATCACCTATGACATAATGCTCCGAATAAGAGTAAAAACCGAAATCCTCATGTATCATCATATCCGGTTTCAGTTGCAGAATGTCCTCTATCACATGCTTTACATCCGTTGTCGGAAAACGTATTCGTACATAGTCAAACAGCATGGTAAGCGGTGATTCTGGATTGTATTTTTCCAGTGCCGTAAGCAACTGTTTCTGGATTTCTTCTGTCAATGCCACCTTGCCGGATTCCAGACGGTTCAAATGTTCTCTGCTGACTCCAGCCTCAACCGCCAGTTTGTTTTGAGAAATGCCATAGGCAGTACGCTTTTCTTTGAAATTCTTTATCCAGTCCGTTTCATCCAGTAAAACCCCTCCTAACGTAAAAAGGTGTGACAGGATTTCAGCCTTTTGTCACACCTCTAAAATCTATCGGAAATACCTGTGCCATAAAGGATTTTTAGATTTCCGAATCTGTTTTCAGTTGTATTTGCGCCCCCCTGTTAGATACCGGGGGCATATGGCAGGTGCGGCACACCGCACCTGCACAGGCTAGTCCGTACTTGCGGCTTTCGCTTTGCACGCCGCCTGTCCGTCCTGCCTGTTCTGTGTAAGTTTCCCTATCTCCTTTAAGAAATCATGCCCTTTTGGTACAAGGGGAGTATAAAACTCGGATATGACACTTGTACCCGTATCCACATAGCCACGCCCTTTTATTTGCTTTAAGAAGAAATCCTTATTTACCTCTCCGAACATCATAGAGTAACCCAGCTCCGACATACGTCCAAGAGCTACACGGAAATTGAACTGGTCTCGGATCCCGTCGCCCAGATATTTTGCGTCTGGTCTCTGACAGGCGAGAATAAGAAAATATCCTGCCTGCCGTCCAAGCATGACTATCTGTTTCAGCTTGTTAAGGACAGCAGCATTTTCCTTTGTCGTCAGCATTTCCATAAACGCCACATATTCATCAAAGATTAAGAAGTGCGGCGGCAATCCCAAGTAAGCATAGTTCTCACCCGTCTTATAATTCTCCATGAGTTTCATGGTTTCCGAGCGTTCCATCATGCCATTATAAAAACGGTCAATGCAGGCGGTAATATCCTCTTTTTTATAGTAGACTTCGGGCATGACAGCGGCGAGGTCGGCAAGGTCAGCGTTCTTCGGGTCTAACACATACATCACCGAATCACAGCGTAACAGAGTTTCAATAATGGTAAGGATAAAATAAGTCTTTCCTCCACCTGTACCGCCAGCAATAAGCATGTGGGGGAGCTTGTCATACTCCCACCAGATATTTTTCATCAGCCGGAGCTTGCCCTTTTCTGCCCGTACCTCATTGATGGTAATGCGGTTTGCAATCGTATCATAGAGCAAAACATACTCCACATAGGAATCATGCAGCTCTTTAGATACTAATTCACAATATAAGCCTGTTTCTAGCTTTTTCTCCAAGTGCAGGAGTTGGTCTTGATATTTCCCCAGCGTGATTTCTGTCTGGATATAGAGTAGGCCATTCTCCATACGGTAATACATCTTTGGAAAATAGGTAATCCGTTCCTTTTTCCCGTTAGACGGCAGGTCTTTGAAGATACCATTGTCCTGTGAGGTTTCCACTTCATACCAGCCATTTTCCAGAATCATTCTTGCCAGCTTTTGGCGATGGAAGAGCCGCTTTACCTTGTCATATCGGAATCGGTAATAGAGCAGAGCAGCAGCTAAACAGGTAAATGCTGATATAATGAGCGTAACTAGCCTGTATGGCGTAAAGTGGAACTGTAGGTTGCCATCGCTAAAAAGTGTGACCGAGTTCCAATCGGTTGTTATGATTACCTTTAGGTTCAAGAGTATCATTGCCATAAAGAATAGCAGGAGCAACGAGCCGGTAGCAAAGCGGAAAACCAGAGATTTGTCACTGGCTCTGATACGGTTTCCTTTCTTTTTAAATTGTTGCATAATCTTTTCCTTTCCATGAAAAAAGCAGCAAATCTTGCGAATTTACTGCTTGTGTAGTATAGAGTATTTAAGAATAAAACCAATAACAAACTGGGATTTTGAAGTTAAAACTCATATCTATTTCCATGCGATAATAACAAGCCGTCCGTTAATTTCACACATAAAATTATAGTATTTTCATCATCAAAATCATTATGTCCGTTATCAATCCATTCAGCAAAGGCGTTTTTCAGTTTCTCTGCAATCAACTTATTTTCTGCTCTCTTAAAATAGCCTAAATTAATACCATTTCCATGTGCTGTGAACCACTCGCCTGATATTGCAACGATTGGATTATTTTCTATCTGTCTCATTTTATTTGACAGTGCATATGTAATAATGTAAAATGCTCCATTTTCATAGTATGCATTTACACTTCTTACATATGGAACTCCACCCTCAACTGTTGCCAATGCAATAACAGTGTCTTTTCCAAACCGTTCAATCATTATTTTTTCAGCTCCTAAACATATATTTTTCATAAGAGTCTCTCCTTTACAACTTCCAATTTTTTCATAGCAGAAGTTAAAAATGGCTATATAATATATCAATTCAATTTTTGCAATAGCTCCTTCAAAAAATCACTACATCCATTCAACGTAACTATTATAGATGGCGGTGATTCTATTTTGTTCGTTTGAAAATTATAAAGAGCTGCTGTCTGTCCATCATAATCAAGCACGCCTATATTTAGCAGATGTGTTATTCCAAAATAATCATATTTCGTACCATCATTTTCAAAACGCTTATCAGGTTCATCAATTTCTAATAGCATTTTTAAATATGGATAAAACGATTTTGAAATTATATTAACCTGAATTATTCACGGAATAACAGCATTAACTGCTGAAACCCGCATAGTTACTGTATTTTAATTGAATATTGCTTTTCACTTATTTAGTGAATAGAAAAAGACCTCTATCTATGGTAAAATTTAGGTGTCCAATCCAAATCAAAACCAAAGAAAGGGTCTTTATATGGATATTTTAAACACTGTAAGCTTAGAAAGCAATAGCCAGATTAAAATTAATTTTGACGGAGGCGATTTATCCTCCGATGCAGGACTTCTCCTGTTCAAAGAGTTCCTGTTTAAGATTGGAGCGGTCAGGCTCGTTAATCGTATGTTCAAAACCAATGATACCGCATGGTTCCGCGTCCATAAGGATGATACGAATCTGATGCAGGTAATTTACCAGATTATCAGTTCCTACTTTGAGGATGACTGTGCAGACGAACTGACAAACGAACCTGTTATGACAGTTATTTTAGGCAAGGATGCCCTGGCATCCCAGCCTACCCTGTCACGCTTTTTTAACCGCATGGATGGAGATACGCTCAGCCAGTTAAACCAGATCATCCGTGAACTCCGTAAAGTCATCTATTCCATAAAGAAACCGGAATTCATGCTTTTTGATCTTGATTCCACACTTCTTGATACCTATGGAAATCAGGAAGGGGAAGGTTTCAACTACCATTATCAGGCTCATGGTTATCATCCGCTGTTATGCTACGACGGGCTGACCGGCGATCTGCTAAAAGCACAGCTTCGTGACGGCACCATGTATTGCAGCAAAGAGGCAGATATTTTTATGAAGTCCCTTCTGGATGAATTCCTCTGCGATTTCCCGGATGTGCCGCTTTACTTTCGTGGTGACAGTGGTTTTGCGTCACCAGGCCTGTATGAAGTTCTTGAAGATAAAAACTGCAAATATGCCATCCGGCTCAAGGAGAATGCAAAACTCCGTGAATTGGCAGAAGAGGAAAACCAGGCACTGTACCGTGCAACGAAATCCAACCAGGTAGATTACGCTGTCGAGTATGGGGAATTCCTGTACCAGGCCGGTTCATGGAACCATCCACGCAGGGTGGCCTTTAAAATAGAAAAGCCGTATGGGCAGATGATCCATCTGTATACCTTTATTGTCACAACACTGGAAATGGAACCTTATCAGGTGATCCGGTTCTATTGCGGAAGAGGCAAAATGGAAAATTTCATCAAGGAATGCAAAAGCGGTTTTGACTTTGCCTCTGTAAGCAGTTCCTCAAAGCTGGTAAATGCGAACCGCCTTCTGGTTCATGCATTAGCTTATAACCTATTCAATTGGTTTAGACGATTGGCGCTTGCTGCCAGTATGCGAAAACAGCGTATTGATACCATACGATTAAAACTGCTGAAGATAGCCGCAAGGGTGGTAAAATCAGCACGATATAAATATTTTAAACTGTGCAGCAGCTGTCCCTACAAGAAAGAATTCTACGAGACACTGGAAAACATCCGTAACCTGCAGCCACAGTTGGAATAATAACTGTTAATGGACCTTGACAGCCACAATAAATTTCCAACCCTATCACAGGAGAAGTCTGCCCATTTTTAGGCTATCTTGCGACAGAGTGAGGTATCTGGAGGGGTTGTAATGGTAACTACGGCGGATTTTATGTGAGTTTATACTGCCGTGAATAATTCAGGATTAACGATATAAAAATACTCATCTTTAGTAATTTCTCCATTTACTAAGTAATTAAATGCCATTCCGATTAATTTCAACTTATTATCATCATCGCATGAATCAACTATATACAGGAGTTGCTTTGATATCTTATTACATTCTTCATCATTACTGAATTTTTCTTGCCATTTCTGATTTTTGTCTATGTTTTCAATAAAACTTTTTAATTTTTCCACAAAAATTCTATCACGAATATCTGCACCTATTTTTATCATGCTAAAGGCAGAACCAACGATAGGCAACTCTTTTATCATACCATCTTGTAGAAAAGAATCTAAAGTAAATTCACCGAAGTCTGTTAACAAAGACATTATTTCATCTTTCATAATTGAATTTTCTCCTATAAAATATCTACGTTCTTTTACAAATAAATTATAAATGCTTATCTGTATCTCTAGCACCATACAGCAAACGCCGCACTTCCATTACATCATCAATCACCACATAGTAAATAACGTAATTTCTCACATAGATTCTATAATAAGGATAGTCTCTCTTTTTTGCGGAAACGTATGGTTCAAAAGCAACAGGATTATTCAGCCTTTCCATGATCGCAGCCTCTACATCGTCAACCAAACGCAAAGCAGCATCCTCATTCTTTAAAACATTGGTGATGTAACTCGCTGTACTGATTAAATCCTGTTCAAAAATCGGCAGATAACGAAGATGATAAACTTTATTTTCCATGTATCGTACTCCTTACATTGCTGAATACGGTTTCATGGGAAAGCCTTTCTTCCGTCATTGCCGCCTGCCTGTCGGCTTCGTCAAGTTTCATCTCTATATCATCTGTCAGATTTGCGTATTCCTCCAAACTCAAAACTACCATAGCTCCGTAACCATTCTTTGTAAGATAAACAGGTTTTCCGCTGTTTACGATGGTTTCAATTTCCGGAAATTTATTTCTAAGGTCAGAAACAGGTCGAATTTGTATCATAATCTAAGCACTCCTTTCATTGTTTATTTTATCCTGATTTTATCAGAATATTATCGTATAGGCAATGCTTATTTAGAATTCTTAATTTCCCTTTTTTCATGCGGATTAGGATTCTGTAGATTTCCCGTTGAATGTCCGTCTTTATTTTTCAAGACAATATCCTCCGCCTTGATATACCAGTCCACGTCCGCCCCCTGAAACGTAGCCGTCGCCACTGTATCCGCTACAGGATTGATAAGCTCAACCTCCGCATTATAATCAAATTCCTTTAACGGCACGGCAGCGGGAATACTCACCTGTATCATGCGCCCCTGTCCTCTGGATTTCAAATCGTAGGTGCGTTCCTTGATTTCTTCAGAAACCTTTCCGTCCTCATTCTGCTTATGCACCTCACGCCGCAATGCGGAAAACTTAAGCAGTCCGAATGTCTTTTCCTTGTCGATAATAATTCCATTTGCTAATCTCATAATCTCTGATACCTCCTTACGCTTTCACCATATCGTCAGCAGACAAGATATAGTTTGTGAACCCACGGTTGCCGATTTTATAACCCTCTGCGGTAATCTTCGGGTTGATGAGCCGTACCTTTTCCTCAACCTCAAAATTCTTCTCCCCGGCAGCAGCAGGCAATGCTACGATAATATCATCGGCTCTCTGTACGTCCGAATACAGGTTGTAGCTACGGGAAATCACAGCCATACGCCCGTTGATTCTCCGCTGTTCTACCTTGTTCTCACCTGCAAATTCCAGATTCCCGAAAGTCTTTTCCATGTTCGGGATAACATGCTTTAATTCCATATATATTTTCCTCTTTCTTTCTAATTTTCTATGTCTCTATTTGGGGAGCTACACTCCCCAATCCCCTTGTGTACTGTTTTTTCCAGCCAATCAATAAGACGCTTGACTGAAAAGAAACAGTTTGTGTGTTTTATGCAGCCATATATTTTCAAGGCGGTGAACGGGAACAGGATTTCATATGCTGATTCCTCCTGTATTAATTATGGCTTGCTTTTATATTGCGGTATTTCCTGTATGCCGTGAATACCAGTCCGGCAGCGGATAAGATAAGCAGGATAAACAGGAGCGCAAGATTTGTCGTATCACCCGTCTTTGGCGGATTGCCCTTGCCTGTCGGCGTGCCGGATTCTGGTATGGTCGGTTCATCGGGATTTCCTGTCATTTTCACCGTCTGACCTTTATCCTCAATGTCCTTATGTTCCGCTACCTTGATAGGCTTGTCAGGATTTGTCACGTCGTACAATTCCTCAAAGGTCACAAGCTCTTTTCCTGCAAGCTGGCTGGCATTGAATGTAAAGGCAAGCTGGACTTCCATCTTAGAATCCTTTGCGGTGAATGTAAGGTCATTTTCCACAGGCTTTCCATCAATCAGAAGTTCCGTATTTTCAGACTTCACCATTTCCCAGCCTTTAAGCTGGTATTTTGTGCCTTTCTTTAATCCGTCCAAAGAAACAGTATCAACAATCGTCACATTCTTACCTGCTATGATAGATTTCTCCCCTGTAGCCTTATCCGCAGCGGTTGTATGAATTGATAGCTCCGGCTCGTATTCGTCGGTCAGCGTTCCTAAGTCAACCACAACCTTATTTCTCAATACAACAACATCAAAGACAGGAATCAGTGCCAGCCCTTTATTGGAATCACAGCGGATTTCTTCAATTTCATATGTATCATAGAGCAGCGCACCTTTGCTGTCGTCCGGCTCTGACGTTCCGAACCAGATACCGTCCTCGCTGGATTTTCCGGCATTGGTATTTTTCTTGTGGGAAGTCCAGTCAGCAGCAGTGGAAAACTGGCCATTTTTATCAGTTACAATAATATGGCTTTCTCCTGTAGTCTTACTGGTAATTTTAAATGGCACGTCTGCAAGCCGCTTATGTGTGCCAGAACCGATTTTTACACCCTCAATATCCCCACGCTTTATCTGGTTGTAAATAGACTGTTCCTCTGATGTCAAATCTACCATTTCCCCATTATTTACAATGTTAAACTCTCGGGAAACCGCACCGTCTATCAGATACCCCTCCGGCGGCATGGTTTCCTCAAGCCTGTAATGACCGTAGGGGAGTGCGTCGGCGGCAGTTGCAGCGATACCGTCAATCCCTGTATGGATTGTCTTTACCACTTCATTCTTCTTATATGATTTTCCGTCAACCAGTACGGGATTGTCATTAAGGGAAGTAATAGTAAAGGCTGTATCTTTAAATGTTGCGCTGCCCTGTGGTTTTGTATCCTTTGTTTCAAGGTCTCGTTTCTGGATTTTCACGCCGCCACGAATAACCTTGTCCGATACCAAGTAACGGTTGCCGCCGCTTAGTGTCGCAAGCTCCCCATTCTCCCTTATCTGTGCCGCATATATGCCTGTCACCCGTTCGGAAGTACCATTTACCTGCAAATATGCACCGTCCAGCAAATAGCCTTTCGGAGCAGCTTTTTCTTCTACCGTGATTGTGCCAAGCGGCAGACAGATAGAGCTATTCTGCGTATAAAAGCTGTCGCCAGATACTTTATGGGAATCTGCTAACCGTGTAATATAGTGGGTTGTACCGTCGCTGCCTTTCTCCGCTTTTGTCCGTGTCGTCCATGTGCGTGTTGGTGCTGATGGGAGATTGTCTCTGGTATAATACCCGTCGTAATAATTCCAGACAAACTCTGCGCCCTCTAAGGCAGCATTGCCCTGTGGAGTACCTTTTGCAGTATCCATATCCAGCTTGAAAAGCTCAATCTGTGTATCCGCGGCCTTTGGCGTATCACTGACCTTTAAAGTAGTAGTTTCACCTGCCTTGACCGTAAGGGTATGGACAGTCTTATCAAGCCGGAATCCCTTTGGAGCTTTTGTCTCTTTCACATAATATGTTCCGGCTCGCAGTTCAGCGGTATTTGTATTTCCATTTCCGTCTGTGGTAAGAGTAGTAGCAGACTTCGTACAGCTTTCGTCAGAATAAACCCCATAGACAGCACCAGAGAGGGAATAACAGTCATTTCCGCTGGTGATACCTGTGTTTGCAGAGATTTTCTGTAAGTTCCCATTTCCTGCCGCCAGTTTCGCCCAGAACTGCCCTAAGTCCTGCCCCTCGCCCGTGTAAATATAACCGCCGCAATCATAACGGTTTTTGTTTTCTTTTGCAAAAGCCTTTGCATTGTCATAAAGCTCATTCTGTTCACTTTTGGGGATTTCATCATAGGCAACATGCGTATTTTTGTATCCCCAGCCTAAATGAACGCTTAACCTGCGCCATACGGTACACTGTTGGAGCAGGTATGCTTGTTCGGCAGAATAACTTTTCGTATGTTTTTTGACGTATTCCAGATTGAGAGCCACGTCATTAATCTGTGTTTCGCTTAACCGTTCTGTAGCGTTTTTCCGTGTCTTATATCCGGATTGGAACGCTACGCCTAGTTGGATACAATAAGCCGTCTTTCCGTCAGCCTTTAGCCACCCCTCTTCAAAAGTGGATTCTTTTGAGCCGCCGTCTGTCACTTTGACAACTGTACCTGCGTGGCCGTCTGAATGAGTGTAAACAGAATCAGCAGCATGTAGCTGTGTGACAGGCAAGGTTGTAAATACGGCCGCTATAGCAAGAATCGCTGTCAGTAACCGTTTCAAGATTTTTTCCATAATGTTATGATTCTCCTTTCGTTTTGGGTAAAAAAATAGACGCTCATTTCTGAACGTCTTAGGAGCTGAAAACATTGGAACTATGCAGGATAGCTTGTTTCATCTTCTTTTTCTCTATTTTTGTTCTTATAAAATCGCAGCAGGAAACGGCTTGTACCACGAAAAACAACGCTTTTTCAAGGTTTTCCACTGCTGTTGTCTTTACAAGGTCGCAGCAGAGCAGAAAGCCCGCACAACTTACGACAATATCCTGCGCCTTGTAAAAGATCCGGAAGTATGCGACCCGATAAAATTCCTCCGGGAGCGGGAGATCGTGCATTATCAAAGGTTCGGTGAATCCTTAAGAATCGTCCAGGATCATTTGGACAGCAAGAATTTCTACGCGATCAATCCGGAATTTGATTTAAGAGCTAACTGCAAATAGCACCAAATAAATTGTAGCAAAAGCGGACTGGAAAATCTCTTTTCAGTCCGCCCAAACTACTGCCATTATTTGAAAATAAACATGTAGGCAATCACTGCTGCCACAGCTATAATCGCAATTCCCATAATAATGATCGGTGCTTTTGACACCCTGTCATCATCATCGTAATAATCGTCATCCTCGTAGTAATCATCCTCGTAGTCTCTCTGACGTTTTTTCGCGTTTACTTTGTCCTTCGACTTTTTCTTCTTACTTCTTCCGTCACCTACCGCAAGCATCTCATCGTAAGCTCTGCGCATCTCATCCTCGCGTTTATCACGAACTTTCTTTGGTGGAAGATTCGAATATCTCGGTTCCTCTTCCTCCTCTTGAACTCTTGCTTTTTTTGCTTTTTGCTTCGGAGCACTGCTCTTTGAAACTTTCCCTTCCTGTTTCGGCGCACTGCTTTGCGGAGCTTTGTATTTCTTTTTACAGTTATAACACAGTAAATAATTAGGATCTTTCTTTCCCGGCCGTAACTGTTCACCACATATCGGACACTTCATTTGTACTTCCTGCCTCCTCGCCTCATAATCTGTTATAGATTATACTACAAGACAATAAAAATAGCAAACATTTGTCTGATTTTATCTGTTCTTTCCAAGCTTAACCTCTACAGTCTTAGCTTTATACTCACCGTTGCTTCCCGGAATCTCAACTGTAACCTTAATCGTCTCCCCTACGCCGTAATATTGAAGCTGTTCTCTAAGTGCCACCGTGCTGTTAACTGATGTTCCCTCAATCTTTGTTATGATACAGCCCTTTGTAATCCCGGCCTTCTGTGCTCCGCTGCCCGCAGTTACTTCCGATACATAGACACCGGTAGGCATACCATACATCTGTGCACTGTCCTCCGAGACATCGACAGGCTGAATTCCGAGATAACCCTGCTCTCCTTCAGACACCTTCGTCTTTGTTCTCTGATTCATCAGATTTGTAATAACATCCTGCGCATCCGAAATCGGAATTGCATATCCCATGCCTTCAACCATATCCGTGGCAACCTTTATCGTATTGATTCCAATCACTTCACCGTTGGCATTTAAGAGCGCTCCGCCGCTGTTACCCGGGTTGATGGCAGCATCCGTCTGAATCAGTTCACTGCCAAATCCGTCTAACATTCTCTGGGTTGCAGAGATTATCCCAGTCGTCACAGACTGACCGTATCCCAAAGCATTTCCTATTGCAATAACCTGCTCCCCTACCTGTAACTGCGTAGAATCTCCCATCTGTGCAACCGCAATCTTATCTTGTGTTGTACTCTTAATATCCTTCATCTGAACAGCAATAACCGCAAGATCTCTCTCGGAATCCGTCCCCTTAATGTTCGCCGTTACACTTTCTTCGTCAATAAATGATACCGTCAGTGTATCATTTCCTTCCACTACGTGATTATTAGTAAGTATCAAAAGCTCTGTATCATTCTGAGCAATAATAATGCCTGAACCTGCACTCTCGCTCTCCTGCTCATGGATTCCCCCGAAGAAATTCTGCACTTGCCTTACACTCATATTCGTAATGGATACTACAGATGGCATCGCATTTTTCGCTATGGCGGAAATATCTGATGTCACTGCATTTCCCGAACCAGTCGTAAGCTGTGTACTTCCTGTAGTCTCCACCTTCTTCTCTACTGCCCCCGATGTTGTCTTAAGGAACTTTTCTGCTATGATATTGCTCGTCTGAAATGCCGCGCTCGCCACAACCCCGAATACAAGTCCCAAACCGATCACTTTAATTACAGACGGAACTTTTCTGTTCTTTCGCCTGTCCTGTCTATTCATATTTCCTGTCTGACAATCCATGTCGTCCTGCTCTGGTGTATAATAACTGTACTGATTATTCATAAATATATCTCCCTTCATCAACTGTTTCATTACATGGTTTTATTTGTTTTATGTAAAGTATCTTATCCTATAATTGTGTTTAAAATGTGATAAAACTTTGATGAAAATTCAAAAAATCGGGCCTCTTTATCAAAGACCCGATTCTCTCTGCTTTTTGTATCTTTAAAACTAACATATCTACCATATACATTCCCGGCATTCCGTCAGCCAGTGTAAGCGCTATAGGCATTCTTAAGATCCGCCAACGATTCTCTGAGAAGTGCATCAGAATGCACTGCCAAGTCAAACTCCTCTTCCAACTTTCCAAGCAGTTTCTGTACATCCGCATGCTCAATTACCGTTTGGATATGATCTTGCTGCTCCTTTGGCGCCTCTACATCTATCTGGTATTGCCCGCTTTTCTCATCCTTCGTTATATACAGTGTAACCAATCCCGGAACCTCTGTATAAATATCCTTTATCTTCATGCGATACTCTGCAAATGCAATATAAGTATCCTTGTATTCCCCTACTTTTGTATAAACATGAATGTCATCATACCTTTCTACAAAAGTCTCACCTTCCATGAGCCCTTTGAAGTAATCTGCTGCCGCACGATTAATCATCGGATGCTCGTCCTTCCTGAGCGGATTCAGCACCTGCGTATCACAGCCAATGTTTCTTAATCTGACATCCTCCTTGCTTATCTTATGTATCCCTCTAATCTGCGCCTTCTCTTTGGTCAATCCCATTCCGGCCGCCCCTACTGCAAAGACTGACAATACAACCAGAAGAAAAAGATTCCTTCTTTTATGTTCCTCAAACTTTGCCAGGCAGCCCTTAAAGATTTCCTTCATAGGCTCCCTCCAGATGCCGCGCATTTTTTAAAGTACACACCCGGGCGGATTCGAACCGCCGCTCCCGCCTCCGGAGGGCGGTGCTCTATCCCCTGAGCTACGGGTGCATATGATACAATTGAAATCGCATTTGTAATATTATCACATTTTTCTCATAAAGTAAAGAATTTATTTTTTATTTTCCCACTCTACTGCCTCCTGCACCATATTAAGAGGAAGCTCCAAAAGCTCCGCCACCTGTCCTGCATCCTTTAACTTCGCATAAAGTTTACGTATCGTATCTTCCCTGAACTGCCGATTCGCCCGTTCGGTCACCTCCTGGGTCACTTGCTCGGTTATCTGCTGGGTCACTTGCTCAGTCACCTCCTGGGTCACTTGCTCAGTTATCTGCTGGGTCACTTGCTCAGTCACCTCCTGGGTCACCTGCTCAGTTATCTGCCGGGTCACCTGTTCAGTTACCTGCTGGGTCACTTGCTCAGTTACCTCCTGAGTCACTTGCTCGGTCACTTGCTGCGTTATTCTTTTTGTTATCTTCTCTGTCAACTCCGCTTCCAAAATATCTGCTTCTAATACAAGCCCTTCTTCCATCATATCATTCAGACCCCCTTCAATAAACTCTTCATAATGAGAATAAAGATGATTATACAATTTTTGAATCAGGCTGCGAAGTTTATTTGCATCTGCTGATGTTATGTTTTCATGAGCTTGATTCTCGTTGATCATATTAATTATATCATCAAGAATCAATGCCTGCAACGCTTTCATGTTTTCCGGGGTTCGTTTCTTATTAATGCTGTCACGCAGCTTAAGAATCATAAACGGGATGAGTATGACCATATTTTTGCTGCTTAGTTCTTTGGTGGTATGCTCTAAGAGTTTAAAGACAGGAACACTATACAAAAATGTTCCCTGTGTTCCAAAATCAAGGAGTATTTCCTTGGTGTCGGAGAGATTTTCATGATTATAAAGATAGATGATCCGTGGTTCCGGGAAATGCAAAATATCCGCATCGTTTCTTGATTTAAGGGCATGACCGTAACTATAATCGAACACACGGAATTCAATTTCCTCATCTTTATACATCTGCGCCTCCATGTGGTACGAATGCGAGTGATTTACCGTAATAATCGTATCCGCCAGCGTCTTCTTTAAATGGTCATCATGATGCTCCGTCCAATTGTAGGTTATCGTACTGTCCGGAGGATACTCTGTACCAAACAGACCATTAATCAACCCGATAACAGCACGAGTTGAAAGAGTCAGTATCTTCTTAAACATACGGTCATAAATATGGGCAATCCTGTCGTTGTCACTTGTAAATTCTTTTTTCATAATACACCTGCACAGAGTTTCTCTTCCTATGCTTTTCCTTTCTTAAAATAAATCTTACTTACAAAAATCAAATAACAAAAAATCAAGCATTAACCATAACACTCACCTTCTTTACCAAATAATACAATCAGGGTACACATGAAAGAAAACTTCAAACAAATATACCGACAATCCAGAATACCGGATAAAAGAACTGATAAATCCTGTGAAAGGATTTACGACTTGTTGCTATCATAGCACATAAGAGATAAATATACAACAAAAAAATACTATATGAAAAGCAGCCTTGACGAAAGAACGGCTCCCCTGAAACCGTCAAATACCTCCGCAAGGCTCCTTGTTTAATACTTACATCACATCCAAAATTAAAAATCATTGCCCTTCAGACGCATATAACTGGCCCGGCAGATTAAGCTGGTTATACGAAAACATCTCAGCCGAAAGAAAAAAACAAGAATTTTTCTCGGCAAAATCCCATTTTTCCAATTATATTTCATCGCCCTCTGGTAAATAGTGTTTTTCAACATCCTAACACACATCTGACAATTCGTCCGATAAGGTCTGGGGCTTAAGGGGCTGAACACCTCCCAGATCAGGACATAAGTCATATTCTCCAGGCAATAAGAATAGTATGCGTTTTCCAGAATCGGAAACATACCGCATTGTTCCAGAAGATTTTTTAACTTCTTCTGCAGTATTGCATGATTCTGCTGAAGTCCGGACATGAAGCCATGGGTAGCGGAACCTATGTGGATATCGTAAAAATACACCGGGACAGATACATATATACAGGATCTGGCTCTTAACTGATATTCCATATTAAAAAGCAGATCTTCTCCTACTGCCAGCTCAGAAGAAAAGCGTATGGAATAACGGTCCAAAATAGATTTTTTGTAAGCCTTTGCCCATGGCGAACGAAAATCTAAATTGCCCTTTGCATCCAAAGGCTGCGGCACAAGAGTCCGCTTAATCAACTGCTGTATCTCATTCCCCTGAAAGATCAATGTGCAGGCAGACAGATCCGCGTGAACACGTCTTTCTTCCTTCGTGGATTTTACAAAATCAAACATCAAAAGATCTGCCTCCCGATACTCTTTCCGGACAATAAGACTGAAAAAGTCCTTAAAGATAAAATCATCGGAATCCACAAACACAACCCACTGTCCCCGGCAATGATCCAGTCCTGTATTCCGGGCAGTGGAAACGCCCTGATTCTTCTGATGGATGACTTTGATACGGCCATCCTTCCGGGAATATTCTTCGCATATATCTGGACTGCTGTCGGTAGAGCCATCATTGACCAGAATAACTTCAACATCACCGCAGGCAGAATTTAAAACGGAACCCACACAGCGGTGAAGGTATTTTTCTGCGTTATAGACTGGAATTATTATAGAAATCATCTCTTTCACCTATCTCCTTGAGAATAATCTTATCGCGGCATCGATCAATCGAATAAAGAAAGAAAACGGCAATATCTTATACAGCATCATAAACAGCCTTCTCGCCTTTGCCATGCCGGAAGGCCCGCTCAGACGTGGCTGCTTCAAATCATCTTTTTCACATTCGAACCAATCCATATTTTTCCGAACCTGTTCCCATATCTTCTTTGCTTTATCTGTGTGAAGAATAACCATTGAAGTTCCCATGCCGTCATCCATATCCGGCCTGACCTTTTCAATCCCCCAGAAATCTCCAATCGTAAGATCGCTCCCCCGGTCTACGGTACAAAACTTACAGCTATGGCAGGACGGCCGCAGCATATAGTTTCCGAAATACATGATGCAAAATCTGTCTCGGAAAAGAGAACCCGTATGCTCCTTTCCATCAATCACATAAGCATACGAATGTCCGTGGTCTCGTGCCCGTTTATCCCGGAAAGAAAAATCTGTCATTTTTCCATGATATTTTTTTTCCAGATACCTGACATAATTTTTCCATATTCCCGGCGACGGAACCCCGTAGCACACCAGATCCGCCGCAATAAGCCCGTCGTACTCACGACCCAGGAACAGTTTCAGCGCCCTGGTCTGACAGGGCGTCCCGACAAAAAGCACCCAACGCTTTTCCTCTAGTCTCTGACGGATATCCGAAAAGATACCCTGCGTATTACTCTGGACATATTTTGTCCTTTTGAGGTCATCCAATTGTTTAAGGCTGTCCGCTTTCCGGTGGATCACTTCCATACGTTCGTTATAGCCCGCTCCGTAAACTACGCCCTTACGAGCAAGAACATATTCTGCCAGAACAGGGAATATGCCTCCTGAAGAACTAGAATACCTGGTCTTATCGTCTTTTACACGCGCCCCCAGGTAACGGTTCGCGCACTTTTCAGAAAATTGATTTTTTATCGGACAGACGTCTTCACATCGGCCGCACCGGATACATACCCGGCTGTCAACATATGGATAATCGAATCCCTCCCTGTCCCGCTCCATCCGAATGGCCTGTACCGGGCAGACATCCGCACAGGCTCCGCACCCACAGCATTCCTCTTTTTTCGCATATAACTCCATTTCTAACCCTTTCGTCTTTGCATATTTAAAATCCTGTACCCAATCCTCCAAAGGGAGTCCTTTAACAGCTCTTTTGTAAATCCCCGGTTGATAAACAGCAGCCATAACGCACACACCGCACGCCACATGCACCCGTATTTCACCGAGATGACATACCGCCGCTTTGCTTTCCAGCAAGTAATCCGCCTTTTTGATTCCTTATCATGTATATCGCAGATTTCCGCAATATCGTCAATCAAGTTTTCATAGTCCAGATACTTTTTCTCCTCTTCCGCCCGTGTCAGTTTCCGCCTGGAATGACTGTCCTCCCTGACACAGACACCGTATAACTGTTCCTGAATTGTAGGGCATTTATACCGGAACATATATGGCAGGAGCATCTGAAAATTCTGGCCTACAGGATACTCTGGTATATGGCGTTTTTGATATATCGAAAAAAAACACTCCGACTTTATCATATAGCATCCGCAGCAGACAAAGGTTTTAAACTCCAGAATATTCCAGAACAGAGATTCCTCCGTCAAACTGCCAATCTGTTCTTCCGCATTTTTCGATTCTCCTGTTTCCGGGTCAACGTAATACGGCAAGGATCTGACACATTGATAATCCGGATTACGTTCAAGGAATTTCACTCGTTTTTCCACAGATTCCGGCTCCAACAGATCATCGCTGTCAGGCCAGATCAGATATTCACCGGTCACATATTTCAGTCCCCGGTTAATCGCTGCAGAAGCATTTTTATGACTGCCCTGTACGATACGGTAATCATAGCCTCTTGCAGCAAATTTCGCCCGGTACTCCTGTGCCGCCCGGATTGTTCCATCCGTTGAACCGTCGTCGGATAAAATCATCTCAATCTGCGGATAAGTCTGCCGCAGTACGGACTCCAGTATCCGAAAAAGATGGTTTTCTCCGTTAAACACCGGGGTAACAATGGAAACTTTTCCTTCTGTAAATTTTATATTTCCTGTGCACATCACACACTCCTGCATCCTTTTTCCTGTATCGCTTATGGTTTTTTAACAGCTGCATTTAAAAATGACACATAATCAAAGTCATCCAGATACCGCCGCCGGAAAAACCGCTCTTTATAGTTCAGTACCATCCCCAGCTCTTCTTTTTCCTCGAATCCCCCTATACAATATGCCGATGAGATCTCCGGATACCTGACATGGGTCAGAATGAGCTTATTCTTATAAGGCAGTTTGTCAAAACGCTGTATCGTTTCATAAGTACATCCATCCCGTTCCGATCCAATCAAAAGCAGGTTATCCCAGTTTATTCTTTCTTTTCTTTCTTCCCACTTCTGAACTCCTTCTTCAAATGTATCATAATGTACAAAATGTATTTTAACATCTCCTAGCATGCCTGCAGGACATCCTTTTTCACCTTTAATCTCCACGAGCTCCTGCTCCATATACCATTTCAGGTTCTCTGCAAATCTGACAAAATCATTCATTTCAATCGTCAGGTTAATGGTTGGAGAAAGAAATGGAAGATTCAGATCATGATAAATGATCGTTCCGACACAATTTGATGCAATAATCGAAAAATTCAGATTATCCAACTTTTTCCTTTTCCTCTTTTTATATAAAATCTGCTCCTGGTATTTCATTGTATCGATCAGATTGCATAAAAATCTCTTAACCTTTTCCATCGTCTCCTGCATTTTTCTCCATCCTTCAACGCTTTATAGTGTAAATCAAACCAGCATACTTTTTATATAGTCCAACGAATGCCTCCGCTCTTTTTCGATAAACTCTCCGACCCGCTCCCAGTCAATCTCCTGCATCATCTCCTCTTTCGCAGGCATTCTTCCTTGTTCTATAAGCCTGGATTTCAACTCAATCTTTTCAAGAAAGTTTTCCATTCGTGCATTCCGCTTACTGTGACCAAATACTAAAAAGTTTTTTTCCATGAGGACAGAAAACACCATACCATGAAATGAATTCGTTACAACACAATCCGCATGTTGGAAAAAGCCGACAAATTCCGAAGGTCCGCCCTTAATTTCCACATCCAGCCAATCCTTTCTCTGTCCCGGCCACGGCATAGAAACCTGGATGACCTTCTTTTTCAACTTTACCGACAAATCGCGCAGATACTCCATCATCTGTGCATTATATTCCGTGTATATAAATAAAATATAATGTTTCTGCTCCGGTGTTCTCCCTATTTTTTTCCACTCCTTTGACCTGAGCAAAAGTGTTGGGTCAAGGACATCCGTGACATTCCCGTGAAAAAAACTTTTTACATAAGGCACCGCACTTTTTTCCCGCAGGGATATGCAGTAAAAATTCCGGTTAACCGCTTTCTCAAAGACTGTACGGTATCTGTCCGGCAGCGATGCTTTACCAAAACTGGCTCCATATGCGATCAGCTTACAGTTTCCTTTTTCTTTTACGTTTCCGATATACGCATGATCCAACCCAACCGTTATCTCCGGATTCCACACCTGATCGCTCCCCACAAAAACACGGGTGTACTTTTCCAGGGAAAGGTTTTCTGCTTTCCTTACTGCCGGTTTTGCAGTCAGATACCGATGCCGGAAATTCCGCATATTCTTCCTTCTTCTCAAAAATGAAAAAAAGCAGAGCACATTTCTTGCAATCCCCCAGATCTGCAAATTATATCTGACTTTTCCGCCTGTCTCGACGCCCACAACCGGAAACAGCCAGTATCTTCCCTCCAGTCTGACCGGCGCATAGGGAATCACTTCCACCTCTTCCCTGCCAAGCTCTTCCAAACAAGATTTAAGCGCATATGCCTGCAGCATAGCCCCATAATCATCCGCCCAGTGAAATGTCAATATTCCGATCATCCTGCCCCACTCCTTCCTTTACATGTATTCAAAACAAAGCAAATCTCCCTTATAAAGTCCTGTTATCTGACACGTACCAGCTTCCGGTCCTGAATTTTATACACGATATCACATTCGTTGGCCAGACTCATGTGATGGGTTACAATCAGCAAAGTCCGCTCTTTCCTCACTTGCCCGATCGCATCCATAACCGCTTTTTCTGTCTCCATATCAAGCGCCGCTGTCGCCTCGTCCATGATCAGAAGTTCAAAGTTTTTATACAGCGCCCTTGCCAGTGCGATACGCTGGCGCTGCCCTCCGGAAATGGCCGTACCGTTCTCACCGATCACGGTATGTATCCCTTCCGGCATCTTTGCAATATCTTCCCATATCTGCGCATATTTCAGACACTCTATAATCCTTTCATCATCAATCTCGGTCTGTTTAGCCAAAAGCGCCACGTTATTGCAGATTGTTTCCCCATTCATATACACAACCTGCGGGATGTAACTGACGATATCCCCAATCTTTGCCTGACACGCCCCTTCGGTGTCCGACTGCGAAACGATATCATAATCATCATAAAAAACGGCGCCCGACTGCGGCTTTAACAGCCCTAATATCAAACTGAGAAATGTGGTCTTTCCTGCTCCCGATGTCCCGATGACTGCAACCGAAGCGCCGGCCGGGATTTCCAAAGACACATCCTCAAACAGATTTTCCCTGCCGTCATACCGAAAGGTCAGATTTCTTATATACATTCCTTTTTTAAAGGTCACATTCTTCTGCCTGATTCCTGCAAGACGCTCCTCTTCTTTCTTTAATTCCACATACTGGTCAAGGCACTCCTTCAACTCCTTGTATGGCTTTCTGGAAAACTCAATGCTGTTTAGCCCGCCCACGATACTGTACGAAAGAGTCGCCATCCTGCTCAAAGCCGAAACGTATACAGTGACCGGAATAAAGTTAGACAACTCAGCTCCCCACAAAAAAAGAGACACAAAAATAATCAGCATGATTGCCTTCGCCCAGAGGTTCATAAACACCGCAATAATTTCATTTCTATAATTATATTTGCTCTGCGCCTGTGTAAACGCCATACTTGCATCATGATATTTTTCCAGAACAGGAGCTGTATGCCCGCTGATCTTCATCTCCTCAAATATACCGTATTCAAGCGTAATCTGGGCATTGGCCCTAATCTCGTATTTTCTGCATTTTTCCCCGTACATCTTCATCTGCGCGCGGTACATAAGAAACACCGCAGCGATAAGCACTGCAAATACAAGACTGGCAATAATCCCGAACCATTTTGAAATATATGTCAAAATAACCGCATAACCCGCCATAGTAAATATATTTACGCCAAGCCCCACACACGCCAGAATAATATTCATGCTTTTCATCGTATCGCTGCGTACGATTTCCAATGCCTGCATTACGCTTTTCTGCTCATGCTGTTCCAGATCTTCTTTTGCAAACAATTCAAAAACCTTCATTGACAGCTGCTGCGTGCCATAATACAAAAAATGATTGGAAAATCTGCACCGGAACATCTCAAGCACAACCTCTGATAAAAACATAAGCAGTATCACCGCGGCACGCAAACCTCCTGCCAGCACAGTATCTTCGGAAATTGTACTGATAAAATAAACCGTCACATAAAAACTGAAGACATCGATAATCGCACGGATACATCCCAAACATGCAAACCGCTTCCAGTTTTTCTGCTCTCCTTTATCCAAAAAACTTGTCATATATTTGAATACTTGTATCAAATCCATCCTTCTCCCATATGAATATTCGGTTTCCCCGCTATAAATCCCCATTATCCCGTTTGTCGTCCTCTTGAACCGGCATAATCTTCACATATTTTCCATATTTTAAAAATCACGCTTGACAAAGGATAACAATATAAAAATAAAGAAAAATATAATCTCGTCTTCCAGCTCAACTGCCGGAAGATTTGTAGTTTCTTTTCTCTTTTTGCCAGATATTTTGCGTATTTCATCAAATTCGAATTTTGACACCTTCTGCCTTTATTGTACCATTCAGTTATGCCGGCAATAATATTGTATTCCCTGCATATGGCATTTTCTTTTCTTTTGCTTTGCAGTTCATGGTCGCGGATATAACATTCAATCCGGTACCTTTCCCGGCATGCCTTCACCGAAAACTCTTTGCTTGCGTTCTCCTCATGTCTTCTGTAATAATACCAGTCGCGCTGCAGAACCGACACGCCGCCTCCCTTCGTCAGCAGTTGATAGACAAACAGCGTATCCTCGCCATGGCCCAGAGTTTCGTTAAACCGGACATTATCTGTCGCTGTACGGGAAATCATTTTCCCCCCTATTCCGCAAAGCATTGGATTATTCATATACTCCAGCGCCTTTTTATTATCCATGTAAAAATCATCACCGCGGATGGACGTCTTTAAGAGCGCTGCTTTCAAAAAATCGTCAGCCGTACCGTAACATATACCTTCAGCCGCCAGAACCGTATGGTTTTCTTCCTGCAATTGATAAAGCGCCTCCAAAAGCTGCGGATGGATCAGGTCGTCACTGTCCAGGAAAAACAGATATTTCCCCTGCGACACTTCTATCCCAAGGTTTCTTGCGGCAGAAACTCCCTTATGTTCCTGCCTGACAAGCCGGATTCTTTTATCTTTTTGACATAGCATTTCACAGATCTCCGGACTGCTGTCCTCAGAACCGTCCTCAATCAGGAGCACTTCAAATGCAGAGTAAGTCTGCTTTAACACCGATTCTATGCAGCTGCACAAATATTGCTCAGAATTATAGACTGGAACAATTACCGATATCAAATCCCCCATCAGCTTGACCTCCCAGATTATTATTTGCGGCCTGCGCCATCGCCCTGCTTTGCCCTCATTCCAAACGCCATCCTGACAAACCAAAGCTTCCCGGCAGCTTTTATCAGGATTCTCCCTGCCCCCGGATGTTTCCTGACAATATGCATTGCAAGTTTCTGATAGCAGGGAACATTCTCGGCAGACATAAAAACTCCCGCATAACGCTCCAATTCCTCCATGCATACTTTCCAGCTCTCACAGCCCGGCGAAAAATCTTTTTTCCCGCACCGCAGCGCCTCTTTATACCAGAATGCCATAAACCGGAAGGCATATTGAAGCTTATGTGCAGTTATTTTTCCTCCTCCGGCGCGCTCGCCGATATCCAAAATCAACTGCATCGCATATCTGAGTTCTTCAACTGTACGCGCCTTTGCCGTCAGGCTCCCCGCACGCTTGCAATACATCGTGCCGTAAAACGGAATCACTTCCAAAAATCCCTTGCATCGGCTGATATATCTGCATACAAACACGAAATCTTCAAACTCATGAATCTCTTCCGGGAATTCCACCAGCAAATTCCCATCTTCGTCCAAAATGATTTCCCGGCGGAATAAGATCGGGGCAATGCTCATCAATATCTGCTCCCACATCACTAATTCCAGCGCGGGACCAGGGCACCGCCTGCGTTTCGCCCGCAGCGGATACTGAAAGCGGCTCGGTGCTCCATTTTCATCGCAGATCTGCCGGCCGCAGGCTGCCAAATCATTCCCTCTCAGAAGGCTTTTTACTAACCGACCTATCATCTGCGCGCCCATCATATCGTCTGCGTCAAGAAAGCCGATAAACTGCCCCCTAGCCTCCCGAAGCCCTGCATTCCGGGCACGTGCCGGACCCCCATGAGGTATATTGATCAATTTCAGCTCAGGGCCTCCGCCCGCTTTAGTCTTTCTTATATACTTTTGGACAACCTCCTCTGTTTTATCAGTGGATTCATCATTTACTACTATAATTTCAAGTTTCCGGTAAGAGGACGCCAATACGCTCCGCAGACAGCGCCCAATCCATTTTTCCTGCTGATAAGCCGGTATGATCACTGAAACTAATACGTCCATCTCCAAATCCTCCGTATTAAAAAACCATCCGTATCCGAAAATTATCAATAACGTTCAATCGTACCTATCCGGTATCCGTACTCTTCTTCATCCTGTTCATTCGCCAGCAATATCCGCTCTCCCGTATCCGAATCCTCCACCGAAAAATAAACGGTATATTCTGATTTTGAAAGCTCGCTGGCAGGGACTTCCGCATATACCGTCTGACACATCTGCGCATCTTCCCCGCCGGTCAGGCTTGTGATATCACTGGGTATTTCCTTTGACAGCACTTCTCCCTTGTTTTCATTATATAAAATCAAATTGATTTTCGGTTTTTTGTACAAAGGAGCAAATCCCACATTTTTTAATGAGACTTCCACAGATACGCTCCTCCGTTTTTGACTGTATTCCAGATAAGCCTCCGTGATAAGCAGCCGATAGCCCAGATGCCGGTCGATATAAGTATAGCCGTCCATACCATAAAAACACCCCACCTCCGTTACCGTCTCCTTTTCCCACTTTTTCAGTACCGCCTGGTCATAATCCTGATTCAGATAAGTGATATGCCTCTCAGCCAGCCCCTTTACCGCATTTTCAAAGTCGTTATAAGAGTTATTATTGATGACCTCTCCCCCGTTCGGAACATAGCGGCACAAATCCTTCTGAAAATCCAACTCCTCTTCTAAGCTCCATCGGCCAAGGGAATCAGCGCCGCTGCCGTCTTCTGTCCTGTAAGTGCCATAATCACTTCTGTTCCCAAGCAGCCCGTCATTAAACAGACTGAGCCTTGCTGCAGGCTGTCTGCCCGCTAAGATTTCTTCCTCCGGCTCCTCCGACTGTATAATACTCCGCCACTGAGCAGGCGTACGGACTGCCAGATACACCGTCTCATCTGTCACACCCGCCAGTTGTTCTGTCAGACGCCTCATGTCCTCTGCCTTACCGTACCGTGTCCCGTTCATTTCCCCCCAGTTTCCGATGAAAAGCCCCTGCAGAACAAAAATCTGCTCTCTGTGCTCCTTAAGGACAGGTTCTAACTGTTTCATATGTCTTAGGATAATCTCCAAACTCTCCGGCTCATGCTGCCCGCCTTTGCCCTCATCATCGTAGATAAAACGTAAGATCATACGCTTATCTACCGTTTCCAGAGCTTCAAACAGCTTTTTTATATTCTCAAGCCCACGCTCTGTAATCTTTCCTTCCCGATAATTCCGCAGGCAGACTTTGATCAGCATAATCTCTGTATCCGTATCGTCCCGAGTGAGTGTGCCAATAAGCTCCTCATAATCAGTTTGTTCTTCCGTAACCAAAAACGAATACAAATGATAGAAGCCGCGATCCGGATTTTTCAGCCTGCGCGCAGATTCTTTAAAAGAAAAGCTCTCTGTTTCAACCTTTATAAATATGCTTTCCCACAAAAATACAGCAGCAGCCACCGCCACTATAACTGCCGCAATAAAGATAACCACCTTTTTACATCTTACCATTGGACACCATCCATCCTATCCCAGTCTTCGATTGCCAGATTGTACAGTGCAAAAGGATTTTGTTTAAAATAATAACAGACAAAATCTTCATCTTCATAATATACATTCACCTCAAACGGATACCGTTTTGAAAAATTCTGGCACCAGAGATATGCTTTCGACTCCAAAATAGTACGGTTTTCAGGAGTTGCGTAATGCAGAGAAGGCCGATCTTGCGATGTCATTTCTTTCATCGCCTCTTCCTCTGAAATCTCTGAAGCATTAATCTGCGGACACCTGCTGGCGAAAAACGAATAGAAATCTACATATTTTTCTCCTGCAAGCCATGCCGGGCCGCAAAAGTAATGACTCTGCCCATACTCAATCGGCCTTTTCTCCACATAAAGAAATACATATTCCGTAGGAAGTTTATAATCCCTCTTATCTATCTCCTGAATAAATGTCAGTAATTCTTCGTGACGGCCGTCATTCGAAACATGATACAGCTCATCTGTAGTTGAAACTATCGTATAACTGTATTTAGGGAAATTATTTATAATCGAATCTGTCACCTTGATTGCCGCATTATAGCGTGACAGCTCACAGTATAAATACCCATGATAGTTCCCCGACATAACTATAAAACTGCAAAGACCTGCGGCAGTAAATACAGATAATACCTGTAAAATACAATCCATGCAAAACCGGCTGACCGTGAAAAACAAAACATCTACCGGTATTGCCATCACAGCAAGCAGCAACATCTGTTCGGTAGTACAAATTCGGGAATCTGCTATCAGCTGAGGCAAACCAAACCCAGGAGACGCATATACGATCATAAACAAAACAGAAGCCGCAATAACCGGCATATATCCGCTAAAGCGGTTTTTGCGCAGCCGCCTCTTAGTAATTAATCGGTATACCCTTCTCAATATATAGCAGGCAGTCCACAAAATAACGGCAAAACCAGTAAAACCAATAAGCCAGCGCGCCCTGTCTTCGCGATATAACGTAACGTATCCTCCCCAATATAGAATAGATATCGTATTCTTTATTTTTTCACGAAAAGTTGTCCCTTCCTCCTGTACAATCTCTTTCTCCTGTATATTCTCTACTACTCCATCCTCTATTTCCTCATTATTCATAACCCCAAGAGCCCAGCCAATCGAGCCCTCAAACGGAATTCCTGATGCCAATGCCGCCACCATCGGAGTTACGGCAATAAGAACAGCACATAAAACAGCTGCTGCCAGTGGGATGAGTCTTTCTTTTTTTAATATCCTCCTTAAGAAAAATACAGCAAAAGAAATACACAGCAAAAAAGCCATGATCGTGCAGTAAAAATGGATAGCAACAGATACCGCCAAAGACAGCATAAATAAAAACAGATCCTCATTCCAGATATATCGTTCCACTCTCTTTTTCAGCCGATAGCGCCTAGGTGATTTCAGATACCGCAGCAAAAATAACGCGCATAAAAACGGCGTACATAAGCCAAATTCCTGCGGAAGCGTCCACTGAAGCCTTGACATCCCATATACTTCCTGAATGCACATCAGATCCAGCATCAAGAACATGATCAATACAAAAAACGGTGTATATTTCCACTCAAAAGCTTCTCTGAAAAAAATATACGCAGAAACAAGCAAAACAGATACATGAATTCCCGCCAAAAACAGCATACAGTTGTACACTTTCAGACCGAACAGTACATGCAGGCAATAGATAAAACAATGCATAGCCTCCGGATAAACGCCCTTGCAAAAAATATTGCCTTTTAATAATTCATCAATCCATTCATGGTGCACATACATATCACCGAATCCATAATTGTAATCCTGAAATACTCCGTAGGAAAAATAGATCATCCCATATATACATATCATAAGGAGAACAGTGTATTCCATCAGGTTGGGCCGTATGATTCTCCAGAACTTTAAGAATACCCTCTTCAGCCACACGACTAATTTTTCTACTCTGTTATATAAAAACACTTTTAATCCGGAAGTTCCCATTAGCACACGGTAGCCGGAAGAAAGGACATCGCTGAACGCTCCCTGCCGGTACTGGAAATTAATCCTTTTTACGACATTGGCAAAAAATATGCCGTAAAATATAGAAAAAACAACCCAGCGGTTAAGAATATGAAAAACTCCCAGCCCCAGAACAACTGAATTCGCAATAAGCACCTGTATAAGAACACAAAAGCTAAAACGGTATATCTTGCCCTTATATCTTAAATGCTTGCTGAATACTACAGAAGGCCAGAGAAACATAAAAAACATATAACCGCAAAAAACTTTACCATATTCACCAAGCCAGTATAGTGTTTCCATCTTGCACCTCTTCTTTTCCGATTAATTTAAAGTCCTGTATCCAGACATCCCAGCAGCGTCCTTCCCTCTTCATCCGAAGGATTGGCAAATATGATTCTTGCCCCGTCCTGCTTTCTTACCGCCGACAAAAAAAGCCTGCCTTTGTCTGTCTCTGCTATGCCGCAAAGTCTCCGAAGCTCACCGCTTTTCCATCCTTTCATCTGCTCTTCCAAAACCGCTGTTTTCTTTTTCCCATATCCGTCTATATATTCCAGACAAATCTCCGCGTCCTGATAAAATCCGCCAAACCCGGTATTTTCTATCTCCACTTCAATCCGAAACTGCCTGCCCTCGCGGTCTGCCCTCGTTACCTTCAGCTTACGTATGAAAAACCGATATCCCAGATGGGCGCCTACATAATCAAATACACTTTTCCCGGCCCATACGCCTTGCCCCGGATATCCCCACTCTTTCCAGATATCCAGAAGCCTTGTATCATGCGCCCTGTTGAGGTACGTAATCTGCATCCGCTCAAGCTCCGCAATCGACGCCTTCGGCGTAAGTGTCTTTATGAAATCGCCGTCATATACCGCCTCTCCCCCATTAGGTACCTGCCGGCAAAGTTCATGCTCAAAATCAAGCTCCTGCTCTCTGCACCATGGCTCATCCCATCTCTGGTTTTTCTTATCTTCCCCGCCAAAGGTTCCCAGATGATTGTCCGAGCCAAATATCCCATCGTCAAAAAGCCCCATACCGTCCGGACATTTCAGAGCGCCTGTTTTCTGCCCTTCATGTAATTTCCGCCAATACACAGGGCACCGCACAGCGAGAAATATCTGCGCAGCTTTCTGTCTGCGCAAAATTTCTGCCAGGCCGGACATCCTCACATCATCCAGATAACGGGAGCCATGCATCTCTCCCCAGTTTCCAAGCAGCATCCCCTGAAAGATAAAAACCGAGGCCGCACATTCCCCTATGGTAGTTATAATCTGTCTCAGATGCGCCTGTACCCGGGAAAAATCTGAAGGCTCACGCAGGAGCGCCTTACCTTCGCGGTCATAGACGACTCTTACAATACAGTCATACCGGTTCTCTTCAAAAAAAAGCAAAATCTGACGAATTCTCTCTAATCCCGCCTCATCCAGCTCCTTTTTACGGTAACTGCCAATATCAATCAGCACAAGCGCCAATGTGTCCCGCCTGTCAAGGCACCATCTCTGCGTTTCAAAATCCGGCTCCTCCTCTAATGTAAAAGTATAGATCTGATACCAGCCTCTGGCAGGATTTTTCAGTTCTTCCGTAGTCTCTGTCAGATCTGCCTGCACAAAGCGCCATTTTTCTCCTTTTGTATTCAACATTTTAAACAATTTATCCATCATCCGGTCTTCACCTTCTTACGGCTGTCTTTACAGGATTTAGCCACATCAAGCCTCAGTATTTTTACCCGGAAGACTACCGCCAGCATACTAAACAGCATCCGGAGCATATACCAGGCCGGTCTTAATCCGCTGTGCATACTCTTCCCGGTATCCCTTATATGCATCACGGCCGGAATCTCCTTCACACAATAGCCAAGCAGAAGCATCTGCATTAGCATATTGGCATCCGGATATTTGTCATCAAAATGATTATATTCCGAATAGAATAAAAATGCTTCTCTGCTCAATCCCTGCAGCCCCGTTGTAGGGTCTGCTATATGTCTGCCTGTCATATGCCTGATCAAAAATCGGAACATAGCGTATGCCAGTCTTTTTAACAGAGAGACTGGAAATTCCGGGCTCCCCGCCATGAACCTCGAGCCTAAGACAATGTCCGCTTTCTCTGAATCTCCTCCCTTAAGTTCACGGTACAGCACAGGAATATTGCAGGCATCATGCTGCCCGTCCGCATCCATCTGGATTACATATTTATAATTTCCCCGCACCGCATACTTATATCCCGACTGCAGGGCACTTCCATATCCCAAATTATATATATGTGTGATCAACCCGTACCGCCGTTCTCTCACTCTTTCATCTGTCTGGTCTGTAGAGGCATCATCAATGACCAAAATATCTGCCATTGAGGGGATATCCAGTTTTTCCAACTGTTCAAATACTCTGACAATATTATTTTCTTCATTAAAAGCCGGTATGATAATCAACAACTCTTTTTTGACCATGATCTTCTTCCTATCCCAGCAGCTCCATGAACAATTCGAGTTGCCGTTCATATGATATTTCTTTTTTCTTGGCTTCCTTACCAAGCGCTTTTCTTTTTTCTCTGTCCAGATACAGCTCTTCTATTTTTTCTGCGACCGACCAGGGCGTAAGCCTGCACAGCATTCCGTCTACACCGTCTCTGATCTGCTCCCTGTTCCCGTTGCAATCCGAGGCGATTACCGCACACCCCAACGTCTGCGCCTCCTGAACGGCAATACTTTTCCCTTCATACCTTGTGGCATGCACATACAGGTCAGCCTGTGCAAAGTAAGGATACGGATTATCCGCCTGACCCTCAAGCAGAAAGTCCTCTTCTAACTTAAGCCCTCTGATCTTCTTTTGCAGAGCCTTTTTCTGGTCCCCCTCCCCCAGCACATACCACCTGACCTTATATTGCTTTTTCTTCAGGATGTCCATCGCCTCTACTGCGATATCAAAACCCTTCTGCCAGGTAAGACGCCCCACGGAAAGGATTCGAAGTCCCTTATACCCATCTGAAAATCCGCCTTTCTCCAAAGCCCTGTGCCTGATAAATTCCTGATTAACAATATTGTGAAATACTTTAAGCTTTGTTTCATACTCCGGATAAACATCTAAAAAATGACTTTTTGTCTCCGCAGAAACAGCAAAAATATCTGTAAATTTTTCAAAACAGTCCCGATCCATTGCCCGCGTATATCCTGCATTGCCATAATCAATATGTATCAACGCCGCTTTTTTTTCCGCCTTTACGTGATCTGCCACATAGTACGCCGAGCCGCCTTCTATCCACGCCACCGCCAGATCAAAAGAAAGACTGAACCTGTCTGCTCCGTCTGATAAGACGCGCCAGAACAGCTTATCCGCCTGTATCCTCTTCTCTTTCACCATGCGCAGGAAAGTTTTCACTACATCCTGTATCTTTCCGGCAATCCCTCCGTTTTTTATAAACGAAAGGCATACCTTCTTCATCAGCTCTCTTCTGCCCTTTCCTGTCAGGACAGACTGGACACTAAATACAGGGTTCAGCAGCTTAATGCCGTCCGGGAGCTCCTTTATCATCTCTCCCTGCCCGGTGAGCACGTAGAGATATATCTCATATTCCCGCCTGTCAAGCTTTTTCAGCAGCTCCATCAGGGCAGTCTCCGCTCCGGCTCTGCTTAACGTATTGATCACGAACAGAAGTTTTTTCTTCATACTCTCCCATCCTGTCTCCCAGCTCTTCTAGCTGTTCTTGTATTTTCTCATTCTCCTGGATAAGCAAGGATACCTGCATGGCAAGCTCCCGGTTTTTCATAGTCAGATGCGATACAAGGAGACTGAACTGAAAACCGCCCCATAAACAGACCGCTCCCATAAAGCACAGCACAACGCCGGTTCCTGTAGATATATGGTGTCTCCATGACGATAATACCGGAAAAACACCTGCCATGATTAAGATTACGCTGAGGATTCCCCACACTACAGCAAGATTTACGGTCAGTTTTCTGACCGAATGATACCAAAAGCTGAATGTTATAATAAAAATACCTGCCGCAATCATTCCATATTTGATAATATCAGCTATTCCTGTCATCTGTCAGCTATTCTCCTCTGCAGTCTTTTCTCTTAAGCTGCGCCTGTCAAATACTTTGCCGGAAGGCTGCTCGCCTTTTTTGCGTTTCAACAGATTACCGTTGCAGAAGACGTGCCTGTCAATATTTCTCTCAATCCAGCGAAGCCGCATATACGTAACCGTCCAGCCGGTAAAGGAGCCGGCCACCACGCCAATCCCATACCATATCGCATCCAGACGCACTGCAAAGATGCTTACAATAAGAGTAACCGTAAAAAAGCTCAGCGTCGCAAGCACCATGCCGGACATATCATTAAAATAATACAAAAACAGAATCGCAGAATACATCAGGAAAAGGATAAAATACCCCGCAGCCAGGCAAGGATAGATACTCATGACCAGACCCGAAAAGCCAAACAAAGGCAGCAGCACAACGCACAGAAGATAGACGACTACTGTGATAATGAACTGTATACGCGCCAAACTCATCAGAGAACTTCCCATCTGCCGGAACATCTGCCTTTTATCATTCTCAATATCCGCCTTTTTAGCTCCGATTACCGACTCGGAAAAAGCCTTATACTTCTCATGGAAATGCATCTCAATCTGAGCGATAAAAATAATTGTTGCAGATATATTGGTAAACATCGCCAGACAACTCGCCATATCATACGGCTGGTTACAGACAAATGTATCCACCACAACCATCTTCATATCCGTGTTCCAGAATACAAAATTGTGCACATACATCCCGGCGATATACAGAAAATTCGTTACAATCAATTGCCAGTACTTCTTAAAATACCCCAGCACTTTCCCATATTTATTACTGTTGCGCTTGAAATACCGTTTGACAAAGGAAAATTCCAGCACTGCCATAAGGAAAACGCCTGTCATCATTGCAAACAGCATACTTTCTGTAATGCTCCACCGAAAAAGAAACCGCAGAATCAGCGAAAGGATAAAGCTCTCCACCATCCCGATTGTAAAAAACAATGATATTTTCTCATAATCTTTACAAATAGACAGGTAGATCATTGAATAGATTGCCATCACAAGAGATATATACCCGCAAAATCCGGTAAACACATAAAATATCTTCACACCGCCCACAAAATGCTCCCACAGGCAAAACGGAATGCCGAGCAGGCAGCTTAGGGACAGGTTCAAAACCAGCCCAAGATAATAGCATGGCAGAATATCCTGATACCGTTCCTCATAGATAACATCCGACATATACTTCGACAATACCGCATTGAAAGGGGAAACCGTCATCAGGGAAAAAATAAACATATATAAAATCGTACAGGAGAATAATTCCCGGTTCAGATATCCTACTTTGTTAAAGCCCAACACTTTACCCATCAACAGGATATTCAAGATTACCACAAACATAGGCGCCACTGTGACAACCGTACTGTATGCAAATCCTACGAGATTAGCTGCAATGCTGTTTTTTTCAAATATGCTGTTAAGCTTTACTCCTATTCCCGCCATCGTTTACTCCTTTTCCCGGACTGTCCCGTCTTCCCAGATTAGTCCCATGCTTTTTGCAAAATCCTTATAGATACCGCGATATGTATCAATCATAAACTCATACTGATACTTCTCCATCACTCTCTGATATCCGATTTCCCCCATCTCAAGGCGCATTGCCTTATTTCTCGCCATAGTCACCATGGCGCGGGCAATCTCCTCGACATTCATAATATGTGTTACAATCCCCGCAGCACCCAATTCATCAGCCTCTCCCATAATCAGCCCTCTGCAGTTTCCTACGTCTGTCGCAATAACCGGCTTGTGCGCTGCAAAACTTTCCAGAATCGTAAGCGGCTGTCCCTCACTGATACTGGTCAGGATTGTCAAATCCATCTTCCCTAAATATTCCCTGACATCAACCCTGCCGGTAAATTCAACATCCGGAATTCCTTCTGCCTCCACAAGATCAAAACATTCCTGTGCATATTCCTTTTCTTCCTCCCACGGACCCATGATCCAGAGTTTTAATGAAGGTTCTGCCTCCCGCGCAAAGCTGAATGCATGAATCAGCGTTTTGACGTCTTTGATCGGAGCGATACGAAGTACGGCGCCGATATAAACCCGTTCCTCTTCTTCTTCACTTTTTCCCGGAATACCATTGAAATTTTCCACCAAGATTCCATTGGGCGTAATCATCGTCTTTTCATAGGGGCATCCCAGCTCAACTTCAAGCTCCCGGGCATGTTCATAAAGACTGGTGACCAAATCCGCCCTGTCGTAAGCAAGATTTGACATCTTTCGAAACTGTTCAATCCATATATCTTTATAGATTCCTTCCACCCACTTTGCCTTGATCAGTTCTTCCTCACGCTCTCTTGTATAAATACCGTGCTCCGATATGAGAAGACGCCCTCCGTGGATGTATTTTGCCATACTTCCAAGTACTCCTCCATAACCTGTTGCTGTACAGTGATACAGGTCTGCCTTCGGAATCTGCATTTTCATCGTATGGAACAAGGGCAGATAGATAGACCTCAGCATCCATAAAAAATCCGAAAATACAATCTGACTGTAATTCAGGTTATAGCAATCCGTAACCGCATGAAAAAAATCCACAGACATCAGCAGACGGTCAACGGAAAGCGATTTTTTCTGAAACATATCAAACAGAGCCTCCCAGTTCACCTTCTGGTTCAGCAAAAGACTGCGCAGCGCCTGATATTCTTTTTTGTCTATAGATTTTACCCGCCGTCCCTTCTGGCTCCAGTTGTAATCTTCCAGATAAAGTTCATGCACTTCCGTTACATTCTCCGGCAGCTCGTATACGTACTTCCCGCTCCAGGAACGGTTCGCCACAATCGTCAGAATGACAAATTCCTGTTCCGGGAACGCCTGTATCAGACGGTGCAGCCAGCTTGACACACCGCCTACGACATATGGATAGCAGCCTTCTGCTATAAGACAGATTTTCATCGTAAGCCCTCTTCCTTATTTTGTAATGTACCGGCTTCTTCCGAGCATTATATTACTCATAAGCAAACGCCGTACTCTTCATTGTTATTACCGCCTCTGCCTCCGTAAACTCCAGCAGGAAGACATCATTCTCCAACCGGGTAAAAGAACCGCCGCTCATCCGTTCTATCGCTTCGCCGTGTGTCCTCAGAATGAACCATACCGGCCTTGCCGTCTCCGAAAGCTGCATACGGATATCACGTCCCTCTCTTTTCTGGCTGTAATCAAGCGATAAAAATCTACGGATATGAATGTCGCTTTCCGCCGTCGTCGTTCCCTGGAACTTCTGAAAATTCCTCCAGTAATTCTGGATATTCCAACTTAAATCCTCCGACAGCTTTTCCCAGCTATCCCGTTTATCCTCCGGATACACGGCATCTGTGACATCCAGCAGGATGTTCGTGTATCCGAGCATCGTCTCCACACACCGGATTCTCAGATCATCCCGGTAAGTATGTGTAAATCCGTCCGAAAGCACTTTTTGTTTCGTGACATGTTCAGACAGATAGCCGATAATCTCATTGTCTTTCCTGTCCTTTGATACGACCGTCCTTACTGAGGACATTGCTTTTTCATACATAACAGCTTTCATCTCGTCCTCACCCATACTTCCCCCATAAAAGGATACCGCATGATAATCCGGCAAAAGTCTATGTGCAAACTCATAATCCCTATCAAGCTTTTCTTTAAGCGGCGTACCCGATATATTAAGCCCGGAGAGCCCGGTCTCCACACCCTCCATATTGAGATTTTTCAGGTAATAGTCAAACTGTTTTTCCTCCGGCTCCAGACCGTCCTCGTAATCAAGCTGCAAAGCTACCATACACGTAAGCCCCAGCCTGTTTCTTCGGTATACGCTCATAATTCCCGGCCACAGAACGTCACGCCCTACCCCTCTCATGTTTCTGCTGTAGATATCCATCAGCCGTTCTTCATTTTCCTGCGCCATAACCGGATAATTGGCAGCGACCATATTCTGTGCATTTACGATTGGATAAATCTCATAGGCGTTCATCTGCGCCGCCATTGCAGAGAGAATACCAATCCCTCCAAACTCCTCCATATAACTTCCGTTCACTGCCATCAGACACGAATCACGGTAATTTTTCTTCCATATGATGACCGGATATTCTTCGGACTCAATATCTTCTTCATCCACGATTCCTTTCATATAGGCCTCTGTACCTGATTCCAGCTCATACCACGGCAGTATCAGATCCATATCCTGCCGTTTCTTTGCCTCTTTCTTATCTTTCGCCATATAGACAGCTTCTCCTCCCAGCAAAAAACCATCATACAGATGAACGCCTTTTATCCGGCTTCGGTCTTCTCTCACCCTCCGGATTCCAAATAACTTTTGCACCCTCCGGCTTTTCTTTACCACGGACACGTCCGGCATACGGCAAAACACCACATCGCTGCCCGTATCCAAATACTCCTCCAGGGCTTCTAACTCCGTGTCTTCTTCCCACCTGATATAATCCGGATCAATAACCAGCATATACGGAACCGATTTATCAAGCTTCCACTCTGCGGACTTACACAGTTCCAGGGAAGTGTAGCTTTTCATCTCTCTCTTTGTGTAGGACGCCCATACTCCCACAGCTTCTTCCATCTTTTCTCCGCCAATATATACAATTAAGTCCCGCGCCTGCCCGGAAAGCTTTGCCGCATCCTTATTTACTGAATATGACACGCTTTCTCCCGGCAGCATATTTCTATCCTTCCAATAAGGATTCGTCTCATAATCATTCCATCGTTCCGTCATAACTCCAATCGACAGAAACATAAAAAAAATGATAAACATAACAATGGTGATTGCAAAATAGTTCCGACGTGATATCATCTTTATCCTCTCACTTTTCTCTAATTACCTTAACTAAAAACCCGTATCAGCTCCAGAGTTTCACGATCTATCACAACATCCGACTGTTTCAGAGCGTTCAGAACCGCAAAAAATGCCTCCTTATTTTGCAGAGTAAAATAGAGCTTTAACCTGCATGTGTAAGCGCTGAGCTGTTCCGGATACTGTTCAGCCAGCCGCGCACACCATTTTTCCGCGTCCGTATATTCCTTTACCTCCAGCAGCCTCATGCATACGCTCTCATACTGCTCTTCCTTAAGCTTTGACATATCTTTCTGCCGTATCTTTTCTGCCGTATCTGCCAGAATAAGTGCAAACCGCTTTTGCTCGACGGAAGTAAATATCTGCAGTTTCAGAATCTTATCCATATAATCAATCAGCATCTCTTCAACTGCTGTCTCGTCCTCTTTTTCCTCCTGAATCTCCAGAGTCAACGCCTGCACTCTTGCGCGGAATTCATTCAGCTCGTCAACTAAGACCGACGCCGCATAATGTGATGACTCCGAATCTTCACTGTCAAGAGCCAGCGCGATTGCTGCCAGCGAATCCTGCATCTCTCCTTTGACCATATTCATCATGACCATCCGCAGGCTCTTTTTTTCATTTATGGCAAGCGCTTCCTCCAGCGGAACCATATTCCTTGCCCTTTCCTCGTCTGCCATCAGCTGTGTCTTTACACGTTCCTTACTAAAGATTACGTCCTCCAGATCCGGAGCCGTCCAGAAAACAAGCTTATCCAGCAGATAAGTTACAGCAAAATAAAGCGGCCCTATGACCGGGCACAAAAGCATTATGATAAACTTAATCAGATAAGCCCTCCGGTTATCAAACTGCTTTTCCCCCTCTTCCTTTTGCTGTTCTTTAGCCGTAGTAACCGCTAACGTCCCCCACAGGAAATAGACTGCCGCTGTCAGTATATTTAAAAAAATTACTATCAGAAATATTCTCTCATTCCAATCCGGCATTATACTGTCTCCCTCTTCAGCTCGCTGTGATATCCCTTCTCCAAAAACCGCTCTATGACAATCTTCGCACCTTGCTGATCCGTATTCGACAGCAAGGCATATAAATTTCCTTCCAATATACCCAGATAATCCGTCTGCCGCATCTGAGCGCCGAGAATTCCGGCGGCTTCCTTCCTGTCGTTCTTTCCGACCCCCGTTATCTCAACCAGAGCACATTCCGTCAATCCCTTATCCCCTGCCTCAAAAAACGCCTTGCTTAAATGGCTGAACGCTTCTTCATCCAATACGTTCGTCTCCTCCACATAACGCCTGTCTTTCAAGGCGTCAAGATAACGGTTCGCACGTACCACTGTATTCTGAACCAACGCCCCGATAATCGTCAGCCGATTCGCCTCCGCAAGCGTCATACGCTGCCATGGAATTCCCCATATCATCAGAATCAGCTGCATCTGCTCAGACTCATATACGGCGCTTGCCATAAGCGGGAGGTTCGCTTCCAGATTTTTATTGATATAGACCCTGTGCTCTTTCAATTCGTCGTACATACTCTCCATCGCCGTATATTTAATGGAGTTCCCCAATTTCCGGGCTTCCCTGGAAGTAGAGGAAAACAGTCTCGCATAATCTCCGTTCGCTACCGTATAGACTGCCACATCCTTGCTTTCCATCAGTTTAGATAACATCTCCGCTGCGTAAAACAATACTTCCTCCGGCGCATACGCATCCAGCTTAGAGGTAATCTCGTACACCTTCCCAAGGCTGTCCTTTTGGTTCATCACCTGCATCTCAAAGCTTTGCTTCATCCGGATGTTACTGTCATTAATATCCTCAATATCATCCAGTTTTCCGTGGAGATAACCGATCCTTTCCGCATTTTCATCCTTAATATATTTTAACTGATCCCGCATGTATCCCACTATCATTCCCAATATAAACAACTGAGCGATCCATACATAGGTATTATAGTCTAACAGCACCTCAAAACCTGTACGGGTATACATCTGGCGGAAACAATACCCTCCAACCGCAAAAGCGGCAGATATCAGAGCCTGTTGCTGCCCGTGGATAATTGCAAACAGGAGCACATACAGCAGAAAAAAGTCCAGTCTGCTGAAATACTGGCTTCCGACCGCCCGGTTATTCAACATAAAAAACGGGATAAAGCAGATACAGTTCTCCACAAAAGGTACCAATTTCTTTAGGATTACTTTTGTTTTATGTAAAAGCTTTCCCAGCCTGCCGCCGCCGCTGTCTTCATCCTTAAGAAAAGACTCTCTGTGGCTCTTCATATACTCTGCAACCTTCTGTACGCCCGCCTCATACTGTACAAAAACCTGCATTGGATATTCCTTCTGATACCTTGTTCCATCCAAAACCAGCCGATGCTTCTGGCCTACAGAGTTATCCACAATCTCAGTCTTTTCACCCATATATTTTTGAACCAAAACAGCAAGCTGCATCTCATTGATCTCTTCTCCCGAAGTGATATGGTAACATGCATGCGCCGATTTTCCGTCCACCATCGCCTTATATGCAAATTCGATCGCATCCTTCAGATAAATCATGGAAAAAGAGTTCCGGCTGTTGGCAGATATCTTTCCGCTCCTTAAAGACTCCAGGCACTGTCCGAAACAATAATCCTCCAAGTGCTCTCCTTTTTTCGGGATTCCGTAAACATGATCAAAGCGCAGAATCATGATATCCATTCCCTGGGCTGTACGGTAGCTGTTGCAAAGCTCCTCTCCATGGGCAATCGCCAGAGCCTTTAATCCCTTTGGCTCTGCCGTGATTTCTTCTCTTACATCCGCCCCGTAGGCGCTGCTGTAGACTTCATGGGAGGATATGTATACAAAGCGGCCTTTTCCCGTCATGGAATACGCAGATAAAAGATTCGTAAGCGCTGTAGAATAGCGCACCGACTCCTGTCTCGCCATACTCCAGTCAAAATTGGTATCATATGCTCCCATAAATACAACTAATTCCGGCCGGATGCTCTTAAAGATATCTTCAATACTTTCTGTGTTATATTCAAAATTATACTTTTCAAATACCCGCTTATAGGATGAACGTTTATCTTTCCGACCGGTCAGCAGATATACCTGATGACCACTTTTATTCATCTTATCGATTACAGAATCCATAAACCTGCTGCTGCCGCCAATTAATAATACTGTCATACCTTTTGCCATCCTCATTTAATCTTTCCACGAGCTACTACATGACTGTGAAAGTTTGTATTTACTTGTAGATAATATTTTTATAGTTATAGCTAATTATACTATAGCTATAGCGATATTACAATTATTATGTCATATTTTTCATACATATAAAAATTTCTACATAAAAGGGATTAATATCATGAAAGAAATCAACTTTAGCAAAATCGGAAGGAAATTAAAAGAAACCCGCTTATCCAGAGGGCTTACACAAGAATATATTGCCAACATGGCCGACGTAAACACCAGCCATATCAGCAATATTGAAAATAACCGGGTAAAGGTATCCCTTCCTACCCTGGTTCACATATGCAATGCATTGGATGTAACCGTAGATTATATCCTGTCCGATGAATATATTGACCCCTCATCAGTATTGGATGAAGAAATCCTCCGGCAGCTGCAGCTCTGTTCCTTAAAAACAAAAAAACAGATTTTGCAAATCATCCAAATATTATAATACATATAATCCTTTTACATCATTACATAAAAAGCCGTCCTTTCTTTCTGTCATAATAATATGCATGGTCTGAAAGTACTTCTTCCGCCTCTACCTGCGTCCGATTGATTTCTGCTACCATAGCTGAAAGATCCTCTTTTTCTACTGCGGCCTTCTCTGGAACAACAATAACCTCATGGACGCTGCTGGGCAGTACGTAATAGTTGCTCTTGAGATACATTCCGATTCCTTCCATACGCCCACTGTAGA
This sequence comes from Lachnospiraceae bacterium MD308, assembly GCA_000403475.2. Taxonomy (GTDB): domain Bacteria; phylum Bacillota; class Clostridia; order Lachnospirales; family Lachnospiraceae; genus MD308. Next base: position 117,303 of record KE159795.1, read on the forward strand.
GAATTGCCGCAGCCCCGTAACTGTGTATCCGATTGCTGAGCACATACATCTCTTCCTCTTTATCTTCAAAAGATATATGGGCTTCCGATTCTTCTGTAAGCTCCTCTATTACAGCGCTCATAGAGCTGAAGTCGTCCGGCAGGAATTTGCTTGTATTTTCCGAAGCCTGCCTGTAAAGCTCCTCCTTTTCGACTCCCCACAGATCCAGATGGTCATTACGGATGGCCATTGTCGCCGTGCCGTATTTGGTCACTTCTAACAGCACGCAAAATACAATCGCCAGATCAAGATAGACAATATACGGTACATTCCTTAACATCTTCTCATTCGATTCATAATTCACCAGACGATAGATTACCTTTTCTTTCACTTGGCTGTAATCATAAAGCTTTTCCTCGCCCCACGATTTCTGAAAGCGCACTTCATTGTATAGCCGCAGGATATCCGATGTTATATGATCTAAAGATCCACCATTCTGGAACTGCCGATAGTATTCCTCCAAATATATAGTTGGGGATATATTAATATCCTGCTCCGTCAGGGTTAATCCTCTGCGGATTGTACCGTTATTTTTTTCCGCCGTATGAATACGGACCGCCACACTTTCCTTAACCGCCTCCTTTATTCTGCCCTCTACTGCCTGTACAAACTGATAATAAGTCATAAATCACCTTTCCAAGTAGCAGCGCATATTTATAATCTCTTTTTCTCTGAAAATACAGCAGGAATTCTGCCCAAAGATTTATCAGAATTGACAAAATATTATGGTAACCATAATTATAAAAAAGTCTTGCAAAAAATGCAAGACCTTTTTACGAAAAAATATAATCCAATCATTATGCCCTTGAGAGATAATCTCCTGTACGGGTATCAATCTTAATCTTCTCTCCCTGCTCTACGAAAAGCGGAACATTCACCTGTGCGCCCGTCTCGACGATCGCCGGCTTTGTCGCTCCCTGAGCGGTATCTCCTTTGAATCCCGGCTCGGTCTCCGTAATCTCAAGCTCTACAGTAAGAGGCGGCTCGATGGCAAACACACTGCCCTGATAGGAGCTAAGCTTTACATTATCATTCTCCTTCACAAACTTGAGAGAATCTCCAACCGTCTCTGCATTCACTGCAATCTGTTCGAATGTCTCGTTATCCATAAAGTTGAAAAGATCACCGTCATTGTAGAGATACTGCATCTCTTTTCTCTCAATATGTGCATTCTCAAACTTTTCTGTCGGGCGGAAAGTCTTCTCTACAACGCCGCCGTTAATGATATTTTTCAGCTTTGTACGCACAAACGCTGCTCCCTTTCCGGGTTTTACGTGTTGAAACTCCAATATCTGATAGACAACCCCCTCAATTTCTACGGTAAGTCCATTTTTAAAATCGCCTGCTGATACCATGCTAATCCTCCTTAAATCTGCCCGAAAGGCATTTCCTACGTTCTTTTCACTTTTCTAATTCTATAATAATTTACGTCTTTTTTCAACCTTTTTTTCTCTCTTTGCGCTTCTTATATAAAAGTGCAGTACAACCCGCTCCAGATACCTCTTTAGCACAATCTGTATCTCTTCTTTCGGATGAATCGGCTTCACGAGAATATTCCTGATTCCCACACGTTTTGCCCCCCACACATCCGTAAAAAGCTGGTCGCCCACGAACAAAGTATTATCTGTATCGGTTCCCATAATTTCCATTGCCTTCTTATAATTTTTTTTCGAAGGCTTGTGGGCATTATGCACATAATCGACTTGTATCTTTTCATTGAACATCTTAACCCTTGGTTCCTGGTTATTAGAAATCAGGCAGCACTGATACCCGATATTTTTCAGGCGCTCAAACAATTTAACAGCTCTTGCATCCGCCGGAGCACCATGCGGAACTAAAGTATTGTCAATATCAAATATAAGTCCGCGGATTCCTTCTTCATATAATTTTTCAAAATCTATGACATACGTAGATGCCACATAACGGTCCGGAAAAAACATATCAAACATAATCACTCTTCCATTTCTGTCAGGCTATGCATCAGTTCCTCGCAGATCGTGGAGACACTTTTGTTGTCTGTCTGGATTACAATATCTGCCGCCGCCTCATATTTTTCACGTCTCTCTTCCATAAGTTCAGAGATCCCCTCCACCGTCTTCCTTCCATAAAGCACCGGACGGTCGTCTATGTCCTTCACACGGCTGTAGATCAGCTTGGGGCTCGCCGTCAGAAGCACTACCCGCCCATTCTTCTTCATCTCCGCCACGTTACATTCACGCAGTGCTGTGCCTCCGCCGCATGAAATCACTACATTGCGCTCAGACTGCAGCTCTTTAAGAAGCTCTGTCTCCAAATCCCGAAAATATTCTTCCCCATATGTCTTGAAGATATCCGGAATACTCATCTTCTCTCGCTCCTCGATGATCTGATCCATTTCTACAGTTTTCATGGAATACCTCTTACCCAGATACTCTGATACTGTACTTTTTCCCACTCCCATGAACCCGATAAGAACAATGTTTATATCACTCATACTTCCTTCTCCCACGCCGGTTTTTGCATTAACTGGCTTTCTTTATAGCCTTTTTAACATCCTCCCGGAAATCCTCCCACGCCTTTTCATCCTCCACAAAATATTTAGGGCAGATTTTTTCTGTCACATCATAATGGCGGATGATGTCCTTTTCACTGAGGTCAAACTTCAAACACAGCCACGCGCACAGCTTCACCATAGACTGGTAAGTCTCTTCGAAAAATTCGCCGCTCTCGTCCGGATGGCAGCACTCAATCGATACCGTGTCAATGTTGCGTTCATTAGAAGCATATGCAACCTCCCAGGTAGGAACACACTGCACGATTTCCCCATCCAGGCCGACGATGAAATTGCTGCTGGACTTTGTAATATGGTTATCTTTAAGTCCTTCAAAATAATCACGGTTTGCCATAGCCGACGCCCCCGGATTGGCCGTATAGTGCATGACAATCCCCTTAATTTTCCCGGTCCTGGTGCCCGGCCTGGAGTAAGGGTTCACAGTAAGCAGCTCCACATCAATATCGGGTTTCGAAGTATCCGCCTCTTCGCTCTCCAGCTCAAAATAATTTTTCGTAAGCAGCGATGGCTTCACCAGTTTTACAACTGCAAGTACGGCAAAAAACAAAGCCAGCAAAACAAGACCCACACGAATGCTAATATGAATCCGCCGGGCCTTATTCTTCTTTTTTGCACCTGACAGTTTTTTGCTGCTTCCCGATTTCGGCGCTATCTTTTTTTTGGCTGTCGTCTTTTTCTGTACAGTCTTTTTCGTCTCTGTCTTCTTTGGTGCTTCTTTATCCATATTATCTGACTCTCTTTTCGTGCTGTTACGCCTCAGTGCAAAACCTGTAGGCGGTCACCGTATCATAGGAAACACCCGCTTTTACAACCGGTCCTTCGAAATATTCTTTATGTACCGCGTCAGGAAAATACTGCGTCTCAAAGCATGCCCCGTGGCGTCTCCTGTACTCTGAACCTTCTTTGCCCTGTTCATTTATAAGGAAGTTACCGGTGTAAAACTGCATCCCTGGGAGGTCTGTAAGAACCTCCATGACGATTCCTGTCTCTTTTGAGCGCATACCGGCAACCGTACGCATCCCTGTACCCTTAAGCACCCAATTATGGTCATATCCCTGTCCCAGAATAAGTGCTTCATAATTTGCTTCAATCTCTTTTCCAATTGCCTTGTACTCTCTGAAATCCATAGGAGTACCTTCAACCGGCACAATCTCCCCTGTAGGAATTGACTGTGCGTCTGCCCTTGTAAATGCGTCCGCCGCAATGAACACCTCCTGCTCATGCACCGGGCCGGAGGCATGTCCGGAAAGATTAAAATAACTGTGGTTAGTAAGGTTCATCAGCGTATCTGCATCCGACACACCATGATAACAAATCTTCAATTCATTGTCATCCGTCAGTTCGTAGGCGACAGATATCTTTGTATTTCCGGGATACCCCTGGTCACCGTCCGGGCTTTCAAGGAAGAATGTCACTTTCTGATCATTCAGCTTCTCTGCCTGCCACATCCGCTTGTTATAATAGTCACGACCGCCGTGGAGTGAATTGCCATTGTCATTATCCGTCAGCTCATATACGCTGCCATTCAGTTCAAAGGATGCTCCGCCAATCCGATTCGCCACCCTGCCTACGGTAGCCCCAAAATAAACGCCGCCCTTTTCGTACCCTTCTGCATTGTCATATCCAAGTACAACATCCTGCACTTTTCCGTCCTTGTCCAAAACAAGCACTTTTACAAGCGCCGCACCGTAATCAGTGACCGCAATCTCCATCCCCCCCTTATTCCTCAAGGTATAAAGCGTTGCCTTCTCTCCCTTCGACGTACTTCCAAACTCACAGTTCATATCTTAATTTCCTTTCCTCTATTCGTTCACACTGTAATTTGGTGCCTCTTTTGTAATATGGATGTCATGTGGATGACTCTCTTTCAAAGAAGCTGATGTAATCTTCACAAACTGTCCGGTTCTCTTCAAATCCTCAATGGTTGCCGCACCGCAGTACCCCATACCGGAGCGAAGTCCACCCACAAGCTGGAATACCGTATCCTCAACCATGCCTTTATATGCCACACGTCCTTCCACACCTTCCGGGACTAACTTTTTGGCATCTGTCTGGAAATACCGGTCTTTGCTTCCATTCTCCATCGCCGCGATCGAACCCATACCGCGGTATACTTTATATTTTCTTCCCTGATACAGCTCATAATCTCCAGGGCTCTCATCACATCCTGCAAGCATACTTCCCATCATACATACATTAGCGCCTGCAGCAATCGCCTTCGTCATATCGCCGGAGTACTTGATACCTCCGTCGGCAATAATCGGAATCCCATACTTATCTGCCGCCTCAAAGCAACTCATCACAGCTGTAATCTGCGGAACTCCGATTCCCGCAACTACACGGGTTGTACAGATAGAGCCAGGTCCGATACCGACCTTGACCGCATCCGCACCGGCCTTAATAAGCGCCTCTGCCCCTTCTCCCGTAGCCACATTGCCTGCAATAATCTGAAGCTCGGGAAATGTAGATTTCACCATATCCACCGTCCGCAGTACATTGGCCGAATGTCCGTGTGCAGAATCCATCACTACCACATCAACCTTCGCCTCTACCAATGCTTTTGCCCGCTCTATACAATTGGCAGTTATTCCAATCGCTGCTCCGCACAAAAGTCTGCCCTGAGAATCCTTCGCCGAAAGCGGATAACGGATCTGCTTTTCTATATCCTTGATAGTGATAAGTCCCTTCAAATTAAAATTGTCATCTACGATCGGAAGCTTTTCTTTCCTTGCCTTAGCAAGAATCTGCTTCGCCTCTTCCAGCGTAATACCTTCCTTAGCTGTAATCAGGCCCTCCGAGGTCATGCTTTCCTTTATCTTCTTTGTGAAATCGGTCTCGAATTTTAGATCGCGGTTCGTAATGATACCTACCAGCTTTCTTCCTTCTGTGATTGGCACACCAGAGATCCTGAATTTCCCCATAAGATTGTTGGCGTCTTCCAGTGTATGCTCCGGAGAGAGATAGAATGGATCCGTGATAACTCCATTCTCAGAACGTTTTACTTTATCTACTTCTTCTGCCTGCTTTTCAATCGACATATTTTTATGAATAATGCCGATTCCGCCCTGACGAGCCATGGCAATCGCCATGCGATGCTCAGTCACGGTATCCATACCGGCACTCATCATCGGTATATTCAGCCTAATTTCTTTTGTCAGATTTGTTGACAAATCCACCTGATTCGGAATCACCTCTGAATACGCCGGCACTAAAAGCACATCATCAAATGTAATTCCTTCCCCAATAATCCTTCCCATGTTCATACCTCTCTTCCATTTTTATTCCAAGTACAGTTACTAATAATTATTAAATGCTATAATAACGAATCAACTTTACGTTTGTCAACATATTCTTACATTTTTCGTGCTATTTTTGCATGTTTTTTTGCCAGACGTTATCTACTGACGCACGACCTTGCGCGGAGCTAACATAAAGAGACCCTCAATAATCGTGTCATTGGGCTCAAAAATAAGCTTTGCCGTCTGCCCGTTATTTGCCACGATCATCGCATACAGCCTTGCATCCGCGCGACCTGAGCTTAAATTGATCACCTTCGAATTTTTAAACTGCTCAAGCCTTTCGGAATTCACCGGCGCAAAAAGCTCCATCTCCTTTACATTGGTAGAAAATACACGTTTTCTCTTAGACTTATTCATGATCTTATCAATGTCGAGGTCGCCGTTCACGTACAGATATTCGTATTCCACATTAAGCCTTGAAATCAAAAACCATACCATTGCAATCACTATAATCGGAAATATAAGCCCCATCGGAAATATAAATACTGTCAGTACAGACACGATCGCTACAGCCACAAGCACTGCCTTAATCACCAGATCCTTCATATCCCCCTGTTTCTTGATCAACTGCTCTGTGTAAAAATCACCCATATCTATATCCTCCATTGTTTTTTGTGATGCACCGAAGCGCACACTATTTTTATCCCTGAGAACATTGTAACATATTTTATACGAAAATGGGAACTCTCCCGCAAAGAGTTCCCAAAAAATTCATTCTTTTATTTTTTTACATCATACCCATTCCTGCACCCGCACCTGCCGGCATTGCCGGAGCATCTTCCTTGATGTTCGCAACTACGGACTCTGTAGTCAGCAGTGTGGACGCAACGCTGGTTGCATTCTGCAGCGCACTTCTCGTAACCTTTGCAGGATCAAGGATTCCGTTCTCAACCATGTCTACATACTCCTCAGTCAGAACGTCAAATCCTGTTCCCACCTCAGACTCAGACACTTTGTTGATGATTACAGAGCCTTCTAAGCCTGCATTTGCAGCGATGTGGAACAACGGGGACTCTAAAGCTTTCAGCACAACATTTGCACCGGTCTTTTCGTCACCGCTCATATCTGCTGCCATCTTTGCCACTTCCTTTGCAGCATGAATGTATGCAGAACCGCCGCCTGCGATGATTCCTTCTTCTACTGCCGCTCTTGTTGCTGCAAGGGCATCTTCCATGCGGAGTTTCGCTTCTTTCATCTCTGTCTCTGTCGCAGCGCCTACGCGGATAACTGCCACGCCGCCGGCCAGTTTCGCAAGTCTCTCCTGAAGTTTCTCGCGGTCAAAATCAGATGTGGTCTCCTCAATCTGTGTCTTAATCTGAGCCACACGGTCAGAAATCGCTTTCTTATCGCCGCAGCCGTCTACGATTACAGTATTCTCTTTCTGTACCTTAACAGATTTCGCACGCCCAAGCTGATCTAATGTCGTCTCCTTAAGATCCATGCCAAGCTCGTCAGAAACAACCTGACCGCCTGTCAGCACTGCAATATCCTTAAGCATCTCTTTCCTTCTGTCGCCGTAACCCGGAGCCTTAACTGCCACTACATTGAATGTTCCTCTAAGCTTATTGACAATCAAAGTAGTAAGAGCCTCGCCCTCAATATCCTCTGCGATGATAAGAAGTCTTGCACCGGACTGTACAATCTGCTCAAGAAGCGGAAGGATATCCTGGATGTTGGAAATCTTCTTATCTGTAATCAGGATATAAGGCTCCTCTAAGTTTGCTTCCATCTTATCCATATCTGTAGCCATGTACGCAGAAATGTAACCTCTGTCAAACTGCATACCTTCTACAAGGTCTAACTCTGTCTTCATAGTCTTAGATTCCTCAATGGTGATAACACCGTCATTCGAAACCTTCTCCATCGCGTCAGCTACCATCTCGCCAACCTCTGCGTCCCCTGCAGATATTGCAGCAACCTTTGCAATCTGATCTTTGTCCTTCACTTTGCTGGACATGCCCGCAATTGCCTCTACAGCCTTTTCTGTCGCTTTCTTCATACCCTTGCGCAGGATGATCGGATTCGCCCCTGCCGCCAGGTTCTTGATTCCCTCATGTACCATAGCCTGTGCAAGAACAGTAGCCGTAGTTGTTCCGTCACCGGCCACGTCATTCGTTTTTGACGCAACCTCTTTGATAAGCTGTGCACCCATATTCTCAAATGCGTCCTCAAGCTCAATCTCCTTTGCAATTGTCACACCGTCATTGGTGATAAGCGGCGCACCGAAAGATTTGTCAAGTACGACATTACGTCCTTTTGGTCCAAGGGTTACTCTTACTGTATCGGCAAGCTGATTCACTCCTGCCTCTAATGCTCCTCTGGCATCTGCTCCATATTTGATTTCTTTTGCCATGATCGTGTTCCTCCTGTCTCTTTATTCTATCATTGAAATTATTCTATAATTGGCTCTGTTATCTCTTACTCTACGATTGCAAGAATATCATCCTGTTTTACGATAATGAATTCCTCGTCATCAAGCTCTACGGTCGTTCCTGAATATTTGGAATAGATAACCTTCTGTCCTGCTGACACATTCATAGTTACTTCTTTTCCGTCAACTGTTCCGCCAGGTCCTACTGCAACGACTTCCGCCTGCTGCGGTTTCTCTTTTGACTGCCCCGGAATCACGATTCCTGACTTTGTTGTCTCTTCTGCAACTAACTGTTTCAAAACGACTCTGTCGCCTAATGGTGTTAATTTCATATCAAATCCTCCTTGAAAACATCTATATTTGTTAGCACTCATAAAAAGAGAGTGCTAAGAACTCTAGATATAAAATAGCACTCTCCTTCTGTTTTGTCAACACACTTTATATTTAGTTTACAAGATTTTTATAAAATCCATTCCTCACATAAAAAATTACAATTCTTCCAAGCTTGTTATAATATCTCTCTTTTATAACTCCCTCGCATTTTATCGTCTCTTCTGTCTCGAGGATACACTCATACACTCCGTCCAGTGAAAAAAGCGGCAATTCATTCTTCCCTGTTAATAAGTATATGCTCTCTTCTTCCGGATTATACGTAATGACTTCACAATTATAAATATTCTCATCAAAATAGCCATTCTGCAGAATCACCCTTGTCATCCTAAGGCTGGCAGGACATTTCTCATACATAACAACTACTACCTCTCTGCTAAATTTACCGCTCTGACTTAAGCTTTTCAAGCTCGGTGAACACATAATCATTTACAACTTTGATGTAAGTCCCCTTCATACCGGAAGAACGCGACTCAATCACACCTGCACTCTCAAACTTACGCAGAGCGTTCACGATCACAGAACGGGTAATCCCTACTCGGTCAGCAACCTTGCTGGCCACAAGAATCCCTTCTGTCCCCTCAAGCTCCTCAAAAATATGGATAATCGCTTCTAGTTCAGAGAAAGAAAGGGTGCTGATCGCAGACTGGACAATATGCTCCTTCCTTGTCTCCTCCGCATTTTCCTCGTTCACAGAACGCAGCATCTCTAATCCCACTACAGTCGTTCCATACTCACTCAAAATGATATCATCAATCTCATACAGAGCATCCTTCTTATAGATAAAAAGTGTCCCAAGACGCTCTCCTGCGATATCAATCGGACTGATCAACGCCTGATAATGGGCGACGATCTCTTCCGAGAAGCCAAGTGTCTCCATATTGGCATTCTCCTTCGTTGAGAGTACAATAAGAAAACGCTCATTCAGATGAAAATCAATATGCTTTCCTACTTCTTTCTCAATCAGCTCTTCAATATACGGTACATCCGCACATTTGCTTCCGCCAAGCACTTTTCCTTTCTTGCTGACTACCAACACATTAGAGTCCAAAATATCTGTAAGTACATCGCAGATATCATTAAATACAACTTTGCTCGAATCATTGTTGTGAAGCAATTTATTAATTTTTCTTGTTTTATCTAATAATTGTACACTCATACGTTTTCCTCCGTTCTTTAGCGTAATATTATCACATAATTTTCGAATATTCAATAAATTTCGCGCAAAATATTATTCTTTTTTGATTTTACTCTATTTTTCGTCCGATACTGCCTTACTGCTCTCTGTTTTATTCTCCACATAGCCGCATTGCTCGTTGCCACAGCAAAGTTTATTTCCTTTTTCTACCATGTAATTTCCACAGCGCGGGCATTTCTGATCAGACGGTTTTTGCCACGACATAAAGCCGCACTCGGGGTTATCCTCGCACCCATAATATCTGCGTCCCTTTTTTGTCTTCCTGAGCACCACATCCTTGCCGCACACCGGACACTTTACTCCTGTTTTTTCAAGATAAGGTTTCGTGTTCCTGCACTCAGGGAATCCCGGACACGCCAAAAACTTCCCGTGAGGCCCGTACTTAACTACCATATTGCGTCCGCACTGTTCGCAGACAACATCTGTCACTTCATCCTCAATCTTGACTGTCTCAAGCTCTTTCTCTGCACGATCTACCGCTTCCTCAATATCCGGATAAAAATTCTCTATAATCGTCTTCCACTTTACTTTTCCTTCTGCAACACCGTCCAGCAGGCTTTCCATGTTAGCAGTAAAATTCACGTCCACAATCGTCGGGAAGGACTGCTTCATCATATTATTGACAACCTCGCCGATTTCTGTCAAATACAGATTCTTATTCTCCTTTGCCACATATCTTCGGTTGATAATTGTAGAGATAGTCGGCGCATAGGTACTGGGACGTCCGATACCAAGTTCCTCAAGCGTCTTTACAAGAGCTGCCTCTGTATAATGAGCAGGCGGCTGTGTAAAATGCTGCTTGCTGTCAAAGCTCTCTTTTGTGAGAACAGACTCCTGATCCAGCCCTTTTAAAAGGACATTGCCTGCTTCCTTTCCTTCTCCCGCCTCTATATAAACTGTCCGGAAGCCTTCAAAGGAAATCTTAGACGCCGCCACTGTAAATCGGTATTTCCCCGCACCAATCTTCACAGAAGTTGTCTCATATCTTGCCGGCTGCATCCTGCTGGCAACGAATCGCTTCCATATCAGCTGATAGAGTCTGAACTGATCTCTCGTCAGTGAATCCTTCACCGCTGCGGGAGTTCTCGTCACATCTGTCGGCCGGATTGCCTCATGGGCATCCTGAATCTTTTTGCCGTCGGATTCCTTCAATTTCTCGTCTGCCACGAAATCAGAACCATACTGCTCTTTCACAAACTCCCGTACATTCCTATCCGCCTCCTCAGAAATTCTGGTAGAATCGGTACGCAGATATGTGATGAGACCCACTGTCCCATTCCCTTTCAAGTCGATTCCCTCGTAGAGCTGCTGTGCAATCCTCATCGTCTTTGCAGTGGCAAAATTAAGCCCTTTAGACGCCTCCTGCTGCAATGTACTGGTAGTAAACGGAACCGGAGCTTTCTTCGTCCTCTCGCCCTTTTTTACTTCCTCCACTGTATACGGCGCATTGTCAATTTCTTCTATTATCTGCTCTAATTCCTCTTTCGAGCGAATCGTCATCTTCTTATCTTCCGTCCCGTAGAATCGCGCCGTCAATGGTTTCTTCTCGCCATTCACTTTAAGACAGGCGTCTAACGTCCAATATTCCTCCGGGATAAACATATTGATCTCTTCCTCCCGGTCCGCAATAATCCTTAAAGCAACCGACTGGACACGCCCCGCACTCAGTCCCCTCTTAACCTTTGCCCACAAAAGAGGGCTGATTCTATAACCCACAACCCGGTCTAAGATACGTCTTGCCTGCTGCGCGTCAACGAGATCCATATCTATTTCTCTTGCATTTTTAAGCGAAGTTTTTACAGCATTCTTCGTAATTTCATTAAAACTGATACGGTATGTCTTCTTGTCCTCCAGCTTCAGAGACTTAGAAAGATGCCATGAAATTGCTTCCCCCTCACGGTCCGGGTCAGTTGCAAGATATACTTTATCTGCCTTCTTAACTTCCTTGCGCAGATTTGCAAGAATATCTCCTTTTCCACGAATCGTAATATATTTGGGTTCAAAATCATGCTCCACATCAATTCCAAGCTGGCTTTTGGGCAGATCTCTTACATGGCCGTTCGATGCGGTCACAACATAATTGTTCCCCAGAAATTTTTTAATTGTCTTTACCTTGGCAGGCGACTCTACGATCACAAGATATCTAGCCATAAAAATCCTTCCTCCACTACGAATCTATCAAATTCTTATATAATAGTTTTTAGAAATTTCTTTCGCCACCCCCTGTAATTCCAGAGTTATCAGTTGTTCAAGAACTTCTCTCACCGAAAGGTCCGTCTCTTTAGACAGACAATCCACACCTTTCGGGATGAAACCGAGACAACTATACACTAAATTTTCTGTACTTTCAAGCACTTTTTCATTTTTGTTATTTATTTGTGCGCCTTTTTTCTTCTGAACGTTCACTTCGTCTAACAAATCCTCCGGCGAAATCAGTATCCCCGCCCCCTGCTGAATCAGACGGTGGCACCCTCTGCTCAAAGGGCTCATAGCAGGCCCCGGCAATGCATATACATCCTTTCCCTGCTCTAACGCCATATCTGCGGTAATCAAAGACCCGCTTTTCTCCTTTGCCTCTATCACAAGCACCACATCCGAAAGCGCACTGATTATGCGGTTTCTCGCCGGGAAATGTCCCGGAAGAGGCTTCGTCCCCGGAACCTGTTCGGAGAGCAGTCCCCCTTCCTTCTGCAAGTCCATATAAAGCCCGAAGTTTTCTCTCGGATAGCATATGTCCACTCCGCTCCCGAGCACTCCGCAGCTAAATCCGCCTCCATTCAAAGCACCCCTCTGTCCTGCGCCGTCAATTCCTCTCGCCATACCGCTGATTACCTGTACCCCTGCCCCGGCAAGCTGCTCACCGTACCTTAATGCCATCTCCTCCCCGTAATGTGTACATCTCCTCGCCCCTACAATCGCCGCCGAGAATCTTTCTTCCTCCGGCAGACGTCCCTTTACATACAACGCATAGGGAGGATTCTGTATATCTTTAAGTCTTCTCGGATACCCGTCATCAAAATACGGCACAAAACCAATCCCCTGTTCTGCCAGCCGCGCATACTCCTTTCGGCAATCTTTTTTCTTCGCCTCCAAGATTGCCTGAATTTCTTTCTCTGTCAAGACATCCAGCTCATACAGCCCTTTTTCTTCTATATTATATATCTCTTCTGCACATCGCAATCTTTCTCTTAAAGCCTTTTTTTTCGCCGCAGACACTCCATGGACAGATGCCAGCCAGTATTCATACATCATATGCAATTACCTCCCCCAATATTTCTTATCTGCCGTCCGGTATCCGATTGCCTCCTTCAGATGAGACATTCGAATCACTCCCCCGCCGTCCATATCCGCAATTGTCCTTGCAACTTTGAGAATCTTATGATAAGTTCTCGCAGTCAGCCCCAGCGAAGTAAAAGCCTGTCTCATCAACTGCTCCTCTTCTTTCCCCAGATGACAGAATTCGTCAATCTGTCTGACGCCTAACATAGAATTGCTTCGAATCTCCATCCCTTCATATCTGTTCTGCTGGATTTCCCTGGCTTTTACCACTCTCTTCCGCAAATCTGCCGATGTCTCTTTTTTGCTGCGCTCAGTGATTTCTTCATACCGGATTCTGGGTGCTTCCACACAGATATCAATCCGGTCTAAAAAGGGCTGGCTGATACGTGACAGATATTGCTGTATCTGCCATGGCGTGCAGCTGCATTTTGAAAAATCTGGGTAATTGCCGCAGGGACATGGGTTCATCGCGGCAGCCAGAATAAAATTAGACGGGAACACATAGCTTCCATGTGCCCTGTTGATATAGACTTTTCTTTCTTCCAAAGGCTGCCTTAGAACCTCAAGCACTGACTTTCTGAATTCTGACAGCTCATCTAAAAACAGTACCCCTCCATGCGCCAGACTAATCTCCCCCGGAGACGGAATCAATCCTCCTCCGATCAAAGCAGCCTTTGTCACCGTATGGTGCACACTTCGGAAAGGTCTGCCGGTAATGAGCGGACGTTCTTTGTCCACCAGTCCAAGAACGCTGTATATCTTTGTAATTTCCAGGCTCTCTGCGTGGGAAGGCGGCGGAAGTATCGTGGGAATCCGTTGTGCGATCATAGATTTTCCGCTGCCTGGCGGCCCGATCAGCAGCAGGTTATGCCCTCCCGAAACAGCCACCTCCACAGCTCTCTTTACTGATTCCTGCCCTTGAATATCAGAAAAATCAACCATGCCATCAAAAAGCTGCGTATATTTTTCCCACGCGCCGCACTTTTCCGGCACTATCCTCTTATTCCCCCGCAGATACTCAACTGCCTGTTTAAGGCTCTCAACTCCGATAATCTCTATCCCTTCAATGAGAGCTCCCTCCGATGCGTTTCCTTTCGGCAAAAGACACCGGTCGCACCCTCTATTCCGCGCCTCCATAACAATCGGCAGCACTCCCTTTACCTCCCGGACTCTGCCATCCAGGCTCAGTTCTCCGATAACTACTGAATTCTTAAGTTTTTCTGCATTCAGCTCCCCCAGTGCAGCCAGCAGAGACAATGCAATGGGAAAATCAAAAGACGCTCCCTTTTTCCTGACTGTTGCCGGCGCTAGATTAATAATAATTTTCTTCGCCGGAATCCGAATATCCGAGTTTTGCACCGCTGTTCTCACCCGCTCCGAAGCTTCCTTCACCTCCGAGGAAAGATAGCCTACCATGTGGAATACCGGAAGCCCGCTGCTAATATCCGTCTCCACATGAACCAACTCTACATGCAGCCCTTCAATGGCCGCAGACATTACTGTACTAAATGACATTTTGTACACTCCCTTCTTATGCTGTTAAATTGTCTTAATGATAAAAATGAAATTGCGGCCGAACCGACCTGTGATATACCCCGGAAACCGATAAGGGAATCTTCCCTGTCTCCGAAAATGTGAGATAATTCTATCCGATATACCCCCGGATGTCAACTGTATTTTGAAAAAAAGGGGCAAAACCCCTTTTCTTAAACCCTAAAAATATACCCTAAGTTTTTCGATTGCACTCTTCTCGATTCTCGAAACATAAGAACGAGAGATGCCCAGCTGCTCAGCTATCTCCCGCTGTGTATATTCTTCTTCATTATACAGTCCGTACCGCATCTTGAGCACCAGACGCTCTCTCGCTGACAGTTCCGACTCTACTTTTTGGTAAAGCATTCTGATATCATCCTTAAGTTCCGCCTTCCTGTGTGCGTCATCCTCATCTGTCTCGATAATATCAAATAACTGTATCTCATTGCCCTCCCTGTCTGTTCCGATCGGTTCATACAGAGATATTTCTCTGGAAGATTTCTTTCTCGCCCTAAAATGCATCAAAATCTCGTTCTCAATACATCTCGCCGCGTATGTCCCAAGCCTTACACTCTTATCCGGGTTAAACGTAACTACAGCTTTAATCAGCCCGATTGTCCCGACAGACAGAAGATCTTCGTTATCCTCCTCCAACGTCTGGTATTTTTTTACGATATGAGCCACAAGGCGCAGATTCCTTTCGATAAGAACGTGTTTTGCCTCTAAGTCACCCTCCGTATATTTTTGCATGTATAAACTTTCTTCAGCAGCGGTAAGAGGTTGGGGAAATGATTTCAAAAAAAAGCACCTCTTGGCATACTTAATTATATTGTATGTATGCGCAGGAGGTTTTGTGCTTTTCCATATTTTTTTACTTGCATATAGCTCCTCTATACCGCTTCTTCCCGTCGGAGAATATCATATACATCTGCCCGCTCAGACAGCTCTACATAGAGAACCTGTTTTGGATGCGGGGCACTTTCTTTAGAGGTTCCGTCCTCATCAGTGATATTTTTCACAGTCGTGAGAATATTACGGCCATCCGGCTTCATGATTTCAATCTGCTCACCGACAGCAAATTTGTTGCGCTGTTCAATACGGCAAATATTCCCCTGCGCTTCACCGACAATTCCAAGATAAGTATATTCCTTTACATAGGTATTGTTATCATAAATCTGGCTTTCTTCATTTGGTTTTCCAAAATAAAACCCTGTAGTGAACTGACGATATGTGCAGTTTACAATCTGCTCTAAGTACCAGGGCATATTCGCCCTGTATTTTTCCGGCGATTCAATATAGTCGTCAATGGCTTTCCGATAAGTCCTGGCCACCGTCGCCACATAGAGGGCAGTCTTCATACGCCCTTCTATCTTGAAGCTGTCGATTCCTGCATCAATCATCTCCGGGATATGCTCAATCATGCACAAATCCTTGGAGTTAAAAATATAAGTACCTCGCTCATTCTCGTAGACCGGCATATACTCGCCGGGTCTGGTCTCCTCTACAACCGCATATTTCCAACGGCATGGATGCGTACATGCCCCATGGTTGGCGTCACGTCCTGTAAAGAAATTGCTCAGCAGGCAACGTCCGGAATAGGAAATACACATAGCCCCGTGAATAAAGCTCTCAATCTCCATCTCTTCCGGAATATGTTCACGGATTTCTTTAATCTCCTCAAGGGACAGCTCCCTTGCCGAAACTACACGCTTTGCCCCCAACTCCCACCAGAAACGGTATGTGCCGTAATTCGTATTGTTGGCCTGGGTGCTCACATGGCGCTCAATCTCCGGGCAAATCTGTTTTGCCAGCATAAAAACTGCCGGGTCCGCAATAATCAGCGCATCTGGCTTTAACTCTTTAAGCTCCTTTAGATATTCCTCCACACCCGGAAGATCATCGTTATGTGCCAGTATATTCACTGTCACATGCACTCTGGCTCCCCTTTCATGGGCGAATGCAATCCCTTCCCGCATATCCTCCATGGAAAAATTCTTTGCCTTTGCGCGCAGTCCGAAAGCCTCGCCTCCGATGTAGATGGCGTCGGCGCCGAACATCACTGCTGTCTTTAACACCTCCAGGCTGCTTGCCGGAATCAGAAGTTCCGGATGTCTATGATTCCTCATCTTTTTTATCCTCCCTCTTTTTCACGCTGAGAGCAATCCCATCCCCGAAAGGCAGGATGGATGTCTGAAGCTGTTCATTGTGCTTTAGCTCATAAAGATACTCCCGCATACGGCTGTGAATTGTCCGGTTCCTTCTCTCTACCGCAAAACGGGATTCGACAATGTCCCCGTCTTGAAGCACATTGTCAGATAACAGTACACCTTCCGGCGCAAGAAGCCGCACTGCCTCGGGCATATATTGGATATACTGGCCTTTTGCCGCATCCATAAAGATAAAGTCATAAAAACCGTCAAGTGTTTTCATAACCTCATACGCATCTCCTTCAAGAAGGGTAATCTGCCCTTCCCTCCCCGCCCGCTCAAAATTCCTTCGGGCGATGGGTATCCGTTTCTCATAATTCTCAATCGTTGTAATATGTCCGCCCTCCGGCATATACTCACTCATTAAAATTGCGGAAAATCCGACAGCCGCTCCGATCTCCAGGATACGAAGCGGCTTTTTCATCAACAATAATACCTTTAAGAAGCTCTGGGTCTCCTTGCGTATAATCGGCACATGCCCTTCCAGCGCTTCCTGCTCAATTCTCTCGATTATCTCACTCTCCGGAACTTCCAGAGAGTGAATATATGTTACAATCCTCTCATCAACAATCATCTTACACATCCATAATAATCGGCAGTATCATAGGTTTACGCTTTGTCCGTCTCCAGATAAATTCATTCATCTTATCACGGATAACAAGCTTAATCTTACTCCAGTCCGCATTGCGCTGATGCATCAGGCAGTCCTCCACAGCCTCCGTAAGAATCTGTCTTGCCTCTTCCATGAGCACCTCAGATTCTCTCACATAGACGAATCCCCTGGACACGATATCCGGCCCCGCAAGAAGCTGATTGCTCCCGCGCTCAAGCGTCAATACGACGATAAGAATACCGTCCTCCGCCAAATGCTGGCGGTCTCTTAAGACAATGTTGCCCACATCACCCACACCAAGCCCGTCCACAAGAATTTCTCCTGTGTGTACCTTGTCAACGACTTCCGCCTTCTCACTGTCAATCTCCAACACATCACCCGAATGGATCAAGAATACATTCTCCTTCGGTATACCCAGATTCCTCGCCAATGCCGCATTGGCATTCCTGTGCCTGAACTCTCCATGTATAGGAACTGCGTATTTCGGTTTCACCAGAGAGTAGATAAGCTTCAGCTCCTCCTGGCAGGCATGGCCTGACACATGGGCGTCCTGAAAAATTACATTCGCTCCCTTTTCTGAAAGTTCGTTTATGACTTTGGATACGGACTTCTCATTACCCGGTATCGGGTTTGAGCTGAAAATCACCGTATCCCCCGGCATAATCGTAACTTTCTTATGCACATCCGCAGCCATACGCGAAAGAGCCGCCATAGATTCCCCCTGACTTCCTGTCGTAATCAGCACCGTCTTCTCCGGCGGGTAATTCCTTAACTGGTCAATCTCAATAAGTGTATTTGCCGGCACACTTAAGTACCCCAACTCCTGAGCAACCTGGATGATACTCACCATACTCCGCCCTTCCACTACAACCTTTCGGTTATATTTGCATGCGGAATTGATAATCTGCTGCACGCGATCCACATTGGATGCAAAAGTGGCGATAATTATCCTTGTATGTTGATGCTCCGCAAAGATGTGGTCGAACGTATGGCCTACCGTCCGCTCAGACTGGGTAAAGCCCGTCCGCTCTGCATTGGTACTGTCGCTTAAAAGCGCCAGCACGCCTTTCTTTCCAATCTCAGCAAAGCGCTGCAGATCTATGGCATCTCCAAATACCGGTGTGTAATCCACCTTAAAGTCTCCTGTGTGCACTACAATTCCTGCCGGCGAATAGATTGCAAGAGCTGCCGCATCCTGGATACTGTGATTTGTCTTGATAAATTCAATTCTGAATTGCCCCAGATTGATTGACTGCCCATGTCTTACAACTTTCCTCCTCGTACTTCTGAGCAGATTATGCTCTGTAAGCTTCTTCTCGATAATTCCCATCGTAAGCTTTGTGGCATAGATTGGCAGGTTCATCTCCCGAAGCACGTACGAGAGCGCCCCGATATGATCCTCATGTCCGTGGGTAATGACAAACCCTTTCACTTTCTGTATATTATCCTTCAGATAGGTAATATCCGGAATCACCAAATCAATTCCCAGCATATCATTTTCCGGGAAAGCCAGACCGCAATCCACCACAATAATACTGTCTTCATATTCAAAGACAGTAATATTCATTCCGATCTTCTCCAAGCCTCCGAGCGGAATGATACGCAATTTTCCGTTGTTTTCTTTTTTCAAATTTGCACCTCCATATGCTATTTTTCCGTTTTCTTAAGACACTCTCTGCATTTGCCGTAAAATTTCAGTTCATGATCCAACACGTAAAAGCCAGTCTCCTCCTCGATATGACTCTCTAACCTGTCCAGCCAGTCATCCTTAAATGGCTGCACATTACCACATGTCCTGCATATCAGATGGTGATGGTGGTGCTTTTTCTCTGCGCTCGTACCTTCTCCGATTTCATAGCGCACACACCCATCATCCAGACTGATGCGATCCACCAACTGCATTTCCAACAACAACTGTACTGTCCGGTAAATTGTTGCCAGCCCGATATCCGGGTAATCCTCCTTTACCAGATCATAAATATCCTCCACGGTCATATGCCTGTCCCTATGACACGCAAGTACCTCTAACACAAGTAACCTTTGATTCGTTACCTTAAGTCCTTTTTCTTTCAGCATCTGCTTGAATTTTTCCTGACTGATAGACATAAAATCACTACCCTCTCAGAATCTTTGCTTTCGTATATGTAAACAGAGCTTTTACCGCTCTATATCCACATCCTCCAACAGTTCCTCAAATACTTTTGAAATCACGCCAAGCTCGTCATCGTCATCTACGATTTCGTATATGCTGTCTTTCTCATCTGCCGGTGTCATATCTCTTAAAATCAAGCACTGTGCGTCTCCTCTTTCAGAATCTGTAACAAGAATATATGAAATTCCGTTAATCTTCGTCTGCTCCAGTACAAAAAACTCCACTTCTTCTTTAAGCTCTTCAGACATAAATTTAATCTTTTCCATCTCGTTATCCCTCTATATCCATAGAAACTGAATCCAAATATCCCTGCAATATAAAAACTGCCGCAATTTTATCAATAAACTTTTTGCGGTTCTCTCGCCTTACGTTATTCTCAATTAAAGTCCGCTCTGCTTCCACTGTAGTCAGACGCTCGTCCCACATCACGACCTCAAGACCGGTCCGTTTCTTTAGCATCTCACCAAATTCCATTGCCTTTTTTGCCCGTTCCCCGATATCATTATTCAAAAGCTTTGGAAAGCCAACTACGATACGCTCCACTTCATATTCTTCAATCAAACTCTCAATGCGCGCACAAGTCTTCCGAAGCTTGTTCTCACTCTTGCGGGTAATTGTCTCAATACCCTGTGCTGTAATATGCAAAGGGTCACTGATTGCAACTCCCACAGTCTTCGAACCATAATCCAGTCCCATTATTCTCATAGACATTATAACCAGCCATTATGCTCAATATACGTCTTAAGCATCTCTTCCACCAGTTCATCACGTTCCATCTTCATAATCAGGCTTCTTGCGCTGTTATGACTTGTAATATACGTCGGGTCTCCTGACATAATATATCCGACAATCTGATTTACCGGATTATAACCTTTTTGGCTCAGAGCTTTGTACACAATCTCAAGGATATCTTTTGCTTGAATTTGTGGACCGCTTTCTACCTGAAAAAATTGGGTGCTGCTTAAATCTTTCATATACTCACGTCCTTCAAAAATATTTCTCTTTCATTCTAACCTAAAGCCATTCAAAATTCAATGCATTATTTGCAAATGGCTCTCAATTTCTACATTTATAATTTGATTTATCTGTTTTTTGTCTAGTTTCTGTCTGATTTTAACATATTCTTTCGTATGGCCGATCCCATAAATTCCATCTTCACACTCTTCTGTCTCTTCTATAAGGACTTCTTTGACCGTCCCTATAAATGTTTTTTCAAAAGCCTCCTGCTTTCTGGCATTCAGTGCAAGAAGCTCATTGCTCCTTTTTGTTTTAATCTCCTCCGGTACCTGACCGTCCATCGCCGCAGCCTTCGTCCCTTCCCTTCTGGAATATTTAAACACATGCGTCTCGTAGAAACCGACTTTATCTACGAACGCTTTCGACTGTTTGAATTCTTCCTCTGTCTCTCCCGGAAATCCTACGATAATATCCGTAGTAAGTGCAGGATTTTTAAAATATTTTCTAAGCAGACAGCATTTTTCATAATACTCTTCCGGCGAATACCGCCGATTCATACGCCGCAAGGTGGTATCGCAGCCGCTTTGCAGCGAGAGATGAAAATGAGGACAGACTTTCTCAAGGGCAGACAGACGTTTTACAAATTCCTCCGTAATCACCCGCGGCTCTAAGGAGCCAAGCCGAATTCGCTCGATACCCCGGACCTCATGAATCTGCATGATCAAAGAGAGAAGACAATCCTTTTCTCCATCAAAATCCATCCCATATGAGCTCAAATGAATTCCTGTCAACACCACTTCCTTATAGCCATTCTCCGCTAAGCGCATCACCTCACCCATGACATTTTCCTGGCTTCTGCTGCGGATTCTTCCCCTTGCAAAAGGAATGATACAGTAAGTACAGAACTGATTGCATCCGTCCTGTATCTTAATATAAGCCCGTGTATGTTCAGCGGTGTGCGCCAGAGAAAGTTCTTCATACTCATGTGCATGGTTGATGTCAAGACGTATATCTAAAACCTCTTCTTTTTTTTCTCTCTCATACTGGCCGAGAATTGCTGCAATATCTTTCTTTTTATTGTTTCCGACAATAATGTCGATACACCCATCCGCCTGATTGCCTTTCTCCTGCGCATAACAGCCTGCCGCGACAATAACTGCATCCGGATTTCTCTTTTTTGCCCGGTGAAGCATCTGCCTTGATTTACGGTCAGCCATATTCGTCACCGTACACGTATTCACGATATAGATGTCGGCTTTCTCCTCAAACGGCACAATTGTGTACCCGTTTTCTTCCAAAAGCTGCTGCATAGCTTCCATCTCATAAGCATTCACTTTACAGCCCAGATTGTGAAGCGCTACTTTTTTCATAGATAATCCCTTTCTACTATTTTCAAACATTTTCTTGACTTTTCCAATATGTGCCTATAAGATGATAAGTGCAAGGGCAAGATTGCTTTTGCCTTGCTATCATAACTAGGAGGTATTTTATGAAAACTGTACAAATTTCTTTGAACTCTATCAATAAAGTGAAATCTTTCGTAAATGAAATCACAAAATTTGACAACGATTTCGACCTTGTATCCGGAAGATATGT
The DNA here is from genome assembly GCA_000403475.2 of Lachnospiraceae bacterium MD308. Lineage (GTDB taxonomy): Bacteria > Bacillota > Clostridia > Lachnospirales > Lachnospiraceae > MD308. The sequence goes on from KE159795.1 coordinate 139,488, forward strand.
CATCGACGCAAAATCTATCATGGGTATTTTCAGTCTGGATCTGTCCAAACCGATTGATTTGAATATTCATGCCAGCGAGTCTGACATCGATAACATCCTTGGCATTTTAAAACCGTATCTTGTATAGTACCCATACAGTTCTTTTCTTCACGAAAGCAGTCAGACCCTTAAGGCCGGGTCTGACTTTTTTCAGGCTATTTTATCTCGATAATCTCAGCCGTGCGGACTGCCTCTTCAAAAAGGGCGTCAATCTTCTCACTGAGCCGTTCCTCTGAACGGCGAATCACATCAATATTCGGTTTCGTCACCGGATGCTTTGCCACAAAAATTGTACAGCAGTCTTCAAAAGGCTGAATGGATGTCTCGTAAGTGTCTATCTTTTCCGCCACATCCACAATCTCCTGCTTGTCAAATCCGATCAACGGCCGATATACAGGAAGCGTACACACATCGTTGGTCGCCGCAAGACTCTGCATTGTCTGGCTTGCCACCTGTCCGATACTCTCTCCTGTAATAAGCCCAAGACATCCGTCCTTCTTTGCAAATCGCTCCGCAATCCTCATCATATACCGGCGCATAATAATCGTCAGCTCATCGTGAGGACACTGGTCATATATATATAGTTGAATATCTGTAAAATTCACCACGTGAAGCCTGATTGGGCCGGCGTATTTCGCCACCTTCTCTGCCAGATCCACGACCTTTTGCTTCGCGCGCTCACTCGTATAGGGCGGGGCGTGAAAATAAGTCGCCTCAATCCCTACCCCGCGTTTGGATACCATATATCCTGCAACCGGGCTGTCAATCCCTCCGGACAAAAGGAGCATGGCTTTTCCGTTCGTACCTACCGGCATTCCCCCGGCTCCCGGGATAATGTGGGAATACACATACACCTCATCCCTCACTTCGATATTAACTGTCACATCCGGATGATGGACATCCACGCGTATCTCCGGAAATGCTTCCAGTATCGCTTCCCCCAGGTCGCGGCTGATCTCCATAGAATTTTTCGGGTACGTTTTCCTTGAACGCCTGGACTCCACCTTAAATGTAATTTTTTTATCCTCATACATCTCATCCATGTAGGATACGACTTCTTTTTTCAGTTCGTCAAAGCCTTTATCCTCCAATCTTACGACCGGACAGATTCCCACCAGACCAAATACTTTCTTTAGCTTCTCTGTCACGTCTTCGTAATCATACTCTCCGGCACAATCCACATATATTCTTGCCTGTTTTTTATAGACATTGAATTCTCCGTCCGTTTCTCTAAGCGCAAAGCGTACCTGACGCACCAGCGCATCCTCGAAAAGATATCTGTTCTTTCCCTTAATTCCAATCTCTCCGTACTTTAATAAAAATGTGTGAAAAATCATCTTCTCTCTCCTCTAATGTCTTGTATACCTTCTGAGCATCGGCACAATCTCCTTTAATGTTTCCAATGTATAATCAATTTCCTCCCTGGTCGTGAACTCAGACATGCTGAACCTGAGCGTTGCATCCAGATATTCCTGACTTGCGCCGATTCCTTTCAGCACGCCGCTCACCTGGGGATGGTTAGAAGAGCATGCAGACCCTGACGATACATAGATTCCTTTTTCTTCTAACGCGTGGAGCAGCACCTCGCTTCGAATCCCGGCGAATCCCACACTTATAATATGAGGAGCGGAAGTCTCATCGTACATCCCATGAATCTTTGTATTCTCAATCTGAGTTACTCCTTCGATAAAATGCTCCTTCAATGTCCGCATTGCAGCCACCTTTTCATCCAGATTTTCATAAATCGTCTTTGCTGCAAGTCCTAATCCCGCAATTCCAGGCACATTTTCCGTACCCGAACGTATATTTTTCTGCTGCTCTCCGCCGAATACAATCGGTTTAATCTTCACATTGCTGTCAATATAAAGGGCGCCGATTCCCTTGGGCCCGTGTATCTTATGCCCGCTGACAGAGCACATATCCACCTTCAGACGCTTGGGGTAAATACGGTATTTGCCAAACCCCTGCACAGCATCCACATGGAACAGGATATTTTTGTTGTAAGCCTTTACAATCCCTGCCGCCTCCTGAATCGGCTGCACAGAGCCCACCTCGTTATTCACATACATAACCGACACAAGAATCGTATCCTTGCACAAAGCATTCTTCAATGCGTCCAGCCGAATTCTGCCATAGCGGTCTACCGGAAGAAAAGTAACACGAAACCCCTCCTCCTCCAGATATCGCATTGTATTGATAATCGCCGGATGCTCAATCGCCGAGGTGATCAGATGATTCCCCGCCCTGCGGTTGGCCCTCGCCGCTCCAATCAGTGCCAGGTTGTCGCTCTCCGTTCCGCCGGATGTGAAAAATATTTCTTTTTCCTGCACTTTCCACAGCTTTGCCAGTATTTCTTTCGCCTCTTTTATATACCTTTCTCCCTCCACACCTTTCCTGTGCATAGAAGAAGGATTTCCATAGTCTTCGCACATCACCTTGCGAACAAGATCTCCGACGCACTCATATGCGCAGGTAGTTGCAGAATTGTCCAGATAAATTTCTCTCATATGTCCACTTCCTGTTTTTATTTTCTTAATCATAGAATATGTGGCTATTCCTCTAATTGGAACATTAACACGGATAATGTTGTAATTCCCGCCGTCTCTGTGCGCAGAATCCTCCTGCCTAACGTGACTGCCTTTGCACCCGACTCCAGCGCTTCTAAAATCTCCGCTTTCTCAAAGCCTCCCTCCGGCCCGATAAAAACTCCGACCGACTGACCGGGTTTTAGTGATGCAAGTATCTCTTTTGTCTCAGACATCCCTTCTGCAAGCTCATAAGGAATCAGGCAGACATCAAGCTCCTGCGCCTTTGACAGCGCCTCCCTCCAGGATAACACACTTGTCACTTCCGGAATCAGCCCGCGCCCCGACTGCTTGGCTGCACTTTTTGAAATCTCCTGCCACCGCTCTTTTTTCTTCTGCGCTTTCTTTTCGTCCAACCTGACCACACAGCGTTTTGTGACAACAGGAACCACCTGGTAGACTCCCAGCTCCACAGCCTTCTGAACGATAAGCTCCATCTTATCCTGCTTCGGCAGTCCCTGAAACAAATAAATTTTCGAGGGAAGCTCTGTATCGTTCTCCTGTCTCTCTGTGATTGCCAGCACTGCTTCATCCTCCGTGTATTCCTTTACACGGCACAGATACCGGCAGTTATTGCCGTCACAAACGGACAATATTTCTCCCGGCTTCATCCGCAGAACATTCCTCATATGGTTCACATCCGAACCTTTAATGGTGATTTCCGCCTCCCCCACCTGGGAAGACGGCACAAAAAAATGCTGCATAAGGACACTCCCTAACTCTTCTTTGCCACTACCGAAACCCACTCGCCCTGATAATTAACTTCAAGCACCTCCAGCCCCGAAGCTTTCATCGCCTCCACGACTGTCTGCTCCTTATCATCGATAATCCCGCTGGTAATAAAGACCGCTCCCGGCTTCATATGCGCAAGAACTGCCGGTGTTAAAGGCACAAGCACATCTGCAAGAATATTGGCAAGAACGACGTCATACCTCTCATAACCCGCCTGCTTTTGCACGCTCTTATCATCGATAATATTTCCAATCATCACCTCGTACTTGTCTTTCCCGATTCCGTTCACTTCCATATTCTCATGTGTTGCCGTAATCGCGCAGGAATCAAGATCCGTTCCCACAGAATATCCTGCCCCGAACTTAAGCGCCAGCATCCCGAGAATGCCGCTGCCGCATCCCACATCCAACACAGTATCCCCCTGCTTTACATAACGTTTCAGTGCCCGGATACAAAGCTGCGTCGTCTCGTGCATCCCCGTTCCAAAAGCAGTTCCGGGGTCGATATGGATAACAAGCTTCCCCGCATCCTCCTCCTTCACCTGTTCCCATGAAGGGATGATGAGAATATCGTCAATGCAGAACTGATGAAAATACTTCTTCCAGTTATTCACCCAGTCCACATCCTCTGTCTCTGATTCCTCGATGGTGCACTCCCCCACATCAAGATATCCTCTCATCTCCTCCAGTTCCCTACGGACATTTGCAAGTACGCTCCCCGCATCCTCTCCTAAGTCCAGGTAAAATGTCAGATAAGCCGTCCCATCGTCCTCCATTGTCTCCGGGAGGATATCCACAAACATCTGCTCCTGCTCCTCTGCCGTCAATGGAATCCTGTCTTCAATCTGCACACCTTCAATGCCAAGCTCTGCCAGCATGCTGCTTACAATATCCTCCGCCTCCGTCGTAGTCTTTAACCGAAATTGTCTCCACTTCATATTTAACAAATCCCTCTCTAAAAAGTTCCAACCCAAATATACTGCATATTTTAACATCTGAAACCAATAATGTAAATGTAATTACATCAACAAAATATTCTGCTCTTAAGATAATCCTCTGTAAAAGTTAAAGTACATATGAAGATTGACGCTGATATACCTCCAAAGCGTGCGTATAAATGCTGCATTTTCCGGCTCGGCAGCCGCACACATCACATAATCCAGCCCGAATTTTTTTGCATAGTGGTTTGCCTTGCGAAGATGCCACCCATTTGTGACAACTACACAGCTTCTAAGTCCCGCATCTTCCATGATATCTTTTGAATGCATCATATTGTGATATGTACTCACCGACTCCTTCTCCGTGATAATCTGCTCCTCTGGGACCCCCAGAGACAATGCGTATTCCCTCATAACCTCCGACTCAATATGAGGATTTTTCACATGCCCGCCGGTAAAAAAAAGCTTTCCGACCTTTCCCTTGCGCCACAACTCAACAGCCTTATCTACACGCGTCTTCATAAGTACCGAAGGACTTCCGTTCAAGTTCGCGGGACACCCGCACACAAGCGCACAGTCGTAGCTCTTTTTTCCCCATATTTTAGAAGGGCGCTCGAACACTGTCCGAAAGATCAGTATGTGCAGCAAAGCCATCCCTGATATTCCTCCCACAACAGCACTGACATTTCTTTTTCTCATATCGTTCCTCCCTTAAATATATCTGACATAAAATCCATGTACGAACAAACCCCTGCATCTGCTGCAGGGGTAAATGACTCTAATCCAAATCAATAAAATCAACTTTAAAAGTATCGTCTATATTAGAACCCACATTCTTTTTCGGACTGTCACTTAAAAGCTCATCCAGATCATCTATGGTAAGCTCCTCGGTACGGCTCTGGCCTCCATACACAACAAATTCATCCGAATCAACATCATCCAGTAAATCACCACTGTCATAATCCAACTGGGCCGTGGCAAAATCACTTTCATCAAACCCAAGCTCTTCTGTAGCAAAACCCTTGCCTGCATATTCCATATCCGCTGTCTGGAAGTCCTCTTCCTCAAAGCTTAAATCCTCCGTAAAGCCCATATCTGCAGTGAAGCCTAAATTCTCTGTAAAGCCCATATCTTCCGTAAAGCCCATATCCACGGTAGAAAAATCATCATCGAAGTCATCTTCTTCATCATAGTCATCCTTTTTTCCGCCCCGCAGGAACTTTCCGGGTTTCTTTTCTTTTTTCTTGTCCGCTGCCTTCACCTGCTGCGGCTTCTGCGGCTCTTCATCGTTAAGCCCATACTCTTCATAAAGCTCATCTAACTCCGCATTGCGATTAAACAACTTGATTCCCAGCGTAACAATAAGAATAATAATTACAATCAGACCAAGTCCCCCGAAAAGAACAATCTTCTGTATATGCTTCTCTATGAACTTCTCGACCTTGCCAAGCAGACCGGAAGTCTTCTCTTCCTTTTGTTCTCCGCTCCCGGGTTCAAACCTCTGGTAAGTATTCTCCTGCGCATCGTATCGATAGTAGTCATTCTCTCCGTTACTGTTCATGGCATAGAGCACATAGTACCCCTCTTCTTCCGGCTTTTGCCACACCGGAAACGTCTTGTCGTCCAGTGTCAGCTCAGCCTCCTTGTATTCAGAAGGCAAACTGACTGCAGACGTATCACTGAGCAGTATAATGGATGTCTTGTCAGAGATTACCAGCTCTTCATAAGGGGAAAACGTAGCATTTTCTGCATTATACAGATAGAAGCTTCCATTATCACCGTCAAGCAGATACCCTAATGTCACGCCGCTGTTTTCATTCATGACCATCTGCCGGTCCTGTCCGTCCAGTGATACCGTCGTGCGCGCATAACCATTAGGAATATCCCCCTCCGGAAATTTATCTGTCAGAATATAGGCTGTTCCGTTCACCTCCACCTGTATATCATCGGCAGAAGATGAAGAAGCTTTTTTACTGTCCTTTTTCTTTTTTATCTTTGACGGGTCGCCCTCACCGATTTTTATTGTGGAATTCCCCTGGTCTAACGTAAGTTCGCTTCCCTCTCCGGATGCTATCGTCGCACCCGCCACAGTAATCTGAGTGCTTCCCTCTTTCAGCGCCTGAAAATTCAGCATAAATATCTGCTCTGAGGAGCCGCCGCTCCCTGTACAGGTCACGCTGCCGTCCTCATTAGCTTCCGCGCCGTCACCCGACTCAAAGCTCAAAGCTTCACTGTCATAGCTCAGCTGTACTTCCACATCTCCAAGAGCTGCACCTGTAGAACGGACGGCACATTTTACTTCCACAATCTCTCCGACCTTTGTCTCGGGGTCCGAAAAAGATATCTTCCCATCTGCCGCACTTGCAACCATCGAAAAACATGGCACCAGCAGACAAAGCGCCAACAATACTCCACTGACTTTCTTTACCATTCTCATGCTCTTACCTTCTTTTTTGTTCATCTCTCTCACTCCTCCATGAACTCTGCATCTGCAGTATCCGCATACGGCCTGTCATAATCCTCATCGTATTCAGATGATTCTGTACCATCATCCTCTTCTCCATCACTGGATTCTGTGCCATCGCTGCCCTCTTCGTCGCTTTCCCCTTCTGTCTGTGCATCCAGCTCCGCCGGCCGCACAACGCCTGTCTCATACGCAATCTCATCTGAAATCATCTGCACCGTATCCGACACTTCCTCTGTCACCTTATGGGGATACAGGAATTCGTGAAGCTCTTTCACATTCTCTGCAAGTCCCTGTGCCACAACTACATCACCCGCCTTCGGATACTTGATGCCGTCTGTCTTTTCAAACGGAAATCCGGTACTCTCTCCGAGACTGTAATCCATAAGCGCCGAAGCAAGGGCAATGATTTTTTTCAGACTGAAACTTGTGGATACCTGCGGGAACACTGTATCGATAATCTCATTAATGGTCGACAAATCTGTCGTTGTAATCTTGTCAAACAGTTTTTGGATAACCTCCCGCTGACGTTCGGTACGCTTATAATCCCCGCCTTCTAATTTACGAAGTCTTGAGTATGTAACCGCCTGAGGACCGTCAAGAGTGTATGTCCCCGCGCCCTCAAGTTCATTCGCCTTTTTATGTGCCGCCTTCGCAGTCTCGCCAATATATTTATTCATCATCTCGGCTTCTGCATCTGTCACAGTAACCTCAATCCCGCCCATCAAATCAACCACATCAGACATCGCTTTAAAATCTACCGTTGCATAGTCCTCAATGTCCAGATCGAGATTCTTATTCAGCATATTGATTGCTTCCTCAGGTCCTCCCACAAAATATGCATTATTCGCTTTTCTGTATGTATCGTTCATCTGTCGGAGAAGTGTATCCCGGTAGATGGATGCCATACGTATTTCTTTACTTTCATTATCTATTGCCACAACGATAATCGTATCCGCATGGGTTCCTTCTTCTAATTGCCCCTCTCTGGAATCCCCGCCAAAAAGGGCGATTGTTGTATAACCTTCAAGCTTGATTCCTTCGTTTACTTTTACATCGTCAATCTCAACTCGCTGGAATTTATCATATTTCGCCATGATATATGCCGTTCCCATCAGCATAATCAGTATAATTGTCTCTAAAAAGAGGATGACTGCCCGCAGTCTCTTTTTCCGCCTCCGCTTCTTTCTGGCTTTTGCAGCTCTGATTGCCGCCAATTCCCGTTTTCTTGCCATACTAAGCCTCTCTTTTGTATCGTCTTATACAATTTTCCACATAACACTATCCTATACTACTATATTCTTACAAAAAGTTCAACCATCTATTCCACAGTAACGGATTTTGCTAAATTCCTCGGTTTATCGACATCGCAGCCTCTTCCCACCGCGATATAGTAACCGAACAACTGCAGCGGAATAATTGCCAGTGAATTTGTAAAGTATTTATTTGTCTCCGGAATGTAGATTACATAATCCGCTGCGCGCTCTACCTCTGTATTCCCCTCATTGGTAACCGCCAGCACAAAAGCTCCTCTCGTACTCACTTCAACCATATTGCTGAGGGTCTTTTTATACAGCTCCCTCTGGGTCAGAACGGCTGCGACCAGTGTCCCATCCTCAATAAGGGAAATTGTCCCATGCTTCAACTCTCCGGCAGCGTACGCCTCCGAGTGTATATAAGATATCTCTTTTAACTTAAGGGACCCCTCCAAAGAGATGGCATAGTCCACCCCGCGCCCAATGAAAAACACATCTCTTGCCGCCAGATAACGGTTCGCAAAACGCTGTATCTTTCCTTTATTATTCAGAAGCATCTCAATCTGAGAAGGAAGCGCACGAAGGTCAGATAACATTTCCTGAAGAAGTTCCTCTCCCATCTGTCCGCGGGCGCAGGCAAATTTCATGGCCAAAAGGTAAAGAGCAATCAACTGTGCGGAATACGCTTTTGTCGTCGCAACTGCAATCTCCGGCCCTGCCCATGTATACATAACATTATCGGCTTCCCTTGCAATAGAGCTTCCCACTACATTTACAATTCCAAGAACTCTCGCCCCCTGATTTTTCGATTCTCTGAGGGCCGCCAGCGTATCCGCCGTCTCCCCTGACTGGCTGATCACAATCACAAGCGTCCTGTCGTTTAGAATCGGCCTGCGGTAGCGAAACTCTGAGGCAAGATCCACTTCCACAGGAATCCTTGCAAGGTCTTCAAAGATATATTTGCTCGTAACACCAGTATGATAGGCCGAGCCGCAGGCAACTATCATAATCTTGTCAATTTTCTCCATATCTTCATCTGACATACCAAGCTCTTCAATCACAATCCGGCCATTTTTAATTCTCGGCGAAAACGTATCTGTAACGGCTTTCGGCTGTTCATTCATCTCCTTTAGCATAAAATGCTCATAGCCGCCTTTTTCCGCCGCATTCACATCCCACTCAATCCTCACAGACTCCTTCTCGACAGGTTCCTCGTCTACACTGAAAAATTCCATAGAAGTCTCTTTCAGGCGCACAATCTCCTCATTTTCAATAAAATATACATCCCTCGTATATTTGAGAACAGCCGGAACATCCGAAGCAATGATGCTTCCCCCATCTGTATGGCCCACAATCAGGGGACTGTCCTTTCGAACTGCATACAACTCATTCGGATGATCTTTAAAAATAATCCCAAGGGCGTAAGAGCCCTCCATACGGTGCATAATCTTAGTCACAGCCTGCAAAGGATTGCCATCATAATAGTAATCCAAAAGATGGGCAATCACTTCTGTGTCTGTCTCCGATACAAATGTATACCCCTTTTTTTCGAGTTTCTTCTTCAATTTTAAATAATTTTCGATAATTCCATTATGTACAACTACAATGCTCCGGTTCTCATTAAAATGCGGATGCGCATTGGTGTCCGACGGCGAGCCGTGAGTTGCCCATCTTGTATGCCCGATGCCAAGCGTCCCCGGAAGCGTCGCCCCGTCATGGGTCAGTTCACTTAAGACCTTCAAACGCCCCTTCGCCTTCTCCATCCCAATCTCATTCCCATTGTAAACAGCAATTCCCGCCGAGTCATAACCTCTATATTCCAATTTCGACAATCCATCCAAAAGAATGGGTGCCGCCTGCTGTTTTCCAATATAACCTACGATTCCGCACATATAATAAACCTCCATAATCTTCTATATTTTAGATTAATATAATTGTCCATTTACACTTTTAGACTACATTTTAGCAAATATCAATAAAAATGTAAACAAAAAAAGGAAAAGGCAACATGCGTTGACGTATCTTCACGCACATTACCTTTTATTTTTTAATAACAGTTTCTTAATCTGCCCTGCCGTCATTCGGTCTTTTCGCTAGATTCTCCACCCGACGTATCTGCCGGCGGGTTCGGGTCCGGTTTCGGCTCTGGCTGTGGGTCCGGCTTCGGCTCCGGTTTAGGCTCAGGCTGCGGCTCTGGCTGCGGCTCTGGCTGTGGATCTGGTTTCGGCTGCTCTGGCTTATTATTGTCATTATTATTGCTGTTATTATTGTTGTTGTTATTGCTGTTATTGTTATTATTGCTGTTATTGTTATTATTATTGTTGTTATTGCTGTCGTTATCGTTCTTATTGTTATTACTGCTATTATTATTATTGTTGTTATTGCTGCTGTTGTTATCGTTCTTATCGTTCTTATTGTTATTATTGTTCGTTTTCTTCGGCTTTTCGTACGTAGTCCGCCGCTCTTGTTCTTTATCCTCCTGACTCGGCTTATACGTCTGTTGCTTTAGCGTAGAATCGTCTGTAGCAGTACGCTGGCCCACACGGCTTACAATCGCACTGTTCAGATTTGCCACGGTAGTAGATACATTGTAATCCTTTTTGTCAAACAGGAATTCATGAAGCCTTGCCACGTTTGTATCTAATGTAACCGGAATTACGATACTTCCAAGACCGGAGATTGTGTCTGTAGTCTTGTCAAAGGGGAATCCCGCGTTTTCCGTCAGTTTATAATCCAAAAAGCTCTTGGCGTAATAAATGATATCCTTCACGGAAAAACTGGTTTTTATTGTCGGGAACACCTTATCAATCACTTTATTGATTGTTGACAAATCTGCCTTCTGCGCCTGCTCTACAATCTTTTCAATTACAAGACGCTGACGTTCTGTACGAGTAAAGTCGCCCCCCGCTGTGGAACGGATACGTGCATAGGTGGTTGCCTGTACACCATCCAATTTCTGAAGTCCTGCTTTTTTTACTTTATGCGCCTTCTTGCCCGCTGCTTTGGCAGTCTCATTTACAAACTTATTAAGGTACTTAATCTCAACTTCCTGGACATCAATCTCCACGCCGCCGAGAAGATCAATCGCCTTTGCAATAGCTCCCCAGTCAACTGTGACAAATTCCTGAATATCCAGATCCAGATTCTTATTCAGCATATTGATTGCCTGTGTCGGTCCGCCAAAGGCGTACGCCGCATTACATTTCTGAAGCTGGCCGTCCTCAATATCCAGCAAAGTATCGCGATACACAGAAACCATGCGGATTTCCTTTGTCTCTTTGTTGAGGCTCGCCACAATTATACAGTCCGTACGGGTTCCCTTATCCAGCTGTCCGTCTCTGGAATCTGTTCCAAATAACGCTACATTTAAGTAACCTGTTCCCAAATCCTGCTTTTCGACTTCTTCATTTACAATGATATCCTCCGCCGATATCTCCTGTCTGTCCAGCTTCCCCAGCTTCGATGCCGCATATACAACCCCGGATGCTGCAATTGCAAGAAATACTCCTCCCAGACATACTCCGATCTTTTTCCCAATACTCAGACGGGTAAACCAATTGCCCGATTTCTTTCTGCGCCTTCTTCGCCTAGCCATATCTTAACCGTACCTCTTTTCTTATTATTTTATTAATTTCAAACTACTCTTTTTAATATAACCGGTTTTTGTCTTCCCATTAATCTTTACAGAAAGCCGATACCAACTTCCGGTACTCCCGGTGACCGTCACCTTCGTTCCCTTTTTCTTAATTGTGCCAAGGCTTTTTGCAGAATTTGAAGCGCTCTTTCTCAGCTTAAGCTTCTTGTTTTTCGTTCTTGCCTTTACTTTTCCCTTGGTCTTTACAGTAACTATTTTAGAATAGCCACCGTACGATCTTCCGTTAAACACAACTTTACAGGGACGTATTCTATATTTATACTTGGTAGATGCGTTTTTACTCCCATCTGTATAGGAAGTTGATTTTCCGGAAGCTGTCTTTACATTAGAATATGTCTTTTTCGAAGAATTATAACGCTGTATATAATAAGAAGAAGCTCCCGATACTTTCGGCCATGTAAGCTTAATCTTATCAAATGCAGTTCCTTTCCCGGAGAGCTTTGCAGAAGACAGTTGTGTTATCCCTGTATTGAATCCGATACAGGTACTTGTCCCCTGTGGATAGACCTTATAAGAGTAACTCGTTCCGGCTTTTAAAGATTTATCCGTAAATGTAGTTCCCTCCACTCCGGATTCAAGGATTGTATAGTTCCCGCTGCCGCTCTTTCGGTAGATGTCATAGCCTGCCGCTCCGTCCCATGCATCCCATTTCATGCTGAGGCTTCCTGCTTCCCTTTTCGTAATCCTCAGACTATTATAATAACGGTAATTCAAATCTACATATGGATTATCTTTTGTTTTGATTCCGTCTACTTTTCCTTTTGAAGTGTACTGCCAGTACTCATACTCTCCCCCGTAATTCGTAGAGCTATTATAGTGTGCCATCCAGATTGGATATTCCTGACTAAAATCTGCTGCATATGTCTTGTCTTGGTACATCGTCTTGCTTGCATACACCATCGGAGTATATCCAAGTGCTTTCACTCTGTCGCAGAATGCGGAACAGACACTGGTTGCGGCACTCTTACTTAGTTTTGCCTTATATAATCTGCCCACTCCTGTAGCTACATATTCGAAGTCAAGAACAACCGGCAGGTCGATCTGATAATCTTTAATGTTCTCTACAATAAAATCTGCCTCCTGCCTTGCCTCGGCCGCAGAGATTGCCTGTGAAAATATGTACACGCCGATAGGGATTCCTGCTGCATTCGCATTTTTCATGTTTTCCATAGCCTCAGTATCCACACGGAGCGCTCCATTCTCATAACCCCGGTAAGCCACACGAATGATAGCAAAATCAATTCCGTCATCCTTAACCTTCTCCCAGTCGATCCTGCCGTTATGGTAGGACACATCGATACCATGCTGAAGGATACAATCACTATACTTATCCTGATGAGACACGGATTGTGCACGCAGGCCGGATGAGGAGAAATCTCCGGTTCCCCGCCCTGTCAGACGATATTTCCCCGGATCTTCCGAGTCGACAGCAATTTCCTCCGACTGCTCTTTCGTCTCTTCATCCTCTTGCGGCTCTTGTGCCGTTTGAGAATTGCTTTCTGTACCTGCCTCCTGTGCCAGTACGTCTGTCTGGGCCGTTGTCGCCATCAGACAGACGGTCAGAAGGCAAATAAGTGCATTACGTCTTCTTTTCATGCAGACCTCTCCTTATAATTCGTTTTTCACACTTTTTTAACAATTTACATTCCAATTTATTATACTAACAGTACTATCGTTTGTCAAACTAAAGACGCGGATTTTAAACTATTCTTAATATATTTTTAAGCAAAAGTATTGCACAGATTTTGTGATACGAACTATACAGATTCTCTTTTTTTTGGTAGAATAGGTAAAATGTAATTAAGATATTAATATTAAGGAGATTTTCATAATGGAGAACAAGCAGTATCCTATATCAAAAACATTACTCCCGGGACTTGAACTGAACCTGATTTTTTTCATTCTGTGCGGGAGCGCGGTTCAGGTCATTTTCGGACAGCAGCATACGCTTTTTTTGCTGCTTCGGCTGATTTATACCCCCGGCATCGTCCTTTTAGCAGGACTTTATACATCCAAGGACGATAATAACGTTTCGTTTCTATTGAAACACGCCGCTGTATACGCTGTCTTATTCATCTTTTTCGGCTTATGCAACCAAGTGCTTCTGAATCATAAAAAGCCATTTCAGAGTGTTATCCGTCTGGTTACTATGGTAAAAATCCCGACTCCGTCTGAAATGTTCTTTACCGCAGCTGTACTTTTCCTGTGCGCCGGTCTCGCAGCCAGGTATGTTGACCGCATATACAAAAGAAAACGCCTCCTGATTCTGGCAGGTGTTCTGGCAATTGCCTTTGCCTTTTTTCCGTCAGATATATTTGGCTACCCGATCATCGGCGTATTCACAGGCTGCGAAACCTATGACTGTATTGCCCTCCTGCCATATCTGGGCTATTTTATCGGAGGAATCTTTTTAGGAAAAGAAAACGTATTATTTTCAAAAAAAATATCTGTCGGCAGTCTTGTTGTCTCTTTTATTTCTGCGGTACTTTTATTTACTCCGTTAAAAGAAGCGGCACTCATCACTCTGCCGGCTTTTCCGGTGTATCTCCTTTACCTGCTGGCCGGCCTTTTCATACCCTTCCGGAAACTGACAGAAGGGCTTCTTTTACTCGGTGATAAAGGTATCGCCGTACTTAGGGGCTGGTATCAGGACTTCATGAATAACAGGCGCAAAGCACTTCCCCTGTATTTTGCAGTATATACCATCACGTTTGTTATTATGACGGCCTGTGTCTTCTTTTCTTTTATAGAATATGATAACAGCATTGCATGGATGCATGATGCCATCTCACAGTACATTCCGAGAATTCACTACTTTACAGATTATGTGCACGAGTGTATTTCGTTACTTTTAAAGGGGGACTTTAACTTTCCTTCTTACAGTTTCCGCGTAGGGCTCGGCAACACGGTTCCATTAAGCTACGAGCCTGTTTACTGGCTGTTTGCACTGTTTGATTCTTCTCATGTAGAAGCCGCATACAATATCATCACTATATTTCGTTTCTTTTTGGCCGGGCTTTCTGTGTCAGTTTTCTTTCTGTACCATAAAAAAGGATACTTTGAAAGTCTCCTTGGAAGTATGATGTATACCTTCTGCGGTTTTGCAATCTATGCCGGCGTCCTTCACGCTCATTTTATTGCACCTATGATTTTCCTGCCGCTTCTTATGCTGGCAACCGAGGAAATCTTCCGCAAAAAACGTTGGTATCTGTGCACCATTTTTGTAGCGGTAGCACTTCCCGCCAATTATTACTTTATCTATATGAGCACGCTTGCGATGGGAATCTATTATATCGGACGCTTTCTGTTTACAAAAGACAGAGATAAAAAGACATGGAAATACTTTTTTACAACCACTGCAACTTTTGCAGGCGCCTATCTTTTAGGTGTCGTTATCGGAAATATTTCTCTGTTTACCTCCTTTGCCTCCTTCATGAGTTCCGGGCGGGCCGGAAATTCAGAGATTGCCGCATCATCCTTCTTCGACTATGGAAGCGCCTGGCTGACACGGCTGTATACTTATTTTATATCCTCCCCCGGCTCTCCGGGAGCCTGGCTAAAGCTTGGGTTTATCCCATTTTCTTATCTGGCAGTAGTTATTCTCTTTCTGAAAAAGGGAAACCGGCTTATTAAATTTTTATTTTTAATCTGCGCTGCTTCATGTATATTCCCGATTGCAGCATTCGTACTAGGAGGATTCAGTACTATAACTAACCGTTGGTGTTATATTCTGGCATTGCTGGTTTCTTTTATAACGGTGAGGGCCATTCCTGAACTACGCGGCCTGACGCGCAAAGAGCTGAAAACACTTTTTATATCTTTGCTGCCTTATTTACTGATTATTCTTATGAACCGGGATTACCGCACAGAATTTACTTTGGCCTCTCTCGCCATCTTACTGTGCAATTACGTTGTCATTTTATGCATGAACAAAGAGCTGCATTTGATTAATATGCATACTTCCAAAGCAGCATTGATTTTCCTTTGCTGCGCCTCATTAACGCTGAACGCATATTATCAGTATTTTGAGGGAAAAAACACTTCACCGACTTCATTTGCCAAACAGGGGCATGTTATAGATGAAATAACGGATACGCCTATGAAAGTGCTGAACAATTATCCGGATGACAGTTTTTACCGTGTATCTACTGCCGAGATTCCAAGGAAAAATTTATGCTCATCCCTTGTAATGAATTACAATAGTATCGCCACCTTTTCAAGCACTATAAGCGGTCCCGTTATTGACTACAATGTAGGAATGGGCAATACTGCATGGAATCTTGTACAACTTGGCGGATTCGATAACCGAACCTTTATGAACGCTCTTGCCTGTGTAAAATACTATGCACTGGCAAAAGATGAATTATCCGCGCTCCCATACGGATATGAAGAAGTTCCGGCAAAAAAAGATAAAAAATCCCCTTATGGGATTTACAAGAATAATTACACCCTGCCCTTAGGCTATACGTATGACAGTACCATAACCGAAAAAGAATTTTATAATTACAGCGCCCTAGAGCGTCAGGAACTCTTGCTTCAAACTGCCGTGTTAGATGATGAACATGTGCAACTACCAAAAAAGACATTTGTTCCTACCGCCTCAGAAGCAAAAATAACTGATTATGAAGCAAAGGGATTAAAAATCAAGAAAAATATTGTCAAAGTTACCAAACCCGGGGCAACACTTACTCTTTCTTTCAAGGGAATGAATGATTCCGAGACTTATCTGGTATTTGACGGCAGTTTGAATCCAACCAAAAGTAATGGACAGCATATGGTCAATCTGGATCTGTCCTGCAAAGATTATAAGCGTAATCTGGACTTTCGCTCAAGCAACCACACCTACAGTACCGGTCAGGACACCCACTTATTCAATCTGGGCTACCGGGAAGAAGCTGTCGACAGTTGTACGATCACTTTCAACAATACCGGACGTTTTTCTGTTGATTCGCTGAAAGTATATTGTCAGCCTATGGATAATTACGCTTCCTATATTAAGGAACTGTCAGAAAACAAATTGGAAGACATTCAGATGCACTCTAACACCATCACAGGAAACATCTCTGTGGATAAAGAGAAGCTTCTTGTTTTAAGTATCCCTTACCAGAAGGGCTGGACGGCCTATGTCGACGGAAAGGAGACAGACATAATAAAAGCCAATGTCATGTACTCCGCTATCTCCCTTAAGCCAGGGGAGCATGACGTCAAACTTGTATTCCGCCGTCCGGGCATCAAAGCCTCTCTGTGCCTGTCCGCCGCCGGAATTGTTATTTTTATCATAGCCTTGATTATCCGGCGCAGACGTATTAAAATGAATAAATAAAGATTTTTCAGGAGAAACAACTATGATCAAATTTAATATTCCGCCTTATGTCGGAAAAGAGAATGAATATATCGCACAGGCAATTGCAAGCCGCAAGATTTGCGGCGACGGAACATTCACGCAAAAATGTAATCAGTGGGTGGAAGAACATACGCATACATCAAAGGCTCTTCTCACCACTTCCTGTACCCACGCCACAGAGATGGCAGCACTTCTATGTGACATTAAGCCGGGAGACGAAGTGATCATGCCCTCTTATACCTTTGTGTCCACTGCCAATGCTTTTGTCTTAAACGGAGCCTCCGTCGTATTCGTAGATATCCGGCCGGATACTATGAACATTGATGAGAACCTGATTGAGGCGGCAGTCACCGAAAAAACAAAAGCGATTGTCCCGGTTCACTACGCCGGAGTTTCGTGTGAGATGGATAAAATTATGGAGATTGCAAATAAATACAACCTGAAAGTCATCGAAGATGCAGCCCAGGGAGTGATGTCCGAATACAAAGGACAGCCCCTCGGTACAATCGGTGACTATGGGTGTTTCAGCTTTCACGAGACAAAAAACTACAGCATGGGAGAAGGCGGCTGTCTTCTCATCCGCGATAAAGAGATGTCCGAAAAAGCGGAAATCATTCGAGAGAAAGGAACAAACCGCAGCAAATTCTTCCGGGGTGAAATCGACAAGTATACCTGGGTATCGGCAGGCTCATCCTATCTTCCAAGTGAGCTCAACGCAGCATACCTCTACGCCCAGCTTGAGCAGGCACAGGCAATCTATGACGACCGCATGAGTTCATGGAACCTTTACTATGAGCTTCTCTCTCCCCTCAGTGAGACAGGAAAAATTTCTCTTCCCACTGTCCCGGACGGGTGCAGGCATAACGCACATATGTTTTACATAAAAGCAGCCGATTTAAAAGAACGCTCTGCTCTTATTGACTATTTGAAAGCTCAAAAGATATTCTCCGTCTTTCATTATATTCCGCTGCACACTGCGCCGGCGGGACTTCAATACGGAAGATTCCACGGAGAAGATATCTATACCACGAAAGAAAGCGAACGGCTCCTAAGACTTCCGATGTACTATGGTCTGAAACCGGAAGACATTCACTTTGTATGTGAGCAGATAATACAATTTTACCAATAATCACAGGAGAACAAAAAAAGAAATGTTATATTCAATTATTATACCCTGCTACAACTCTTCAAAGACAATTCGGAAAGTAGTAGAGCTCACCATGCAGGAAATGGAAAATCAAAAAAGGACGCCTTACGAGTTTGTACTGGTGGACGATTTTTCTCCTGACGGCGGCGATACTGTGCGGGCCCTCGAAGCCCTTGCAGATGATTACAGCTGCGTAAAGATTGTAGAGCTTGCAAAAAATTCCGGTCAGCACAATGCAGTGATGGCCGGCCTTAACTATGCAGATGGAGACACGCTCATCGCTATGGACGATGATATGCAGACACACCCTTCCCAGCTCCCTGTTCTTTTCGAAGAGTTTGATAAAGGTTACGATATTGTATACGGCTACTATCCCCAGAAGAAGCACAGTCTCTTCCGCAATTTCGGAAGTTACATCAATTATCTGTCTGTGCGGATTCTCATTGGCAAGCCCAAGGACATGAAGACCTCCAGCTTCTGGATCATCCGCAGGTTCATTCGGGATTACGTAATCCAGTACAAAATCCAGTACACACACCTGCAAGGCCTGTTCCTTCGTACAACACGCAACATCAGCAGCGTCCCGGTAAAACACTTTGAACGGGAAGTCGGGACTTCCAACTATACATTTAAAAAGCTGGTTGGGCTTTGGTCTAATATTATGGGGTATTCCATCGTGCCTTTAAGACTGGCCACCTACTGCGGATACACCTTTTCTCTGCTGGGAATATTGGGAGCTGTTTTCACAGTCGTACGAAAGCTCTTAGTTCCCTCTATGGCAATTGGCTGGCCCTCCATGATGGCTGCAATCTGCTTTTTCTCTGGAGTCAACCTGCTGTTTCTGGGACTGATCGGTGAATATCTTGGACGAATGTTTCTCGGCATGAGCCGCTATCCGCAGTTCGTCGTCCGAAAAATATATACACAAAAGGAGGATTCTTAACATGAAAAAAATTATGATTCTTGGCGCCGGCATCTATCAAGTCCCGCTGATCAAAACGGCAAAACGGCTCGGCATCTGTTCTATCGTCGTCAGTATTCCAGGGAACTACCCCGGATTCGAACTGGCGGACAAGGTCTATTACGAAAACACAACAGATTATGATAAAATCCTTGAGATTGCCAGAGAAGAACAGATTGACGGTATCGTGACTGCCGGTACGGATGTGGCAGTAATCACTATCGGAAAAGTATGCGATGAGCTGAAATTATGCGGACTTTCTTTTGACGCAGCAAAGGTCGCTGCCAACAAGCTTTTGATGAAGTCCAAATATGAAGAACACGGCGTGAGAACCGCTAAGTTCCGTGAGATTCCTCTTGACGCCGCCGACGTGACCGCGCGCGTGGCGGAACTTAGTTTTCCCCTCATCTTCAAATCCGTAGATTCTTCCGGAAGCCGCGGAATTGTAAAAGTTGACGCAGAAGCCGATTTTGAGGCTGCTATCCAGAATGTGAAAGAAAACACAAGATCCGATTACTATATTGTGGAAGAGTTTATTGAAGGGGAAGAATTTGGTGCACAGGCATTCGTATATCGCGGGGAAGTTACTTTTATCCTCCCCCACGGCGACTATGTATTCAAAGGAGACACCGGAGTTCCTGTCGGACACTTTGCTCCCTATGAACTGGAATCTTCTGTCATAGAGGATGCCAGAGAACAGCTCACCGCAGCCATTCACGCCATGGGGCTTGACAACTGCGCCATCAATGCAGACTTCATACTGAAGGACGGAAAAACTTATGTACTTGAAATCGGCGGACGCTCAGGCGCAACCTGTCTGGCAGAACTGGTATCTATCTACTATGGTTTTGACTATTATGAGAAGATATTGCTCTGTGCCTTAGGTGAAGACACCGTCTTTGACTGTGAATCGCACGCTGTCCCCAATGCAAGCATGCTGCTCATGAGTGAAAAAGACGGCGTTATTGAAGAACAGACAGACCGTAATCCAAAGCATCCCCATATATATGACGTACAGTTTGATTATAAACCGGGTGACAGCGTCCACAAATTCCATGTAGGCCCGCACCGGATCGGACATGTTATCACAAAAGGAGATACATTAAAGCAAGCGGTAGACACACTGCACGAAGCACTGAAAAATGTAGAAATCAAAGTCAGATAACCGACTGTCCTTCCGCTTACTTTTTAAATCCCCGCATAACCTTTAAAAATTGCGGCATAATCCACTTCACAGCGAGAACGGCTGCTCCAAGGATGACGGCATATCTCACATACCATTGCAGTGCGAACAATTCCATAGTTACGATATTAAGAGCGAGATAGATTACAGATATTATCACGCTCTTTTTCAATGAAATCACCCGCCGTCCGGCAACCTTTTTCTCCAAATATCCCTGAAGTACCAGCAAGATAAAATAACTTGCAGCCGTCGTATACGCTGCCGCCATATATCCAAACCAGACAATGCACATGTAATTCAAAATCACATTGATGACCATTGTCACGATAGTGCCGGCCGCCACAAACCCCGTCTTCTTGTAATAATTTTGAATTGCCGTATAGATGTAGCTGTAAAATCGAAGCAGTGTCCCCGTCACCATAGGCGCTATGAGAAAAATTGCCATATGGTATTCCTTCGAGCCTAACACCGCTACAGTCTCCGGCGCTAAAGCTACAAGAAACCATGACAGTATTCCGAAACCATGCATAAGAACTGTCCATGGCTGTTCAATATCTTCTGTCTCTCCCGCCGAGATTTTCTCATACATCCACGGCAGAAACGCATTCCATACCGAATCTTCTACAATCCATATAATAAAAGAAATTGTCGTGCCAAGAGCAAAAATTCCTGTATACTCATACCCCACCAGAAAACGGATCATAATCTTGTCTGCCTGATTCATAATCTGAACCGAAAGGGCCTCCGGAATGAGCGGCAGGCTGTATTTAAGGGAATATTTCCAGTATTCTGCCTTAATAAACTTTCCCCCCTGCTTCCAGAGAAGGACAGCTACAACCAGTCCTCCAAGCACCTGCGGCACATAAAATCCCCACACCCTAAGCTCCACCAGCTTGTCCAGATATCCATTTACCCGTCCCCAGTAGATAAACAATATAGACAGCACTGTCGCCGGAACAATGGTAACTGTCGTAATAAAAATACTTGCCTTATAGCGCATCATCTGTTTCTCACGCCTCTGCATAAAAAGGATACTTGTATATCCAAATACATAGAAAAACGCCATAAAAAACATTACATCTGTCATACCCCAGAATTTCTGCATCTGCGGTTTAAATAGAAGACATATGAAAAAGAATCCAAGTATCGAAAAGTATGACAGCGTCTGAACACTGGACACATACTCATTATACTTCTCTCCCATATCATACTTCGCCCTGTCCACACTCCGAAAAAGACACAGTGACATTACGGGCACCATAATCAGCAGCCATGACTCATAGATTCTGATCTCGCCATACTGCGCTGTAGATAAAAGACGAGTGTAGATTGGTGTAGTAAGGAACGTAAGACCCCGTATAAAAAGCTGCCCTACAATATAAAAAATTCCTGCTTTCAGCGCAAGGCTGTTCAATTTACTGTTCTGCATATATTTCCCTCTGATAAACACAATTCCGATATTTTACCTCCCTCACATTATTACACAAAAACAGTTCTTTCGCAAGATACGCAAATCTTGAGTTTCTCACACAATTATGTTAAAATTGAGTACGCATATTTTTTTAACTTTTACTATACACAATTATCGAAGGGAGAACTTTCCATGGCTTTTGTAATAGAAAAAAAATTAAAGAACGTTATGACATTTTATTATCTGATGAAACTCGACAAAAAGATTCCGACCGACAGGGCATTTATTCGTAAACGGCAAGGCAAAAAAGTACATGAATTAATGAAACGTGCCTATAAAATCCCCTTTTACCGCAAACGATTCGATGCAAATCATCTTACGCCCAATGACTTTCACACCCCCGAAGACCTGGTAAAGTTTCCTATTACGACAAGAGCTGACCTTCGGCTCTGGATGCAGGAGGAATATGAAAGGCATCCGAAAAAAAGAAAAAGCTGGACGATTCTTTCTACCAGCGGCTCCTCCGGTGTCCCGTTGAAATTCATCCAGACGCAGAGAGAATCCGCCTGTGTGGATGCCAACTGGATTCGTGTCCTTATGTATGCCGGTTACCATCCTCTGCGCGGAAAGCTTTTTTCTTTTGTCACAAGCCACAAGAAAATCGACCCCAAAAAGGGGGACTCCATTATTCAGAAATTTGGTTTCATGCGCCGCAAGGTGGTGTCAGAGGATAACTGCGTCGGCGACGGAATCCGTGATATTATCAATGATTTAAACACTTACAAGCCGGATGTGCTCTGTTTCCGCAGAAATTGCCTTGTCCGCATGGCTCTTTATGCAAAAAGACATAATCTTAAGATATATAAGCCAAAACTTTACACGCCTGTCAGCGAAATGGTTGACGACATGACCCGCAAGATTCTCACAGAAGCTTTCGGCGACGGCCTATTCGACGCTTATGGAAGTTCTGAGACAGGAAGCTGCATCATCCAGCTTCCGGGGGAGGAGCTCTACTATATTAACAGCGATACCCATGTAGTCAATATATATGACGAAAAGAACCAGTTGACCGACGACGGAAGAGTCATCGTCACCACCCTGTTCAAGAAGGACTTTCCTTTTATCAATTATGAGATTGGAGACCGGGCGACCTCTGTAACTTTGGATGGTGTACGATATATTAAGACTATACAAGGGCGGGTCAACGATCTTGTAAAGCACGAAAACAGCCCGGAAACTTCTGCATTGTACCTGATGAAAATCCCCAATGGGATTGTCGGCATTGCACAGTTTAAGTTTATTCAGGAGTCTTATCATGACATGAAGATTCTGCTTGTTAAAGACCCGAACAACAACGCTCACACAAAAGAAGAGATTGAATGTTTCTTCAAAAAGAAGATGGCAGAGCTTTTTAAAGATGAGTTTAACCTGCACTTCGAATGGCTCGAAGTGATACCACCGGATAAAAATGGAAAGATGCGCTGCTTTGCATGTGAGATTCCGGATGAGGCAAACTAATAAAAAAGAAGCAAAAGGAGATATTTCTAATGATAAAAAATATTGGCATTGTCGGTGCCGGTTCTGTGGGAAGTGTTCTTATCTCCCACCTGTTCCCGGCATATCCGGACAATTTTTATCTTCTGGCAACAGGAGACCGCGCAGAGCGAATGCGTAAAAACGGGCTTTCTATCAATGACCGCACGCTAAAACCTAATATATACTCCAATGAATCACAGGATATCTGTCTTGATCTCTTAATTATTGCAGTAAAAAGCTACAGCCTCGACTCCGTGATGGCCGATATCCGCCCGCTGATTCAAAAAAGTACGATTATACTACCATTATTAAACGGTATCATGGCAACAGAACGCCTGCAGTCATATTTCCCGGACAACCGGGTTCTCTACGGCGTTATGATACGGACTGACGCCCATCGCACAGGACATAAAGTGTATTACACGACCCCCGGCGAAGTGCAGCTCGGCTACGCATACAATAATCCCGTAAAACCGGAAGTTACAGAAGTCAGGGACTGTCTCTCAAATGCCGGGTTGAATGCAAACATTTACGAGGACATGAGACGTATCCAGTGGCGAAAATGGATGCTGAACACCGGCGGTTCCCAGGCCGCTGTTGAAATTGGCGTAGAATGTGGATATTTTGAACAGGTAGATGAGATTGTAGAAATCATCCGGCTATGCATCGATGAAATCGTAGAACTTGCTAAAGCTGAGAAGGTTAATATAACTACAGAAGACCGTGATGATATCATCCAATTCCTCCTTGGCTATCCCGCCCACAAGAAGATGTCCATGCTGCAGGATGTGGAGGCAGGAAGACCGATCGAGATTGAAGAATATGCCGGCACTGTAATCCGGCTTGGAGAAAAACATGGAATATCAACTCCTGCCAATCGCTTTATTTATTTGTCTATCGCAGCAAAGAAAAAAGTCTCTGAATTGAAAAAACATCTATAATAAATGCCTCCGGATACACCGGAGGCATTATAATCTTTAATTTTAATGTGATACTACAGTAGTTCCCTTCGGGCATTTCTTGTAGATAAAGTTGATATCCTCATCATACAGCCGAACACATCCCTTAGACCTTGGTCTTCCAATCGTAGCGTCTGCATATCCGCCCTTGTAGTTCTTGATTCTGGAATGGAAAGAGTTCTGTGATTTAAAATGCACAATCGGTTTCTCATAGGTCGTTCTGTAGAACCATCCTTTTTCCTTGTAAGTAATCTTGAAGATTCCCTTCGGTGTCATATGCAGATGGGTACCTGTTGCACAACGCCCGGAACGAATCATTTTCCATTTGCCTTTCTTTCCCTGGAATATGATTACTCTCTGTGTATACTGGCTGATCCAGATCAAATATTTTGTCGGGCTCTTATAGCCTCTCTTATTAACAAAATCTTCTTTTACCTTTGTAGAATAATCCTTTGTCGTCCAGATACTCGCCTGGAAGGAAAGCCTGTCTTTCGACAGCCAATAGGTCTTTCCATTGGACAGCTTTATCTGATAACGGCCGCTTCCATAATCAATCGTAGTAACTCTGGTTCCCGGATTCAAGTATTTTACTCTCTTACTGCTCTTTTTCGTGGTGAACAGAGGAGCTCTCGACTTAACCGTTGCTTTGTAACCGATAGCACGAACTTTTGTTCCCGGAGTCTTTTTCACACTGATTGTAACGGTCGCAGACATATCGCCTACACCGCCGTTATTCATTGCTGCTACGCGGTATTTATATTTCTTTCCTGAAGACAGCTTCTTGTCCGTATAGGTTAATTTCTTAACACCCTTTTTTACAACCTTCCATTTTTTACTGGTAGAATTGTATCTGTATACAATATAAGAGGTTGCCCTCGCCGCTTTAGACCATGTCAGTATTGCTGATTTCTCTCCGTCAATTCCTGTAAGTCCCTTAACTTTTGCCGGCTTTTCATCAAGCTCGCCAACGCCCAAAGCAGACTCATATACATACTCTTTGCCGGCAGCATCCTTAAGTGTGCAGACAGCTTTAACTTCGTACTTTACTACATCATCGGACACCTTTGAAGTAAAAGACGTCTCTGTCGTCTTCTCAGTCTTTCCCCCGTAAAGTACCTCGTATCCTGTTGCCCCTGCTACTGCGTCCCAGGAAATCTTCACAGACGTATCATCTGCCGCTGTCTTCACAGTCGGGCTTACAAGCAAGATAGCCGGAATCGTCTCTGTTTCCGTCTTTGTATCCGGTTCCTCACCAACAATACTTTCAACTGTTATATCATATACTTTTCCTGCTGTTACCGGAACTGTCAACTTTCCGTCAGACGGACCGTCGTATACGCTCTCTTTATTGTCTTCATCTTTAACTTTAACTTTATATGTAACGTCCTGCACCGCATCCCACGAAATCTCCATCTGATTCGTGCTTCCTGCGACAGGCTTTGCTGTCAGGCCTGTAATTTCCTGAGCCTGGACCGTATTCTGTTCCTGTATAGGCTCTGCTTCCTCCGGCTCTTTATCAACTTCCGGTTCTGCTTCCGGCTCCTCTGGAAGTGTTCCCTCATCCTGATTACCTTTCTCATCCGGAACATCAGAAGGGGTGCCGTCGTTTTCTTCTCCTTCCGGATTATCGTTCGGCTCCGAAGGCTCCGGTGTGGTGTCATCGATGACTGGTGTTGTATCAGGAACTTCTTCCTTAACATCCTCATTATTTTTTATATCTTTGTCTGCTGTGTCCTTATCCTCGTCTGCCTCGACTGTCTTCTCCGGCTTGCTGTCAACCTCGGAAGCCATTGTCTCAAAGCCTGCCAGATTCACAATCAGCATCAGGCTCAGCGCAGCACAAAGCGCTTTAGATATTCTCCTCATATGCATATCCCCTTTTCCTTTCTACTTAAAGTCTTAGCTTTATCTTAACAAAGGGCTCTTGTCTTGTCAACGTGTCCAATTATTAAGTTTTGTTAACTTTGATGACATCCTCTCCGTCTGCACAAGTATTTCGCCGTCGGATCTGTAGGATCCCATTTATGCCATTTGGGAAGCTTTACTGCTTTTGGCTTTCCGAGAGGTCCTGGATTTGAACTGTTGTAGATGATCACCTTTGTCCTTCTCTTGCAGTTGTCATATATCCATTTCGCATCTCCTGCTTTCAACCGTATACAGCCGTGGGAAGCCGTTCTCCCAAGCTTGTTATAGTTCGATACACTCAAAGTCGTATTTCTCGTCCTTCCATACATGACGGAGTGGAACAGATACCCCTGTTTGATACGCGTACACCACTGGCCATAACAATTCCCGTTCAGCCTGTGCCAGCGGTATTTCGCCGGTGTCCTCGCCGTCGTGATGGGAGTTGCATTCCCCGCCGAACATACAAACGCTTTTACCGGGATAATATACCCTCTCCTGCCGTCCTTCGCGTATACAGTCACACAGTTTTTCTTCTTATTCACCTTAATGACATATGATGACTGTTTCCCTATAATCTTACTGACGTCTTTGACAAGCTTTCCTTTTTTATCAAAATACAGCTTATATCCCTTGACGTACCTCCATCCGGCTTTGGGCGCTTCACCGGCATCGGCATCTGCAGCAGATACACGCACGGGCGTCAGCAAAAGCACAAGCGCCAATAATAATCCCCATCCTCTTTTTCCCATTAACTTTTTCATGAAACAATCCTTTCACTAATGATTCGTATATGTAAAATGCATATAATCTTTGCTTGATTTCCAGGCACCGCCCCAGTAAAAACCATGCTTCTTCCAGATTGCCACTACCTCCGTCGTCACTGAATACGGGTCGACGCCCGGCTTATACTCACCTTCGGTAACTCCGATCATCGGGTTCGAATTCCAGTTCAGATCCACCACGCAGCCATAACTATGATGGGAGCGGTTCCTTCCCGATGCCATACTCCTCCAGTTGTAAGTATCGGTATCCTCTGCCCTTACCGGGAACCCGGCAGCGTACATATCCTGGAAAGCTTTCATAAAATTCTTCGTCAAATTTTTATGTACACGAAGCTGCATTGTACTTGGCACCCCGTCTGCGTCCTTAATCGGAACCGTAATCGTCACGAGATATTGCTCCATCTCAGCCTTTTTGGTCGGAACTCCATTGGGGAACAATGAATATAATCTCTGTCCGTCCGTAAATGTCTCCTTTTTTGTCGCTGAAAATGCCCCGTAATATTTCTTTAAGCCTGATTTTCTATAAGCCTTCACTTTAAAATAATAGGTCACTCCGGTTTTCAGCTTCTTCGCTGTATACGAAACTTTCCCTCCGCCGCTCACTTTGCCCGCATAGGTATAAGCGCCGTCCTTTGCCTCGCTTTTATAAATCTCATAACCTTGCGCTCCGGATACACTTTTCCAACTGACCTTTGCCGTGGTCTCAGACGCACATTTGGCCGATTTGATTGAAACTGCACTTAATTTCGTCTTTACACTGGCAATAGCAGAATAAGAACCGTATTCTTGTTTTGTTTTCGTCTTTTTCTTTACTTTTACCTTAACTTTCTTGTAGGCGCGCACTTTATAATGGTATGTTTTTCCAAATTTTACTTTTTTGTCAGTATAACTTGTACTAGAACCCGATTTATAAGTCTTTACCTTCTTAAATTTCCCGTTCTGTGACGAACTGCGATATACGACATACCCCGCTGCGTCCTTTACTTTCTGCCATTTCAGCTTGATCTTAGAATAGTCAGAGCTTGTCTTAACAACCGGTGTCCCGAATTTAATTTTGAATTCTATTGTTTTTGTACCCTTAAAATTGCCGGCCCCGTCTATTTTGATTGCCGCCGTCCCTATTTTCTTGTTATTTGAATAAGTAAGCTTGTAATCTTTTCCTGAGACAAGCTGCTTTTCCTGATGCGTTAACGTCACCTTCGGCTTTACCTGCTTACCGGTATAATCGGCTGTCTTCGGCGCCTGTAATGTACATTTGTTGATATCCACAGGAACAATTGTGAATTTCACCGTCTTGATTCCGGTGCAGATCTCCTGCTTTTTGTCTTCTTCAGCCGGACTACCCTGCTCTTTCTTCGGTTCATCTTTCCCTGTCAGGACTATTGCCGCCTCTCCGGCTTCAATATTATTCTGATATTCGATTGTATAATGACTTGCATCAATAACACTTTCTTTTTCATCCAAAGCTCCCTCTGTTGACTTAGGGCCTTCGGAATCTGAAAAATACTCCGCCGTAGCTACAACCTCTATCTCCGGCTTTACTTCAGCGCCGGTATACTCATACTCAGCCTGATTGTCTTTAAACCGCACTTCTATCTTGTCAGAACTCAGATTATATTCTACAGCTTCTTCGGCATCGGGCTCTGCTTCCTTTATGTCTATCTCCTTTTCCGCCTTGTCATCATTGTTCTGAACCGTCTCCTTATCTGCCGCCGAAGTATCCGGCACTTCTCCGCTGTCTTCTATAGAATCCGTTACTTCTTTCTCATCATCACCATTCAAAATATCTGCATCTGTCCTCTGATTCTCCGGCTCTTTAATAAGTTCTTCTTCTACCGGTATTGTTGTATTCTGTACATCCGCACTCCGGTCTGCATCCTCCTCTGATGCAGACACCGGCAGAGATGTGAAAACCAGAAGTAAACTCATCAGTATCAGTCCTGATTTTCTCATTTTCATTTGCATAGTAATCTTTCCCCGTAAATATTTTTATCTTAATAATATTCTATTAATTGCTTTATCCGTAGCCTGGCCGTCATAATCGGCAAAATTCTCCTCGACAAACCGATAAACCTTTTCAATTTCATAATCCTTATTCTTGAGAGCATCCATCAATTCATCAAATGTATCGCACACCTTGCCCGGCGCACATTCCTTAACACTTCTGTGTACACCTCTGGATAATTCATAAAGCTCTCTGTCCGGTGTATAGAACAAAATCGGTCTTTTCATCAACGAATACTCAAAATAGTTGGACGAATAATCTGTAATAAGGATGTCTGTCACATAATACAAATCATTAATATTCGGATACATTGCAAAATCAATGATCCGATCCTGATATTCCTCTGGTATCTCAACAGGCTCCCTGACTACAAAGGGATGCATCTTTATAAGGAAGATATACTCATCTCCGCAGAACTCGTAAATCTTCTTAAGGTCAAGCCAAGAATAATTGTAATGGGCGGTTTTCTGTCCCCCTCCCCGGAATGTCGGTGCAAACAGGATAAGCTTTTTCCCCTTCAGATCCGGATATTCCTGATAAAACTCTTTACGGAAATCGCTGATTGTCTGCTCGTCTAAAAATCCGTCAAGTCTCGGCATACCTACCGGCAGGAAAGCTTCCTCCTCAATGCCAAACACCTCGGCATATACTTTCACAAGTTCCTTTGACCCTACCAGCACATAGTCGTATTTCTTATGGCAGGAGCCAGACGGGAACGGCGTCCCGCGCTTTCCAAACCGGCTGTATCCCACAGACTTAAAGCCAACACCGGCGTGCCATACCTGAATGAGCTTCGTCTCCTTCCTCAGGTTCAGGAACCCAAATACCGGAACATAGTCATCCACAAAGATGTAATCCTGCTGCGCAATCTTAAAGATCAGCTTCGCCCAGCTAAAAGCGCTCATATGGCTTCCCACCGCCTTGCGGAAGGAATAGCTGATCTTGAACTTCTTATCCAACCCCCGCTCATGTATGCGCTCGTCAATAAACTTAAGGTTTCCCCAGAGATAATCCTTTGTCTCGCTCATAAGAAGCACATTTTTCCCCCGCTTCGGGAAAACATGGGACCAGAACAGGTAAAACGCCCTCATCAGAACAATAGCCGTATACATATACGTTCGGTTGAATTTTCCTTTTACTGTCAACGCCTCCTGGATATACCGGCGCTTCTTCCAGTGATTATTCTTGATCATAAAATAGGTATTGATATAAAACCAGAGATATTTTTCCTCCTCCATCAGTGAGCTGAAGGATACATTGTACGCATATTTACCTCCTCCATAGCGGAAGATGCGGGAATACTCGTCGAAATGGTAGGCTACCTGATGGGAGGCATAGCAGACAAATTCTCCTTCTTTCGCCGCAGCCACGATCCTCCAACGTCCGTTATCCAGAAACTGACGCTTTTTCATCGCCGCAATATTCCCCGTAATACGGTATACGCCGTTCGAGACCTTTTCGCTTTTCACCCAAAAAGCGTCCTTAATCTTCATTCCAATAATGCTCCTGTCTTCTTCATCACGGAAAATCTTTCCCAGACTCTCTAACCGGAACTTTACTTTTCCTTTATAATTCGTCTTGATCTCAAGGGAAAGGAATATTCTTTCCCACGTTATTTTTGTAACTTCAAAGATAATTTCTGTGTTTCCCATTATTTGTCCCCTTTTATCTTCTTTATTTTACGGACTACCTTTGTTTTCAGTTTTGCTTCCCACACACCTTCCAATACAACAGTCGTAACCCTGTTTGCCGGAATGTAGGGAATCCTTGCGCCATCCTTAAGCAGGTACTTTTCCCCATCCCGGGCTTTGTGATACTCCGACTGAGCTTTAAGAGTCTTATCCGCCAGATACCAGTACCATCTCTCTTCATCCTTAATTCGCATCTGCCATCCGAGGAACTCATATCCTGAATGTGAAAACCGATTCTTTATCAGTCTTGCCTGTCCGTCGTTGACAACCGTCTCGTTTATCCGGTACTCAACAGAACCTGTCTTCAACACTTTGAGCTCTCCTTTTGACCTGTCATATTTATACATTAGTTCATCGGATTTAAGACCGCCGTTATAGATTACGGTATACTCTGCCTGCCCCTCTTTCCATAAAGCTTCCGCCACCATAAGGGAAATCCCTGTCACCGGAAGATATGGAATGTGATCGCATTCTGAAAATTTCTTAATCGCCGGATGCTTTTCTTTATCATATTCTCCTTTCAACATGAACGTCCCGTCTTCCAGATACCAGAACCACCGGTTGTCTATCTTGAATCGGAATCTCCAACCATCAGGCAGGTAACCTTTTCTGCTAAACTCATTTTTAGGGAAGCGCGAAAGCCCGTCGTTCATCACGCGCTCCTTCGGCCAAAACTCCCAGGAACCAGTGAGCAGCTCTTTCGCTTCCCCTCTGGACTCCTCGTAAGTTCCCCGTCCGAGATTCTGGAAAATGCCGCTGTTACAGTATACTTTATATTGGATTCTCCTCTTCCACCATTCATAATCACGAAGCGGACGCTCACTTGATTCCATGCGGCGGATTGCCGACAGGATGAATTCTGACGATTCCTTCCTTTTCTGCTCCATCAGCGGTCTTACCTTCGTATAATCAATATCCGGCAGAGGAACCGTCAGGATATCACTTGCCCCGTTAATCCTGCGCTCGCTTAATCCAAACATCTCAAGAACATGGGTCACCTTATCCCCGTGGCGGTATCCGGCATAAAACTGCTTTTCAAAAAGGATGCTGAAGCAGCAGGCATGAAACGAATTTGTAAAGATGCAATCGGCATATTTGATGTAACCCAGCCATTCCTCAATACCCATATCATAGTTGTATATCCGCTCAATACCTTCATATTCCATAAGGCGCCCGTCTTTCAGCGGCCGGTCTGTAATCTCCACAATCTTAAGATTGTGCGCCCTTGCATATTTGACGGCCTGATCTATCGTATCCTTCGCCTTTTCCATAACATAATATAAGAACAGATAGTGTTCCTCTTCCGGCTTCACTAAGATCTTATCATAAAATTCTTTTTCATGGAGAAGAACAGGATCAATGACCATCGTCACTTCATTGTCTATATTTTCTTCAAGGTAGTCTCTTAGACTCTCTTCACGCACAGAAATCGCGTCAATGTCCTGTACATAATGAAGGAAAGTTTTCTCATCCTCCTCCGTCCTGCTGTGGTAAACACCCCGGCTTGCCGCATAAGAGATCTTCCACTTGTTCTCCATAGCTTTGCTGGCAAGGAAAAAGCCCCGGTCAAAGCCTATATTCGGCTCCTGCTTCCACAGGACATCCGTACAGCAGATATAACAGTCAAATCCCGGATCTTTAATCTCTAAAAGGTCGCTGTCATAGCACTCCTTTGTTTTAATATAATTTTTCTCAATGAAATTCTGGAACTTATCATAACGTCTCTCGCGCTCTTCATATAAATCTTTCCACGCCTCCCTAAGATGTGTGATACGCTCCCACTCCTCGGGTTCCGTTATGCTTTTCCCCCGCGCCGCAAATTCCGCACACATCTTTTCATAATAATCATAAGGATGCCGCAGGTCAAAATTATTAAAATATATCGGCTTATAGCTGATTACCGTACTTTCAATCCCATTTTCCAGCAAAAACTGCTGGAAGGCATAGTTGTGCAGCGGACAGGCATAATTCAGCCCCTTTGAGTACATATTAATTGATATTATTCCAATCTTCATAAACTTCCTCCTTCTCATTTTGCATCTGTTTTTAATATAAATTATCATCCGACAAATGTAATTCTTCTTTAATCTTTGTCGTAGAAATCCCACTTGTCCGATCTAAGTACACGACCTCGCAAATATCCTTTAAGCTTTCAAACTTCTCGTGCCCTGTCCAATCACTTCCCATGACTACTGTATCCACATGATAATTCAGAACGTCCTCCCTTTTCTGATCCCAGTCATTTTCCGGTATCACAAGATCCACATAACGTACCGCCTCTAGCATCTCTTTCCTTGTCTCATAATTGTGATAAGCCTTTTTACCTTTGATCTCATTAAAATGCTCTGTGGAAATCGCCACAATCAGATAATCACCCAGTTCCTTCGCCCTTTTTAACAGACGAATATGCCCATAATGGAGCAAATCATATGTCCCATAAGTCAAAATACGTTTCATCCTTTACTCCTTATCTTCAACCAATGCAAGTATTCTTTCAGAAGAATGCCCGTCACAACAACACATAAATTTATTTTTGAAATCCGTAACCTCCTGCTTATCAAAACGCTCATCAATGTGCTTTATATAATCCAGCATCTCTTCGTTTGTCCTGCACAAAGGTCCTGGTGTAATCTCATCGAAATCATAATATAGCCCTCTTTCATCTATATAATCCTCAAGATCATACACATAAAACAGCATCGGTCTTTCAAACAGTGAATATTCAAACACTACAGAAGAATAGTCCGATATACAGATATCTGCCACCGTCATCAATTCATTAATATTCATCCCCGACTTTCGCGTCATGTCATATGCAAATGTATTTTCATACTCCTTTGGAATCTCCGGAAGCTTTTTCACCGTCGGATGATGCTTTAAAATCAAAATATATTCATCTTTCAGCTCTCTAGCAAATGCCGCTATATCCAACACATCCGGCGTTGTACAAGTCGCCACGTCTCCTCGAAATGTAGGCGCATAAAGAATCACTTTTTTATCCCTTGCCTGCGGGATCTTCTCATACAGCTTCCTGTAGCTGCCTGAGATGAATTCCTCATCAAAAAATTCATCTGTCCGGCTGATTCCTGTCGGCGTAATGACACCGGACTCTTTGTCTATTCCCATAGATTCCTCAAATATCCATGAAAGCTCGGGACTCGCGATGGTGACATAAGAATAATTCGTATTCAAAGGATACTCTTCATGGGACTTGGCACTTTTTCCAAATTTCTTATCGATTGTACTTAAGCCCACCTTTTTAAATACTCCGCAGCCATGCCATAGCTGAATATAAGTCGTCTCCGGCCGCAGAGTAATATAAGACATCAAATCATTCGCCGTACAGATGAACACCGCTTTCGCCGTGGCCGCATCACGGATATACTCCTTCGCCCTCTCGTAATAATCTTCATTCGTGGTCTTCCGTATACAAAGCTTATACTTTTTTAATTTGTAGTCAGTATTCTTTTTTATATATTTATACATATACGCAAGGCTTACTGAGAGGGAGCCTCCACGGTCCATAAACACAATTTTGTTCTCAACCGGTTTTTTTGCCTCCTCGTTATAAATCCGTGAAAATACGTGTTTGATAAATATACTTTTCAATTCATTTTCGTAAAACTCTTCCGTCACATCGCCTTCACTGATGTTTTTCAGATACTTCTTGTAATTTTCTTTTTGTGAAGCAAAAGAATCCTGTATAATTCCCTGGATAATCTCTTCCTTCAGCTCTAAATTATTCTTTCGTCTATCCCTGTCCTGATGGATTCTTATTGTTTCTTTCAATCCTTTATTCTTAATATTTTTCATTACAGATTTGACGTCCATACTATCCCCGCTTTCTGAAATACTACCCAAACAGCCTGTCTATCCATCCAACCTTCCGGTCTTTTATAATACGTTCTTTAAACTTTTCTTCTCGCTCTGCCCTTTTTTCCGCCTTGGTAAGCGTGTGGCAGTATTCGATGTACTCCGCATAGTGATCACAGACTGCCCCTATCGCACCGTACTCTTTCATCTTCCCTCCTTCTAACCACATTGCAGTATCACAGAACTCCCTGACTTGCGGAAGAGAATGTGAGATGAAGATGATTGTCTTACCTTCTTTCTTTAATTCATTCATACGTGCCAGACATTTCTGCGCAAATCCCTTATCTCCTACAGACAAAGCCTCATCAATAATAAGGATTTCGGGATCTAAACAAAGATTAATGGAAAATCCCAGCCGGGATTTCATACCGCTGGAATACTTCTTCACCGGTTGATAGAGAAAATCACCGATTTCGGCAAACTCGATGACTCCATCTGTAATTTCCTTGATCTTTTTCTTTGAAAGTCCCAATAATGCGCCTTTTAATTCTATATTCTCAAGCCCTGTAAGCTCCTTATTAAGCCCCGTATTGATTGCAACCAGCGCCTGTTCCCCATCGACAATAATTTCTCCCTCATCCGGAGAAGCGATCCCCGACAGCACAAGCGCCATCGTGGACTTTCCGGAACCGTTCGTCCCAAGAATCCCAAGCACCTGTCCTTTTTTCACTTCAAAAGAAATATCTTTCAGCGCATAAAAATATTGGGTCTTCTGAGCCTTAGTGACATTTTTGTCTTTCCGTTTTAATTTGTAGATTTTTGATACATTTTTAAATTCAATTGCTGTTTCTCTTTCCATCTGATTTCCTCTTCTAAATCATATCTATAAACCTTGTCTTAAATTTATACATCATATAGCTTCCGAAGAAGAACAGCAAAAGTGTAATTCCCCAGAACCAAGCCATAGACCAACTGTATGCCGCAAACCCTCTATGATAGAAGAAACAGTCCCTATACCCCTGTACAAGATAGTAAATCGGATTGCACATAATAATTTTCGAAACCATTCCATGTCCTATCTTTTCTAAATTCCATAAAATGGGCGTTAAGTAGAGAAGCAGCCTCATACATGCCAGAATCAGTTTTCTTGTATCCCTGGCCAGCATATTAAGTACAGAAGTTGTCAGTGACAAAGACACTGAAAACACAATCGCACAAAACAGGTAGTAAATAAGAGCAAACCAATGTACGCTTGGATAATACCCCTGTGTCGCAAAGATAACTACCATAATAATAAACAGACAGCAATGATCAAACAGCTTTTCAAGAACCACCGTCATAGGCAAAATACTGACCGGAAATTTCATCTTCGTAATCACATTCACCTTTCTGTAAACAGAATTACACCCATCTGTAATACACGGACTTATAAAAAACCACACTACCATTCCGCCCAGCATCCACACAATATAAGGAATGTCATCGACCGCCTTTCTGTTAAACACATATCCAAATACAAACCAATATGTCAGTACATGGATTGCCGGATTTGCAAAATTCCAGAATACCCCCAGCTTACTCTCACGCATATCTGCAAGAAGCTCATATTTTGCAATTGAAACAATTCTATGAAAGTTCTGATAATTTTCACTCAGAACATATTTTGCACTTGTAAACACTCTGTTTCCTCCCTTATAGCGGCGCTATTTCATCAGCCTGCTCGGTACTTCCCTTGTTCCGAATCCAAAGATCTGCTCTGTCTCACGATACTGTATCATCG
Organism: Lachnospiraceae bacterium MD308; assembly: GCA_000403475.2. Classification (GTDB taxonomy): domain Bacteria; phylum Bacillota; class Clostridia; order Lachnospirales; family Lachnospiraceae; genus MD308. Next base: position 175,673 of record KE159795.1, read on the forward strand.
CCCGAAACGTATACAAATCTTCAGGCGTCGTAACTTTAATATTTCCTCTCGGGCCCTCCACAAGAGTTACTTCCTTCCCAAGCTTTTTCATCATAGAGCAAGTATCCACAACTCCCTCATATCCCGGATTATCTTTACGCATCATCGCATGCGCCTCCAACACATCGCCAAGCCTGAAGCATTGGGGTGCCTGCGCTGTATAAAAGTTCGCCCTCGACGGTATCTCGTCAATGCTATGGCCGTCCCGGCAGATGACGGGCGTCTCATAGAGCGGTGTGCACGTAATTGCCGTCCCATTCTTCCTGACGCATGCCAAATCCTCATCAATCAGTTCCTTTGTAATACACGGGCGCACGCCGTCATGAATCAACACGACCGCATCCGGGGTGTTATGCTCCCGCGCCGCCTGCAGCGCATTGTAGATCGAATCCAGACCGGTCTCTCCCCCCGGCACAATTTTCTCTACCTTCGAAATCATATGGCGCTGTACCAGCTTTGTAAGCTTACGGATATAGTCCTCCTTACATGATACATAAATCTCATCGATCTCAGGGTGCTCCTCAAAAATATCCAATGTATGAATAATGATCGGTTTCCCGTTAACCTCGATAAACTGCTTCGGAAGGCCGGAGCCCATTCTCGCACCCACGCCTCCGGCAAAAATAATTGCAATATTTTTACTCATGTTCTGCTCCCTCTTCAATCTCCAAATACTCAAGCGTCCTCTTAAATCCTTCTTTCACGGAATATTTCGGACTCCACCCGATTTCACGAAGCTTTTTACTGCTTAAAATCCCCAATGTGTAGGGTGCCGTTCCTTTTGTACCGCCCTCCGGAATGTCAAACACCAGCTTAAGCCCTCGCTCCGGGTAGATATCTACCATAATCTCTGCAAGTTCACGAATCGACACCTTTCCGTCCTCGTTGCCAATATTGTATACAATTTCCTCTGATCCTAACAGAATCCGGTATAATCCCGCCACTGCGTCACCGATATACGTATACGTTCTTACTGCGGTTCCCTCACTTTTCAGCACGATATCCTCTTTATGAAATACATTTTTCAAAAAATCCGCCTGCACACGCCCGTCATAGATAGACATGCCCGGCCCATAAGTGTGGGCAAGTCTCGCAATCTTCGTATTCAAACCATATTCATCATGGTAGCAGACACACATCGTCTCCGCCGCCTTCTTCCCTTCTGAATAGCAGGAGCGGGGATTTAGCTGGTCTACAAACCCATAGGTATCCTCATAAAAAAATTCCTGTCCTTCCTCCGGCTGGCCGTATATTTCTCTGGAGGAAATAAACAGATATCCTTCTGCGTCTTTCTCTTTCGCAAGCTTCAGCGTATTAAAAGTGCCAATCGTGTTCGCGGCAATGGTCTCTACCGGCTGATTCTGCATAATCAGCGGGCTTGCAGGGCTTGCCGCATGAATCACATAATGCACATCCCCGGCAACTTCAAGCGTCTCTGTCACATCATGGGTGATGATTTCTACATCTTCCCTGCTGCGTATCTCAGACGGCAGCTTCGATGCATTCCTGAGCATAGCAAGTATCCGTATGTTGTAATCACGTCTGTCATTCAACATCGTTAGAACATGCAGCATGTATGTTCCAATCATACCGCTGGCTCCCGTGATCAGCACCGTCTTTCTCTCTAACTTCTCCCACGGAATATTCTCCGCAATAATCGCTTCTAAATCTTCTTTAAATACTTTATTCATGGTTTTCCTCCACACATTTATTCATTCATCAGTGTAAACACAAAGTCTACAATATCTTTTGTCGCATGCTTTACCGGTGTTACATATTTATCCGCGTATCTCTTAAGTGCTTCCAAATCATATTCCTTCGTCTCAATCGCTGCGATAATCTCTTTTGCATCTTTAGATATGGGCCCCGGAACCTCTTTTTCATAATCCAGTGCCAACCCCCGGCCGTCTGAATACAGATCCATGTCAAAGTCATAAAAATACAGCGGTATACCTCGCACTGCTGCTTCATATACGATACATGAATAGTCGCTGATTACGTAGTCTGCGGCAAATAGCATCTCAAAGCTTGTAAAACCGTCGGCGCTGACTGCCGGTTCTTCTACCTCTGCTTTAGACAGCGGATGAAGCTTTACGACAAAATTAAATTTGTCATAATCAACTGCACAAGTAAGCCTTTTAAGCGCCTGCATAAAATCCTCTTCTTCCTTCCGGAAGGTAGGGCAATAAAGAATCAGCGGCTTTTCCTGCAGCTTCGGATACTCCTGATAAATCCTGTTTCTCACTTTCTTCCCATACTTTTCACTGTTCAGCAAATCCAGTCTCGGCAATGGCATTGTCAAGATTTTTTCTTTCTCACAGTCAAAGCCTTTTGCCAGATGATCCTTATAACTTTCTGCACTCGCGAAAATATAGTCATAATTCCTGTGCATTTTCATCACACAGGCAAGTTCACTTTTACTCCCCTCCTTCGTGTCTAATGCTGTATAGCCAAACTTTTTCATTGTACCCATAGAATGCCACATCTGGATAACTTTTAAGCTCTTTTTATGATTCAAAATGCTGACTGCCATACAATAGCTATCCAGTATGACCACCTTTGAGGTGGCAATATGAAACATTTGTACAAACATATGAAGCCCATACTTTATCTTATCTCCAAGAGAAGAATTCACTCCCCCGTCTAAAGTATGGCACAAAAACACTACCTTCACACTTTCATCCCGTAAATTAATACCTTTTTTTATCATACGGAATTCATCGGAAGGTATATTACTCTGACGGCTTAACATTGTAACCTTTTTTCGTGTGGGCAGCAATTTCAAAAATGTATACGCGAAATTCAGTCCAACCGTTCCTGCCTCAATTATACTAAGTTTAATTTTTGTTATCATTCTTCTTTTCTTCCCACTTTTCAAATTTATACGGACAATGCTTATTCTTCCCGTCAAAAGCCTCTGTACTGTCTTTCTTCAGCAAGACAATCGCCGTCTGAAAAATAATCTGAATATCCTTTAAGATACTAAACTGCTCGATATACATCATATCCATAACAAGCTTGTCCTTCGGCGTCGTATTGTATTTTCCTGTAATCTGTGCATAACCGGTAAGTCCTGCCTTCACACGGAGCCTGTATTTAAATTCCGGAAGCTCCTCTGTATATTCCGCCACATTCTTAAGCATCTCCGGGCGGGGCCCCACAAAAGTCATGTCACCCTTTAACACGTTAAGAAGCTGGGGAAGCTCATCAATTCTTGTCCGCCGCAAAAACTTCCCTACTTTTGTGATCCGGTCATCGTCTTTCGTTGCCGAGCGGTTCTCACTGTTTGGCTTCATAGTCCGAAGCTTATACACTTCAAATTGTTTTCCATGAATAGTCGCACGTTTCTGCTTAAAAAAGATCGGGCCTCCATCCTCCATCTTGACAGCAATCATGGCACAGATCCAGAAAGGAGCAGAAAAGATCCCTAACCCCAGGGAAAAAACAATGTCCATGACACGTTTTATTATCCTTTGTTCCATAGTCAGCGACTTTACATTTCTGTTAAACAGATAAACATCGTCCAGGACATATTGCTTTGCGCCCAATTCCATAATGTCCTCAATCTCCGGATTGAAATATACGTTTACTTTATAGCGGTAACACCAGCGCATAATATCTGTGCGGGCCTCCACCGGGACATCATAGACAAACACCGTCTCCGCTGTTTTTATCTGTTTTTTTATCCGGTCACTGCGATAATCAAGAACCGTCGAAACCCGGTATTGCTTTTTAAATCGCTGCATTGCAAATACAATCTCATCCAGACTCTTCTGCGAGGATGTGATTACACAGCATTTCTCTGGCTCATGGATTAAAAAAAACAACCAGTTTCCAAAATATGTGAAAAAAATAATAATTCCAATCTGTACAAGAAAAGCAATCCCAAGAAGACTTACATTCAAAAAACGGAATCCATAAACATTCGGCTGGTTCGTCCTCATGATCATCAACTGTATATAAGTAATAACATCTGTGCACGCTACCGCCAACGCGAGTGAATAGATAATCGGCTTACTCTTTCTCCGCCCCACATCGTACTTTCCATAAACTGACAGAAATAAAAGTCCCACGACACCAAATGTAGACACAGTAATACCAAGTGTTCTCGACAGCCTGGTAAGTCCGATGCTGTCCTTTCCCATCACATGCAGGAAAGCATACATTAGCAGTATATAAAATATAAATTTAATAGACAGCCACATGGTCGTCTCAAATTTATGCAGATGCTTTTTCATAATCCCTCCAGGATGAACTTATAGTTATAACTTACAATATTATAAACGAATATCCCTCTTATTTCAAGCAATAAGAGGGATACTGTCGATTTTATATCTATTTTGCTGTTAATGGTACAGAGAAATATGACATTTACTTCCGTTTTCCCCGCACTCCCGACTCCGTATAAGAGCCCTTATAGATTCCGCTGCATGCTCTTGCTGTATAGTAATAGGTTGTACCCTTTCCTGCGGTTTTATCCGTAAAAGTCAATTTGTCACTTTTTACTGTCGCAATTTTTTTATATTTACCACCTTTTTCTTTGCGGTAGATATCATAGGTAACTGCGCTTTTCACCTTTTTCCATTTTACCTTAATTCCGCTTTTAGTCGCGGAGGCTGATACCATAGAAGGATTCGTAAGCCTGCGGATTGTAAGGCCTTTCTTATCGCAGCTGCTCGTCTTGCTGCCATTATACGCCTTTACGGTATACACATATTTTTTTCCTGCTGCTGCTGTTTTATCTGTATATTTCACCGTTTTCCCGGAGGTAATCTTCTTGATCTTTTTATAGCTTCCTCCCTCTTGCTTTCGGTATATATAATAACCTTTCGCCTTCGATACCTTTTTCCACTTAAGGACAACGCCAGATTTACTGTTGCCGGCAGACGTAAGCTTTGGCTTCGAAATTCCGGAACCAGTCCCGCTTACTGTGATTCCAACTGCGTCCATCTGCTTCCCGGAGCTTGTAACCGCATAGATTTCACAGGTTCCGCCTTTTACCCCTGTAATTTTTCCGGTATTGCTGACTGTAGCAACCGCCGGATTGCTTGTCTCATAATAAACCTTTTCCCCGCTGCCTGTATTGGTCACACTGAGCTGCCTGGTACTTCCCGCTTTTATTGTGCTGTCTGAATCCAGCTGAATATATCCAGAAGCAATATATCCTGCTTTGGAGCCATAACTAACTTTAAACCAGTATGGATTCTCCTCCTGAGCGATCACAGAAGCATCCATATCTGTATACACCGCCCCTGACACTGTAACCTTTTTCCCCTTCGGAATTGTTGTCACCGCAGAGCTTCCCGCAAAAGGTTCTTTGCGCATTGTCACTTCAGCGGCAGTCTTCCCTGTTTTTACAGATTTTTTTATAGTTATCTTGCTTGACTGTGACGGCATATTTTTATATACAGGAATATAAAATACAAATGAATCATCCAATATCCCCATCTTGCTGTAGGAATTATATGTCGTCTTTGCCTCAGACGCCGCCGCCGTCAAATTCTGCATATACTCGTGTTGATAATAAGGGGCGGTTATCGTATTGAATTTCTGAAAATATACCGTATTCTGCCCTCTCGAAATATATGACTTTCCTATATACTCAGCGCCTCCGTCAATAGCAATCACCGGAGATACCCACGGCCGCTTATAAGTTTTCGAATTGCTCTTTCCGCCCTTCGCAAAGGTCAGGCCATTTGCAATGGCTGAACCCGTACTTGTAGAATATGCCCCGATATTATAATAATTGTAATATCCCCTGTAGGACTTTCCACCGTATGAAAACTTGCCGGATATACTTCCGTTAGAGAGCTTGGCACCGGTCTCCTGCCTTATTTTAGCTGCAAGGAACAAAGGGCTTATTTTATTTTTAGCACCTGCTCCAAAAATTGCCTGTTCATATGTCATATCAAGTTTCGTTGTTTTTCCGCTCGTAGTCGTATAGGTTATCTTTTTATTTCCATACAGCTCTGTTCCGCTTAAAACATTGCGAACGCCCTCCAGGTTATGATAACCGGCATCATAATTAAGGGCTTCAAACATATAAATATAATTATCTGTCAGAAAATTCCTTGGGTCCACATAATATGCCACTGCCGGCTTACTCGCCGATACCCATGTAGAGCCGTCTTTCGGAATGTACGTACCTTTCGAAGCATTATAATCCGTACTTGCTTTACTGAGCAGTAATCCACCAGACGTCTTTGGAAGAAGACTGCGATTCGTGCCTGTGGAAGATGAAGAAACACTTTCCGCCGCCACAATATCGTTCCAATCCAGATTCCGGTTCACTGCTACAAATACCCAGTTCGGATGTTTTTCATGAAGCTTTTTCAGGTATGTCTGATAGGACGCCGGAAATTTTGCAAGCTCAGAGCTATAGCTTCCCACAGACTTTGTCCGTATCTGACGCAGCCACTCCTCGTATTCCTCCATGAGCGACAATGTCCTTTTATCCGGCTGTACCTCTTCTTCCTCAAAGGTCTCCTCATTTTTTTCTGTTATCTCATTCTGTGTATCACCTGCACTGACACTCAGTGTACTGATCATACATCCAATCAACACTGCCGCCAGAACTTTTTTCACTTTCTGTAACACCATAATTCCCCTAATCCCCTTTTTACTGCATTCATATATCTGTGAATTCTACATAAACGCTTTATTTCTGTCTGTCAAACAGATTCTCAGGATAAATTCCCTGTTCAATAAGATTCCTGATTGCTTTTACTACTTCCTCCTTATCCTCCTTATAAGTAACTCCAAACCACTTGTCATGGGAAGGAAGCACTTTTACCTTCGCGCACCCATTCTTAAGCATCTCACCGATAATCTGCGGCAGAAGATATTCCTTCTTTAACTCCTGTTCATCTAATTCTGAAAGGAACTTTTCAAAGCCATCTTCCAGCCTGTCCAAAAATTGTACGGGCAGCCCCCACATGTTCATAGATACGATTGAACCAGAAGAAAGCTCTATTGTCTCCCCATTCTGCTGCCCTGCCACACGTCCGCCGCTCTCCTTAATCCCATAGGTCTCCTCTATATCTGTCAACAGGCCACTCCCATCCACGTGACAGATTCCCCTTGTCACAGCACCATTGCTGCTCAACGTATTTTCGAGAACAAACCCCGCCATACAGATATCAAGTATCTTTGAATTGCCGTCACCTATCGCTGCAGCTTCTTCTTTTGCCAGATATTGATAAACTGCCTTATACGCCTCTTTCCCGTAATAATCATCCGCATTGATCACAAGAAACGGCTCCTTTACAATCCCCTTACAACATAAAATTGCCTGTCCGGTCCCCCACGGCTTTTTTCTTCCTTCCCATTTTCCCTGAAAATCCTTCGGAATATCATCCAACTCCTGGTAAGCATAGGCAACGTCCGTGATTCTCTCGATCCGTTCTCCGATAACCTCTTTAAAATCTTTCTCCAGACTTTTGCGGATAACAAAAACCACTTTGTTAAAGCCTGCCTCGAGAGCATCATGAATAGAATAATCCATAATAATTTCCCCGTTCGGGCCTACCGCTTCCAACTGTTTGATTCCACCGCCGAATCTGCTTCCGATTCCCGCCGCCATGATAACTAATGTTGCGTTTTTCATTTTTTCTCCTCCGTAATGTCATCCCTGCCGGCCGACATTATTTTACTTGAATTCACTTTTTTTGTCTACAAGATTATTTTTCCAATACCGTTTTTCCCAATGTTGTCTTTATCTTCTGCTTTATATCCTCCACTGAGCTTTCGTCGGGGACCGATACATATAAGGGGCCTCCCCGATAAGAATAACAATATTTCTTTCCGCTGTCGTCACCCTCAGCAGCAACAGAGTCAATCTCCCACCCTTCCATACTGCTAATCTGCATACGGACCAATGCTTTAATCTGCGCTTCTGACAAGTTCGTGTCCGCATTTCCTGCCACACTTCCGATCATCTCATTCGCATGGAACAGAATCATAGGGGAGACAGCCTTTTTTATCAAGGCAGAAAGAAGTGCCTGCTGATTTTTCCCTCTTTGGTTATCCCCAGCCGCCAATGCCTTTCTTTCTCTCACAAAAGCCAATGCCTGTTTTCCGTTAAAATGATTCACCCCCTTCTTTACATCTACGACTTCCCCGGCCGCCTTACTAGTTGTAAATGCCAGCTCAGACTCCACATCAATACCTCCCATAACATTCACAATCTCCTCAACAGAGGTAAAATTCACACGTATATAAAAAGGTATATCTGTATCATATAATTCTTCTAATGTCGCTCTGGAAGTATCTACACCATAATTTCCCGCATGAGTCAGCTTGTCCCTCTCCTCTCCGGAAACTCCCGGAATCCTTACATAATAGTCTCTTGGAGTTGTCGTCAAAAGAATTTTATGGGTATTTGGATTTACAGTCGCAATCAAATTGACATCGCTGCGGCTCTCTTTATTTATATCTCCATATACATCTATACCGCTGATATATACATTAAACGGTCTGCTTGTAACAGGAAATGCATGCTGCTCATCATAGCCCCCCGTCTCGTCTCCAATCGCAATCCGATCCAGTGCCGCGTTAACTTTCAGTCCATAGAATCCAGCCACAATCAATAACACACTGACAACAAAAGACAGCCCCTTCCCTGAACTTTTCTTTTTTCTGCTCCTTGCCGAGCGTCTCTGCATACTTCTCACAACTAACAGCAGCAATAAAAGCACAACACATGCTCCAACCATATAAGCAGCCGGAAGTATCCCAAGAAGTGCCATCGATACAAGGAAAAACAACGTTGCCAACGCCTGGACGAACCAGAGGAAACTATCAAATACACCTATCCTGCCTCGATGCTGATGTTGACGCTGATTCTGCCTCTTTTTCTTTTTTCTTCTGCGTCCCCTGTCCGGTCTCCTTTCTTCTTGATGTGTCTTGATATATTTTAGCTGATCACGATATTCCATAGCTTTCTCCTGTCTTTCAAATTCTCAGAATAGCAAAGAATGGCCCATGTTTTCACATAAGCCATCTTATTTTCACCCGTCTTACTCGCCAAGTCCGCTCTCTACCGCCTCAACCATAGCTTTTAAGGCTTCTTCTTCATCCTCGCCTTCACAGACGAATGTAATTTCGTCTCCCTTTTTTATACACGCGCCTAACACGCTGAGGACGCTTTTCGCATTTGCTATCATATCGTCATATTCAAATGACACTTTACACACAAACTGATTCGCTGTATTACAGAATATTCCCGCCGGTCTCAGATGAAGTCCGGTCGGATTATAAATCGTAACTTTTTTTCTGACCATATCTTTTCTTCTCTCCGTCTTACTCTTTCATACTTAAAATAACTCTTACTTTTACATTCTTTTCCAGAAAACACTCATCCGGAAGCCTTACCGTGACAGGCACATCATATGTCCCGTCTATCGTATAGTTTTTAAGGTCAATACTGATGGCTTTCTCAAGCGAAAGATTGTCAAGCGCATTCTTTGGCCCCCGCACTTTCAGCTCTACCATATCTGCCGATGCGTAACTCATAGTGAGCTCTTCGGACAGATTATTTATCATAATAGATCCCACCGTAATATCGTAGGATTTTGTTCCGTCCTCTTCCACCGAAATAGTCACCACAACCGAGCCTGCATTCTCATCTGCCAGCCGCACATCATCCGGAAGATATTCTGACACATCAATAACCTTTTCCGTCTTTTCTTTAATACCATCTACATCCAACGCTTCCGCCGGTATCTGTAATAAAGAAGTATTGTTAATCACATCACGCTCCCCGGAAATCTGTATTGTCTGCGGTTCGTAAGTAATTCCTGTAAATTCGTACCCCCTCGCCGGACGAATACTGGAAGTATCAAATTCCAGAGGGATATTTTTTGTATTCAGAATCTGTACGCTGACTCCTACCCCTTCTGTGCCAAGGTTGTTCAAAAGAAGATTCTGATCAATAACATTATTATTGGAATCATACAGCACGAGTTCCGAATCAAGCACCGCATCCTTCGAAAGCCCTGAAACACTTACAGAAGCCTCTACCCTGCTAATCTCGGCAATAACTGACTTCGGCCCGCGGATCGATACCTTTTCCGGCATCGCCTGTATTTCGCCAAGCACGAACCCGTCCCGAACTGTCCCTGTTGTAGTCGGGACAATCGGAAACCGCTTAGTCTCCTCATCCTCCAGCTTAATTTGAAGATTACGGGGATTTGCCTGGGCGCTGTCATACCGTTCTTCAAAACCGTTAATTGTAACATCAATCGGTATCTGAGTATCTAATGTCAGCTCCTTGATATCCGCCACTGCTATAATATCCTGCTCCTTTATTCGATTCAACGTTTTTCTCTTAGCGGTAACTGTAACATCTACTGTCTGTGTATTATCCACAATCTGATAGGTCTGCGGCTGATGAGCATTTGCAAGCACTTCTTCATTGATCACCGAAACAGGGATATCCGAAAATGTTTTATGTGTTACCGGGTCATCGATATTAACCACCATTATCCACAGCATAAATGCTACAAAAAAGGCTAATATCTTAAGACCAATATTATTCATTAGTCTTTTTTCCATTTGTAAGCCTTCCTTTCCAAAATGCTGTCAGTTTTCTTGATTCTGTCTTTTTGTTGCGGATTCCCTGCAAGTGGCTTCGAAGCTCTTCCCTCGTAATATCCCGATCCAAATATCCGCCGCTGGCCGCCGACACGGCTCCCGTCTCTTCTGACACGGCAATAATAAGAGCATCGCTTACTTCGCTCATCCCAACAGCCGCCCTGTGCCTGGTTCCTAATTCTTTGCTGAGTCCCATATTATCAGACAATGGGAGATAACAAGTTGCCGATACAATCCTGTCTCCCCGGACAATAATCGCCCCGTCATGCAACGGAGTGTTATGTTCAAATATATTGATCAGCACTTGCATAGATACCAGACAATCCAGATAGATTCCTGTAGTCTCATACTCTGTCAGATGGATTGCACGCTCTACTACAATCAGAGCTCCCGTCTTGACACGCCCCATACTAAAGCATGCATCTATGATGCCCTCCATGGTCTCCACACTGAATTTTTCACGTTCTTTATAGGCTTCAAAAGGAACAACCGAAGAAAAGAATTGCTTTTCACCCAGCTTTTCCAGCGCTCTTCTAAGCTCAGGCTGAAACACGACTACTGCCGCCGTTGCCATCACTGCAACTGCATTTTTCGCAACAAACAGTATCGTATTCATCTGAAAAATCATAGCAAGCAGAATGAAACCGGCAAGCACCAAAATCCCTTTTAAAAGCATCCATGCCTTTGTATTCTTAATCCAGATAATAATCTGATAAATCAAGAATGCAAGGATCATCACTTCCACAACATCTGTTACATGTATTTCCGGAAAGTAAACACCTGATACATATTTCCCCAATATTTGAGAAATTCTCTGTTCCATTCTCCCACCTCCTTTTCAATATGATCATCGCCTGTTAACGTGGCCTCGAGCTTCCTCTTACGTGCCCTGCGCCATTCCTTCCCGGAATCCTCTCCCCGACTCTGTCCGGGTGGCTTTCCCTCTCATGTCTTCTGCTCCTTACAGATTCTGTATCAATAATCTCTGTCTCGCGCCGTCCGTTAATCCTCTTCACCGTCTTTTCCGGTTTAGCAACGGAAATCTTCGGAACTGCTTTCACATAATAATAATATTCGTCATCTTCAAACTGCAGATTCTCGCTTCGCGTATAATCCACCGCAAAAAACATCAGTTCCAGCACAAGCCCCACAACAACAGCGGCAACACTTCCTGCCGCTAAAGACGTATATGAAATATGGACGCCAAAAACCATATCGCCCACTATATTTACAACCACATTAATAATCGCACCCGCCACCGCCGCAGCTTTCCACGCATGGTTCATAGACTGTCTTCTGATCGAATAGACAACAAGAAATGCCAACAGAAACGCCGCAATAACAATCCACATCTCTTTGTTCTGGAATACCTGCTTTAGATATTCTGTACTTTGTGTCATAATCCCTGAAAGCCCCGAACCTGTAATTCCCGGAGCCGCTTTTTTCACGTATTCCATCATAAAGTAAACAATTGTCCCAAGCACAACTGCCACCATACATACCGGTGTTGAGATCAATGCATACGCCAACGGCACAACAAACGGAATCTTAAATGCAAATGCAATCGGCATAAGAAGCACAACTATAGCCATCTTCGGCGTCAGCCGAAAATAAAAAATATACATAATCAAAAACACAACTGCCGTAACTGCAAGAACAGCTATAGACACCGCATACATATGTACCAAAATAAGAGCTGTTGCTGCAATTACAGTTATAATAACCGGAAAAAAAGTACAAATTACAGATAATGCAAGTATCACCACGGGAGAAGCCGCCGCCTTCATGAATCCCACATTATTATTAATCATATAAAATGCCAGCAGGGCCAGAATAAACTGTACCCCTTTATCAAACACCAGCGAATGCTGAGCGTATAATTCCTGAAGTTTCCCTTTCATCACAAATACTCCGTCCATTTACTTTTTCTCCCTTTCATACCACTTAAGAAGTCTTGTCAAATCATGATTGTATTTTTTCACTCTCATCCTTGCCTCCTTATGCTTTTGATTATATATATGGCTGGAAATAACTGCATAAATTACAACAACGCCAAAATACCCCACCACAAAGATCATAAGAATCATTAACATCAGGCTATTGGACATACTGTCAATCAACGCATCAAAACCGGCAAATACAATCAGCATCGCCAAACAGACATAACCGACCGTCACCCAAATGACCGAACTGAAAACATGCATGCCTGCATAATCCTTCCTATAATATTCGCTTATCTTAAAATCCTCTCTGCCCTGTGTATGTTCGTACAGGGCAAGCTTTGTCATCAGCTTAACCTTACGCTCGTCTAACATCGTCCACCTCTAACCTCTTCCCTGATTTAACTATCATTTTCAGTATAACAAATATCAGTATCCTTGTCCAATACTTATCGTCAAATAGAATACTTTTTCTGCCCCTTCTCTTTTTAATGTCCTTGCTGCTTCATCCATCGTACTCCCGGTAGTATAAATATCATCAATCAGCAGCACCGTCTTTCCTTTCATCGCAGTCCGCAAATATCCACTGACAGAAAAGGCACCGCCCAAATTCATTCTCCGCTTTGCGGGAGCCAGTCCTTTTTGCGGAACCGTCCCGCGCACTCTTCGGAACCCTTTTGTATCTACTGCTATTCCAAGATATTCTCCAAGCTCTTTTGCCACGATCGCCGACTGATTATATCCTCTTTTTCGTAATTTGCGGCAATGGAGCGGAATCGGCACGATAATATCCGGTTTCCATTTTAACAATGTATTCCTGTACTTTTTTACCATTTCTGCCGCATAATACTTTCCAAAAATACGCTGATTATGATATTTAAACTGGTAAATCGAAAAATTCACCGGCTCCTTATGAAGCCAGACCGCAGCTCCTCTGTCAAAATAATGCTGTGTATGCATGCAATCATGGCAATATTCCTGTTCTTTATAGCGAAACGGCTTTCCACACTTCATACACTTCGGCTCGTTAGTCTCTAACTTTCTAACTCTGACCTCGCACTGCACACAAATTCCCCTTCTGGATACCCGTCCGCAAAAAGGACAGACCTCCGGCCAAAACCATCTTAAAATGCTTTTTTCTTTCAATTAATTTCACAGATTCGTTCTGCAAGGCTTGTATTTCTTGCCTGTTCATCCGCATTGCGTACCATTTCATGGAACACTGCATCACTCCCCACAAGTGTCACACATTTTTTTGCTCTCGTCACCGCTGTGTAGAGAAGATTCCTGTTATAAAGCTGCCTTGGACCTTGAAGCAGCGGGATAATAACCGCCGGATACTCGCTCCCCTGAGCCTTATGTATAGTGATTGCATAAGCAAGCTCTAACTCATCCAAAAGATTATAAGGATATTTCACTCTCCTCTTCTCATCATACTCTACGGTCACCGTCTCTTCATAAGTATTAATGTTCTTGACAATCCCCATATCTCCATTAAAAATTCCAAGTCCCCGATCGATCGTCATGCCATACTTTGTCTGAATCTCCCATTCGAGCTGATAGTTATTCTTAATCTGCATAACTTTATCGCCCTCCCGAAAGATTCGCTCACCGGCCTCTTTTTCCTTCTTGCTTTTGTCCGCCGGATTCAAATACTCCTGAAGAATCCGATTTAAACGCTCTACCCCCAGCAGACCTTTTCTCATAGGTGTCAACACCTGGATATCCCAGCTTTCTGCCCCCACATATTTCGGAAGCTTCTTTTGGATTAATGTAATAAGTACACTGATAATTACGTCCGGCTCCTGACGCTTTAAGAAAAAGAAATCTTTGCTCTTATTGTCAAGCGTTACTGAGTCACCGTTGTTTATTTTGTGGGCATTCACCACAATATCGCTCTCTCCTGCCTGCCTGAAAATCTTGGTCAGCATAACAGTTGAAAAATACCCGGAACGAATCATATCTTTTAACACACTTCCCGGGCCAACACTTGGAAGCTGGTTCGCATCTCCCACCAGCACAAGCCTCATACCCGGAACGACTGCTTTCAGGAGCGCATACATCAATGAAAGATCCACCATCGACATCTCGTCAATAATAATGACATCCGCCTCTAATGGATTCTCTTCGTTGCGCTGAAATCCCGTGTTTCCTTCTTCCTCAGGATTTCCATTCACCTCCAGCAGCCGGTGTATTGTCTGGGCTTCATAACCGGTCGCCTCTGTCATACGCTTAGCGGCCCGCCCGGTAGGCGCCGCCAGAAGAAGCTCCATTCCTTCCTCCTCAAAAAAATGTATCATAGCATTGATCGTTGTTGTCTTTCCAGTCCCGGGACCTCCTGTCACAACGGTAATCCCGTTTCTTATGGCCTCCATGACCGCCTTTCGCTGCAATTCATCCAGTCTGAGACCTGTATTCTCCTCAATCTTATGTAGTCGATGCAAAACGGCATCCTCTAACATATCAAAATGCACATTCAAGTCATGAAGCATCTTCGCCGTATTTAACTCCAGGTAGTAATAATGAGAGGGATAGACCCGAAGCTTTGAACACCTTGCTCCGTCAAATCCTGCGCCGCTCTCTGTGTCGGTATCCTTCTTCAATATTATTTTTTTCTCCATAGCAAGATCCTGAAGATATCTTTCCATATCTTCCATCTCGACTCCAAGAAGCATTCCGGTACGGTACATCAGCACTTCCTGCTCAAGATATACATGACCTTCTCCTACACCCTGCAGAAGAGTATAGAAAATACCGCTGCGAATGCGATAATCCGAATCCGTATGAATCCCGACCTTTGCCGCAATCTCGTCAGCGGTTTTAAAGCCAATTCCCGATACATGGTCTGCAAGCTGGTACGGATTTTCCTCAATGACGCGATAAACGCTCTGCCCATAATGCTGATAGATCCGCACTGCAAGGGCTATAGAAATTCCATATTTCTGCAGATAAAGCATCGCCTGACGCATATCCTTCTTTTCTTCCACCTGAAGAGAAATCTCCCTTGCCTTGCGCTCACTGATTCCCTTAACCTCTGCAAGACGCTCCGGCTCCTCCTCAATAATACGGAAAGTATCTTCCTTAAACTTCTTTACAATCCTGCCTGCAAGCGATGCCCCTACTCCTTTTACAGCTCCGGAACCCAGATACCGTTCAATGGAAACCAAATCCTCCGGTTCACATACCCTTGCCGACTCAATCTGAAGCTGTGTCCCGTAAAGCCGGTGGGTCGTATATTCTCCAGTTAATTCAAACAGTCCGCCTTCTTCTATATAATGAAGCTTCCCCACACAGGTAAGGTCCCCATCATCGTTATTCAGGTTAAAAACTGTATACCCATTCTCCTCATTGCGGTATACAATATGTTCTACATATCCTTTAATCGTCTCCATGTACCTTCTATCTTACTCCTTGTACATACTTGTAAGCTCCACGAACTGACCCGTACCAACCGCAACTACCTGCGTCGGGTCATCCGCCGTCATCGTGTTGATTCCTGTCCGCTCTTCAATCATCTCTTCCAGGCCTCTTAGCAGAGCGCCTCCTCCTGTCAACATGATTCCACGGTCTAGTATATCTGCCGAAAGCTCCGGCGGCGTCCTCTCTAAGACGCTGATCACTGCTTCAACAATCTGTCCGGATGTCTCCCTGAGCGCTTCCTCCGTCTCGGCGGAAGTCACCATTACTGTCTTTGGAAGTCCCGTCAAAAGGTTTCTCCCACGCACTTCCATCGCGTCATCTTCCATCAACTGGTAAGTAGTTCCTATCTGAATCTTAATGTCCTCTGCCGTTCTGTCGCCAATCAAAAGATTATGCTTTTTCCTCATAAAGCGTACAATTGCTTCATCAAAATCATCTCCTGCCACTTTTAATGAAGTATTAACCACTGTCCCGCCAAGAGAAATCACAGCAACGTCTGTAGTTCCTCCACCGATATCTACAATCATATTGCCACAAGGTTTCGAAATATCGATACCTGCACCTATAGCTGCAGCTACCGGCTCCTCGATCAGATTGACATCCCTGGCCCCTGCCGCAAAGGTCGCCTCCTCTACTGCTTTTTTCTCTACCTCAGTCACTCCGCTAGGTACACAGATACTGATACACGGCTTCCGGAAGGTCCGCCGCCCCATAGCCTTCTGCACAAAATATTTTATCATCTTCTCTGTTACAGTGTAATCAGATATTACACCTTTTCTCAGGGGGCGGATTGCAATCACATTACCCGGCGTACGGCCAAGCATCAGCCGAGCCTCTTCTCCAATCGCTTTTATTGTATTCGTATCCCGGTCAAATGCCACCACCGATGGTTCCTTAAGTATAACACCTTTGCCTTTGATATACACAAGAACACTGGCTGTCCCCAAATCAATTCCAATATCTACCGACATACTAAATCCCCTTTCAACTCGCTTACTCTCTCAATATCCGCCAACATACGGGACATCCCACGGGTATTATATCTCCTGCCCGAATAAATGAAAACCCCTATTTTCTTAAATCTTTGTGAAGCATATCTTTAATGTACTTTCCGGTATAAGAAACAGGGTTCATTGCCACTTCCTCAGGCGTTCCCTTCGCAATCATAGTTCCTCCCCCGTCACCGCCTTCCGGCCCCATGTCAATAATGTAATCTGCCGTCTTAATGACATCCAGGTTATGTTCGATGACAAGAACTGTATTACCGTCTGCTGACAGCCTCCGTAAAATCTCTGTCAACTTATGAACGTCTGCGAAATGCAGTCCCGTGGTCGGTTCATCCAAAATATAGATTGTCTTCCCGGTGCTTCGCTTACTTAATTCCGACGCCAGCTTAATCCTCTGGGCCTCCCCTCCGGAAAGCTCCGTGGACGGCTGTCCCAGACGAATATAGGAAAGCCCCACATCATACAGTGTTTCCATCTTCCTCTTTATGCTTGGCACATTCTCAAAGAAATGCATAGCCTCTTCTACTGTCATATTTAAAACATCATAAATATTCTTCCCTTTGTACTTAACTTCCAAAGTCTCCCGATTGTATCGTTTTCCATGGCACACTTCACAAGGGACATACACATCCGGCAGGAAATGCATCTCTATTTTCAAGATTCCATCTCCCGAACAGGCCTCGCAGCGGCCTCCCTTAACATTAAAACTGAACCTTCCCTTTTTGTATCCTCTCGCCTTGGCATCCGCAGTTGCGGCAAACAAATCTCTGATGAGGTCAAACACTCCCGTATAAGTGGCAGGATTTGAACGGGGCGTACGGCCGATTGGCGACTGGTCTATGGCTATCACCTTATCAAGCTGTTCAATCCCCTCCACATCCCCATGCTTTCCCGGTATAGTCCTGGCACGATTCAAATCCCTTGCAAGACGCTTGTAAAGAATTTCATTGATCAAAGAACTCTTTCCTGAACCGGACACACCGGTAATGCACGTCATGATTCCAAGAGGAATCTCAACGTCGATATTTTTCAAGTTGTTCTCCCTCGCCCCGGTAATCTTAATCCAACCCGATGCCTTCGCCCGTTCCTTTGGCACTGGAATGCGTTCCCTTCCACTTAAGTATGCGCCGGTAATAGATTTCTTATTCTTAATTATGTCTTTTGCCGTGCCGACTGCCACAATCTCACCGCCATGCTCTCCGGCTCCCGGCCCTACATCCACGATATAGTCTGCCTCCCGCATAGTATCCTCGTCATGTTCCACGACGATAACCGAATTTCCCAGGTCACGCAGATGCTTTAACGTATTGAGCAGCTTGTCATTATCCCTCTGGTGAAGCCCGATGCTCGGCTCGTCAAGAATATACGCCACCCCCACAAGCCCGGAGCCAATCTGGGTCGCCAGCCGGATTCTCTGCGCCTCCCCTCCGGAGAGGGACCCGGTGGCTCTTGAAAGGGTCAGATAGTCAAGCCCCACATCCAGCAAAAACTTCGTGCGGGCCTGAATCTCCTTTAATATCTGTCCCCCAATCAACATCTGCTGCTCACTCAGCACCAACTCCTGCAAGAATCCTTCCAACTTTTCAATAGACAGTGTCGTCACATCATGAATATTTTTATCCCCTAGGGTAACTGCCAGTGCCGCAGGCTTAAGCCGCTGCCCTTTGCACTCACGGCAGGGCGTAATCTGCATAAATTCTTCATATTCTGCTTTCATAGTGTCCGATGATGTCTCACGGTAGCGCCGCTCCACATTTTTAACCAGCCCTTCAAACGCCACATCATAGACACCCTCGCCTCTCTGCCCTTTATAGTAAACTTTTATTTCCTTCCCGTCTGTACCATAAAGTATGATATCCTGAATCTTCTTCGGGTACTCTTCAAAAGGAGTATCTAAAGAAAAATCATACTCCCTGCAAAGCGCATCCAATATCGCATACGTAAAACTCTTCTTATCTGTACAGGACTGCCAGCCCATCACTGTGATAGCTCCCTGGGCAATGCTCAGCCGCTTATCTGGAATCATCAAGTCCTCGTCAAATTCCATCTTATATCCCAACCCAAAACACTCCGGACAGGCTCCAAATGGATTATTAAACGAAAAACTCCGGGGTTCAATCTCGTCCACACTGATACCGCAGTCCGGGCAGGAAAAACTCTGACTGAAATTCATCGGTTCACCGTCTATAACGTCCACAATCATAAGCCCTTCCGCAAGATGCAGGACATTCTCGATGGAATCCGTCAGCCTCTTTTCAATCCCTTCTTTTACCACAAGGCGGTCCACAATAATCTCAATGCTGTGCTTGATATTTTTATCCAGCGCAATCTCCTCGGAAAGCTCATAGAGATTCCCGTCAATGCGAACACGGACATACCCGCTTTTCTTCGCTCTCTCTAAAAGTTTTGCATGGGTTCCCTTTCGTCCACGCACAACAGGAGCAAGAAGTTGGATCTTCGTCCGCTCCGGCAGCTCCATGATCTGGTCTACCATCTGGTCTACCGTCTGTTTTTTAATCTCTTTCCCGCACTTCGGACAATGCGGAATCCCGATTCTGGCATAGAGCAGCCGGAAATAATCATAAATCTCTGTCACTGTTCCTACTGTAGAACGGGGGTTGCGGTTCGTAGACTTCTGGTCAATGGAAATCGCCGGTGAAAGCCCTTCTATACTCTCCACGTCTGGTTTTTCCATCTGTCCCAGAAACATCCGGGCATAGGAAGACAAGGATTCCATATACCGTCTTTGCCCTTCCGCATAGATTGTATCAAACGCAAGAGAAGACTTCCCCGAACCGCTCAGTCCTGTCAGCACTACCAGTTCATTTCTCGGAATCTTCAAATCCACGTTTTTCAGATTATGTTCATTCGCCCCGCGAATTGTAATAAATTGCCTTTTATCTTTACTTTTTGACATCCTTTTATCCTCTCTTACTCATGCAAAAGTTTCTTGATTTCCACAAGCTTGTCTCTAAGCTGTGCGGCGGCCTCAAAGTTAAGCTCCGCAGCTGCTTTCTTCATCTGTTTCGTAAGATCCTTCGCTAATTTCTCTAATTCCTTCGTGCTCATAGATTCTGGATCTTTCTCCATACGCAGCTCTTCCGCTGCCACTTTCTTGGAAATACTGATAAGTTCCCGCACACTCTTCTGAATAGACTGGGGAGTAATGCCATGTTCCTCGTTATATTTTTCCTGAATGGCACGCCTTCGCTCTGTTTCTTCTATTGCACGTCTCATGGAATCTGTCACTGTATCTGCGTACATGATGACATGTCCCTCCACATTTCTCGCCGCACGTCCAATCGTCTGTATAAGAGACGTCTCGGAACGCAGGAATCCTTCTTTATCAGCATCTATAATAGCAATCAGCGTTATCTCCGGAATATCAAGACCTTCCCTGAGGAGATTGATTCCCACCAGCACGTCAAACACATCTAACCGCATATCACGGATAATCTCAGCCCTCTCCAGAGTATCAATATCAGAATGGAGGTACTTCACCCGGATTCCCAGCTCACGCATATAGTCCGTCAGATCCTCCGCCATGCGCTTTGTAAGCGTAGTAACCAGTATCTTATTCTTCTTTTTAATCTCTTTATTCACTTCAGAAACCAGATCGTCAATCTGGCCTTCCACCGGGCGTACCTCCACCGACGGGTCTAAAAGCCCCGTAGGACGGATCACCTGCTCTGCGCGCAGTAATTCATGGTCTCTCTCATAAGGCCCCGGCGTCGCCGACACAAAAAGAGCCTGATTGATCTTACTCTCAAATTCCTCAAAGCTAAGCGGCCGGTTATCCTTTGCCGAAGGCAGTCGAAACCCATACTCTACAAGTGTGGACTTTCTGGACTGATCACCGTGATACATGCCGCCCACCTGCGGAATCGTAATATGCGACTCGTCAATCATCAGTATAAAATCGTCCGGGAAATAATCAATCAGCGTGTGGGGCGGCTGCCCTGCCGCAAGCCCTGTCAGATGCCTGGAATAGTTCTCAATCCCCGAACAGAATCCCGTTTCCCGCATCATCTCAATATCGAAATTCGTCCTCTCGGAAATTCTCTGTGCCTCTAAAAGCTTTCCCTCACCCTTAAAATACTTAATCTGCCCGGTCAGCTCCGTCTCAATCTCCCGAATCGCCCGCTCCATACTCTCCTTTGAAACTACATAATGGGAGGCAGGAAATATAGCCACATGATTCAGCTCATTCTTAATCTCTCCGGTCAGCACATCTACCTCTGTAATTCTTTCCACCTCGTCACCGAAAAATTCAATTCGGTACGCAACTCCTTCACACAATGCGGGAATCACTTCCAAAACATCCCCATTCACCCGGAAAGTTCCCCGCTTGAAATCCATCTCATTCCTGTCGTACTGAATTTCAATCAACTTCTTTACAACCTCATCCCTGTCCTTGATCATCCCCGGACGCAAGGAAATCACCATCTCCTGATAGTCGATGGGCGAGCCGAGTCCATAGATGCAGGACACGCTGGCAATGATAATCACATCCCTGCGCTCGGAAAGCGCAGCCGTCGCCGAATGGCGGAGCTTGTCAATCTCATCGTTGATAGACGAGTCCTTGGCAATGTAGGTGTCAGAAGAAGGAACGTAAGCTTCGGGCTGGTAGTAGTCGTAGTAGGACACAAAGTATTCTACCGCATTTTCAGGGAAAAACTCCTTGAACTCTCCATACAATTGTGCAGCAAGGGTCTTATTGTGCGCTATTACTAAAGTGGGCTTATTAAGCTGCTGGATCACATTTGCCATGGTAAACGTCTTTCCGGACCCCGTAACCCCTAGCAAAGTCTGGCATTGGTTGCCTTCCCTGAAGCC
Source organism: Lachnospiraceae bacterium MD308 (assembly GCA_000403475.2). GTDB lineage: Bacteria > Bacillota > Clostridia > Lachnospirales > Lachnospiraceae > MD308. Next base: position 197,508 of record KE159795.1, read on the forward strand.
CTTTACAAGCTTTTCTATTGCCTGCGGCTGGTCTCCCGTAGGCTTGAAAGCGCTGTGTAATTTAAAGATACTTTGTGCATCCTGCACAAAAACCACCTCCCGGATTTATAGTAAAAAAGTTCGTCTATTAGGCAGAAATTCGTCAGGGCACATCTTCATTTTTTTCAAAAATAAGATTTCGACGAATCATGTTCACTCCGTTCAATTTTCTGGATCAGGTGAAAACAGAAAAACAGGATGGATTACCTGTCCCAAAAGCAACTCTGATTATAGCATACTACCTTAGATTTGTACAGATAAAAACAAGAATTTTAGAACAAATGTTCCGAAACACTCGTTCGTACACACATTAATTTAAGTTGGATTTTAATTTGGAGCAGCCACACTTTCCGGCAGATATCTCTCTGTTTCTATAATAATATCCAATGCACTGTCTTCCAAATCAGCTTCTCCCTTTTTCTTCGGCATAACATCTTTCATATAGGACAGCAGTTCCGGGATCTCTTCCGGAATGATATTTTGGTTATCTCCATATACATCCACAGTGACCAGTTCTTTTGCATGCCCCATTAACTTTGATACTGCTTTAGGACTGAAATCATTTTTTAACAGCAGTGTACAATAAGTACTTCTCAGGTCATGCCATCTTATATCCGGCAGTCCGGTGATTTTTAAAAGTTTTTTATAGTATTTCCAATGGAAATCCTTACTGCGCGGTTTTCCGTATGTCGAACAGCAAATATAATCCAAATCCAGAAATTGAGATTTTCTCCGACTCCTGTTCTTTTCATAGAGTTTCCGTTCCTCTAAGATCGCTTCAAATACATAATCTGGAATAGGTAATATACGTTTACTCGACGATGATTTTAACGGCAGTTCTCTTTTCGTCATTTGTCTGTTACTGGCGGCATTTGGTTCTCTGTTTAATTCTTTCCCCAATTGGCGCTCTACTGATAAAGTACGGTTGATATAATCCACATCAGAATATTTCAGTCCGTTTATCTCCTGTCTCCGAAGTCCCATAAGCACATTGAACAATACCTGCATATGTATAGGAGTTTCCTTGCTGGCTTCCAGTAAAACCTGAATCTGCTCCATCGTCAGAGTTTTCTTCTCATCTATATTTCTGGCATGATACCGCCTGCGCTCCACTGTCTTCGGAAGATTGATGCCTTCCGCAGGATTTAACGCGACCATTTTATGCGCCATTGCATAACGAAGGGAAACATTCAGCACCGTCTTTACCTGCCGTGCGATATGAACGGAATACTCTGCACGGTCTTTGTACAGCCTTTGAATGTCTCCCCTGTTTAACTCTGTCAGCTTTTTCTTTCCAAGATACGGGATAATATGTTTTCTGGCAATCTGCGAATAAGCTGTATAAGTATTCTGGCTTCCGACTCTTTGTCTGATATCATACTCCAGCCAGTATTCCAGAAATTCTCTGACTTTCACCTTATTGTTTACTATATACGTACCATTACACAATTCCCCTATAGTACGTTTTCTGGCATCTCCGGCTTCTTTTCTTGTCTGAAATCCTGATTTTTGCTGTATCTTTTTTGTGCCGTCCTGATATTTCAGGACGACACGAAAGGCATAATTATTCCTGTCTGGAAGTTTAAACACACTCTTTACATCCCAGTCGGTATAATTCTGCCATTTTAAATCTAACATCCTCTCACTCTCCTTCCGGCACGAAATTATTATTTAAAAAATCCCTTATTTTTTCTGTCTCATCCATAACTTCACAATAATACTCAAATGTAGTATTTAAACTTGAGTGGCCAAGCAGCGCAGATACCTTTATCAACGGAACCCCCTGTTCCAATAAAATACTTGCGTACATATGTCTCAAACTATGAACAGTCAGATGAGGCAGACCCAATCTCCGACATAATTTAGTCAATGCTGTATTAAAAGAAGCCGTAGCATGAGGAAGGCCGTTTTTGCTGCAGGATAAGTAATCCTTATCTATGTAATCCTCCCCCATCTGTTCCTTTCTGAAATCGTTCTGCGCCTTTCTTTTCACAACCTCCTCTATAATCGCATCCGGGACCCTTAATGTCCGATAACTGTTAGATGTTTTCGGCGGTTTTTCTATTACCTGATACTCAAACATCCCAGCCTGTCCTTCCACCGCAACCGGATTGGATGTAATCTGCCGGGAAATACTGACAGTTTTCCCGGACAGATCAAAATCACTATATTTTAATCCCGCAATCTCACCTTTCCGCAGCCCCATAAATAATCCAAGGAGTATTTCCAGATACCAATTGTTTTCAGATGCTTTTTCCAGGAAAACACGCAGCCCTTCTTTGTTAAGAACAGTGATAACCGTTTTCTTCCTTCTGTAAGGTTTTGTTGATGGTACAGGGTTACTTTGGATGTAACCCTGTATCACAGCATCTTTTAATGCCAGATTTAACAGTTCCCGGCTTTTATTCCCTGCAGATTCACACGCTTTTGAAGCCTCCAGTAACAAAGCGTCTAAATATTCGACGCTGATATAGCGCAATCTGATCGCTGGATCTATGGCAGGAAGAATCAAATTATGCAACACATATGATGCCAGCATCCGGGACGTATTCTCAATACGCGGGGCATAGACTTCTTCGAGCCAAAACTCGAGATAATCTTTTAGCGTAAAATCCATGCAGGCCGTGGCATGAAAATTACGGTATGCCCTGGCAAACTCTTCCTCGCATCGCCGGTAATTTCTTTCAGCTTCTTCTGCCGTTTTGAATCCGCCTTTTTTGGTATATCTTGTCGTTCCGTCTTCTTTCAGGATCTTCACTCTGTGGTACCAGCTTCCTGCCTCAAAAAAGGCAATACCGGATTTATCTTTAGCCATCTGCAATCCCCCCTGTCACTTTACCGCGTTAATCCACTCGTCAAAGGATTTTTGCGGAATCCTGAAGAGTTTTCCGACTTTTATGACCCGGAAAGGCTCCTGTTTTTTATATACTTCCTCCAGAAATTGATATGTTTTACTGCGTCCAAGCGATAATGCTCTTTGGACGTCCGATGCTAAGTATACTTTTGTCTCTTCCATTTATACGTCCTCCTTGTGTTCTATTTTTTCTTGTACAGGATATATTCCTGCTCCCAAACTCTTCGGCGCACTGCTTATACATGCTCCGCTTTATCTTTTCCTCTTCTTCTACGATTGCTACATTTTATCGGCGAACTTTCCTTCCGCCAGTATCACCCTGATACCCCCTCACTTGTCCAAAGTTTCTAGCAGCAACCATTAAAGTTTCTTGTTTTTGCTGTAAGAATTGCGATTTCGTCACTACTGGCTGTGGCAGTGGCCTTCCATTTATTTCCAGATCGCCTACAGCAATTGCCTCCCCTATACGAAGACGCGACAAACTCCGAGTCCATTTTTCTCTGTGGCCTGGTTCAATCAGCTCCGCAACCATCTTCACATCACTTACAGATTGCTGAAAAAACAGTTTTACCGCCGCCTGATTAAGAACAGCAAGCTCCTTTTTGCTGAATATTGCCAGCGTTTGCGTTGCTAATATCAGATTCACGCTATATTTTCTTACTTCCGTCAGCATTTCAAAAAGCACCGTTGAATGTCCAAAGTTCAGATTCTGCACCTCGTCAATCTCTATCGTCAGTTTTCTTCCCTGACTCCTCGCTATCCGCATTTGTCTCCACATCACAGCCAACATAATCTCCACAACTCGTTTTTGAGTATCCGGATTAATGCCGCGCAGGGACAGTATGTTTAACTTTCCGCCCTCGATTTTTTTCACACTTTTCCTAAAAATCCCTCCCTCTAAAATTGGGCATAGATGATTATAGGCACCAGCAGCGGCTCGATCATCCAATTCTTCCAATCCACAGGCTATTGCTTCAATATCACTCCCAAAGTTCGCACGATTTTTAAGCGCGAAGTAAATTGCCTTCCGTACTGCATTAAGCTGACAGGCTCCCCGCATTTGTCTGGGGCACAGTGTTTTTTTGACGTATTCGACAAGATTGGACAAAGTCTCTTCTCCAGTATTGACCAGCGACATGTCAAGAAAATTAACATCAAGCCCGTCTTTCTGCGCAGAAATCCAGTTACAACAGCCTTCGCTTATCTGTTCGTGCGTTCCATTTATGTCAAATGCAATTACTGTACCCCCATCTTCTATGATATGCCGTTCGATATCTGCAATCCTAACCGACTTTCCAGAACCACTAATGCCTGTTATAATCACGTGGCAATTGGGCGAATTTTCCCCAATCAACACGTTCTGTCCACTAGTAATTGCCCCAACATACTTCATAACTTCTTCCTCCTTCATCGTTCTCATCATTTGCAAAGACATCCTCCAGCCGCAAATTGTCTGGAGAAAGCAGCTTATCCTTGTAAACCCAGATGAAACGCTGAGTCTCTTTTACTCCGTAAACAAGGACAACTTCCTTTTTCACTGTATAATCCGCGGAGTTACAGTGAATAATTGACTCCTCCCTTAGCTGCCGCTTTAACTGAGGCATTGAGCATGTCTGAAGTAACGGCTCGCAGATTCTCGTCAGAAGATTCACCGGGAAATAGTAATACGCCTCATCGAAAAGCACCGCCGAATCTGCCTTTAAATCCTGGTAAGCAGTTCCATCCACCGCTTCCCTGTCTGCTAAAACAACCTCTGGGTTCTCTTCAAAATAACCCCAAACCAGGCCTGACGACCGCTCCACAAGCTCTTCACCGCTGGCAAATTCAGACATTAGCCTGATTCTTTCTCTTGTTTCAATCACGTAATCGCTGAGAAAATCCGTTATCTTACGTTCTGGTTCTGTTTCGCGCAGATATTCTGCATAGACCATACCAATCGCAAGGCACGTCGTGAAGAAATCCAATTTATCACCGTTATAATCTTCTGCAAAAAGGCTTCGCTTGACTCGCTCTAAAACCTTGCACACATCGGTCACTTTTAGTGTTAAAAAATTCCGGAATTTCTTAATCTCTTCTGCAAATTCCGCTCCACTTACTGCTTCCATATCCTCTTTCGTGAGACGCAATATGTAACGGTCCGTCCGCAAATAGTCCGGCAACACTCCGCCAGCAATAATAACGGGCAAGAAAGTTTCCTGAGCCAAAAACTCCTCTACTGCGTCTTCTTTATGAGTACGTTTTAGCTGCATGAACATAACGCCGTAATTATTCTGAACCTTACTCCGGCTGTTCCATGTCAGCGTTTGGCAGCCGTTTCCATTTGTCGCCTCGCAATACTTTTTTATAAAACGCCGGCTCTGCGCTTCGCTGTCCACAACAAGAACTATCCCCTCATCCAACGCATAACCAAAATCGCTGAGCACAAATCTGAGGAATGAGGCTCCATATATCATAATCATAGCCCAACTCATTTTGCCATCTCGACAATATCTTTCCATAAAATCGCCCCTTCCCTGATAAACTGATATCCACCATTTTGAAGTCTTATCCATCCAGTATGCGTGGAATAGAGCTGCTTCTTACCGCATTTTTTTAACAACAACGCCCAAAGACTCTGCAAAAATGCTTCTTTGTCTGACTTTTTCTGCATGAAAATTTCGCCTCCTGCCGATGCGATTTTTTTCATTAAATATCCGGCATTTCCAGCTTTTATTCCCTCTATGTAAAGGCGCACTTTTCTTTTTGCGATCTCCATTTCCAGAAGGAATATACCCGAATCTCCTTCAATGTTTTTAAGTTCATAAATATCGGCAAACTGAAAATTTGCAATTCGACGCTTGGGAACCTCAACGAGTTTATTTCGTGGTTTGATGTTAATCCAACCATCCTCGTCAATCACCGTTTCGCAATAGCGCGCCCGATTACATTCCTTTCTATACTCTCTCCTTGACTCTTTTCGCATTTCTACGTTTTCCCTGATATTGGCCTTTGCTGCCTCCTCAGAAATTTTTACGTTCGCCGAGATGATCTGTTTTTGCTGGTAAACAGCAAGCTCCGCCTGCATTTGTGCCGGAATGACCGGCTGGTAATAATTTTGATAGGACATATGTTTTCCTCCTCTTTTGATTTTTTCTACTTCTTGCTAATTACCACAGATTTGCGGTAAAATAAGAGCAAGAAGCTTTTGTCTTTTTTAGGATATACGAAAAAGAAAAATAATCCGACCCTAACTTTTCAATTGCTTTATTTTTTTCTTGCATTTCATATAAAAAGGAGGTATAATATGTATTTATGCTTTGATTCACTAATATCATTTGAAGAAAAATCGACTGCCAAAGAAATGGAATATGTTACTATTGAGGCCGATATTTGTAGATATCTTCTCCAAATCGGTGATGCGACTAACGAATTCTTTTCTGAGGAAACCGCTAGAACCAATTTGAAATATTTTAAAAAATGTATGTATTTTTGTTCTTCCGGTCTGGAAAACCCTATGTTTCTGTCTATGGCACAAGATGGACTTTCATTATCAGAAGACATCCTTAACATTCACCGGTTAATGTACCTTTATTGTGGTGAAAAACATACGTATTTAAAAATTGACAATAAACTTGATAATATCTACAGCAAATATGAAAATTGTTCTTTTAAATGGGAAGTTCCAAACATTTTCATGCCTTATTTAGCTTCATATATCCTTGCAGCTTACCATATTAAAAATGGGGGTTCAATAAAATCCTTTTTTGATAAACTAAAATATTTTTTTGATAAAACTATAGAGATTAAGAATGAAGACTTAAATGTATCTGATCTAAATATGGCTGATATATATTCCGAATGGACTAATGAATATCTGGGACAGGAATATTTTTCCACATTAGATACATTATATGGAAGATACTCTAAAACCTCAAAACAAGAAGCGACTGTCAGAAATTCCTTACGTGGACTCACCTGTATTTTAATGGATTGCCCTGATCATCCAAGTATGATTCCCTCTTTTGCCACTATACTCCTGACGCATTACAAAAAATGGTTGTTTGAAAAAGAACCTGACAATACTACTTCGTATGATAAAAATACAGTTCTTAATGACTTAACTTCATTCTATGCACATGAAGAACCATGGAAAGAGGATTGGGAGCAGGCGTTTCTTGAACAGCTTCGTACTGAACTATCAAATACAACAAAAAAAGTAATCATTTTTATTGACAAATATTTGAAGAATAACAATAAAACCCCAAAATACCCTTTATCTGTCAACGATTTTAATGATTTCGATGAAAAATGCTCATTTTATTTAAATGAGTTATCAAATATGTCAGGCAACGCTGAAAAGAAATTTCGCAATTTTTATAAATATATTACTGAAGAACGTCAGGAAATCCGCCAGGCTATCGAAAACCGCACATTACTTTTTGATCATGAAAACGCTGAAAAACATATTAAAACCCTCAACAAAACTATTTTAAAATATTATGGACAGATGCAAAATGAATTTCGGAAATTTATTAAACGGGTTGAACAATCATCCAGTCAGATACCCGAAAATTATAAAACATTGAATCCAAATGATGATTATTTTAAAGACCTGAAAAAGTCCATCCAGCTATTACAAAATCATTTTTCTGAGAATCTGAAAAATGAAATGAAAAAGCTAACACCTGCTTTAAAATACAACAACCCAGGATATATAGAAACCCTAAAATATCCTATATATTATTACGAAGAAGATGATATTTTAAAAATTATGCGGATACTGAACAAAGAGTATTTCCATCTTTCAGACGATGATATGGAAAAACTTATCAAACACAAAGGATGGACTTTTCCAATAATAAGACCTCACGTTATTGAATTTCTGCTTGAACTGCCACTTATGGTTGTAACATAATAATTCGCACACTGAACCCGGATTTTGAGGATCTAATTTTTATTTTTTATAAAAAAAGGTACTTTAACGGTATTTATGCAAATATTTTTAAAGAAAGTTTCAAAAAACCGGGTTCTAATATCCCAATACGCATAAAATATCCCGGCAGACTTCTGATCTGCCGGGCATCATAATCCATTTTCCTGCTTCCCATCGAAACAATCTCGATAATCCAATCCGGCGCGCCATTGCAGCCTTTATCCTCCAGCTTACTCTTTTCGCAGATAACCGAGATGTCAGGCTCTACATAGTTTCTATCATCTTCATTCAAAAATACTGTAAAAGGGGCAAGGAATACTTCACAATCACCTTTTTCCCTGTCAATATAATCCGAGATTTTCCTGACGATAAAATATGAAATCCTCTGGTGTTCACTACTCGGAGGTTCCATATAATAGATCTTCCCTTCGATCAGTTCCGCACGCTCCCCTTCCGGCAATGCGTAGATATCATCTATTGTACAGGATACCCCTTTTATACCACTTTCTTCCATAAAGATAATCCCTCGGCCAGTTCCTATGATTTATTTTGGCTTATTAAGGCTTTTCAATAATATCTGATAACAGTCAAATCTTTTATATGCTCAGGTTAAGATTACCCGCCTGATTCATAAACTCCCGGAGATTGTCAATGTACTTATACGGTGCATATTCAGAATAAATTTCCGGATCATCCAGTATAACGATCTGTACGTCCTTAGCCCGAATTGCCTCCAAGGTATTCGGTACGCTTTTTGCCTCGATCAAGTTTTTACATTTATACGCAATACAGCCGACCTCGTTGAATTTTTTGGCGATTATATAAAAGCGGTTATTATCAGTCACAGTTCTGCCCCTCTCTTTGATTCTTATCTCTTACCAGCCTATTCATCTCATTTTTAAAATCTTCTTCTGTACCTATATTACCGGATATGTATTTTTCATACAGACGTTTTCCAATCCCTGCATCCCAGTATTTGTACACCAGTTTATGGCTCCATATATTAAACTGGTAATCTTTTGCACACCATAGCTGGATTTCTATCGGATATGCCAGATTATCCCTTTGATAGTATAAATGGACGGCCCGGTATCCATCATCCACTTTCTTCCCATTTCTTAGATCAACCACCCGGAAATAATCTGGATACTCTTCCGGATATTCATCAAAATGCAGGCGGAACCCCAATATATCATTAAAACACTGTTTAAACCCGCCGCCCATCCGCAATGTTTTCTCATATTTGCGGATAATAGAATCATCACTTTTAAACCGGGAACCTATCAGGTTTTCCTGAACAACAGTATCTGTATACTCTGAACGGTATTTCTTAATGTCTTTCAGGATATCATCTAATGGTGTCTTCCGTAAAGATATTTGTTTTAAACTTTGCCCCAGCGTGCTTTTATACGAAATCTTATTTAATATTTCTTCAGAAATAAACTGCATTTTCCTTCTCTACCATCTTTCCTGCTTTTTTAATCATGGCTGTGCGGTTTTATGGCTTTCACATATTTATTATACCAGACACACGCCATATCCACACAGCCTTTTTAACATAGTTTCAATATTCCAAATATGTTTTCATTTCCGTGTAATATCTATCATATCACATACTTTCTAATTTTTAAACATTATCCATTGTACAAATTTAATAAGCCTTTCCCTAAATAAAACCATCAGCAGTTTCCACACCAATAAGGCGATTATCATATCTGCTTTTTCTCATACGTCCGTTCCTCCTACGCCGCTATCCTGATTTCCTCCTTCTCCCGGTCATAATAGTACACCGAATCCGACAGCCATACCTCCGGCTGTTCATACCTGAACCCGTCATTTACCTGCCGTACTATCTCCTTCAGTGCATCCTCCGCTCCCTCCCTGTCATCCGGCACAAGGATCATCTCATTTACTGAGCTTGGGAGGATATAGACCTTCTCCTTATGTTCCCCGGCAAACTGTTTCAACAGATTCTTTTTCAGTACCGCCCCGGCGCCTACGTTCCCGCTCCCGTCCTGTGCCATGCATACGAACATCTTTATCTCATCCTCCCTCATTCTCATGCCCCCGGGGATCAGGTATCTGATATCCACTACTATGCACCCCTCGTCTTCCAGATTATCAAGCGCTGCCTCCCATAAATCGTCAGGAGTAACTCCCCATTCTGATGCCATCGTTTCCGTTACCGGAAGAAACGCTTTCCCCGTCTCCATGCCTGCCGCCTCCACTTCAAATACTGCGGCAAGGTCCAGGTATTCCCGGTGGACATGGCTTTTTAGGTATTCCTGGTTCTTCTCCCTGTTGACCAGCCGCAACCTGACCTTCTGTTTCAATTCCTCCCATATGGGATTCGTATTCTTTTCCTTTGCATTTCCTTCTTTCATCTTCCGCTTCCTCCTGCCTGCTGTTATGATTATGCTGCTTTTGTCTTTGTCCTCTTTAGCCCGTTCAGCGCCTTCGTATAGACTTCCTCCGTCATTTCATCCAGGCCCCGGATGTTATACCTCGCAAGCACTGCCTCCATCAGGACCCCCGTGCGTTTAAGCTCCTTTTCTAATGCCGCCCGTTGGATCTCCGTAATCACTCCTGTTCCCTTTCCTGTGTTGGCGTTGGAATCGGAAACCGGGACAGGCTTGTTTTCTTCCCTTTGTTTCCCTTGTTTCCCCATCTCAAACACCTTTTTCCCCCTGCTGTCCACGACCACAAGACGGGAAATCTCACGATCCTCATTGTAGCCAATGGCTTGAACCGAAAAGCGTTCAGATGTCGTATACCGGTCCCCTTTTTTCTGTATGCTGGCCTTTTCTGATGATACCCAGATAAACGGCGCGGTATATAATTCTCTTCCGATCCCCCAGTTGAAACAAGCACGTTTAAAAGAATCCGACGCCTGCCCTTTCTCCTTCTCCGAATAGCTGACCGTACCCACATCCTGTTTCGCAATCCACTGCTGCTTCTCCTTATCCCATACTTCCACCGTACAGTAAAGGTTCCCGTCAATGCTCTGGTGTGTCCTCCTCCATCCAAAGGGCGTAAATGTTTCATCCAGAATCTTTTGGTCTACACGGGCATCTTTAAATAAAAGCAGGCTTAAGCCCCTCTCATTGATCACGGATACCCTGCACTCGATCTCATCCGCCCTTAACAGGCGGACAAATCCTGCCCTGTTGTTACAGTTATATTGTTCCCTATCTCTTCCCATTCCTCCCAGACCTTCCATTCCTTCTGCCGACGCTGAAAATGCAGGCTCTTCCCCTTTGTTCCCATTCTATATACTGCCGGCTTTTCTTGCCAGCTCTTCCTTGATCCCGTTCTTTCCTGTCATTTTTTATCCCTCCCCTGTAAACAAATGCTGCCTTTCTCTTTTTCTTTGTTATTCCTTCGCAGGCATTTTTATATTTTATACTGCCTGTTCCTTGCGAGATGTTCGAATCGAACATCCTGTTTCTCGTTGCGGATTTTTTTGCTTCCTGCATCCCCATCCCCCTGCTATCTTCCCTTGCTATATAATAGGAAGAGACGCCAAAAGCCTCTTCCTATATATCCTGCGGTTTTTGCAAAAATGTTCGATTCGAACATCTTTATTGGATTTAAAAAATGCCATTTTACTTGTATTCCGGCAAGATCTATGCCCTCTATGCCGCCTTTACCATCAGCCTCCGGTACTGCGTGGTCTTCCGGTACTTCTCATAAACCTCCGGACTGTCGGACGGCAAATTGATGGAAACGCAAACAGCGAATTATTTTTCCGACATTTATCCTATTGACTGCGCAGTGCTGTCTGCAAATGCATAGTCCTGTCAAAAATGCTACACGTTGTTGTCGGTATTGTTTTTCCGCCTGAAATGCAAAAGGCCATGGATCCCATCATGAGACACACAGCCCATATGAAAAATTTAGTTTTTCTCCTGCTTGTCGGCCAGAACAGGAAGATGAACCAGGCCGGTGGCGACAGTCACTGCATCCACCTTCCGCATCAGGGAGCCGATCCTTTCTTCATTCCAAAAGATATCGGAGAAATCGGAGAGCTCGCACCCTACATCATGGTTAGGGATGCACAGGTAGTTCCCATATTTATGCCGTCCGGCGAGGATGTGGAAGTAAGTCCCCCGCCCATTGATCTCAGCTTCATACCATCCGTTCCCCGTGCTCAGCAGGATGATCTGCCCCGTCCAGGTCTCCTTGCGGGAACTGCTTTTCAGGATACAGGTATAATTCATGTTCCATTCCTCCTATCCGAGATTCTGGCTGCTGACAGAAGCCAGGATGACATCCGTATCGATCACTTTCTTGTCCATCTGTGCCCCTAGAGTCAGCGCGTCGGTCATCAGGTTGTCCACCAGGCGGGGGCTCCCCTGGGAGTGACTGTGGACGGCAGAAAGCGCCGCCTGGTCGATGATGGAGGCTGCGCCTCCGGCACAGGCGATCTTGTGGAGGATATACTGCGCCACTTCGGAGTCTGAGAGACCGGAAAAGTTGTAGTGTACGGTGATGCGCTGGCGCAGGGCCTCATGGACGGGCTTTTTCAGGGTGCTGTTCAGGTGGGGCTCCCCACAGAGGATGAGCGTGAAGCAGTTCAGGGAGTCATACCCGTAGTTCATGAGCATCTTGATATCCTCCAGGATGCCGGTGGAGAGGTATTGTGCCTCATCGACTGCCAGGAGGAGGGGCTGTTTCTTGTCCTTGTAGAGGTAGAGTATCTGCTCCTGTACGGCGCGGAACATCCCAGGCTTGCCGCCCCTTGGCTCTAGCCCCAGAACAGAGCAGAGCTGGCGGTAGAACTCCATGACGCTGACCGTGGAGAGGCAGATGTACTCCATATGGTAGAGGTTGGGGTTGAGGCACTTTGCGAAGCAGCGCAGGGCGAAGGACTTGCCCATGCCGGGGCGTGCGGTGAACAGCCCGATTCCCCTTGTGTCCTTGAGGTAGTCCAGCCGGGACGTCATTTCCGAGATGTCCTTTGAGAGGAACCGGTCCTTTTCTCTTGCGTTCTGTTTGTCAAAGGGATTGAAGGAAAGCCCATAGTAGGAACGGAACATCAGCTCTCACCCCCAATCCTTGAATAATCGATGGACGGCGTGTTATTGCGTTTCGTCCTGCAGTTCTCGTTTTTATCCGTAGGCCGTATGGGATAATGTTCCCCCTCATAAAGGATGAAGGCACTGGACATGTCGTCTGGCAGGAAGCGGATCTCCACTTTTGAAGAAATGAACTGCATGGGAACGTCATAGGACACCTTGTCGATGGAGACGGTAGAGTCCTTGTTCACCTTCCTGGTGATGCGGTTCAGGAAACATTCCTCCAGCCACTCCCTGGACTTAGGGCTCCGGATGGAGGAGCGTGACTGCTGGTAGCGGTCCATGGGCGTTGTGCCGATGCCGGAATGGACAGATGTATTGTAGGTGCGCATATAGTCCTTAAGCAGCCGGTTGAACTGTGCCAGCGTGGTGATGGAATCCAGAACCAGCGTATAGAGCCAAGTCTCCTTGAGCGTTCTGAACTGGCGTTCTATTTTGGCTTTGGAAGCACCATCACGAATTTTTGTGTGTAAAAGTACGGTGCCGATGGAGCCGCAGATGAGGGAAAGCTGCTCATTCGAGTAACTGCAGCCATTATCGACATAGAGCTTCGCCGGGATTCCATGGGCTGCCACAGCGTCCTTGAACACCTTCTGGAAGTTATAGGCATTATCGTTATAGAAGAGGCCGCCGCCCACCAGAAACCGGGAATGGTCATCAATAATCATGATGCAGTAGACTCTCCTGCGCTGGCCGTGCTCCGTGATATAAGGCAGGTAACAGGTATCTGCCTGCCACATCTTCCCAAAGGCGTCTTCTTCAAACGCCTTCCTGTCCCGCATGCCTGGGTTGCGTGCTGATTTCAGGTCATGTTTCTTCACGAAGCGCTGGACGGCGCAGACGCTGACTGTGGCAGGGATGAAGGCTTCTTCAACGAGGTGCCGGTGGATCTGGGTAGAGTTCAGCCGTGGGAAGGCTTCCTTGAGGCGGTAGATTTCCTCGATGGCCGTGTCCGGGAGCACCCGGGTGGAGGCCTTATCGGAACGCTCCTGCGGCATGAGGGCGTCGATGCCGCCGTTCTGGTAGAGGGACACCCATTTGCTGAGGGTCTTTGGGCTGTACTGGAATACCGAGCCGTCAGGCAGGGTAAGCGGTTTTTCAGTGATACGCTGGTAGTAAGCGTTCCTGGACGCATCCGGATAAAGGCCATGGATGACCGGCGCTATGAGAGCGAGGCGGAACTGTGCCATGGCGGCTGCGTCCGAAAGTTTTTTTGGATTGTTGTCCATAAAAATGTCCTCCTTAGGTGGTTTTCCACCATTATGCAGGAGAGAAGGGAGGGAAGCCATACCCGTGGCGTGTGGCCGACGGAAAAAGGGTCAGGGGCCGAACACCTGCTGGCAGTAAAGTGCCGGGTTTTTATGGGACTGGAGGAAAGACTTTGTAAAACGGCGGACAAAGGCGGAGGCGAAATCCGAATAAGCCGGCTGCGTGAGCAGGGACTTCAGGAAGGAAAGGCCGGAAACCTCCATGGAGGAAAGCACGCCGAGCCAATCTTCCTTCTGCACCCGAAAGAGCTGCAGCCACCGGCGCAGCTGGGAAAGGGTGATGCCGAAGCGTTCGCATAGCCTTTCCACAGTGGAAAGGCGCAGGAAATACTCCGCCAGGACACGTAGAAGGAAGAACAGGCCGTAGCCGGAGTAGGGAATGATGAAGTCCGGGAGGATGGCATGGGTATGGCCACAGGTACAGATAAGGCGCATGATGCAGAGGCTGTGGCGGACCTGGGTGCCGCCTATAAAGTCCACCAGGGAGCGGTCATAGTAGGCATGGATGCGGCAGGATCCCTTTACCCCACAGCAGGGACAGGTCTGCAGTTCCGAACGGAATCCGGCCATAAAGGAATCGAACAGGATCTTTGATGAACTTTTTATACGAACTAGCTTGCAAAACAGGGAATATTCTCTTATCATAATATATGTCGGTGGTGCTAAAGCCTCACAAGTGGGACATGATCCCGTATACGGCAGGCACACTGGTATGTGAGAGAAAGAACGAACTGTGGAAGGGGCTGTTCTTTCTCTTTTTTTGTTCCATAAAAACTATATCGGAATGACATGGGATGGTCAAGAGGAAAACGTGCCGCCTCCTGTAGCACACTTTTATAGACAGTGTTTAAAAACTGAGATTATAATTTGACGTTTTTGTGCGGGAGATAGGAACTTTAATTTGCTGGGCTACACTCCGGACGTTCCTCCTTAAGCCGCTTTTCATCCAGCCTCTGGCTGCTCACCGGTTTCCAGGAGATGCGGTACTGGCCGCTTTCCGCAAGCTCCGCCTCCCCCATAAAGAGCTTTAACTCCTGCTCGATCTGCCGTTTCTCCGTCCCCATGCTCTCGATCATCTCGGAAAGTTCCTGCCTCCGGTTAAGCTTCTCATCAAACCCGGTAAGCGCCACTGTCTCTTCCCTGGACTTTTTGAAATATTCCGCGATCACGCTGTCCGCAAGCTCCGAGCCATCCGGCTTTGGCAGCACTTTCTTCAGCACATGGTTCT
Source organism: Lachnospiraceae bacterium MD308 (assembly GCA_000403475.2). Lineage (GTDB taxonomy): Bacteria > Bacillota > Clostridia > Lachnospirales > Lachnospiraceae > MD308. The sequence goes on from KE159795.1 coordinate 212,887, forward strand.
CCCAGAAATCTTTTTCAATCTGTATCAGGTCGGCAAGCATCTCCTCATCCCGCTCTATCTTATAGTATTTAAACTCCCGCCCGTAGATGAGTACGGCGATATACCAGGCATCCGCTTTGCAGACGGACATATAATGGAGGCACTGGATCTGGTAGGATAAGGGTATCTTCCCGTCCGCCCATTTCTCTGCCATATAGGGGCTTGCGGTCTTACATTCCAGCCCGGCGTTCTCCCCTACGATCATGCGGTCAACATCCGCAAGCATAAAGGGATGTTCCTCATCATAGTACATGAAGTTTGCTTTCCTTACCTTTTTCCCGGTTGCCTCCATGAACCGCCTTGCCACATAATCCTCAAACTCCCTTCCCTGCCGCATAGCCTCATTATCAATGTCTTCAATCTCATCTGTCGTCTTGTCCTGGTAAACCTGTATAGCCGTCCGGTAAGGGTTCAGCCCGCATACCGCCCCGGCATCGGACCCTCCAAGCCCCTGTTTCCGGCATCTTAGCCATTCTTCCTTATCAAGCCCCAGTGTTGCTGTCAATTTCTTCATGCTGTCCGCTCCTTCCTCCGTTTTTTATATCTGCTCCATATCTTTGACAGTTCCCCGTTCAGGCAGTACATGATGTCCTCCATCTGGGAATCCTCATATTTCATCCACCTGTCATAGAGAAACTCCAGTAACCTCGGGAACGCCGTTACCGCCTCCAGTGTCTCTTCCCCCATATTCCCGCTCATTTCCAGCAGCGTTTCATAAATGCAGATCACATTGTCGATCCGGTAAGCTGCCCGAAAGATCTCTTCTTTCTCCAGCTTCATGACCCGGCTCTTAAACTGCTTAAGCTCCCGCTCAATCTTTCTGCAGAAGGTCTTCTCCAACTGCTTTCTGTACATATACTTATCTTCCCCCTTCCTTTTGTATCCTTTCCTTACATCGCATCATACGTCCTCCCCACAATGCGGGCATTTCCTCACATCATAAGACAGAAAAAGCTTCCCGCATTTCCGGCAGGTATCGATCTCCCCGTCCCTCTCCCAGTCAGTCATAAGGGTGGACGGGTTCTGCCAGTCCACTCCATCAAATAATTCTTCCGCGATCTCTTCCTGGCCGTTGCACATGGCCAGGAAATCATTCCCTGTATAGGCCACATCATCAAGCTCCGGCACATAACAGGGGGCTTCCGGATGTTCCCGGAAAGCCGCCCAGTCCTTATATATCCATCCCTGGCCCCAAAATTCCCTATGTAGCTCTGTGATATTGCCGTCTTTGTCAACCTTGCAGACGCCCACACGGTTCCGGTCCCGTACCGCCATACAAAACCACCTCCCACAAATGTCCTACCCCATAATTTTCTTCCGGTACAGGCTGGCGCACATCAGACGTATCCGTACCATAAATAGTCGCAAAACAGATTTTCTTCATGCCCGCCGTTCCTACGCTGCGCTGACCAACTGGTACGCCTTGTCAATGAGTGGGTTGCCGTCTGCCGTCCTGGAAAACAGGTTCTCTTTATAATTCGCCGTCTTCCTGAGCGGCTGTGCATGGGTGGCAAAGTCCGACACCGCATTGACAAACCGGTAGGCGTTCTTCCCGATATCCTGCAAGTCCGGCGCGTCAAAATACCGTATCTTCATGTCCTCCCTGAGCCTTTTCATGTTCCTTGCCTGCTGCGGGGTGGAGCCTTCCTCTTCCGGCAGGAGGACTTCGATATACTCCATCACCTTTTTATCCGTAAGCTTCTTCATCCTCAGGGCTTCAAACTCCTTCCCCAGCTCATCCATGTAATTCTCCGCCATGAACAAAGTATCCCTTGCCTCCGCGATCTTCCCCCGGATATCCCCGGTATGCATCATGGACCAGGACCGTTTCGCCGTGGACAGGGCAAGGTTCAGCGTGTTATTGCAGACCACCCTGATGGGCGTAAGGGCTATCTTGATCGCCCCGGAGCCGTCGTGGGTATTGGAGAACAGCAGGTACGGGCTGATCCTCTCCCCGGAAATGATATACTCATGGGGCATATGGGCAAGGAGCCATACCCTCTTTCCCCCTAAGAGGCTTCCCGCTGTCTCATAGCGCACCCCTTCCCCCAAAAGGGAATCTGTAAAGGCAAAGGCTTCCGTATTCTGGATGACCTTATACCGGTCCGTCACCACGCCCAAAACCTTCCTGTCCGAATCCCTTACATTTGCCTTGTAACCGTCAATGAGTTCCTCCGTCCCGGTGTAGATCGGCTCCTGCACCACCTTCCAGTTTAACCCTGCCGCTGTTAATGCCTCCCTTGACGCGGGCGCTTCATTCACCCTGACCCCAAGCCCGTGCCACGGTGTCTCCCTTACATAAAACATGCTTTCCACATTTGCTGCCATATCTGGTCCCTCCTTCTTTTATCATCCATCTTTTTCTATTTTCAGTCCCGTGTATTCTCCGGGCCGGTTTAAGCCCGGATTGTATTCAGGTATCCAGCCCTTCTGACAGGATACGGTACAGCTCCACTGCCGCCCCCACCAGAAGGAACACGATCTTGATCTCTTTCATCCATTAAGCCCCCTTTTACAATTTCACCAGAATGTCAAGAATTGTCTTTCCTTCATTCTTCACGATCACCAGTATCTCAAACATCAGCCGCAGACTCCCCCTTTCACAAAAAAAAGCAGGGGTTATCAATCCCTGCCATACCATAATATTTTTCAGTTCTTTATTTCCTGCCGTTTTCAGAAAAACATAAAATGCATCTCACACTCCTGCCAAAAGGTTTCCTTCCTTTCTTTTTTATTTTAATCAGTTAACTGGTTGCGCTGCAAGCCCGGTGTAACTGCCCTCCTTCCGAAAATAAATTTAGCGGCAGGAATAGTTTACCTGCCGCCAGTACCAGGCTGCTTCACAATTATAATATATCATTGATTTTCCTGACTTTTACCAGATATCCTTCAATTTTCTAGTCTGAATATCGCAGTTCCTAAATGCCCAACATACTTCTCTTTCAATTTACTGCTTGCATAATCTTCATGAAAAATATCTAATCCGTACTTTCTCTTATATTCTCTTAAATAATCATGTATTTTCTTCAAAACCATAATGTAGGCTTTTAGCATTCCACAATTTTCAATATTATTATTGTCCGCAAATATTGGTAACATCCTGTTCTCTTGTTCATAAAACATTCCGACAGGAAATTCTTCATAATACCCATAATTATCTTTTTCAGTTTGAACAAAACTTAATAGTTGCTCACCTTTTCCAGTAAAAAGATCAAAATATTCTGAATATCTTAATATATTTATTATTTCTATATCTTCCTCATTTAAATAATATTGATATTGCAAAAATATAGAATCTAATTCTTTATACATTTCTTCATATTTTTCATATAAATATTCATACCATTTTAATGGAGACCTATCCTTTTTATGCAAAAAAGCAGTATCTGCTTCCGAGGATACATCAAATCTCTTGATAATCTCTATAAATTTACCATTAAAACTTTCAATATCCTTTTCTCTTAGAACTTCAAACCATTCCTTCTCATCTGCACAACAGTTTTTACACATCAACAGTAAAATATATATCGATTTACTATAAATAGTCGTAAGTTTCCTCATAACAAGTTCTCTAACAGGTCTTTTCTTCTTAACATCTGGAATAAGAACGGTTAAAACATATACAATATAGCCAGTAATATAACCAGTAACTGTATTTAGCGCAGCAGAATCCACCCTGTTCTCATGGACAAATACCATCTCTATAAATTTATTACCAGGTGATGGTAAATCCGACCATCTTATCGTTAAATACGTGCATATTATAAATAAAATATGTATTCCATATTTTGTAAATATCATAAATAATACATTTTTTCTCTTCATTTATTTTTCCACTTTCTGTTAGTCCAATAATTTCTATCCAAAATAAACAGTTATACAATAAATTCTTTCAAAAACCTTTCGCAAACATTCTGAGTAATCATTTATTTTATAATTTCTTTCATCAAAACTGTTATTCTATGAATCGCCATCTTGTCACAACTCTTCTTTATTTCTTCACAATAATGTAAGAATTTTTCATTATCTGAATGATACAAAACATACATTATATTGTAACATGTGTGGTATTTATCTTCACTCATCAAATCTATCGGAAATGAATTTTTGTTATATAGCGGTTCCAGTTTCCTTTTAACAATTTCTTTATAATAATTATTATCAAAACGATTTCTCAATTTATATGAATAGTTAAATGCAGTTTTTCCCTGCGTATTATGTTTTAAATTTGAAATGTATAAATTAATCAAAAATTCTTTCATATAGTTCTTTTCCTCAGAGTATATCTTTTTAACTTTTTCAGAAGACATATGAAATAAATCATAGCTATAATCTAAAATTTCCTCTTTGCCTTCTATAATCATTTTCTCAAACATTTTTCGAACTGTTATCTGGTATTTTTCTAAGATATCCTCATTTTCTATTTGCAAAATATCACTCCATACCACATATTCATCTACGAATTTATTTAATTCTCCAAGAGTTTCTGCACTCTCTATATCCTTCTCTAAATCAGGTAATATAAGCTCAATTTCATTATCTGTCCTATAAAAATTTGCTTTTTTCCCCGCTTGGAGATAAACTCTATATTCTGCGTTCATCTCTTTACTGCTTATTGACACTTCATTTTGATGATATTGCAGCAATATCGAAAGTAAACTTCTACCACTTTTTATCCCGCTAAGGTAATTTAACAGTCTGTGTTCTAATTTATTATTTATTTGGAAAGAATTCTCTCCATTATTATTTTTTTCTGGTTTTTTGTATAATTTCTCAATTGACTCTACTACAATTGCAAAACATATTAGTTTAACTTCTTCAATAAACTGTTCATCTTGAATACCGTCACAGAATAATTCAACATCCTCAAAAAAATGCTGTGCTTTTTCAAGAGTTCTAAGATTCTTCACCTTATGATAACTCAAAAATTCAGTAACAAATCCCGCATGGATATTCAATTTATTCCATTCTATTTTCTCTGCATGTTCTGTAATATAATATTCTCTGTCAATGACCTTCTCCTTATATTCCTCAAAGATTTTTTTATTTTTAAGTTTTTCCGAATTGCAAATTATAATAACCTTAACATAAGGACATTGTTTTAATTCTTCAATAATCCCAAAAACCTCTTCTAAGTTTAAGTTTTCACTCATCCTTTCTAAATCATCTATAACAATCACATGGGGTTGCTCAAATTGTTTTGATAACAGCAAAAATAATTCTCTTTCTTTAGCAAAACTTTGTATTACTTCTTTTACTTGACCAATTGCCGCAGAAACATTTGACAATCCCTCGATCACATTATTCGCAATCTCACCTAATTTTCCACCAATATTGTTTTTTAATGCTAATTGAAATAATACTTCATGATAAATCTGATCTTTAGCATTTAATCCAAACATGGAAATTCTACACACATTTGCATTACCTTTCAATGCCTCATTGACAGCATATGTTTGTAAACGGTAGATAGTGCATACCTCGACTGTAAGGGCAAAGTGTGTGACAATAGACTATATTTCTATCATCAGTATTAAAAGTTAAGCCTTAACTTTTGATACCGTTATACGGAGGTAAGTCTATGAACTCAGCAACAACAGCAGTAGCTGTACAATACCGTTTAAAAGAGTGGGCAGAGCAGATCAGGGAATGCCAGAACCGGCCCGCAGGCATGAGTGTCGTTGATTGGTGTGCCAGCCACGGCATTACGAAAGCGAACTACTATTACAGGCTGCGCCGTGTAAGGCAGGTGTGCCTAGAAAACTTTCCGCCGGAGACTCCGGCGCAGCAGATCGTCCCGGTAACCCCCTGTCTCCTGCATCAGGAAACACAAGACGATACCGGTACACGGCTGGGGCTTTCTGTTTCTGTAAACGGTCTTTCCATCCACGTAACAGAATCCACACCCATGCCGCTGCTTGCGGCAGTCCTGAAGGTGGTGCGGGATGCTGAATGACGCCACCTGCTTTAAAGCCGTATACATTGTCTGTGGCTACACTGATCTGCGCGCCGGCATGGACCGGCTGGCGGCACTCGTGGAAACACAGACCGGGAACAGGCCATATATCCCGGATACACTCTATCTTTTCTGCGGGAGGCGCACAGACCGCATCAAGGGACTTGTATGGGAAGGGGACGGCTGGCTCCTGTTATACAAACGGCTCTCGGAAAGCCGGTTCCAGTGGCCGCGCACCCCGGAGGAGGTGCGTGAATTAACGCCGCAGCAGTTCCGGTGGCTGATGGAAGGGCTGACAATCACCCCGAAGAAATCGGTCAGGCCGGTGGAACCGCCGGAATACATGGGATGACTTTGTGCAAAGCGGAGAAATTTTCAGACGGTCTTCCTGCTGGAAAAAATGTTCCGCCTTATCCCTGCCAAACCACGCTGCACACCATAAAGGAGCCCAGAATGGACGCAGACATGCTTTTCCTTCCCGAAAAGGGTTCTGGAAACAGCATCATACAAAGGCAGCATCCGCTGTTTTAACCATAGGCATTATGACGGTTATCCGGCAACGCGGAGTTCGCAAAAATCCCGTATCCATGGTATAATAAGGCTATCAGGATACCAGGAGAAAACAGCATGGCCTTAAAATATACGGAAGAACAACTGAACAGTCTTGACAGGGAAACGCTTATCAGGCTGTTTCTGTCGCAACAGGAGCAGTTTGAAAATATCGACCATACGCTTCAGCTTGTTTTGGAGCAGATGGCGGATCTAAAACGGCACCGGTTTGGCAGGTCATCGGAAAAACATGAAATCGAAGACCAGATCTCCTTTATGGAAGTGGACGGGAAGGTCGTATTCTTTAACGAATCCGAGGCTGTCGCTGCAGAGGAAAACGCACTGGAAGAGCCGGAAGGCGTTTCACGCACAAAACCGAAGAAAAAGCAGGGGAAACGGGAAGAAGACCTGGAGGGGCTTCCGGTAGTTGTGGTGGAACATTCCATGACGGATGGGGAGCTGGAAGATAAATTTGGAAAAGACGGCTGGAAACAGCTCCCGGATGAGGTATACCGCAGGTACAGCTTTACCCCGGCAAAAGTCGAAGTAGAAGAACACCATGTAAAAGTGTACGCTGGAAAAAAGACAGAGGAGATCGTTAAGGCTGAACACCCGGAATGTCTTTTAAGGGGAAGCCTTGTGTCCCCGTCCCTTGAGGCGGCAGTGATGAACGCAAAGTATGTCAATGCCGTTCCGCTTTACCGCCAGGAGCAGGAATTTGAGCGTTATGGTCTGCATATTTCCCGGCAGAATATGGCAAACTGGACAATCCAATGCGCAGACAGATACCTCGCTGTTCTCTATGATTACCTGCATGAAAAACTGTACAGTTATCATGTGCTGCAAGCAGACGAAACACCTGTGCTGGTGAACAAAGACGGCCGTCCTGCCGGATCAAAAAGCTACATGTGGGTATATCGCACCGGACGGATGTACACAGAACGCCAGATTGTCCTGTATGAATACCAGAAGACGCGCAATGCCAGCCATCCCAGAGAGTTTTTGAAAGACTTCAACGGCGTATGCGTCACGGACGGATATCAGGTCTACCACACCATTGAAGGCGAACGGGAAGACCTGCGGATCGCGGGATGCTGGTCCCATGCCAGGCGGAGATTTGACGAGGCAGTGAAGGCTTTGCCTAAGCAGAAGCAGAAGGACAGCCGCGCGTACCTTGCGCTTACCATGATACAGGCGATCTACCGGGAGGAAAAACAGTTAAAGGATCTCCCGGCCGGGGAACGGAGGAACCGCCGCCAGCTGAGCGTAAAGCCCCTGGTGGAGGCTTATTTCACATGGGTTCGTGAAAACCTCCCGAAAGTGCCGCAGAAAAGCAAGACGTGGGAAGGTTTCAATTATTCCCTGAACCAGGAGAAATACCTGAAAGTATTCCTGGACGATGGTGAAGTGCCGATGGACAATAACGCTGCGGAGCAGTCCATCCGTGGGTTCTGCATTGGCAAGAAAAACTGGGTGATGATCGATACCATTGCCGGTGCAAAGTCCAGCGCTATCATCTACAGCATTGCGGAAACTGCAAAAGCAAACAATCTGAAACCATATGATTACTTTGAGTATCTGCTTACCGAAATCCCGAAGCATCTGGATGATACCGACCGTAGTTTTCTGGATAACCTGCTCCCCTGGTCACCAAGCCTGCCAGCGAATTGCCGAAAGCCTGATAAAAGTGAAGTGAAATAAAGACTGGAGCAAATCTGTTTCTATCATACAGGTTTGCTCCTGTTTTGTATAGGTACTCACTATCTACCGTTTACATATGTTTTCCCAATTCCCCATTCTCCATCAAACAGAATTGCTTTGTATGGCAACTTCTCCAGCCTACTGACTATACTATTAACATTATCCGCCTTCACGATTTTCCTCCTCCAATCTTTTTCTTTCTCTATTTCATGCAGAGAATTCTAAAGTATCTAAATTAGAACTTTTCCCCGAACTGCTGAACTATTATTATCACAAAAACTCCGCAAGATAGGTTCATAACTATCCTGCGGATTATTCCATTAAAAGCGACAAAGCAAATTTATATTTTTTTCATTAACACAGCTTTTTCCTTATCAGAAAATTTTAAAGCTGTCATTGCCTGCTCAGCAGTTAGTTTCATAGAATCCATCAGATTCCTAACCATTTCCAATTGTTTATCCAGTATCTTTCTGTCAGCATATTTTTCTACTGCTTCACACATAATCTTCCGGCCTCCTTCTTCCTCTTTAAAATGTTTCACACCTTCTGCCAGCTCTGGATAATAAATATCCTTTGATTCTTTACATCCAAAATCATGCATCAGCTTACCAACTGCATCTTCTCCTTTATAACTGCCGTTCTCTAGTAGATATGGGGATTACTCCCCATACCCCTATACAAAACCGTACGTGCGCTACTAACGCATACGGCTTTTCACTTTACATTCATATGTCATCTACCTAGCAAACTCACCCTGATTTGTGGCTGTATTAATGGAAAAGTTCTCAATAGTCCTTTGGTGTAAGCTTCCCATGTATAGCTCCTTCTTTGGCTTCTGCGGTTCAGCCACTTAAACAGCAACATCTTTGTATTGTGCAGATACAGGCATATTTCCTCCATGTTATCTGTCACTCCATAATACTGGTAATGTCCTCTTAGTTTGGCATTTACCATCCTGAATACCCATTCCAGCGGCATATCCCTGTGGCTCTTTATCCACTCTTTCATCGCCTTTGTCTTGCTGCGTAGTTTCTTACGGCTTGTCTTTACTTTACACCGGAAAAAGCGTTTCTTTGCATCCACTCCACAGTAAAATGTAAATCCCAGAAAGTCAAATGTCTCTGGCTTCCCTTCGCCTCTCCTTTTCCTGTCTTCCTCCGCAAATCTCCCAAATTCCAGTATTCTAGTCTTCTCTTCCGCCAGCTCCAGCCCATATTTGGCAAACCGTTCCTCCAGCCTCTGACGGAACACTTCTGCCTCATACTTTTTCTGAAAACAGCAGACAAAGTCATCAGCATAGCGTACTAAATAACTCTCTCCCCTACACTGTCTCTTCACAATCACATCAAACCAGTTATCCAGCACATAATGCAGGTATATATTCGCCAATATTGGGCTCGCCCCATTTCCCTGCGGGGTCCCCCTTTCACTGTCAAGATACCTGCCATCTTCCATGATTCCCGCTTTCAGAAATTTCCCTATGATTCCAAGGAATTTTCTGTCCGCTATGTCATGTGCCAGCATCTTCATCAGCCATTCGTGGTTTACATTGTCAAAGAATCCCCTGATGTCTGCCTCTACCACATAATTCGTCTTCTGATACCTCACTGTCTCAACGACCTTCTTTACTGCCTTGTGGCAATTCCGGTTTGGTCTGAATCCATAGCTCTCGTCATAAAACTTCGGCTCATAAATCTGTTCCAGTATCTGTGCAATTGCGTTTTCCACCAGTTTATCCTCGTAACAGGATATGCCCAGCGGCCTCATTTTGCCTTTCGTCTCTTTCGGAATATAAACCCGTCTTGTTGGATTTGGGCTGTAGCTTCCGCTCTTCATTCTCTTTACAAGATTCTCAAGGTTTTCTTCCAGATTCTGTCCATATTCTTCTTTTGTCACTCTGTCTATGCCGCTGGCCTTGTTCTTATCCATAGCCTTATGGATTGCTTTCAGGCTTCCAACATTGATATACGACGCCAGATTCTGGACTTTTCCATCTGTTGCGTTCGCTTTTGCGATGTTATATTGTATTCCAAGTAATTCATTTATCACGTTGCCAGCTCTCCTTTGTCTGCATGACCCTGATTTACCTGAAGCTGTAAAGTGTACACCCCTTCCCTCCACTGTGATTGGCAGTTTCTTTGGTACTATGAGTGTATCGGACTTCCTGCTGTCCTTTTGGATTCCTGCCTCATTCCTTCGGTTTGGTTTCCATACCTTCTCTTTTCAAGGAGACAGCAGGATCTCGGCTGTTCCGTATAATATAATTATCATCAACCTCGCCAAGCTCTCAGACTGGGGGATGCCCTTATTCCCTCGCCCTATCGGTCATAAGGGTGTTGTCTGCTGCGTATGTAAGCGCATCGACCATTTCCAACCCTATATCTATTTCCCAGCTCAATCACTTCACTTTCGTTTCGGCTCTGTTGCTCCCTGTCCTACGCTTAAGTCTGACGTTACCGCTTCGACTCCAAGGACTCGGTACAGGCGGTTGGCTAAACCTTACCTGACAGGATTCTCCTGTTTTATATTATCAGCTTACAAAGACAGGCAGAAGTATCTCCGCCTGTCAGTGGAAATCAGCTATGCTGATTTCTCAGCCCGCGCCACATATACAATATGAGAACCATCATTAAACCAGTCCTCAATTTCTTCGAAATGGCGGTTTACCGTATAAATCGGTATCTCATGGCCAAATATATCTGTCTGTGTGATGAACACCATATATGAATCCCGAAGCTCTGAAAATTCCTGCCCTGCTTTCAGCATCCGCGCATCCATCATACTGCTGTTAAATCTGGCACGCCGCACATGTGCCCCCTCCGGTCTCTTCTGTACCTCAATATCATAATGTTTTCCTTTGCTGTCTTTTGCTAAAATATCTAAACGGATATCACGGCCTCCTACAATAGGATTTTTAAACTCCCGCTGTGAGGCAACACTTATTACTATAATATCATCCCGTTTCAGTATAATCTTTAGCAGAAGTTCTGTAGCTGGAATGTTACCGTCAAAGACCATAGACATTAGATCATCGTCAAATAAATCCATTCCGTCAACAATCTGCTCTATTGTCTTGATGTCTTCTACTTCTTTTACTATCATTTGTTCACCGCCTTCATCTCTATTTCTATTATATCCTCTAAGCCTAACACATACAATACTTTTCTCCAGTTCCTATAACGAATGAAACCATCTATTCTACTTAAAGAAAAGTTTATGTTTCACCTTGAACACCCGCTAATCTTTCAAAAATTACCTTTCTACCTTTTTTTAAGTTCAAACTCCATCCCTTCATACACCCTTACCGGATTCCCCCGGACGATCTTTGTATGCTCCCTCCATGCCGAGTCCGCCTGTTTTTTCTTCGCATCCCGCTCTCTCTGCTCCAGGATGGCGTTCAGCTTATTCAGCGCATCCTTTTTATTCGCATACTGGCTCCGCTCAGACGTGGACGTTACCGTGATCCCCGTGGGGATATGGACGAGCCTTACTCCCGTCTCCACCTTGTTGACATTCTGCCCACCCTTTCCTCCGGAATGGAACCGTTCAAAGCGTATCTCCTGTTCTTTACATATATTCTCTTTTTCCGGTATCACGCTCACATCCACAAACCAGTTCTTCCTTTTATGGTGCGGGCGGAAGGGACTTTTGCAGACCCACTGCACGCTCCCTTCCAGATGTGACAGGTCCTGCTCCGTAAAAAACAGGACGGAAGTAAGGCATCCCGGATTCCGCGATCTGTGGGACGACAGCTCTTCCATATCTGGATACTCTTTTTTCAGCGACTGGAACAGCTTATATACTGCCAGTTCACATTCTGCCGGGCCTTGCCCCGAACTTATCTGTATGATCATTTATCTTTATCACCTCCATGGGGCGGCATTTTCCCGCCCTGAATCTTCCTTAGTGCAGTATATCTCATTCTGCATGATCTATCTGAAAATGAATGAGACTAATTTCCACATTTGTAGCTATATATCGGTTTTAGAAGCTTTTCAATCTCCACCGTATCGCCCACTGCCTGACGGATATAACCAAGATCCCTGTAAGCGAAAGGCGCTTCATCAAGCGTCCCTTTCCCGATACAGGAGCAGTAAATCCCCTCCATCTCTTTTTTGAAAGCGGACACGGTATAGAGATTCTGAACCTCATCCCTTCTCAGTATCCTCCCCGAGCCATGGGGCGCTGAATAGTTCCAGTCAGGATTTCCCTTCCCGGTTCCCAAAAGTATGCCGTCCCTCATATTGACCGGGATCGCCACCTTTTCCCCCTCGCAGGCAGATACCGCACCTTTTCTGAGGATAACTTTGCCTCTCCCGCTCTCAATATAGTTATGGCTGCAGGAAAATACTTCCAGCGCTTTTAACTTCATCCCTTTCACCAGTTCATCTGTAATGGCCTCACGGTTCAGCGCAGCATACTCCTTTACGATCTGCTGGTCATGCAGGTAATCCTCCTTAAACTTCCCTTCCAGCACGGTCATCTCATACGGCAGCCGGATTCCCCTATGCTTTAATTCCTCCTGCCCTTTCCGCAGGTAATACTCCGTCACTTCCTTCCCAAGATGGCGGCTCCCGGAATGGACTGCCAGATAAAGGCTCTCCTCTTCATCCCTGTCTGCCTCGATAAAGTGGTTCCCGCCTCCCAGCGTGCCAAGGCTTAATCCGGCTTTTCTTTCATTGATGCTCCCATAGCACCGAAGCCTTGTAAGGTCGAATCCCCTGTAGAAACGGTGGGGCTTTTTCCTCGTAAGACTTCCTGCCGGGACATTTTCCCGGATGACAGTATCAAACCTCTGAAACTCTATTTTCTTTTGTTTTATTTTTGTGATCGTTATGCCGCAGCCTATATCAATACCGACAAGATTCGGCAGTACCTTCTCCCCGACCGTCATCGTAAGGCCGATAACGCCGGCCTTTCCGGGATGGACATCCGGCATGACACGGATCGTGCTGCCTTTTGCGGACTCATTGTCACAGAGCAGCTTGATCTGTGCTGCTGCATACTCTTCTACATCATCAGTGAATATTTTTGCGGACGCAAAGATTCCGTTCACAGTTTTCATAAACCCTCTCTCTTTCTTCCGGATACCGCACAGAAAGCGGTAGCCGTCTAACCCCAGAGATGCGGATCTATACTATACCCTGAACCGGACAGATTGATAGAAAAGACTGTTATCTTAATCTTAATATCAGTATCTTACATCAATATCTTATACCAGCTCTCCGGGCAGGAAAATCCGCTCCCTGACTGCAGTTACCATTGTTCCTATTGTCTGATTAAATCTTTTCTTCGTCTTCATGTGATCTTCCTCCTTTTCTGGTCTGAATGTTTTCATGTAACAACTGCTAAATAGCAGTACATAAGTATTTTCGGCATTTCCATGCAAAACATTAGGCAGGGGGATGCCTTTCCGGTTATACTACCATTGGATACGGGGATAAAAGCACTGGAATATCCTCTTGAATCCCCCATAGACTTTTTCCACAAAGTCCGCATTGAAATCCACATCGCCTTCCTCCACGCCATAAGCTGCCGGGTCTTCCCTCATCATGGCCTCCATTGCCTTTCCAATTGACTGTTCAACAATCCCGTCCATGCATTGGCATCTGTACTCGCCATCCGTACTCCGGTAGATAAAACGGTTCATGAACACACAGGCTGCCATCACGATCCTTTCCGGCATTTTGAAATGTACCTGCTCATAGCGTTCCATCAGCAGGGATACGATAAAGACAAACTCAATCGTCTCCCTGGCATCCACACAGGAACGGATATCCTTTCGGAACGCGCTGCACTCCGTTTCCGTAAATCCTGCAGCTTCCGGATTATTCAGGCAGCTTATCACCTCACCGTAAAGCAGGTCAAACGCCATTTCCCTCACTTTAAGATCATCTGATATCATCTTTGTTCCTCCTGATTTTCAGAACTATCTTCAATATTGCTTTTTCATCATATAGTGCCTGACTCTGTTATTCCAAAAAGAATCCCGTATACAGATACATGGAATCTTCCACAGGATGTTCGAAACGAACATCCCGCAGATTCGCATCACTGGTCTTTTTTCAGTTCTTTAGCCAGAGTATGTATGAACTCTTCCGGGGTTGGGATACCATCCCCAAAATACTTCTTAAATTCCGCCTGTTTCTCCGGGTCAGGATTATTGCGGGCCTCCATAATCGCCTTTTCAATCTCCCTTCTGACCTCTTCTGCCGTCACTCCGTTTTCTTTTCCGATTGCATCAAATAAATCTTTATTGTTTTTTCTCTTTTTCATCGTATCGTGTCCTAATCCTCATTATTTCTTAAAAAAATCCAGTATACGGATAGAGGTTTCCTCTTTGGCATCACTTTTCACGTCCCCTTTTTATTGATTCCGGAACTCCGCACGGGAACAATGCTCCCATTGCACCTTCCCGGAGATACTCGTCAAAATCTTCCGGTGATTTGTACTCATTCATTGATTTTGTTTCCTCATAATCATCTTCGGTTTCATCTGTTGGTTCTAATGTATCTGATGATGATGAATGTCTGAATAGTGGTGATGTGGGGTCCAACATTCTGTCCACCTTTTCCTCCACGAACATCTCCACGCTCTCCAATGCACATGCAATTTCATCAAGTATAAACATCCTTTCGTCCTCCTTTAAAATCCCTTATCTTTCATTACGCTTCTTAAAAACGCCCCAAGCACTTTAAAGCCTGTCTTCTCCCACCCGCCGCAATTCGGGCAGGCTGTCCGTCCTGTATCCGGGCTCCACAGGTATCTCCTGCGGCACTTTGGGCAGACCTTATAAATCGGCAGCATTGTCATAATACCTTTCCTCCCTTCTGTTTCCGCAATTGTCTCAGTTTTCCTCAAAACTTCCGATCAATGCTACATTTGCCTTCTCAAAATCGTTAAATTCCTTTTCCATATCAAAATCCTTACCTTTTACCGTTCCTTTGTACCATGAGGTACTCTTAAAATATTCCTGCAACTTCTTATCCTTAACCTGAATTATTCACGGCAGTATATGCGTGCATAAAATCTGCCGTAGTTGCCGTTACAACCACTACTCAATACCTCACCTTGCCAGAAGATAGCCTATAAATGGGCAGACTTCTCCTGTGATAGGTTTAAAAGCTTATTGTGATTGTCAAGGTTCGTTAAAAGTTGTCATTCCAACTGTGGCTGCAGATTATGGATATTTTCCAGTGTCTCGTAAAATTCTTTCTTGTAGGGACAACTGCTACACAGCTTGAAATATTTGTATCGTGCTGATTTTACCACTCTTGCGGCAATTTTCAGCAATTTTAAACGAATGGTATCTATACGCTGTTTTCTCATACTGACAGCAAGTGCCAATCGCCTAAACCAATTGAATAGATTATAAGCTAATGTATGAACCAAAAGGCGGTTCGCATTTACCAGCTTGTAGGAACTGCTTACAGAAGCAAAGTCAAAACCACTCTTGCCTTCTTTGATGAAATTTTCCATCTTGCCTCTGCCGCAATAGAACTGAAGTACCTGGTAGGGTTCCATTTCCATCGTTGTGACAATAAAGGTATATAGATGAATCATTTGCCCATAAGGCTTTTCGATTTTAAAAACAACTCTGCGCGGATGGCTCCATGAGCCCGCCTGATACATAAACTCTCCATACTCGACGGCGTAATCCACCTGGTTGAATTTTGTCGCGCGGTACAATGCCTGGCTTTTATCTTCAGCTAATTCGCGAAGCTTTGCATTCTCTTTCAGTCGGATGGCGTATTTACAGTTCTTATCTTCAAGAACTTCATACAAATCGGGGGCTGCAAAACCACTGTCACCACGAAGGTAAAGCGGCATATCTGGAAAATCACAGATGAATTCATCCAGAAGAGATTTCATAAAAATGTCTGCTTCCTTGCTGCAATACATGGTACCGTCGCGAAGCTCCGCTTTTAGAAGATCACCGGTTAATCCATCGTAACACAACAGAGGATGATAACCATGTGCCTGATAATGATAGTTGAAACCTTCTCCTTCCTGATTCCCATAGGTATCAAGAAGTGTGGAGTCAATATCAAAAAGCATGAATTCCGGTCTCTTTATGGAATAGATGACTTTACGGAGTTCACGTGTAATCTGGCTTAGCTGGTTGAGTGTATCTTCATCCATGCGGTTATAAAAGCGTGACAAGGTAGGCTGGGATGCCAGGGCATCCTTGTCTAAAACAGCTGTCATGACTGGCTCATTTGTCAGCTCATCTGCACAGTCATCCTCAAAGTATGCGCTGGCAATCTGATAGATTACCTGCATCAGATTCGCATCATCCTTATGGATACGGAACCATGCAGTATCATTGGTTTTGAACATACGATTGATGAGCTTAACGGCGCCAATCTTAAACAGGAACTCTTTAAACAGGAGAAGTCCTGCATCGGAGGATAAATCGCCTCCGTCAAAATTAATTTTAATTTGGCTATTGCTTTCTAAGCTTACAGTGTTTAAAATATCCATAGAGAGACCTTCTTTCTGAGGTATTTGTTTGGATTCGACACCTAAATTTTACCACAGATAGAGGTCTTTTTCTATTCACTAAATAGGTGAAACGCAATATTCAATTAAAATACAGTAACTACGCGGATTTCAACGGCTGATGCTGTTGTACTGTGAATAATTCAGGCTTAAAGATATACCCATGCCTTGCAAATATTTCGTTTCTCGCTAATTTAAGGACATCTGAATCCAAGTCAAGCAATTCGTCCTCTGACAGGTATCTGCTGTCGCTGTCCGGGAAAATGTATTCCATTTCCATTGTTTCCTGAATATCTTCCCCTGCTCCGCTCTCCGTTTCTCCTGTAGCTTCTGCATTTTCCCCAGATCCTGACCTGCTCTTTTCCCTGTCAATGATGATGGCTGCGGCATCAATACAGGGATATCCCGTAATACTGTCGGTTCCGTACCGCCCGGCTGCCAGTCCATAATCTCCCGCCATCACATTTCCCACAACATTTCCCTGCGTATCTATTGCCTTCCCGTCATAATTTATCTTGATGATCCCGCTGTCTGTAAACCAGTTCATGATCAAGGAATCCGCAAGGATATTAAAACTGCCTTCTATCTTGATGTCTTTCCCTGTGTACTGTTCCGGGTTTCTTACTAAATCCTCCCCGGTGACCTCCTGGCATTTGCCCAAGTATTCCTCCAGGGTCATATTTCCATCCGTCCCATCGCCTGCCGGTTCATTCCCTGCTTCTTCGGTAACAGCACTTATCCCCGGCGCGGTTTCTTCTGCGGCAGGTTCCTCCCTCATGTAACCGCCGACTGTCAGGATCACCAGCGCTAATATGACGCTCCCGACATGGGAGAGTATCCGATACCCCTTCTCCGGCTTTTTCCTGACTTTTTCTTTTACTTCCTTTAAGTTTACCGGACCGTAAAGAAGCCAGATTCCTGTCTCGCAAAATGTCATCTTGGCGCCAGCGTCAATAAAAAACCATAAATTCAGTTCATGCATATTTTTTGAAATCAACTGATAGACCAAATAAAGGATATATAGTAACACCGGAATACATAGCGACGCCCTAACCGGATGCTCCCGAAACATGGCTATAAGTAATTTCTCTTCCTCAAAAGTGTCCTCCTTATCTTCCTTAATCTTTTCCTCTGTCTCATTCTTAACCGGTATCCTGTTCCCGCAATTGGGGCAGACCGTCCAGTTATCCTCCAATTCCTTTCCGCAGTTTTGACAAAACATGCTCTCATCCCCCTTTATTATAATCACCATAATTTTCCTATTTCTGATACAATACGGCTTTCTCAATAAAATAAATTTACACTGCCAAAGCATTAAACATGATTTCTAACATCAATTTGTAATCACCTCTCTCAAAGAACAGACAGTTTGCATCATAATCGGCCCATGTCATGATAAAATCTGATTCATCTTCATCTACAGAAATATCTACTATTTCCGTCCAGGCTAAATCCTCAACATTATTACGATAACTGTCTATCAAAGGAACACGTATTATTATGTCATCTGTTATTGATACATACTTTGTCTCAAATGTAATTTTGTCACTTTCGAACTTTCTGTAATATAAACATCTGTCCGTTATAAAGAAACCGTATTTCGGTACTTTTAGGACAATTAACAAAAGCGATTCAGGATGAAACCATACTCCTACAGTTTTCGATAGCCTGGAACCATTTGCATCACATGCCCTTTTAAATCCCAGTCTATAACCCTTACTAATTAACAGTCTTTCTGTCAAGGCTGCGGACATGTTATCACCTATAAAAGAAAAACTGTATAAGCCATCCATATCAAAACAATAAATCCAATAAAGTATGTCGCCGATAGCGATATATTGAACATTTCTAAACATCTTGTTCAATTTTGTCGCATATTCGACTCCTATCTTGTCAAACAGCTCTTCCGGCATACAATATTGTCCGCATTTAGGGAGTTTGCAGTTTAACCTTGTTTTAAAGGTATGGTTCGTCAATTCAAATTTATCTATATTGCTTATTCTTTCTCTTCCATAATACAGATAAATATCATCCATTTCTCTTCTTTTACAATCTACAATATTATTCAAAATTACGGCCTCCAAAAATATTCTTCATAGAATTTACTTTCACAATCGCCTCTGTAATTTTGCCAAATTAATCACATTCCTCATTTACCACCCTTTTCTTTTTTCCGCTCTTTTTTCCTGTGTTTTAATAAAGCCTATTAGATTTTGCTTTGTAGCATAATCGTCTTTTGATAGAATCAAATATATCCATTGCCTTTTCCCCTCCTTTTTCATATTTCGTGATACATTCCAAGGTGCATTGTTATAATATGTAAGCAAAATAATTAACTCTGACATAATGCTTTTAAATCCTGGACTGCTTTACTTCTGTATCCATAATAGCAATGAAGCAGGACATCATATGTCATCCTTGAAAAATTGCCAAAAAAAGTAGCGGAAAAATATTCCGCTACTTTTCGCTAATCTCTTAGTATACATTTTTTATTTAATCCGTGGCCTTTCCCCGAAGCCCAATTGTTATTTTTCTATGTTTCACTTCTTCCGTGCATCTTCCTGGTCTTTGGATGAAATACAGAAGTTCTGATTCCGGACAGTTCTTCGTTTCATTCCTTTATATCAGGAAAATGGCTTACATATCTAGCTGGAGATAGGGTAAAACAGTCAAAAGATGGCTGCTTTCTGTCATAATTTAGCTTTATTCACATAATCTGCTAAAGATGTGCTAAAAAATTCTAATTTACCATCCATTGTAATCGTATATATCTTACCTTCAGCATTTTGAAGAGCTACGATTCCATCAACAGCCGTATTTTCTATCACATACATATCTGTCGGCATTATCTTATTCATCTTGCGTTCCTGCTGCGTGACCTTAACAACATTCAGCCTATCCACCGCCGCAATCCCGGTTAACTCCAACCCTTTTGCTGATATTACACCATATTTACCCAAATATTCTTTATAATCTTCTGCAAAGGTCACACCTAATACTTCCTGAGCATTCTCAATCTGCTTCGGATCCGCCGGCTTAATAAATCTCACATCTTCCAAACCTTCAATTGCATCTAATATATTTCCCATATTTTCCCTCCTATGAAAACCCTGCTCTGTTTTCCCAGTGCTCTTTTCTTTCTCTTGTAAATTCAACACGGTCGATTTCGCTTTCTTTCATTTTATCATGTAAAATGGTATCATTTCCACCTTTTCTATGCTCTGATGTAGTCAATTCTGCCAGCGGACTGTCCTGCTTCTGTCCAATATGATGAAGCTCTATGATTTCTCCATCTTTACTTAGCGGAGCCATTCCATTTTCCATACGTTCTTTGTTGCTCCGTCCGAATTCATCCTTTTGCTCCATATCCAAATCCATCCGCACTAAACATTTCTTTCCAGCAATCTCCTCCTCTTTCAATCCCGCATCCATATAAATAGCAGACTCTTCTTTTGACCTGATCATATCAACGGTTTCTCTGGACCAACCTGTTTCCCTGCAAATATCTTCTTTCTTTATACAACCATCTTTACCATATAAAATTTCCTCTGAAACAATAGGTCGCTCGTAAAATTCTTCATCTATATCTTCCTTTATCTCGTCCTTCTGACGACCTAATGGACACTCTTCCATTTTATGACGCACTTCTTCCGAGATTTCTTTAAGAATCTCTGTTCCGTACATATCAATGAATCCCCCTTTCCTTTACCGAATCTATCCAACGCCGGTATATTTTTTGCCGGACTTCAGACTTACCTTTCTGAAGGCTCATATCTTTCATAAAACATTGGCTAAGTGTAAGACGTACTTCCATATCCGCTTCGGGAAGTAGACCAAACACAATTTCAAAAAGCATTTTTGTCAATTCTTCATTGTCCTGAGCACATAGCACACTATTTTCTACCCTACCGTGTACTCCTAAAATATCCGTAATTCGGCATGATAGTTTCCTGAAATTTGCATCTTCCCAAAGGTCTAGTTTTCCGGTTTCCTTGTATTCTTCAATCCATTCTTCAATGAATTCAACATTATGTGCAGAAAGATTTGATACCTCCAAGCCTTTTTCTATCTCAGATATGTTAAATTCCAAAGTCTCATTTACCCTTCCCTGGATAAGGAAATTCACCAACTGTTCCTGAAAAGAATTCAAGTCCATCGTCTGCTCACTTTGTACAAACTGATACCCAGTTTCCTCAATGCTGCACTTATTGACCTGCACCAGTACAGGTTCCACCCAATCATTCTGGTATACTGCCGCCACTCCTCTTTTTAATTTTGCCAATTCCTCTATTTGCTCTTCCTTAAGCCCTGCAGCATACCCTACAAGCTCTCTGTCAGTTTTTTCCGGCAGCCGAAGTACTAGCTTTGTATTTGTATTCCTAATGACAGACATATCCAACAATCCAGGAGACTGATCAGCAATTATGAATCCTTCACCATACGTTCGCATTTCAGCAATTGAATTCGCTAACAGTTCTACAGATTTTCCCAATAGATTTGCATTTTCAGACGACTGTTCTACAGACGTCCGCCTTAACAGATTATGCGCTTCTTCAAGAACCGTAATATGTGTTAATGGACTGTTCATTTTTCCTGAATCCATGCGGTACTCATTTAACTTCATTACTAGAAGTCCCATGATAAGTGATTTTGTTTCTGTTGATCCCACACGGCTTAAATCTACGATCACATTTTTATCAAACAGCTCTGTGTCCTTCAAATCATCGACACAGAAAATCAGGCCATTCAATCCATTTGTCAAAGACCGGACTCTTGTCAAAAGTGCACCAGAATAATCTCCTTTACTGTCTGCAGAATATTTCGACTCATTAATCACATTTTCAATCTGTTCAAGTAAATCTGCAAAATTGGGATATTTTTCTCCCCTTTTATTCTCAGACAAACACAAATCCCAGCCCGCAGCAATATAAGCTTTTTCCATTGCTTCTTTCAGGATTGCCGGCATTGCGGCATACATCGGCCAGCATACATTAAAGATCTCAACCAACCTGTCCATATGTTCAAGAACATGGATTCCTTCTGGAAATCTAAATGGATTAATTTTCAGTAATTTTGTCACCTTTGGATTAGTCCCATAAACAGATACATCCTTAAACTGCCCGAATATATTCTTATATTCACCCTTCGCCGGTTCAATCACCAAAAAAGGAATGTTGTATAATCTTCTCACCTGATTCAGGATTTCATACACTGTATTGCTTTTTCCTGCTCCGGTAGATCCCGTAATAAACGTGTGCATTGTTAATGAATTACAATCCAAATCTACTTCTGTCCCGGTTTCCCTTCCCATGCTAAATACCTGGCCAAGAGAAAAATTCTTTTCTCTTTTATTTTGGCTGTATTTCACAACTTCTTTTCCAAAATCAGCATGCTCTATTACAGGAAATCCACAGACAGACTTTCTAGGCAGACCCATCTGTATCGCCAATTCATTACTGCTCACAAGAGAAGCTGCTGTTACAGGTGCTTTCATATTGCCTGAATTGTACTCAAACACCGGATGAATGAAATTTGTAATATACTCCCGCAAAACAGGCAATTTTTCCCTCTCTTCGGGGATAACATTCCTCCAAAGATTTATGGAAGATGTTTCAACACCTGATTTTTCACCTTTCATAATTGCTTTATAAGTTCCGGCAACCATTTCCGTTGTTTCCATACTATCCGAAATTATGTACGCAGCACACTCCCACATCCCCACACTTTCACACTCATCTATCCGTTCCAGCTGTAACTGGATTTTCTCCATTGTATTAATCAGCGTCTTATTCTGCATAGTCAACTGTACTGTATTAGACGAACCTGATGTATATCCACTTGTTTTAGTCCGGTTTTCAGATTCGTTTTTTAAACTGCCGAAAGTTTCGCCTTCCGCCTCAGATTCATGATTTGTATCACCACTTGAGTGTGAAGCACCATCCGTATGAGTCTCCGGCGCTATATTACTTAATGCAGCCTGACCAATCCCTATTGCTGCTGCCGCCGCAATACTTGCCCCGCCTGTCAGCGGAGCCGCCGCAATGCTTAGCGCACCAAGAGCAACCGTTCCTAACGCTTTAAAAGCTGCTGTCGCTTTATCCGGCTTTGCATCAGAAGAGTTTTCTGCTCTTCCTTCCTGATGGCTGCTCCCTCTCTGCACGGAATGATTCACTGAATGTGTGCTCCCAACGGTAGTCCCATGGGACAATGCATCCGATATACTCAAAGCCATATTTTTTCCATAAGACAGCTGCATATTGGAAAACGGAGACAGCTGTGTATAAATCGTTTCATATGCTTTCCTTACTTCTTCCAGTTGTTCCGGCGGAGTACTTTTTGCCAGTACGATCACTGTATACGCCTGCCCCTGCATAGCATATACAAGCTTTTCCAAACCTTGTATAAAGGTCTCATTATCTTTAAATTCTTCATCCTTATTTTTGGCCACACACGAAACCGAAGCTATACTCTTTTCCTGGATTCCGGATAAAAATTCGCTTGTCTCATCCTCCATTAATTTCTGGACCTGTACACCCGGAAACTGCCCTCTTAATGCATTGCACAATGTTTTTTCCAGCGTATCCAACGGCCATTTCCCATCAAATGACCGCACCCCCATATAAAAATCTGTTCTCATTCCGTCACTGTCTGCTATAATAAAAACCCCGGAATTGAGACTCTGTACTGCACTAAAAACGGAAGCAAATTTGTATGTTGAGTATTCGTTGTTCTGATATACCATTTCTGTTATTTTAAAAAAACGGATAGCAGCTATATTTTTTAAACTCTTATCCAACGGTACAATATTTAGACTTGTAAGCTTATGCAAATATTTTTTTAATACAATATCATCTACCAGCTTACTGGCTTCTGCCAGATTTTTCTGCAATTGCTCGTAATCCGGCTGTCTTGAGTCTTTAGCCATTCCCTTTTCCTGGTTATTTACATCCGGTACTGAATTTTGTTCTCCCATACAACGTACATCACTCATAATTAATCCGTCTCCTCTGTTCCCATATAAGTGGCTAATCCTGCAACTCCCGCACCAGCCAAAATGCCAGCATATACCGGAATCTCTACTGCTATTGCAATAATACTCCCTACAATACCCCCTGCTACCGCACCTGCAGCAATTTTTGCACCGCGGTAATTTCCTTCCAGCTGATCACGGCGCTTTTGCTCCTGATAGCTTGAAGTATGTTCTTTCCTGCATGTATTCTCTCTCTGTTTCTCTGTTGTTCTGCCATTCCCTGGCAAATGACCAGAATCATTCGACACCGGTCTTAAATACCTGACCACGTCCTTTAAATGTTCTATTCTTTCATGAGAAAAATTCCCGACAACCTGAACCATCAGCTCGTTCATATAATCATCGTTCCAGGAATCTTCCGTCAGTTTAAAATCTCTCCCGTCATGTTCATCATAGAGAGTACCCATTCCCGAAGCCGCTTTTTCCATTTCTTTAAATTGTAAAAAAGTAGGGTCTACCAAAAGACTGTCTTTCATCATAATCCTAACTCTGCGAACACTATTTGATTCCACCGCTTCATAAAATGAATTTGTTAATGCCATACTTTACCTCCACTTTTATATAATTTGCATCATCAGTTCTGCCGCTAAAATATATCCGTGTCCTTATATTTCCAATATCGATTCTACTTTTGCTTTAATCATGCCTAGCCATTCCAGTTTTTTCTCCGACTCACGGATTCTTGCCTCTGCCTTTCCACGGTCTGTAGCAAAACTTTCCAGTTCTGACAGCTTACTCTTAAGTACTGTATCCAGTCTTTTGAATTCAGAATTAAACGCTTTCGCAATTCTTCCTGATTGTGTTATAGTATATTTTTTGGCCTCTTCACCAACTTCATATATCATATCCTGAACCGGAGTCAAAAAATCCTGTGCAACCTCATCTCCCGGAACATATTTTACTGTTTTATACTTTGTCCTGTAATAGCCAGATTCCTGGAACCACGTCCATGGCTTATACCATTTTTTATCTGTATTCTTTACCCATTCTTCACCATCTTCTACTTTCTTTTGTTTTATAAATTTCTTAATAGAATATGAGTCCGCAGAAAACACACTGCCTCCCATCAGCTTTAACGGTTCAATCGAAATTCCAGAAAATACATTTGGGTCTATTTCATCTGTTAAGGATGCTAACTTTCTTTTGTATTCCTCCAAAAGAGCGCTGCTTGTCTGAATCAGATTTTTTCGAACCAGATCATTTAAATCTTCCTTAAAATCAGGCTTTAGCTTATTTGCAAATTTCTCCAGCCTTTCTACCTCGTCTTTTGCATCTTCAACATCCAGTTCATCCCCTCTGAGAGCATCAATTCTTTTCGCTATACGACTTTGAAATTTCACTATTGTCTTTTCAACAACATCTCTTGAATCGCTTTCAATTCTTTTTACGTCATCAGCAACAACATTCTGGAAATTTTTTGCAGATTTTACATCGTCTACCTTTTTACGAATAGACTCAATCTGTTGAACAATTTTCTCACTTTCATCCTGCCTGCTCGCAAGCTCATGTTTTGTTTCTTCAAAGCATCCTACTTCGTCAAGCTTATGCATAAACGTATCCACAATATTTTTTATCTTTGCCGTTTTTGCATATTTCTGCACATACTGGCGTATAGCTGCCTCAATAGAAATAATGCCTGTATGAATTAAAGCCTGTGTATATATATCTTTTCTTTTTGCCGCTTCCGCAAGCTGTTCGTTGATTTCTCCCCGAACACTGACTGGAAGCGTTGCATAATTTTCAAAATGAAGGTTTTCATTACGGTTCAGCTTTTTCACCTTCACCTCTGTTTCATCCAGCGTATCCTCATCTACATTTTCCCCGTTTTCAATCATCCTCATATTAAGCGCCGGAAGCGCAGCAGCAGGAAATAAATTAGGATTAGTGATCCCATGACTTTTTAAATAATCACGAATACGCTCCAGTGTCTGTTCCGTATCGCCGTCTTCTTTTTTCCTGTCATCCATTTTATTCACGACAAAGATAAACCGGTCTCTTGACTGCTTCCCTCCTACTGCCATACTATCCGCTACTCGTTTCAGCAGCGCATTATCATCATCAGACCCAAACGTGCCTTCCATAATATATAAAACTAAAGATTTAGATGCTTTTCCTAAAAATTCACTCTGAACTTTTTTATGTTCCGGATCTCTTGAATTGTTAGGTCCCGGAGTGTCTATCAAGACAAGAGAAACATCCTCCGCCGTAACAAATGGTATATTTCCTTCTGTCTTTATTAAAGAGACCTGCTCATCCGCATTAAGTCTTTCCATGATCTGATATGTAAGCTCTTTATGTGTCTCCCGTAATTTCCCGCCCTTGCTATAAACCTCTGCCTGCCATGTACTTTTATCATTATCCTTTATCCTTGTGATAATTGCAGTACACGCTTCCTGCTTAGACGGCATTAGCTTTGTCCGCAGCATAGAATTGATCAATGTTGATTTCCCGGCGCTCATTGTTGCAACTACACATACTTCAAAATCACTGCTCTTCGCATGCTCAAATGCGTTTAAAATCTCAACATCTCTTAACTCGTCAAAAGGTCCCTTTTGGATCTCCTGAAAAACCTCATCAATTAGCACCTCTTTGTCGGAAGTTTCCTTCGCTGCTTTACGTTCAAGTTTTACTTTTTCAACCTTCTTTTTTTCATAGGCCTCTTCAAACACCTCACATAAATCTTCATAATCCGGTAAAGTACCATGAAACAGTATATCAAATGATGTATCATTATACTCATCGATTAAAATGCGTGGCAGCTCCTCTACCCATTCCTGCAGTCTTGAACCAAAAGCGATTTTTTCCCTTAGCTTACTATTCTCCGCCAGCTTCCTCTCATCTACCAAAATCTCCGTTTCAAGCTTATACGGGTTATACTTAATAAATACTTTTTTCATACCAGTCCTCCATATAATATTTTTTCTAAATTGTAAATACCGCATCTCTTACTCATTGTATCAAACTGATCTCCGTACCCGGCTACAGATTCACAGTACTTCGACAAATCATATTCTGCTTTTCCAAACTTTTTTATATACCAGTTATATTCATCCTCTTCGTCTTCAGTCAAGGTGTCTCCAAACTACTTCCTTTTCAACAAATATGCAAAATACGCAGAAAATGGACAAATAACCGGATGCGCAAAACCAATATTTTCCAACTCTCTTCTTACACCATCAATGCTTTCCTGAATGTTGTCCTCTCCTTTCCTGAAATTATCCAGCTTATTCAGCACAAACACAATTTTTTCAGATATAATATTGTTATAGACCCATTTCAGATGTAATATTTCTTCATCAGTACCAAGCTTATTTGCATTTAATACGTATAATAATATATCGTATTGCTCATTCATTAATATCCTTCTTGATATTTTTCTGTGCTCTCTTGTAATCACAGAATTAACACCCGGCGTATCAATAATGCATATTCTGTTCTGAATTTCTCCGGCTATGCTTCGAAAATACGATGCAATAGATATCGTATCCTTCCACTCATAATTGCTTAATTCGTTTTCATCAGCATCAAATGTAAGTTCTGAGGCTTGCAAATGAACATGTCCATCTTCAAAAGCTTTATTGTATATATAACATACATTTCCCGTACATACTTCCTGCGCTGTACGAGTCACCGGCTTTCCGACCAACGCATTGATCAAAGTTGATTTTCCGGCACTCATGTTCGCAGTTACAATAATTCTAGTCTCCTTCTTTTTTTGAAATACCACATTGTCTGTATATTGCCTGAGCAGGCCGTTCACAAATGGCTGCAGCTCGAGATTCTCTCCTCTCAATACTCTGATCAGCATATTAAACTGTTCCCGCTGCATCTGACCAGTAATACAGTTTTTAATCATTTTACCGGCCCGTTCAATTTTATCAGAATCTAAAGTAATCAATGCAAGATCACAAAGGATCCAAAAACGGTATTTTCTTCTCCATCTCTGATAACGGCAAACAATAATCGAGTCCAATAAAGTGTCTATTTTACAATGCCTGCATTGCTCATCTTTTTTTAGAAGAAGCTTCTTATATTGTGCCATTCTGCATTTTTCTAATTCATTCGGATTCAGATGGTCAAAAAACCATTCCAACACATAATAATACTGCATTTTTATTTTTGTTTTCACATTCCTCATTGGATGCTGCTCTAAAATCAATGAAGAGGTAAAATTAACTCTGCTTTCCATTTATCCTTCTCCTTACAAATCATTCCTTTTCTATAAAATCTCCCTGACTTCTCAGCCACATATCAACTCCTTTCCCAAACACTTCCGCCGAAACCGTATACACACCATCCTTTTCCCTTAAAATCTCCGCAGTAGGTAGCCTGTCCAGTATCGCTTCTATGGATTCCCCGCTATACTTAAACTTCACCCTCCGCAGCCTTCCCCCATACATGAACTGGATTCTCTTGCGGAACTCCCCTTCTTCAAACCTCTCCGCATAAGGAACTGAGAAGTGTTCATCCAAGATCTCTATTTTCTCAAGCCTGTCCACCCGGTAGATCGTCGGAAAGATATCATCAGGATTCTGGAACTCTTTTTCCTTGTCAATATCTTCAATAAAAGCCGTCAGGTAAAAATAAAACTCAGAAAACATCACTCCGACGGGCTTTACCTTGCGGGTGACCTCCATAGAGTTTTTCATCTTTTTATACCTGATCTGAATGTATCTCTGCTCCTTTACTGCTTTTTCCAATTTCCACAGCCTGTCCAGCAATTTCTTCCCATGGTGCAGTTCCGTGAAATGATGCATCTCGTTCCGGATGAAATCATTCAGCAGTTGTTTCTCTTCACTTTCGCCGCAAGCGTTCAACATCTTATTGATGATCGGGAACATCTCTGTTTTTACCAACGCCCGGCTTTCCAACAGCACTTTACAGACCGCCAGATATTCTTCCGGCTCCAGTTGGTTTTTCACTTTTGTTTCCAGCCGGTATCCTCCTGCCTCTTTATCGAAAGCAACCTGCTGTATCTCCCCTGTTTCACTATTCTGATTCTGCAAAAAATTTTGGATATCTGCTATATCCCTCTGTATCGTCCTGGGCGCAACCCCGTAGGCATTGCTTTCTTCCGTTTTTTTAATTGTCTTTCCTTCCTTAAGCCTCGAATAAATTGACAATACCCTCTCTGCTTTATCCTCTGATTCTCTCTTCATATCATCTGAATACCTCCTTGGTTTGTTCTAATCTAATTATAAAAACCAACATAGACATCTATTGTCATTTATTTATTCTTTTTTCATTTATTTCCGTGTCATTATTTGTCATCCGATTCCCTATTTTGTCTTATCATAGGACATAATTATGTTGTAATTAGTATAACATTATATTTGTCCTGTTACAAGACAGAAGGAGGGTTTCATTTGCCACGCATTATCGAAAGCAGCCAAAAAAACATGATCGGCAAAAAGGTCCGGCAGCTCCGCATAGAAAAAAATATGACACAGCAGGAGCTTTCCGCCAAATTGGAAACAATGGCAATCTACATATGCCGGGGTTCCATCTCCCGTATTGAAGACCAGAGCCGGACTATAACTGATATCGAATTGTATGGATTATCACAAGTTCTGTCAACTCCAATTGAAGAGCTTTTTCAAACACGCTAACAGTTAAAACATTCTACTATTCCTACTTGCACCCTTTAGTTTTCGTCAAAAATAAAGGGATGTCTTTTTATGTCCAAATATTCTTTCTGTTCCTTTGGTGTTTTCCTATCAAACCAAATATCTCCAAAAAAATGAGATCCCTCAATATATCGCTTACTTTTTGGGAAATACTATATTTTATATTATAAGCTTATAAAGTTTTGTTTTCAACGCTTTTAAAGTTTTATTCTTCTTTTTTCACAATTGTTAGAATAAAGAAGGAGAGGATGTGAATTTCATGGATAACTTAAAGACTTTGCGTCAACAAAATAGCCTCAGCCAACAACGCCTTGCTGACATATTGCACATAAGCCAACAATCTGTATACAAATATGAAAATGGCATTACAACTCCTGATATAGAAACTCTCTTAAACATGGCTGATTATTTTAACACTTCTGTTGATTATTTAATTGGTTATACCGATATTCCTCACAAAATTGAGCCAGTCTCCGAGTATGCCCTCAATGCCGATGAGCAAGCAATCATAAAAAAATATAGACAGCTCCCTGCATCCAATCGTAATTTAATACAAAGGACAATTGATGAACTTTTAAATAATATTCATCTTAAATGATGGTATTAAAATAACTCTATTTATTATACGCGCTGACACCGCAGACGCTATATCGCCTGCGGTGTTTATTTTGTGCATAATTTCTTAACACAGTTTTCCCCTACTATTTCTGTAGGAACTTATATATGTTCCTCTTCTCCTTCCATCATGTTAAATTCATTTGCCGCTGCCGAATACCATCTGCCAACAGAACAGGGGACTATCTGCATTTTACAGAAACCCATCATGATTTGACACATCTGAACTTTCATTTTCATGGTAACTGAAATACCCATCCCCGACAATCACATGGTCTTTTAAAGGAATCCCCAAAAGCTTTCCTGCCTCATTGACACGTTTCGTTATGATGGTATCCTCCTCGCTGGGCGTACAATCTCCTGACGGATGGTTATGTGCAAGGATAATCCCCGCAGCACCTGCCAGTACCGCATGTTTGAAAGTCTCCCTTGGTTCAGCCATTGTCGCGTTCACTGTACCGATAGATACGATCTCTATCGCCAGAGGCCTGCATTTGCTGTCTATGGACAGGACAAGCAGATGTTCCCTGTCCGCACCATTTAAAATGTTTCTTGCAAATTCAGCCACTTTTTCCGGATTATTGATCGTTCCTGCTGCATACGGTATTTCCTTTTCTTTTATCACAGATAACCGCACCAGAGGTATATATTTCTCCACTATTTTACCACTCCCTCCGTAATATATCTGACTAAATTCACGGACTATTCCGGCATTTTGTAACAATTTACAAAGCTTTACGCAGCTTTCCGGCACCGCATCAGAATCTCTTTCATTAAACTTAAGTCTTCCCTTCTCACGCAGTCCGCTTTCCGCATGATTGCTCCGGCGACAAATACCGCCCACTCCGTATCGGTCCAGTCTTTCTGTGGGATGTTCGATTCGAACACTTTTTGGATCGCTGTCTCAACAGTCTTTGTCATATTACCTGTATGGTTTCCTATCCATTCTTCCACCAGCCTTGTATAGGTATCTGCCAGCTCTTCCTTTACGGATTTATCCTTCCTCTTATTTTGGGACTTTTGTATCTGCAATTCTCTCTTCTCTTCCCGGGCACTTTTTTCCTTATCAGCTATTGACATTCCGATGTTCGTTTCGAACAACTTATTTCCTTCCAAAGCCTTACTGTATGGATTTTCCGTTTTTGTTTCCCCCGTAATCTCCTTGATGGATACACTTCCGCTTTCTGCAGATTTGGCCGCGATCTCTTTCTGCCGCTCCGGCGGAAGTTTTGCCGCCTCATATGCCGCAGTGATCCCGAGATTCCCTTTCTTAAGCTCTTCCTTGATCTCCGGCGAGGCATGTTTATTGATACTGTCCATCTTGGCTACGTTGGAACTGCTCTCATTCATCAGGTCTGCCACGATATCCCTCATGCTCCCTTTTATTTCCAATCCGTCCTCTTTTTTAGCCCTTACCAACGCCTCTTTGAACCGCTGGGCCTGCTGTGTCCTCTCCCAGGCTGTCAGTTCACGGTTATAAATGTTCCCTGTGAGCAGGGACAGTTCTAATACCGCAGGCGTCATATCCTTATAGAGATACCGGACTTTCTCATATTCCTTATACCCACGTTCGATATTAAGGATATTCGCAAGATTGCGCCTGTGCCCGCTCACGATGATAAACTCCCCGTCTATCCTTGCCAACACCGACGGCTGCTGCTGTCCTACCGCAAGGAAACTGTCCGCAAGCTCTTCTATCTTCTCCTGAGAATAAAAATTACCCTCCGAAGGCTTCACTTCGTAAGGGCTTAGCCAGATTTCCTTATACTCACTTACTTTTTCCGTCCCGGATATCATACTCTTTACATCCACAATATCATTGATCCCAAACTTTGCCATACCCTCAGCCTACCTTCCTTTCCCCGTATATGCTGTCACGAACTTCTTGTAATCCTGTGCCGCCCCACAGCATGGGCTGTATTCATAGATCGGTTTCCTCAAGAAAGAATTTTCCGCCACCTTCTTTGAATACCGGATGACTCCAAGGACAGGATATTTCCCATAATGTATACTTTCTTTATTCCCATTCTCCCTTTTCAGCCATTCCAGACCCGCAGATTCTCCATCTGTATTCTGATAAGATGTGACCAGTACGCCTCTTAGTATAAGCGCCGGGTTAAAGGCTTTGGCATCCTCAATCTGCTCCGCCACAATATCCAGCCCTTCCAGCGAATCTTCATCAATCTTTACCGGCACGATCACTTCATCTGTAACCGCAAGGGCATTGATAACATTAATACTAATATCCGGAGGATTATCTATGATGCAGTAATCATATTTATCGTAGACAGGAATCTCTTCCCCATCCTCCCTTCCATTCCCCCTTCCAGTTTCTTTTCCAGTCTCTTTTCCGTCCAGCAGGAATCTTTTGTATCTCTCCGTTTTTTCTGCACCGCCTTCCATCATCAGTCGGCAGGCCGCCCCGAACAGCGACATGTTGGCTGTTATGATGTCCATGCCGTCATAATCTGTCTTCTGTATCAGCTCCCTGGGTGAATCCCACTCCCCGTTTAAGAGCCTTGTCACCGGCGCAATAGCCTCCGCATCGTATCTCTTATATGCCCTGCTGAGATTCCCCTGCTTGTCATTGTCCAGCAGCAATACCCTGTACCCTCTTCTCCACAGCTCGTATGCCAGATTGACCGCCGTAAATGTCTTGCCCGTCTTATGTGAAGCTTCACATAAAGTCGGTTATGAAAAGTAAGTTATTATGCAAAGTTGAGCCTACACTTTTGCTGATTTTATAGGGTATAGGCTCTTTTGAACTTTGCATAATCAGGAGTAAACCCTTATAAAGATTTCAACCAATCAAGAAGGTCTTTATCCTTTTTCCACGCTGGCAGTTCGTCAGATGATGGACTGTTGTAAGCTTCCGTCAATGCTTTTCGCTTCATTTTTTCGTCTGCCCGTGCGTAGATTTCGGTTGTTGAAATATCAGAATGTCCCAGTAGATCTCTGATATAAACAAGATTGACTCCGGACTGAAGCAGATGCATTGCTTTGCTATGCCTCAGCCAATGCGGTGTGATTTCATCGGATATATCCTTTATTCCCATTGCTTGAGCCTGTGCAGCATATTTTTTCAAAATATATGTCACTCCGGCTCTCGTCAGGGGTTTATTGCTCCGGTTGGTAAATAACGGATTGCGACCATATACAGGCGAAGCCAGACCAGAACCTTCCATATACTGCTTCAACAATTCCCCAGTTGGTCTCATGACTGGAACAATGCGGCTTTTACCGCCTTTGCCTGTCAGTACGATGGTGACAGTATCATTTAAAGCAACATCACAAACTTTTAGATCCACAAGTTCCTGAACCCTTGCTCCGGTATCATATAAAAGTGACAGCAGAACAGCATCTCTTTTCCCCTGGATCGTTGTCCTGTCGGGTTGTTCTAACAGGCCCTTGATGCTATCCAATGGAAGATACATGAGTGGCACCGTATCCGTTTTTTTCATTGGAATAGCCAGGATTTTCTGGCTTTGCTGTATATACTGTGGTTCTTCTACCATTAAAAAGCTGAAAAATGAATGGATTGCAGCGAGACGTTGATTCCTTGTCGCCGCTTTGCAGTTACGTTCTTCTTCCAGCCATTGCAGAAAGCGGAGGATCAGATCCCTGTTTATTTTTGCAACTGTCAGCTTTTCCGGCAAAAGGTTCTCCTGATCTCTGCAGTATCTTAAAAATAATGAGAATGAGTCCCTGTATGCTAACTGGGTATTACGTTTGCTGCCGACCTGGCAGGGAAGATATACTGACAGGAACTGCGTTAAATACTGTGCAAAATCAGTTTCCTTCATGGCATACCTCCGGGATGACGTATGCACATGACCTTTCCACTTCCCTCATCAGGTCTGGATAAACTTCCGCTGTCAGGCGCAGATACCTTGCTGTTGAGCGTATTGTTTTGTGCCCCATATATGTGGAAAGAATCGGGAGCATAGCCGTTAAATCGGCTTCTTCCCTGATCCACTTTTGTAAAACATGAACCGCAAATGTATGGCGTACATCATGCAGACGGGGGCCCTGCCCTTTTCCTCCATGTGAAATCCCTGCCGCTTCCAGATACCTGCGGTACCTTTGATAGATAGTCATCGGACTGATCATGGTCTTATCAGGAGCAGGGAAGAAAAAGTCACAGTCTTTTTCCCACCAGATTTTATCTGCATAGGATATACAGGCTTCTTTTACGGAATCTGATAATGGGATATACCGGTCACGGTCAGTCTTTGCTTCACGGATCGTAAGAATCCCATCTTCGAGATTTACATCCCCGCAGCGAAGTCCGACAACTTCTGACACACGAAGTCCACAGCCATAAAGAATCCTGAAGATCACTGGTAACGCCAGATGCATATTTCTTGCAACTTCTTTGGGTTCTGTTTCATCAGCGGCTTTGATTACAGCTGCTATCTGCTCATGTGTAAATATATATGGTACAAATGAACTGTGATTCAAACCCTTCACTTCCGGCACGATATAAGCGTCATAACCAAGGGTATTAAGGTATATGGCAAACTGTCTTATGCAGGTAATGCGGTGTGACCGACTTTTTTCGGATTCACCTGCCCGGGGCGCTGTCCATTTTTCTGCAAGGGAGCGTGATATTTTTATTTCTGTGACACTCTGTTCTTCACTGAAACGACAAAACCGGGATAAACATTTCGGTTCATCTGCATATTTAAAACCTGTGCTTCTTTTGTACTGAATGAATTCCTGGGCAACTTCCGCAAATGAACCTGTCATGGATGGAGATTTTCTGATTCTTGTCATTAGATTGCCACCTCCAATGCACATTTCCGAAGCTCGGTGATATCAATACGAAGATATGCCATCGTAGTTTCAGTAGTTGTGTGCCCCAGGATTTCTGAAATGACCGGAAGCGGAATCTCATGCTCCAACAGGCGGCTCGCAAGGCTGTGGCGGAGTGTGTGGGAGCCTTTCTTTTTCCCTTCAAGATGGATTCCCGATCTCTGGAGACGTACCCTTACAAGGGCGCCGACCGCACCCGGATTGAAATCCGTATAAGGAGGAACCTGTCTCACAAAAACGTGATCCGAGCCGGTTTTAGGCCTTGCGTTCTTCAGATAGTTAATGATCGCTTCGCCAACATCTTCTAAAAGAGGAAGTTCTAACGGATTTCCTGTTTTTACCTGGTTCAAATGGATTACTTCTCTTTCCCAGTCGATATTGGAAAACCTTAAATTTGCGACATCACTACTGCGTAATCCAAGTCTTGCAATCAGAAGAATGATTGCATAATCACGGATTCCACAGGGATTCCCAAGGTCAATCGAGTCAAGAAGTTTTGTCACCTCATTCGCAGAATACGAAGAAGGTAATCGGCTCTGCCTGTTGTAATGAGGGTTTGGAAGTTTTGAAAACATCTCCTGCTCCATAAGACCATGTTCATAGCAGTATTTCAGATAATAGCGCACCGCACGCATTGTATGATTTATGGTTGGCTTTTCATAACAGTTCAAAGATGCCATGAAATCCAAAACGTCTTTGAGAGACAGTGTATCTAAAGAAGTAATGTTCTTCCTGCTTAAAAACGCAAAAAAGCGCTCCAAATATAAACTGAAAATCTTATTTGATTTTTTTATTATCCCGATATCTTCTCGATGGGAAATATATGCTTCTGCGCTATATCTAAATCCCTCTGGGAAAGTGTATGCTCTTTTATCCATGGCAAGATAAAGAACTACATTCCCTGAACGCTGGTATTCTGCCAAAGCATTTATACAACGGGAATAGGCTGTACACCATTTTTTCAACGCTATCTTAGATGACATAGAATAATGGTCTTCTAAAAACTGTAATCCAAAATCCATGCTGAAAGAATCAGTACCTTGTTCGTGGGAGTAGAGCAAAAGCTGTTTTGTAAGAGTTTTAAATACTTTTTGGTAATAGCTGGATGCACCTGCCTGTACGAGTGCTTCCCCGGTTTGGTTGATCAGTTGCTGCAAAGTTGATTTTTCCATCATGTGTTCCTCCTTAAGTGATTTGATAAAATACACTTAAATCGTGATAGATTATGGAAAGTAAATCAACTAAAGAATCCTTTATTTATAAGGATTTCTATCATTAACTTTGCATAATGTATAGCTTTTCATAAGCTACACCGCCTTTCATGTTGAGTAAATTGACCACCTTCATCTTCTTCCTCACTTTCCGCACCTGTATATGGCGCATTTATTTTTTTGCGTAGAGAAAGCCGGAACATCTCTGCCCCGGCTTCATTATTATAATATACAACTAAAATCTCTTTATCTTCGCTTTCATTTTATCAAAATATACTATTTCTCTCTTTTCTTATCTCTGCCGTTGTGAATCATCTTTCATTTTCTGCATCAGATTCCATATTTTCAGTTTCTTTGAGAATGTATTTTTCAATTTTCCCGACAATATATTCTGCATTTGACACCTGTTGTTGTGTTTCCTCTTTACTTGCAATATAAAAATCATCATAGTCTGATGCATTACGGATTCTTTCTGCTTTTGCTATAAGCTGATAATCTTCTTGCGAAAAGGTGCCATCTCCTTTATATATAAATTCAAAATTGAATTGTTTCAGACCACCGCTATGAGTTTGCACTTCCTTTCCAACTATAGCCAATAAAGCCTTTATACTTTTCTCTATAGAATAAAAAGCTCTGTTATTTGCAGATTTATAAGATTCTTTCATCAACAAATCCTGCGCCTCCGAAAGAAGTTCAACCGCCCTCTCCATCCGTATCCTCGCAAGAATCTGTGCATATTCTTTATCCATAAACCTGAATTATTCACAGTACAACAGCATCAGCCGTTGAAATCCGCGTAGTTACTGTATTTTAATTGAATATTGCGTTTCACCTATTTAGTGAATAGAAAAAGACCTCTATCTGTGGTAAAATTTAGGTGTCGAATCCAAACAAATACCTCAGAAAGAAGGTCTCTCTATGGATATTTTAAACACTGTAAGCTTAGAAAGCAATAGCCAAATTAAAATTAATTTTGACGGAGGCGATTTATCCTCCGATGCAGGACTTCTCCTGTTTAAAGAGTTCCTGTTTAAGATTGGCGCCGTTAAGCTCATCAATCGTATGTTCAAAACCAATGATACTGCATGGTTCCGTATCCATAAGGATGATGCGAATCTGATGCAGGTAATCTATCAGATTGCCAGCGCATACTTTGAGGATGACTGTGCAGATGAGCTGACAAATGAGCCAGTCATGACAGCTGTTTTAGACAAGGATGCCCTGGCATCCCAGCCTACCTTGTCACGCTTTTATAACCGCATGGATGAAGATACACTCAACCAGCTAAGCCAGATTACACGTGAACTCCGTAAAGTCATCTATTCCATAAAGAGACCGGAATTCATGCTTTTTGATATTGACTCCACACTTCTTGATACCTATGGGAATCAGGAAGGAGAAGGTTTCAACTATCATTATCAGGCACATGGTTATCATCCTCTGTTGTGTTACGATGGATTAACCGGTGATCTTCTAAAAGCGGAGCTTCGCGACGGTACCATGTATTGCAGCAAGGAAGCAGACATTTTTATGAAATCTCTTCTGGATGAATTCATCTGTGATTTTCCAGATATGCCGCTTTACCTTCGTGGTGACAGTGGTTTTGCAGCCCCCGATTTGTATGAAGTTCTTGAAGATAAGAACTGTAAATACGCCATCCGACTGAAAGAGAATGCAAAGCTTCGCGAATTAGCTGAAGATAAAAGCCAGGCATTGTACCGCGCGACAAAATTCAACCAGGTGGATTACGCCGTCGAGTATGGAGAGTTTATGTATCAGGCGGGCTCATGGAGCCATCCGCGCAGAGTTGTTTTTAAAATCGAAAAGCCTTATGGGCAAATGATTCATCTATATACCTTTATTGTCACAACGATGGAAATGGAACCCTACCAGGTACTTCAGTTCTATTGCGGCAGAGGCAAGATGGAAAATTTCATCAAAGAAGGCAAGAGTGGTTTTGACTTTGCTTCTGTAAGCAGTTCCTACAAGCTGGTAAATGCGAACCGCCTTTTGGTTCATACATTAGCTTATAATCTATTCAATTGGTTTAGGCGATTGGCACTTGCTGTCAGTATGAGAAAACAGCGTATAGATACCATTCGTTTAAAATTGCTGAAAATTGCCGCAAGAGTGGTAAAATCAGCACGATACAAATATTTCAAGCTGTGTAGCAGTTGTCCCTACAAGAAAGAATTTTACGAGACACTGGAAAATATCCATAATCTGCAGCCACAGTTGGAATGACAACTTTTAACGAACCTTGACAATCACAATAAGCTTTTAAACCTATCACAGGAGAAGTCTGCCCATTTATAGGCTATCTTCTGGCAAGGTGAGGTATTGAGTAGTGGTTGTAACGGCAACTACGGCAGATTTTATGCACGCATATACTGCCGTGAATAATTCAGGATAAATCACTTCTCCCTCCCTTTCTATATTTTGAAAATAGCCATACCATTCCTTCTTCTTCAGAAATTCATCCTGCGGGAGACAGACAAAATTAACTACGGCAAAATATTTCATCGCCAATTTCGTTGCAATTGAATCCAAGCCATCATCATATTTTTTTACTTCCATACGGCCACACCCTGTAAGTAAAACAATATCCACATCAGAATCCTTCGTGTAATCGCCCCTGGCACAGGATCCATACAAGATCACTGCCTTCAGATCACCGCCCATGAGCTTACGTGTTAAATCGAACACATCTATCTTTATCTTAGAAATAATCTCATTCGTCAATATAATATCCTCCATTATGTCATATGCCTCCTACTACGTTTTATCAGAACCAAAGCAAGACGGAAAATAAGATTTCGCCCTTATTCTCATAGCCTCCATTATTTAATATATTTTAAATACATGATATTAAATCAGAATAGTAATTTCCCCTTATAAATCTGAATTATTTCTTATCTGAAAAGCCTGACTTATATATTGGGAATATTTTTTATTAAACTTTCCGCTTTTAACATATTCCTTTTGGAAATAAGAAATCACCCCGGCATGTTTTGAGAAATCTTGCCCATCTAAAGCTAATCTTTCCTTATATCAGGCAACTATACCCACTCCTTCACTCTGTATATTTTTATAATACGGTAAGTCATTCTTATATCTTTCAAATTCCTCATAAGGAATCACCGTAGGCGAAACAATCGTTCCGTATTCTAACTCTAAATCAGACGATATATCCCACACCCGCTTTAATCCCTCCTACTCACCCTGTACGATTGCTGCAATATCTATGTCCGAATCATGATCATAATCGCCTCGTGCATACGAACCATAAAGGATGATTTTTACAATATTCTCTCCATACACCGCGCGGTACGCCTTTACCATCCTCTGTAAAATCATATCCAATTCATTTTTGTACACATGCGCTATTCCTTCCTTTAGTCTGAGAATAAATATCCAGCCACACTATTTCTTTCTATTATACTCTATTCCCATTCATTCCACAATAATTGTTGCCATTTATGATTCCCCTAAATCATTGCCATCAAACCAACTGTCTTTTCTTATATTTACCATCCGCTGCCGATAGTCCAAAACATCACCTGACTAAAACCACCGTAAAATAATATTTTTTAACAGAACTAGCTAACATCTGACTAAATACAGTTACCGATGGTAATCAATATGGCTTTGTACGCACAATTTCCTGTGCAAAATATTCTGAAAGCCCCATATGACAGAGCTTTCAGGATATGTCAAAAGTCCGGTTACCTGCTGCAATGCCCTTACCCTGAACACCTTATCCTATACGGTACTTTTTTCGTACATTTATCTTCTTATCAGGATATATTCATTATATTATATAGTCCCTGCCTGCTTAACAATGCTTCTAAAATATATTACACATATTATCTGTCCCTGCCTGTTCTTTAACTTTATGTTATGACCATTAATCAAATCTGACAAAATACAAGGTTACATACATGTAAGTAATAAAAACGAAAAGGAGTTGATAACACATGGCAAATATAGAAAGGCTATTTATCCGGGTATCACCGGAACTAAAAAAGGAACTACAGTCATCAGCAGACAGAGAGAACTTAAGCATCTCTGAGTATGTCCGCAAATCAATAGAAAAATCCATATACGGGCTGTCCCATGAACAGCAGATACAGTTTGCCCTTCCGCAAAATACACTCATTAATGAATTGCTTGCCGATCCAAAATTAAAACCTGAATCGAAAAAGATCATTACAGAAAGGATGCGTAATTATGTCGGATATTAGGATTGAAGTGCATAAAGGAAGCTATGACACAGAAACTTCCTATAATAAGGTGATCGGATACATCACAAATAAAACTTACTTTGGAGGATATGGGTTTACTTATAACCCTGCTTTATCCATTATTGAACAATTTAAACTGAGTGAAACTTATTCAAGCCATACGCACGGCCAAAAGATCTGGCATTTTTATATCACGTTTTCTACACGCTGGAACCATATTGATTTACTAAACCTTGCCAACCAGATTGCCCTTATCTTCTCTCCCAGGTATCAGATTGTCTACGGGCTGGATCTGGATAAAGGAAATCCGCATCTCCACTTCGGTTTAAATACATTCAGCTATTACCCGGACATCCCTGTGATAACGCCGAAGCTTATGGAAGACTTCCTGATATATTTACAGAATGAACTTAAAAAATGGTATCCCCCTAAAACTGTCACACTGCAATTTCAGGGAAAGAAGGGATAATGATGTTTGAACAGTATGATGACATCCTCACCGTTGAAGATATTGCTGAAATCCTGAAGATCGGCATGACACAGGCCTACAAGATTGTGCGTTCAGGCAATTTAAAGGGGTATAAAGAAGGTAAGGACTGGAAAATCCCAAAACAGGCTCTTAAGGAATATGTCATCTCCCAAAGCCATCTGTAAAGGGTTTCATAGGAAATAAATCCTTGATAAACCAGTCCTTATTAAAAAACTCCGGGCTGATTCATTCAGCCCGGCATTTCCCCAAAAATCCATAATTTTTTAATCCTCTATAGTGTATTAGAGCATCTCGTCCATATATTTTACATCTATCTCTGCCTGATAAATGCATCAGCCTCACCCTTGGTAAGCTGATACCTTTCCATAAGTTGGTTCACGATTGTTTCATCGGGAATCAAAAGAGATTTCAAACTGTCAATCAATGCATTGATACCCTGTATCCTGCTTTCTTCTCTGCCTTCTTTTCTACCTTCTTTTCTACCTTCTTTTCTGCCTTCTTCTCTGCCTTCTTCTAACAATAATTCTGCAACTTGTGTCATACGTACAACCTCCTTAATATATTTTGCTGTATCTGCGTCAATGATCTTGTCAGCAAAAATCAGAATCCCAGACAATACAAATGTCTTCTTTTCACTGTCTGCAATCTGTTTCGCAAGTTCCACCGCTTCTTTTACCGCCTGCTTCTTCCTCTCCGTCCCTTTGTAAGTAAGAGGCAGGATGATCAGCTTCATCAGTTCATCATCTGATAACGGCAGCTTTTCCTTGAGCCTCCTTGCCAGTTCTTCCCGTTCGCCTTCCGAATCTATCTTCCTGAGAAATGCCCTCTCCATCTTCAGCGTAAGACATCCTGCCGAAAATTCTTCAGGAGCCGTTTCTACATCTGCCGTATAAATAACGATCATACGGATCTTCTTTGGCATCTCATCTTTTTTGTATCTTTCCAAAATACGCACAATATAATTCAGATATTTTAACTGGTTCTCCCATTTGACTTCACTCTCATAATCTATGATTGCTACAGAATCATCCTCTAACAGGAACAGATTGTCAAGCCGCATTTCATTTACCTGTATCTCCGGGAGATTGGTTGGCAAAATCTGTTTAATCTTTGGCACGTCTATCCCGTAAACTTTTAAGGACTTATCTTTAAAATTTTCTGCTAATATCTTAGACAGGACATCTTTATTGTGATATGTAATCACACTTTTATCATTCCCCATACTTTCCTCCCCTATATTTATATTATATCGTTATCACCTTATTCTGACAATCACAAAAGACACTATACACAAATAAATCTGTTTATTCATTAAACAACAAAACTGTTAGTTTACACTAAATTCTTCATCAGTGAATTTTTACACTGCTTTCATATCTTTTCTCGACGAATTTTGTTCACTGTTATATTCAATCCAATACTGCTTGTACGCTTTTTATCATCCTCAAAATATTCTATCCACAGATCAAGATAAATTCCCTCGCCGCCCCATAGGCGAGATTGCTTTTCAGGTCAAATTCATATGTCTTAATCGGAGCCGGACGGTACCCCCAGTCCATAATCCAAAATATCCGGCAACTTGCCTTTTTCTTTCAAGATACCTTTAATCTTGTCGAACAGTTCTTCCGTCATTGATTTTTTCAACATTAACATTCTCCTTTCAGGTGAAATTTCCCACGCAAAAAGGGAGGCATCTCCATCTTTAACAGAAATACTTCCCTTTACCTCAAACTTCTTTAATTGTAAAATCAGTATCGCATCATACTTTCTGCAAATACCTTTTCCGACTCCCCCTTGCCCGTGCTATGATAGCCTTATTTTTTTCTATACTTTTCTCCAATTCTTTTTCATCAACTTTATAATCCGGATCAGAAACAAAAATTTCCAAAAACTTAAAATCATATTCCACATCATTCAAAACATAACTTTCCATATCAGCCTCCTACTTAGCTATTCCTCTATCCACTTTATAAGCGTGCTTACTAATCTACTTACCCATTACTGTACGAAGAGGAATAATTTGCTCTAACGTACAATTCAATTCTTTTATGATAGTATCATCATCCTTGTCAGCAACCAATGCCGCAACTATTTGAGTCATCAAACTTCTTTCTTCTTTTACTTTTACAGCAACTTTCTTTTCAGCATATTTTTCAACAGCCTCACACATAGCTTTTCGACCTCCTTCTTCCTCTTTAAAATGCTTTACACCTTTTGCCAATTCAGGATAGTAAATATCCCTTGAGTTCTTACATCCAAAATCATGCATTAATTTACCGACAGCATCATCACCCTGATAACTACCGTTCTCTAGTAGATATGGGGATTACTCCCCATACCCCTATACAAAACCGTACGTGCGCTACTAACGCATACGGCTTTTCACTTTACATTCATATGTCATCTACCTAGCAAACTCACCCTGATTTGTGGCTGTATTAATGGAAAAGTTCTCAATAGTCCTTTGGTGTAAGCTTCCCATGTATAGCTCCTTCTTTGGCTTCTGCGGTTCAGCCACTTAAACAGCAACATCTTTGTATTGTGCAGATACAGGCATATTTCCTCCATGTTATCTGTCACTCCATAATACTGGTAATGTCCTCTTAGTTTGGCATTTACCATCCTGAATACCCATTCCAGCGGCATATCCCTGTGGCTCTTTATCCACTCTTTCATCGCCTTTGTCTTGCTGCGTAGTTTCTTACGGCTTGTCTTTACTTTACACCGGAAAAAGCGTTTCTTTGCATCCACTCCACAGTAAAATGTAAATCCCAGAAAGTCAAATGTCTCTGGCTTCCCTTCGCCTCTCCTTTTCCTGTCTTCCTCCGCAAATCTCCCAAATTCCAGTATTCTAGTCTTCTCTTCCGCCAGCTCCAGCCCATATTTGGCAAACCGTTCCTCCAGCCTCTGACGGAACACTTCTGCCTCATACTTTTTCTGAAAACAGCAGACAAAGTCATCAGCATAGCGTACTAAATAACTCTCTCCCCTACACTGTCTCTTCACAATCACATCAAACCAGTTATCCAGCACATAATGCAGGTATATATTCGCCAATATTGGGCTCGCCCCATTTCCCTGCGGGGTCCCCCTTTCACTGTCAAGATACCTGCCATCTTCCATGATTCCCGCTTTCAGAAATTTCCCTATGATTCCAAGGAATTTTCTGTCCGCTATGTCATGTGCCAGCATCTTCATCAGCCATTCGTGGTTTACATTGTCAAAGAATCCCCTGATGTCTGCCTCTACCACATAATTCGTCTTCTGATACCTCACTGTCTCAACGACCTTCTTTACTGCCTTGTGGCAATTCCGGTTTGGTCTGAATCCATAGCTCTCGTCATAAAACTTCGGCTCATAAATCTGTTCCAGTATCTGTGCAATTGCGTTTTCCACCAGTTTATCCTCGTAACAGGATATGCCCAGCGGCCTCATTTTGCCTTTCGTCTCTTTCGGAATATAAACCCGTCTTGTTGGATTTGGGCTGTAGCTTCCGCTCTTCATTCTCTTTACAAGATTC
The DNA here is from genome assembly GCA_000403475.2 of Lachnospiraceae bacterium MD308. Lineage (GTDB taxonomy): Bacteria > Bacillota > Clostridia > Lachnospirales > Lachnospiraceae > MD308. The sequence goes on from KE159795.1 coordinate 257,186, forward strand.
TCAAGGTTTTCTTCCAGATTCTGTCCATATTCTTCTTTTGTCACTCTGTCTATGCCGCTGGCCTTGTTCTTATCCATAGCCTTATGGATTGCTTTCAGGCTTCCAACATTGATATACGACGCCAGATTCTGGACTTTTCCATCTGTTGCGTTCGCTTTTGCGATGTTATATTGTATTCCAAGTAATTCATTTATCACGTTGCCAGCTCTCCTTTGTCTGCATGACCCTGATTTACCTGAAGCTGTAAAGTGTACACCCCTTCCCTCCACTGTGATTGGCAGTTTCTTTGGTACTATGAGTGTATCGGACTTCCTGCTGTCCTTTTGGATTCCTGCCTCATTCCTTCGGTTTGGTTTCCATACCTTCTCTTTTCAAGGAGACAGCAGGATCTCGGCTGTTCCGTATAATATAATTATCATCAACCTCGCCAAGCTCTCAGACTGGGGGATGCCCTTATTCCCTCGCCCTATCGGTCATAAGGGTGTTGTCTGCTGCGTATGTAAGCGCATCGACCATTTCCAACCCTATATCTATTTCCCAGCTCAATCACTTCACTTTCGTTTCGGCTCTGTTGCTCCCTGTCCTACGCTTAAGTCTGACGTTACCGCTTCGACTCCAAGGACTCGGTACAGGCGGTTGGCTAAACCTTACCTGACAGGATTCTCCTGTTTTATATTATCAGCTTACAAAGACAGGCAGAAGTATCTCCGCCTGTCAGTGGAAATCAGCTATGCTGATTTCTCAGCCCGCGCTACATATACGATATGAGAACCATCATCAAATACATCATCAAATTCTTCAAAATGACGGTTTATCGTATAAATCGGCAATCCATGACGGAATATATCCGTTTGCGTTATAAACACCATATAGGAATCTCTAAGTTCCGAAAATTCCTGTCCTTCTTTCAACATCCGGGAATCCATCATACTGCTGTTAAATCTGGCTCGCCGTATATGTGCGCCCTCTGGTTTCCTCTGTACTTCAATATTATAAAGCTTTCCTGTATTATCTTTTGCCAAAATATCTAAGCGAATATTCCGGCCACCCACAACAGGACTTTGGAACTCTCTCTGCCCAACAACACTTATTATTATAATATCGTCCCGTTTCAAAACGATCTTTAGCAATAGCCCAGTAGCTTCAATATTACCATCAAAAACCATAGACATCAGATCATCATCGAATAAATTCATATCATCAACAATCTGCTCCACCGTTTTATTATCTTGTAATACTTTTTCCTCTGTCATCTTCCACACCACCTCGACATTTATTTCCCCTTATTTGTGTATCCATTGAAGTCCCCCACCTGTTATAACAAGAGAATATATTGGCTCTCCACATTCCTCTCGTTCTTCACACGACCGTTTTAGCATAGCTTCAGCAAATCTTACACCCTCGTCCAGTGTAAAGTAAGGAACCTCTGATTCATCAACTATTTTTCCGCCTATATCCAACTTTTCTTTATTACGAATGATATTTCGAGATATGTCTCTTTGCCCATCCCACACAACACATATTGTCGGAACACCTAATTCTGGATTCATGTTTTTATGAGTAACAACACCATCTACAACTTGATATAAACATTGTAATCCATTCTCATACCCAGCAATATGACAACGTATGGTCTCACCTTGTACCCTTTCATTACACTCTTCTTTAATTTTTTCAGCAATTTCTTTTATTGTTGCAGTCTTGTTAAGCCTATTAAAAAGCCCGTTTAGATAGTCTGGTACATCTTCATCTCCTACTTGTGCATTTCCACACCACAATATACCTATATCTCTATTTCCAAACTGAAAAATTTTCTTAATCCCATCTATATGTGATACCTCTTGTCTGCCATCTGGATATGTTTTGGTTAAAGTAGTTCGACTATCTGCAGCCATAACAATACCATCAGACAAGCAAAATGTAACAATAACTGACATTCTATCTCCCCCTTCTACCTTCTATTATAGCAGAAAACAAAGTGCTTTTCATCACCGTTTTCTACTACGAGATTTATTTCCTCGGACACTACGTTACTTTTACTACTGCTCTTTCGACGAATCCCGTTCACCGTTACGCTAAATTTATGCTGTCCGTATAGTTCTAAATTGTTCACTTTTCCACTAGATATTGATGAATCCCATCATAAATCCACCTATATATTGTATTGTAAAATCTGTCAATATAGTAGGACACAAAATACTCTACTGCGTTTTCCGGGAATACCTCCTTGAATTCTCCATATAATTGTGCGGCAAGCGTCTTGTTATGAGCTATCACAAGCGTTGGTTTATTCAGCTGGGCAATCACATTCGCCATCGTAAATGTCTTGCCGGAACCCGTAACCCCCAGTAAAGTCTGGCATTGGTTGCCTTCCCTGAAGCCTTTGACCAGTGCTTCTATCGCCTGCGGCTGGTCTCCCGTAGGCTGGTATGGGGCATGCAGTTTGAATATATTCTGCTCATTTTTCATGGCCGAACCTCCTTACTATGTTCACTATTGGCCCGAAAATTCCCTTGATTTTCATTAAAATTCATGTCTCAGGGTATTCTTTTTCCGGCTAATACAGCAATTACACGAATAAAGTCACTAAAACTGATTTTCCTGACCAGGCAGTACTGTTCAATATTCCATAGCAAAGAATAGCACAGAGAAGCCTGTATGGAAAGTCCGTATGGCTATTTTTATTTAGAACATTTGTTCTTTTCCAATTGTACCAAAAGAGACATATAAATACAAGAGGAAAATTGAAAAACTTTTCTTCTATGCTTTTGTCAGCTTCTTTCTGCATGTAATGCCCAAAAATGCTCAAAAAGAAAGAGGCAGATTCACTGCCCCTCTCCCAAATACCATTCGTCAATATCATCCATCTCTTCAACATCGGAATAATCATATTTTTTTATTCCGCCATTCTCTTCCTCTATACTTTCCTTCTCCTCCTGCAAATCAACCTCTTCCTGAAACATTTCTTTTAGCATCTGTACGTCCGCACTATCATATGGATGGACATCTTTGATGAACTCCTGAATTTCTTCTTCACAATCTTCAATAATTGCCTGCATATCCGTATATATATCTACTGTTATGATAGATTTTGCATGTCCCATCGATACGGCAACCGCTTTTTGATTGATATTATTTTTCATCAAAAGCGTAGCATATGTATGTCTGAGTCCATGAACCGTAATGTGCGGCAATGAATTATTTTCACAAATAACCCTGATTTCTTTATTTAAAGAATGCGGGCCATGAGGAAGTCCGTTCTTTTGACAACATACATAATCATTATCCTGATATCTGTCTCCCATTTGAATCTTCTGAGTCAGGACACGCTGTTTCCGCTTTTCTAATTCTACCATTACAATTGTTGGCACACGTAAAAACCAATTGCTTTTTTCTGTTTTAGGATCACGCTCCACCAGCTGATATTTTTCGACCTCTATGCCACCGCTTTGCAGCTTCATCTCCATTGCCAGTTGGCGCTGAATGTGAACTGTTCTTTCTTCAAAATTGAAATCATTAAATTTCAATCCACGTATTTCTCCCTTCCGTAAGCCGAGATACAATGCAAGAATAATCTCTAAAAACCAGTTTCTCTGCTTTGCTGCCGCAAGAAATGTTCTAATCTGGTCTTTATTTAAGACATAGATTTTCGGTTTTTTACGTGGATATTTTTTTGTATTTGGAACCGGATTATCGTTTATCATTCTCTCTGAAAGAGCATCCTTAAACGCAATGTACAGTAATTCTCTGCTCTTATTTCCTGCAGATTCACAATATCTGGATGCCTTTTTAAGAACTTCATCCAAATACTCAGAACTAATTGTCCTAAGCTTTACATCGTTGTCAATTGATGGCAGCAAAAAGGTGTAAAGCACATAAGCTGACAAATACTCCGTTGTACTTACTATTCTTTCAGAAAAAATACTTTGATACCAGTAAATCAGGTAGTCTTTCAAAGATATATCTGCGCCCTGTGTGGTAAGTCTGGAACCCAAACTCTGATTAAACTCTTTTATGTGCTTTTCATAATCTTTTTCTGCCTCAACGTCACTGCTAAAACCGCCTGTTTTTCCATACTTTACACTGTAATCTTCCTGCAGAATTTTTGTCCTGTGATACCACGAGCCTCTTTCATAAAAGGCGTGCGGACACTTTTTTGATTTTTTATCCATTCTTTCTCCTCTTAAGCTTCCTCCCCATCAATCCACCTGTCAAAAGATTCTTTTGGAACCCGATAGATTCGTCCGATCTTAATTACTCTGAATGGTGCCTGTTTTTTGCTAACCTCATCCAAAAAATCATAGGTTTTACTTCTTCCAATCCCCAGTAATTGCTGAATCTCTTCAGCATTGTACACCTTTGATAACAAATTTTCTTTTGCCATATATCCTCCTCCTTCTTTACATTTTCTGGTGAATGAATTATCTTGCTAAATCTGCATTACTGCGTAAAAAAAGACACCAAAAAACCATCTGATTTTTTAGTGTCTTTCTCATTTTTCGTCATTCGGTCAAAGACCGACATAAAATTTTACTTCTGAACCTGCTCCAGAACAAAATTTTTACACAGTTATGCATCTCTGCAAAAAATTACAATTACACTTTAACACAATATATAGATATTTGTCAACACTTTATTCTATATATTGTGTGTAATCAGCTTACATTATACACTTATCAAGGTACAATTAATTGCATATATTATTCCCTATATTAAAAGAAGTCCACATACCTTTAATTTCTGTAAGGAATAATTATTTTGTGTTTTCTCATTCTGTTTACATTTATTTGCCGCTATCCTGCCCTATCTTACAAATCCAGTCTTCCTCAACCTCCACTTCATTTTCCCTCAGATATTTTTCCACGCATGGGCCAGACATACATAAACGCATATTGATCTCCCAGCGCTGTGCTTCTCCATATTCCTTTTCAAACTGTTCGCACCACTGTTCCTGTATGTTCGATGCAATCCGTATTTTCGTGCAGTCAAACCCATACCCTTCCTCTACCGGCATCTGAAATTCCTCTGCCACCTTCCTGTAAAAGGCTGCCAGATTCAGATTAGGATAGAATGCATCAATCGTATCCTGTGTCACTTTCCGAATTCTTCTCTCCATATCTGTCTCCTCCTTGTTGATGGAATCATTACCTCTAAAGAAGAAATCTATTCTTTATTCTTCCGTTGTTATAATGGTAAATGGTCTTCGGATCGGCATATCTGGCTCGCCGTCAAATGCATTATCCACTACAGAACGAAAATCCGGCTGATTGCTGCCTAATGTGATATCCTTCCACAAATGACCATACTGGTCTTTATAGACTGGACGCGACCAAAAGTCTGTACCAATCGGTTGCAGTTTTAAAGTATCCTTTTTAATTTCCGATGTACTCATATAGAATCTCCTTGCATTAATCGTATGTCTTTAAAAAAGTCTAAGGCATCCAAAAACCCCTGCTGGTAAGCAACCCGCCCATATTCGGAAGCGCTTGCATTACTCTCTTCCAGGGCAACATCAATCAGATCCCATTGCTCATGTGTGAACATATCTTCGGTCAGCCTGTCAGCCTTTGCCTCGGCATTCTTCTTAGATTTCTGATATTCCCGGTCTTTCCGCAGCGTATCTTCCAAAGCAGTATCCAGCCTGTTGCGGATAAATTGCTGCAGGACTGTGTGCCGGATTTTAGATTCTTTGCCAGTATCTGCAGTTTCAACAGACGCTGTAGTATCCGAATCTATATCAGATACGGTATCTGCATTCTGTTCTTTGTGTATCTTGTGAGCATTGGAATCTGTGCTACTTACAGTCTGATTCCTTTCCCGGCAGATGTTTTGGAACAGATCGTTGATTAATAAGATTCCTGCCTGCAATCCCAGTTCCATATATACGCTGGCATTATCATTTACCAGCTCATTTGCTGCGGATAACAGCACAGAAGCTCCATCTTCACCATATTGTTTGGCAACCTTTTCATAAATCAAATCTGCATCCTCCAGACGTGTTTCATAACTACGGTCATCCTTGTCTGGAACCATTCCGTATAGCAGATAATCTGCAACTCCTTTTATCGTTGCCCTCTCAAATATTCTCTCTGCAAATTTCATAATCTTTTCCTACCTCACAATCTTATTTTCTATTAACAAGGTCCTCCTTCCGCACCGTGGAAAGCACCTGCCGGATACATCCATTGCCCCTTTACATAAACGGAATCTCTGGAAAATTCTCCCGTCACCAAGCTGTATAATGCCTCCTGGTCACCGTGATAGACACAGGATTTTGCACTGCCTACAAATGTATCCAAGTCACAGTTATTATCCAAAGTAAATCCAAGGATCTCTTCGTCCTGTTTCAGCATTCCATAGTCTTCCGGGTACAGCTCCCGGATGCCTGCAAACAGTGTCGGCGTAGAGAAGATGCACATGGCACAGCTGCAGCGGTTCCACCCGGCGCGGTAACAGGGATGTGGGTTAACCTTATGTCTCTTTAAAACCTCCCAGACATCCTTTTCCGAGTAGTCAATAACAGGCCGCCACTGGTGTACGATCCGGTGTGCCTTTGCTTCTGCATTTGTCCTGTGTACCTCCATCTCGTTATATTTGCTCCGTCCGGCCGATTCCCCTCTGCGCTCTCCGGATACAATCAGCAGCCGGGTATCCTCTTTCGTCTTTTCCAAGCTCGCTGTCACACTATCCTGCACGGAAGCCTTCAGGCTGCCGCTACACCAGCGTCCCTGATGGGTTGTGCCCTTTGCCGGAAATTTCAAGCGCCTTCCTCCTAATTTTTCCAGATGGTTCAGGCTGTCCAAGTTCCGCAGCACGGTATCAGCCACCATAATCTTTAAATAGGCCGAGCACCAGCGTTTGCTCAAATCTCCGGTCTTCATGGGAAATTTCATGCGGTATCCGAACTGTTCCAGCTGTTTTTCCATATCTTTTGCTGACTGTTTCTTAAGTTCCAGGCATTCCTTATATTTCTTTGACAGCGCACACTGCATAATCTCCTGTGTATCGGGTTCCTGCCATTCAATTGGCTCGGATGCGCCGATCCGGTATAATTCACCAAAGAATCCGTTTTTCCGCCAGGACACCCGGAGCGGCACCTGTTCCGCTTCTGAAAACGCATGGATATAATTGGAAGTACATCGCCAGTCCATTCTTCTCTCTGGATGTCCCCCGTCGATATCATGATGCCAGAATTCGATTCTCTGTCTGGGCACCCCAAGCTCTAGCAGCTTATAGTAACAGGCGATGCTATCCTTTCCTCCTGAAATCAGAAGGATAATCAAGTCATAGCTTTCCAGCGGCAGCAACTCTTCCAGCAGAATGCTTTCCATATACTTTGAATCCCTGCGTCCCGGTACTCTCGGCCGGATTCTTTTTCCGGTTCCATATACCGGGGCATCCGGCTTCCCATAGATGACCGGCGTATTCTTCGTACAGTCGGCATCCCGTATAAAATCCGGCTGGAATAAGGCAAGCTGCCCGTTGGACTGCTGGAAATATGTTTCCTTTTTCTTCAATTTCTCCACCTCATTTCCCAAAGCCTATCCCAGATACTCTTCCTTTACTAAAAGAGCCGTCTTTCTTTCCCGGGAAAAATATGATTTACCATTGCAGATCCACATGCTCCCACGGGGCGCGGTCGTTGCTCCCATAACCCGCCGCCATCCCGGAGGCATGGACGTATACAGCTCCGCATCATTTCTGATTGCAAACTCTATAATTCGGTTAAATTTATCCATAGCATTCCTCTTGTAATTCTTTTTCTGTGCTTCTTAAAAAGAAAGACGGAATCAATGATCCGCCTTTCTTTCCGCCTCATATTCCAATTTTAAATCCAACTTTCTGATTTCCTAAAAATAGCATTTTCATGAGCATTTTTCTATGCTGCAGTCCCCTTTTCCGTGTAGAATTCTCCATTTATCACGAAAAAGGTATTTTTCTGATTTCGTCTTTCTGCATTTTCCAGCATACCTTTCTCACGGTCATAATACTGTACCTTATCTGATAATAGGTCGCACAGTTCTACCTCGGCTTCATTCACTTCTTTCACCATCTGCAATAATCTGGAGACATCCATATTCCCTATCGGCACAAGCAGTGTTTCGTGGATGGAAGAGGGCAGCACATAAAAATCAGAGCCTATAATCTCCCCTGCCTGTTTCATAATATCCTTCTGGAGAATCATGGAAGCGCCATTTGTCATACTGCTGTTCGTCAGGCACAGCATCGGCGTTCCTTCCATTGCCGGATGCCATTTTACATTCCCGTTTAACAGATTTCTTGCCTTTCCGCTGCCTGCCATCAGGGAAAAAAGATATTCATCAATTTCGAAAAGTAGCGCCTGTTTTTCCCTCTCCGAAAGAAGTGCATCCTCGTGAAGCTCCTTTAAAGTTACTTCCCACTTTTCCATCAGATGCTTCGTAACAGGCATTCTGAAAATCTTCTCTCTTTCTTCGCATAGTCTCACATAATAGACGGCCGCAAAATCTCCATGCACGGTGTAGATTTTATTCTCCAGCCATCGCTGGTTTAATTCCGGATCACAAAGCTTGATCATTAATCTGCCTTTTACCTTTTCATAATCGCTCGTGTAACTTAAATCCGCCATGTATTCCAGATGCTCATACCTCATCCGTAAATCAGCAATCTTTCTTACACAGATGTCCAGGTCATCCCCTTTCGCGTAATCGCAGTAAGCCTCTTCTAAGGGAATGCACGGAAGGGATGTTTCTTCCTGCCGCATGATCAAAAGAACCGGAACCTTGCTCCCATTCTCCTTTTCTTTCACCTCAATAAATACTTGTGCATCTTCAAAAGACGGCGGCAGATACTTCCGCACATTCTCTACTACATAATCAAAAAATTCTTTTTTATTCTTCATATTGTCTTCTCCTCTTTTCTTCATTTTCGTTTTCAAGAAAAAGAAAGGGGAAACTTATCTTTCCGCCTTTCCTTTTCACGCTTCACTGTCTTTTCAAGATTTCATGCATCCGTACGTTTTTTTGCAAATCCTTTCAGATATAGATTGTAATCATTTTCTCTTGTTATGAATCTGATCCAGTAATCTGCAATATGCCCGTTCATAAAGAAATCATATTCACTTTCACTCACACGCGCAGATGGATGATCCTTACAAACCTCTCTTAAATGCTCCAGATTATAAAACTGTGTCACCAGACAGCAATAAATATTCCGTAATTCCCGGTAAAAAGTTTCTGTCCAAAGCTCCTTCCGACACGGGAAATAGGAACCACGCCATACATACCCATCCCATTCTGCACGGATATGCCCGATCTGGGCATTTGGATATTTCCCTGAACTTAAGGAATCCGGCGCCTCTGAACAATGCTTGAACACATCAAGAAAATTACAGGTCTCCTTCATCTCAAACAGCATATTTTCACTCATATAAAATTCCCTCTTTCTCTATGCGGCGTGGGTCTCTTTCTGCCTGCTGCCGTCTCCGGCAAGGCAGTAGCCCACGCCTGTCTCTGTCGTAATCTCTTCCAACTCTTTTCGACCCACCAGAACTGCAAGCTCATTTTTTACCACGCCTTCCAAAATCTGGTCTCTCTCATATGGAAACGGGCAATACTTGTGATATTGCCCCTCCATCTCAAGATATATCTCCTGAAAGGAAAGCGTCCCATTCTCTGCAAGCAGCCTTACTATTTCTTTTCTCATAGGAATCCGCTCTTTTCTTAATTTCAGCAGATACTCCTTCCCTGCCATCTCAACCATATCATTTATTCCCCAACCTTTCTTTCCTTTATCCCCATGCCAGGATAACCTGACATGGGGAATCCTGCCTTCGGCTATCTTCCCTTCTATGCCGCTTCTTTTTCCGCATCTGGCAGTTCCATCAGATCCGCTTCCAGAACATCCGCAAGATACTGGCCTGCAAAAAGGCCGCCATTAATCTTCACTCTCTTTTTCCGCATTTCTGCATAGGATTCTATCCGGATCTCCCGGCTCTTTTCTGCCAGCGCGAAATCATCCCCGGTAAGCCTTTTCTGGACTACCTTCTGCCACTTCCGTAAAAATGCAGAGGCTTTGTCAATATCCTTTTTCTGCCGGTCGTACTCTGTGCGTTTCTGGCGTATCACGCCTCCTGGCTCCACCTCCAGCGTATAGTAAGGCTGATCCGGCTGTTTCGTCTTCCTTAAGAACAGGATAAAGCTCTCCTGGTTATTGATCCGCTCAAAATATTCCTTCTTCTTATCAATGCAGTGGTGCAGCGCCTGTCCTTCCTCCAAGATATCCTTGACGGTTCTCGGAGCAAGGATTGTATAGGTCTTGTTCGAGTATTCATATTTTTCCTGCAGCCGTGGAAGGATGCCGTTGATATACGGATACTCTTCTTCCAGTTCTCCCGCTGTTACCGATAACTGATTTTTCTGGATATACTCCACCAGTTCACCATGTCTCTGATACAGCTTGTTCGCCCGGTACACAATCGCATCATATACATTCATTTTGACACGCTTTGCCATAGACAGGTAATCCTCCCAGGTAATCAGAACCTGGCGGATACTGTCCTCACGCTTCCCTTTCTGGCGCACAAGATAGTTTTTTATCTGCACATAGCTCATCCTGTCATGAATAAACGCAAGGTCTTTTGGCAATATGCCTTTTTCAATAAACCAGCCAATCAATTCATCCGGTAAGCAGATGTCCTCTTTTTTCTCCTGCTTCAACCAGCATAAAACGTGAAACCCTCCATCCATTTTCCGCAGCCGTTTCAGTTCTGCTTTGTCAATCCACAGCCGTTTTGCCAGTTCTCCGGTTGAATCTTTCCAAACTAATTTTTCCGGATTTTCCACCAGTTCACCGGCAAGCCTTGTAAGCCCTGCCTTTACGATCTGTTCCAGTACTGGAATCTTTCTCCATGCACCCAGATATTTCCGTGGGTTTAAGATCATATTCCCCTGAATCCACTGCCTAAGCCCAGTCCTCTTTAATTCTTTCTTCTCCAGGTCAGGCAATGTCCTTGGATATACTTTTCCATATATTGGTGAATAGGAGTAATAGTAGTAAAAACCAACTCTTCTGGAATCGCTCTCACCCGCAATCCAGCGTGTGCCCCTGTTTTTAAAATCACCATAATAATAAGGCTCCTCACGAAATTGATCATCGTAAAATATACGCTTTATTTCTGAATACCAGATCTCCGGATTATGGAAATCCCCTTTACCAAGAACCATTGCTACTTCAAACAGCCTTAAAATAATCCCTTTTTTGCAGCGCTGGATTAAATATGCCGCTTTTGTTTCCGTCCAGATAGATTTGGATTTATCTACAGATTTAAAATGGATTTCCTGCCCGCATCTACTACAGATTCCGCTCTCATTATATTTTGGAGCTTTAATAGGAACCATCTTGCCGCAATGGGTACAGTACCCTTCCGTTGCACCGCCTCTTTTATATTTGTAGAAGATATAATGCTCAGAAACCACGTTTCTGAGGAGCCACCGTTCCCAGTCTTTCGGTATTCCCGGCACCTGTTTCATGACTTCATCCCACGCATCCGTTTTCTTCCTGTGGCGGACAATCAACTGCTGCTCCCGCACCCTGGCCTGATAGTGTTCCAGTTCTTCATACTCTCCCGTTTCAGTTCCCAGATATCTGCAAACCAGTTTTTTATCTCTCCTGCTGATATACGTTCCCGAACCGTACATGTATCTTGGCCAGTCAAGATTATACAGCATGGACTTTCTCCATTTTCCGGTATCTGTCTCAAACGTAATAAAATCATTGGCGCTTTTGTCAATATACACCACATAAAACGGATGCCTCGCTCCTGCCCGTACAAACTGGGTCAAGAATACAGAAATAACCAAATATCCTTTCTCTTCTTTTACCCGTAAATACCTGCCATATTTATAATTCTTATCCGTTTTCCAGTGCTGCTGTTTCACCGGTTCATCTTTTTTTGCAACCTTCATTAAATATGATGTAAGCTTTAGAGGAGCAATCGTCATTAATTCTTTTTTCTTCATACCTGCCTCTTTTCCTTAACACTTCCCATAAACATCATAAAATTCGTCCGAGTGATATCGTTTCCCATCAATTTTTAATAGCGCAATTTCTTCAATCTCCGGGCTGTCCTGCTCTTCCTTCAGGATCAGCAGAAACTCGCCTTTTCCCCCGGCGGCCCTTGGATTTTTCCCACGGACGATCCCAAAGCCATTCCAGGCTGTACCTGTTTCCAGTCTTACCCTGTAGTTCCACTCTCGTTTCGGATGCCCCACCATATAAACTGCCGCCTCAAAAAGCATCTGCTCCAGGGAAAGGCGGCGGATCAGCCGCATTTCCGTACAGGATATCTTGCTGTCCACCGCATCCTCATCCAAATCTCCGGTCGCATCCACCTCATAATAAACAGAATTGCGCCAGTTTGGATAATAGCTAAAGCAATCCAACGGATTCTCCGCACAATGAAACCCATTTTGGGCACAATTCGCTTCCTCTGTCCGGTTTACCATGTCTTCCCGAAACTGAAATCCAAGGCAGGTCAGATTCTTATGGAATCCCTTAAACGCTTTCATGCCCTTCCTCGCCCTCCTTCTCTTCGTTTTTATCTGCCATCATATCAAATAAAGACATCTGGACGGATTTCCTTTCCGATTTTTCTGCTTTCTTCTGCTTTTCTGCTCCAGATACCTCTTCCGGCTTCTGCTTCTCTTCACCCTTTTTGGCAGATTTTTCACTTTTCCCTTCCAATGCACCTTTCTCAGAAGCCTTCCTGTATGCAGCGGCATTCTGTCTCCGTTCCTCTTCTTTCTTAAGCGCATTCATCCGTTTTTTCCGCTCTGCTTTCTGCTCCTTTATCTCCTTAGCTTCATCGTCCAGGGCATAATATTCTTCCGCCCACTGATAAACTTTCGTTTCTGATATTCCCATGCCGACAGACTGATGCGTACGATCTGCCCGGCGGTTGGGATTGTTCTTCCCGCCAAACCGGTTATCATGTTCCTTTTCTGCCATCTGATAAGCCTGTTCCATGATATAGTTCATGCATTTCTGCAGAGTCTTCTGCTTTTTCAGCACCTGGCTTCCAAACAGCAAGCCTTTCTCTGCCTTCTCCATCAGGTGGCGTCCCACAATATCCGTAAAAAGCTGATCCTTCATATGCCACATCTCTTCCCGAAGCTTTTCTACCGCAGAAGTATACTCCTTTTCCGACAGCGAAATCTCTGCAAGCTGAAATTTCTTCCCCTTGATAAAATCTTCCACATCCTGCTTCGGAACCAGCCACTGGGCCGCTAACACCTTAAGTTCCGAAAAATTTTGGGAATTCCTTAAGTGTACTGCCATTGCATTTAATTCTTCCGTATTGTTTATCAATTTCTCATACACGGCTATTTCTCCTTTTCATTCTTAGATTTCCAATCTGCCCCTTGATACTCCATGCTGCAAAAATGGAGAGCCTTTTGACTCTCCACCGGTTATGCTGCATTTGCCTGTCTCTGCATCTCTTCTTCCATTTCCCGTTCTACCTCCTCAGCAATCCGCCTGCGCTCCTTATCATCCTCTTCTAAAAGCCCAACCAGCTCTACAAGGATGCGGTTACACCATTTGTTGGATTTCCACTTATCGGAAAGCTTTCTGGTTTCTTCCATCAGGTCTTCGTAATCACGCTCCACCATCTCCCTATTCCGGTATTTTTTATATACCTCATAGCATTCTTTCATGACTACCGGAATCGGTATCTTGGCTGCTTCATCCATATTGGAAAGAAGCCCCATCAGCATCCGGTGATAGTCATATCTCTTGCACAGCTCTTCAATCCCCATCTGTTCTCTCCCTAGGTAAAGGGACATAAAATCATTAAAAATCGCCGCAATCATACTTTGGTCTACCATTCGTTTTCTCCTTTCAGATTTCTATACAACTGCCAGGTCATAAATACTCATCTGCCCTTCCACCTGCCAGTCTTCCTTGATTTCTTCCTGTTCTGTTTCAGAAACCGGTAATGCCTTGAAAGAAAGCCCTCGCAGCTTTTTTGCTGTTTCCGCGATTATCTCCGAAAACATGCCGGGAGTTCCGTATTCCCGCAGCACTACCAGGTTATCTTCTGCAAGCGCATCCGCAAGGCCTCTCACTTTCCCGGAAACTTCCAGTATATGGGTATTCCGCTTTTGCTTTGGTGACAGCTTTGGGAGAACCGCCTGCATATACCGATAATCCTCTAGGGCCAGGTATTCCTGTACGGCAGACTGTGCCTGCATACGGATTTCATCTGCACATGCCATGAAGCCTTTCTGTACTTCCGGCGGGATGGCTAAGACGCCGCCCCCTCCCATTTCATCCAGCTTTTTCTTCATCTCAATAAGCTCCTGCCGGATCCGATTCAGAATCGCTCCGTCCGTACACATACTGTCGGCATCTCCGTAAGCGTACACCTTCTCCCACTCATAGGACAGCCGGGCAAACTCCTGCTCCCATACTTTAGGCGGCTTTGCCTGCACCATCATTTTTCTATGCCTCCTTCCTCTTTGCCTTTTCAATCCTTCTTTTTACCGTAGACGGATAGCATCCAAACGCATTGGAAATCTCTTCCAGCGTATAGCCCTCTTTCCGCATTCGGTACATCATACTTCCCATTGCTTCCTTTTCCATCTCTTCCACGCCTTCCACCTTTAATTTTTTTCCAAAGATCCTCCTGCTGACCGGATGTCCCGGCCCATACTTGTAGATGAGCTTTGCCTCCGCCACATCCACATCGCAGAAGATCGCAATCAGTAAGCAGTAATAACCGCTGTCCTCATTCCAAATCGACATCGCACACCTCCTTTACGGATGACCGTGCCGGCATGTCTTCTGGCTGCCGATAGAAAAACTCCTTATCTAAATATAGTTCCGGCGATTCCCTACCGCAGATGTTCGTCAAGCATACGGACAATCTCATCCATGCTTTTTGATTTCAGTTCCTCCAGCAAAAGATCCAGACTGATGAACGATAACATGTTCTTTACAAATTCTTCCTCCCGGTGGACAGTTAAAAATACAAAGATATATTCATACAGCCCGTTCCTTGCCAGACAATGAATGATATTCCTCGCTGCCACCATGTTCATATGTCCATCCCCCGGCGTACAAATTAACTGCCAGTATCCGCTGTATCTGCTGATCCACTTCAAAAGCTTCCTGCTTCTTTTTCTTTCTCTCCTGTTTTTAAACATCCTTCACCTTTCTGCAAAGCATGTGAAAGAAAACTTTTTCCTTGTCATGCCGCTTTCCCTTCCCGTTTTACCGCCACTTCTGCCAGATACTGGTTAAAATCCGTACGCAGTATCACGCCGTCAAAATCCGTGCCTAACATCTGCAGCTCTTTTTTGTTTCCGTCTTTTAAATACTTTACAATCCCAAAATCCTTCTGACCACAGGAAGCAATATACAGGTTCTTTCCCTGATCCAAATGGAAATGGATATTAGCCCCCTTTGCAATGTCATACCTGCCCGCCATTAAAACAAACAGTTTCATTTTCTTAACCACGCCGTCTCTCCTGTCCCTCAAACATGGGGTAACTGGTCAGAATCCGGAATCCCCAGTCTGCATCTGCATCCTTGATCAGCACCAGGCAGGCTTTCCTTAGATTTTCTTCCAGCTTTTCCTCGCCTTTCCTGAACCCATAGCCTACGGTCTGCGGGAACTGGCCGATCAGCGAAATCCAGTCGCTGCCTTTATATTTCAGCCATGCGGCAATACTGGAATCAAAAAACTGGCGCATGATCCCGCTTACAACTGCATTTGCCACTTCCACGTCCCAATAGGAGGTTGCATAGCGGATATCTTCCTTCGTCAGCCTGGATTTTAACGCCAAAATCTGGATATCCGTATGTTTCCGCAGCGTATGGCCGCCATACAATCCCACCTGGTCAAGGTTCCTCCGAATTGTCTGTAAGGTATTCAAGGTTATTCCCTCCGGAACATCAGCAAATAAATCAACCATATGTACTCCTTTCCTTTCACGGACATACAGATACTGATATCCCGACGGATACCAATACAGAGAAAAAGAAGGAGATGCTCCCCCTTCTTCTGTACAGACTGTAACGCTTTCTGTTATCCGCCGATTCGTTTTCTATTTCTGGTGTTCTATATTCGGATTAGCATGCTCCTCCTTCCCTTTCATTTGCAAGATCATCCTAAAACGCAAAAAAAGACACCAAAAACCCATTCTGAATCTTTGATGTCTTTCTCCCACTTGTGAGGCTAAGCCTTAAATTTATCTTCCAGTCATCTTCTGGAACAAACACACTTACTGCTGCATTTTAAGAATACTCATGCACAAAAATCTAATCCGCTTATACATTAGCACAATATAGAGCTTTAGTCAAGTTATTTTATCTATATATTGTGTTTATATATTTTCATGTAATAAATTAACAAAGCATGTGTTTCAAAATTAAGCCAATTTACCTTTCCCACTAAGATATCTTAACGTGGAATTTCACTTATATCTTCCTTGCTCATTCAACCATTTATTCATTGATTTTTCCTAGATACTCTCTAAATGTATTTGGAAGCCAATCTGATAAATTGTATGGGTTCAGGTACAACTTCCCCTTTTCATTTCTTCTCCGCTTTCTTAATGATGGGATTACTTCAAATGCAATATCATCTTTTACAGATACACCTTTTGACTCTTTGATCAGTTTCTTTAGAGGTACTAGATACGCTTTTTGCTCTTCTTGTGAATAATCATCCGGATATTTTCCATCCAGAGCATATTCAAGGAGCTGTATGGCTAGCGTCCTGTCAAAGATATCGTGATTTCTCTGATTATAGAAATTGTCAAGACAATTTCTGCATGACCTTGAACAGGTGCATTCTGTCAGGATTTCTCTTGTTTTTGAGAGAACATCATCCAGTATTCCATCCTTCCCAATAAGCGAAGAATAACCGGCGCCGCTGGTCAGATTGTCGTAAAAAAACATCTCAATATGTACTTCACCGTTTTCCTCAAGTCGTGTCCTCCATCCGCCATTGATTTCATTATAATCAATATCCAATGAAAGAGACACTGCCTTTTTAATCGCCTCATGCAGGGTCGTTGCAGCAAAACGTAGAATACTCTTTTCCTCATTGTCATAATTTGATACCAACCTCTGATTGTCATATCTGATATCTAGCATAAACATATCAGTCAAAAATTCGTATCCAAGATAAATATTTGTTTCAATTCTATCATGACTACATTGATAGCGGTCATAATAAGGCTTGCAGACTCGAAAATCACCCGTCTGAAGCGGTTCAGCTATCTCTGCTCCACCACATTTAGTACAGATATTAAATCCATTTCTTTTCTTTCCCATATTTACGGTCAATACATGATGGTCCTGAAGATTTGCAAAACGAATATAAGTATGCTTATAATTCTGCATTTCTGTATCTTTCGGAACATAAGAATAATATGGAGCTTCTGCATAGGTCTTTTCTTCTTCCTCATCTTCATACTTAACCGGTTTCCCCTTAACCGGCGCAAATCCCCACGGCTTAATCATCGAACGTTTCTCCACCCGTGCATGGCAGTAAGGGCAGTATTCCGTATCTTCTTCCTGCTCGTCCCCGAACCAATTACATTCTGTACAGACAATAATATCTTTCCGATAATCCTTGCTCATAAAATAGTATTCCGCCTGATTATGTTCATATCCCCTTGGTCTCGGATTTGAATATAATCCGCCACTTCTGTATATCTTTTTGTCAATAGTAATAAAACGCCCTGGTGCATATTCACTGATGGCAACTGCGATGTCTCTTTCAGGAGCATATCTTATATCCTTAGGAACCCTCCTCCCATGTTCGAAATCCTTTTCCACGCAAAACCTTACGACATTTTTGGGAAAAGAATAGGAAGGAATATATCCCTCGGAATAAAACACATCAAACGCAGGAGTTTCTTTATCTCCGTTGAAATACTCATTTCTTTTGCCTTCTGAAAGCACCATGTCTCTTATCTTACAGAATTTTTCAACCGTGTTATCTGTTGGAAAGTCAAGAAATTGCGCATGTTCAATAAAGGCATCTGCATATTTCTCACAAAATGTTACGATACCAACCTCTACAATACTGTCAAACTTGCTTCGCATCAATTCTGTCGACATGAAGCTGTTTAATGTTTTCATATTATAATGGCGCTGCTTAATTTTGGGATTGTCTCTGTCAATCCACGGCTTTCTAGGATCTCCGGAAATCATCTCATCCGGATGCCTGAAATAATGGCTATCATGAACTCCTCCAGAAGAATAAGTAACAATAGTGGAAATTCCGGAATTCTTTCGACCAGCACGGCCTGCTCTCTGCTGATAATTTTCACGCATAGGAGGGATGTTTCTTAATCCTACTGCTGTCAGGGAACCAATATCGATACCTACCTCCATGGTAGTCGTACAACTTAATACATCAATAGAATTCTCACCAAACTCACCAACATCAATATCCTGGAAACGAATCTCATAATCCTCCGTCTTGCTTAAAATATCGCTCGTTGTTTCCTTATGGGAGAGTTGGGCAGTATGTTCCTCAGTATTAATAGTATGAATTTTCTCTTCGCCGTTGATAGCAGTAAGCACCGGTTTTCTCCAGAAATCGAATCTAGAGAGATCCTTGTTGGTGATGATATGGAGATTTTTAGATTCAAAACAAGAACCACAGTAATCACCAAGTTTATAAGGAGATATTTTTCCACATCTCTCACATCGATACCAATTGAAATTCTCATCCGTAATGACAATCTTTACGGCATCAAGTTTAAGGTAATACCGTTGGTTTGTTCCCGGTCCAAAGAAATAGCTCTTTATACAGTTCAGAAACTCTCCCATCTTTCTTTCATTAAGTCCAGTCATATCTTTTACGATCCTAATGAAGTTTTTATCAACAGAAACCGTAAAATCCCCTTCGAGGCCAAAAAACTGGTTTTTACTTCGTCCCGGAAGATTTCTTCTGATCTCATCCTCAATGACATTACCAAGAGCCGCACTTCCATCCATGACATCCCAAAAAAGCAATACTAATATGGAACGGAGTATTTCATCATCAATTTCAATGTTATAATCATCCTCAAGCTCATAAATACATTCTTCCAGAATTTCATCCAATGGACCGAGAAAACCTAAACCGATATCCTTAAAGGAACGTGGACTCTCTGTAAAAAAGTTTAACAACTGTTCGTAATAGTCATATGGCAACGGGTCAAAATTCTCCTTTGAAATATCCCTTCGTTTTTTAAGTTTTTTACGAATTTTCTCTAGATGATCCTTGAAAATTTCTGCACTTTCACCAGAAAAGAATTCCAGTCTCTGCTCCACGCAGACTGCAAGAAACACATTATAAAGTTCTTTCAGGGAATGTTCTCTTCCGTCTTCCGACAATTTTTTAGCCGCCAACATGACAGTTTGGCAAAAACTATCCGTATCAGATGATTTGGATAAGTCAAGTGCAAGCTTGGCCGCATTCCGTCTGGAGTCTGAAAACAGAAGTACCTTCTTGCCTTCATTAATAAGTTCAGGCTTTGCTGGCGGCTGAAGCTCGAACTGTGCTTTGGTTAAATTATAAAAAGGAATGTTACCTTTTGTTGTTAAATTCGTAGGTTTCTTTAGAGGCATGTTTTTTTTACATTTCGGGCATTTATTAAACATAAAACAATTGTGTTTTTCATCATATTCCGGATAGAGAACTTTAAGCAGTCCATAGTCATTCTGATAGTCAAGATATAGTTTTCCTGTTACAGGATCAAGATATCCCACTTTATCTTTCTCCTTCGGCTCATATTCCTCCGGGCAAATGTAAAGAAGCATTTCCATGAGGTCGTTCGTCCCAC
Organism: Lachnospiraceae bacterium MD308; assembly: GCA_000403475.2. Taxonomy (GTDB): domain Bacteria; phylum Bacillota; class Clostridia; order Lachnospirales; family Lachnospiraceae; genus MD308. Next base: position 277,015 of record KE159795.1, read on the forward strand.
CACTCAGCCCTTTATTGGGGAACACATACCAATATCCTGTTCCGGGCATTTTCTGAACATATACCTTAAAATACAGTGCTCCACATTTTATATGATTTACAAGTTCGTATATTCTACCACCACATCCGCACCTTTCACGCGGAATGGAAATAATCTTACCAAGAGGAAGTTTTTCCTCTTTAGAGCGTTGTGCTCCACAAGTACATTTTGGATTGGAGCAGGCATATAATCCCTGGATTCCTCGAACAAACATATGCAGTCTTACAGGGAAAAGAATTTCATCATCTTTTTTTGCCAGAGAAGCGATAACAAGCAATGCATCAAGGGCATCCGATGCATACTCACTATTTCCAAATATCTTCTCTTTTAATTTTGTGTAGGATTTCGCACCATCTCTGCATAGTTCATGAAGCTTCACGAATGCTTGATAGTCTGGAAGATTTTCAAACAGCCATTCCTGTGCATCTAATACTGAAATATCTAAAGGCAGTTCAATCTGGAACACATTTTGAGCAAAAGTGCGGACTCTTCCACTAATCTCTGCCTCTGTTACCTGGCTCGTTCCAATAGAGGCAAGAGCCATAGCATCCGTCATTACCTTAAAACCAGTGCTGATGTCTTCTTTGTCACCAAAAAGAGAAACACATTCGGAATATTTCTTTCCAGTAAGTCCGTTAAAAAAATCTGAAATAGCTCTTTCATCTTCCGTTGGCATACTTGCAGTCGTAAGAATAAACTGCGCTTTTTCAAGGGGAATATCAAGACGTGAGAAAAGTCTATCAAGAAGAAGTGCAATTTCTCCCCCTGAAGAACCTCTGTACATATGTGCCTCATCAAGGACAATGAGAAGTCTGTTTTCCTCCGATTTATTCAGCCATTCTCTCGTATCATCCCATATACCTGATTCCATTTGACGCATAAGCATATACTCAAGCATGGAATAGTTCGTAATCAAGATGTCCGGAGTATTTTTCTGAATCTCAAACCTGGTGATATATTCTGCATCATAAGGACCTGGCATATGAATATTCTTCTCAAGATTATTAATAAAATCTTTCATCCCTTCTACACCGCCATACCTTGCAGGATATTTATTGATACTTTTGAATCCGCTTATTCTTCTTAGCTGTTCTTTCCGTTCTTCTTCCGTTGCACACTCATCCACAAGATACTGTTCACGGTATCTCTCTGCAAGCTCAATATTGCTCTGCCTCTTTGACTTTCCAGAATATGGAGTTCTTCCGGTGTACATGCCAAAATGCGGGATACGCCCTACTCCTGAGGAAGATATAAAGATATCCTTGAATTCTTTAGATCCCATAATCTTTCGGAATCTGGCAAGCTGATCCGCTACCAATGCATTCATAGGATAGATAATAAGAGTTCTTACAGCCGACATTTTAAAATCTTCCGGCCTGTTAAGGGATTCTTCAATAGCACGCGCAATAATCGGCCAAAGGAAACACTCTGTCTTACCAGAGCCTGTGCCGGTAGATACAAACAGGTCTTTCCCTTTCAAGGCACTTGTAAGCGCTTTTACCTGATGAGTAAAGGGTGTGGAATAAATACCAAGTTCTGCATCAACAAGTTTCAAAAGAACTTCCTTAACATTGTCTTCAATATCAGCCGTCCGAATGCCGTCATTTACTTTGCGGTAGGAAGCGGACGTCTCAATGTATGGTTCCCTTGCGATATTAATATCATCTGGACAACCTTCTCCAAGAATCTCTTCTGTATACAGAAGCAATGTTTCACTGTTAGCAAGATAATCCGATTTAATATAATTTACTAACCGATTCCGTATTGTCTGATAGTACTGCTGTACTCCATTCGTATTTCTATCCATAAAATTCACCTTTTCTTGCAGTAAACCCTATTGCCCCAAGGACTTCTGCAGTCTGTACTGTCAATTCGTTTCGTATGATAAAATTATTCCGATCAGAAAAGCTATATCTTGGCCATGCATTCATAAGCAGATAAAAATATTCTCTGTTCGGCAATTGTCCAAGGATACGAATATAAGAATATTTTTCATCTATGGGACATATGAGAAGCTGCATCGGATTGTCATAGTGATACTTAAGAGCAACATATAACCGCCGAAATTCTGCTCCTGTTAAAGCATCAAGCCCATCCTCACTATTATCATCAGTGTAAAGAAGCGTACCATCCTTTTTTCTAATAACTCTGTAATATGGTCCCACTATACCTTTCCGTGCCATCGTCATATCGGATTTCATGTGTCCATGCCACGAGCTAGACACGTTTCCATAATAGAACGGATTAAAAAACTCCAGTTCCTCCACACCAATATCACACATATCAAAATCACACTCGTCAAATTTTACTTTTAAGTATTCTTCCGGTGTCAAACTATCACGTATGAGAAAATCATTTAGTTTTACTTCATGTTTACCACCCTTGCAGTGAATTCCAAGCCCGTTTATAATATGGTCTGTTGTCGGCAATCCTAGATAAAGATAATCTGTATCAGAGAATTTCACCGTTTCCCCGCCATTATTCAGAATATTATAATTATTGTCAAGTGTCAGCAGATATCCCGTTTGTTCATAGATATTCCGAATAAATACTGCAATGTCAGCGTTTCTTGAAGTATATACAAAATGTTTTGCAAATGGACACAGCTCAATATATTTTTTTGACAGGTCATGCAGCAGGATGCTCTGTGCATTTTTACTGATTCCCATCTTATTTTCTTTTTCACTAAGTGCTGATTTAAGACACCATAAGCCGAGTGCTGAATAAATGACTCTGTATCCAAAGAATTCATCTGGCTCGTTAATATAAGAGGGGATATTCATGTCATTTGCCATGATACTAATCAATTCATTCACTATCCAAACCACCTCATTAAAATATCTTTCCTAAGACAACGCCCTGTTTCTCCAGCATACCTTTGAAGACGTTTGGAACAATTATATGGATTTTTTCCGAGAACTTTGGATACATATGGAAGAAGCGTAAACATCAGCATTTCATTCAAATGATTTTCATCTTCTACCATGTCAGCCATCGTACAAGCTATATCCTTTCCCAACCCACATTCACATGCAATTTCACGGAATATCTTCTGTGATCGACTGTCTGCTCTTGCATTGCTCTTATATGTAAACGAAATCTCTTTTACTTCGGAAGGATCTTCTGTAATATCTCTGATTCTTAAAATCGGGCTGAATGCATCTGCGCTGATAAAATGAACTGAAGAAAGAAGTTCGTTCGGAATAAAACTCAGTGTTTTATCATACATATAAGTAATGATGATAATCTTATTGCGATGCTGTTCAAGCACTGGAATAAATTCCATTTCGTTACAATTTCCAATAAAACTATCAATACAGACAACCCGATCAGGCGTATCTGTAAGAAAATCGCTAATTATTTGTACATCCGTGTTTTTTGAATATGACAAATGAGCTGCAACCGGTACACCGTAAAGTGTATTTGCAAGACAATTGGCCAAATTAATTCCCGGTCCTCTTTTTATCAGTACTGGATTACCACAGAAGACAGTCTTTTTGAGATAATTTATAAAATCTGATGATCCATCTACATTCTTGTCGAATCCGATGTTTTCAAGGTTATAATTGAAATATTCCTCGAAATCATCCATATCTTCCGGACATAATGGCATCTTCCGATCAATATATGAATATCTTTTTGAAACAATTTCTACAGCAGTCTCAATATTTTTTTGTCCTTCCAAAGTTTCTTCCAGTTCTCTATTCTTCTGCTGATAGGATTCTTTTTCTGTACTAAGCAAGAAAAGGCGTTCCTTATATGCTTTTTCAACACTCAGTGCTTTATCAAGTGCCTCTTTAAGCTCTCTGATCTGTTTCTGGTCAGATTCTCGCTCTGTTAAAAGTGTTGCTCTTTCTGCTTTGTATGTGAAAAGCTGTTTCTCACGACTTCTTACCTTGTTTTTCCACGTCTCAATGTCATCCTCGGCGCAAGAAAGTCTAGAAGTATATTCAGAGATTAGGTTCTCATATCCTGTCGCCTTTTCAACCTGCTCCTCCAATCTGGATGTAAGGGTGTCAATTTTTTGTTGCATCTCCGCAGTCCTCCATACCTCATCATCCTGAGTTCTTTTCAATTCTGCTTCCAGTTTATCTGCTCTTTCTGAAAGACGGAAGTTCTCCTTCTGCTCTCGCTCAAACCATTCCGTTTTTTCTTCCAATTTTTCTTTCAGTTCTGCTTCTTTTCTTCTAAGCTTTTCTGAGTTTTTCTTTTCATCAAAGATTCGATTCTTCATTTCTTCCTGAATACATTCAAGTTCAGCTTGTCTTTTCTTTAAGGGCTCCATTTCTTCTTCATATGCTTTCTGATGAGCAGACTGATAGACAACAGCAGAACTCATGACTTTCAAATAATCTTCAGACTTTTCTTCCGCTTTAATCTTGAAGAACAAAGCAATGTTTCCTGAAAAAAAAGAACGCGCCAACACATCAATATAAGCTGTATCCTGCTCAAGCCCGTCCTCAAGCGCTTTTATTATTTCTTCATCAATTTCTTTAATCCATCGTTCAATATTCTTGTTAAGAAAAGAAGCAATAAAATCCCTGTTTCGGAAGCCATAAAGCGTCCGAACGATAGTATCCTCGTTCAACGATTTTACGCGGAATCCCGGTTTTAATTTGTTAAATTCCTTCGGATAACTTTTAAAGTATGCGGATGCCTCCTTAAACGGAATAACCTTGCATACATATTTAATTTCTTCATTTGTAAGATTTATCAGATAACTCAAATCTGTTCCTCCTTGATGTACCGTTTAACGACTGTATTAATCCGTCCACTCCTATAACAGTTTTCCAAATACGCTAAGACCGTTTCGTCTGTTATGTTATCCATGAAATCATCTGGATCAAACAGTTCTGATTGCGGATGATATCTCAGAATATCGTCTATGAATTGTCTGGTATCTATTTTTTCTTTCGGACATGCGTACACAAATGCTTTTATATGTCCGTTTTTATATCCGATGATTCGATCCGATTCAGAAAGATATACGGTTGATTCTGGAACCAGCCGTGTACACCCATTTTGGTCAAACAGAAAGTAATCGTACTGATTAGGAACAACATATCTATCAGAATAGGTAGTCGCTGGTTCTTCCAAAACTATTTCCTTTCCTAATTCCTCCTCCCTCTGGATACATATATCAATATTCTTTTCATGTATGATGACTTCATTATTAATATGAAGTTTCAGTATGTCTCCACTAATCTCCCCGACAAAAGTATTGTCTACATTCATATTCCCATGTGGAATCAGTGCAAAGCTTGAATGGACATATGTCGTATCTCCGTCACATATAAAACGGGAATCCTTCGTATAGACCGGAGGCCATAAAATACTAAACTCTTCCGATGTTTCCATCTGATAATCGTGTTTCTGAAAGAAATGCAAAATAGAGAATTCTGCCTGTTTTATAGAAAACTGTAATCCATAAAACACTCTGTTTTCTGTGTTGAAAGAAAACGGCTCTTTTTCTGAGACAACATATTCTAAATCTGCAAGTTCCTGTATAGCTTCTCTATTCTCAGATATACCCATATATTCTGTATCTGTATAAATAAGCGGGGATGCTTGATGCCTGCAGTGTTCATCCTGTATCCTGACTCTGAATATATTGATTTTCTCTACAGTCCTCATAATATCATGATAAGTATAACAATTAATCCCTGAATCAAATGAAACAAAATACTCCGTCGAGAATTTCGTGATAGTAAAATAATTTTTTCTGTCCGGAACAAATATCTCCTTGTTAAAAGGAATGGAAAGGAATGGCACAGTATGATATTTTGAAGATACCGTCATCCATTTTTCTTCTTCTTCATATATCTGAAGTTCTTTTTCCGTAAAAGAGGCGCAAATCTCGAATGTCATTCTGTCTCTGTTAAAGCAAAATTCTATATGTTCCTGTTTATTCTTTCTCAAAAATGCAAAATGTTCCACTGCTCCTGGCTGACCAAGATATCGTTCACATTCTATATCATTATTTCCTCTCCAGTGCCTAAAATGAGGAGAACGCTCACTACTATCAGCTGCAGCAAGATAAACTTCTTCACCGCAACACAAACATTGGTATCGGAATCGTTCCCCAGAAAAACGATATGAATTTTTTGCAATAACAGTAGCGTCTACCTCACTCTGCAAAACAACATCAAAAGCTTTATCCATTTTGTACTCTCCTTTTAATTAGGATCAAACAGTCTATATTTTATAATCCATATGACGTTCTTCAACAACTATATAAATTATCTCTAGTGTACTGGCCTGTTGATATTTAACTAAATTATTATGGAAATCACAGCTGTTTTGATGTATAATAAAAGAAACGGCGGTGATTTCTATGGCAAGACCAAAAAAGTATAGCATCCATCTTACAGAAAATGAATTTAAAAAGTTGAAATCTGTTATCCGTAAGAAGGAAACTTCAAAAACTATTCGCAGCAGATGTCAGATTATTCTCGACCTGGACGAAGCGCATGGAAAAGTTTTGACCCACGAACAAAGCGCAAGATCCAATGGTGTCTGCATGGCAACTGTCACGAATACTGTATCAAAATACGTGAATGGCGGCATTGATGCCGTTACCGAATTTAAAAGGAGCATAAATTCAGATAATGCAAGGCGCAAGGTTGACGGGCGTACAGAAGCCCGGTTGATTGAGCTTGCCTGCGGCCCCGTTCCAGAAGGACACTCCCGGTGGACCATCCGCCTGCTCGAGGAAGAATCAAAAGTGATTCTGGAAACTCCTGTAGGCAGGGAGGCAATCCGCAATGCCTTAAAAAAAACAAACTTCGACCTCACAAAAACGACTACTGGTGCATCCCGGCAAAAGAAGACCCGGAATTCATAGCCTGCATGGAGGATATCCTTGACGTTTATGAACTTCCCTATGATGAAAAATATCCGGTTGTGTGTATGGACGAAAAACCATACCAGCTTCTGGGGGAGGCAAGGGAGCCTTTGCCAATGATTCCCGGAAGCAGCCGGAAAACCGATTCGGAATATGTCCGTAATGGCACTGTGAGCATCTTTGCCTTTGTGGAACCACTTGGAGGGGTTCACCATGTGAGTGTCCGGGAACACCGCGCAGCCGTCGACTGGGCAGAAGAAATCAGGTATCTGGCGGACATCATGTACCCTGATGCCGAGAAGATTATCCTTGTGATGGATAATCTGAACACCCATAAACCAGCTTCCCTGTACAAACGGTATCCGCCGGAAGAAGCAAGGCGTATCATTAAAAAGCTGGAGATACATTATACGCCAAAGCATGGAAGCTGGCTGGACATTGCTGAAATAGAGCTTAATGTAATGACCAGACAATGCCTCAGCCGCCGCATTGCTGAGATAGGACTATTACGCAAAGAACTGTCCGTATGGGAAGCGAAGCGGAATACAGCTGCGGCAAAGGTCAACTGGCAGTTCAGAACCAGTGATGCCAGAATAAAGCTCAGCTCCCTGTATCCTGTATTTACTACTGCCTCTTAATGAGGCGGTAGTAATGCTAAATATCAACAGGTCAGTACACTAGTTTGTATTTCTAGTGATTCAAGACTTACTCCTCATCCAGTAAAGGCATATTTATTAATTCCTGCAATTTCTTCTGCAATATACTTTTATCCGGCAACTGGAGCTGATACTCTGCAACCATCATAGGTGATAATGTTCTACTCATAGCATACTCAACGACTTCATCATCCTTAGATGCGCATAATATCATTCCAACACTTGGGTTCTCATTTTTCTTTTTCTTTTGACGATCAAGCGCTTCCAGATAGAAATCCATTTTTGATATATATTCGGGCTTAAACTTCCCAATTTTCAATTCAAATGCCACAAGACACTGCAATCCCCGATGAAAAAAGAGCAAATCAATCCTATAATCCTCACTACCCACCTGGACTCTAAATTCCTCGTCAATGAATGTAAAATCCTTACCAACCTCCAAAATAAAATCCTTCATATTTCTGATTAGACCTTTTCTTAAATCAGTTTCCTTGAAATTGGACGGTAAATCTAGAAATTCTATCACGTAAGAATCCAGAAACGGATTTTCATTCAATTCTTTTATTGGTTCAGGTAACAATTTTTCCTTGGACAGCATATAACGTTCATAATATCCACTGTCTATCTGACGGGCTAACTCTCGTGCTGAATAATTCTCTTTTACACAAAGAGACATATAAAAATGACGTTCTTCAACGGTTTTCGCTTTTGAAATTATGGCTAAATGATTGGACCAACTAATTTGTGACAACAGTGTTGTCACAAATTCATCATCTGCATAAGTTTCATAAAATTTCTTCATACGATATAAGCCGCGCCTGTTAAATCCCTTAATCCCAGGAAATGCATTTTGAATCTCTTCCGCGACAGTATCTATATAGGCATCTCCAAATAATGCTTTCGTAGATTCTTTACTCAGATGTTCTCCCACTTTCCAATACATTTGAATCAATTCTTCATTAACCTTTTTCAAAGCATTCTGCCTTGATTGACTAATTATCTGAATAAGGTTTCCTACTGCTGATATTTCATTTTTCATAAAAATTCGTCACCTTTCACAAAGCTGTGTCAACACTGTTGTCACAGGTCAGTTTCACTTTTCTCGTAATTCTATTTTTGATAACTGCACCCTGTTCTGTCAATTCTCCCATTGCTCTTTATATACCTAGGGTGCTAAACTTCTTGTTGTTCCGACACAGTTCGTTCTTACCACCAATATAATCCTGATATATTCAGCTGAACCAGCCATGAAACCATCACAGACTGTCACAATGTTTCCAAGAGAATCCACAATAATTTTTCACAATCTTTTTTATCCCCAAAATCAAATACTCCATTTTCTAATTTATCTCTCGACTGTCCTACTCATCAATAGATTGTGTCTCTTTGTTCGCTCTAAACGATACCTATATCACCCTCCCGGAAAGATGGTCTATTTCATGCTGTGCAATCTGCGCCGGCCAGTCTTTCAGCTTAATCTTCTGCTTTTTCCAGTTGAAATCTAAATATTCTACCTCTATCTCCTGGTAACGGCTTGTTTTACGGACCCCGTTAAGGGACAGGCAGCCTTCCTCTGTTTCATAAAGCCCGTCTCCCCGAACCAGCACCGGATTGAACATTACAATGTCAACAGCTCCCATATTTACAATGATGATATTCTTCTTCACGCCGATCATATTAGCCGCCATGCCGACACAGCGGTCACGGTTGGCATGTAAGGTATCCTGCAGGTCTCTTCCTACCTGTAGGTCATCCTTTGTTGCCGGTTCTGATTTCTGCCCCAGAAAGAATACATCTCTTACAATCTGTTTCACCATAATTTCTTACCCTCTCTTTGCTTTTTAGATCAAGCATCTGCCGGAACCTGTGCGCCTTACATCCAGTTCCGGATTTCTTCCTCTGTCACGCCATTTGCATTTAACGGCTTATGCCATCTGGCCTCCGGATACATCTTCTTTAGCTTTACGGCAAGTTTCGTCGGTTTTGTGGCGCCGCTTGTGGTAAATACAGCCGCATGTTTCCCGTTTAAATCCAGGGCATCTAACAGCGTCAGAACTACATTTGGCGCGGCTCCGCACCAGACCGGGAACCCGATCATGAGACGGTCATATTTTTGTACGTCCGGAATCTCCATTGCAAGCTCTGGACGTGCTTTTGTAAAGATCTCTTTCATAGATGTCAATACCGTCTTCCCATAAGACATCTCATAAGGTCTTTCCGGCTTAATTTCCACTAAGTCCGCCTTCTTTAGCCCCGCAATCTTCTCAGCGGCCGCTTTGGTTGTTCCTGTCTGCGAAAAATAAATCACTAATGCAGCCATAATCAAAATCTCCTTCCACATTTCGGGCAGTATTCAAACTCTTCCTGCGTCTCATATCCACAGTTTACGCATCTTTTGACTCTGCTTTTGTATCCCGCCTGTACCTGTGTCAGATGTTCCGGCAGGATTTCTATCTTTTCTCCCCTTGCGATCCGTTTCCCAATCTCCGGCGCAAGAGAATACACCGTATTGCAGCAGGTACTTCGTACATAGTACTGTCTGCTCCATTTCAAACAGGGAATGAAAAACAGCGACAAGCACATGTAAGTCATGTACACCTGGTATCTTCCATAAGAACCGCAATGCGCACAGACCATCATCTGATTATAGTCAAAATCTTTTCTTCCCTGGGTAATTCCCATGATAAAAAACATCTGCGTGCTTCTCCCTATCCATTGATAGCTTCTATTATAGGATTCCTTCTTTTAAAATGCAACCGTATTCCCATCGTATCACTCCATTTCTGTCTGACTTTCTGCCCGTATTTCCGACATCACAGCATTTTCCGTCCGAACATAAAATCCTAAATCTTCATTCATAAAAATCAATTTCCTTCCCATCCAGATACAGTTGAAAATGTTCCACATTATTTTTGATATCCCAGTCTTCCTTATACTCTTCGGTACAAAAGTCAATCTCACAGACCGGCTCATTTCGCTCCACATCCCTGCGGTTTAAATATACCGTAATCGTTAGCCCTCTTGGATAACCATTAGCTTGATTAACAGTTCCTAAACACAGAAAAAGCATGGAAATCCTTTCAGACTGCCATGCTTTTTTTCATTCGTGTTACTTTTCCTTCAACGATATTTGTTTATTTCTTTAATCCATTGACATATTGAACCTGTTCAGATTCCGGGATTTTAAGCGCTGTCATTGCCTGCTCTGCACTCCAGCCCATGCTTTCCATCAGATTTTGGATGGATGACAGAATCCCTTCTTTGATTCCTTCTTTGATTCCTTCTTTGATCCCTTTTTCTTCTATCCCTTTACTCAAATTACACATTAAGAGCACCTCACTTTCTAACTCTTTTGTCATTTTAATATTGAAATCATCCTGCAGGATCCTCTTCTTTTCATCAGGTTTCCTCTCTGACGAAAGTAACACATCTAAAAGCTTTAAGATTCCTGTATACTTATCGTCTCCCGCATTTCCAAGACATACAATCACAGCTGTTATTAAATCATAATTCTCTCTTTTTTCTGTTGTATTACCCACGATATTTTCTTCCTGGACCGTATATCTCGTAATCGTATTTTCATGGTACTTCGGCGGGTCTGCACAAATCCAGATACTTATGGCTTTACGGATCTTCTCATAATGCCCATCCGTAAATTCCACCCCATACTGGGAGGAAATCATACGGCTGCAATAATAAAGCCCCCTCTTGATAATCGGGTATCCCGGATAAAAATTATTCTGTGCTTCTACGTTAAGAATCAATTTTATGGTTTCTGCTGTCTGCGGAACCAGCGCATAAAAACGGATATCATAGGTAACCGTTCCTTCTTTCATCGTGCTGTCTTCCGTTTTACTGCCTTCAATCTGTTCTCCTTTGGAATCGGTCTCCTCATCCGGATTTACTGCTATCTTGGCAATCTGCGGGCTGCCTTCTATATATTTGTCAGCAATTTCCTCTACTGTAAAATCCTGAAATTCCTCCAGGCAACTCTTCATAATCCATGCAAGGATAATCTTATTTGCAAGCAGCCGTTTACAAGCCGCATCATAATTTGCCCGATCTCCGGCTGCAGTAATATTTTTCGCAAGTATATTTTCTACTTTCATCCATCTATCTCTCCTTGTTTTTATCTTACCATATCTTCTTAAAAGAATCCACAAGAATAACCGGATTCATTCTGACAGCGGACACAACAGCCTTTTCAGGCTGCTGTATCCTTTAATGAATCCGCCCCATTATCTATGCAGCCATTCTTCGGATATTCCGGATATGGTTCTCAATCTTCCCACACCGCATATTCCTTCTTTTCCGTTCTTCCTGCCACAAGACAGTTTCCAATGCCGCGCTGTCACTTGGAACATACTCAGAGTATAGAAATTTGCCGAATATTTTATGCTCCTCCTTGCGAATCCGCTCATCTACCTCCTGGTAATACTCGCCATTCTCATAAACAACCCTCACCTTTTCCACCGGCACAGAAACTTTTCTCACGTATTCCACATGCTCCCGGTAATCAAGCGGGTATAAATTTCCAATCACCTTCCCATCTTCCAGACCTGTCACTTCTACGATATAAGCTAAAATCCGCTCGCTTCTCCCATCACCATAATAGGTCCAGATGTTATACGCTGCAGTTTCCATCAAATACACCCGCCACTCTTTCAGGCACCAGGTACCGCAGCGGCGAGACATCCAGAGATATGTCCGCTCCCTGAAAGGCAGCGCATCCGCTCCTGCCGCCGCATCTTCAAGATCTTTCCGGTCATATGTGAAATCCCCCTGATAACTCAGCGTATTCTTTTTCATGATTCTCTCTAAGCTGTCCAACAAATCAATCCCCATAAATTTCGGCATAAGCTGCTCCTTTCTTTATTCCTCCAGTATCCACTTCCAGATTCGGAAAATCTCCCTGGCAACCCGTCTTGCTTCATCTCCAAGCATCTGATTTTCCGCCATCTGCTCCAGATAATTTTCCAATTCACGCATCTGTGATTCATATGTCCTTACCACGCACCGCAAACGCTGGATTTCTTTCTGACATAAAATTACATCTTCATTCATTCACAACCCTCCTTGTATAATGATGATGTAGTAAATTAAAACTACTATTTAACAAATTTCTATACCCTGAATAACAAAAGAAGGTATTCTTCCTTCATCAGATGTTATCCATAAATAATTATCATGTCTGACGGTTCCTGATAGACACCAGATGAAACTTAAGGTATTATCCCTTAGGATAGGACGAAGAATGTATCCCTCCTTGGGAGGCTGTTAAACAGCTGATACCTACAAGATAGTCAATTAGTCCATTCGACAGGGTTTTATGTTTTAGCTGGTTGGGAGCCGGAAGGCTATACCCGTATAACCCGCAAGGTTGTGTACCTGCCAGACTGGAAATGGATTCCTATCAGAAAGGAGTTTCTGCTCATGACAAACAAAGTTTTTTTCAATTTTGATGAATTATTCATATCCGTTGGTATTGACGTTGGTGCTGACTTCTCCTGGATGTCTATCGCACTTCCAAACCAACAATTCGTAGGAAAACCTTATAAAATCCTACATAGCAGCATGGATTCCCTTACTGCCGCTGTTTCTAAAGTAAAAGAAACAGAAGAGCTGTATTCTTTGGAAAGTCGCATTTTCCTGGAATCCACGGGAATTTATCATTACCCACTCTTCTGCTATCTTCGTGATAAGGGTTTTAACTGTTCGGTTATTAATCCTATCATCACTAAGAATAGCACAAATATCAATATACGAAAAGTGCATAATGACCGTTTTGACTCTAAAAAAGCAGCTTTAGTTGGATTGAAACCTGATCTAAAGGTTTCCCTTATGCCTTCTGACCTTGCCCTCAACTGCCGTAACCTTTGTCGTGAATACTATGATTTAATGGATAACCGCAGCGCTTACGTCAATAAACTCCAAGGCGAATTACGCATGGCTTTTCCCCAGTATCTTGGCATTTTTTCCAAGGTCACAACCAATACGTTTCTTGCTTTGTTGGAAACTTATACATCACCAACTGCTTTTCTTGAAACGGACAGGCAGGAGATTGTTGATATCATTAAGTCTACCGCACGCTTTGGGCTTGCATATGCCCTGAACAAGTACAATGCCATCATCCAGGCTGCTAATGATGCAAATGAATTTGGTTGCATCATCGACAGCAACATCACCCGGATTCGCCTTTACATCAGTTTCATCCGCAAATATGATGAAGAAATCAAAGGCATTCTTGAATCCATGCATGAGCTTATAAACGCCCATGAAGATACCGACTTTGTAAAACAGGTTCACTTGATTGAAACATTCAAAGGCGCAGGTTTCTTATCCGCTGTATCCCTTATGGGAGAGATTGGCAATTTTTCAGCTTTCTCAAAGCCAAAGCAGCTTTTTGCTTACTTTGGGCTTGATCCGGCAGTAAAACAGTCCGGCAAATTTGAAGGCACAAAAATCAAAATGTCCAAAAGAGGCTCTGCCATTGCCAGACGGGTAATCCACACACTGACCTTACAAAGCATCAGTACCTCCCGTACGGGAGAAGCCAAAAATCCAGTGCTTCGTGATTACTATCTGGGGAAATGTGAATCCAAGCCAAAACTTGTGGCAATGGGCGCTGTTTCACATAAGGTATGCAACATGATATTTGCAATACTAAGGGATAACAAGCCGTTTGAAATCATTACTCCGCAGGAGCATGTCAAACAATACAACGCTGCCAAATGCGACATGGCTTCATAAAATACTGCGAATCCAACGAACCAACATCTTTTTTAAATAATACCGTGAAGTACCCTCAATTAACATTTCGCCGCCCTCCTATATAATTCGTTGATTAAATCTTTCAAATTTTGATTATGAATAATCATTAATTCGAGATTTTCTCCCCCATGATCTTTCGCAACCACATTGACCATATCTTTCGCTATAAATTTACTGCTTGTCAATACAGCAGTCGCACCATATCGGACCACATACGGTCTATCTGCATAGTTTTGAAACCGTCCGATGAGAGATGCCTTATCTGCCTGCCCGAAATCTTTTAATTTTCTTTTTACGGCATTCAATGATTCGGCATATCGCAATATATCTTTCTTGGAATGATCAATAGCATCCTGCAGTCGCTGATACCCTTTTTTTCTACTCTTCGGATCTGCCATTCCTTTTACTTCAATCACAAAAACCTCATCTTTGGGAGACTGTTTTCCATGAAGTTTAAACCCCAATACATCACTTCCAGGGGTAGACATATTACGATTGGTTTTACGACAGTACCTAGTTCGTGGCACATAATATTTCTTTACAAATTCAATATAATCTGCAACCAGCAATTCAGAGAAATCGCCCACTCTCGTTGCCGGTCCTGGTTTTATTTTTGTATCAGGAAATACATCATTTATTAAAAATTCTTCTCTCGTCTTTCCAGTATCTTCTATGTCAAAATCCAAATCCTCCAAAGTTCGATAGTTATTTCTAAAGTGAGCCGCCCACTCATCTAATACCTCATCATTTTCTTCAAAGGCTAAATTAAGCACACTTATTACTTTTCCATCCTTTGTATAAAGGATGTTCTCATTTTCATACCAATCAACGTATTTCATAATTAATATCCTCGTATATAATAAAAATCAATTATTACTTCAAATTCCTATTCGGTCATTGTTTTTATCAATATTGTATCAAGTCTCTAGCGCGACGGCTAGTCCCAGATACAATAAATTCATTACTTTTCCAGATAAAAGAAGAGTTTTGATTATTCAATAGCCAACCAAAACTCCAAATTTTATATTTATTCAATTTTTAAATATTCACTTACCAGTTTCAATAATCTTTCTGCTGTTTCAATTTGCTGCACAGTTACATCTTTCGACGCAATATAAAAAGCATCATAATCACTAGCATGGCGTATTTCTTCTGCCTTCACAATCTTTCTCCCCAATTCTTTCGGAAACACCTCTGTACTGATATAATTTTTATTAACTCAAACTTCGCACTTGAATAAGTACCTATGCACCTTGAAAATTCAATAATAACTGGCATAAAAATAGCATGAAACCGTCTGGTTTTGATATAATTGAGTTGTTCAGAAACAATCATATATCCGGAGGCTCATGCTATGAATAAAAGTATAACACAAGACAATCAAAATGATAACCAGATTTCGAAATCTATCAGAAGATTTTTTACACGGTTTCATCTTTCTTCTGCATTGAAAACTGCTAATGCCTACAAAAAGAAGGGAATTTCTGCAGCACTGATTTTTCAGTATCTGTTTCTTTTGATATTTTCAAACAGAAATATGTATATGAACCTGCTGATTGGAAAAGACTCACCGGATTTTGCAAAAGATACGGTTTATCGTTTTATGAAAATGCTCCAGATCAACTGGATTCGGTTCACAACGGTTTTATCCAGCCGAATCATTAGGGATGCCATTGCTCCACTTGATTCAGCAGACCGTGTCAACGTACTGATCATTGACGATTCCATGTTTGAACGTAACCGTTCCAAAAAAGTGGAACTTCTTGCAAAGGTATATGACCATGCAAAACATTGTTATAAATTTGGTTTTCGCATGCTTACATTAGGCTGGTCAGATGGAAGCACTTTTCTCCCGGTCAACAGTGTCCTTCTCTCCACCGAAAATAAAAAGAACAGAATCAATGAAGCAAAGGAAACGGATAAAAGAACGGTTGGATATAAGCGCCGTATGCTTGCTGTCAAGAAAGGAACGATCGCCATGCTGGAGCTTTTAAAATCTGCTAAAAAGGCTGGTATTCCGGCTAAATACGTTCTGTTTGACAGCTGGTTCTCTTCTCCAAGCTCCCTTCATGCTGTCAAAGAAATCGGATATGATGTAATTGCAATGGTAAAGAAAACACCTAAAATGTTCTTCCGGTATAACAGCGAAGATATGCCGCTGACAACTATTTACAAGAAAAACAGGAAACGGCGTGGACGTTCCCGGTATCTGCTTTCCGTCATGGTGGATGTTGTAAAGGAAGGAAAAACCATCCCTGCCAAAGTGGTCTATATCCGTAACAAAAACAAGAGAAAGGAATATCTTTGTCTCATTTCCACAGACGTGAGTCTGAGTGAAGAAGAGATTATCCGCATTTATGGAAAACGCTGGGATATTGAAGTATTCTTCAAAGTCTGCAAGAGCTATCTTAATCGTAAACGGTAGATAGTGAGTACCTATACAAAACAGGAGCAAACCTGTATGATAGAAACAGATTTGCTCCAGTCTTTATTTCACTTCACTTTTATCAGGCTTTCGGCAATTCGCTGGCAGGCTTGGTGACCAGGGGAGCAGGTTATCCAGAAAACTACGGTCGGTATCATCCAGATGCTTCGGGATTTCGGTAAGCAGATACTCAAAGTAATCATATGGTTTCAGATTGTTTGCTTTTGCAGTTTCCGCAATGCTGTAGATGATAGCGCTGGACTTTGCACCGGCAATGGTATCGATCATCACCCAGTTTTTCTTGCCAATGCAGAACCCACGGATGGACTGCTCCGCAGCGTTATTGTCCATCGGCACTTCACCATCGTCCAGGAATACTTTCAGGTATTTCTCCTGGTTCAGGGAATAATTGAAACCTTCCCACGTCTTGCTTTTCTGCGGCACTTTCGGGAGGTTTTCACGAACCCATGTGAAATAAGCCTCCACCAGGGGCTTTACGCTCAGCTGGCGGCGGTTCCTCCGTTCCCCGGCCGGGAGATCCTTTAACTGTTTTTCCTCCCGGTAGATCGCCTGTATCATGGTAAGCGCAAGGTACGCGCGGCTGTCCTTCTGCTTCTGCTTAGGCAAAGCCTTCACTGCCTCGTCAAATCTCCGCCTGGCATGGGACCAGCATCCCGCGATCCGCAGGTCTTCCCGTTCGCCTTCAATGGTGTGGTAGACCTGATATCCGTCCGTGACGCATACGCCGTTGAAGTCTTTCAAAAACTCTCTGGGATGGCTGGCATTGCGCGTCTTCTGGTATTCATACAGGACAATCTGGCGTTCTGTGTACATCCGTCCGGTGCGATATACCCACATGTAGCTTTTTGATCCGGCAGGACGGCCGTCTTTGTTCACCAGCACAGGTGTTTCGTCTGCTTGCAGCACATGATAACTGTACAGTTTTTCATGCAGGTAATCATAGAGAACAGCGAGGTATCTGTCTGCGCATTGGATTGTCCAGTTTGCCATATTCTGCCGGGAAATATGCAGACCATAACGCTCAAATTCCTGCTCCTGGCGGTAAAGCGGAACGGCATTGACATACTTTGCGTTCATCACTGCCGCCTCAAGGGACGGGGACACAAGGCTTCCCCTTAAAAGACATTCCGGGTGTTCAGCCTTAACGATCTCCTCTGTCTTTTTTCCAGCGTACACTTTTACATGGTGTTCTTCTACTTCGACTTTTGCCGGGGTAAAGCTGTACCTGCGGTATACCTCATCCGGGAGCTGTTTCCAGCCGTCTTTTCCAAATTTATCTTCCAGCTCCCCATCCGTCATGGAATGTTCCACCACAACTACCGGAAGCCCCTCCAGGTCTTCTTCCCGTTTCCCCTGCTTTTTCTTCGGTTTTGTGCGTGAAACGCCTTCCGGCTCTTCCAGTGCGTTTTCCTCTGCAGCGACAGCCTCGGATTCGTTAAAGAATACGACCTTCCCGTCCACTTCCATAAAGGAGATCTGGTCTTCGATTTCATGTTTTTCCGATGACCTGCCAAACCGGTGCCGTTTTAGATCCGCCATCTGCTCCAAAACAAGCTGAAGCGTATGGTCGATATTTTCAAACTGCTCCTGTTGCGACAGAAACAGCCTGATAAGCGTTTCCCTGTCAAGACTGTTCAGTTGTTCTTCCGTATATTTTAAGGCCATGCTGTTTTCTCCTGGTATCCTGATAGCCTTATTATACCATGGATACGGGATTTTTGCGAACTCCGCGTTGCCGGATAACCGTCATAATGCCTATGGTTAAAACAGCGGATGCTGCCTTTGTATGATGCTGTTTCCAGAACCCTTTTCGGGAAGGAAAAGCATGTCTGCGTCCATTCTGGGCTCCTTTATGGTGTGCAGCGTGGTTTGGCAGGGATAAGGCGGAACATTTTTTCCAGCAGGAAGACCGTCTGAAAATTTCTCCGCTTTGCACAAAGTCATCCCATGTATTCCGGCGGTTCCACCGGCCTGACCGATTTCTTCGGGGTGATTGTCAGCCCTTCCATCAGCCACCGGAACTGCTGCGGCGTTAATTCACGCACCTCCTCCGGGGTGCGCGGCCACTGGAACCGGCTTTCCGAGAGCCGTTTGTATAACAGGAGCCAGCCGTCCCCTTCCCATACAAGTCCCTTGATGCGGTCTGTGCGCCTCCCGCAGAAAAGATAGAGTGTATCCGGGATATATGGCCTGTTCCCGGTCTGTGTTTCCACGAGTGCCGCCAGCCGGTCCATGCCGGCGCGCAGATCAGTGTAGCCACAGACAATGTATACGGCTTTAAAGCAGGTGGCGTCATTCAGCATCCCGCACCACCTTCAGGACTGCCGCAAGCAGCGGCATGGGTGTGGATTCTGTTACGTGGATGGAAAGACCGTTTACAGAAACAGAAAGCCCCAGCCGTGTACCGGTATCGTCTTGTGTTTCCTGATGCAGGAGACAGGGGGTTACCGGGACGATCTGCTGCGCCGGAGTCTCCGGCGGAAAGTTTTCTAGGCACACCTGCCTTACACGGCGCAGCCTGTAATAGTAGTTCGCTTTCGTAATGCCGTGGCTGGCACACCAATCAACGACACTCATGCCTGCGGGCCGGTTCTGGCATTCCCTGATCTGCTCTGCCCACTCTTTTAAACGGTATTGTACAGCTACTGCTGTTGTTGCTGAGTTCATAGACTTACCTCCGTATAACGGTATCAAAAGTTAAGGCTTAACTTTTAATACTGATGATAGAAATATAGTCTATTGTCACACACTTTGCCCTTACAGTCGAGGTATGCACTATCTACCGTTTACTCTTAATCTAAGTAAAGAATGCAGATCCCTATCTTATGATGCAATGACTGCTCATACAGCAATCGTTTTTACAAGATATATGATGCTTTCCCTGGAGAACCGGGAATCTAATGATACCCGTTCTATGGGGGAACTGTTTTTATACTTTTCTGATGAGATGTCTGATATCACATGGATACAGGCTTTTCAAATGCTGCTTCAAATGTTCAGAACTCTGCTTGTGGATCAGATAGATATATCTGATGAAAAAAT
>KE159795.1:296917-297502 GCA_000403475.2 Lachnospiraceae bacterium MD308
CTGCTTTATCGTGATGCTTCCATGATTGTTGAAAACATTTGTTGTCAAGGTTCAGTTCTTGGCTACGAGTTTTATTTTCGTAGCAAGGTGCATAGCTAAAATCTATGTGCGAAGTTTGAGTAAATAAAAGTTTCTTTCATCTTCATCAGAAATTCGCATTATACTTCTTAGATGAGACCATGGAATTTTACCAGCTATCGAATATCCATACGAGCCTTCTGGAAAGGTCAAATAAAATCGACGGCAATTTTTCAAATTAGCAACCGAAAATCCTGTTCCAAATTCATCTAACAATTGGATCGAAAGTTTTCTTAGCAAGTATGAGCCATAGCGAGCTTTCTTTTCACCATACTGTTCTTGCTCAACAATTCTTCGTCCTACATTCCAATATGCATACGTCATAATTCCGTTAGCGCTATTATAAGCATTTTCTTTTGCCTGCTGTAATATGAAATACACATCCGTATAAAATTGTTGCTCATTCGGTACTACTAGTGTACTGGCCTGTTGATATTTAACTAAATTATTATGGAAATCACAGCTGTTTTGATGTATAATAAAAGAAACGGCGGTGATTTCTATGGC
>KE159795.1:304457-304842 GCA_000403475.2 Lachnospiraceae bacterium MD308
GCCAGAATAAAGCTCAGCTCCCTGTATCCTGTATTTACTACTGCCTCTTAATGAGGCGGTAGTAATGCTAAATATCAACAGGTCAGTACACTAGTGTTATTTCGTCCATATCCCTCTATTTCATCCACAAAATACGGTACAATCAGCACTAAATAATACTAAATAATGCGGTTTTCAGCCTGTCCCTAAATTAGGACACAAAATACTCCACTGCATTCTCAGGGAACATCTCCTTGAATTCTCCGTATAGCTGCGCCGCAAGCGTCTTGTTGTGGGCGATGACCAGCGTCGGTTTCTGCAATTCCCGAATGACATTCGCCATCGTAAATGTCTTGCCAGAACCCGTAACCCCTAGTAAAGTCTGGAATTGATTGCCCTCCTTGAA
>KE159795.1:304852-348045 GCA_000403475.2 Lachnospiraceae bacterium MD308
GGTTTCTGCAATTCCCGAATGACATTCGCCATCGTAAATGTCTTGCCAGAACCCGTAACCCCTAGTAAAGTCTGGAATTGATTGCCCTCCTTGAAACCTTTGACCAGCTCGGCGATGGCCTGCGGCTGGTCGCCTGTGGGCTTGTAGGGAGCCTTTAAAACAAATTTATTCATACCAATACCTCCGTTTTGTGACTTTTGATACGATTACTGTCAGTCAACAGCCCATTTTGTAATTCGTAATGAAATTCTCAAATCTGTTACCTAAAATAACATTATTCTATTTCTGTCGCCTCTTCTATCCACTGCCGCAGCTTATCTTGTAATAGCTTCTTATCTGGCAAATATAATTTATACTCAGATGCATATATATTAGCATCTGGCGGTAAGGTCAATTTTACCATGGCTTCCTTGTTTTCTTTACACAGTAAAATACCAACTGTAGGATTTTCGAATTCTGTTTTAACTTCTCTATCGTAATAATTAACATACATTTGCATTTGACCTAAATCTTGATGCGAAAGCGTACCTACTTTTAAATCAATTAATACATAACATCGCAAAAGTCTGTTATATAATACAAGATCTACAAAATAGTTATCTTCATCAAATGTAAACCTCTTCTGACGTTTCTCAAACAAAAAACCTTTTCCCATCTCCATCAGAAATGCCTGTAATTTGTTAATAATTGCTGTTTCCAAATCACTTTCTACATATTCGGACTTTTCTTCCATACCTAAAAATTCAAGTACTATTGACTGTTTCAATAAATCTTCTGGTTTTTCTACTATATTCCCTTTCTTCGCTAACTGCAATACCGCTTCCTTATTACGGCTCAAAGCTAACCGCTCATATAAACTGGAGCCATATTGACGTTGTAATGTTCTACAATTCCAACCTTCGCTATATGCTTCTATCTCATAAAAATTTCTTTCATCTATATTTTCTATCCTCATTAAAATGAGATAATGAGTCCATGTTAGTTTAAACGGAAATTCCTCTTTTCCTAAAATCCGAATCATTGATTCGGATTTTGAATTCTCCAACCTCTCAAAAATTGTTCTGGAAATCCTATCTCCAAATTTCAAATAAAATTTTCTCATATTTTCTAAATTATCAACAGAAAACCCTCTTCCATATTTTTTTGTGAGTTTCAGTGACAACTGTTTCAAAACAGATTTCCCATATTTTGCTCTAATATTCCCTTGCTACTCATCTTCAACAATTCTTTTTCCTACTAAAAGATTTGTAACTATCTGCAATAAATTTACTTGCTTAAAAGCAGTTGACCGTGCATTTTCAACAATCTCACTAACTTGTCCATATAAATATTCAACGGCATGTTCTTCCAATTCAATAATACTCTTTTTTTCCATGTTTCTCCTTCTGCCATTTTACAAAATATTTCCATTACGAATTTTCACCTCATAAAGTCACAAATTCTATTTGTTCGCCTGATACCGTCTAATCTGCAATCACTCATTTTGTCCTCAAAATCCGTACTTTCCAGTACAAATCAGCACCAAATAACCCCCTTCTTCCGCCTTTCTCATAGTAGGACACAAAATACTCCACTGCATTCTCAGGGGAACATCTCTTTGAATTCTCCGTAGAGCTGCGCCGCAAGTGTTTTGTCGTGGGCGATAACAAGGGTTGGCTTCTGCAATTCCTGAATGACATTCGCCATCGTGAACGTCTTGCCGGAACCCGTAACCCCTAGTAAAGTCTGGAATTGATTGCCCTCCTTGAAGCCTTTGACCAGCTCGGCGATGGCCTGCGGCTGGTCGCCTGTGGGCTTGTAGGGGTCTTGTAATTTAAAAGCATGCCCGTCCTTTGGGCTGCTTTTATGAGCAAGTAGCTGACTATTGTCAGCGGATTGCGAATTTCCTCTCTTATCTGGCATATGAAAACCTCTCTTTCACGGAATTACTATGACTACTATCAGACACAAAATTCGTGTAATTTAGAAATCATTTAGTGTAAATTTCTGTTTTAAGGCTGGTCTATAGGCGAACTTTTGTAATTACACGAATGAAGGTCACAAATTTGTAGTCATAACTGTTTACAAAGTAGTCTGTTTCGTATTCTATATCATTTAAATTTAGAAGCAAATATCTGTTGACTTTCATGGAGTACCGAATATTTCACAATCCTCAAAGTATTCTTTTTCCGGCCAATACAACAATTACACGAATAAAATCACTAAAACTGATTTTCCTGACCAGGCGCTACTCTCAAATCCTATTCAATATCCCATAGCAAAGAATAGCATAGAGAAGTCTGTAGGGAAAGCCTGTATATCCATTTTTGTTTAGAACATTTGTTCTTTTCCAATTGTACCAAAAGACCTCTATAAATACAAGAGGGAAAATGAAAAACTTTTATCCAAAAAGAAAGAAGCAGATTCACTGCCCCTCTCTCAAATATCATTCATCAATGTCATCCATCTCTTCAACAACTGAATACTTTCCGTTAATCTCACTCCTCCTAACCCCCATCAGCACTGCAAACACAAGCTGCATATGAACCTTAAACTCCTTTGAAGCCTCCACGCATAATGCATAGGTGTATTCATAATTGTCTTCGCCAGCATAGGAATTGAAATGTATTCATCCGCCAACTTTTTATACAGCTTATGCACAAGTGATTTCCATTCTCATTACATACTCCAGTCAGTATTCAAGAAACTCCCCCATCTTAATATTAAAACAAACTACATATGCTCCTGTATGAAGCTGGCCAATCACATGATTTCTGGCTTTAATATTCAAAATCGTAATACCAGAACACATCCTTTACAAATCGTTTCGTCAATCCCATCACCTTATTCCAATATTTCTACTATGTCTGCCTCTTTTACCTCCGAGATCTTCTCCGCAACAACTTGGTCGTTCCCGCCTGCGAAAAACAAATCATCAGTGCTCCCATATTAAAATCTCCTTCCGCATTTTGGGCAGAACTCAAATTCTTCCTGCGTCTCAAATCCACAGTTCCCACACCTTTTGAATCTGCTTTTGTATTCTGACTGCACCTGTATCAAGTGTTCCGGCAGGATTTCTATATTTTCTCCCCTCGCGATCTGCTTCCCAATCTCCGGTGCAAGAGAATAAACCGTATTGCAACATGTACTCTGTACATAGTACTGTCTGTTCCATTTCAAACAAGGGATAAAGAATAACGACAAACACATGTAAGTCATGTACACCTGATATCTTCCATAAGAACCGCAATGCCCGCAAACCACCATCTGGTTATAGTCAAAATTCTTTCTTCCCTGCGTAACTCCCATGATAAAAAACATCGGAATGAATCCCCCTTTCATTTATAGTTTTTATTATAGGATCTTTCCTTCAAAACGCAACAGCATTACCATTGTATATATGGCATCATGTACTCCTTTCCTAAATGCTTTTACACAATTTTTTACATTCCCAGAAGGAATCCGTTTCCGAACGGATCATCCGGGTCTATAAGCCAACAGTTATATCCATCAATATATGCGCCGCCAGTAATGACCGGAATGATAGCGTCGAAGTTACCGACTTTGGTCGTACGGTCGATTCTGCAAGTAAATCTACATCCCAAAATACTATCTAGTTTCATACCGAACTGATCCGCATCCACCAGTGCACAAAAGCTGCCGCTGAACTCCAGGTCGTATTGAATAGTACCGTAACCCTCAACTACTGTGGAAAGCTCCTCTCGATATGAGAAAGTAGGAACATTCTCAAGGTCTGTCGATACTGCTTTGCCGTTCCGGATATTAACATTAATTGAAATCATTCCGGCAGGCACATCGAAACAAACATGTGTTACAGGTTCAGTCCTCTCAACAAGTCCTGCCTCAACGACAGCAACGGCAGTTGCGATAGCACCATGACCGCACATATTAACTACTCCGCCACTCTCCAGAAAGAGGACGCCAAAATCGGCCGCGTCGTGGACTGGCTCAACAAGCGCCACACAGAGCATATCCTTGTGGCCGCGCGGTTCGAAACACAGTGAAGTTCTGATATAATCGCAGTGTTCCATGATGAACTGTTTCTTCTCCATCATCGTCGTGCCTTCAACCATTGGAATTCCACTCAAAATAATCCTTGCAGGCTCGCCTTCCGTATGGGCATCCAAAACCCTGAACTCTTCGTATTGATTGTGAAACTTAGGCGTCAAATCCATTGAATTTCCTCCTTGTATTTGCAGACATTCCTCTTACCTGAAACAAAATGCTATTTCATTATAGCAAAAATTGGCAATAAATCAATCATCGCCATAAACGACGCAAGCCGCAAAAGCCGAAATGGACGGAGATTTTCGGAAAAATGTCCCTGTCACACCATGCGTTGATTGCCGCATATCGCATGACTGCTCTGCAGAAGGTTTTTAAATGACAATGTCAAAATGTGTATTCGATATCATTCTTTTTTTCTCTTTCAAAACAAGCAATATGGAAAGAACTGTTGCAAGAATATCACTGATTGGCTGTGCAGAGAAAATACCATTGATTTCAAAAAGAATCGGCAGTATATAAATAAACGGCACTAAAAAAACAATCTGACGCAAAACCGTTATGATAATAGACGGTGCTGGACGGTTAATTGACTGAAAAAATGTGGTAGCTAACATTACAAATCCCAAAACAGGTGTAATGCAGAAATTTATACGCAAACCGGAAATTCCGATTCGGAACATTTCTTCTGTCCCGCCAAAAGCTGCAAGGATTTGTCTTGGAAAGATAAGAACAATAATCCAGATAAAACAGGTAATGGACACAGAAAATACGGCAGCCTGGCAAAGCGTCGATATGACCCTCCTGTAATTTCCAGAGCCATAATTGTTCCCGATAATCGGCTGGATGCCTTGGCTGATACCGCTTGCAGGCATAATTACAAACGTCATAATGCTTGATATGACAGCATATACGCTGATTGCAATATCACCGCCGTATTTTCCTAATTGACTGTTATAAACAAGGCTGATAAATCCCATAGCCATCTGCGCTGCCCAAAAAGCAAAACCGCAGGAAATAATCTGCAAGCATAATTCTTTATTCAAATGAAAAATATCCTTTGAGATTTCAACCTGTGTTCGGTTTCCAAATACGAAATACGCTCCGAAAAGAGCTGAAAAAATCTGTCCGATTACAGTAGCGCTTGCAGCTCCTATCACACCCCAATCAAAAATGATGATGAAAACAGCGTCCAAAATAATATTTGTGACTGCCACAATGCCCGTTACGCACATTCCCAAAACCGGTTTTCCCGACACACGGACAAAATCGCAAAATAACTGCGATAGTCCTTGAAAAATACACCCTAAAGCCACAATCCGATAATATAAAATTGCATATGGATATGCGGTTTCCGTAACTCCGAAAACCTTTAAAATCGGATTAGAAAATATGAGCAGCAAAGCACTTAGTACGATTTCAAACACACAAACAAGCACCATAGCATTACCAAAAGACTGATTCATTTTTTCCGGTTCGTTCTGACCGGAGAATAAACTGAAAAAGGTAGAACCCCCCGCACTGCACATCAAAGCAAAAGCCATCATCATATAAGATAAGGGAAAACAGACTGATAAACCCGCTAATGCAGAAGTTCCGTTAAAATTGCCAACAAACATTCTATCCACGATATTATAAATAGCAGTTATCAATAGTGAGATAGCTGCTGGTATGGAAAATTTTAAAATCATGGGAAATAGTTTCCCGTTTAAGTAATCCACTTTTGTTTCATTCATAGTGATACCTCCATTTGTTAGTTTCCTAAGTTTATGTTTTAAAATGTAGCTGCCGATTTATCAACAGCTTTTACATTTTCACGAAATGTTATCAAGCATTTTTTCAATTACTTTGAAAAAAATATCCAGCTCATTTTGCGGAATATCTTTCGTTAGCTCGTCTTCCAGTGCGGTAATATCAGCGATAACCATATCCTTATACTGCAATGCTTTATCACTGACAACGATTCGTTTCATTCTTGCGTCATTAGCCATAGTTTCCCGATAGATCAAGCCGTTTTTCTCCATCTTTTTCAGCAGTTCGGTTGCTGTTGGCGGGCGCAGGCTATATTCTTCTTCTATATCTTTTTGAAAAACATCGTTGCTTTGAGCTAAAATAAAATGCAGCACTCGTCCTTGAGAACCACTAAAAGATTCCTTGCTTGAGAAAGCATCAATTTTTCTGCGTAATTTATTTGACAGCTTGCTGACATAACGTGCTGCGTGTTTATCGTGTTCCATATCTCTCCCCTCCAATTACTTAGCAACCTAAGCATAATAAATATCCTGGTAAATGTCAAGCCTGTAAAATGAATAAGTATATTACTTTTACGGCATAATCAGAAGATACCATAGCATGTTCCCGCATATGCCCGGCAGCTACAGCCTGTCCTACAACTCTTAATGCCGTTTGGGTAACAATGTCCTGGCTGCTTTTGGCTAATTGGTGTATCTTAAATCCGGCTTTTCTTACATCATGCATACGGGCGTTTCCCTTTTGCCAACTTTCATTAACGGCATATCCCTCTTTGATAATAGGATTTTTCTTATCCTTATACTCGATAGTCGTTAATATATGTGTTGCTAATATAAGAGCATACTTGCATAGTTTCACTTGAGACGATTTTTCATATTCTTCATCTAATATTTTACGAAGCTCAATATCATCTAAAATTTTAATTTTCGTTTTAGTTGCCATGTAGTCCTTTCCTTTAAATTGAGATTATTGCTGCCCCTTGCTATTCCGTGTGTGTGATAACCCACTTCTTTTTTGTGCATTAAAAAGTCTGTTTCCCAAACTCATAATTTTCACCTTCTGCGTTTTGATTTAATAAATCATGAATGAAACCAGATAAGGAGAAACTCAAAAATTATATTTAGGACAGCAGACACGACAAGATGGAGTGAATATCTTATTTGGAGGAATTACAAAATGGCAAAATCATTATTTGAGGAACTGGGTGGCAAATACGAGCGGCATGGCGATTATTTAATACCGTGTTTGTCTGTACCCGCCGAAGAAGAACAGCCCATAGGCATATGGGGACAGCGGCATATGAACTATCTGAAGCAGTACCATAAGGTTACATACACTAATCTTCTTACAAGCGGCATGCTCAACGCCTATCTTGTTGATGTAGACAGGCAGGCACAGGAACGCTCCCACAGGCTCATAGAGGGCATGAAACAGACACAAGACATAACAGAACAGCTAAAGGCTGAAAATGCCTTAGAATGGACAGGAAAAATGAATAACATAAGAGTTTGTGCGAGGGATATTGTATATGATGAAATCATTTACGCATAGACAGCAAGGCGACAGAGGGGAAAAGCTCTGTCGCTTTTATTTTCGGGAAGCATCTGATTTAATAGTGATTTTTTTCTGAATATATTGACATGGCAGTAATGAGTTACTATGCTATTCGGCAAGAACTTGTTCCTACTAAATACGGTGGCAAAAATAGATGAAAATGGACAAACTTTTTGAAGAATACGACTGTGATACCGAACACAGAGTACAAGCGATATTTTCAAGTATCTTTATACTACAAAATCGTATGCAGACAGCGGGTGAAAAACTTCAAACGGAAATATCCCTGAAGCAATGGTTATTACTTGTAATGACAACTTGCTGTCCAGAGCCACGAACATGAACAAATATCAGAAACCTTATGGGCTGTTCCAGACAGAATATAAAAAAATTAGCTTTAACTCTTGAAAAGAAAGGATTTGTCCGTTTGCTATTAGGGGAAATAATTCTGTCCGTATTGAGCTAACTGGATAAAGCAGGTCAATATGCCGAAGAAATAGGAGAACGCCATTCACAGTTTTTGAAGTTGCTATTTACAGATTTCAACGAGGACGAAATAGATTTGCCTATTTTCTTTATGTTAAATTATTTGCTGGCATAGAGCGGGTAGAAAAATATGCGGTGAAATTAGGCTAATGAACATTGGGAATGGGTAAACGTTTTTCATCATCACGCATAATTTGATTGCCGCAAACCGATTTAAGGATTATTTAATAACTTCTATGCTACAATCGAATCACAAAGCGAAAGGAGCAGCGGAAATGTATTTACAAATTCTGAAAAAAGACCTTAAACGCAAAAGGGCGATGAACGTGATATTGCTGGTATTTATTATACTCGCGTCGATGTTCATGTCCTCAGGCGTGAGCAACATCATTACCGTGACGAATGCGCTGGACAGCTATTTTGAAATGGCGGACGTGCCCGATTACTTCGCGATGAGCGAAAACAAATCTAACCACAAGGATATTTGCAGGACGCTTGAAAACGCCTCCGCGATAGACGAGTTCCGTATCGAGGAGTTTGTCTCGATGTCCCAGTCCAATATTACGCGGGCCGACGAACCGCTTAACGCTTCCAACCTCAGTCAGAAATTAGTATTACAGAGCGACAGAAGTTTGGGGATAAATTATTTTCTGGACGACGAAAGTATTCTTAAAAGCGTACCAAAAGGGAAAATTTATGCTGCCCGTTTCACAGAGAAAAACATGGGACTTAAGGCAGGTGACAAAATTACTGTTGAAATAGAGGGCGTAAGCCGTGAATTTACCTTTGCGGGAGGCTTCAAGGATGCTGTCCTCGGTTCGGAATTGATGGGCATTAAAAGGTTTATTATAAACAGCGAGGACTTTGACGAATATATGTCCAACGAGACGATAAAAAACATGTACGGCGGAAAATTCATGAGCATACACACCGACGACCTTGACAAGACTCTGTCCCAGATAGCGGATATATCCGACAGCTTTACTATTGCGAACGGCACGGAGATACTGGATCAAGCCTATATTTTTGATATGATAATCATGGGTCTTATCCTTGCGGTGAGCATTATTCTTATAATCATATCCTTTGCGGTGCTGCGGTTTACCATAGCCTTTACCCTCTCCGAGGAATTCCGCGAGATAGGCGTTATGAAAGCAATAGGCATACGGAACATAAAAATTCGGGGATTGTATCTTACAAAATACTTTGCTATTTCCGTTGTCGGCGCGGGCATTGGCTTGATACTCAGCTACCCGTTCGGAAAAATGCTTATAAATTATTCCTCAGAGTCTATTATAATAGACATCAGCAATAACGGTTTTGTCAATGCTGCCTGCGCGGTTCTGGTAGCGGCTGTCATTCTCCTGTTCTGTCTCGGCTGTACGGGCAGGGTGAGCAAAATGTCCCCGATCGATGCTGTAAGAAACGGGCAGACGGGGGAACGCTTCCGCAAAAAGAGCGTTATGAGCCTTGGAAGATCGCGGCTTGGCACGACGGCTTTCATTGCCGCAAACGATATTGTAAGCAGTCCCAAACGCTACGCTGTCATTACCTTTACGTTTTTTCTGTGTATGTCGCTGCTGATCATGCTTTCCAATGTCACGGCATCTCTTAAAAGCGGAAAGCTGCTGAAATATTTTGGGATGGCGGACTGCCACGCCGTTACGGACATCGGCGACGAAGCTATGAAATTTATGGCTGAGGACGGACATAAAAGGGTTGAAAAATATCTTGAGGACATGGAGCAGACCCTTGCGGAAAACGGTATGCCCGCGGAATGTATGACGGAATATTATATTTATACGATGATAAGATACGGCGAATATGAAAGCAAGACAGCTATACTTCAGGGTACGGGAACAACAATGGATATGTACGAATATTTAGAGGGTACTCCTCCCCAAAACAGCGGCGAAATTGCAGTGACGACCCTTTTGGCAAAAAAGCTGGGTGCGGAAATAGGCGATACCGTTACCTTGTCCTACCCAACAGGTGAAACGGCGGAGTTCATCATAACCGCTCTGTATCAGTCAATGGTCAATCAGGGCATATCCGTAAGGGTTCATACCGACTGCGATATAAACTATATCGCAGCAAGCGGCTCCCCCGGTACACAGATAAAATTTACCGACGGCCCCGACGATAAGGAAGTATTAAGCAGAATTGAAAAGATCAAGGAGCTTTATCCTAAGTTTTCAAGCGTTAAAACAGCGGGCGAAACCGTAAAGGACAACACCGGAGTCGGCGACGCCATAGACGCGGTTAAAAAAATGTCCGCCGTCCTTACGGTAATTTTAGCTGCGCTTATAACCGTGCTTATGGAGCGTTCCTTTATCGCAAAGGAGCAGGCGGAGATCGCCCTTATGAAAGCCATTGGCATCAGGAACGCCAAAATATACGGACAGTACACGTTAAGATTTTTCATTGCGGTGGCGGCGGCTGTACTTCTTGCGGAGCTTTTGGGTATGCCCCTTACAAAGCTTTGCTTCGATCCTGTTTTCAGGATAATGGGGCTTGAAATGGGAGTAGAATATATGCAAAACTCTGTGGAGATATACGCAGTATTCCCCGTTATCGTCCTTACCGCCACAGCCGTAAGCGCGTTTTTGACCTCTCTATACACAAGAAAAATCAAATCCTCTGATACGGCAAGCATTGAATAATGAAAGGAAGAAGCAATTATGAATATTCTCGAAGTAAAAGACCTCTGCAAAACGTATATCGTAAACAAGCGGCAGAACAACGTACTGAAAAACATAAATTTTGCGATTGGCGAAGGAGAAATGGTCGCTGTTATGGGACCGTCTGGCTCTGGAAAATCCACGTTACTGTACGCAGTTTCGGGCATGGATGATGTTACCGCAGGAGATGTGAATTTCTGTGGAAAAAATATTGCAGGGATGGGCGAAAGAGAACTTGCAGACCTGCGCCTTGACGAAATGGGTTTTATCTTTCAGCAAATGTATATGCTGAAAAACCTTACCATATTGGATAATATCATACTTCCTGCAACGCAATCCAAAAAGCAGCGTGAACCCCGCAGGGAAACGGCGCGGCGCGGCCAGGACTTCATGCGCAGGCTCGGCATTATCGACATTGCCGACAACGACATCAACGAGGTTTCGGGCGGTCAGCTTCAGCGGGCGTGTATCTGCCGCAGTATGATGAACAATCCGAAAATGATTTTTGCTGACGAGCCGACAGGGGCTTTGAACCGCGCTTCCTCCGATGAGGTAATGGAAGAGCTTGTAAAATTAAATTCTGAGGGAACAACAATCATGCTCGTTACTCACGATGTTAAGGTCGCGGCAAAATGTACAAGGGTCATGTACATTGTTGACGGGAACATAAAGGGAGAGTTTGACTTAAGCGATTGCTCCACACAGATAAGAGAACGGGAGCGCACATTGAATAACTGGCTTCTGGAATTAGGGTGGTAATATGGATATTCTTATTGTTGAGGACAACAAGGAGCTTGCCGACCTGCTGTGTGATTTTCTCCGTGCGGAAAATTATACAGTATCGGCGGTTCAAACAGCCGAAAAAGCCTTGCTGCTGTACGAAAGATACGGCGCAAGGCTTGTCGTGCTTGATATCATGCTGCCCGATAAGGACGGATTTTATGTTCTGGAAAAAATCCGCAGGTCGAGTAACACGCCCGTATTGATTGTAAGTGCGAAAACGGAAAAGGATGACAAGCTGAACGGACTGAATCTCGGCGCAGACGATTATATAGAAAAGCCATATGATATTGATATTATGCTCGCAAAAATAAGCGGGATTTTTAAGCGACGATACGCTCTTGACGAAATTACTGACGGCAATATACGCATAAATAAGGCGAGCCGTGCCGTTTACAAAAACGAAAAAGAACTCGAAATGACCGCGAAGGAATTTGAGTTGCTTCTGCTTTTGATGGAGAATAAGGGCAGGGCTTTGAGCAAGGAATACATTTTTGAACAGGTCTGGGGCAGCGACAGCTTTTCAGAACAACAGACACTGACGGTACACATAAAATGGCTGCGGCAGAAAATAGAGGACGCCCCCAAAAATCCTAAAAAAATAGTTACTGTATGGGGGGTGGGTTATAAGATTGAAAATGAGAAGTAGAGGGTATCCATTACCTGAATCACACAACAAATAAGCCATCTTTCGGTGGCCGCTTTAAAAATTGAATATTAAGAATGTTAAGGTTATGCAGTTGCTGACTTGACTTTATAACCTTGATTCCTTGCTATAATGATTGCCTGCTCAACCGTGATTTCACGGTCTGCCGGAGGCAGGTCGGATTTTCGATAAAGTTCTGCGTTATAGTTTTCTCCGTTCTTCAACATGTGGTATAATGCAGTCAGAAGCATTCTTGCTATGGCAATGATTGCTTTCTTGTGGCCGCGGCGTTTCTTGATACGGAGGTAGCGGTTGCGAATTTCAGGATGCTTTTTGCTTTTGACAACAGCGTTCGCGCACTGTACCAGAAGCGGCTTAATGTAGCATCCGGCTTTGGAGACCCGGACAGATTTTTTCTTCCCTGCGCTTTCATTGTTGGTCGGCGTAAGACCGGCCCATGAGCATAAGTGTTTCGCCGAAGGAAAAGCCTCCATATTGGTACCGATTTCGGAAATGATTCCGATGGCGGTGAAATCACTGCTGATACCAGGAGCGGTTTGGAGAATGGCAAGTTCCTGCTGATAGGGAGCGGCGAGCGCATGAATGAGTTCTTCAAGCTCTGCTTTCCGGGATTCAAGGTCTTCATAGTGAGCTTTGATTACTTTCAGTTTACCAGCCTGTTCCGGTGTGATATAGCCGTCAATGGCATCACGGAGTTCAGGGAGTTTCTTTTTCAAACTTTTGTAAACGAGAGGTTCAAGGTCAAAGGAAGTATCTGCGGGATTTTCCAAAAGTTTATCCAGTATCGCCTGGGCAGATTTGCCGAAGGTGTCCGAAACAACGTTTCCCAACTGGATATTGGAAACCGTGAGACAGTTCTGCAAGCGGTTCTTTTCACTTGATTTAAAGCAGGTCAGTTTGAAACGGTAGCGCATAAGGTCGCGAAGCTGGCGGATGTCAGCGGGCGGCATAAAGCTTCCGGCAACAAGATCATGCTTGAACAGGTCAGCAATCCATTTGGCATCTTTCTTGTCAGTCTTTTTTCCACGGATAGCCTTAACATATTTCGGATGGGCAAGGACAATCGTACAATCATTTTCCAAGATGTTGTAAACAGGGATCCAGTATTTACCAGTGGATTCCATACAGACATCCTTGCAGTTTCTTTGGAGAAGCCATTGTAACAAATCCTTCAGACCTTTCGTGTAGGTCGAAAAACGGTGGCTCTCATAAGTGGTGACGCCTTTCTGATTGGTAGAGGCGATACAGGCCACTACAAAAGTCTTGTGGACATCAATGCCACAGCAGATTTTGTACACGATTTTTAAAGCCATAGGGACTCCTTTCAGAACCATAGGGGTTCGACAAAGATTATAGGGGGAAACGGCATTGACTGGCTGTCTAAGCCATAAACGAAGTTGTTTAAACAGAGATAAGATTTCGTGCTCAGAGTCACACTTATTTGTGCCTGAAAAGACAGCCTACACATATAAAAATACGGTCATCCGGCAGGCCGGACAGCCCACTCACCTCCCCGTGATTTGTAGTATACCGAGTTCCCTATAAGAAGAATTATAAAGAAAAAAATACGCTCAGGCAAACCATTTTCATTGCGTTTTGTGCCTTGAGCGAAGCGAAAGGAATGGATATAAAAATGAAATTAGAATGAATACGCTGCCCCATCTGCGGTAGTAAAACTCGTGACAGAATTAGATCGGATACGATTATGAAAAACTATCCGCTCTACTGTCCGAAATGTAAGCAGGAAACGTTGATTAATGTAAAAGAGTTACAAGTAACTGTCATCAAAGAGCCAGACGCTTAAGACGCAGAGCCGATGAACTTGTGAGTTGATATCATAGTTCGTTGGCTCTATTTTATTTCATAAGGTTTTAAGCCAAACGCCCACCAAATAAAAAAACGGCGTATGATGGGCGGTATTGCTATGCCCGAAAAGACTTAACAGAATTATGATTATTTATAACCGTAAAGGTCACAGTGCCTTTGCGGTTTTTATTTTGTCAATTTTTATCAGAATACGCCGCAGGGCTTTTTCTGATGTTGTCTGCCGTTCGCCGCCTTTTCCATCTGGATTAGTTAAACAGCAATCTTCTTGACCTGATGGTCAAGAAGCATCGCAGGCAGAAGCCTGCTCAATTCAGATTGGAGGAAAAGGAAAATGGCATACAACAACGGACGTGAGGACAGGAAATGGCGTATCTGGAAAGAAGCCGAGGAAAAAATATTGCGGGAACATGGAGTTGATGAAACCACCACCCCGCAAATCCGCATAGACGACAGGGCAGACTTCAATTCCAACATACGGTTTTACCACTGGTCAAGCGACTTCGGGGAATACCTTGAGGGAATGGCAGACAGGGAGCGGAATGCCGAGGTAAAGACCGTTGCTGATTTACTGGATGAGATTGAGGATGAAACTCTATATCGGGCATTGCTTACGGTGGACAGGCGTACCCTGCAAATTATCCTGCTGAAAATGCAGGGCTATTCCACAAAGGAAATTGCCCCGCTTGTGGGATTGACAACAGGGGCTATCTATGCAAGGCTAGACCATCTGCGGAAAAAGCTGCGGAAGATTTTATAACCATCTAATATTTTCTGTTTTCTTATGGACTATTGGGTGAGGGATAAAATTCCCTTGCCCAATTTTCAAAATAAGTGAATAAAATTTCTGTCCACAGGGAATACTAAATAGTTTGCCCAAAATCTTGACACAGATATAGCCGCTATGGTATTCTGAAATACCCGTAAGGGAATTGGAAGATTGAAAATTAAATAGCACATAGATGGAAGAATGGAATGTCAGCCAACGGATAAGGCTGACCGCCGCCGAAAATATGCTGCCGCTTTCGGCTGGTGTATGGCAGCATGGTTTTGAATCCCAAAGCCGTTACATAGCATTGCGAATCCGAGCAGGAGAAAACTCTCCTGTCATTCGTGATGCCGTGTAGCGGCTTTTTCTTTTATCCAAAAGTCAAGAGAAATCAAATCCAGAACGGAGGTAGAAAAGACATAGGATTTTCTTTTCGGAGGGTAAGACAGGTATGGAAGAATGCCGCTGCACAGGAAAAATGCTCTGCGGCGTTGTCCACAGAGATAGCGAGCATCGGATTGTGTCAGCCACAATCCAATCCACAGCCTAAAGGCGTGTGGACTTCACCCAGGGGCAGCCCCTGTTTACCCCGAAGAAAGAAATTTAAGACTGGAGGATTAAGAAAGATGAGCAGAGAAAAATCAGAAAAAAACAAGCGGAATGTTCCGATTACTGTCCGACTGAACGAGGAAGAACATGAAAAATTAAAGCAGTGCGCTGCTGCTTGCGGTCTGTCCGCAGCCGAATTTATGCGCCAGTTATGCAAAGGAAACGCCCCACAGCCACAGCCTAAAACCGAGTTTTGGGAGCTGTTAAACAAGCTCTATGAGGTGCATGACGCTTTCAAAAAGTGTGTTCCTTATTACCCTGCCGCCGCTGATACCTGTATGGAGATTGAGGATTTTATCTTAGAACTGCAACAGAAAACAACTCCCCCACAACGGTTTAGCGTAGAAGAATTGACAGAACAGGGGGCGGTCTGATATGGCGGTGACGAGCCTATGGCATGTCAAAGGGAGCATAAAAGACGTGATTGACTATATAGAAAACCCAGAAAAGACCGTGCCGAATCGGGAAATGCAGGACTTCTTTGACGTGTTCTCCTATGTGAAGAACCCTCAAAAAACAAATGAGGGCGAGTATGTTTCCGCAATCAACTGTCTGAAAGAAACAGCCTTACAGCAGATGATTTTGACGAAGAAACAGTACCAAAAGACAGGCGGGTATATCGCATGGCATGGCTACCAGAGCTTCAAGCCAGATGAAATAACGCCCGAACAGTGCCATGAAATCGGCTTAAAATTAGCAAGGGAACTGTGGGGCGATAAATATCAGATAATTGTTGCCACCCACCTTGATAAAGGACATCTGCACAATCATTTCTGCTTTAACTCCGTTTCCTATCTGGATGGGAGCAAATATAATTACTCAAAATCGGAGCAGAAAAGGTTGAGGGAAGTGTCCGACCGCTTATGCCGAGAGTACGGATTATCGGTGATTGAAAACCCCAAGAAAGCCCCGCCAAGACCGCTTTATCTGGATGAAAAGAGCGGAAAGCCGACACGCTACAACGTCTATCGGGAGGATTTAAGGGAGGCAATCAACGGGAGCAGGGATTTACAGCACATGATAAAATACCTTGCCGACAAGGGATATGAAATTAATTTTTCGGGCAGCCATTGGAAAATGAAACTACCGCAGTACAAACATTTCACAAGGTTAGACACACTTGACGAGCGGTTGACGCCCGATTTTATACGGTCATGCCTAGGCGGGACTTCCCGATACGGAAACCATAAAGCAAGAATTTCCTACTCCCCGCATATGCCAGAGCAGTACAAAAACGCATGGAAACCACATCAAAAAACCACAGGAATCTTAGCGTTATATTATTACTGGTGCTATCAGTTGGGGATATTCCCCAAAGGCACGGACTATAAGCCGACAAGCCCGCTGATGAAAGAGGAGCTTCGGAAACTGGACGAGATTACCGCACAAGTGCGGTATATGTCAAAGCATAACATCTCCACCCTCTCCGATTTATACGCCGACAGGAAGAAAAACCAGACCGAAATGGATAAACTGATTGACTACCGCCAGCACTTGCGGAATAAGGTACGCCGTGCCACACCAGCCGAAAAAGAAACACTCCGAGCCGAAAAACAGGGCGTGACGGAGCAGATAACAGAGCTTAGGAAGATGCTGAAATATGCAGACGGGATTGAAAAACGCTCTGCCCATATCGACGAATGTTTAGACCAAATCCACGACATGATTGAAAACCAGCGGTCAAATACAAACGCCAGAGCAGGCAGGGCAGACCGCAGGAGGGAGGAATTGTTGCGATGAGCAGACTGTCCGAGGAAGAAATACAGGCAATTATGGAGGAATACAAGGACGCCCCGATGGTAAATCCCGATAAGATATATCCCCCTCTGCCGCCTGTCCAGAATGTCACGCCCCTTGTCCGTATTCCAGAGCCGATGAGCCTTACCGAGAAAATCGGCGGCACGGAATACACCGTCAACGCCCATTTCCGAAAAGGCGGGCGGGATTTGCTTGGAATGCTTACGGATATTTTTCGGCGCAGCACACAGGGATATGGATTTTTAAATGATAAGAATTGGGGTGATGATGACGGGGAATAACAGGCAGCGGAAGAATTATCACTTTAAAGCGTTGAAGTTTAAGGTCAGGTGTGGTACACTGTACCTACACTTCACAATACCGTGTCTGCTGTCGGGAAGGAGAGCTTTATGAAAAGACAGCAGGAAGAATTTACGGCATTATATTGTAGATTAAGCCAGGATGACGGGCGAGAGGGTGAAAGCAACAGCATTGTAAACCAGAAAGAATATCTGATGAAATACGCCAAAGAGCACGGTTTTCCTAACCCAAAATTCTATGTTGACGACGGCTATACGGGTACGAATTTCGACCGCCCAAGCTTTAAGGAAATGTCGGCGGACATTGAGAAAGGGCTTGTAAAAACGGTCATCGTCAAAGACTTATCAC
Organism: Lachnospiraceae bacterium MD308; assembly: GCA_000403475.2. GTDB lineage: Bacteria > Bacillota > Clostridia > Lachnospirales > Lachnospiraceae > MD308. The sequence continues at coordinate 322,386 of KE159795.1, forward strand.
GCTTCGGCAGGAACTATATTGAGGTCGGCTCATACTCCGAAATCATCTACCCCGAAGCGGGCGTGAGGTTTATCGCCATCATGGACAACGTGGACACGGGCAGCCTTGAAAGCAATGAATTTGCCGCCTTTACCAACCTTTTTAACGAATGGTATCCAAAAAGCACGAGCAAAAAGGTAAAGGAAGTCAAGAAAGCGAAAGGGCTTGCAGGGGAGCATTTAGGAGCGCCGCCCTATGGATATTTGCGGAATCCAGACGATAAAACACGCTGGCTCGTGGACGAGGAAGCGGCAGTAACCGTCCGCAGGATATTCTCGCTCTGTATGCAGGGGAAAGGCGTGTCAGCTATCGCCACAGCCCTCTGGGAAGATAAAGTGCTTACCCCGTCAGCCTATAAAGTGTCAAAGGGAATCGGCGTTGCAAAAAAATCGGAACATCCCTATAACTGGGAGACATCCATGATTGCATCCATTCTGGAAAATGTGGCGTATATCGGCGTGACGGAGAGCTTTAAATCCACCCGTTTAGGCTTTAAGAGCAAGAAACGCATCCCCACCGCAAAGGACAGGCGGACGTATATCGAGGACGCCCATACCCCCATCATTGACAGGGATATATGGGAAAAAGTGCAGGTGATACGGGAGAACAAACGCAGACCGACAAAAAGCGGCATGACAAGTATCTTTTCGGGTCTGCTCTATTGTGCCGACTGCGGGGCGAAACTCAGCCTAGCCACAGCAAACGGATATGCTCATTTCCGCTGTTCCATGTATAAAAGGACGAGCAGGGCAAAAGAATGTACGCAGCACTATATCCGAGAGGACGCATTAAAACAATTAGTGCTGAAACAGCTCCAACAGTTCCTGTCCTATTTACAGCAGTTTGAGCGTGTGTTTATCCGACAGCAGATTGACGCCACCCTTGCAGAACGCAGATACGAATTGTCCGCAAAGCAGAAACAGATAGGAAAGGACGAAAAGCGGATAAAGGAGCTTGACCGCCTGTTCCGTAAAATCTATGAGGATAATGTCAACGGAAAGCTGAATGACGAACGCTTTTACAAGCTGTCGGACGGATATGAAGCCGAGCAGGAACAGCTAAAGCAGGAAATTGAAGCCTTGACAGCCGAGGTCAGCGAAGCCGACACGGAAGCGACCAATGTCGCCAGGCTGATAGCAGTCACCAAGAAATACACCCGCATTGACGAGCTAACCCCCGAAGTCCTAAACGCATTTGTGGATAAAATCGTAATCCATGAGCGTGAGAAAAAGGACGGGAAACGGACACAGCAAATCGACATCTACTATTCCTATGTCGGGATTGTGGACATCCCAACGGACGAGGAAATGCGGGAAATGGAACAGGAATATATGCAGCGCACTACACGTCAAACCGCCTAAATATAGGCGTGGCAGGAGAAAATCTATGCTCCTGCCGATACATATCTATTTTTATCCCTATCTGGTTTAACCCATAAATGATATATATGTAAAAATCTATCGATGAAAAATTGCAATTTCGCCCGTTTTCTTAACACAAAAAAAGGTATGAGCAGGACAAAGAAAAATACATACTGAACCGCCTCCGACAGTTAGAATCAAAACTAACCTTCCCACTATTCTTCCAGAGAAAATGTCACAGTAACATCCCCGTCTCCGAATATTTCCATTAATTTTTTTTGATCCATATTTTCTATTTTCCCAAGCCTTGTATAACTCCATGAATTTGTGCCATAGAAAATCGTCACCGAATTCCCCTGATATAGCATCACATCTCCGGGTTCCGCCAAAATCTGCTCATCAGCAGCAGGTAATCTTTCTCCCAGAGCGCCCACCAGCTCAAACCCGCCATATTCTTTCATCTCTACCGTAAACGGTCCTGATGCAGCTAATCCCCGAAATGCCTCTGCTGACGCATTATCGGCAAGTTTCATGGTCATTGCTGTGTCTCCTACGGTGATATACATGATATCTTCCCCCTTTTCTATTTTCTCATCAACCGCAGTCTTTGCCGGGACACCTCCGGAACTGTCCTCTGCCGCTCCATTACTATTTTCCGAATTTTCCATTCCCGCCGGATTCTCTTCCGGAATCACATCTGCTGGTTCATTACTGACCATACCGCATGCAGTCAATGAAACTGCCAGTACCGCTGTCAAAGTCAAAGACCACGCGGCAAGCAACAGGGTATTTGACCCTCGCGGCAGTCGCCAAATGTGCATGCAAGCATGCCCGTTTGGCTCGTTGCTCGCGGGAATAAAACCATAGATTTTTTTCGTCCTTGCCATCTATGCACATTCCGCCTTTGTCGTCAGGATTTCTCCTTTTGCATTCTCGTCATCCATAATGATCTCGCCGACTGACGGCACGTAAATATGTCCTCCGGCAGGATTTTTGATACTGTCAACCGGCGTTGTGAGGGTCGCCTCTACTTCCGATTTTTCAAAGCTCAGATCACACCCTTCCATCTGACAATCGATCAGTTTCAGATTCTTGCAATAACATAACGGCTGCGTACCGATGATCTTACAGTTTTCAAAAATCACGTTTTCACAGTACCAGGCAAGATATTCGCCCTTTACCACACTGTTTCTCACGACTACATTCTTTGCATGCCAGAGGGCGTCCTTGGTATCAAAATTGCAATTTTCAAACACGCAGTCCTCGTTGTACTGGAACGAATATTTGCCCTTAAGGCTCACGTTGTCAAAATACAGACAGCTTGAGCGCATCATGAAATATTCGCCCTCGGCACTGGTATTTCGCATGTCGATTCCTTTTGTTGACCAGCCAAACTCCGGCGAGATGATATCGCAGCCGTCCATCTTAACTTTGGAACATTCGCGGAGCGCTTTGATTCCATGCAGCTTACTGTTCCTGATTTCTATATCATTCGTATACCAGATTGCCGCACGACAAAGCTCCGTCATCGTGACTCCGTCAATCTTAACCCTCTCGTCATGCCAGAATGGATAACGGAGATTGAAAAAAACATTTTCCACCTGAATGTCGCTTGCCTCCTTAAACGCGCTCTCGCCGTCTGACGGACCGTCAAACGCACAATCTTTTACATAAATGTTTCTGCTGCCATATAAGGCACGTTCCTCGTCAAATGTCCTGTTTTTCATTACTTCCATGATAAAAATCTCCTTTTCTTCATTTATAATTTATTTTGTTATACGATTGGAATCCCAAACAAAATGCCAATGAGCATGCCCTTTATCAACAGTCCCAGCATGACCGGCTATTCTCCGTCACTGATCAACACAATCTTGTTGCTCCATCCTTCCAGTACCGGATTTTCTTCTACAGCTTTTACAAATTCGTCTGTAGCATCAATCGTTCCCACTTTCGTATATTCTCCTGTAACTTCGGCGTCATGGTAAAAGAGAATGATCCGGTTAGGTTCTGAATAGTATACATCTCCTGCTTTTACAGATGTGACCGTTTCCGCGCCGGACGGGATCTCATAGCGGCTTGGTATATCATAATACTGCATATACTCCCATCCTTCAAAATTATCATAATCATAGATTGGGAGTCTCCAGTCTGAGGTGCCTACATGATATGCTACGGCTCTTGCGGTATCATTGTCCTCTAGCTCAATCGTAAACGGGGCTCCGTTATCGCCAAAATGAACCTCCAGTGCGGTTGTATCTACCTGGCTGAAATCCTGTGATTCCCCATCATTCGGTCCGGAAGCCTCATTCCTGCCGGCATTCTCAGTTTGGGCAAGGCTATCTCCTGCATCATTTTCATCCCGTCCACAGCCTGTGACCGCAGATGCAATACTTACCATAAGTACAAACGCTGTCATCTTTTTTTTCATTGATTTAACTTTCATTTTTCTGCTTTCCTTCCTTCATCCTTTTCTCTTTTTTCATCTGTCTTTACTATAAATCATTCAGCATTATATAACAAATACTTATATCCTATATTTTCACATGCTTTTTAGCTATATTTTACTGTTCATTCCATCCACTCTGACAGTTCTATTCATTTTGACAGTAATACCGCAAGATCCATTCTTCGAATCTTTCCAGATAACAACCAGGAAAAACCGGTAAATAATGCAACAACGAAAACTCCCGGAAGCAGTATCGCAAGGATATCCGGATGAGAGATAAAATCACTGATCCCCGCCAGTTTCATCACCGCGCCTACCAATGGATCTGTGGCAGCAAAAGCCAAAGCAATGCCTGCCGCCGACCCAAGAAGAGATACCGCCGTAAACCGCAGCGCAAAGGAACATCTCAACTGGCCGGCGGACAATCCAATGGATTGATAGATTCCAAGGTCTTTCTGTTCTGCCGCAAGAATCCGGTTACCTGTCATAATGGTTGTAATCAATATAAACAGCGTCACCATCAGATACATCACAACCAGCGCGACCTGCATGACACGGATGATCCCGAATAAACCCGGCCATGTATTTTCATGAACATGTACGTCACCTCCGTACATACTCTCAAGCTGCTCCCTGATCAAACCTTTCTTTTCCGGCTCCCTCAAAAAGAAGTGGTGGCACCAAATCTGCGGATCATCCCGCCCGATTTTCAGATAGCCCTCCCGGCTCATTCCTAAGTTCGCCCCCATCTCATTGGCACATTGATAGATGCCGGTGATCACATATTCTGCCTCTCCCGCATCGCCGCCGACAGACACGGTATCTCCAATCTCAGCTCGTTGGTCTTGTGCGATGAATTCTGTGATTACGATCTCATTATCCCCGGTGCACGCTCTTCCTGACAGCAGATGAAAACGTTCCGGCTGGTCTGTCACATTGGCAGTATAAGAGACGCCGTTCATATGCACCGCAGGCATTGCCAGGAGATAGGTATCCGTGATCGGCGTGATCTGTTCGAGTTCCTTTCGCATCTCTTCTACCCGCAGATTTCCAAAAGCCTGAATCCCGATATCGTGGTCCGCCGGGTTAAAAGCATCCATCATTCCTTTTCCATCCTGTCCGAGCCAGGAGTCCATGCGTCCCACCACAGAAGCAAAGAACACCAGCAAAAGTGCTATGATACAGGTTCCTACATATCGTTTTTTTCCGGATACGACCTGCCGGATCGCAAGGTTTAAATTTAAACTCTTCTTTCGTATGACAGGGTGTGTTTTAAGGTTTCTTTTCTTTATTTTTCTGTCCGAATCCGTGTTACCCTGTATGGCTGTAAGCGGCGCCACATTCCCGATCCTGCTGACTTTCCATAAAATGAACAATGCCAGCAGCAGGGTGATCAAAAGAAGCGCACCAAGTCCCCGCATCACCGGAAAATTTGAAGGAATCAGCACTCCTATGGTGGTAAGGGTTGCCTGGCATACCCGGCTCCCTGTGAGTGCCGCAAAGACACTTCCAGTTAACATACCTATGATCACCGCTATGAGATACTGGATAAGCTGTACCCTTTCCAGTACCTGGCTGGAAACTCCCATCGTCTTCAAAATACCAAGATCCATATAATCTGACTCAATCGTGCAGTTGATACAGTGTGCAATGACCACCATAACCGCAAGCAGAAGAATGATGACAAACGCCAACAGGATTCCGGCCAGGGCATTTTGCAGGATCATCATAAATCCTTCCATCGTTTCCCGGCTGTAGACAAATTCTATATATTCAGAAAGGCCGGTCTGCCCGTTGATCTGCGAGTTTACTTCCGCTATGGATACCTGCTCTTTCGTATCTATATGAAGCATTGCCCCGGCGCGGGCTAACGCATTGATTCCTCCTGCTTCTATCTGCTGTGCCGCCTCCTCAAAATCTCCTTCGTTCACGAGAAAACCTTTCATACCGATCATGGCGCTTCCCATGGCCGGGTCTTCATAAAATCCCCCAATCCGAAGCGGCAGATCTCTGCCCTCTCTCGCAATTCGAAGAAGAAGCTCATCCCCCGTCCCGGCATCAAACATAGAAACAAAAGATGCCGGCACATAGACTTCTCCCTGCCGGATGTCCGGCGCGGTTTCAAGATAACCGTCCATAGAGGCGTTGAAAAAGCGGTATCTGTTCTCGCTCTTCCTATACGGAATCATCTGTCCTTCACTGTCAGATTCCTCACCCTCTAATTCGTAAGATGTATAGATGATTTCCTGTGTTACTACCTGTTCCACGATCTCTAAGCCCTGTAGTTCTTCTGTCATGCGCCCCATCTCCGGAACCTCCGATACCCATGCCGTCAGATCCCCAAATCCTGTCCTTCCAAGTTCAGAATGTACATATGTCCCGGAATTGCTCCATACCGTGAGCACCGTCATCATCATAAAAGATACAAGGAACATCAGAAGGAAAATTCCGGAGAGGCTTCCTTTGTGCCGGCGCATTCCCGCACGCACCAATATCTTATATTCCATATCCTTCACCTACCATTTCAGAGAATCCAGCCACTGGCTGACTCTCATTTCCCTGTCTCTTTCCTCGTTCTTCTCATAGGGCAGAAGATTCATTTCCGATAAAATCTTTCCGTCCTCCAGATAGAGAATTTTTGTTCCTCTGCAGGCCGCGTGGATATCATGGGTCACCAGCAGAATGCCCTGCCCTTTCTGATTCAGTGAAGTCAGCAGGTCTAATACATCCTCCGTATTGGATTTGTTCAAGGCTCCTGTCGGCTCGTCTGCAAATACAATCCCCGGCTCATTCACCACCGCCCTCGCAATTGCGGCTCTTTGCGCCTCCCCTCCGGATACTTCTGACGGATAGCGGTTCTTTGCTTTTTCAATATGCATCTGTTCCAGCAAAAACTCCGCCCTCTCCCCCGCCTTTTTCTCTGTCTGCTGTTCTCCCATATATCCCGCCACAGCGATATTTTCAAAAAGCGTCAGATTACTGACCAGATGTGACTGCTGGAAGACAAAGCCGAATTCATTTGCCCTAAGTTTTGCCATCTGCTTTTCTTTCAGGCAGCTGATCTCCTTACCTTTATATACGACGGTGCCTTCCGACACCCTGTCCATTCCGCTCAATGCATACAAAAGCGTGGATTTCCCGGCTCCGGAAGAACCCATGATGACTGTAAAATCCCCGTCGCAGATCTCCACGGATACATCATCTAAGACTGTGTTCCCATTCTCGCCCTGTAAAAAGCGTTTTGTAATATGATTTCCTTTTAACAGTACCTGTTTCATCTTCCTATCCTTCCTGATATCTGCTGATAACCAGCCGTTTCTTCCCGGTTGCCGGGTCAGCCTTGATCTCATCCACAAAGTTCACATAGAACTGCACATAGCCAAGGCGCTTCTCCTTAAGAATCTTTCTCATCTGGCCCAGCATTTCTTTTTTAACAGACTCTTTCAAGTTTGGAGCGACAATCTCTGCTTCCATCTCAAACATGTCTTTACCGGTCTGGCTGAACTGATAATCCTTAAGCCCTTCCATGCAAAATCCCTCGATCGCCAGCGGATGCAAAAACTCCCGGCGTCCGTCCCCGTCCTCAAACCAGAGGATATCCTCATTTCTTCCAAGAAGGCCTTCTGCCATCCTAAAAGGGTATCTGCCGCCGTCCGGCGCCTCCTTGATGGTAAGGCTGTCCGTGATCTCATAACGGATCAGCGGCTGTGCGAAATTATAAAGACACGTGAGGTACATTTTCCCATTTTCCGCTTCGATGATATTCATATCGTCAAAAAGCAGCAAACCGCCGGAAGTTCTGGTTTCCACGCCCAGAGCCAGAGACTCGCTGGCAGCGTAAATATTAATTACCTCACACGCAAATACAGTCTCCATATACTTCCTTAAGCTGGCTCCTAACGGCTCCCCGCAGGAGATTACTCTTTTCACGTCCAGACGAACTGCGCCTCTTTCCAGTAATTCTCCTAAGATCTTGACAGCAGATGGGTATCCGATCACAATATTCGGCTTGAATTCCCTGAGTTTTATTATCCACTCATCTATGGGCGCATTGATATCCAGATATAGCTGCCTGGCGCCGACGCCGTCAATACCGTCCCCTACCGCCATCGCGCCGCCGTAACGTCCATCTGTTGCAGCAATATAGACAATCCTTGGCCGCTTAAGCAAAAGCCTAGCAATTTCCCCCATGGACATATCCCACAGAGCTCCGCGGATAATTCCAAGGAGCATCTCGTTCCATGCGGTTTCATCGTAGACAAAGTATCCTGGTTTTCCGGTACTCCCCGAAGAATGTACTACATGGTATTTCCCCAGATACGGCTTTCTGTCTGCCAGTCCTTCCTCATCAAAGGCTCGGACTCCTTCCTGGGTAAGACCCGGCACAGTGACAAGCTCGTTAAAATATTCCAAAAGCGTCTTTTTATCAATTGTTGGAAAACAGGATAATGGAAGGGTATCCAGATCTTTTTCCGAGATTCCTGCCCGCTTAAATGTCCTCCTGTAATAGGCGGAATAATCCCACACATGATGCAGAAGATTCCGAAGCTTCCGGTCCTGAAGCATTTTTACTTCTTCCTTGCTTTTTTTCACGTTGTTCCTCAAACAATATAAATTCCACAATGTTTTTATATAACTCATCCGTCTTTTCCTCCTGCTCTGGATACATCCCTCCCCGGCAGACTGCCCGGAGGCTTTTTTGTGTAAACCGTATATTTAATTCCCGCCTGCCGCCGGCGTGCCCGGGCAGGCCAGAGTATACACGTTATCATAATTTTCCCTGTGATAATACTGAACCCGGCCGCTTTCCTGGTGATACACGATGCTCCATTCTGTGGATTCAAATTCCCCAAAGTTTCCTTTACTTACACTGCTTAACGCATCCCTCATATCCTCAGGAGAAAAGGTTTCTTTTTCATTAAGAAGACCACAAAGGATTTCGAATCTCTTATGTGACTGCTCAGTTCCAACGCCCTGCTTTTCTCCTTCTGCCAGATAAAAGTTCGTAACGACAGGCGTTTCTGTCACGTTCATTTTATGATCCACATATTCCACAGCCACGCTTCTCCCGCTTCGATCAGCAATCGCGAAATGTACCATCATTCCCATAGACGCATGCAGGTCATACTGTCCAAGCAGCTTAAGAGCCTCGTCAACACTGTCCGCCTGATCAAGCAGCAGGCGGACTGCCGTAGTGGTGGTAATATCCGGCCTGTCTGTATTCTGTTCAATCGTACCGGAATCCTGTATCATATTGACCGCTACTGCCAGCCCCTTTTCATTCATACCGTCAAGCGGAGCGTAAAGGCTTACCAGCGCCTGAATATGATCCGGCAGCTTATTTACCGGAATGCCTGTGCCGGAAAGAAAGTCAAAGTTCACGGTAGAGATTGACGCATAGCCGTTTTCCGGTGTGGATGCCACAATTAAAGCTTCACAGGCCTGCCAGTCAAAATTCCTTCCAAACATCGGCGCACCGTCTTCTCCTGTAGCTGCCAGGGTACTGCACCCAAACGGATTGCCTCCAAACAAAATCCCTAATGTATCTTCTCCCAGATGACCGGCAAGGAACTCTATCACTTCCTCATCGCTTGATGCTCCGCCCTGTTCTAAGAATTGTTCAAATCCATCGTTCCCTTCAAAATTCACCACAGACAGTCCCGGCGCAAGCTTCATGATATCCTCTCCCGGCATTAACATCTCTGTCCCTTCACGGTCTGCTGTCGAATCGGTATGTTGGTTCTCTGTATGATTCCTCCCACAGCCTGACAATAAAGAAGTAACTGTCAGGACGGATAATAACATCCTAATAAATTTTTTCAATTTCAATATTTCAACCCCTTTCAAATCAAAAAATATCCATGATCTTGATTGATTTGATAAACAAGATAGTCCAAACAGGAGATTCTCTTTTCATCTTTATGAATACGTTTTAAAAGAGCTGACCGCTGTTTTTCTAATATTTCTAATTGTTTTTCTTTTTTGTTGTTTGCGGCAAAATCCATAAATTTTTCTATTGTTGATATATTACATCCCGCATCTTTTAAATTTTCAATTACCATTTCTGTTTTCACCTTTTTATCTCCTTCCACATTCATCAAAAATTGCCATACATTTATTCTAACTTTATACTCCGTAACAAACAAATACTTATATCAGATACTGTGCCATACTTGAAAAGCATATGAATGTCATGTTATAATATCCCTGTATCCGAAATGAGAAAAAATATTATGGTAATCGAATTTAAGAGGTGAATCCTATGGAATTGCGTGTTTTACAATATTTCCTTGCCGTTACAAGAGAACAAAGTATTTCCGGCGCTGCCGAAGCGCTCCATTTATCGCAGCCCACTCTCTCACGCCAGTTAAGGGAGATGGAAGAAGAACTGGGAAAACAGTTGATCATTCGCGGTAACCGCCGGATTACCCTGACCGAGGAAGGAATCATCCTCCGCAAAAGAGCAGAAGAAATTATGGAACTGGTAAGAAAGACAGAAAATGAAATCACATTATCCAATAACTATATCGCCGGTGACATTACGGTAGGTGCCGGAGAAACTGACGGTGTGCGCTTTCTCACAAAGACTGCCAAAGCATTACAGGAAGATTTTCCGGATATCCATTTCCATATTATAAGCGGAGACAGTGTAAGTGTGCTTGAAAATCTTGACCGCGGATTAATTGATTTTGGTTTGGTATTTGGTGAAGTAGATACCTCGAAATATAACATGTTGAAGGTTCCTTATAAAGATACATGGGGGGTTCTGATGCGTCATGACACAGATTTAGCAGAAAAAGAAGTTATCACCTCAGAAGACTTGCAGGACAAGCCGCTGATTCTGTCCCGTCAGCGGTCAAGTAAATCTTCTTTGATCAAATGGCTTGGAAAAAAATACGAGGATTTAAACATTGTCGGAACATACAATCTTCTGTTTAATGGTTCTCTCATGGTAAAAGACGGAATGGGATATGCTTTATGTTTCGATAAAATCATTCATATTACAGAGCATAGCAGCCTTTGTTTCCGTCCTTTAATGCCGGAGCTTTCAGAAGAAATGCATATCATTTGGAAAAAGTACCAGATATTTCCAAAAGCAGCCGAAAAATTCCTGCAGAAAATGCGGCAGTTTTCAGAATAGAACTTCTCTAATCATCCCCCCCAAGGGCTCCGTTACTGCTCGCCTGAAAGGCGGGTATCGCAAGCTTATACTGCTCGCCGCCGCTAAAAAGCGTCTCCTTATGTTACATTTCCTACCGTTGCTACATAATACCCTCTTGCCCAAAATGCTTTATTCCATTTGTTTTGTTGCTCCGGATGCCTGTTATATATCATTAGCGTACTCTTCCCCTTTAGAGCTGGGGGGTTAGTATTTTCATTTATTTACAGTTACTTTCAATAACATTTTTGCATGCATAGCAGCCATAAGAATCAGTATCGCCAGCAAATAAACCGGAAACAGGGATACACTGATATGTTTTGCGATAAATCCGAAGATTGGCGGCATGAAACAGGTTCCCACATAGGCGGATGCCATTTGTACGCCAATCATAGCCTGTGACTTATCCGCCCCAAAATGTTCCGGCGTAGAATGTATAATGGAAGGATAAACCGGAGCGCAGCCCAGCCCAACCAAAATCAATCCTAATAATGAGCCTGTGTTGCCAAACGGCAAAAACAAAAACGCGATGCCAGACAAGATAAAGCCTTGTCCAAGCCGTATCATCTGCGTATCATTTAACTTTAATGTCAAAAATCCGCTGAAAGCCCTGCCTGCCGTAATCCCCATAAAAAACAGGCTCGCAAACCCTGCGGCAGTTTCTGCTGACAATCCCCGGCACAGCACAAGGTAGCTGCTTGCCCATAAGCCGGTTGTCTGTTCAAGGGCACAGTAACAGAAAAATGTAATCATGACTTCTTTTGCCCCCGGAATTTTAACAATCTGACGCAAGGAAAGGGGTTGGGCTGTTATTTCTTTTTCCGCCTTCCCCATATCATGGTTAATCTGCTTTTTCCACAATGGCAGGCTAAAAATCAACACAACGGTCAATGCAGCCTGAAGGACGGCGATATAGCGATAGCCCATATTCCACCCCTGCCCGCCGGTCAGGGCATAGCCCATGATATACGGGCCAAGAGAAGCTCCAACGCCCCACATACAATGCAGCCAGCTCATATGCCTGCTTGCATAATGGAGGGCAACATAGTTATTCAAGGAAGCGTCCACACTTCCGGCACCAAGCCCATAAGGAACGGCCCATAAACATAATGCAGCATAGGAATGGCTGATCGAAAACCCAAACAATGCTGCAGCAGTCATTAATACACTGGCAGCTGTAACTTTGCCCGTTCCAAATCTTCTGGTCAGTCTGTCGCTTTGCAGACTGGAAACAATCGTCCCTGCAGCGATAATCATGGAAATACCGCCTGCATGGGAAACCGGCACGGAAAGCTCCTGATACATTGCCGGCCACGCGGAACCTAACAGGGAATCTGGAAGCCCCAGACTAATAAAAGCAAGATAAATGATAACCAACAGTAAATGAATCATTCTATTATCCTCCTGTGTCTCTTTATTTATCAAAAGAATACCGTCAAGTGATACTTGATACAATACATTTTCAGACGTATAATATAAAAAAAACGACAAACAGGAAGGCAAGCAAAAATATGGCATTACAAGAATGTGGATTAAACCTGAATAAAGTATCAAAAGAGCTCCAACCTCATGGAACCACCCAATTCCCCTGTGCTGGGTATTGTTCCTCCCACACGAACAGACCGGAAGACGTTATCCCATGGCACTGGCATGAGGAGATTGAAATTGTGTATATAGAAAATGGGCAGATGAATGTAAAGATACCGTCAAATACTTTCTTTTTGGAAAAGGGAGACTGTATTGTTATCAATTCAAATATCCTTCATTATGCGGCGGCTGTCACGGAATGTAAACTTCGCTCCCTCGTTTTCAACCAGATACTCATTACCGGAAATGAGGATCTTGTATTTGCAAAAAAATATATACAGCCGCTATTAACCCGTAATGGATTTTCCCATTATTTTATAAAAGCAGGCAAGAATGGAAATGTGACGGACTGGTTTAACTGCGCATTTGAAGCTCTTGCGCAGGACTGCTACGGACATGAATTTACCGTTCGGGATAATTTATCCCGTATCTGTCTTTTTTTATATGGAGAATTGAATCTGCAAACGGATATGCAAAATATTCCGCCAAGCCAGGACAATCTCCGTATCAGAAAAATGCTTGCCTATATCCACAAAAATTTTGCTGATGATATATCCTTGTCGGAAATTTCAAGCGCCGCCGACATTAGTGAAAGGGAAAGCCTGCGCTGTTTTAAGAAAACAATCCAGCTTTCCCCGATCCAGTATTTGTTAAAATATCGGATTATGCAGGGGGCTGAAATGTTGCGAAAGCATCCAGCAGACAGCATATCAGAAATCGCAACCCTATGCGGTTTTGACAGTCCCAGCAATTTTGCTAAAATATTTAAGCGTTTTTATAACTGCACACCACGAGAATATAGAAGTATCCGCTGAAAATTCACGTATATACTGGGAAATCCTTCCTTTTCATGATACAATGACTATATTTGAATCATCCAACGAAAGGAGCCCTCTTTATGGAAAACTATAAAATCACCAGGCTCACCGACTGCCCCGCCTTAAAAGACCGAGCCGCAGATTGGTTCGGCAGCAAATGGAGCATTCCCCTTGCCGCCTACCAGGAAAGCATGTCTGAGGCGCTTACCGGAACTTCCCCCGTTCCCCAGTGGTACCTCGCTCTGGACGGTGAGGAGATCATCGGGGGCCTTGGAGTCATCGAAAATGACTTTCACGGCAGAAAAGACCTTGCGCCAAACGTATGCGCCGTCTATGTGGAAGAACCGTACCGCTGCCGGGGCATTGCCGGCGAGCTTTTAAAAACCGTCTGTGACGACATGGCAGCGCAGGGCATCGATACCCTCTATCTCCTGACCGACCATACCTCCTTTTACGAAAGGTACGGCTGGGAATACTACTGCCCTGTGCAGGGAGACGGCGAGACAGAAATGAGCCGGATGTACATCCACAGGCAGAACCCGTAAAGCTGCGGCAGCAGCCAGATGTACATGCAAGCCATGCCCGCCTGGCTCGTTGCCCGCAAAAATAAAACCGGAGGATATGATATGTTAGAATTCAAATACGACACCCAATTGCTCATCGAGGGAGAAAATCTTGATGAAGACACAATCAGCGATTATTTCACGGAAAACTTTCACGGCGACTGCCTTCTTGCCGTGGGGGATGAAGAACTGGTTAAAATCCACTTTCACACTAACGAACCATGGAAAGTCCTTGAATACTGCGCCTCCCTCGGCGAAATCCACGATATTGTCATCGAGGACATGGACAGGCAGTCAAGAGGATTAAAAGGATAGGAGGGCAAAATGACTTACACATACCACTATGCCTCACCCTTGGGCGGCATCACCCTTGCCAGTGACGGCCGGCATTTAACCGGCCTCTGGTTTGACGGGCAAAAATACTTCGGCAGCACTCTGGAAAAGGCCCACGAGCCAAAAGACCTCCCGGTTTTTTCACAGGCTGCCGAATGGCTTGACCTTTATTTCAGCGGGAAAGACCCTATGTCCACTCCCCCGCTGTCTTTAAACGGCACGCCTTTCCAAAAATCCGTGTGGGAAATCCTTCTTTCCATCCCTTACGGAAAGACTATGACCTACAAAGAGATTGCGAGAAAAATCGCCCAAAAGCAAGGGCTTTCCTCCATGTCCGCCCAGGCGGTGGGCGGCGCCGTCGGCCATAACCCGATCTCCCTCATCATCCCCTGCCACCGGGTAGTGGGCTCAGACGGGAGCCTTACCGGCTACGCAGGAGGAACCGAAAAAAAAGAAAAGCTGCTTATGATGGAAACATCCGGCCTTTCATTTTAAACAGACAGACGCAGATACTTGGGAAAAGCATCTGCGTCCTTGTCTTCTATTAAGATTAAATTGTAAAATGAAGAACCAAAAAGTACCTTCTATATAGACAGCTCGGAAAGATAATCGTTCTCCACCTCTGAAAACTTCTCTTTCTCCACAGCCTCCGCAAGAGCCGCATCTATAGGCATCTTCCCAAGCACCGGAATATTAAGCTCCGCCGCCACTTCCTCCACGCGGCTCTCCCCGAATACGGAAATCTTCTTCCCGCAGTCCGGACATACAAGGTAACTGTAGTTTTCAACGATTCCAAGTACCGGAATATTCATCTGCTGCGCCATGCCATGGGCCTTTTTCACAATCATCTTCACCAGATCCTGGGGCGAGGACACGATCACCACGCCGTCTACCGGGAGCGATTGGAACACCGTCAGCGGAACGTCGCCTGTTCCGGGAGGCATGTCCACAAACAGATAGTCAAGCTCTCCCCACATCACATCCGTCCAGAACTGGGTCACCACATTGGCAATGACCGGCCCCCTCCAGATGACCGGGTCCGACTCATTCTCCAGCAGAAGATTGATAGACATAATCTTCGTACCGTCCGCCGCCTCCCTTGGGAAAATCCCGCTCTCATCGCCGAGAGCTTTCTCGTGGATACCGTACATCTTCGGGATGGACGGCCCCGTAATGTCCGCATCCAGAATCCCTACTTTATACCCTTTCTTTCGCATCATCCTTGCCAGGGACGCCGTCACCATCGACTTTCCAACGCCTCCCTTGCCGCTGACCACTCCGATAACCTTCTTAATATCGGAAAACTGATTTGCAGGTTTCCGAAAATCCACCGGCTTGCTGCCGCAGGAATCTGCATGGGCGCACCCCGCGCAGTCAGACGGCGAGCAGCCGTTTTGCTGTTGTTCCTCAGCCATAACATCCACCTTACCTTTCAAAAATCTAAAGGGCAGACATGCTGCCCTTCCATTACTCAACCGCCGCGATAACCTCAATCTCACACAGCACATTCTTCGGCAGCGTCTTCACCGCCACGCAGCTCCTTGCCGGCTTGGATGTAAAATACTTCGCATACACCTCATTGAAAGCTGCAAAATCACCCATATCCGCCAGAAAGCATGTAGTCTTGAGAACCTTGTCAAAGGAAGTTCCCGCCGCCTTAAGAACCTCGCCCATATTCTTGCATGCCTGTTCCGTCTGCTCCGCAATAGTCTCCGCCTCAACTGTATCCGTAGCCGGATTGATCGGAATCTGCCCGGCAGAATAGAATATCCCATTGTGAACATACCCCTGTGAATACGGCCCCAACGCCTTCGGCGCCTTATCTGTCGCTACTACTTTCATAATAAATTCTCCTTTTCTTTATCAATAAATAGATGTTGCTGTCTCCTATTGTACTACCTTTTCATTGCCATTATCAACCATTATTAGCAACTTTTTTTCGCGCCTGTTTTTATTCCCTGCTGGCAAGCAAAAATATCCCTTACTTTCCATATGCTTTCAATTCTTCAATCATTCTCCACAGATTACATCCGATATTGTCTATCAGATCATTTTCATCACTGGAAAATTTTTTCGCTTGTTCTACAGCTTTCTCAATATACGGCATATATTTTTCAGCAAAATTAATACCTCTTTTCCCATGATGGGCTCTGTCTGACACTTCTTTACTCACAAAAGTATGCTGTTCTGAAATCTTTTTATTTTCTTTAATCTCATCCAACCGCTCACCAAATTCTTTCTCTATGTCCGCCAAATGCATCAAAAGCCAGAACTCAAAACATGGATTTGCAATAAAACATTTATATCCATTATCCCTGCAATGCCTGATACAATCAAACATATTTGT
The DNA here is from genome assembly GCA_000403475.2 of Lachnospiraceae bacterium MD308. GTDB lineage: Bacteria > Bacillota > Clostridia > Lachnospirales > Lachnospiraceae > MD308. The sequence continues at coordinate 339,039 of KE159795.1, forward strand.
TTCGGAATGGGTTTGTGCATCTCTGTCGACCAGCACAGCAAATTCATCCAATTCTTCATTATATTTTCTCAGGTATCTCCGATAATTGATATCATAGCCAATCTTTTTCAGTTCTCCTTCTACAGACAGAAAAATCCTTTTTTCTGGAAGAACCTTCTGGCTTTCCTCTTCCCGATCATAGACAGTCGACATCAATCTGTAACGATTACGCATCTATATCCTCCAAAATCTTATCATCAAACACCGGGATAGCATCATAACGCCCCAGCAAATATTCTTTATCTATTTTTTTATCATAACGCTCTTTATAACGGTTTAACGAATATATACTGGAACTATGGTCTTCCAGCCTCTTGATAAACCAGATCTCATCCTGCCTGACTAATTCCAGATCCAGCAAATTCGAATCATGCGTTGTCGCAATTATCTGACTTGTATCTCCTTCCGTCATCCGATAAAAAAGCTCAAGAAACTTACGGGTTACATTCGTATGAAGACTTCTGTCAATTTCATCAATAAAAATAACCCTGTTTCCATTATGTTCATAAAATAGCGGAATAAGGTCAAACAGCCTCTGTGTTCCGTCAGATTCATCCAAATATTCAAAAAGCTCTTGATCATTGCCATGATTCTGCATCATCTTTGTCGTTATAATATTTCCCTCTGTATCTTTTTGCAAAGAATATACCTGGCTGTTCACTTTAAACATCAAAGAATCTTCCTGAATCTCATTTGATATTTTAATCTTCAGTTTCTCTGCATCATCCAAAGGAATGCCTTCGAATATCTTATCAAATTCCAACTGTCCTAACTTTGATTCTACAGATTCAATGCCGGTATCAAAATATCTTAATATATGGGAAAAAAGATCTCGTATCGTTTCATTTTCAACCATCTGGTTCAATCCGCTGTATTGACTGGTTGGAAATATGATAATCATGTTCCTGAACCAATCAAAGACATCCTGAATCTCAGAAAAAACACTTTGTTTTCCATTACCTCTCTCCGCAATATCACATAATATACTTTTTTTCCTCAAAGTATTAGATATGTTTCCTCCGAAATCTTCCAGATAAATCTCCCATCTCATTCGTTCCGCTGTATTTCTGATTTTCACTTCACTTTCTGTAAAGCTTTCACCTCTTTCGTTTGTATCCCTATTGAAAATATACGTCTCCCCACCATTTTTCTCTATACGGATCAGCCATTCTGAAAGAATTTCTTTTTCTGCATACGATATTGCTATCCCATAAGAATATTCTCTTCCCGGCTGAGTAATCAGCCTGTATTCAAACACCCCCGGAACTTTATAGCCATCACCGGAGATTCTAAAATACTTTTTATCTAAATCAGCAGCACTTAGACCGTTTAAAATAACATCTCTTGAAAAATCAATCGCTTTGATCAGATTACTCTTCCCACCTGCATTAGCTCCATAAATAAGCCCTGTTTTTAAAATTTTCTTTCCATTTCCATTTAAAACATGCTCTTTATGCCTTGCTACTTTTGATGCCGCCATAGATATTGTCTGAGTAGTTTTGAATGACAAATAATTACTTACCGAAAAGCCTACAAACATTTTTTTCTCTCTTTCTTTTTATTACAATATACCCAATTATATTGCGAATAATTCTCTCATGTCAACATTTTATCATATTATTTGTTTAATATTTGCTTTCATCAAGTGTCTTTTTCTCATTTTTATCTCCAATAATACTTTCACACTAATCCCTCTTTTTGTTCACAAAATATAAACAGCGATCTTTCTATCCCAATAAACACTTTATTTTAAGAAAAAAAAGGTTTATAATAACCGTTAGAAATCAAGAAGGGAGTGCTTAAAACATGGCAAAAGAACGATTTGTAGAAACTTATTCACAGGGAGTCACCAATGTCCGCAAAGTCATTGTTGATACAGAAACAGGGGTAAATTATGTACTGATGTCATCAAACATGACGAACGGTTGCGGATTAACCGTTTTATTAGACCAGGACGGCAAACCAGTCATCACCCCCGTCACCTCTCTCAAGGAATAAATCACCCATTCAGCAGCCGGCCCTTATCCGCCCGGCTGCTTTTATTTAAGCTTTTCTTATTACCGCATCCTTGTCATCTCTACATATCCCGCGTCACATCTCTAAGCCACTTATACTTCCGATACCGCCACCAGCAGATCGGCATCTTGATAATCTCATCGCTCATCAAAATCACATACACCACCGGCACGCTTGCATGGAAATAAAACGCCGCCACAGCGCCGAGCAGAATCGAGCATCCCCACATAGTAGCCACATCCATCACAAGCCCGAACTTCGTATCCCCGCCGGAGCGGAACACCCCGCACACCATAGTCGTATTGAACGCCTGCCCCACCACAAAGTAGGACATGACAAAGAACATGAACCCTAAGTATCTCCTGGACACCGCCGACAGCGTAAGGACGCTGCTCACCACCGGCCCAAGGAGCAGGATAAACGCCCCGCCCAGAATACCGAGGATCAGGGAAAGGACTGCGAACTTCCGAGCATAAGCCCTGGCATGCTCCGGTTTCCTCTCCCCAAGCGTCTTGCCAAGCCAGATTGCCGTAGCATTGGAAATGCCAAACACTACCACCTGGGCAAGCTGCCTTGCCACCTGAGCCACCGAGTTAGCCGCCACCGCCTCGCTCCCCAGATGCCCGATAATCGCCGTATTCGCAGAAGTTCCAAGCCCCCACATCAGCTCATTGATAATCACCGGCATGGCGTAGCGGATATAGTCCGACAAAAGCAGACGGTCAATGCGAACCATGTTCCTTACACGGATCTTCACAATCTTATTCTTATAGCGGGCATACAAAAGCACCATCACCGTCTCCGTGATGCGGGCGCACAGCGTTCCGATGGCAGCCCCGGCAATCTCAAGCCTGGGCGCCCCGAAAAGCCCGAAGATCAGCACTGCATTTATGACGATATTCACAAGGAGCGACACAAAATAGACAACCGTCGCCACCACCACCCGCTCAATGCTCCGCATAATATTCAGATAGACCTGGGTCACCGCCATAAACACATAAGACAGCCCCACAATCCGAAGATACTTCGCGCCCTCAAAGATAACCTCCCCGTCCGAGGTAAATATCCCCACAAGCCTCTCCGGAATCAACAGCGCCAGCACCGTGAACGCCGCCGCGATGACGATGCCGCCGCTAAGGCCCATCCCCAAGATCTTCTCGATGGTCGCCGTGTCGCGCTTGCCCCAATACTGGGCAGTCAGCACCGTAGCCCCCGCCGTGATGCCGAAAAACACCAGCATCATGATAAACTGAATCTGCCCTGCAAGGGAAGAGCCGGACAATACCTTCTCCCCCACCCTCCCCAGCATAAATACATCCGTCGCCGTGACCCCAACATTGATCAGGTTCTGGATTGCCATAGGAAACACAAGGGCAAATACGCTCCGGTAAAACCCCTTCCAGTTAATATTCAGATCATTCGTGGTTTGCCTCTTTATAAATCTCATACATCTCCTGCGCGCCAAGCTTTTTAAAGCAGCCAAGCATTACCGTACCGCCCTTCGTCGCGCTGTCCGCCATCTTCCTCAGATCCTCCTCAGAAAGCACGCCGGTCTTCATCTCCCCGATACAGGTCGGCATATGCAAGAAACGGAAAAACTCTTCCGTCGCCTCTATCGCCAGTGCCGCAGTCTCCTCCTCTCCTTTATCCTCAATCTTCCACACTTTTCTGCCGTAGCGCGCAAATCTCGCCACGTCAAGCTTATACACATATCTCGCCCAGCTCCCCCACACCGCAGAGAGGGTCGCCCCGTGGGCCTCGTCAAACATGCCGCCAATCTCATGTCCCAGCTTGTGGCACGCAAAATCCTTCGGACGGCCAAGCCCCGTAAGATTGTTGTGAGACAGGCTGCCGCACCACATAATCTCACTCATGGCGTCATAATCCTCCTGATTCTCAAAAGCAATCTTCCCATTCTCAATAACGGTACGCATCAAGCCCTCCGCAATCTCATCCGTGAGCTGATTTCCCGAGACAGGCGTAAAATACCGCTCCAGCGTATGCATCAGGATATCCACGATGCCGCAGGAAAGCTGGTATTTCGGCAGCGTATAGGTAAGCTCCGGGTTCATAAGCGCGAATTTCGGGCGCACGATGTCCGAGTTAAATCCTGCCTTCTTTCCCGTCTCCCCATTGGTGATCACCGCAGAGTCGCTCATCTCGCTGCCCGCCGCCGATATGGTCAGCACTGCGCCAACAGCCTTCGCCTTAGTGACAGACGCCTTTCCCATCCACACATCCCAGATATCAATCCCGGGATTCGCCGCGCCCACAGCAACCGCCTTGGCCGTGTCAATCGCACTGCCTCCGCCAACAGCCAGGATAAGCTCCGCCTGAAAATCAACGGCCTTCTTCACGCCCTCCCTTGCCAGGGAAAGACGGGGATTTGGCTGCACGCCCGAAAGCTCCCGGCAAGAAATCCCTTCCGCATCAAGAGAATCCTTGATCCTGCCTAACAGCCCGCTCTTTACCACGCTGCCGCCGCCGTACACAAGCAGCACCTTGCCTGCCCCGTACTCCTTCACAAGCTTTCCCGTCTCTTTTTCCGCCTCTTTGCCAAACACGATTTTCGTCGGCATGTATTGTACAAATTTCTGCATACATTTCCCTCCATTTCCAAAAACAGCTCCGAAGTTCAATTCCGGAACTTTTTACAGTCTGATTCTGATTGTACCACAAAAAAACTCCCGCGAGTAGAGGAAATTAAAAAAGCCCCCGATGATTTTCAGAGACTTTTTATGATTTCGTAAAAATGAGCCGCTTATGCGAACTGCCTCTCAAGGTTCTTAAGGGCAAACTCCACGTTCTTCCTCGGGCACGCAAGGTTGAACCGCACGAACCCTTTTCCCGCCTGCCCGAAAAACTCCCCGTCATTCACAAGCACACGGCAGTTCTCGCTGAGGTACTCCTTAATATTTCCCTGCCCGATGTCCGTTCCCGAAAAATCCACCCACACAAGGTAAGTACCCTCCGGCTTTCTCACCTTAAGCGACGGGATGTTCTCATGGATGTAATCCACAAAATAATCCAGATTGCCCTCCACATAGGCATTCATCTGAGCCAGCCACTCCCCGGATTCTTCATACGCCCCGATAAGCGCCTCCTCCGCAAAGGCATTGCACTCATTCACATGATGCATGGCAAGGAACTGCTGGAAACGCTCCCTGACCTCTTTATCCTCGATGATGCAGTTGGCCACATGGACGCTGGCCAGGTTAAAGGGCTTGGACGGCGACGTGCAGGTGATGCACTTAACGCCCATCCTGCGGCAGATAGGCGCGATCATCTGATGCCTGTGCCCCTCCGTCACGATATCGCTGTGGATGTCATCGGAGATAAGGGCAATCCCATGCCCCGCGCAGACAGCCGCAAGCCGCTCCAGCTCCTCTTCCCTCCACACTCTCCCCGAAGGATTGTGGGGATTGCAGATGAGCATCGCCTTTGTCTTCTCCGTAATCTTTCTCTCCAGATCCTCAAAGTCCATCGTATAATAGCCGTCCTCATTTTTCAGAGGGCTCTCCACCAGGACGCGCCCGCTCTCACGGACTACTTTAAAAAAAGGCCCGTACACCGGGGTCTGGATGATCACCTCATCCCCCTTTTCCGTCACCGCCTGCAATCCGGCAAACAGGCCCAGCACCACATTCGGCACATAGCAGATCCAGTCTTTCTCTACGGGATAATCATGTCTCTCCTTCATAAAATGAATCACCGCGTCATAGTAATGATCCGACAAAAACTGATACCCGAAAGCTCCCTTCCCCGCGGCCAGCACAAGCCGCCTGGTGATGGCAGGAGCCACCTCAAAATCCATGTCCGCGACCCACATAGGCACAACGCCCTCCTTCACGAAAGGCGCGTCCCACTTGTCGCAATTCGTATTCTTTCTCTCAATTCCCCTCTCAAAACAATCCATCATCACAACCATCCTTTTGCAATATTATTCAATATTTTTAAGTCTCCGTCTCCCGACATTCCACACTTGCCATATCACAGCTTTCGCAGCATGATCTCCGAGTCGCATCCATTGTGAAACTGCGGGCAGGACGTGCAGTCCGAAATCGGCGGCGCCTCCTCCCTGGGAATCACCTCGAACCCAAGCTTTTTATAAAACCCCGGCACCTTCGCCGTGAGCAAAAGCCGCTTTGCATCCCAGGATTTGGCCTCCTCGATCATGTACTCCACCAGTTTCTTCCCAAGGCCCTTTCCCCGGTATGCCTCCTCAACCGCCACCGAGCGGATCAAAAACTCACCATGCGCCTTCGCCAGCGACCCGCCGCCGATGCGCCTGCCGCTCTCCTTATCCATCATCTCAAAGCAGACGATAAGCCCCTCCGGGTCCGGGTCGTCCGGCTTAAACTCAAGCCCCGCCTCGATAAACATCGGCAGCATGTCCTTAAAATTCATGGATTTTTTGATCACCACAGACTCTTCCTCCCCGCCTTCCTTTCCGGAAAGCTTAAGGAACTCCCTCGTCCTCTCCTGTCTCGGATTCTCAAGGACCTCCTTCGCAGGCCCCTGCTCTACAATTTTTCCACCGTCCATAAACACCACCCTGTCAGCAACCTCCTTTGCAAACTGCATCTCATGGGTCACAATAAGCATCGTAAAATGCGCCCTGGCAAGTTTTCGTATCACTTCCAGCACCTCCTGCACCCACTCCGGGTCAAGGGCAGATGTAGGCTCGTCAAAAAGCAGCACCTTCGGCTCCGTGGCCATAGAGCGGGCGATAGCCACCCTCTGCTGCTGCCCGCCGGAAAGGGTGGCGGGATACTGGTTTATCTTCTCTCCCATGCCTACCTTCTCCAGATACCGGACCGCTGTCCGCTCCGCCTCTTCCCTTTTCATCTTCTTCGCCGTGATCAGCGGCTCCGTCACATTGCCCAGCACATCCTTATTGGAAAACAGGTTGTAGTTCTGAAAGATCATGGCAGAATGTTTCCTCAGCTCATGAATCTCCTTCTTTGACGCCTTCCCCGCCGTAACCGTAATGTCTCCGATGGTGACAGAGCCTTCATCCGGAATCTCTAAGTAATTCATGCACCTGAGCAGCGTCGACTTCCCTGTGCCGGAAGAACCGATGACCGCCACCACTTCCCCCTTCTCAATCTCAAGGTCAATGCCCTTAAGCACCTCAAGGCTCCCGAAAGTTTTATGTAAATTCTGTATTTTTATCATCTGTCCGCCCCTTTGCCTTATCTATTATACCCTACCGCCAGGCGTTTTTCAACCGCCGCCTCCAGCCGTTCCAGTATAAGAATGATTATCCAGTATAACAGCATCAAGACCATGTATGCCTCAAAGTAGTTAAAGGTCACCGACGCCCTGAGGCTGGCCGTCGCCGTAATCTCGATGACGCCGATGGTAAACGCCATGGAGGTTCCCTTCACGATATCCACCAGGTTGTTAAAAAGGGAGGGAACCGCCACCCTGGCAGCCTGGGGCAGCACGATCCGGAACATAGTCTGCACCGGGGTCATGCCGTGGGCAAGCGCAGCCTCCTTCTGCCCCTGGGGCACTGAAAGCAGCGCGCCCCTCACCACCTCCTTCATATACGCCGCGGAATTTAACGTAAGCCCCGCCACGCACACCGTAAAGGCCGGAACATCCCTGAGCGCCGCCACAAAAGTAGGAATGCCGAAATACAGCAGAAAGAGCTGCGGAATCAATGGCGTTCCCCGGAAAAACGACACATACACCCCGCAGACCTGCCTAAGCACCGGCACACGGAAATAATCGATCACCGCTATGACGATGGCAAGCACAAGAGAGGCCGCAAACGACAGTGCCGTCAGCGACAGCGTCACCGGAAGGACTTTCACCATGGCCCCCAACGTATTTAAAGAAAATTCCAAACTCAATTCACCGGCCTCCTAAAGATTACTGCGCGTTTGCCGGTTTCTCAGAGATGTCGATGCCGAACCATTTCTCGGACAGCTCCTTTAACGTTCCGTCCGAGCGCATCTCGTCAAGAGCGCCGGAAACCGCCTTCGCAAGCTCCTCCCCCCGCTCTGTCTTCGCAAAAGGATAAGCGTTCGTCTCCAGGATATTCGTCTTCCCAAGAATCTTTAAGTTGTCCACTTCCTTTACCGTCGTATTGCAGGAAGTCTCCGCCCTGGGCCACAGATCGCACCGTCCAAGCGCCACGTCCTGCACCGACATGCCGTCATAATACGTCGGCTTAAGCTCGATTCCGTACTCCTTGTTGATCGCATTCACGATAATCTCGTCGCTTGTATTCGTCTCACAGGAAATGGTCATCCCCGTCTCAAGGTCGTCCATGGTCTTAAGCTTGTCATTATCCTTTGCCGCCAAAAGGCAGTACACATTGTAAGCATAAGGCGCGGAAAAGGTATATTTCTTCTCTCGTTCCTCTGTCACGGAAATCTGCTCTCCCACAGAATCCAGCCTGTCGGACTCAAGCATCGGCCACATGGCATCCCAGTCCATCACCTGATAGTCGATCTCATAGCCGGTGCGCTTTCCGATTTCCTGCCATACGTCAAAGTCATACCCTTCAAGGCTCCCGTCGTCACCCGTCTGAATCCAGCCCGGCGTCGTCGCCTCGCACCCCACGCGGATAACCTTATCATCTCCCTCTTCCGATTCTTTAGAAGACTCCGTTTTGGCAGACTCCTCCTTAGCCGCCCCGCCGCTCTTATCACTATCCTTGGCGCCGCACCCCATAAGGGCTGTCAAAACCACACACAAAAGCATCCCTAAAATTTTTCTTCTCATTTTCATTTGTCTTATGTCCTTTCATAAATAAACCTGAATTATTCACGGAATAACAGCATTAACTGCTGAAACCCGCATAGTTACTGTATTTTAATTGAATATTGCTTTTCACTTATTTAGTGAATAGAAAAAGACCTCTATCTATGGTAAAATTTAGGTGTCCAATCCAAATCAAAACCAAAGAAAGGGTCTTTATATGGATATTTTAAACACT
>KE159795.1:348560-628355 GCA_000403475.2 Lachnospiraceae bacterium MD308
TATATGGATATTTTAAACACTGTAAGCTTAGAAAGCAATAGCCAGATTAAAATTAATTTTGACGGAGGCGATTTATCCTCCGATGCAGGACTTCTCCTGTTCAAAGAGTTCCTGTTTAAGATTGGAGCGGTCAGGCTCGTTAATCGTATGTTCAAAACCAATGATACCGCATGGTTCCGCGTCCATAAGGATGATACGAATCTGATGCAGGTAATTTACCAGATTATCAGTTCCTACTTTGAGGATGACTGTGCAGACGAACTGACAAACGAACCTGTTATGACAGTTATTTTAGGCAAGGATGCCCTGGCATCCCAGCCTACCCTGTCACGCTTTTTTAACCGCATGGATGGAGATACGCTCAGCCAGTTAAACCAGATCATCCGTGAACTCCGTAAAGTCATCTATTCCATAAAGAAACCGGAATTCATGCTTTTTGATCTTGATTCCACACTTCTTGATACCTATGGAAATCAGGAAGGGGAAGGTTTCAACTACCATTATCAGGCTCATGGTTATCATCCGCTGTTATGCTACGACGGGCTGACCGGCGATCTGCTAAAAGCACAGCTTCGTGACGGCACCATGTATTGCAGCAAAGAGGCAGATATTTTTATGAAGTCCCTTCTGGATGAATTCCTCTGCGATTTCCCGGATGTGCCGCTTTACTTTCGTGGTGACAGTGGTTTTGCGTCACCAGGCCTGTATGAAGTTCTTGAAGATAAAAACTGCAAATATGCCATCCGGCTCAAGGAGAATGCAAAACTCCGTGAATTGGCAGAAGAGGAAAACCAGGCACTGTACCGTGCAACGAAATCCAACCAGGTAGATTACGCTGTCGAGTATGGGGAATTCCTGTACCAGGCCGGTTCATGGAACCATCCACGCAGGGTGGCCTTTAAAATAGAAAAGCCGTATGGGCAGATGATCCATCTGTATACCTTTATTGTCACAACACTGGAAATGGAACCTTATCAGGTGATCCGGTTCTATTGCGGAAGAGGCAAAATGGAAAATTTCATCAAGGAATGCAAAAGCGGTTTTGACTTTGCCTCTGTAAGCAGTTCCTCAAAGCTGGTAAATGCGAACCGCCTTCTGGTTCATGCATTAGCTTATAACCTATTCAATTGGTTTAGACGATTGGCGCTTGCTGCCAGTATGCGAAAACAGCGTATTGATACCATACGATTAAAACTGCTGAAGATAGCCGCAAGGGTGGTAAAATCAGCACGATATAAATATTTTAAACTGTGCAGCAGCTGTCCCTACAAGAAAGAATTCTACGAGACACTGGAAAACATCCGTAACCTGCAGCCACAGTTGGAATAATAACTGTTAATGGACCTTGACAGCCACAATAAATTTCCAACCCTATCACAGGAGAAGTCTGCCCATTTTTAGGCTATCTTGCGACAGAGTGAGGTATCTGGAGGGGTTGTAATGGTAACTACGGCGGATTTTATGTGAGTTTATACTGCCGTGAATAATTCAGGATAAAAAAATATTGCTACATATTTCATTTTACAAGACAAAAGACAAACACGCTAATCGTTTTATCGTATATCTATATAGACGTTATCTATATGCATCCCCCTCAGACGAGGCAAAGGCCCCTGATGATTACTCATCAAAGGCCTCCTTCATCTTACCCATAAATCCTTTTCTCTTCTTCCCTGTTCCGGAACTTGCAGCATTTCCTGTTCCCGCCGAATTCAGGGAATTCCCCGCCAGCTCGTCAAACCGCCTTAGCGCCTCTTTCGCCTCGGCGCTTAATTTCTCCGGCGTCTGGATCACCAGCGTCACATAGTGGTCGCCCCGAACCTGTGAATTTCTCACCGACGGAACCCCCTTGCCTTTAAGGCGCACTTTCGTGTCCGTCTTCGTTCCCGGCTTAACCGTGTATAAAACTTCTCCGTCAACCGTCTTAATCTTCACGTCAGCGCCAAGAGCCGCCTGCGGGAAAGATATGGGAACGGTAGAGAAGATATGCATATCCTGCCTCTGGAAGATCGGATGCCTGGACACGCTCACCTCCACAAGCAGGTCGCCTCTCGGCCCGCCGTTGGCTCCCGGCTCGCCCTTCTCCCGGATGCGGATGCTCTGGCCGTTGTCAATGCCCGCCGGAATCGTAACGGCAATCTTCTTCCGGTTGGACACATAGCCTGTTCCCTGGCAGTCCGAACATTTCTCCCGGATAATCTTCCCGCTGCCGCCGCACTGCGGACAAGTCTGCACGTTCTGCACCGTTCCGAAAAACGACTGCTGCGTGTACACAACCTGACCCTTGCCGCCGCACTTCGGGCAAGTCTCCGGGGTAGTTCCCGGTTTCGCGCCGGTTCCGCTGCACTTCGGGCAGGGATCTTTCAGCACCACGTCAAGCTCCTTCTCGCACCCGAACACAGCCTCCTCAAAGGTCACCCGCACACTTTTCCTTACATTCATGCCCTTCATCGGGCCCTGGCTGCGGCCTCTCCTCGCGCCGCCGCCAAATAAGTCGCCAAATATATCGCCAAATATATCGCTGAAATCCGCACCGCTGAAGTCAAAGCCGCCAAAGCCTCCCGCGCCGCCGGCTCCGCCCTCAAACGCCGCGTGGCCGAACTGGTCATACTGGCGGCGCTTATCCGGGTCGCTAAGTACCGCGTAAGCCTCCGATGCCTCTTTGAACTTCTTCTCTGCCTCCGCATCCCCCGGGTTCATATCCGGGTGGTATTTTTTGGCAACCTGCCGGTAGGCTTTCTTAAGCGCCGCGTCGTCCGCGTCCTTGCCGACCCCCAGCACCTCATAATAATCTCTTTTTGATTCTGCCATGATCTATCCCTTTCTTCATCTTCAGCCTTTAAATTCCGCGGGCAGCGAGCCAAACGTACATACCTGCATGCACATTTGGCTGACGCAAGGAAGTTCCGGGATACCGGACTTTCAAAAAATCCAGTCCTCCCGGAACAATTCCCCATTTAATTCCACTCAGCCGCAAAGGCTTAACTTTCCTGTAATCTCAGCCTTAAAAGCTTATACTTCCTTGTAGTCTCCGTCTACCACATCATCGCCCTGGAATCCTTCCGGCGCCGGACCAGCCTGCGGGCCTGCCCCTGCTCCCGGATTCGGGCCTGCGCCCTGAGCTCCTGCCGCAGCGCCTGCCTGCTCATACATCTTCGTAAATACCTTCTGGGCGCTGGCCGTAAGTTTCTCTGTGCCCGCCTTGATCTCCGCAACCTGAGCGTCGGTGATGTCCTCCATATTGATCTTCTCAAGGATATCCTTGAGCGCCTTGCAGTCTGCCTCAACCTCTGCCTTGTCTGCCGCGTCTAACTTATCCGCAACCTCTCCCAGAGCTTTCTCGGTCTGGAATACAAGAGCGTCCGCGTCATTCTTCGCATCAATGCCCTCTTTGCGTTTCTTATCCTGTGCCTCAAACGCTGCCGCCTCTTTAACCGCCTTGTCGATATCCTCGTCAGACATATTAGAGCCGGCAGTGATGGTGATGTGCTGCTCCTTGCCTGTTCCAAGGTCTTTTGCGGAAACATTCACGATACCGTTCGCGTCGATATCAAACGTAACCTCAATCTGCGGCACTCCTCTCGGAGCCGGAGCGATGCCGTCAAGCCTGAACTGGCCTAAGGACTTATTGTCTCTCGCGAACTGCCTCTCGCCCTGCACAACGTTGATGTCCACCGCCGTCTGGTTGTCAGCCGCCGTAGAGAATACCTGGCTCTTCTTTGTCGGGATCGTCGTATTTCTCTCAATGAGCCTTGTCGCAACGCCGCCCATAGTCTCGATGGAAAGTGACAGCGGAGTTACATCCAGAAGAAGAATGTCGCCTGCGCCTGCATCGCCTGCCAGCTTGCCGCCCTGTACGGATGCGCCAAGCGCCACGCACTCATCCGGGTTCAGAGATTTGCTTGGCTCCTTGCCTGTAAGGCGCTTAACCTCTTCCTGAACCGCCGGGATACGTGTGGAACCGCCCACAAGCAGTACCTGGCCAAGCTCGGACGCTGAGATTCCCGCGTCTGAGAGCGCTCTCGTCACCGGCTCGGAAGTCTTCTGCACAAGGTCGCTTGTCAGCTCCTCGAATTTTGCCCTTGTGAGCGTCATGTCAAAGTGGAGCGGCCCGCTCTCGTTCATGCTGATGAACGGAAGGTTGATGTTGGTAGTCGTCGCGGAAGAAAGCTCCTTTTTCGCCTTCTCAGCCGCCTCTTTGATCCTCTGCATCGCCATCTTGTCAGCGGAAAGGTCGACGCCCTGCTCCTTCTTAAACTCAGCGATCATATAGTCCGCAACCTTCTGGTCAAAATCGTCTCCGCCAAGCCTGTTGTTTCCGGCAGTGGAAAGCACCTCAATAACGCCGTCGCCAATCTCGATGACAGACACGTCGAATGTACCGCCGCCAAGGTCATATACCATGATCTTCTGCTCTTTCTCATTGTCAAGGCCGTAAGCAAGAGCCGCCGCCGTAGGCTCGTTGATGATACGTTTTACATCCAGTCCGGCAATCTTTCCCGCATCCTTGGTGGCCTGGCGCTGCGCGTCGTTAAAGTAAGCAGGAACAGTGATAACCGCCTCTGTCACCTTGTCACCCAGATATCCTTCCGCGTCTGCCTTAAGTTTCTGAAGGATCATCGCCGAAATCTCCTGAGGAGAATATTTCTTATCATCGATCGTCACTCTGTAATCCGAGCCCATCTCCCTCTTAATAGAAGAAATAGTCCTCTCCGCGTTTGTAACTGCCTGGCGCTTTGCAGGCTCGCCTACCAGACGCTCCCCCGCCTTTGTAAATGCTACTACAGACGGAGTCGTCCTGGCGCCCTCCGTGTTGGCGATAACCGTCGGCTGTCCGCCCTCCATAACGGCTACGCAGCTGTTTGTCGTACCTAAGTCAATACCAATTATTTTTCCCATGATCATATTCCTCCTGATTTTTATATGCTGAAAATTGTTTGAATCTGTCCTGTTAATAAGTCTTCTTTCACTGAACTTGTCAGTTTGCCACCTTCACCATACTGTAGCGCACCACGCTGTCCCGGTAAAGGTACCCTTTCTGCAGCTCTTCTACGACCACATTCTCGCCGAGCTCCGCATCGTCCACATGCATCACCGCATTGTGAAACTCCGGGTCAAACTCATTGCCTACCGCCTCGATGGGTTTCACGCCGATGCCCTCAAGCGCCGTCATCATCTGCTTATACACCATCTCCATGCCCTGGACGAATGGATCGTCCTGCGGGCTGTCCTTTGCCGCGTTAAGCCCTCTCTCGAAGTTATCCACAACCGGAAGGATCTTCTCGATAACATCCTTCGCCCCGATCTCGTACATCTGAGACTTCTCTTTTTCCGTCCGCTTGCGGAAATTGTCAAACTCCGCCATCTGACGGGTGAGCCGGTCGTTAAGCTCCTCTATCTTCTCGTCTTTCTTATCCTTTTTATTCTTCTTGCCAAAAAGTTTTTTCCCGGCCGTTTTCCCGCCGGCTCCTTCTTCGCTTTCTCCTTCTTCTGATTCCGCGCCTCCGGCACCCTCTGTACTTTCCGCGTCCTTTTCTCCTCCGGCACTGTCTGCGCCTTCTGCGTCTTTCGCACCGTTCCCGCAGTCGTCCGAATTCATATCCTCTTCCTGCGTTTTTTCGGCCGCAGCCTTTTTGGCCTCCTCAACCGCTTCCTTTACCATATCTTCCTGGCTCTTCTCCTGCTGATTCTCCAAGGGTTATTCCACCTTTCCTTCTTTTTTGCCGGCAGCCTCCCCGCCGCTGTGAAACATCTGGTCCAGCTCGCTCTGGAGACGTTTCATTGATTTTAACACATGCTCATAATCCATTCTCTTCGGCCCGATAATCCCTATCGTTCCTTTCATGCCCTCGCCCAGCTCATAGGTCGCTGTCACGACGCTGCAGTCTTTCATAGTCTGTACCGGCGTCTCGTCTCCGATATACACCTGGATTCCCGTATTGTCCTCCTGTGACAACGTCTGGTTTACCAGCTCCGTGAGCTGCTGCTTTTCCTCAAAGGCGCTGATGATCTCCTGCGCGCTCTGCTTATCCGAAAGCTCCGGGTATTTAAAAATGTTCGTCGCGCCGCTTGTGTAGATCTGCATGCCGTCGTCCACCTGTATCACATCCGCCACAGCATCCAGCACATTGCCTACAACCTCTCCGTGGATGCCGGCCTGCTCCTTAAGCCTCGCGATAAGTCCCAGATTGATCTCTTCGATAGCCATGCCGTTAAGCGTCGTGTTAAGCAGCATGTTAAGTTTCAGCAGATTCTCATTGCTTAATGGCTCCTCCACCCGTATGATCTTGTTCTTGATGACATTCCCCCCAAGAACGATCACGGCGATAATCTGCTCGTTATCCACCATGGTGAGCTGTATGAACTTGATCTTATTGCCGTTCCCCATAGGGGTTGACACCATGGTCGCGTAATTGGTGCTGCTGGCCAGGACTTTCGCCGCCTGCTTAAGGAGATGCTCCATCCGGTCCGCCTTCTCAAGCATCCGGTCTTCCTTCTCCATAAGCTCCTGCTCTTTCTCCGCCATCAGCATATCCACATATAGCCGGTAGCCCTTATCTGAAGGGATGCGTCCCGCGGACGTGTGAGGCTGCATGATGAATCCAAGCTCTTCAAGATCAGCCATCTCATTACGGATCGTCGCTGAACTTAAGTTCATGTCCGTATATTTGGAGATCGTCCTGGAACCGACAGGCTCACCGGTCTCCAGATAAGTCTTGATAATCGCATGAAGAATCTTAAGCTTTCTGTCGCTTAGTCCATGATCTGCCGTCATCCATCCTCCCCCTTTCAGATTTGCTCTGTTAGCACTCAGATTTATAGAGTGCTAACACCTTTCGAGTATTAATTTAACACTATGATTTGCGTTTGTCAACATACTTTATGCATTTTTTATAAAAATTAAAAGTGCAAAATCCGAAAATATTCAGACCCTGCACTTTCTTCATACTCTGCTACAGCAATATCTCTTTCACCACATCACCCATGGCACTTTTGTAGCTTATCACGTTGACTGTTTCTTCTGTGACTATATCTATGCTTCCGATTTTTTCTCCGCCCAGATAATACGCTGCTTCTCCTACCTTCTTTCCCTTCTTCACCGGCGCTTTCAGGCTCTTTTTCACTATTACCTTACGCTCGATTGTATTTAAGTCTGCTCCCGTTGCATCCACATAGAAGAAGGGTTCTTTCTGCGCTACGGATATATTGTCTCTGACGCCATGCTTTACCTTGACCGGTTTTACGGGCTTCACGGCATCCTCTATGTATTTCTGGCATTTTCCGAATCCATAATTAAATAGGGTAATTGCATCTTTATTCCGGAGTTTACTGTCATTTGCAGCCATGATCACTGCAATCAACTCCATATCTTCTTTTTTCGCTGTTGCAGAGATGCAGAACTTCGCCTTGCTCGTAGAACCGGTTTTAAGACCTGTGGCATACTCATAGTGACGAACCAGTTTATTCGTGTTGCTGAGACCGAATTCCTTCTCTCCCTTTTTCGTCTTATGAATAATATTTTCCATCCAAATCATACAGTAATCATGAATCTGAGGATACTTTGTAATCAGTTCTCTGGACATCAGGGCAATATCTCTGGCTGTAGTGAGATGGCCGTCTGAATCAAGGCCGTTACAGTTTTTAAAATGGGTATTCTCCATGCCGAGCCCCTTAGCGCGCTCGTTCATCTTCGCTACGAACTCCTCCTCACTGCCGGCGATGAATTCTGCCATTGCCACACAAGCGTCGTTTAAAAACAGAAGACGGAAATATTGACGAATTTTATATTTTTTTGTTATAATTTGTATGAATTATAAGCAGTAAGGAAATTTGCCATGAACAATAAAGAAATCAAAACCAGACGGATGCTGTCCTATTTCATCCGCTCTGCACAGGACATTATGAAGAAAGAAGGTATCTCAGGCATTACACTGAGGAAAGTGGCAGATGGCGCTGGGTATAACACAGCCACAATATACAATTATTTCGATGATCTTGACCATGTAATCCTGTTTGCCTCTTTAAAGTATCTTCAGATTTATAATCAAGAGCTCAACCTCCAATTGAAGAACTGCAAAACGGCCAAAGACGCTTTTTTTATTTCCTGGGATACTTTCTGTAAAGTCTCTTTCCAATATCCAGAAGCTTTCCATCAAATATTTTTCACCAAACACAGTAGTTCGCTTGAGCGTATATGCAAACAATACTATGATATTTTCCCGGAAGAGCGCGCTGCTTCTACCAGCTCACTCTATCCGATCATATCCGATTACCGACTCCTGACGCGTAATTATCTGGTGCTTGACCCATTATTAAAGGAAACAGGGCTCGATGCATCTAAGCATATTGATTTGATGAATGAATTGATCATCTCAGCCTATCAATATCTGCTTTTTGACTGCCTGTCCACAAAATCTACCGACGAAGCCAGTATTCAGCAGTATACCGACCGGATGCGCCAGTATCTTACCTTTATCATCCGTTCAGGTACTGCTCCGTAAAATTCTGTCAATGTACTGTAGATTTTACGACAATATTTTAAGCGCTATATGCGATATAATCATAATTATATTTTATTTTCATATTATTTTTGCACTTTTGGTTATTTTTTGTTGAATCATACGTTATTCTGATGATATAATAAACATGTATGCAAATCATTTATCAAAAGGAAGAAACGTATGGCTAATCAGGAATTAAAGAAAAAAAGAATGCTGACATATTTTATCAAAGCAGCACAGGATATTATGAATAAAGAAGGGATTGCCGGAGTTACGCTCAGAAAAGTGGCGGACGGGGCCGGGTATAACAACGCGACCTTGTATAATTATTTTGAAGATTTAGACCATGTGATTCTCTTTGCGTCCTTAAAATATCTTTCGCTTTATAATAAGGGAGTGGAAAAGGCTTTAAAGAACCACTCTTCGGCAAGGGAAAGATTTTTTATCATGTGGGACGTATTCTGCGAGATATCCTTTCAGTATCCAGATGCCTTTTACCAGATTTTCTTTAATAAACACAGCAGCGCTTTAGAGAGCGTCTGCAACCGGTATTATGAACTTTTTCCTGAGGAGCTGCCCAAAACTTCCGATAATCTGTATCCCATCTTTTCCAATTATCAGCTCAGTGCGCGCAATCTTATGCCCCTTCGGGAGCTTTTAGAAGAGGAACAGCGCTCCTTGACGCAGATTGATCTAATCAGCGAACTGATCGTCAGTGCATACCATCATCTTCTCCATACACAGAAGACACAGGCAGAACGGACTCCGGAGGATCTGAAATTTTATACAAAGAAAATGCATGATTATATCTGCTATATCCTTAATCTGTAGGCAGATTGGCAATAGCTCTGACACGTACCTGAATAGCAAGATATTAGCAATCCCCCTGCATAATTTTACAGGGGGATAATTTATTGTCTGCTGCTTTTTTTAAGCATTTTACAGTCCGTTACGTTTTACCTTCTCATTATACTCTCTGTGGAATACCGGCTCGTCATTAATCTTGGCGTCCATAGAGCCTGTCAGATAAAAATATTCTTTATCCGCAGTCTGGGTAACGACGATATCCGTATCCGTAAGCCAGCCCTCCCGTCCATTTTTCATCTTTTGATAGATCGTATATTTTGCTGACAGCGGGTCCTTGTTAGACATAACCAGCTCACGCTTAAGGTTGTGCTCAACCACGGTTCCGATATCGTCAAAGCGGTAGATACCCTCACCAAACACTCCGCCGACACCATTTGTAATGGATGTCCATGTATCAGTGATCAGATCATAATGAATCTCACGGTCTACATGCCCTTCAGAAAGTGTAGTCATCGGCGTGAGCGGCGCACACTTAGGCTCCATACTCGGTCCCTTGCAATCCTTGCCGCTGAATATCGGCAGGGCAAACTTCGCCGTAGACAAGTCAAGCTTCAGCGTAGCGAGCTCCGGTGACGGCCAGATCATTGGCCAGAAGGAGTTGGCAATCGCAAGGCGAATCCTGTGTCCGACAGGGAAATTATGCCCGCACACATCAAGCTCAACCTTCGCTTTGTACTTCTTTCCCTCCTCAAGATAGACAACCTTGTCATGTCCTTCAAGATGAGTGAGGTTCATCAGTCCGTAAGAAACTCTTGTTGCTGCTCCGTCCGGATGAATGTCGCAAAGCTCCGCATACAGGAATGCATTTGGCTTATCACATGTAAATTCTACTTCAAATTCCGGATAACCCAGAATCTCTACTTCTTCTGTCAGCATCTCAGAATCGAATACCATCGCCATACCGTCATCCACCCGCATATCAGCCGGGCTCTCTCCAGGAACTCCTGCGCCCATCCACTCATTTGCAAGAAGTCCGTGGTTAGGCAGTGTACAAAGGTCAACGATTTCTTCTTTTGTGTTCTCCTCTTCCTGAAGTTTTCCGTATGTCATAGAAAGGTTCTTCATAGCTACATCTTTTGACGGCCATCCGTCAAGTCCTACCCAGCGCCCGTCGCTTACCGGATGTACTGTCTCAGGCTTCATACTGTCCTCTAACCAAACCTGTACCATCGGACAGTCCAAAGTATCATTGTCTATACCCTTAAGCCATTTATCCCACCACTTTGTTGCCTCTCCTAAGAAATCAATAGCTGGTGCCGGCGCCCCGTCATGAGCAAATACATGAGCCCACGGTCCGATCATAGCCTTTCTTGGAACATTCAGGCCGTTCATCAAGGTAAGAACACTGTTCGTATAGGAATCTGCCCAACCGTCCAATGCGAATACCGGAATCTGGATATCGTCGTAATTCTCCCCTACCGAGCCATGTCTCCAGTAATCATCTTTTGTCTGGTGCTCCAGCCAGTTCTTTGGCCAGAGAGGCATCTCCTCAAGTCTCTTTATAGACTCCTCTCTCCATGTATCCGGCTTAATCTCGCTGTCAATGGCACGGCACATATAGGCCAGCATAATATTTCCCCACCAGAAATTGTCATTGAGAAGCGTACCGCCTTTATAGTGGATATCCTGCTCGTATCTCTCATCCACAAAGCCCACGCAGATAATTGCCTTTAACGCCTCCGGCCTTCTTGCCGCAACTTGAAGGGAGTTGAATCCACTCCAGGATTTCCCCATCATCCCGACATTCCCATCGCACCAGGGCTGCTTGCTGATCCATTCAATACATGCAACCGCATCGTCCTGCTCCTGCTTTAGATATTCATCATAGAAGCACTGGTCAGACTCTCCCGCTCCGCGCATATCCACGCGGACAACATTGTATCCCATTCCTGCAAAATATCCGTACATTGGCTCGTCACGGCCGCGCATTCCGTCACGCTTGCGGTACGGCTGCGTCTCGAAAACTGTCGGAAGCGGCTTATCCGTCTTCGGGTGCCAGATGCGGCTCGATAATCTGCATCCGTCCGGCATGGTTATCCATGTGTTCTCGATTACGTCCCAGTCATACGGGAAATCCTTTTTCTCCAAAACTTTTTTCGGTTTTGCCTCTACTTTTGCCATTGTTAAAACCTCCTCGTTAATATATATTTATACATGTTTTCATGTATGAAATACCTTTCCCTGCACTACTTCTGTCCTTCTGCCTCTTTTTCCAGGCGCATCTTTTCCTTATACCGCTTTCCGTATGTCCTGCTCCAGATTACAGAAAGAACCAGTCCAAGCACCGCCATCACCAGCATGAAGGTAAAGTATATGTAATATCCTTTCGCGCCTTCGTATACGTCCAGAGTCTTTCCTGCAATCAGAGGGCAGAGCACTTCCGGCAGATAGCCGAATGTAGAAGCCACGCCAATGGCGATACCGGACACCTCAAGCGGAACCCCTCCCTCAGTAAGGAAGGAAAAATACAAGCCGAAATTAGAGAACATACCAACATAGATGATGATACATGCAGCAACCATCACAACCATCTGCGTACTTCCGCTAAGTCTGCTTGCCCCAAGCACTGCCACCATACCAATCGCCATCAGGAAAAAGCCGCCTGCCATAATCTCCCCTTTGCCGAACCTGTCCGCCGAGAACCCGCCGATGGTGGATGCAAAAGGTCTTGCGTACTGCGCAAGAACCGTAAGTACCGCAGCTACAACCGCACTTGTCCCGATAACATTACTTGCATACGGTGTAAAATAATAAGAGGACATATTAAACACATAACTGGTAAACATCAGGCATACAACGAACCATACTACCGGCATCTTAAGCACCCTGGCAATCTGCGCCCAGGAAACCTTCTCTGCCTTGCCGTCGCTCTTTATCGTCTCCGGCTCTTTCAGGATAAAGATAAAGATGATTGCCACGATGATCGGAGCTACAGAATAAAAGATAATGATTCCCTTGATTCCCAGCGCCGGCAATGCCTTCGCCTCAAAGACTCCGAAAATCGCCGTTGCAACTGCCAGGTGCGCTGCATTGAACACACCGCGCCCTCCTTCAAATATTCCATAAGCGCGGCTCTGCTCCTCTTCTGTCCCCTGAATTCTCACAATCTTCATCAGCGCCGGCCAGAAGGTAAGCAATGAGGTAAAGCCCCACAGTCCGTAGATGACAAACAATGCTTTAAAGTCTGTAAATACAAGATGCAAAAGTCCGCCAAGCCCTGTAGCCACCATCGACATGATCAAGAGCTTCTTTGCCTTGAATTTGTCTGCCAGAACTCCGCCCAGAATATAGGAAAACACACCAAGCAGGCCGTAAGCACTTCCCAATAGCCCCATCTGGACATTGGTCAGATGATAGAGCTCCTGGTATGCATCATAATAATATGATCTGAAATAGGGAAGACCATATATGATGGAACCTGCAAATGATAATAAGACAATCGTAAAGAAGTTCTTTTTAATTCCTGTTTTTTCCATACACTTTCTCCTCATTTCTTTAATAATATTTTAGAAATATTTCTAAGGATATATTACCCAATTGTTTCTGAATTGTCAATCATGATTATATTTTAATATTGATTATTTTGTTTATATGAATTATAATAGCAATATAGAAAAACGAATAACATAAAAGCCTATATTTTTATGAAAAAATAAGGAGGAACACATATGGCTACAGGTAAAAAAATAAAATTCTGGGAACTTGTTCTGATGAATGTTTCCGCAATCTACGGTATCCGATGGATTGCAAGGTCTACGGCCGACAGCTTCGGCCTGGGTCTTGCCGGCATCCCTTCCTGGGTAATCTTTATGTTTCTATGCTTCGTCCCCCAGGCGCTGATGTGCGCAGAACTTGCCGCGGCGTACACATCCGACGGAAGTCTTGGGGAATGGGTAAAGATCGCATTCGGAACAAAATACGGCTTTTTAATCTCGTGGCTTAACTGGACGGCGAAGCTTTTCTGGTTCGCTTCTTTCCTTACCTTTATGTCCATCAACCTTTCCTATATGGTGGGAAATCCGTCCCTTGCAGACAGCAAGATCTTTGTCTTGATTCTGTCGCTGGCAGTCATATGGGTACTTTCCATATTCAGCATGAAAGGAATGACATTCGGAAAGCTGTTCACAAATGTAGGCTCTTTAGGCTCCACGATACCGACCATTTTCCTGATCGGCATGGCGTTCCTTGCGGTCGTTGTACTTAAGAAAGCTCCCAGCGCTTCTGTCTATACAGTCGCTTCCATGACACCCAAGCTTAACGGCAACTCTCTGGTAGCCATCTCCGGTATCATCTTTGCTTACACCGGTGCCGAGATTTCCGCTACCTATGTAACAGAGATGGAGAACCCGAAAAAGAACTTCCCGAAGGCAATCATCACCGCCGCTGTCTTAATCTGCGTGCTGTATGTGTGCGGTTCCGTTGCAATTACAAGCTTACTGCCAACTTCTGAGATTCAGGCGTCCACCGGTATCTTAGACTCCCTGACAAAAGCCTGTGAGCTCCTTGGTATTCCTTACCTCTTTGTACAGGTTGTTGCTGCCGGCATTACCCTCTCCGTAATCGGCGCACTGATCCTCTACATCGGCTTTCCGATCAAGATTTTATTCGGAAACGCAGAAAAAGGAGTATTCCCGGAGAAATTTACAGAAAACAATGAACACGGTATCCCTGAAAAAGCGATCATCCTGCAGGCAGTGATCATCTCCGTCCTTCTGGCCGCTGTCGCACTGCTCCCGGGTGTGGACGTCATCTACAATGTACTGGTAACGATGACAGCTCTTACGTCGCTGTTCCCGTATGTACTCCTTTATCTTGCATATATCAAGATTAAGAAGCAAAAAAAAGATGACCCTGATCTGTACCAGATGACAAAGAACAAAAGCCTCGGTGTGGCTGTCGGTTGGCTGGAACTTATCGTATGCGTGCTTTCCATCGCTGCCTCCGCATTCCCGGTAATGGGTACTTTTAAAGACAATATTATCTACGAAATCGAGATGATCGGCGGCGGACTTCTCGTACTGCTATCCGGTATCTATATCTGGAAACGATCCGGCCTGAAAAATAAAGTAACACCGATAGAATAAAATTTTCGCTAACGGCAATATAATTCCGGGGCATTTAGACCCCGGATTATTTTTTTTCCTCTTTTCTATAAGGATTCTCGAACCGATAATAGATATTGACAGAACCATCCTCATTCGCTTCAATTTTCTTGACAAGTTCCAGCAATACATCTCTTGTAAGCTCCTCTATACTAATATAGTTTTTAAATTTTTCCAACCATTCATTATATTCGAAGTTCTGTTTATCCTTTTCCTCAATCTGCTTTTTTAAGGATTCTTTCTGCTTTTTCAACGCACAGATGTCCAACTCATATTCTTTGACATAAGCCAGATATTCCTCCTTCGACAGTATATTCTCCATAAGGT
The DNA here is from genome assembly GCA_000403475.2 of Lachnospiraceae bacterium MD308. Taxonomy (GTDB): domain Bacteria; phylum Bacillota; class Clostridia; order Lachnospirales; family Lachnospiraceae; genus MD308. The sequence goes on from KE159795.1 coordinate 363,358, forward strand.
TTTGATAGGTGTTTTTCTTATAGGATTTTTTACGTTCAATTTCACTTTCTATATATTGGAGCTTAAACTCATATCCTTTTCTTCTGTCAATTTCACAGTTCATTTTATTCAGATAAGCAATATTCTCAGAAGTCAATATCTCCACGGCCTCATTCTGAATGGCAGACAATACGGTTTCTTTGAGCTGTTCATAATTTACCGCGTGGCTTGTACACAACTTTTTACTTTGTGTTTTATAGGTCTTGCAGCAATATCCGGTAAAATCATGATTTCCTCTCCGCTCGTATTTTCTAACCATGGCATGATGGCAATCCGCACAGAAAAGAATTCCGGAAAAAAGCGAAGCACTCCCCTGACCCTTCACCTCTTTTGTCCGGATTCGCTGTCTTTCCTGCACTTCCTTAAATATCTCAGGGGAAATGATTGCCTCGTGCATTCCTGTGACCCGTATCCAATTCTCTTTTGGCTGCCTGATATGTTTTTTATCTTTATACGAAAGGTTATTGTATTTGTTCTGCACGACATTTCCGATGTACACCTCATTATTCAGTATCGTATGTACGGTTTGGTATGACCAGTATTTTGTCGTGTCGATCTCGTGGGAATTGCGGTAATTAATACCCAGAACTTTCCTTTTATATAAGGTAGGGATGAGTATCCCTTCCTCCGTAAGTATCTTTGCAATTCTCGCTTTACCGCAGCCTTTCATATAGAGGCGATATATCTTTTTTACCACCTCCGCTGCATATTCATCTACAATTAAATGGTTGTGATTCTTCGGGTCTTTGATATATCCATAAGGACACGAAGCGCCCAGATACTGTCCGGCTTTCATCTTCGCCCGGAATGCGCTCCGGATATTCCCAGACAGATCCTCGCAGTACCACTCATTAACCAATCCGTTAATCTGCCGGGACTTCTTATTTCCCATATTGAAGGTGTCGGCCCCGTCCACCACTCCAATAAACCGTATACCGAGATTCGGAAAATCCCGGTGCAGATACTTCTCAATATGCTCCATATTACGCGAAAATCTAGACTGCGATTTTGCAATCACGATATCAAATTTCCCAAGCTTTGCATCCGTAATCATCCGCTCAAAATCCGGCCTTGTATCAAAAAGACCGCTCTCATCATCGTCGGAATACACTTCTGCAATCTGATAATCTTGCTGAAGGGCAAAATCAGTCAACAGAAGCCTCTGATTTTTTATACTCGCACTGTCGTCTCCTTTTGTCAGCTTATCCCGATCTTCCTTTGACAGCCGAAGATAAAGTGCCGCTCTGTTTCTTTCTGCCATAGATACTCCTTATTTAACTCTCCATATGAAGTTTTATGACTGACTCCATACAAGCAACTAAGCTTTTGCTTCCATAAATAATTTTGGCAACTTTTATTGTTTCTTTATCTGATGGATTCATTTTATCTTCTTTTCTGCTTTTTTTTGTATTAGAAACTTTCTCTGGCATGACCTAAAGCCTTTTTTGATATCATATGTAGAGACTTATCAACTTATAACATGCTTTGATATCTTTAAAATTTCTTTCCATTCATGAATACTGTTGACAAACCAGAACACAAATTCTTATAATAATATACAGTGATATTATATGTAGTTCACTTATGAATGACTAGGAGGTAAAAAACATGAAAAGCATTCGGACAAAAATCACCCTATGTCTTATGGTGACAGTCCTGGCTACACAGCTCGTGGTGGGAGCATCCAGTATTACACTCAATTACAACAGCACCATATTAACTGTGGATCAAATGATGAGTGAGACTGCAGTTCTCGCAGCAGAACGTATCGAACAGGAACTGGCAGCATATAAAAATGTTGCTATGGACACCGGCTGCGTCCCGCAGCTCCTCGACAAAACTGTCCCCTTGAAAGAGAAACGTTCGATTATAGACGAACGCGTCAGCATGCACGATTTCCAGCGTGGAAACATCGTCGGTTCGGACGGCATCAGCATATTCGACGGAAATGATTATTCTGACCGCGAATATGTCAAACAGGCAATGCAAGGCAATGTCTACGTATCAGAACCACTAATCAGCAAGGTGACAGGAGAACTTTCAATCATTGTAGCGGCTCCTATTTACAAAGAAGGAATCAAGGGTTCCGACATCGAGGGTGTAGTTTATTTCGTCCCCCACGAAACCTTCCTGAATGACATTGTTTCCTCTATCAGTGTCAGCCAACACAGTCGCGCGTACATGATCAACAGCTCCGGCGACACGATCGCAGATACTACCCTGGAAACGATTACTGTCCAGAACATTGAGAAGGAAGCAGAAAGCGACTCTTCCCTGAAAGAACTGTCCGAGATTCATTCCGCTATGCGTGATGGCAAGAATGGTTTTGGAGACTACAAGAACGGCAAAAAAAGTATGTTTGCCGCTTATGCACCGGTAAACGGCACAGACGGGTGGAGTGTGGCAGTTGTCGCTCCACAGTCGGATTATCTGTCTACTACATATTTTGACATTATTATAAACTTGGTAATGATGGTGCTCGCCATCCTGCTGTCCATCATCGTCGCCTTGAAACTGGCCAACAGTATCAGCCGGCCTATGAAAGCCTGTGCAGAACGTATGCGCCTGTTAGTGGAGGGTGATTTAGAGTCTCCGGTACCGGAAGTTGTCAGCGAAGATGAGACCGGAATGCTGACACAATCTACTGCCGAACTGGTAGACGGCCTGTCCATCATCATTCATGATATCAGTTATCTTCTAGGAGAGATGGCGAATCAGAATCTGGATATCCAATCACAGCACCGTGATACTTACGTCGGTGATTTCCAGAGTATCCTTCACTCCATGGGCAACATGAAGACACAATTAAGCGAGATACTTCATCAGATCGATACTTCCGCAGAAGAGGTATCAAACGCCAGCAACCAGGTATCCTCAAGCTCCCAGAGCTTAAGCCAGGGTGCTGTCGAGCAGGCCAGCTCCGTTGAGGAACTCGCTGCCCGAATCAGCGAGATTTCTAACCAGATTAAACACACTGCGGACAATGCCCGTGAAGTACGTGAACAAACGCACCATGCAGGCGAAGGCGTTTCTGTCTGCAACCAGCAGATGCAGGAACTGATGACCGCCATGGAAAAGATTCAGTCCAGTTCCGATGAGATTGGAAAGATAATAAAGACGATAGAAGACATCGCATTCCAGACTAACATACTGGCGCTTAATGCTGCCGTAGAAGCTGCGCGGGCCGGTACTGCTGGCAAAGGATTTGCCGTTGTTGCAGATGAAGTCCGCAACCTCGCCAGCAAGTCTGCAAAAGCCGCCCAGAATACCTCCCTGCTTATTACACATTCCACAGAAGCAGTGCGGACAGGTACAGAGATTGCAACACATACCGCTGATGCTCTGACAAACGTCGTAGAAAATATCCAGTCAATGGTTGGTTCTATTGACCAGATTTCCTCCGTATCGAACGAACAGTCCGAGGCTGTTTCCCAGGTCAACGAAGGAATCAACCAGATTTCCTCTGTCGTACAGAGCAACAGCGCTACGGCCGAGGAAAGCGCAGCAGCCAGCCAGGAGCTTTCTGCGGAGGCGGCTAATCTGAAACAACTAGTCGACCAGTTTACACTTGCCAGAAATTAAAAATACGGGTAACTGCAGAACTTTACCGCAGTTACCCTTTTTTAATTTTCGTAATAAATTGTCTACCAATATAAAACGCCACACAAGCGTCATTGGCACTTGCCACAGAAATACACTTGATCATCGTATCCACCGTCTGTATCTCTCCTGGCTCTAAAAACACCTGAGACCCGCCCATAGATGCCGCATACTCCGAAGTAGTCACTTCATCCTCAAGTTTTATCTTCCCGTCATTCAGAGCATCAAATATCAAAAGCAGCGTCATCACCTTCGTGACACTGGCCGGAGGTCTTTTTTTGTCCGCTTCCTTCTCAAAAATAATTTGTCCTGTAGAAGTTTCCATCAAAATAGCAGAAGGTGCCGACACAGAATCTTTTCCGCCGGCTTTTTCCTCCTGCCGTTTCTTTTTTCCGTCTTCTCCTTGCTGTATCTCCTGGTCTTCCCCAGCCGTTTTCTCTTGTGTTTCTCCTGTCACCTCTTCACACTGAATCAGCCTTTCGTAGTCATCTCCAAGCCCGATATCGGATGCTATTACCGGAAGCGGCGCACACATCCCGAAAACTACGCTTAGAGACACACCGATTACTCTTCGCAGCAAATATTTCATTAGATAACGCTCCATGATATACTATTATTATTAATGTAAGCGCGGATAATGAAAAATATGCCTGAAATTATCTTTTCACTCTCACTCTCTCCCTTTCCGGATGCTCTCCCGACCACCCAGCAGGCGGCATCGCCCCGATTCGGTACATATCCTCCTCCGTCAGCTCAAATGAAAACAAATCCTGGTTCTGCCTCATCCGCTCCTCGGACGATGACTTCGGAAGAGGAACCACGCCTCTTTGTAGGGCGTACCGCAGGCAGACCTGAGCCGGCGACACGCTGTATTTTGCTGCCAGCTCCACGATCAGCTCATCCTCAAGAACCCTGCCCCTTCCAATAGGGCTCCACGCCTGCACGAGAATCCCCCGCTCCTTACAATACGCCACAACCGTCTCCTGCGTATGCCCCGGATGGAACTCAATCTGGTTCACCATAGGCCGGACGCGGCAGTTTTTCAGGAGATTTTCTACATGATGGGGCAGGAAATTGCTGAGTCCGATCGCCCGCACCTTCCCCGCTTCATAAAGCTCCTCAAGCGCCCGCCACGTCTCGGCATCGATTGTCCTCCACTCCCTGCAGTCCGGCGACGGCTGCGGCCAGTGGATGAGGTAAAGATCCAGATAGTCCGTTCCGAGCCGTTCAAGGCTTTTAGCAAATGCCTCCTTCGCCGCCTCATACCCCATCTCATCCTTCCACATCTTTGTCGTGATAAAGAACTCCTCCCTGGGAATGCCGCTTGCTTTCACCGCCTGCCCAAGATAAGTCTCTGTTCCATAAAAGGACGCCGTATCAAAATAGCGGTAGCCGCATGCGATCGCCCGCTTTAGTATCTCAACATTATCCCCCTCTGCCGCCTTGTATGTGCCGAAAGCGACACAAGGGATTTCCACCCCGTTATTCAAAACATATGTGTCAGATATACCTGTAAGCCTCATATAATCTATTCCTTTCCGCAATCTGCTTCTCTTTTGTTCCCCGGCTCTCCTGCCACCGCCGCGCCTAATATCTCAGCTTTATACTGGACAATGACACCTCCGCCCTATATCCTTTCGTGTGCAGCATATATTCCATCCCGCTCTTTGCCAGGTCAATATGGTTTTGGGGCGCAATCACAATCTCCTCCACGGGGAGGTTTTTCTCACTCAGCGGAATCTCAATATACGGGAGCATGAAACCGTCCTTCGCCCGGAAATACACCTTCGTATCCTTCTGCTTTTTGAAGACGAACCGATACTCCTGCTCTTCTGCAAATCCCCCGTACTTAAAAAACATCGCGTAGACATCCGCCGTCCGCTGGAATTTCCTGCACGCTTTCACATACGCAGCATCCTGCCTGTCCGCCCTCCCCGCCTCAAGAATCTGTTCAAGGGGAATGCGGAGAAGGTTCGGCAGATAATTACAGATATTTTTCCGAATGAGCTGTTTTTGTTTCTTCCCGTCGTAAACGACAAGCCCGTGATAGGCAATCTCCGCCGCCTCCTCAATCCTTGCGATGATCCCGTCGCTGCGGAAACCTATATTGTAGCCCGTCTTGTTCGCAAATTCCGACCACAGCGTAATGCTGTCTCTGCATTTCGAAAAAGAAAGCACGAAATATTCTCTGTTCTTCTCCCTTCCTGCATAGATCGAATCCTTAAGGAACATCTCCCTAAGCTCTGCGTCCTTAATACTCTCCCTGCACACATCCTCGATAATGCCGTATATGTGCGAAAACTCGGTAGGATCGTTCAAAAAATCGCTCTTTGTCGCCCAAAAGCAGTTATGGTTGATAATGCCGTTGATTCCGTTGCTCTTTGTATAATGGTAAAGGATGCTGCCCTTTTCCGCATGTTCCAGCTTTACCTGTCTTCCCGACATCTCACATCACTCCCCTCTTAACACCATTCCCAGGCTTTCCCTTCCTGCAGGACGCAAAGCATACGCATCCTTTGCGATTACTCGATCCCCGTCACCTGGTAATCCTGTTCTTCCACCGCTTTTTTCAGCGTTTCATCAGAAATATCTGCGCTCAGGCTTACTACAGCCGTTCCCGCCTCATGGCTTACCGCCGCCTCTGAAACCTCCGGGAGAGCCTCTAACACCTTCTTAACCCTCGCCTCACAGTGCCCGCACATCATACCTTCAATCTTCATTGTTTTTTTCATCGTATTATCCTCCTTCAATTTATTTTTTTCATTATTTTTATCCTTCTTATCCTTACTTGCATCGTACATCTTAAAAAGATTCAGCCGCAGCGCATTGGTCACCACGCAGAAACTGGAAAGGCTCATCGCTGCCGCCCCGAACATAGGATTCAGTTTCAGCCCGAACAGAGGAATCCATATTCCCGCTGCCAGCGGTATGCCGATGACATTGTAGATAAATGCCCAGAACAGATTTTGATGGATATTTACCAGAGTCGCCCGGCTCAGCCGGATCGCTGCCGGAACATCGCTGAGCCTGCTCTTCATCAGCACCACGTCAGCCGCGTCGATGGCAATGTCCGTTCCCGCCCCGATGGCGATGCCCATATCCGCCCTGGTCAGAGCCGGGGCATCATTGATGCCGTCGCCTACCATGGCAACCTTCCCTTTTTTCTTCAGGGTTCGGATGGCGCTTTCTTTCCCGTCCGGCAAGACGTCTGCAATCACCTGGTCAACGCCCGCCTGCTTCCCGATGGCCCTGGCTGTAAGCTCATTGTCTCCTGTAAGCATCACTACATGGATGCCCATATCCTGGAGCTCTTTCACCGCCGCCGGGCTGTCTTCCTTCATAACATCCGCCACGGCAATGATTCCTAAAAAGCTCCAGTTTTTGCTGAATAATAACGGAGTCTTTCCTTCTCTCGCAAGCTCTTTCGCCTTCTCGTTCATCTCCTCCGGAATACTAACTGTCTCGGAAATAAACTTCTGGCTGCCGCCTGTCAGTATATCGCTGCCCATCCGCCCGGTCAGCCCGTTTCCTGCAACCGCGCAAAATCCTGCCACTTCCGCTTTCTCATACCCTTGCCCGTCAACCAGGAAGTCCTCGATCTCTTTCTCCCGGCCCTCGCCGAGCACAAGAACTGCCCGCGCCAGTGGATGCTCGCTCTTCTTTTCCAGTACGTAAGCATAGGCTATAAGCTCTTCTTCTGTCACATCTTCTGCCGCACAGATATCCGTCACCTCCGGCTCGCCCTTTGTGATCGTTCCGGTCTTATCAAGCGCTACAATCTTCGTCTTCCCTGTCTCTTCCAGGGAGGCAGCCGTCTTGAACATAATGCCGTTCTTCGCGCCCATGCCGTTGCCCACCATGATGGCCACCGGCGTAGCAAGCCCCAAGGCACACGGACAGCTGATCACAAGCACCGAGATTCCTCTCGCCAGCGCAAAGCCAATCCCCTGCCCCGCTAAGAGCCACACAATTGTCGTCACCACAGCAATGCCGATGACTGCCGGAACGAATACGCCCGACACCCTGTCTGCAACCTTTGCGATGGGAGCTTTCGTCGCCGCCGCGTCGCTGACCATCTGGATAATCTGCGACAATGTAGTATCTTCCCCGACTCTGGTGGCCTCACATTTCAAATATCCGGACTGGTTCAGCGTTGCCGCCGACACACTGTCGCCCGCCTCCTTATCAGCCGGGATGCTCTCCCCGGTAAGAGCTGCCTCGTTCACCGCGCTGCTGCCCTCCAGCACAATACCGTCCACCGGGATATTTTCCCCGGGGCGCACCACAAATATGTCTCCTCTTTTCACCCGCTCAACAGGAACTTCTTCCTCTTCCCCTGCCTTTAGGATCACTGCTGTCTTCGGCGCAAGTTTCATCAGGCTCTTTAACGCATCCGTCGTCTTTCCCTTAGATCTTGCCTCCAGCATCTTTCCTACCGTAATCAGCGTAAGTATCATGGCCGCCGACTCAAAGTAGAATTCATGCATGTACGCCATCACCCCGTCCATGTCCATCCGCATCTGTGCATCTGTCATGGCAAATAAAGCGTAAGTGCTGTACACATAGGATGCCCCCGCTCCGAGCGCCACCAGGGCATCCATGTTCGGCGCCCCGTGAATCATGCTCCGAAACCCGCTGATGAAAAACTTTTGGTTCACCACCATCACAGCCGTCGCAAACAAAAGCTGGATAATCCCCTGGGCCACATGGTTTTTCGCCAGAATCTCCGGCAGCGGCCAATTCCACATCATATGCCCCATAGACACGTACATCATCGGAATCAGCAGGCAAACCGATGCGATCAGCCGCTTTTTCATCTTCGGTGTCTCATGGTCTTTTAATAGTTCCTCCGCCGCTGCACTGCCCATGCTGTCTGCCCTGCTTGCTCTCCCTGTACTTCCCGCGCCCGTCTTCCCGTCTGCTCCGCCTTTTTTTTCCGCGCCGTACCCGGCATTTGTGACGGCGGCGATAATCGCATCTGCATCCGCCTGCCCTTCCACTCCCATGGAATTGGTAAGAAGGCTCACCGAGCAGGAAGTCACGCCGGGCACTTTAGACACTGCCTTTTCCACCCGTGTGCTGCAGGCAGCGCAGCTCATTCCTGTCACTTTATATTGTTCCATATATCTGTCCACCTCTGTTTATTTATCATAATATCTACTTCATAAGTTTCTGCAGAGCAGCTACCAGCTCATCAATCGTCTCTTCCTTCCCTGCCCGGATATCCTCCGCAACGCAGGTACGCAGATGATTCGCAAGCAGTACTTTATTAAAACTGTTAAGAGCAGCATTGATTGCCGAAACCTGAACTAAAATATCCGTACAGTAGACATCCTGCTCAACCATGCGCTTTACACCCCGCACCTGCCCCTCAATCCTGCTCAGCCGGTTAATCAAATCCCTGTATTCCTTCTCTGTGCGTTCCTTTGTCTTACCGCTGCTGCACTCTTTCAAATCTTCCGTTTTATTAATGTCTTCCATCAAATCACCTGCTCCTTCCCTTATTATTCCAGATTATAAGGTCATTATATACCCGCTATAGGTATATTGCAAGAGTTTTTTTATAAATCGCTAAATATCACCGTTCGCAAAAAACTTTACACCATACTCTTCACAGGCAATCGCCATACCGATCGCATTCTTAGGTTATCCTACCGGAGAATATCCTGAACCCGAAAGCTGGCGTTGCTCTATGATATGAACCGCTGCGACGGGCCTTTCACGCTCCGGTCAACAGTAAAAATGGAGCTCTTGTTTTTTAAACAAAAAGCTCCATTACTATTTCTTAAAATTTATGATTAGTTGTCTACCGGAAACTGATGCATTTTCATCGAATGCCAAGGCTCCCAGCCAACTAACGCATAACGGGCCGGCATGAAATCCAATGAAAGAACTTCCTTTCGGATGCGTTCCAGCTGAGCTACAGCAGTCTCCGGAACAAGGAGCTCATCCGCAATGTATGCATAGATTTCACGCAAATCGTCAAGTGCATCTACAGAATAGCTGACCTTATAGCTATCCGTCATATGCCAAACTCCTTTGCAAGTACCGCATCGACTTCATCTGCAGAATATACCTTTCCTGCTTTGATGGAATCGACACCCTTCTGGAGCTCTTCATCAAACTGCTCTCTGGTCATTGCACCAACAGCTAATGGTTTAGAAGAAGGAAGTTTTAATTCAAATGGCATACCCTTTTTCAGTACAATCTGGCTATAAAGCATCTGAATTGCACTGGATGGAGAAATGCCAAGCTGAGAAAGAATGCTTTCAGCATTATCCTTGAGATTAGTATCTATTCTTGCATAAACAGCGGATGTATTTGCCATAGTATCGCCTCCTTTTTCTTTATTATATTCGCTTTTGCTTGCGATTGCAAGCATTTGCATAGATTACTTTATGACGAGACTTTGAATTTTATACGCCCTTTGAGGCATTTACCTTTTAAAGCTGCGACGGACAACTGATTTGCATATAGAAAAAAATTAAGCTATAATACCCATTATGTGAAAATCTTACGAAAAGGAGCCTATGCTTATGATACATATTGCAATCTGCGACGATGAGCCGGATTTCATCCGTCATCTGACAGAACTGATCAGACAATACACCCTGGAAACCAGCCAGGATATTAAGACGACCGTTTACTATGACGGCTTAGAGCTTATCGAAAAATACGACCCGTCCACCGACCTTATCTTTCTGGACATCCAAATGCGGCTGGTGGACGGCCTGCATGCAGCAGAGCGAATCCGGCAGATGAGCGAATCCGTAGGGATCATCTTCCTCACCACCCTCACCCAGTACGGCCTTGAAGGGTACAAATACCAGGCAGTCAATTACATCATCAAGCCCCTTAAGTACGTCCGTCTCAAGGCAGAGCTTGACAAGTTCATCGCAAAGCGCAGGATAGACGACAGCCCTTCCGTCGTCGTCTCCAACGATTCCGGGAAATACAAGATCATGCTAAAGAGTCTCCGCTATGTGGAGACTTTTAACCGAAACCTCCTGTTTCACACCGAACAGGAAAATATCATCTGCTACAAGACCATGAAAGAAATCGCCCAAAATTTGCAGGCCCACGGGTTCTCCCGGTGCCACAATGCCTATCTTGTCAATCTTTCCTATGTAAAAAATGTAAAAAAACTGGAGATTGCCCTGATCACGGGAGAGACCCTTCCCATCAGCCAGCCGCGGCGCAAAGAATTCATGGAAGAACTTACAGAATACTGGGGGGACAGACTATGATACGCTTTCTTGATACCGTTACATTCCTTCTGGCCTGCGCCTACGGTTTTGTATTCTTTGTAATCCTTAAAACCTTCCTGCCCCTGAGGAAAACAAAAGGATTAAAGATTTTGGCTTTTTTCGTCCTCCTTCCTCTGTCTGATGTAATCATCTACTCCAATGACCTTGCGAACCTCTTAGGCGTCCTCCTTGGGTTCGCCGTTTATATTGCCCTGCTCCACCGGGGGAGGCCTCTCCAAAAGCTGACGGCGCTCCTTGTCTTCTACCCGTCCTTTATCGCCGTCAATTATCTGATGCAGGACATCGGCTGCCGGCTCTTTTTCTGGAGCACAGGCGCGCCGGATCTGGATTCGGGAGGATGGACAGACCGGATGTGGCTCCTTAGTACCGCTTTCCATACCTGCTCTCTGTTCCTTAGGCTCCTGTTCTGGATTGCCGTGTGGATTTTTATGAAAAAGTACCTGACACGCATCTCCCAGAGCCTTACAAAGCGCATGTGGATCATCGTAGATACCCTTATGCTGGCGCCCTTTGTGGCAATCTTCACCATCATCTACTTCCTGCCGGAAAATGCGGTAATCGTATACCCCATCTGCGCCGCCTCCATCTTTTCAAGCTTTGGAGCCTTGTATCTTGCCGCCTACATAAGCGACTCGCTGCAGACTGCCTACCGCGCCCGGACTTTGGAAAACAAACTTTCCTATTATCAGGAGAAGGTCGATGACGAGAAACGAATCCGCAGCATCTACCACGACATGAAAAACCATCTCCTGGTGCTTGAGGCTCAGTCCGCCCGACCGGAGGAAGTGGAAACGTCCATCCAGACGCTGAAAGACCAGATTGAAGTGTACGAGACTTATTACCATACCGGGAATGAATTCCTTGACATCATCATCCGTGACAAAGCACAGGCGGCAAAAGAAAAGAAGATTGATTTCAGCGCCGTCATCCATTTTGAAGACGGTTCATTTTTAGAGCCCTTAGACATCAGCGCCATATTCGGAAATGCTCTGGACAACGCCATCGAGGCAAGCGAAAAGCTGCCGGAAGACTTGCGTCTCATCACCGCAAAAGCATCCCGCATCCATGATATGCTTGTGATCACCGTGGAGAACAACACGCCGCCCGATGCATTTTCCATAAAAAACACAAGCAAAGAAGACACTTTCCTGCATGGTTTCGGCCTGCCAAATATCAAAAATGCCGTGGCAAAATATGACGGGGAGTGCATCCCAAGGCAAAGGGACGGGCGGTTTGCGCTGAAGATCATGATACCGGTACCCTGACCTGACCGCCCTTAACTCCCAATCAGCACTTCCTTGCCGCAAAAGGCAAAGCCGAGCTTGCGTATACGCTGGCCGGCGATTCCTTTTGCGGTCAGAACCGCCTCGTAATTCTTCTCCTCGATCTGCCTGAGCGCTGCTTTCACTGTATCATCCAGTGCTTTCTCGCCATCCGCGGCATCCTGCACCTTAAATTCCATAATTATTGCATCGTCGCCCTGCATTTTCGGCTCAAGCATCACATCATATCTTCCGAATCCGCTCTCCCGGTTAGAAGTAATCGCATAGCGGCTTGACAACTCTACAATAAGCCCCAGCACAAAACCATGGTAGAATCTTTCAGGCTCACTGTTCTTTGACGGTTTTCTCCCTGCGTCAAAATAACTGAATGTTCCTGCTGCCACTCTGTTCATATAAACATTCATGGCTTTCAGGTCATTTTCCAGCAGTGCCTTGACAAAATCATTATAATCAGACAGATTCCTGGCAAACCAGCCGCGTATCATGCTGCCAAACATCAATTTTGTCTCATAATTCGTAATCGCAAGCTCACACTCAAGCGTACATGCGTCAAGTCCTGCTGCCTCATGCTCCTCAAAATGAATGACTTTCAGATACCCGCTGGCAAGCAGAAGGCTCCAGACTGCCGCCTCGTCGGCATCCAGCGTTTGATATACAATCTGCTCATCTACAGGCGTGACCACAGATTCCCCAGAGAGAAGTCTTTCTAAAGACAACTTTACATTCTTCGTTCCCTCCCGGATTAATTTCCCCACCAGGCTGTTTGAGCTGGTATTTGCCCAATAGGGACGAAACTTTCCTGTATCAAGGTAGTTAATGATGGACCATGGATTGTAAATGTCCGTTTTGCTGCCAAATGTAAAGCCATCGTACCATCTCTTTACCCTCCCCCGGTTTTCTGTCATCCCCATCTCATCCAGCGCATCAAAAACTTCCTTTTCTGTAAAGCCAAAGCTCTCTGCGTATTCTTCCGATGTAGTCGTTATTACTTTCAGATTATTCAGATCAGAAAATATGGACTCCCGGCTGACTCTTGTAATCCCTGTCATGACTGCCCGCTCCAGATAAGGATTCGTCTTAAAGGAAGAGTTAAACAAACTTCTGATAAATCCTGTAAGCCCATCCCAATATCCGCCCACATAGGCCTCCTGCATAGGCGTGTCGTACTCGTCTAACAGAATGATCACCTTTTTCCCATAATAATAATACAAAAATTTTGACAGCCGGTGGATCGCCATTGTAGAAATGACTTCCGGCATGTTCATGGAAATACTGCCGATAAATTCCTTTTCCTCTTCCGACAGCAGATTCCCTTCTGTCAGGAAACGGGTATCATTATAAAGCTCCACAAGAATCTGATTTATCCTCTGTACCGCCGAAGGGTAATCCCTCTCCTTCACATTTGCAAAAGACAGGCTGATAACCGGGTAAGTTCCCTGCATCCGGCGGTACTTTTCATGCTCCCATATAGAGAGCCCCTCAAACAGCTCCCCCCGCCCGGCATACTTTACAGAAAAGAATTTCTCCAGCATGCTCATGTTCAGAGTCTTCCCGAATCTTCTGGGGCGGGCGATCAATGTCACATCATCATCATTTTCCCACCACTCTTTAATAAATGAAGTCTTATCTACATAAAAAAGATTCCTTGTCCGCAGCTTTTCAAAATCCTGATGCCCGATTCCTACCGTTCTCGCCATACAATCACTCCCTCCCGCAACAGATATTGGCTATATTATATCTTTCCCCACTGAAAAAAACAACTCTCCACATATTAAAATAATCACTGTAAATATTAGTTTACGCATTTTATATGGCAAATTTCTGCATTTCCTCTATACTGCAAAGCAAGACAAACAAGAAAAGAGGAATTTGACATGAGTATCTTAAGCACAAAAAACCTGACGAAACAATACGGAACAGAGCCAAACATCGTAAAAGCGCTTGACGATGTAAATATCTCCGTCGAGCGCGGTGAGTTCACCGCCATCATCGGCACTTCCGGCAGCGGCAAATCCACTCTCCTCAACATGCTCGGCGGCCTTGACCGCCCCACATCCGGCAGCGTAAAGATTGACAAATTCAATCTGGCCAAATTAAGCGATGAGGACTTGACCGTCTTCCGCCGCCGCCACATCGGATTCATCTTCCAGAATTACAATCTGGTTCCCATTTTAAATGTATATGAAAACATCACCCTGCCCATTCAGCTTGACGGCAAGACACCCGATGAGATGTTCATCCAGCGCATCCTGTCACTCCTGGGGCTTGAAAGAAAGCTCTACAACATGCCGAACACCCTCTCCGGCGGACAGCAGCAGAGGGTCGCCATCGCCAGGGCGCTTGCCGGAAAGCCGTCCATCATCCTGGCGGATGAGCCCACCGGCAACCTGGACAGCAAGACAAGCGACGAAGTTATCGAACTTTTAAAGCTCACCAGCCGGGAATTTGACCAGACCATCGTCATGATCACCCACAATCCGGAAATCGCCGCCCAGGCCCACCGCCGCATCCGCATCGAAGACGGACGGGTATACGAGTAAAGGAGGCGTACGAGAAATGACAGCAAAGGATCCAAAGCAGGCACAGATGAAAACAGAGACAACACGCAGAGACAACACGCAGAGCCAAAACAGCCAAAACGCGCAGAAACGAAGTGGCAGGCCGCCACACTCTTCCGCCGTAAAGACGCTGACGGTACGCAGCTTAAAGAAAAACAAAGGCCGCAATCTGGCAGCCATCCTTGCCATCATCATGACCACCATGATGTTCACCACTCTCTTCACCCTTGCCCAGAGCATGGGAAAGAACATGATCCAGATGTATTTACACCAGTCCGGCACTACCGCCCACTCCACATGCAAGAGCCTGACAGACTCCCAGATCGAGGCGATTGCCGGCCACCCAGACGTAAAATCCTACGGGAAAAGCATCGTCCTTGGAATGGCAGAAAACGAATCCCTCACCGGGCGCCAGCTGGAAATCCGCTATGCCAGCGACCAGTACGCAAAAGATGATTTCTCATTTCCCGCGGAAGGCTCCATGCCGGAAAAAGAGTCAGAGATTGCGCTTGATACCCTCACTTTAAAACGGCTGGGCATCACGCCTGAGATCGGCGCTCCTGTAACTCTTAACTGGCGCAAAGACATTACAAAGAAAAAGGTAACTTCCGACACCTTCACCCTCTGCGGATGGTGGGAGGGAAACCTTTCCTCCTACTCCAGCATGGCATGGGTCAGCGAAGACTACGCATTGAGGATGTGCGGCGGCATCGGCGCGCCTAAGGAGGGGCAGCTCCTCGGCCAGCGGATGATGGGCATTTCCTTTGAAAATACAGAACATATTGAAGAAAAGACGAAAAAGGTACTGGAAGACTGCCATCTTTCCTCACTGGAATTCAACACGAATCTGGCATACTCCTCCGAGACCGCCAAAAGCATCCTGGCGGAAAATCTGTCGGTATACGCCGGCATGATCCTTGTATTCCTGGCGGGGTACCTGGTCATCTTCAACGTATTCCAGATATCCGTAGCGTCAGACATCCAGTTTTACGGGAAGTTAAAGACACTTGGGATGACCGCAAAGCAAATCCGCAAAGTCATTCTCGGACAGGGGGCGCTTTTATCTCTCGCGGGGATTCCCCTCGGCATGGCAGCGGGCTACGGACTGGGATTTATGCTGGTGCCGGTTTTCATCCCTGCCCTTGGAACGGAGTCTGTCGTCTCTGTAAACCCGCTCATATTCGCAGGCTCGGCGGTATTTGCCCTGGCCACAGTGATGAGCTCCTGCCTGCTCCCGGCGCGCCTTGCCGGAAAAGTCTCCCCGGTGGAGGCGCTAAAATACACAGACGCCCCAGCCGGAACAAAGAAAAAGAGCAGGCGCAGGAAAAACGGAGCCTCTATCTTAAGAATGGCATGGGCAAATCTGTGGCGCAGCCCGAAACGGACTGTCTTAGTCACCGCGTCCCTGACATTGGGTCTGCTTTTGATGACATTCTTCTATGCAAAAAACGCAAGCTTTGACATAGAAAAATACCTGACAGACCTTGCCGTCTCCGACTTCCAGATAGACGATGCCACAAACAGCTACATCGGAGGCTACAATCCGGAAAGCCGGACTATAAGCGATTCGCTCCTTGATAGGATTTCTTCCTTAAAAGGGCTTGAAAAATCCGGAGCGCTCTATTCAAGAGAGGTTTCCATGCCCATAAGCCAGCAGGCGAAGGATAATTTCCGTAACTTTTACACAAAAGAGGCGCTGGAAGAATTCCAGTCCTACGATTCTACTTTCCCCCAATGGAAAGAAGGCTTTGACGCAGCCTTAGCAGGAAATGACGCTCCCCACACTGTCTACGGAGCAGACGGCCCCGTCCTCGATGCCGCTGTAAGCGAAAACTATATCCTTGACGGAGCCTTTGACACAGAAAAATGGGAAAAAGGCGGCTATGTCCTGGCCATCGGCCCATCTACAGACCCCCAGGAAAACCTCCCTACCTACTCCGTGGGCGAAACCATAAATATCCAGGGGAAATCCTTTACCGTCATGGCCGTACTGCACCCTCTGTATCCCATGACAGCCGGCATCCGCCCTGCATTTGACCTGCCGATCATCCTCTCAGCCGACGATTTTTTAGGCATATGGCCAGAGAGCAGCCCCAGGAAATACTACTTTAACATTTCCGATGAAAATATCGAAAAGGCGGATCAGATTCTGAGCGAATACCAGAAGTCTGACGCTCCGGGCATGAACATCACATCCCGCAAAAGCATCCAGGCGCAGTATGAGTCCGAGACCCGCTCATCGGCAGTCATCGGCTACTCCATCAGTATCATCATCGCGTTAGTCGGCATATTAAACTTTATCAACAGCATGGTTACGGCAATCATTTCCCGCAAGAAAGAATTTGCCATTATCCAGAGCGTCGGCATGACAAAGCGGCAGCTAAAGCAGATGCTTACATTCGAAGGGATTTACTATGCCGGGATTACCTTAATCCTCTCCTACCTGTTAAGCCTGCCCCTTATCGGCATACTGCTGCGGGCCATGACTGAGGGCACCGGGTTTTCCACCTTCCGTTTTACAGTGCTGCCGTTAGTAATATGCACGCCGATACTATTAGGGTTTGCGGTGCTCATACCGTATATCTGCTTTAAGAACCTGGAAAGGCAGAGCGTCACTGAAAGGCTGCGGGCAGCGGACTGAATATTTTGCAGCAGCCAAAAGACAAAAAAGAGGAGCGGCTTAACTGGCCGCGTCCTCTTTTTTGTCTTTATTTGCCGGAACTTACAAAGGCAATTTTGCTCATACTGTTCTTTCGGCTTTTAATTTCTTTACCTCATCAAGAGAAAGCCCAGAAATATTCGCAATTTCTTCCAGAGCATATTTTCCGGCTGCCAGCATACGAAGAGCAACCTCTTTTAAAGATTCACTTCTCATATCTTCCATGATTTTACACATCTCATCCACTCCTTTCGGGTTCTCTTTTAGATACCGTGTTCGATTTGCCATTAATTCAAAATTCATATCATCTGCTTTGGTGCAATTAAAATCGCTCATGAGTTTTCCAATGGCAGAATCACCACGATATTCACCATTCTCTAGTAGATATGGGGATTACTCCCCATACCCCTATACAAAACCGTACGTGCGCTACTAACGCATACGGCTTTTCACTTTACATTCATATGTCATCTACCTAGCAAACTCACCCTGATTTGTGGCTGTATTAATGGAAAAGTTCTCAATAGTCCTTTGGTGTAAGCTTCCCATGTATAGCTCCTTCTTTGGCTTCTGCGGTTCAGCCACTTAAACAGCAACATCTTTGTATTGTGCAGATACAGGCATATTTCCTCCATGTTATCTGTCACTCCATAATACTGGTAATGTCCTCTTAGTTTGGCATTTACCATCCTGAATACCCATTCCAGCGGCATATCCCTGTGGCTCTTTATCCACTCTTTCATCGCCTTTGTCTTGCTGCGTAGTTTCTTACGGCTTGTCTTTACTTTACACCGGAAAAAGCGTTTCTTTGCATCCACTCCACAGTAAAATGTAAATCCCAGAAAGTCAAATGTCTCTGGCTTCCCTTCGCCTCTCCTTTTCCTGTCTTCCTCCGCAAATCTCCCAAATTCCAGTATTCTAGTCTTCTCTTCCGCCAGCTCCAGCCCATATTTGGCAAACCGTTCCTCCAGCCTCTGACGGAACACTTCTGCCTCATACTTTTTCTGAAAACAGCAGACAAAGTCATCAGCATAGCGTACTAAATAACTCTCTCCCCTACACTGTCTCTTCACAATCACATCAAACCAGTTATCCAGCACATAATGCAGGTATATATTCGCCAATATTGGGCTCGCCCCATTTCCCTGCGGGGTCCCCCTTTCACTGTCAAGATACCTGCCATCTTCCATGATTCCCGCTTTCAGAAATTTCCCTATGATTCCAAGGAATTTTCTGTCCGCTATGTCATGTGCCAGCATCTTCATCAGCCATTCGTGGTTTACATTGTCAAAGAATCCCCTGATGTCTGCCTCTACCACATAATTCGTCTTCTGATACCTCACTGTCTCAACGACCTTCTTTACTGCCTTGTGGCAATTCCGGTTTGGTCTGAATCCATAGCTCTCGTCATAAAACTTCGGCTCATAAATCTGTTCCAGTATCTGTGCAATTGCGTTTTCCACCAGTTTATCCTCGTAACAGGATATGCCCAGCGGCCTCATTTTGCCTTTCGTCTCTTTCGGAATATAAACCCGTCTTGTTGGATTTGGGCTGTAGCTTCCGCTCTTCATTCTCTTTACAAGATTCTCAAGGTTTTCTTCCAGATTCTGTCCATATTCTTCTTTTGTCACTCTGTCTATGCCGCTGGCCTTGTTCTTATCCATAGCCTTATGGATTGCTTTCAGGCTTCCAACATTGATATACGACGCCAGATTCTGGACTTTTCCATCTGTTGCGTTCGCTTTTGCGATGTTATATTGTATTCCAAGTAATTCATTTATCACGTTGCCAGCTCTCCTTTGTCTGCATGACCCTGATTTACCTGAAGCTGTAAAGTGTACACCCCTTCCCTCCACTGTGATTGGCAGTTTCTTTGGTACTATGAGTGTATCGGACTTCCTGCTGTCCTTTTGGATTCCTGCCTCATTCCTTCGGTTTGGTTTCCATACCTTCTCTTTTCAAGGAGACAGCAGGATCTCGGCTGTTCCGTATAATATAATTATCATCAACCTCGCCAAGCTCTCAGACTGGGGGATGCCCTTATTCCCTCGCCCTATCGGTCATAAGGGTGTTGTCTGCTGCGTATGTAAGCGCATCGACCATTTCCAACCCTATATCTATTTCCCAGCTCAATCACTTCACTTTCGTTTCGGCTCTGTTGCTCCCTGTCCTACGCTTAAGTCTGACGTTACCGCTTCGACTCCAAGGACTCGGTACAGGCGGTTGGCTAAACCTTACCTGACAGGATTCTCCTGTTTTATATTATCAGCTTACAAAGACAGGCAGAAGTATCTCCGCCTGTCAGTGGAAATCAGCTATGCTGATTTCTCAGCCCGCGCCACATAAAGGATATGCTCCCCATCTTCAAAAAATTTACCCGTTGCAAGGTTAATTCTTTCAATAGGATAAACTGCCTCACCCTGATTATAAAAATCTTTTTCGATGATAAAGATTGTATATGTGTCTGGCAATTCTTTAAATTCCTGACCGGAATGGAGGTTCTCTATATCCATTACGCTTGAATGATATCTTGCTCTGTGTGGGTCTGATCCCTTGTCCTGCCTTTGGATTTCCAAATTATATTTTTTCCGGCCGAATCCGTTCCATATGCGTCCAGGCAGATAGAACGTGCTCCAGCCAGCCTTTTCATATCTTTCTGTGTTTCACAATCAGTTATAATTAAATCCGGTTTATCCGTGATAATGCGTAACACAAATTCAGCCAATGGAATGTTATCTTTGAAAAGGCAACGCATAAAGTCATCATCAATTGGTCTTAACAATCGCAAACGCTGCAAATCTTCTTGATGTTGTTTATCCGCCACTGTCAATCTTCCCACCTACTTTCTCTTTTGTATCGTATCTCCATACTACCATAAACCTCCTGATTTTACAAGGCAGGAGCGTCCTTGTCCGGTGTCGTGGTGGTAGTGTCCTCTGTGATTTTCACGCTGCTCATAAATTCTTCTTTACATATAATCAGGTTTTGCTGTCTCTTGCTCACAATCTCTTTCGCCGCCACTTTGACTTCCCTGACCCGTATACTGGTTTCCAAGCTCGCTATGCAGGAGGAGCACCTCTGTATCCCAGGCATTCAAGCACCCCTGCTTGATTTCCATACGTCATTTTCTCTATTGTAATTAGTTTTGCATTTGATAAAATAAGCCGTTCAGATATATCGGGAACACTCCGCATCTATGTGGTGGACGCCAAGGATATGGAAAAACACAGTGCGGATGAAAACTCGGAAGAAGATGTGAAAAAATATGCAATTGTTCATACTACAATAACATTATAAGGAGAGTTGAATTATTAGCCTGCCGCCCCACTCCCTCACACAAAAAAAACTGCGGCGCATCATCTGAGATGCTCCCGCAGGTTTTCGTCCTCATATTCAAACACGCACCGCTCAAACGCATTGATCACATGCGTCTCCTGATACCTGTCATACCGCTTATGGTTTCTCCCGTAAGACATATGTACATGCCCGTGGAGGAAAAACCGGGGCTTATATTTTTCCAGCAGCGCAAGGAACACCTTGAACCCCTGATGGGGAAGGTCTCTCGCATCATTTAGCTCATAAGCCGGGGCGTGGGTCACAAGGATGTCAAAGCCCCTGTGCCGAAAAAGCTTGAACGCAAGCTTTCCCACCCTCCGTTTCATATCCCACTCCGTGTACTGATGCTCCCCGTTCCGGTATCTCATGGAGCCGCCAAGCCCCAGGATGCGAACCCCGTCATGGACATAGATCGCATCATCGATGCAGATGCACCCCTCCGGCGGCATCTCTCTGTATTTTTCATCATGATTGCCGTGGACGTAGAGCACCGGCGCTGAGGTGAAGGTAGCTAAAAAGGACAGATACCTCGGGTCTAAATCCCCGCAGGAGATGATCAGGTCGATCCCCTTAAGCTTTTCCTTCTCAAAATGATCCCACAGGTAGGCTGACTCCTCGTCCGCAATCGCAAGTATCTTCATATATCCCGCTATCCTTTCGCCTTATCTAAGCCCTGCTGCCCTACAACGGCCTTTGTGTGTTCTTTTAATTCCGTCTCTTTCGGGATGGAGCCGATGACATTTTCTGCCAGCCAGTCCATCTCCATAATGGCCTCCGGTGAAAGGGTTCTGTAAGGATGCGCCTGCACGATTCCTTCCTGAGAGTAGAGAATCCCTGAAAACGGATTGAATTCTCCCCTGCTGATGGTATTTTTCAAAAGCTCCACCAGCCGTTTCGTGCCGATAGGGAGGTTTTGAGAGCAGATGACCCCCACAACGTCCGCCGACATCCCCCACCAGTAATTGATCGCCTTAGTGGTGGACGGGTCGTCGTCATATTTCCACGTGCCTTCCATAATGGTACGGATCAGTTTCTCATAGAAATTCCCCCACTGCCATACAGGCATGGCAAGGCTTTTCGGGTATCCGTCATTCATCTCAAAGATGCCGAAATACCTTGACGCATCTTCCGGTATCACCATGTCCTTGCCGGATATGATGGACGCGTCGCTGTTCTTAAAGTTCCAGAGAGCGTCATTGTCCTTTTTGGCGCTCCAGTCCAGGTAAACCGTCGCCCGTGGATTAATCATCTTCGCCCCAAGGGCAAATGCATTGATGTTGGCGATTGTGCCGAAAATCGGGTAATCCGCGATATACGCCAGCTTATCGTTTCTTGCCATGGCTCCCGCGATCGCCCCCATGAGGAACTTCGCCTCGTGCATCCGGGAGTAGTACGTGCGGATATAGCGGTGGGAAGTATTGAGCGAGCAGTTCAGTATCCGGATCTTCGGGTGGGCAATGGCTGCCTTGACGCTGGCCTGGGCAAAAGCAGGGGTCGTGGTAAAGATTAAGTTGCACCCTTCTTCCACCGCCTCCTCAAGCACATCCTCAACCGTATCCACCGTCACATTTTCATAGCAGACCGTCGTAACCTCTTTCGGGAATCTCTGTTCAAGCTGGAGCCTTCCCAGCTCGTGTGCATATGTCCAGGCGGAAGTCATCGGCGATTTTTCGTAGATGAACGCCGCCTTCAATTTCGTCACGCTTGCAGGCAGGAGCTTGTCAAAGATCGTCTTCTCCTTGAAAGTAGGGTCCATCTTCAGGTCAATCTCTTCCTCTTCCTGCAAAAGCTCGAACTCCTCCCAGCTCTTTTTCACCAATCCTTTAAGCTCGCTGGTCGTCATCTCCTCCAGATCCTCATAATCATGGACTTTGATAAACGCAAGGAAGGCATCCCCCGGCGTGCAGTTAAGCTCATCCCCGCCATTTGCCTTAAACTCCGTCAGGAAACGGGTATATATGGAACTGAAAGTCAGCTTATCGTCATCGCTCCACACCTCGTCCGGGTCTTTCCCCACTTCCTTTTGCAGCTCCACAAAGGAGCCTTCCTCTGAAAACCAGACGTAGTTCACCTTGGACAGCTCATAAAATTCCATAAATTCATAGTAGATATTATTTTCCTTCTCCCCCGTCCTCTTCGGCACAATCCGGATCACAGTGCCGGGGATGGACACAACGTCAAAATATTTCAGCACGCTGACCCGCTTATTCCCCTCCAGGACGTAGAACTGGTTCATATACTCGTAAGCCTTGATCGGCTCTCTGATGCCCTCGTCTTCATGGCTCTTGCACAGCGTCACCCACTTCTGGGAAAATTCCGTTCCTACCTTTAAGATCGGCATAAAATTGGCCGCAAAGGCATTGCTCCTGCCCCCCGTCTTCGTTCCCACGATCTGGCTCACCGGAATCTGCACAAGCCCCAGCGGAACCTCCGAGTAAAACCCTTTTGGCGGCAATATCTCGTCTAAAACCTGCAGCGTAGGGAGCTGCCCCTTCATCATCCGGTGCTGGTACTCTCTTTTGCCCATCCTGTACGCTTTATTGTAATCTTCCAACGCCATAATCTATCTCCTTAATGTCAGTACAGTCATCATCGTTTCCTTAATTCGCCTCATTATACACCATATGGCGCCTGGTTCACAATAAAAAATAATATCTTTATTTTTCCATAATTTTATACATATCGCACAAAAATCTCAAAACGGCAGACGGTACTGCCCGTCTGCCTCCGGAAATTCCGACAGATACCGGAAGATCCGGTCATTTCCGCAGACAATCCCGCTGCGGCCGCATGTGTCCAGGAACAGCTCCATAAGCCCGGCATTTTGCGGGCTTGGCAGTTCATACCGGCTGCCGTATGCCCGGATGTACCTTTCTTTCATCCCCGGGAACAGGCGGTCAAGCTGCCGGTAAAAATATTCCCGGCTGCCATCCCGGAGGGTAACCCCCATGCCAAAGCAGATAATCCCATAGACTTGTGCCTCGATGCACATATCAAGGATGCCGGAAATATTCTCCCGGGTGTCGTTGATGAAGGGAAGGATCGGGGTGAGCCACACCACCGTAGGAATCCCCGCATCCCGAAACTCCTTCAGCGCCTTAAGCCGCTCCGCCGTCGTGCTGACGTTTGGCTCTATCTTTCTGCACAGTGTCTCGTCACAGGTGGTGAGGGTCATCTGAACCACGCACTTCGCCCTTTCATTAATTTTTTGCAGCAGCTCAATATCCCGCAGGATTCTGGCGGACTTGGTGATGACCGTCGCGCCGAACCCGTACCGCCAGATAAGCTCCAGCGCGCCCCTCGTCCGGCAAAGCTCCTCCTCCAGCGGGATGTACGGGTCTGTCATGGAGCCTGTGCCGATCATGCACTTTTTCCGCCTCCGCCTCAATGCGCCCTCTAAAAGCTCCAGCGCATTTTCCTTTACCTCAATGTCCTCAAAGACATGCTCCATATGATAGCACCTGCTCCTGGAGTCGCAGTAGATGCACCCGTGGGAGCATCCCCGGTACAGGTTCATCCCGTTCTTCGCGGACAATATTCCTTTTGCTTTTATGTAATGCATAACTTCCTATTCTTTCCAGCACCTGCACCTCTCAGTCTGCCTTTCCATCCCGGTTTTCATCCTCCGAAACTATCCCCACATAGATATGGATCTCCGCCTCTTCCATGCAGTCGTCCTGATACTCCTCAAAATCACACTGAAACGTCCGTTTAAGATCCATCTGCCAGATTTCCTGCCATGCCGCGCTTACCGCCTGCACCATATCCCCGCGGACGACGAATTTCGCATACCTCCCGGCAGGAATCCGAAGGCATGTGTACCCGCCCTCCTCCGGCTCCCCGGCCGTCTCACAGGCAACTACCACCGTATAGTCCGCCTTTTCATCCCCGGCGTAATCCGTGTAGATTCCCAGAGCCTTCCCGCCCTCCTTGCCGGGGATGGACTCATAGACGCCCTCGTTGTAAAAACGGTTCCACAGCCCGCCGATGACTACTCCCGCGTCAGGGGAAGTGTTGTTCGTCCTGGCAGAGATGCCGACAGCAATTTTTTCTTTCAATGTCACAATTTCATAATTCATAAGTCAATCCATCCTTTCTTTTGTTATCCTGATCCTAACACGGCAACCACGACAGCTGTATGTCATGATTCTCTTTTCTTTCTACGGTCGAGCCTGGATTTGTTGTCAAATGCACCGAGGTATTCATAATAATCCTGCAGATCCAGCCCACAGGCCCCATCTGCCTCCTCAAGGGAAAGCCCCTTTCTTGACAGGAAGGCCTGGCAGGGATAGCCCTCGCAGGCCGAACAGTCATGAAGTTTCCTTTCCAGGACGCAGGCACGTACCGGACACGCTCCGTCTATCCTGCGGGCATCGTCCTTTTTGCACCGGCATCCGTCGCACTGCATCTTTTCCGCGGGAATGTTCAGGCCGTAATATTTCTTCCAATACTCCGACAGAATGGCGCGCTGGTCATTTTTCTTCACATTTCCCGCAAATGCCTTGCACATGTCACAGCAATAGCCGCACATGGTAGTCTTTCTGTTGGGCGCCTTCTTCACCGCTAAAAGCAGCTCCAGCTCCGAGAGCATGCCCGGCGCGTCCAGGTCAAACATCATCCATTTCCCGTCATGATACGTCTTAGAACTGTCATAGTTCTCCCGCACTGCGGCGCAAAACCTGTCCGCCGTCTCCTCAAACCTCTCCCGCTCTTTCTTCCCGAATATGATCAGCACGCCAACCTTTTCCTCCCGGAAAAAAACGGTGCACAGCGTCTTCCCGCTCCGGCTGTAGCGCACGCAGCTCTCCCAGTCTCTCCCTCCCTTATCCCATATCTGGGACACATTATAGTGATCCAGCACATAATCATTAAATTGCCGGTACATCCGGCAGAAGTCCGTTCCGATAAGCTCCTCAAGCTGTTTTTTTGTATACCTCATCTGCCTATGCCCTCCTTACCGGATGCCGGATCACGGTCTTTAAGTTTTCCGGCCTGCACTTCCTCACATCGCTCAGATAAATCTCATGATGAAAGCGGCTCCCATTTAGTCCGCCCATATCGCTCATATCCGCCACATATCCCTGCTCCTCGGCAAATGCATCCATAGCCCCCACCGTCGCCGGCTCGTCGTCATAAGGCCCCACATGCATGCACTGCACGCATAAGCCCTCCTCGTAAGTGAAAAATTCCACCCCGGAAAAGTCTGCCTTCTTCTTCGCCGCAGCCTCCCCCTTCGCCCAGAGAAACTCCTCCTCCGTCACAAACTCCGGCAGACGGATCATCGAAATCCACTCAAACTCCTCCTTGTGGGAATAGTCAACGCCTCTTACGCCTCTCTGCCACCAAAGCCCCTCTAAAGGCGGCACCACAAAGTCAAAATACCCTTCTATCCGGTGTTCTAAATGCTTGCTCATTTTAATGGTATACGCCGCTCCGTAGAGCAGGCCGACAGCCTGCTTGTACGCGCCGTCCTCCTCATTGGGGTCTCCTTTTCCGCGAACCGCCGCAAAATTCATGGGCGGCACCGTAATGAGCTCCGGTCTCTTCTTCGGCAGGTAAAATTCCCTGTACTCTTTTTTATAGTCAAACGCCATGCTCTCCCTCTCCTTCTCCTTGAATTTTTATATTTCATTGAAGTTCCTTTAATATAACACAAAAACCACGACAACTGTGTGTCATGGTTTTAATTATCAGCAAAATCTTTTTCATATTTCCGCCGTATTCCTTCCGCAAATGCCCGGACATCCGCCCTCAGCTCTTCCGGCTCCAAAAGCTCCGCCCCGGCTCCGAAAGATATAATCCAGGTAATCACGCTCACCTTATCCGCAAACCCGCCGGAAAACAGCAGCGACCCGTCCGGCTCCGCAGAAAAGCTGTCCGGCCCGTAGTCCTCCACAAGCCGCCATTTGTACTCCGGCGCCACCCTGGCTTTTACCTGATATTTGCAGGGAAACAACCTGGCCGCAGAGAGGTCCGGGAAAGGTACGACCCGCTTTTCAAACCCGCCGCCCACAGAAAGGTTCGTCATCCGCCCAAGCTTAAACAGCCGGAAATCCTTCCGCATCTCGCACCATCCCCACAAATACCAGCCGGCCCACTGAAAGAGCAGGTCGTAAGGCTCGACGGTGCGCTCTGAATCCCCCTTCGGGGAAAAGTAAGAAAAGGAAACTTTATGCCCGGAAAGGATCGCCCCGTGAATCAGCTCAATCTTCGGCGAGAGCAAATCCTTGTACCAGGAGGAAAGGTCGATCAAAATGTGGGTATCCCCTGCCAGCAGGTTCGATGCCCCCGCCGACAGCTTTTCCATAAGCTGGGCATAGCGCTTTGTCCCGCTTACGCTGTCCAGGCTCCTAAGCCCCGCAAGGATCGCCTGCATATCCGACGTGCTAAGGAGTGTCCGGTCAATCTTGTAGCCGTCCATGATAGAAACGCCGCCGTTTGCCCCCGGCTCCGTCACCAGCGGGATTCCCGCCATACAGAGGGCGTCGATGTCCCGGTTTATTGTGCGGCGGGACACCTCGAACTTTTCCGCCAGATAAGGCGCCGTCACCTTCTCCTTCTGTAGGAGAACCGACAGGATGCCGATCATTCTGTCAAGTTTCACAAAGTCTCCTCCCCGACGCGCTATTTCTTATCGTACTGCTTTACTTCCACGCTTTTCTTCTCAAAATCAATAAAGAGCTGGAACGCGTAGCCCTCGTCGCTTGTATCCCACACTTCCACATACTTCGGAGACACCTCGATCAGAATCTCCGTATCCTCATGGCTGTACTTGTTGTAGCTCTGCCACAGGTATTTCTCGTACCCTTTCGCAAACACCTGCCCCGGCTCCTCGATGACAAGCCCTTTATTCTCCGCGGTTCCCTCCACCTGGATGCCGCTCCAGCAGAGGGCAACGTTGGGGTTTTCCAAGAGCTGTTTTGTCTTCCGGAAGTTTTTGTCCGTCTTAAACCAGATCTTGCCGCCGTAAAAAAGGCAGCTCACATTACGCACCATCACATAATCATCCTTGCTGGAGGCAAGCGCCATGATCTGGCTGTTTCCGAGCATGTTAAACATCCGCTCTACCGCCTGCTCATAAGTAATGTCCTTATCCAATACAAATTTCATGTTCCATTTCCTCTCTTATAATTAATTATGTTTGCATCCGCCGTCTTACCGGCTGATAATCCCCTTGATCAGCTTGCTCAACCTCTTGTATACGATAAATGTAACAACGGAAGTCACGCCGAATTTGATCAGGTTAAAAGGCAGAATGCCAAAAACCGCCATGGTAGTCACATTCTTCATCGCCGGATTGACCGCCGTACACATCGCCACGAAATCGCTCATGGTCATTCCCGACAGATTCGCATAGAAGGGAATGATCAGATACAGGTTCGTTATAACCGCCACTGCCGACACGATCACTGTGCCGACTGCCATGCCCGCTGCCGCCGTCTTCTTCGTCTTATTCCGGTGGTAGATAAACAGGGCCGGCAATACATAGCTGGAACTTAAGATAAAGTTCTGCAGCTCCCCCGTTCCCAGGGAGAAAGACCCCTGGATCACAAGCTGCAGGAGAATCTTTACGATGATAATGCACACCGCCGCAAAAGGCCCGAACATAAATCCGCCCATCATCTCCATAAGCCCCGACAAGTCAAAAGACATAAACGGAGGCATGAACGGAATCGGAAAACGGAACAGCATAAGCACTGCGCTCACCGCCCCCATCAGCCCCACAAAAGCGATGGTTTTCACCTTCATATGGATATCCCCGGCTGTCTGGACTGTCTTTTTCCCTGCCGCCTTAGCTGCTGTCTTGGCTGCCACATTTGTTTCATTGAACTGGTTCATACTGAAATCTCCTTTCTTTTTTGGAAACCCGCCTGCAAAAGACGGCCTCCCCTGTACAAAAATAACCCGCGACAATAATATGTCCCGGGCACGTAAATGCAGAAAATGTCTTTTCTCATCCGGACTGTAACCGTCGGTCCCGGAATTCACGCCGTCAAAGACATGTCACCGGATCAGCCGCCAAAGCGGGTCATGGACTATACCATCGGTAGGGACTTGCACCCTGCCACAAAGACTTTCATATTCAGTTTTCACATTGAATAGAGATTGCAGTAACATCATCTGCTGATGATTATTATAACCCTGTGCAGGGCAGATGTAAATAGGTAATTTCAAAATCGTTGTTATTCACGGCCTTCACTCCCGCCTATAGCAGCAGCCCCGGAGACGAACACGGTTCCGTCCTCCACCCTGAACTTCACCTCTCTCCCGGCATACGACATCCCGTACGCCCGCTCCGGGTCATTCTGGTAGGAGGGCCTGGGGTCCTGGGAGAGAACCTCTTTTAACACCGAAAGCTCATCTGCCGAAAACTCCTCCCGGCATTTGTCCGAAAAGGACACCTCCAGCCGGTAATTTTTCCGCTCTGCGGCAAACCCCTCCTCCGCCTCCGGGTGAGCGTCCACATATGGAAGGTAAGGCTTGATGTCAAAAACAGGCGTTTTGTCCATCAGGTCCGCACCCGCCACATAAAGTACCGGCCCATCCTCTTCGCTTATCTCCACCCGGCAAAGCCTGACGCAGGAAAGCCCGATGGGGTTGGGTCTGAAAGGAGAGCGGGTGGCAAACACTCCCACCCGCTCATTTCCGCCGAGCCTCGGCGGGCGTACCGTCGGGCTGAAATTCTCCCGCACCGCCTCCGAAAACTCCCACAGCAGCCAGAGATGGGAAAACTGCTCAATCCCCCGCACTGCCTCCGGGCTCCGATACCTTTCCTCAAAGACGATCTTCCCTCTTGTGTCCGCAAGCCCGCTCTGCCTGGGTATTCCGAATTTCTCCGGGAAATCTGTCCTTATCCGCGCAATCGGGCGGAATATAATCTCATCTTTCATACTTTGAAATCCAATTCTATAATTTCAGGCCCCGATACCGGTTCATGCAGGCGAATATCTCTTCTCTTCTTGGCATGGCCAGATTCCCCGGGATATCCCCCTGGTTCCTCACTTCTTTTCCCACAATTGCCGCAAAGCCCTTCTTCTCAATCTGGGCAAGCAGGGAGCCGATCTGCTCCTGCACAGTCTTTTTCCCGTCAAATCCGTCCTCTTCCATCAGCTTTAGGATATATCCAAGACAGGTAAGCTGCTCGCTGTCCGCAAGCTGCTCCACATATCGCAGGTCTACCGTGTCATGGCCAAGCTGCACGCCGTCTCTTCCCATGGTCTTAATCTTGATCCTTCCTTTGTGGAACACGCCCGGATTCTTCTTCGGCTTTCTCACATACTCCGGCGCAGGTGTACCGTCCTGAGGGTAGGAAAGCCCGGGATACTCTGCCGCAGCCTCCTTCGCCGCCTCCGTGATATCCCGCGGCACATAGCGGTCCATCTGCACGATCTTGTCCGCCACCTGGAAATACGCGCCGGAACTTCCCGCAACCAGCACCGTAGAGATGCCAAACCGCTCATAGATGGCTCCCATCCGCTCAATAAACGGCGTAATGGGCTCCATATCCCGGTGGATCACCCGCTGCATCAGCTCATCGCGCACCATGAAATTCGTCGCGCTTGTATCTTCGTCGATGAAAAAGGCGCTTGCGCCCGCCTCCATCGCCTCCACCACATTTGCCGCCTGGGATGTGCTGCCGCTGGCATCCTCCGTATAGAATGCCTTTGTGTCCTTTTTATTTGGCAGGTCATTGATGAACATGGAAATATCCGTATGCTTAATGCTCCTTCCGTCCTCCGCCCGGATTTTCACCGCCGCAGCGTCCGTCACGATATACTCTCTCCCATCCCCGGCAATATGAGGATACACGCACATTTCCAGCGCTTTAAGAAGAGTCGATTTCCCGTGGTACCCTCCGCCCACGATCAACGTAATCCCCTTACGGATGCCCATGCCGGATATCTCCCCTTTATAGGGAAGGTTCATGGTCACCCGCATGGACTCCGGCGAGGCAAAGGCCACCGCGCCCTTCATGGGCCGCTGGGAGATGCCGGATTCTCTCGGCAGGACGGAGCCGTCCGCCACAAAAGCTATCAGCTCCCGCTTGGAAAGCTCCTTTCTTATAAACTCCTGATCCTCTGAAAGCTCCATCACCCGCTGGGCTTTGGCGCTGTTGATATTCTGGTAGAGCAAAGACTTCTCCACGCACTCCGGCAGGAAATCAAAGAGAATCTTTATCAGCTCCCTTGCATTGATCGTCCTTCCATTTGCAGGAAATCCCGCCTCAAACCGGACGATGATATCGCCGTTTGCCGGATTAAGGGCGCACGCGCTGCGCTCTAACACCTCCTGCCCGCATCTCGTCACCGATAGGATCCCGCTCTTCCCGGAGCCTTTCGCCTGAAAAGAATATTTCCTCGCCTGTTCCTCAAAAAGCCTGGTCAGATGATCCTGCAGGGCAATCCGCTTATGTTTCTTATCATAAAGCTGCTCCGGAAACCCGGCAGTCTTCCCCGAAACCTCCACATGAAGCTTTGAAGGAGCCGCGAAAGGATCTCCCTGCACATGGTCAATGTACAGGACATATTTCCCAAAACGGTAGCTCCCCTTCGTTCCCTTGTAGGCAGGATACCCCTTTCTGTCAATATCAAAAAGCAGCTGCCTTAAATCATTTGCTGTATTCATCAGTATTACATCCCTTCATATATTTCTCTCTTCCGCGCGTCCGCACCCAAATGCATCAAGCGCTTTATCTTTAAAGTTTTAAGCCCCGGCTAGTACGCCTCGGCCTCCGCCCTGGTCATCCAGAAATGAATCCCCGTGGTGGAATCCTGCCAGCGGTTCTCGTTAAAATCCTTCACTTCCACCCATTCGCCTTTTTTATAGACAAAATTCTCATCCACCAAAGACCATGCCTCGTCAAAATTCTCGGTAAAGTCAAAGCTTTTAATCGTAAGCACCTTCGCCCTGCTGCAACGGCAGGATGGCAGGGTTGCGGAAGTCCGCTTAGCATCCGCCGGAATAAGGAGCTGCACCATCCGGTCATTGACACATTTCTTGTAGCCAAGAAACGCCCCCTCCTCCGGGCAGTGGAGCCTGAACCACCGCGTATTCTCATCGGATAATATTCCCTCAAGATTGGCAAACTCCAGCACCGCCCCGTAAAGATCCGCCCCCTCGATGCTGCATTTCCTCATATCGCAGTAACGGAAAGATGCCGTCGTCATCTTCGCGTTTTTAAAGCTCGAGCCCCGCATGGAGCATCCGTCAAACAACGCATTTTCCACAGAGCTGCCCTCAAAATTCACTCCGTCCAGCACCGTATTCTGGAAAGAGCTTAGTGTAAAATCCATGTGGTCAAGCTCCATCCCGCTCAGATCCATGTTCCAGATTTCCTTCTCGGTAAATGCAAGCCTCTCCCCGGCCTTCCTTCCCGCCACTATGCTCTTAAACTCCTTCTCCGACAGCCTCTCCATAAAAGCACCTCCTAGTCATCTGCCAGCCTCTTATCCCATGATGCTTAAAATCCGCCCCGGCCGACGCCCCTGGGTTTACAGATCCACAATCCGCGGGCGGTGATGGGCATAGGGAAGGAATTTCTTGATCAGGTCCTGGGTCTTAAACTTCAGATGCGTCGTATTGATCCCTGTATTGCACACAAAATACTCCGCCTCCGCCACTTCCTTATCAAGAATAAGCTGCACATAATCATCTTCATCGTTCAATAATCCTACAACGCTCGCCGACCCCGGCTTTGTCCCGAGATACTCCATCATATGCTCCGGAGACGCAAAGGACATCCGGGAAACCCCCAGTTTCTTGCTGAAAGACGACGTGTCAAATGCCTTGTCCTCCGGCATCACCAGCAGGAAAAACGTCGTTTTCTTCTGGTTGCACAAAAACACGTCCTTGCGTACCGGCGCCCCAAGCACCTTCCCGATATCCGCGCACTCCTCCATAGATGCCGCCGGGTCGTTGTCCACCCGCTCAAAAGGAATCCCAAGCTTTTTAAACACCTTATATACTTCCTGCTCAAGGGGAACCCTCTCGCTTACATTCTCCGGCGGTGTTGTCACGATCTCACTGATATACATTGTCTCTTCCTCCTCTGGCCGCACACAGCGGCAGTATTCTTTAAAATTATATCACTCTGCTTTCCAAAATCAACATTTTTCAGGATTTCCCCTCAAGTTCTGCAATCCGGGCAAGCGCCTCCCATCACCTCTTCAATGTTTTTGCAGATGTCGTAAATCTGCTCATACATGGCTCTGAAGTCCGGATACTTTTCAATGACGGCAATGATTGCCTCCGGCTCATCCATACACAAAAATGTAAGCCACGCCTCTAATCTGCCTTCGATTTTTATATTTTTATTGTGCTGGATTTCCTGAAAGATGTCAAGAGGCACGAAAAGATAAAAATAAGTATTGGAAAATACTGCTGTAACTTGTTTGCCATACACAAATTCCTCCTCTAAAAGTACATACAAATGCCATTTTTCCCGAAATACATCTGTTGGATAAACTGCCCGGAAAAGGGCGATGCGATAAAGTGTCTTTATATCCTGAACGGATAAGAAGTTCGGCAGATTCGCCTCCCTCTGATGTCTCTGCATTATAACACGGCGCGGACCGCAAGGCAAGAAAAAATTTTAACAGAAAAACTGCCATCCCGCAATTGACAGGCCCGCTCTTTTTCAATATACTAATCTCCAAATACACGAAAGGACTATATTCACTATGAGATATATCTTAGCCTCTGCCTCCCCCCGCAGAGAGGAACTCCTTAAAAAGACAGGCATCTCTTTCGAAATCATCCCATCTTCTATAGAAGAAAAAATCACAAAAACCGTACCTTCCGATATCGTTATGGAGCTGGCCGCCCAGAAAGCCCATGCGGTATTCCGGGCATTTAGGCCTTCCAGGACTGATTCCCGCACATCCGGAAAAAGCTCTGAGGGCCTTACTGTCATCGGCGCGGACACCATCGTCGTCTACCGGGGCGAGATTCTGGGGAAACCTGCCGATAGATCCGAGGCCTACGACATGCTCTCCATGCTCTCCGACCGCACCCACCAAGTCTACACCGGCGTTTCCCTCATTACAGAATATCACGGGGAAACTACCGTAAATACATTTTACGAAAAGACAGATGTGACCTTCTACCCTGTCCACAAGGACGACCTGCGTGTCTACGTGGAATCCGGCGACCCTCTGGACAAAGCCGGCGCATACGGAATACAGGGAGATTTCGCCATCCATGTAAAAGAGATCAAGGGAGATTACAACAACGTAGTAGGACTTCCCCTGGGGCGGCTCTATCAAGAGCTACAGCAGATAATGCACAACTAACCCGCCAGATCCATAGCATAATACTTCTCCGCCGCGTCCGCGATGGCCGCCCTCATAATGCGGACCAGCTTGTCAATCTGCTTTTTCGTTACAATAAGCGGCGGTATCATGCGGTTTACCCTGTCTCCGATGGCAGTGATCAGCACCAGCCGGTCAAGACAGCCGTGCTTTACCTCTTCGGCGATGGGGATATCGTACTCGCATCCGACCAAAAGCCCGCGCCCTCTCGTCTCTGTCACGTGGGGGAGCCTTGCAAGCTGCTTTTTCATGTACTCGCCCATTACATATGCATTTTCACTTAAGTTCCTGTCGAGAATCTCCGATACCGACGCATAAGCCGCCGCACAGGCAAGGGCATGGCCGCCGTAAGTTGAACCGTGGGTTCCGGCGGTAAACGCTTTCGCCACTTTCTCCACCGCGCAGCAGGCGCCTATTGGCATGCCGCCGCCCATCGCCTTCGCCATGGACACCGCGTCCGGCTTTACCCCGTAGCCCATATACGCCATCGGCGCACCCGTGCGCCCCCACCCTGTCTGTACTTCATCAAAGAGCAGGAGCATCCCATGTTCGTCACAAAGCTTTCTTAAGCCCTCCACAAATTCCTGATCCGCAGGGTGCACGCCTCCCTCTCCCTGCACCGGTTCTATCATAATGGCGACAGTATTTTCCGTCACCTTTGCGGCAAAGTCCGCAAGATTGTTATATTCTGCATAGGAAAATCCGGGGAGCATGGAGCCGAAACCTTTCTGAATCGCTGTATCCGGCTGTCCAGTCGCCGCCATTGCGCCGTAAGTCCTTCCGTGAAAGCCATTTTTAGCGGTAATGATGTGATAATGCTCCGGCCCGAAGTTATCTGTGCCGTATTTCCTCGCCATCTTAATCATGCACTCATTGGCCTCCGTTCCGGAATTCTGGTAGAAGATCTTATCCATTCCGATAGTATCGCAGATTTTCTTCGCAAGCAGCGCCTGCGGAACCGTATACGGATAATTAAACGTATGCACGATATCCTCAAGCTGATCTTTAATCGCTGCCACCACCCGTTCATTCCGGTTGCCCGGGCTGTTCACCGCAACGCCGCCGTAAAAGTCAAGATACGCGTTGCCTTCCTCATCGTATATGTACATCCCTTCCGCCCTCTCCGCGATGAAATCGTACCGCTCATAAGTCTCTACCATGTACCTGTCTGCCATGTCTTTCAATTCCTGTGCAGTAAGCCCCGTATCTTTTAATCTCATTGCAAATCCCTCTCTTTCCTGATCTGTTTTTGTACGCATTTAAAAAAAAGATGTCGCACTCATAAAGTACGGCACCTTTGCCCTCAACGATTCTAACTATAACCTCCTTTTTCACATCTGTCAATACCCTTTTTACAATATAAGCCAAAACAGGGTGTCCTCACAGGACACCCCATTCATTGCACATATTAGTTATACTTACGTTTTCTAGCAGCCTCAGATTTCTTTTTACGTCTCACACTTGGTTTCTCGTAATGTTCTCTTTTACGAATCTCCTGCTGAATGCCAGCCTTCGCACAGTTTCTTTTGAATCTGCGTAAAGCGCTGTCTAACGTCTCGTTTTCTTTAACGATTACATTTGACATAGTCTCACACCTAACCTCCCCTCCAGTCCTATATTGTGCATTATACGACTGTTCGGGTATATTTTTGCACTACATAAGATTATATCACATTTTCAGCTCACGTCAATATTTTTTTGCCAATTTACGGCATGTATTACATTTTCTTTTTTCCTCAGTGTACACCAGAGAAACTAATCTGCAAAACCAACCAAAAAACTGCACCTAAATTCCAATGTCCGCCATTGAAAATATAGATTTGCGCCGACAAAATACACGGCAGATGAAACATGCGCCATTACTGCCGCATCTTCCCAATAAAATCATCCATAGATTCCGCCTCTCTTGCCGCCTCAAGCCATGCCTTAAGAATCCCCATATCTGTCTCATCCTCAATCCTTCGTATACCATCACCGCGCCGAACATAAAGTTATCTTTGATTGTAAGTTCCTGTACCCTCAGTGAACAAAGGGCGTGTGTTCCTTTGTTCACTGAGGGTAACCGTTTCTTTTTTCTCATATGCTTTCCTCCGTTTATTGCAGAGGAATCCTTGGAAAAAGTATATCACAATGGTTTTCCGCTTTCAATCCTACATTTTATTGCAAAATCCTCCCTTTACTTTCCGTATCCCATTTCCACCTTCCTTACCGTCTTGAACTGCAAATATTTCATAACGGCTATCTGTACAAGCGCATAAAGCAGGCATATGCCCCCTCCGTACATTCCATACAAAAGCATATCCTGTCTGTCAAAATATCTCAGCCGGAAAACGATCAATGTAAATACCAGGCTGACCGGGGCCGCGATTCCAAGAGGAATCTTCACAAACCTGTCTATTTCCTTTTTCTCCGCCCTGATCCTTTCCTTCTGGCGCATGCCGATGCGCTCCATAAACTGATACCTGACTTTCATTTCCGGGAATTCAATTTCGACTTTCATGTACAGCAGCAATATGCTCACGATCAAAAGCATGATGCAGATAAATCCATTCACGATTACCTCAAATGCATGCTCCATCTGCCGTTTTCCAACAGCCTCCCTCCTAGAATAAGCGCTGTCTACCAGCGGGTCCAGCGATTCGTCATATGCATGCGCCTCGCGGAAACGCTTTACGATCTCATCTGCCTTCCCCGCATATTCCTCCAGCACATTTATGAGCAACAGCTGCGTCGCCCCTTCATAGATGTTATCCTTTAAGCCCGCATTGCCTTCCTCTGCCGGCTCCCCGGTATAACGGTCTGTCGTCTTCCAGTTATCTTTGACCTTTTCAAAATAAGCATCGGAAAAAACTACCAGGTTTTCATATTTCCCCTGCTTAAAACAGCCGATAAGGCTTGTCACTTCCTCCCCGGCGATTTTTTTCTTCGGGTAATATTTCTCATAATTATCCACATCATAATCAGTCAGCGGCTGACCGACATGCAGATACGGGCGCGTCGTCAGCATATACCAGTCCAGCGGCTTTGCCCTGCTCGCCTGATCCTGCTGGTACACGATATGGATGTTCTCCCCTTCTGCATCAAGCCCCAGATCCTTTTCGGCCTCCTGTCCGGCAAGCCTTTTCAGTTCCCGATATGTTGTCTCTGAAATACCGATATTCTGCCCCTGCTGTTCTATGATTTTTCTCGGAGGGTCAAGCCTTTCCGTATTGTCAATTGTAGTTGCCCGCACCATCGGGTAAGCCGTCACCTCGCCCTCGCACTGGCTGCGGAATTCGTCTGCCAGCTCTGCATCCTTGCTGTTTGCCAGCAATACATAATCATACGGATATAAGTCTTCCGGCTCTGTGGCAATAATGCCGGAAGTCACCTTCATCGCAAAAAAGAACAGAAAATATATATGTATCATCACCAAGATACCTACATAACGCGCCGAAGTGCCAAAGCGGTGGCGCAGCATATGCATCTGCGGCAGCGTGCGGAGATAGTCGCCCAATCTTTTCTTGCCTTCCTCCAGCCGCGCTCCCCAGAAATTGTATATGATGATCAGCAAAGCCAGAATAAATATACTTAAAAACGTGATTCCCTCCGCCGCGCGGCGCTGTGTATAGCACAATATGCTGCATGCCGCAATCACGCATCCGATTCCCAGCCACCAATATTTGAATTTCCCCGGCAGCTCTTCACCCTGCACCATTGCTCCCCTGACATCCATCGACCTCTGGGCAGCCTGCATGTCATGGGAGAACCCGAATGCAAAAAGGAAAATGATAAGCATCCCCCCGACAGTTCCCATGTACGCACTCATCCCGGCAGCTCCCATCTCCCCGACAGACGGATATATCTTCTTTATCAGCATACATAACAGCCGGAGGAACACGCCTCCCGCCACCAGCCCGATGCTCACAGACACTGCAAAGCAACCAGACATCTCCGCAATCCACACCACAAAAAAGTCATGGCTCCTGACTCCCAGGATATGGAAAATCCCTGTATTTCCCACCCTTTTTCTCCGATAAACAGAAAG
This sequence comes from Lachnospiraceae bacterium MD308, assembly GCA_000403475.2. Taxonomy (GTDB): domain Bacteria; phylum Bacillota; class Clostridia; order Lachnospirales; family Lachnospiraceae; genus MD308. The sequence continues at coordinate 401,438 of KE159795.1, forward strand.
GATGATTGTAACAAGGAACACAGACACCACTACCGACACCAGAAGGAAGTCACTCATGATCTCCAGAAGTCCAAGACCCAGCACGCCGGATGCCGACTCACTGTAGCTTGCACTGAATATATTTCTGATCCCAATGCCTGTATACAAAAAAAGCGTTGACAGAAAAACCGAAAAACATAAAAAGAAAGCGTCTTTATAACGGCTCTTTAAATCCTTCCACAAAATAGCATAGTACAGCTTGGAATATCTGCCTGGGAAATATAATCTTTTTTTCCGCTCTTTCCGGTACAGTTCTTTCTGCTCCCTTTCCTGCTTTACGATACGCGCCGTCTCATCCCATGTTTCAAACATCTTTCCCGCCAATATCCAGACCCCGGCAAGCACAATGAACAGGCTGTAAAAGCCAAGGATCTGCCCCGGAAACACGGAAACCAGGTCGCCCTGGTCTGTCTGTGCATAGGCACCATAGCCCAGATCAGTCATAAGTCCAACTGCCAGAATAACCAGTACCAGCAGTTCCGTCCTCATATAGCCAAAGCCTCTGACTACAAAATGTTCCTTGACAGAGGCATACGCATAGAGCAGGCTCAAAAGCTGCATCATTACGATCACAACCGCTATAAGCCAAAACATGGCAGGTATTAAATATGACTCTCCGGACAGTTCCTTTGAATTCCCCAAAAATGTATGTATATATGCCTTCATATGGCTTTTTACCCTGAAATCCCTAATCAGGTATATCCATATATTTATCCTGCCGTCCTGTGACTGTATCCACGGAAAAAAGACTAAAATCTGCATCAATACCGCCATGGTCACATCACATACCTGTTTTTTATTTAACCCGGCTCCTTTCTTCAACATCACCTCTGGCCCCCCTTAATCTTTACAGCATTTAAACAATAAGTTTCCTTAATATTGCAACGATATCTTTAGAAAAAGTATAGCACAATGATTTTTTTCATTCAATCAATATTCTTATTCAATTCAGCTGCTGTTTTTATATCTTTGTGTTTCTATGTCTTTGCCGCCCCCATACAGCGCTCCACCTTCCTGACCAGAATTCCCGCCAGCACATTCTCCAGGACGAACTGCACCGCCAGATAAACGGTAAGAAACATCCCCCAACATTTCATATAAAACGCCGCCCTCACGGCAGACATATCCCCAAGTTTTACCGTGACGCACAAGTATGTCAGCCCATAGGCCGCCCCGGCTGCCAGCGATATGTGCAGAAGGCTCTTAATCTCCTTTCCGATGCCCCGCCTTTCTTCCTTCCTCCTCATGCCCAGACAGGTCAGATGTTCGTATTTCCTCCCGTACTGCGGGATTTCCGCAAATACTTTCATCCCGATGATAAACAGCCCGCTTATGCAGAATGCCGTGATGATAAAACATTTGCTTATAATGTTAAACAGATTTCTCAGAAAATCCGCCTCTAAAATCCGGTCTGCATCGTACAGCACATTTTGCTCATAACCCGCATGTTCATCCCGGATTCCGTAATTTTCTACATATCTGTGCAGCTCCTCTCCTGCCTGCGCCCTCTCCCGCTTTGGCGCATTGAGCAAAAATATTTCATTCGGCTCGTCTGCTTTGTCCAGTATCTTTTTTTGCTCTTCCTCAAAGCGTTTATCCGAGAGCACGACGGTGTTTTCATGATAGTTGTCCGCAGAAATGCTGCCCCATATCGTTTCCCTTTCAATCTTTTTTATCCGGTACCTGCTGTACTGCTCGTTAAACTCCCCGGAACCTGCCGCCACATTATACAGCATATCCCGGTATTTTCCCGTATGCACTCCTTGAAAGATCAGTTCATAGTCGCGCCTGTCTGCAATCTCCTCCCCATCATACGCCGTCTGCTCGATAAACAGGTACATTTCATCATCTTTAACCCTCACAGAACGGCCGGTCATCTCCTCAAAGGTGCTCTCGGATATCCCCACATGCTCGCTGCCGGCAAACGCCGCAAGCCGGATGATCGGGTAGGACGAATATTTCCCTGCCGCCCTCTCCGTAAATTCTTTCACATACCCTTCATCCTTTTCCTGCCCGAGCCATACATAATCGTAGGGGTACGTGCTCCGATCCTTCTCCAAAGGCAGATTTTCGATAACAGAACACGCCATGTAACCCATGATCAGAAAATGCACCGCAAATACCATGGAGATAAAAAGCATATTGCTGTTATAACGGTGATAGAGCTGATTGATCTGCAAGATACGCCTGTAGTAAAAGCCCTGCCTTCTTTTCACCGCATCCAGCAGAAAGTTCCCGCCAAACCCCAAAATCAGAAATCCCGACACCATCCACTGTATGACGGCATACAGGACACCCGCGTCCGTCCGGTAATACTGGCGGAAAGCATACACATACAGCGCCGCCCCCGCTGCCGCCATAATAAGCCACCGCCTGTTTTCTGGGCGGATTTCTTTTTTCTCCTCTTCCTTCAAAAGCTCTGACAGATCCCTCTGGCCGAGATGAACCATTAAGATAAAAAGCGCCGCCGCCATCACAGCCAGACTTGCCGCCAACGTAAATCCATACGTTTTCGCATGTACTGAATAGGAGATTTCATAAGCGACATCAACACTTTTCAGTATTTCCTGGCACCCGATGACAAGCCCCTTTCCCAAAAGCAGCCCCATGCATACAGAACACAGCCACCCGATGCCGTACTCCGACAGCACCATCAGGTATAAAAGCCTCCTCCTCATTCCGAAAGTCATAAACATGCTGTAGTCTTTTACCCTGGACTTCATATAATATTTCATAGAGAAAAACATAAGGAGCGTCGTGATGATAAGCATGACCGCTCCCGCAATCTTAAACTCATACTTTGACGGACAAAGTCCGCCTGTTCCGCCAGGAACCTGTATTATGGGATGCCCTGTGGGTATAGTCCAGAAGATACGAAACCATCTCATCCCTGATTCCGGAAAGCAGGCACTCACGCAGGGCAAAAAGCGAGAAGAATAACGCCGTCGCCATCGTTTCACTGATAAAAAATACAAGATAGTTTTTGATGTTCGACCGAAAGTTTTTAATGATTATTTTTTTCAGCATCCTTTATTCCTCCTATAAAGAAAAACTCCCCAGATAAACTGGGGAGCCTCCAGAAACTATACCTTGCGGCCATACGGTTTCGTTTAAACATATATAAAGCATCCACTGTATCCTGATTACTCAGGCGTGGAACTTAATCATAGTATCTCTTGTTGGTTCTATTATATGCAACAGCAATTCTATTGTCAACAAGATTCTGTTATATCCCCTTATAGATTGTACGCCCTTCTGAATTTTCCTTTAACAAGCCCAAAATCTTCCGGTGTCAAAGTTCCTATACAGCCGCGTACCGAATCCAGCCTTGACTTGCTGACCGCACGTATTTCCTCACATTGAATAATACTGTCCTTGTCTAAAAAGTCATATATATGCATGCATTCTGGTACTTTTCTTCCCGGATTAACTTGTTTTTCCTCGTCCGCAGTGCCAGAATATAACAAAAACCACGAATCCTGAACAGGCAAATTGTTGGCATTCACTTTACCTTTTGCATCAGTAATGCATGCTACAACAACCTTTTCGGAATTATTAATTTTATTATTGGACATCACAAGAACCGGGCGCATTTTATTTTTTTCAGTTCCTATGTTGTAGCCCATGTCGCAATACCATATCTGGCCATGCAATACCTGCCTGCGTTTATTCGCATTGAATTTTGAAATGCGGTTATAATTGACCTTATCTTTTAACCAACCGGCAATATTATAATATTCCTGTGTTTCCTGATTCATCCTCATCACCTCGTATAAGATAAATCTTATTATAATTTGCCGCGCATCCATCTTCAACCTTTTTATGAAAATATTCCTCACCAAATATTCCACAATACATACCCTTGAGATATCTATTATTTTCTCTCAATCCTCCTCCCCACATACCCCACAAACACTTTCTGCACCCCATACTCCGCCGCCACATACGCCCCCGCGATCACCGCCCAGTAAAACCACACCTTCCCTCCCAGCACGACTCCCCTCGCATTTTCCCTCAGGATATGCATCCAAAGATACGGGGCCGACAGCGCAAAAGCCGCCGTCACCGCGATGGCAGGGGTGCTCTGTATCTCCGCGCTGAGCGTCCTTTTCCTCATTTTCTTTCGGATTCCCATGCACTCTAAAAATTCATACCGCCTTTCATAGTAGGGAATCTCCGACAAAGTCTTTATCATCAGGGCAAACAGCCCGCTTAAAAACAACGTCGCCATAATAAACAGCTTATTCGTAAGCTTGAACAAATCCGCCTTTTCAAGCTCCTCAACCGTCTCCTCCGTGATATAAAGGCTCCTTTGCCGCGAGCTGGTCCACTCGGAGTCCTTCACCCCATGCTTTTTTACATAGCTCCTAAGCTCCCCTAAAGCTTTCCACTTATTCTCCTCAGGAAAGGCAAACATCGCAAGCACCGTAGCCTCCTCCGGATCGTTTAACAGCCTCCCTCGCTGCTCCTCAAAATACGCGTCCGAAAACACGATCACGTCCTCACAGTAATCCATGATTCCGTACTCCCCGAACCAGTTCTGGGTATGCACCTCCTTAATCTCAAAAAGATTCTCCTTATCCATCTCCGGCAAAACGCTGTTAGGATCATTGATCTGCTCATTCAGCTCTTTTGTCAGCCTCCCCGGCACCATCCACTCATTCAGCTCCTCGTACATGCCGGAAGAAACCGGTTTCCCCGGCAGGCTTTTGCACTCGCTCACGGCACATATGACCTCCCGCCCCTCAAGGCGTGCATCCCTCTTTGTCAGCTCCTTATAAGCAGATGCCGAGATTCCGATATGCTCCGCATTGAAATAATTCGTCACACGTATCATCGGCATCTCCTTTGCCTCTCCGCCGTATTTTTCCACCAGCCCATCGCAAAACGCCCTGTCTTCCTCCCTCTCCTGCGCCATCCACACCGCGTCATAGGGATAATGCCTCTCATAATCCCCCATGGGAAACATCTCCGCCATCCCCGCCACGCAGTAACTAAGAGCCAGGAAATGGACTGCCAAAAGCATCAGCAGCACTAAAGAATTGCTCTGATACTTACTGTACAGACGGTTCAGTTTCAGTATATGGCTCATATAAAAATTCTCCCGCCCATGCAGCATTTCCAGCACAATCCCGCCGCCGAACATCAGGATCAGAAAAGTTCCCCCGATCCATTCCATGTGGGCATAGACAAAAGGCCATCCCCTCACCACCGACCCGGAATACTGAAAGCGCCCCGCCAGGAGCAGCAAGATTCCTGCAAACACCATCACAAGCCAGTACATACTGCGAGGTCTTTTCTCCTTCGTCTCCTCCCCCGCCATCAGGCTGCCAAGCTCCCGGTTATCTGTCCACACAAGAAGAATAAACAGCACCGCCGCCATGATCCCAAGGCTCACCCGAAAGGTCATCTGGTACACGGAAACATTCACCTTTGCAGCGCCAACATATTCCGGGAACGCAAAGTGCCACCCGTATAAGACGCCTTTAAGCAGAGCCGTTCCCGCCAAAAGCCCCAAGCCTGACGAGACAAGCCATCCAACCAGATATTCAAACGCCATCATCGCGTACATCACCCGTTTCTTCATGCCGATAATGACAAACAGGCTATAGCTGTGAATCCGGACGCGGATATACTTCGTCATAGAGTACACCATCAGCGCCGTACTGAAAATGGTCACCGCCCCGACGGAAAGCACGATGTCATAGGCGCTGCTCTCCCCATCTACCCCGCCCTTTAAGATCTGCGCCATCACCGAATACATCCCCCAGAACACAAAAAACTCCGCCACGCCCACACTGTTGGCAAGAAAGAAGAGGATGTTGTTCTTCATATTGCTCTTAAAATCTTTAAAAATAATTCTGTATCTCATAATAATCCCACCATTACAAATCCGCCATGCGCCCCAAAACTTCCTGATAAAACTCTTCTTTCTCCCCCTCCCGTTTCAAAACATCCAGTATCTTCCCGTCTTTCAGCAGAATGATTCTCGTACAGTGGCTTGCCATCTGAGGGTCGTGGGTAACCATGACAATCGTCTTTTTATACTTCTGGTTAATCCGGTTCAGTGCGCGGATTACCGTCTGCCCGGACTTTGAGTCAAGATTCCCCGTAGGCTCGTCCGCCAGGATCAAGTCCGGATTGTTGATGAGGGCGCGGCAGATTGCCACCCTCTGCTTTTCCCCGCCCGAAAGCTCGTAAGGATTTTTATTTAAAAGCTTTCCGATGCCGAACTTCTCCGCAAAGTTTCTGGCCCGTTTCTTCATGACGGCAGGCTTTTCTTTCCCCAGGATCATAGGCAGCATGATATTTTCCTCCACAGACAGGCTGTCCATCAGATAAAAATCCTGAAAGATAAATCCAATCTGTTTCCTCCTTATATCCGCAAGCTGATCCCCGTAGAGCCCTTTCGTGTCCTTCCCCATGAACTTAATCGTTCCGTCCGTCTGCTTGTCGATCATCCCAAGCACCTTAAGGAGCGTCGTCTTCCCGCAGCCCGACTTCCCCATGATTCCCACAAACTCCCCCTTGTCCACCTTAAAACTTATGCCTTTTAATACCTTGATGTCCTCCTCCGAACTTTTCACCGCTGACTTCCGGTAATTGCGTATCAGCCTCCGCACTTCTAAAACCCGCATCTGCCCTCTCCTCTCTTTTTTTAATCCTTTTCCGTAAGCTCTTCCCTGTGTTCCGGCACGTTTACCATCCTCACCCGGCCTTTCGCGCCACATACCGGGCAAAAATGCCCTGCATCACGCTGTTTGCCGTAACATACAGCACGATCACAGCCACCCAGTTTCGCAGAAATGCCGGCTCCAATCCCTTGGAAAATGTGCAAAGCACATCTGCCGCGCTGCCAAAAGCCGATAAGTCTTTCCCGCTATGGATATTTTCCCGGTACACAAAAGACAGCATGTAGGCCGCTGCCATGAAAAGCGCCGCCCCCGTGGATATCCGGTACAAAAGCCGCACCTCCCAGGCAATGCACTTTCGCCTCTGCCTCCTTTTCATCCCCAGGCACCGAAGAAATTCATATCTCCTCTGAAATGCCGAAAGCTCTGTCAGCGTCTTAAGCCCCGCCGCAAAAAATGCCCCGAAAAGCAACGCCGCCCCTCCTCCTTTTCGATTCTTCTTATCTCCCGCTCTGTCAGGAACGTGATTATAAGGACAAGTTCCGCGTACTCGCAGATGGCAAAGGGGATGATCCGTTTCAGCATGAATATTCTGTCTGCCGCCTCGTAAAACCGGGCGCTGAAGGCTCCCCAGATCAGGCCCGCGCCCACTGCGGCTGAGATAAGCGCTGTGACGGCACAGTAGACCCCCATCTCTGAGCGTAAGATCCTGCGCCGCTCCTTTTTTCGCATCCCCATGCAGCTTAGAAACTCTTCACGCCGCTCATTTGCGCGCCGCTCCGTCATAAGCTTGATCTTCACCAGCAGTATGCAGGCAAGGAAAAACAAGGGGATTAGAAACTCTGCCATCACTCTTTTCATATTAAGCTCCGCGTGAAACCTTCTCTGGGCATCTTCTCCCAGATAATAGCTTTTCACCCTGGCATCGTACTCTTCATCCTTCCGGTGGCGTTCCTTAAAGGCTTTAAGCCCTGCCTCAGCTCCTTTAAACCCCGCCTCGCCGGCATTTGCCAGCACAAGCTTTGTAGGCCCCGGGTAATCTAATTTCATTACCGCCTCCCTGGCCTTCTCAAAATAAGCATCGGAAAACACTACGATATTCTCCCGCTCCCCCTGGCACATAATGCCAATCAGGGCAGAAGTCTCCTCCCCCGCAATCCGGAAAGGCTTTGCCAGCTCATTATCCCCCCACTCGTCAAACCCGGCGCTATAGGAATACACCGACCCTACGTAATATTCCCCGACCCAGTAATCAATGGGCCTTGCCTTTGTGCTCTTATCCTGCTGGTGCACGATGTAAATCCCCGCCCCGTTCTCGTCAAACCCCAGCTCCTTCTTCTCATATCCGGGGTTCTGTTTTCGCTTTAATTCATGGTAAGCCGATTCCGATATGCCGATATTCTGGCTGTATATCTTCGCCGTGTCAAACCGCCCCGGCTGCTCGCCCCGGTTTCCGATGACCCTCACCATAGGGTAGGCGCTTACCTCTGCCCCTTCTGCCTCAGAAAGTTCCCTGATAAACGCGGCATCCTCCACGCTCTCATCGGCAAGGCACACCAGTCCGTAAGGGCTTAAGCCCTCCCCGTCTCCCACAAGAAAGACAGAAAAAAACTGCACCGAGAAAAGCCCCACGATGCAAGACTGCAACACGCACAGCCCAAGCATGTACCACGCGGCGCTCCTTGGCTTATGGCTGAAAGAATGCTGCCGGAATATCCTGCTTAGATACCTCCCGTTTTTTTTCTGCACCTTTATAAACTTCGCAATCCCATGGCGCAGCGCCAGATATACCCCTAAGAACGCCGCGATCACAAGGTCTATGTACTCATAATTCGCATTGTACGAATACTCCCGCAGCGCGCCCGCCGAAAACAGGAGCCCTCCCACAATGAAAAAAATGTGGAACCTTTTCGGCATCTTCTCCCCCACTGCACTCAGATCCGCAGAGCTCCCCATGCGAAGTCCGACAAACAAGTCATGGGTCACAAAAAAAGTGGCGACATAAAAAAGCGCGATCACTCCCACCGACGCTAAGATAATCCACGGCGAGAACCAGTCCCCGGCGCCTCCACCAAGCCTTCTTTCCAAGATCTCTACAGCCAGGCCTCCGCAAACACCGCCTGCAAGGATTGAGAGTCCGCCTCCCAAAACAATCTCCGTTCCCATGCAAAAATACATCGTACTCCTGCGGATGCCCAGGGTGGAAAATACCCCGTACTCCGGAATCCGGCGTTTCAGGTAATATAAAAGCAGAAGGACAAGCATAAAAAGCCCCACCGCCCCAAGCTCTAACAGGCTGCCGAGAAGAATCTTCCCCGCCCCTACCGGATACCCCACCTGCAAGGACACATCCCCCTCCCTTATCACCTGCTGCAGCCCAAATCCTGCGAACACCACCAGAAAGACAAGGGCATTGCAGAAAAACAGCATGGCGTAGTCCTTGAGATTCCTGCGGAAATTTTTCCAGACCGCCTCGTAGAAAAGTTTCGAATACTTCCCCGGAAAAGCAAGGCGGCGTTTCCGCTCCGCCTTTTCGCGCCGCTCCTTCTGCCTGTAGGCATACATCTCCCTCAAAGACTCATCCCAGATTTCCATCATCTTTCGCCCCACGCACTCAAAGAAACTTCCCATTAAAAACACTGCCGGGAACAGATCAGCCTCCAGCTCATTCTCACAGATTTTCCCCGGCGTGCACATGTATTCCTCCCGGCAGGCAAACATGATCACAACGCACACAAAAAGCACCCCGTAATTAATATTCCATTTTTTCCGCAAAAGCACCGCCGCAACATAGAAGACGCTCAAAATCCCGTACACAAAAAACAATGTAAGGAACACCTGAAATCCCCCGCCGTAAGCCTCGTCAAAGGGAACCCCCGCCAGCTCAAGCACTCCCTCAGTTCCCTCCCGCCGCCACAGCGCCGCAAAGGAAAACAGAGAATAGCGTCTCCCGCCAATCATCATCCACGGATAAAAAAACGCTGCAAACACAAAAAGGTACATTGCCACAGAAAAACGTCTCTGGATCACGTCCATCTCTCTCTTGTTTTTCATCCGCATAACCCCGCCAGCTCATTGTATAGATAAAAAAATCCAACCATCGCCATAATCACCGCGTACAGTGATTTCAGGAAAAGCGACAGCGTCAAAGTATAATCCGAAAACATCCGGAAGTTCTCTCCCTTGCGCTTTTTAAGCGCCCAGATGGCCAAATCGCAGATAAGGAACAGAAAGCACCCCATGATAATTGATGTAAACTGGAGGAAAGTTTGAAAATCCTCCTGCATGTTCAGCTCATCATAAGACATGCTCTTCCCGTACCAGGGCAGCTCTATGGCATTTAAAAACAGGTTCTTTACTTTCATCCCAAGGCATAAGAAGAAAATGTTAAAAAACACATCCGCCCACAAAAGCCTGTCCATAATCCTCCTCCGGACCCCGGTCTCGATCTGTTCCTTCCCTTCTTTTAAAAGCTGCTCCTCCACCGCCGCAAAATCTTCCTTACTCTCTTCCTCCAGGGCCGGAAGTTTCATCATCTGGTACTCCCTTCTGCACGCCTCGCATTCTTTTAAATGCTCCTCCACAAGCTCCCTGCTGCCCTCAAGGCATACGCCGTCAATATAAAGTGGCAGCAGATCCCGCACAATCTCACATGTCTTCACAACCGTCACCTCCCATACGCTCCGCAATCATCTTCCTGGCGCGGAAAAATGTCACCCGCCCCCAGGACTCGCTCTTTCCAAATATTTTCCCGATATTCTTAAAGGACATCTCGCCCATCACACGCAATAAAAACACCTCCCGGTAAGGCTCCGGCAAGCCGTGAAGGATACGTTTCGCATTCTCGCCGTCCTCTTTCCTTATCATCTGCTCTAACGGCACTTCCTCCCCGGAAGGCAGCTCCTCGTCAAGCCTCTCCGTCCTGACTCTGTTCTTCCGGCACCACGCATAATACTCAAGCTTTGCAATCTGGCACAGCCATACAATCGTCTTCCCTCTCTCCTGAAAACGTCCCAGCTTTTCAAACGCTATGGCAAAAGTCTGCTGCGTCAGCTCCTCCGCCACATCAGGACTGCCCGAAATCTTTAAGAGATACCGGTAGACCTCCATCAGATGCCTGCGGTATATCGCCTCAAAATCCTCCACATGCTCACCTCCCTCCATATATAAACGTCGTTTTTCAGCAAAACGTTACAAGATTTTTTTCATCTTTTTTAAAAATTTTTATTGACTTTTTTCTTTTTATCGCATAAGATTAGCTTACAGAATATAATCTGTTTTGCACATGTGTAATTTTATTTGGGCTGTTCGAAAGATCTGGGTTCAACCTAATCGGCGGGGAGACTCCCCGCCATCTTTATTATTCTAAGGAGAAACATGAACAACTTAAGTATCTTTGTAGATGAATCTGGGGATTTCGGCCAATACCGCCCACATTCCCCATATTACATTATCGCAATGGTTCTGCATGAACAATCAAAAAATCTATCCTCTGAAATCACAAAATTAAATATTGAGCTTGAAAATCTGGGGTACAAAAATCCTGTTGTACATACCGAACCGCTCATCCGGCGGGAAGAAGATTACTTGAACATGACCCCCGGGGAACGCAGAAGTATTTTTACAAAGCTATTTTACTTTCTATCCAGATGCGATGTCCGGTATAAATCTTTTATCTTCCATACACCCTGGAGCTGCTCCGCCTGAAATCACAGGCCGGCAGCCTCACCCGCTCAGAGACGCTGATCTTCCACTCCAAAAGAGCCTTAAAAAAAGATTTCCTAAAAGCGCTTTCCAGGAAAGAGTTCCGTCCTTAACCCCCTTTTCCCGGCATATTCCTCCCTGTACGCTTTATCCGCCATCCAATATTTCTTTCCTTCCCTTTTCAGCTCATTCTCATACCCAGTCCTGCCGTTTGCAGGATCTACATCCAGCCGCGTATGGAGCCTGCCTATCCCCGCCACCCTCACTCTGTCGTTTTTGCAGTAATTAAAAGATTCCGTCTCTACGATAGATTTATACTCTTTTACCGTGTATGCTTTCGGGTCGCTGACAAGCCTCCCCGTGTTCCGATCCACCTTCAGGTAATCCCACTGGGTCACGAACTGCCCGGCCTCCCCGTACTCATCCTCCCTCATCCGCACGATAAATTCCGACAGCCCATTCCTGCTTTTTATCTTGTCATTCACCTGCCTCTTTCGCTTTCCCAGCTCCTTTTTAAGCTTTCGGTTATGGAGCCTTGAACTTGAGCCGTAATCTAAAGGCTTCCCCGTTTCTTTCTCATACGCCAAAAGTTTTTCCAAATCAGTATCCCCCGGATACCGCGTCCTGATAAAAGATATGTTGTGAAGATCAATATACATGCGAAACTGGTGGACAAGCGGGCAGTCAAGCCCGGATTTTCCGTATGCCTCCGCTACCGTCCGGGCATACTCCTCCAGAAATAAGCTGTTAGGCTCCATCTCCTCATCAAAGCAATAACCCCCGTCCTTTGCCCGCATGCCCGTAATCCTCCCGCTGCCAGAATCCGTCTTAAATTCCAGCCGGGTAAGCTGCAGCATCCCGTATTCGTCGATGACTCCTCCCATCTGCCAGATGGGGAGCCTTGCCTTCGCCCGGGCAGAATAGCTGCTTTCCAAAAACATCTTCCGGTAAAGCTCTGAGCCAATCCGCTTTGCCTCCTGCCGCCCCGCTGCGCCGCAGGCCGAAAGCGCCGCCGCGTCCCAGTACCCATCCCTTTTTATTTCCGAAGTTTCTATACATCCTCTCCCTGCTGCCACCTTTTTAACCTCCCAAAACCATCTTTCATTTATAATATGATGCACAGACACGAAAAGCGATGCCGCCCACACTTATATAGGCATACACCGCTTTCCATACATTTTTATATCACATTATCTTACAAATCTTTCATCCTCTCGATGATCTTCTCGTAAAACTCCTCCTCGCTTGCCCCCTTGCGCCGCAGGTCTTCCAGTATCACCCCGTCTTTCAGAAAGATGATCCTCTTGCAGTGGCTTGCCACCTGGGGGTCGTGGGTTACCATGATGATTGTCTTTTTCATCTTCCGGTTAATCCGCTCCAGAGCGTCTATCACAATCTTCCCTGACTTTGAATCCAGGTTCCCGGTAGGCTCATCCGCAAGGATCAAGTCCGGATTGTTAATGAGCGCCCGGCTGATGGCCACCCTCTGCTTTTCCCCGCCGGAAAGCTCGTAAGGATACTTTTTCATCAGGTGCGAAAGCCCAAAATGCTCGGCGTACTCTTTCCCTTTCTCCATACATTTTCGGACATTCTTCTTATCTAACACCATAGGCAGCATGATATTCTCGCTGACAGACAGGCTATCCATCAAGTAAAAATCCTGGAATACAAAGCCGATCTCCCTCCGGCGGATATCCGCCAGCTCATCGTTCCAGAGCTTTCTCGTCTCCTTGCCGCAGAAATAAAGATTCCCCTTCGTAGGCTTGTCAATCAGCCCCAATGTCTTAAGGAGCGTCGTCTTCCCGCAGCCGGATTTCCCCATGATGCCTACAAACTCCTGCTCCTTCACAACAAAATCCAGGCCTTTCAGCACTTTGATGCTCTCGGTCTCCTCATCCCCGTGGCTCAGTTTTGCATACTCCCGGTAAAGCTCTTCCACCTTGATGACAGTCTTGCGCGGCTTTACGGCTGTCTTTTCTTTCTCTGCCACGCCCTCCGCTTTCGGCCGCCTCTGTTTCACAGGCTTGTTCTCCGCACTTACTTTCTTCTTTCTCTCCTTAATTCCGTTTTCCATTTTTTTCTCCTTTCCCCTCTGCCTTTCTCACATATACTTCAACCATGCCAACCACAATCATCCCTATCGCCCCAAGGCATACCGCCCACATGGGCGCCATAAGATTTATGTACCTGAGGCGGTCCGCCCTCGTATACTGCCTTGCCAAGAATACCGCCGCTGTAAATGCGCCTGCGCTCCCCATGGCCACAGCTGTAGGCAGCAGATAATAGTACCGCAGCAGTTCCTTCCTCAAAAGCCTTCTTCTCTCTCCCGCTCGCATTCCCATACACTGCAGAAATTCCATCCTGCGGGCCGCCATATCAGACTCCGTCGCCATCTTCACATTCAACAGCACCAAATAGACTGTCAGCGACACAAGCATCACCAGCCCATTCATGGCCTTTTTCATAACCCGCTCCACCGCAAGGTTCGAAACCGCCTGAGCCTTGTCATACAGACATGGCACTGTAAGGTCGTAATGCTCATCCTCACGGTGGCGTTCCCTAAATTCCGCCAGATCCGACAGGATATCCGGCACATCCTCAGAGTCCGCTTTTATAAGAACCAGCCTCGTAAGGCCCTGGCGGATGTTCTCATCTACAATCTTCTCCTCATCCTCAGGGATAGGGGCGCCTGTATACATATTCGTCGTCCTCCAAAGTTCCTGGGCCTTTTCAAAATAAGCATCGGAAAACACAACAAGATTATCCCTCAGCCCCTGGCGGAATGCCCCTGTGACGCTGCCGATCTCCTCCCCCTGCACCGTCTTGTGATAATACCCAAAGTCACAGACATTCGCTCTGTAAGCATCTAAGATCGACAGTATTCCCGGCGGCCCCACATGAAGGAGCGGTTTCTTTCGTGACAGGAAGAAATCAATAGGCTGCGCCTTTACCGACTTATCCTGCTGGTGCACGATGTACACCCGTTCCCCCTCCTTGTCCAGATGAAGAGGTTTCGCCTTATAGGACGCGTCAAGCTTTCCTTTTAAAGCATGGTATGTGCTCTCAGAAACCCCAAGATGCTGCCCCTGGGGAGGTTCCCCCTCATGCCGGCCTTCCGTCTTTTCCGTAGAATCATAGCTAGCAATCCGCACCATAGGATAGATTTCAAGCTCCATCCCGTATTTCCCCTTAAGCTCCTGAAACGTGCCCTCATCCTCCTCATCCCCGACGCACACGATATCGTAAGGGAACAGCGTGTCCGCATCCTCCGCAATCTCCGTCGATATAATCTGGAAGGAAAAGTAAAAAAGCGCACAAAACTGGATTGCCGCCATGGCAAAGATGTAACCCGTGTTCGTCCTGGACTTGTGGTAAAGCTGGTTATGTAAAAGGAGTTTCTTGAGATAACTGCTCCGCCCCCGCTCCCCCATAAGCCACAGGGCAATCCCATACCGGAACACAAGATAAAGCCCGGCAAACAATACCATCAAAAGCCTTACACTCTCAAAATTCCTAAGCTGCCTGTACCCATAGACACTGTACGCACAGGCTAAAATCCCAATCACCAGCAGCACTTTCCGCCACCATCCCGGCAGCTTTTCCCGGACAGCCTTAAGATCCGTACTTCTCCCCATATTGAAATCCATAAAGATATCCCGCGCCGCCATAAAAGAGATGAGAAAGATAAGGAACAGCACACCCATTGCCTTCACGTAGGTAAGCGCCCCAATGGCCGACAGCCCCACATGGCTCCCGATAAGCCCTTCGGACTTCAGGCAGAACAGGGCAAGGCATCCCGTTCCCGCTGCTCCGCCCACTGCAAGCGTCAGAACGAGGAGCGCCGCAAATTCCACCGCCACAAAATATTTAAGCGTCCGTTTCCGCATTCCAAGAGTTAAGAAAATCCCGTAATTTTTCGCCCGGCACCTCAGATAATTAAAGACGAGGATCACGATGATGATGACGGAAATCATCCCCATAGGCAGAACCGCGTTTTTCAGTATGATACTAAGGCCCCCGAACACCTGGCTCATCCCCTCATACCGGCTCCCCCGGCTCAGTATTGCCTGCATCCCAAAGCCAATTACAATAAACGCAAACACCATGCTGCTGCACAAAAACAGCAGGATATAATCCTTCCAGCTGCTTTTAAAATTCTTCCATATAAACCCATAGAAAAGCTCATTGTACCTGCCGGAGAAGGCAAGCCTCTCCCGCTTTTCTTCCCTCTCCTTACGCTCCCTCTCATGGTACTCTTTCGAAACCCTCTTCGTCTCCTTCCAGATACCCATAATGCTCGTAAGCACAAGCTCCGCCGCAGACAGAAAAAGATAGAGGAACAAGAAAGCCGTTCCAATAGCCGAGTCTGTAGAAATATCCCGAATCGTGTACCCAAAAGCATTGAAGTAAAACGTGACAAGAGCAAACACACAAGCCGCAATATTAAACGGCCGCTTTTTCCTCACCAATACCGACAAAAGATAAAAGATGCCTGACAGGAAAAACAGCCCGCAAAAGATAAGCTCCATCCAGACTCCCACTTGCAGGATAGAAAAATCCTCTGCATTCACGTAAATATCTGCCCCTGCGAGCAATGCCTCAAGACCGGGGTCTGTCATTTTCATGGCAAGCTGAAAAGGATGATAGCTGGCATCTCCAATGACCACCCACGGATAGAAAAGAAGGGCAAAAATCAACCCATAGCAACATACGGACACCGCCGTCTGTTTCACATAAAGACTTTTCTTTTCTCTCTTATTTTCCATAGTCCTCTCCTTTCCGCAAAAACCTTTCTGTTTATAAGAGTAGAAAAATCTGTTTTTGTTACAAAAATTTATAAAAAATCATCAAAAAAAATGCGGAAGAAATCCTCAGCCGCAGTCTTTTATACATGTAACCCTATATCTAACATATTATCTGCCGGAAAGCCTCTTTTCGATCACTGCCATACAGGCATTTTTCACCGCTGCAAACAGCACCCCCGCCACTGGCCAGATAATCCAGGTCACTCTCCAGCCGTCCGTGTAAAAGCTCCATCCCAGATACACCGCCGTCACAATCAGCCAGTACACGTTGCACACCGGCTCAAAAGCCGCATTCTTTTCTTTGTTGCTCACCGAATAGTCTCCCTCCTGCAAAAGTTTCTGCATACTCTCCCAGCGGATTCCAGCAACGACAAAAAACCAGACACCTACAGCCACTAAAGCAAGTACACCGCACACTGCCGTCGCCATGGCAAAATCCTCCTCCGTAAACATCATCACGCCGAAAAGCGGGATCGCCGCCAGGATGCAGCAGCACGTTCCTATAATATTGTAGCGGGTATACACTTCCTGGTATTGGCTTTTCCTCTCCTTCACCATCCCGGTGACACCGTACTCCGTCTCTATCCTTTCGCTGTCCAGATATTCATAAGGTTTCGTCTTCATCCCGCAGCGGATAAAGACCGCCACCGCAGCAGCAACCATCAAAAGCAGTATGGTAATCCCAAGCCCGGCTACCATGTTCTCCGTGGCTTTCATTCTCCCCGCCTCCTGGGCGGCACTTAAAAAAATCAGGCACGCCGGAGAGACAATGCACAAAAACACTGCCCCTGCAACTTTCCCCGACATCCTCTCCTTAAGTTCCAGATAGCCCCTCGCCTCTTCCATTGTAACTTTGCGGAACGCCACTGCATCCTCCGAGGCCTTCTCCGTAAATATTTCCGCTCCCTGGTTCTCCTCCGTCATCTCCAGCTCATCTTTCAATAAGAAATCTGTGCTGACTTCAAAAATCCGGCTCATCAGCAGTATCTTATTTAAGTCAGGAACAGACTGCGCCCCTTCCCATTTAGATACCGACTGTCTTGTAACGCCCAGCTTTTCCGCCAGCTCTTCCTGCGACCATCCGTTCTTTTTGCGGAGTGTAATTATCTTGTCTGCTAAAATCATATGTAGTTCCTCCTTCTAGTCTTCTCACTTCTTCTCACTTCTGAACGCAGCACCATCCGCTGCCTTCAAAAATAAGAATACCCTATTTTGCAGTTTCCCGCCAGAAATCACACCCGTCAATTTGTCAACCGGCAGTTGCATTCGTGTCAAAACCGCCGTTTTTGCGAAATATTCCCGGCTCCTGTTATAAATTTCCTTTACTAAAAATGCAGCCGCATGAAATGTTAGAAAATTGTCCGAAAACAGAATACAGGCAATCCACTGACTAACAAAAATTCCGCAGGACAACTCTCATGCCTGTCCTGCGGAACATGTCCCTACCGTTCTTTTCGCCCCTTTTCCTGCGGATTCCTCCACACATTAAGTGCCGCGACGATACCTGCCACATAAAGAATACTGATCAGTATCGTCGGACTGTCCTGTAAAAAATATGTAACTGCCACAATGGCAGCCAGCACAACCACCAGCCGGAAGGTATCCAAGATACGTTTTTCTTTTGTCTCTTTGGTCTGCTGAAGGAATTCTACCCTCCGCTGCTCCAGCGCCAGATACTCCATGAGATCCTCGTCCCTGATGCGCGACAAAATCAGCTTATCCCGAGATTCCTCATCATTTCCGGTGCGAAAACGCCAAAAACGTCTGTAAGAACGCTTTTCCCCATTCGTATCCAGTCTGTCCCCAAAATCTTCCCTATATGGAGATTCCTGTTCTTGAAATTCACGTTCCGGTCCGGTATTTGCACTGGAGTGTGAGATGTTCGATGCTGTTTCGCCGTCCACTCCGTCAGAATCTCTCTCTTCCCGGGCATCAGATATCTCTGCCGCCTCATCGTCTGGCACCGCCTGTTGCTCTACCGTTACAGCCGCGTCCCCGGATTCGGCACAATCACTTTTCGCGCCGTTTAATTCATTAATCACAAATACTCCCTCCTTTTGTGTATGAATGTACTTCCAGAATACCCTTTCCAAAAATACTTGTATGAATCACCTGATATAAACAGCTTGTTTTTTATCATACCAATTTTCGACACAAAATTCAAGGAATTCAGAAACATTATAAAATTATGGAATATTTTTATACAATGCTAAAGGACGGAAGAAAATTGGTTTACAGCATACCGCCAATACATTTCCGCAAACCGCATCACGCTCCCCACCTCTATATGCTCGTCCGTGCAGTGCGCCTGCTTATCATCCCCCGGCCCTGCGATCACAAAGGGCACCGGCAGCACCGGGATCAGCTGGGAGGCGTCCGTGTAAAAGTGCGTTCCCCGCGGCTTGCCGGACATCCCCATCGCCTCCGACAGCCTTAGCATACGTGCCGCGATCCCTTCACTTTCTTTTGTTCCCACCGCCGGACGGCAGTTGAGCGTTTCTATGCAGATGTCAAGCCCGGGATGCGCCTCCTTAAGCTCCTTTCCCACCCTTACGGCATGCTCCTCCACTTCCCCGCAGCCAATTCCCGGCACTGTGCGGATATCTAAGACAAGCTCCGCCTCCGGAGGGATCATGTTCGTCATAATGCCGCTCTCTATCTTTGTCACCGACGCGCTGGCTTTTCCCAGGATCGGATGTTCCCCCGCAGATTCCACATACTCTTTCATCCTCCCGGCAAATTTATACGCAATCTCCGCCGCATTGATGCCAAGCTCCGGCCTTGAGGCGTGGGCGCTCACTCCCTTTACCCGCACTGACAGCCAGACAGCGCCTTTCTCGCAGATGCTGACCTGCCCGTTTGACGGCTCGCAGATGATCACTTCCTTCACATCGGACAGGTATCCCCCTCCGGCAATGGCCTGTATGCCAAGGCCTTTGTATTCCTCGTCGGCAGTAAAGCAAAAATAAACGTCTCGTTTCAGCAGATGCCTTTCCTCCCATATCTTTTCCATGGCAAGGATCATCGCCGCCGCGCCGCCTTTCATATCCGCCGTTCCACGCCCGTACATGACCCCGTCTTCCATATGTGCGTCATGGGGCGGGTACTTCCACTCCTCTTTCTTTCCGCATGAAACCGTATCCAGATGGCCTATAAAGGCAAGCGCGCCATCATCTGACGTTTCCCCTGGCCGAGCCTGGTTCTCTGCATGAACCTTACTTTCCAGTTTCCTCCCGATCTCTACAATCAGGGATGCCCTCCCCTCCCCGTGACTAAGTTTCGTATATGCGATGCCCTCCGGCAGCCTGCTTATGATCTTATCCACAAGCATTTCTTCCTTCCCCTCCGGCTGGCATGTATCCGTCTGCACAAGCTCCCTTAGCAGCTGCGCGCACCTGCTCTCAGAGGGTTTCCATATATCCTGCAATCCGCTGCCGCCCTGCGGCATTTTCTCTCTCATCATCTGTTCCCTCCCTCATCTTACATAAGAATACATAGAAAGGTCTCCGACCCCGGTTTTTCTCACCATGCCGAACTTGCACAGCCACCCCCCGGCTCCAAGGCCCCTTCTCACAATCCTGTTTTCAAAGGATACGAGCTCGCCGTTTACTATCGTGTATGTGGCGAGCTTATCCTCCGGGTCGACGACCGTGATATTGGCAAGCGCCCCGGCTCCAAGATGCCCCATTTTTTCCTTCCACCAGGAATTTTTCGTCCTCCCGGCCAAAAGCCTTGCCGGGTTGCAGGTCATGGCCGCCACCGCCCCGCCAAGAGGCAGGACGCCCATCTGGGAAAGCTCTAAAATAGCAGGGATATTATCCCTTGTATCGCCAAAGCCTTTCATCGTTCCCTGATTCTGCCCGTCGGAGACAAGGATATCCACCCTGCCCTCCGAGAGCGCGTCGTAGGCCAGCCTCTGTGACGACTTTGTCATCTGAAGGCCCTCCCTGCTGCCAAGGCCTGGGCGGAGCATGGTCGTGACAAACTCTCCCGTAATCTGTTCCCCGTCTATGAGCTTTAGCACTCTCTGCATCCCCTCCTCCGGGCCGCAGTGGGTTTTGCAGCCCGCCGCCGTCGCATGGGCAAGGTGAAGGGGCCTCCCCTTTGACAGCCCCGCCATGCGCTCCGCGTGTTCCGGGTCCTGAGTGTGAGACATATAGAGAAGACCCGCCTTCGAAGTAATCTCGTAAATCTTCTCAATGCTTTCATCCGGCATGATAAAATGCCCCATATGATCCTTGATGCCGACGACCAGATTGGCCGTCGTATTGGTAACGGCGTTCCTTGTCATCTTCTCGGACAGGACCGCCGCATCTGCCCTGCCCTGGAACATCGCCGTAAGCTCCTCTGCCGTCATCCGGGTTCCAAGCACGTTTGCCGCGCCTAAGTACACCCCCAGATTAAGGGGCAGTCCCCTGTCAACCTCAGCCCCCAAAAGCGCCGGGGCCATAAACGTATTCCCCGCTCCCGGAGACAACCCTGCCGTCACGCCGTCTGCCGCCGCGCAGAAGACAGAATCCGTAGTAATCTCAAACAGATCCCCCAGATGGAGGTGCATGTCTATAAGCCCCGGCATCACAATAAGCCCCCCGCAGTCGATGACCCTGTCTCCGGTTTCCGGCATGATAAGCCCGCCTGCCTGGTACACGGTTCCGTCAAGAACCGCCAGATCCCCGATCTCATCTCTGTCATTTCCGGGATCCACAATACGACCCCCTTTTAAAATCAGACGCCCCCCGAAGGAGACGCCTGCATACCGGTCTCGCACCTTGTCTTTTGCAACATGTGCCAGATCCCCGCTCATGAAATTCAATTTATTTTTATACATCATCCAACACCTTTACACTTTTTCGGATAATCAGCTCCGGTTCAAACTGAATCTTTTCCTTTTTCTGTTTCTTCTCTTTGATGCCTGCAATCATCTGATGCACCGCCTCTTTTCCCATCTCATACACCGGCTGCCTCACACTTGTCAGCGGAGCGTTAAAGATATCCGAAAATCCCACATCGTCATACCCTACCACCGATATATCTTCCGGAACTGTCTTTCCGTTTTTCCCCGCCCAGCGGTATACGCCGTAGGCCGACAGCTCGTTGTAGGCAAAAATTGCCGTAACGCCGCGCTCCATAAGGTACTGCGCCCCCTGCTCGCCGCTCTCCATATCGTAATTTCCCACGTACATATTTTCCCGGTCAAAAGAAATCCCTGATTCCTCAAGCGCTCTTCGAAAGCCTGCCGTCCTCATGCGGGAGTCTTCCAGATTGTCCGGGCCTGTAATGCATCCGATTCTCTTATGGCCCATCTTTGCCAGATGCTTTCCTGCCAGATACCCGCCCTTCTCGTGATCCGTCGCCACAAAATAGGGCTCCACGTCAGACACATACCTGTCCACCATGACATGGGGAACCCCCAGCTCCCTGATAAGTCCCAAAGTCTCCCTTAGCTGCGACGTATCGTCCTCCTTGGCAAAGCACAGAATAATCCCGTCCGCGCCCTTGTCGTCCAGCGTGCGGATATACTCCATCTCCCGTTTATGGTAATCATTCGTGTTGCAGAGGATGAGATTCCACCCCTCCCGGCGGCACTCATCCTCCACACCCTTAGTAAGCGTGGCAAAAAAGCTGTTGCTCACATCCGAAATGACAAGCCCGATGGTTCTTGTCTGCTTTTTTATCAGCCCTACCGCCAGCTGGTTCGGGCGGTATTTAAGCTCCTTCACAACTTCCATCACTCTTTTCTGGGTCTGTTCCGGAATAGACCTTGCCTTATTGTTCAGCACAAGTGAAACTGTCGTCACAGAACACCCTGCATACTTCGCTATATCTTTCATTGTAACACGCATTTTTTATTTTCCCCGACCTCTGCACATGATAAAAATATTTTACCAGTACGCCGCTTAATTGTCTAGGAAAAACTTTTTACCTGCCGCCTTTACTCGCTCTTCGTCACCCAGTCCGCCATATTTTTCCACAGCAGGCCATAGTGTTCCCATTCGCAGAACTCTACGGGGGCCCAGTGGGGGGCGCAGTCTGTCGTCACTACGGCGGAGCGTCCTTTTTCACACTCCATGGCCGCGATAAACGGGTCGCCTTCCACCTCTGCCAGCACCTCAGCTCCTTCTCTTGCGATTGTCTTGTTGTAGCCCAGCACATCCGGGAACTCCTCCGGGATTCCTTCCAGTATCTTATGGGGCTTTACTGCCTTTGGCGTCACGCCTTCGCAGTGCTCCATCCGGTCGTCCACAGTAAGGACTTCCACCGGCAGCACCTCCTGTACCGGGGTGTCATGCCATTTCCCTTTAGCGTCCACGCCGGAGAAGGTCAGGTAGCCGCCCACCATGATAAGGCCGCCCCCCTCCCTGACATAATCCCGTATAAGCTTTGTCCGGTTGGGCCTCTTTTCGCTCCTTGCAAATGTAGCGCTCGGCAGCAGAAGGGTATTTGCCCCGATGTCGGAAAGAATCACGCAGTTGTATTCTTTCAGCTCTTCCATCGTAAAAGGGAACTCCTCCACCGCTAAATGGTTGGGGAGGAAGTCAACTTCGTACCCCCCTTTTTCAAGCGCCGCCTTAAGCCATTTCTCACCTGTCTCGTACACAGAGGTGTAGAATGCGTCCGCACCCTTTACATGCGTGGTATAACTCATCCATGACTCCCCTGCCAATAATATTTTCTTCATCCTGCAACCTCCGGTTTTACATTCTTTTTAATCTGCCATCTTTGAAATAATAAATATCCTCTTTTTTAAATCCGTACTTTGACCCCGGCAGACTGATATGGGGCTCAAAAGTAAACATAGATACGGAAGACAGCTTGCACACATTGCCTTTCTCGCTGTATATCCTGTCCTCATCCCGCCTCTCAATGGAATGTCCGAAATTCCCCAGGCAGTCCAGGTTCCGATATCCCTTTTCCTCTGCCAGCGCGTCTATCCTCCCATGGAGCTCCTCAAAAGTCATATCCTCGCCGGCAATGTCCAAAAGCGTCTCATGGAGCAGCTCTTCCATGAAAAGCCCGCCTCTCCACTCCTCGTTCTTTATGTCTTTTATATCCCGCACAAGCTTTCCGTCCTCAAGGATGAGCGTCCTGGCAAAATCTCCCCATACGCCCTGCCTCTGGGGGCTTAAGTCTATGGTGATGATGTCGTCGCTCCCAATGAGCTTATCCGCCGCCTCGTACCCGGACTCCGGAACGACCGATACCGCCGTCTCATCCCCGGAAAACATAAATGCCCCCACGCCGCACCACCAGAAGGAATCCGCGCCGCGGCTTAACATGTACTCCTCGCATTCTGCCCTCAGCTGCCTCAGATTCATGCCAGGCTTTACGATGCTCCTCACATAATCCATCGTCTCCCGGCCCAGATCCTGCATGGCAAAATACTCTTTCGAAATCTCTGTCACCGGCCTATGCCCCTTTCTGTTCTTCCGGCGCCTCGCCCCACTCCATGATCAGGTTCGCGTAGATCTTAATGGCGTCCAGATATTGGTCTACTGTGACAAATTCATTGACCGCATGGCACTGCTCAAGAGAGCCCGGGCCGTACTGAAGGGTCGGGCATCCCACAATATTGTGCCACGTCCTGGAATCACATCCTGCCGGAGAGCCAACAAGCCTTACCTCCTGCCCCCTGGCATCCTTATAAGCCTCCTTAAACGCTCCCACAAAAGGATGGTCAAGCTCCATCTCAAAAGGATTTCCCATCTGGTAGGTCGTAACTTTCGGAAGATGCCCGCTCAGCCATCCGTCACCCTTGCACCGCTCATAGATCGCGCTGGTGTACTCTTCGATTACCTGCTCTCTGCTCATAACGCCCGGAAGATAATGGACGCAAGTCTTAAAGCAGCAGTAATCCGGTATGGTAGAGCCTGCCTCTCCCCCGTAAATGACGCCCACATTGCTGGACGGTGGCGGAAGGAGCGGGTGCTTGTACTTAAGGAGCCACTTATGCTCCAGCTGGTTGATGGCGTCCATGAGAAGATACGCCTTTTCGATGGCGTTGACCCCCGCAAGCTTTAAGCCGGAATGTACCGCGATTCCCGGCACTTCCACCTGGAAGAACACCCATCCCATATGCGCCACGATGACTTCATAGTTGGTAGGCTCGCACACCACTACCGCGTCCGCCTTCACGCCGCTCATGGCAGCGCACAGAGAGCCGTTTCCGCCTCCCTCCTCGTCACAGACAGAGGCATACTTTACCGTGACAGGCAGTTCCATCCCCGCGTCCTTTAGCACCATGCCGGCCATGATCCCTGCCATCAGCCCGGCTTTCATATCGGCGACCCCAAGCCCTGTGATCCGGTCTCCTAAAACCTCCGGTTTCAGCGGGTCGATCTTCCAGTTCTCCAGGTTATCCGCCGGCATATGGTCGATATGCCCGTTAAAGAGAATGGACTTTTCAGATTTTCCCTTAAACGTGGCGTACACGTTAAAACGGTTGTCGTAGTTATGCCCTTTATTTCCCTCATTGTAAAGCTCGTTGCACTTAAGGATGGCCTCCTCGCTCAGCGGGTCTTTCACCACCTCGTCCGCACCCATCCCCTCAAACACTCCGGCAAGGTACTCCTGCCCCTCGCCCTCTAAGCCTCCGTCAATCCCATGGCCGATGTCATGAGTGTCGATGCTTACAAGTTTCAGCAGATAGTCAATGTACTTCTGCCTGTTCTGTTCTATCGTTTTTTCAATAATCTCACTGTATTTTTTCATCCTGTCAACTCCTTAGCCTGCGTTCTGCCGCATCTGCAAGTTCCTTCGGGTTCAGGATATCGTTCCCAAGCCCAAGCTCTTTTGCCACCATTCCCATCTCCGTACGCTTTATCTTGCTCTCCTTTATGACCTCATCCCTCGAGAAGATCTCCCTTGCGCTGCCGTCCGCGATAATATGCTTGTTCGCCATAGCGACGACTCTCCGGAAATTATCCGCCACAAATTCCATATCGTGGGTAATCGTCACAACTCCGATCTTCTGCTCCCTTAAGTACGACAAAAGCTCCTCCAAAAGCCGGATTCCCCGAAGGTCCTGCCCCGCCGTAGGCTCGTCCAGGATAATGTACTCCGGGCGTACTACAAGGATGGCCGCAATGGTGACCAGCTTTCGTATCGTGTACGGGATCTCATAAGGGTTGCTCTTTAAATACTCCCGGATCTGCATGACATCCGCCGCCTCATCCACACGCCTCTTCGTCTCTTTTTCCGTATATTTATAGTATTTCGGCATGTATGCGATCTCGTCATACACTGTCTGGTTGAAAATCTGGTCGTCCGGGTTCTGGAACACATAGCCTACAAACTTGGCAATCTGCGCCGTCGTATAATTCTTCGTGTCCATATCGTTGATGAACACCGTACCTTCCGTTGGCTTATTTAACCCGTTCATCAGCTTTACAGCCGTCGTCTTTCCCGCGCCGTTCTGCCCTACGATGGCCACCTGCTCCTCCTGCGACACCGTGAGGTTTAAGTCCTCATTGGCAAGAAATCCGTTGGGATACCGAAAGCTTACATGGTCCAAGATAATCTGTTTCATACGCTCCCCTCTCCTTCCCTCTCCTTAAGCATGCCCCCAAGCTGCCTGACGCAGCTTTCTTTCGTGATGGGCACTTCCGAAAATTCATGCCCCCGGGCTTTAAATTCCTTGTAGAAAGAAACCGTGTGGGGAATCATGGCTCCCTGCTCCGTCAGGGAAAAATCAGAAAGCACCTCCGAAGTCCGCCCCTTAGCAAGCAGCTCCCCTTTCTTTAAGACAAGCACCTCGTCCGCATATTCCGCCAGAAGGTCAATCTTATGCTCCACAAGGACAATGGTCTTCCCCTGCTCTTTCAGCTTGTGGATGATCTCAAAAATCCCTGCCGTCCCGTCGGGATCAAGCTGCGAAGTCGGCTCGTCGATCACAAAGGTATCGGTGTCCATGGCGATGACCGACGCAAACGCCACCTTCTGCCGCTGCCCGCCCGAGAGGGCATTGGGGTTGTTCTGCAAGAGATGCTCGATGTTCAAAAGCTCTGCGATAGCGAAAACCTTCTCAATCATCTCCTCCTTCGGCACCCCGAGATTCTCCATGCCAAGGGCGATCTCTTCAAAAACCGAGCTTTTCACCCCGCTGATCTGGGTAAAGGGATTCTGAAAAATATATCCCATCTGCGTAGAGAGCACGTCCATATTAAGCGTCCGTATATCCTCTCCGTCAATGAGCACTTCCCCCGTCAGTTTCCCTTTGTAGAAATGAGGGATGAGGCCCCGGAGCAGATTGCAGAGAGTTGTCTTGCCCCCTGCGTTTTCCCCGATCACCCCGTAAAACTTCCCTCTCTCAAAAGATGCCGTGACGTTCTTAAGAGCCGGCTCCTTCGCCAGAGGATATACATAGTCCACATCCTTTAATTCAATATAAGCCATCCCGCAGCCCTCCATACAACAGATAATAAAAGCAAAATATCCACAATCACTACAAGCGCCTTTTCTCCCGCCTTCACCTCCGGCAGCTCCGACAGGTACGTGTGGGTTCCTGCCGCGGAAAATGCCCTGGCGTCCATGGCGATGGACTTTTCCTCCACGCTTGAGATGGCGTTTAGCACCAGCGGCCCCATCACGGGGATGTAGGCTTTGACCCTCCGGATTACATTCCCTTCTGTCTCAATCCCTCTTGCTTTCTGGGATTCCATGATTACCTTCGCATTCACCCCCAGGTCGCTGATGGACTGGAACGCCGACAGGATCACGAAAGATGTCACATGGGATACGCCTTTCTTTTCAAGCGCATAGGTGAGGTCGCTCCACTCTGTCGTCTGCACGAACATAATGACCGCCGCGCAAAAGGCAAGCACCCCCGATGTCAGCACCAGCGCCGAATTAAGGCTTTCCACCGAGACGTGGATTCCCCATTTCTGCCATATGATCTGCTCTCCCGGAGAGAACGCTGCCTTCATCCCGAACAGGAATACGCCGAAAAACAGCAATATCTTCCAGTACACCTTAAGGTAGGAACCAAGGCACTGCGCCAGCACCGCCACCGCCAGCATAAATACCACCAGTCCGAACCCATACCGGTAATCCCCCAGGATGAGAGCGCTTAGGCCGAATGAAAGAAAGATATTCAGCTTGCTCAGAGGATTCAAGTCTTTGATAAAATTACCTGTCCGTTTCGGTTCAAGGAACTGGCTTGCAAATGTTCTGTTATCCATAACACTCTCCCTCCTGCTGCCTTAAAAAAGGCAGCACAGGTTTTCTTTAGTCTTCCACTTCATCAATAAAAAATCTCGCATTCGGCAATTTTACTTTTAACCTGTCCGGAATTGCCTTTAATACAAAGAAAATGATAATCAGGCATACGATCTTATCCGTTCCCTCGCTCACCGCCTCGCTCACAAAGGTTGCAGGCAATACTCCCCATCCGGACGCCATCAGCGCAGCCGCGATAGTGGTAGCTCCTGTTCCCGCAAACCCGCCGAGGAAAAATGCCGTCGTCGGTACTGCCAGGCACACTGCGACAAGCGCCACGGCGATTCCGGACAATGCGGATTTCCAGAGAGACTTAAAGATTCCCCACTTCGCAAAGAAGTAAGAAATGACAGCAAACAGCATGCCGATCTCGATATAGGCAAGCACTGTCGGCGTCGTAATGGCGTTGATCAGCTGGGTTCCGACGGCAACCACAAGCCCCGGTCCGATTCCGCACAGCGCCGCCGTGACAAATGTGCCGATACAGTCCAAAAATACCGGCAGCTTTAACGCCAGCGCCAACTGTCCGCCAACTGCATTGACTGCGATTCCGATAGGGATTAAAAAGATTGTCAGCTTGTTCCATTTCTTCATGAAAAATCACTCCTTTTCCTTTAGTAAAACGTTTTATTAGTGTTTTTTACATAGTAGCACCATTGCTTTTATTTGTCAATCACATTTTTATCACAGTAAAGTGAAAAATTGGAAAACTTGCCGAAATATGGGGAAAATTCAGAAACAAATTTTACATTAGCGTAACAAAAAAAGGCATTGGCTATTCCTAGCCAATGCCCTTTTTCAAAATTATATAATATATGTGACCCCGTCACTGAACCGCCCGCCCCTCTCCTGGTGCGTATATTGCCCCATGGGAACGATGACGCAGCTTATATGCAAGGCAAAAAGCAGCCCTACAAAGTCAGTTTCCGAAGACGTTTCTTATCGATGATCTTAATCCCGCCCCGGGAGACTTCTACGATCCCTTCCCCGGCAAAATATTTCAGCACTCTCGACACCACCTCGCGGGCAGACCCCATATAGCGGGCAATCTGCCCGTGGGTCAGCGAGATCGTGTCAGACCCGGTTCTCGCCGATTCATCCGACAGGAAAATCGCAAGCCTTCTGTCCATGCTCATGAAAAGAATCTGCTGCATCACCCACATCACATCCGAAAAGCGGCCGACGGCAGTCTCAAGCGCAAAGATCTTCACACACGGGTTGCGCTCCGAAACGGCGGCAAACGCCGCCCCGCCGATTACGCAGCACTCGCTGTCCTCCTCCGCGTCCACGAACACGTCGAAAGTGACGGCGGAGAGCACGCAGGAGGCGGAGAGCATGCACATGTCGCCCCGGTGCAGCCGGTAAAGGGTGATATCCCTGCCCTCCTCCGACATCATATAAAGCCTCAGGCTCCCCGACCGGACAAAGATTACGCCCGAGCACTCATTTCCGTCGTGAATATGCGCTCCTTTCCGATAGGCATTAACGCCGGAATTCCGACAGATATATTCTCTGTCGGAATCCGGTATCTTTTCCCAGAAAGGGAGTATCTCTTTAAAAAACTGTTCCAATGCTGGCTTTTCCATACCAATATGCCCTCTTTCACAGGATTAATACGATGCATCCGGCCTCGATGCCTGCGAAAATGAAATATCTATTTCATTTTTCTTCATAAACAGCAGCCCAAAAGTGCCGGGCCCGCAGTTGCTTGCTATCGCAGAAGATGCTTTCTGTAAGTAAACTCTCTCAAACGGGCAGTACTGGCGCACAAGATATTCAATATACTGAAGTTTATTCTCATCCAGCCCTGCATATGTGATAAATAAAACACGGCGGTCAATATTTCTTGCATCCCGGAGAACCTTCCGGACATAATTTTTTGCCGCCCGCTGAAAATCACCCAACACCAGACTCCCAACTGTCATCTTACTCTTTTTCAATGCAACGACCGGATGCAAAAGCAACGCATCACAGAGAATCTGTATCCGCTTGGATAACTTCCCAGCCTGACACAGTCTGTCAGTATTATCAATAATAAAGGCTGATGAAATATAATTTCTAAGCTTTTTCACGACTTCTACGACCTCTTCCTTGGGCGCATGATTTTCTGCTACAAATGCCGCGTATAATACTGCCAGACCCATGCTGCTGGAGAGATGCCCGGAATCAACCACCATGACATTCTCAAAGGACTTCGCCGCCTCAACTGCATTTTGATATCCCTTGCTCACGTGCTTTGCCATAGTTATATGCACTATATTCTGGGCCTCGGTAAGTTTCTCCGCAAAGAACTTTTCATAATCCTCCACATCCGGAGCCTGGGAAAAGCCATCGTCCCCCTCTGCTACATGATACAGCAATTCGTCTCCCGTAAGCTCCAATTCATCCAAAAACCGTCCCTGCTCCGTGCAAACATAATATGGACACACTGAAATACGGAATTCTTTCCTAAGCGACTCCGGCAGGTCACACACACTGTCCGTCGTAACCATGAGAGAACGCCTTTTAGTCTGTTCAAAGATTAATATATCCTTCCCAATCTCAGACCGTTCCGCCGCCTCGTTCAGTATTACCATCTCTTTGGGCAGGACGCTCAGCACTGCTGCCTCAAGCAGCGCGCCGCTGACAGGCTTTGCCAGATATCCGTCGAACCCTTCTTTTCGGTAAAGCTGCTGGTTATCGCTTCCCGCATTTGCAGTCAATGCAATCACCGGCACATTCTGACACAAACCTCCCGGCTGCCTGCGAAGTTCATGAAAACACTCAACTCCATCCATCTCAGGCATCAGATGATCCATCAAGATGCAGTCATAATGCTGCATCTGAGTCATCTCCAGACACTCAATGCCGCTTGACGCCGTATCAATCTGAATCCGTGTCTCCGAAAGAAGCTTTCGAACCACCACAAGATTCATGTCATTGTCATCCACCACAAGTATGTGTGCATCCGGCGCTTCAAAGCTCTGCTTATACTGCTCCCCGTCATGAACCTTGGCACGTGAAGTCAGTGTAAAGGTTCCAAGCTCTCTGTCATCAATAATATCCTGCTCCATCATAACCGTGAATCTTGAGCCTTTTGTATACACACTGTTTACACTAATCTCGCCGCCCATCAGCTTCACAAGCTGCTGAACGATACTAAGCCCCAGCCCCGTACCTTCGATATGGCGGTTTTTTTCCTCATCCACACGCCTGAAAGCATTAAATATATAAGGGATATTTTCTTTCTTTACTCCCTGTCCCGTATCTTCCACTGTGTACCAGACGCGCACTCTGTTAAGCGTCAGGCGTTCGCAGCGGACAGAGAGAGTGACAGAGCCTTCACTCGTATATTTCACGGCATTGTTAAGCAGATTAATCAAAACCTGCTTGATACGGATCTCGTCACCGCAAAGCATGCTTGGAATGGACGGATCCACCAGAAGCTTGAACTCCAGCCCCTTCTCCTTTGCTTTTATCCATATCATATTGACAATTTCCGAAAATACTGCCCCGGTTTCATAGGAAACATTCACAATTTCCATTTTTCCGGATTTAATCTTAGACAAGTCCAGAATGTCGTTAATCAGTGTCAGCAACATCTTGCTGGCGCCCTGAATGTTCCTTGCATTCTCAGCCACGTCCTCAGGAATGTCTCCCCGCAGTATAATCTCATTTAACCCGATGATAGTATTGATAGGCGTACGAATCTCGTGGCTCATACTGGAGAAAAAGTGATTCTCCGCTCTGTTAAGCTCTTCAATCTCTTTTTTCTGCTTTCGGGAAAGCTCGTTTTCCTCCTCATAAAGCCTGTTTAAAAAAATAAGCAGCACACTGGTCAGCAGCCCGACCATAACAACAGAACAGGCAGAATCAAAAAAGGAATGCTGCTGCGTATTATTTGCGACAAATTCCGGAAATTCAAAGGCAATGTAGTAGCAAAGCATTGTCTCTGTTGTGCAGAGAATAAAAAACACAATTTTCCGCTTTCCTACAAGAGTAATGCTAATATAAATGAAATAAATCACAAGCCATTCCGGCACTCCACTGTAAAACCCTCCCGCCGAAAAAAAGCTGAACGGAAAAAGCACCAAAATCAGAACCGCAATTATAGTAGCCCCCCTGTTTATACAATTCATACAGTTTTTCTTGGTACTGAACCTCACAACTGCTGCCATGAAAATAAGGCTTGCCACCAACACAATATAGTTGAGCAGGCTTCTTCCCATAGGCAGAGCAAATACCGATGCAATCATACAACCGCCCGTCGCTATGCGGTACAGACGCTCTCTCAGACTGGTCTTATGGTCAAAGACGCTATCAAACCATTTTTTTATCACGCAATGTCTCCTCCTCTCAAGATGCAGAAAATCCTATAGTCCGGCAATACTGCTGCAGACTTCTTCATGCATACGCAAAAGCTCTGGATGATTCTCGCGGATAAAAGCCACATCCTCTTTCTTTCCCGCATGTTCTAACGCTTTCGCGCGCTCCGAAAGCTCTTCTGCCCCTATAGTCAGCGACGTACTCTTGAGCGCATGGACTTTCACAGCATAATCTTCCCAATTCTCAGTCTCGTACAAAAAGATGATTTCTTCCCTCTTTTCTACGCTCTGGTCATAGTACATCCGCAGCATCTCCAGATAAAAGTTTTCATCCCCACAGCAATAATCCAGCCCAATCTTCGAATTAATGCCTACCTCTGAGAGAACGTCAAAAGGATTGAACGGCTCTTCGATGATTTCCGGTATGCTGTCCTCAGCTACCGGCTCATCACCATACTTCAAATATTCCTTTGGCAGCACCCTGCGCAGAACACGCTCCAGTGTCGCCCTTTCAATGGGCTTCGGTATAAACTCTGTAAACCCTTCATTCCTGAACATCTCCCTGGCTCCGCTGATAGTGTTAGCCGTCAGAGCAATCACCGGAAGGTCTTGGTATATTCCATTATGAATCATGCGTATGCGCCTTAATGTCTCCACTCCGTCAAGCCCCGGCATCATATGGTCAAGGAAAATAATGTCATAAGGTGCGTTGGTGCACAGCTCTATCGCCTCTTTTCCGCTAAGGCACGTCTCCACATCTATCCCGTAACTGCCCAAAACTCCTTTTGCCACCACAAGGTTCATCTCTTCGTCATCCACGGCAAGCGCCCGCACTCCCGTGCAGTAAAACGGCTTACGTCCTGCATTCTGCGCCTCTTCAAATCCATTTTGCTGCACGTCTCCATTTAAAAGATTCACAACAGAAAGCGCAAAGAACGGCTTACGTATCATAAGCAGCTTACTGTTTCTGCTAAGCGCATAATCTCTCTCCGCAATTACCACAACCCGCAACGTATCTGCCAGCTCCTCATAATATGTACGGTTCTCTTCATATTCTGCCTGCGTGATAAATATGTGAGTCAGCTTATATGTGCGCTGTAACTTCAAAAGCCCCTCAAAATTGTGAGCCTGATATCCTTTTAACCCTAATCCTTCCATCAAGTGAAAGATTAATCTGTCATAATATTCCTTTACCTCGTCACAGCTATATTTTTCCGGCCGGAAATAACAAGCGATGCAAAGTTTTTCCGCATTATCCACCGACATACAGGGCGTATCATCTGACACTCCCTGAGGAAGTGTAATATGCGCCTGCAGCCCTCGTTGTCCTTTGCTTTCAAAATGAATAAAACCGCCCATCGCATGGAGAAGCCCCCTCGCAATGGGAATTCCAAGCCCCAGCCCGCTGGAAAAGCGATTGCTTCCCGTATCTGCCTGATAAAACTCATCATATATCTGGGCAAGCTGAGAGTCCGTCATCCCAATGCCCGTATCATACACATCTATAACCAGATTGACCCCATAACTCTCCTCACGGTACTCAATACAGACATTAATGCCCCCTTCTTCCGTGAACTTTATGGAGTTTTCCAACAGTATCTTAAGCACGTGAGAAAGCTTCTCCGCATCTCCGATAAGAATCGACGGCATCTTTAAGTTCATGTCAAATACAATCTCCAACTGCTTGCCGCTCTGCACCGCCGTCATGGTAATCACGTCATTGAGCACTGACGTAATCATGTACTCTTCCTTCGCCGGAACCAGTGTTCCCTCCTCAATCTCTGTATAATCAAGAATATTGTTAATCTGGCTGGAAAGACGTTTTCCTGCCATCTGTATAGAATGAATATCTGTCCAGATTTCAGAAGAAATGCTCTTTTCGAGCGCAACTTCACTGATTCCGATTACCATATTGATAGGCGTCCGCAATTCGTGTGAGACATTCGACAGGAAATCCGCGTTCTGCCTCCCTACGATTTCCAGCTGCTCCGCCACCTTGTCATACTTCTTTCTGACCTCCTGCCTTCTGTTAATCCGGTATCTGGCAATCGCCGTCGCTCCCGTTGCCACCGATATTCCAATTCCAAGGCGTATCGCATCTTGTATTCCCATCTCGCCGTCAAATACGTTCAGGGCAAAAACATGAAACAAAAGCTGCATCACGTACAACGTCACCGTCACATACACCAATCTCTTGCTGTCCAGCATGGAAAAAACAAGAATCATAATGCACACCACGGCAGGCAGGTCAAAAAAGCTCTCTGTATGTACACCAAAAAAGAAAAATTCAAATATTATCACTCCGGCGCACAAATTTTCATAGTGCGCCTGAGACCCAACTCTCCCAATGTGAAGACACCACACGCCGAACATTCCAAACACAATCACGGGAATCATCCACATCTCCCATGACATAGCTACCGTAATTATAGCCAGCATCACGCTGAACACGCTGACAATGCTGGCCAAAAGCAGATATTTACTTGTCTGCCCCTCAGTTCTCATCTTTATTCAAACTCCTTTGCCACCCGTTTTAATAATTCCTGCGGCTGGAACGGTTTCTTCAGATAATTGACTGCCCCCAGCCTAATCGCACTCATTACATCTTCCTCATGTCCTGACGCCGTAAGAAAGATTACCGGAATATCAGCAGAACTCTCTTTCATGCGCTCAAAAGTCTCAATACCGTTCATCTTCGGCATAGCAATGTCAAGAAGAACCAAATCTATCTTTTCACTCCTGAGCACATAAAGTGCCTTCTCCCCTGAGTCTGCAAGAACTATTTCATAGTACTTATCCAGTATCATCTTCGTTCTCATCAAATTCATCGTGTCATCGTCCACTACTAAAATACGTTTCTGCATATATCTGCCTCCTGTTCGCTCCTGGAAATTTTTAAAATATCCGCAAGCTATATTTTAAAACAATACAGTGATAAAATCAAGCATAACTGTTGATTTTCAGCCCTAATTTCAACCCTAATGATCCTGATATATTATCCTCTTTCGTATCCGTCAATTGCTAATGTTTTTCGTACCATCGAAATATAAAATAACTTGTTCATCAAACTGTTCATAGCCTGAAAGAATCACCTCTGCATAGTCCTCATACCATGTAACCTCCCAACAACTGCTGCTGATGCATGCACCGTCATTGTGCAGCTCAAAATCTGTTTGAGATATGTTATCTTTGCCTTCTTTAAGGACTAACCGTCCGCTTGCCGAACCGAACGGCCAGTCTGGTTCTCCAACAGCCTGAAGTATCAATTCGTATTTGCCATCCGGCGAAAAAGATGTATCGCAAGTATCAGATCATCCTTTCCTTCAAGATTTCATTTACTGTGATCTTGCTGCCTCCGGCAGTTCCAATTCCATTTCCTCTATAGAATTAGAAAGATACTGGAAAGTCCCGTCTTCAAATGGCCGGACCACAACCTTATTTCGAAAAGCAAGGTCAGAATTATAATCCGGCCATACTCCATCTACGATAAGCGTGATCGTTCCATCTGCATTTTTTATATAGTCAACTACCTCTCCAAAAGGCGGGTATGGGCTGGCATAAATCATCTCATATTCATAGCTGTTGCTGCCCTCATCATAGCCGCAGCGCTCCCTCAGCTGGTCCACAGATACCGGAAAATAAGTGGTCATTATTCTTTCATATTCCTCTGCCGGAATCTTCCAGTCCTCAACTTTCAGATTTTCGCCAGTATAAATCCGATAAATATCTTCATACATGCAAGGCATCAGAATGTCCTCTGCATTGCTGCTGTTCCAGTTTGTGACAAGCACATTGTAATTCACATAGCTCAGACCTGATATGTATTTCCTCGTCAGTTCCCGGCAGTCTTCTGAAAACGGCTCAATTCTCCAATACTGCCTCAAGCTTTCATGTGCAATCACATGTTCATATGCATAGATAAAATACCCTTTTTCCGTAAGGTTAATTTCAGCCACATTGCTTACCGAAGTTCCCTGTATTTCCGGCATGCCGCCTTGTTTCCACCGAACTCCTATGTAATAGGTCTGCAGCCATTCTTCCCGATAAATAAAAGTTACTGCCCCAATCAGTCCATCCCGCTGCACTTCGAATACAGTAACCATCGAATCCTGCCCATTCAGATAATCTGAGTAAAATGCTTTTATCTTTTCAGGATTCTGCATATTAGTATCTTCTTCAACACTTACCAATCCTGCCGCCCCTAATTGCTCCGCAACCGCCCTCCGCTGCTCCCTTGTAAATTCACTAACACCAGAAGAGTAATTCGCAGCATCTGCAATTATCACATCCTTATAGATTTCTTTGACCGATTCCGCTGCTGACAAAGCTGTACTCTCCAGTTGCTCTTTTTCCTCTTCCGAAATAAGGCAATCACTGGATTGCGGAAGAAACCAATATGCTGAATCTCCAGAAGATTCCATATCGCTTTCTTCTTCCGTTATCATCTCACCATCCTCGACTTCTTCCGTTATCATCTCACCATCCTTAACTTCCACCGGAGGCTCCCATACTTCCTCCGCCACCTTCTTTTCTTCTGTATGCGACCTTCCCCAGCAGGCCGCTCCTGCTATTCCCGCAGTCAGCAATATGAAAATCAGAAATCCCCATTTCTTCAACAGCCATTTTACATCTTCCATCACTCGCCCCATACACTTCTTCCCATTCCTCATTTTTATTACATATGTAAGATTTCATAGCAAAAAAATTTCGTCTCCCCTCTTGCTGCACTTGCACAAATATTACATCAGTAAGATTTGGATGTCAAGTTATCTTTATAT
The DNA here is from genome assembly GCA_000403475.2 of Lachnospiraceae bacterium MD308. Classification (GTDB taxonomy): domain Bacteria; phylum Bacillota; class Clostridia; order Lachnospirales; family Lachnospiraceae; genus MD308. Next base: position 437,914 of record KE159795.1, read on the forward strand.
AAAAAAGCTCCTGCCAGAAGGTATCGTACATTTTCACAATAGTAATACCTTTTCACAAAAGCCTATTATCCAGCAGAGTTTCAAAACATCCCACTGTTATAATATTCAGATAGTTCATTCATAAGACTACAGAACACACATCAATTTTCCTTCCTTAATATCCCATGAGCCAACATGGCTTGCATCCCATTTGACCAATATTTTCAGACCCTTTTTGAATCAGTTTGTAATTGTCTAATAAATTTATCGAATTTACAAAATCTGCATCATCTTGTTTTCCTTTACAACAAAGCTTATATTTTTTTCACTTCAAAATCGCAGAAACCTTTGATTTATTAGGCTTTTCTCGATAGAAAGCAGACTGTTTTGATATGTTCATCTTTGTCCAAACTTAACTCTATAATTTGTCTCAACGCTGTTGAGAGTTTTTGCTTTCATCTGCCACATCATATAATTCTTCCAATTTTTTCTGTAAAACTTCTTTACTAATTAACTTAGTACGATATTCAGAAATCATGGTAGAGCTCATGTTACGGCTCAATGCATATTCTACCACATCCTTGTCGTTACTTTTACATAGAATAATACCAACACTAGGATTCTCATGTGGTTTCCTTATATCACGATCTAAGGCTTCCAGATAAAATTCCATTTTACTCAGATATTCCGGCTTGAAATCATCAATCCTCCAGGCAGGACTGGGCAAAAGCCACGTCACCCCTCACGCCTTCCGTCTCCCCCTCGGACAGATACAGCGGCACCATATCCAGGACCGACTGCGCCACAGACGGATTCTTCCTCTTCACATACTCCCACATCTGCTCCGCCGTGGCTTCTGCCTTCCCCATAATCCCCGTAAGCCCGGAACCGCCGTCCCCGCCGCTGCCACTCCCAACTCCAGAACCGTTCATAGCCGCCCTAATATCCTTCCGGAACTGCCCCATAGACAGCCCAAACCTCTTCCAGATATGCTCCACATCCCCGTGATTGCTGGCAATCCCCCTCCTGTGCCCCTCGGAATGGGAAATCACCACCCAGTCCGAACCGCCCGTATACCGGATCGTGGCAGGCTCCGTCATCTCCACCCCGATATGCGGCCCGCTCCCAAAAGCCGCCGCCCTGTTCCCAATCCCATTATCAGAACATCATTCCCTGACATTCCATGCCATTTTCACACATCCCAAACCATTTCCCAGCACCTCATATCATTCTAACCCCGCCGCTCACGCCCCGGTATCCTCAACCTCCGTCAGCGTATAAGTAATCTTCATAGTCTTATTGGCGTCCTTCACCACCGCCGAAGAAAGATTGTTAATAGTAGCCAGATACGGCGTCAGCAGATACATATGCCGGTATTCATTCCCGTAACTGCCTCCCCACCCCACCAGAAACTGCTTATACTGGAACAGAGGCGTGGCCGCGCTCCCCAGCCTCGCGCTCCCCTGGGTATGGACCACCGTGTCCTCTGTCGTCACCTGAAAATCCCCGCCCACAATCAAATCCCCAACCAGCGTCAGGAACAGCTCACAGGTTCCCGACTCGCACAAAGGCTTCATCTTGGACGTAAACCCAAAAGCAATCAGCGACACGTCCGCCGTATTCGCCACATTGATCTTATAAATCCCCTTCTTGTCATAGGCAGGCACATACAGATACCCTTTCCTCATACAGCACCGGCACTTCCGTTCCAGATAACTCCCGGTCATGTCCCGCTCCCCCACAGCCATCAGCTTCGCATTGGAAAGCGTCCACTCCCCCTCCGTCATGGAATAGTCCGTTTTAGAAACCCTCACCCACAGCACCCTGGCATTCCCCGAAGAATTAGCCTCATTGGAAAACCCGTACCAGTACCCGTCCTGCCCGTCCAGGAACTCCCCGTACTTCGTATAGCTCCCCAAAAACAGAAACGTCTGTACAGGCACCGCATGGTCCTCCAGCACCGTATAAGTGGAATCGTCCAGCCTCTCATTCAGCCCGATACTGAAAACCGGAATCCTCACCTTCCGCACCCGCACACTGGAATCCTCAAAAGTAATAGAATACAGCAGGTCCCTCTCAAAATCCATCTCCGCCGCCTCAAACAACACAGCCTGCTCCGCCTTCCCCAAGTCCCCGATATCCAGCTTCTTAATCTGCAGAAAGGCACTGGCATCCCCCACCAGGCTCCCGTACCCGTTCTGCCCGCCCTGGGCGCTGGTCAGCGCCACCGCCGCAATCGTCCCGTTCCCCTGGCTCGGCGTAAACTCCCACACAAACTTATACCCGTTCTCCAAAACCTTGCTCTCCGTCTGGTTCAGGCTCCCCCTGGCCGCATTCGCCGTAGTATTCACGTTATTAGAAGCATAAGCCACCGGCAGGTTGTCCGACATCTCATAGATATGCCCCGCGTCCTCTTCCAGCGTCTTCGGGAACAGCAGAATCCCCCCTATCATGTTGGGGCAGACCGGCAGCATGGTATCATTCCACGACATCACATCCGCCAGCCGTTCCTCGGAATAGAACACCCCCATAGGGTTCATCCCCAGGATATTGTTCACCGCCTCCGTCACCATGTTTTCCTCCGTGACCGTCTCCACGTCCCCCGTGGCCCCATCCGTCAGTTCCAGAACCATTGTCCCTTTCAGCTTCATACACTTCCGCTCCTTCCTATGCCAAATCAATGGGCTTCCCAAACGTCCCGATCAGCGCCTTCCCGATACTGTCCGCATAACTCTTCCGCACCAGCTCCATGGTCTCAATCCCCATCTCCCCGGCAAACCCCTTCATACCCAGGCCGCCGCCAAAAGCAAAACGGGAGACATATTCCTCCATCGTAACCGTACCGTCCCATGCGGCCGCCGCAGCCATGCCCTGCCCGCTGATAGAAGCAATGCACCCTCCCGTCTCAATCTCCCCCATACCGTTCTCCATCCGCAGATACACATTGAACGTATTGGTAATGTTCGGCACAAGATTGTCAATAGGATAATACAGGGACAAAATATGCTTCCCGCTCCCCCAGGTCTCCGCCGGACAGTGCGCCAGAATCTCCGAATCGTTAAACTCATAAGTAACGTAAGCCACGGCCTTCCCGTCCTCCGTCCAAGTGACCGGAAGCTCCACCTCCACAGTAACATCTTGTGTGCTTCCCCCGGTTCCGGAACCGTCCCCTGCGCTCCCCTCATTTTCTCCGGCACTGTCCCCGTTTCCGCCGGTTTCCGCTCCGGCATCCGTCCCCACCGCCGGAATCGGGACCACGATACTCCCGGACGCACTGGCCGTCCTCTCCGCCTGCACCGCCCTCACGTCCACAACCGCCTGCCCGAAAAACTGCACATGGGTCTCTTCCTTCGCCGCAAACTCAATACTGATGATCCGCACATTATCCTCCGCCACCGTATAAGCAGAAGCATTGGTAAACGTATGAATCCCCACTTTCCCGGCCTCAATCTGGTTCAAAAGCCCGGAAATATTCTTATCATTCTTAGACTTCGCCTGGGCCAGCCGCGGGTTCTTCCCCACACATTTCAGGCTCTGCCTCCCTCCGATCCTGCACTGAAAAGACGTGATACAGGCCACCTGCTCCCCGTCCGCCTGCCCTCCCGAAAAAGTCAGCACGTCCCCCAGGTCCAGAGCCGGGTTCCCTATAGTGCTGGAATCAAAAGGCACATAATTCACCACGGACAAATCATTTAGGATATTCTCACACAAGTGCCTCCTGGTCTCTTCCAGCCCAAACTGCAGGAGCGGGTTCACCCCCAGGTTCATGGTCAGCCCGTCGTCCGTATCCAGGGCATAATACTCCGCCGTCTGCGTCCGCAGGTTCGTGGAGCTCACCGCCGTATACCTGGTAATAAAATCCGAAAAACTGCTGGAAAACCTGTGCCTCCCCTGCACCTCCATTACCGGCTCCGCCCCGTACTTCCGAAGCTCCAGCCTCCCCCTCCGGTTGATACAGAAGAACCCGCCCAGCACCTGCCCCACAAAAAACAGCACGTCCCGGTATGTCCCAATATCATTCTCCGGATAAATAGAAAGCAGCTCCCTCCCGTTGGGCATACCCTCAATCTCCGCCCTCGTATTCTCCATCTCCACGCCGCAGGCCTTACAGCACAGTTCCAGAAAAGCCCAGGCATTCCCCACGGATTCAAACCCGTTAAAACTCTTCTCAAACCGCAGCATGTAGTCATAGGCTTTCAGCTCCAGGCAGTGCAACCTCCGGTTCGCCTCGCTCACCTCAAAAACCCCCATCGGCACTTCCTCAAAACTGCCGTCCGCCACCCGCAGATGATAAGACAGCTCCACCCTCGCCCCGTCCAGCGTATACCGGTCAATCTGCGAAAACAGCGTAACGCCCATCTCCGTCGCATACACCGTCCCCAGCTCAATCTCCGCACTCCCGCAGCACTGGGCGGAAACATACCCGCTCCCCTTCACAATATCCTCATACCCGAACGGATACACCGCCCCGCCCTTTGTGGTGATCTTCCCCGTCCAGTAATACCTCCGGGTATTCTCCTGCACCGCCCGCAGGAATGCCTCGCTCACCGGATACATGAAAACACCCCTTTCCACACAAAAAGCACCAGCCATTCCTGACTGATGCCCATTGATACTGCTGTTCCCGAAGCACAGAAAACCTATCTGCCCCTGTGCTTCTCCTTCCGCTTCTGCTGTTTCAGCTCAAACAGCCGCTCCTTCCTGGCCTCCCTCTGCTCCCTGCCGGCCTTCCTGCGCTCCGTCTTCCTCTCTTCCCTCTGCAGCTGTAGCGCCTGCTGGGACTTTGTGCCTATCCCCGCCTGCATGGTCTGCCTCCCGGCCTCCCTCTGCCTCCGCTTCGGACTGACCTTGCCGTCTTTCACAGCCGCCTCAACAGCCGGACTGAATCTCAGGCCATAATAATTTTTGAGGACAAAATCCCATACCTCACAGTCCCTGGGCTCACTCCCAAAGACCACCCGGCATACCGAAAGTCTCCCGTCTTCAACCTTCTCAAATACGCCGACCCAGAACGGCCCCTCAAAAAATACCGTCAGACCTGCCTTTCCTCTGTCCATAACGAAACCCTCCTTAAATGTGTTATGAACAAAGAACGGACAACCCAGGAGAGCAGGTTACTTACCCTGATACCATCAGGACGGCCGGGCTACCTACCGGCTCTGGTGCATCCAAAAGATGCACGTTGCGTTTTTATCTTTGCTTTTTCTATTTCCAGCAGGATCTACTCCCGCTAAAAACCAAATCTGTATCTGCCTATAACTTCTGTATCTCTTTCAACGCCTTTTGGATGTCCTTATAAACTAACGGCCGCATACTGTCCTCATAAAAAGATACATCCGCCCTGCGCAGTGCTGAAAGAATATCCTCTTTCAGTTCGGGCTTATCCTTCGCAATCACAGGCAACAGCTTTATACACTGTCTTGCCGTAATCGGCTTAACATCTGTTATATGTTCCAAGTATCCATCAATGATCTCATCTATCTTATTAGCCCTGTCCCACTTTGCATTATAGGCAAGCAGTGTAAGACCCCTGGTACGGATATAAGAATTATCACTTTCAAGCATATCACTCAATCTTTCCATATAAGGGTAGACATGATCCGTTTCCTCACTCTCTTTCTGCAATTCCTGTAATGCCTTGTACGCCGTCTTATTATCTTTATCAAATAGCAATTCAAATGCTTCTGCTGTATTCGTTGACATAACCACACCCTTGCCTTTCGCTACTGTGTTTGTTTTATTCATACCCAAACGGGAATTTATCTATTTTTCCATGATCAATTCTTTGCACTTCCATTCTTCACCCAGAATACAATATTTTTCTGTTGCATCAAGAATTGTATCGCTAAAACCAACTGCTCTATAACAATAATAAGCCGGAAGATTATTCTCAAAAACGCCCAATGATACTTTTTTTGCCCCATATATTTCAAATACAAATTTTAGACCTAATCGGAGCATAGCTTTTCCATAGCCTTTTCCTCTCTTGTGCGGATCAACAATAACAAATCCAAAGCGCAATTCATCCAATGATTCATTCGGGTTCCTTAGTGTAAAAAAACCAATAGTTCCCGTTTCGTCAAATACAGTAAACGGCATTAGAGATTCAACAAAACAAAATTCATTTTGCGTTATAGGATATTTACCAAGTATGCCTGCTGTCCATTGATAAAATGCTTTTTCATCTTGACACCACGATAATATCGTGTCTGCATCCGAAGCTTTATATGGTCTTATTCTAATCATACACTTTCCCTCACCAAATTCTAATCCATGCTTCCCATTATACAGGATATCCCATCAAAAATCACTCTCTATTTCCTTAAAATTCCCTCAACGTAAAACTCACCTTCCACAGCCCCTTAAAAGACGTATCCTTTACCAGCACCGCCTTATACCCCTCAACAAACATTTCCGCCTCCTTCATCTCCAACATCTCCGTATCAAAATACGCCACCGCTATCTTCTCCCTCTGCTTAAACCCCGTCAGCACTTTCAACCACTTCGGGGAAACCGAAAAACTCACCGCAATAGACACCACCCCCAGCCTCACCACGTCCCTCTGGGTAGTCCCCGCCTCCGTCTCCCCGCCGGAATCCGCCTCCACGTCATCCATCTGCACCTCATAAGAATCCGGCAGAGGGAGCGGAACACCATCAAACACCAGATATTGCACAAACGCCATCCCTATCTCCCTCCTGACCTCAGATTCTGCCTCGCCTGCGCGTCCACCACCACTTCGTCCAGCAGCGTGCCGCCCACATACACCGGAATACAGATCGTCCCCATCCCGTCTCCGCCCTGCATCCCCGCAAACATCTCCTGCAGGCCGGAAACCATCTGCCGCACAGCCTCCATGGAAGCCCCCTGCGCCTGGACTGCCTGCATATCCGCCAGCTTCGGGCTGACCACCATATCCCCGGCCACGCCCTCCACAGCCTTCCTCACCAGCCCCCGGCTCTTCTCAATCCCTCTCGCCAGACCACCCATAAAATCCGGCATCCAGCTCTCATAATCCGTCAGAGGCCCCACGTCCGGCACAGAGAAATGCAGGTAAGACCGGATGGCATCCGCCACATCGGAAACCGCGCCCACCACGTTCCCGATGGCTCTGCGGACACCCTCCGCAATCCCGTTGATAAAATCCATCCCCCACTGCAAAGCCCTCCCCGGCAGGGACGTGATAAAACTGATGGCAGACTGGAACCCGTCCTGCACCACACTCCCCAGAGAAGACAATGCAGAACCAATCCCCGACACCATAGCCCGGAAAGCCTCCACCGCCGACTGCTTCAAATTCGACGCCGTAGACACCACCAGATTTTTCAGCCCGTTCCAGGCCGAAGCTGCCGCAGAGGACACCGCAGACCACAGGTTCCCCATGAAATCCCGCAGCCCCGACAGCAGGATAGAAACATGGTTCACCAGCCCCTGCACCGCAGAACCCACCATCTGCTGAATGCCGGACCAGATCGTGGATGCCGCCTGCTGAATGTTCGTCCAGATATGCAGCGCGTCCTCTTTCAGCTTCGTAAAATTCCCCGTCACCAAGTCAATCAGCAACAGAACCGGCCCCAGAATCACGTTCTTAATCAACTCCCAGGCACCCGAAGCAGCCGTCTGAATCCCCTGCCAGATGCCCTGCAAAGCAGTGGAAAGATTCTCCCAAAGAGACCGTATCATATCCACAATCCCGGACAGCACCGGATTCTCCATCATGCCCGTCCAGACATTATTAAAAAAGTCACCCACCGACTGCCACAGCCCCGACCACCACGTTGGAATCCCCTGGAAAAATGAAACCAGAGACTCCCACGCCGCCGGTATCGTCTCCGTAAAAAACGAACAGATAACCTCCCAGGCAGAGACAAAAAAGTCCCTCACCTGCGTCCAGACTGCATTCACCGCGTCCCGGAACCACTCACACTTATTATAAAGCAGCACAACAGCCCCGATCACCGCGGCAATGGCAATAGGAACCCACCCGATAGCCGCCACAACAGCCGACAGCGCCGGAATCACCGTCCCCGACACAAACTCGGCCACGCCGGAAACCGCCCCCGCAATCTTCGGGACCACCGTCAGAATCGTCCCCACGGCGCCTACCACCTTACCAATCACAATCAGCACCGGCCCCAGGGCCGCAGCCACCAGAGCCACCGTGACAATGACCTTCTTCGTCCCCTCGTCCAGCCCGTTCAGCCAGTCCACAAGCCCCTGAATCCACCCCACAATCTGCCGGATGGACGGCATCAGAATCTCCCCGATAGAGATCGCCAGTTCCTCCAACTGGCTCTTCAAAATCGTAAGCTGCCCCGCCAGATTGTCCTGCATGGTCTCGGCCATCCGCTCCGCCGTGCCGTCACAGTTATTGATAGCATTGTTCAGCTTCTCAATATCCCCAGGAGCCGCGTTCATCACCGCCAGGAACCCGCTCATGGCGTTCTTCCCCACCAACGCCTCCGCATTGGCCGCCCGCTCCGACTCCGACATCTGCGCGAACGCCGCCCGGCAGTCCGTCAGGATATCCCCCAGGCTCCGCATACTCCCGTCCGCATTGGTAGTCTGCACCGTCAGCTCCCCAAACGCATCCCCAACGAAAGTCACTTCCCCCGTCAGGCTGGTCAGCATGGTCCTCATGGCCGTACCGGCCTGGGAAGACTTGATGCCCGCATTCGCCATCAGCCCGATGGCTTCCGCCGTATCCTCCGCCGTGAACCCCAAAGCCCCTGCAACCGGCGCGCAATACTTGAACGTCTCCCCCATCATAGCCACATTCGTGTTCGCATTAGAGCTTGCCGCCGCAAGAATATCCGCAAAATGCCCCGAATCCGCCGCCGACAGCCCCAGCGCCGTCAAAGCGTCCGTCACAATATCCGAAGTAGCAGCCAGATCCTCCCCGGAAGCCGCGGCAAGGTTCATGATCCCCTCAATGCCGTCCAGCATGTCCCCGGTCTTCCACCCGGCCATAGCCATGTAGTTCATAGCCTCCGCCGCCTCGGAAGCAGAGAACTTGGTCTTGCTCCCCATCTCCCTGGCCTTGTCCCGCAGGGCCTCCAGCTCCTTCCCCGTGGCCCCGGACACCGCCGCCACCTGGCTCATGGCAGAATCAAAATCAGACGCCACCTTCACCGCAGCCGCAGAAAGCCCGCCCACAGCCGCCGTGACCGGCATCAGCTTCCGCCCGGCCCCCTCAATGGCAGAACCCACGCCCTGCAGCTTCTCCCCGGCAGCCCCAATCTTCTGCAACGCCACCGAAGACTGCTCCGCCTGCCGCTCCAAATCCCGCAGGGCATGTTCCGTCTCTATGATCTCCCTCTGCAAAGCGTCATACTGGCTCCGGGAAATCTCCCCCTTCGCCAGCGCCTCATTGGCCTGCTGCCCCGCCAGCTTCAAAACGTCCAGCTTCTCCTTCGTCTCACTGACCGCCTGGGACAAAAGCCTCTGCTTCTGCGCCATCAGCTCCGCATTGCCGGGGTCCAGCTTCAACAGCTTGTTCACGTCCTTCAACTGTGCCTGCGTATCCCGAATCTCCTTATTCACCTTTGAAAGCGCCGTGGAGAGCTTCGTAGTATCCCCGCCGATCTCCACCGTAATCCCCTGAATCCTGGATGCCACGAACCCTCACCCGCCTTTCTTCCACGAAAAAAGAGCCGTTTCCGGCTCCCGTAAAAATGCATGAAAAAAGCGCCTATCATTTCTGACAAACGCCCTATGTATACACTAATTTAGCTACCATTTAGTATTCAAAATTTAACATTACCTTCGCAACATTTTCATATGCCTCCCAAATATCATTACACAAATCATTACATTTATTTTGATCAGACTTTCTATCAATAATGTATGAACCATTTCCATACTTTGCCGGCCCACCTTTTAATGCAATCATCCATCTAAATTGATTTATCTTTTCAATTAGAATATCTGTTACTGCTTTTAATTCATAATGCTGAACAGCGTTCATTGGTTTATTTAAGAAGTCTAACAAATTAAATAGCGGATCCAAATAAATTCTTTGAAAATCGCCATGAAAATCATGTTCCTTGAGCATATACATTGTATTGGGTTCTTCCATTGTATTTACAATTTGTTCCACTATTCTACAATCATTTTTAGATAATCTATCTTTTCCCATTGGGGATTTCCCCATTTGAATTGCTTGATTCGCTTCTCTCTCCGCAAGTTCTTTCCATAAATATAATATTTCTTTTGTGAAATACTCCTCATCCCTATCTATCATAGCTGCACAATTCCTACAGAGCCATATGCCATTTGAAATATCAGATCGCTCTTCTGGCGTCATATTTTCATCATACCTTTTTCCACCTGGTGAAGCGGCACATATATGTGCTGCTTCACCTATATTAATCGTACCTCCTTGCCCATCTTGGGCCCCAATTGTTGTTTTACGACACTGTGGATTAGAGCACAAATACCCCACCCTTTTAGCCAATTCTTCTTTTGTCTTTGCCGAAAAATCATCTCTCATACTTTCATGCTCCTTTATTATGCCATTTTATAACTATCCATTATCATCAAATCACCGTTCCATATATCATAAAATATAGCATAAAACCAGCATTTCTTCAATCAGATTTCAGAACCAATCCATATCCTCCTGCGTACCCAGCTCACAGTACCGATATCCGTCATTCACCTGCTCCGTATACATATCGTTCACCAGCCCGATAGACAAAAGCTCCGTATCCGCCATAGACAGCCCCAACTGCACGCACCTAAGCAGAAACAGCGGCGTGGTCATCTCCCGCTCTGTAGGGCGAAGTTTTTTTTAGCCTCCGCATCCGTCTGCACATTCAGCCCCCACAGCTTAATCAGCTCCGGCAGCACCTGGTAAATAGAAAACGTATTGAACCCGTCCAGCCATTCCTCCACATCGTCCGGGATCGCCGGGTCTGCGTGCTTCGCCATGGTATAAGCGATATTCTCAAACATCTCCAGAGAAAATAAATCCAGATTGGAATGTTCCTCATCCCCCTCCCCAATGCTCTTTTCCAGAATCCGCAGGTCCTTATAAATATCCCTCTGGAACTTCAACCGGTAAATCCTCGGGATCGCCGCCGAAGCCTTGAACAGCACCTCTTTCCCGTCAATACCCACCTTCTTCACAATGCTCATACCCTTTCAGCCTCCTTAACCCTGACCTTCCAAATCATCTCTACCGCCGCCCGTCTCCGCCTTCGGAACCGGCAGATACACGCTCTTATACCACCCCTCATACGTCTCCGCAGAAGTCTTATTCCCCGTCTTCGCCTTCACATACCCGCTTGCCAGCGGCCTCGCCTTCACCGTCAGCGTCTCCGTCTGCACCTCCCGGCTTTCCTCATTGGTCTTCCCCTCAATCTTCGGCCTGCTGGCAGAACAGTTGTACAGCACATGCCGGATCTTCCGGACATCCCCGTCAAACTCAAACAGCAGGGCAAAAGCCCCGGTCTCCGAATTGGCATTCTCCACCAGCACCTCATTCCCGTCCGCTTCCTCCTTCAGCACGTCCGTCCGGAAACTCTCCGGGATCAATGCCAGCTCCAGGTCCCCGTCATAGCCCATATTGTTGGCAATGATATAATACTCAATGCCGTCCGCATAAAAAGACTCCGGCTCCCCGTTGGGGTCCAGCGCCAGCGAAACCGCGCCGGGCATCGCCACCGGCGTATCAAACGTCATCTCCCCGTTCTCCGCCGCCCTCTGCAGCGCATAATGGCAGTTGCAGATATTGAACTTCACCTTGTTATTCATCGTCTATACCTCCGTCTCATACAGAACCTCATACAGCTTCTCCGACTCAATCCACACCTCGCTCTTCCCGTAGAAAATCCCGTGCCTCAACAACACCGCCTCCACAGCCTCTTCCAGCTCCGGGTCCTTCAAGTCCGTATAAAGCTCAATGTCCAGCTCATTCTTCTTGAAATACGCAATCCCGTCCGCCGAAAAATTATCGGCCCTGGGATACAGAAACACCGCAAACGGCGGCTCCGGCGCCTCCCCTTCCACGAAATGGTCATAGGCAAAAGGAAGCCCCATTTCCTCCATCATTTCCAGCACATCCCCATGGCTCATTTGGACAGCCCCCTCTTTATCCCCTCTTCCAGCTCCCGGATGCCCTTTTCCTCCGCCGGGGCAATATGCGGAATGGCTCTCACCCTTCCGCCGCCCCGCTTCGCATGGCCCTTCTCCAAAAGATGGGTAAGCTGATACCGGTTCCTGCTGTGTACCACCACCTCCAGCGTATTGGAAGTCTCCCTCTGCCGCTTCACCGCCCAGCTCTTCTTATACTTCCCGGTCCTCACCGGAGCGCCCGCCTGCGTCTCCTTCTTCACCGTGTTCCCGGCCTTCTTCACACAGTCCTTCATCACGTCCGTTGCAAGCTCCGCATACTCCAAAAGCCCGTCCATAACGGCATCCGCCATCTGGTCCACAGACACCCTCTGATTATCCGCCATCCCGTCACCTCTTCGCCAAAGAAGCCCGCAGCTTCAACGTCCTATTCTGATACCGCACATTATCAATAAAAGAGATATTGTAGACCTGCCCCCGAAACAAAATCCGGTAATGCTCCGTGTCCATATCAGCCGCTTCCGAACAGTACCGGATAATGAAATAGACATCCTTCTGTGCGTTAATCTGCGCCGCCTCCCAGTATTCCTTCCCGGAAAGACTGTTCACAAAAGCAGAACAGGAAAAATGATCCTCCCAGACCAGCACATGGTTCCCCGCCTTATCGTTCCCCAGGGAGCTCTTCTGGATCGTGATCCGCTCCTTCCACTCCCCCAAAGGATACCTCTGCCGGGAACTCCCGCCTGCCCCGCTGTCCCTCCATTCCTCCGCCATCAGAACACTTCCTTCCTGATACCGAACAGCAGGGAGCGCAAAGTCTGCACCAGTTCCTCATGGTCCGCCTGCTCCCTGTGCTCATACAGATAAGCAATGACATACAAGACGGCAATCCGCGCCATGGGAAGATGTCCTTCCAGCTCTCCCGCTTCCATCCGCGCCATATCCGCGCACATGCTCTCCCCGGTCTCCAGCAGCCCGGAGATAAACCCGTCCTCGTCCGCGCTGTCCACCCGGAGATACTGCTTCGCCTCTTCCAGCGTCACAACCGCCATCCTGCATCCCTCCCGCCTTTCATACTTTATTTCATGCCGGAGATTTCACACCCCCGGCATCACTCACAACACGTCAGAACCTTATGCCCCGGAGCCGTTCCCCTTGATCGCCATGGTCTTCACAGCCTCCGACAAGATCAGCTTCCCGTCCACCCTCTGGCTTGCCAGGAACCCCACCTGTCCGTTTGCCGCAAACAGCTCATTCAGCCTCTTAAAAGACCTCCCCTGCCGGTCCGCGATCCAGTAATAAGAGAAATCCCCAAAGGCCATCACCTTCGCACCCGCCGCAACCTCCGGCACATAGGCGGAAGTATGGTACGGGCGGTTCAGGATCATGTCCGGCTGCCCCGCCTGCACGGACGGCTGCCAGATATAATTGCCGTTATTGTCTTTCAGCTTCCGCAGGGCCTTCACCGTGGTATCATTCAGCACCCAGACCGCCTTCTTCCGGTACGGGGACTTCACCGCATAGAACAGGTCCATCACATCGTCAAACGTGATACCGGCAGCCGCCGTGGTCACTCCGTCAGAAGCCCCGCCCGCGGCATTAAAAATACCCGTAGGCTTGCCCTTCCCGTCCCCGGTAAAGAACGCCTCTTCCTCCTTCGCCCCGATCCTGCGCCCGAACTCCTTAGAGATATATGCCTCCAGGTCAAACACACTGTCATTCAGAAGCTCATCCGACACTTTCAGCATCGTCGCCACCTTGTACGCCCCGATGGAAACCTGCCCGAAAGAATCATCCGACTCCGGGTAAGCCCCTTCCTCGTCAATCCAGGAAGCCGTCCCCTTCGTGGCAACCACCGGGATCTTCCGGTCCCCGCTGGAAGTCCGGATCACCGTGGCGATACTCCGGAAAAAGTTCTCTTCCTCCAGAGCCTCCACCAGCGTATGCTCAAACTCGTCCGGCACCAGATATCCGCCCTCGGAATCCGTCCCCACCTGCAGGGCATTCTCCACGTCATAAAAATTCTTCCTCCGCATGGCGTTCCAGAATGTCTTTTTATACTTATCCGTCGCCCTGCCTTTCTTCTCTTCGCCGTCCGGATTGTTGTTCGGCTTATTCGTGATCGGCTCGGAGACAGGCTTATTCAGCTCCGCGTCAATCGCCGCCTGCCGTTCCAGCCGCTCAATCTCCTTCCCCAGATCCACAACCTCCTGCTCCATCTTCTCATAGGCAGCCGTATCTTCCGCCGACAGCAGGCCGTCCTCGCCCCGCTTGCTGTCCAGGAAAGCCTTTGCCGCCTCCCATGCCTTTGCACGCTTCTCCCTCAACTCCAAAATCGTCTTCATCTCCATACCTCCGTCAATCTGTTTTTTGAATTTACAAAAACCTCTTTTACAGGCCCCGTACAGCCGCAGCACCTCACAGTCGCTTTCCAGGCTCCACATAACCGCAGCACCTCTAAACCGCTTCCCAGGTTCCACATAGCCGCAGTACCTCACAGCCCTCCCCTGCTCTGCCGGTTCACAAACCGCCTCAGCCCATGACCACTCCGAAATCTCAATGCCGCAGAAGTCCCAGCCGCTTCTCCAACTGCTCCACCGGAACCCTCTCTTCTGTCTCCTTCGGCACCAGCTTGGACAGCAGGGAATTAGTCACCGCCATGCGCGAAAACATCACGCCCTCTGGCTCCGCGCCTCTCACTGCATCTTCCGTACCTTCCCCTTCATGCAGAACCCCGTCCGCAAACCCAAGCTCCACCGCCTTCTTCGCATTGAACCAGCTCTCCGCATCCATCAGATGGGAAATCCTCGCCCGGCTCATTCCTGTCTTGATCTCATAGGCGTTCATGATGCTCTCCTTCACCTCGTCCAGCATCTCCCCGGCCCTCTGCATCTCCTTACTGTCACCGATAGCAATCGTCATGGGATTGTGGATCATCATCATACCCACCGGGGACATCAGGACCTCCGTCCCAGCCATGGCAATCACAGACGCCGCCGAAGCCGCCAGAGCGTCCACCTTCACCGTCACATCCCCTTTGTACTCCATCAGCATGTTGTAAATCTGCGCCGCCGCAAACACGTCCCCGCCCGGAGAATTGATCCAGACCGTGATATTCCCCGTCCCTGCGTTTAACTCCTTCCGGAACAGCGCCGGCGTCACCTCGTCCCCGTACCAGGTCTCATCCGAAATCTCCCCATTCAATACCAAGGTTCTCTCCCCGTCCGTCTCATTCCGTATCCAGTTCCAAAACTTCCGCTTCATCCCTGCACCTCACTTTCCGCTTCTTCCAATACTTCCCACCGATTCTCATAAAACGGCGCACAAAAAAGCCGACAGATACATTCACCTGCCATCTCCCAAAACACCTTTATTTAGCTATTATGCTTTCATCTTCCCATGCCTCACTGCCCCTGTCCGGAGCCTCCCTGCCGAAACTGCCTCCCGTCCGGCGGCTCCTGCTCCTGCAGGTTCTTCCCCGCAAACAGCCCCGCATCTTCCAGCCTGCACAGATTCCCGTTCACCAGATATAGGTCCCCGCCTTCCTCCGCCGGGATCGGGTTCATATCCTCCATCTCCCTGATATCATTCGCAGACAGCCACCCATTCTGCCGCCCCACAGAATACCCGGTCATACGGCTCTGGTAATCCCCCCGCAGAAGCCCGTCCACGTTCAGCTTCACGAAATACTCCCGCTTCTCCTGGGGCAGCAATAAGGCTTTCTGTAAAGACTGCTCCCACCGGATCACCCATGGGTCCAGCGTATACTTCACAAACTCCAAAGACTGCTGCTCAATATTAGAAAAACTGCTCTTATCCAGATCCCCCACCATATGCGGTGGAATCCGGTACAGCCTGGCGATCTCGTCCACCTGGAACTTCCTGGTCTCCAGAAACTGCGCTTCCTCCGGCGGAATCCCAATCTGCTGGTACTTCATGCCCTCTTCCAGAACGGCAACCTTCCCCGCATTCTTAGAGCCCCCGTAAACAGCGTGCCAGCTCTCCCGCACCTTCGCCGGGTCCTTCAACACCCCCGGATGCTCCAATACACCGCCAGGCGTGGCCCCGTTCTCAAAGAACCCCGCCCCGTATTCCTCACAAGCCAGCGTCATCCCCACCGCATTCTTCGCCATGGCGATAGGAGAATACCCCACCAGCCCGTCAAACCCAAGCCCAGGGATATGCAGCACATCCTCCCGCGCAAGATACACCCTGCCGTACTCCCCAAAGTTCGGGTTCTCGTCACCGTACCGGTTATAAACATAATAAAGCTCCCCCTTACCGTCCCGGTCAACCTCCACCTTGTCCGGCAGCAGCGGGTACAGCCCCAGCACCCGTCCCCCGCCGTCCCGTATGATCTGCGCATAGGCATTCCCCCAGATCAAAAGATGGCTCATAAGCGTCTCCCGGAACACAAAAGAAGTCATCTCCGGGTTCGGCTCGTCATGCAGGAGATAATACAAAGGATGGTCATACACCCGTTCCTTCCCCCTCCCCGCATACCGGTACAAATGCACCGGCAGAGACGCCACAGCCTCCGCCAGAATCCGCACACAGGAATAGACCGCCGTGGTCTGCATGGCCGTCCGCTCATTCACGACCTTCCCGCTGCTGCTCCGCCCAAAGAAAAAGGAATAAGCCGTACTCCCGTAACTGTCCCTCGGCTTATCCCTCGCCCCTCTGATACCCAAAACAGACGCCAGCTTCATACACACCTCCTAAAAATACGCAAAAGAAAAGCACCTCCGAAGAGATGCCTTAAAAATATATTCCTACAAAAAAACAAATTGGTTCATTTCTCTAACATGCAAATGTTTTTAATAAATGAAACCAACATAACAGATATCTCCAAATAATACTCACTCTTTATATATGCGACATCTCCACATTTAAGATTGTACTTATTACCTTGTGACTGGCTAAAATAGCCTTGATCTATTATTCCTCGCTTATGAATATGCAGATTTCTCCTAGCAATAATCTCGCATAAATCTTTATAAACATCCCTATCTTCAATAACAAAATAATCTCTTCTATACTTATAAAGCAGCTTCAACAATCCCGAAACATAATTATTTTTTAAGATTTTTTCAATTACCTCCGATTGAAACGATGAAAAAGATCCCGCTTTTATTATCTCCTTTAACTCATACTTATCTGATAATATTTCCTCATTTTTATTACAGAAATCAAAAAAATGGCAAGTAATTATCAATTCAGCAATATCAAATACAGCAGCATCAAAAGCAGTCATAAGTAAAATAAACGATTGCCTAAAAATATTAAGGGGGTTTTTAAAGTCCATAACATTACATAATGTCATATACTCTGATAATTCATGCTCATGCCTTCTTTCATCATCTATATGTGCATTAAAACAATCGATTCTACAATACTCTAATAATTTTTCATAATCCTTAACAGAATAATTGCGATAGTGTGATTCATTTCCTGATTCATTGTCAATGTCTCTTTTTAAAGAATCTGCTGACATAGAACATAACGCAGCATAATGATCCTCAAATCTTTCATCTTCAAATCTGCTTTCCAAATATATTGCAAGTTTCTGTTCTTTCTTAACGATGCTACAATTCCTTAATTCATCTGTAATTTCTCTTTTGCAATTTTCATCTAAATACCTTGCACATTTTTCTCTTTCCTCAACTATTCTTTGTTTTATTTTTTCTATTATTGCCTGATTATTATCTTCAATCTCTGGTTCGACAAAATTACACTCATATCGGTCTAGCAAATTCTTAATTTCCGCATTACCTGAAAATTCTTCAATAATAATCCTTTTATATTGCTCAAAAGATATTATAGAATGCATAGTATACTGAAATAAATTAGTATTTTCATCAGAAAATCTTTTTTCAATTTCTTCAATTTTATACATAGATATCCTTTCAGTTTTTTAACCCAATATTGTCATGAGTCAATACAAACATTTTTAGATTTATGTGATTCAGTATACCAGAAACCCGCCAACATTAAAAGGACAAAATCCCCCTCTCATCATACACGCTCCCCGTACTCCCGCCATGCCTTACCGCCCGGTCAAGCGCCATAACCGCCGCCACCGCGCCGTCAATCTTCTCCGTTGACTTCTCCTTGTCCGGCTTGATATTCCCCGCCGGGTCCGTCCGCACAAAAATATTGTCCATCATCCACCGCAGCACCGGATGCCCGCCGTGGGCAACATTCCTCTCCAGCACCAGCTCCATCAGCCTCTTTGTAGGCGGCGACATATCCTTGAACCCCTGCCCGAACGGGACCACCGTAAACCCAAGCCCCTCCAGGTTCTGGACCATCTGCACCGCTCCCCACCGGTCAAAGGCAATCTCCTTTATGTGGAACCTCTTCCCCAAATCCTCTATAAAACTCTCAATAAACCCATAATGGATCACATCCCCCTCCGTAGTCTCCAGGAACCCCTGCTTCTCCCACACATCATACGGCACATGGTCACGCCGCACCCTCCGCGCCATGTTCTCCTCCGGTATCCAGAAAAACGGCAGGAACACATACCTCTCCGTATCGTCCCTGGGCTGAAACACCAGCACAAAAGCCGTGATATCAATAGAGCTTGACAAATCCAGCCCTCCGTAACACTCCCGCCCCAGAAGCTCCCCCTCGTCCACCGGGAAAGCACAGGCATCCCACTTCTCCATCTGCATCCAGCGTGTGGACTGCTTCACCCACTGGTTCAGCCGGAGCTGCCGGAAAATATTTTCCTCCGCCGGATTGTCCCTGGCGCTCAAACAAGCATTCCGCACCTTCCCGATATCAATCGTATGCCCCAAAGACGGGTTCGCCCGGTACCACACTTCCTCCGAAGTCCAGTCCGCATCATCCTCCGCCCCGTAAATCACCGGATAAAACGTGGGGTCCGCCTTTCTACCGCACAGAATATCCTCCGCCTTCTGATGCTGCTCAAAACACACCGAATGCCGGTCTGTCCCCGCCGTAGTGATCAGGAAGAACAAAGGCTGTGTCCTGGCATCCCCGGAGCCCTTCGTCATAACGTCAAACAACTCCCACACAGCCTCTGTCCGCACCAGAAGCTCCCGGCTCTCCGGCAGCGCCATGGCCACCGCATAAGCCACCGTCGCCGTGACCGCGTTCCCGGCCTGCTTATAAAGCTGTGTTTCCGAATTGACAGCCGCCGCCCGCTCATACAGCTCATCCGGGAACCCCTGCAGGCGGAAACACTCACGGGGAGTCAGCCGCCGAATCTTCCCGCACTTCGTCACCGTCCCCATCATGCACCCCGTATCCAGCGTCTGCGAACACCCCTTTCCAACCCGGCCCCGCCTGGAACCGCTTTTCGGATATGACAGCACAATCCCGTCTCCCGGACGCGCCATGTCATACCCCTGCTTCGTGGCATTGCGGACAGGCAGCGCCGTCTCCGCACCCCCGGACACCTCTTCCGGCAGGTACACCCCATGCTGGTCCTGCGCCGTCAGCGTGAACATCGGCTCCCCGGTTTCTTTCATCCGCCTCCCGTTCTGCCGCTTCTCCACCCGATCCGGCGTCAGCACCGCCCTGGCTTCCTGCACCGCAGAATCAGTCTCCAATACCCCGGAATTGCCATAATTCGTCAGCCCGCCATTATACTGTGCAATCAGGCACCGAGCAACCTCCGTAACCTTCGGATGGTTCAGCGTCTGGTCCACAAATATCCGGCCGCCTGGCTCTGCATCTCCCACGCAGTACAGCCCGGTCTTCGCGCCCATGCCCCCGCCGTTCGCCCCGATACTCACCGAAACCCCGGACGGGTCATACACCCGGTATCCCTGCATCCCGCCTATAACCTCTTTAAGAGCTCCGCCGTCTTCTCCGGAGACAGGTAATACTTCCCGTCCGCCTCTGCTTCTAAGAACTGCGATAAGGAATACCCTCTCCCGGTTCTGCGGGACTCCGAAGTCTTTAGAATTAAGCACCTGCCACCGCACGTCATACCCTGCCTCGTCCATTTCAGAGAGAACGGCGGCAAAATCGAATCCTGCATTGACTGATAACAGGTTCTTAACGTTCTCAACAAGTAGGTATGTGGGCTTATCACCTTCCTCTTTGCCTTTGATGAGGTCAATAATGCTGTAATAGATTCCACTTCGCTTCCCTCTAAGCCCCCTCTGCTTTCCTGCGATGGAAATATCTTGACAAGGGAATCCGTAGCACCAGATATCGGCGTATGGGATATCCCCCGGTCTAAGTTCTGTAACGTCATATGCCTTCCACTCCCCTTCCGTGTCATACATGGCCTCATAGGAAGCCCGCGCAAACTTATCATACTCACAATACCCAACGCATTTATGTCCGGCCCATTCCAGCCCCAGCCGGAACCCGCCAATCCCCGAACAGATATCCAGAAATGTAAGCCGCCCCATATCAGCTTTCCTCCCCTCTGCCGTCTGCTCCCAAAGCACACACCTTCTCAAATTTCAGGTCATAAAAATAAGCGGCCTCCGAGAACCGCCGTTCAAAATCATCCAGATATTTAAAACAGGCGCTCCGCCTGCCGTTCATCTCCCCAAACTCCCTCAGACTCTTTTTACAAAAAAGCCCCGGCTGGTTCACCCATCTCGCAATGGTGACATACATCCCCCAGAACGGGCTCTCCCTGTACCGCCCAAACCGCATCACATAAGGCAGGCACCCATACTTCATCAGGAGCTCCACCCGTTCCAGCAGCCCGAAAACATCATCCCTCCAGAAAGCCCCGTCCCACACGTCCTCCCGGTCAAACCCGCAGAAACAGTAAAACCGCAGACGTACATCCGTATACTTCCTGGCAAGAATGAGCTTCTTTTCAATCAGCCCTGCGTCCCTCACGTCATCAAATGCAAATGTATATGTCCCGTCATACCTGGCGGAAAACAGCTCCCGGCACTTCTCGTCATCCAAGAGCCGCTCGTCCAGCCCCTGCCGGAACTGAAAAGGCTTCCCCGTCCGCTTTAATGCGTCCAGCATCTCCTTCCAGCGGGGATGCCCCAGGAAATTGTCATCCAGAAGGCATATCTTCTTCCGCTCCGGGTTCAGGAACTCCTCCAGGGGGCTGTGCATACATACCCGGTCATAATTCCTGTTCACGCAGAACGCGCATTTCCGGAAACACCCCCTTGAGAGGAAACCGATGGAATAATCCAGGTAAAACTGAAAATCACTTCTCCTTGCCCCGGCATCCAGCTTCTCCTGCACCCACCTGTCATACAGATGGTAGTCCGTCATACAGTGTTCCGCTTCCTCCGGCAGAGACGGCGCCCTGTCGTAAAAGAACCCCGTCCCTCCGTAAGAGACGTTCCCCATCCCAAGGACACCCTCCGGCACTTCCGTATCCGTGAACACCTTCGACAGATACACCCGGTCAAACTTATCCAGCCCCTCATAGTACATTTTCAGCGCCACGTCATCCCCGCGCCCCTTGTGCTATCCCGACAGCTTCATGCAGGCAAGGTTCGGGAACCTGTACTTCTTCCTGCCAATCAAATCCGCATCAACCACCGCAATCCGTTCCATCCTGCACCTCCCCTTCCGGCTCTTCCCAGATCTTTTCTCCGGCCGGAAAACACAGACCGTCCATGCTCCCCAGTCTCTCCCTCAATTCCCGGAAGAACTCCTTCCCCCGGATACGCTTTCCTTCCCGTATCCGTTCTTCCTCAAACCGGAACCGAACCTCCAGCTCCTGCACAGAAAAATCCTTCCGGAAATTCCGCCAGGTTTTGCCTTCCCCTTCCAGAAGCCGGCTCCACAGCTCCGGAAACTCCCTCACCCTCTGGGGCTCATCCGCCGCTATGCCGATATACTTCACAATCTCATAATTCTTCCTAAACCCAGACAGATACTTGTTGATCACCACCGTCTTCAACACCGAAGTACACCAGCGGTTCTTAGGCCCCGCCCAGCTCATGCCTGGCCTGCCCGCATAGGGGGAATCCAGGTCCTTCCGCTCCGGCGTATAACGGAGCAGGTAATACTCAAATCCTTTCTCCTCTTTCAAATGCACCACCGGAACCGGCAGCGCCTTCTCCAGCTTCTCCACATGCTCATACATCCGGAGAAATTCCAGCCCCGTGTCACAGAACATCACAAAATCCAAAGGCCATCCTTCCTCCACCAGCCGCAGGACCATGGCCGTGGAATCCTTCCCGCCAGACAGCGAAGCCGCATACAGCTTTTCCTTTCCGCCGTCCTTATGCACCCAGCATGGCGGTATCTTCCGCCATCTCTCTCTGCTGGTTCAGCTTCACCGCTTCCCCATAGCCTTCCATCCCGTTCGCCCTGCAGTAATTCCGCACAATATCACGGGACAGCCCAACGGCAGAGGCAGCAGCCTTATAGCCCTTCCCCTGCATCCGAAGCTCTTTAATCCGCTCCGCCTGTTCCTTCGTCATACCTTCACTCCAAATAAAAAGAGCCGAAAACCACCTTTTTCCGATAGTTTTTCAGCCCCAAAATGCAGGATTTATAAAGACTCCCGAAACCGCTTCCTCCCCGGAAATCCTTATAAATCCCGCATTTATGTATAACAGAACAACGCCCTGCCTATCCCCCCTGCTAATTTCTGCGAAAATCCACGTTTGAGGGGGCGGCGGTGTCCAGGGGGACAGCTTCCGGAGATTTGCACCGCCCCTCCCCTCCGGCTATATACAGAACCCACAGCTCACGGGAAAAATCTTTGTGGAGATCACCGGCCGGATTTCACGGGAGATCCGCACGGTTCCACAGTAAAATAATAGCCAGCACCACACCAAATCTAAAGGAGGCACACGTCCATGAAATCAAAGCTGATCAAAGTAATCACTTCCTCACGCCTTACCTATCCCAAAAAACCTTTTGATGACACCAAGTACATCCGGACACCCAAAACCCAGTTAGAGGGAAACTGGCTGGAATCCCTCGGCTTCCACATCGGGGACCGCCTGCAGGTGGACTATGAAGAAGGCTCCATACATATCCACCCAGCACCGCCGGAGCCGGACTATCCCGCAGAACCCGCATGATAAAAACAGCATATACCGCAAAAAAGGGTGTCGCAAAATCATCAAATTAGATGATTTTGCGACACCCTCTCCACGCTGAAAACTCATATCATATTAAAATGCCTGAAAGCCGCCATAATCGCTTTTTCTTTCTCCTGCGGACATTTCGGCACATGGCTTTTATTATCGCCTAAATTATAATTCAGACGCTTTTCAAACCCGCATTTGTCTTTTATCTGTGCCACATACAAGGATGATACTTTTAAATCATACTCTGATTTTATCCATTCTTTGATTTCTGTATAAGTTGCACACCATTTTACGTCTTTCAGATATTCGTTGTCTTTCGGCTCATAATCAACATACGCATAGACAGTATCAGCGGTGTAACTATTTCCTACCCAAAAGGACGCACGTCTCCAAATGTTCATCATTGTCCAAACCTATACTTAAATCACCTTCAATAATCGGCAGCTTAAACCGAATTGATTTAAGCCACTGACCGCCCCTCATGGCTGTTATCCCATTTGTGCAACGGCCGTTGCACTTTTGCTGTTAATTTTGTTATTATTCTAATTCTTTTTCTATTTCTTCAATAGAAGGCAAACTGCTCTGGAACTCCTCTGGCAAAGACTGTGTGAACTGATTCTGCCAATCTGCAACACCAATTGGGTTCTGATAACCAGATAAAGAATATTCCACTACAGTTTTATTCTTACCCTTAACCAACAAAAGTCCAATTGTAGGTTTATCGTCAGGATGACACAAAATATCATTTACTATATTCTGATACATATTTAATTGGCTGATAAATCCCGGTTCAAAATCACAGGCTTTCAATTCTATCACAACATAGCAGCGTAATTTCAAGTGATAAAACAAAAGATCCAAATAGAAATCCTGTCCTCCAACCTCTAAATGAACCTGCCGACCAACAAATGCAAATCCCTGTCCTAATTCTAATAGAAAACTTTGAATATGTTCTGTTAGTTTCTGTTCTATTTCCACTTCACGTCTTGGCATATCAGTTCCCAAAAAGTCAAACAAATAAGGATCTTTAAATATCTGATTCGCCATATCAGAATCAAGCGGTGGCAGTGCCGCAGGAAAATTGTTGACTGTTTTTCCAGTTCGTTCCATTAATTTACTTTGTATCTGTAACTCAAGTATCGTTTTACTCCAACCATTTTCTATTGTTTTACCAGCATACCATATACGTTCTTCCTGCGTTTTTAATTTATCCATCAAAGTAATATTTGTCCGCCATGGTATTTGTGCAACGACCCGTTGCACAATTTCATAATCCCCCCAACACTTGGCAAATTTTCGCATATACTTAATATTACGTGGAGAAAAGCCAGACATTTCTGGAAAAGCAATTTTCAGATCCTTTGACATACGGTCAATAACCTTTGCACCCCATCCCTCTTCCTCTTGTTTTTTCAAAATAGCCCTGCCAATATTCCAGTAAAGGCAAATCATGCTTGTATTGGCGTTCATTACAACAGAAACTCTCTGCTTCTGAATCTCTTTCTTGATTTCTTCTATAAATTGCAAATAACTATCACTCATTTCAAAAAGATTTGGAGCAACAGGAAAAATCACTCCCTCTTTATCTTTTCCCATGTGCTTTCGTTTATCCATAAGCGCTCTCCTTTTTCTATTCTTTAATCATGGATGACAGTATTAAGTTTCTCTTCAAGTTGCTTACACTTTGTTGAATTTTTAAAAATATTGGCAGGGTAAGACTCTGGAAAAAGTTCATCCATCTCTAATTTCACATTGATATGCTTCAACTTATTTGATTTAAGTTTGGAAAGCAAGGCGATACTTTCCACATGGTAAGTTCCCGGAAATAAATCAATGCATGCTATCCTTTCCACTCTATACCCCCGCCCTTGCAGCATCTCCAAATCCCTCACAAGGCTTGTCGGCTTACATGCGATATAGACCATCTTTTCCACTCCAAATCCTATAATCTTTTCCAGCGCCTTTGGATTCACGCCGTCTCTTGGAGGATCAAGCACGATAAGCTCAGGAGTTTCCTCAAGTCCGTCAATCACCTTCAGAACATCACCAGCTATAAACGTACAGTTCCTAAGTCCATTAAGCTCTGCGTTCTCCTTCGCAGCCCTGACAGCCTCTTCTACAATCTCCACCCCCACGACCTCTTTCGCCACAGGCGCAAGAATCTGTGCAATCGTTCCCGTTCCGCTGTACAGGTCAAATATTACTTTGTCCTTTGTATCGCCGATATACTGGCGGGCCGTTTCATAAAGTACCTCGGCTCCCAGAGAATTTGTCTGAAAAAAAGAAAACGGCGTAATCTTAAATTTAAGTCCGAGAAGTTCCTCGTAAAAATAATCCTGTCCGTATAAAACAGTCGTGCCTTCATCTTTCACCACATCTGCAACGCTGTCATTTTTTGTGTGAAGAATACCTGATATCCTTCCGTTAAGCGGCAGTTCAAGGAGCTGCCTGGCCCAAGGCTCAAAAGACGGCGCACCGCCTGTCGTAACCAGATCTATGAGTATCTCTCCCGTCCTTACAGCTTTTCTCACGAGAAGGTGACGGAAAACTCCCGTATGCCTCATGCGGTGATAATAAGGAAGCCCCGTCTCTTTTGCATAGTCCAGCGTACATTTGCGAATCATGCGGAAATCTTCATCTACGATACAGCATTCTTCCACATTCACGATATCATGAAAACTTCCTCTTTTATGCATCCCCAGCGCCAACGGCCCATCCTTGTATTCATCCCCAAAGGAAAACTCCATCTTATTGCGGTATGTATTCTTTGCCGGGCTTTCTTTAATGCCATCCCAGATATAATCTCCGTCTACAGCATGGTCCATCATTTTTTTTATCTGCTGTTCCTTTAAATTCAGCTGCTCCTCATAAGGAAGATTCTGGTATGTACAGCCCCCACACTGTCCAAAATGAGGACAGGCAGGCTCTACTTCCACAGAAGCCTTTTCCAGAACCTCAAGAATTCTTCCCTCCGCTTTCCCTTGACGAATTTTATTGACAGACACCCTGACCTTCTGTCCCGGCACTCCGTTTTTTACTACTACCACCTTTTCTTCCATCGGCAAATGTATACGCCCTTTATTCGGAAAATCAACCGCTTCTATAATTCCTTCATATACTTGCCCCTTTTTCATAAAACTATTTTCCTTTCCTCCGTTTTTCTGCCGGACCACCACTGTTTACTCTACATATTTCGCCTTAAGAATTGTTCCGTCCTTCTCGATTTTCATGTGCACAATGCTTTTTACATATTGATTAAACTGGGAATATCCGTACCTTCCAATCTTAAAATCTTTATATTTTTCATACACTTTATTGCCCAAAACACTCAGTTCAATTCCATTCTTTCCTGCTTCCTTCACAACTGCAATAACGTATTTATCTATATCTTTTTTCCGCCCTCTGTCTTCTTTCAATGCAACAGACACAAAATTGCCCTTTTTTACCAATTCAATCCGCCTGAATTCTTCAAGAAACTTAGACAGCATATTGTAACCGTAACTGCGGACGTCAAAATCCGGATGAAGGCTCACCAGCCGGCTTCCGACTTCTCCAAGACCAGTCTGCCGATTATCATCCTGATTTTCCAAGATCATCTGAACGACCTCATCTTCAATACGCTCTTTACTGATAGCGCTCTGTGACTCCCCTGAAGTGTCTCCCAGCGTCTGCTCATTTAACAAATTTTCCAAAATCGTAAACTTATCACACGCCTTACGAAATGGCTCCGGAGTTTTATTCTCACCCATACCGATAACTGTCTTTCCGCTCTCTCTCAGCCTGCTG
Source organism: Lachnospiraceae bacterium MD308 (assembly GCA_000403475.2). GTDB lineage: Bacteria > Bacillota > Clostridia > Lachnospirales > Lachnospiraceae > MD308. Next base: position 464,769 of record KE159795.1, read on the forward strand.
ACTAATCTGGTAAAATCACTGTCACTGGACACAATACAGAATCCATCCACATCATGTGCATATAATATGTCCATTGCATCTATAATCATCGCCGAATCTGTAGCATTTTTCCCTTGTGTATAGCTAAACTGCTGTATTGGCATAATCGAATTTTTCAACAGCTCGTCTTTCCAACTAGAATGCTGAGTATTCGTCCAGTCTCCATATATTCTCTTATAGGTAATATTACCATACTTTGATAACTCAGTTAGTATTGGCTTAATATACCTTGCTGACACATTATCTGCATCAATTAGTAACGCATAGTATTGTCCATCCATACTTCCAAACTCCTTACCATCATGATAAAAGCAGGCCGCAAGCCTGCTTTTATCATGATATCCTAACTATATTTTTATACTTGGTCTTCGTCATTAAAAAAGTCATCGTCAAAATCATCTTCGAAATCTTCTTCGAAGTCTTCCAGATAATCCGGTGTAAAGAAGCAGTAAACCGCATAAGCAATTGCCGCTACAGCCGCCACTGCACCAATTATGGCAAGCACCCACAATACAGTCTTAGCTTGCTTTTCTTCTTCCTTTTTATTCAATAACTCATTTAATTTGGTCGTTGCAATGATCTCCTCTACTCTGTTCATGCTCTCCCACATCCTTTCTCCTGCTGTCCGCAGCATATTCATCATTGAATATATTATAGCACCAGCGCGAAAATATTACTATCATTTTATTAATAAAACAAATAAATTTTTGATTTGATAATACATCTTAACGAACAAACTCCTGTTCATTTGCCGTAATCCAAGCAAAAAGTCCTTCGCAGCCTTCTAAAATATCATTATATGTCCGTCCAAACTTCCCCGTATACCAAGGGTCTGCAATATCTCTCGGATTTTCTGTATACTCTAAGAGCATGCGCACCTTATGAGCCGGATCAGAACCAATAATCCGGTTAATATTGCGAATATTACGGTATTCCATCCCTATAATATAATCATATCGCTGATAATCTTGTTTTGTTAATTGAACTGCGCGCTTTCCTGCACAAGAAATCCCATGGCGGGCAAGCTCTTCCCTCGCCGGAGGGTATACCGGATTGCCGACTCCTCCCCAGATTTCCTCAGAACTGGTGGCGGCAGAGGCAATCTCAAATCGGTCGGCTAAACCGGCTTCCTTGACCATGTTTTTAAAAACGAATTCAGCCATAGGGCTGCGGCAGATGTTGCCGTGGCAAATAAAAAGTATTTTTATCATTTTTCCATAACTCCTTAAATGTTCTGTATTTCTTCTCAAATGCTTGATTTTACAGGTTTTTTCGACTGTTCCTACGTTCTGTGTTTCTAGAGTATTTTCTCAAATCGTTTCATACTTTCTCATATTTGTCCCTGTAAAATTGGTAAATTCGTTGGTAAAGTAAGCAGCTTTACCAATGGGGTTTTTAAGAATTCACTACCCGGTGCAGTTCTTCTTTCGCGTCATCAAAGTTTACATGGGTGTAAGTATTCAAGGTTACACTGATGTCTGCATGACCCATGATGTACTGTAAAGTCTTAGGGTTCATTCCCGACTTCGCCATATTAGAGCAAAAGGTGTGCCTGCATACATGAGGGGTTACTTTTGGCATTTGAATACGATAAATCTTGTTGTACTTTTCAATGATATGTTCCAGATATTTCTCCCAGTGAAGGGCAACCTTTGGCATATCATTCTTATCCAGACACAAGAAACGGATATAACCATCTACCATAGGCTCAACTTTTGGTATTTCCCGATTGGCAATCATTCTGTGAAAACAAGCTGCTACTTCTTCTGTCATAGGAACATAGCGAACACCATTTTCCGTTTTTGGCTCCTGAATCACATATTCCATCTGTGATGTACGCTGTAGCTGATGGTCTACCTTAATACGCATTTCTCCAAACTCAATATCAGGTATTGTCAATCCGCAAAACTCCGAAATACGGAGTCCCGTATGAAAGAGGATGTAGATTGCGTCATAGTATTTACTGAAATGAGTATCTTCCTGAATAAACTTAAGTAAATCCCTTTCCTGTTTCCGGGTAATCGCTTCTCTGGTAACAGAATCATTGACAATTACCGATGCCAGTTCAAACCCAAATGGATTTTTACGAATCAGGTCGTCATCTACAGCCATCTGAAATGCGGGTCTGAGAACACCACGGATAGAATGAATGGAACTATATCCTCTGCCATCCACCTGCTGAAGCTTAATGAGCCACGCCTTTGCGTCTGACAAACGTACCTTATCAATACGCTGCCTGCCAAATGCTTCTTTTTTCAAGACATTGATGACTGTTTTATATCCGGCAACTGTGTTGTGGCGGACTCCTGTTTTCAGGGACACATACTTCTCCACCAGCTCCAGTACCGTGTAATTGCCGCCATTGGTTACGATATGGTCAAATAAATCCGCTTCAATCTGTTTTTCTTTCTCTCGTAATGAAAGTTCCCGCTTCTTGCCTTTTGGCATTGGGTCATTCTTATCCAAACGCCAACTGTAAACATTTTTCTCTTTTCCGTCCTCGTCAATATAACGGAACCGATACCTCCCATCTGAGCGCTGATACTCGCCCTCACGCAAAATACGATTACGGTTATCCCTTCTTTTCTCACTCATCGAATCTCTCCTTTCAAAGAAGGAGAGTCAGACTTGCAAAATTATCATACCACAAATCTGACTCTCCGTATAGCTTTATCATAGGATTCCGGCAATCTGCCGCTCTTTTTCAGGATTTTTTATACAGCAGTTGCCTGGTCTAAATATCGTTCAAATTTTTCACGTTTAATTAAAACCCTGTTTCCATTCATCATGTAGAAATCTTCATTGGGATGTGTGTCAACAAGAGTCCGCAGCTTTCCTTCGCCGATATGATAATATCCGGCTGCTTCTTCTATGGTCATCGTATATCTACGCCAGACAGGAATATCTGAATAATCTTTTCCATCAATATTCATCTTTTTATTTGCCATAGGCAGTTGTCCTCCATAACTGTTGTTGTCGCGGCAGTCTCCAAATGGATGTGCAGGCATATCCGCTTGGCTCATTGCTCACGCACATGAAAAAGCCAGACAGGGAAGGTCGGCAACGAAGTCCGGCAACGGGCGCGGGAAAACCTTGGAACTAATCCTTGTCTGGCAGTTGGGTTATTTTATACTTTTTCTTTTATTTTTCTGTTGCTTTGGTTGTTAAAGGGGAGAAAAGCCGATAGTTACGGGATTTTCCCCGGCAACCGGCTCGGCAACGGGATAGCAACGAAGTGTGCAACGGGCTGTCATTTGCCGGATTTTTTCAGAAAGGAAGTTCCATCTGCTCCGGCACTGGTGTAAATCCCTCTAGCGTTTTTCCCGCCCCGTTGCCGGTGTCCGTTGTCGGCTGCTCCCGTTCCCATCCTTTTTGTCTGCCGTATCCGGCAAACATCCGGGGATTGGAGAAATACTTCCAGCCGGTGACGCACTGGTTCATTATCTCGTTGATTTCCCGGATTTCCCATTGTTTCGGCTCGTCAAAAGCGTGGTTTAAGGCTTCTTTGTAAAGCTGCTTGGAGCAGATGGTATCGCCGGGGTAGCTGTCAAGGAAAGCCTGAATCATCCCTGCTTTGGTGTCCTCCGGCATAAAGTCCCGCTGGTGTTCTTTTAGATAGCGCACCATTTCCGGGCTGAATGTCAGCTTCCATCTGCCGCTTTTGTAAATCTCCATCGCTTCCGCCCATACCTGGCTTAAATAGGCTCTGGAAGCGGCTTCGTTCTCTAAGATATGGATTTGTGCCTGTTCCGGGCATACCTGTATGGGGATAAAGCGGCGGTTGCCGGAGCGGTCAAGGGGCAGGAAGTCAAGGGCATTGGACGTGCCGCCAAACACGCACTGCCTTGGGCGGTCTGCCGGGTGGGTTTCGTAGGGTATCTTGTAGACTTCCTTCTGGCGGCTCAAAAATGACTTGATTTCCTCTATGCTCTTTGCGTTTGCGGTGGCAATCATCTCCGACATTTCGATTATCCAGTGACCTTGCAGCTTCCGGTATACATTGTCATCGTCCAGCTTCCGCAAATCGTCCGAAAACCACTCGTCTTTGACTGCCAGCAGACGGAAGAAGGTGGACTTCCCGGCTCCCTGACCGCCCACCAGACAGAGCATGACTTCAAACTTGCAGCCAGGGGAAAATGCCCGGTGGATGGCTCCCAACAAAAACAGGCGCAGGGATTGGTATGTGTAATCGTCCTCACCGGCTCCTAAAAAATACCGCAGGCAGGAGCGTATCCGTTCAGTCCCGTCCCATGTCAGGCTGTTTAAATACTCCCGGACAGGGTGGTAGCTGTTCTCGTTGGCGGCAAGGTCGGCAGCGTCCTGTATCTTCTTTTCGCTGGTCAGACCGTAAGTTTCTTCCAGATACAGCCGGATATATTTCATGTCCGTGTCGGTCATGGGGCTGTTTGGGGTTCTTTGGTAGCCGATGGGCTTTAAAATATCGGTGCGGTCGGTCAGCAGGTTATAGGCAACCGCCCCGGAAAGGAGCGGGTCGCACTGAAACACGGTCAGGCAGTTGCGGATACTGTTTCGGAAGCCGCCTTTTTCGGTGGTTTCCAGCAAGGCTTTGACGTCCTCAACGCTCTGGGGCGGCTCGGTGTTTTCTGCCATGTTCTTTACTTCCTGCCGTATCTGGGGCGGTAAGTTCTGCCATTCGTCTTTCAAGGTTCCTCACTTCCTTTCCGTGTCCTGTGATAAGGGCTGCCCGCTCTGGAAGTTCCCCCGATAGAAGTACTTCCATCAGATATTCCAGACGGCTCATGTTTTGCAGGGCTTCTATAAACCGGGGATTCCATGCCTCATCTGGCTGTTTGGGGGCGTATTCTTCCTTCCAGCGGCGCAGGAGATGGTAATAGTCGGACAGCACCCGGAAGCAGTGCCGCTCCATGCGCTTAAATTTCTGTTCCTCCGTTTCCCTACGCAGGCGTGGTCGGATGGGCTGCTTCCCTGCGTTCCTTCCGTCCTCATAGGGGATGGAGAAGTCCTGTGCCAGCATGAGGGCGGCTTCTTTGCTGCCGATACCGTGGAGCCGGGAAACGAAGTCAATCACGTCCCCGGTGGCTCCGCAGCCGAAACAGTAAAAGCGGCGGTCAACCTTCATGCTTGGGTTTTTGTCGTTATGGAACGGACAGACGCACATCCCATTCCGGTTTACTTTTATTCCGTAACGCTCCGCAGCCTGCCTTGTGGTGACGGACTGTTTCACGGCTTCAAATACGTTCAATAGGCGTTCCCTCCTTAATCCGGCAACGTGAGCGACACAATGTCGTTCACGTACCGATAAATCTTGTTCAAAAGAAAAAGGCACTTGCCAGCGATTTCAAATCACAAAACAAGTGCCTGTTTAAAGTTCCATATTCTGTTGTTTCTTTGGTGTCTGCTGCTGTTTCTGTGCTTCCCTCTGTCTGGCGGCTTCGGTTTTCCAGCTTAATGTCTGTGCAATGGACGGCTTCTTTCCCGGCTCGGCGGTGGCTCTCCGCTGTTCTGGCGGGAGTACCTGATTGAGCCAGTTCCGCACGTCACGGAGTACCTTCACATCTGCCTGAACCGTTTCCAGTTCCTTCTTCTGTCCAGGCAGAGCGGCGGCAAGCTGTTCCCGTTCCACTTCCAAATCTTTGCGGGAGTAGGTATTGCCTTTCAGGTTTGCCTTAAAATATCGGATGGCGGCATGGTAAGCGTCCAGTTCCTCCCGATGGCTCTCTGCAAACTTCTCTTTTTTCTTTTTCCAGCCGATAGCGGCATATTCCGCATGGACTGGCTTGGTGGCTTCGTATTTGTCAATATAGGATAGCATGGTGTTGATGGCTTTTATCCGCTTCTCACTTTTTTTCATGCTCCCCATGATGGAAACGGCACTTTGGCTGATTTCGTCCAGCCGGGTGTCAAGGCTCTCTATGGTAGTGATTTCTTTTCCCCGCAGAAAATCCATAGCCGCCTGCACTTTATTGAAGTCGGCAACAGTGCCTTTTAACTTCCCTTTGGAAGTCCAGTCGGCACGCTGCCCGCTCCGCAGTTCTAAATACTGGTGGAGCAGTTCCGGGAGTGTCGGCTCCCTGTCCTGTTCCAATGCTTCCAGCAGCATGGCTTTTTTCTCCTTTAAATCGGCAATCCAGCCTTTTAAGTGGCGTACCATCTGGCGGATGGACTGCATAAGGGAGTTGGCGGCTTTAATGTCCCGGTTCAGGTTGCCGATGTTGGTCTGGATTCCTTTCTTTTCCATCTGGCAGACGGCTGCCCCCATGTGGACGGTGGGGATTTTATCAATCCCTTGTCGGGCATAGGAGCGCAGGTCAAGCCGTTCCGGGCGGTGATTGGCTTCTAAGTAGCGGTTAGCCGTGTCCGCCCATCCCTGCCGCCAGATTTCAGCATACTTCTGGTCGTTCCAGTCTACCGTATTCTCCTTGTGACTTTTCCACCTGCCGGACGGGAGCCGGATTCTTTCGCCGTTCTCGTCAAGGTCGTATACCTTGCGGCACTTGGGGAGCCATTTGCCTTTTTCGTCCATTGCCCGCATGGTGAGCAGGATATGGGCGTGGGGGTTGCCGTCCCCCTTGTCGTGGATGGCAAAGTCGGCTATCATGCCTTTGGAAACAAAAAACTCCCGGCAATAGTCACGGATAAGGTCGGCATACTGTTCTGATGGGAGTTCCCTTGGGATGGCAAGCACGAACCTCCGGGCAAGTTGGGAGTTCCATTGTTTTTCCTGTGCTTCGGCGGAGTTCCATAAGGTATTGCGGTCTGCAAACTCTGGCGGCACATGGGGCGGGAGCATGATTTCCTTGTGGGTGACTTCGGTTTTATAGGGATAGTATTTCTGTTCTTGGTCGTATTCAGAGAACAGCTTCTCGCCGCTCTGGTAGGCGGCGGCAGAAACAGCGGATTCATTGTTGCTCCGCTTAATGATGGTGATTTTACAATGCGGGCATGGCAAGTGTGCGCCCTCCTTTCTCCCGGATTCCGGGCAAAAAAATAGCAGGATACCTTTTCAGATTTCCTGCTTGGGTGTGCCGCTGGTGGGCGGCGGGTTATTTAGTTCTTTGATAGGCTGTTAGTTCGACAAATCGAAAGTTGTTAAACTTTATTTCATCACTTTCTGCATTTTATACTGACCTTCTAACCTGTTTTTAGGATTATCAATTTTAACAATATGAAACCCGCACTTATTGACATAGAAATTATGATTTCTACTCGAAAAAATAGGTGTTTCTGTTTCCCAAATCTCTGTATCAGGATATAATTTTTCAATCATATTCCACACCTTTATTCCCAATCCCTGATTTTCATAAGCCGGGTCAATAAAAATATTCCCCAGAAAGTTGTGATTATTTTCATTTATCCACAAGATTACTCCACCAATCAACTGTTCATTTAGAGAAATACAATATGAAGAAGAATCGTTATGTAATCCCCATTTTCTTAAAAACTCTCCATTGTTATATCCATCTGGCCCGCCTTTTTCCTTACCAAGATGTATTCTTGTATCTTCATCAAAAGCCCGCTCCATTATTTTAGTTAATGTATCTATATGTAATTCCTCTAATCTAATGAGTTTTAGTTCCATATCCGTTCTCCTTTCAGCTTGGTTAATTCCGATTTTTCACTAACTCCATTATACGTTATCCCGTTGAAAAAGTGTAGCTGAATTTCGGAAAACTTGTCGGACGGAAATAGTTTTCAACGCAAGGTAGTTCCGGGCGGCAAGTCTACAAAGGGGTAGCTGGCGGAGCCAGCGCAGGGGAAGGGTAGCTTCCCCTGTGATGATTGGAGCAGATTGAAAATCTACGAAAATCATCTGCTGTCCGCAGGACGCTCCCGGCAGGGCGCAATGCACCACTTTCCCAAGTGGTGCATTGCGCCCTCTTTCAGAGGGGAGTTTTTCGGGTTTCTGCTTTTCCGGCATTTTTACCGTTCTTGCTGTTTGGGCTTCTTGTCGGGATAGATTTCCCCGGCAACTACAGCGGCGTGACTTTTTATCTTGATTTCTCCTTCCTGCTCGCTCCGTTTTGCGTTCCGGTAGCCTTCATCGGAAAGGTAGAATCGGAACCGCTCCCCCTTAAAACCGACAAAGCATTGCTTCTGTACTTCCAACATAATCATGTGGCGGGTTTCCGGGCGGAACCGTTCTTTCCCTGACAGGTCATGCCCCTGTAAAACCTGCTCCTGTACTTTTGCCGCCGCAAGACGTTGACGTATAGAATTGTCACGTTCTGCCAGGAAGCGTGCCTTTGTAGCAGCTATAAACTGGCTGCACTCCGGTTCCGGTATCCTGTCCAATCTTCGGATGGCGTTCTCCATGATTGCTTTTGCCATCAAATCCTTGATTACCGGCACGGTTTCTTTCATGGCTGCAAGGGTTTCCGCTTTTGTTGGTGCGGCATATTGACAGATAATATCCAGTTCATTTTTTGTGAATTTCATTCGGTGTCCTCCTTTCGGTTTTCTGCAAGAACCTGTTCTACAAGGCGTGTTGTATCACTCCAATGGAACAGTATTTTCAAGATAGTGCTAACCTGTTCGTCCGTCACGGATTCCGGGCAGGGGAGATGGCTTTCCAGCATTGCCCCTCTGGTACAGAGCCGGTGTGTCCGTTCTTTCCGGTTCAGCGTCTTTATCTGGTGTTCCAGCATTTTTTCTTTATGCTCTGCCCGCCGCAGTTTCGCTTCGGTCTTTGCAATCTCCTGATTCAGTTTTTCCAGTTTTTCATGCATGGGCGGTGTCCTCCTTGGGAAGCAGGATATAAATATGGCTGACCTCCCCAACACCCTGACGGACACGCATTATCATTCCGGCTTGTTCCAACTCATTCAGGGAGCGTTTGCAGGTCTGTGGGCTTCGGGAAAGTGCCGCCGCAAGTTTGGTAATGGGGAATCGGATAAATAAGATTCCGTTGCTGTCCGGGATTCCTCTTGTCAGGATTTCATCCAGAAGTCGGGCATACATGACCTTTGCCGTATTGCTGACCGGCAGCCTAAGCATGACCTTTGGAAGCGGCATACAGGGCGGCAGGGGTGTTCCGGTTATCATAAATTCATAATTCATTGGGCGGTGTCCTCCTTTTGGCTCGTTTGGATAGATAGCGGGGGCAGTCGATAATGACAGCCCGGAAACTCTGCTTGCACCCATGCTGACATTTCCGGCAGAGTTCGTTATAGCTTCTACGCCCCGGTCGTTCAGGAAGAAAGCAAGTTCTTTCTTCAACTTTTTTGACATTCTCGGCATAGTGCAAATTCCGCACGAACGGCGTAGCCATTCCGCTTCCGACGGCGTAATCATTCCACAGTAACGGCGTGCTCATTCCGCTTCAAACGGCGTATCTTCCTTTATACTTTGAGATGGAACAAGCAGATCAGAGTGTAAAGAAAGGAGCATGTCATGCAAAGTTACACTACTATTATCGGCGTTGTAGAACTACGCCTACAAAAACAGAGTTACACCACTGTACAAAAGCGTTATTCCATCGGATCCAGTACAGTGACGCTCATTATGAAACGCTTTAAAGAATTAGGACTTTCTCTTGATGATTTGAAGAGGACGGAACCTGTAAAAGTGGAGAAGGCATTTTATCCGCCAGAAAATCTCCGCCATCAAGATATTCCTCTCCCTGATTTTGAAGCAATCCATGACCGTATGATCGCCATGGGGAAAAATGCGGATCTGGGATTCTTGTGGTTGGAATACAAGGAGCAACACCCAGATGGATATCAGCAGTCACAGTTTTATCATTTATACCGCCGATTTATGGAAGAGAATTATGGCAGCCGGAACGCCTCCATGCCAGTAGAACGGATTCCAGGGCAAAAGATGTATATCGACTGGGTTGGCGACCAACCGGAGCTTCTTGTCGATCCGGAGACAGGGGAAATCCATAAAGTCCATCTTTTTACTACCACCCTCGGGTTTAGCAGTTGCATTTATGCGGAGGCTTTTATGGATGAAAAATTGCCGAACTTTATTTCGGGCGTTGTCCATGCACTAAGCTTTTATGATGCGATACCACAATACCTCGTTCCGGATAATTTAAAAACAGCAGTCACCAGACATACAAAGGATGAATTGATCCTAAATTCTGCTTTTGCGGATCTTGAAGAGTTTTACGATACGATTGTACTGCCGCCGCCTCCAAGAAAACCAAAAGGAAAAGCAACCGTGGAAAACCACGTGAAATTTCTCGAGATACATTTAGTCGAAAAGCTGAAGGAAAGTGTATTTACCGACTTGTCGATGCTAAATGACCGGATTATGGAGCTTGTTTCAGGGATCAATCAGAGGAATTTTAAAAAGAAATCCGACATTCGGTTTACCCGGAAAGATGCATATACCAAATACGACAAACCGCATATGAAGTCCCTGCCCGGTGCAAATTATACTTTATGTGACTACAAATATTTCCTGCATGTGCCAAATAATTACCATCTTGAGTATGATGGGCATTACTACTCCGTACCATACAGATATCTGAAAGAACCGGCTGTTCTCAAAGCCACCATAAGCGAAGTCAGGATATGCGATAAAAACAATAAACTGATCTGCAGGCATGCCCGGTCTTATAAAACCTTTCCGCTATATATTACCGAAGAGAACCATATGCCGGCGAATCATCAGTATTACAAGGAGCTAAATTCCAAGGATGGCGCTTACTACAGACGCTGGTCATCTGTATATGGAGAATATATGGAGATTTTGGTTGACCGTATCCTGCGTTCAGCAAAACACGAGGAGCAGGCCTACAACAGCTGTAATGGGATCCTGCACAGCTGCAAAAACATTTCCCATACAATCGTTGAAGAGGCAGCTGAACGTTGTGTAAAGGCAAATGCATGCAAATATACCTATTTCAAGAAAGTACTCAATACAGTACGTAATGAAAGATATGGGAAACGCCAAACCGGACAGATGCCTGTACATGAAAACATCAGAGGGAGGGATTTTTACAAATGATGCCTCCAAAAGATGCGTTTACAAAAGAGGAGCTGCAAGTCACTTCAAGGCTCCGTCAGATGAAGCTTTCCGGTATGGCAGATGCATTAGAGAACCAACTCAGGGATCCTAATGCGGATCTCGCCTCATTTATGGACAGAATCATTGAGATCGTCAATACCGAATGGCAGAACCGTTACGACAAGAAATTTTCACGGTTCCTAAAGCAGGCCAAACTACGTTATCCAGCCGCAGATCTGGATGAATCCATCTATGATCCAGGACGTATGCTGGATACGGCATCCATCGAGAGGCTGAATACCTGCCATTGGGTGGAAGAAGGCCGGAACCTGTTGATTACCGGTCTGACCAGCAGTGGGAAAACATATCTGAGTAATGCTTTGTGTATTTCGGCAATCCGTCAGTTTAAAACTGTGCGGTACATCAGGGCCAGTATCCTTATGGGCGAGCTAGAACAATCGCGGATTAAAGGATGCTATCTGGAATACATCCAGAAGCTGGCAAAGATAGATTTGCTGGCAGTGGATGACTTCGGACTTATGCCGCTTGATTTGGATAAATGCCGGGATTTTTTCGAAGTAATAGATGCAAGGGATGGACGTAAATCTACAATCCTTATTTCACAGTTTCCAATCAAGTCCTGGTTTGATATGTTTTCAGACGGAACCTATGCAGATGCCTGCCTTGCCCGTATCACTGACAAAAAGCATTCTTACCGTCTTGAAATGAATGGACGGAGTATGCGTGAGCCAGTGTGATAAAGTCGATAAATAGAGAGCGGCGCTGATGCGCCGTTGGGAACGGAACGGCTGCGCCGTTCACACGGAACTGCCGTTCCGATTTAGCGTAATCTACACATAGTGCCTCCTTCATAAAAAACCGCCTGTTTCAGCAGTAACAGCCGGAACGGGCGGACAGTGGTTTTTTGTGTAGCATTTCGGGGTGATTTTCAAGGGAAATACAGCCGTAGAGCCGCCCCAAAATCCCCCTTGGTATTACGGACAGGGCAGACTATGCCCTGTGAGATTGTTGTGTTTCGGTATCGTTTCGGTGTTCATTTTTGCCGGTTCCCTCTGCTGTCGTTCCTGCCCCCGTCTTTGGCGGCGTTTCGCTCCGCTTGGTACGCTCGTTGCGGTCAGGGTTCCTCCGTTTCCCTGCCGGAAGTCGTTGCGCTACATCGCCGGGGAGCATATCCCATACAGGCCGGTCATTCGATTGGAATAATCCATCGATGAACTGCCTATATCATAGGACATTTTTGTACCCTGTGCCGTATGTCCACAAAAAAGGAATTAAGGGCAAATATCAGAAATTTCCACGATTGTGGAAAGTATGGTATAATCCAGTTAAGCGGCAGGAAGCAGCCGCCGGAAAGGAGTGTGCGCCCATGAAAGGAGCGACTACCATACAGGAACGCCTTTGGGATCTGCGCAAGGACAAAGGGCTGAATCTGGAAGAACTGGCACGGCTGACGCAGATTTCAAAATCTGCCCTTGCCAGCTATGAATCCAAAGATAATAAAGAAATCAATCATGGCAACCTTATCACGCTGGCAGATTTTTATGGGGTGTCCGTTGATTATCTGTTATGCCGGACAGAAAACAGGGAGCAGGCCAATACGCCTTTAACAGAATTGCATTTGAATGACGAAATGGTTGCGCTTCTGAAAAGCGGCCGGATTAACAACCGCCTGCTATGTGAACTTGCCACCCACAAGGATTTTATAAAGTTTTTGGCTGATATTGAGGTTTATGTGGATGGGATTGCTTCCATGCAGATTCAAAACCTCAACTCCCTTGTTGATACCGTCCGGCACGAAATCATAGAACGCTACCGCCCTGGGGAAGATGACCCGTACCTCCGGATTTTGCAGGCTGCACACATTGAGGATGACGAATATTTCAGCCACATGATACAGGATGATATAAGCGCAATCGTCCGGGATATTCGTGCCGCACACAAATCTGACAGTGAGAGTGCGCCGCCGACTACCATTGCCGAAGAACTGAAGCAGGATTTAGAGGATGTTGCAACTTTCAAGGGAAGCCCTCTTGAAAAACAGGCTGCGCTTTACTGCAAGCGGCTGGGCATCAATTATAACAAGCTGTCTGATGTGGAGTTCCGGCAGCTTGTACATATCCTTGAAAAATCGAAATTCTTCAAAAGCTATGTCGGCCAGAGAAAGAAACGAAAATAAGAAAACCGCTGTTGCATGGTTGTGTATGTTTCCATGCAGCAGCGGTTTTGTGCTGGCGGTATTTAGTTGAGAACGTGGCTTGATAAACCGGAATTACTGGCGATATTAAATCAATTCCAAAGCTCTTTTAAACAACGGGTCTAATTCGCAACCACAACTTCCACATTCTTTGTCTGCTTGCTTGATTCCTGATACTAAAGTGTCTTTATCAGCTTTTCCCTCTAACCATTGTTGTACGGGAATAGATATTAAATCCCAACCAGACGCAACAAACTTCTCCATAATAAATTTTAATTCTTCCATGGTGTTACTCCTTATACCTCCCAAATTTCATTGGAGTAAATCTCATTCCATCAACAAATTTTTACTATTACATCATTTGCTTTCCAGCATTATATTGTATCTCCAGAAATAATTTCTACCAATTCCGGAAACGCCACAATAGGAAATGCAACTTTTTTATATCTTGAAACTAATACCTTATTCATACACATATACGGTATCACTTTATAGCCGGTGTATTCTGTACATCCCAATTGACGGATAACTTGATCAGCATTCACACTTAAATAGTCAATTCTTCTTTGAAATTTCTCATCTTCCTTATGTTCATTGAAAAATCTGTTCTGTTGACGATACATGTCATAGAAAGTGGCTACTTTTTCAATTACCTTGCATTCTACAATCCAGATAGACTTATTTTTAATATCTACAGCAAACACATCATAATCTCCAAGCCACTGAGGATGAGATTTATTTAATTTCATCAATTCAAAATTTGTCTTTACAATATCAAATTTATTTTTCCTAAATGAATTCGCTATGTCATAAACTATCTGTTTCTCGTATGAATTTTTCCACTCCAGTATCAATTGTTTCGTTTTTTTCATTCCAACTTCATATGGTAAAACGAAATCCATTATTCCGTTAAACCAATCTTTTTTCAAATGATCCATTGTAATAGGTGAAAATATAATATCTCCATTAATGCTTACAAGTGGCATTAATTCAAACCTAGTATCTCTTGTTCTTCTTTTACCGATTGGAAGATAAAAATCTGCCTTACCGTTTGCTGTCTTAAGATTTTGAAACGTCACCACTAAATAGTTAAAAAGATTAGTCGCATCTTCTTCTGTAATGACACCATTCATTTGCACTAGGAAATCACTCAACAATTCTTCCATAGGTGCTCTGAATACATTATTACCAACCTTTTTAACGATTTCCTCAGAAAATGAATAACTGAAATACGATAAGATATCCAAAAAGTCTTGGAAATTAAATCCCATATCCTCCTTAAATGTTGTCTTCACCTTTTCAAGATATTTAGAATCTGTTTCATGATTCCGCTTTAACCCCTCTGAATATGAATATACCCTATGATGCAAACCATTTAATTCCTCAGCATCTTGATCATCTGATAATGTATCCACTACATACTCATCTGTTATTTCTATATAGGCTTCGTTATCCGCAAAGTAGCACATATCTGCTACATCATTTAAGACAACTAACCAATTAGCATATGCTAATAAAAGATCGATATCATCTCTGGTTGCAAGTGTTTCTGATTCACGGTGCAAGTATAAATTTGTTTCTATTAGGTAAAGTGCATTTCTATCATCATGCTTTGCTTTTTCTCTTTGGTCAATAATGCGATCTCTGACTTCTTTATCTTTCTTATCATCTAAGTCAAAATATGATCCATATCTTTTCCAGTTAATATTTATATCATGCAGTAACGTTGAATGATAATCCAACAACGAGCAATGTAATTCACTCCAAGAATATTTTGACACTTCACTCTCGAAATCTTCAATTATAGCCTTTTGCATGGAGCGTATAATTTGATTTGCCTCTTGTCCACGATAGATTCCCGATTTTATCATATTACCATAACAAACATTTGCTATTCTTTTCCGAACTTCGTGATAATAATAATCCTCAGGAGAAAAATTCTGTACATTATTATCCCATTTGTATTCTACAGAAGCCGAAAAAACTCCCACCTTCTTTTTATCAAGAGAAATCAATTGTTTTTTTGTTTCAAACAATTCGTTTAAAGCAGGCATTCTAACCAACAGAGGCAGAAGTATTTCTTTTAATATATTAAGTTCTATATTTCTATCTTTCGCCGCTTGAATATCCTCAAAAATTCGTTTTATATCTTTCACAACATATCTTATAATCCACTTATGGTTATGATATTGAGCGTCGCTATACACATACATCCGGTCTTCATGCAGAAAAGATTCGTGTCCCGCATGAATGGCATACTCAATAGGCATAAAAGCCATTTGTATTCCGGTATTGCAAATTGCACTATCGTCCTCAAATATGCATTTTATCGAAGCAAATCCTTCTGTTATAATCTCCTCCAACAATTGTATCCACTGACGATATTCCCCAAAATCTTTTACATCTTTATAAAACTCCACATTGTTTGTCAGAAAAACATAATTATTTTGGGGCAGAGTAAAGTATATTCCTCCAAATCCCATTCCATGTTTAGCTGTATATTCATATAAACCGAAATCTCTTTTTTCAATTTTCCACGAAAATGGTTCCTGGAAAAGATAGTCCTTCATGTGGAATGGATAATCTTTCAATTCTTCCTTGAAATAGTCAACAACAGCTTCATTTTCTGTATCGTATCCTACATCAAGCATATTAAATACAATTGCACCCTTTGCAATATACCGTCCTTGATTTCTCCATGTAAAATACAAAGCAGCATCACTTCCAAATCCAAACGAACTTTCGTAATCTCTCTCTTTAGAATAAGATAAGTACTCAAATAATTCATCCGTGTCATCCATAAAATTTAGATAATATATAACATCCAGTGCTGTACAGGTTTTTCTTTCCTTCTTTCCAGTCTCTCCCAGAGACATGTGCATTTGATTCGGATTCATAAAACTATCGTAGATTAAATATTCTATTGGCACATCGGCCGGAATATGTAGCCCTCTTAATCCATTTTTCTCAAAGCGATTATATGTTTCCGCAATTTGCAGCGTGCCACTTTTATGATATTCCTCTATATGTTCAATTTCCTTTTCTAACTGCCCCGCTTCATATTCATCTGCATTAATTGCAACAACTACTCCATGAGATGCCTTTGCTATAAAGGTATACGTTTTCTGAGTTGAATCATATTTTTGATTCGGAAATATCATAGCTGGTGCAAACATTAAACATCCCCTTGACCGATCCGTTTCAAACAAACTGTAAATCCTGTCTATGATTCCAATATTCGCGACAGTAATCTGCTCTTTAAAATCAATTTCGTTCTCCCATATATCATATAAATCAATTAACAAAGACACATTGTATAAAGGATAAATATTATCTTCTCTACACACAAAATGACTTTTTTCAATTGTAGTTTTATCATTTCTCATCAAAGAATCAAGTTTAAGAATATTGTATTTCTTATACTTTTCCTTAAAGAATCTCTGTACCCTATAGAATAATTCCTCTGGCGGAAGAACAAACCTTTTTTCTACAATACCATCATTCTTATTTTCTTCAATAAAATAATCAATAATCCCCGATACATACTCTAAAGCCAGATTGAGTTCCTGTTCATGTGAAATCTTTCTTGCTAAAGTAGGTAAAAAATTGAGACATGCAAAAACATTATTATGACCTGTTCCTATTATTACGTGATAAAACTTATCGTTATATCTAATCCGTACTTCTCCAAAATCTTCTACTGTATAATCATCTGCTATTCCTGGTTTCATAACATTATATATTTTATCAAAGAAATTCTTAAATTCGGCAAATGTTTCAATTCTTTGACTACCTTTTTCTTCATATTCAATTAGACAGGCATTTAACGCCAAACAGGACTCCAAAACGGATCTATTATTAATACATAAATTAATACAGTATATCGCCTTCACGAGATCAAAATATTTATATTCATTTGTAACCATTAATAATCTGTCAATTTTCGTTCGAATAGTTGGAAATGTCTCTGTTCTTATCATTTTTGCCGCCTCCGTCAAACCCCAAATTTGAATAATAACTCTTTAGTTTTCACACACCAAATAACTGAGTATACTTCTTTGCAACCAATTTACTCATTTCACCACAACAGATTTTTGTTATTCATTGACTTCTCCAATCCATATATTTATATCACATCGGAACATCTTTCAAAAGTTGTAAACCTGTTGTAAAAATTATCCTAATCATATCAGAATCCACATAAAACAAAAATATTTTCTTTAATCAGCACTTCCTGCCGTGGCAATAGAAAAGCACCTTTGTCATATGCTAAACCCTCCACATAATTATTTTATACAATTCATAATTACACTTATCATCATTTCTTTTTCTTCTGGATTTGATTCCGCAATCATAATTGTGAGTGCAACAAGTGTATGGTCATCAATTAGTTTCTCTCCGTTTTTAAATAAGGCATCATTCTTATCCAAAAAATATAGGAATATTGTTGCTGCTATTCGTTTATTCCCATCAAAAAAGCTATGATTCTTTGTAACAAAATATAATAAGTTTGCAGCTTTTTCTTCCAAAGTAGGATATAAGTCTTCTCCTGCAAAGCTTTGATAAATGGTTCCGATGCTCCCTTTAAACGATTCATCCTTTTCATTGCCGAATAATGAACTGCTGTCGCCAAATTTCATATTATCAATTACTTTTCTACATTCTTCATAGGTCAGAATATATGTTGCCTTATTTCCTTTTGGCCGTTCCATATTCTGATGATCATAGGCATCTAACAATTCCAGTGCCTGGCTATATCTCTCTACTACGGTTAATACTTGTTTAGTATCCAGGCTGTTTTCTGCTCTTTTCATAACTCGTATTACCTCATTTAACTGATTCATACGATTATGATTCACAGCGTATCCTCTGATTATGTATTCTTTTAAAACACAATTTGCCCAACGTCTAAATTCAATGCCCCGTTTTGATTTCACTCGATAACCAATAGAAATAATAACATCTAAATTGTAGTGCTCTACCATATATTTTTTTCCATCGGAAGCAGTTGTCGCAAATTTTGCGACAACTGTATTTTGCCCGGATAATTCTTCTTTTAGAGCATTATTAATATGCTTACCGATTGTTTTTATGTCACGTTCAAACAGTTCTGACAATTGGTTTCTATTAAGCCAAACAGTTTCATTCTTTACCATAACCGGCAAAGATATCATTCTGTCCTCCGTCTCAAATAAAATAATTTCATTATTATTCATCTGTTTCCCCAATCCATATATTTATATCATATTGGAGCATCTTTCTTAATTGCAGGTCTGACTCTCCAGAAATATTGGTAAATCATTGGTAAAATTGAGTAAGAAACACAAAAAACATTGAATTTATAGGATTTTTACCATGACCAACAAATCCTGCCGTGGCAGACGAAAAGTATTTTTATCATAACGCTAAAACTCCTTTATTTCCTGTATTTTCAAGGCTTGTAGCCGTTTTCATTGTTCTTGATTTCAAACATTTTTTCTTAGATTGTCACATATTTTCTTAGGTTTTCTTCTGCAAAAGTGGTAAAATGAATGGTAAATAATTCTATTTTACCATGTCGTGCTTTGCGTGCATATCAAAAATCATATTCTCCGTTCATATCCTTGACCATGTCTTCATCTACAAGTTTAAATGTATTGCTATGATGTGCGGATTCATATATTATCAATGTTTTCATAAATAGCTGTTTTATTTGCTCCTCATTCTTTTTTGATAAATCTTACCCTCTGAATCTTTGACATATGCGATAATCTTACGATTGGATTTAAGATTTTGAATTGTAGAAGATCCATCTGCAAAATATTCAGAAACCTGTTCACCATTTTTCAATCTTACCGGATACTGATTATAGCTATGTATATTTATCATCAGCTGATTTCCTTTTGCAATAAAACCCATGCTTCTTATCTTAAAGTCCACATTCCAGCAGTTAACAGCAGTAACATGCAGTCCAGAATCACCATCGGTTGTAAAGTAACTACCATCTTCTATTTTTAATAGTTTCTTATATGGCAGACGAACAGGCCTTAAGGATACAATTACTTCAATAACGCTTACCTACAGCGTTAAACCAGAAAGCACAATGTTAGCAAACCCACATTTTCATTACACCATCGAATAACATTCGATAAAAAATATACACTTTGCATTTTTCTAAAAATAACTCTCCTAATAATTATTTATTTGCCGCCGAATACTTTTTACATTTTTCTTGTGTTTGCAAAATCAAACCCCATACAATTGATCTTTAACATTAAAAGATTGCCCAATTCTATTGTATTTAAAGAACTTGTATAAAATATAATTTTCTTTATCCGTTTCGTGCGTTGATAGTATTATCTGTCTATCTTTAAAATCATTTCTCAGCACTTCTATCATTGATGAAATGTTTATATCATCCATTGTCTGTACTGGATCATCTATAAGAATAAACCCTAGATCATCCTCTGACTCTTTTACATATTGCTTATTCATAGAGAAAAGAAATGCCAATACGAATCCTGATAGCTGCCCTGAACTGAACGTGTTAAGTATATCGTGCTTCACATCCCCGTTTGTAACAAAACGCATTTCATCTTTACTTATGAATACTCCCAGACCATTCTGATAATCCTGCAATATTTTTCCTGTATAAATTAATAGCGGAACTCTAAGTTTTTTCAAAATCTGATTCTTGTAAGAATCAATTGCATCTGAGTATATTTTCTGTATATTCTTCAGTTCCTCTCTTATTCCCTTCCAGCACTGCCATTTTCTGACATTTTCCCTAATACGAGTGTTTATCTCATTTGCTTTTTCATTCTTCTTCGAATTAATAGCAGCTTTAATGTAGGATTTCTTACTATTAACCATTTGCTCATTCAGCAATAATTTTTGTTCAGACCACTCGATAGTAGGATATTCTTTTAATAATCCATCGTAATCATACGATGTTAGATTATATGTAAAATCCTCGTTGGCAAATGTTTTCTTTGCTGCTATAAACATCCTTTGCAATTCGATTTTTTGTTCCTGTTTTCCCATATTCTCGAAAGCCTTATCCACCTTAGCAAATGGAATAAGTATTTCTACATTTTCCACTCTCTTCTTATCAGAAACAAACGAAGATAATTGCTTTACCTCATCCAGAATAGCACTAATATCTGCTTCGTCAAAAGTACCTATCTCTTTATTCAAAGCAGTTTTTGATTCCTTAATAATTTCTCCCAGCTGTTTTAACAGCTCATTGTAATTATTAAGCTCCTCACCATTTTCTTCTTCTAGCAGCGCATGCGCCGCTTCATATGCCTCTTTGAGTTTTTTGGATTCCCCGTATGGATGTCCACAATAAGGACATTTATCACCATTTTCATTCAATTTTTCGTTGGCTTCTTGAAGTGCAGCTCTTGCGTTTTCCAGTTTTTTTATCACCGCCTGCTTAGAGGATAAAGTTTTATCCATTTCATTTAATTTAGAGCATGTAATTTCAACTTCCTCAATATCAAAAAGAACACATTCCGGAAATAATTGTTTCAGTTTTGTCATTCCCTCAGCGCTATATACCTTTGGTATAATATCCTTTTGTCTCAAGAAAGCACTATTATTAAAAATCTCAATTGTTCGATTATTAGACTCTATTACTTGTTTAATTCTATCTATATCTATCTTTTCATTTTCAACATAGACATGACTCAAGATAAAATCATCAGTTCCGCTGGCTATTGCAGCCTCAAGCTTCTTATTCCATAAATAATTCTTATAATCCTCATAGTCTTTCACCAAGTATGAAATTCTATCGATATCTCTAACTCCCTTTTCAAGCTCTATGATATCGACACCATCAATTTTTTCAGAATCCCATAGCGGAATACTGTCCGTTGCTTCAAGTTGTATAATGTGAAAGAATTCATACTTTTCATCAGATTCGCCAATAGCTCCGATCGACTTAAGTTGATCAATATCTTCATTTATTTTTGTATCTAATGATTTAATTTCATCATTAATTATAACATTAGGTGATGAGGCATTCTTTCCAATGAGTTTTTCCTGAAGAAAAATTATCCAGTTATCCACATCTCCCAAATCAAGTAACGCATTCATCGCATCCTTTCGCTGGGTTATGGATTGCTTCAAAAAATGCACAGACTCCGCTTGAGATACATAATAATAGACAGCAAAATTTTCTTTTGAATACTTAATTTCGTCGAACTCAGTTATACTTCCGCGCCAATCTGAACATTCTGCAATATACTCATCCAAATCTTCTGTAGGAATGCTCTCGTGCATTATTCCATAAGTTATAGAATCTGAATAAGCAACCTTATGCATTCCATGATCTATCTTTGCAAATAAAGATAAACACTCGCGTTGCTCATTTATTAAGGTACATACTATAAAACCATCTGAATCCGCTTCATTCAATAATACGTTTTTCTGTAAATCCATGTTTCCTTTTTCTATTGTCACATTAAACCTGGTTATTCTCTTGGAAAAAATCAATTCAATTGCATCAAAAAATGTTGTCTTTCCAAATCCATTAGGGCCTGTGAGAATAATAGGATTTTTTTATCATCTAGAATAAATTCATAGTATTTTGAGCTGTCAAAACATTTGAAATTTTTAAGCCTGACAGATTTAATTCTATACTGCATTTTATTTTATCCCCTCTTTTCCAATCTCTTTTGTATCTCAGCCTCAACAAATGCATCATCTTCAGGCAAATTTGAAACTTTTATATACTCACTTATGTCCACACATTTATTGCAAATCAAAGTATGGTATCCGAGTAATTCCGGTTCCATTTCGGACTCAATCCTCTTCTCAACTGCCATCGGCTTTTGCTCCGCTACAAAATTATATTGAAGAAAAGGGATTTTCGAAAAAAATCGTATAACCAATTCATAGGCATTGTCCAAGTTTCTATGCCCCGCAAGATCATAATACGCATCTTCCTGATTAGCTATCTCACTTAGCACATTCACTATGTTCTTATCCGGATAGTCTGAAATAATTCTTTTCAACTCATTTGCCTGATTATCTGTATATGGCAAAATGAACCTTCTAAAATAATTCGGCGACTCTTCAACCGAATATATTAAATTCCTATACCTCTCCAAATTATTTAGAGATTCCAATTTGATTGGATAAATTGCAGATGTATTTTTATCAATTTGAGTTGCTACTCTTGCATTATCGATAAATAACTCCTTGATTTTGTTTTTTAAGCCTTTTCCATTTGTATTCTCATTAATGTAGTCCTTTTCAAGCTGCTTTAACATTGTGAGCAGTGATGTATCTGTTATCCCTTCATCGGTTGCATCAATATAATCAATTAAGAAAAAGCTCGTCTTATCTTCAGCAGAGGCAGAATAAAATTCAATATCATCGTCTCGCCACTTTTCATTAAATCCATATGCTGTAAAAATCTGTTGTATTAATTCTCTCATTACAATAATTCCTCTCTTGCTTGCTCAGTATTAACCAAACGTATTATTTGGGGTTTATTACAATTAGCCTTTTCATCGTCTATATTGTTAGAAACTATATCCCTTATTTCTTCCAACTGTTCTTTTTCTAATATATTTACATTAGAACCATCTATCTTAAAACTCTCATTATTCAAACAACCGGTAATAAGGGTACCGCACTCATATAAAAAAGATTTATCAGGGTTTTCTCTTATTCCCTTTTGTATTTTTTCTCTAAGTGTTTCCTTTCGTCGGCTTTCATCAAGCGATAACCAATAAAACTCTTTGTTCAATGACGCCGAAATTATATTTTTCTCGTTCAATGTTAGTGTAGACAAATCTTTTAGCATCTCTATCAATTGTATTTTTACTGTTTCATCACCCGGAAGATTATTGATACTTACCGTCGGTTCCTGTAAAAGAAGATTAAAAATAAAACTATGTTTTTCTTCGATTTCCCTACCTGACAATTCCCTAAGTTGTTTCAAGAGATTACATGTTTCAGCATTAGAACACTGCTTGCAATCATTTTGGTTACAACTATCCTTTCTAAAGCTTGCAAATACCTCATCTATTTGTTTCAGTATCCAGTAATACTTAAACTCTTTGCTTTCATCAAAAGCAAGGTAATAATTCTTAAATATCAGCTCATAAAACTTGCTAAATGAGATAAGACATCTACCATTCTTATTCTTTTGGACAAAAAAATCTGTTACATACTGTTCTACAAGCCTAATTCCCTGCTCATACAAGAAACCGCAATATCTATTATTAGCAAACGTCCACTCCGGATGTACAGACATAATAATATCTTTAATTATCTGAACTCCCTGGTTTTTTACCTCTCTTATATCATCAAATTTTATTGGCCATACTTCAACGAAACACTTATCTTCAGCTTCAGCTGGATTAGAAGCCAAAAATGCTCTTTTTTTATTATCTATCTCATCCACATGTTGCTGAAGCTCATTTTTTATACTTACAATTGCATTCTTGACAGAAACACGATCCTTTTTCCCGCCTGTATTATATTTAATAATGCTATATTTCGTGGCCTTTTTATGATTCGATGTAACAGATTCTAATACAATATAATCTTCAGAATTATCTGAATCAGACAAATCCTCTTTTGAAACAACCTGCTTTTGAAATTCAATAGTTAAATTTGAAATAACTGAACACGCTTTTTCTAAAAAATCATTCGGAATACTCTCCCTTGTATTAACATGAAAATATCCTAAATCTGCGCTATTTTGAATTATTTCAGCAATAAAAGCAAATTTATCATTATCATCAAGATCAACTGCACCTAATTTCACTTGGTGTAAAGACTTGTATTGTCCATCCTTTAATAAAGCAAAATCTTCTTCTCCTTCAATCTGAATCTCATAGCCATCTAAAGAATCCTGTTTTGAGAGAATGTCCTTTATATGGGAAAGTGTGACATACAGTGCCACATTGCCTTGATACTTATAACCTTCTCATGAATTAATTGCACTAATCGGTGCTATCAATCCCATCTATTTAAAGCCCCCTTCAATAATTGTTTCGTTTAAGTTCCCTTTCCAATCGCTCCATAGTCTCCTAAAAATCTTTCTTCAGCTCGCACTCCCAAATAACAAACACTCTCCACCCTAGCTCTCTCAGCTTTTCCTGTTTTATCTGATCATTTCTAACATTCTTATCAAACTTTTCGAGCCAAAATTCCGTCCGAGTTTTAGGAGTCATAGCATCCTTGCAACCTTCATGCCGATGCCAAAAGCAACCATGAACAAATATAACCGCATGCTCCATCAACAATGCAAAAATTTTTTATATCTGCACACCATTTCTGAATATTTGTAATGATATTCTTTTAATACATGAACACTTTACATATCAGAATATTCCTTATTTTCTCCATCATAGAGATTTGTGCATTTAATATCTTCTACTGTATCGCCTTACGTATTGCCTTTGAGATTGTGCTCTTTCCTGAACCATTTTTTCCATAGATTAATGAAAGCCTGTCTTCTTCACTAAATAACTCCACTTCTGTTTCATCGTCAAAAAATCATGCCCTTACATTTTTTGTTTTACATTGACTAAAGAAATTACGAAGAAACAACTTCCTTACCAAACAATGACTAATTCTTCACTTTCTTAATTTTTGCTACACCATACTGTCCCGATTCTGCCCATTATAAAGAAATCTTCTAACTTCCATAATCAAATCATTCGGATCATCATCAATTACCACTACGATAAATAGTAAATAATATAATTATCCACATAAATAAGAATATCTGCGTTCTCGGACAGAATGGTATGGCTCAAAAGAATCAGCCACCGGAAGCCGTTCCATAATAGCAGACTCTACCTTATCCAATAAGTCATTTGCTGCCTTTGGATTCTTCAGTTTCCCCGCGATATAGGTTACTTTTTCATCAAGATCGCTATAAAAAAGCGGGAGATAGCTCAATCTGTACTTTTTACTGAACATTTACCCTCCGACGCAGTCCTTCAAAACATTGTTGTGCGTCTGATACTTTGATATCCCTTATCTGGCGATAACCAAAATCTTCTTTCTTGACTAAATTCAGCACAAAATTATAGCCTACTTTAGTGTTATAGCGCACACCTTTTTTTGAAACTGATGTATCGCTCTAAAAGGGCAAGCACGGTAATCTTTCCGGCAGCATAGTCAATCCCATCATCAAGCTGCTTTTGGATTGTCTTTTCCTTTTCCCGCAGTTCCTTTAAATCAGAGGAATAAATGGTCTGTCGTTTCCCACGGATATCGGTATACCGATATTGATAAATCAAGTCTTTTCTCTGGCTCTCTCCTGTCCGCAGGATTCTTCCTTTATTGTCTTTTCGCTTCTCGGACATTGTCAAACCCCTTTCCGTGATGGAAAGAGCCTTAATATGACACGTCCATTGTATCATATCAAGACTGATTTTTACATCATTATATTTCAAATCGAATACTGAAACACCTCCCCGCACCTTAAACGGCAGCCTCTTGTTTCTGCTTTTATCCAACAAACTCTGAATTTATCACTTTTTATTTCTAATTTTTCTTATATTGAAATTCATTAAGTGTCTGCCTATGTTTCTATACAGGATGGATTTTAATACTGACATTTCTTGATGATGTTCTTTAAGCAAATCATCCGGGCAATCATAAATTCCGAAATCCTGATTAATTCCTTCACTCTGGATATAAGTATTGTTTCGCTCAAAATCAATTACAGGATTGTGAAAATCCTTTACAGCAACACCATATCCACAAAAAGTACCTATACATTCGGAATTTATTTTTTGTAATTGCGAGAGGTATGCTTTATCTAATATAAAAGCCTCAAGTTCATACCATACCCCGTCTAAATATACCTCTACCCAACTATGAAAGATGTTTTTGGGAGCATTTGTATATACAATACCAGTCATTGCCCCTTTTTGCAATTTCTTATCAATTGTGAACCCATGCACTCTACATGGGATATTTACTCCACGAAGCAATGCCATAAAAAGGGTTCCCTTTGTATTACACTGCCCATACCCGTCATCCAAAACTTTCGATGCTGGAATACTGTCATCCATGTTGTACCCAAAAAAGATTTCATCCCGCACATAATTATATATCTGTTTGATTCGATTAAATGAATCTACATTTTTCCATTGTTTATCACTTATTAACTGCTGTATATTCGTAGCTGAAAAATTTAATATAGGCGTTTCTTTCAAATATTGCTCCATGGATTACCTCCCCTCACAAATCCAGATTGAACAAAATCGCTATGCCACAACCTTTGCAGGCCATCGCGCAGCGATTTTGTACAATTAGAATTTATTTATAGCTTTCTAATTGGAAAAAACATATAATTCTTCCCTGTCTGCGGACAAGTAAAATCGTGGACTGCTCCTACTAATGGAATAGCATTATCTTCCAGATACTTTCTTGCCTCTGAAAAGGTAGAATCATTTTCACATTCTACATAAATATATTCATAGCCAGAAATAATCCATTTTGTCCAACCGTTGGGGGCTTCTGCATCCTCTCTGCATTCTACCCCGGCAAGATAGAGTCCTTTGTTGAAATCTTCCCACGGATTGAATGAGTGCGAGAAATCAGACATAGCACCCCAAATACCACTGATATTTCCTTTCTCATCTTTCTTAGCCAAATGTTGAATTTCTCCAAAGTGAGAATTTGCATCAACCCATAATCTTTGAATAAAACCCTCTCCGTCTAAAGTTGAACCCACTTTTCCTATTACAACAAAAGACTCCTTTACACACCTTTCAGCTTTCATATTTTCCTCCCACGAATCCCGATTTGTCAATTTAATTTTATCATATTTTTATATGGAATTCTATGGATAAGAGGGCAGATACCTATGAAAAAGCACTTTCTTATACTAAGAAAGTGTAACCAGTTGTAACCAATTATTTTAACAATAAAAAATAGGAAACCTTAGTAAATTAAGGTTTCCCACACTTTTAACCAATGCGGAAGATGGGACTTGAACCCACACAGCTCGAAAGCTACAAGATCCTTAGTCTTGCTCGTCTGCCAGTTCCGACACTTCCGCATAGACTTCTTAAACTGTCCAGAAATTATAATAATATATAAGTCAAAAAATGTCAATAATTATTTTCAATTTTTTCAATTAATTTTTAACGACAAGTTTTATATCATCTTCTATACCGATTTTTCCCTTTAAGCACATGCTCCTTAATATACCGGAACGTCTTCTCCTCACCGTCTCTTGCAAGCATTTTCAAAAGGAAATGCAAAAGCGCTGCTGTATCCGGATGAATCATCTTCCCTAACTTTCCCGCTCCGTCCTCATAATATTCCAGAGGATGTACATCTGTATAATTATCCCGCTGATATGTTTTTGAAGCTGCCACTCGGTCCATAAACATCTCCACCACATATCTAACGGGCATCTTCTGGCCTACAATCCCCTCTTCTTTGTCCACACTGTAATCAATCCAGTACTCATAGTGATGCTTATTGCGCCCCTTATGGTGAAGCCACGCCTTCGAATAACCTGTCGCCTCACGCTCTGCATTATTCGGGCTTCTAGTTCCCTGATAATATTTACAGCCGACAAAGAATTCTGTAGGTGAATATTTTGACAGGTCGTGAAGAAGTCCCTGTCTATATAGTCCCACCCGGAAACAATGCTTCATCACAAGGAGTTTATGGTGGTTAATGGTATGTAAATGACCCAATATCTTCATGACAAATTCTCCTGTTTGTTTTTTGATTTCTTTTAGCGTATCATATGATAAATTGCGTACAGCACAAGTAGATGTAATGGGTAAAACAGATAGAAAAAATATTTCATAGACGGTCCCTTTTCCCCGTTATACAGCACAAGAAAAACTGTCGCAAATACTCCATACCTCTGTATTTGATTCCAGAGCAGATTCCACACCGCTCCTGCCGCATGCTTTCTCCATCTATACCTTCTCAAAAAATAATAGATAGAAATAAGCAGAATCCCTTTAAACCCATAATCTGTTCTCAAAAAAACAGCAACCCACATTGCCAAAAGTACTTCCGTCACTTTTATCGGCCACTCTGCATTTTTTTCAAGCGCATACATCATCACAACGCCAATGAATAAAGAAAAAAATACATTCTGATGGCCGAACTCCAGCACAGTATCTCGAAATGCCAGATCATATGGTATCTCGGATATTACCGCAAATACTCCCAGACGCAGCATATATTTTCTCATATCTCTCGTATGAGAAAAACCTTCCACCAACAAAAAACAAAAAATAGGGAAGGATATTCTTCCAATATATCTGAATACCAAATCCCCCGGAAACAACACAGCTCCCGTATGATCGATAATCATCGTTAAAACAGCGATACATTTCAGTTGAAAAGAATTAAGCCCCATATTATCTGCCTGCCAGAATTACGATTGTTCTGGCCTTCACCTCGATACGTTTTTGATTTTTCACTGGTTCTGCACTCTCAACAATATCATCTGTTGTGGCCAGAATGCTCCACTTTTTTTCTTTGGGAAGAGCCGGCAATGCAAATACATGACTGAGCCAATGCATGTTGTAGACCACATAACAGTCTGCCCCGCTGCAAGTTTCTCCACTATAGTATACCCCAAGCTGCCTGCTTGATACTTCCGACGGCACACGCCATGCGCTCTCACCGTGATAAGACACATCCGGAACTCCGCATCCGACTCTGTCGGCGCCTAACATCTCATTCTCCGGGCAGAACACCCCGTATGTTTTGCGTATTTCAATGATTTTCCTGACAAACTCCCGAAGCTCTCTGTCTTTTTCAAGCTTCCCCCAATTTGTCCAACCAACAGGATTATCCTGGCAATAGACATTATTATTCCCTTTCTGTGAATTATAAAATTCATCTCCCGCCAAAATGCAAGGCATCCCCTGAGACAACAGCGTTAACAAAAAAGCATTTTTTACCTGCCGTCTTCTTAATGCAACAATCTCCTTCTTCCTGCTTGGTCCCTCTGCTCCGCAATTCCAGCTATAATTATAATCCGGTCCGTCCTGATTATTCTCACCATTACTTTCATTGTGCTTACAGTCATAAGAGACAAGGTCATTCAATGTAAATCCCGTATGACTGGCGATATAATTAAATGTACCGTCCGCTTTAGAACTATGGCGCAGCCAGTAAATGACATCTGTGACCATTCCCTCATCTCCTTTTAGGAACCGGCGCATCACATCCTGAAAACCTGTCTGATGGTACATAATCTTTGTCCGTTTTAAAAACGGGTCCTGGCAAATCCCTTCTATCGGCGCCACTGAAGGATTCAAAATAAAACCGTCAATATGATACTCCATCATATAATATCGAAGGCATTCTTCCATAATCTGCTTCGGCATACTGTTATCAAAAGGCATCTCAAGAACTACTTCTATCCCTTCCCTGTGACACGCCTTTACCATATCTTTCAAAGAACGAATCCCGTCGCCGTCCGCCGCATAAGCACTTTTGGGTGCAAAACAATACGCCTCGCCATATCCCCAGTAATTGCGCCTGAGACCACACTCTTCGAACTCATAGACCGGCATACAGTGTATCTGATTAATTCCAAGTTCTTTCAGATACGGAATCTTTTCTACAACGCCTTCAAAGCACCCCTTCCTCTTAACCCCCGAAGAAGAGTCTTTTGTAAATCCCCGAACATGCAGACTATAGGCAATCACCTTATGATAGGGAATCTCAAGTACCTTGTCTCCCTCCCAATTGTATTCCTCGCGGCAGATTACACAGCGCACCTCATGCTCCTGTATATCTGTTTCCTTACCCCATTTTGCCCTCCCTGCTAATGCTCTGGCATAAGGATCTAAAACCACTTCTCCGTCAATCATATAATTATATTCATAAGATCTTTTTCCTATATCCTTTAATGCCATATAGTGTACTTCCCCGACACTGTCCGTAATCGGATATACTGCACAGGGCGCTGTCTTTCCCGGATGATAAACCAAAAGGCTGCACTCTTTTCCTTTCGGAACAGGCACAGAAAAGTTCACCTCATCCTTTGTAACCGTAACGCCTAACGGCAACGGTCTTCCTTGTGTCTGCTTCATCTGTCTCCCTTCCGGATACTACTGCCAGCCGTCCACTCCATACATACCGACATTATCCTTGTTAATCATAAATACTTCTTCATAAGTTTCCTTTTCGAATTTCTGGCCAGTCAATATACAATCTGCAATCTCTGCAGCATTCTTCCCCATATGAATCGGAGACTGCGCTGCAGTACCGGCTATCTGGGTATCCTGTTTTTGCAGTTCTTTCTTGATATCCGGCGAGCCGTCCACCCCGTAAATCAACACTTCTTTCGCCCTTGCAACATTCACTGACGTAGTTGCACCTACCGCTATCTGGTCGTTTCCGCACATAATCGCCACAATATCAGGATGTTCTTTTAACATCTTCTCGGACTCCTCTAATGCCCGCTCGAATTCTCCTGTCGTGTCCGCCCGCGCGACTACCTCAAAGCCTTTCGCCGCCTTGGCAATCGCTTCCTCAAAGCCTGTAATCCGGTCATTGATAGAATTCTGCGTAGGACACTCCAGAATCGCTATCTTGCCGCCCTCCGGACATTTCTCAATCAAATCCTCACCGCAGATATACCCTGCACTGTAATTATCGGAACCGATATATGCATCCACATAATCCATCTCCCTGACCTGGGTATCTACATTGATAATCCTCACCCCCGCTTCCTTAAGTGCCTGAAGCGATGGAGTAATCTTTTCCCAGTCCACCGGACTCAAGATAATAGCGCAAATTCCTTTGTCAATCATCTCCTGGATCTGCACTGCCTGCTGTGTAGGATCAGTACCAGGGTCTTCCGCAATAAACTCATATCCTTTTTTTTCGATAACTTCCCGCGCCGCATTCTCCAGTGTAATAAAATATGGATTCTTCATATCAATAACACTAAATCCAATTAACTTTTTCTCCTGTGACCCTGTTTCGCTCTCTTCCGTCTCTTCCCCCGAAGCCGCATTGTCCTCCGGCGTTCCGACATGCTTCTTGCATCCACTCATCCCTAAGATGCAGATTAGTATGACTGCCATCACCGCAATTACTCTCTTTTTCATTACAATAGCTTCCTCCTGCGACAAAATATTACATACTTTTATTATTCTACATCATTTTTTTCATTTTGGCTACCTGCCAATTCGTATAGAAACCGGGAACTCGATATGCTTTTTCCGTTTTTTTCTTTTGTATAGCTGACAATAAGCTGCTTTTTTGCCCTCGTCATTGCTACATAGAATAATCTCCGCTCTTCTTCTATCTCCTTGTCAAGCTTCGCTTTCTTGTAAGGCATTGCCCCTTCATTAGCTCCGATAATAAAAACGATATCATATTCCAATCCCTTAGCTCCATGCATCGTATGGAGGGCAATTCCCTGGTCAGCTTCTGGTTTTCTCTGCTCCCTCTGCCTCTTCAAAAGCATATTTCTATAATCCTCCACATAATCAAGCCATTCTTCTATCGTGGCGTAAGATTTCGACGACTCCTGTATTTCGTCAAGTGTATCCAAAAGCTTTGTGTACTCCAACCGTTGATTCTCAGCGTACTCTTTTAAAAAGCTGTCATATCCAATACTTTTTCTGATATATTGTATAGCCGCATAAGGCGACTTTCCGCAAAGCGTCTCTACATCCCATTCAAAATCATCAATCCTGTCAATCATCCACTTTTTATCACAATAAAAACATCGCAGACTCTCATAAGTAACTTTTCCTTCACTCATACTGTCCCTCCCTATGTACCTGTTGGGACGGTTTGCGATGCGGAGAAAGTCCTTTCTCTCACAAAATCCTTGTGACAATCGAAGATAGCTGATAATATCCTGCGCAGTAAAATGTTCATATATGTTATATAGTTTCTCTTTCATGGAAAATGGAATCTGATGCTGTAAAAGTTCCTCCGCAAGCAGCCTTGCGTCTGCCGCTGTTCGAAACAGCACAGCGATCTGCTCCATTGCTGCACCTGTAGCTAAAAACTCCTGAATCTTCTCTAAAATGTACCCGCTCTCCTCTATCGGGTCCTTAGTCTCCTGAACATGTATCCCCTTCTCCTCTTTTCGAAAAGGACATATTTCCTTTTGATACCTCTTTTTATTATTCGAGATAACCCGAAGCGCTCCCTTTACAATATGCGCATCAGACCGATAATTTACATTCAAAAGAAGCTGTTTTGCCTCCGGATAATCCTTTTTGAACTCTAACATAATCTCAGGCTGCGCTCCCCGAAACCCATAGACCGATTGATCATCATCTCCGACAGCAAACAGATTCCTGCAAGGTTCCCCAAGCATACGGATAACATCATATTGCACTTGATTGATATCCTGGAATTCATCAATTAGAATATACCTGAATTTTTGCTGCCATTTTTTTAATATATCCTTTCTTTCCTCAAAAAGACGGCAGCACATCACCAACATATCCTCAAAATCTATCTTTTTTAACTTTTTCTTTGCTTCCTCATAATCAAAAAATATCTGTCGGAAAACCTCTTTCCCACAATGAACAGAAACATACGACTCAATATCTTTTCGATTGTTTTTTACGTTTCCAATTTCCTCGGCTATTTTTTCAAAATAATCCTCTTCCGATTCCACTGTAGTATCTTCTATCTGATCTCCTGCGACCTGACGCAGCAATACGTATTTTTCTCCGTCCGACAAAAGACTTTTGTGATCCAGTCCATACGCCCATTTCAAAATCCAATAGTACACCGAATGAAAAGTACCAAAATTAACCGGAAACCCATCTGACTCCATAATCTGGTAAAATCGCTTTCTCATCTCCTGCGCCGCATATTTAGTAAAGGTAATGACCAGAATCTCTTCTGGTCTTACCTTGTACACTTTAATTAAATATTCGATTCTCTTTGCGATTGTAAGCGTCTTCCCTGAACCGGGACCGGCCAGCACCAGACATGGGCCATTAAAATGAGACACTGCTGCCTTCTGAGCTTCATTCAGACCCATATACACTCCTTAATAATTCAATTCCTTTGCGGATACGCGCCAATGATTCTTCTTTTCCGAATATCTCCATCAGCTCTGTCGCTCCCCCGGGAGTACTCTGCTTTCCTGACACAGCCGTCCTGAGAGGCCACATAACAAATCCGACTTTAACACCTTTCTTCTCCACATATCCTTTCAAAAGTTCAAACAGAGCATCATTGCTAAAATCTTCCTGCGCCTCTAAAAGCGGCAAGACTTCCTTAAGCACCTCTAAAGATTTCTCCTCATTAGTCTTCATCTTTTTATGACAGTACATCGCGGTATCGTATTCCGGAAGAACCTCAAAGAAATCAATCTGGTCTTTAATATCTGCAAAGACCTCAATTCTGGTCTTCACAAGCTCTGCAATCTTTCTCAGGTCATAATTCTTCGTCACAGTCTCTTTGATATATGGCTCTGCCATCTCATAAAAACGCTCAGAGTCCATTGCCTTCAGATACTCCCCGTTCATCCACTTAAGTTTCACAATATCAAAAACTGCCGGAGATTTGCTCATATGCCGGTAATCAAATGCTTTCACTAACTCTTCCAGCGAAAAAATCTCCTGGTTATCGGAAGGGCACCAGCCAAGAAGTGCAACATAATTAACTACCGCCTCCGTCACAAAGCCCTGGTCAATCAAGTCTTCGTAAGAGGAATGCCCGCACCGTTTGCTCAGCTTCTTATGATTTTCATCCGTAATCAACGGACAGTGCACGTAGGTAGGAATCTCCCATCCGAAAGCCTCATAAATCCGGTTGTATTTAGGCGCCGAGGAGAGGTACTCATTCCCACGCA
The DNA here is from genome assembly GCA_000403475.2 of Lachnospiraceae bacterium MD308. Classification (GTDB taxonomy): domain Bacteria; phylum Bacillota; class Clostridia; order Lachnospirales; family Lachnospiraceae; genus MD308. The sequence continues at coordinate 498,749 of KE159795.1, forward strand.
CCACATGAGTGATACCCATAAGGTGATCGTCAACCACATTAGCAAAATTGTATGTCGGATATCCGTCCGACTTAATCAAGATTAAATCCTCCATTTCCTCATTGGGAACAGTGATATCTCCATAGATGTCATCCTTAAAAGTAGTGGTTCCCTCCGCAGGCATATTAAAGCGAATAACATACGGTTTTCCTTCTGCGAGATTAGCCTCCACTTCCTCCTTGCTCAGTGAAAGACAATGCTTATCGTACACAACAATCTCTGTACCGCCCTCCTCAGACACTTTGCTCTTTAAAGACTCCAGCCTTTCCTTATCGCAGAAGCAGTAGTAAGCATCACCTTGTTCAATCAGTTTCTTCGCATATTCAAGATAAATTCCTGACGCGTTCCTCTCACTCTGAACATAAGGTCCCACTCCTCCGTCCTTATCCGGACCTTCATCATGGATCAGTCCCGTCTCCTCCAGTGTATGATAAATAATCTCAAGCGCCCCTTCTACAAAACGCACTTGATCCGTATCTTCGATTCGAAGCATAAAATCCCCGTCCTCATGCTTCGCGATCAGATAAGCATAAAGAGCCGTCCTCAAATTCCCCACATGCATTCTGCCTGTGGGGCTTGGCGCAAATCTTGTTCTTACTTTACTCATTACTATTCTCCCATTTCCTTAATAATTTTCTCCAGAGTATCATCCACTCTTTCATTTACAACCAGATCCGCATAGCGGTCTGCAAAATGCGGTGTCTCCTTCACCAATATCAACTTTTTCCCTTCATAATACTGCACAAGCTGCTTACAGAGCTGCGTCTTTAGATTCGTCCCAAGAACCAGAAGCACATCTGCCTTCTGCACTTCATGAGCCGCCCTTGTGATCACCTGATTGTCTACCATCTCTCCGAACAGGCAGACGCCCGGACGGATAACCGTACTGCAATCTTCGCATATAGGCACTCGTTTTGAATTACGGACATAGTCTAATGAATAATTCTTCTTGCAGTGCGGACAGTAATTGACATAAACACTCCCATGCAAGTTAATCACATTCTTACATCCCGCCGTCTCCGGCAATCCAAATACCCGCCTCGTAATAATACAGTTGAAAAGGCCCCTTCGTTCCAGCTCTGCCATCTCATAAAAACATTTCCCTGGAGGTTTATCCAGAGCACTTAAAATCTCATTGCGGTAAAAAGAAAAAAACTGTTCTGTTCTTGCAGTATAAAATGAGCTGGAAAACATCTCATCCGCCGAGTAACCATATTTCTGTTCAATATCATATGATGCTTCACCGTCTCGTATCGCTGGATAACCACTTTCTTCAAGCATAGCATAGCCGCTGAGTACGGTAGTATACTTACTTTCTCTTAAAATCTGGAGTAATGTCTTACCTATCACAAAAATCCCTCCTTCTTTTGTATATGGTAAATACATTGTACCACAGTTCAATCAAACGCTTCAATCCTTTCCTGCCGCAAACCAGTAATAAACCTTATGAAATACATGCCGAGGTATGGATACGACAATTACAATGCCCATTACAATAGCAAAAGCTATCTTAAATGACTCAATTCCCTTTAAAGCCGCCTGGGTCAACTGATTTGTCACAATATAATAAACGGTATTGTAGATACCCACACCCGGTACTAACGGAAAAATCCCGGAAATCAGAAAAATAGTAATCGGACATTTCATCCGTACAGACAGGATTCTTGACATCAATACCACAACAAAAGCCCCGAAAAAAGACGCAACAGCGGAAGTAATATAATTCTGGGCGTTGACAATAAGAAACATAATCCATCCCGCCATCCCTGTTACCCCGCAGCCAAAATAATATTTTGAAGGAACATTATACATGATTGCAAACCCTACCGTTCCCATAAAAGAACAAAAAACATTGCTCAATATTTCCTGCGTTGTCATAAGATGAACCCTCCCGTGATGTTGTTATAAGTGATCAGTACAATTCCCACACCTACGGCTATGTATACAAAAACCATAAGCGCATCCATCATCCGAACTGTTCCCGACAAAAAATCACTATCGGCAATATCCCGAATCGCATTAGTAAATGCCATTCCCGGAATCAAAGGCATAATTGCCCCGATTATCATTCCATCTAAACGCAGCAAAACAGAAGGAAAAATCTGCCTTGTAAAAATTGCACATAAAGTGATAATAATCCCTCCGAAAATATTAATAATAATCTTCGAAAGGTGGAAGCGCTTTGCAAGGAGCACCCACAGATATACAAAACAGCCTATAAAAAACGTCACTAAACTCTCCGTAAGCGTCGCCCCCATTAAATAACCAAAGCACGCCGCGCCCACGCCAGCACCTAAAACCTGCGCTCTCGCCCTGCTTGGGGGTATACGGTCTATCTCCTCAAGATACTCCTTTGCCTCGGAAATGGTCACCTTCCCCTCTGCAATCTGCCTTGACAATTCATTGACTTCCGCCACTATTCCAAGATGTGCGCCCGAAAGGGGGATATGCTTTACCCTTGTATACACGTCCCCTTTCTCATTCTCGGCACTGACAAAAATCCCATGGCTCAATGTAAATATATCAACATGTTCCACACCGAAATGCTGGCATATTCTCGTGATTGTCTCTTCCACACGGAAAATCTCTCCGCCGTTTTTCAAAAGAATCCTCCCCGCTTCTAAGGCAAAATCAACTACCTGTTTGACATTGCTGTCAGACTGAGTGGAGGTTTCTGTTTCCGTCCTTTTTTCATCCTCTATTTTTTCAATTTCCATGCTATTCTCCTGCCATCTCACAATTTCGTTCTATTATAGCACTACAAAATGGAAAATCACACCCCCTTTTTCCTTATTTTTATTTCTCAAAACTATCTCTTATACGATTTCATCAATCGGTTAGGATAAGCCGCCACCTCTCCATTCTTATAATATAAAACACCATTTTTGCTGTAAAATTCCCTGTTTCCAACAGCCGCCTCTATGTAGCACAAATTCCATAAATCATCAAATGCACCCTCCGCGATATAGCAGATATTCGCAGGAATAAAAATATCATAAATCTCTTGTTCCAGGCCCTTAAGTGCATTTTTCTCAATTCCTGTACACGCTCCATTTACCGGAAACACGACCAAATGATCTTTCATAAATTTCGATGCATCCGTATACCCTGTAATATGTCCCTTTTCGTTCGATAAAAACCCTGGGAAACGCTCCAGCACAATGGGCCGTTCCGGCTCAACTTTATCCGTATTTTCCGCATCTTCTGTGTCTTCCGTATTCTCCCCATCCTCCGTATCTTCCGCATCTTCCTCCGCCGGCCTGTCTTCTGCCTCATTTTTATCAATCCAACCGTCAGAATCCTCTGCTATATCTTCCGGAATTTCTACAATAATACCCGGATTCTTTATAGATATTTCCGGCATTCCCGTGATTACATCCGGCATAAAAACATCCGGTACTCTTTCTGATACCTGCTTTGTTGCGGTTACCTTATTTTCAACTTTCTTTTTATCCTCTGTCTCGCTCGTATCTTCTAGTTCGGAATAGTTCCCTACACTCGCCGGAATATCTATTTCTTCTGCCGCAAGATTCGGCTCAACCCTATCTGTATACCCTTTTATATATGTCTCAGGCAGCAACGGCATCTCTATGAATGGATTCGGAACAAATGTATGCTTCACGGATGCCGTCTGCCGTTCTTCCATTTTTTCTTTTGCATTCTCCAGATGCGTATCTGCATAACCGTACAATCCGACACACAAAAGCGCTAGAATCACCGCACATATCATCTGTTTCCACTCAATCCGAATCCTCCGTCTCACATAAAGCAATTCTAATATCAATTCCATATCTTTTGCACCTCTTTTCCATATTTTTCCATTTTATACAGCCATTATAAGGTGCAAAATTACAGATACAAAAAAACGTTCCGGAACACATCATATATGTTCCGAAACGTCTCTTTTTAATTATTCATCAAATTTCTGTACTAGCTCACATATCCAGCCTTCTTAAGCTCTTCTTCTGCCTTCGCAAGATTCGCATCAGACACCCGGATGATCGGTCCGGTACAGCCCATGCCGCTCTCTGCGTAAATATTGATCTTCCACAGCACCTTCACCGCATCCTCAAGATCCATGACCTCAATGCCCGGAATCTGCGCCGTCACGATCTCCTTCGGCGGCTCCTTCACTTCCTCCTGCTCTCCCGCAGGTTTCTGAGATGCCTTAAGAGCATCAAGCAGCTCTTTGAATCCTGCTTTCTTAACTGCCGCGAATTCTTCTTTGGCAACCTCGAAAACTTTTCCTCTTACAAGCTGCGCCGCATAGCGGATTGCATTGGCGATAACCGGAGCGCCGCTGGCTCTTGACACGATCATCACTAACTGCTCATAGCCTTCGCCGATTCCCGGCCCGTAGCCAAAGCCTGTAGCCTCGAAACTTCCGCCTGTGTTAAAGGAGGACAGCATCTTCACCAGGATATTTCCGGTGAGAGAATCCGTTACCATGATGTCCGGTGACGCCTGCAGCACGTCATTTCCTCTCATGACACAGCCGCCGTCTGCCCTTCCGGACTCTGCAAATGCGATGTCATAGCCGTTGTCCTTAAGCTGCTTTAACGCCTTCTCTGTCTGGCGCGCGCCGTCTACGTTAAGGATTCCCACTGTAGGATTCTTCTTTCCGCAGGCTTTTGCAGCGATAATTCCGTATACCGCATTCTTGATCATGCCCTCGATACGGTCTGTACTTGAAGTTCCTGTAGTGTTGGCGATATACATCTCTTTCGCGGTAGCCGGGGTCACGCAGCGTCCTACTGTAGACACGCCGATTGGGAATGGGAAATGCATCGTCACAGCAGCGTCTACCTCGCCGTTCTTTAACATCTCCTCCATGCGGTCATGGCCTTCCTCGTCGTTTGCTACCTTAACTGTAGTCACGCCCTCCGCCTCAAGGGTTCCGATGTAGTATACGTCAATGCCGTCTTTTGCAGCCTCCACAGCCGCAGCCAGGCAGTTTCTCTCTCCATGCTCACTGCCCATGCCGGTGAGGGCAACCTTCGGCCGCTTTCCAAAGCTTCCGGTCTCTAACCCTTCAGCCATCTGCATAAAGGTCTCGGCAATCATCTTTTCAATACTGTTAGCCATCTTTTGCCACCCCCTTACTCTGCCATCAGGGATGCAGCGAAATCTTTCATAGCTTTTGCGATCAGTCCTTTTACTTCTTCCTCAGATACACCTGCCGCTGCCTCGGCTTCTGCCTTTGTGTTTGCCTGAATCACGAAGGAAACGCCGTCAAACAGGTTGGTCATACGTCCAAGGAACAGACTTCCTTTTCCGATGATCATAGCATTCTTCATCTTGCCTGCAAGGATATCCTCTCTTGCAAATCCGATGTACGGCACGCCTGACGGGATATGCCCCTGTGTCGGCGCCCATCCGGTAAGGCCGTGTCCTGCTGTAAAGCCAGCCAGCTCTTTCCGGTCTAACTCGCCGCGCTTAACAGCTAAAGCAGCGATCATCTTGTAGTTTGCAAGCGGAACATCTCCTGCTCCTGCCGGTTTTGTGATATCCGGATTCTGCATCTCCGGAGAGAATTTATCAATATCAGTAATCTTAAGTCCTGCCCTCTCAAGCGGGTCAGCAACAAGGCTTCCGATAACATTCTGCGGAGCGCTTCCGGTTCCTACGGTGTGGCGTCCTAAAATGTCAAGGTTGATCTCCGGGTTTACGCCGTCATTCTCAGACAGAATCACACAGAAACCAGCCAGACAGTCCTCTAAAATTGGAAGTCCTTTCTTTACGTGGTCTTTTCCGTTCATACCAAGCTTTGCCGTACATCCGCCTGCCGTAACAGCTACGCATTTGTACGCGCCTGATTTTACAAGTGCTGCCGCCTCGATTAGTGCATGGGACGGTCCTGCACAGAAACCGCGTGAGTCGGAGCCTGTCGCATTGTTAAGACACGCGATCTCTGCCGCTGCCTTTGCAAAGTTGCCGCCGCCTCTCTGGTTCATATCACCGCAGGCCTCTTCTGCACAGTCGATTACGTACTCAACATCATCCTTGCTGATGCCTGCATTTTTTACGCCATATAACAAAGCAAGGACGCTTGATGCCTTGCTCATCAAGTTCTCATGCATAACATGTGCGGATAAGTTCACGTCGATGTCATGCGCTCTCTTTACACATGCCACAAGCTTTCCTGCAACATAGATTCCCTCTGCATGCTCATCATTCACTGCCGCCTCAATCTCGGAAAGCTCCACGCCTTCCTCAACTCTTGCAACAATTTCCTCTGTGATGATAGGGTCCGCTGCAAATGCTGCCTTGTGGGCACTTACAAACTCTTTATCAACTTTTACAACTTCAAACTGGTCGCAAGCCTGCACAAGAAGAATGAACTCCTCCTCCGGCATGATCTCGCCGTATTTGCCGTATCTTTCAGCACCCTCTTTTACTTTGTCATAGTAAGGGAACTCTACGCCCGCAAGATCCTCCGGTGTCGCATTACCGATATATACCTGATTCGGCCAGTAATTCACGCACTCTTCATAAGAACGCAGATGGCTTTCTAACTCTTTCAAATATTCCGACTCCGGATTAACGATTCTCTCTGTCGTCTGGGTTGTTCCATTATATACCACCATCTGAGGGGTATGTGCCAATACATAGCTTGCGCCTTTAATAACACTGTTCATTGGTCTTCCGCCTTTCTTATATTAAGGTTACATCTGTTCCACTAGGCTCGACAAGCACACCGCAAGGGTGAACTTTCTCACTAGGCTCGATAATACCTCGCCAAGTGTTCAATGTTTCGCCAAGTGGCCAGATGTGGTTCGCGCTAAGCTCGAAAAGACCTCGCCAAGCGCTCTACACAAAAGGCAGACCCCGGCGCTCGCCATAGGGTCTGCCCCAATCTAAGCCAATTTATTCAAAGCCTATAAAAACTTGCAGAACTCATCTCTGATGGCGCTCATCTCGCTGATGATGTCATCAACGTCAAGTACCATCTCCATCATGCTGATCTGCTCGTCATAAACTGCCTCGTCAAACTCTTCTTTCATCTCTGGTTCACAAACGTGATATGTCGTGAGTCCAAGCTGGACCCCTGTCAACGGACCTGCGAAAGTCGGATCGCCTGCTGTAACAGTCTCAGCTGCAAGACCTGCAGCTTCGCCTTCTGCAGCACCGAGAATTACTACTAAATTCTCTGCGCCGTATTCCTCAGCAAACTCCTTAACTCTCTTCTGGTTTTCCAGATCCATTGCGCCTGCGCTCGTTCAGACGAAACATTCCGTTGATGAGAATACTACTTCTGCGCCGGCTGTCTGAACACATTCAGCGATAGCCGGTCCTGGTATTCCGTCACGGTCACCGATAATTATTGCTTTTTTTCCTTCTAATATAGCCATAATTATTCTTCTCCTTTCATTTGAAGTTTTTTGTTCAGCCAAGCTCTGAACTGTTGTAAAAAGTTGATTTATGATACAGAAACTATCTGATTAGATATATTTCTTAATCATCGCCTCAATTGTCTCTGGTGTGCAGTCATCTTTTACCAGTTCTTCTACTTTCTCTCCATCCTTATAGATAGCCATAACCGGAAGTCCAAGAACCTTCTGTGCGATAGCAAGACGACGTGCCTTCGTTGTGTTTAAGGACGTGAATTTCAGCTTGTCACCGTAGGTGTCTGCAAATTCATGTACCTTCGGCATAAGAGCCTGACACGGTACGCATCCGTCACCATAAAAGTCTACGAATACATATCCTTCTGCCTTAAGCACTTCTGCCTCAAAATTGGTCTTGTCTAAATCTAACATTGGAATCTCCTCCTTACTTTGTAAAATATATAGAATGTGCCCTGACGCAGAGGCGCAAGGCACTTCCACATCTGCCGGAGCGTAAAGCCAAGCTCTGCCTAGAAGTAGTCAGACATGCTCCGCTCTACCTGAACTGCTGCAATAGCGCCGTCTGCCGCCGCAGTTACAACCTGACGGAGGCTCTTGATGCGGACATCTCCTGCTGCGTATACACCCGGGATGTTGGTATGCATATCGTCATCCGTCTTTATGTATCCGCGCTCATCCATATCGATAATGCCCTCGAACGGCTTACTGTTAGGAATCGTTCCGATAAATCCGAATACGCCGAACATTCCGTCATCCTCGTCAGCCTCAACTGTGGTAACCTCGCCGGTCTTAACATTCTTGACCTTCATCCACTGCAAGATGTCGTCTCCGCCAACTTCCTCTACAACTGAATCCCACATGAAATCAATCTTCGGATTCTTGAACGCTTTCTCCTGGATAGATTTAGCCGCACGCAGCTCATTTCTTCTGTGGATGATCGTTACCTTCCTTGCGAACTTGGTCAGGTACATTGCCTCCTCAACAGCAGAATCGCCGCCGCCTACAACATACACTTCAAAGTCCTCGAAGAAGTTAGCGTCACAAGTCGCACAGTAGGAAACACCCTTTCCGGTATACTCTGCCTCGCCCTTGCATCCGATCGGTCTTGCATGTGCGCCGGTAGCAATGATTACGTTCTTGCCCTGATACTCGGCCTTCTCGCTCTTTAATACCTTAACGTCTCCCTCAAGGCATACTTCCTTGATCGTATCGGATACTCTCTCAGCGCCGAACTTTGCTGCCTGCTCGGTCATTCTCGCAATCAGGGACGGTCCTGACTCACCCTCAACAATCTGTCCCGGGTAGTTCTCAATCTCGTCTGTAATTGCAATCTGTCCGCCGTCCTGTCCCTTCTCAATGATCAGAACAGAGAGACGGCTTCTTCCTGCGTACAGTCCTGCTGCTAAACCAGCAGGACCTGCACCAAGAACAATAACATCATAAATTTTGCTCATTGTCTGTTACTCTCCTTATTGTTGTGACATCCGTTTCACTCAAATCGTGAAAACATGCCAACACTTTGTTCAAGTGCTCTACTCAAGGTAACATCTGCTCCACTAAGCTCGAAAATACCTCGCTAAGTGGCCAGATGCGCTACGCACTAGGCTCGAAAAGACACACCGCAAGGGTGAACTTTCTCACTAGGCTCGAAAGAACCTCGCCAAGTGTTCAATGTTTCGCCAAGTGCTTTAGTCGAATATTGTCTGTCCATCCACCTCGGTTGTGAGTGCATCTAATGCTTTCTCTACAATCTTGCGGCGGAGTTCTTTTTCCTCTGCTTTATCCAGAGCCGGATTTCCGAGAGGATGAGGAATTGCGATAGCAGGCACGATTCTGTTAGCGCCTACTGTCATGGAAATAGGAGTTACTGTACAGATATGTACTACAGGGATTCCTGCTCTCTCTACTTCTTTAACCATCGTTGCACCGCAACGAGTACAGGTACCTCATGTGGAGGTGAGGATTACTGCGTCAACACCGTCAGCTTTAAGCTTTGCAGAGAATTCTGCAGCAAATGCCTTAGAGGATGCAACAGCAGTTCCGTTTCCTGTCGTTGTGTAGAACAGGTGATGGAGCTCCCCAATCTTTCCTTCCTTTTCCATATCGCGAAGAACGTCAACCGGCAGTACGCGGTCAGAGTCTTCGTTTGCATATACCGGGTCATATCCGCCGTGAGCGGTCTCGTAAGTCTCTTCTGTCAGATCCATAACGCCTGCGATGTCATACTCACCGTAGTGGGATGCACTGGAGCTTTCGATATGGTCCGGATTGCCCTTCGGCACGATACCGCCGGATGTAACAAGAGCGATCTTAGCGTGAGCTAAATCCTTAACTGCCGGATTCGGATCAACTCTGTCAAAATCAGGCATCGGGAATTCTGTCTCAAACGGCTTATCAGCCAGTTTCTTAAGGAGCATCTTAACCGCTCTCTTAGAGCCTCTCTCCTTCTCGAAGAAGTTCACACGAACACCGTTCGGAATGTAGCCTTCCTCTGAAGATGCGCCGATCGCCTCGCCTTTTCCGATTTTAACAGCTAATGGAGCCAGCTTATTCACTGCATCTCTCATGCCCGCTGCGCTGTTCTTTGTAGAAACAATGTAAACCTGGGTCTTGAACATGTCAGCGCCCGGATTCTCTACATACATACCGGTTACAGCCGGGATTCCAAGCTCTTCCTGAACTGCTGCTGCGATCGTTCCGCATGCAACGCCGTAACGTCCTGCATTGAACGCCGGGCCTGCAACGAATACGTCCGGAGCCTGCTCTTTAACCATCGCAAGGATGTCCGCTTTTGCTTTTTCTAAGTTCTCGTTAAAATATGAATCGCCACATACGATAGTAGCAATAATCTCAGCGTCATCGCCGAATTTCTGTGTCAATGCCATACCCGGTCCAACAACCTCGCCAACACGGATCTCTGCCGGATAATCTGCCTTTTCTTCTCCACCAATCTGTGCAAAGAACTGATTGATGTAATGAACTACTTTTAATTTAGCCATTGTATTATCCTCCCTTCCTATCTTGCACTCAGCTTGTTGAAACCAGTCTCATTGGTTGCGCCGGTAAGCACCTGAAGCTCTACTTCAAGAGAGCCGTCCTCGCGGAGCGTCTCCTCGCTTGCGCCTGCAATCTTTGTAACATAATCCAAAGTTCCAATTACTTTATCAAGTTTCGGCAGGATAATAACCTGATTTGCATTACCGCCGGTTACTACTGCATCTGCAGCCGGATCTGCATCTGCCAGTGACTGTGACTTTCCGTCGCGTCCTGCATACTCGTCTGTGATGATAACTGTCTTAACGCCCTCAGCCTCAATCTTCTTGCAGTTCATGATCAGGTCTGTATCCGGGTTACCGAATCCTTCCTGAGATACGATAGCTCCGTCAAGGTCTAACATCTTGCAGAGTTTCGCTGTCCAGTCAGAAGAACGCTGCTTGTCTGCCAGATATACGTTCTCATTGGTAATGATATGACCGACAAAGTTGATTGTCTTTCCATGCTGCTCGAACATATCCTCAACAACCGGGTTGTTAAGATGTACATAGGTAGGATTCTTATCGCATGCGGATACGCAGTTACCGGATACGATCGCCCCATCCATAACCTCTGTCGGGCTCATGATTGTCGGAACAATTTTCTTAGCGTCTACGCCGTATACATATGTATCGTGAAGAAGTCCCTGGCTCTGAAGCATCTGCACATAAGCAACTCTTGGAAGGTTCGGATATTTCTCCAGCCCTTCTTTGATGGTGCATGTCTCATAAACCTTTGTCTCGTCCGGAGTCAGGTTGCGAGCCAATTCCCCAATATATGTCGCTACTCTGAATCCTGCGAACCTTACTGCCGCCTCATAATCATGCGGCTTAATATCGTCAACCGGCTCACATACCATAACCAGGTTGAGTGTCTTCGAAAATGGAGTGTAATCAGCTCCCGGGCCTGTCATATCGATGATACCTTCCTGGAAACCAACGATCTTTCCTGCCGTAACTACAGCCATACCCTTAAGAGCGTAAGTCTTGCCTTCTCCTACGGTATCTACTTTTGCAATAACTCCCGGGAAGATTCCTCCTCTTCCTTCCACCTTCACACGTGGCTCGATAACATCCTTAACCGGAGTGATTCTTACAGACTCTCCCGGTTTCGCGATGTCAAATGATACGCTCTTGATCTTCTCATCCTCAAGAGCAACTGCCCTTGCAGCCTCCTCGGATACATAAAGGATACCGTCTTCAATCTTAGACTCTGCTGCGAACTGGATATCCTTGATGTAAATGTGTCCCAATTCTAATCTCACTTTTAGTTTCCCTCCTTTAATTTTATAGATATTATTGTTAAAAACTGCAATGTTTTATAACCTCTCTCACGACTTCCCTTCCGCGCCGGCCTGACGGGTGTGCTGTTCCGCAGCCTAGCGCAGGGCATCCGCCGATGCCATCCCGCTTTCTATCAGGGTGCAGTCGATAATCTGAAAGTCCTTATACACCTCGGGTTTATAACGGTCTGACTTAAATTCAAACTTCCCGCAGGCATGTATGGCACTCTCGATCAATGCGACCGACTCCCCGTCTATCGCCCTCCTCTCTGCTGAAATCATAATTGATTTATACGGTGTTTCATTTGGCTTGACGCTTCCCGACAGTGGATGCGTCAGCATCGAGTGTCCTCCGTGAATTCTGTCTCTTACCTCTCTCAAAACATCTTCATAGGAGACTTCCCGGTATATTACCTCATGCGTGTCCCCATGCTTTTCCAAAACCAGCGGATTATTCGTCACGATAATATAATTTCCCCTGTTCATATTATGCGTTCCTCCTTTCCCGGCACTGGATTTTCAAATGTAAAAAAGGACGCTTTAAAACACCTTCCGTGCCCTAAACCGCCCTTCCTGTCTTTTGCCCTGATAATTGGTCTGTCGAACGCTTACCATACAGCACAAGATTCAGAATGTGGTACGTTTTCCGGTCCTTTTGCCTGAAAGTTTCACTTCCTGATGTGCCACCAACACATAAAAGCTTGCCTCTTCGGCGCCCGATACACCGGGTCTCTCTCGGAAAACATCATCCCACTATTTGGTTATACTCATAGACAACTCTGATTAGTTCCATTGCCTGTTTCTATAATAACCCATTGTAAATTGTTTTTCAACAACTTATTTTATTATCTCGTCATTTGGTCATCCTGCACAAAAACGCATATATTATTTTGTATATATTCACCTAGCACATTCTTATTTCTTGCGCGTCTGATAATACTCGTCATGCACTTTCTTGATTGTCCCGCTAAGGGCAAACAAGGCGATGATATTCGGGATAACCATCATAGAGTTAAAGCAGTCCGCCATATTCCATACAAGGTCAACCTGTGCCAGCGAGCCGAGCAGTACACATGCCGCAACAAGCACAGAGTAAATCTTAACTGCCTTCGCGCCGAACAGGTACTTCACATTCGCCTGGCCGAAGAAATACCAGCCAAGAATCGTACTGAAAGCGAAGAAGAACATACAGATTGCGATAAAGATATCTCCTCCCTTGCCGTACAGCGTGGAGAACGCATACTGGCTCAACTCCGCGCCGGTCTTTCCGCTGGGGATGGACTGGGTCGTAATGATAACAAGAGCCGTCAGGTTCAGGATAACAAATGTGTCAATAAATACGCCGATCATGGCAACAAAGCCCTGCTCCACCGGATGGTCAACCTTTGCAACCGCATGTGCGTGAGGGGTAGAACCCATGCCGGCCTCATTCGAGAACAGGCCTCTCGCAACACCCTTTGTCAGGGCAAGCTTAATCGTCGCGCCCACAGCGCCGCCGGTGATTGCAGAAGGAGCAAACGCACCCACAACGATAGAGTAAAACGCATACGGAATCTGCTTGAAGTTATAGAAGATAACAATAAGCGCGCCCACGATGTACAAAGCAGCCATAACCGGAACAATCGTCTCTGTAACTTTCGCGATACGCTGCATACCGCCCATAAATACAAACAGAGCTAAAACCGCAAGAATCGCGCCCATCACGATCTGCGGAACGCCGAACGCCGTGTTAAACGCTGCCGCGATAGAGTTGGCCTGTACTGCATTTCCCATAAATCCTAACGCAAAGATCAGAAGAACTGCAAAGAGCCCCGCAAGGACCTTTCCAAAGGTTCCGGTAAACGCCGCGCGTATGTAGTATACCGGGCCTCCGGTAATCTCCCCGTCCGCGCCGACCTGTTTGTACTTCTGCGCCATGACTGCCTCTCCGAAAATTGTCGCCATGCCTAAAAATGCCGCAATCCACATCCAGAAGATTGCCCCCGGGCCTCCGATTGCGATTGCCGTCGCCGCTCCGGCAATATTTCCGGTGCCGACCTGCGCCGCGATAGCGGTAGCCAGCGCCTGGAAAGATGACATCCCGTCGGCTCCCGCCTCTCCCTTTTTGGAGAACAGCCCGCCGAAGGTCCTTCTCATACCTTCACCAAAACCTCTGATCTGGATAAATCCAAGCTTGACGGAAAACCAGATGCCGCCTCCAAGGAGCGCAACGATCAGGATATAGTCTGCCAGATAATGCTGGATAGTCAAAACGATATTATTTAATGTTTCCATACTGTAATTCCCCCTTTTCCCTATAGATATTGTAAATAAATTAATCGTTTTATAGATAATATCTTAACATCAGGGTGAATATTTTTCAACTTTTTTACATTTTGACGAATAATTTTCGTCATTTTTCCCAAGGGATTCATTTGTCAATACTTTTTAAAATATAAAAGAAACAGCCGAAAACAAAGCTTTTTCCGACTGTTTCCCCGTTTTTGCACCTAATTACCTTAATTACAGATTTTTCCAATTTCGGCATTTTGCCAAAAATTTATCAAACTCTCCCTTATACATTAATCTCCGCTTTCACGCCCAGCACATCCTTGTTCCTGTCAAGGAGCGGACGGATAACTTTGGAAAGATAAGTATCTACCTGGACAGCCGCCCGCCCTACATACTTTGACGGCTCCATCGTCTTCTTAAGCTCATCAAGGGTAAGGCCGAATGCCGGGTCTGCCGCAATCAGCTCCAGAAGGTTGTTGTCAAGGCCTCTCTCCTTCACATTGCGCCCCGCCTCCATGGAAAGGGTGCGGATTCTCTCATGCAGCTCCTGCCTGTCTCCTCCGGCTTTCACCGCATCCATCATAATATTCTCCGTCGCCATAAAAGGAAGTTCGCTCATCAGCCGTTTCTCGATTACCTTCGGGTAAACCACCAGCCCGTCCACCACATTCAGGCACAGGTCAAGGATGCCGTCGATGGCAAGGAACCCTTCCGGCACGGAAAGCCTCTTATTGGCGGAATCGTCAAGCGTCCGCTCAAACCACTGGGTTGCCGACGTAATCGCCGGGTTCAGCGCGTCGACCATCACATACCGCGACAGCGACGCAATCCTCTCGCTCCTCATAGGGTTTCTCTTGTAAGCCATAGCCGAAGACCCAATCTGGGATTTCTCAAAAGGCTCCTCCACCTCTTTCAGGTGCTGCAGAAGGCGGATGTCATTGGACATCTTGTGCGCGCTTGCCGCAATCCCTGCAAGCACATTCAAAACCCTCGTGTCCACCTTGCGGGAATAGGTCTGCCCGGACACCGGATAACACGCCTCGAATCCCATCTTCTCCGCAATCATCGGGTCAATCTTATCGATAATCTCCTGGTTGCCGTCAAAAAGCTCCTGGAAACTCGCCTGCGTTCCCGTTGTTCCCTTGGAGCCAAGAAGTTTTAAGCTCTTCTTCACATACTCAAGGTCAGAAAGGTCCATCTCGAATTCCTGCAGCCAAAGCGTCGCCCTCTTCCCCACGGTAGTAGGCTGCGCCGGCTGAAAATGCGTAAAGGCAAGCGTCGGAAGGCTCTTATGCTCATCGGCGAACTCCGCCAGCTCGGCAATGACATTCACAAGTTTTTTCCGCACAAGCTCAAGCGCCTCCGACATCAGTATCACATCCGTATTGTCGCCCACATAGCAGGAAGTCGCCCCCAGATGGATGATTCCCTTTGCCTTCGGACACTGCTGCCCATATGCGTACACATGCGACATCACATCATGGCGCACCTGCTTTTCTCTCTCTTTCGCCACCTCGTAATTGATATCGTCTGCGTGGGCCTTAAGCTCTTCAATCTGTTCCTCCGTAATATTGAGCCCCAATTCTTTCTCTGTCTCTGCAAGGGCTATCCACAGCCTCCTCCATGTCCGGAATTTTTTATCCGGCGAAAAAATATACTGCATCTCCCTGCTCGCATAACGCTCTGAGAGCGGGCTCTGATATCTGTCATTTGTCATAATAGTTCTCCTCCTTTTCAAATCTACTTTACTCAAAAGCTAAAGATACATCTCTTCCCGGCACTTTCATAGGGTAATTTCCGGTAAAGCAGGCATCGCAATAGCCCAGATCTCCCACCATCTCTTTGAGCTTTCCTATCTCCATATATCCCAAAGAGTCTGCACCGATCATCTGACGGATTTCCTCGGTAGTATGGGAATGTGCAATGAGTTGTTCATTGGACGGAACATCTGTCCCAAAATAACAAGGGTACAAAAACGGCGGAGAGCTAATCCTTACATGGACCTCTTTCGCTCCTGCCTTTTTCAGCATCTTAATGATGTTCGCAGAAGTTGTTCCTCTGACAATCGAATCATCGACCATGACAATCCGCTTTCCCTCCACCACTTCTTCTATCACATTGAGCTTGATCTTGACACTGCTCTCCCTTTGACTTTGCTTCGGTTTGATGAAAGTTCTCCCTACATAACTGTTCTTATGAAAAGCCATTCCATAAGGAATCTCTGATTGCTCTGAATAACCCTTCGCAGCCACAAGCCCCGAATCTGGAACTCCCACCACAAGATCCGCATCTACCGGATAAGACTGTGCCAGCGCTCTTCCTGCAACAATTCTTGCATGATATACGTTTATATTGTCAATTTTGCTGTCTGTTCTTGCAAAATAAATATATTCAAAGATACATCTTGCATGTTTTTCCGATGCAATCGCCATAGACACATCTGATTTTTCCCCATGCTTTGTAAAGCTCACAATCTCGCCAGGCTTCACATCCCGCACAAATTCTGCTCCCACCGCCGCAATCGCACAACTTTCCGACGCAAGGAAATACGTATTGTCCCGTCGCCCGATACATAAAGGCTTCAATCCAAACGGGTCTCTCACCCCGATCATCTTCCTTGGAGAACTAATTACAAGAGCATATCCTCCCTCAATCTTCTTCATGGCTCTTTTTACCGCCTCTTCAACCTTCTTAGTATTCAAACGCTCCCTTGCAATATGGTAGGCAATCACTTCTGAATCTATCGTTGTCTGAAAAATAGCACCTGTGTACTCCAATTCATGCCTTAACTCAACAGCATTTGTTATATTGCCGTTATGGGCAATCGCCAACGTCCCTTTGACATAATTCAGGACAAGGGGCATGGCATTCTCCGCTCTTGTTCCTCCCGCGGTTGAATATCGGACATGTCCCACCCCAAGATTTCCTTTCAGTAATTTCAATGATTCCTCATCGAACACTTCATTTACAAGGCCGAGTCCTTTCTTCGAATGAACTTTCCTCTCCCCGTAAGTATCCGTAACAGCAATCCCGCAGCTTTCCTGCCCTCTGTGCTGCAATGCAAAAAGCCCGTAGTATATAGATGAGGCAACATCGCCTCCGTCCATATCATAGGCTCCAAATACTCCACATTCCTCTCCCATACCCGTGATTATTTTTTTATAATCCATTGGCCGTTCTCCTCATTCCCTTGCGGCTGTCAAGCCGCCTGTAATCATTCTTCCACTGCTGGAGCTTCTCCTCCGGCACATCAGAGTCGAGTTCCTCCTGCACCTCCTTCATCTCTTCTTTTAACTTTGATGCCATGCTGAGAAACAAAGGGTTCCCCGACAACATCTTCGTATAATCCTTTCTTGAATATGTCTGATAACAGCAATACAAGTATGCTTTCAGCATATCCGGCTCTTCACAGAGGTAATACGCCTCCTTATATGCGGCAAGCGCCTCCTCGTACAGAAACAGACGCCCATACGCGGCCCCCATACAGCCATATACATGCCCATAGAATTTTTTTCCTGCCGAGTCGTCCCACTCAGCATTTACAATAGACTGGTAGACCAGCACTGCCGCCGAATACTCTCCGCTCTTTAGCAGTGTATCCCCCTTAAACTTTATCTTCTCCACTTCCTTCTGATGTCTTAGATTCTCAAGAAGTCCCTGTATCTTATTAATCTCCGACTGTGCATAGATATAGGAACCACGCAGCAGAGATATCACAAACTGCTCTTCCGAGCAATTCCTTGAAAGCTCTTCCCTAAGTTTCTCTGCCAGCTTGTCTAAGTGCAGTTCAGTGGAAATCCACGTACACAATTGGCGGTTCATAATCGTATGGTCAATCAGATAGAGATTGTTACACACGTAATAGCACAACTCTTCAATTGTATAAATACGCAAATGAATACGTCCAATCTCATAGGGCTGTTTTGCCCTTACACTATGACATAGAATTAAACTGCCCATTGATTCCTCCTAAATGTATATCCTTCGTAACGCAAAACCCGGAAGGGGGAAAGAAATCCCCAAAACCAATATCCCTTAACGTCAGTCTGCACAACCGTTCCTCTAAGAACATAATCTCTATCTTAAGCCGCAGGGAGTAGTCCGTTCTCTCCGGCAACCCCTCCAGAGAAATATGCTCCACCTGCAGTTCCTCTCCCGCAAGAGACTCTACATGTACTTCCAAATCCGAATCATCTTCAAGAAGTACCTCCCACTCTCCGTCTGCCTCGTACCAGCGGGTTCCCCATTTTACAATCGGATACCACCCTTCCCTGCCATTCACCCGCATCCTCAGAGAAATCTGCTGCGTCATCTTCGTCTCGTCCAAATAAACCGGGCCGTCGTTATCATCTCTGCACATGCGCACAGAAGTATAGCATGCCCCTTTGCTGTGAAGATTATTTCCCACAAACGCCCTTCGCCCATTGCACAAAACTTTAAGAGAATTAGGATACCAATTATTCTCAAATCCTTCGCCCGTCAAATATACTGACGAAATAACTTTCTTCTCAAATACACTCTGGATAAAAGATTTAAAAGTCTCGTCTGCACTTCTTGCTTTTTCCTCATCATCCATCAAAAGATGTATTGCTTCAAGCTCCTTAATATGCGCCTTCGCCACTTCATCTACCGTCACAAACAATTCCTTTTCGCGGTTGTTTATCACATTAAGCCTTTTCAGCATATAAGCCTTGATCTTCTCTGCATCACAGAACATCAGGGCTGATTCATACTGCCACAGCTCCTTGGGCTGATAGAACATATACTGGCAAAAGCTTTCCTTATAATCCTGTACGTACACCTTCTCTTTAGGTATTCCGAGATGCTTTCCAATACTTTTCAGCATTTTCGACATATCGACACTGGTAAAAGGAGTCGTGAATGTAATATACTCAATCTCCTCAAACCGCTCAAGTGTAAGCCGGATAAACTTCGCCAAAAGCCATACCGCATCGTACGTCTTCTTTCCAACAGCCACTTTCCGATGATAGAATGCCTTCGTGAACAAATTTTCCACAAAAAAACGCTCATCCACCGCCTTTAAGCATTCCGCCTCCAGTCCACAGACCCACTGCCCGTCCATTTTTCCAAGTGACAGAGGAATCTGGTAATTGTCAGAGGAAACCTCCAGAGTCTCAGGTTCTTCCCTGGTTTCGTTATAATAACTGATCTGGCAGTATTTTTCATTCAGGTCATATCCAAGGATACTCCCTCTCTCCATCTTACTTCCTCCTCAAAACAACACTTAGTATATTTTAAACATCCTCTCCGCCATCTTTTCATCTTCGTTAAAGACTGCCATCATCTTCTTCCTGCTCGCGGGAGACATGCGGATCAATGCGTTAAGCCTTCCGTATTTTCCGGCTGTCGTCTTCTTACGGCCTTCAAGCACCGCCTTTTCCGACGTCGTCACACTCTTCCCATTGGTTTCCTGAAAATAATAACTGACGTGCTCGTCATCGTAAAGCACATACTGCTTCACATACAGATTCTCGAACAACGGAAGAAGCGTCTCTTTATGGTATCCCAATTCCTCACGTCCTCCGCGTTTCATCTTATAATAAAGCTCCACGCTGCTTCCCGGCTCTCCCTGATAAAAAACAATTGATTTATCGTAAAGCTGCAGCTCTCTTAACCATTCCTCTTCATAATTCAGATAGAATGGGAACACAATCTGCCGCTCGCACATTTCCCGCAATACCTGATGCAACACCGGTTCATAATCAGCCGTATAGCTTTTGTTTGAAAAATATTTCAAGAGCGCCGCTTTACAGATATCCGGCAATTCTTCTCCCTGTTCACATTCGTTGGCAATAATATCAAACACACACTGCTTAAGCTCACGTCCAAAGACAAGATATTCTCTGGAAACATAAGCGAGATATGCCTGCTTCAATCGGAAATATGCATTATCTGACAGATAATAATCCTCGAAAATCTTCTCCTCGTCAAAAAGGTTTTCCGAGAATACCATCTGCGTAATAATACGCTCCCCCACCTTGTATGCGGGAATCTCATAACTTTTAAGCACTGCCCAAAGTTTTTTCATATCATTTGTCGCGCCGCAATACCAATTGGCAAGATACATAAGCGTCGCCTTGTCATACTGTCCGAGCCAAAACAATTCAAAACACAGGTGAGTGAGATACTCCTCCTCCTTGTAATTCGTATCTCTGACCAGATGGCTGCAGAACCGGAACACCTCCTGCTCGTCAAATGCACCGATTCCTTTCTCTCTGACATTCTCAAGGGTCAGCTCTTCTTGTTTCTGAGCCTCTTGCCCTTTTCCTTCTGTCTCCTCATATTTTTTACACATGTCAAGAAAACGAGGCTCATAAAACAACCGCTTCGTCTCATAAGGAATTGAATCCGTGTAATAGCGTCCGGAAGCCGACTCCCAGACAATACGAGACTCTTTATTATACAGGCAGATAATTGTAGTTCCATCATGCTCATAAGGAACCTTCTGCTTTGCCTCCCCGCTCTTTTCAATCACCAAAACATAATTCATATCTGAAACTTTGGTAGTCACACTGTAAGAATAACAAATATCACGCATTGCTTCCATACGCTCATCCGTCATCTCCTCTTTCACGCAAAACCGCTTATACAGCACTCTCAAATGCTCCGTAATATGCCGCTTCATAAGCTGCTCCCATGTAAAAGAGACCATCTGCTCCCTGTAATTTAAAAACAGATCCTCTCCTCCGACCTCATAAGTCAAAAGATTTGCGTACAAAAAAGCAGTCTTTTTATAATCAAGAGAATTCCCATGCATAAAATACAAAAAAATAGACTTCGGAAGCGCCCCTCTCACAGACGATGTATCCAACGTAACCATATAGTACTCATAAAGCTGTGCAATCTTAAGCCCCGCTTCCACCGAACGCTGATACCAGATAAAATATTTTCTCTGCATCTTATTTCCTTTAATCAGGAGTGTGCAGATCGTATTCAGTATCATCTTCTCCCGGTACATATCGTAGATACGCACCAGTATACGAAACAGCGATTCCGTATAAGATTTTTGCTGGCTGGCAAAATTTGAAACATAGAGGGCCAGCTCCTTAGACATCAAACGGTATTTTGAGGCGAACTCCAATACTTGCACCTCAAATTTCCCAAGCTTTTTCAAAAGAATCGGCTTCTCCTGATAACACAGATATGCCTCAAGATAGAACATCACCTGATGACAGTCAAAATCAAACTGCTGCTCCAACACCTCCAGCTTTTTGTAAGGATTCCGATATCTTCGGTCCAAATGAATTAACATCTGAAGGAGCATCCAGCTATCCTGATAACGCATATAAGTTTTTCCAATCTCGTCAAGCACCCGCTCTGTGTGACTCCCTTTCCCGCGAATCAGGGCAGTCAGGTACAGGTAGTAACAGTTGATGATCGGATCTTTCCCGATAGCAAAACGATTATAGTTAAAATTCTCTAAAATCCACTTCGCTTCCTCCATCTTGCGCCCTTTGATATAAATATGCGCCTGGAGAAGCTGATAAAGCTCACTGTTCGAATCCAGTTTTCTAAGAGATGCCACCTTTTCTTCTGCACTGTCCACCCAGCTTTTCAGCTCTTTTCTTCCGCCTACATAGCTGATATATTCTTTCAAAACCTGTGCGCATAAAAGCTCCGGAACATGATGATTCTCATCATACTCCATGCTCTGCAGCACTTCGATCTCATAGGTGATCTCTTCATACGGTGTTATAAACTGAATCGCACCATAATTACGTCCTCCGTGTAGATATTCAGGGCGTACGAGATATTCTACCTCCAGTGTATTTCCCACAAAATCTTCTGTCGTAATCTCGGGACGGAGTACCTTTAAAAATCTTCCCTCCGCCTTGATTTTTATCGGCATATAGCCCCACGTATTTTTCATCACAGAGATAATACCCTTTGTCGATTCATTGATATCTTCAAAGAGCATTCCTTCTCCGGCAAGCGTCAGGAAAATACATTCTTTTTGCTTGATGCCTACTAAAAATTCCTCCATCGCCTGCTCACCCAAAGACCAGCGGCGCATATTATCATACAGATAAAAAATACGTTCATTTTCATATTTCAATATCTCATAAAAAGACTTTGAACGGAACAACCGCCCTGCCTCAGAATAATCTTTAACTGCAAGTTTACGGAAGTCATCCGTACTCTGCACCTTGCCGTATGCTGTCATAATATAGGGCTTCTCTATAATTGCCGTAAACGGAAGTTCATACTCTCCTCCCGAACATACGACTGTAAATTTCCCTTTCTCAACATGACCTGGCTTCAATCCCCTGCCGTCATAAGTAAATTCGACTCTTGCAGGATTCCCTTCAAATCCCTGGTCCTTAAATGAAACACGAAAAGAAGAGGGGTAGATAAGTCCCCTGATTTTACTATCATTCTTGCTCCTAATCTGGAAGCCTGCTTTATATACTTCGCCTTCGCCGATAATCAGTACCAGATTTGTATCTTCAAACTCTACTTCCGGCCTGATAAGTCGAAAATCTCCTTTGGAAAATTTCTGAATCTTATTTTTCAAGCCTGACACCTGCTTCTTTCGTTGCTTTTTTCTCAAAACATACTATAATAAATTATAGCATTATTATATAGCTTATGGCAATGCCGAAACACAAAATCTTAAAAATATATGTCGAACTATGTATGTAACTACTATCATAGTATATAGAAGGAGAGATAAAATGTCAAAAAAAGTTGAATTTCACGGAAGCGATCTTGAAAAAATAGAAAAATACTATGGAATTCCCAAAGAGGAAATCATTCAATTCGCCGCCAATGTCAATCCACTTGGATTGTCTGACTCTGTAAAAAAAGAGCTTGCTGCCCATCTCGACATAATCAGCAGCTATCCTGACCGCAGTTACACATCTTTAAAACAAGTTATCAGCCTCTACTGCGGATGCAGCCCCCAAAATGTTGTCGTCGGCAACGGCTCAACCGAGCTTATCTCCCTATTGATCAACCAGCGCTCTGCAAAAAAAGCACTTGTTCTGGGCCCGACCTACTCAGAATACGAACGGGAACTAAAACTTACAGGAGGTCTCCTTTCCTATTATAATTTGAAAGAAACCGATAATTTTATACTTGATACTGAAGATTTTATAAATTCTATCCCGAATGGTACGGACCTGGTAATCATTTGCAACCCCAACAATCCTACATCTTCTGCCATTTTTCAAAGCGAAATGGAAAAACTTGTAAGATTCTGCCGCTCCCGGGGTATCTTTGTTATGATTGATGAAACATATGTGGAGTTTGCACCGGACATAGAACAAATCACCGCCATTCCTTTGACAAAACACTATGACAATCTCATGGTCATTCGAGGCGTATCAAAATTTTTCGCCGCCCCAGGACTGCGTTTTGGATATGGAATTACAAGCAATCATGAATTTTTGTCCATGCTTTTGACACATCAGAACCCATGGAGTTTAAACAGCATCGGGGCTTTTGCCGGAGAACTTCTGCTCCAGGACAGCGAGTATATTGACAAAACACGCAGCCTGATTCTCTCTGAGCGCACCAGACTTTACAGACAGTTTGTAACCCTTGATACCTTCAAGGTATACAAGCCCTACGGTAACTTTATTCTCCTCCGCATCCTGAAAGAAGATGTAACTTCCTTTCAAGTATTCGAAGCAGCAATCCGGAAAAAGCTGATGATAAGAGACTGCTCCTCTTTCCAGAGTCTAAAGGGAGAGTTCGTGCGTTTTTGCATTATGAAACCAGAGGATAATGAACGGCTTATGAATGTATTCAAAAATATATAATCGTCAAAAAACCGGCGGGGACAACCTCCCCGCCAGAGCTTTCAACTCTCAATCTGACGCTATTTTTTCAAAATCAATGCCACAAATGTGATGTCTGCATCACCCGTATTCTTAATCCCATGTCCGTCGCCTTCCTTGCAAAAGAAAGAGTCCCCGGGCTCAAGAGGCATCTCTGTGCCATTATCATTATAAACTCCCGTTCCGGTCAAAATGTAGTATCCTTCCTCATCCCCCTGGTGCACGTGATACCCAATCTCACATCCGGAAGGTACCGTAACCTTTGCGTACATCTTACAATACTCTCCTCTGGCCTCGTCGGATATCAACATCTCCTTCGTAATATACCCTGCTCCGCCATATGCATGCTCTGCCTTAACAATCTCCCTCTGCCCGACTTTTGTCATAGTCAACGCCCTCCTTTGTTAAAATATCTCTGTTCTTGATTATAACTTAAGCTCCCGGGCCAATCAACACCTTCTTCTATATCTTCGCAATATCAATCAATGTCAGTTTCCGGATATTCGTATTTTCCAGGCTTTTAATGAGCGCCTCCGCCGTATCAATCGCTGTCAGCACATTTACTCCCGTCTCAATTGCATTTCTGCGTATCACAAATCCATCTTCTGCACGCTCAGCCCCCTGAGGCGGTGTATCGATGACAAGATCTATCTTGTGCCCCAAGATCAAATCCATGAGATTCGGTGATTCCTGTTCTATCTTATTCACCGCATTTGCCTTGACGCCCGCTTCCTTCATAGCCCGGGCTGTCCCTCTCGTAGCAAAGATCCGATACCCGATCTTTTCAAATCTTTGTCCAATCTCCACTGCTTTTTCCTTGTCCTCATCGCGCACTGTGATGATCATGTTTTTATACTTCGGAAGCTTGATACCCGCTCCTAAAAAGGCTTTATAAAGCGCCTCGTCAAAAGTCTTTGCAATGCCAAGACACTCGCCTGTTGACTTCATCTCCGGTCCCAGGCTGATATCCGCCCCACGAATTTTCTCAAAAGAGAACACTGGCATCTTAACTGCAAAATAATCCGCCTCCGGCGCAAGCCCCGGCGTATATCCCAGCTCCTTTATCTTTCCGCCGGCAATCACTTTCGTCGCCAACGACACAATCGGTATCCCTGTCACTTTACTTATATACGGCACCGTACGGCTGGAACGAGGATTTACTTCAATCACATACACCTCTTCCCCGCATACAATAAACTGGATATTGAGCAATCCAATTACATGAAGGGATTGCGCCAGCTTTTTTGTATAATCCTCAATAATCCCTTTCGTCTTTTCAGAAATGCTCTGAGCCGGATACACGGAGATACTGTCGCCTGAGTGAATGCCTGCCCGCTCAATATGTTCCATGATACCCGGTATCAGAATGTCGTCCCCATCACACACAGCATCAACCTCAATCTCCTTGCCCTGAAGATATTTATCCACCAGAATCGGATGATCCTGAGCGATCTGGTTGATAATTCCGATAAATTCTTCAATATCATGGTCATTGATGGCAATCCGCATCCCCTGACCGCCAAGTACGTAAGACGGCCTAACAAGTACCGGATAGCCAAGTTCATTTGCCACCCGCTTCGCTTCCTCTGCTGTGAACACAGTGCCGCCGGCAGGTCTTGGAATCCCACATTTTTCCAAGATAGCGTCGAAGAGTTCCCGATCCTCTGCCGCATCTACATTCTCCGCGGAAGTGCCAAGAATCGGCACGCCCATGTTCATCAGAGACTCCGTCAATTTGATTGCCGTCTGGCCGCCAAACTGTACGACCGCCCCATCCGGTTTCTCCAAATCTACGATACTTCTTACGTCCTCCGGGGTAAGCGGCTCAAAATACAACTTGTCTGCGATATCAAAATCTGTACTCACCGTCTCCGGATTGTTGTTGACAATAATCGTCTCATAGCCTTCCCTCGAAAACGCCCACGTACAATGCACAGAGCAAAAGTCAAACTCAATTCCTTGTCCAATCCGAATTGGTCCGGAACCAAGCACAAGCACTTTCTTTTTGCCGGTTGTCTTTTCCACTTCATTCTCACTGCCGTACACCGAGTAATAATAAGGAGTCTCCGCCGCAAATTCCGCCGCACAGGTATCTACCATCTTATAAGCCGCCGTGATACCATTCGCATATCGCATATCGCAGACTTCCTCTGCCGCTTTCCCCGACAGAGCGGCAATCACATGATCGGGGAATTCCATCCGCTTGGCTTCCCGAAGCAGTTCTAACGTAAACGGTTCATTTTTAAGACGTTCTTCCATCTCCACAAGAATTGCTATCTTGTCAATAAACCACTTGTCAATCTGTGTGACTTCATGAATCTCGTCGTAACTGATTCCCCGCCGGAGTGCTTCAGCAATCTTCCAGATCCTGCGATCGTCCACCACTGCAAGCTCCTCAATAAGCTCATCTTCTGCCATGTTGGAGTAATCGTAAGACATAAGGCTGTCTACATGCTGTTCTAAAGAACGAATTGCCTTCATCAGCGCCCCTTCAAAGTTATCACAGATACTCATCACCTCTCCGGTGGCTTTCATCTGCGTGGTCAGTGTCCGCTTGGCACTGATAAATTTATCAAAAGGCAGTCTCGGTATCTTCACAACACAATAGTCAAGCACAGGTTCAAAACTTGCATAAGTCTTTTTTGTTACCGCATTTTTTATCTCATCCAGTGTATAGCCTAAGGCTATCTTTGCCGCAACCTTTGCAATCGGATAACCGGTCGCCTTAGATGCCAGCGCCGAAGAACGGCTGACCCGGGGATTTACCTCGATAACACAATATTCAAAACTTTTTGGATGCAGCGCATACTGTACATTGCACCCGCCAGTGATATTAAGCTCGCTGATAATATTTAATGCCGAAGTACGAAGCATCTGATATTCCTTATCTCCCAATGTCTGAGAGGGCGCCACAACAATGCTGTCTCCGGTATGGACGCCTACCGGATCGATATTTTCCATATTACATACTGTAATACAGTTACCGCTGCCATCCCGCATTACTTCATATTCTATTTCCTTCCACCCCGCAATGCAGCGCTCCACAAGCACCTGTCCCACACGTGAAAGCCTAAGGCCATTCTCTAAAGTCTCCACAAGCTGGCCTCTGTTTTTCGCGATGCCGCCCCCGCTTCCGCCAAGCGTATAAGCCGGCCGCAAAACTACAGGATAACCTGTTTTTTCTGCAAACCTGACACCCTCCTCCACACTCTCAACTACAAGGGAGGCTGCGCATGGCTCCCCGATCTTCTCCATCGTTGTCTTAAATTCCAGCCGGTCTTCTGCCTTCTTGATGGTCTCAGAAGTAGTGCCGATAAGGCGCACATTGTTACGTTTTAAAAATCCGTTTTCATCAAGCTCCATGGCAAGATTAAGGGCTGCCTGTCCCCCAAGAGTAGGAAGCACACTGTCCGGCTTTTCCTTTAAGATCAACTGCTCCACCACCTCCACCGTCAAAGGCTCGATGTAAACTCTGTCCGCAATATCCTTGTCCGTCATAATCGTCGCCGGATTGGAGTTAAGAAGCACCACCTCAAGCCCCTCTTCCTTGAGAGACCGGCATGCCTGAGTTCCCGCATAATCAAACTCCGCCGCCTGTCCAATGACGATAGGCCCCGAACCAATCACCAATACTTTTTTTATCTCTTTATTCCTGGGCATTATCTTACTCCTTTCATCATATCCATAAACCGGTCAAACAGATAACCGGAATCCTGTGGTCCCGGGCACGCTTCCGGATGGAACTGCACCGTAAAAATATTCTTCCCCACATAAGAAAATCCTTCATTGGTTCCATCATTGACATTGACAAACGCTTCTTTTGCAACAGTAGCGGAAAGGGTTGAAGCATCCACCGCATATCCATGGTTTTGAGAGGAAATATATACTCTTCCATTACTCAAATCTTTGACCGGATGGTTCCCGCCCCGATGGCCATATTTAAGTTTATAGGTTTTTGCGCCATTGGCCAGCGCCATAAGCTGATGCCCCAGGCAGATAGCAAAAATCGGAATGTCTGTCTCATAGAGCTTTTTTATCTCTTCGATGATAGTCGTGCACATCTCCGGGTCTCCCGGTCCGTTAGACAGCATGATGCCGTCCGGCGCTGAAGCGATAATATCTGCTGCCAGAGTAGATGCAGGATACACCGTAACCTCACACCCCCGCTTACATAGAGACCTGGCAATATTATTCTTTGCCCCAAAATCCATCAGCGCCACCTTTGGCCCGTGACCCTTTAACGTATACGGCACTTCACAGGTAGCCTCCATAACCACATCCCCCATGCGGTATGCCTTAAGCTTTGGAAGTATTTCTTTCAAGTCAAAATCTTCATTGACCGTGATCATACCATTCATAGTCCCCTTCTCTCGAAGCATCTTCGTAAGCGCCCTCGTGTCAATCCCGGCAATACCCGGAATATCCTGTTTTTCTAAAAAGTCCTGAAGCGTCCCCTCACACCGGAAATTACTGGGCAATCTCGACAGCTCCCTCACAATATAGCCTTTGGGCCACGCTTTTTTTGACTCAATATCCGGGGTAATCCCGTAATTACCGATAAGAGGATAGGTCATCACTACAGCCTGTCCAGCATAAGAAGGGTCTGTAAGCACCTCAAGATACCCCGTCATTGAAGTGTTAAAAACAATCTCGCTAATTATCTCTTTCTTAGAACCAATACTAGTCCCGGCAAATACTGTTCCATCTTCCAAAATAAGAAATGCTTTCATCTTCCACCTATTTCCTTCCATAAAAAAGGCAGTATGTGCACGCACAACCGCCTTGTTGTAAACTCCTTTGTTCCAGACAGATACATCTTTTTAAATTGTAAAGATTATACTATATCTCTATCCGATTTTCAACTGCCAATTTACTCATACTGCCAATAGATAACAATCTTGTTAAGCTCCGGATCATCCATATACGTATACTTCACCTGCTCTAAATCATACTGCTTAGCAAGCTTTTGAGCCGCCTTGTCTATTAGTCTCCCAAAAATATCACCATGTGCCTCTGTATAGCACTCTGAATCTGCAAATTTAAATACAGAAGGATTCTCATTTTCAGAAATCGTATATTTCATTTCCTCATATACCATTTCACTATCGTATTCTTCATAATACAGATCATTCATAACATAATAATTGTATTCCATACTCGTACACTCCGGAAGCTCAATATCCGCATCCGGCACATGTGTTTTGAATAGCTGATTGTCATCACAGCACATATAATCGTAACTTACATAACCATTGGCGATCGCCTCCTGGGAACTTAAGAATACCGGATCCCCCCACGTCGTATCCACATAATAGTAATCCCCTTCGCAAATAACCAGATTCCACGCATGGCTTTCACCGCTTCTGACCGTCCCTGTCACATAGGTACAAAAAACCCCCAGCTTTTCCAGAAGATACTGCGTTGCCTTAGAGTATCCCGCACACACCGAACGCTTATGTGCAAACACACTGTATATATTCTGATTATCCTCCGCCAAGGCATCGTACTCTACCATATCTACAATATACTCAAACACGTAGAGAATCTTATCGTAATCATCATATTCGTCATCTATTCCCGACAGCCACTCTTCTGCCTCTTGTTCAATCTCTGCCTGGCGGGTTTCCTTTTCTTCTGCTGTACAACTATAAACCGGTTCTAAAACCGTATATTTTTCTTTGCCATCATAGAGTGTTGTCTTGGCAGTCCCGTCACACCAGAATATATCCGGGCTGTCTTTTAATACACACTCAAAAATCTTATTCGTGCGCTTTGCATCTGAAGAATGTACATAAATCTCTTTAGACAGCTCCCTAACTCCCTGCACAATCTCTTTATATATCTTTTTTTCCTTTTTTTCAAGCTGTCCATAATAATACTTCTGCTCTACATCTTCTTCCTTTATTTTTATCTCCTGATAAGGAACTTTCGGCGAAAGACGCTCGACCACTACTTCTTGAAGCTTTTTTCTGTATACTACTGCCCCCACTGCCATCTCTGTCAAAATCACAAACAGCAATATCCAAAAGATTGTCCAGAGACATCCCCGTTTCTTTTTCTTTTTTTTCTTTACCTGCCCCATAACCGATTCCTTTCGACAAAATATTCCTTTTTATTATAAAGATATACGGCTCAAATATCAATCAAAAAAAAATTAACTATTTGTATATTCACACCTTTTTTCTCCTGGAATACTTTGATATTGATATAGTCTTTTTCGAGGTTTGCTTTATGCCTACACCTAATTCTTCCAATACAGACACTCCGGATACGGGACAGCTTCAAATTAACCTTACATCCGAAATCACTTCTGTCCCAATTGCCGACGCAACAATTAATATCTCGTATACAGGTGTACCGGACAGTCCTTTAGAGCAGCTTACCACTGACTCCTCCGGCCAGACCGAAACCATCAATCTTGATGCCCCGCCCCTGGAATACAGTCTGAACCCTGAAAATGAAGTCCAGCCCTACTCCGAATATACCATCGATGTAACTGCTCCTGGGTACGAATCCGTAAGCATCGCCGGCGCAGAAATATTGCCTACCATCAAAGCTCTACAAAACATCCGCCTTCGCCCTTTAGAAGCCACTGAGCCCTCAGAAGAAGTATTTGTCATCCCTGCACATACATTATACGGGACATATCCCCCGAAAATACCAGAAGATGAGATAAAGCCAGTCACGGAAACCGGCGAAATCGTATTAAGCCGCGTGGTAGTTCCCGAATATATCGTCGTTCACGACGGCAGCCCCAGAGACTCCACCGCCAAAGATTATTACGTAAAATATAAAGACTACATTAAAAATGTAGCCTCCAGCGAAATCTATGCCACCTGGCCCGCCAATACCATCCGGGCAAACGTGCTTGCAATCATGTCATTTACATTAAATAGAGTTTATACGGAATGGTACCGGAACAAGGGCTATGATTTCACCATCACCTCATCCACAGCCTTTGACCACAAATGGATTCCCAACCGCAATATCTACGATACGATATCCGTCATCGTGGATGAACTTTTTTCCAATTATCTGTCGCGGCCTAATGTGCGGCAGCCAATCCTTACCCAGTACTGTGACGGAAGACAAGTGCAGTGTCCGAACTGGATGACACAGTGGGGCTCCAAGTCCTTAGGCGACCAGGGCTACACTCCCATCCAGATTCTCCGCTACTACTACGGCGACAACATGTACATCAACACCGCCGAAGCCATCTCCGGCATCCCCTCCTCGTGGCCGGGCTACAACCTGACTCAAGGTTCCACCGGCAGCAAAGTCCGGCAGATGCAAGAGCAACTGTCCGTCATCTCCGGCTCCTACCCTGCGATTCCGAAAATCGCGGCCGACGGTATCTACGGTCCGGCAACTGCGGCAGCAGTAAAAAAATTCCAGTCCGTGTTCGGCCTGCCCGCAACCGGAGTTGTAGATTACCCCACATGGTACAAAATATCGGAAATCTATGTAGGTGTCTCAAGAATCGCGGAGCTGACCTGACACAGCAGTCATCCTTCATCCGGCAATTTCAGCCTGTACAGACAAAAACCCCTGAACCAAGCCCTTTTACAAGGCAAGTCAGGGGTTTTTCCTTATGGAAAGCTTATGACATGCTTTTTTCAAAACCGGCCGAGACCTGACCTAAAATACCAATTCCTGCTGCTCAATCACTTCAATCTGCGACACTACCATCGTATCTGGCTCATCGCCCCGCATATGGTCTGCCCGCAGATATTGCATGCCGCCCCTTAAGCTTGCCGCAATCAGGTTCAGCACGTAGATATTGTCAAACCGGTTGTAGATAGATTCGCCGCCAAGTCCGGTCAGGCAGATCATCTGGGTATTGGTCTTTTCTGCCACATCCATAAGTGGCTTGAGAAGATGGGACGCATTGGTCTGGGCAAACGGATTGTCCATGATCAAAACCTTCCCTTCATTCCTGTCCGCGAAAATGTCTGTATCATCTTTCCGCATATAATAAAGCAGGCTTGACAAAATGACGAACGCCGACAAAAATCCTTCTCCGCCGGAGTTTCTCGCCACCTCCGCCCAAGTAATTGGGTATTCTCTCTGCTCCTCAATCTTATATAGCCGTATCTGAACGTTTCCGATACCGATGACCGTATCGTACAAGTTCTTTGTAGTTATCTGGATGCCGAAATATTCCTGGGCATTTTCATTCTTCTCAAACAGCTCCAGGCCCTTCTGGGTCACCTTGTCAATCATATCCTGGAGACGAATCCGATACAGATTCTCATTCTCCTCCCACTCCGGAAGAAGAATCTTTAACATCTTCACCGGACGGTTTCGAATGGTTATCGTAGAATTGCAGTCAATCTTGCCCAGATTCCGGTGAACCTCCTTTACATAGTCCTCAAAAAGCCCCGCGATATTATTTTTCTCCTGCTCCACCAGCGACACGTCCACCTTAAGCTTCTCCATCAGACTGTCGTAAGACTGTATAGTAGTAGATAGCTGCAAAAGCACCTGCGAGGCATCGTCGGTAAGCTCCAGCATGGCCTCCAACGGCTTCTTGTAGAAGTCCTCCTGAAAATCTTCCAGCCGCACAATGCGGTTGAGCACATGAGCAAGATGTTCCTTTTCCTCCTGGCGTTTTCTCATGCTCTGGTTGAAATCCCTGATGAGCATCCCCTTAAATTCACGCAGCTTCCTCCCGTCCATGGCCGCGAAATCCTGCTCCCATTCCACCTCTAAGACTACCTTAAAATCATTGTACTCCGAAAGCGCCGTCAGGTTTTCATCATAGCTTTTCAACCGTTCCTTATAGCCCTCTTGCTGGCGGTGAAGCTCTTTTTTCTCATAAGCCAGCTTATTTTTTCTGGCTGCAAAATCAAGATTCTGAATCTTATCCTCCGGAAGCGGCGCCTCCTGCCCGCACTCCTCTAACATCTCCTTTTTGCGGTCTTCCCTTCTCTGAATGATCAGTGCAATCTTTTTGTCCTCCTCATTCCAGAGCCGCTGTTTCTGTGTTATCTTTTCCCGACGTTCTTCAAGCATGGCCTCTTGATGCTGCTCCTCCTTGCGGCTGTAGGAAACGCCTTTCCACTCATCCGCCCGAAGGCCGTATTTTCCTCCAAGCCTCTTAAGCTCCTCGGATGCATTCTGGCAGCGCTTTGCAGTCTTTCTCTCCTGCTCTTCCAACTCCTGAAGCTCCTGGGACATGCTCATGGTGATAGCGGCATACCTTGCCTCCAGCTCCCGGATATCCGCAGCGTCAATGTCCGCGGTCTCCATATACGCATCATGAATATCTCCCGGCTCTTTCGCCTCTTCCCCCGCGTCTCCAAGAAACCTCGCCCAGATATCTGCATTGCCGCTCTCAAGTATCTTTGGCTTGGCTGCTCCCTTTGGAATGCTCTGATACCGCTCGTATTTACGGATATTTTCCCAAAGTTTCTCCTGTTCCCTCGCAAGGCTGTCCTTTCTGGCCTCTTTCGTCCTCTGCTCGTCTTGAAGCTTTTGTTCCTGGTTCCTGGCAAGCTTCTGCCGCTCCTCAAGCTTATCCTTTTCGCGTCGGCACTTCTCAAGCTCCCGCCTGCTGGTCTCATAGGCTTCATAGTCCCGGTAAAGTCTCTGGAAATCCTCAAGCCGCCTTTTCTGACGTTCAATCTCTTTTTCCGCTTTTCGGATATCCTGCTCCCGCTTTTCGGTCTCCTCCCTGAGCTTCGACAAGGCAGCCGATGTCTTTCTTAAGCTTTCCTCCAGCGCCGCAATCTCTTCCTCCAACTTTTCGATAGACTTTTCATTCTGCTCCCAGTTAAGCTTGTCTACCCGTTGGTTTCGAAGCTGCTCCTGGCGTTCAAAGTATTCTTTATATTCTGTCCGGCGGACAGCAAGCACTTCTCGTTTCTTCTGAATCTGCCGCTCCTTCTCCTGCACAAGAAGTCCCAGTTTTTCCTCGTCCAAAAGATTCTCATTAAAATACACATAGAAGCTGACACCGGGAAATACCTGAACCCCACCGCCGTCTGCTTCCCTGCTCTCCTCAAGAGTTTCCCTCAAGACGATAGGAATCGGCGTAGACGTATACAGCTCAGTGCCGCTGGCAGATAATTTACTAAGCTCCTGCTCGGATAAGATCAGGGCGTAGGGAAGAAACGGGTTGCTCCTTACCAACTCCTGATTTTTACGTTCCGGATAGCCGTTCTTCTTAAGCCACTCCATGCCGTACACCACATGGATTCCCAGATTTTCAAATCCGGTCTTGACCTCCTCGGAAAGCTCCAACACTTTTCCCTGAGTCAAACGCTGATATTCTTTCTGGAGAGCGTCCTCCTCTTTTTCAAGATTCCTCCTGACGCTGTCAATCTCCAAAAGCTTTCTCTCCGACACGCGCAGAATCTCGCCCCGCTCAAACATCAGGGAATCCTCGAGATTCAGATACCGCAAGATCACTCGCCGTTCCTCAAGCTCCTTTTCATAATCTTCTCTCAATTTTTTCTGCTGGGAAAGCCCGGCGCTTTTTTTAATCTTCTCTGTGCGCATATCCTCAAGGCTGCGCTCCATGCTCTTCTTTTTCTCTCGTTCCTGCTCCTGCTGCCTTCTCATGCCGAGACGCCGTCTCGTCTCCTCACTAAGCGCCTTTTCGTAGGCCGCCTTCTTGATGTCTAACATCCCGGGCTCATACTCTCCAAGGATATTGCGCGCTAACTCCTCCTCATAGCGCTGGTTAAACTCTTCCTCACGCTCATCGTAAAAATATGTCCTGCTCTTTAAGGCTCCCTCCCTTGAAGCATTCTCGTAGAGCTTCTGTCCAAGGTCGGTAAGCTTTATCCGCTCACGGACAATCTCCTCCAAAATCCTGCGGCAGTCCTTCTCATTCTGCCCGCACTCCTCCTTGTTCCTCTTCAGCAAAGCTTCATACCAGCGCCGCAAAGTATAGCCGAGATAATTCCTCTCCGGCCCCAGGTCTTCTTCCTTTTTCCTGACTACCTGCAGTCTCTGGCGGATATATTCAAGCTCGCTCTCCTCTTCCTTAAGAGCTATTTCCTGCTTCGCACACAGGAGAAGGTTAAGCGTCCGCTCAATCCTTTCCGCCTCGTGCTCTAAACCCTCTTTCTCACTGTCGAGCATGTCCCTGTTGCTGATATGGAAGCGACACTCTTTATCAAGTCTGTGTATCTCGCTTGACAGTCTTTCGTACTCCACCCGCTCCATCGAAACTAAGACTTCCTCCTCCTGCTCCCGCGTCTTATCAAGCTCCTCCTGCGTCACTTCGTGGAGGCTGTTTAACTGCGCGATAAAACAGGCCACAAGGTTCTCCTGTGCCCGCTTTTTTTCCTCTGCCTCCTGATACTCCCCGGCCTGCTCCTGGATACTGACCGCTTCCCCTTTAAACTTCTGGATTGTATCGTACCGCTTGATACTGGATTTATTCTCCTTATACTGGCCCACATATTTTTCCAGCGTGTCCTGAAATTCCTTCATGCGGTTCTTCTCTTTGTTGAGCTTGCTCTCCACCGCGTCAAGAAACCATTTCTCCACAAGTCCCTTTTCATCCCGGCAGTCGGAAAACAGCTCAGACAGGCCGGATTCCTTGAGATTCACCTTTTTAATGATAGTCTCCCACTCCTTGTAGTGAATCTGGTACTCCATTAACTTGTCAAAATACTGCCTGGACTGGGCCGCATTCGTCATGTCGTAACAGAAAAACTTCTTCGAGCGGTCTTTTTTATAGCCCTCGAAGAGCTGCCTGCAGTCGGAGAAATTTTTCAAGGTCATCTCCTTTTTATCTTTCTTCACCACCGGCAGGTGATGGATGTCTTCCTCACAGGGGCCGTTATACTCGCAGATGAGATTCACCATCTCCAGATTCTCGTTATTCCCCTCCGAAGTATCCTGGCTCCTTCTGACCATCATCCCGGTGAGCACATAGCCCGCCTGATTGTCTAACGCCCATTCCACCAGCACAAAAGACGGCTTATTTGTAGTAAAATAGCTCTCGAAGGGACGATCCTTCGTATCCCGGTATCGCTTATGCACAAAAGGCGCCGTCATCATCTGCACCAGCACCGACTTCCCGCCGCCGTTCCTCAGAGACAAAAGGGTGCTCTCCCCGTTCATATGAAAGCACTCGTCACTGATGCGGATTGCATTATTATTGTAACCGATATTGATCAGCCGCACTGTCTGTATCTTACTCATTTTCCGCCACCCCCAGTACACGCAGCACTCTCTGGTAATTATTCTGGTTCAAAAGATTCCAGTCCATGAAGCTGTCCAGCTTCCGCGTCGTCTTTATCATCTCATCCTGCTCCACGTATTCAATCAACCCCTGCTTTTGCAAAAACAAAAGAATATGGTGAAGGAATCCTTCCTTCGTTGTCTTGGCCCGGGACCCCTTCTCATCCGACTTTAGCGCCTCGTACGCCTCGTACATGTTTGAAAATGCGATTCCCGCCCGCTCTTCTTCCTCCTCGCCCAGATTTTCCGCCCCTTCTTTAAGATGGCCGGAGACAAGGTTCTGCAGCTCGCCTACCCGGATATATTCCCGTGCCTTGCTGCTGCTCCCCTGCCCATCGAAAAATTCCACCAGGAGAGTTAGAATCACAAACTGGGAGAGATAGTAATCCTTGTCCGTGGCCCCCGACCTGCAGAGCGCCGATTTTAACTGTGCCTTTGAAAATCCAAGAAAATTATTCTCCTCCTTCGGGATCAGGTAAATCACATTGCCGTACCGCTCGATGGTACTGCCCGCAATCTCCCCCTGGGATTTCACCAGATTCTGAACTTCCTCTTCTTCCGTGTATGCTTTATAAAGAAGCATCTCTTCCTCCTCCCGGAGCTCGTGGTTTTCCAGGAGATAATAAAAGATCTCCTGGCTCGCCTTTATATCATCCAATTCGTAAGCCATACGCCTTATTCCTTTCGTTTCACCCGCACCGACACATTTGAACAGCGGATGCTCTTCCTGATTCCGTCCTCATTCAAAATACCGTCAAAGGACACTGTACTGCCGTCCTCAATACGGTTAACCTCTATCCTCTTGATATCGCTGTTCTCCGGATATTCCTCCACCAGATAGAGAAGCATCTCATTGAGCTGAAACTCTCCCGGCCGATCCTGGATATATTCGCTGCGTTCCCTTTTCAGCGCCTCAATATCAATCTCCCGGTTCTTAATCAACTCCACCATAATCTCTTTGAAAATCTCCACAGTGGGAATAAGCTGCTCCTTGTCTTCCCCGGCTCTCTCCAGACGGGTACTGAGTTCCTTAAGGGTAAGCTCTCCCCTGCCCTTCGTCTCCCTGAGAAGAAAACCAAGGCTCTTTTCATAGCGCTTAAGCTTCTTCCTCCGACGTTTTTCCTGATCAAGCTGCCATTCCTCCTCATCAAAGTCAAGGGCCTCCTGAGTGTCCTCCTCCCGCTTCTTCTTCACCGGGCGCTGGAGCTGAAACGCCTTATTTAGATTATAGGTCTTATCCACTTCCCGCCCGAAAAGCGGCCTTAGAAAATAATCCAGCCGCTCAAGAGCTTCGGGATTCTCAAGCACCTTGTCATAAAGCTCTGCCCGCAGGGAAAAACGCTTGATAAAAGACATCTGTATCAGCTCCTCAAGCTCCTTCGTATACAGCGCCTTCAGGTCAAAATGGCTCCCCAGTATCTTCTGGTGCTCATCGATCGTGCGATTTAAGTATGATTCAATCTCCCTAAGATAGTTAAGCTTCTCCTCATCCTTGGCATCTAAGCGCTTTACGTCAATATTCTCCTGCTCAAGCTCTTTTACCCGGCTTTTCACCCGTTCTCTGTAATTCTGGAATTTCTCCTTTGTCTCATCGATTGTCTGCAAATTCTCTTTGAGGATATCCCCGTAGTCCTTCACCGAGTAATTCAGCGCATTGCGCCTGATCTTCCCCATAGCCTCCTGAATCTTCTGAAGCTGGATACGCAAAAGATTGAACACATTTTTAATCTCATCCACTGCTT
Source organism: Lachnospiraceae bacterium MD308 (assembly GCA_000403475.2). Lineage (GTDB taxonomy): Bacteria > Bacillota > Clostridia > Lachnospirales > Lachnospiraceae > MD308. The sequence continues at coordinate 536,469 of KE159795.1, forward strand.
TATCATAGCTCTGCTTCTCCAGATGCATCTGAAAGATCATCTCATGGATGGTAAGCTTCATATTATTCTCAATCTCAAGAGTCGCCAACATCAGGTTATATCCGTCGTCTGTCAGATAATAAGACGTGCGCTTAAGCTCACGGTCAATATACACAATCCGATTAGCTACATAGCTGATATGCATACTCTGGTACTCATTTTTTCCAAAATCAAAACCGTCAAAATGCATGACCTTCCCTTCATTTGACAGCACCACATTTACAATAAAATCTCCCAGCTTTCTGCAGTCATCATAGGTCATATCCTTGCAAAAGCTCTGCATATTGACGGTATCTATGTATGCCCCGATATCGTCCATCACACAGTTTTCTTCCTTTAAGGACTGCTCCATAATATAGAGCATTACCGCAAAGATTACGTTGAGCTGCTCGTCAAGCTTCTGAAAGCCGTACTGCTTCCATATAGTCTTTTGGGCACTGTTCTGTATGATCAGCGCATACAGCCCCACGTTCTTCATCCTTCTGGGAAAATGTTTTAAAAATTCATACTGCATCTTTTTCTCTTTTTCCTCAACTTAATCACCGGCAAAAATCCGATATATTCAAAATCTCCTGCGGAATATACCTTCCGCTCTCTATCACTGCCCTCATCTTTTCTGACGACTCCTCAGAAAAATACTGAAAAAACGCTCCGCTGATCTTTCGGTTCTGCTGCTCCTTCGTCTCCGGCAGCCCATCTAAGCCCCCGTCTTCCGCCTTTTTTAGCATCCGCTCATAGGCACTCACAAACGGAACAATCTCCCACTCCTCCTGAAACAACGAAGCCAACCGTTCATAGATTCCGATTCCTTCATAGTCAAGATCTCCAAAATAATAAATCCCGTTCTCCTTTTCCGTCATGTAAGGTTCCACACAGACAGAAAAATCAGAAAAACGCTTAAGAATTCCTTTTCCCGCTCCGTAGATCAACGTTCCAACCGGCATCCCGAGTATCCTTTCATGCCCCCCGAGCAGGTGGCTTCGCATACTGTAAAAGGTATCTTTATTTTCCAAAATAACCATATTCTGAGGCGTCCGTCTTGTGCTTGAATAGTAGGACAAGGGCTCACTGGTTCCATAGGTATTAAGAAAATCTTCTCCGATACCGCAGTGCTTTAATACTGCCTTTCCCTGTTCTTTCGTAAGAAACTTCTCCCGGCTCCAGATCTCAAAGCTCCGTTCATTTACCGATACCTTATATTCCAATTTTTCCCTGCTTTTCTTAAGATAATCACTGAGCTTTAACACCCACGGCCTCTCCCGCTCATATACCTGTGGATGTTCCAGATAATAATCCACGTCAATCCGCCCATGAAGACGGTACTTTAGCTCCTCCTTTAGAGCGCTGTAATCCTTCTCAGGTTCTATTAGCCAGTATTCCCGGTAAAGCGCCGGCTTCTTTCCATTCGTCTTTGAAGCCTTCAAAGGCTTAATCTTTCCGTTTTCCATCAGCTCCATAATGTACTGATACTGCTGCAGATACGAAATCTCTCCTTTCGCAGAAACCAATTGCTCCAAAGACACCCGCTTCATAAAAGCCCCTCTTTCTTCCAAGATTTTTTCTTTCTGACATACTTATTGTAACACTATCTGACATTTTTCTCCATAGTGAAATCTTAATCCGACCAAACTCGCCAATAAATCTCTAAAATATGCATACATTTTTTTCTTTCGGTCAAAACTAGCCGTAATTGGCTGAAAGAAATAAAAAGCGAGGTATGATCACTATGGAGCAAAATGACAAGAAAAAGAAGCAAAACAAAACCAATCAGGAAATCATCGATTCCTACGATTACCTTTCCAATGCAGCGTCCATGCAGGACTGCACCGGACTGATTCCATCTGAGCCGGAGTCTGCGGCAGAGCTTGAATCCTACGAAGACCTGTACCATTTTCTCCCGCCTGGCGCTAATGTGTCGAATATAAATTCTGACGAGTGAGACTGGCTGAATATAAAAAATATCCCCGCAGGAATCCAAAACTTTACGTTCTTTGAGGAATTCCTGCGGGGATGTTTTTAGTGGTGTCTTGAATGGTGCCTTTTACCATTCTTATGAATCTTCTTATGTACTGTACAGTACTTTTTACAATTACTTTTTTTCTTATGCCGTTTGTGATGGTAAGGACAGTAGACTCCCTTGCGGCTTTTACTGTAGGAACTGCTGTGATGGCTGCTCCCATGATGCGACCCATGAGCCATGACAGGGGCAGAAAAGCTCCCTGACAGCACAACTGCCGTCATCATAACTACAACTGCTTTTTTCCACTTCTTTAATAATCTCATTTTCATTGCCTCCTTGATTACGCTGTAAAATTGTGCCTTTTATAAATAATACGTCCCGGCTTTTCTAATCCTTGCAGGCAAAATTAATTTATTTAATTACGGACTGTTCCCATGCCGGTGATGTCCTTCATGTCCTTCGCCGTCATAGTATTCATCATATTCATCATATTCATCATTTCCGTAGTCTTCGTAATCCTCATAGCTCCCATCATTCTGGCAGCCCCTTCCACGGTTTCTCCTTCTGTGCCCTCCTTCTCCTCTGCTCCCGTTCCCATGTCCCTTACAGGTTTCAATCCGATCCTCAATCTCACTCATTGACATTCCGTGACATTCCTCCACGGTAACAGATTCGTCGTACTTAGAAAGCTCCAGGCAAGCCCGGTATTTTCCGAAAGACATCCTGTACTGATGCGCCTCTTCCCGGCAGGTCAGGTCGCTGGTATATGTCTGCGCACCGTACCTTCCGGCCAGCTCATCTGCACGTATCTCCTCAAGAATAGTCTCCCAGCGTTCGGAGATGACCGTGATAAACACCCGCGAATCCTCCGTCAGATAACCGGAATAGCTTTCGTCCCCGAGCAGGCGGCTGATTGCTTTAAGATAAGGTACATTTTTCAGGGGCACTTGCATAAGAATAACGTTTCCGTCCCGGTTATAGGCATCCGCCTCCACGACTCTCCCAAAGCAGTTAATCCCAAGCTCGATTGAAGGATTGACATCTATACTGATATATGAGACCGGTCTTGCATACAGTGTGTATCCTCCCCCCAGCAGAAGCAGGCATATGCACGCCGCCGCAAGGACATACCTGCGTACCATCCTTGCTCTGTAGTACCGCTGCTGATTTCTCAGATACTCCATCGTATTCCTCTTAAGCTCCTTTGACGCCCGGATTTCCTCCATACTGTCACGGATCACATTCATGCCCACTCACCTCCTAACCTCGCCCGCAAAAGCTCTCTTGCCCTCGAGAGCCACGAATAAACGGTATTTTCCTTTTTCCTGAGTATCCTGGCAATCTCCACTGCCGGATACTCCTCATAATAATGCAGATAGATGACGTTCCTGTACTTTTCCGGCAGCGAAAGTACAGCCTCTAACACTTCCGAATATGTGTCGTCTAAAACTCCGCTCTCCTCCTCAATCACATCAAGGGGCACCCATTTCCTGCGTGATATGTACCTGAGATGATCTGTGCAGGCATTAATCGCCACCCGCGCAAACCATGCCTTCTCATGCTCCCCGCTCGCAAATGGCTTATCATAAAGCAGATATTTCAAATATACATTCTGGAAGACATCCTCTGTGTCATATTTATTCTTCAAATGCAAAAAGCATATCCTGCGCACCATATCGGCGTAGGTCTCCATAACCCTGTTTAAATCCTCTTCGCTTTTCAAAACCTCTTCCTCCCTTGCCCCAGAATAGAAAGAAATCCGCCTTTTCTCCAAAGTGCAAACAGATATCTAATTTTCTATAAAATCAATTCGGAACAAGCGCCCCATCCTCTTTCTGCAAGTCCTGATTCTTATTACTTTTTTCAGATGGTCATACTCATAATCTATATCCCCCTCTGTGGGATAGATACAGCGTATCTCTACCTTCCGTCCCCGAATCAGCCGTTCTTCCACAGGCAGCTTAATCTCCCCGGCGCCTTCCATCCTTTTCCACACAGCGAGATACGCCTTCTCTTCCGACTTAAGCCCCAGGCTCACCCACACATCCGCCTCATCCGCAATCCCAAGAGGCCAGAAAGGCACCATATGCTGGATATCCCCCCGTATGGATTTATAGACCCGGATTCCTTCCTTCACAAGACGCTTTCTTATTTCGTCAAGGCTTAAAAGATGACCGCTCTGGTGTATCCGAAGAAGCATGGCATTGACCATATTGAAAACAGTCTCCTCCCTGAGTTCTTCCGCAGACAGCTCCTCCTCGTGGTTCATAGGATAGGCCCACACCGCCGCCTGTTCTGGCGTCACCCCTGTAGGAGCATTGGCTGCGATGACCGCATACCTGAGATAATCATCCTGGTCGCTCGTAGACTGAATGCTGCATCGGGATAGGATGGCGTAATCCATCCTGAGACCACCGCTTGAGCAATTCTCGATTACAAGCTCCGGATATTTTTCCCACAGGCTCTCAAGCCAAGCCAGATAACAGCGCTCGTGCATAAGCATCCCGTCTCCCGGGCTGTCCGCGTAAATCTCCGTTCCGATACCCGGCTCGATATTGTAGTCTGTCTTAAGATAACCTGCACCGTATTCATTGACCAGCTTATCTACCACCGCCGTCATATACTCCCGGACCTTGGGATTCCGGTAGTCAAGCTGGAAGCGGCTCCTGTCGTACACCCGTTTCCCGTGGCGGACAAAAAACCAGTCATCCGGCACCTCTAACGCCTTCCTGCAGTGTATCCCCATCACCTCCGGCTCAATCCAGAGCCCCGGAACCATGCCAAAGCTCTTAATATAATCCGTCACCTGTTTTAGTCCCTCAGGGAAACGGAGCCTGCTTACCTCCCACTCGCCCACGTTGTCCCACCAACCGCCGTCGGCGTACCATCCTGCATCGATACAGTAGTATTCGCACCCGGCCTCGGCGGCAGCTTTGATCATGGGAAATTCTTTCTCCGCTGTAGGGTCACCCCAGAGGCAATTCATATAATCGTTAAAAATAACCGGAAGCTTCTCATTGTCCCTGTTCCGTCTTCGAATCCGGCGCCGGTACCGGGTGAGCGTTCCTATAGCATCATCAAAGCCCTCTGCTGTGACCCCTACCGCCGCCGTCACCGTCTCAAAGCTCTCTTTCGGCTTTAACTCCTTATACCAATGGGAATAAGTCTCATTAGGCCCGCCAAGGGCCAGATACAGATGACCGTTCTGCTCCCCTATCTCCCAGTGCCAGGAGCCGTTGTGCTCAATCTGCCAGAAAATCCCTGTGTTCGTTTGGGTATTTTCCACAAATCCCATGGGGAGATACTCCTTTGACGACCAGTTGCCCGTATTCGACACCCGCACCAGATTAGAGGAACGCTGTCGGGAATCCGGCTGCACCTGCCCAAGACCAAGCTCTGCAAAAGTATAACACTTCCAGTTCAGCTCCCGCTGCCAGCTATTGTGAGGAATCCATAGCTTCATCTTCGCATCCCTGGGAAGGCTCCCTTCCTTTTCAAGCCCTTCATAATAAAAATTTGAAAGGTATTCCAGCGTCTGCGCGCTATCTCCCCGGTTCTCGGCTCTGTGCCAGATTCGAACCACCGAAAGAGCGCGGTAAAACTGCATATAAGAAAACAGATGAACTTTAGTCTTTTCATCCACCGTATGAAAAACAAGAAGCCTCCCCTGCTCATTCTTAGTATCCTCGTGTCCCAGATACTTCATCCGGTAGCCGGGAGCTGTCACCGAATAACCGTTCCCGTGTCTTTCATAAGGACGGTCGAACCCCGACAGATTCATCCCGACAAACGGGAACCGCTCCGGGATACTCTCGGCCGAAACAGACTCCCGGCAGAATGGCTCAGCCGAAAAATGCATCAGCTTTATATCCCCGTTGTCTTCGATACGCCAAGTGATGTGTATCTGATTTTCCTCAATCCTGATTTCTTTCATGTTATCTTTACCTCTCCCGCCCGGCAAGCACCAGCGACACTGACATCTGCTGCGCTTTCCGGATATACTCCTTCGACACTTCATCATCGGTAATAATCTTGTGCACTGCATTCATAGGGCAGATGACCGACACATATCCTCCGCCGAACTTGCTGCTGTCCGCCAGGACATAGACCTCATTTGCCGCCTTTAATATAGCCTTCTTCACCTGCATCTGAGGGGTGGCGATCGACGTAAGCCCCACGTCAAAATTGATGCTGTGAATACCGATAAATCCCTTGTCCACATGAAACTGCTCCATGTTAGAAAGAGCCGCATCCCCCATGGTCGCCGCCAGATGCCCGCCTACATGGCCGCCTACCATGTATAATTCCACATGGGAGACGCCGGCCAGCTCATTTCCCACCAAAAGAGAGTTGGTCACCACCGCTAGTCGTTTTTCCGGATGCTCTTTAATGTGCACAGCCAGATAAAAGCTGCTGGATGCATCGTCGATGATGATGGTATCCCGGTCCTCGATGAACTCATAGGCACAGGCGGCAATCCGCTTTTTGCGCTCTGTATTGCGGTAGATACTCTCCGCCGAATATTTTCGCTCCGGCTCTTTATCAAGCTTCACCGCCCCTCCGTGGGTTCTCATTAGAAGCCCTTCTATGTCCATATTCTTAATATCGTTGCGAATCGTCACCTCCGAACAGCCGAACTTCCTGCTAAGCTCTGCCACCCGCACTCTTCCCTTCTCCTCTACTTCACGTAAAATTTCCCTTCTGCGCTCTTCCATAATTTTCACTTTCGCGCTGACTTACTCCTCCCGGACATGATTCTTTGAATCCTTTTCCTCTGCGCTTTCCTGCTTTGGATTCTCCCCTGGAGCGCTGTTCGCCGCCAGATGACGCACGATCATCTGATAGACCGGCAAAAATTCCTCCCCGAAATCCTGTTTCGGAAAAATCAACGCCTGCTCCTTACCATAATAAACTCCAATCGTTTTAGGCGCCACAACAGCTCTCGTAACCTTGGCCCACTCAATCCGGCGTCCGCCGCCCTCCCACGATGCCGTTATGCCGTCTTCCTCCGAAAAAATGTACTCCACCGCACCTTTATACTCCGGATTGACCTTTACCTGCTTTTTTGCCCTCATCTTAAGCTGCATCGGCGTATATCCAATAAAGATAAGCGCCGCGATCAGGTACAATGCGACTCCCGCTGAATTTGTCCTCCCGGTGACAAAGCTGAACACTCCCAAAAATATCACCGCAAAGCCTAAAATGTTGGTTAAAAATCCGCTGAATTTTGAATACGCGTGATACAGCAGGAAATCATAAAGGGCCTCTTCTGTCATATGAACTGTTATCTTACTCATAGAACCTCCTTGTAGAAAAAGCCCTTTTATATTTTATCATATAAAAGAGCTCTTTTCACTTGCTTTTTTACTATTTAATTTGTTCCTGAAACCTTTGCGTATGCCCATCCGTCCGGACCATAGATACCTTTCTGTTTCTTCTGCATATACTTATCAAATGCAGCCGTGATAAACGGACATAAGAACAGGGTGATGATGGACGCTGTCGCGCACTGTGCGGTTGCCATCGGCACAAACTGCTCCATGGTCGGATCTGCCTCTGCAACCGCCGCAGGTGTCATGGCAGAGTTTAGGGCTGTCGTACCAATCGCCGCTCCCATGGCATTTCTCTCTTTCTTCGGGAGAAGAAGATTGATGATGAAGAAGAACAGCACTGCAGTTGCGGCGGAAATCAGCCCGAGCACGATACCGGAAGCGCCCGCCGTCAGAATCGTCTTCACATCTGTCTTCGCGCCGATTGAGATGGTCATGAAGAAGGTTACGATCGGCTGCGCATTCTTACACGCATCCCGGAAGCCTTTATCAAGATTTCCCCAGATAAACCCGATTAGCAGCGGCACTAATACTGCCACGAGAGACATAATCGGGATATTGGCAAGCCCGGTCGCTCCCAGCGCAATCAGGGTGAAAAACGGTCCATCGTTCAAAGACAGGATGGAGATTGCCCCGGTATCTGTCGCATTGCCAAACTGCGAGGACAGAGAGATGTAAAGAGAACCGTTGGAGTTCGTGATTGCTGCGATAAGTACGAACGGAGCTATCCCCAAGAACCCAGCCGGTCCGCAGATCTTTCCTACGATCAGACCAAGAAGTACGCCAAGCAGGAACTTAGAGCCGGTCATGATTACGCCTTTGTATAACGGCATACCTACCTGTTTTATGTCGATCATGGAGCCGCACACAATCAGGAAGAATCCCATCATACAAGAGTTGCCTTCATAGAACAGCGCAGTTACGTAGCCGCCAATCTGAAACACCTGGGGAACAAAAGTGGCGAGCACTACCGCTATAACTAAGGGTACGATTACCAGGCCGCCGGGCAGACCTTTCAGCTTATTGAGAAGGTCAAGGTCTTTTCGCTCTTCATTGTTTTTTACTTGTTTTTCACTCATTTTGTTTCTCCTCTCTTTTCCTTTTTTATCGTTATCTTGCATCCTCACCAAACAACCGGGCCACGATATCACAGGCTGTATTGTCATTTCCGGTCAAGCCGCCTTTTCCGATAACCGGAAGCCCGTCATAACTTCCCACAAGCCTTCCCACATCGGTCTGGGGAATCACATAGTCGATGACTTCCAGACACTCGACGCCAAGCTGGTAGCAGACATTCACCATCGTGTCCCCGCCTGTCGTATAGAGCCCCGCTATCTTTTCTCTTCCCACCGTCTCAAGGACTTCGGAGATGATAGACCCAAGCCCTGCATTGATGCGATTGGCACTCATGCCTCCGGCATAATGCCTCTTGTTATCTTCTTCATCAAGGTTCAAAAGCTCCCCGTGAAGAGCCGTCTCAAAAAGAATTGCTCTGGGCTGACTGGCAGATGTAAGAAGTTCCACCGCCTTCTTTACCGCCTGTTTCGCCTCTTTCACCGCCTGTTTGCCGCCCTCGATCAACGGTATTGGCTCAACCGGAATCCGCACATGCCGTTTATCCTGGCAGAGCACTTCCATCTGCCGTTTTGTCACCGGCGTTGCGCTTCCCGCAGCGATGAGCACCGTCTTTCCCGTCTCGTCTGCTTCTGGCGGAAGGTTCGGTTCCTCCGCCTTAATCAGATCCCGGCAAAAGGCAAGCTTTGCGGTAAACGGCCCTGGATCTACGGCCACCACGTTCCATTTCAGCGCGATACATGCCTTCGCAATCTTTTCCACATCCTCAAGAGTAATCCCGTCGCAGACGATAACCTCGCTCCCTTCTGTTCTTGCATCCTCCAATGCCTTTTTTATGACTTCCTCTCCTGCAAGGATTTTGTCAAGAGCCACAAGCCCCACTTTTCTTCTTGTCTGCCCGGAAAGAAGTCTTGGTATGTAATTTTCCTTCACCGGCGTGCGCACATCCTGTGCAACCGGCGTATTAATCAGCGCCGTCCCATCGATCACAGAATATCCGCCCACAAGAATTCTTCTTGACTGAGGCATAGCCGGGACAACAACTGCCACCGCATGTTCCCCCACCTCATCCAGCATGGCGTCTATTTCCACACCTACGCCGCCTCTTAATGTTGTATCGATCCGCTTGGAAAAATACTTAACTCCCATATGTTTAAGGGCAGCAGTTGCCGACTTCACTTTGTCGTAAGCTTCATTAGCCGGGAGGGGTCTTGAGTTGCTGCTGATCAAGATGGCGTCAAGCTCATCCGTCCCTTCTGCCCTCTGCGCCGCCTCCTCGTTAAAATACACTGCCGTCCTCGCCTTTGACCTTGCAAGTAAAACGCCTGTCGTCGTAGCTCCGGTCAGGTCATCTGCTACTGCTCCGATTAATGGCATCTTTATTCCCTCTCTTTCCTTCGAAAACTGTTCCTCTACATTTCCTTCTCATGCTGCTTTGCGGCATACTCTGCAACTACCTTCGTGGACTCGATAAGGCTTACGCAGCCAGCAATCCCTTTTCCTGCGATGTCAAATGCCGTTCCGTGATCCACAGAGCTTCGGATAAAGGGAAGGCCGAAAGTCAGGGTTACGGATTTTTCAAAATCAAGTGTCTTGCATGCGATATGTCCCTGGTCGTGGTAGAGAGAGAGGATTGCGTCAAATTTTCCGGATTTTCCGATATTGAATACGGAATCCGCCGGACATGGGCCTACAGCGTTGATGCCTCTTTCCTTGGCCGCCTCTACGGCCGGTCCGATATCCGTAAGTTCTTCTGTACCAAACAGGCCGTTGTCGCCGTTGTGGGGATTTAATCCCGCTACTGCGATTAACGGATTCTCTATGCCGATCTTTCTAAGCTCTTTGTCGATGTTGATGACATTTTCAAGAACTACTTCTTTGGAAGCGTAATGGCATGCATCCACGAGGGACATATGACGGCTGACGAAAAACACTCTCAGCTTATGGCAGGAGAACATAGTCAGCGCATAAGGCGAATCAGTCTGATGCTGGTAAATCTCTGTGTGCCCCGGCTCCTTGATACCGACTAACTTAATGGCTCCTTTGTGGATGGGGGAGGTCGATACCGCGTCAATCTTCTTTGCCATGCCAAGCTCGATGGACTTCATAATCCAATCGATGGCCATCTGTCCTGCAAGAGCCTGCTCCTTACCCCACTCGATAGAATCGGTGTCATAATCTCCGGTCTCAAGAATGTCTACCGTCCCGAATTCATATTTTGCCTCTGACGGGTCAGTAATCAGATTGTACTTTAATTCTTTACAAAGCACCTTTGCCGCCCTATCCATAATGTCTCTGCTCCCGATGACAAACGGCCTGCAGCACTCATGAATCTCCTCCGCCAGCATGGTTCCTACTACAATCTCCGGTCCGATTCCTGCCGGGTCTCCCATTGTGATTGCTGTTACTGGTCTGAATTTGTTGCTCATATTACTCATCCTTTCTTGTTATATTTTGTTTACTTTCGTTTTTCTTTTCTTTTATGGTTATATATTACTATTATTTTTTTCGTTTTTCAATATATTTTTTCATTTTCAGTACATCACACAGTTTTAAACATTTAATTTTGTGCGATATATACTAATTTTTCTCACATTTCTTTCGTTTATTTTCGATTCTTTCGTTTTGTTAATTATTTGTCATATATGTATTGCGTTTCCGGAAAACATAGAGTATACTGATTATTAGTTCAGACAGGACTGTGCATCTACTGCACGTCTGCAAGAAAGTAGTTCAGTCAAGGAGGAAATCATGAAGAAAAAACTATACTTTGGAAGTAACTTTAAAATGTACAAAAATATTCAGGCCACGGAAGAATATCTTCAGGCCATCACCGCTTCGACAGCGGACATTGACCGCAAGGACATCCAGTTCTTTTTCATCCCGTCCTACACTTCCTTAGAGAGCGCAAGCAGATGCAGCGTAAGAAGCTCTTTTATGCTGGGAGCCCAGAATATGTGCTGGGAGGATGAGGGACAGTTTACCGGGGAAATCTCGCCGTTGATGCTGAAAGAGTTAGGGCTTGACCTGGTGATGGTGGGACATTCTGAGAGAAGACATGGTTTCGGCGAATCTGACTATACGGAGAACAAGAAGGTAAAGAAAGCATTAGACTGCGGCTTCACTGCCCTGCTCTGTGTAGGAGAGACAGCTCAGGAGAAAGAATTCGGCATCAGCGCGGAGGTACTGCGCACCCAGCTTAAAGTCGGGCTTCACGGAGTAGCTAAAGAGCAGATTGACCGGGTGTGGATTGCCTACGAGCCGGTGTGGTCCATCGGTGTTAACGGCACGCCGGCTCCGGTTGATTACGCGGAAGAGATGCACAAAGTCATCAAAGACTGCCTGGAAGAAATGTTTGGGAAAGAGGGAAGAGAGATTCCCGCACTGTACGGCGGCAGCGTCAACCCGGATAATTCCAATGCGCTGATTGTACAGCCGGATATCGACGGCCTGTTCACCACAAGAACGGCATTTCAGGTAGAGAAATTCACAAAACTAATCAAAGATGCCATCTCAGCCTGTAAGGAAAGCGGGAAATTTTAAACCGATACCCCGTTTACTTTTCACTAGACGATAGCAGATTTATGTCTGTATCTTTTCAGCCTTATATAAAAACAACGGGAGTACTGCAATCCATATTCATTATGAAACGCAGCACTCCCGCCAAAATAATATACGTATCACACTTTCAATTATCTAACATTTCCAAATAGCTGTCCAGCCTTGCATTCCAATCTATACAAATTAATTATTATTGCGCCTCTTTCTATTTGCTGTTATACTTTGTCTATGTATACAGAAAGAAGGTTCTGAAATGAGTGTTCCACAGACAATAAACGGTTTAATGCGGCATTTAAGGAATGATTGCAACATTCAAATCAGTGGCAGTTACCAAAAACAACAATTAATTAGTTACGGCTACTATCATGGATATAAAGGCTACCGTTTCACAAAAAACAGGCACAATCAAATCCCATATACAGATTTCAGTGAAGTAGTTGCTGTAATTGAATATGACAACAATTTAAAAGCCGCATTATATTCTGACTTAATGTTTATCGAAACCGCCATAAAAAATATTGTCTGCAACGAGTCTGCAAATGGTTTAAAACTTGGTACATTTGAGCATATCCACAAAGAACGTATGTGCGATAACACTACAAATACAAAATTACAATCCAAACGGCTTAGGCTGCGAAACTCTGTATATTCAAAGTTGTCCACACGTTACCATGATGAAGAAGGCAGTGATAACCAGATGGTCCGTCATTTTTATAACCGTGGAGAAGATGCCCCTTTATGGGTTGTTTTCGAAATATTATATCTAAGTGACCTTGCAAGCTTTTTTGAATGTTTAAACGAATCCGTGAGAGAACACATCATGACGCAATTAAACATGTTTGACATTTCCATTGATACAAACAGAAATCTGCTCAGCAGCATGCTGTATACCATAAAATCACTCCGCAATTCCGTTGCACATAATAATATAATTTTTGATACCAGATTCAAAGACAGGAAAATCAGCCCCATACTTAAAAAGTGGACTGAAAAAGAAACCAGTATACAAAATATCACCTTATATTCGCTGATTGACTATATAATCATCGTATGTTGTTTGCTAAAGCGTGTTGATTTTAGTTCCTCAAGAGCGAAACAACTGGTTTATAGTTATTGAAAGAGGTGTATGTTTTAGGACTGCACTGGGGGAGTCACTCTGTGGCTCCCTTTTATGTTACCCATCTCCAGAACAAGCTTTGTCTTTGGTTCCACTTACTCCCTTCTATTTTATATACACAGCAGTTTGCCGCTGTTACGCCGTTGGAACCGCATAATGGCTCCCAAAAACAGAAGTCTCATTTTTTAATAAATATATAGTTTTTCTCCGATGACAGTTCTTCCCTGAAAACATACCCCAACCGGTCAAACTTTTTTATTTCTTCCGGATTCTCAATCTCCTTCTCAGCCATAAAACGGACCATCTCGCCTCTTGCCATCTTCGCATAAGTCCCTTTCTGCGCAATTTTACTGTTTACCCACTCACCAAAGACGCAGGTGATATAAGTGTCCCCGGCAGTCATGTATTTTTCCACACATTTTGAGTACTCCTTTGATGCCAAGTTGATGATGACGCCGCTCTCATCCCTGACTGCCTTATATATCCGTTCTCCCCAGAACTCGTACAAATTCTTATGTCCGAGAACTTCTGACTTCGCCTGCATCTCCAGCCGGTAGGGCGTCACCCCGTCCAAGGGCTTTAGCACTCCGTAAAATGCGGACAATATCCTCAAATGCCGCTGGATATACAAAAGCTTTCGCTCCTCAAACACAGAGGGCGCCATATACTGATAGGCGATACCTTCGTAGGAGAGGATCGCCGGTGTCAGGCATGACTTAAGCTCCATATGCTCCAGCCGCCTGAAATTCTGCCGGGCTATACTGTCATTGCAGCCCCAGAGCTTCTTTAATTCTTCATAAGTTTTGCCTCTAAGCCAGCCCGAAAGCTCCTCCGTCTGCTCAAGATACCGCGGAAGTCCGGCATAAGCCAAGGTGTCTGTGTCGGCGTTCATCTTCTTTGCCGGCGAAAGTATGATCTTCATTCCTTAATTCCCATCCCTCCATGCCAGTATTTTGTCCAGACGCTCCTTAACCTGCCTCTCGCATCCCTGCTCTCCCGGCCTGTAATAACGCCGCCCTGCAAGCGCATCCGGCAGGCATTTCATCCGCGTCAGTTTCTCTTCTGTGTCGTGAGCATAGATATAGCCCTTCCCGTAATCCATCTCCTTCATAAGCTCCGTCGGCGCATTACAGATCTGCAGCGGCACCGGCTCCGCCGGAAGCGCTTTAATATCTGCCTTGCATTCCTCACATGCCACATAAAGAGCGTTGGATTTCGGCGCCATGGACAGATACACTACCGCGTGGGTCAGATGTACGTCGCACTCCGGCATTCCCAGAAAATGGCACGCCTGATAAGCGGCCACCGCCACCTGCAGTGCGTGGGAATCCGCCATTCCTACATCTTCGCTGGCAAAACGCACCAGACGTCTGGCGATATAGAGAGGCTCCTCCCCGCCATCCAGCATCCGGCACATCCAATACACTGCCGCATCCGGGTCACTGTTCCGCATAGATTTATGCAGTGCCGAGATCAGGTTATAGTGCTCTTCTCCGTTCTTGTCATAGAGAAGAGAGCGTCGGTTCATACACTGGGCTAAGATATCCTCGTCAACGCACAGCACTGCCTTCTCGTTCATCCTGCCGTTGAGCACTGCCATCTCAAGCGTATTCAGCGCCGTCCTCGCATCCCCGTTGGCAAACCGGGCGATTGCAGACAAATGATGATCTTTCATCTCAATCTTCATGTCTCCAAATCCCTTTGGGCTTTTTAACGCATGGGCAAGCAGCTCTTTTAAATCCGCCTCCCCAAGCGCTTTCAAGATAAATACCTTGCAGCGGGACAAAAGCGCGGAGTTAATCTCAAAAGATGGATTCTCCGTGGTAGCTCCCACTAAGATGATGCTCCCCGCCTCCACAAAAGGGAGAAACGCATCCTGCTGCGCTTTATTAAAACGGTGAATCTCGTCGGCAAAAAGCAAGGTCCGAATCCCCATTCGCCGGTTCTGCTCCGCCTGAACCATCACCTCTTTAATCTCCTTGATACCGCTATTCACTGCGCTGAATTCAACGAACTCTGCCCTGGTTCTCTCTGCAATGATTCTGGCCAGCGTCGTCTTTCCCACTCCCGGCGGACCCCAGAAGATCATGGACGAGACCTGATCCTCTTCAATCAGCCGCCGGAGAATCCTGCCTTCACCTACCAGATGCTTCTGCCCTGCATATTCTTCCAGCGTATCCGGCCTCAGCCTGCTGGCAAGAGGCGCCGTTCTCTCCCTGTCGTCAAATAAACTTAACTGCTCCATAGCCTACTTCTCCGCTTTCTTTATCTCCATATCCGCCGGTAGTAAAAGATTCAGCACGATAGCGATCACGAATACCACCGCCACTACATTTTCCGCAAACACTGTCCGGATCAACTCCGGAAATATATTCCAGATCCCACTCTCACTGGCGCTGGTAAACCCGATTCCTACGGCAAGGGACAACGACGCAATAGTGATATTTCTCTGAGAAAAGCCGCATCTTGCAATCATCTGGATTCCCGATGTCAGGATTGTCCCGAACATCATGATCGTACACCCTCCCAGCACTGACTCAGGCAGCGAGGCGAAAAAATTCCCGATGGGCGGCAGAAGTCCCGCCAGAATCATACATACCGCCCCGGTCATGATCGTAAAGCGATTCACCACTTTCGTCATGGCAATCAGTCCCACATTCTGAGAAAATGATGTGACCGGCGGACATCCGAACAGTCCCGACAAAGACGACGCGTACCCGTCACATACAAGTGAGCCGGAAATCTCCCTGCTCTCAATCTCCCGGTTCAGCCCGCCTGCTACCAGTGCCGACGTATCCCCGATCGTCTCTGCGGCAGATACCAGGAAGATAATACAGGTAGAGATTACTGCCCCCGCGTGAAACTCCGGCACAAAGGGAAGGATCCGCGGCAGCGCGATGACACCGCCGGACATAATGAGGCTCAGATCCACTTTTCCAAGAAAAATAGACAGCACATATCCAAAGATAAGTCCCATCAGCACAGAAAGCTGCTTTAGATACCCTTTTGCCAGGATATTCCAAAGAAGACACACCGCAAGGGTCGCTGTACCGACAGCCAGATTCGCTGCCGAGCCGAAGTCATCCGCATAGCCGCCCCCGAAAGAGCGGGTACCTACCGTAAAAAGAGAGTATCCGATAGCCGTCACCACGGATGCCGACACAATCGGCGGAATCAGCTTACTCCAATTCTTCACCATAAGTCCCAGCGTCCCTTCCACCAATCCGCCAATCAGCACAGCTCCGATCACCGCCGGATAGCCGTAGCTTGCCGATACAGCACTCAATACTGCCACAAAAGTAAAACTTACCCCCATAACTACCGGAAGTCTTGAGCCAATCCGCCAGATTGGATATAGCTGTACTAACGTGGCGATTCCTGCAACAAACATAGCATTTTGAAGAAGGATTGCCACCTGCGCCTGGCCCAAGGCCGGCTGCGCCGCTCCGGCGATAATCGTAATCGGCGCCAGATTAGACACGAACATTGCCAGAATATGCTGCAGACCGAAAGGAACCGCCTTCCCAAGCGGCACTCTCCCGTCAAGTCTATAGATATTTTCGATACTGCTGTTTTGATTTTTTTCCATCTTTTTGTATTCTCCCTCTATTCTCTTTAGCTCTTTCTCTCAGGCAATCTATCCTGCCGGCTTTTACACTCCGTAAGCCCCCTTCATGATTCCCGCCAGAAAATGCCGGAAATCCTCCTCGGCCTCCGAAAGCTCCTTATCGTTGTCGTAACAGTAGTCATAGTCATAGTTCTCCACATTGTCATCCGACGCATTGCCCCACTGCTGCCTGACTCTGTTTCTTCGCACCAGAAGCGTCACACAAGGAAGTTCCACCTGCCGCTTAAACTTGTCAATCTCTTCCCCTTCCCGTATATGTACGAACAAAATCTCGGCCCCGCTCTCCGAAAACTTCCTGTACTCCTCCACAAGATACCGCAAGGGCAAATCATTGTATGCTGCAAAAAGCTGTTTCAAATCTGCAAGAAACTTCCGGGATTTCTCATCTTTCTCCCCCTGCCAGCCGCCGTACCTGCGGGCAATCTCCTTAATCGGCTCCGCACTCGATACATTCACCGTACGGTAGTTCTTTCCTGCAAATCCGCACAGCGTGTCCTTCCCGGTCCCGCCATGCCCGTTGATGATAATCACTACTTTTCTTATTATCTCTCTGTCCATATCTCTCCTCCAATTTGACAACACATACAGTAAGTATAACGAATTGCAGTAAAGAATACAATTAATTTCTTTTCTATTGACACACCTTATCTCTTCTCTTACAATTGACTACAGATGTAAGAATAAGGAGGAAACCACGATGCCGCATCTGCCGCACATATCCGAAGCTGAATTTGAAGTAATGAAAATTGTCTGGAGACTGGCGCCTGTCAGCACCAACGAGATTACAGACGCACTCACCCGCACTACTTCCTGGAGGCCAAAGACCATCCAGACACTCATCAAACGCCTGGTAAATAAACACGCCCTCTCCTACGAAAAGCAAGGGCGCATGTTCGTCTACACCCCACTCATCAAAGAAGCAGAGTACGCAAGCCAGCAGAGCCGCTCCTTCCTGAAGCGTTTCTACAATGGGAACATCACCGCCATGCTGTCCGCCTATATGGAACATGAACCGCTCTCTGAGACAGAGATTGACAGCCTGCGCTCCCTGCTCTTTAAAGACTCAGAAAAAGGAGGCAGATAATTTGCACACATTTATCATCCGATTCACCCTTGATTGTATCCTGCTGTCTTTATTTGTAATAATCCCTGCCGCCTTAAAAAGACTGCTGCGCTCCCGCTTATCCGGGCAAATGCAGTATAATCTCTGGGTTCTATTGCTCCCGGTGCTTTTTGTCCCCTTTCTGCCCGGCCACCCGGCAAAAACCCTCCTGTCCTTCCTCACTCAAAAGCTGGCTCTGACAAAAAGAGGCAGCGCTCCTGCCGCGTCCTTAAGCAGTCAAACCTCGGCCACCCAGACATCGGAAACCTTTGGCCGCATCAAAGATTTTGCCATGCCGGTAAATGTCCGGGAATCCGTCTTCCCCCTTCTCCTGTTCCTTATCTGGACCATCGGGATGGCAGTCACGGCTGCTTTTCTTTTCTTCTCCCTTATCCGCCTTGGGAGACTGAAAAAAAGTGCCCGCATCCTGGAAGACGGCCAAATCTTTTGGCTCCTTCACAACTGCCTTGACAATCTCGGCATAAAAAGAAGAATCCCCATCTACTTGGCGCCGGGTCTTAAATCCCCTGTCATCACCGGACTTTTCTGCCCGGCTATCTTCATCCCTGCCGGCCTTTGCCATACATATACGCCCCAGGAGATTCGCCATATGCTCCTTCACGAACTGCAGCATTACCGCCGCAAAGACGCCTGGATAAACCACCTGGCGAATATTGTCCGCATCCTCTACTGGTTCCATCCCGCCGTCCGATACTGGCTTAAGGAACTCCGCCTCGCACAAGAGATCGCCTGCGATACCGCTGTCCTTGCGCTCCTTGGAACAGACGGCTGCAAAGACTACGGCTGCACCCTCATCCGTTTCGCAAAAGAGAGGTCGCTGTCCCCCTCACCTCTGTGGAACAGCATCGGAGGAAATATGCGGCAGATGAGGGAAAGAATCCTGAATATCGCAGAATTTCACCCTCTGTCACGTCCCCAGAAGTTCTTCCAATACACTGTGCTCCTTTTGACCGCCGCTTTCCTTTTCTTTCTCTCCCCGGTCTTATCCGCCGGCGAGGAAATCCGAAACATCGCCGCCGATTTTTCCGGCAGCGATACCTACCGTTTTGACCATTCAGGCAAAGACATCACTTACTCTGATCTGTCCTCCTGCTTCGGAACATATGAGGGTTCTTTTGTGCTGTACAATGCAAGCGATAACACGTGGACGATCTATAATGAAGAAGCTGCACGCATACGCACTGCCCCAGCCTCTACCTACAAAATATATGACGCCCTTCTGGGACTTGACGAGGGGATTATCACGCCCGCAGACTCCCTGCTCTCCTGGGACAAAACGGCTTATCCTTTCCCTGAATGGGAGGCGGACCAGAACTTAGATTCCGCAATGAAAAATTCCGTGAACTGGTATTTCCAGAGGATTGACGCACAAGCCGGAAATTCCCGTATCCGCACATTTTTAAAAAGCATTGCATACGGCAATCAGACAGCCGGTAGCAATAAAACCGAAGACCGCCCGGCGCAATACTGGATAGACGGAACCCTTAAAATCTCTCCATTAGAACAGGTCATACTTTTAGAGCGTCTTTTTAACGGAAAGCTTCCCGCCGCCCCGTCCAGTGTAGATGCCGTGAAGGAAGCCCTCTGTCTGCAAAAGGACGAGTCCGGCTCCCTCTACGGCAAAACCGGAACAGTAAAAATGAACAGCCAGGAGGTGAGCGGGTGGTTTGTGGGATATACCGAGATAGAGCAAACCCCTTATTTCTTCGCTACAAATATCCAGGGCCAAACAGGCGCCGCCGGCAGTAGGGCCTATGAAATCACCCGCGCTGTTCTGGATACGTTGCTGACAGATTGACCAGTGTATCTGCTCCGTGTACACGCTGAAGTGCCCAGATATCTCTCTACTCGTTCAGCCTCTCCCATTCCTCGTCAGTCAGTCTCGGTATGTACCAAAATCTGTCGATATTGTCCGAAACTGACAAAACGCGGTTTGACACATATTGGAAGCATCCGTTTTCCAGCGGACATACCACCAGCTCGCTTATCATGGCACAGTCCGAGTTTTTCAGCGCCCATACCGCCTCTACGGTAAGTTTTAACTTCCCGTCCTCCTGCTTTTCGTAAGCCGTCACCTCCGGGTACGGCTCGTAAGGCTCCATACAGTCATACAGTCCCCTCGGGCGGTAGCGGTAAGTGTGACTGTCGGCGCGGTAGACCGTTTTCTCCCGAATCCAGGCATTATCCACATCAAGATATGTCTGAATCGGATCTTCAAACTCTTTTTCCGGAATCTCATACTGCACTTTCGTATACTCGTCTGCATAAGGTACATCATTTTTATATTTCATCGTATACATGACCTCGTACAAATCATAAAAATCAAGCTCCCCGTAATCTTTTTCATCCCAGTCCGCAATCAGCAATTTATGGCCTCTGTATCCCATTGGCAGTACATACTTCCGGTTAAGCCTGCGGCATGTCTGGTCAAGGGGCCGGATACGAATCGCCGTCTGCCCCGGCGGTCCGTCAAACCCTGACATATGATACTGCTCAAAGAAAAGATATCCTTTCTTCGTATACTTCCAGGAACTGGCAATAAAAGACTCAAAATAATCCGGGCTATTCTCTTCTTCCTCCAAAAACACAGAGCTGACAGACACATCAAGCTTTTTATTTTCCGCCTCTAAGTCATACCGGACAAAGCCGCCGTTATCCATAACAAGAAGAATCGTAACTTCCGCTTCCTCTCCCCTATTCGCAGACTGGCAGAACTTTTCGGCCTGCCGGTAATTGACCATATCGATCTGGTTTTCCAAATCTACCGCAATGTACCCGACTCCTCCAAGACATTGTATGATTTCTTCCTGCAATTCAAACGCGTCTGTATCCGGCTGCCTCTCTGCCTGCTCCAGAATATGGGCATAAGTTCTTACTATTTTTTTAGAGTCTTCGGCAATCTTTTGCTTTTTTGATTGCCGCTGTTCCTCCCCCGCATTACCCTGACAACCCGCAAGACCGACAGCGACGGCTGCCAGAATACTGATGGCAAAAGCGGCTGCCAATCTGGCTGTAACAGTAAAGTTCCTCGTCTTTGTGCATCTCATTTATGTTCCTCCTTTTCTTACATATGTAGGATTTATAAATCTACTATAATCTTACACATGTAGGATATGAATGTCAAGACTGTTAATATACTCCTTATATGCACGCCCCTATTTGTGTTATCTAACCAAATCTTATAGGAATTTTTGTTCATCCATGTTATAATATTTCCGTCAAACTACGTTCAAAATCTAGGACAGATGAGGAACGCGAGCACATCTATAACATCAAGGAGGAAATACATATGTATATTGCAGACAAATACTGGAATAATTACATCGGCGATACAGACGACAGCCTGACGCTGATTGAGTATCTCGCAGACAAACAGAAGGATATCATCTCTCTGGAAGAGATATTTTCCGATACCGGGCTTGATAAGCTAAACGGCGATTTCCGTCAGCATGAGGAACCGCTGACCATCGCCTTTTCCCATGAAGATGCGGATGTAGAAGACCCCTATGCAGAAATATACTGCGCCATCGACCTGATCACCGACCTTGCCGCCCTGCTTTTAGAATGCAGGATAAACGGCCATGTCAATCTGTGCGAACTGGCCGGATACGACCTTGAGGCTTCCGCGCCGTATATCTGTATCACAGCCGCGCCAAAAGAACTTAAGCTGATGGACCAGGCTCTTAAAGATTTTGCCGCCGAACCTCTCACTTATAATCTGAGCGAGATGTGCCCTGAGGAAGAAATGTACGAGATGGCCAAGCTCTGCGGGGAACTGAGAGACGAGCTGTACGCATAAAAATATGACGGAAAGACAAAAACTGATTGCACAGAAACTAGCTATACAATCCGCCAAAAACAATCTAAAGCAGCTATCCGGCATCGCAGTATCAGAGCTTTATGGAGAAGACCAAAATCCGACCTTGAACGAACTGACCGCGGCATACTTTTCCACATTTCCGGATAATCCGGAACCATACAGCAGGCTGCCCTATGAATCTCCCAAAGAAAAAATCTACTCCTGGATCATTGACACTATGGAACTAAAGGAGCAGGGAGAGTATTATTATCACTGCGGTTTATGGAGCAGAATTAAGCTATTAGATCTAAAATGCGCTGTTGCCGCTTTGTGGCGGAGCCAGGAAAATATGTCAGGCTTTTTGATCGCGGAAACAGATTTAAGCCGCATCATGGAATGCGGCCTCGATTCCCGGGATGAATACCATTTTTTAATCGACATCTTTACTCCCGGGCACAGTGTCTATCTTTAATTCAGGAGGGATCTCATGGCAAAACGACCGGCATTTTTTATCCGCCAGAAAAAAGTTGTACAGGATATATTTTCATTTGAATGGTTTTCCGGTTTTGCACTATCTCAAAAGCAAAAGTCTATCGAGAGCCTGCATCATGCGATCCTAAGAGCAGATGCAGACGCAAGACCATTAGAAATCAGCACGAAGAGCAAAGAAACTATTGGAATAAACTTAAGTGCATTCAATCTCAGGTTAAATAACTATACCCTCGAGAATATTTTCCAGAGCGCTAAAGTTTTTGCAAGCGGCGGCCCCTATCCTGATTTACTCAATGTTCCGCCGAAAGATGCCAAACGCGATGAACGGCTGCATAATTCCGGAAACCTAAAAGCTTTTCGTTATCAAAATGAGGATTTTCCTTTAATTCCCAAAACAGTATTCTATGATTTCATCTATATTGCCGCGGTAAGAAATTCATTTACAGCGGACGAAATCAGAGAAATCTCGAATTATAATTACTTTACCGATATTGAGTTTAATCCCGCGAAAAGCATCAATACCCAGGCAAGAGCTACCGCGATGATCAGGCTTTTGCTTAATGAGTATGGGGAGCTGCCGGATTTTTCAAGAGAGGATTTTATACAATATCACAAAAAACATATCGTTTACGATACCTTGACTTAGAGAGGAGCTATATTATGGATTTACAAGAGAGGGCATTTGCGCTTGCCAAGCACCTTCACGATGAAAATATTATAAAACTGGATGATCTGGATCAATTAAAAAACGAGACCTATGAGGAAATTGTCTTATTGCTCAGGAAAAAGCTGCAAGAGACCTATCCGCAGACAAAATTAAAACGCATGATGAAAAGCGTCCATTTTGCAAATGGTTTCCCGGATGAGCGCCTGAAACGGGTTGCAATCATTCTCACGGATGAAATTGAGCAATATCTGAACCTCAATAAATTCCTTGACCACGATACATCTGTTGAATTTTTTAATAATAAAATCACCTCTGCCGATTTTGCCATAAACCCAACTTCTCTAGTCGAAGTTGCATTTGAAAGCTTATGTATCTGCAGAGGACCGAAAAAATAAAGACTTTCCCTTTTGGGATAAAGACCCGTCAAAACAAATATTTCCTTTTGCACAGTCCGGCGGAGGCGACTGGTATGGATTTTGTTTCAGCATGAAAAACGATGCGTCATTGCCCATAGTATTGATGTTCCATGACAGTGATTATGCACTGGTTGTGGCAGATAATTTGGAAGACTTTATTTTTTATAAAATGCTTATGGCTGCATTTAAAGTTGATGATGAATGCGATGACGAAACATTCAAAGCAGAATTGCAAAGAGTCTTGTCAACACATAAGAAATATCTAAAAAAAGAATATGTTAAAGTTTTAGAGCAGCTCTATGACGGGCCGATTGCGAAATTATCTGACTGTGACTTAGAAAAACTTTATATAAAAGAAACCGCTTTTACAAGATTTAATGAAGAATTATATTGCGGAATTTAGTTACATGAATGAAAAATGTCCTGTTTCTGGTGATTAAAATTTATAAGGGCAAAAACATGAAAAAAATAATATAGGAGGCATAATAATGAAAACTACAAGCGATTTTTGGATGGCTTTGGATGAGTTGGTTTATGGCTCTGAAATCATAATTGACAGGCCGAAAGGAACTGTACATCCCCACTATCCCGATTTTATATATAAAGTGAATTATGGATATTTGAAAAATACATCATCTATGGATGGGGATGGAATTGATGTATGGGTTGGAACGGCAAACGGGAAATACATAGATGCAATTATGGTTATTATCGATTTATTAAAGAAAGATTCGGAAATCAAAATATTAGTTTCATGTACTGAGGAAGAAAAAGATATTATTTATCAAACTCATAATGAAACACCATACATGAAGGGAATTTTGATTCGTAGATAAGCAATTATTAAAAGTTGAGCAATAGTAAAAAATAATTCCTGTGGTTTAACTCACATTCAATTGTTTTTTGAACTTCATACAGCTATACTATCCATAGGATCGATCCGGAAATCGTGAAGGAGATAGTTAAACATGACAATAGGAGATGTCATCAAAAAACATAGAAAAAATAAAGGAATGACACAGGAGGAAATGGCTGTTTGCCTCGGCATAACTACCCCTGCTGTAAACAAATGGGAAAGAGGGAACACACTGCCGGATATCACGTTGCTTGCACCCATTGCGCGGCTGCTTGATATTACCACAGACGAGCTTTTGTCCTTTAAGGATGAATTAACAGATAAAGAAATTAACCAATATATATCAAATGTTCAAAAAGACTTGGAGGATAAGAGCTTCCATGAAGTGTTTACTTCTGTAAAAGAAAAAATTGAAGAATATCCAAATTGTGAAGAACTAATTGGGAAAGCGGCGCTTCTCCTTGATGCGAACCGAACAGCAACAGGACTTCCGAATAAAGAGAGTTACGATAATACGATATTCAAATGGTTCGAGAGATGTTTGCTCTCAAAAAACGAACAGATTCGTAACCAGGCGGCGGATTCGCTGTTCCATGCGTATTTTCGGAAAGAGGATTACGAAAAGGCGAATCAATATTTAAGCTATTTCTCTCTGGAAAACCCTGAACGCAAACGCAAGGAAGCGCTTGTGAACAGTAAAACAGGAAAACAGTCGGAAGCCTATCGTGCATACGAAGAATTGATTTTTACCGGGTATCAACACATTCAGATGACATTAAATAGTTTGCGTACTCTTTATATGGAAGATGGCGATCATGAAATGGCAAAAAAGCTTGTTGAGGTTTCTTCCTCTGCTGCGTCCGCGTTTGAAATGGGGAAATATAATGAGGTTTGTTTCGGGTTGGAAGTTGCCGCATGGGAAAAGGATGCTGCATGGACAGCACAGCTTATGCAGGATATTTTGGATGGTATCGAAACAATCGGTGATTTTGCGCAATCCAAACTTTATCAACATATGGCATTAAAAACTGTTGGCTCTGAATTTTCAGTCGTCTTAAAACAAAAACTTTTGGAATCGTTCAAAGGAGAATCATTTCATTATATGCAGGGAAATGAATACTGGGAAAAATTGAAAAGCGGCATTTTTTGATTAAACTTAAAAGGGACAAGGCATCTGCACCTTGTCCTCGTTCTTATTCTCCGCCGTCATCTTCGATAAGCGGCTGCTTCACATGCTTCGCAGGAACGCCCTCCTGCGTCGTGTCAAAATTCACCACATCCACCACCTGGCCCAGTGTCTTATCGTACACAACGATATTAAGCCCCGGCTTGTTCACCTTGTATTCATTTTCACCTACCGTAACCAAAGTTTTTCCGCTGTGCGAAAGATCCCCGCTGACAACCCAGAAAGTATCTTCTCCCCAAGTATAAGGCTTCGTTTTAGCGACACCTGCCTTCGTCTTCTCACGGACCACCTTCTTACCGTCAAGAAGTGCAGAGTAAGCCGTTCCTTTTTCAGCGTCCGTCTTCGGAACTTTAAGCCCAAGCTCTGAAAATGCCTGCCGCTGCCTGTCTGTAAAATAACTGCCTGTCGTACCGCACACCGTGACCGCCGTGATAAAGTCCTCATTTCCCAGAGCGCGCGCATAGTCTTCACAATCCTTAATCACCGGCAGCGTATAGGATTCCACAAGAGAATTGAACTTCACTGCCGACGCATCCCAGAATTTCCGGTTATCATCGCTCATCTTTGTCTCGAACTTATAATTCTCTTTCAGATATTTCCCCAGGAAAGAAGATGCCTTCTCACAGCCCAGGATATTAAGGTGCATCCCCTTATCATGGGTGTCTGTCCTCCAATTCACTCCAATCTCCTCCCGGTGAAGGTTCATATCCAGGAAAGGAATCTGGTTTTCATCGGCGAACTGCTGCACTGTCTCGCCTGCCTCCGGCGACCACTGCATACTCGGCATACGTACAAGCTGGAACTTGATGCCTTTCTCCTGGCAGAGCTTTTTCATCTGCAGCACCGCATCCGTACATTTCGGCCCGATATCAGACTTTTGCGTCTCCATCGTTCCCGGCTGCCATGCTTCGTATTTCGCTATATTCTTTTTGGAAGCCGGTCTTGTCGTCAGCTTAAGTGCCGTACCCATGAGATAATACGAGGAATCCCACGCCAGATGGAAATCCGACTGATCAAGGTCGCTCCACCTTGAATGGAACCGAAGCAGCGGGAACAGATATTCCTTCTTAGACTCCCCTGTATT
This sequence comes from Lachnospiraceae bacterium MD308, assembly GCA_000403475.2. Classification (GTDB taxonomy): domain Bacteria; phylum Bacillota; class Clostridia; order Lachnospirales; family Lachnospiraceae; genus MD308. Next base: position 562,801 of record KE159795.1, read on the forward strand.
TTTACAGACAGTCATAATCGCCTTAAGCTTCGTAGGCGACCAGCGAAGATAATCGATGTTCTTCCGGTTGTGCCCCTCATCCGTCTCCTCTTCGTCCAAAATCGCACCGGCCTCGTAGATAACTACTTCCGGCGTCTGGTACTTTAACGCCTCCTCCAGATAGTAAGCGCTTATCCACGCCTTCTGCGCCGGATTGGAAAATACATACCCGGAGATGCCCTGCTCCTCCCAGATTTTAAGGGGTGAGATGCCGCAGTAGGAAAAGCTTGAGCCAAGATATATCACATCATGACTGTCCTTCTCCTGCCGGTAAAATGCCTGAACCCTCGTCTGGGTCTGGTTGCCGTAATAATTCCACTTCGGCTCCAGCACAGCAGTCAGTATACCAAATATAATGATAAAAATAAGCGATGCTGAAATCAGCTTAATCACATTTTTCCGTGTCATAGTTCTACTCCTAATACTGCATATAGATAAATCCGGCCGCGTCATACCCGTGTCCATACACGCCAAATATTAACACTGTAAAGATAAGCCCAAAAGCCAGCCCCCACCGAAAATATAGATTCTGCTCATACAACCACTCCCTGATCTTCATCCGCTCCTGGAAAATCTCCACCACAAGAAGTACCAGGCACGCAAAGACAAGCACGTAGAAATCCGGTCGGTCAAGCCCCAGCTTATACAAGCCCTCGTTAAAAAATATCCCCACATTCTTTGCTGTGAACATGGACTTTAAGATGGTAAGGGACGCCCCAAAGTTCGGTGTGATGTAGATGACACGCCCCACAGCCACCAGAAAGAAAGTCCTTGCCATCTGGAAAAAGCTAAAGGAAGCGCACTTCTGGTTAATATGTAGCTTGTCCCCAAGCTGTACCAGCTTCCCATGGTACTCCTCTGAAAGTACCGTTAATACTCCGTGATAAAGGCCAAATACAATATACTGGGTGCCCGCCCCATGCCATGCGCCGTTGGCAAGCCAGAGAACGATACAGGATACATGCGCCGGCAGCATCTTCGCCAGATGAAGATGCCCTTTTTTTCGCAGAGACTTTGATACCTTCTGTGCAGTGGATGACAAGGACATTGGGTAGAACAGGTAATCTCTGAACCAAGTTCCCAGCGTCATATGCCACCGCCGCCAAAATTCCGGTATATCCTTGGAAAAATAAGGACGCTCAAAGTTGTCCACCATCTCAATGCCGAACATCTTCGCCGCTCCCCGCACGATGTCGATTCCTCCGGAGAAATCCCCGTACATCTGGAACGCATAGGCGAACGCCGCCACCCAGAATTGCCAGCCGGAGAAATTCTGGTAATCGTAGAACACATAGTCCACCATAATCCCTGCCCGGTCAGCGATTACCATCTTTTTAAACATCCCCCACAGCATCAGATAAAAACCGTCCGTGAGATTTTTAAAATCAAATTTATGTCCGCTATAAAGTTCCGGTGAAAGCTGGCCGAACCTGGATATCGGTCCCTGGACAATCTGTGGGAAAAAGGTGATAAACAAAGCAGCTTTGAAAAAATTATGCTCCGCTGCCGCCTGTTTGCGGTACACATCCACAAGATACCCCACCGCCTGGAAAGTATAAAAAGAGATTCCGAGCGGAAGACCAATGTGCAGAAGCGGCACAAAATTCTCTGCTCCCCCGAAAAATCTGGTGTTGATATCTGTAAAGATCAAATCCCAGAATTTCAGTGCCACAAGCATGCCCACATTAATAAGCGCCGCTGCCCAGATACATGCACGCTTCCTGCGAAGATTCTGTGCCTTCGCCGCCTTTTTATCGAGATCAAGCTCACCGGTCTTGATTCTTTTTAATTCATCCTTATACCTGAGTTCCGACTTTTCAATAAGGATACTCAGGACATAAGTCGCGACACAGGTTATGGCGATAAATACCGACAACGTCCTGCTGCAATACACATAGAAAAAACAACTCACGACTAAAAGCCAGCGCCACTGGTACTTTTCAGACAACTGAAAATATACCACCAGGCTGGCCGCTAAAAACAGGAAAAAATTCAGTGATGTAAGACCCATAATACTCTTTGCTTACTCCTCTTCCTGAAGGTTCTCGATCAGTTCAACCATCGCATCCACACAATTGAAATTCTCCGGAAGCAAATCCTGTACGTTGATAGATACATCAAATGCGTCATTCAGCTCGCCCACTAATGAAACGATGTCAAAGGAATCAAGAATCCCATCGTCAATCAGCTTCTTCTCGTTCTCAAACTCCACATCCGGCCTAAGCTCCGTCAAAATCTCCATAATCTCTTCTCTCATTTTTCTTCTTCCTTTCTGTACTCTGATTTATTACTGGTCACAGCGAACTGTAACGTAATTCTCCCGCAGATATGTACGGTCAATTTTATTATTCTTATTCATGGGCAGCTTTTCAAAGTAGTAAAGCTTATTGGGGAACATGTATTTCGGAAGCTTCTTTCCCAAAGCCTTTAATACTTCTTTATCACAAGGGGCATCCGCCTGGTAAAACATGAGAATCTTCCCCTCCGCCTTATCATAGATACACACTGCCGCCGACAGGACGTCAAGAGAGTTAGCCGCCGCCTCAACCTCCCCAAGCTCAATTCTATGTCCCATATGTTTGATCTGATCATCTTTTCTGGAAAGAAAGATAAGCTCACCCTCATCATTATACTTTCCAATGTCTCCGGTACGGTAAATACGCTCTGGATATACATGATTCAACGGATTCTGACAGAAGCTCTCCGCCGTCTTTTCTTCATTGTTATAATATCCAAGGGCAAGACTTGTACCTCTGACGCAGATTTCTCCCGCCGTATGCTTTTCTTTCACCGGCTTGTCCCCGTCAAGCAAAAATACGCCGGAATTCTTAAAGGGAATCCCTATCGGAAGCGTCTCCTCGTCCGCGAAAGGCCGCTTTACTTTATAATATGTACAATTACACGTAATCTCTGTCGGACCGTACAGATTCACATACTGCACATCCGGCAGGTACCTTCTCCAGTAATTGAGCACCTTATTGTGCATCACTTCCCCGGAAAACATAGCCGTCTTTAAATACTCCGGAAGTTCTCCGGTAAATGCATTCAGGTTCTCAATGATCCGAAGCGCTGACACCGCCCAGATAATCGTGTTAATCCGTTTCTCATTCATAAACGTGATGAGCTTCGCCGGAAATGAAAACATCACCTTCGGAATCACATACATAGTAGCCCCGTTTTTAATCGTCGAGTAGATATCCTTCACCGACACGTCAAAATCAAAGGGCGCCTGGTTTCCGAATATACAATCCTCCGAAAACGCAAACTCTTCTTTAAAATTATCAATCAAATCAATCACAGACCGATGACTGACCAGCACACCTTTCGGAACCCCCGTGGAACCGGAAGTAAAGATGGCATATAAAGGATCTGTATCTAACGCGGTTCTACGCACACGGTCAAGTGCTTTTTCCTGCTCTTCGCTGAGATTAAAATCCTTACCTGACGCAAGAATCTCAGCTAACACGGCAAGCTTATCCTCCATATCCATCTGTGCAAGAATCCGCTTATCCTTCTCCTCCCCCAGAATCACCGCGGGATTCAATGTATGAAGAATCAACTCAATTCTCGCTGCCGGCATCTGCCGGTCAATGGGCACATAAAAATCTCCGCTATAGACCACCCCGAAAAAACCGGTCAGACTGGCAATCGAACGGTCGATAAATATAGCTACTGGTGCACACCCGCCTTCGGCCTCCCTGCGCTCAAGAAGACATGCCCCGAGAAACCGAGCCTGTCTGATTAGTTCCCCGTAGGTAATCGATGATCTATCATCTGCAAAAACAACCTTATCCGGAAAATTCGCGCCGGATTCCTCCAGATATTCTAATATATTTCTCTGCATCACGCACCTCTTTTATCTTGCAAACTTCATTAAAACATTTTAATAAACTGCAGGTAAAATGTCAATTGCTTTCCGTAAATCATTTATCATTCTCTCTAAGGCTCAGCACCCCTTCCGCCAGTATCCTCACATCGTCCAGAATATAATCAAATGCACCAGCCTTATAAAGATTGATAACGATCAATCCCACCGGAACCGCAAAAATCATTCCAAATAAGCCGCCTGTCCTGTAACCGACAAAAAGAAATACCAGCGTAAGCAATGGATTCATCCCAAGGCTGTCTCCTACTAACTTCGGCTGAATAAGCTGCCGGACAAGCTGCGTCACTCCATAGAGCACCAAAAGCCCCACCGTCATCTTGTAATTGCCTACGAGAAACTTATAGACTGCCCACGGCAGAAGCGCTGTTCCCGTCCCAAAAAAGGGGAGAAAGTCTAAAAAAGCAATCAGAATTGCCAGAAGAAATATAAAATTCACATCCAGCAGCATAAACCCGATTACCAGCATCAAAAAGACCACTGCCATAATCTTAAACTGTGCCTTAAAATAGCCTCCCACTGCATATTTGAGATTATCGCATACCATGGTCATCCTTCTGACAATCGGATCTGGCGTAATCCGCTTCGCCTGCCTGAGCACCTCATCTCTGTCCGCAATAAAAAAATAAGCAGAAATAAAAGTCACAATAGTTGAAACAAGCATAGATGGTATTCCCTTAGCAAACCTTCCGGCAGCCGTCACCGTAGGTCTGCTGATATTCTCCACAATGCCGTCCATCTGAGTATCGAGCTTTAGAAGCACCGTTCCTAAAGCCTCCCTGACTCCTTGCGGCAATCTCTTCTGAATACCCTGCATCCCTTCCCCAATCTCCTGAAAGCCTGCCTCCAAATCTTTGTACATAGTCGGTATATCCCAGAGCAATGTCTGAATCTCCCTGCCAAGGGCAACAGCCATAAGATAGATGAGCAGCACAATCCCCCCAAGGACGCCGATAATAATCAATGCCGAGCCAAGCTTCCGCATAATCTTTACCTTTTTCTCAAGCAGAGTCACCAGCGGCGCCGCAATGGATGAAATCAGCCATCCAATCACAAAAGGCATAAAAAACAGCAGCAGCCGATATCCGGCAACAAGAAACAGCACTGTGCCCGACAAGCTGAACGCCAGGCTTACAATTACTTTCCAGTATGGTCTTGTATCTCCGATCTTTTCTTTGAAATCCATATCCATATACTATACTCCAAGAACTTCTTCTTCCACATAGCTCCATATTTCATCTCTTCCCTGCTTGCTTACGGAAGAAAACGGAATAATAACTGTCCCCGGAAGAACCGAAAGTCCTTCTCTGATAAGCTTCAGTTGTTTATCTTTCTGACTCCTTTTTATCTTATCCAGTTTCGTAGCTATAATCACCGGACGGTATCCGTTTGCTGCAATCCACTCATACATAGTTTTGTCATTGGCAGACGGCGCATGGCGGATATCTATCAATAAAAATACTGCTCTTAGCTGTTTGGAGTTCTGCAAGTACCGCTCAATCAGCTTTCCCCATTGAATCTTCTCCTTCTCGGACACCTTTGCATATCCGTATCCCGGAAGATCCACCAAATAAATCTCTTCATTGATATTATAAAAATTAATCGTCTGTGTCTTTCCCGGCGTCGCAGATATCCTCGCAAAAGATTTCCGATTCATCAACCCATTGATCAGTGAAGATTTTCCCACATTGGACTTCCCTGCAAAGGCAATCTCCGGGTAAAGATTATCCGGCAAACTGCTAGTAATGCCGCACACCGTCTCAAGATTAAGACTTCTTATTACCATATAATACTCCTCAATATTGATTATTTCCTGTTGTTCTCTATTTTTTAGGCTTTACAAGAGCGGTTTTCAACACTTCATTCATATGTGATACCGGTACAATATCCAAGCCCTTTGTTATTTCAGAAGAAATCTCTTCAATATCCGGCATGTTCTCCGCCGGCACAACCACCGTTCGAATTCCAGCATTCTTTGCAGCCAAAAGCTTCTCTTTCAAGCCGCCGATTGGAAGTACCCTTCCACGAAGGGTAATCTCACCAGTCATCGCCACATCGGCACGTACTTTTTTCCCCGTAACCGCTGACAATATGGCAGTTGCCATCGTAATTCCCGCAGAGGGCCCGTCCTTTGGAACCGCTCCCTCCGGAATATGGATATGAACGTCATGCTCCTTAAAGAACTCCTCGGAAATCTTATATGATTTCCCCACAGAACGAATATAACTGATGCCCGTCCTCGCAGATTCCTTCATCACATCGCCCAGCTGACCGGTAAGCAGGATTTCTCCCTCTCCCGGCATAATATTCACCTCAATCTGAAGTGTATCGCCGCCGACGCTCGTCCACGCCAGCCCCCGTACGATTCCCACCTCATCAGTTTCATTGGCCATCTGGTAAATATACAGTTCCTTCCCAAGATACTGGTGAATATTACGCTCTGTGACATGCACAGAAGACTTCTTTTCTTCGAAAATCTCCTTAGCCGCCTTCCTGCAGATATCCGCAAGCTTTCTTTCAAGCTGGCGCACGCCGGCTTCCTTCGTATAACTTCTTGCTATCTTCCAGATTGCCTTTTTACTAACACTGAGCTGCTTTTTCTTGAGTCCATGTCTCTCCATCTGTTTCGGAATAAGATGCTCCTGAGCTATGTGAAGCTTTTCGTTTTCTGTATAACTGGATACCTCTATGACCTCCATACGGTCAAGCAGCGGTCTTGGAATCGTCTGCAATGTATTCGCCGTCGTGACAAAAAGCACTTCCGATAAGTCAAGAGGCACTTCCAGATAATGATCGCGGAACTTCTTATTCTGCTCACTGTCCAACACCTCTAACAGCGCGGAGAATGTATCTCCTTTATAGTCATTGCTCACTTTGTCTATCTCATCCAAAAGCATCAAAGGATTCTTGACCTTCGCACTTCTTAGCGCATCAGCGATTCGCCCTGGCATAGCCCCCACATAAGTTTTCCTGTGTCCGCGAATCTCGGCCTCATCCCTAACACCCCCCAATGAAATACGCACGTAAGGACGTTTCAGGGCTCTTGCAAGAGACTTTGCAATTGAAGTCTTTCCGGTTCCCGGAGGGCCTGCCAGGCAGAGAATCGGGCTGTCCCCTTTCTTAGTCAATGCACGCACCGCCATGTATTCCAGTATCCGTTCTTTGACTTTCTCAAGACCATAATGATCTTCATCTAATACTTTCTTCGCATACTTAATATCTTTATGTTCCTTGCAGACTTTATCCCACGGCATCTCTAACATTGTCTCAATATATGTTCGAATCACACCAGTCTCACTGGGACTGTTCATAATACTCCGAAACCGCTTTATTTCTTTACTGATCTTCTGCTTTACTTCATCCGGAGACTGAAGCTTGTCCACCGCCTGTGCAAATTCATCCGCATCAGATATGGTACTGTCATCGCCTAATTCTTCTCGAATCAAACGGATTTCTTCCCTTAATATATATTCCCTCTGATTTTTATCTACACGCCGCTTGACTTTAGATTGCAGTTCCTCTTTAATACTTTGTACCTGAACTTCATGGACAATCTTTGCCACCAGCATATCGTAACGCCTCATCAGGTTCACTTCTTCTAAAAGTTCCTGTCTCTGTATATAAGGCAGCGGGAAATTAGCTGCTATGACATCTACCAATTTTTTAAGATCACTGATTTCTCCGATTTGCGACGCCAGCTCTTTATAAACCTTGGGATTTTTATCCGTGTATTCTTTAAAAAGCTCTTTAAGCCCCAAAATCATTGCTTCAACATTCATCGGAAACTTGTCGGCTCCGATTTCCTTTGCCAAAGTATCTATATCCTCAACGACTGTCACATTTGCCATAAGGCATTGCTCCGTGTCCTCTATATAATTTAACCGCGCGCGTTCATCCACGGCAATAAGAATCCGGTTCAGCCTTTTCGGCAGCTTTATGATCTGCTTAATTGTTGCGATACAGCCCGTCTCATATACATCTTCAATCCCCGGCTCATCTGTTTCCGCTTTCTTCTGGGTAGTCAAAAACAGTTTTTGCTGTTCCTCCATCGCACGCTCAATCGCCGCTATTGATTTTTCTCTGCTCACATCAAAATGTATTACCATCTCCGGCAATACCGTCAACTCCCGCAGAGGTATCATAGGTAGGCTCTTTGTATTATTCTCCATATTTTTTCTCCCGATAAACATCCTCATTTAACTAAGCAAGAATAAAAGGCAGGCGCAACTATCCTTTGCACCCGCCCTCACATACGACTCTATATTCGTCACTCAACCTGTCTATCATCTCTACGCACTTTCAGACCGGATCGCCGCATGTGTGCATTCAGCCAGCCCATACCCCTTCACTACATCCTCTGTAATGCGGCATGTCTGTAACGTTTCATCTGACGGCGCATGATACATAATATCCGTCATAACATTCTCCATAATGGCACGAAGTCCTCTGGCTCCTGTCTTCCTCTTTAACGATATATCCGCAATCTCCTCCAATGCTTCTCTGTCAAATGTAAGCTCCACACCATCAAGCTCAAGCATCTTCTGGTACTGCTTAACCAACGCATTTCTCGGCTCTGTCAAGATACGCATAAGCGCGGCCTTGTCAAGAAGCTCTAAGGATACATTAACCGGAACCCTTCCCACCAGCTCTGGAATAAGACCGAACTTGATCAAATCCTGGGGAAGTACCTGCGAAAGCAACACATCCACATTATTCTCATGCTTACTTGCAATCTCAGCATTGAAACCAATCGACTTCTGATCGATACGTTTCTCAATGATCTTATCAATCCCCTCAAATGCACCGCCGCATATAAACAAAATATTCGTCGTATCTATCTGTATCAGCTCTTGATGGGGATGCTTTCTTCCCCCCTGGGGCGGTACATTCGCAACCGTACCTTCAATAATCTTAAGGAGCGCCTGCTGAACCCCTTCCCCCGATACATCACGGGTAATTGAAGGGTTTTCAGATTTTCTTGTTATCTTGTCAATCTCATCAATATAAATGATTCCATACTCGGCACGCTCAATATCTCCGTCCGCTGCCTGGATAATCTTTAATAGGATATTCTCAACATCCTCTCCCACATATCCTGCTTCCGTCAACGCAGTTGCATCCGCAATGGCAAAAGGTACATTCAAAATCCTTGCAAGAGACTGTGCAAGAAGTGTCTTTCCGCATCCTGTAGGGCCAAGCATAAGAATATTGCTTTTCCCAAGCTCTACTCCCAAGTCCCGTCCTGCCATAATCCTTTTATAATGATTGTATACAGCAACAGCAAGAACCTTCTTCGCCTCATCCTGCCCAATTACATATTCATCCAAAAATGCCTTGATCTCTTCCGGCTTTATAAGATTGATATCCGAAAACGGGCTCCAATGTCCCCCGTTCTCATCGTATCCAAGTTCTTCTTCTATAATCTCAGAACAAACATCAACACACTCGTCGCAAATATAAGTATCATTCGGCCCTGCAATCAGCTTTCTGACCTGCGCCTGTGTTTTATTGCAAAACGAACATCTAATCTGATCGTCACCTCTACCCATCTGCTTTCACCTCATATATTATACCGGACTTAAAATTAACGGTGCGAAAGAACTTCGTCAATCAATCCGTATTCTTTTGCCTCCTCGGCAGACATGAAATTATCACGTTCTGTATCAACGCAAATTACATCCAATGGCTGTCCGGTATTCTCTGCCAGAATTTTGTTTAATTTCTGGCGGGTTCTTAAAATATGTTCTGCGGCAATCTGAATCTCCGTCGCCTGACCTTGTGCGCCGCCGGACGGCTGATGTATCATAATCTCCGCATTGGGAAGTGCAAGACGCTTGCCTTTTTTTCCGCCTGAAAGCAAGAATGACCCCATACTTGCCGCCATACCGATACAAATCGTCTCAACATCGCACTTAATGTACTGCATCGTATCATAAATAGCCATTCCTGCCGTCACAGAACCTCCCGGGCTGTTGATATAAAGATGGATATCTTTCTCCGGGTCTTCTGCCTCAAGGAATAAAAGCTGCGCAACAATAATACTTGCCGACACATCTGACACTTCCTCGCCAAGAAAGATAATCCTGTCTTTCAACAATCTTGAATAGATATCATAAGACCTTTCGCCACGGCTTGTCTGTTCAATGACATAAGGTACTAAACTCATATATCATATGCCTCCTGTTCATAATAAACTACTGTTCTTTTATTTCTCCACAGCATTGTCCACAAGGAATGTGATCGCTTCCTGAACAGCCATATCCTCTTTCATCTGTTTCTTTTCTGCATCGCTCATAAACTCTTTGAGCTTATCTGCTTCCATCTTGTAGGTTTCTGCCATCTTCTTGATCTCTTCATCAAGCTTCTCGTCGCTGATCTCAATATTCTCAGCCTTGGCAATCGCTTCAAGCACAAGACGGGTCTCAATACGCTTAACAGCCTGCGGACGCATCTCCTCTGCCATCTTCTCCTCAGTCATTCCTGTAAATTGATAATACTGCTCCATGGTAAGACCCTGGGACTGCATCCTTCTGGCAAAATCTTCTTCCATCTGGCTGATATTCGTAGTGATCATAGCCTCCGGAATCTCATAAGAAGCATTTTCCACTGCCTTTTCAACAGCCTGATCTTCCTGCTTTCTCTTGCCTTCTGACTCTTTCTGCTCTTTAATCTTTGCCTTAAGCTCGGCTTTATATTCATCTAATGTATCAAATTCAGATACTTCTGCCGCAAATTCATCGTCGATTTCCGGAAGTTCCTTCGCCTTAATCTCATGTACTATACATTTGAAGACAGCTTCTTTTCCCTTAAGCTCTTCCGCATGATAATCTTCCGGGAAAGTAACCTTTACTTCCACTTCCTTCTCTGTCTCCGCGCCGATCAGCTGTTCCTCAAAGCCTGGGATGAAAGAGCCGGAACCAATAGTCAGCGGATAGTTCTCACCCTTCCCGCCTTCAAACGCCTCGCCGTCCACAAAGCCCTCGAAATCCATGATTACTTCATCGCCGTTCTCTACTGCCCGATCCTCTACGGTAACAGTCCTTGCATTCTTTTCTGCTTCTTCTTTAAGCTTTTCTTCTATCTCTTTCTGAGTCACGCGTGTAGATATCTTGTCAACCTCAAGTCCCTTGTATTCTCCAAGCGTCACTTCCGGCTTAAGCGCAACCTCTGCCGTAAAGATAAACGGCTTGCCCTTCTCAATCTGAACTACGTCAACTTCCGGTCTGGATACAATATCAAGCTCACACTCTTCATATGCCTCTGCATATGCTTTGGGCATCAGCTCATTAACTGCATCATCGTAAAAGATTTCCGCACCATACATCTTCTCAATCATCTGACGCGGAACCTTACCTTTTCTGAAACCCGGAAGGGCAATTTTATTTTTCTGTTTCTTATATGCATTCTGGAGCGCTTTCTCTAAATCACCGGCCGGAACCTCAATGGTAAGCTTTGCCATGTTTTTTTCTAACTTTTCTACCTGTAAACTCATTTACTATTTCCTCCTGTTTCTAACCCATCCTTTGGTAGTTGTAAAATGGGCATACTGCTTTACACTCATTAAAGAAGTATAACACAAACATTTTCAAATATCTAGCCCCCGATTTCATCTAATCGAAGTATTTTTACTATTAAATTGTCCATATCATCTTCATTAATGGAATATATATCACTCGTATCTGCTTTCACCTTTAAAATTACGGTTTTCTTATCCCCAAACTCACTATCCCCATAAGCTTTTTCCAACAAATCATACGCATGCCTTGCAATCTCAGCCATTACCTGATTCTGTACCTCTTCATCCGTCCCCTGGTACTTCCCATTTTTTATTTTCCCTGATATTCTTATGGCGTCCTCCGCCAAAAGATCTTTATACCTGAGAAATGTATCCGCAGGCTGGATGACAACAGGAACTTCATATTCCTTTCTTCCGGTTTTCTTTGCCTCGCCCACCTCATACCTCATTGAAGAAAAAATGATTGCAGCCAGCTCTCTAAATTCCCCAATCTCTTCCTCTGAGATATCCATACCGTCTGTAATATACCCGGCCACAAAATTATCAATAAATTCCTGATACATATCCTGCAGATTCTCTGAAGTTGCTCCTGCCACCATCGCCCTTGCACTTCCTGCGTCTCCTTGAAACTGCAGATCAAGAATCGCCCCTGTATACCCTGATGCGTCAAAGCCGCCTTTACAGCCCGTAATTATTAAGGGAATCGCACATATTATAAAAACAGGGATTAATCTTTTCAATCGTTCCATAACATCCCTCTATTCGTATACAATAGCCTCCGCAATACTGACGGCTTTTTCTTTACCTGCAAGCACAGTAATAAGCTCTAACGCAAAATCAATCGCAGTCCCGACCCCGCGGCTGGTAACAATATTCCCGTCTACTACCACAGGAACCTTCACAATAACCGCTCCCTGTATCTCGCTCTCCACGGACGGATAGCAGGCAATCCGCTTTCCCTTAACAAGCCCCAGCTCACTAAGAACCGTAGGCGCCGCACAGATTGCTCCAACCACTTTTCCTGACTCCGCAAAATGAGTCACTACCTTTCTCACGCCCTCATGCTCTTTCAGATTGGTTGTGCCCGGCATTCCACCTGGGAGAACAATTGCATCTGCCTCCTCAAAATCCACCTCTTCGAATAAATCCTCCGTCGTCACATTAATCCCGTGTGAACCATGAACCTGATAATCCTCTCCGATGGATACCGTTCCCACATATATCTGTGCTCTTCGCAGCAAATCAACAACCGTCAATGCCTCAATCTCTTCAAATCCGTCTGCCAGCAATACATTTACTTTAATCATGGAAAAACCCCTTTCTTTTCTTTCTATTATAAATATTATCACCGTTTACTTTTCGTGTAAACTATTATATCATATACTATCTAAGGAGGTTGCATATGGAAATTGAACGAAAATATCTCATAAAGAACACACCTGACAATCTAAGTGACTTTCCCTGCCGAATCATGGAGCAAGGGTACTTAAATACCGACCCTGTCATACGCATCCGGAAAGACAATGACAATTATGAACTAACGTATAAATCAAAAGGGCTTATGGTACGCGAGGAGTACAATCTACCTTTGACAAAGGAAGCTTATGGGCATCTCCTTTCAAAAATCGATGGGCGCCTCATTAAAAAAAGACGGTACATGCTCCCCCTTGGCGAAGGACTGACAGCGGAACTTGACATTTTTGAAGGGGAACTTGCCCCGTTAATACTCGCAGAAGTGGAATTTCCCGATGAAGACAGCGCATTTTCATTCATTCCTCCGGATTGGTTCGGAGAAGATGTCACCTTCTCCGGCAAATACCACAATAGTTTTTTAAGTCAGTGCTGATATCAAAAACCGGTAATAACTCCCACATAGATTATTACCGGTTTTCGTCTGAAAGAATCTCTATTCTCCCATTGCAAATCCGTCATGAACCGCATTCATCGCTTTGTCTATATCCTTTTCATCAACCAGAACTGTAATTCGAATCTCCGACGTAGAAATCATGTTAATATTAACTCTGGAATTATACAGCGCCTCAAACATCTTTGCCGCAACACCGGGATTGCTCATCATTCCGGCACCTACCACCGACAACTTCGCAACATTCGGGTTACAGCTCACTTCTTTAATTGTAAGTCTTTTCTTATTCTTCTCTAAAATCTCAATCGCATGCTCCATATCATCTCCCGCAACAGTAAAGGAAATATCTTTCGTCCCTTCCCGTCCGACAGACTGCAAGATAATATCTACATTAATATTATTCTTCGCAAGAGTATCAAATATATTAAAGGCAATCCCCGGCTTATCCAAAACCCCGATTGCTGAGATGCGTGCTGTATTCTTGTCTGCTGCAACCCCGGTAACTAACAGTTTCTCCATATCTGCTCCTTCCCTGACTACAGTCCCCTCCGTATAATTCAGGCTGGACCTTACCACCAATTCTACATTATATTTTTTTGCCATCTCCACAGAACGGTTATGGAGAACTCTGGCCCCAAGGCTGGCAAGCTCTAACATCTCGTCATACGTGACTTCGTCAAGCTTCTTTGCATTCTTCACAACTCTTGGATCTGCGGTAAACACCCCATCCACATCTGTATATATTTCACACTTGTCTGCATGAAGCGCTGCTGCTAACGCCACGGCCGTTGTGTCAGAGCCGCCCCGTCCCAATGTGGTAATATCGTCATATTTGTTCACGCCCTGAAATCCTGTGACGATTACAATTTTTCTGGAATCAAGCTCATGGAGAATACGCTCTGTCTCCACCCGTTTAAATCTGGCATTCCCATATCTTGATGTCGAGTGCATCATCACTTGAAATGCATTGAGGGAAACCGCCGGTACGTCTAACGCCTGCATCGCCATGGCCATCAATGCGGCTGATACCTGCTCTCCTGTAGTGAGAAGCATATCCATCTCTCTTTTTTTTGCTCTCGGGTTAATATCCTCTGCCATTGCAATCAGTTCGTCCGTCGTATCCCCCATGGCAGACAGGACAACAACGACGTCTTTCCCCGTCTTATATTCCTCTATGCAGCGTCTCGCCACATTAAAAATACGTTCCTTATTGGCAACAGAACTTCCACCGAATTTCTTTACAATCAACATATTTCCTCCTGCAGCAGATGTCCCATCAACTGATAACCGTCACGCCATACGTTACCGGTATCTGCCGCTGTCTTTTCATTATATACTGCCGGCCCTTTTTCCTCAAATGTGCTGTCATATAAAAGATAAGGCACAGCTTCTCCTGTATGCGTCCGGACTTCAATCGGAGTAGGATGATCCGGTAAAAGGAGGAGACGGTATTCTTCCCCTGCTTCTTCTAGTCCGCAGATTACTGTCTTTAATACTTTCTCATCAATATTTTCAATGGCTTCAATCTTGTCCGTCACATTCCCTTGATGTCCCATCTCATCCGGAGCTTCCACGTGAATATACGCAAAATCGTAGCCTTCATACGCAAGCGCCCGAACCGCAGCTTTCGCTTTTCCTCTGTAATTCGTGTGAAGTCCTCCGTTCGCTCCCTCCACTGCAACAGAATCCATACCCGCTCCGACTGCTATACCTTTCAGCAAGTCAACAGCTGAAATCATAACGCCCTTTTTCCCGGTTCTTTTCTCAAAAGAGTCCAGTGAAGGTTTCTTTCCGGCTCCCCAGAACCATGCTGAATTTGCCGGGCGAAGCCCTCTCTCCCGCCTGTCTGCGTTCACCGGATGGTTATTTAAAATATTGTAGCTTTCCTTCATCATACTTAAAAGCGCCGCGTCTTTCGGAAGGTAATCACCAATCTTCTTTGTCAGTATATCATGGGGCGGTACAAGTTCTAACACAGCTCCCTTCTCCTGAATCAATAGATGCCGGTAACTGGTTCCAACATAGAAGCTGTACCCTTTCTCCTTAAGTCCCGCCTTTAGCGCCTCAATAAGTACTGCCGCCTCTTCTGTGGTAATCTCATCCGAGCTGTGGTCAAGAATCGTCCGCTCCTCATAAGCACAATCCTCCTCCGAAAGCGTCACAAGATTACACCGAAACGATACATCCGAAGCCTTCATATCTACCCCTATACTAAGCGCCTCTAGCGGAGACCTGCCTGTATAATAAACTTTTGGATCATAGCCCATAACCGCCAGATTCGCCGTATCGCTACCCGGCGCCATTCCCTCCGGAACCATAGACACCAATCCGACCTCCGATATGGGCGCCAGGCGATCCATCTCCGGAACGTATGCTGCCTCCAATGTAGTTTTTCCTTCCAGTTCCTTCAGAGGCCGCCCTGCCATCCCATCACTTAAAACTACAATATATTTCATCTTTCTTCTCCTTACCTGCTACCCTTCTATACGAATCATATGAAGAATTTGTTCTTTATACCGATTCGCTCTTGTGGCATAGTCCCCTTCCATCATGATCGGAGTTATAAATCCAAACTCACCCTCCAACTCATCAATCCGGATGATTTCTATATCTCCGAAAGAATACTTAAGGTTTGAAAGCTCCTTTTCGGCATCGCCCTTCATACGGACAAAAAATCTCCTTTTCGCATCGCCCTTGTCTTCAAGAGTAAGCTTTTCTTGTTTCCACATCGTCATAATATTTCTGTTCAGATGTTTCGCAGCATCCACTACATCCGCCACAACCGCGCTGGCTGTCGGAAGCTTTCCTGCGCCACTCCCATAGAACATCGCATCACCCAGTACATTCCCATGTACAAAAATGGCATTAAATACATCATTCACATTGTATAACGGATGTTCCGGATAGAGCATACAAGGAGCAACAATCGCGTGAAGACGATCTCCGACCCTTTTGCTAGACGCCAAAAGCTTAATCGTTGTTCCCATAGCTTTCGCGTATTTCATATCTTCTACAGTAATCTCTGTAATTCCTTCGCAGTAAATATCCTCAAAATCCACCTGCTGCCCTGAAATCAAAGAAGAAAGAATCGCAATCTTACGGCACGCATCATACCCTTCCACATCTGCTTCCGGATTGCGTTCCGCATAACCGTTAGCCTGAGCCTCTTTAAGCACTGTATTATAATCTGCCCCCTCATAGAACATCTTCGTTAACATATAGTTCGTAGTGCCGTTGAGAATTCCAGTAATCTCCTCAATCTCGTCCGCCGTCAAAGAAGAATTTAATGGGCGGATAATAGGAATTCCACCGCCTACGCTCGCTTCAAACAAAAAGTTAATATTGTGGTCTTTCGCAATGGAAAGAAGCTCTGCGCCATGCTTTGCAACCAACGCTTTATTGGAGGTTGCCACACTCTTTCCTGCCTGAAGGCATCTCTTTACAAACGTATAGGCAGGTTCAATTCCTCCCATGACCTCTACGACAATCTGAACGTCGTCATCATTAATAATCGTTTCAAAATCGTGGATAATCTTCTCCTGAACCGGGTCCCCCGGGAAATCTCTCAAATCAAGCACATATTTGATATTCAGTTCCTCGCCGATTCTCTGGTTAATCCGCGCTCCATTCGTATTCACAACCTCTACCACGCCAGAACCAACCGTCCCATAACCCATCACTGCTACATTTATCATAACTTTCCTCCCTCTGTCTGCTGCGTATTTTCCTTCAACCAGGCATTGATAAACATATCGATATTCCCGTCCAGCACAGCAGTTACATTACTGTTTTCCTCGTTGGTCCTATGATCCTTCACAAGAGTATACGGCTGCATGACATAGGATCGTATCTGATTACCGAAACCGATTTCCTTTACTTCTCCACGGATATCCGACACCTTTTCCGCCTGTTCCTGTTCCTTTAAGAGTTGAAGCTTCGCCTTTAACATCTGCATCGCTTTCTCTTTATTATGGTGCTGGGAACGCTCATTCTGGCATTGCACAACAATTCCGGTGGGAAGATGCGTGATACGTATAGCAGAAGATGTCTTATTGACATGCTGCCCCCCTGCGCCGCTGGCGCGGTAAGTATCAATTTTCAGATCATCCTCTTCAATCTCTATGTCGATATCTGTTTCGATATCGGGAACTACATCACAGGATGCAAAAGATGTCTGCCTCTTTCCCGCCGCATTAAACGGAGAGATTCTCACCAGCCTGTGCACACCTTTTTCAGATTTCAGATATCCATACGCATTCTCGCCGTTCACTTCAAAAGTAACCGTCTTAATGCCCGTAATATCCCCGTCCAGATAATCTAAGACCGTGATGGAAAAGCCCTTTCGCTCTGCCCAACGGCTATACATGCGATACAACATCCCGGCCCAGTCACAGGACTCTGTCCCTCCCGCCCCTGCATGGAGTGTCATAACCGCATTGCACGAATCATACTCTCCTGCAAGAAGCGTTTGGATTCTCAGCTCCTCGTAACATAACTCAAAACTTCTAATCTCTTCCTCAATTTCCTTAACAACAGATACGTCTTCTTCCTCATATCCCATCTCAATCAAAAGAAGAATATCTTCATAGCTCGCGTACATCGCATGAATCTGCTTTACCAATTCCTGCAGACCCTTAAGCTCTTTCATAATTTTCTGGGATTCTTCCGGATTATCCCAAAAGCCCGGCTCCTCTACCTTTCGGCCAAGCTCCTCAATTCTGTTCTCCTTGCCGGCCGTGTCAAAGTGAATCCCTCATTTCGGCAAGAGGTTCTTCATAAGCATTCATCAATGTTTTAAACTGATCTAACTCAACCACTCTATCACCTCTTTCAGATTATTTCTATGACCTACTTACGCCCGCAGCACTGCTTATATTTTTTACCGCTTCCACATGGACATGGGTCATTTGGATATACCTTTTTATCTGCGCGCTTCTTCGGAGCACGAGTCGCACTCTCGTCCTTATTCGTACCCGTTACCTTTGCTACCTGCTCTCTTTCTACCTTCTGCTCAATCTTTACATGGAAAAGCGTGCGCACCGTATCCTCAGTAATTGCATTCGTCATCTCACCGAACATATCATAGCCCAGCATCTTGTATTCTACCTTCGGATCTCTCTGTCCATATGCCTGAAGTCCGATGCCCTGCCGGAGTTGATCCATATCATCAATATGATCCATCCATTTGGCATCGATTACTTTCAGAAGGACAACCCGCTCAATCTCACGCAAATGCTCTGCCTCCGGAAATTCCGCTTCTTTAGCTTCATACGCCTTCGCTGAACGCTCTTTAAGCATATGCTT
The DNA here is from genome assembly GCA_000403475.2 of Lachnospiraceae bacterium MD308. GTDB lineage: Bacteria > Bacillota > Clostridia > Lachnospirales > Lachnospiraceae > MD308. The sequence continues at coordinate 581,407 of KE159795.1, forward strand.
AAGCTTCTTCTGGCTCAATCCCTTGACGTCATCCTCCGTAACAGGCTCGATCGGAATCGTCGCCCGAATCGCCCGGCCAAGCTCTTTCAAATTCCAGTCTTCATAATCCAGATCCGCGGGAATCATCCGGTCTACTGTATTTTCAAGATAATCATTGATCATATGGAAGATAGAATCCCGCATGTTCTCGCCGTCAAGAACTCTCCGTCTCTCCTCGTAGATAATCTCTCTCTGTTCGTTCATAACCTGATCGTATTCTAACAGGTTCTTACGGATTCCAAAGTTATTGCTCTCAATCTTTTCCTGCGCCTTCTCAATCGCACTGGAAAGCATCTTGTGCTCAATCTGCTCTCCTTCCTCCACGCCAAGCGCAGTAAAGATGTTCATCAGCCTCTCTGAACCGAACAGACGCATAAGGTCATCTTCAAGAGAAATGTAAAATCTGGATTCCCCCGGGTCTCCCTGACGCCCCGAACGACCTCTGAGCTGATTGTCAATTCGTCTGGATTCGTGGCGCTCTGTACCGATAATCTTGAGGCCGCCTGCCTCTCTCGCCTCATCGTCCAGCTTGATATCCGTACCACGTCCTGCCATGTTGGTAGCAATTGTAACGGCGTCATGCACACCTGCCTGCGCTACAATCTCTGCCTCCATCTCATGATACTTGGCATTCAACACATTATGCTTAATTCCCCGGCGCTTTAACATGCCGCTTAAAAGCTCCGAGGTCTCAATGGTAATCGTACCGACTAAGACCGGCTGATGCTTCGCATGCGCCGCCTCAATCTCATCGCATACTGCCTTGAATTTTTCCTTCTGCGTCTTATATACCACGTCATTCAAGTCCTCACGGATAACCGGAACGTTCGTAGGAATCTCCACAACATCCATGCCGTAAATCTCACGGAACTCTTTCTCCTCTGTGAGCGCCGTACCTGTCATGCCTGCCTTTTTTTCAAACTTGTTGAACAAATTCTGGAAAGTAATCGTCGCAAGCGTCTTGCTCTCTCTCCTTACCTTCACATGCTCTTTCGCCTCAATCGCCTGGTGAAGTCCGTCAGAATAACGGCGTCCCGGCATGATTCGTCCGGTAAATTCATCGACAATCAGAACTTCTTCATCTTTCACCACATAATCCTGATCTTTAAACATCAAGTTGTGTGCACGAAGAGCCAGTATGATATTGTGCTGTATCTCAAGATTGTCCGCATCCGCGAGATTATCCAGATGGAAAAACTTCTCGACCTTACGCACGCCATCCTCGGTAAGATTGATATTCTTTTCCTTCTCGTTTACAATAAAGTCTCCTGTCTCCTCGATGTCCTCGCCCATAATGGCATTCATCTTGGAAAATTCTCCGCTCGCCTCGCCTCGCTCAAGCTGACGTGCAAGTATATCACACGCCTCATAAAGCTTTGTAGACTTTCCGCTCTGTCCGGATATAATAAGCGGTGTCCTTGCCTCGTCAATCAGGACAGAGTCCACCTCATCAATAATTGCATATTTGAGACCTCTCTGAACAAGCTGTTCTTTGTATATAACCATATTATCTCTCAGGTAATCAAAGCCCAGCTCATTGTTCGTCACATAAGTAATATCGCAGTTATACTGCTCCCGCCTTTCATCATTGTCCATGCTGTTAAGCACGCAGCCAACTGTCAGGCCAAGGAACTCATGTACCTGCCCCATCCACTCTGCATCACGCTTTGCCAGATAATCATTGACCGTGACAATGTTAACGCCCTCTCCCGTCAATGCATTCAGATACGCCGGCAATGTAGACACAAGAGTTTTTCCTTCACCGGTCTTCATCTCTGCAATACGTCCCTGATGGAGAATGATTCCGCCAATCAACTGTACACGATAATGCTTCATACCGAGTGTGCGGACAGCCGCCTCCCTCACAGCGGCATATGCCTCCGGCAATATATCATCCAGCGTCTCACCCTGCGTAAGTCTCTCTTTAAATTCCTTTGTTTTGCTCTTAAGTTCTGTATCCGAAAGCTTCTGCATCTGCGGCTCTAACGCCTCAATCGCATCCACGATCGGATAAATACGCTTCAGCTCATTCTCACTATGCGTTCCGAATATTTTCTGTAATAAACCCATATCGAAAAAACTCCTTGTCCGTAAAATTTGCTAACCTACATTCTAACACTATACCCACAGCAATTCAACCAGTTTACAAAGTGTTCACATAAATGTTACTATTCATAGCATTTTACCACATCAAAGGGAAGTTTTCCACCAAAAATATTAAGCGCACTCCCAATGGTAAAATCAATCTTTCTTTTCGTTATCTTCCGAAATCTCTCCAAATCCTCAAGACTCCCAATCCCTCCGGCGTAAGTGATGGGTATCCCCTCATAACGGCCAAGAAGCTCTGCCAGGCCTTCATCCACGCCGCAGGAACGCCCTTCCACATCAACGCCGTGAATCAGAAACTCATCGCAATATGCTGCAATGCCCTCAAGAGTCTGCACAGAAAGCTTCTCGTCTGTAAACTTCTGCCACCGGTCAGTCACGATATAATACGCTCCGTCTCTCTTACGGCAGCTCAAATCAACAACAATATGCTCCTTCCCCACAGCCTTTTGTAAAAGTTCCAGATTCTCCCACCGAATCTGCCCATTTTCAAACACATAGGAAGTTACAATGACATGGCTTGCTCCTGCATCAAGAAAATATTGGGCATTGTCCACACGGATTCCACCCCCAACCTGCAGCCCGCCGGGATAAGCGCAAAGCGCCCGTTTCGCCTGCTTTAATGTCTCTTCATAATATTCTGATGCCGGAGGATTCAGCAGTATCACATGCCCTCCCAAAAGCCCGTTTTTTTTATACATTTCCGCATAATAATCTGCATTATGTACAGACGAAAAATTCTCCTCCGCCTGATTCCCGCTGTCCTTAAGGCTGCCGCCTACTATTTGCTTTACCTTTCCATTATGAATATCAATGCATGGTCTGAATCTCATAAACATTTCCTCCGAACCTGAAATAGCTGTCTTTACAACTCGTCAGACCATATGAGTATATCACACTTTAGCGGGAACTGCAAAAAAGACAGAGCAGCATCAATCTGACATGCTCTGTCTTTGTCCATATTACCGATTCGCGTCATTTACATCACGGTCATTATCATTATCGTCCATGCTGTCTCTTACGTCGTCACCGATCTCATCTGCACCGTCCTTCACATCGTCACCGATCTCATCCATAACTCCGTCGCCGTTGCTGTTGTCATTTCCGTCTGTCGCGTCGTTCGTGCCATTCGTGTTATCAGTTCCATTCGTGTTACCTGCATCATCGGCTGTTCCATTGGCTGTACCGTCCTGTGTTGCCCCGTTGTCATCTGCATTTTCGTTGCTTCCGCATGCTGTCATGCCCATAATGGTTCCTACACAGAGAAATGCAAGAAATAATCTTTTTAACTGCTTCATAGTTACTCTCCCTTTCATGTATATTTATCTATTTATCAAGTAATACTTGTTACCAGTAATATTTACAAATTCAAAAAATATATACTCTTCCATGATTGGGAGTTTTTTACAATTACATCTTTTCTGCAATCCGTCCGTCGCGGTAAGACACAAGAAGCCGCTCTAAATCCTTAATCTGCTCCTTCAAATCTCTGCCAATATCTGTATCGCCCACCAGCTTCCGCTCCGTCAGGCGCTTTACAACCATACTTTTGGCATGTATATCATTCTCTTTTTCAATAGCCGCCTCCGTAGACTCAAACGGGTCATGGGCCGCAAGAATCATGCCGTGGGAGTTATAGATTAACGTATATCCTGCAATTCCCGTCTCTTTTTGATAAGCTCTCGAAAAACCGCCGTCAATAACCAGCGCTTTTCCGTCACATTTTACCGGACTTTCGCCATTCTTAGTCTTAACTGGAACATGTCCGTTGATAATATGAGACTGCGACGGATCAAGGCCGAATTCTCTCATAATATTATTTACAACTTCCTCATCTTCCAGCAATTGATAATAGGGATTTTTCTTTTCTTTATGCAGCTCTTTCTCCGTCAGAAAATACCGCTCAAAAGTCGCCATCTTATCTTTACCGAACAGCGGAGAATTCTCGTTCAGCCAGATATACCACATCATATCCCTGCCACGCTCACGCTCCTTCGCATCCAGTGCATAAAAGCCTTTTCTCACATAACCCTCTAACACCTCATATAAAGCCCTGCCTTTATATGTCTTTCCATACAGCTTTACTTTTTTAAAGCTGCCGTCCTCATTCAACGGCACGCACCCATGGTAAAGGAGATTCCCATTATGCACCTTGTAAAGCGCACCTTTATTCAAAAGAAAGCGCATATGCTTCTGAAGCCTGCTGCAATTTATAAAAGCCTTTTCCAATCGATGCATTATGTCCTCTTCTTCAGCCGTAAGCGCATACGGATCTGCCGGGTCTACTGTCGGGAAATTCGTATCCTTGAGCTTATAGATATTTCCGTCAATCTCTATCGTTCCCTTTTCAAAATCAATATGGTGGAGAAGATTCCTGTTCTCCATCTGGAAATCCGGATTTGCCCGAATAATCTGACCTTCAACCTTAAACTGTATGACCGACATCGCCTTATGCATCTTGATATCAAGAAGCATCTCCCTGTCCCCGTAGTCTGGCTTTCCTTTTAGCTGGAAGCACTCGCAGGAATCTTCCCTGTATGTATTCATAGAAAAAGATGCCAGCGGAAGCAGATTAATCCCATAACCATCCTCCAGAATGTCAAGATTCCCATATCTGGCACAGATGCGGATGACATTGGCGATGCATCCCCTTTGTCCCACTGCCGCTCCCATCCACAGCACGTCATGATTCCCCCATTGAATATCAACAGAATGATGCTTTCTCAGCATGTCCATAATTATATGCGGTCCCGGCCCTCTGTCATAGATATCCCCAACAATATGCAGATGGTCCACTGTTAATCTTTGAATCAGCTCACTGAGCGCGATGATAAACTCCTCCGCCCGGCTAATCTCAATAATCGTACTTATAATAGAATTATAATAAGATTCTTTATCTGAAACTTCTGCCTTCTCCGTAATCAATTCTTCGATCACATAGGCAAATTCCGGCGGCAGAGCTTTCCGCACTTTAGAACGAGTGTACTTGCTGGCCGTACATTTGCACACTTCAATCAGGCGGTAAAGCGTAATCTTATACCAATCCTCCATGTTATCTTCTGTCTGTTTAATCCGGGCCATCTTTTCCTTTGGATAATAAATCAGTGTGGCCAACGTCTGTTTATCTTTATTCGTCAACGTATTGCCAAACACCTCGTCAATCTTCCGGCGCACTGCACCGGAACCATTTTTAAGCACATGGGAAAACGCCTCGTACTCCCCGTGAATATCTGTAAGAAAATGTTCCGTCCCCTTCGGAAGATTTAAGATAGACTGCAGATTGATTATCTCTGTAGATGCTCTGGCTATCGTAGGATAAAGCTCCGACAGCCTTTCTAAATAACGTGCTTCTAGCTCTCTCATAAGGTTTTCCTCCCAATTTGTGTAATTTTTCAGAATTGGATTACATCTGACATATCATAACGACCGGCAGGTTTTCCGGCAAGATATTTTGCCGCTTCTACAGCTCCTTTGCCAAATACACTTCTGGAATAAGCAGTATGCTTGAATTCAATCACTTCATCTACACCCGCAAACAGCACTTCATGTTCCCCTACAATCGTGCCTCCGCGTACTGCCGAAATACCGATCTCCTTTGTCCCCCGCTTCCTGCGCTCCTTGCTTCTGTCATATATATATTCCAGTGTCCCGCCCAGCGCTTCATCTATGGAATCAGCCAGTGCGATTGCTGTACCGCTGGGTGCATCCAGTTTTTGATTGTGGTGCTTTTCTACTATCTCGATATCATATCCGGCAGGAGATAAAACTTTAGCGGCATTCTTCAAAAGCTCCAGGAGCAGATTGATTCCCATGGACATATTCGCCGACTTAAGTACCGCCGTTTCCTTCGCACTCTCTTCTACTTTTTCAAGCTGCGCTTCTGAAAGCCCTGTAGAGCATAGCACTACCGGAAGTTTATGATCCACACAATAATCGAGCAGCTTATCTATTGCTCCTGCATTTGAAAAATCAATAACCACATCGGCCTCTACATCACATGCCCCGATCGATTCATACACCGGATAGTCATTGGCAACCTCCGTATAACTGTCCACACCTGCTACAATCTTGATTGCCTCGTCCTCCTTAATCAGTCCGGTAATTACCCGGCCCATCCTTCCATTGCATCCATGCATAATCGCACGTACCATAATCATATCCTCCTTTGTCATTTCCTTACTACATAATTTTATTAGCTGTTTTACAGCAAAACGAAAGGATATCATTCACCCCATGCTTACAGGCAATGATATCCTTTCCATACTTCACCTCTTTACACCAGCGAAACTCCAAAATCTCTCATCGCTTTTACAAGCGCCTTCTCATGCTCCGCCGTAATCTGCGTCAGCGGCATACGAAGCGGGCCACAATCCATCCCCATAAGTGTTACTGCCCGCTTAACAGGAATCGGATTTACCTCACAGAATAGCTGCTCAATAAGCGGCAGCGCACGAAGCTGCAAATCCCGGCTTCCTGCAATATCTCCCTGAAAGAATTTCTCACAAATATCGTGAGTCTCTTTCGGAGCTACATTCGACAGCACAGATATTACACCTTTTGCCCCCAGAGAAAGAAGGGGTACAATCTGATCGTCATTGCCGGAATACAAATCTATATTGCCGTCGGTCAGTTCCATAATCTTTGCCACCTGAGAAATATTTCCCGACGCCTCTTTTACTCCTACAATATTATCGACATTCTTTACAAGCTCTGCAACTGTAGCAGGCTCAATATTGCATCCTGTTCTGCTGGCAACACTATACATAATAATCGGTGACTTTGCTTCTTTTGCCACCGCTGTATAATGTGCGATCAAGCCGCTCTGTGTCGCTTTATTATAGTAAGGTGTCACAAGCAGAAGTCCATCTGCCCCGTAGTCCGACGCTTCCTTCGACATCTCGATTGCTGTTCTGGTACAGTTCGAACCTGTCCCTGCAACCACCGGAAGCCTTCCCTTCACTCTGTCAATCGTGAATTTTACACATTCGATGTGCTCCGCTTCTGTCAAAGTTGCCGATTCCCCGGTAGTTCCACAGATAATGATACTGTCTGTACCGTGATTGCAGTGATAATCAATCAGCTCATCCAGTCTATCATAATTAATACTTTCATCCTTATTAAATGGTGTGACTATCGCCACCCCGGCTCCTGTAAAAATCGCCATCATGCTCCTCCTGATTTTATATAGGTAAATTCATATCTAACTTACAGAAATTCTATCATCAATCAAACATGATGTCAATGAAGTCATCCAAGTTTATTTAAGCTTTAGAAAGCTTATTCGTCGAGACATTCCAGCTTGCTTACAGACACTTCATAAGCTGTACGTTTCTCCGTCTCAGTCTCAGAAAGTTTTTTCACATACTCTCTGCTTTGAATACGTCCTAAGACCTGCACATGCTCCCCAACTTCAAAAGCTGAAGCAAATCTGGCGTTCCTTCCCCAGCAGATACATGGAATGTAGTCTGACTTTCCATAGGGGCGGTTCACTGCCAGTAAAAGATCCGCAATCTCCCTCCCAAGAGGTGTCTTACGATAAATCGGCAGCTTACATATGTATCCGTCCAGCAGAATATTATTTGTCTTGGCACCATCCAGTTCCTCCTCAATAAAAGACACTTCTCTTGCGAATACAGATAATACCAGCCTGTTCTTTTGTTCATCGTGTCGGTTATAAGAACGGAACTGACCGCTTACCATCAGAAACTCTCCCCTGTAGTCCTGTTCCACATCAATCAACCTCTCGGATATCATAACCGGAATTGTGTCCACAGAATTGCTGAGTCTCCTTACACTCACATCTACCATATAAAACCCTTCTCCGAATACTTCATGGCTAAATGTAAATGTAGAAACAATTTCCCCCATAATGGTTACCTGATTGTTTTCAATAATCTTATCTGACATAATTTTTCTCCCTTCTCCAATCGTATTTCTCCATCCATATAATTTATGAACAAATACGATAAATTAGAACTGATTTATCCAACAATCGCAGGACACGTTTCGACGGCATTTTTCGCCACTTTCGGCACATATAAAGACACAAAAACAGCCGGCATTTTCACAGTCAGCCTTTTATCAAAAGTCTTCTATAAAAATACCGGCGTAAATCCAACCTCTGTAATCCAATCTGATCAATATGTTTTCATCGTAGAATGTCCATAATAACGCTCGCCGTTATGCTTATGCAGTTTCGTCTTTTTACACCCCGGCACCGTACACTGAGAATATATGGTATCACCGTCAGAATGTCCGTAATAATACCGTCCGTCATGTCTGTGCTTTTTTACCTTTTCACAGTCCTGCACTGTACACTGGCTGTATGTTATACAGTTGTGGGAATGACCGTAATAATATTTTCCGCCATGTCTATGTCCTTTTGTCCTCTCACAGCCTGATACTTTGCACTGTCTGTATCTGCGATTACCGGAATGGCCATAATAATATCTTCCATTATGCCTGTGTCCCTTTGTCTTCTCGCATCCGGATACCCTGCACTGCCTGTACGTCACGCAGTTCCCGTGATGTCCGTCATAACTCCTTCTGCCATGCTGGTGCTCTCCCGCGGCATTACAGCCCGATACACTACATGACCCATATGCCCTGCCTCCGCCATAACAGCCGTTCCCATGATGACCACCATGTCCATGCGCCGCCGCAGTAATAGGCGTCGCTAATACAAGAAAAGCTGCTGCCAAAATCAAAATCGATTTTTTTACGTTCATAATATGCCCCCTGTCATTCTGCCCTGTAAACCTTGCGGATTACTCCGCACTTTCTTGCCTTTGCGTCCATGTTATCATATGCATCTGCCTTTTTCAAGATGCGTTATACCATTCTATGCAACAACTACTTGTAAATTTCGAAAAATGTGATAAACTATTGAGGTTGTAATATTGATTTGTATTTAATAAGAAGATAAAGGTGGAACCCATATGAAAACAAAACGCGAAGATATACGTAACATTGCAATCATTGCCCATGTAGACCACGGCAAGACAACTCTTGTGGACGAACTTTTAAAACAAAGCGGAGTATTTCGTGCAAATCAGGAGATTGCCGAGCGGGTCATGGACTCCAATGACATCGAAAGAGAACGCGGCATTACAATTCTTTCCAAAAATACTGCTGTCTACTATAATGGAACAAAAATCAATATTGTAGACACCCCGGGACACGCCGATTTCGGCGGCGAAGTAGAACGCGTGCTTAAGATGGTAAATGGCGTGATACTCGTAGTGGACGCTTTCGAAGGTGCTATGCCCCAGACAAAATTCGTCCTGAGAAAAGCATTGGAATTAAGCCTTCCTGTCATCGTATGCATCAACAAGATCGACCGTCCGGAGGCAAGACCCGATGAAGTCATCGATGAAGTATTAGAGCTTTTTATGGACTTAGACGCATCCGACGAACAGTTAGACTGCCCCTTTGTGTACGCCTCTGCAAAGTCAGGAATTGCCGTACTGGATCTGACAGATGAGGAACGCGACATGAAGCCTCTGTTTGAAACGATCCTTGACTATATCCCGGCTCCGGAAGGCGACCCGGATGCCGACACCCAGGTTCTTATCAGCACCATTGACTATAATGAGTATGTAGGACGCATCGGCGTCGGAAAAGTAGACAACGGCATGATTAAAGTAGGTATGGACGCGGTTGTTGTCAACGACCACGACCCCTCCCGTCAGGAAAAGGTGCGTATCAGCAAACTGTACGAATTTGACGGGCTGAATAAAGTAGACGTGAAAGAAGCCGGCATCGGCTCCATCGTAGCAATTTCCGGCATCGCTGACATTTCCATCGGAGACACGATCTGCGGGGCAGAAAATCCACAGGCTATTCCTTTCCAAAAGATATCCGAGCCTACCATTGCCATGCAGTTTATTGTCAACGACAGCCCCTTCGCAGGACAGGAAGGAAAATACGTTACCTCCCGCCATTTAAGAGACCGGCTGTTCCGCGAGCTTAACACTGACGTAAGCCTGAGAGTAGAAGAATCCGAGAACACGGACAGTTTCAAAGTGTCTGGCCGTGGGGAGCTGCATCTTTCCGTCCTGATAGAAAACATGCGCCGGGAGGGCTATGAATTCGCAGTAAGTAAAGCGGAAGTCCTCTATAAAAAGGATGCAGACGGAAAGCTTCTAGAGCCTATGGAGACGGCATATGTGGACGTGCCGGAGGAATTCACCGGAACAGTCATCGAAAAACTGAGCCAGCGAAAAGGCGAGCTGCGCAATATGGGAACAGCAAGCGGCGGATACACAAGGCTTGAGTTCTCCATCCCTTCCCGGGGACTGATCGGCTACCGGGGCGAATTTTTAACTGACACAAAAGGAAACGGTATCATGAATACCTCTTTTGACGGCTACGCCCCCTATAAAGGCGATATCCAATACCGCAAACAAGGCTCTCTGATTGCTTTTGAGACCGGCGAGTCTGTCACTTACGGGCTGTTCCAGGCTCAGGAGAGAGGCGTTCTCTTTTTGGGAGCAGGCGAAAAAGTATATTCCGGTATGGTCATCGGACAAAACGCGAAGACGGATGATATCGAGGTTAATGTCTGCAAGACAAAGCATCTCACAAACACCCGTTCCTCAGGGGCGGACGACGCCCTCCGCCTGACCGCTCCGAAGATTTTAAGCCTTGAGGAAGCACTGGATTTCATCGACACAGACGAGCTCTTAGAGGTAACTCCAAAGACTCTCCGGATTCGAAAGAAAATACTCGACCCGAAAATCAGGAAAAGGAGCAATAAATAATGACATTTTTATGGTTTCTCAGTGAACACAGAACCCCGGCTCTTGATAAAATCATGCAGCTTGTCACGTACTTTGGTCAGGAAATCATTATCATCGCGCTTATCTGTGCACTCTACTGGTGCGCGGACAAGCGCTTTGCTTATCTTTTAGGTTTCACCTATTTTACGGCAGGGTTATGTGTACAGACATTAAAAATTACTTTCCGGATTCCAAGGCCATGGATTCTTGACCCAAATTTTTCTGCCGTAGAAAGCGCCGTCCCGGCCGCCACCGGGTATTCCTTTCCAAGCGGCCACACACAAGGGGCAACTGCCCTTTACTTCCCTCTTGCGTTAAAAGCAAAAAAGGCATGGTTGAAAATCTTTAATGTCTGCCTCTTTTTCATGGTCGGGTTTTCCAGAATGTATCTGGGGTGCCACACCCCAAAAGACGTCTTTGTCTCCATGGGGCTCACAGTCATCGTGTCTCTCATCATATGGCGCTTCCAGAGCTTTCTGCTTGATGATTCCCGGTATCTGAAACAGATTGCCGTAATACTTGCCGTACTTTCGTTTGCCGTTGTCGCCTATGCGCTTGCCCTTGAGAATGCCAGCATCATAGAAACGCGCTACGCCCTCGACTGCTGCCGGGCCTCCGGGGCAGGACTTGGCTTCTCCATCGGATGGTATATTGAACGCACAAAGCTTAACTTCAATCCCCGCGCCGGAAGTTTTCTGAAACAATTTATAAAACTTGCTGTCGGTCTTATGATGGCTCTCATTATAAAAAAAGGATTCTCTGTTTTCTTTGGAAGTTTTATCTTGGCAAAAATGGCAGAATACTTTATACTGGTACTATGGGTGCTCGTAATATATCCATATCTGTTTATACAATTCACAGCCATAAAAGCCACTAAGTAAAAGCTCACTGAAAACATAAGGAGATCTGTATGAGATTATATGCAACTATTTTTATTAAACGTTTTGCCGTTATCCTTGAATTCTTCATTTCGATCATGCTTGCAATCGGCATTCTGTTTTTATGCCTGCGCATGGCATTTTCTCTTACCAGTATTCCAAACCTGGATGTCTGGCCGAATTATAACGACCTTTTAGACACATGCTTTAATCTGATTATCGGCGTAGAGTTAATCCGTATGATGTACCAGCACACTCCTGATACGGTATTCGAAGTGCTCCTTTTTGCCATCGCACGACATATCATTATAGATAACACTTCAATCTGGAGCAGCCTGGTAGGCGTATGCGCAATCGCTGTGCTTTTTGCAACAAGAAAATACTTGTTCTGTGAATTTGACATTACAGATGAGTTCATCTTCCGCGCCACAACAAAAGTCAATGCAGTCAATAAAATTCTCCACGTCAGTCTTCCCCATGAGCCCGGCGAAACATTGCTGGAGCTCATCACCACGAAATTTGAAGAATTTGAAACAGAAACCGGAGTGGGCGCCTGTGTATACATTGGAGACGTAGGTCTGCGCGTCGCAAAGATGCATGCGGGAAAAATTTCCAGAATTGAAGTAATACATGCTATACATTAGACGGAAAAAGTGATATACTAAATATATCAGAATCATCGACATTTTTATCACGAATTGTCAGATTATACATTCTGAAATTCTATTAAAAAGGAGTTGGGGAGCATGACGTTTATCATTATTGGAAAAAACATCGATGTGACACCTGGCTTAAAAGAAGCCGTAGAACACAAATTAGGAAAGCTTGAAAGGTACTTTACCCCAGACACGGAAATCCACGTAACCTTAAGCGTACAGAAAGAGCGCCAGAAGATTGAGGTGACTATCCCTGTGAAGGGGGATATTATCCGCTCTGAGCAGGTAAGCAGTGACATGTATGTTTCTATTGACCTTGTGGAAGAGGTCATCGAGCGGCAGCTTCGCAAATATAAGAACAAACTGATTGCAAGACATCAGGAAGGCGGTAATTTCAAGCAGGAATTTTATGACACAGATGATTTGATTCCGGATGAGGATGAAGTAAAAATTGTCCGTACAAAGAGGTTTGGCATCAAACCAATGTACCCGGAAGATGCCTGTGTACAGATGGATCTTCTAGGACATGACTTCTTCGTATTCTGCAACGCAGAGACCGACGAAGTAAATGTTGTGTACCGCCGGAAAAACGGTTCCTTCGGACTTATCGAACCAGAATTCAGTTAATTTTTGATTAATCTAACACCCCTGCCGCGGGCGCGGCAGGGGTGTTTAATGGTATATCTTCTATATTTCATTTTTTTACAACACTCCGAACAACCCCACCGCCGAATCATCCATCATTCTGCTGCTTACATTCCCTGCATTCGCAAGCATTGCCTCTACCTTATTCGCCAAAGTCACGTCAATAAAATGATCCACGTCAATCCCTCTAAGCTCAAAAAACAAAAGCGGATTTTCATCAAGGCGTGCCCCTACACCATAAAGGGAAGCCGCCACATGCTTACACATCAGCGCCCAATCGGGACAACTGCAGCTAAAACTAATCTCTCTCGGAGCAGGAAAAAGTCCGTCTTTACCTTGAAAAAGCTCACTCATCTGCTCCGGAAAATCACCGGTCAAAAGTCTTTCCATATTGTCAAGCTTTCTTCCGCATTTTTTTATAATCGCCTGGCACTTTTCCTCCGACAATGGACTAATCCTAATCTCTACCTTATAAGGTGTCTTACGTGTCCCCTGCACCCTCGCCAGTATCTTCCCTTTCTTAATCTTAAGATCTACAACAGAACCATTACGGACATAACGTTTCCCCCGGCCTAACCTGCTTTCATAATCTGCGTATCTCTCCAGGTTTTCGCACCATGCATTCCCCCACCAGTTATTTGTTATCGACCTTCCTTTTATGACAACCGGCTCTAACACCTTGCCCTTTTCTCTTTCCTTTTTCTTTGTCGCTTCTGATTTTTTCCGCAGCTCTGACGCATCTGGTTGGCTATACTGTGGGAAATCGCTCCAGTATTTCCTGCTCATGTTGATTCTCTCCTTTCACTCCCGTATCACGAAAGACACTATCCAAGACGCAGCAGATTCATCAGTGCATTATTGTCAAGCTCTGTAATCCATTTCTCTCCTCCGGAGCCGATGACATTTTCCGCAAGCTCCTTCTTGGATTCGATAATAGCGTCTATCTTTTCTTCAATTGTCTTTTGGCAAACCAACTTATGTACCATGACATTCTTTGTCTGTCCGATACGGAATGCCCGGTCTGTAGCCTGATTTTCCACTGCCGGATTCCACCAGCGGTCAAAATGAATGACATGATTGGCTTTCGTGAGATTAAGCCCCGTTCCTCCCGCTTTCACAGACAGCACAATAAAAGGAACGTACGCATCCCCTTGAAATGCTTCCACAATCTTTGACCTTCTGCTGACCGGAGTCCCGCCATGCAACACATAACCGTCAGCGTGGAATATCTCCTTTAAAAACTGTGCCAAATATTCTGTAATCTCTCGAAATTGTGTAAATACCAATACACGCTCTCGTTTTTCATAGATTGTCTCACAGATACTTTTAAGTAAAGCAAATTTTCCGCTGTCATCCCCTGAAAATGTCTCCTGCCCCAGATACTGGTCGGGATGGTTACAGATTTGTTTGAGCTTGATAATCGTAGCCAATACCATACCGCGCCGCTCAATTCCTTCTGAATTCAGAATTCTCTCCTCCATCTCCTCTACCGTCTTCCGGTACAGCACAACCTGTTTTTTAGAAAGGGCGGCATAATCAATGGTTTCCAGTTTCTCCGGCAAATCTGCGATAATACTTTTATCCGTCTTGACGCGCCGCAGCATAAAAGGTGCTACCATAGATTTTAGCTGAGCATATTTTTCCGGATGCTCTTTGAGCCGCTTCGTAAACTGTCCAAACTCCGCCGATGTTCCCATAAGCCCTTTATTAAGGAAATCGAACAAAGACCAGAGATTCGTCAAATCATTTTCAATAGGCGTTCCAGTCATAGCAATCCGCATTCTTCCGGAAAGTTTTTTAATCTCCTTCGTCTGCTTTGTCGCCGGATTCTTAATCGCCTGTGCCTCATCCAGTATAATACACGTCCAGTTAATATCTTTAAGCTCCTTAATTCTTGGTATCATACCGTAAGTCGTAATATTTAAAAAAGCAGATTCTTCTGACGCCAGTTTTCCCAAAACCGGTGCGCTTCTGCCGTGAAGTATCAGTAAGTCCAGCTTTGGCGCAAATTTTTCCGCCTCTCTCTGCCAATTCCCAAGCAAAGATGCAGGAACTACAAGAAGAACTCGCGCGCTCTTCTCCCGTTTCCTGAGCTTTTCAAGGTAAGTCAATACCTGCAAAGTTTTTCCAAGTCCCATATCATCAGCAAGACAGGCGCCAAACCCCAGCTTGTCCATATAGTTAAGCCATGCATACCCATTTTTCTGATAGGGGCGAAGCTCTGCATGAATCGTACTTGGTACTGCTACTTTCCGTATCTTCTCCGGCCGCCGCAAATCACGGAGCAGCTCAGACAGCCATTTCCCATTGCTCACCATCGCCCCCACATCTACAGGCTCCGTTCCTATCTCCATTCGGAGAGCCTCCATCAATGTAATCTCTCCGCTCTTTTCGTCCATCTCTTCCAGAAGTTTTCTAAGTCTCGCATGATCTACTTCTACCCATTTCCCTTTTAAGAAAGCAAGTCCCTCTGTCTGTGCTAAAAGCTTCCGGATATCCGTCTGTGTTAATTCTACACCATCCACTTCAAGCTTGGGCTTCATGGATATAAGAGCATCGAACCCCAACATAGATGGTCTTTCATCTCCGAGGCTTACAGACATAGAAACTGAAGCAGCCTTTTTTCTCCACCAATTAGGTATCCGACATAGAATCCCAGTATTTTCAATCTCCTCAATCTGCTTTAAAAATGTATACGCCTCCTCCGACGTCAATTTTAATGGATGAAACAATTCCCCGGTTTCCATAAACCCGCTAACCAGCTCTGACACCTCCGCCGCACGATTTAGACAAGCCAGAAGAGACAGGAGCTTTTCTCTTTCGTTCTTATATTCTGTCAGGGCATATTTTAACGGCACATGCTTTACCCTTCCTTCCTCGCCCTTCGTAGCGTAAGTAGCCAGAAAAGCGAAAGGGAATTCTTCATCCTTATTTTCTACCAAATGGAAAAAAACTCGTTCCGGCACATGAAGTTTCTGATTTTTCTCCGTGAGATACATCTCAACCGTACCCTCATAGCCTGCAATCTCCTCCGCAAAAATATCATTAAGCTTTGAAAATACACGCTTAATCCATTCCTTTGTCACATATTCCGCGCCAATCACGAAGGGAACCGCTTCCAAAAGTTCCTCTGACGCTTCATTACTTAAGGATACCCTGGCATTCTCCCGCACAAGCTCAAGCTCCGGCAAATCTGTAAGTCGTGTGAAAAAGGCTGCGGCTACCTGATATAAAAATCCTGCCGACGAGGTCGCATCCTCTGGTTTTCCCTCCAGCCCAAATTGATAAAGTGAACGGTATGCCGTTTCCCCTGTCCATATTTTAATTTCGTCCTCATTCTGAAATATATCTGGTTGGAAACCTTCCGGCGTAAAGAGGAAACTTAAATGCACCTTTTGATTATCTTTTACTGACATTTCCTATCCTTCCTGTCAAATCATTCTTTCCCGTAACCCAGCGCGCCTCCTGCCAGCAGCGCCGCCCCTCTGTAAAGCACGCTTTCATCCACACGGTAACGCGGGTGGTGCCCGGGTATCACCCTGCCATTCTGGTAAACATTCGATACCAGATGCACGTAGGCGCTGGGAATCCGCTCCATAAAGCAGGCCGCATCCTCCGAGCCCATAAACGGCTCCTCCTGCATGATGACGGCAGAATCGCCGAACAGACCCCGGCACACTTTCTCCAGAGAACCTGTAAGCCCTGCATGGTTGACCGCCACCGGCGCTTTCGGGCTGACCTGGAATGTACTCCTGATCCCGAACATCCGGCCTGTCGCTTCAGTCAGTTCCTCCATCCTCCGGATGACCCGTTTCCTCACATCCTCGCTCAGGCACCGGATAGTTCCTGCCATATCCACATATTTAGGAAGTGCATTGTATACAATCCTGTTATCATCTCCGTCGTTCAGCCGCGTCCTCATATTGCATATGCTGACCACCACCGAATCAAGGGCTGAAAACTCTCTGCATGCCATGCTCTGCACCGCCTGTATAAGCTGCGCCGCCGCTGTCACC
Organism: Lachnospiraceae bacterium MD308; assembly: GCA_000403475.2. Taxonomy (GTDB): domain Bacteria; phylum Bacillota; class Clostridia; order Lachnospirales; family Lachnospiraceae; genus MD308. Next base: position 598,527 of record KE159795.1, read on the forward strand.
GGATCTTTCCCCGTCTCCGGGTGCGCCGCATGCACTCCTTCTCCCTCCAGGCGAATATCAAAAATATCTGCCGACGCCATCATCGCCCCAGCCATGAACATAAACTGCCCGCTCTCATAACGCTCGTCCTGAGCCAGATGCAGAGCCAGAAACGCATCTGAGGGATGCTCCTCCAGCACCCCTGCCTCAATCATCTGCCGTGCGCCCTCCATCCCCTCCTCGTTGGGCTGAAAAAACACTTTCACAGTCCTGTCCAGCTCTCTTTCCCTGCGCTTTAACAGCTTTACGGCTCCAAGCATCATTGCCATATTCGCGTCGTGTCCGCAGGCATGCATATTCCCATTAGCAGACCCATAGGAAAGCCCTGTCTCCTCCGCAATCGCCAGCGCATCCATATCCGTCCTCAGTGCAATACATCTCTCGGAAATGCCGCCGCCAATAGTGGCAACCATTGCATTTCCGCCAAGATACTCCTGAAAGGGAACTTCCCATTCCTCTAGCTTTTCCTTAATGTATGCCGTAGTCTTCGGAAGTTCCATTCCTATCTCTGGCATCTGATGCAAAGTTCTCATATATGCGGCAAGCTCCTCCTGCATAAACTCTGCCTCTTTTAATATATCTTTCATGATTTATTGCCACTCCATTTCTATTTCCCGAAAATCTCTGCGGCAGCCTTCATATTCTCCATGATAGAAACCTCAAACGGGCATCTCGTCTCACAGGCTCCGCACTGGATGCACTCGCCTGCATGATGCTCAAGCACCTCATAATGCTCCCTCACTGTCTCCGGAATCTCTCTCTGCGCCTTCGCTAGATTCAGAAACTTCGTGACTGACGCAACGTCAATCTTCTTCGGGCAGGGCGCGCAGTGGCTGCAGTACATGCAATGCCCTCTCCAGCTGATATTTGGAAATGCCGCAAATGCAGATGCATAATCCTTCTCTTCCTCCGATGCCTCCTCGTAGGAAAGGCTGCGCTCTAGCTCCTCTGCCGTTCGCGCACCGGCAAGAACCGTCGCCACCGCCGGACGGGTCAGCGCATAGTGGATGCACTGATTCGCCGTCAGCGCCTTTCCTGCAGGAGACATGGACGCATCCAGAAGATCCCCGCCGCCGAAAGCCTTCATAACCGTAATACCTACTCCTAGCCGCTGGCAGGTCTCATATAGTTTCTGCCGCTCCGAATCCATATTCACCAGCGGAGCCGCATAATTTTCATCCCGCCAAAGATCTTCCACATCCTCGCTGGCAGGCTGCAAATCGTAACAGGGATTCACGCTGAACATCAGCACTTCTATGTACCCGCTCTCCACTGCCGCAAGGGCAACCTTCGGATTGTGGCTGCTAAGTCCGATATGTCTTATCTTTCCCGACTCTTTAAGCTCTTTTGCATACCGAAGTACCGGGCCGTCCGAAACAGTCTTCCAGTCTTCTATAGAATCCACGTAATGAATCATCCCTACGTCGATATAATCTGTCTTTAAAAGAGACAGGCTGTCCTCAAAAGCCTCTTTTACCTCCCCGATATCCCTTGAACGCTTATACTGCCCGTCTTTCCAGACAGAACAGATGTGAGACTGGATGACGAACCTCTCCCGCCTGCCCTCAAGGGCCTCGCCAACGTTTCTCCGCACCTCTGGGTCGGAAGTGTAGAGGTCAAAATAATTGATGCCCGTCTCCTCCGCCATGTCGAGGAAACGCTTTGCGTTCCTGTAATTGTCCTCGGCAAAGCCCTCACAGCCCATGCCGATTTCGCTTACCTTGATTCCTGTGCTGCCTAATTCGCGGTATTGCATGTTAAAAATCCTCCTTAATCTGTCTGTTTTAATCTCAACATTTGGCCTGTCCGTTATCTGTCTCCGGTTCAGCCCCTCTAAAATTTTTCTCCTCTATATTTTCTGCATCGCAAATCGGATACTGCGGATATTTTTCTTTCCATTCTTTTAAATCACTTTGTTGTAAATAAAACATAGTTTTTTGCATTTCAATTTCTCTTCTCAGTTCTTCTTCTGTCGGTAAATACAGCTTATACTTTGATGCAAACAACTGTTCATTGCCGTGAAGAACAGAGTATCTTGCAATATCTTCATCAGTTTCTGTACAAAGCACAATACCTAACGTTGGATTGTCATCTGTTCCTTTCTTTCGTTCATCATACATACGGATATACATGTCCATCTGTCCTACATCCTGATGCGTAATTTTCCCTGTTTTTAAATCAATCAGGACAAAGCATTTCAAAATATAATTGTAAAATACAAGATCTATGAAATAGTCCTCTTTTTCTGTTTTTATATGCTGCTGACGGGCTACAAAAGCATAGCCCTTTCCCATTTCCATCAAAAATTTCTGAATATTTGAAATAATGCTGGTTTCCAAATCAGTTTCCGCATAATCTGAGTTTGGCGCTAATCCTAAAAACTCAGCTACAACAGGATTTTTAATAAATTCAAGTTTATCATTTTGGAAGTCAAAAGTTTTATCAAGCATTTCCTGCTCTACCAAATCTTTATGCTGAGATTGTAATATACGGTAGTAATATTGTGTGTTGATATTACGCTGCAACGTACGGACGCTCCATGTCTGTTCATATGCCTCTTTCTCATACCAGCTGCGGGCAGCAGAATCTGTTACTTGTAATAAAGCACGATAATGAGACCAGGTCAATCGTATATGAGATTGTCGACACACTGTGTCGACAATCTTAGGAAACTCTTTATAGAATCGCAAACAGTGATAAAGATTGCTGCGGTCATATCCTTTTCCATATTGCTCCGTAAGTTCTTTTGATAATTTCTTTATGATGTTAGCACCATATTCTGCGCGTTCTGAACCATTATTTTCTTCCTCTGCTATCCTATATCCAATTAGCCAGTTTCTTTGAGAAAGAATAGTATCAACTGCATGGTAAGCTTTCCGTTGAGAAGTTTCTATGATATTTTGTATGTCCGTTAATATATTTTCTGATTTTTGATAAATACTCATAACATCAATATTTTCATTTTTTACGGGATTATTCATAATTTGCTTAACCTTTCCTCTAAATCATTCGCATAAAATTTGAGTAACTAATACCCAAAGCAGGCTCCCGTGTAATCCTTATTTATTTCCCCCAGCTTTTTAAACATAGAAAAGATTTTACTGACCGCCTCCAAATAGTCAGATGCCAGCACCAGCCCTATCCCATCAAACATAATGGAAAGCCTGGGATTCTTATCTTCCGTCGTTTTTGCCGCCGCATCCAAAAGTTGTTTGAACTGCTCTTTTATCCTTTGTTCATCACACTTTCTCTGCTCTTCATTTGTTAAGTAATTCCGTTCGCTCCCTGGCAATCCACAATTATCCCGGTTATAGTATTGCACCAGCCAATCCTGAATCAAATGATAATCCGCATGCCAATACTTTCTCCCAAATAGTGGTTGTGGTTGTTTAAACGCAACATTAGGAACCGTTATTACAAATTGCTGCACAGGCTCCGGGTATTGCTGCATAGGCATCTGACGCAAAAAGCATACGTTTCGGCTGTGGCATGTACTGCATGGTCGATCCTTCAATAAATTGTCATATGTATAATTCATAATCATCACCCTTAAATTTTGTTATCATTCTTTCCAATGGTCTCCAATTCTTACAATTATAATCTTGTGATTTTCTATCTCATCACGCCCCCAGCAAAAATAAATCCTCTGACCGGAATGCTTTGTAAAAAGCTTAGTATGCGGATTACACGTCAATATGTATTTCCTGCTGCCAAATACCATCTCTTTATTAAACATCATAGTTTCTTTTGAACCTTTTCCAGAGCAGAAAATCCGAAAAGAGGATTGTAACTCTAATAACGCATTCTTTTCATTCTTGCCAGTGTACTCGTATATTTTATCACCATAATCATTAAGCACACACAAATGTCTCATCAGCTCTCCCATCACTTCTTCGCATCTCCCCAACCTGGCTATATGAATAAATGCATCCGGATGAAACAGCAATCTATGAAAACAAATCTTTGCCTTTTCCTTGAATAGACCATACGTTTTACATTGGTTCAAATACTTCCTTTTCATTTTTACCAAATCACCAGGGATAATACCACCATATGGCTTGTCCAAATCTATTTTATCATCTACATCAATCACGGACAGCTTTTTCTTATCCTCACCAATATCCCTTTCTGCAATCGCTGTATACGCATAGTCATTTAGTTCCTTTATCTGCTCATAGTCCAGATTCGAATTGCGACTTTTTGTAAATACATCCAGCAAATAGTCTGAGAAATCTGTCTGCCCTTCTTCAAATATTACGTCATATATCGTTTGATGGTTGATATCTTCTATATCATAAAATATGTTCGGAATCTGAAAATTTTCTTCTTTATCTATCTTTGTAATACGGTAATCAAATTCTAATAATTCCTCATATGTCAAATCGCTGTAATTTTTACATGGAATCAAAAAAACATTTAATTTCCACATCTCCTCATCTCCAATAACTCCCGTAAATCCTGTCTTTTTTGGTCAAAAAATCCTTCCGGCCATTCCTCCAAATCGCCGTCTTCCCGTACCGCTATACTCTTATAGATGCTTTTCTCCTGTACTTTCTTAAAAAAAAGAAGTTTGATGCCGTCACACATTTTTTCTCTGGCAATCTGGATACGGCATCCGTCTATGACATGTTCGCTATGCGTTTCAATAATGGCCTGGACACCGTTTAATGCAACCAACGCCAGAAATTTCCCTAATCTTGACTGACTTAAGGGGTGCAAATGTGCCTCCGGATTTTCCACAATTAGCAAAGTATTTTCCAGCGTTGATGCCACCAGCGCCTGTACAATAATCGGCAATACATATGTGATACCAAATCCTGTTGATGGCGGAAGATAGAACTCCCCCGCATTTTTAAACTGCACTGTAGTCAGATTTTTCTCCATATCCACATTGCATTGCAGCTCCGTATCAGGAATTATCATATTCAGCCACTCTTCACAATTGGCAGAAAATCGATCCAGTTTGGAAATCTTCAAGTCTCTCGGCAATTCCACTCCTTTCAGCTTTTGCCTCCTGTCCATCACATTGATAATATATCCCGTATTCTCACCCATGTATCCGACAAAATGAGACTGTATATCTTTAATGGACGATACGACGCGTGGTCCTTGTCTCTCTGCATTCAGGAAAAAGATCTGCATATTTTTTAAATTATTAGGTTCCCCGGCGTGTACAGCAATTTCTTCACTATTCAATATACTGAAAAATATTTCACTTTCATCTTCCTCAGGCAAACCTAATACCACCTTATTGCTCTTTCCCTCCAAAGACATCCCCAGCTGGATATTTTTTTCATCAAAGTCTTCGGAAAAGATATTGATTGGTATACCTAAGTTTACACCATAAACATCATTGGTGTTTATCATTTTCCTGTCATATTCATGCCAACTTTTGAAAGCTAACAGGATAGCCTGGATTAAACTGGATTTGCCGGAGGCATTGCTCCCTGTCAGGATATTCAATTTTGCTAAGTCAATCTGCAAATCCTTATGACATTTAAAGTTTTTTAAAGATATCTGGTCAATCTTCACTATAGACATTCCTCCAATACCCTTTTTGAATAGTCAAAATTAATGTAAACGTTTTTACGGTCGCCTGTACCCATTGTAAGTGAGTTAGCATACATATGATTTTCCGTCAAATAAACAGCCAAGGTCTTCACAAGTTTCTTTTGAAATTTTTTCAGCTCAACGTTATCATATCTTGGATGCAGTAATAATATAGAGAATGAAACAAATAATGACTTATTAATATAATCTACTTTTCTTGTTATTTCATTATTTTCTATTAAAAGTTTTGAAAAACAATATTTACCAAATGCTGCATAGCAGCGTTTCATCGATTCCTCAAATTTTAAATATAACTCATCTTTTATAGCAGAATTGGTTTTATTTAAGTCTTCAATCGATTTATCTAACATAGTTGCAATATTAGGATAATCATAATGTACTAATTCTTTTTCGTAATCATATTCCTTATAAAATGCATAAAAGCGCAAAGCCATTTCCTGAGCGTCCATTCTCCCGTCCTTAATTTTCTTTCTGGTAGCAAGTAAGTAATTCTCATTTTTTATACTTTTCTTCAAAAATGCCCTTACTTCTGGCTTGCAAATCGCATTTCTCATTTCCTGCGGATTCAAATTAACTCCGCCAGTATTCACTCTTCTAAAAATATCATATATCACTTTTTTAGGGGAGCGTGCATCCAAAATATTCACTGCAATTTGTGTGCGGTATATCCTCTGCACATATTTTACATCTAAATCTTTAAATCCTTTTCTATTATAATCCTTTCCCAAATATTCCAATCCTGACAAACGGAATTTTCCTTGGACAAATTCCTGAATCGTCATCAGCCTCTGCTGTCCGTCAATCACCTGATAATCGCCCTCTTCATTCTCGTAGAAATAAAATGCCGGTATCGGAATCCTCAACATAAGAGATTCTATCAATAACGATTTCTTCTTATTGTCATTCCACACCCGATGCCTCTGATACCCTGGATTTAACTCTATCATACCATCATTCATAAGCTCCAGCATATATTTTACAGAAAGCATCTGCTGATCTACTCTTATCTTTTCTGCATTAAAAGGCTGCTCTGATGATTCTTCCCCTTCCTCCACCTCATCAGACTCAATCTCATATTCAAATCCCATGTTATGCGCTTTGATTTTTTCCACTTCAAATTCTATCTCATCATCTACATTCTTTTTGTTACCTTCATTCATTTCAATCATTTTTTCCATTTCAAGCTCTCCCATTATATCTTTGCAAACACCTGATACTTTTTACCGTCTTTAGCTGTCAGAACTTTCTCATAAAGACTTTATCCTCGCTGCTACAGTATTATAAACTTGAGAGACTCTGACAAGTGTTGAAGTTGCAAAAAACTTTTCATTTTCTGCCGCATCCCTTATCTCCTCAAATATTCTCCCCTCAGCCAAAAGCTTTGCAGCACTTTTAAACTCCATAACCCAAAACGAAAGTTTTGCAACTCCAGCCCTATATTCTCTTCTTTCCATATCTATCTGACCCTTTCAAGTTATTATTCTATATCAAACATAATCCTTAAATACATATTCCTGCTATATGCCATTGTACCATAGTATATCTGGAAGTTGCACAATTTTCTTCACGAACTCATTTCTTTTTTTGTATATGTAATACGCAAAAAATCATGAGAACATCCCAAATATATATGTTCCCATGATTTCCTGTCTTTACACCTGAAATTAACCTTTAGCCGCTGAGGGTGTTCTTATCCCTGAACTCCATTCCCAACTCTTCCGCCAGACACTCATCACTCATACAGCGCATGTCTGCCCCTCCAAAATCCTCTAATTGCATCTCTTATAATACGGACACCGCTTTCTCAGACATTCCCGGTTCTCCCCCGAGAACTCACACTGTATCTTTTCCGGCAGCTCCATCTCAATCCCTAAGTTCTCCGCCGTATACTTCACCGCAGCCGCAGCCGCCGTAAAGGAGTTCCTCTTGCAGCACCTCGGCCCGCCAAGCTCTCCGATAGCCTTCAGCGCCTCAGCGGTCATCCGGTTAGATAGCCCCCAGGACTTGCCCGTAAGGGGCGTTGCCTTTGTGACAATGCTCATAAACATCCCTGCGCTCACCGCCGCGCCGCAGCACCCCCACAATCCGCAGGAGCCGCCCGGGTATTCGCTCCCCCGCGACTTCATCTCCTCCAGCGCGCTCTCATAATCCGCTCTCGCCCTGTCTCCGGCAAATCCCCCGCTGTTATAATAAGCCGTAATAAGCGCGGCTCCCACCATCACATGATGCTCTGGACCATGCATATAGATGTAAGGGTCTTCCATCAATTCCTGCATAATCTCCACCGGATTTTTAGAAGTGCATTTTTTACACCCTTCAAGTATCACTTCAATCCCCTTTGCCCCATGGCACTCATCGCACACATAATGCCCGTCCTCACACCCGGCATGGCTCTCAAACTGCCGATGGCACATCACGCACTCCATCTGCCTCGCCTTCTCGTAATATACAATGGGCCTGCCGCATACCAGGCAGGCTCCCTCTCCTCTCTTTCTCATACCATATCTCCTATCGAATAAAATGTGTTGACACCCGTTCTTCCTTCTTTGGCAGCCCGTACTTTTCTTTTCCAAGAGCGATGCTCTTCATGAGAAATGCCATGTTCCTCGCCAGCACGCGCATGGTCTGCAGGCCTTCTGCGTCTTCCTTCGCCTCCCCCGGCGTCCTCCCGTGGATGCTGTTCCAATACTGACTTGACGCCACCGGCATGCCGGAAATCGTAAAATACTTGTTCAGCTCGTCAAAGGTAGCAGATAAGCCGCCTCTTCTTGCCGCCACCACGCTGGCTCCCACCTTCATCGTCTTGTCAAAGCCCGCGCTGTAAAACAGCCGGTCAAGAAACGCAATCAGCGTAGCATTTGCCGACGCATAATACACCGGACTTCCAACCACAAGCCCGTCGCACTCCGCAAACTTAGGCGCCGCCTCATTTACCACATCGTCAAACACACATTTTCCATTCTTCGCGCAGGAGCCGCAGGCGATACACCCCCTGACAGCCATGCTGCCAACATGAAGAATCTCCGTCTCGATGCTTTCCTCTTTAAAAATCTTCTCCATCTCCTGCAAAGCAGCATATGTATTCCCCTCCGCACGAGGACTTCCGTTAATCATCAAAACTTTCATTCCAAACACCTCCTATGCTGGTAATTCTACCACACCGCAATGGCTTTCTCAATAGATGCTTTTTTAATCCCTCAAAACAAAAAAACCGGCACTCTTACTTCTGTGCCGATTTCTCTCTCGCCAAAAGCGCCGCCCCCAGCGCCCCCGCATATCTCCCGTCCGCCGTCGGTTCCACCGTCTTTCCGACTTTGCCTGACAGTATTTTCGTAAAATACTCACTGTGGCTTAAACCACCGGTCAGTATCACCTTCTCCGACAGGTTCTTCCGCTGGCTCAGCTGCGCCACCTTTGCCGCCACCGAATCTACCACGCCTGCTGCGATATCCTCCCGGTTTTTGCCCTCCCCGATGTAATTGATGACCTCGGATTCTGCAAATACGGTGCAGAGGGAGCTGATTGGCAGTACCGTTCCTGCCGCCGCCATGTCAAAAAGTTCCTGAAGGCTCACTCCCAGGCGGTTTGCCATGATTTCCAGAAATTTTCCCGTCCCCGCCGAGCACTTGTCATTCATCAGGAAATCCTGCACCATACCCCCGGATACTAAGATCACCTTCGTATCCTGCCCGCCGACGTCGATAATCGTACACTCATTTCCCGCCATCTCCCTGCCGCCTCTCGCATGGCAGGTAATCTCTGTGATGACATAATCCGCAAAGTCCACGGCAATCCTGCCATATCCGGTAGCGGCCGTCTTCGTCTCAGGGTTTCCCACATCCACCTCGTCCGCCAGGAGCTTTTCCCTGATAAGCGACGTCGTCTCCTTGCTGCTCCATCCAGTGGGGAGTACAAATTTCAAGTCCTTTTCCCCAATCACCGCTACCTTCGATGCCGTGGAGCCAATATCAATCCCTACATAATTCATCTTCTGTTTCACCTTTCAGCACATTCATGCAATATATAAATATCCTTCTAACAATACCTGTCTCTGTGCGGATTCAGATCCTTTTCCACCGCAGCAATCTTTAAAATCTCAATTCCATGTTCCGACACGCAATCTTGAACCGCCTCTATGTCTTCCTCTTTTATCATAAGCGAAATGCCGCAGCATTTACTCGCACTTCTGGGGGTCGGGGCAATAACTGCCCAAACCCCCAGTTTTTTCAGTTCATTATAAAGACGCATCCCATTATCGTGGTTCGGAAACAACACATAATGCTGTATCTTCTCCATAATAGCCTTCCTTAGTTGTTCAGCATTTCCACAAATGCGCTGACTCTTGTGCGGAGCTGCTGTGCATCGCTGTCCGTATAGTCTGTCTCAATGCCAAGCACCGGGATTCCTGCCTCTTTCATAGCGCGCTCTACAAAATACCCTTCCGTATCATACAGGTTGCAGAACTTAAGGTTCACATCAATGATGCCGTCAACCTTGTACTCTTTTGCCAGACGGAGGATATCGTCGATTCTCGCATGGTTCGGGGTGAAACATGCACAGTTGATATTCATGTACCGCTCTGCGATTGCCGTAATCTGGTCTTCCACGGTCTCTTTGCTCTCGTCTACATAATTCTCAAAGTAACGCGTTCCTGTACACATTTCTTCACAGACAACGACTGCGCCGCTTGTCTCCACGATATTGTGCAGTTTCCAGTTCGGAATCGCAAGAGGCGTTCCTGTCAGCATGATACGCTTTGTGCCTGCCGGAACTACGCTCACGCCGTCTTTAATTCTCTGCTCTAACTCATCGCACAGCTTGTTAGTCATCTGGGTGAACCTCGCCGGATCATCATAGAACGCAATCTGAGAAATCACAAGGGCATCTGTGCCGCTAATCGGCAGCGTGTCATTCTTGCGGCAGTCATAAAGCCTTGCCAGAGCTTTTCTCTTATTATTGATCAGTTTGATCGTCTCCGCCAACTTCTCAGCAGTCACCTTATTGCCGGTAAATTCCTCTACCTTCTCTTTTAACGCTGTAATCTCCTCTGCCCACGCCTTAACGTCTTTCGCGCGTTTCATCTGGGGAAGATCCATCACATGTACCGGAACGTCCTCAGAGAGGATCTCCCATGCCTTCTTCTTTCCGTCGCAGGTCGTCTCTCCGATGTACATATCTGCAATCCTAAAGAACGGGCAGGTGCGGTCAAGCCTTGCGCCGACAGATGCCTTGATGAGCGGGCATGTATTGGTCGGCAGCACCTTCTCTCCGCCCGGAACCCAGAACTGGGAGCCGCCGCAGAGTCCTGTAGCGATTGCGTCCGCCGCAAAGATCACCTCGTCCGGAACATACACGCAGAACGTGCCGAACACCTTTCCGCCCTTTTTCTGATGCTCGATAAGCTCTGCCGGGCGTATGCCGTGGATGTCCGCTACAACCATGTTATAGTAGTCCATTCCCTCCGGCCTGTTCTCCTGTGATAAAAAGACATCCCCAAACGCCTGCGGGAGCACCTCGCAGAGCTGGTCGTGCAGCTCCAGGTTCATTCCAAGTTCTTCCCACATCTTATGATTGTCAGCCATTTCAAACTTCCTCCTTAAGTAAGACATTTTATATATGTATTACAATCAGTGTATCATTTTTATGGCTCATAAGCTATGGAATCCTTGTTTTTCACCCATTGATAATTATTATATATTTTAACAATTATAGATATAATCTATAACTTGCGATATCAACCTGCACTTCGACACTCATATCTGCCGGATAATCTTTATTGTGCTATTCTCTTGATTCCTTTCACACAGGTCTCAATCTCTTCCTTTGTATTTTCCGCCCCAAAGGCGAACCGCACTGTTCCCTGTGGGAATGTCCGCAAAGATTTGTGCGCAGCAGGCGCGCAGTGAAGGCCTACTCTTGTCATAATTCCATACTCCTGCTCCAGCTCAAATGCTGCCACCGCATTATCCCCATCCAAAAAATCAAGCGACACCACCGCCACCCGGTTTTCAGTATCTTTCCTCCCTACAATGCGCACATTCGGAATCTCTTTGACCTGATTTAGAAAATGCTCTGTCAATATCATTTTCTTTTTGTGGATGTCTTCAATCCCTGTTTTTTCCAAATAATCTAAAGCAGCATGAAGGCCGATAATTCCCGGAAGGTTCATAGTTCCGCTCTCATATTTATCCGGAAGATTTTCCGGCATGTGAAAACTGTCCGACTGACTGCCCGTTCCTCCCGCAATCAAAGGCTGCATATTCTTATTCAATTTCTCCGATACAAGAAATCCTCCGATACCCTGAGGCCCTAATAGCCCCTTATGCCCGGTAAACGCCAGAAAATCAATGCCGTACTTTTCCATATCCACCGGTATCGTTCCCGCGCTCTGAGCTGTGTCCACAGCAAAATAAAGGTTCTTTTTCCGGCAGATCTCCCCGATTTCTCCAACCGGTACTATCGTGCCGCACACATTTGACGCATGGGTGGCGATTACCGCTCTTGTCTCCGGCTTTACCATCCCCTCAAGCACATCCGGGTCAAGATTCCCCTCCGTATCCACCGGAACGATATCATAAGAGACGCCCTGCCCCCTCATCTGCTCCAACGGCCGCATGACCGCATTGTGCTCTAAGCCTGTCACCAGAACATGATCGCCGTCTTTCAATACATCCTTGATAAAATAATTGAGAGAATACGTTATCCCGGGCGTAAAGATTACATTTCGGGAATCCTGCACACCAAAAAGTCTGGCAAGCTGTTCCCTCGTATCCAGCACCATCCCTTCCACTTCGTAGGCCCCGGCATAATTCCCCCGATTAATATTAAACGCCCCGTTTTCTAAAAGCTCTGCCATCGCCCCTGCAACGCCCGGTGCTTTCGGCCACGAAGTACTTCCATTGTCAAAATAAATCGTCTGTTTCATCATTTCCCCTTTCCCTTCTTTCACACGATGTACAAAATAACATTTTTTTACATCTTATCACAGATTCCTCTATATTGACAATCCTGCCGCATGTTCCGATATTTTCAGTGTACTGCATAGGTTATTGTTCGCACGGCACCTTGCACTGCGCTGCAAGGTGTCCGGCCAAGGCAGTAATGACAGCGATATATCCAGCCCCTCGCCGAAGGCGATTTAAAATGGGCTGGATACCGTTACTGGAACACCATAGGGTGTGAACAGTAACCTGCATAGGTTATTGTTCAAGTGGCAAGAATGCGCACTTGCTTCACATTCCGTGAGAACATAATGCAGAGTAAGGGACAGTTTTTGTACAGTAAAATTCCGAAGACCGCCCCAAAATATTGCTATGAGCGGTCTTCAAGGCTGCGAATAATACCCCGGCTAGAAATAATTTATTTTTGTGCTTCCTGAGCAAACTTTGTTGTTACAAGTTCCTCATAAGGCGCCCGCTTTGTAAGCTCTCCCGCCTCCTCTAGGATATCCTGCAGAAGCTCAAAGCTTTCTTTTTCAAACACCAGATTGTCTTTCCATGTATCCTGCTCATAATAACGGGTTACAATTGTAGTAAGCGTATCCATATCCGTCTCTTTAAACTGAGGCTGAATCACTGCGGCAATCTCCTCCGGCTTATGTGACTGTACATAGTCCATGCCCTTCTGAAGTGCATTTGTAAATCCCTGGATCACTTCCGGATTATCTTTGATATAGCTCTGCTTTGCTGAAAATGCAGTGTAAGGCACGTATCCGCTGTCTGTTCCGAGAGATGCCACCACATAGCCGTCCTTCTCTTTTTCAAGCGCCGTGGCAGACGGCTCGAACTCCACGCTGAAATCCCCCTGCCCGCCGGAAAATGCTGCCGCTGTGGAGCCAAAATCAATGCTCTGGTCAATCTTTACGTCCTTCTGCGGGTCGATGTTGTTCTGTTTCAGGATATACTCGAATACCATTTCCGGCATACCGCCAGTCTGCCCAGCCATGATGAACATTTTTTCCACATCATGCAATTTCTCCTTAGAGGCCACGATTCTGTATGGATAATGGTAGATTTCCGTCTTTTCCACCAGCCCCAGATCCAGCAGATGCTCCATGTAGGTAGTGAACTTTTTCTTGTGCATGGGATACCCCATAGCTTTCAGGCTCTCCGCCAGAAATTTTACAGAGGTAAAACCTGTCTCGTCCTTTTCCAAAAGCCGGATCACCTCAATCATCATGGTGAGTTTCAGATTTTCCTTGTCGGCTTTAAAATCGTAAGCCGCCAGATTGCCGAGGCCATGTTTCAAATAGATGTCAACATTTCCGTCTTTGTCTACAATGATTTTTTCTACCAGAACCTCAATGTCCGTCCGGGTCAGTTTTTTTTGTTCCAACACCTCATTTAAAATACCCAGTGCGGTTTGCAAGTTAGGCTTGATTGTCGCAGTGGGGATATGGGATTCATTTATCAAACCTTGCAGAGTCTTTTCAATCGCAGAGATACGCTCCATTTTTTCAGTCTGTAGGGCGGCGTATGTTTCATTGATGATTTCTGCCATCCCTGGATTCTCCGTCAGTTCCTTTACTCTTTGGGTAATCAATGTTTTCAGTTCTTTCTTGATTCTTTCCAGTTCATTCTTAAGTCTCTGCTGGCTGTCGTCAGCGGAGTAAGTGGAAACCTTTAAATTTGACAGGTCGAAATTCTGTATGATGTCTGCCAGAGAATCACGGCAAAGTATGAGATATTTAACTAAAGCGTCCATCAGAGTTTCTTCTGTCACCAAATGGGCATGTTTACAAAACTGCTTTCCCTTTTTGTTATAGGTGCCGCATAGATAATATTTCCCGCGGTTCGGACGGTTGATTGCGGTCAGTTTCATCCCGCAGTCTTTGCAGTATAGACACCCGGAAAAGAGATTGACATGTTTTCTCTGACCCCGGTACCGGTTATTGTGGCGGCTCTCTTTCACCTCAAAGAGAAGTTTCATAGTATCATCATCAAATATTTTTGGATGGTGATCCGGAAAAATATATTGCTGATCTCTGGAAATCTTTTTGTTTTTGCCGTTGATAGTCATTCTCTCTCTTTTGTGGGTTCGAAGTATGCCGTTATGATAATCATTAAAAAGAGTATCTCTCACCATACCATAACTCCACATATGGGCAACTTCCCTGTGATATGGCAGATCCAACGCCTCATAACGCTCCTTTTGCAGCATGGTAGGCGTGGGAACGCCACGCTCTGTTAGTATTTCCGCAATCTTTCGCATACCGTTCCCTTCCAGATAAAGATCCTTTTCAAGGTTCAGGATAGCGGCAGCCTCTTCATCAATTAAAACAATCTGCTTATTCAGCGGGTGTCTTGTGTAGCCAAATGGGGGAGCGCACTTCAAAGTTCCGTTTTCCTGCTCCATTCTCTTGATTCGTTTTACCTTTCGGCTTGTATTCTTCACATGGCGTTCATTATCCCATGTTTTAATTCCGATAATATCATCATCAGAGTAAAGGGAATCATAATTGTCATCAATTAAGATGACCCGCTTTCCTTGTTCTTCCATTTCTTCAAGAAAAAGTAATACTTTCGCATTGTGCCGTCCAATACGTGACAGGTCTTTCGCCACGATTACATCTATAGAGCCAAGATTGGCCATCATATTCTGAAACTGGGGACGGTTAAAGGAATAACCGGAAATGCCGTCGTCCTCATAGATATGACGTACAATCATATTGTTTTCTTCTGCGTATTTCTGGATAATCAACTTTTGGTTTTCGATAGAGGAATAATTTCTCTTGTTATCGTCTCTGGAGAGACGAACATAACCATCTATCATTGTGGGTGTATGGATTGCTGTCATCATAAAAATTGTCCTCCTTATCTTGCTTTCTGCTTATAGTTTACCATATAGGCAGGATAACGCAATGTTGCCATCTGTCAATGAAAATGATTGCGGACTACATCACGCAACCCCTTTTCCATTGCCTGATTGCCCTCGATAATGGTAACGACCAGATACCCACGTCTGCTAAGAGTTTCCTTTTTCCTTGCGATTTCAGAAAAATCAGAATCCTTTTTTTGAAGTAAGTAGCAAACCTCTTTTTTCTTTCCTATGACAATCACCTCGAATTCTTACATCTTAATCATTATATGAAAAGCCGGACTTATCCTATCAATGAAACAGCTATCTTCATGCAAAATGACCTGATATCCCATTTCCCTTTTGTCCTGTGGGGGAACGCAACACATATTCCAAACTTAACTTATAACCCCAAACTAAGTTTAAGACATCTGTTCACTTCCTCCATATCCTTTTCGTTTAGCATTCCAACATAATTTCTAATCCTTTTCTTATCAATTGTTCTAATTTGCTCCAGCAAAATCACCGAATCCTCTTTAAGGCCCGGATACCCTCGGATAATATGATGGGTGGGCAATCCACCTTTATTATGTATCTGCCCTGACAACGCCGCTACAATAACCGTAGCGCTAAAGCGGTTTCCCACATCATTCTGAATAATCAATACCGGACGGCAGCCGCCTTGTTCCGAACCTATTACCGGACTTAAGTCTGCAAAATATATTTCTCCTCTTAATATCTTCTTTAGCATATTCCTATTCTCCTTATGGTAAGTAAAAAAGCCTATTTGCCCCCGACACCCCGGCTTTTACATATCTGCCTTTCCGGCAGATATTAGGGAAATCACCAAACGGCTGGCTGCGAACCAGCTCCACAGGTACTTATACCTTTCCGGGGATCTCCCGAAACTGCCCTCATTAGGTGGGACGCTCTCAACGCTCGGCTTGTGACTGGACAGGAGTATCATTATCCCTGCTGCCTGTCATCGCCCTGCCAGTAGCAATCTGGCAGTTATAGTCAGGTATTTACCGCTCCCCGAATGCTATCAAACAACTGCAAACCATCTTATCTCTCTGTCCGAGATTTCGTTGTCCTGTATCTTCATTCAGATTATGGCGTACTGCTAAAGTGGCTTACGCTCATCACGATAGCAGCAGGAATGTGTCTGGTGAATGGGTATGGAATTGTCAATGTGCAATCCGTCTCCCTTCATATGGAAACAGATGAGAAGGGACAATGTTCAAAACAATTCCCTCTCATATGTTTCCTCACTTCTTCAAAAAAAGTGTAGTGTTAATTCTCAAAAAATTTTTTTATTTTTTCTTTGGCATAATCAATACTGGATTTGACTGCTCTTTTTGTACATCCTTCTTTCCTGGCAATCTGCTCATAAGTCAGACAGTCAAAGTAATATAAAATAAGTCTTCTTTTTTGAATTTCCGGCAATTTATCAATCGCCTTATGTAACCAATCAATCCGTATCTTTTTTATCACGGTTTCTTCTATATCTTCCGGCTCATGTAAAGCCCTCCTGCTTAACGTCGGCTCATACACCTCTAAATGCTCCAGATGACGATCCAACTCATTTAACCAAGACAAGTCTTCCAACTCAAACGCATCAAAAGTCCTGTAAAGCTGTTCGTCAATTTCAAATTCCTGTAAAATCCCCTGCCCATCTCTAAATGAGATGTAAAAACCCCCGTCCATTTCATAGATTTGATAGGGGTTATACTTGTCTCTTCTTCTTTTGGGATGGTTCCCTTTCATGTCCTTTCCTCCAATCTGATTTTTTATATAGAAAATTCAGATTGGAGGGCGGAGGACGTGCCATACCGCCGCCACACAATAAAACGGGAATGGCAGGAGCATATTCCGCCGTTCCCTTAAACGTTATTATTTTGCTGTAACATTCATTGTTTTGAAAATATTGCTTAAAAACCTCATCTGTCTTCTTTTGTGCAAGCATGGCTTTTGTGTTTTTAAATATTTTTTGACAATAATGTATTAAAAGCGGTTGACAGTTACTTGCCGAGGCTGTTCCAACCAGCTTGGTGAATCCCGCTGCAATGCACAAAAAAAGAACAGCCTCAAACACTGTTCTTAACGTACTACTTTGAATTTTTTATTGCGGATTTGTTGCTGAATGGTGTTATTTCCTTACTGAACGTCACCTGAACCCTTACAAGAATCCATGTTAAATCTGTAAGCGTATTTAATCCTGAATTATTCACAGTACAACAGCATCAGCCGTTGAAATCCGCGTAGTTACTGTATTTTAATTGAATATTGCGTTTCACCTATTTAGTGAATAGAAAAAGACCTCTATCTGTGGTAAAATTTAGGTGTCGAATCCAAACAAATACCTCAGAAAGAAGGTCTCTCTATGGATATTTTAAACACTGTAAGCTTAGAAAGCAATAGCCAAATTAAAATTAATTTTGACGGAGGCGATTTATCCTCCGATGCAGGACTTCTCCTGTTTAAAGAGTTCCTGTTTAAGATTGGCGCCGTTAAGCTCATCAATCGTATGTTCAAAACCAATGATACTGCATGGTTCCGTATCCATAAGGATGATGCGAATCTGATGCAGGTAATCTATCAGATTGCCAGCGCATACTTTGAGGATGACTGTGCAGATGAGCTGACAAATGAGCCAGTCATGACAGCTGTTTTAGACAAGGATGCCCTGGCATCCCAGCCTACCTTGTCACGCTTTTATAACCGCATGGATGAAGATACACTCAACCAGCTAAGCCAGATTACACGTGAACTCCGTAAAGTCATCTATTCCATAAAGAGACCGGAATTCATGCTTTTTGATATTGACTCCACACTTCTTGATACCTATGGGAATCAGGAAGGAGAAGGTTTCAACTATCATTATCAGGCACATGGTTATCATCCTCTGTTGTGTTACGATGGATTAACCGGTGATCTTCTAAAAGCGGAGCTTCGCGACGGTACCATGTATTGCAGCAAGGAAGCAGACATTTTTATGAAATCTCTTCTGGATGAATTCATCTGTGATTTTCCAGATATGCCGCTTTACCTTCGTGGTGACAGTGGTTTTGCAGCCCCCGATTTGTATGAAGTTCTTGAAGATAAGAACTGTAAATACGCCATCCGACTGAAAGAGAATGCAAAGCTTCGCGAATTAGCTGAAGATAAAAGCCAGGCATTGTACCGCGCGACAAAATTCAACCAGGTGGATTACGCCGTCGAGTATGGAGAGTTTATGTATCAGGCGGGCTCATGGAGCCATCCGCGCAGAGTTGTTTTTAAAATCGAAAAGCCTTATGGGCAAATGATTCATCTATATACCTTTATTGTCACAACGATGGAAATGGAACCCTACCAGGTACTTCAGTTCTATTGCGGCAGAGGCAAGATGGAAAATTTCATCAAAGAAGGCAAGAGTGGTTTTGACTTTGCTTCTGTAAGCAGTTCCTACAAGCTGGTAAATGCGAACCGCCTTTTGGTTCATACATTAGCTTATAATCTATTCAATTGGTTTAGGCGATTGGCACTTGCTGTCAGTATGAGAAAACAGCGTATAGATACCATTCGTTTAAAATTGCTGAAAATTGCCGCAAGAGTGGTAAAATCAGCACGATACAAATATTTCAAGCTGTGTAGCAGTTGTCCCTACAAGAAAGAATTTTACGAGACACTGGAAAATATCCATAATCTGCAGCCACAGTTGGAATGACAACTTTTAACGAACCTTGACAATCACAATAAGCTTTTAAACCTATCACAGGAGAAGTCTGCCCATTTATAGGCTATCTTCTGGCAAGGTGAGGTATTGAGTAGTGGTTGTAACGGCAACTACGGCAGATTTTATGCACGCATATACTGCCGTGAATAATTCAGGTTAATTTATGGCGTATTTCCTGCATTTCTGCGATTTCCGCTTTTTCCTATCGTCTCCGATAAATGCATTTCAGTAAGGAAATAACACCATTCAGCCACAAATCCGTATATTTTCTTTTTTTCTGATATTATCAATACGGGAGGTATTGATGATATGGATTTTTATAATTGGATGCAAAGGAAATATTGCTTTACAGACTACCAGGTGAAGGTCTTCCATTATTTTATAATTTCAATTTTTTCTGAAATCAGCAAATTCATTATAATGGGAATCTTCTTTTATGCCACAGGACGGCTCCTATACTATCTGTGGGGAGTCTGCCTTTTATCCCTCCTGCGTTTTTATAGCGGCGGCCTGCATTGCAAGACCTATATGGGATGCCTGTTCAGTTCATTTGCGTATATGCTGATGTGTGTCCAGTTACTTCCCTCCTTTTCGGTGAGCAGGCTGCTGCAATTAATATTATTGTCTGCAGCAATTATTATTGCTTACCATATTGCCCCCATTCCGTCTGTATACCGCCCTACCCCTACAGAGGAAAAAACACGGCAATGCAAACTACAATTATTCACCATTATATTCCTATACAGTATTCTGGTATTTATATGCCCTCAGAACCTTTTTATGCTTACTGGGTTCTGGGTAATTATGATACATACTATGCAGCTTATTGCTGCTTATCTGAAAAAAAGGAGGTGAACAGACATGTTAGCAAACTTTTTTGGAATGCTCTGCGATGCCTGTATCAAAGCTGGCGGACTTTTACACTGGGATGGTATCAGCATGATTTTCTTTGGTGAATATCCATTCCCCAATTCGGAAGAATAAAGACAGCAAAAGTTCCCATTCTATTTGCATTTTTAAGAATGGGAACTTTTATAATTGTCTAGGCAAATCACTAGCCAGTATTTTCCATCTATGCTTTGTTTATCAGCTGTCACTGTAAACCCATATTTTTCAGCATATTTTTTTACCTTGCTTAATCCGATTCCAGAATGGTTCTTTTTTCCGCTATATCCTCTGTCAAAAAGTCGGCTAATCTCATCAAATGACATATCATGGATTGGATTTGCAATTTCTATCTTGACATCATCTGCATGCTTTTTCAGCAATACTTTTACATATTTTTCTTTTTCTTCCTTCACAGACTCCACGGAATTATCCCATAATATTCCAATAATTTCCACCATGATATGTATTGGCACATTGTCAATATTCCCATCTAACTCAACCTGATAGTCAATTTGGATGCCTCGTCTGTCGGCCTCTGCAAATTTCCCATACAAAAAGCCAGTTATTATGGGATTATCCTTGTTAAGTAATTTGTAATACTTAAAATCATTCATCAATACACTACAGTATTTTTCCTGTGTCTTTACTAACTCATCATATGTATCGATAACATAATGCTGGCTCTTTATTGCCTGAATATGATTATGGAAATCATGTTGTTTTTCTTGCAGTGTCTCAATCAGTTCTTTGAGTGAGCTACCATATATCTGATTCATTTGCAATTCTAGTTCTTTTTCATATCGCTTTTCTTTTTCCGACTGCCAGCAATAAGAAATGATACATATTAAGAAACCAAATATTACGATTGTTAAAATTTGTGCTACTGAAAAGCTCATATCCCTTTTATACTGAATGAGATTATAAACCATAAAACAAAAATAAAACATTATCACTATAAAAACACTTTTACTATGTTCTACCACTACTACAAAAAATTTTTCCAGAACTCCCTTACACAGAAAAACAATGATCAATGTGCTGGTATTTATAGTTATTGCCAACAAATCCCCTTCTAAAAAGGAAAAAGGTAATAATAAAACACATATACCGACAGCTAGTTGTATGATTCCCAGCACTATGATGTACAACATGTTACTGAGCAATAACTTCTTTATATCACTTCCAAAAACTATCAACGAGTATATTACGACTAAGAGATATGTAATATTTACAATTGCATCATCAGCCTTATAAACATTTACAAGCTCAAATATTATCATCTCAGCACAAGTAAGCACTATTACAAAAATATCTATTTTTATCTTCTTCCCCCGAAAGCAATGCAGCAAAAAAATAATATTGCAGATTTCCAACAGCTCATTAATCCTTTTATACATGCAATAGCTCCTGTCGTATTTTTTTACAGAAAGTCCTTCCTATATCTACTTTCTTTATCTCTCCTAGCTGAAGGTATCGGTTTGGTATATCTACATTCCTGATATACTGCTTATTGACTACCGTGTTTTTACTGCATTGCATAAACCCAAAATCTGCCGATTCTTTTAAAAATTGTTTAATTGTCATATATGGTATGTCTATAGTTTCGTCTTTTAGATGGAATAACAGCGAATGGCTATGGGATTGAACAAAAATGATGTCTGAAAGCTGTATGGGGAATAATATCCCGTCTTTTCGTAAGTATATCGTCTTTTTATCTGCATACCCTCTATATGCTTTATACCTTAAGGCATCTTTTATCAGCCCCATTGCCGTCTCTATGGAAAAAGGCTTTTCAAGATACCCGTAACAATGGAGTTCTTTAAATGCATGCATTTGGGGGTCTGATAAAACTGTCGTAAAAATAATCGGGGTAAAACAATATTCTTCGCATTTACGGATGCGGTCTGCAAATTGAATCCCCGATGTATCACTCCGATGTTTAGTTGACAATATAATATCTAAAATAAATAACTCTATCTTATAGGTCAGAGCCGCCGCGCAAGCCTCCTCATATGTCTCTGCCCTGTGTACAGCAATCCCTCCGTCATATTCCCCGATTGCCTTCTCCAATGCCTCTGACAGCATGGTATTATCTTCCAAGATTAATACGTGCTTTTTCACTCTTTCTCACTCTCGTATTCATTAATCAATTCTATTGTTTTTTCTATGAACGGCTCCAGTTTCCTTCTAATGGAAAACGGGAATCCTTCCCACACTTTATTTATCCTGTCCTCATAAAACATCTTATGGTTCAGGATTATCATGGGAGAATATTTCAGTTTCTCATACAGCTCTACAAGAATCTCCGCATCTGGCTCGATCTTTCCTTTTTCAATCCTCCGGTATCGTTTGATATTGACATCCAAAAGCTTTGCCATATCAACCTGTGTCAGCCTTTCTACCGCCCTTATCCCCTCCCATATGGATATGGAGTTCAGCCCGTATTCTAATGCCCTCAGCTCCTTATAATATTGATCTGGCATTTCTTCAATTAGACCGTACTGTAATTTAACTCCCTGATTGACAAGCCACAAAACCATCCTATAAAGCTCTGCCATTCCCCACTGCGTCTTGCATTTCCTGAAATAATGCTCCAAACATCCATATCCTGTGTCTTCACCTGTCAGTAAAAGTACGACATCCCCATCATTTTTTATGAAAGTCCTCAAACTATGCATGGAAATTATCTTACTTCCCGTTTCAAGTTTTGAATAATGGCTCTGATTGACTCCCAGCTTTATTCCCATCTGTTCCTGAGTCAAATTTAATTTTTTACGGTATTCTAATAATCGCCCCACAACACGGGAATAATTTAAGTTCATTTTCATTCTCCCAATTTTTACTATACATTGTAGAATGTTTTCGCTTACCTATTATTATCCTATTTGTGAATATTATAATCCAAAAATGTTTTACAAATAAAAATCTTTCCCTGTTATGCGTTGCACAAGAAATCAGCTAATGCATTTCAGCAACATTACTTATGTTTTCTAAGTTGAAATGTAGCGAGAAAATTATCGAAAACTTATTCTACTCATTCTAACCAAATAATTGACAAGAATGAGTAGAATGAGTAGAATGTGGGTAGAATATGATTAGGAGGCAGTCAGATGATTTTTCAGGAAAGCGAAACAGTCGAACTAAAAGCAATTGTAGTAGAGGATATAAAAAAAGAAATCATTGCTTTTGCAAACTGTGAGGGTGGAAAACTGTATATAGGCGTTCAGGATGACGGAACTGTGTCAGGACTGGATAACCCAGACGAAACTTCTTTGCAAATCAGCAATATGGTTCGAGACGCAATTAAACCGGACCTGACGATGTTTCTTCACTATGAAACAGTAACGGTAGATAAAAAGAAAATTGTTGCAGTTGATATTCAGCAGGGAACAGAGCGACCATATTATATAGCCAAAAAGGGCTTGCGTCCTGAAGGCGTTTATGTCCGTCAAGGTTATTCCTCTGTTCCGGCTACAAATACAGCAATCCGTCGTATGATTAAGGAAACCGATGGAGATCATTTTGAAGAAATGCGGTCTTTGGAACAGAAATTAACCTTTGAAAGTGCAAAAAAAATATTTGCTGAACGAAATGTAAAGTTTGGTGTTACACAAATGAAAACACTGGGAATGGCAACACAGGATGGTGTCTATACAAACTTGGGGCTGCTGCTCTCGGATCAGTGTGTGCATACAATTAAAGCTGCTGTTTTTCAAGGTACAACGCAGAGTGAATTTAAGGATCGGAAAGAATTCTCCGGCTCTTTGTTTCAGCAGATGGATGATGCTTATGACTTTATTGATTTCCGCAATCAGACACACTCAACCTTTGATAAGTTATATCGTATTGACAGACGGGATTATCCGGAAACAGCAGTCAGGGAGGCTCTTTTGAATCTTCTGGTGCACCGTGAATATTCATTCCGCGCAAGCACTTTCATCAGTCTTTATGCAGACAGACTTGAATTTACCTCTATCGGCGGTCTGGTTAGCGGCATATCCTTAAAAGATGTAACAATGGGTATTTCCGTCTGTCGGAACGCCAAGCTGGCAAATGTATTTTACCGTTTGGAATTGATAGAAGCCTATGGAACCGGAATTATAAAAATCATGGAAACGTATAAGGGAACCGGGATGACACCGCAGATTGAAACATCCGATAATGCATTTAAGATTATTCTCCCTAACTTGAATGCAATGCCTGAACCCGCAAGGCAAATGCAGGTAAATCCAGAGGAAGGTACGCTGGAAGAAAAAGTGATTGCACTGACAAAGCAACGGGGATTTGTTACAAGAAAAGAAATAGAAATACTGCTTGGTATAGGTCAGTCATCATGCGGACGGCTGCTAAAGAAAATGATTGAAAAAGGTCTGCTTATTCAAGAAGGAAAGGGTAAGAACATCCATTATTGTCTTCCTCACTCGTTTAAGGAATAATCATATAATGGATATGTGCCAATTTAGTGGCGCATATCCATTATATTTTTAAAAAAAGTAGTTGAAATTTTGTTGGGGATGTGCTTTTAAATGCAAAATGCTGCGTAAAGAGGCACAATCTTTTTTTCATTTTCATAACCAAAATTTTTTGCTGAAAGTTTAATTGCATATTGAGGGTTAAATGTGTCCATATACACCTTTAAGCTCTTCGCTCTTGTATTATCCGCCGCTTTCACTTCTATCGGTATCAGCTCCCCCTCTCTCTGAATGACAAAATCTATTTCCGCCCCCCGTTCGGACTGCCAGTAATAGGTGCTGTATCCATTCATAGTAAGCTGTATATTCACATAATTTTCAACCATTCCCCCCTTAAAGTCATTCAATTCTTCTACCATATAGAGGATGTCATTTGCAATTAAATTTTTCTTTGCCAGGAGCAGCCCGGAGTCCGACACATAAATCTTAAATGCATCAATATCACGATAATTTTCAAGAGGTTTCTTGATCTGCTTTACTTTATGAACCCGTGATACAATGCCTGACAGGCAGAGCCATTCAATTGCATTTTCAAACTCGGATGCCCGACCGCCCTTTTTTATCAGCTTATATTGGAAACGAGTGTTTTTCTTTGAAAGCTGGACAGTAATATTATCATAAGCAAGACGTGTCTTTTTGATTTCATTTAAGTTGTTATATTTACTCATATCGTTTAAATAACTTACAAGAATCATATCCTGCGTATGGCGGATAAGAATATAGTCTTTCGTGTTTACGAACTGCATCACACATTCCGGCATTCCTCCAACTACAAGGTACTGCCGATACAACTGCATAGCCGCATCGTGCAGCGCAGAAGGCAGCGGCTTGTTGGCGGCAAAACATTTTTTTATCTGCCTTACCAGGTCGTCCTCCCCCAATGCGAGCATAAATTCTTCCATATCCATCGGATACAAGGTTTTCATATCTACCTTACCTACTGGAAAAGAGAACTGCGTCCTGCTCACAGCCACGCCCAGCAGGCTGCCTGCAACAATGATGTGATAGTCTGGAGCATCCTCACAAAAATATTTCAGCGAGGTTAAGGCCCTCTCACAAAGCTGTACTTCATCAAACACAATCAGCGTCTTTTCCCGGACGATAGTCTGTCCTGCGTTATGAGACAAAATCGGAATCAGATACTCCGGACTGATATTTTCTTCAAAAGTTTCGTTCAATTTAGGATTGGTTTCAAAATTAAAATATGCCACATTTTCATAGTTATTTTTCCCAAATTCAAGAATAGAATACGTTTTCCCTACCTGTCTTGCTCCTTGTAGAATAAGTGGTTTCCGATGTTTGCTTTCTTTCCACGCTGTTAAAAATCCCGTAATTTTGCGGTACATAAATCACCCCTCCATGAAAGAATGCCCGAAGAGCATTCCCTGTTTCTTGTTCCTGTAAAATGAACCGTCTCCATCCATAAAGCATGATTATAGTATAGCACATATTCATGTCAAAACAAGCGTATTATGTCTGTTTATTTGCATTAATTAACATGAATATTTTATGCTTTTCTTCACAAAACAACATGTTTTTCATATTTCTTTCGCCGTTTTGGCACCGAGCATCGGATTATATCAGCCATAATCCCATTCTGTAATCAGGAGATAAGAAATTTTTCCGTGAAACGTGTGTCATATCGTAAAGAATCCATATCAATATCAGAGGAAATACCGATACGAAAAAGTATCGTTAAATCCATACGATATAATTGCTATTCTCAGAAAGCATAAACCCCATACCCATGTATCCTGCCATCCCCGATTTTATAGCTCCTTCTCCTCACTGCATCGCCTGAATTTCCCTCAATGGTATTCACCCGTCCGTTTGACACGTCAACGACGATTCCTACATGATGGACTCCTGCCCCCCAGTCAAAAAAGATGATATCCCCCGGTGACGGCACATAGCTCCTGTCCTTAAGCCTTCCCCTGCTCCTGAACCACGATGCCCCGTTCGCACAGCTTGAGAATTTCGGGATCTGCCCGCTGTCTATATAGCCGCACTGGTCGGCGCACCACGACACAAAACATGCACACCATGATACCCTTCCGCCGTACCCATACCAGCTCCAGTAAGGTCGTCCTCCTTTGTTCCCTTCCTGCGATAATGCCACCTGTACGATTGCCTTATTCCCTATCCCGGTGGGGATTCTCCCAAAAGCATAATACCGGAGGACGTGGGGAACATACTCCTTATCTCCATACCGGCTCCAGCCCATGCGCTTTGCCATCATGTCTGAAAACTCGGCAGCATTGGCGGCACTGTACCCGCCGTACTTCCTTTTTGCCCAGGAAATGTATCCGCCGCCGAAATTATATCCTTGCAAAGCAAGTTTGATACGTTCCATGTCAAGGGGATTCTTTACCTCCGCTTTTGTAAGAGCCGCCTTAAGTTCCTGAACTCCGCATGAGATGGAATATTCCGGGTCTTTTATTCCGTTGGGCTGTCTCGGATAGCGGGTGTTGAACGCTCCCTCTGAACTCTGCATCGGGTCCAGCCCCCGTCCGCCGCTCTCCTGCATCATCACCGCCTTCAATAGCTCCACGTATTCCTCAATCCCATACTGACTCGCATACTTTCGGATTAATGGCTCGTAGCCCTCCACCTCCTTGCTTACCTGGCTTACTGCGCTGGAATTGCTGCCGCCCACAGTATAAAGGAATCCCCCGAACAGGATTATAAAAATCAGCAGGAAAACAGTCACGCCTCCTCCTGCCACCGCCGCTGAGACCATTGCTTTTGCCGAGGCTGCCATTGCCCGGACTGCTGATGCCCCTGCTTTTATGTTAGCCTTCATTGCCCGTTCCGCCATTCCTGCTGTCCGGCTCGTTGACGCAAGCATTTTCTCAGCCATCTCTCCCGATACCTTTGATTCTACATATCTTTTCTTTGCTGCCTCCTGTGCCGTCCGCATTGCTCCTGCTGCCCTTTTGTCCGCTTGCCCGGACGTTTTGATTGCTTTTGCTGGTTTCATGGCAGATTTTATATCTTTTCTTCCTGCATTTTTCCCATCCTGATCTGCCAGTCTCCCGGCTCTCCGGGCACTTCCCGTTTCCGTTCTCTGCCCTGCCTTCTCCTGCCATCCGGCCTGCCCCCTCGATATACGTTCCTGTTCCCTGGATTTCTGGCTTGTCCGTTCCTGCTCCTTTCGGTACACCTGCCCTCTGACAGCCTCTTTTTCCATGCCTGCCGAAAGGCAAGAAACAGTCTTTCCCGCCTGCCGGATGGATTGCCGGGCTGCCAGCCCTGCCACGCCTGTGATTTTGCTTTCCGCATATTGGGATTCTGCATGCTCATTTCCCTTACCCTGCTGTGTCTGCTTTTTACTGTCCTTTGTCCGCACATAGGCATTTTTCAAATGCTCCGCTATAATAGCACTTTTATTCAGCGTCCGGATATTTCTTTGCACCTTGCGTGTCCGGATTTCTCTTCTCATTGGCTCACTCTAAACCTCCTGTCTTCTATCTTTTTCTAATGCCTTCAGCAGCCTTTCCGCCTCCGCCTGACCTCCAATACTTCCTGCCTTATCATTTGCCACGGTTATCTCCCCCTTTCCTGTTCTTTTTTGCCTGCGCCTCCCCTGCCTGGCTGAAACTCCCTGCAATACTCTGGATATCTGAGCTTGACCGCCTCATAAAAATACGGGGCATATTCACAGTTAAACAGCTCATAAGGCGTTGACATCTGCTCCTCCCCCTGCTCCGCATATCCATTCCAGAGGTTCAAAGCAAGGCGTGTGAGACGCTGTGAGCTGCCTGTCTGCCATCCCTCATGCAGCCCGTCCGGCTCTGCATATCCACGCTCGAAATTATACAGTTTACCGATATTCACCCTGGTGATTTCGGAAATTCCCAAACAATAAAAAAAAGACCGATGGTAGCTGTCATCTACCCCGGACTTTTTTATCATCTCTTTGTAAAATTGTTCATGTTCCTTTGATATAAACCGTAAACGGTAGATAGGTTCTTTCCAAGATTAGTTGAATTCAGTGTAGAAAAGTTCATGGAACAATACTTTTGCCTTTAGTAGTGTAAAGCTGTTCCTGCCATACATGATCCGCTTTATAACCTTAATCTTATTTACACTGCCTTCTGCCAAACCATTATTGTAAGAGTAGGCAATTCCATTTTTGACAGCCTCTATATCGTTACAGATGCCTTCCATAAATGATTGCAGTTCAGGTATGTCATATTTTTTGGCGGATTTTATCCATAGATCGAGCTTTTCAGGTTTTTGCGAAAACATTACTGTATGGAATTCTTTCACCAGAGTATATAGCTGACTTAATAACGGATATCTTTCTAAAGCCTGCTCATATTGGTCTTCTGTGATTGTTGCAACATCTTCCAGTTTCTTATAAATGAGCTGGCATAACGACTTTCTTTGGATAAATTCCGATTGGGGCTTGTTTTGTTCTTCCTGTTCCTGCATCCGTGTCCTCTCTTTTTGCATGAACATCCGGAGGGAAGCGACACTCCCAGTATATCCTTTTCCACAAAGGATGTTATGGATTTTTGGATATGTAAGCCCCTGGCTCCTTAGTTCTATGACTTCTTTCTCATAGGGTGCCAGCTTGCCCGGAATCCTTCCATTATAATGGCCATTTGTAACGGAATAGCCAGGATCCAGGTAGTTCTGTATTGTTTTGCGTGTATGGTGCATCATGGTGGCGATCTGTTCAATTGGATATCCGGCCTTCGCCAGCTTCCGGGCTTCATCGACCTCGCACTGTTTCTGCCGCATTGCCAACTGGTGCTGCCGTTCCCGGGAGATTGCCTTGTTTTCTGGGATTTCATCTTCTGGTATGGCAAGGTATTTCCGGACTGTTGTAGGGCATGAATGCATCAATAGTGCGATATCGGATACGGTCAGCCCTTCTTTCTTTTTTTGATGGGCATAGCGGATCCGCAGTGGACGGTTTGCAGTGTTATACAGGGCCTTCCTCTCCTCTGAAACCTCCTCCGTCAGTGGGATCTCTATCCTGGCAGGAAATTCCCGGATGATATATTTATTTACGGCTTCTGAAAGCCCTTTTATCAAATGGAACCGGTCGCTAACCTGTATCGCTTCAGGATGTGAGCCTGTTGCCGCTGAAGAATAAGTGGCTGCTCCATCCCTTGATATGACCTGGATATTAGGAAATGTCGCAAGCCAGTTGGCGACATCAGTGGTTTCCCTGGAAGAGATCAGATCAATGATCCGATGGCTCTCAAGGTCGACCATGACCGTTCCATAGGAGAACCTTTTCCTGAGTGCAAAATCATCCACACAAACTTTTGTAACAGAAGACTTATCCACAATCGCTGGCATTTTTTTTAAGCAGACTGCAAATACTGCTTT
>KE159795.1:628365-686727 GCA_000403475.2 Lachnospiraceae bacterium MD308
TTCCTGAGTGCAAAATCATCCACACAAACTTTTGTAACAGAAGACTTATCCACAATCGCTGGCATTTTTTTTAAGCAGACTGCAAATACTGCTTTCTCTAGTAGATATGGGGATTACTCCCCATACCCCTATACAAAACCGTACGTGCGCTACTAACGCATACGGCTTTTCACTTTACATTCATATGTCATCTACCTAGCAAACTCACCCTGATTTGTGGCTGTATTAATGGAAAAGTTCTCAATAGTCCTTTGGTGTAAGCTTCCCATGTATAGCTCCTTCTTTGGCTTCTGCGGTTCAGCCACTTAAACAGCAACATCTTTGTATTGTGCAGATACAGGCATATTTCCTCCATGTTATCTGTCACTCCATAATACTGGTAATGTCCTCTTAGTTTGGCATTTACCATCCTGAATACCCATTCCAACGGCATATCCCTGTGGCTCTTTATCCACTCTTTCATCGCCTTTGTCTTGCTGCGTAGTTTCTTACGGCTTGTCTTTACTTTACACCGGAAAAAGCGTTTCTTTGCATCCACTCCACAGTAAAATGTAAATCCCAGAAAGTCAAATGTCTCTGGCTTCCCTTCGCCTCTCCTTTTCCTGTCTTCCTCCGCAAATCTCCCAAATTCCAGTATTCTAGTCTTCTCTTCCGCCAGCTCCAGCCCATATTTGGCAAACCGTTCCTCCAGCCTCTGACGGAACACTTCTGCCTCATACTTTTTCTGAAAACAGCAGACAAAGTCATCAGCATAGCGTACTAAATAACTCTCTCCCCTACACTGTCTCTTCACAATCACATCAAACCAGTTATCCAGCACATAATGCAGGTATATATTCGCCAATATTGGGCTCGCCCCATTTCCCTGCGGGGTCCCCCTTTCACTGTCAAGATACCTGCCATCTTCCATGATTCCCGCTTTCAGAAATTTCCCTATGATTCCAAGGAATTTTCTGTCCGCTATGTCATGTGCCAGCATCTTCATCAGCCATTCGTGGTTTACATTGTCAAAGAATCCCCTGATGTCTGCCTCTACCACATAATTCGTCTTCTGATACCTCACTGTCTCAACGACCTTCTTTACTGCCTTGTGGCAATTCCGGTTTGGTCTGAATCCATAGCTCTCGTCATAAAACTTCGGCTCATAAATCTGTTCCAGTATCTGTGCAATTGCGTTTTCCACCAGTTTATCCTCGTAACAGGATATGCCCAGCGGCCTCATTTTGCCTTTCGTCTCTTTCGGAATATAAACCCGTCTTGTTGGATTTGGGCTGTAGCTTCCGCTCTTCATTCTCTTTACAAGATTCTCAAGGTTTTCTTCCAGATTCTGTCCATATTCTTCTTTTGTCACTCTGTCTATGCCGCTGGCCTTGTTCTTATCCATAGCCTTATGGATTGCTTTCAGGCTTCCAACATTGATATACGACGCCAGATTCTGGACTTTTCCATCTGTTGCGTTCGCTTTTGCGATGTTATATTGTATTCCAAGTAATTCATTTATCACGTTGCCAGCTCTCCTTTGTCTGCATGACCCTGATTTACCTGAAGCTGTAAAGTGTACACCCCTTCCCTCCACTGTGATTGGCAGTTTCTTTGGTACTATGAGTGTATCGGACTTCCTGCTGTCCTTTTGGATTCCTGCCTCATTCCTTCGGTTTGGTTTCCATACCTTCTCTTTTCAAGGAGACAGCAGGATCTCGGCTGTTCCGTATAATATAATTATCATCAACCTCGCCAAGCTCTCAGACTGGGGGATGCCCTTATTCCCTCGCCCTATCGGTCATAAGGGTGTTGTCTGCTGCGTATGTAAGCGCATCGACCATTTCCAACCCTATATCTATTTCCCAGCTCAATCACTTCACTTTCGTTTCGGCTCTGTTGCTCCCTGTCCTACGCTTAAGTCTGACGTTACCGCTTCGACTCCAAGGACTCGGTACAGGCGGTTGGCTAAACCTTACCTGACAGGATTCTCCTGTTTTATATTATCAGCTTACAAAGACAGGCAGAAGTATCTCCGCCTGTCAGTGGAAATCAGCTATGCTGATTTCTCAGCCCGCGCTACATATACGATATGCTCTCCATCTTCAAAGAATTGGTCTGTTGACAAATTAATTCTTTCAATTGGATATATCGCTTTTCCCCCTCCATAAAAATCTTTTTCCGTAATAAAAATAATATATGTGTCCGGCAACTCATTAAAATCTTGTCCGGCATTGAGATTCTCAACATCCAGCACACTGGAATGATACCTTGCCCTATGCGGATTTGCACCTCTATCCTCTCGCTGAATTTCTAAATCATATTTTTTACCACTCGCATCTGTTCCATACGCATCCAGACAAACCGACCTTGCTCCTGCAAGACGCTTCATATCTTTCTGAGTCTGACATTCCGTAATAACCAAATCTTCCATACCAGTAATAATACGTAGTACAAATTCTGCTAATTTAACATTGTCCTTAAAAAGACATCTCATAAAGTCATCATCTATCGGGCGCAAGCCTTTTAATCTCTGCAAATCTGCCTGATGCTCATATTCTCTGATTTTCTGCCTTGCTCTATCCATATCTGTACCCTCTTTCTGTTTATTCCCCAAGGCAATGTGAAATTGATTTCTTTCACTTTAATTTTATCACATTAACCCTTTTTCCTCAATGAAAAGAAGCTTAAAATCCGCCCCTTGTATGGCGAAATACATGAGAAGTAATACGTGGGAATTTAAACCCAGCTTTCCTGATCATTTTGACGATATGTTCAACCTCCCCCCCCCCCCTATACCCTCTTAAAAAGTCCTGAAAATGTTCAATCCGAACATCTTCCTTATAGTATATGACCAGAGCCCTGCAGCTGTACTTGTATAGGAAAACGGAGCATTTTGACCCCGCCATATCCATATTATATCTTCCGGACATCTAAAATACAACTGCCACTTCCTATGCATAGCGGCTTTTACCTCCCATTTTCTACACCACTTTCTATAAACCAGCTATTGTCCTTATAAACTACAAACCTTGAAAAACCGCCTTAATAATGTTTTGGCTACGTCGCCTTTCATATTTAGTAAATTGATAACCTTCATTCTTTTCCCCGCTTTCTGTGCCTTTCCCTAGTGCCCTTATTTTTTGCATAATAAAAAGCCGGAACATCTCTGCCCGGCTTATTCCTTTTATTCATTTACAATAAAATTGTCCTGATAAAATATCCTTTATATGCTCCATCCTATTATTGCCCTGCCTCAAACTGCACCTCACAGTCCTTCCTAAAGAACGATATCCCATAGCAGCCAATCTTCCGATACCCTTCCGTGCGCAACTCCTCCATGTACTTTTTCTCCTGTATCTGCCGCAGCGCTTTTTCTGCATCATCCTCCAGATCGTCAATGGAATCCGATACCTTCACCTCCAGAACAAACGCCTTCCCCCGCAGGGACGGGCTTTTCACCATGATATCTGAACGCCCGTTTCCGGACTCCCGGTTGGATTTCACCAGATAGTTCTGGCTCTGGCTTAAAATTCCCGTCAAAAAACCGTGATAGAAGTTTTCAGCGCTGTCATAAAAGCTAATGGTCGGAAATAACTGCCCGTTCAGGATATCCCGCATTTTTTTTGCATCCCCGTCCTCCATCGCCCGGTACAGATCCCGGAAGTCCTCTTTCTTTACCGTCTCCCGGAACAGGTTCAGGATCGTTGTCTGATATATGGTCTTCACCTCTGTATTCGGAATCCTTGCCCGCAAGAAAATCGCTGATTCCTTAAAATACTCGCTTTCCTTGGTCAGATATCCGGTAAAATACAGGAAGTTCCACAGGTTCTCCCCGCTGCTTCCCATATCATCGTAAGTAACTTCTTCATGCACCTGGATATCCAGCGTCCCTCTGTTAAGGAGCTTTTCAATCTGTCCCTTCGTCTCCCGGTCAGCCCTCGCGATCATATCCTTGACAATATCATTGGAGCTGGTGTTGATCCAGTATGGACGTGGAAACGCTTCTATATCTGAATATAAATCAAATAGAAACTTAATCACGCTCCATGGATTATAAACTTCCGTATCCCCAAATAAATATCCATCATACCATTCTTTCATTGTAGAAAAACGGCTTCCCACTTCATAATAAGACATCATCCGGATAACTTCCTGTCCTGTAAAACCAAAATGTTCACTGTATTTTTTATCAAGTACAGATATAATATTCAGATGGTTCAGACCGGTAAATATACTTTCCTTTGAAATCCTGAGACACCCGGTTATAACCGCAAACTGCAAATAGTCATTCGTTTTCAACGCAGACTCAAAAAGTGCGCGGATAAAGCCAACCATCTCCTCATAAAACCCCCTGAAATATGCATTTTCCAGAGGTACGTCATACTCGTCTATCAGTACCACTGTATTATTGCCGGTAATCTTTCGCATACACTGGCTGAACAATTTAATCGAACCCCGCACCAGCTTCTGATCCGCCTTTTCATCTGCTATGCTGATATACTGTTCATATTCCTTTACAGCGAGGCTTTGCTTCCCCCGTTCAACAATCTCC
Organism: Lachnospiraceae bacterium MD308; assembly: GCA_000403475.2. Lineage (GTDB taxonomy): Bacteria > Bacillota > Clostridia > Lachnospirales > Lachnospiraceae > MD308. Next base: position 632,900 of record KE159795.1, read on the forward strand.
CTGTGCCGTTCAAACTCAGAGGCCAACTCAGCCTGTATCATGTAATAGGCAGTCTCAAAATCTTCCTGCTTCGCTGATTTTAATGTCAGATTTATCACCGGGTACTTTCCCATCTGATCGGTATAACCATCCCCCGCATCCATAATCTTCATACCACGGAAGAGTTCCTTATTCTGCTCATTTTTTCCCGCATCACCCGTATCCTCAAAGAAGTACCGGAGCATGCTTAAATTGAGCGTCTTCCCAAAACGCCTTGGACGGGTAAACAAATTTACTTCCCCTTTTAAGTCCAGTAACTCTTTAATAAACATAGTCTTATCTACATAATAATATCCACCGCTGATTAATTTCTCAAAATTATCCACACCAACCGGCAATGCCTTCTTCATCCTGCCACCTCCGTCCTCTGTTTCCATAATTATACCCTATTTCCATCCATTCCACAATGTTACCCTTACGAAAACCGGAATACCGCATAATTCCCGTGCATAGCAACTTTTACCTCTCATTTTCTACACCACTTTGACACCACTTTCTATAAACCAGCTATTATCTTTATAAACTAAAAACACCGAAAATCCGCCTTAATACCGTATTTTACAGATTCACAAACTATAGATTGCGAAATAAACTTTTTCATAATACATGCCGGGCATCGCGAAAGCGGTGACCCGGCATCCTCCCTTTTTACGGAGTTTCATAGTTCTTGATTATCTGCTTATCTTCTCTTTTCAGAGATTGACACCATTTTTTATGCCACTTGCATATTTTGACAGCTTTATTTTATTCATAATACAATTCTACCTGAATATCTGTTTTTCTTGACAACATGATAGGGGGGGGGGTAAAATGAATAAGGATTTTTTTGAAAAAAATAGTGGTTAAATTTTACAGGAGGTTTCAAAAAATGGATAAAATTGCAGTTCTGATTCCATGCTACAATGAAATAAAGACAATTGAAAAAGTAGTAAAGGACTGGAAAAGGGAATTGCCTGGAGCAGTGATATATGTATATGATAATAATTCTACAGATGGGACAGCAATAGCAGCTAAAGCGGCTGGAGCAACAGTAAGGCATGAATATATGCAAGGAAAAGGGAACGTAATACGCCGGATGTTTCGAGAGATAGATGCCGAAGTCTATATTATGGTAGATGGGGATGATACATATCCGACAGAGTATGGGGCGCAAATGGCAAAACTGGTATTAGAAAAGGGTGTAGATATGGTAATTGGTGACAGACTGTCGTCTACATATTTTACTGAAAATAAGCGGCCATTCCATAATATCGGAAATTCTTTGGTCAGAAAATGTATAAATATACTATTCCGTTCCGAGATTAAAGATATTATGACAGGATACCGCGCATTCAGTTATTTGTTTGTGAAGTCATTTCCTGTATTGTCGAAAGGTTTTGAAATTGAAACTGAAATGACATTACATGCCCTTGACAAGAACATGTATATGGAGAATGTGGTTATTGAGTATAGGGACAGGCCGGATGGCAGTGAATCGAAACTTAATACATATACAGATGGGTATAAGGTTCTGAGAACGATTGCTACATTGTTTCGGAATTACCAGCCATTAGTATTTTTTGGGAGCATTGCCGGAGTATTGGCATTTTTATCGTTGGTGTTTATGATTCCAGTAATAGGAATTTATATTGAAACTGGAATGGTGCCAAATTTTCCTACACTAATTGTCTGTGGGTTTACTTTGTTGACAGCAATACATTCTCTTTTTGCCGGGCTGCAGCTTCAGAATGCAGTGCAAAAAAACAGGCAGGATTTTGAATTTCACCTGTTGATGATCACAAAATTGAAAAATAATTTATGAAAACATGAATAGTACATCAGAAAACAGACAAATAAGTCTCAGGTACGATAGTTTTTTCGGGAGGTGTTTTATGCATTATAAGGTTCATAGGACAAAAATATTTTTAATGAGCACAGCGGCTTTATATGGAACTGCCGCAATGTTTAAGGGAGCTGAGAATGAATACACCATATCTAACAGTATCTTTTCTGTATTGTTATTTATTGTTATCTATATGGTAGTTAGGAAGGCGGATGCCTATTGTGACAAATGGCTGGTGCTATGCACGACTCCTTTGGCAATCTTTTTTTCGGCATGTCTTGTGCTGGGAAACAATCTGTTGTTCGAAGGATTTACAAACATACATCTATTGCAGACATGGCTGCAGACAGCAGGAGGTGCTGTTTTTGTAAGTAGTATTCTACGCATTTTATTTGTAAAATTACCGGAATTATATTCGCGTCTGGAATCTGAACCCCCTGAGAAAAGCAGTCCGGTTCCATATGATATGAGACTGATATTAAGGGACTGGACACTGATCTTTATCGCGTGGCTGCCAGCTTTTCTGGCTTCATTTCCGGGTATATACGGATATGACAGCGTATATCAGACCGGATATTACGTCAGAGATTCCATTTCGCTCCATCATCCATTAGCACACACCTATCTGCTTGGGTTTTGCGTAGTCACATTAGGAAAGTTTCTGGGCAGTATAGAAATAGGTATGGCTGTATACAGCATAGTTCAAATGCTGCTGCTATCTCTGGCATTTGCATTTAGCTGTGGCTTTTTGCGTAAGATACATTTGCCGGAAATAATAAGAGAGGCCGTACTAATCTTTTATATGTTCTTGCCAACACATGCAATAATGTCCTTTTCTTCAACCAAAGATATTTTGTATTCTGCACTGTTTGTGGCAGTGCTCGTATGTGTTGCCCAGATAGTATTCGAAAGTACTATCCTTTTGGATATGCGTTTTTTAATTCTTTTTAGCTTTGTATGTTTCATGAATGCCATATTCAGAAATCAGGGTATATATGTGCTGATACCAGCACTGCTGATCGGAGTATTCTTACTTTCGGGATGCCGCAAACGGCTTTTGGGCGTATTGTTCTGCCTGTTTGTATCCTTTGCGATTTATAGCGGACCGATAACAAAGCTGGCAGGAGGCGTTGAAGCTGACCCGATTCGTGAAATGGTGAGCGTTCCGGTAGTGCAGCTGTCCCGAACAGCGGTATATGTTCCAGAAGATTTGACGGAAGATGAAATGACAGCTATCGCGAATTATATACCTAATTATGAGAAGTATCCGGGGGAACAGGGAATCTCCGACGTGATGAAGAATTCGTTTCGTTCCGATTTGTTTCGGGAAAATCCGCAAGAGTTCATAGGGCTATGGATACGCGTAGGGCTGAAATGTCCTGCTGCCTATTTTGATGCTTTTGCACGTCTCTGCATTGGTCTGTGGTATCCAGATATGAACGAGCCAGATTCTGAGGCGTACCATCCTTATTGGGAATATCATTCCTCCATACAGAGAGAGCCAGAATGGATCATTCCCCAGAGAACTGCGCTGAAAGGATTCGAAAAGCTCTCTGATTATTATGCAAATATGACGTATAACAATAGTTATCAGAAAATCCCGGTTATATCAATGCTGTATAGCTCCGGCTTTTATGTATGGATGATGCTTATACTTATCACGTATATTTGCTATATAAGAGAAGTGGAGTTGCTGTTTCCGGTCTCGTTTGTGTTTTTTTTGTGGCTCACTCTTTTGCTGGGACCTGTGGTTCTGTATAGATATGTTTATCCTATTGTGGCAGTCATGCCGATTTTGATTGGAATATTGGTTATGGCAGTCAGACGGAAAATTTCTGAACAAACTTGAAAGATTTCTTATACAATTCCACTATCCGCAGATAAAAAAACTTGCACAGCGCATCTTCATTGAGTACACTTTTTTGTGACTTGAAATAAACTCGAATTAACAGACTCCTCTATGGCGTTTGTCGTACTATGAAAACATCTTGATAGTACGACAAACACTGTCTGATACAATCCTTACAAATTCTCCCGCCCTATCTTTTCTTCATCTATATACTTCTTCTCCTGCATCTGCCACAACTCCTTCTCTGCATCATCATCCATTCGGAACCTACTACTTTCACCTCTAAAACAAATGCATTTCGCCTCAGCGACGGACTTTTCATCCTGATATCAGAACGCCCATTCCCGGACTCCCGGTTGGATTTCACCAGATAATCCTCGCTCTGACTTAAGATACTTGTTGCAACTCTTTCCACAGCTTCTTTCTTTTGTTAATAGCAACCTTTGTTTTTCTGTAATACTGACTGCCAACCTCATTACTTCGCTTTATCTGTCTGTTAGTAATTTTGTTTTCATTTATCTTATTTCCTTGTTGCACTGTCACTTCACTTGCTATTAGCTTCTATTCCATACTTAATTCTTTGGACTGTTATTCTTCTTTCCTACTCTGTCCAGTTCTACAACCAGCAATAACTTTACAATGCTTTCAATGCTCATCCTCAACATTATAAATCGGCATGTATCTTTAAAAATAATCATACCTCCCAGCTTCTACTATGTTCTCTAGCTTTTGCCATTGTTTACACTCTGTGCAGCAAGTGCATATTTCTGCCCCTTGAACAGTAATTATTCATCTTTCAATCAACTCTCAGAACTGCTATACCTATTGACAAGGCAGAAAAATAACAATATATTTATAAGTAAGAAGGAGTATTGTCAATCAAAATTTCTCCCAAGACTAAAATCAGGAGGTTACACAGTTGAAAAAAACAATTATTTCAATTGCATTAGCACTATGCTTATGCATCTCTTCCCACTCGGCAGCATACGCACAGGAGGAAGTTCCTTACCAGCAAGAAGAAGTGTTTACAGCAGAATCTACGTCCGAATCGCCCGGACGCAATAATGTAATTCCCAGCCCGTCCGAAGCCTATGCAAAAATGATTGCACTGAAGAAGCAGGAAGCGTATAAGGAGGGAACAATTTGGACTAACTATGAGCCCTATCCCAATTCAATGGGCAGAGACTATCATTGGAAAGGCGGGCCGCTTGATGGGCATAATATCAGTGCCGTAGGCTGCGTAGCCTTTGCCTTTATCCTCAGTGATGAAGCGTTCGGCTCCCTTCCGGCCAGAATGTATGCAGCAGGTGATTTCAAATATGAAGATATAAAGCCCGGGGACATCCTGCGTGTAAATAATGATGCCCATACCGTAATCGTACTGGAGGCAAACGTTGCAGGCGTGATTGTTGCTGAAGGTAATATCAGCACTGGAGACCACAAAGGTAAGGTTCACTGGGGGCGCGCTATATCTAAGGAAGTAGTGATGAGCAGCACCAGCCATTACATCACCCGCTACCCAGAAAATTACATTTCACCTGATGATCCAACCGCTAACACATCCATTGGATCTGGATCGCTCGGTGGAGGGCTCAATTGGAATCTGACAAAGGCGGGTAAGCTGACCATCTCTGGCAATGGGGCTATGCCGGATTTCGACAGCTCGGAAAACCAGCCGTGGATTAAAAACAGCAGCCAAATCTGGAATATTGTTATCGAGAACGGCGTTACCAGTATCGGTTCCTGCGCCTTTTGGAATTGCGGAGTTCTCAGTGCAGATATCCCTTCCAGCGTGACAAAAATCGGCAACAGCGCTTTCCGCGGTTCATCGATTATTTCCGCAAAGATTCCGTCCAGCGTGAAAATCATTGGCGACAGTGCTTTCCGTGAATGTGCAAATCTTAGTTCGGTAGCCGTTTCCAACGGAGTAGAGACAATCGAACAAAATGCTTTCCGTTCCTGCCCACAGCTCACTGCAATCGCATTACCTGCCAGCATCAAAGAAGTGGGTGCCGCTGCATTTCTTCAATGTCAGGCTCTGACAACCGTGACATTTGCTCCCGGCAACACGCAGGTAAAGATGGGCGACAATATGTTTTCACAATGCTACTATCTGATGAAGGCAACTCTGCCTAAAAGTATCGACCGTATTAGCAAAGGTATGTTTCAAAATTGTCAGACACTTGCCGGAGTAGAGATACCGAAAGGAGCAGAAAGTATAGATGCATCAGCGTTTGCTTCCTGCTATGCATTTACCACTGTTATAATTCCAGACAGCGTAACATCAATAGGGACAGCTGCATTCACCAAATGTCCTCTGTCTAAGATATATTTTACCGGCACAGAAGAACAGTGGAAAAGAATAAGTAAAATAGGAGATACAGCATCGGCACTGGAAAAGGTAACTATGCATTATAACTACGTCCCGCCGGTCACTCCCGACCCTGATGATAGTAATGGTAATGATGATGGTAATGGTAACGGTGACAACAACAATAACGGAGATAATTCAGGCGACGGCAACAACTCAGGCAACGGAGATAATTTAGGCAGCAATTCAGGAAACAATAATAATTCAGGCAGTAATAATAATTCAGACAGCGGAGATACTTCAGGAAACGGTGAAAGTCAGACACAAAAACCGACACCTTTAGCAAAGGGCAAAACCTTTACAGTTAACAAAGCAACATACAAGGTGACAAAAGCGGGTAACGAAGTAGAGCTTTCAGCGATAAAATCCACGACAGCAAAGGTTACGCTCAATACAGTCACAGGTACAGATGGCGTGAAATATAAAGTAACCTCCATTGGCTCAAAGGCAATGCAAAACAATAAAAAGATAACAACCCTGACTATTGGATCTAATGTAAAATCAATCGGAGCTAACGCCTTCGCTGGCTGTACCAAACTAAAGACAGTTACTATCGGCAATACATCAAAGTCAAATCTGACAACAATTGGAAAAAATTCATTTAAAGGATGTAAAAAGCTAAAAAAAGTAACGATTAAGTCAACAAAGCTTCGTTCCGTAGGAAAGCAGGCATTTAAAGGCACAAAATCCAGCCTCAAGGTGAAAGTACCGTCCAAGCAAGTAAAAAAATATAAAAAGCTCTTTAAAAAAGCAGGCTTGAAAACCAAACAGGTAACAAAATAATTGCATGCCGGGACCGCTTCTTAAGCAGTTTCCCGGCATGTTCTATTGTGGGCTTTAAATTTTATTTATTCTTCCATTTTGCATAAAGCGTTTTTTTGCCAAAACTTCCCTTTTTTATCGCAGTCACTTTTTTCTTATATTTCTTATCTGCATACCAGCCCTTGAACGTATAACCTTTTCTGGTAGGCTTTTTCAGTTTCACGGTTTTGGATGTACTGTAATAATATGACGGGTTCTTTTTGTTATTCCGTCCGCCTCTCAGGTTGTACTTGATAGCATATTTCATGTTGTCACAAACGCCATCTCCGTCCGCGTCCACATAGCCTCTGCCGCATCCATAACCATTGCTGCATCCATTGCCGTAACCATTGCCGCATCCATAGCCATTACCGTAGCCATTGCCGCACCCATAGCCATTGCCATAGTTGTCGCAGATGCCGTCCCCGTCTGCGTCCACATAATTTCGTCCATTCATTGGTACTGCTGCATTTACTGTAGTACTGCACACTGAACAAACGAGTGTCATTGTTAAAATTGCCACAATTTTTCTCATATCCTGCTTCTCCTTTTACAGATATTTTATTGTTTAATAGTAATACGATTAAAAACAGGAAATCCTTTCATAATTTTAAAATTATTTTTACGGGGTTTTCTTATATATCTTTCTATAATACAGCATTCCAAACAAAGCCATTATACTTCCCAGTACTCCAAAGCCCGCTGCTTTAAATACGACAGATATACGATTCTTTTGCTGTCCACCCTGTACTGCTTCTTCCGAAAATTCTTTATTAGCCATTTTGCCCATATTCCATTGTACTTTTACAGGTTCTACAATTTTTTCCATTAATGATTTTTGAGGCACAACCTGAAAAAATATACTTTTTACCGCTTCATTTCCCGCCCTGTCACGCGCCTTCACTGTCACCTCATAATCCTTACATGTATGAAGCGTGTACTCATACACTTTTTTTTGGGAATCAATCTTCTGGCTCTCTCCATTAATTTGTATCTGACGGAACATATCCTCTCTTCCTGCAAGTTCCACTTTAAATGTACGCTCTTCCTCATATGCTTCTCCCCCTTCAATATTTCGAAAAATGATTTCTGGTGCCGTATGGTCAACTACAAAATCTGCTGTCATCTGTGCCTTATTGCCAGCTGCATCTGTCGCCTTTACCGTCATCCGGTGCCTGCCTTCAGAATCAATCACTTCTCCCATATGATAAAGCTTTCCGTCTACTCTCATCTCATATACATATGTTGTAAAGTCCCGGATCATTTGGTTGGCCGGATAATCCCACTTGAATTTTTTAAGCTGCTGCCCATTAAGCGTCTCTACGTATCGAATAACCGGATTCGTCTTGTCAATTATCACCTGAAACTTTTCCTCGCTCACATGGCCGGATACATCTTTCGCCAAAACTTTCATGTGATAAATGCCATCATTTTTCAAAGTCTGCTTAAATACTTTTCCGGTACTGTTATCCTTCCATCCTGTTGATGGAAGCTGCTTTTTCTTTCCGTTAACATTTTCCCACAGTGTTTGCGCATAAAATTCCTGTAGTTTATTATCCTCCTTAATTTCATATGTAAAATTCACTGACTTTCCGGTTATCATATAATTTTTTATCCCGGTAGTCTTAATCTCAGGCGGAGTTCTGTCAATAAAAAGTGTCTTTATTCTCTCACTTCGGTTCCCTGCCTTATCTTCCGCTACAATAGCAACATCTATACCCTTTCCTTGTGTTGATGGTTGCGAAATCACAAATTCAGCTTGACTTCTGTTGATACTTCCCAAATTCCGCTCTCCTTCTCTGCATGAAATCTTTGCGACTCCGCTTCCGGTATCTTCACCTGTTGCTGCAAGGAACACCTGCCCCTGATACCATGCATCAAATCCGTTTGGAACACTCATCTGAATTTCCGGTGCTTTTGTATCGACTAGAAATTCTCTTCTTGTTTCATATTTTTCAAGCTTCTTACCCTCCTCATCTTCCATCCAGATATGAAGGACATTTTTCCCTTCCAGGAATTTCTTCTCTCCAATTAATACCTTTTCCCCCTTTTCCTTCAACGTCTTTTCTTCTAATTTTTTATCTCCCTGTTTCAAACAGTATTTCGTCACCCCTGCTTCGCTGACATGACAAATCATAATTTGGGGCTTTTGCGTGTAATAGCCATTCTTGCCGTTTACCTTTGGTATGTCTATCTTATATTCTTCAATTGGCTTTTTTTCCTCTACTGGTGGCTTCTCCTCCTCCACAGGCGGTTTATCTTCTCCTTCCACTGGTGGTTTTTCCTCTCCCTCCACAGGCGGTTTTTCCTCTCCCTCCACCGGTGGTTTTTCCTCCCCTTCCACGGGCGGTTTTTCCTCTCCCTCCACGGGCGGTTTTTCCTCTCCCTCCACGGGCGGCTTTTCTTCTCCTTCCACAGGCGGTTTTTCCTCTCCTTCAGTAAGATTTGAATCTTGCTCTCCCTCCAGTAGTTCTTTTTCTTTCATTGCATCTTTTATTTTCTTCTTTATATCTTCTTCCTTTTCTTGACTTAACATTCTGTTCTGCTCTTTCTCTCCAGCATATGTTACTGTGCTATGCTGCATATAGATCAAACTTATTACAACTAACAGTGCAATCATGTATCTTACTTTTCCTGCCATACTTTATCTCCTTCCAAATCTATCCCATATTGTTTTATTAATTTCTCAAATTCTTCCTCTTTCTCTAATTCCGGCATTTCCATTAACTGTTCTTGAATAGTCTGGCTGCACAATTGCCTTTCCACATTACTATCTCCAAGCAACGCCGCAATATAAGCCGTCCGAAGCTCTGCTGAATCTGCTATCTCTTTAATTCCTGTGCGCAACATTTCCTGTGCCTGTCCGTTTTCTCCCATTTGAATAAGAATACTCGCAGCCTTTTTAAATATTTCTTCCCTTGTTGTCTCATCCTTCTCGTGTTTCAACTGTTCTTCATACATAGAAACCGCCTCTTTGGCTTCCCCCATTCCCTCACATGCATACGCCATATACCCCAATATCTCTGCCGTTCTTTCTTGATTACTATTTTGCAGACATATCTCTCCAAGTCTCAAAATATTTCTGAAATCATCATCTTCATCGAGAATTGAGTACCCCTTCAAGATGCACCGATAGTAATTTTGCTTTTCTCCGATATTTTCTTCACCTTGCTCTTCTACCTCTTTCTCTGCATTTATCAAGGCTTCTCTGAGCTTTTCTGCCCGCATAATATCCCCTGAAAAACTTTCCACGATAACAGTCATATGCTCAGCAAGTACATTCTCTTTTACCTTGTCAAAATATTCCCTGCTCTTTTCATAATTCTTAAGTTCCAGAAAATAAACTGTCCCAAGCTCCAGGCTCAGCCGTTCTTCTCTCACATGTTCAGGCGCCTCCTCCGCTTTATTTTTCTGATATCTCACGTTCATATCATCTGTCTGCCCGGTCTCGGATTGCAGCGTTTCTTTCGGAATCTTCCGGCTTTCTGCCAATGAATTTATACTGCTTATAGTAACTGCTCCACCGATAAAGATAGCCCCGCCAATCATAATAATAACGAACATCCATCTGAAAATTCCCGTCATCGCCTTTTTCTCGGTTGCTAATACCTTTTTTGATTTTTTATACTTTGGAATCATTCTTTGAATTTCCGACACATTTTGAAATGTTTTTTTCGAATGCCTGTTAAGACACCTTGAAATGACTTTTTGAAATCTAATTTCTTCGCTTCTGCAAAGCAAAGGATCTGTATCTGCCTCTGAAAGAAAATACTGCAAGGTTCTTCCCAAACCATAAATATCAAGCTCTACATTTGCCGTTTGATAATACGGTTCTTCTGGCGGCAAAAAATGTTCACGCACAGTACGCCGCTGCATAATTCTTAACTGTCCGCTGTTTGATTCTGCATTAACATCAAGAAAACTTACCTGTCCTTCCTCTGACACAATAATACTGTAAGGATTTACATAGCGATAGCAAGGATTTCCCCGACATCTGTGAATCTGAGACAACTGACTTACAATGTCGCTAACCATACGGAAAAATTGCTCCTTATCCACACAAGGATGATATTTTATCCATCGAAACAACGGACTGCCCTTCACATATTCGGAACTGATATAACATGCTTGGTTATGCTCAATTAAACGCAATACATCATACTCTTCTTTAACTGCCAAATGCACCACCTCTCTTAATAAACTAAACCCATGGATTCTTCACACGAAAATTTTTGAAATGTAAGAATAAAACAGACTCTTTAGATTAACTTGAGTGATTCATATAATAAAAGATAATTCACAAAAAATCAAGAACTTTTTTCATATTTTTTCAAAAAATAAAATTTATCAGAAAAAGACAGCCTGCATACCAAATGCAAAACCGTCTTTTTCTATTACTCATATAAAAACTTAGTTATTTTTTGTTTCTCTCGCTTAATTCCCTCGGTGTATAAAGGTGTCTCGGAATCCCGTCTACCATGACCGGAGACACATCTCCCTGAATCAGCGGCCTTACATAAGAGATGAACTCGCTTGACACATATGTTCCGTCTTTCGTCACCCACTCCGGCGGAACGAGTTTTTCGTCATTGGCAATCTTATGCACATCTTTCACTTCTGTTCCGCACTGATACGGATCGTCAGAAAGCCTCTGCAATACAACCATCTTACCGCTGTCTCCCTCGTCCGCTGCCTTCACAGCCGCACCGCCTACCTGATAAGCCTCTAAGATATCCACACGGGATGCCGCGTGGGATGCCGCTCTCTGGAGCGTGCTGAGCTCGATCGCACGAGTCTTGCAGCCAAGCTCGCCTGCAATATAGCTTGCAAGGTAAGCTGCTGTTCCGGAAAGCTGCTTGTGCCCGAACGCATCTACAAAATCAACGCTGTTGCCAAGCTCACATACATAATTGCCGTCCTCTGTGCGGATTCCTTCTGATACAGCGACAACAACCGATGTCTTCTTATCCAGAATCTTCTGAACTTTATCCCTAAACTTAACCAGGTCAAAAGAATGCTCCGGCAGATAAATCATATCCGGCCCTTCGCAGTCCTCTCCCTGTGCAAGCGCCGCAGCGCCGGTAAGCCAGCCCGCATTGCGTCCCATGATCTCTACGATGGTAACAATCCCTTTCGCGTACTCCAGGCAGAATCCGTCACGGATGATCTCCTTCATGGAAGTTCCGATGTACTTCGCCGCACTTCCGTATCCCGGCGTGTGGTCTGTAAGCGCAAGGTCATTGTCAATGGTCTTCGGGCATCCTACAAATCTTGTGGGATGGCCGGTAATAATCGCGTAATCAGACAGTTTCTTAATGGTGTCCATAGAATCATTGCCGCCGATATAGATAAACGCCTCGATATCAAGCTTATCCAAGATGGAAAAAATCTTGTCATAAACCTCCCTGTCCTCATGGATCTCCGGCAGCTTATAACGGCAGGAGCCAAGGAACGCCGCAGGAGTTCTCTTAAGCAGCTCTGCGTCAAGCTCTGTCTTGATATGGTCGGAAAGGTCGATATACTTTTCCTCCAAAAGGCCCTGCACCCCGTGCAGCATACCATATACTTTATTCGCTCCACGGTCCTTCGCAGTGCGGTAAACACCTGCAAGACTGGAGTTTATCGCCGCTGTCGGCCCGCCGGACTGTCCAACAATAACATTTCGTTTCATAATTCCAATACCTTCCTTCTACTATATATCTAAAATTTCTCAATAAAGCTATTTTATTATATTTTGTCCCATCTGTCCACTGAAAAATAAAATAAGCAGGCTATTCCTCTTCCATCCTTCGTATCTCCTGCTGTGCAAAGATAAATCCCTTCATACACCCGTTTCCGGACGCGTCAAGCACTTCCCCGTCCTCTACTTCTGCCTCTATCTCACAGTGATTGTCACAAATTTCACACCGAATCTTCTCAATCTTCATCTTTCGCCCAGCCGTAAGCATACTTTACGGCTTTCTCCCATCCTTTTATTTTCTTTATACGTGCCTCCTCTTCAATCTGAGGAGTAAACTCCCTGTCCATCGCCCAGTTTTTCACCACTTCCTCTTTGTCTTTCCAGTAACCGACGGCAAGCCCCGCAAGGTAAGCCGCTCCCATGGCCGTCGTCTCGATGCACCGGGGGCGCTTGACCGGCGCATTGATAATATCCGCCTGGGTCTGCATGAGGAAATCATTGGCACTGGCTCCGCCGTCCACTTTAAGGGCGCTTAAAGAAATCTCCGAGTCAGCCTCCATGGCATTGAGCACGTCATTTACCTGATAAGCCAGCGATTCCAGCGTGGCCCGGATAATATGGTACTTGTTCACGCCCCGGGTAAGGCCCACGATGGTTCCTCTGGCATACTGATCCCAGTGGGGCGCCCCAAGCCCGGTAAACGCCGGCACCACATAGCATCCATTGGTGTCGCTGACCTTTCGTGCCATGTACTCCGAATCCATGGCAGAATCAATCAGGCGCATCTCATCCCTTAACCACTGGATGGCGGCTCCCGCCACAAAGATAGAACCCTCAAGCGCATAGTATACTTTCCCGTCAAGCCCCCACGCGATAGTAGTAACAAGCCCATTCTCGGAAAACACCGGTTTCTCGCCCGTGTTCATCAGCAGGAAACAGCCCGTTCCATAAGTATTCTTCGCATCTCCCGGTCGGAAACAGGTCTGGCCGAAAAGCGCCGACTGCTGGTCGCCTGCCGCCCCCGCAATGGGAATGGCACCCCCAAGAAAGGAGGAATCCGCATGTCCGTACACACAGCTTGAGGGGAGGGCTTTCGGCAGCATCGCCTCGGGAATATCCATAATCTCCAAAATCTCTTTATCCCACTCCAGCGTATTGATATTAAAGAGGAGCGTCCTGGACGCATTAGAATAATCCGTCACGTGCACCGCGCCCTTGGTCAGTTTCCAGATAAGCCACGTCTCCACAGTTCCGAAAAGCAGCTCTCCGTTTTCCGCCTTCTCTCTTGCTCCCTCCACATTATCCAAAATCCACTTTATCTTCGTTCCCGCAAAATATGCGTCGATAATCAGCCCCGTCTTTTTGCGGAACATCTCCGTGTATCCCTTTTCCTTTAGCTCGTCGCAGTATTCCGCCGTCCTGCGGCACTGCCACACAATCGCGTGATAGACCGGCTCCCCCGTAGATTTATCCCACACGACAGCCGTCTCCCGCTGGTTCGTGATTCCGATTGCCGCGATATCCTCCGCTGCCGCCCCAATCTTGTTCATCGCCTCCACCGCCACTCCAAGCTGCGAAGACCAGATCTCATTGGCGTCGTGCTCCACCCAGCCCGGTTTGGGGAAATACTGAGTAAATTCTTTCTGCGCCACACTGCAGATCTCTCCCTTTTCGTTGAACAGGATACTGCGGTTGCTGGTTGTGCCTGCGTCCAATGCCATAACATATTTTGCCATGTATTTTCACCTCTTTTGACCATTATTTCCACCTGGAAAATCTATTATTAACATTGTATCACATATTGGGGCCGTTTCGGTATAATTTTAATATAATCAGTTCTATCATTATATTTTCAAGATATGCCGCGCCAAACTGTTTCAGCTTTAGAGCTGTCACAGAGGGCCTTTCCGATAACCACAAAAATTCTGTCTGGCTGCAAAATGCCTCCATCCTCTCCTTCCACTGCGAAAAATCAGACCATCTGGCAGGCCAGCCTTCCGCCGTAGCTATGCCCATAGCGAGGCAGACGCACCCCGTCACGATAATTATTGTAAAAAACATTTCAAGCAATGTCTTGCCCCGGCTTTCCCCCGGCTGTTCAGATACTTTCCTCCGAAAAACTGAAACAAGCAAAATGAAATCCAATATCACAAAGCAGCCCAATATCCTGTTCATCATGAAGTAATCCCACTTCTTCCCCTCAATCCCTGCAAGATTCTGAAACATCTTCTCCTTTTCCGCCAAGCGCCCTCCTTTTATGCCCGAAGTAAGATGGGTGAGCGCCATCGTCTCCCCATCCTCACTGTCAGAAAGATTCACAACGATAACCTCTGCCGGAAAATCAACAACATCCCTGACCGTATACTCTGTCTCGCCCCAACGAAACTTAAGGCCCGCTGCCCTATCACTCCCAAAGAGGGAAAGAGCGCCTTTCCTGCTGATGATGCAGCCCTCATCATCTTGGTCGCTTAAAAGCGCCGCATTCGGAAAAAGGAGCCTGCTGTCTCCCACTTTCGCAATCACACGGCTCCTGATACTTTTTTCCTCTCCCTTCCAAATCTCTGCCTCAGACTCACTCCACAGCACCACATCCATCATATCAGCCACATTTGCCATGCACTCCTCTGCCTCCTGCCTTGTGATGCCTGAGACTTTAAGCTCCATTTCACAAACATCGGATAAATGCCTCAAAGCAAAGAAACTGTATGCGGCAGCTAACGATAAAGCTGCGGCCGCACATACAGCTACGCACTCGGCAAAACGCCTTTTATACAGCCTCCTGTCCGCCATCCTGACCACCCTGCCCTATTTTATTCTTTCCTTACCCTGTTTCCTTCCTCAATCTCCCTGCCGGAAGTTATGATAACGTCCATATCGTCTGTGACCGGCCCCTGCGCTACAGCGGCATATTCATTATTCCTGTCCAGAATTTCAACATATACTTTCCGCGCGGACAGCTCATCTCCCAGCACCGTCTGCTTTGTATCTGTAACATAGACGAAATCGCCCTTATCGTCCTGATTAAAAGCGCTTACCGGAATGCAGCAATCATAGTTTTCCGAATAGTCCTCAAAAGAAAGAGAGACATATGACGACAGGCTAAAAATATCCGGCGGCAGATACACTGTAATCTCAAGACATTCCTCTCCCTCTTTCTCAATCTTCCTGACAGAGTGAACCTTTCCCTGATACTCGTTAAACTCCGAATTTTCAAGCCTGCCCTTTATATTCACTTCCGTTCCCCGGGAAATGTACTTTCCTTTCTCCACATCCTCATACACAACGATTTTAAAATCCTCCCGGACATCCGCGATTATAAAAGACGCTGTGGCAGGAGACAACTCTCCCACTGACAATAATACCTCGTCCACAATGCCGCCCGCAGGCGAATGTACACAGTATCCGTTTTTTATATATTCTTTTATCTGCTCTATCTTATCGCCTGCCATGCTTTTTTGAATGTCAAGCTGTTCGGCGGAAGTATTCACCGCCAAAGGCACCGACGCATCCTCCAGCGCGCTCTGTGCGGAGAGAACCTGTTCCTCCCTCTTTGCCAAAGTGTCATAATACGACCTTTCCGCCTCCTTTTTTTCGCGCTCAAGCTCTTTCAGGCCGTTCCCGCCGCTGTCCGCGCTATCCTCCCCGACATCCGGATTTTCTTTATCCCCGTTCCCATTCACCGGATTTTCTTTATCCGTATCTCCCGCATCCGTACCGGTATCCGGATTTTCCTCACTTTCATCCTTCGCATCATTTTCCTCTTTGCCGTCGGGCAGGGCAGGCTCCTCCTTCTTCTCTTTACTGCTTTTTAATGCCTTGTCATACTCTTTCCGGGCCTGTTTCATATCATCCTTCGCCTGCTTTACTTCCCTGTCCGTCGAATCCAGCGCAAGGTTTAGCTGTTTCCTGCTGTTCTTCACTGTCGTACCATGCCTGTTCCTCTCGGCCTGCGCCTCGCTCTTCGCCGTTTTTATCTGCAGGATAAGCTGGTCATATTCATATTCCAGCTCCTTAAGCTGTTTTTGCGTCTTCTCCTTGTCAAGTTTCAAAATCTTTTGACCCTCAGACACTTTTTCCCCTTCCAGAGCCATGATCCTTTCCACAAATAATCCTTCGTCAAGAAATACCGGCCTGCGAAAGCCTGCCGCAACTTCCCCCTCGCTCTCCACGCGGTGGGCAATCTTCATACGTTTCGGCTTGCTTACGCTGACCGTGGGAACCGCAAAGCTTGCCCCGATTCTTGAAATAATCGTCAGCAGTATAACCGTACCTGTAAATATTATAAGTATTTTCACTAATTTTTTCTGCATAACTTACTCCTTCGAGATAGTAGAAAGACCTTCCTCAAAATATTTTTGGAGCAGCATAAATATCAGCAGCACAAATACCGACAGGAAAAATGCCATTGCAAATACTACTCCCATCCCATACTCCGCATCCCCCGGCGAAAACAGCGCCAGAGGCCAATAACTCTTGTTCTTTATAAACATAAGGGGCTGTTCTATCATATTCCAATATTCCAGCAGCGCAAGGATGACGCAGGTCGCAATTGCCGGAACCGCAACCGGAAGGCTGACCTTATAAAACACCTGAAATTCCGTGGCTCCGTCTACCCGGGCGCTCTCCTTAAGCGCCTTTGGCTGATTGGAAAAGGAATAGTACATGATCAAAACCGGCAACGCCGAAAATACTTCCGGCAAAATAATCCCTGCCGGGCAGTCAAGCAGATTAAGGTCTTTAAGCACCAGATATTCCGGCAGCATCCTCACCTGAAAGGGCAGCACCGCCACTGCAATATCCGCCACAATGATAACCTTCCTGAGCGCAGGCCTTATATTCGTCAGCGCCCATGCCGCGGGAACCGCTATGGCAAGCTGCCCCGCAATAATGCAGATTACGTATGATACAGAATTCCAGAACAGGACATAGAATTCCGGAATATCAAACAAAAGCTCCACATAAGAGACCGCCGTAGGATATTGCGGAAAAAGAACCCATCCTGAAATCTCCATTTCCCCTGTCAGGGAACCGGCAAGCAAAAACAGCAGCGGATAAAACAGCACAAAAATCAACAATAATTTCATCCCTTTCCCCGCTCTTTTCATCCGTCCCGCCTCCTCCCTTTGTCCAGCAGCATAAATACGGCGAGCAAAAACAACAGAATAGAAACTGCGCTCAAAACCGCCCCTGCCGACATCTTGTCTACAGAAAATTCCTTAAACCAGTTGTTGAAAATATGCTGCAGCATATATATGTTCTCATCCGGGTAGCTCCCCGTCATCAGATAAATCTCCCGGAATACTTTGAAGGAATTGATAAACATAAACACAAAGCATATAAACCCTACCTGTTTTAAATTCGGCAGCAGGATGTCTTTTATATACCGGAACTCTCCCGCCCCGTCAAGATATGCCGCATCCTTAAGCTCCAAAGGCACATTGGCAATGCCCGACAGCCAGACAAGCATATAAAGCCCGGTATACTTCCAGATATAGATGAAAAGCAGCTCCTCAAATCCGCTGCTGTCAAACAGGATGCCGCAAAATACCGACACTGCGGCCGCCGGCATGACAAGCGGCAGGATGACGCCCTCCTTTAACCACATGTTCAGGATGCTTTTTTCGCTGAGAAAAACGGCTATGGCAAGGGAGAGCACAAGCATCACAGGTATGCTGATGAGCATGAATTTCAGCGTATTGGCCGCAGCCAGCCGAAACGACTGGCTGCCCATTACATCCATATAGTTGCCGAACCCATTCCACGCCCCGGTCTGTGACTGAAAAAAAGACGAGAGAATCAGCCGCAGAAACGGAACTGCCCAAAAGACCGCAACCCCTGCAATACTTGGCAAAACCAGCAGGACGTTCAGGCATCTCTTACTCATTGAGATACAGCTCTATGCTCTGGGCGCACTGCTTAACGGCAGCATCAAGCTCCAGATTCCCATTCATATAATCCGCCGCCGCATTTAATACCATCTCCCTTATCACAGCATCCTGAAAAGTCGGCGTCTTATAACCTTTTAACCTTTCCTTCCACTTCCGGTAATCGTCCTTCTTTATATTACCTTCCGCTTTTACCACGACCTGTTTCCCGTCACGGTCTTCAATCGCATACTCATAAGATTTTGCATATTCAGATTTAAAAACCTGATCCAGAGACACCTCATTGACCGGGAAACCCTCTTCCAAATCCTTGATCCTCTTCTGCCCCTCTTCAGAGACGGCATATTCAACAAACTTCTTTGCCTCGTCAGGGCTTTTGGCGCTTGCGGAAATCCCAAGGGATGTCTCGGCAAAATACTGTTTTTGCAGCATGTCATCGAAAAATCCACATTTGATATCCGGATTCTTGGCCCTTAACAGATACGCAAGCTGTATCGCCGGCAGGCTCCCAAGCTTTCCTGCCATCAGCTGCGACTCCCCAATGTGCAGCATCATACTTCCATTCTCCATGTTCCCCGGAAAAGCCCCGGCAAGGCTGACCCCCGTTTCCCCTTCAAGCTCCACCGTCCAGTTGTATTCCGAATTGTCATAGATTTTCTTCATGTTTTGGAACATTTCGCCAAGCTCTCCGCCGTCTATCTTCCCGTCCTTCATGCAGTCCGGAAAATAATAATAGAACAGCGAGCTGAATATGCTCTCCCCTTCCCACAAATCTACTGCGGCCACGCCTTTTTTCTTGAGCGCCTCAGCCTGCTGGGCAATTTCCTCTAATCCCATGCCTTTTTCTAAAACCTGAGACGTGGCATGAATGTCCAGAAGTGAAAATTTAAGGGGAACCGCCCATATCTTCCCTTCTCTTTCATATGTCTTTGCCACTGCGCTTTCAAGAGGCTGCGAGCTTACAGCGTCCGTAATATCCGCCAGTTTCTTCTGCCTTATATAAGAATCTGCCGGAAGTCCGTCCAGCACCAGTATATCCGGCCCGTCGTCGGCAAATAAGGACACATTCAGCGAACGGACGGCATCTTCAAAAGTCAATCCCATGGACTCATCCGTTCCCGTCTCTGTGTGCACCAGTATATCCGGGTACTTCTCCCGGAACCCATCGATCACCGCCTGCATGGCACTGTCCTTTTGCAGCATGTATACCGTCAGTTCCTTCTGCTCCTTTACGCTTGCATTTTCATCATACTCATACAGATAGATTGCCGGCCTGGAGCCTTCATAAGACAATACCGCATAAGCGTCCTTGCCTGCCTCCTGGATTTTCTTCAATGTCACATCTGATTTCCCAAACTGATACCGCTCTCCGTCCAGTATCTTTTCCCCGCTTTTTTTCTCTTCATTATAGCGGAATAATCCCGTCTGCCCGAGATAAAGCATTTCCCCTTCACCGCTTGCATAAAGAATCGGAGAAGTCGTCTCATTTCCCATTTTTTCTAAGCAGAAATCCGCAAACGGGTGAAAAGCATCTGCCACCTTTCCCGTATTAATATCATACTGTTCAAGCCCATCCCCGCTCATCCCAAGAAGGACATCATCCGAAACCGCAAAGTCATAGGGCGTTCCACAAGTATCAGCCTCCGGGTTCAGGATTTTCGCACCGCTCTCCTTAAGCTCATAATAATAGCCGTTGATGTCGCAGAAGAACACCCTGTCTTCATAAATGTAAAAATCCGCTATCATGCCGTTATCCCTGACATCCGCAGTAAGCGGCCTAAAGTTTCCCTCTTTGTCGATCACGCCGTATGACTTCGGCTCCTGAATCAGATCCACCTCCTGATCCATTTTTTCCAGCAGCCCCTTGTATGCCGCAAATATAACGCTGCCGTCCTCCTTTACCGCCCCGCTAAAGATCATATCTTTTTTTAATTCCTTCGGCAGCGCCGTCATTTCCTCCCACGATTCACCCTTATCTGTAGTCTTAAAGAGAATGCAGTCACTATCCGCCATTGCCGCAAACATTACAATCGCTCCGTCCTTCCCCGCCTGAATATCATAGACGGCTGTTATGTCCTCCGGCAGAACAACCTCCTTTTCAACGTATGTGCCCTTTTCCTTGCCCTGTCCTGCTTTTCCCGCACATCCAGACAAGGAAACTGCCAGGCATATGCCCATAACAAAACTGATTATCCGATATGAAAATTTACGCATAAGCAATCCTCCTCCCGCCACCGTTCCATAATTGATAAACTACTCTTGTTTTGCTGTTTCCAGTCTCTTTATACACCTTCAAGTAGCTTTAAGGTCAAGGAAAACTTACTGTTGAGCTGCAATTTTTTTCAAAAGGCAATATAAAAAGCACTCCAGAAATCCAGAGTGCTTTTCTTTCTTATTTTCAAGAAATATATAACGTGGGCGAGAGGATTCGAACCCCCGACCTTTTGGTCCGTAGCCAAACGCTCTATCCAGCTGAGCTACGCCCACACAGTTGTACCTCTCTACAACAGAACTAATTATATCTCATATTCTGCTGTCTGTCAACTAAAAATTAGAATTTTCCCCAATCAATACCTGACTCCCGCAAAATGCAAAGCCAAGCCTGCGTATATGCTCTTTCGCAAACCCTCTCGAAGTCAAAACAGCCTCGTAGTCTTTTTCCTCAATCTGTTTCAATGCAGATGCAACCGTATCTGCAAGGTCTTTTTCCTTTCTCGGCTGAAACACCTTAAATTCCAGTATTATCGCATCATCGCTCTGCTCCTTGGGTTCTAGCATCACATCATACCGGCCGAATCCGCTCTCTCTGTTGGAAGTAATCACATAGCGGTCAGAAAGCTCCACCATAAGGCCTAGCACAAACCCATGATAAAATCTCTCCGGTTCACTTTTCGAAGGATTTTTGCCCGTATCAAAATAACTGAATACTGACCTCGTTACATGGTTCATATAATCGTTCATCGCATCTATATCATTCAAAAGCAATGCCTTGATAAAATCATTATAAGCCGACAAATTCCGCGCAAACCATCCACGCACCATGCCCGCAAACATCAGTTTTGTCTCGTAATTCGTAATCGCAAGCTCGCACATAAGAGCACATGTTCCAAATCCCTTTTCCTCCTGCTCCTCAAATCCGACGACTTTCAGATATCCGCTGGCAAGCAGGAGGCTCCAGATCGCCGTCTCGTCTCCGTCCAGCATATTATACACAATCTGTTCATCAACAGGCATGATAAGATGTTCTCCTGAAAGGAGCCTCTCAAAAGCAAGCTTTACATCTTTTGTCCCTTCCTGGAGCAGTTTCCCGACAAGGCTGTTGGAACTGGTATTTGCCCAATAAGTGCGGAACTTTCCGCTGTCAAGGTAATTAATGATAGACCACGGGTTATAAATATCTTTTTTATTTCCGAACGTAAAGCCATCGTACCACCTTTTTACGTCCGCGCGCCTGTCCGGCATTGCGAACTCATCCAGCGCAGCAAATACCTCTTCCTCAGTGAAACCAAAGCAATCCGCATACTGTTCTGATGTCGTTGTCACCACTTTTAAATTATTCAAATCCGAAAAGACAGATTCTTTACTTACTCTCGTTATCCCGGTCATCAATGCACGTTCCAGATAAGGATTGGTCTTGAACGCCGCATTAAACATACCTCTCGTGAAAGAGACCATCTCGTTCCAATAACCATTTACATAGGCCTCCTGCATCGGCGTATCATATTCATCCAAAAGAATAATTGTCCTTTTTCCATAATATCTGCCAAGATAATCCGAAAGAGCCCTCAGGGATGCTGATGCTGTGCCGTCTGACATATCCATTGAGACTTCCTGATAAAATTTCTTTTCTTTTTCGTTGAGCAAATCTCCCTTCAAAAGAAAATCATACTTATTATATTGTTCTTCTATAGCGCGGCACATACTCCTTCGCGCCTCTTCAAAATTGTTTTCCTTGATTCCGGCAAAAGTTAAAAATATTACCGGATATGTTCCCTGCAAAGCACGATACTTTTCATCCTCCCAGACGGCAAGTCCTTTAAAAAGATCATCTCTCCCAACAAACTCTGCGGAAAAAAACTTTTCCAGCATACTCATATTCAACGTTTTTCCAAATCTTCTTGGGCGGGTAATCAGCGTTACGTCATCATCCTCTTCCCACCATTCCTTGATGAACATGGTCTTATCTACATAAAAATTATTCTTTATCCGCATTGTTTCAAAATCCTGACGTCCAACACTTATCGTCCTTGCCATGCACCCACTCCCTTTCGCCGTAACTGCTGCAATATCTCACATCTTTTACCTGATTCTAACACGGCTTTAAAAAAAAGACAAATCCTTTCTCTTACTTACGCGCTTCTTCCCTTCCCCCGGCAACTGGCATGTCTCTTTCTTTCAAATCTGGACTTTCCATCACAGCCACTCTCATGCTAGAATATCAATTGCCAGAATACCAATATAAGGAGTTCATATATCATGACAAAAAAAATCGCTGTAATCAACGACCTGTCCGGGTTCGGCCGCTGTTCCCTGACGGCTGCCATATCCGTACTATCCGCTATGGGCGTCTCCCCATGCCCGCTGCCTACCGCCATTTTAAGCGCCCAGACCGGTTATCCCAGCTACTATTGCGGCGACTGCACAGACAAGATGGAGCACTTCCGGCATGAATGGGAGAAGATGGGAGCACAGTTTGACGGCATCTACACCGGGTTCGTGGCAAGCGAGGAGCAGATAAGGCAAATCTTCCGGTTCCTTGGCACTTTCCACAAGAAAGGCAGTTTCCTTCTGGTAGACCCTGTCATGGGAGATGACGGGATTCCCTATGACATGTTTTCCGACACCCTCCTCTCCCTGATGAAAGAGCTTGCCTTTCAGGCAGATATCATCACGCCCAACGTGACGGAGCTTTGCCTTCTCACAGACACGGATTACAGCCGCATCTCGCAGACCGGGCAGTCTCAAGACCTGCTGGTAGAAATCCGCACCCTCGCCCAATCTCTGTGCAGGGGGAGGCTTAAGCACGTCATCGTGACCGGCATCCGGTTCGCGGATGATACAGGCGCAAGCCAGATGGGAAACCTCTACGCCACAAAGAATACTTATGAAGTGTTCTCCTTCCCTTACGTAGGCGGCAGCTACTCCGGCACCGGAGACCTTTTTGCCTCCTGCCTGTGCGCCGGAATCGCAAGGGGCGATAATATCCCGTCCACCATACAGACCGCCGGGAAATTTATCGAGCTGGCCCTTACCGACTCTGTGAAAGAGCAGATTGACCGCAACGACGGCGTAAACTACGAGAAATACCTTTCCCTGCTTATGCCATAGCCTGCCAGTCATAAAACACAGGGCGGCAGATCCCGTCTGACCTGCCGCCCTTTCCCGTATTTATCCTAACTTTTCCTTCAAAAGTCTTCCCTACAAAGTCTTTACAAACCGCATAAATGCCTCGCGCCCTTCTTCTGTGCACTTATAGACGCCCGCATCCTCAAGAACCTCAACGAACACATTTCCAATCTCTTTTTTCAGGATATCCGTCACATTTTCCTTCGTAACATTGTCATATTCAGCCAGAAATGCCTCTGCCCATTCCGCATGCTTTTCAATCTTTTCATTGCTGCGGATATCCTTGCCCTCGGTGATATATTCCGCCAAAAGCTCAATCTCTTCCTTAAGCCTTGACGGCAGGACCGCCAGACCCATAACCTCAATCAGGCCGATATTCTCCTTTTTGATGTGATGGCGCTTTGCATGGGGATGGTAAACGCCCAGCGGATGCTTCTCGGTCGTGATGTTGTTACGCAGCGTCAGGTCAAGCTCAAAGACTTCCCCAACCTTCCTTGCAATCGGGGTGATCGTGTTATGTGGCTCCCCGTCCGTCTCCGCGAAGATAAATGCCGCCTCATCCGTGTAGCCTCTCCATTTGCCCAGAATATGGTCTGCCAGCTCTATAAGCCTCTTCTCATCCTTGCTCCTGATGCGGAGCACAGACAGCGGCCATTTCACGATGCCGGCCTCCACGTCCTCATAACCCGGAACCGTCACTTCCCTCTCGATGGGAGCCTTCGCCATAGCGAAAGTGTAATGCCCTCCCTGGAAGTGGTCGTGGCTTAAGATGGAGCCGCCGACAATCGGAAGGTCCGCATTGGAGCCCAGAAAATAATGGGGAAACAGCTTGACAAAATCAAACAGCTTGACAAACGCTGCCTTCTCTATCTTCATCGGCGTGTGCTGCCCGTTGAACACGATACAGTGCTCGTTGTAATACACATAGGGCGAATACTGAAAGCCCCATTTGCTGTCGTTGACCGTGATGGGAATGATCCGGTGATTTTCTCTTGCGGGATGGTTCACGCGCCCCGCGTACCCTTCATTTTCCATGCAGAGCAGGCACTTCGGGTAGCTGCTGGCCTTGGCGTTCTTCGCCGCCGCGATAGCCTTCGGGTCCTTCTCCGGCTTGGACAGATTGACCGTGATGTCAATCTCGCCGTAAGGAGAATCCACTTTCCACTTCATGTCCTTCTTTACCCGGTAGCGGCGGATATAATCGCTGTCCTGGCTGAGCTTATAGAAATACTCGGTAGCCTCCTTGGGGGATTTCTCATATTTTTCCCAAAAACTTTTCTGCACCTGCGAAGGCCTCGGCATCAGACAGTTCATCAGCCTTGTGTCGAACAGATCCCGGTATACGATGCTGTCCTCGATGATCCCGCGGGAAACCGCCTCGTCAAGAAGGTTCTTAAGCACCTCCTCAAGCTCAATGTCCTCCCCGTCAATCTCTATGTCCTCATAGCTGTCCTCGCAAAACATTTCTAACAGAAGATTCGTTGTGTAAATGCGCTCGCACTCAGGCACAAGCCCCGCCTGCACGCCGTATTCCACTAATTTTTTAATATTCTCCGATAACATGCCCGAACCTCCTTAACCAAGCTTTCCGGCGCCGTCGCCGATATCTACCACATAGAACTCCGCCTCATGGCCTACTTTTTCAAGATACGCTTTTCCAATCTCCTCCACAAATGCGTCAACCGCGTCATTTTTCACAATGCTCACAGTACATCCGCCGAAACCGCCGCCGGTGATGCGGGAGCCGATGACTCCGGGCATCGCCTGTGCAAGGTCGACCAGCACGTCGATTTCCTCACAGGACACCTCATAGTCATAGCGAAGAGATTCGTGGGAGGCGTTCATCAGCTTTCCGAACTTCTCGATGTCATTTGCCTTAAGAGCCTCCACCGCATTGATGGCGCGCTGGTTTTCATAAACCGCATGTTTCGCCCGTTTCCGGCGAACCTCGTCCTTCACAGCGCCTTTGTGCTCCTCAAACTGCTCTTCCGTAAGATCTCCCAAAGTCTTGATGTCCACAACCGCCTGCAGTTCCTTAAGCGCCGTCTCGCACTCATTTCTCCGGTCGTTGTATGCAGAATTTACCAGGCTGTGTTTCACCTTGCTGTTGGTGATGACAATCTTCGCATCCGGCAGTTTTACAGGGGCGTAGGTGTAATTGAGCGTATTCGTATCCAGGAAGATCGCGTTGTCCTTCTTTCCCATAGCGCTGGCAAATTGATCCATGATGCCGCAGTTGCACCCGTTAAAGTTATTCTCCGCATCCTGCCCGATAAGCGCGATATCTACCATGGAAACGTCAAATCCAAAAGTATCCTTCAAGATCACGCCCGTCAGGACTTCTAATGACGCAGAGGAAGACAAGCCGGAGCCGTTTGGAATATCACCGTAGATCAGGATATCCATGCCATGAGCCATCTTAAAGCCACGCTTTTCAAATGCCCATACAACTCCCTTCGGGTAATTAGTCCAGGACGCCTCTTTCGTCGCCACGATCTCATCAAGGCTTACTTCCACGATTCCCACAGAATCAATATTGACCGAATAAAGCCTGAGCATCCTGTCCTCCCGGTCTCTTGCGATACCGTAGGTTCCCAGGGTGAGGGCGCAGGGAAATACATGTCCTCCGTTATAATCGGTGTGCTCCCCAATAAGGTTCACGCGTCCGGGCGCGAAATATGTACGGACCTCGCCGCCTTCCCCGAAAGTTTCATAAAATGTCTTAATCAGCTTTTCTACCATTTTATCGCTCTCCTTTTCGTTTTATAGCCAAACTGCTAAATTTGCCTTGCAAGAAGTTCTCCCTTGCTTTATGATTATAATGATAATGAGAATAAAGCTTTCGCGCAATAAGAATATTGAACTTTTTTATAAGGATATTGAGGAAATTTGAATTATATATGGAAAAGGAATTACAGATTATGGAAAAAACGCAGATTAATACCGAGAAGAACCAGAAAGAGATCAAAAAGCATGGGGATTACAGTTTTCCGGTGGAAGTCAGCATCGAAACAATCCAGTCTTATGAGCAGGGCTCTTTCCTGTGGCACTGGCACCCGGAAGTGGAGCTTACGTGGATCATGTCCGGCGCCATCGAATACCGTGTCAACAACCAGAGCTACATCCTAAAAGAAGGCGAAGGGCTTTTCGGCAACAGCAACACCCTCCACTCCGGTTACATGAAAGACGGGCAAGAGTGCACTTATCTCTCCGTCACCTTCCATCCCAGGTTCCTCTACGGGTATGAAAACAGCATCCTGCAGACAAAATATATTGATTTCATCACATCAAATGACAGCTGGCCTTCACTGAAACTTGAAAAGCATGTAGCATGGCATCAGGAAGTCCTTGACATGATTCAGTCCATCTACCACCTGTCACTGGAAAAAAACGATGTTTACGAGTTCAGCATTCACATTCTGCTCCTGCAGATATTTGAGAAACTTTACCGCCACTTTTCAAGTCTGCCGAAAAAAAAGCAGCAGACGCAAAAGCATTTGCAAAGGCTCCGAGACATTATCTCTTTTATTCAGGAGAATTACAGTCAGGACATCTCCCTTGACGATGTGGCAGCCCATGTAAATATATGCAAGAACGAATGCTGCAGATTTTTTAAAAAACATATGAATATGACAATTTTTGAATACCTTCTGTTCCTGAGGATACAAAACAGCCTTATTTTCCTGAAAGAAGGTGAGAGCATCACCAGAACCGCAGGACTTGTAGGGTTCTCCAGCCCTGCTTACTATGGGCAGATATTTAAAAGATATATGAAATGCACTCCAAAAGAATATCGCGACAGCATGATAGCCTGAAAATGTAAAAAAATGAATTTTGGGTATTCCATTTTGATGATAATGTGTTATACTAAGCAGGTATGGAGACGTACCGAAGTGGCCGTAACGGGGCTGACTCGAAATCAGTTTACCGGTTTTGCGCCGGTACGAGGGTTCGAATCCCTCCGTCTCCGCGTCTTTAAAAAGCGGGGAATTCCTCTATTTATTGGAATTTCCCGCTTTTTATCTTCCATACCCTCCATACCCCATAACATATATTCCTATATTTTCTGCTGCATCTTCAGTACTTCTTCTTTCGAAAGTTCCAGCAGGCTCGCCACCTCTGGAACGGAAAATCCTTTCCCAAGCAGCTTTACTGCACTATCCCGTACTCCTTCCTGTCTTCCTTCATTCTTTAATTCTTCCAACGCCGTACACATATTCTGCACCTCTCTTTTCTCTCCTTGACGGATTAGTTCTGCCGAGTCCGTTATAATCCCTATCATTGCAATCAGCTCCGCATCCACATCACGGTCTCCATACATTTTGTATATCTTATCAAAATTTTTCTTAAAAATTTCTCTTGACACCTCAAAGACTGTCTTTACATCCTCATTGTGAAACTTATACTGTTCGCTCTCTCGCACCTGTACCAGATTCAACTTATAATCGGAAAAGATGCTCTCAATCTCCTCCGGCATTTCTACAATCATATCTTTCAGGCTCATAGGACCATCCCAGGCTTGTTCGCCGTAGTACACCGTGACAGATACAATAGGATGAAGCCGGTCCTCTTTACACATCCCTGAAAGGAATTCATCCTTTGTCATTACATCCTTCTCTTTTTTATGTGAATGTGCAATCATCTGATATTCCTTCAAATACCCCAGACCGTCATATAAAAGCGTCCGAAGAGGCATTGCATAATGAATCCGCTGCTGGCTTTCCAGGCCAAACACGGCAAACTCCACACCAAATGCCATCTTCTTCACCACATCCCTTGCGCGTACAAGTGATTCCTCATAATCCTTGAACTGCACAATACCCGACATATCTGTATCAATTTCCTCTAAATCTTCCGGTCTCAGTACCTCTTTCCCCTGAAACAGAACTGCATTGAATAAATCCGCAAAACGCTCATTCTGCCTCCAAAATTCTTTCCACCTTACGTCCGATTTTACGTTATCCTTTTTCGGCACTTCATCACACTCTCTTTCTCTTCTGTTCCACCTTTATTATAACAGATTTTTACAAACCTGCAACCAATCTCTTTGTCTAGTTGCGCTATGAATTCGTCCAGTCACGCTTCCATCCTTTATATTCTCTGGCTTTTATACGATATTATATACGGAGGAAATATTTATATGCTAAAAATAGCTATTTGTGATGATGATGCCGCCACCCGCTCTTATCTCACCTCATTAATCCATGAACAGTCCTGGCCATGTGAGATTTTTGAATTTGATTCTGCCGATGATTGCTTTGCAAATATTAAGAAGATAGAACTTTATTTTCTGGATATTGACTTGAATTCCCCTGACTCCAGAATAAATGGAATAGCTTTAGCACAAGAAATCAGAAAGCATAACTTTGAGACGGAACCGGTGATTATCTTTGTGACAGGCTATGAGCAGTACGTATTTGACGCATTCGATGTGAACGCATTTCAATATTTGCTCAAGCCAGTAGATGAACAAAAGTTTGCCCAAGTTTTTGTCCGCGCAGCAGAGCAGGTCGAAAAATTTAAGAAGTCAAAGAATCTCCCCAAAGTGGGACGTACGCTCACGCTTCAGTCCGCCAATATAAACCGGACAATTCCATTAAATCAGATTAAGTATATAGAAAGCAGCAATCACAAAGTCATCCTGCACCTAAAAGACGAACAATTGACTTATTACGCAAAAATCAGCGACCTGGAAACACAGCTTCAAGGGCAGTTTTTCCGCATTCACAAAGGTTATCTTATCAATCTTGCCGCCATCAAAGGCTACAGCAGGACTGAAGCTATAATGACCAGCGGAGACAGGCTGATAATATCAAAATATAAGTACCAGGATTTTGTAAAAGCTTATCTTCATTTTCTGAAAAAGGAGAGCGGCTTATGAGTGAAATACAGTTCAGAATTTTTCAAAACTTACTTACTACTACGGCTGCATTGGTTTATGCTGCCAGCCTGACAGCATTTATGAAGCCTTTTTTGGTAAATGGAACGCTCCAAAAGAACAAAAAAAGAGACTTGTTCCTTGTATTTTTCCTTCATCTAGCCGCGTGGATAATCTGCAAAAATACAGCCAGCCCCCGAGGAGCTTTCGGTCCTGTCCTGATTGTCTCACTCCTTATAGCTTCCCGGACGCTTAACATTAAAAAGTCATTCATCTTTCTGCTGGCTCTTCTCTACTATAATGCCAGAATCTTAAGCGGCCTGATTGTTGAAAGCGCTGATTATATTTTACAAAGACTTTTTTCTGCGAATCTAACAACTTTGGAAGACATTTATCTGTATAATACAGTACAAAATACACTATTTACCCTTTCCCATGTTATTCTGTTGAGCCTTATGCTCTATACATTCCGGCAGCGACTTCAAAAGAGCCTGATAATGATACATTGGAGGGAAATATGTTACCTAAGCCTGATTCCGGCGGCAGGTATCCTGTTCGGTCAAATGATTTCTGTTCTGCTATTCGAAATAGAAAACGGTATGCCTCTCTGGCTCTATGAGCGCCATCCTCTGTTTTTAGGGATTGTACCTTTATTGGCGTTACTATTTTACACTGGGACATATCTTGCAATTACATTTTGGCAAGGACTGGAAACTCTGCGCAGAGAACGTGAGGACTATTTTGTGAATATACAGACAACTCGAGAATTACAGAGCCGGCTCCTTGAAACAGAGCACTTTTACACTCACATCCGGCAGATGAAACACGACATACGCGGACATCTGAATAATATCCGAGGACTGTCAAAGAACGGACAATATGCAGACTTAGAGAAGTATATCAATAGCATGGATGATGCGGTAAAAGATTTTGATCTGACTTTCCAGACAGGAAATGCTGTTACAGATGTCATTGTCAATGATAAACTTCAGCAATGTCTCGGATATGGTATTGATTTTCAGGTAGATTTTCATTATCCAATTACCGGCCAATATGACGCCTTTGACCTGGGGATTATCCTTAATAACCTTCTGCAAAATGCATTGGAAGCATGCGAAAAGATAAAGGATGAGGAAACCTGCTGCGAAGGGAAATACATCACTCTGGCCAGCAGGCAAAAAGGGAATTTTTATCTGATTGAAGTAAAAAATCCTTTTTCTGGCGAATTAAAATTCAAACCAGACGGTCTGCCGGAGACAACAAAGACAACGGACAATTACTTTCACGGCATCGGACTTTCTAATGTACGGCGGGAAGCTGAAAAATATATGGGGGAACTAGAACTAAAAACCAATCACAAACAATTTTGTGCAACGATTCTGCTGCAGGAAAGGAGTAACCAATGAACAACACCATTCAAACCAACTACACAAATAAGATATACGAAAGCTCTGCCGCCATCCAAAGGCAACGGTCTGCAAATGAGGCAGACGCAAGCTTTTCTTCCCTGGCTGCCAGGGCTTTTACAGACAGAAAGTCAGCAAATGACAAGACCCCCGCGGCAAATACACTCTCAAGTGCTGCCGCAAAGACAGAAGCCTCTCCAAAAACCGAAGCCCTTTCCCTGAAAGACATGCTAAAAGCAAAGTATCCTGGCATCGCCTACCATGTATTTGACGCCAGCACAAGCTACTGGCGCACCCGGAATGACTACCCCCACTATCTGCTCTACCAACAGGACTGCGATACAAAAGCTTTGGAAAACTGGAAACCATCCGGACCTAATCCATTTTATGGCTCCATAGATGGTCAGTTTATCGCACCCAAAGAAATACATGCCCTAGGCAATGTCCCTCCAGGCAGCAAAGCCGTTGTCATCCACCCTGATGTGCAAAAACGTATGGAAGAAGATCCCGACTATGCCTATGAGATCATGGCGACCATTGACAATTGGTTTGCGTACGATGTGGCACGAAATGAAGCGATCATGCCCGGCTGCACCGCTGATATGTCTCAGGCTGTCGCCATCGGCAAAGATGGCTCTATCGTAAATGCCGCTGCCTCGAGTCACTCCGACATCGTTTTTACTGAAAGCAGTGATGAAATGGTGAAAGCCTATTACCAGCGTCTGAAAAAACGCGCAGATTTCTATCACTGGTTAGAGCGGCAGCAGATAAAAGACAAAATTCTATACTCTCAGAACTAATTGTAAACAGGGACAGGAAACAAAATTCAACCTTTTGTTTCCTGTCCCTTGAATTATATAAACCTTTAAAAGAATATCTTCTTAATATCATTATACATCACAAACACCATCAGAGCCATCAAAAGAGTTATCCCCACAAGGTGCACATACCCTTCTTTTTCTGGCGGTATCCGCTTTCTGCGGACTGCCTCCACTGCAAGAAATACCAGTCTTCCTCCATCAAGCGCCGGGAGCGGCAGCAGATTCATTACGCCCAGATTTGCCGATAACAGGATTGCTATATTAAGTAACTGCACGATTACCATATAAATTCCATAGGACTTACTCTGCTGGTACGTATCGTCTACCACATTCACAATTCCTACCGGGCCGGACAACTGGTCTACCCCTATCTTTCCCGTAATCAGCATCCGCAAACTATCAAGAGTGGTACTAACCCAAAATTTCACCTCGTACACACCATACTTAAGAGCAGTAAATACATTCGCCTTCGTGTAACTACCGCCTCCGGTTCCAAACCGGTAATAATTACTCTCTTCATCCATCTTTGGCGTGAGCGTAACACTTTTTTTCTCACCGTCATGAAGAAAGACGATCTCCGTCTCCTCGCCTTGATGGAACTGGTTGTAGGCATCGATATCCCGGAAAACATGAATTCTCTTTCCATTCATCTCTACAATCGTGTCTCCCTCTTCAATCCCCGCCTCGTAAGCCGGATACCCTTCTTCTACAGAGGTAATAACCGGCTTGTCATAGCCTACCATGGCCACGAGAATCACCGCAAATACAAATGCGAGAATAAAGTTGAACACCGGTCCCGCCGCAATAACCGCAATCCTTGCCCACACAGATTTATTATTAAAATTCGACAGAGAATCGGTGGCCTCCTCGTCTTCTCCCATCATGCACAATCCTCCGACCGGGAAAAGCTTAATACAGTACCTCGTTCCTTTGTACTCTTTTGAAAACAGATTCGGTCCCATTCCAATCGCGAATTCCTCCACGTCAATCCCATTTTTCTTAGCCAGGGAAAAATGCCCCAGCTCATGAAAGAACACGATAAAACTAAAAATTAATATTGCAAATATAATACCCAAACCAATCATTACCTCCTACTGTTAATCCGTTCATATGTTTCCGCTTCAATCTCAAGGATTTGTTCAAGTGTCGGATTCTCAATATTCTTGTGAGCCATCATACAATCCTCGATAATCTCCGAAATCTCGAGATACTTCGCCTCCCGTCTTAAAAACATACTGACCGCCAACTCATTTGCCGCATTAAATACTGTCGGAAGGGAGCCACCTCTCTTTCCGGCCTCATAAGCAAGCTTAAGTCCATAAAAAGTCTCCATATCCGGCTTCTCAAAATCAAGTTTCCCAATATTCCAGAAATCAAGCCGTTCTCCCGGAAGATACCTTCTCTCCGGATAATAAAGCGCATACTGGATAGGAAGCTTCATGTCCGGCGTTCCAAGCTGCGCAATGACTGCTCCGTCCTCGTACTCAACCATAGAATGGATGATACTCTGGGGCTGCACAACCACCTGCACATCGTCCACCTCCACATCAAACAGCCATTTCGCCTCAATCACCTCAAGCCCTTTATTGACCATCGTGGAAGAATCTATCGTAATCTTGGCACCCATACTCCAATTGGGATGCTTTAAGGCATCCTCCACCCGAATCTCCAAAAGGTCTTCCTGCTTCTTTCCTCTAAAAGGTCCGCCGGATGCCGTCAGAAGTATCTTCTTTACTGTTCTCCTGTCATTTCCCTGTAATGACTGGAAGATCG
Organism: Lachnospiraceae bacterium MD308; assembly: GCA_000403475.2. Classification (GTDB taxonomy): domain Bacteria; phylum Bacillota; class Clostridia; order Lachnospirales; family Lachnospiraceae; genus MD308. The sequence goes on from KE159795.1 coordinate 666,571, forward strand.
CACTGTGCTCACTGTCCACCGGAAGGATAGAGACACCCGTTTTTTCCGCCAGCGGCATAATCAAATGACCTGCCGTCACCAACGTCTCCTTGTTGGCAAGAGCAATATCCTTCCCTGCTTTAATGGCCTCTATAGTAGGGCGTATGCCGATCATGCCCACGATGGCGGTCACCAATATCTGCGTATCTTCCATCACCGCAACCTCAATCAGCCCCTCCATGCCCGATATAATCTCTGTATCCGTATCCGCTACCCGCACCCGCAGCTCCTTTGCTTTCTCCTTGGACCACACGGCCGCTTTCACCGGATGGAACTCACGGATCTGCTTTTCTAAAAGGTCCGTATTGCTTCCTGCAGCAAGCCCCATAACCTGTATATCCCCGTTCTCCCGCACGACCTCCAGTGTCTGCGTTCCTATAGAACCTGTGGAGCCTAAGACGGCTATTTTCTTCATAAATTCATCTCTCCTGTTCAACTATTTCGCAGCACAGCAAGATATCCGGCCATACCGCATTAATCAGATATTTCCTGCCAGCAATGTCGCCAGATAATAAATCACCGGCGCCGTAAAGATCACACTGTCAAACCGGTCAAGAATCCCTCCATGCCCCGGAATCAGCTTTCCGTAATCTTTGATCTCATGGTTTCTCTTGACTGCTGACGCCGCCAGGTCTCCCACTTGGGAAATCATACCTCCCACACCGCAGATAACCGCATAATGAAGCGGACTCGCTGATGCACCGCCCCATTTGTTCATCGCAAGCGCAAATATAACCCCAAGAAGCGCTGCTCCAACAACACCGCCGATACCGCCCTCCACAGATTTTTTGGGACTGAGCTTCGGCGCCATCTTATGCTTCCCGATAAGCACACCTACACAATACGCACAAGTATCACACCCCCAGGAGCTCAAAAAAATCAGCCAAACAACCGTCCCGCCGTCCGGAAGCTCTCTCGTCTGATAGACGTAAGACAGCATCACCGCCACATAAAACAGTCCGAAAAACACAGTCATCACCTGCTCTGCCTTAAAAGCCGGGAATGTAAACACATAGACCGCCATCAACAGCACAAGAAAAAGGATGGACAGCATCGTCACATACTCCATACGCCCGGCAAAAAGTAATGCATAGTAAGCTGCCGCCGCAAGATATCCTGCAAGCCCTAATACTTTATTATGCACGCTCACCACTTTATATAATTCAGACACCCCAATTAAACTGATAATTCCAAGAACTGCAAACAGCACATTACCGCCCAAGCCCACCGTGGCAACCAACACGATGACAAGGACGATCCCGCTGAGAAGCCTTGTCTTAAACATCTCCCTGTCCCTCCTTCACACCGCCGTAGCGCCTGTCTCTGCCGTTGTAATACTCAACCGCCTTGATAAGCTCCTCCTTCGTAAAATCCGGCCACAGCACATCGGTAAAATAAAATTCCGTGTACGCAAGCTGCCACAACAGGAAATTCGACAGACGCAGCTCCCCGCTTGTGCGAATCAACAAATCTGGGTCTGGAATTCCTGACGTATCCAGATACCGTGCAAATATCTGCTCATCAATCTCCCCGGCATCTATCTTCCCCTCTGTGCAATCCGCCGCAAGCCTTCTTACAGCCCGCACAATCTCGTCCCTGCTTCCGTAATTGATAGCAATCTGAAAATTCAAGCCCCCGTTCTCCCGAGTCGCTTCTTCAAGCTCCGCGATTCGAGTACGGATATCCTCATCGAGCCTTTTAAGATCCCCGATCACGCGAATCTTCATGTCATTTTTTTTCGCAGTCTTAAGGCAAGTCTTCATGTAGTTGCGCAAGAGCTTCATCAATGCGTCCACTTCATCCTGAGGACGATTCCAGTTCTCCGTGGAAAATGCGTAGACTGTCAGGTACTTGATTCCCATGCGCCACGCTTCCTCGCAGATTCTCTCCACATTCTTGCTTCCCTGGGCGTGGCCGTAGTTGCGGGGCATCCCCTTTGACTTCGCCCACCGTCCGTTTCCATCTAATATAATCGCAATATGCTGCGGAACATTCATAGCCAATCTCCTTTTAATCCCGGGCAGCATCTTAAAAATCTCCGCCGCCGGTCTTTATATCTATATATGAAGGACAGACCCTTTTCCTAAGCGCCTGTCCCCCCACTGTGCGTTACGCCGCACAAACACTCATCTGCTTCCTTACTTTAACAAAATAGATTAAACAGTCATAACTTCCTTAGACTTAACCTCTACAGCCTTATCAACCTCTTTGACAAACTTGTCCGTCATCTTCTGAAGATCGTCTTCCATATCTTTGATCTCATCCTCAGATACCTCCGTACCCTTAAGCTTCTTTAAAGAGTCATTCCCGTCGCGCCGGATATTGCGGATGGCAACCTTTGCGGCCTCCCCTTTTTTCTTTACATCTTTCTGAAGCTCTTTTCTGCGCTCCTCGGTAAGCTCCGGGAACACCAGGCGAATCACTGAACCGTCGTTGTTAGGATTGATTCCCAAATCCGAAGTCTGAATCGCCTTCGTAATGGCCTTAATCATACTCTTATCCCATGGCTGGATCTGGATCATACGCGCCTCAGGGACAGATACGTTCGCAACCTGCTGAATCGGCGTCGGCGTTCCGTAATAATCCACCATAATCCGGTTCAGTACATTCGGATTCGCACGCCCTGCACGAATTGCCCCAAGCTCTCCGTCAAGGTTCGCCATCGTCTTCGTCATCTTCTCTTCGTAAACCTTCAGTTTCTCATTCATATTTCTTTCCTCCTTATGATACAGTCACTTTCGTTCCCGTAAATGTCCCAGATATAGTATTTACAATACTGTTCTCTTCATTCAGCCCGAACACCAGCATAGGCATCTTATTCTCCAGGCACATAATCGAAGCCGTAAGATCCACCGCCATAAGCTTCTGATCAATGATCTCCTGAATAGATATCTCGTCGTACTTCTTCGCCTCCGGATTCACCTTCGGGTCACTGTCATAGATTCCGTCTATAGCCTTCGCAAGAAGCATAGCATCCGCCTCAATCTCTATGGCATGAAGCACCGCGCCTGTATCCGTAGAAAAATACGGGTGGCCTGTCCCTCCCGCAAAGAAGATAACCTTCCCCTCCTCAAGCGCCTTAACCGCTGCATCTTTGGAAAACAGCGTGGTAAACGCGCCGCATACGAACGGGGTGAACACCTCCGTCTCCATCCCTGCATACCGGAAAATATCTGATACATAGATACAATTCATCACCGTCGCAAGCATCCCAATCTGATCCGCCTTCACCCGGTCAATGGTCTCACTGGTCCGTCCTCTCCAGAAATTACCGCCCCCTGTCACAATCGCAACCTGAATACCATCCTCCGTAAGCTTTTTCACCTGTTTGGCAACGCCAAGGCAGGTAGCCTCGTCAAAGCCAGTCTTTTTGTCTCCTGCCAGCGCTTCCCCGCTAAGCTTTAATAGCACCCTTTTCATAAGCATTCCCGCTCCTTATTTCTATTATCGCAGTACATTCACATACTTAGATGAATTATAACACAGGTAATGTGAAAATGGAATAACCAAAAAAGTCTTGACACAAGTATGATTTCGGACTAGAATATGTAAGTATGAAATCGTACTTATATCAGTCAGGAAATTATCCCGGATATCAAGTCAAAACAAAAAGCTTATCGAACAGATAAGTCCACCCAAAGAGACAAATTTGCCTTACATAGAAATAATAAATACCACAAAGGAGATATATAACCATGAACTTTCCCATAAATAATGCCCTGAAGGAATATAACCGTATTTACAAAGAGACTAACCGCATCTACCACGACATTGCACTGAGGCTTAAGCTGTCCGACAGCGCTTTCGACATCCTCTACGCCATCTGCTATCTAGGCGACGGATGCCTGCAAAAAGACATCTGCAACCTGTCTGCCACCAGCAAGCAGACCATCAATTCCTCCATCCGAAAGCTTGAGCTTAATGGATATATCTCGCTGAAACATGGAAAAGGGCGGCAGATGCACATCTTCCTGACAGATGCCGGGATGAACCTGGCAAAAGAACGCATCTTTCCGGTCATCGAGATTGAGAACAAAGTCTTTGATTCCATGCCGGAAGAAGAATCACAGGAACTTTTACGGCTCAGCCGAAAATATATCGAAATGCTTGAAGAAAATGCAAAGGAGATTTTACAATGAGAATTCAGTTATCAGACCACTTTACTTATAAAAAATTAATCCTGTTCGTGCTGCCCTCCATCATCATGATGATCTTCACTTCCATCTACAGCGTGGTGGACGGACTGTTCGTGTCAAACTTCGTGGGAAAGACAGCATTCGCGGCTATCAACCTCATCATGCCCTTCCTTATGGGCTTAAGCGCCCTGGGCTTTATGATCGGCACCGGCGGCAGCGCCATCGTGGCAAAGACGCTGGGCGAGGGAAAGAAAGAGCGGGCAAATGAATACTTCTCCATGCTTGTATGCGTAACTGCCATCGGCGGCGCCTTGATCTCCATTGCCGGCTTCATCCTTATCCGGCCGGTCAGCGAACTTCTCGGAGCCACGGGAACCCTTGCAGACAACTGCGTACTGTATGGAAGAATCCTGTTTTTTTCGCTGCCCCCTTTTATGCTGCAAAACGTGTTCCAGAGCTTTTTCGTGACGGCGGAAAAGCCAAAGCTCGGGCTTTACGTGATTATCGCCGCCGGGCTTACCAATATCGTCTTAGACTTCCTCTTTATCGCTGTCTTTAAATGGGGGCTTGCAGGAGCCGCCATTGCCACGGCGGCCAGCGAATACATGGGAGGTCTCCTCCCTGTTTTTTATTTTCTGAGGAAAAACAAAAGCCTCCTCAGGCTTAAGAAAACGCATTTTGACAAAGGAATCCTCCTAAAGACCTGCACCAACGGCTCCTCAGAGCTGATGACTAACCTTTCCATGTCCGTGGTAAACGCCCTCTATAACTTCCAGCTCATCCGGTTCGCCGGAGAGGACGGCGTGGCGGCGTATGGAACCATCATGTATGTAAACTTTATCTTTATCTCCATATTTTTAGGATATTCCATCGGCAGCGCGCCCATCACCGGATACCACTTCGGCGCAGGGCATCACGGGGAACTTAAGAACCTCTTCAGAAAGAGCCTCTCCCTCGTAGCCGTCTGGGGGATATTCCTGGCTCTGGCGGCGCAGCTTTTAGCCTCCCCCCTGGCAAATGTCTTCGTGGGGTACGACAGCGCGCTGTTTAACATGACCCTCCACGGATTCCGGCTCTACGGGATGTCATTTTTAATCTGCGGCTTTAACATCTTCGCCTCCTCCTTCTTCACCGCCTTAAGTGACGGCGCGGTGTCGGCGGCAATCTCATTTTTACGGACGCTGGTATTCCAGATTGCCGTTGTCCTGCTGCTGCCGCTAATCCTGGAAATTGACGGCGTGTGGCTTGCGGTTACCGCTGCGGAGGTTTTGACGCTCCTTGTGACGACAGCATTTTTCATCCGGAAGAGGACACGGTATCATTACGCGTAATTTGCTCAATGTATTAAATAGAGCATATCGCTTTGCTACGCAAAGGACTATTCCCGCTGCAAAACGATATGCTCCTCTAGTGATTTATCTATATCCGTATACTCCACTGATTTCTGGTATCTGTCGTGTCCCCAAAACATTTCATTCGTATTCAGATTATATAAAATCCTGCCAGCATCCTGAATTACAAATTCTTCCGCATTTACAAAAAAGAGTGTCTGCGGAGTTTTAAATTCTATTTCAATAAAGTAATCTGTTCTATTTACAACATCTTGATCAGAAATATCCTTTATTTCAAAGATATGCCCGCCGCAATTACTTAATTGATCGCTAAATGCATTGAATTCCTCCGAATATATATCCCCTGCCATTTCTTTGCCATCATGGATAAACCTTATTTTCTCTATCTCATCTTTTACAGCAAATATACCATCTTCTTCCGAAGTACTGTGATCACACAGCAGCCAGACACCTCCACTGCCAGCCAAAACCACCATACAAAGGATACAGACTTTTTGAACAAATTTCTTCTTACTAATTTTTATGTAGCATCCAGCATCATAGAGAACGTAGCCCAGCAGTGCGCCTGCTGTGTTTAATAGAAAATCATCTATTTCTGCATTTCTCCCGGCAAATATCTGCATTATTTCGATAGCAAAAGAAATCCCGCCCCCAATCAACAATGCTTTTTTACCGTTTATTTTTTGTGAAAATGCTAATGGCAAAAGAAGGCCAATCGGCACAAACATCATAACATTAAGAACCATTGGCACAAATGCACCCCCGTAAAAAGGAATCAAATTCAAATTAACTGTATGATTTGCAAAAATATCGAGTTTAAACTGAAACGGAATCATTCCTGTAATTAAAAATACTGTTACCAGCCAAATGTAAATCAACATTTCATACAAATTTTGAATCCGAATCTTTCGTCTATCCTTTTTAAACATAGTCAGGCAAAAAACGATTCCATAGCATATGCATCCTATAACTACCCCGTTTTTTATATGATAAATTCCCCACATCAGATAATTTTCCAAAGTTTCCATTCGTATCTCTCCTACTCTTTTTTTGAAGTATACCAGCAAAATCTTAGGATGGATGACGAGAAAAACAAAAGAAATTCTAAAGAAATTTTAATAATACAGCGGCAGAAAACATCAGGCATAGAAAGACAGCGACCCATGCAAGCCGCTGCCTTTCTTTAATTTTATAAGTCTTTTCCCCTAATCCCCGGCAGCCCCTCGGTTTTCCTGCGAAACTCATACAGCATATCAATATACACACTGACAATCCGCCGGCAATATTTTTTTACAATCACTCCGTCATAATCATGGGCAAGCTGATTTCTCACCTTCAGCATCTCCATCCAGACATCATCCGATATAAGTTCTGCCTGGAATGCGGCTTTTAACACTTCTCTCGGCGAGCCCGCCACAAAATTATTCATGGCATAATGCTGCACTAAAATATCCTTCATCACCTTCCACGCAAGGTCAAAGGTTATGCTGAACTTCGCACTGGTTCCGCTGAGTACAAATGAATCAGACATATCCCGCTCCTTTGCCTCCGAAAGAGAATCCAGAGAATTTCCAAATGATTTAAACCTTCTCAAAAATTTTTCGTCCATACGTTTTAATATCCTCCAAAAGCAATGCATTTCCACAGGTATCCATATCCACCAAGTCTATCGTGTAAAGCGTGGGAATCTCTTCCACGTCTTCTAAAAGCCCGTCAAAATCTGCCGCGCCGGACACCGCTATGTCAAAATCGCTGCGCTCCAGAAAAGTTCCCTTTGCACGCGAGCCAAACAGCACCGCCTCTTTCACCAGATGTTTTTCACAGCACCTGATAATTTCCTCTAAAACTGCCTCCGCCGTCATCGTCCATCCCTTCCCCGCTCAAAATAAATTTGTTTACAGTATATCCCATCCGGCCGTTTTTCACAACTTCAATCTATGGAATTTTAAAGGCACACCATTTCTGATGCGCCTTTCCTGCCTCCAGTGTACAAACCGATTATCATCAGCAGCCTTACTTCACTGCAAACTCAACCCCGTTCACCACGATTCTTTCTATCTCATCCACATCCACCAGCCGGTTGAACACGGTCTTATAGTACGTTCCTGCGCCAAGCTGGTAGCTGCTGTTCTCCACGTTCTTCTCTTTATTGCAGACAACGTAAGTTTCCTTATCCTTATACACAACCTCGATAGACTCCAGATAATACGGGTCCGCAGCCTCCTCTTTGGACAGCCCCATGCCTTTGGCCATGTCAACGCTCAGGGCGATCGGCGAATACTCCAGATACCCCTTCTCGCCCATATCAATCTTCCGTACTGGAACCGGAGCTTTAGACGTCAGCCTGATCCTCTCCGTCTTTGTCTTTGTCTTCTCATCCAGTTCCCTTTTGGCACACGGATATGTCTCAAACATAAGCTCCGGCACATCCCCATCCTTCAAAGGCTCGTTCCACAGAATGTAGGAATAGCAGTAAAACTTACCGTTTGTACTCTTCTCCATATCAATATAAGTATTCTCCGCGCCAAACGCTCCGTTTTTCGTCTCACAGTTAAAATAAAAGTCAGCATCCTCCGTAAAGTACGCTCCCTTGGTGAGGTTCGTATCCTTATCTCCCGTAAAGGCCGTAACACCGCCTTCCCTCTCCAGGGTAAAATACATCATCGCGCCGTTCTTATCATAGACAAAACTGTTGATTGTAAGGGTGTGGCTGCCTGCTTTCTTCACGATGGGCTCCTCCGACACGTAAGCGCCGATTTCTTTTTCTGCCTGCTCCTCGTCCACCGGAACATACTCCCTGGAAGGCAGCGTCACCGTAACCTTGGCATCCTTCCCCTCCTTTCCGGTATCAACCTCACGCTCAAGAACACCGTTAGACTCTCTCGTCTCATTGCCGAACATCGCCTGAAAAAATTCTGTCTTTGAGGATGCGTACACTACGCCTGGAACAAAAAGGCACACTGCCGCGATAGCCGCCGCGATTTTCCGGACGCTCCCCGCCTTCCTCCGGCGGACATTCCTCTTCCCCAGCTGACTGTACGTCTCCTGTATCCTTGTCTCCACCATGTCCGAAATGTGAATATCCTGATTTAAAATATCTCTCATATCTTTCTCTGTCTTCTTCATAAAATAACGCCTCCTTAACAACAAAGCACCTGTTTCAGTTTCTTTCTGCCCCGCATCAGCTTGCTCTTCACCGTATTCTCGTTCATGTCGAGAATCTGCGCCACTTCCTTTGTACTAAAGCCTTCCCCATAATGCAGAAGGAAAACAGGCCGCACATCCTCGGATAGCTCTGAGAGCAGCTCGTAAAACTCCCGGTCGCCGGACGGCGCGCTGGCCTCACGCTCCTCTTCCCAGCCCGCCTTCACAAAATGCCTCTGCCGTCTTAGCAGATCGTTACAATGATTCATCAGAATACGGGTAATCCATGTCTTAAAGTAAGCTGACTTTTTCAGCTCTCCTATATGTTCATAGGCTGACAGTATCGTGTCCTGCATCACATCCGCGATATCCTCCTCGCTCTTTAAGTAGCTTTTCGCCACTTTGTAGAGCGACATCTTGTGCATCTCCATCAGCTCCACAAATGCGTCCGTATCGCCCTTTTGTGCCTTCTTCACCAGTAACAGCTCCATGAACCTCACCTCCCCTTTCCGGTTTGTTTTTGTTTTACACTTATTAGACTGGAATTGCCCGTGTTTGGTTGCATGATTAAAAAATTTTTAATTTATAAAATGCTATAAGATAGTATCTGTCACTGTCTTATAGCATTATTTTTAATTCAAATCTTTTCGTTCCATATTTTCAATATTTGTCAGTGCGCGGATATCTTCGATGTACCAGTCACTACACTCGTCATAAAAAATCTGCTCTTTCCGTTTTTTTAATATTCGAAACGGTTTATTTCCAGAATTGTCATATATATGGCATATATCGCAAATTTTGACTAAATCCTTCACCAAAGCAAGCGCTCTGTCATATCGCGCAATTATTTTCTCTTCAGGCACATCATGGCCCCCGGATTCCACCCTTGATTTCACACGCCAAACATTAATTACAGGATCTGCGGTAAGTATATAATAGCAACGGATAAAATATCCTTTTTCTTTTGCTCTTTCAAGCAGTTTCAAATTTCGTTGCGTTGACAGAACTGTTTCAAAGCAAAATTCATTCATATGTTCAATATGATTCTCACGCTGCTTTTCGGCCAACTGTGCAGCCTCTAAATCCGAACATTTTAAATTCTTTTTAATTTCATCCGCATTAATATAATCCATCGGAGGCTTTAGCAATTCTGTAAATGTGCTTTTCCCTGAACCGTTCGGCCCCGCAAACACGACAACCTCAGGCTTTTTTTGCAACACGCTCACTATAACGCCCCTTCCTCATCCTTTTTCCTACCTTTACCCGTGTTCCGTCGCTGTGCTCCTGATACACCTCCTGTGTCTCTCTGTCATACACAATCACCGGAATATCCATCGCTTTCTTCTTCTCCAATTCCAGCCTTATAGCTGCATTCGCGCGCTTTACAACCATATCATCCGAAATATATTCTTCTCTTCTCATATACAGCTCCTTTATCATACTCCTTTAAGCCAATACCCGCTCAAAAACAGAGCAGCGGGAATGAGTTTCAATCTTTAAATTATATTATACACCACATTTCCCGAAAAACACAGGCCAAACCGCAGCTATTTTCACGCTTTACACCCCGTCAATCACTGCTTTATGCTTTGCATATTCCTACTCCGCAAACCTGATCCTCTCAATCAGGCTTAATTTCTTAAAGTTTATATTTACAAAATAAGTGATCAGTATCTGCACCGCCAGCACGATCCCCGCCAGGCAGACCGCAGGCACAGCCGGATAATGGTACACCCGGATGCCCATGATGCCTCCTTCTTTCGCCCACAGGAACACTGCGTACCCAAGGATGCTCCCAAGCCCTAGAGACACTGCCAGCGTGCCGGCGGTATAGAAAAGCCCTTCAAGCTGCAGCATATACACCGTCTGCCGCCCGGACATGCCGATGGCCTGCAGCATGCCAAGCTCCTTTTTCCTGACATGGACGCTGTTGATCATCGTGTTGATCAGGTTTAGGATTCCGATAAGCCCGAATATTGCCAGAATCCCGTAGCAGCCATAGAGGGTATACCGAATCGCCTTCTCTGATGCTTTATTTTCCTCACGGAAGGTTGACATCTCAAGAACCTCCGCATCGGAAATAAGCTCACTGATTTCCTTTTCCGCCCTGTCCTCTTTCTCGCTTTCCACGGAAATATCCCAGTAATACGTAATATCCGAACTGCACATATTTTTAAGGGCACCTTCAGGCATTACCATGTAATATCCCATCAGGCTCGGCGGCGCTTTTGAGAGGGCGGCAAAAGTCACCTGGCGTTCCCTGATCTTTTCACCGTCCATCACCTGCAAAAGCAGTTTATCCCCTACCTTCCAGTCCGGATGCTCCTGTTTTAATGTGGATTCAGAAAAGATAACTCCTGTTCCCCCCTTAATGGACGGATCGTCAAGGGAACCTTCCGTCACGTACCGGGATAGTTCCTTCATAGCCTCATCGTCTAATCCTTTCACTTCGCAGTTTATCTCATCAGGAGCTATCTTCCCGCTGCGTTCCCTTACTTCGTCCTCCGGCATCCCACTTCCATTGTCCTTCGCTTTATCAATCTTTCCCATTGTTTTAAGGCTGGTCTCAACGGAAGTTACGCCGTCGATTTTTTCAATCCTCAGCCTAAGCTCCTCCGTCATCGGATTATTCTGCTGGATCTGGTCAAGCGCCCACTCCGGATGCATCTCGTCGTCCTCTTCATAGTCGATTTCCACCTTGATATCCCTGCGGATGCTCTCTCTCGTGATATCCTCCGCATTCATGCAGTTACAGATTGTAGCCGCCGTCACAAAAAGAATTCCTGTCGCCCCGAGAGAAAGAATTGTTACCGCAGTTCTCCGTTTATTTCTCCCAAGGTTCGATATCGTAAGCTTTGGGATGCTCAGCTCATCAAAGCCTTTCCGGGCAGTCCGTTTCCGTTTCCCCTTCTCGCCGCCCTGGTAGCGCAAAGCCTCCATCGCCGTAATTTTGCTGGCCTTATGCATTGGGGTAAGGAGGGAGACGTAGACCGTCGCAAGGCTTACCGCCGCCGCAAGCAGGATGATCCATCCTTTCACTAAACTGACGTCTCCATTTTCCAGGATTACCTTCATCTCCTCTCCCAACGCCCGGTTGCTGCTTATGGATGAATTTACCAGTGCCCTAAGCAGCAAGATTCCGCTCAAAAGCCCGGCGGCAATCCCTGCCGGAACAGCTATGGCGGCAACCGCAAAGCCTTCCCGGCACACCAGTTTCCGGATCTGCCCCTTTGTCGCCCCAATTGCCCTGAGCTTTCCGTACTCTTTTACTTTATCAAGCATAGACACATAATAGATACTGTAGATGGTCAGGATTCCCGCCAGCACGATGGCCGCCAGCAGCACGCCAAGGCCCGTGTAAAGCGCCGTATCCACATAATTTGCAGTGAGGTACTCTGCGTTCTCCGCGGTATCTCTCTCGGAAATCCCGTAATGCTCTCCCGTAAGCTTTACCTGCTCCTCAATCTTATCCGTAGGCATCCCCTCAATGCCCCTCAATTGGAAATACACCTCGTAAGCGTGCTCCCCCTCCGGAATCGTCTCCTTTGCAAATGCCTCCGACACCATAGGGGCAAAGAACCCTTTCTCCAGAGCCTCCGGCGTATCTTCTGTCATCCCGGTGATAGTAAATTCCCTCTCTGTCGCCTCGAGAAACTTTCCTTTTCTCATGGGCTGGTAAGGCACTTTAATCCTGTCTCCCACATTTCCTTTAAGACCCATGGCCTTAAGGCATCCTGCGGATACCACGATCTCATCTGCTTTCTCCGGGAACTTTCCTTCCTCAAGCTCCATCTTCGACAGCCCAAGCGCCGTCTCGTCAAAACACAGCATGGAGGCAACGATATCTTTATTGCGGGAATACATCCGCCCGGCCTGCTCCCTCAGGCCAACCGCCTCAAAGGTCTCGTCCTGAGCCATCCTGGCCGCCGTCTCATCATCCACATTCCGGTACACCCCGTGAACCGGGGAATACAGCTCATTTACCGCCTCAAACTGGAGGCTTAGGTTCCCCATCACCACAGTCGGCATCATGGTAAGCAAAAATGCCGTCAGTGCAATGGCAATCCCGATCAATATATTTCTGCTCTTATTTTTCCTTAAATTGGCAAGGGCTGTCGTCGTAATTATGTTCATCTATCTCACCACCTTGCCGTCTTCAATAATCATCACCCGGTCTGCCATCTGCGCGATCGTCTCGTCGTGGGTGATCATCACCAATGTCTGCCCGTATTTGCGGACACAGGTCTTTAAGATCGAGATAACCTCCATCTCCGTCTTGGAATCCAGGTTCCCCGTCGGCTCATCCGCCAGGATGATCGCCGGGCGGGAGGCTAATGCCCTGGCAATCGCCACCCGCTGTTTCTGCCCGCCGGAAAGCTGGCTTGGCAGAGACTTAAGCTTTTCCGAAAGCCCGATGCTCTTCACGATATCCATCACAAAATCACGGTTCACCTTCTTGCCGTCAAGCCCCAGCGGCAGGATGATATTCTCCCACACATTCAGCGCTGGTATCAGGTTGAAATCCTGGAAGATAAAGCCGATCTTCCTCCTTCTAAACACCGCAAGCTGCTCATCCTTTAAGGAAAAGATATTCTTTCCCCCAATCATCACTTCCCCGCTGTCCGGCCGGTCAAGCCCGCCCAGCATATGGAGGAGCGTACTTTTCCCCGAGCCGGAGCGGCCCACGATAGCCACGAACTCCCCGTTCTCCACCTCGATGCTGGTGTGGTCGATGGCCCGCACCTGACTCTCTCCGTCACCGTAATATTTCACCAAGTCTACTGTCTTTAAAATCGTTTCCATAAATAAAAGGCTCCTTTCTGCATACATTTCCTTCCTCGGTATGTACACATCATAACCCCCGAAACTTACAAGAACCTAACAGGAAAAATAACAGTTTTGTTATACTTCATATTTCTTCGGCAGCATCATCTGCATAACCGTTCCGCCGCCGGGGGCTTTTATAGCCCTCACGCTCCCTCCCTGTTCCTCTAAAATTTTCCGCACAAGGTAAAGCCCTACCCCCGCGCCCTCTTCCCGCAGAACCGCAGCGCCTCTCCCCCGGTAGAACCGCTTGAAGATATCCGCGTACTCAGACTTCGGGATGCCGATTCCCTCATCCTCCACCTCAATAAACACATAGGAGACAAAGATATTCACCCGAATCATTATCTTCGTTCCCCCAGGCGAATACTTCACCGCATTGTCAAGGACATTCGACACCGCCTCCGCCGTCCACCGGACGTCATGGACGAGCCGTACCCCGTCAAAATCCATAAGCTCTATCTCAATCTCTTTCTTCTCCGCCTTCATGTAGACGCCGTTCACCGCCCGAATAAGCGTCTCCTTAAGGTCTGCCTCCTTTGGCGCAAGCCTTATCATATCCGCCTCGAGCCTGGAAAGGTTAGAAAGCGTCTCCACAAGCTGACTGAGCCTTCTAAGCTCCCGCCCGCCGCGCTTTAAGAACTCCTTTCGCTCTTTCTCGTCAAGAGCCTCATCCTGCAAAAGCTCATAGCTTAACTCCACCGCCGCCACCGGCGTCTTAAGCTGATGGGAAATATCCGTCACCAGCCCTTTCGTATTCTCCTTTTCCTCCACCAGCTTTTCTTTCAGCCCGCCGAAAGCCTCCCCCATGCGCGCAAGCTGCTCCGCAAGCTGGGCGCGGATTCCTGTGCCGGCAAAGTCTTCCCTGCCCCGGTATGCGTAATTCCCCGTCTCGAACTCCTCCAGATACCGGTAAATCGCCTGGTAATTCCGGTATTCCCTCCGGTAATTCACATACACCCAGGCCCCGTCCAGCGCCAGCGCCGAAAAAAGGCTTACCGCCCACGCCGCCAGATCCGGCTTAAGAGCAAAAAAGAGCACCGCAAAAAATACGGTGACAACCGCCGTACTTACAAGCAACATGCGCTTAAGTTCCCGCTCCAGCCAGATGTAGCCCCGCTCCCTGGCTCTTAGATGGCTGCTGATGTACTGCTCACCCGTATGCCGCGTATCCATTTTATGCCTTCTCTCCCACTGTCTATTTACTCCAGATCCAAGTACGAATCATTATCCCTGTAATAGTTTAAGGAATCAATAAATTCTTTCATTGACGGATTCAGCTTTTGGTCAAAAGCACCTGATATCACAGCCTCAAAGTTCTCGCCCGAATACAGCAGTACCAGCCCTTCCTCGGCAACAAACTCCGGAAATACCTCCTCATCATCATCCGTAATCTCCGGGTAATCCTCCAGATAGCAAACCAGGTCTTCATAGATCTCTTCTTCAAACTTGCGTGTATACAGCTGAAGATCAAATATACCCGTATCCGGGCATAGATGCTTTCCATGAATATCCGGTTCATTCAATACCCAGTAATCCTTTGTTACAATCTCAATTAACTCGCTGATTTTATATGGTTTTCTCCATTCTACTTTTCCCATTTCTTCATCCGCCTTTCTTTGCTGATAACAGACTTCCGGCTATCC
Source organism: Lachnospiraceae bacterium MD308 (assembly GCA_000403475.2). Taxonomy (GTDB): domain Bacteria; phylum Bacillota; class Clostridia; order Lachnospirales; family Lachnospiraceae; genus MD308. The sequence continues at coordinate 681,712 of KE159795.1, forward strand.
GTCAGAATATCTATGAAAAGTATAGTCAAATTTTACCCGTTTGTAAACTTACTTTTTTTCCAAAGTTTCTCCATAAAATCCCATCCTCCGTCCAAAAATATGGTACAATAGCCTTACATTCACGAAAGGAGCTTTTTACAAATGAACAACGAAAGAATTTCCCGCGTATTAGCGAAGATGGAGGAAAAGGGCCTGACACAGCTTATCGTATCCGACCCGTTAAGCATCCGGTTCCTCACCGGAATCATGGTAAACCCCGGAGAGCGTCTCTACGCCTTGATCCTCAAATCAAACGGCGAACACGTGATGCTTTTGAACTACCTTTACTTCGTATCTGACACCGGATTCAAAGAGGTGTGGTTCAGCGACATGGAAGACCAGATTTCCATTATCGCAGACCAGATTGACACGACAAAAACCCTCGGCATCGACAAGACATGGCCGGCGCGTTTCCTCATTCCTCTTCAGGAGAAATGTCCGGAGCTTAAGACCGTTTGGGGTTCTGACTGCGTGGACGGCGTGCGCGCGGTGAAAAATGAAGAAGAGATCAAGATTATGAAAGAGGCGTCTGCCATCAACGACCGGGTGATGGAGATGGTGAAAGAATATGTCAAAGAAGGCATGACGGAAAAGCAGGTTGCCGACTTTATCGACAGCGAATACTTAAAAGCCGGCGCAAGCGGAACAAGCTTTGACACCATCGTATGTTTCGGCCCCAACGCCGCCGACCAGCACCATACGCCAAGCGATACGAGAACCCTTAAAGTCGGCGAGTGCATCCTCATTGACATGGGCTGCGTATGGAAAGGATACTGCTCCGACATGACGAGGACTTTCTACTGCAAAGAGGCGTCCGCCGAAGAGCAGGAAATCCACGACATCGTCCGTGAGGCAGTGCTCCGTGCGGAATCCGTAATCAAACCGGGCGTTCGGTTCTGCGATATCGACGCACAGGCGAGAGATTATATCGACGAGAAAGGCTACAGCGAATACTGGAAGATCCGCCTCGGCCACTTCATCGGCCAGGAAGACCACGAGTACGGCGATGTATCTCCTATCAATAAAAATGTGGCAGAGCCGGGCATGATATTCTCCATCGAGCCAGGCATCTACATCGAAGGAAAATACGGCGTCCGCATCGAAGACCTCGTACTTGTGACCGAGGACGGACATGAACTTTTGAACGCAGTTGAGAAAAAATGGCAGACCATCGGTTAAGCTTGGAATTTTAACGAAAAATATCCCCCGGAGAAAATAACCTAAGTCTCGTAAAAAGTTATTTTCTCCGGGGAATCTTTATGCCAGCTCACTTCTCCGGTACCACACATACAGCGCCGGCATCATCACAAGCGCCAGGAAAAGATACACCGGTATCAGCATCTCGTACACGCCGTACACCTTCCCGCCAAATTCATAGATAAGATTGTCTCTCAAAAACGAGCTGATCCTTAAGAGCATATCCGGGAAGAGGTTCATCACTCTGGAAAGCATCGGCACCCGCCCCAGAAACATAGGCGCGCAGGACAGTGCGAAAGGTATCGTCACCGCCGCCACCACGGAACGGCTCTTAGCTGAGACAAGCAGGGCAAAAAGCAGGATGAACAGGTGAGCGGCATACCCGCCGAACATAGTGAGCAGCCACTTCTCTGCAAACGTGATGTTATACATGCACGTCCAGTTGAGCGAGTCGGTCTGTATCATCAGCCCCGCTCCCTGAAATCCCAGCATCCCAAGCACCAGCCCGGAAAAAAGGAGCATGGCCGCCCAGTAGACTGCCGTGATTACCAGAAAGCAGGCCTCCACCTTCGCCTGGATTCCCCGGCCACGCCCATTTTTGGCAGAAAAGAATACCGAATCCGCCCCAAGCTGGAACTCGCAGGAAAACACGCCGGAGATCAAAAATCCGATAATGACGATCGTAATGATCATCAGCGTCGGCAGATACTGGGAATCAAGCACAGCCTTCCACCCGTCCGCATAGCCATAGTAAAGAGGCGCCTCAAACTCCTCATACCGGCGCATAAGAAGTTCCTTCTCCTTCTTTGAATGCCCCTGCCCCGCAAATTCGTCCTTCAAAAGCGAAACCCTTTTCTCATAAAGCATCGCCGCATCCTCCGGCAAGATACTGTCGCACAGGTAATAGTCGTAGTTTCCCCGGCTGGCCATCCCGGAATTGATCCACTCCCTGAGGTCACTGATCCCCTGATACTTTACCAGCGCCTCATCATCTGTATCCGTCTCGTCATGGGCCCGTCTATTCTCCTCCACCACTTTCTTAAGAACTTCCTCCGTCACATGACCTTTCCACTTATTCTTTTCGCTCCTTAACTTCCCGGCGGCAAATATACCGGACACACTTGAGCCGTCTTCCTTATAGTATTTCACATCCCGGGCAGCCAGAAGGCTCCCCGCAACCACAATCACAAACAGCAGCAGCACCGCCGCCTGATTCATCGGCTTTGACCATATCTTTTTTATCTCAAATCTCAACATTCTCTTCACCTGCTTTTTCTCCAAAATAATATAAAAACACATCCTCCAGATTCGCATCCACCCGAACCGCATCCGGCGAAGGCTGTTTCCCGGCGATAATCCTGAGCTCCACCCCGTCATGCTCGGTTTTCAGGTTGGAGACTTTATATTTCTTCATCAGGCGTGAGATGTCATTTTTCCGGGCATACAAGCTAAAGACACCCTCCTCCATAGAATCAATAAGCTCCTGCGCCTCCCCCGCAAGGACAATCTGACCATCCCGCATCAGCAATATCTGGTTGGCAATGTACTCCACGTCCGACACAATATGGGTGGACAAAAGCACCAGACGGTCTTCTGCCAGCTCGCTGATCAGGTTGCGGAAACGGATGCGCTCATTCGGGTCAAGCCCCGCCGTCGGCTCGTCCAGAACCAAAATCTTCGGGTTGTTCAGCATGGCCTGGGCGATTCCCGCCCGCCGTTTCATGCCCCCGGACAATTTCTTCATCTTTTTCTTCGCCGCCTTCTTAAGCCCGGTCTTCTCAATCAGCTCCTGTACCCTGCGCTTTGCCACCACCGGGCGAAGGCCCTTGAGCGCCGCAATGTAGGACAGGTAATCCTGCACTGTAAACTCCGGGTAAAATCCAAATTCCTGAGGGAGGTACCCGAGAATCCGCCGGTAATCCGCCCCCATCCCAAGTATTTCCCGCCCGTTGCATGTAATCTCCCCGCTGGTGGGGGAAAGAAGGGTGCACAGCATCTTCATCAGCGTCGTCTTTCCCGCGCCGTTTACCCCAAGCAGCCCGTATACACCATTTTCCATCGTAAGGTTCAGATGGTCTACCGCAGTAAAGTCACCGAACTCCTTCGTCAGATTTTGCATTCTCAATTCCATTAAAACCAACCTCCTGATATTTTTCCTGTTCTTACATCCGCCTATCCTTATCGCTGCCGCTAACGCCCGTCTCCAGGCATTTTCCGCAGTTTACCACCGCCCGGTACGAAACCGCCGCCAGCAGCAGGAGCGCCGCCGAAAACAGGCACACCCACACCGGCAAAAGCGCCGCCCGGTAAATCCTCTCATTCATGGTAATCAGCCACCACACGCCGCTCCACACAAGGCAGACACCCACCGACGCCATCTCGCTCACCGCATATTTATTGCACAGAATCCCAAAACAGATGCATGCCGTCACCACCACAGGGAACAAAAACTGCACAAGAAGGTCTGCCATGGTAAAATGCAGCCGCCCCCGCAGGCTCACACAGAACGCAGCCGCAAAGCAGACATCCGCGGTTCCGAATAAAAGCATGCGCGCCGCGTAAATCTGCCGCAGCGAATAATACGCCGCCGTCTCAACCTCCATACTGCAATACGTCCTGTTCTTCCACATCTCCGGGATAATGAGCACTACAAACAGCACTCCCGCCACACCCACGCTCCTGCGTATGAAATATTCCTCCTGCATGTACCCTAGCACAAGGCCCGATGCCGTCAAAAGCAGGCACTGGTACAGCCACCACCTCTTTCTCAGCACAGCAAACTGTATCTTAAGGAACTCTGCGTAATTAAGCATCCTCTCCTGCTCCCTCTCAAGGAAAATCTCGCCGGACTTCTGGATTGTTTCTTCAACCCTTTCCTCCCTGGGCTTGATCATCATGTCCGCCCGATAGCTCTCCAGCATTTTTTCCAGATCCATATAACTCCTCCATTCATAAATGCCGCCATTCCCGGCACTACTCCAAAAGACGCTTAAGCTGCGCCTTCGCCTCCCGCAACCTGTACTTCGCAAGCGATACGCGGACGCCAATCACCTCTGCCGCCTCCGCAATCTTCATCCCCTGAAAATAATGCAGCACGATCATCTCCCGAAATTCCTCCGGCAGCTTAAGGAGCGCCTCCCGGATCACCGCCCGGTCAAGCACCGGTTCCAGGGAATCCTCTCCCAAAGGTGCCTGGGCCTCCAGGCCCTCCCCGTCCATCGGCACGTCCTTTTTCTTCTTATAAAAATCCCTGCAGAGATTCCCGGCAACCGTGTACAGAAAATTCTTTGCTTTGCCCATATGCCGGTATTCCGAGAGATTGGCAAAGAATCTAAGGAACGTCTCCTGAGTCAGATCCTCCGCGCTCTCCGCGTCAAAGCAGCGGAACCGGCAATAGCTTAATATCTCTCCGTAATATTTGCGGACAAAGACATCAAATGCCTCCTCATTCCCCTGCCGCATTTTTCTCACTAAAAGAAAATCTGTGTCCAATAAAATCCCCCTTCCCGGCAATGCAGTTATCTTCCGTAATAAAAATCTCAAACATGCATGTTCTAATAAGTATAACGACTGACAAACAGAAAAAGACAGGATAAAATTATTTTTTCCGCAAAATAAATAAAAACTGCCGGAACTTCTGATTTCCGACAGCTTTCTTGGCATTTTTATTTTTCAGATTCTTAAACCTAGATTATTCACGGCACAGCCGTGAAAGTGTCTGAAAGCCACATAGTTGCTGTATTTTAACTGAATATTGCTTTTCACCTGTCAAGTGAATGA
>KE159795.1:688387-694267 GCA_000403475.2 Lachnospiraceae bacterium MD308
ATTTTCAGATTCATGGTACAGTTATCAGTTCAAATACTGTTCCGTGAATAATTCAGGAATAATCTTTTCTTTGTTCTTTATTCCTACTAAACAGATCATGCAGCCTTTCTGACCTGATGCCGAATTAATATATGCTTCATGCAGATCTCTAAAAATTTGTTCCATAATTTTCCCTCTTCTCCCTATTCTTTAATTCTTGTTTCTTAAATCTTTATATGCTTCTTTTGCTATTTCTTCCATTACTGATTGATAAAAATTCTTATCCTCAAACAGCTTAGAAAACGCTTTCATTGATTCCATATAACATTCCTGTGTTACTTTCTGGAATATCTCAGGGAAAATTGATTGATTAAATACTTCTTCATCATTTTTCTTTGCATAAGATTTAAGTTTTGAATTGCCTTTAACACATTTATTGTAGATAGTCTCGACAATCACCCTGTCACCATCTGTAAAAATACCTTTGAATCTATCATTTATTTTAGTGATAATAGTATCCAGTAATTCATCTTGTTCGACACCTTTTTTCCCAGTCTTCAAAGTTTTAGGATTTGTAAGTGTCTGTGTTTCTTCCGTTGGAGATAACGAAATATCCCCTTTGAAACTTTGCTCCAATTTGTAAAATTCAAGTTTTAATTTATCTTCTAAATCTACGTCTTTACCATTTGTAGCTCTTGGTAACAGCTTTTCAAGATATTGGCAAAAAGTAAATTCCTCATGAAGTGGCTTGTCAAACATTCTTGAAATTTGCGTAATGTAGGAATACCATTTCACAAAGTTTCTAATAGTCTTTTTATATTCAAAACGCTTATCCTCTGATAAAGCCTTATACCTATCAACAATAGGTTTTAAAAGGCTTGTCATCTTACCAAGATCTGCTGAGGTTTGTTTTCCTTTCTTTGTAAATATCTTTAAGAATTTTGAAATATCCTCATCATTATACAATCCAAAATCTCTTATCAATTTTCTTGTATCGTAAATAAGATTTGGATTGATTTCCTCGTCCAGTATCGTGGCTTCATAATAAGGTTCAAATGCTTCTTTGATTTCATCTGCGGTATTTACAAAATCAAGAATAAAAGTATCATTTTTACCTGAGCAAGTTCTATTCAACCTTGATAACGTCTGAACAGCTTTTACACCTTTCAATTTTTTATCAACAAACATAGTATGTAAAAGAGGTTCATCAAAGCCAGTCTGATATTTCTCTGCAACAATAAGCATTGCATATTCATCGCTATGAAATTCTTCTGGAAGCTGCTTTTCTTTGATTGTTGAACCATCTTTCCTTTTATTCATGCCTTCTTCTGAATATTCAACTTCATTTCCAGATGAATCTAAATCTTTGATTGTTCCAGAAAATGCAATCAAAATATCTAAATCATTATATCCCTTCTTTTCTAAGTATCGTTTAAACTCATGATAATATCTAATTGCATGTAAACGGCTTGCAGTGACCACCATTGCTTTCGCTTTTCCGTTAATCTTATTTTTTGTTACACTACGAAAAGTTTCTATTATGATTGCTGTTTTTTGCTGCAAATTATGAGGGTGTAATGATTCATACCTCTGCACAGCTTTTAGCGCTTTCGTTGATGGTAGCTCTGGATTTTCTGGTGTATTTTTTGCAATTTTGTAGCAGGTTTTATAAGTCATATAATTTTGCAACACATCCAAAATAAATCCTTCTTCAATAGCTTGTTTCATAGAATAGATATGGAACGCTTTAAAAGAGCCATCTTCCCTACGTTCTCCAAACATTTCAAGCGTCTTTTCTTTAGGAGTAGCTGTAAATGCAAAAAATGACAAATTACTATGCCTTCCATGTGCTAACATCTCTTGAACAAGCATATCTTCTTCATCTTTGATTTCCGATTCAGCTTTTCCTTCTAATTCAGCATACTCTTTTAGTGATTCTTCAGTATCTGCTAATGCCGACTTTAGCTTCATAGCACTTTTCCCAGACTGACTGGAATGAGCTTCATCTACAATAACTGCGAAATTTTTATCTTTGTAATTATCGACTTCTTTGTATATGTAAGGGAATTTTTGTAATGTGGTAATGATGATTTTCTTCCCATCATTGATTGCATCTCTTAAATCTTTAGAATGCTTTTTTTCATCTATCTTTTCAACTGTACCTTCTGTATGGTCAAACGAATAAATAGTATTCTGTAACTGGTCATCTAAAACTGTCCTATCAGTAACGACAATAATAGACTTGAAAATTTTCTGGTCTGAATAATCATGTAAATTCATTAGTCCATATGCCAGCCATGCAATAGAATTAGATTTTCCGCTGCCTGCTGAATGTTGGATGAGGTAATTCTTCCCACTTCCATTTTCTTTCACATCTGCCAGAATCTTAGTAACCACATCTAACTGATGGTATCTTGGAAAAATCAGCTTACGAATAACCTTTTTCTTCCCTGTTTTAATATCAGTTTTGGTTTCTTCGGAAAGATGCATATATCTTTGCAATATATCTAAAAGAATATCTTTCTGCAGAACTTTCTCCCACAAATAAGAGGTTGTATAACCATCTTCATTTGTGGGATTTCCTGCCCCACCTACATTACCTGCGCCGTTAGAACCTTGATTGAATGGCAAAAAATATGTATTATCACCTTTTAATTCCGTAGTCATGGCAACTTTATACAGATCTACAGCAAAATATACCAAAAACCTATGATTAAATTGAAAGCATAGCTCCTTGGGATTTCTGTCATACATGTATTGCTTTTTAGCATTATCTACACTTTGCCCTGTTAATTGATTCTTTAACTCAATAGCAACTATCGGAAAACCATTTAACAGTAAAACCATATCAATGGAGTTGTTATTTTCTGTAGAATATTTAAACTGTCTGGTACATTCCAATATATTAGAATTATAATCATCAATAACCTTGGGGTTTTTAGTTGTTTCTGGCTTAAATGCTGCAACCTTTAAAGCCACTCCCCTATCTTCAATGCCATGTCTTAAAACATATAACATTCCATGCATATCAATAGATTCGTTAATACGTTTAAAGAGTTTCTTTTCAGCATCCGCCCCATAATTTCTTTCATATCTTTGCCAACTTTTTGGTTGTGTCTTCTTTATAAACGCAATCAATTTTGGCATATCTATTGCTTTCTCTCTGTCATAGGTTTTTAAATCACCCTTTATATAACCGCCAGAAGAAAGCATGTATTCTTCTATATCTTCTTCAAAACGTTTTTCTTTTATGTCCATTTACAGTTCTCCCTTTATTAAAATCCTTGGAAATTTTGTCTCAATATATCTTTTAATTCTTCAAAATCTTTATAGGCTTCATCTAGTTTCATATGATTTTTTAGAAATATATATGTTTCTAACATCCATCTATTTGTACCAAGTAATTCTTGAATCATAGCATCTGTAAAATACTTTGGGAATAGTTTTTCCCATATAAATAATCTTCCCAAGAAATGAGCCACAGCATACATTTGTGTATACGCATTATTTGTAGCATGATATGATTCAAACATTTCCTGCGAGTGCATAGGAAGCTCGCTTTGCATTATATATTCTATTATTGATGTATCATAGATGTCTTTAAATGTGTATTTTCTTATATAATAATATCCTATTGCTTTGGCATGAAATTCTGTCCATATATTAAACATCCAATGTTCACCCAAATCTAAAATAACATCATAATCATGGCAATCTATCAAATTAGCATATTCTATAAAATCATACACATGTGTTAATTCGTGAGCTACTGTTCCAGCCCAGTTATTATCCTTTTGAAGCGATTCTGCAAAATATTTAGTATCAATTAAAATCATAAAATGTCCATCTGCTTCTTTTGGTGGAATGGTCAATGCATTATGCTCATTATTGATATTTTCTACCTGATCTGGAAATTTCTTGGCATGGTCTGGGCGTATTTTCTTATATTCCTCACTAATATTATCAGTAATAGAAAAGTCCACAATAGGAAGCGGCTCTTTTTTCAACTCAGCACAATAATCACTCCAGACTTTACTTATAAGATTTAAAATAATTTCTTGTATATTTTCTTGAATATATTTCTCTCTTTTATCCATTTATAATTCTCCCTTTTTTATTTTCGTATAAATGTTTGTTAGCTGATTTAACATGAGTAACAATTTAATACAATCTGATTTTGTGATATCATCTATGTCATACATTCCATGCATTAACCAATGTCTATTAATTACTTCTGGTTTTTGCGGATAATTCTTCCAATTACTATCTTCAAAAAATTTAATCAAACATGATGCCAAAAGAAGTATAGGTATTTTAGTTTCATAATCACTCAAATCAGCTTTCACTTCTTCCATAAATTCTTTAAATCCATTTTCTCTTTTTTCCTTTTTACCCTTACCGACAAAAACTTTTCCATCAAAATATTTTGATAAATCATTGCGGAATACTATGTAAAATGCTTGCCAACCTTGAGTTATATTATCTGGATACTCTCCATATCTCCCCTTTTTCAAATCATCCAATTCTTGTTTGATACTTTGAGAATCAATTAAACTTGCAAATAAATTAGCACAATCCAAATATCTTCTTGCTCTAAAATCAATTATCGCTTGATCAAACTTTTTTACATCTTTTTCATCTAAATTTAATGCAGTCCTATCAGCTATGCTAACAATTATTTTCTTCGTAAAATATTTTGTAATATATACATCTACCTCTTTTACGGAAGCACCTTCATTCTCATCCAGATATTCTTTTAAATATGTTGATGACATCTTCCATAATTTAGAGTCATCTAATTCTTCAATTCCCCAATAACACCATTCAAGTTCTCCCAAAATTGATAGTTCTAAAAGTAAGCTTTCTCTTATTCTTATACCAGCATTACTAAGAAAATCTCTAAACTCTTTGGTAAATATATTATATATTTTTTCAGCAGTCGAATCTATTTCATTAAGTATATTTTGTATTCCTCTTATTCTTTCAGTATTCATTTTTTCAACTGCATCTCTAAATTGTTTTCTTGTATCTATATTATCAAAAGCACTCTTTAAATTTACGCCTAGTGGCTCAATATCCATTTTAGGAATATTTAGTGCATTAAATGATAATAAATTCACTTTATCATTTAATACACTTTTTATTCTATTTTGCTGCTCATTGTACATTTCTAAAAAAGCACTAAGAGATTTTTCAAAATCAAATTCATTATTCATAACAATATCCTTTAACTTATTTCACTATCTGCTTCTTGTTTTAAAAAGTCATCCAAGTCTCCACTATTGTATATACCCAAGTATCCTTTATGTATTATTTCCTTATTCTTCTCCCAATTAAATTTCTCAGAAGATTCATTTTGTAAAACGCTTAAATATCTATCTAAAATTTCCATGGCTGATTTAGAATATATATCTATCACCTTTATTGTTTTATAAATATTTTCATCAGCTTCTTGCGTTGCACCATTTACAGTTCGACACATTTTAGCCTTTATTATTGCAATTTGAAAATAAATATTTTTATCTATCCGATTCTTCAACTTCACAAATTCAAAATTCACAAAATTATTATGTGTTGACATAAATTTATCTTTTTTATTAAATACACAATATTCTGTATAAGCAACATTATAAAGCCTATTATACATAACAGGAACTCTACTGCTAAATAAATTCTCTGGAATATCCAAAGTTCTATCAGAAAACAATGATTCAATATCCTTATGCATATAATAAAAATCACTATATAGCATCATGACATTAGAATATAAATAATTCTTAATTGAAGCTTTATCTAAAAAATACTTATCCTAGATTATTCACGGCACAGCCGTGAAAGTGTCTGAAAGCCACATAGTTGCTGTATTTTAACTGAATATTGCTTTTCACCTGTCAAGTGAAT
>KE159795.1:696267-700546 GCA_000403475.2 Lachnospiraceae bacterium MD308
ATTTTCAGATTCATGGTACAGTTATCAGTTCAAATACTGTTCCGTGAATAATTCAGGCTTATATATTTTTTCTGTCAATACCGCCGCAAGCCCTGTACAAATACCTCCAAAAAGTGTTAATAGCACATTATTTGAAATAAAAGAAGAATTTAATACAATCCAACCTGTTTCAATATTAACACCTATGCACCATGTCATCATTAACGCTATTGCAGCTATCGCCGTTAGCCATTTTATAATTTTAATATTTGTACTCATTGCAGCCTAATCTCCATTATATTTCTTTTTTACCAGTCACATATTCATAAATCAAAGATTTCTTATAGCTTTCTAAATCTGTAAGTAATTCTTCTTTTTTTGCAATCAACTTATCAATTTCAGAGCATTTTCCATCAAGATAAGCAGCTATTTCTTTTTGTTCTGCTATTGGTGGAAGTAATACAGGTAATTTTTTCAACAACTCTTGACTTAATGAAGCTCTCGTTACAAGATTCATTTCTTTAACAAAAAATTTTCTATGTGTATCGCTTCTAAAATAATACTTTGAAAATTCAGGGATTAGTTCTTCTTGATTATTAGGTCTAAATCTAATGACAAATCCTGCAAAAGTAGCATCGTCAATAGTTTTTAAACAAGTTGATGCAAACCCTACCTCTTCGATAGTTTCTGATGTTCTAGTAAAAAACACATCTCCATATCGAACAGAATAAGTATTTCTATCATCTTCGTTAGATCTTATTAGTCCTGACCCTTTTTCTGGTAAAGCAGGGTTCTTGTATACATCTCCATAACTTACAAAAGGATATCCCTCGCCAAAATATTCTGATGATTTGCTTATTCCATTTTGACATACTCCTAAAAATCTTAGTCGCTTTTCACTCCAATGTGCAGGAATACTTCCAAGATATTCGTTTTTACTATCTTTCATCTCCACATCAGGATTCAATCCCTTTGTCACAGTTTCAGTAATGATTGCCTGCTTATACTTCTTATAATCTTCAATCGCTTCCTTTGTCTTTACAATAACAGAATCAATTTCTCCAACTTTTTCATCAAGAAAATCTGCAATTTTTTGCTGTTCTTCTTTAGATATTGGAATAGGTAATATTACCATGTTTAGCTTTTCCATTGGTATTCTCATCCTAATGGTATTAAGTTTTCCATTATCAGATTCCTTCATCATTATTCCATTCCCATATCCCATTAAGCTTTTTTGAAATGCAGATGATTGAAAAATATTACTATAATAACGAATATCATAATCATTTGTTCTGGGATACAAAGTATAGTATACAGGGCTAACACATCCAAAATATTTAGATAATCCTACAGCACCCACTATCACATTCATGCTATTCAAAACAATATCATTAGGATAAGATAATTTATATGCTGTTAAATCTTCTTTTGCCTTATTTCCTCCACCTACTTTTTCCGAATAAGGAAAAACTCCTCGCTCTATTGATAAAGATAAAATTTCATTTGTTCTAATCGGATCATTCTTCTCTTTTCTTTCTATTAAAATTTGTTTCAATGGCTTTACATTCCAATCAATAGGAATCATCCCAATCCATTCCACACCAGAATCCTTCATTTGTCTTGCCATTATTTGTTGTCTCCTTTACCAAATAAATTTTTTAAAGAAGCCATAATCTCTTTTTCGTGATTTGTGATTCTTTCTGCGATTACCTCTGCCTGCTCTGGTGCTTCATACTTATAAAAATATCTTGTAAAGGGAATTTCATATCCCACTTTTGTTTTTGATTTTTCAATCCATGATTCTGGATTATATGGCTTTACTTCCCTGTCAAAATAATTGTCAATATCTTCAATAAGAGGCACATTCTCAAAGTCACGTTTAGAAGCATCTGCTACTGGTTGATTTTTCTTTCCTTTTGTGACTATCTTTCCATTTTCATCATAAGAAGGAGTTTCTATCTGGATTCTATTAAAACCAAAATCTTCATTATTGAAAATCTTTGATTCACATGTTTTCCCATTCCATTCATATACGCCGTTATTCTTAAATTCGCCATATGCTCTAACAATTATTTCACGACATTCTTCTGTTATATCATTACGTTTATTACCTATATTTTTTCTTCTTGCTACCACCATTTTAGAAGCGTCAATAAGCTGAACCTTTCCTTGCCTATGCTCTGGCTTATCCTTTGAAATAATCCATATATATGTGGTGATACCTGTATTGTAAAATACATCTGTGGAAAGCTGCACAATACAATCAAGCCAATCATTTTCAAGCATATATCTCCTGATTTCTGATTCGCCAGATTCGGCTGCTCCTGTAAAAAGAGAACTTCCATTATGTATAATAGCCATCCTGCCATCATCTTTTAACTTGGCAATACCATTCAAATCAAAAAGCATTTGTCCATCAGAAATCTTCGGAAGTCCAACACTAAATCTTCCACTATCGCCTAATTTATGTTCTGCTTCAACTGCTTTCTTTTCTACTTTCCAGTCAATTCCAAATGGCGGATTAGATATAATGTAATCGAATTTGAATCCACTAAATTTATCATCAGACAGTGTATTTCCTTGTCTCATATTTTCGCTATTACCACCACGAATAAGCATATCCGACTTTGCAATAGCGAATGTTTCTGGATTAAGTTCCTGACCAAATACTTTCACGTCTGCGTCTTTATCCAGTTCAAGAAGTCTTTCAGTCATGCAGGTAAGCATCTGGCTTGTTCCCATTGTCATATCATATACTGTCTTTGCTACACCTTCTTCTATAAGAACGTCCTTATCCTCTGCAATAAGGAGATCCGTCATAAGATAAATAATATCTCGACTGGTAAAATGCGCTCCTGCTTGCTCATCATAACTCTCTGAAAATCTTCGGACTAAATCTTCAAAAATATATCCCATATCAACTGCTGTTATTTTGTCTGCACCCATATAAGCATTTGATTTGTTAAACGCTTCAATAATAAGAAACAGCATACCATTATTAGCGAGCTTAGTTATTTCTCTATCAAAATCAAAGTTTTGAAGAATATCTATAACATTTTCTGAAAAACCATTTATAAATGCCCTGAAATTCTCTTCAATATGTTCTGAATCATCTACTAATGTTTCAAAGTCATACACGCTTGTATTGTAAAATTTATATCCAGAAGCCGTCGTTAAAAACCCTTCAATAACCTCCAAATGTTTAACCTGTTCATATGTTTCTAAAACTTTTTTCTTTGTTGGAGCAAGTGTATCATTAAATCTTTTTAATACTGTCATCGGAAGAATTACTTTTCCATATTCATGGGGTTTATAATAATCTCTGATTAAATCAGCAATTCCCCATATCATACTGGATTTTTCCTGAACGTTTACTGTTGTCTGGTTACTTATTGTCATTTGTTTTCTCCTATCTTTCAATTTTTTCTATAATTGCTTTTGCTTTCTCAGTTACTATGTATCTACCTCTATGTTTTTCTATTGCATGAACATATCCCATTTCTATAAGGCGTTTTATAATGCTGTTTGCCTTCATAATATTAAAACCAAGCGCATCTGCAATCTCTTTTTGTGTGATAGAGGTATATGTGCCGCCGACTAAATAACAAGGTTTATTCATTAAAGATAATACCTTGTAATTATCTGTTAAGAATAAATCCAGTTCTTTTTCTTCTATCACCAATAGATCACCTCTGCTTTCTGTCACATAATTATAGGTTTTTATATAATTATATATCTATAAACAAAAAATAATTATATATTATAACATATTTATTTTATAACGATTTGTAAAATATGGCAATACAAAATAGATATTTTTTTACTTCCATTGGAAGGCTACAGGTTGAACGTAGTTCTACAGCTACGCTGAAACCTGTGCCGACCTTTGGAAGTAATAGAGGGCGTGAATTGAAGTTGGTTATATTGGGGAATTGCCACGCAATTTCACGATATAACCAACGACAGCTACGAGAAAGCACCCTTTGAAAGAAAAAGAGTACAGCTTGCCACCTTAAAAAACAAGTGCTTTTTCTTTTATTTTGGGAATGGTTTTTCCTGCCTGATTCCAGAGGACTTGACTTTGATAATAAAATAACATAAAATACAACTATACAAAAGCAAATAGATTTTTTACCCAATAAATAAATTGGAGACTGATACCCTCAAGAGGGATAGCAGTCTCTTTTTGTTTAAAAAAACAACTAATCCTAGATTATTCACGGCACAGCCGTGAAAGTGTCTGAAAGCCACATAGTTGCTGTATTTTAACTGAATATTGCTTTTCACCTGTCAAGTGAAT
>KE159795.1:702101-733791 GCA_000403475.2 Lachnospiraceae bacterium MD308
ATTTTCAGATTCATGGTACAGTTATCAGTTCAAATACTGTTCCGTGAATAATTCAGGTTAAATTTATCTCACATCCTCCGTCCAGATATACCCCATCCCCCTCACGTTCTTAATATACTCTGCCCGGCCCGATCCCGCCGCCTTCTTTTTCAGCCGGCTTATCGTGACCGGAACAGTGTTATCGTCCACAAACTGCCCGTCCACATCCCACACCCCGCTGAGTATCTGCTCTTTGGAGATAATCTGCCTGGGATTTTCCATGAAATACAGCAAAAGCTGGAACTCTCTTTTGCTCAAGAAGATTTCCTCCCCGCCCTTATACGCTTTCATCTCCCGGCAATTCACCTCCAGATCCCCGGATCTTAAAAACTGCCCGGCCACATCGCCGTCCTTCTCCCCGATGCGCCGCATCAGCGCGTTGACCTTGGACATCAGCACCATCAGGCTGAAAGGCTTTGTAATATAATCATCCGCTCCCGCGTCATATCCGTTGACAATATCTACCTCCTGATCCAGGGCGGTCAAGAAGATAAAATGCACCTGGCTCTTCTTCCTTACATTTTTGCAAAACGAAAGCCCGTCCCCATCCTCCACGGTAATATCGCTGATGACAAGCGCCACCTCATGTTCGGAAAGCAGCCTTTCCGCCTGCTTGACACCGACAGCGCTCAAAACCTCATACCCTTCTTTTTCAAGTTTCAGGCTGATGCCCCGGTTTAAGCTCTCGTCATCCTCCAGCAGTAATATCTTAGCCATTTGACAATTCCCCATTTTCCATCTCTCCATTCGACAATTCCATATCAGCCACATTGCCGTCAAGCTTTTGCAAAAGCTCGCCGGCTCTCTTCACATACACAAGCCTGCCGCCTTCAGAGATGACATAATTAAGATTCAGCCTCGCGCTTTTTTCATCTCCTATGCCCGCATAGATTTTCGCTTCGAACAGGCTGTAACCGATATACGTCCATTTTCTGCATTTCCCGCTGTCAAGTACCTTTCTCTCGGAGAGGAACCGGAACGCCGACTGATAATCCTCATTTTCTATGGCCCGGTTCAGATTGTTGCTGGCGCAGAGTATTTTAAAAAATATCTGCTCTTTCTTACTCTTCTTTAAACTCCTGCGGTAAGACTTCTCAAACTCTGCCGCCCGCATTCCTTCGCCCTTTTTTAAGCTGATGGCAGATAAAAGGATGTAATAATTCAGTTTATATAAGCCTTTCAGCTTATACATGTTCACGTTCCGCAATATCTCCTCCGCAGTGTATTCATCCCCTTGATAATACCGAGCCATCGCATGAAGGACGGCAAACCGCTCTTTGTAAAAAAGTGGATGGAGTCTGTCAAGACACGCCTCATACACAAAAGGATCACATTCTTCATAAAGCGCCATGTCAATCTTTACCGCACCCAGCCATTTCACCAATATGGCAATGGCTGCAATTACACCATACAGGGCAAACACGCTGATTATCAGTAATAGCTCCGCAAACCCGCCGATAATGTAATTAATCCGGTAATCCATCTTAAATACGACCATATAAATCAGAAATATAATATCCAGCAAGACAATCGCATAACTTATCCACGTGTGCACCCAATATTTTTTCATAATCTCATTTGCCCTGAACTGTGTCTGCGCCTGCCATTCCATACCGCCGCTTCTATTCATTCCATTATTTATATCCATCACGTTGTTTATCTCCTTTCTGTTTCTCCATCCTGCTGCCAGAATCGTACTTCCATTATACCCCCGCAGCCAAAAACCAGCAAGGCGAAGATTATAAAGATTGCCTGCCCTATGTTCTTTCGGAATCTCATGTGCTATAATATTTTTCGTATCCCCTACACACATCCGGCGGCGGAGCACCTGGCTGTTCACCCGCCGGAAGAATCCGACAACACAAAAAAGGAGACCGCCCAAGATGAAAAGAAGAAAGAAAATCTATCTGTACATGACCATAACTTTAATGCTCATCTACATTGGGCTTCTGACCCTTCTCTACTTTTCCGAATGCGGCGATAAAAACGCTACTATCCGTACTTTCGGCGACGCGCTCTGGTACTCCCTTGTCACGCTGACCACTGTCGGCTACGGCGACCTGACACCGGTAACGCCGCTTGGACATGCAGTGGGCGCCGTCTTCCTCTTATTGTCCGCCGGCATACTGGTCACCCTGTTTGGAGCTGTCATATCCTTTGTCACCAGCGAAGGGCTTCCGCTCCTTATGCTCGGTTTCCAGCGCCATAAAAACTGGTACTATTTTGCAGACTACAGCTCCGAGTCCAATACCCTGGCGGCAAATATTTACAGAGAAGACGAGAATGCCGTAATCATCTACGGCGAGAAAAAGGACGACCAGATGGAATTTCCCGACCACCCCTGTCTGTTTATCAGTGTATCTCCGGCGAAGATTGTCTCGCGCAAGAAAAATACCGGCACAAGATGCAAAATATTCCTGATGAAAGAAAATGATATCGGCGTCAATCCCCGCGCCATCGACCTGCACGCATTGCCGGTGGATGTCTACGCGAGAACCACTAACGGACAAGACCATCTTTCCGGAAATATCAACTTTTTCCACAGCTACGATTGCTGTGCAAGACAGTACTGGCGCAAGAGGCCGCTGTGCAGCCATGAGAATACAATCGTCATCATCGGCTTCGGAAATTACGGGCGATGTATTCTTGAACGAGCCATCCTGACTAATGTGATCTCCGTCACCCAACATGTAGCCTACCACGTCTTCGGGGACGCAAAAGGATTCCTCGCCATGCACTGCCATCTCCATGAGACTTTTTCCCTGGGAGCACCTTCTAAAGAAGGCGATTCCCTGATCTTCCACAACACTCTCTGGGAGAATCAGCATGAAGTTCTCGAACAGGCTGACCGCATCATTATCTGCACAGATGACGAGCCGGAAGGCTGGAATATCTTCTGGCGCCTGAACCGGTATTATAAAATCAGCGGGCACATCGACCTGCACAGCAACCGAAAGGCTCCTGGTGTATCCTACTTCGGAACGAATGAAGAGATTTACACCCCGAATCAGATTATGCGGACTGCACTGAACAAGACAGCTATCGCCATCAATGACATCTTCCGTAAGTCCGTCTCCTACCCCACCTTAAGCTGGGATGAATTAGACGATTTCCACCGAGAATCGAAGATTGCCGCCGCAGACCACCTTCTGATGAAGATCCGTATCCTTCTTGATGATGAAACGATTACGGAAATCAGCGCGGCCACTGTAGAAAAAGCTTATGAAAAATATTGCGAATCGAAGGCAGACACGGCTGTGCAGGACATGTACCGCAGGCTTGACCATATGCGCTGGCTGCGTTTTTATACATTTTACAATTGGAACTACGGGCCGTTCCGGCATGACGGTGAAAGAGAACATCCGATGCTGTGCCCTTATTCCAAACTTACTTTGGAACAAAAGCAGGAGCGCGACGCAGCCTGGGAAATTTTAGGAAATATATCGTCAGAACTTTAAAATTGATGCAAATCCAAATAGCCTTTTATATTCCTGTCTCTTTTTATTGTAACTGGTTTCGAGGTGTGTTAAAATAAAAAAAGATTGAGAGGTGCCTATAATATGATGAATGACAAAAATTGCGAACTTTTACTTGAATATTTGAATAATATTCTGTGCGGTTCCAGTACAGAACTATTCGACATGAATCAACTAGATGAACCTTATCATGAACTTGGGCATGGCTTACAACACCTACAAGAAGATGTGAACGAGTTGATTTCATATTCTGAAGAATTATCAAAAGGTAATCTGGCCACAGATTTTCCACAAGATGATAATTTGTTGTGCAGGAATCTTAAACATCTTCATGAGAACCTGAATCATCTCACATGGCAGGCACAGCAAATTGCACATGGCGACTATTCACAACATATTTCTCACCTCGGAGATTTCTCCAAAGCTTTCAATGAGATGGTAGAGCAACTGGAGCAGCGAGAGAAGCGGCTGAAAGAGAAAGCAAAGAAGATTCAATATCATGCAGAAATACTTGAAAGTTATAATGAACTTCTTGTAGAGATGTTAAGCAAACGGAATGAATGGCTTCTGGTTGTGGATCAAAACAGTAAAGAAATTCTCTACTGTAACAAGAAAAAACACGGTGGCACTGTGGATAATTCTTTTTGTGAAGTATGCGAACACCGCCTTTCCTTCCAGTCTGAACTTTTAAACTGGGAAGAAAGCGAACAATACAGCGTGCGCGAGATAAGCAGCGGCACCGGCGATGATAAAGACAGCTTTTACCGCATCACTTCCTTTCCCATTGAATGGAAAGAGCATCATTCTTTAGTACATATTATTGTGGATATTACAGACGAAAAGCAGACTGCCCGCAGCCTGACCAGCAAAGCTTATCATGACCCCGGAACCGGAGTGAAAAACCGCCTGTTTTTCAAAGAATACATGGAAAGCGTCCTAAATGAACACCGGGAGGCTACTCTATGTTACCTGGATCTGGATGGTCTGAAATATGTCAATGATAAATTCGGCCATCTGGAAGGAGATATCTATATTCAGAATTTTGTAGAGCTTATCAGAAGCAGCTTCCGCAACGGCGATACTTTTGCCCGAATCGGCGGGGACGAATTCTGCCTTGTCCTGACCGGCTGTATCGGGGAGCTGATGGAACGGAAGATGGAGGAAATTCTAAAAAGATTCCAGGCAGAAAGATACAGTGACTATCAGTGCAGTTTCAGTTACGGTGTTGTTCAGATTACCGGAAAAGAAAAAGACGCCTCCTTAGACACCATTCTCCATGAGGCAGATGAAATCATGTATGAGTGTAAACGCAGAAACAAAGAAAAATATCCGGAGCTTGTCAGATAACGGCAAGCTTCGGATATTTACATTCCGCCTATAAAATCTTTTTTAACGTATCAAACAAAATTTCCACATCGACCGGTTTCGCTATGTGTGAATTCATTCCACATTCAAACGCTTTCTTCCTGTCTTCATCAAATGCATTGGCTGTCATTGCAACAATGGGAATCTCTGCGATTTGCCTGTTTTTAAGTTGCCTGATTGCCCTTGTCGCTTCATATCCATCCATGACCGGCATCTGTATATCCATCAGCACAAGCTTATAATAGCCTGGTTCCGAACTTTCCAACAATTCCACAGCCTTTTTTCCATTATCTGCTTCTTCTATCTGAAATCCGGCTTCTGTAAGAATCTCTGTTGCAATCTCCCGGTTCAGCTCATTATCCTCCACGAGAAGAATTCTTCCCCCCATGTCTGTTTCTTTCTCCAGTATGGTGCCCTTTTTTTCTTCCCTTTCTATTTCCAGTACATGAACCAGGCACCGTATAAACTCAGAAATAAACAATGGCTTACTGCAAAAAGCATTGATGCCCGCCTCTGTCGCTTCCTCTTCGATATCTGCCCAATCGTATGCTGTCAGCACAATAATCGGCGCGCTGTCTCCAACCTCGCTACGGATTTTTCTCGCCACTTCGACACCGCTCATATCCGGCATCAGCCAATCAATAATATATATCTTATATTCGTCATGACGTCGGATTGCCTGTTTTATCCGAAGTAATGCTTCTTTTCCGTTCAGTGTCCACTCTGCACGCATGCCAATCTCCATCAGCATCTGCGTCACACTGTCACAAGTATTGAAATCGTCGTCTATGACAAGTGCATGGATTCCTTTTAATTCTTCTATCATTATATCTCTGTCAACATTTTCAGACAGCTTGAATGGAATTGTAACAATAAACTCAGAGCCCTCATTCTGCTTACTGTACACTTCAATTGTGCCGCCCATTGCTTCCACAATATTCTTCGTAATAGGCATTCCAAGTCCGGTTCCCTGAATCCCGCTCACTGTACTGTTTTTTTCTCTCTCAAATGGCTCAAAAATACGTTTAACAAATTCTTCACTCATACCGATTCCGTTATCTTTCACACGGATCTCATACAACGTCCTGTCTTTTGTTCCGCCTTCTTTCTCTAAAATGCGAACACTAATACTTCCACCTGGCTTCGTGAATTTAATAGAATTCCCTACCAGGTTTAAAAGAACCTGATTCAGCCGCAGACGGTCACAAATAATATTTTCATCAAAAACCCCTACCGTATCAATAAAGAAGTCCAGCTTCTTCTCCCTGACATCCACCTGCAGAATATTCCTAAGCTCATGCATCACCTCCGACAGATTGCATTCGGATTCATTCAGGTGAAGCTTTCCACTCTCAATCCGGCTCATCTCCAATACGTCATTGATCAATGAAAGCAGATGATTACTCGAAGACATGATTTTCGCTAAGTAATCTCTCACCCGTTCTTTATTATCGAAATGTGCACTCGCCAGTGAGGTAAATCCTATAATTGCATTCATAGGAGTACGAATATCATGAGACATATTAGAGAGAAATGTACTCTTTGCTCTGCTGGCATGTTCCGCCCGGGCAAGCGCATCCTCAAGAATACGCTGCTGCTTCATTTCATTTTCCACAATATCCGTAATAATCCTTTTTGCAATTACCACCCGGCTTCCATACTGTTCATCCTCAACTTTTGCAAATCTGAACTGAATATAATTCTTCTCACCGTTTACATTATTTCGTATATTAATATCATAGCACTGCTTATCTAAAAGCTCATTCCTGATATTATCCAGAAATGTCAGCTTTCTCCACCTTTCCTTATCCTCCTCAGACACATACTCTGTATAGGCATCCACTGCATCTTGATAATATTCATGCCGCGCAAGGGTAGTCTTGATTTCCGTAGAAGAATCTGCCTTATATATACTCATCTTTCCGTCATTAGGATTAAACAGGGAAATAAAATTATAATCACTGCTTAACCCTGATATAATCTCATAAGCCTCTTCGATCTCATTCTTACGCGCCAGGTCATTCCCTGTATCTTCATCTACCCTGCGAAAACCGACAACCACCCTGTCCGCCTCTCCTGATTCGCCGATACGGGCAATACGAATCTGGAAATACTGCAATTTTCCTTCTCTGAATATTCTGTAATTCACGGAATAAAACGGCTGATTTAAAAGTTTCTTCCTGACACATGAATAATTAGTCATGTGGAGCACAGTTTCTTTATCCGGCTCATAGACAACTGCATCCACATAGGCGCGAAGCGCCTTCTCAAAATCATCGCCTCTCAGATACTCTTCAAATATTGCCTTCCGCTCATCGCTCATACGGAAATTCACAAAACTTCCGCTATTATAATCCACCAAATACACAATCACGTAATCCTGGCTTAAACCCATCGCAATTTCCAGATGCACATCATGGTCTTTATTTTCTCTCATCCTGTCGCCCCTCCATTCTATCCTCTATTCATGCATTTTTTTAAGTCGTGCAAACCCGGCAAACATCTTTTTTGTCCCTGCTGCGTCAAAGTCTACGGTAACTTCATAATCACGTCCGCCTTCTATCAGAGATGTAACTGTACCCACTCCAAACTTTACATGGTTTACTCTATCCCCGACACCATATTCTAAACCGCCATCCGCTGGCTTTCCAAACTTTTTAGGCGACTTAAAAGCAGTGAAAGCCTGCGTCTTAAATGCCTGCTGCGCCTGCCGGTATGCTGCCTGTTTTGCCGATTCAAAGCTGGCTGGCTCCTGAATTTTTGTCTCTTTCTTACTGGATAGTTCCCCGGTAGACACAAGTTCCACCGGGATTTCTTTCAGAAAACGTGACATCCGGTTATACTGCGTTTCTCCCCGTATCATCCTTCTCTTTGAACAGGTGAGGGTAAGTTTTTTTTCTGCCCTGGTTATCCCCACATAACAAAGCCGTCTCTCCTCTTCTAGCTCATCGGGATCATCCGCTGTGGCCGACATGTAACTCGGAAAAATCCCTTCCTCCATACCTGCCAGATACACATGCGGAAATTCCAGCCCCTTAGCGCTGTGGAGTGTCATAAGAACAACGTAATCCGTACTCTCATCCAAACTGTCAATATCTGCCACAAGTGCAACCTCTTCCAGAAAACCGCTTAAAGTTGCCGGCTCATCCTGCTCGCCGCATTTCTCCTCATAAGCGGCAATTTTACTTAAAAGCTCGTCAATATTCTCAAGTCTTGCTTCTGCTTCCTCCGAACCTTCAGCCTCAAGACTCCTTTCATAACCTGTCTCTTCAATAATCTCTTCCATCAATTCAGAAAGCGGCAAATCTTTCGCATCTGCCTTAAAATGCTCAATCAAAGCGGTAAAAGATTCTAACTTTGCTGCCCCCCGGCCAATATCCGGAATCAAATCTACACCTCTAAGCGCCTCGTAAAACCCAATCTCATGGGAAGCCGCATACTCTTGCACACGGTTGATACTCGTAAGCCCGATTCCCCGCTTGGGCACGTTTACAATCCTTCGAACCGCCAAGTCATCCCTTCCATTATCCACAGTTTTCAAATAAGCAAGCAAATCTTTAATTTCCCGTCTCGCATAAAAGTTAATGCCGCCCACAATCTTATACGGTATATTAGCTGTCACAAGCTTCTCTTCGAAGATACGCGACTGAGCATTGGTACGGTACAAAATTGCATTACTATTATATGTACAATCTCCCTTATTTACTTGTTCTTTAATATCTGAAATAACAAATTCCGCCTCATCATAAGCTGTATCAAACTGATGCAGCTTAAGTTTATCTCCTTCTTCGTTTTCTGTCCAGAGAGATTTCTCTTTTCGTCCATTATTATTACGGATAACTTCATTAGCTGCATTTAAAATATTTCCTGTAGAACGATAATTTTGTTCCAATTTTATCACTTTGGCATCCGAAAAAACTTCTTCAAAGTTCAATATGTTTTTAATATTCGCCCCTCGGAATTTATAAATAGACTGATCATCATCCCCCACAACACAAAGATTACGGTACTGTAACGCCAGAAGTCTCACCAGTTCAAACTGCACCGTATTCGTATCCTGATACTCATCTACCATAATATAACGAAACCGATTTTGATAAGAAGAAAGCACATCTGCCTGGGTATGAAAAAGCTGCACAGTTTTTACAAGCAGATCATCAAAATCCAGTGCATTATTGGCCCTGAGCTGCTTTTCATATTCCTCATACACATCTGCTATTTTCTTCTGTAAATAGTCCCCTCCTGCCTGAAGCCGGAACTCCTCAACAGATACAAGATCATTCTTCGCATGAGAAATAGTACCAAGAAGCATCCTCTCACGGAGCTGCTTTGTATCTATCTGGAGAAGCTTACATACATCTTTTATCAATGTCTTCTGGTCATCCGTATCATAAATAGTAAAGTTCGTATCATATCCAAGCAATCCAATATGACGCCTTAAAATGCGCACACACATAGAATGAAAAGTGCTGACCCACACACTCTCTGAACCGAGGCTTACAAGCTTATCCACTCTCTCTCTCATTTCCCCCGCCGCCTTATTTGTAAAGGTAATGGCAAGGATATTCCATGGATTGATTCCCTTCTCTTCAATCAGGTAAGCGATTCTGTGAGTGAGAACCCTTGTCTTTCCAGAACCCGCACCTGCCAGAATGAGAAGCGGTCCGTCCGTATAATATACTGCTTCCTGCTGTTTATCGTTTAGTGTATCGTAAATCCCCAAAGCTTTTTATCCTTTCATCAATTCTTAATACTTTTATTCTATCATGTCCGGTTTCAGTTGTAAATTAAAACTCGGCAGGGGTTTTCCCTGCCGGTTAACTTTTTCTTATGCACTGATTGAATTCCCTGTATATAATTGATAATACTTTCCTCGTTCCTCGATTAGCTGCTCATGTGTTCCCCGTTCAATAATCCTTCCTTGCTCTAATACCATGATACAGTCCGAATTGCGTACAGTAGACAATCTGTGGGCAATGACGAACGTCGTCCTGCCATTCATAAGCTTATCCATACCGTCCTGCACAATCCGCTCTGTTCTCGTATCGATTGAGCTTGTTGCCTCATCGAGAATCAATACCGGCGGGTCTGCCACTGCCGCTCTGGCAATGGCAAGGAGCTGCCGCTGCCCCTGGCTCAAATTCGCCCCATCCCCGGTCAGCATCGTATCATATCCGTCCGGGAGCCTTTTGATAAATCCATCCGCATTGGCAAGCTTTGCCGCTGCCACAATCTCCTCATCTGTTGCGTCAAGCTTTCCGAATCGGATATTTTCTCTCACTGTTCCTGTAAAAAGATGGGTATCTTGAAGAACGATTCCAAGAGAACGCCTTAGGTCCGCCTTCTTAATCTTGTTCACATTGATTCCGTCATATCGGATTTTCCCGTCCTGAATATCGTAAAAACGGTTAATCAGATTCGTAATCGTCGTCTTGCCCGCACCGGTAGAGCCTACAAAAGCAATCTTCTGCCCCGGCTCGGCAAACAACTTCACATCATGAAGGACAATCTTATCATCTTTGTATCCAAAATCCACGCCGTCAAATACTACGTCCCCTCTCACCTCCACATAATCTACGCTCTTATCTGCCTGGTGAATATGTTTCCAGGCCCAGCGCCCCGTCCGGTCGTCGCTCTCAATGAGCTCTCCGTTTTCTTCTCTTACATTCACCAATGTAACATACCCATTATCTATCTCCTTTTCTTCGTCTAAGAGCCTGAATATACGGTCTGCGCCTGCCATCGCCATAATAACCGCATTGAGCTGCTGACTGATCTGGTTAATCGGCATGCTGAAACTCTTATTAAATGTGAGAAAACTTGCAAGTCCGCCCAATGTAAAGCCGCCGATACCATTCAATGCTAAAACTCCGCCCACAATTGCACAGACAACATAGCTTACATTCCCAAGCTGCGCATTAATCGGCCCAAGAAAGTTCGCAAAAGTATTCGCTTTATCCGCGCTGATAAACAGACGGTCATTCAACTCCTTAAACTCCCTTTTGCTCTCCTCTTCGTGACAGAAAACCTTCACAACCTTCTGGCCGTTCATCATTTCTTCTATATGACCGTTCAGCGCTCCGATATTTGTCTGTTGTTCTATAAAATATTTGCCGCTCTGCCCTGTCGCCTGTTTCGTGCAGAACAGCATGATACCCACCATAAACAAAGTTACCACAGTTAACGGAACATTTAGAATAAGCATGCTGACCAGCACACTGATAATCGTCACTCCGCTGTTAATAATCTGCGGAATACTTTGGCTGATCATTTGACGCAGAGTATCGATATCATTCGTGTAAATCGACATAATATCCCCATGAGCATGCGTGTCAAAATATTTTACAGGGAGCAATTGCATATGCTCAAACAGTTCATTTCTCAGTTCTCTCTGTGTTCCCTGCGTAATATTTACCATAATCCGATTGTACACGTAAACAGATACAACACCGATAGCATAAAACATCGCCACTCGTCCGATTGCCCGGGCCAAAGGAGCAAAATCAGGATTATCCGTCAAAAGGAACGGTGTAATATATTCATCAATCAAATTCTTCATGAACAACGTACCTTGTACATTTGCCAAAACTCCTACAAAAATCAGAACAATCACAACCAAATACCAAAAACCATACCTTTGAAAAATATATCTCATCAAACGTTTGATAATCTGCCCCGGATTTTTTACCGTCGGCTTCATTCCCCGCATCCCGCCTCTGTGCATTCTGCCAGAGGGCATCCGATTTTCTTTTCTCTCAGCCATCATCTACTCACCTGCCTTTTCATCAAAATCTCCGCCGCCTTGAGTCTGTGACTCATAGACCTCTCGATAGATTTCATTACTACCAAGAAGCTCTGCATGAGTGCCAAACCCATTCACCCGGCCTTCTTCCATAACTATAATCCGATCCGCATCCTGTACACTGGAAATTCTCTGGGCAATGATAAACTTCGTCGTACCCGGAATCTCTTCTTTGAATGCCTTTCGAATCCTTGCGTCTGTGGCAGTATCCACTGCGCTGGTGCTGTCATCCAGTATAAGCACCTTGGGTTTCTTAAGCAGCGCCCTAGCAATACAGAGCCGCTGCTTCTGTCCGCCGGACACGTTGCTTCCACCCTGCTCTATATACGTATCATATCCTTCCGGGAATTTCCGGATGAACTCATCCGCACATGCGAGCCGGCAGGCTTCCATGCACTCCTCATCTGTCGCATCTTTATCCCCCCACCGAAGATTCTCCATAATACTCCCCGAAAAGAGCACATTGTTCTGCAGCACCACAGATACCTGGTTTCTAAGAACCTCTGTATCATAGTCCTTCACATTCCGTCCTCCGACCTTCACTTCTCCGTCTGTCACATCGTACAAACGGCTGATCAGATTGATCAGACTGGTTTTGGCACTTCCTGTTCCTCCAATAATCCCGATGGTCTCCCCGGCATTTATCTTCAGATTAATATCCCTTAAAACCGGTTCGGCACTATCTTTATGATATGCAAAATCCACGTGCGAGAATTCTACACTGCCATCTGCTACTTCCATTACCGGATTCTCCGGATTATTCAGCGTACTGGCCTCATTAAGTACCTCTGCGATACGTCTGGCACTGGCTGTACTCATAGAAATCATCACAAATACCATTGACAGCATCATCAGACTCATCAGGATATTCATACAGTAGGCAAGAAGGCTCATCATCTGACCTGTCGTCAGCTCTGAGGATACGATCATCTTCGCCCCCAGCCAACTAATCAGCAATATACACGTATATACCGTTATCTGCATCAAAGGAGCATTTACAATGACATTCTTTTCTGCTTTCACAAAAATATCATAAATATTCTGACTTGCCTTTTTGAATTTGCTTGTCTGCTGCTCCTCACGCACATATGCCTTTACCACACGGATTGCCGACACGTTCTCCTGGACGGATGCATTAAGCGCATCGTATTTCGGAAATGCCATCATAAAATACTGCGTCGCATGACGTATAATAAAAAATAACAAAACACCTAAAATCAACACCGCAATCAGATAAATGCTGGCAAGTCTCGCATTGATAGTAAAAGCTATCGCCATCGCACATAACAAGCTGGCCGGCGCCCGCATGAACATCCGAAGCGTCATCTGATACGCCATCTGTATATTCGTCACATCTGTAGTAAGCCTGGTCACAAGTCCTGCTGTGCTGAATTTATCAATATTTGCAAATGAAAAAGTCTGGATATTATTAAACATAGCCTCTCTTAGATTCTTTGCAAATCCGGCAGATGCCTTTGCCCCATAGCGCCCTCCTAAAAGCCCGGCAAAAAGCCCTAATAACGCCGCCGCTATCATAACTGCGCCCACTTTGTAAATGTGTCCCATGTTCCCCGCATTCACACCGTCATCTATAATAGATGCCATAAGGAACGGAATTACCATCTCCATCGCCACCTCAAGAATCATATAGATGGGCGTTGCAATAGATGCTCTTTTATATTCTTTTACCTCTTTTAACAATGTTCTAAGCATTCTGGCCCTCCTTTACTGCATTCAACTTTCTGTTTTCTTAAGTTCTCCTTTATCTTATCCGTCACCTTAAAAAAGAGCGCAAGCTCTTCTTCCTCAATCCCATCTTCAAGCATTACATCCAGCCGCGAAATCAGAGCCTCTATACTCTCATGGCTTTCCTTTCCCTTTTCTGTCAGTATAACCTTTTTAAGTCTCGCATCATGCTCTACAAATTCCCGCTTTACATATCCCTTTTTCTCAAGAATCTGGATTATATTGGTGACTGTCGATCTTCCAATCGAAAATGTCTTTTCAATATCTTTCTGAAAAGTAGCCTGTTCCCTGTTCTCATAAAGATACCGCAAAATCCAGCCGTGCATCAATGTAATCTCATCAATCCCCGCTGCTTTGACATGACATGTTAACACTTTTGTAATTATATGATTTAGCATGTGTATCTCCGGCCCAATCGCTTTCATTGTCTGCTTCATCTTCACACCTCTTTCTCCAAAATATGTTCAATATAGAATCATCCATTGTTAAACTGTTCATTTCCGAACTATATTTTACTCATGTGTCTCAAAAATGTCAATCACCGATAAAGATATTTAATATTTTATTTATTTTTCCTGTTGTCATCTAGTTTTGAATACTATATAATAATTGCATTGAGGTGATAATAATATGATTATAGATACAAAGGATATGCTGAAAAGCATACTCACAAGCATTTCACAGATTAATTATGTAGAACCAGGCGATATTCCCAATATCGATTTATATATGGACCAGGTTACTACATTTATGGAAGAGCATCTCCGTTCCAGCAAGCGCTATGAAGATGATAAAGTCTTGACTAAGACAATGATCAATAATTACGCAAAGAATAATTTGCTTCCGCCTCCGGTGAAAAAAAAATACTCCAAAGAACATGTCCTTGTAATGATTTTTATCTATTATTTTAAAAATATACTGTCAATTAAGGATATCGAAACTCTTCTGACACCGATTACCGATAAATACTTTAAACACGACAGCGGCATAGATATAACTTTCATCTACAATGAAGTGATGGAACTTGAAAAGTCCCGTATTGATGTTGTCACAAAAGATATCGCAAAGTCCTTCAAAAATGCTTCTGAATGTTTTTCTGATGTTCCTGAAGAAGAACAGGATTACCTGCAGCTTTTCGCTTTTATCTGCAGCCTGAGTTTTGATATCTATGTAAAAAAGCTTCTGATGCAAAAGCTTATTGATGAATTTGACGCGAATGATAACCGCAAAGACAGAAAAAAGAAATAGGAAGTAATTCTTATTTCTTTTTTATATCACTATATAAAGTTGAATCTGATTACTCATCAATTCTCTCAAACACCATATCATAGCCGTCATTCCCATAGTTCAATGAACGGTTAACACGGCTGATCGTTGCTGTAGAAGCGCCGGTTTTTTCTGCGATCTCAAGATATGTCTTACGCTCTCTCAGCATCTTAGCCACCTCAAATCTCTGCGATAAAGAAAGCAGCTCATTAATCGTACAGATATCTTCAAAAAATGTGTAGCATTCTTCTTTATCCTTCAAGCTCAGTATTGCACGAAAGAGATAATCTACTGCTTCAGTCCTAATCTTTTTACTCATACCAGAAATCTCCTTTAGTAACAAATGATTACGGTTATATTTTAACACAGTGAATTTATGAAGTCTATAGCTTTTTACCGATTATGCTTTTCTACTGCGCTTCAGGCAGGAACAAAGCTTTTCGAGAGATGTATTGGCAATCAGCTCTTCCGGAAAATGTGTCTCTTCAAGAACCTCCATAACATAACGGTAGTCTCCGATTGATACATCTACATGCGCATCCGTTCCGAGCACCACCATTGTCTCATACTCCTTACAGTACTCAAGCATCTTCTTCGCATTTTCTTTCGTATTCTGCCGGAATCCGCCGGGATTTAAAGAGCCGTTATTTACTTCCAGCAATGTCCCTGTTTCCTTTGCCGTCCTTACAAGCCGTTCATAATCTACTGGGAACCGCCCGTCATCCGGATGCCCGATAATATCCACACACTCCTTTTTCATAACATTCAAGAATGTTTCTGTAATTACCTCTTTTGTTCTCTCCCCAACATAACACGGCGGATGTATACTTGCTATAGAAATATCCAGTTCCTCAACTACAGATTCCGGCAGATCTATCGTGCCTTCTCTGTCCATAATATTAAGCTCTGTCCCTAAAAGAAGCCGAACCCCATACATCTCTCTCGGAACCACCCTAAGATTCTGAAAGTAATACAATCCTACACTTCCCGGCATTTTCGGGGCGTGCTCTGTGATTGCCAGCCCTTTTAACCCCTTTTCAGACGCCATTTGCGCCATCTCCCGAATTGTATTATACGCATGCCCACTGACAAGGGTATGCGAATGTGTGTCAATCTCTATTTTCATAAACCATACTGCCTCCTCTATATATAATCAAACTTTTTGATTATTCTCTATGCTAACAGTATAGCATCAAATAACAAGTCTATCAAATACATTTTCCCTAATCTCTTTTCAACCCTAAAATGTTTTGTATCACACCATATTACATAACATAATGTACACAATTAATAAATTAAACATAAAATCAGGGACGAAGATTTACACACTTCTCCGTCCCTGTTGAAAACACTGCCGCTGTCTGTTATTTTGCAGCCGGAACCTCTATCTCAAGATCGCTCAAAGCAAAAGTGGCACACGGGTGTATATACCCGTATTTCAAATCCGCCATACGGCGTCCGTCAATCTCTTTCGGGATATAGACTTTACCGCTGATCAGCCTCGAATGACACCATCCGCACTCTCCGCTCCTGCATCTGCTGGGAACACGGATTCCGTTTTTCTCCAGTATCTGAAGAACTGAGTCGTTTGCCGACCCGGTCACCGTCCTTGTCTCATCTCTCACCGTCACAGTGATACGGATTGTATCAGACGCACAGCCTGGATAATCTGCCTGGGTCTTGGGATTATGCATTTCTCCAAATAATTCATGACGGATATATTTTCTCTCTAAAGACAGTTTTTCAAGCTCTTTATCTACGAATGCATACATCTGCTGAGGCCCGCACAAGAATACGGAATACGGTGTATCCGGCGCATATTTGCGGATTAAATCTGCCGTCACAAACCCATGCTCAAATCCTTCCGGCGCAGACACTTCTACGGAATCTCCTACTTTCCAGTTGTCCAGGATATATCTTGAGGCAAGCCCATCCTGCACAGATTTCACCGTAAGCATATATTTTCCTTCTAAAGCCTCTTTGGGCGAAGAAGAAATAGAATAAGCACGGGTAAGTTTCATCCCTTCAATATCAAGAAATACAGTAAAATATTGCCCGGCGCTGAAATAAGCCAGACTCTTTGTTCCCTTTTCTGAATCCGCCGTCAATACAAAACTCTTACAGTCCGCATCCCGTTCAATCACCTCTTGAATCCGTACAAACTGTTTCTGTGGACGCAGCGCATCCGCCAGCTTGTTTACTTCATAATCCGAAACAATCTCTTTTGCCGGAGCTGCTGCGATTCTTTTCTGCCGTTCTTCCATACGCGCCATAAAACGCAGCGGATCTAATTGATTGATATTATATGATTTTGACATATTACTTTCCCTCCTTTGCATCCCGTACTGTCCGAAGTCCTGTATTCATACCGGAAATATACGCAGAACTGTAGCCGTCCCCGCGTTCCCCGCAGGCTCCGCAGAAACGTAGGCACTTAATCGGTTCTTCCGATTCCACGTTCATTGTACGCATCATCATGGAATCCCACATGTCAAACTGGTATCCGTAAGGCGTTCCCCTTGGAATCATCAGGTATCTCGCAAATGTAGGCGGCGCCGCAATTACGATTTCTTCTATGTACAGTTTCAGAGTAAGATGAAGTGCCTTTTCACAGTTTTCAATAATCTCCCCTGCAATCTTTATCTTCAGTTTTTTATATTCTTCCGGCTTTACATCCTTCCATACATCACCATAGTACATAGTTGTAAAGAACAGTGTACATGTTCCTTCCGGAGACGATTCCGGAATCACTGTATTCAGGCAGTTCATAACCGCATATCCGTTGTCTTCAATCGTGCAGCACCTGTTGTACTGTTCCCTGGAATCCGCACAGGGGATAACAAAGTTAGAATAATCACGAATCCCTAAGTCTTCTGCCGACCGGTTCATCCCCATGCTCATGGATTTCTTTCTCAAGGGCAAGGGACATTTCATGGGACCGCATCTTCGGCATAGCCGGCCTTAACTGCACATACAGAATCAGCATCAGCGCATAGTACAGGAAATCAAGCTGGTCCGCAGGCGCTCCAAGATAACACCAGTATGTCACAAGAATGTCCTGGGCACGTTTCGGCATGTGCAGAGCATCCAGCACTTCCTTCGTGGTATGGGATGAAATCCGCATGAAATCTGCATATTCAGACTGCAAAACTGCCGGGTCAGGCGTACCCTTTGACAAGTATTCAAGGGCTTCTATCGCATGTCTTCCCAATTCAAAAACTGCTTTTACACTCTCCCGGCTTCCCGGCACCTGCCGTTCCATTTCCTCTGCAAACGCTTCCTCCCCTGTCGGAAGAGTTACGTCAAATCCATCTTCTCCCGGCAAAACCACTCGGAAAGCATTCTCTTCAAAGTGCCATTCCACATCTTTCACTCCCAGTTCATCAAATAACTGGCGCACGGTTCCCTCAAAGGGATTCGGCCCTACCTCCGCCAGTTCGTGCAGGGAAGTCTCAAACTCAAACCGCCCCCTCCGGAAACTGGTTGCAGAACCGCCGGGAATATTGTGGCGTTCCAGTACAAGTGTGGAAAGTCCGTTCTTTGACGTAATACCGCCCGCCGCCAGGCCGCCGTTGCCTGCTCCCACAACAATCACATCATATTGTCTGCTCATAAAATGTTCTCTCCTTTTAATATTTTTTCTTATCCTAGTATTTTCATCTCGATTCTTCAATGGACACATCTGAGTCAAATGTTTAAAAACCAGACAAAAGCATGGTCATTGTCTGGTTTTTGGATATTAGGCCCTTGTTTGCCCATTTCATATGGGATAAAAGCAGAGTACAATATGGAATAAAAAGAATGGAAATCTGCGGAAAAAATTTTTATTCAGCCGAAGGGAGTTATACTTATAAAAACAGCAATCGTAACCGACAGTAACTGCGGCATTGCAAAAGAAGAGGCAGACCGCTTAGAAATATTTATGATATCTATGCCGGTCTGCATAAATGATACTTTCTATTATGAAGGAATCGACCTTGACCAGAAGGTTTTCTTTAAGCATCTTGCAAATCACGGTAAAATACATACTTCGCAGCCGTCTCCTGCTGATCTTATGAGCATGTGGGAATATGTATTGAAAAGCGGGTATGACGAACTGGTTTATATCCCTATGTCCAGCGGCTTATCCGGCTTGGCATCTCTGGAACTTTCTTGAATGAGGCAGACCTGTCGGATTGGTACACACGGGCAAAAGAAACTTTCCCGGACGATGAACTTCTCTACGATCCGCTGACTTGCAGCATCAGCAGCCATGTGGGGCCGAACGCATTTGGAATGGGAGTAAGCGCAAAAATCTCCCTGTAATACATGCGAGCGCCTTTGCAGGCGATGTGTAATTGTCTGCATCAGGCTCCCTGCATTAGTTTCAGGAAAGCTCTTTTTCCGGATCCTTCAAAAGAATTACAGATTTTTTTGCAAAAAGCGGAAAGGTCATAAGATGCCCCAGAGTCGAGCCAATCCAAAGCCACGCCTGCAATGGTACATTTATAATAGCGAATAAAGGCTGCCTTATCTTCCGCAGCAATACTCATACCTTCTGTCGTCTTATCTACGTAAGATTGTACGATGTACTGGCTGATTTCATTCATGCAGCGTATAAACCCCTCTTTATGAGAAGAACGGTAAAGATGGATAAACGCTGATTTACGCCTTATGAATTCCTGCACGACAAGGGTGATGCATTGAATCGGCGCTCCAAATTCGCAGTTGTTTTTGATTACCCGTTCTGTCCAGTCCTTAATGGAATGCTCAGTAAGGGAAGGAATATCCTGAAAATGATAGTAAAAGGTATTCCTGTTTACCTGGCAGCGCTCCACAATGCTCTGAACCGTAATTTTATTGTAAGGTTTCTCTTCCAGAAGCTGCCAAAATGCATCAATGATTGCCTTTTGGGTTCGGTTCATAGGCGCACCTCCAAGCCCACTTTCAATAATTAATGTTTTGGTCATAATAAAGCTCCTTTTCAACTGCATCCCCCCAATCTTCCCCCAAATCTTACTTTTTTCCTATTCTACATATTATCAAAACCTAATATTACATTCTTCAAAAAAATCGAAGTAATTGCAAATACCTTTTTTTGTTCTACATCTGATTCCCTCTCTCCAAATATTTTAAAGCGGTTACAACCATTTTGATAAAAATCAAGAACTTTTAGAATCTTTCCAAGGTTAGTTGAAATTGTGTTTTTTTCCAGATGAAAAAGTGGTATAATAAGTGTAGTTTTTAAAACATATACGGGAGTTTATACCATGGATGAGTTTATTAAAGAGCTGGATGCCAGTTTGGATTATTTAGAGCATGAAATAACAGAAAATGAAGTCATTATATATGTGGCATCAAATCGCAAATCAGGCAGTTGCCCCTACTGTGGGTGCGATTCCATGCGCGTACACAGCCGTTATGAAAAAAGTTTTCAGGATCTGCCCATCATGGGGAAGAAAACGAAGGTCATCATCGAAAACAGGAAATTCTTCTGTGATAACCCGGACTGCACATTTACCACCTTTGCTGAGCGTTTTGATTTTTTGAAACAGAATGGCAAAAAAACGAAACGCCTCATTGAGAAAATCATAGACATATCCCTGAATACCAGTTCCATTGCGGCCTCAAGGACATTGAAGGGCGGGATTGCGGATGTCGGCAAAAGCACCATCTGCAATCTCTTAAAAAAAAGACATACCACTCCCTGAAAAACAGTCCATAACAAAAGTGTGCATTGACGATTTTGCATTCAGGAAAAGGCAGACTTACGGTACGGTCATGGTGGACATTGACACACACTGCGTGGTTGACCTGATCGCATCACGTGAAGTGGAGGACGTAGCGGAATGGCTCAGGAGTTATCCCAATATCCAGATCGTATCAAGGGATGGTTCTGTTTCTTATAAGAGCGCCATTGAACAGGCGGGGATGGATATACAGCAGGTAAGCGACCGGTTCCATCTTCTCAAAGGTCTTACGGATGTAGCGAAAAAATTCATATCACGACTTCTGGCGGTAAACTTTATGCTCCCGACAGAAGCATCCCATTATGACGGGAAACCCACGGGGGATTACTGGGACAAACCCATTAAAGAAGATTCCCCTACCGCAGAACATAATGCAAATGTGGAAAAGAAGATGAAAGTGGTGGAACAGGTGCGGGAACTAAGGAAACAGGGGTTCAATAAGGGAGAGATTGCCGGGCGTGTGGGCATCCACAGGACGACCGTGGCAAAATATCTGAAGGAAGATTTTAATCCTTCCAGCCTTTATTACAATACGACCACCCCCAGTAAGATAAAGCCTTATGCAAAAGACATAAAGGACATGCTCAGTGAGGGGAAAACATTCCGGCAGATCAGTGCAGCAATCCGTGAAAAGGGATATGGCGGGTCAGATTCCACAATCCGCATGTTTGCCACAAGGGAACGTAAGATTATGAAAGAAACCGCCGGTCAGGGAGTGTCGGGTGAAAAAATTGAACGGAAATGGCTGATCAGCCTGCTGTACCGTCCGATTGACGAGGTTTCATCCATCAGTGCAGAACAGCTCGACCGGATTATCGGGGAATACCCCATCATAGGGCGTGTTTATGATGCTGTATCAGGTTTCAAACAGACGCTGTTTGGTAAAAAAGAATCCGAACTTGATAAATGGCTGGAAGACACAGATGCCTTGGAAATAAACGAACTATGCAGTTTTGCAAACGGGATAAAGAGAGATATTGCGGCAGTAAAAAATGCAATCTCATTTGACTATAATAATGGGCTGGCGGAGGGAAGCGTGAACAAGCTGAAAGTTGTCAAAAGGATCATGTATGGCCGCAACAGCTTTGAACTGCTGAAAGGGAAGCTGTTGCGGCTTGAGTTAAGGCGCAAAATCAACTAACTTTGGAAAGACTCAACTTTTACCACATTTTCACAATCCGAATACACAACACCTCCACCAACACAATACTGAACATGCTTCAACAACTCAAATGTTAAATCCATCAATTCATTTCCGAACTGTGCAATAAGGAATGCAGAAATATTGTATTTATTGGTATCCTTGTCCAAAGTCGCATATCTCAACAGCTTTTTACGAGTTGTATTACTAATATTAGAATTCGTAATGATTTATAGTCATAAGGCGGAATAATTGTTCTTTGATATTGTCTTTGTATCGAATCTATTGCCATAAGATCCTTTGCTATATTATTTACTTTTTCTTCCCAGCATTTCTTTGATGTATATTCTTTTTCCCGTGAAAGTTTGTATATATAATAAATCAGATTATCTTTCACCAAGTCACATGCTACTATTTCAACATATTTCTTCATAGTTTCTTTAATACTATTTTCGATTTCAGACTCTCGTATCTCTTCTATCTCTAAATGATTTAGCAACCATAATGTGTCATTCTCACTATAACCATACGATAATAACTTATCGTAAATACTACTTTTTTCTTTTTCTTTTATCATGTTTTGTAACTCAGAACCAATATTTCCAAATGATACGATTTTCAAGCATATTTCTTCACTCTTTAAACTTCAGACATCTTCTAAAAAATGAATCATTCTTTTTAGGAGATAAATCTGAAAGAGATAAATCATCAGATAAGTTTTTGACTTGGACAAGTTCTATAATCCTCTCTTTTCTCGTAATCATCAAATCCTCGATTTGTTCTGGATATAGCTGATCATCATTTTCTGCTGTCAAAAGCCGTTTTGCTATATATAATGTCTGAGTAGAAAATCCTCTCCAAGCAGCTTCTGACCCAATTTCGGACTTAACAATCTCATTTTTCTCCATTTTAAAAACTCCTCGCATTTTATAATTTTATCTCAATTTTTTGTGCCGACTGCACCTTCCAAATGGCCATCGGATGTTCTACAATATTTTCCAAAATCTGATTATCAGAAAATAGAAGCGAAGGCATATATTCACCTTTCTAAAACATATCCAAATACTCTTTTTCCTCCCCCGTCAAAACCATAAGTTCCTCAATAACGAAGCACCGGAAACAAATCACGCCTGATCTTAGAAAATTCCAGTCCATCAAATCTCTGGCTGCTGCCCGACTCATAAGAGCATTTGCTTTTGCGGCAAAAATCTCTACAGGTTCCAAGGTCCGTACCATTACATCTTCCTCAAAAATATCCGTTACAATCTTTCTCTCTACTGGAGCAAAAATATGAGAGCGCAAGGAGTAATTCAACTCTACTTTTATATTATCCCTGTTACCACCAGCATTTTGATATTGGAACAGCATAGAATCCAGGCTATGACTATACCTGGAAGATCCTGAAAGAAAATATCCTTCCTCTGTCATATATCTTTCCAGCATTTTTGTGATTTTCTCTCTGGCTTTTTCCATATCTTCTAATGGCAAATTGGGTGTAAAATCCAGGTCTAAGTCAACAGATAGCCTTGGCAGATTGAAAATGGTTATATTGATTGCTGTTCCACCTTTTAAAGCCAGATGTTCATGCAGATATTCATCTGCATTCAAATATGTCAATATTTCTTTCAGTCTCAACACTTTTTCAAATGTGTCCCGAACAAATCCATATTGCTTTGCCATTTGTCCAAGTTGTCCCTTATTATAATTCACACCTGCCTCCTTCATTTTTCAAATAATACATCTGGTCTGGAACTACAAGCCGCCATATAGCATCATATTTTCCTTCATTGTAATCTTTCGTCAAATAACGTTTACTGCGCCCAATCTTATCTTTGCATATTTGAAAGAACTCATTTGATAATCCGATGCGTTCCTGTTGACTTTTCAGTAAAAAACCAACTTTTTGATATAAAAACTGATTATCATAACATTCTAAATATGTAAGCATACGTTTTTCTCTAAGAATAGATACCGCTTGAATATTATCAATCACTTCTTCCAGTCCGGCTATTTTATCCAAATCCTTAATACTGTCAATCACAGCCCGTTCTTTATCTGTTATCCGTACACCCCCGCTGTATTTTACTGTTTCAACTCCCTCATTACATTTGGAACATACATAGCAAAATGTGTATCCATCAAATTCAAAATCTCGAAACATAGTACTGGAAGACACATAAACCTCATAAAAAATTTGGTCACTAATTCCATAATATTCCATTGCCGAATGATGAGAAAGATAAGAGGTAGGTGTGATCGCTCCTGCAATTTGATAACGGTTCGCCAATGGAGCATCTGTTTCTCCACTAATGCATGTGTAAAGATTATTTCGTATTTTTACTGCAAGACCACTCTTTATTAACCGTTTTACCGCCGAACGCGCACTTTCAATATTATCATAGTATTGACTAACATGTTCCATTGTGAATACTGGATATTTTAGTAATTCAAAATATAATTTCATACCACTTCACCGTTTATTTTTCATTCAAAATAGTTTGTTTCCAAACTATTTAGCTACATTCTTAATTTATACTATAATAATTTTTTCTTTCTGTCAAGTTTAAAATCTAATCAAAACAGTTTGTTTTTAAACTATTTTTCACAAATAAATTCTTATTCTACAATCCAAATTTCAGTATCATAAAACAAAAAGAGCCTCAGATTTCTCTGAAGCCCTTCCATACTAACTATTTGTTAAAAAGAACTATATTACATAGCCCCCATCTGTTTTGCGAACTTTCCTCTTTTTGTGTTCTGGTCGCATATCCCCAGAACTATGTATTTTACTGGCTTTGCTGTGATTTTTGACTGCTCTAAGCCAGCGGCTTTTCAACCGTATCCCCCAAATTTTATTTTGGGGGAAAATTCATTTTGCTTTCTAAAATTTCCAATTTCTCATTTTTCAAATTGGGGGGATAGTCATTTTCCATTTGGGGGAATTTGGAGATAAGGTTCTTCCCCAAAATTTCTAATCTTTCACTAGTGTACTGACCTGTTGATATTTAGCATTACTACCGCCTCATTAAGAGGCAGTAGTAAATACAGGATACAGGGAGCTGAGCTTTATTCTGGCATCACTGGTTCTGAACTGCCAGTTGACCTTTGCCGCAGCTGTATTCCGCTTCGCTTCCCATACGGACAGTTCTTTGCGTAATAGTCCTATCTCAGCAATGCGGCGGCTGAGGCATTGTCTGGTCATTACATTAAGCTCTATTTCAGCAATGTCCAGCCAGCTTCCATGCTTTGGCGTATAATGTATCTCCAGCTTTTTAATGATACGCCTTGCTTCTTCCGGCGGATACCGTTTGTACAGGGAAGCTGGTTTATGGGTGTTCAGATTATCCATCACAAGGATAATCTTCTCGGCATCAGGGTACATGATGTCCGCCAGATACCTGATTTCTTCTGCCCAGTCGACGGCTGCGCGGTGTTCCCGGACACTCACATGGTGAACCCCTCCAAGTGGTTCCACAAAGGCAAAGATGCTCACAGTGCCATTACGGACATATTCCGAATCGGTTTTCCGGCTGCTTCCGGGAATCATTGGCAAAGGCTCCCTTGCCTCCCCCAGAAGCTGGTATGGTTTTTCGTCCATACACACAACCGGATATTTTTCATCATAGGGAAGTTCATAAACGTCAAGGATATCCTCCATGCAGGCTATGAATTCCGGGTCTTCTTTTGCCGGGATGCACCAGTAGTCGTTTTTGTGAGGTCGAAGTTTGTTTTTTTTAAGGCATTGCGGATTGCCTCCCTGCCTACAGGAGTTTCCAGAATCACTTTTGATTCTTCCTCGAGCAGGCGGATGGTCCACCGGGAGTGTCCTTCTGGAACGGGGCCGCAGGCAAGCTCAATCAACCGGGCTTCTGTACGCCCGTCAACCTTGCGCCTTGCATTATCTGAATTTATGCTCCTTTTAAATTCGGTAACGGCATCAATGCCGCCATTCACGTATTTTGATACAGTATTCGTGACAGTTGCCATGCAGACACCATTGGATCTTGCGCTTTGTTCGTGGGTCAAAACTTTTCCATGCGCTTCGTCCAGGTCGAGAATAATCTGACATCTGCTGCGAATAGTTTTTGAAGTTTCCTTCTTACGGATAACAGATTTCAACTTTTTAAATTCATTTTCTGTAAGATGGATGCTATACTTTTTTGGTCTTGCCATAGAAATCACCGCCGTTTCTTTTATTATACATCAAAACAGCTGTGATTTCCATAATAATTTAGTTAAATATCAACAGGCCAGTACACTAGCTTATCATTAAATATTTTTCACATACGTTTATGTTTATTCGTTTTGTATATCATCACATAAAATATTATAAACCAATTTTTCCAGCTCTTTCCTATTAGGCAGATATAATTCGTACTTTGAGACGAATAAATTACTGTCCATACCATAAGTAGCATATTCTACAAGCAACTCATCTTTGTTTTTGCTTAAAATAATCCCAATAGGCGCATTGTCATCTGGCATATTTTCTTCCATTGCAAAATATCCTAGATACATATTCATTTGGCCTATATCTTCATGTCTTACTGAATTTTTCTTTAAATCAATTAGCACAAAACATTTTAAGATACGATGATAAAATACTAAATCCACATGATAATGAATATTATTCACTGTAATTTTATACTGTCGTCCAACAAAAGTAAAACCTTTTC
The DNA here is from genome assembly GCA_000403475.2 of Lachnospiraceae bacterium MD308. Taxonomy (GTDB): domain Bacteria; phylum Bacillota; class Clostridia; order Lachnospirales; family Lachnospiraceae; genus MD308. The sequence continues at coordinate 728,342 of KE159795.1, forward strand.
CAAGTTCTAACAAAAATATCTGGAGATTATCAATAATCTTCTGCTCCAAATCGCTTTCCGAATATTGTTTCAGTTCTGGTAAATTTAAAAATTCTAAAGTATAAGTGTTTTTAATAACATCTTCAGGTGTTTGAATCTCTATTCCTTCCTGTGCCAATGATAAAATTCCTTCTTTGTCACGGCTCGCTGCAGCCGAAGAAAAAGCGCAGTTTCCATCTGGCGCTGCAATTCCCTAACACCCCACTTTTCACTTACCGCTTCCTTTTCGTAAAAACTTCTTTCTAAATCATCATCAATTTTTATCAACTCACAGATATGCGACCAACTCAGTTTATCCGATACCGAATGATAATCTGGATATCTTAAATAAAATTTTCTCATATTATTTAGATTAGGCCGACTATAACCCTTACCTAAACGTAACGTCAATTCCTTCGAAAGTGTAGTAAGTAATTTGCTCCCATAAGCCGCTTTAATATTACCATTTTGCTCCGATTCCACAATATATTTTCCAATCAGCCAATAGGTTTCTGTCATGGTGTTATTAACAACACTCGCCAAGTTCTCCTTTGCTCTTTTTACCGTTTTTTCAATATTTAAAATTAAATCTTCTAATAATGTATTTAATCTTATTTCGTCCATATATTACCCCACTTAAATTTGTCAGACAGTGTCTGACAAATTTAACATAATCACTAAATCAAAACTATTCTATTTATATATCCTGATAAAATTGATACTTACTAATTTCCCGGTTTATCATTTCATTAATATTACTTTGTTCATCTATATTAACTTCAAATCTACGCAATAATACATCCAAACTTCCCAAACTTAATCCTGTTAATCGTGTAATCAAATAAGGATTTGCACCATTCACTGCTAAATTCACTATCCCAGTATTTCTAATACACTCCACTGAGAATGTATCTTTATCTTCTGGCACATCATACCCAGTTTCTCTAAGAGCATAATAAAGTGGAGTATTAAATACATTTTCTGAGTATTTACAGCTACAAAACAATTCAAAAAATAAATCCTCCCCACAAATCTCTTTATCTATCTTCTTTAACTCCCTCTTTATATCCTGGCTAAGTGCACGTGGTAGTTTTATTTTAATACCATTACTATATAGCAATTCAAAGTTATCTGAAAAATCCTTCACTTTTAAATTAGCTATTACTTTTCGCTTTGCAGGAACCAATAATGTAATCTTAAAAAAGAACCCAATCATTGTCATATTACTATATTTTTGAGGATAGCTATTAAAATAATCTAATAATTCTTATATTTGGTCTGTATCAATATATCCTCTATTGCAAGAAGGCTTCAAATTGTTCTCTGCAATTATTTCCTCTCTAAATGAATCATAACCCGCAATTTTATTAAAAATATTATCTGCAATTCCATCTTTATAAAGATAAACGAAAAATTTTTTTATTGCATTCAAATGATTATTCATTGTATTAACCGTTTGAATCACACTTTTACTATGATAAAACGAAACTGAATCTTTTAATTGCTGACTACCAATTTCAACTATTTTATCCCCCAATCCAATTTGTTCAATATAATCTACAAATTTTAAAGAATGATTCGTATAAATGTATTCCAAATCATTTGATTCCACAAATTTATCTCTATACATTCTAAGATAGCTCATCATATCCACCTTCTTAAATTTTAATTTTACTCTTATTATACTTCAACTTTTAATAATTTCATACATAATGTTCAAAAAAAGAACCTATGAGCATTTACCCACAGATTCTTTTCGTTTTGTTATAAAATTTGCCGCAAAATTCACTAACGCATCTGCGCCGCAACCTCAGCCGCAAAGTCTTCTTTCTTCTTCTCGATTCCTTCGCCTGTCTCAAAGCGGATAAATCTCTTAATGCTAAGATTTGCGCCATTTTCTTTCGCAACCTTCTCCACATATTTACCTACGGTAAGGTCGCTGTCCTGAACGTATACCTGGTCTAACAGACATACTTCCTTAAGCTCTTTGTTCAGACGACCGATAATCATCTTCTCAATGATGTTTTCCGGCTTGTTCGGGTTCTCCTGCTTTGCCTGTGCAAGAAGAATCTCTTTCTCCTTGTCAAGATACTCCTGGGATACCTCTTCACGGGATACATACTTCGGTGTCATTGCTGCAATCTGCATAGCTACGTTTCTGAGGCACTTCTTCACCTCATCGTTCACAACATCCGTATCAGCATCTACAAGTACGCCGATACGTCCGCCGCCGTGGATATAAGACACGATACATCCGTCAGACTCAAGTTTCTCAAACCTTCTGATGTTCAGGTTCTCACCGATTCTTGCAATCTTCGCAACAAGAGCATCTTTTACAGTCTGAGATGCATCTGCAACCCAAGTCTCTGCAAGGAATGCGTCCATATCTGCAGATGATGTCGCAAGCGCCTGTTTCACAACATTTGCAACAAAATCCTTGAATTCGTCATTCTTAGCCACAAAATCCGTCTCTGAATTTACTTCAACAATTGCTGCTGCCTTGTCGTCAACAACATCTGCCATAACGATGCCTTCTGCTGCGATTCTTCCGGCCTTTTTAACTGCCTTCGCCTCGCCGTTCTTTCTTAAGAATTCTACGGCCTCGTCCATATTTCCATTTGTCTCGTTAAGAGCTTTTTTACAGTCCATCATTCCTGCTCCTGTAATCTCTCTTAACTCTTTTACCATACTAGCTGTAATTGCCATTTTATCTTCCTCCTAAACTACTCGCACTTCTTACTCTTCAACAACAGCTTCTTCCTCTGCTGCCTCATCATAATATGCCTCGTCATCACCTGTCATACCCTGATTTGCCTCTACGACTGCATCTGCCATCTTAGAAACGATAAGTTTAACCGCACGAATCGCATCATCGTTACCCGGAATTACATAATCCAGTTCTTCCGGATCACAGTTTGTATCAGCGATACCAATCAGTGTAATGCCAAGAGAATGTGCCTCCTGTACGCAGATTCTTTCTTTCTTAGGATCTACAACAAAGATAGCATCCGGAATCTTCTTCATATCTTTGATTCCACCAAGGTTCTTCTCCAGCTTCTCCCACTCTTTCTTAAGCTGGATAACTTCTTTTTTAGGAAGAACATCGAATGTTCCATCTTCTGACATTCTTTCAATATCCTTAAGACGGGCAATTCTGCTCTTAATTGTCTTGAAGTTTGTGAGCATACCACCCAACCATCTCTCATTTACATAATACATTCCGCAGCGCTCAGCCTCAGTCTTAATTGCATCCTGCGCCTGCTTTTTTGTCCCTACGAACAAAACTGTACCGCCCTCTGCTGCCACATCAGCTACTGCCTGATACGCTTCATCAACCTTGCCTACAGATTTCTGCAAGTCGATGATATAGATACCATTCCTCTCTGTATAGATGTACGGAGCCATCTTAGGATTCCATCTTCTTGTCTGATGTCCGAAATGAACACCTGCCTCTAAAAGTTGTTTCATTGAAATAACACTCATATTATTTCCCTCCATTTGGTTTTTGCTTCCGCATAGATATAAGTCTTCGAAACCAGTCATTATCATATACCGGCACCATTCTCGGACAAACTATACGTGTTTATTGTAACAGAACCATGATAGCATAGTCGTCCACTAATTTCAACACTTTTCAAGAAAATTCCATCCGCAAATCCCATACAAATTTAGGCGTCCCTAGCTTCAACAAAAAACAGGCCATCTCTGACCTGTCCTTTCATTCATTATTCATCTACCAGTATCTTCTTACAGCCAAAACAGTACGGTAATTTGCCGGGGAAGTAATCTTAATACCACCCTTAGGATACGGTGCGCTGTTAGATGCATGGACAATTTTATTGTTCCCGATATAAATACCTACATGTCCGCTGTAACAGATCACGTCTCCCGGCATTCTGTCTGCATAACTTACGGATTTTCCGCCACTGCGAATTGCACCTGATGTCCTCGGAGTTGAAATGCCAAACTTCTTATGTATCTGCTGAACAAAGCCCGAACAATCAATTCCGTTCGTCAGACTAGTTCCTCCATACACATATTTATTTCCAATGTAGTTACATCCCATGTCTGCGATCTGCTGCCCTAAAGCTGCGTTGCCCGGCTTTGCCGCAGGCAGATCATCCGTCTTGTCATCCTGCTTTTCATCATCTTCTTCTTCATCCTTAGCATCGTCTTTGCTATCTTCTTTATCTTTATCATTTTCCGATGGTTTGGATGGCTTTGGATTAGACTCTTCTTTTTTGTCCTCATCCTTCTTGTCATCTGATGCGTCGGACGGCTCTGGATTTACCTGATTATCCTCTGTTTCACTGTCTTCTTTTTGCTGTGAATCATCCTCTGCCTGTTGTTCTGCCGCTGCTGCTTCTTCGGCTTCCTGCTGTTCTCTTGCCGCGGCCTCGGCTTCCTCTGCTGCTCTTTGCTCCGCTTCAATCCGTCTTAGTTCTTCTGCGGCAGCCTCCTTCGCCTGAACAAGCTGACTGTCAAAATCTTCAATCTGGCTCCGCATCTGAGTCAGCGTAGTCTCAAGATTCTCCTTTTGCACAACCATCTCGTCTGACAAAGCCTGCATCTCTGCCTGGCCCTCTTCCAGATTGCCTTTAAGCTCCACAACTTCATTCTTTGTCTCAACATACTTATCTAGCATCTTGCGGTCATAATCGTGTACTTTCTGCACATACTCTGCTTTGCTGACCAGATCTGCATAGGACTCCGCACGTATTAAAGTGGAAAGCAGGCCCGCATTCCCCTCTTCATACATATATTTAATACGAAGCTTCATATCTTCGTACTGCTGCTTCTCTTTTGCTTCTGCATCCTTAAGGTCAATCTCCGCATCGTCAATCCGCTTTTCCTGGGTCTGCATATCTTTCTGCAGCGCATCATAATCCACTAGAAGCCCTACCAGTTCGTTGTTGACATTGTTCGCCTGTGCCTCTGCCTGACTTTTCTTTTGTTCAAGCGACTTTACATCGTCCTGAGGTGTAGCCAGAACAGGCGTTACAATCAAAGAACTCATCACGAACGTCGTAATGAGTGTCTGTAAGAAACGTCTTTTCATATCTTCACCCATCCTATTAATTATATGTTAACTTGTTATACGCCCCCGCATACTCAAAGACAGGATACTACATTTTTTATCCTTTTTCAATGTTTTCACCGGAATTTCCAAAAAATTCGGTAACAGTTCAGCCTATTAATTATTTCTACAGGTTTAGCACCGGCTAAAATATAGCCGGTGTGCCCATAAATATCTTCTTTATATTTTCGATCAAATCCATTTCCCTTTTTTTCAAGGTCTCTATTATGCTCATAATAGAGCAGTACATCTCGTGACCACTTTCTTTTCGAAATCCACCTGCCATTTTTTGCCTGTTTTTTGCTTTTCGCAGGTCTCTTTCCGAAATATTGTCATCAAAAGGAACGGAAAAATC
>KE159795.1:736806-930267 GCA_000403475.2 Lachnospiraceae bacterium MD308
AGCAATTGAAAAAATCTCCTTCTTTTTTTGTGGATAACCATTGATGAAAACTTTTTAAAATTCTCCTTTTTGACGTTGGTAGGCTGAACTGTTACAAAAATTCAAAATTAAGCAATACTCTCCCCAATAAATAACGGGCGGTATCACTACCGCCCGCATTGCTGTTGCACAGCTAAAATTCATATATTAAGTATCGTCAAAAACCTACCAGTATCTTCTGTACCATGCCGCTCCGCCACGAACACTAGAAACACTGGCAATCTTAACAACATCGCCCGTACGCGGCGCATGGATCATCTTGCCGCCTCCTATGTAGATTCCAACATGTCCTGCGTAACACACAACATCTCCCGGCTGAGGACTCGAAACACTCTTTCCGCCGCTTCCCTGCGAACCTGATGAATGCCCAAGACTAATGCCAGCCGCACGATGGCAATACATTACGAGACCTGAACAGTCAAACCCTGACGGGCTAGCCCCTCCGTAAACATACGGCACACTAAGCTGTCCGTAAGCCGCACTGACAATCGCGCTTGCTGCTGCAGCTCCTCCTCCTGACGAGGTATCATTATTGCTGCTGTTATCTTCCTCCGGTTTATCCGCATCATCACTTTTGCTGCCGGCCGTGTCATTATTGCCGCTTTCATCATTGCTGACCGTACCGCTGTTTCCATTATCATTTACAGTTGTACCGCCGTCTTTTTGCATCTCTTTCTCTCTGGCTTTCCGCTCTTCTTCCTCACGGCGTGCTCTTTCTTCTTCCTCTGCTTTACGCGCCGCCTCTGCAACTGCTTCCTGCAACTGCACATCCAGGTCTGCAACTTCCGCACGCTTTGAGACAATCATGTCATTCAATTCATCTTCCTTTGTCTCAAATTCTGTCTGCATGCCTTCCATATCTTTTTTTTCTTTTTCAAGCTTCGTCTTAAGAGTTGTAACCTTCTCCTTGGTCTCAATATACTCATTCAGCTTCTGCCTGTCATATGCATGAACTTTCTGAACATACTCCGCCTTATTCATAAGGTCAGAAAAATCCTTCGCATTCATCATCGCCTCAAGCGCACTCGCATCTCCCTGCTCATACATATATCTGATACGGAGCTTCATGTCTTCATACTGCTGCTTTTCTTGCTCCTTCGCATCTCCGAGTTCAACAGTTACCGTATCAATCTCTTTACTTGTCTTAATCAAATCTCTCTCAAGCTTGTCTATCTTACCGATAATCTTGGTGAGCTGAGTTTTCAAGGAGTTCACTTCTCCCTGTGCAGATTCTTTACTCTTCTTTAGTTCATCCACTGTTGTAGGTGCAGCCGAAACAGGCATAACAATTAATGAACCTGCTATTACAGCGGTCAATACCCTTGTCCCAAATCTTTTCATTATAAAATCATCCTCAAAATATGTATTCTATGGATGCAAAACACCCATATCTGGTATGATTATAACTCTTCCGATGTGTTTTTGCAACATCTTTATCGCATATTTTATTCTGTTTTTTTGACGGCGCTCTCGGTACGTCACCTATTGTATATTCAGATTTGTATACCCCATCAAACTGATATCCACTTCTCTCGCCACTTCACGCCCTTCCCGAATCGCCCATACTACCAACGATTGCCCCCGGTGCATGTCTCCCGCGGCAAATACATTTTCCACATTCGTACAGTATTTCCCTTCTTCCGTTGCCACATTTGTCCTTTCATCCACAGCCACGCCAAAAGCTTCTGTTATATACTTTTCGCTCCCGAGGAAACCTGCCGCAATCAACACAAGGTCAACCTCCACTATATATTCGCTTCCGGCAAGCTCCGCCATCACCATGCGGCCGCTTTTTTCATCTTTTTTCGGCTCTAATTTCACCAATGTTGCCTTGCAGACATTATTGTTCTTATCCTTATGGAATTCTTTGACGGTCGTCTGATATACCCTTGGATCGGCGCCAAACACTGCTGCCGCTTCCTCCTGGCCATAATCTGTCTTACATACCCTCGGCCACTCCGGCCATGGATTCAACTCCGTTCTCTCTTCCGGCGCTTTCGGCATCATCTCAAGTTGAAGAACCGATTTTGCCCCATGCCGCATGGAAGTACCCACACAATCATTCCCTGTATCTCCTCCTCCGATGACCATTACCCTTTTTCCCTTCGCGGAAATATAAGTCCCCTCCTTTAGCTTCATATCATTTGCCCAAAGAGACTTTGTCGTAGATTTTAAAAAGTCCACAGCAAAATAGATTCCGCCGGCGTCTCTGCCTGCCGCTTTGATATCCCGCGGCCGAGACGCCCCACAGCAAAGAATCACCCGGTCAAACTCCTTTATAATAGAAGAAACTTTTTTACCCTTTCCTATATTGCAGTTTGTCACAAAAGTAATTCCTTCTTCTTTCATTATCTCAACCTTGCGGTCGATAATCTGCTTTTCCAACTTCATATTCGGAATTCCATAGCGCAAAAGCCCTCCAACCTTATCCTCCCGCTCAAAGACAGTCACACTATGCCCCCTCCGGTTGAGCAAATCTGCCGCCGCTAACCCGGAAGGGCCAGAGCCAATCACAGCCACCTTTTTCCCCGTCCGCACCTTTACCGGTTTTGCAGCAGCATAACCTTGTTCATAAGCATTTTCAATAATTCCGTATTCATTCGCTTTTGTGGATACCGCATCACCGTTAAGGCCGCAGGTGCATGCCGCTTCGCAGAGCGCCGGACATACCCTGGAAGTAAACTCCGGAAAATTATTCGTCTTTTTCAGCCTGAAATATGCCTCCTCCCAATTGCCGCGGTAGATCAGGTCATTCCACTCCGGCACAAGATTATGCAGCGGACAGCCGCTCGTCATTCCCATAATCATCTGCCCGGACTGGCAAAACGGCACACCGCAAGACATACACCTCGCACCTTGCCGCTGCTGCTCTTCCCTTGGAAGAGGTGTGTGAAATTCCTGAAAATGGCGAATCCTCGATTCAGGCATCTCTGCCTCCTTATCCCGCCTAACGTAATCTGTAAATCCTGTCGGTTTTCCCATCTCACCCACCTCCTATAATTTCTCTTCCTTTGTCTCATAAAACGCTTCTATTTTTGCCTGTTCGCTGCTCATTCCCTGTTCTTCCATCTGAAGGATTCTCGTCGTCATCTTTTCATAATCCATCGGTATAATCTTTTTAAACTTCGGCAGATATTCTGTAAAATGATCCAAAATCCGCTTTCCAATCTCCGAGTTTGTACATGCTGTATGCTCCTCAATCATACCTTTCAGTTCATTCACATCATACTTAGACGTCACCTTCTGTAAGAACACCATCTGTTTATTCACATTTTGATAAAGACTACTGTCCGCATCCAGTACATAAGCAATTCCTCCGCTCATTCCTGCCGCAAAGTTCCTTCCAGTCTTTCCTAATACCGCTACACGTCCTCCGGTCATGTACTCGCACCCGTGATCACCCACGCCTTCCACTACAGCTACTACGCCAGAATTACGGACTGCAAAACGTTCCCCCGCAACGCCGTTGACAAATACTTTGCCGCTCGTGGCTCCATAAAGCGCTACATTTCCAATGATAATATTCTCATCATGCTTATATCTCACACTTTTGGGAGGATAGACGATCAGCTTTCCGCCGGACAGCCCTTTCCCAAAATAATCATTGCTGTCTCCTGCAAGTTCCAATGTAAGTCCTCTGGGTATAAACGCGCCAAAGGACTGCCCTCCTGCACCTTTACACTTCACCACATAACTGTCCTCTTCAAGACCTTCCGGATACCTCCTCGTAATCTCAGAACCAAAAATCGTCCCGAAAGTCCGATTGATGTTGCTCACATCCACCTCAATATTTTTCTTTTGCTTTTTCTCCAACGCCGGAAGAAGCTCTCTCACAAGTATTTTCTCATCCAGTGTCTTTTCAAGCTGAAAATCAAATGCTTTTTTCGGATTGAAAGTCATCGGTACTTTTGTTCCCACGTATGGATTATATAGAATCTGAGACAAATCCAACGCCGCCCGGTTTGAAATCGGCTTCTCCTTCACTTTCAAAAGGTCTGTCCTTCCTACCAACTCATCAATTGTACGAACTCCAAGCCTCGCCATATACTCTCTCAAATTCTCCGCAATAAACCTCATAAAATTCACCACATACTCCGGCTTACCTGTAAATCTCTTACGAAGCTTCGGATTCTGCGTAGCTACGCCTACCGGACAGGTATCAAGATTGCACACCCGCATCATCACACACCCCATCGTAACCAAGGGTGCTGTGGCAAAACCAAATTCTTCGGCACCGAGAATCGCAGCGATGGCTACATCGCGTCCGCTCATCAGCTTACCATCCGTCTCAATCCTTACTCGCTCCCTCAGTCCATTTTTAATCAACGTCTGATGAGTCTCCGCAAGACCAAGTTCCCATGGAAGCCCGGCGTTATGTATCGAGCTTTTTGGCGCTGCGCCTGTCCCGCCATCATAGCCTGAGATTAAGATCAAGCCTGCTCCTGCCTTTGCCACGCCGGCCGCCACTGTACCTACGCCTGCCTCAGAGACAAGCTTTACAGAAATGCGGGCGTCCTTATTGGCATTTTTACAATCATAGATAAGCTGCGCCAAATCTTCAATAGAGTAGATATCATGATGGGGCGGCGGTGATATAAGACTTACGCCGGGCGTAGAATGCCTGGTCTTTGCAATCCAGGGATACACTTTTCCTCCCGGAAGATGCCCGCCCTCACCTGGCTTCGCTCCCTGTGCCATCTTAATCTGAATCTCCCTGGCGCTCACAAGGTATCTGGATGTAACGCCAAAACGCCCGGATGCCACCTGCTTAATCGCAGAACAGCGGTTCGTACCGAGACGGTCAATCTCCTCTCCGCCTTCTCCACTGTTAGACTTTCCATGAAGCTGATTCATGGCAAGCGCCAAAGTCTCATGGGCTTCCTTTGAAATTGATCCATAAGACATCGCACCGGTCTTAAACCTTGTAACAATAGCATCCACACTCTCAACTTCATCAATAGGAACTCCCTTTTTGGGATAATTAAACGCAAGCTGACCTCTGAGATTAATATATGCGCCTTCCTCATTTACCATATTCGTGTACTGTTTAAATAATCCGTAGTCCCCCCGCCTTGTTGCCTGCTGGAGCATATGAATTGTCTGTGGATTATAAAGGTGTTTCTCACCGCCGCTCTTCGACTTATGCTGCCCTACACTGTTAAGAGATAAATCAACTTCAAGGCCCAGCGGATCAAACGCTTCAGAATGTCTGGCTACGTAGTCTTCCGCAATTTCCTCAATCCCAATGCCTCCCACGCAGCTTACTGTATCTGTAAAATATTTTTGTATAAATATCTCCTTAAGACCAATCGCCTCGAAAATCTTGGCTCCCTGATAGGACTGAATCGTAGAAATCCCCATCTTAGACGCAATCTTTATGATGCCGCTAAGAACTGCATGGTTATAATCGTCAACAGCCGCATAGAAATCTTTCTGTAGCATATTTGTATCAATCAACTGACGGATTGTCTCATGGGCAAGATAGGGATTGACCGCGCAGGCTCCATAACCTAAAAGTGTCGCAAAATGATGTACTTCTCTGGGCTCTCCTGTCTCCAGAATAATTGCTACCGATGTCCTTTTCTTTGTTCGTACCAAATGTTGCTGCAATCCGGACAATGCAAGCAAAGAAGGCATTGCCACATGATATTCATCCACGCCTCTGTCAGACAGAATCAGTATATTGGCCCCGCTCCGTATTGCACGATCCACCTCAACGAACAGATAATCTATTGCCTTCTCAAGACCCGAATTTTTATAGTATACTATTGGAATTTCCGCTACTTTAAACCCCTCCGCCTTCATATTCTTAACCTTCAGCAAATCCGTATTCGTAAGAATGGGATTGTCAACCTTCAGCATCTTGCAGTTTTCCGCCTTTTCTTCCAAAAGATTACCATCTTCCCCGATGTATACTGTCGTAGAGGTTACAATCTCCTCACGGATCGCATCAATCGGAGGGTTCGTCACCTGCGCAAACAATTGCTTAAAATAGCTGAATAGGTTCTGACGCTCACCGGAAAGAACTGCCAAAGGTGTATCAATCCCCATAGCCGCCGTTCCTTCGCTTCCATTTAGAGCCATGTTTAAAATTGAAGACTTCACTTCCTCATAAGAATACCCGAAAGCTTTCTGCAGTCTCCTACACTCTTCCGCCGAGCAGGACGGCACACTCTTATTGGGAATCTTTAAATGTTTAAGCTCCAACAGGTTACTGTCGAGCCATTCTCCATAAGGCTGGCGATTGGCATAGAGTTCTTTTAACTCCTCGTCATCAATCACCTTTCCCTTTTTTGTGTCCACCAGCAGCATTTTCCCCGGGTGAAGCCTCTCTTTCACTATAATCTTCTCCGGATTAATATCCAGCACTCCCACCTCTGACGAAAGAATCAAAGTATCATCATCCGTAATATAATATCTGGATGGCCGCAATCCGTTTCTGTCAAGCACTGCCCCCATATAGTCTCCATCGCTAAATAAAATAGATGCAGGGCCATCCCACGGCTCCATCATCGTCGCATAATACTGGTAAAAATCCTTTTTCTTCTGGGAGAGATTTTTTGTATTCGACCACGGCTCCGGAATGGCTATCATAACTGCCAACGGAAGCTCCATACCGCTCATAACCATAAATTCTATGGCGTTATCAAGCATTGCCGAATCGGAACCCGAGATGTTGATTGCCGGAAGGACTTTGTGGAGTTCACCTTTGAGGTATTTGGATTCCATATTCTCCTCCCTCGCCTGCATCTTATCTGCATTGCCCCGAATCGTGTTAATCTCACCATTATGTACAATAAATCGATTAGGATGTGCGCGTTCCCAGCTCGGGTTCGTGTTTGTGCTGAATCTGGAGTGAACCAGCGCAATCGCAGAATCATAATCCGGGCTCTGCAGATCCTCAAAAAAAGAACGTAGCTGTCCCACTAAAAACATCCCTTTATATGCAATCGTACGGCTCGACAATGACGCAACATACGTGTCATCACTACTCTGCTCGAATACACGGCGCACGACATAAAGCCTCCGGTCAAAGTCAATTCCTCTTGCAGCTCTCTTTGGCCTCTCAATGAATCCCTGCATAATACAAGGCATGCACTCCACTGCACGACTTCCAAGCACCTGCGCTTTTACCGGAACCTCACGCCATCCAAGAAACTTCATTCCTTCCTTTTTCACGATGACTTCGAATATATTTTTCGCCTGGTTCCGTTTCAGCTCATCCTGGGGAAAGAAAAACATCCCCACCCCGTAATCTCTTTCTGAATTCAAAAAGATGCCGAGAGGTTTACAGACCTTTGAGAAAAACCTGTGTGAAATCTGAAGTAAGATTCCTACACCGTCTCCGGTCTCACCTTCGGCATCTTTGCCAGCTCTATGTTCTAAGTTTTCAACAATCTTCAAGGCATCTGCCACTGTATCGTGGGTCTTTTTGCCTTTTACATTCACAATCGCACCAATCCCGCAGTTGTCATGCTCAAATTCTGAGCGGTACAGCCCCAATCGGTGCTTTCTTCCTAACTCACTCATATTCGATAATCCTTTCCTTCAATTTAGAGACTACTATACTACTTTTTCTCCCGTTTGTAAATATTTAATTTGAATACGATTCGTTCTAAATAGAAAAATCTGACAACTTTCACCGCTGCCAGATTCCTATCTACACTCTGATGTCTATTTTGGACGGTCTTTCTTCAATCCTCTGAATCAGTATATACATCGTCGACGCAGCGCTGGCGCAAACGACCGTAATCACACCTATACGTACAGGATCAGCCGCCATCCAGTCCATAGCATCAAGCTCCGTCAGAAAAACTGACAGGACATTGGACGCAATATGGGCAAAGATTGGCGCTTTCACCGAGCCGTATTTCTCATAAAGGTAACAGAACGTAAAACCCAGGATAAATCCGTAGAGCATCTGTACCATATTCACATGAAGAAAGCCGAATACAAAAGATGAGTAAAGTGCTGCTGCCAGAAAAGAGCCGCCCTGACGTAATCTGCGAAACATCAGCCCGCGGAATACCAGCTCTTCGCAAACCGGAATCAATATCCCCAAGCACAACACCTGCATAGGAAGCGACGCCGCATACAGGGCGTTCATCGTATCCTCATATCCTGCACTCACCTTCGCCACTCCGCTAATCTCGATCAGATTGTTAAGCCCAAGCGTCATGGCCGCCGTCATCACCAGAATAGCTGTGTATTTCCAAAGGGACGCTTTCTTATTGGGAATAAATCCGGAAATCTTCGCCCTGATTGTATCCCGCCGAAACATGACCAGTAGAACCGGTATCGTCACAAAAGCGGTGATTCCCTCAATCGGTGTCGCGTATCTCATCAGCTCCTCGGCAGCTTCCTTCGCAAGTTCCGCCGACCTTGACGCATCCATCATACTCCGGCTGACGATATCCCATGCCTGAGCCATATTCTGCACCGCCTTCATATCCACGCCGCTCTTTTTCAATATCGTAAAACTTTCAAAAACCATCATCGCAAGCACAGACACGCCCATGCCGATTCCCCACTTAATAAGTACAGGCCCCCAGATACGGAGGAATCGGTTTTCCGGCTTTTTCACAGTTCCGGGGCTTTCTGTATAATGATATTGCTGCTGTTCCATAATCATCCTCACATAAACTTAAAATCTCACTGGTATCACATCCACATCCAGGCTCCATAAGAACTTATCCAGGTCCTTGTAAGAGATAAACACCGTCGCCGTGTTCTCAAGGGGATGGATGCCCAAACTTTTACACTTGCTTAAGCTCTTATCAATAAAAAATTCCACCGCATGATCCGTATCATTCATAAGGCCAAAGGGAGTGACGCTTCCCTGCTTAAGCCCAAGATACTTTTCCAGCCTCTCCTCGGAGGCAAAGCTTAAATTCCCGGCGCCGAGCTTCTTGCTGAGTGCTTTAAGGTCAACTTTCGTATTCTCGTCCGCCGTCACGAGAAAATGCCGCTTTCCCTTAGAATCACGCAAAAACAAGTTCTTGCACAGCGTCCCTTTCTTCGTAAGTCCCAACCTGTCCATATCCTCCATAGTGTAGACCGGCTCGTGCTCTACCACTTCATATTTAATCTTCATCTTATCCAACGCTTCATATACTTTTTTTCTAACATCTTCCATGGCACAAATCTCCTTCCAACTTGAACTTTTTTTATTATATTTCATGGTATGGCAAATGTAAAGAAATTTACAGCATTTCCTCCACCGCAGCCTCATATCTGTCCAGCCGCTCTGCCTTGCGGATTCTTTTAAGTGTCTTCTCATATCCCGGGAAGGACTGCCCCAGATAACACCAAAGCTCTTTCATCTTGAACAACACATTCTTATCCCCCATACCAAGCGCCCGGTAATCATTATAGAGTTGATCGTGAAATCCGCGAAGCTTCGCCGTCCGGATTTCCTTCTCCCCCACTTTCCCTTTTATCCGCTCTAAAAGCAACGGGTTCATAAGTATCCCCCGCCCCAGCATGAAAGCGCTGGCCCTTGGAAACTCCTTTTGAATCTCCTTGCATTTTTCCGAATCAAAGATATCTCCATTATAACATACCGGACTTTTGCTGCACTCTCCCGCATGGGCGAACATCCCGAGATTCGGCGTATTTTTATAAAAATCCTTCTGCACCCTCGGATGGACAATTAACTCCTCAAGAGGATACTTGTTATATATTTCAAGAATGTGGTAAAATTCCTCCGGTTCGTCCCTGCCAAGGCGAGTCTTTACAGATATCCGCACATCCATATCCCTGATTCCAGCAAATACCACGTCAAGAAAGCGGTCAAGCTCCTCCGGGAACGCCAGGAATCCGGAGCCTCTCCCCTTTGATACCACCGTCTTCGACGGGCAGCCCATATTCAGATTAATCTCCTTGTACCCATACTCCTTTATCTTTCCAATCGTCTTTAAACAATCCCCGGCATGATTGCTCATAATCTGTGGAACCAGATACAACCCCTCGTTATTCTCCGGCAGTATCTCCCGCTTCTCCTTCGCACTGAGCCCCTTCTTACTGTGAGGCACAAAAAAAGGTGTAAAATATTTGTCCATCGGGGTAAAATGCCTGTGGTACGCATTGCGGAAAATATATGTCGTAATTCCCTCCAGCGGGGCAAGGTAATATCTGCTCAAAGCTTATGTCCCTCCTTTTTTCGTCTCCAGACGCAAAATAGCGGCACCAGCTTTTCCTCGCCGATACCGCTGTAAATACCAATGTCAAATCCCGCCAACTTTACGCTACTGCAAAGAATGGCTTATACATATCATTCGCTGTCTGTCCTGACTGTTCCGGCTGCGGATTCGCCGCTGTCACCGTCCTGGTCGTACCGCCGGACACATATACATCTCCGCACTCCGGGCAGATATCCGTATGAATGGTTACGTTCTGGCTTACTACCCTGCGATCCTCACGCACTGCCTTCGCCTGCTCTCTGACTACATGCTCCATCTCATGGCCCTTCACCGCTGATGCTGCCTGCTCCGGCGCGATATGGGATGCTGTCTTAAAGGATACTCCCGGGTCGTCCGAGCCATCCTGATACTTACGTTCCTTGCAGGTCTGGCACTCGCCCTCCTCAACAGCCTTCATAACACCCTCAATTCCGGCCTCTTCTCCTTCCGGCGCTGCCTGTTTAGCTACCTGGGCACTCTCCTGTGACGGATCATATTGCTGGATACGCATACGCACCGCCATCTCTACCGGATCAGCTCCCTTTCGCATAAAAGGAAGCATCCGCCCGATTCCGCTGGAAGTCTCGTTAGAGACAACCGGAACCGGATCTACCGGTTCCACCGGCACACCCGGATTCGCCGCACGACCTACTGCCACTACTTTTCCGACATTGCCTGCTTCCTGAACTTGCTCTGCCTTGCCTGCTGCCTGGGCCTGTTCCACCTTGCCCGCTTCATCTGTCTTAGCCGTTCCTTCGGTTCCCCGCATTGTATATCTGTACGGATTATTGTTAAAATAAAGGCTCTGTGTGTAAATACCACCGATCAAATTTACCACCTCCATGATGTCTGTCTTCATAAGCCTCGGCTTATACTACATTTATTATAAATGCACCAGGCAGAAAAATCAATGGAAAAATAGGAATGTTCTCTCAATAATCCAGTACCTATTTCAGCATCTCAAGAATCTCTTCCTTCGGCTTCGCTCCGCTCTCCCGCTTCACCAACTCCCCATTCTTAAACACCATCAATGTAGGGATAGACAACACTTTATACTGTCTCGCCAGTTCCGGCTGAGCATCCACATCTACCTTACAAATCTTCGCATCTGTGACCTCGCCTGCAATCTCCTCAATCACCGGCCCAATCATCTGACATGGTCCGCACCATGTCGCCCAAAAATCTACCAGTACCGGAACAGATGCCTCCAATACTTCTTCTTTAAAATTATCCTTTGTCAAATGTAATACAGCCATACTAAACTTCCTTTCTTTCAATTAAATTATCGGGAAATACTTTATTTAACACATTTTCCCCCACTTATTCATCCTTCCCATAAATGTCTCTGGTATACACTTTTTCCCTGCAATCTAAAAGTTCCTCTGAATACCTGTTGGCGATTATGACGTCACACCGGTCTTTAAATTCTTGAAGAGACTCCGTCCTCTCACATCCCATAAACATATCTTCTTTTAAACCAGGCTCATAGATAATAATCTTTATTCCTTTTTGTTTCAGGCGCTTTATAATGCCAAGAACCGAAGAATGCCTGAAATTATCTGAGTGGATTTTCATCGTCAGCCGATAGATTCCCGCCGTAATACGCCCTGTCTCTCCTTTTTCGGCAGCCTCACCTCTTCCTTTCTTCAACGCCTGCTCAGCCACAAAATCTTTTCTTGTCCTGTTCGCCTCCACAATAGCTCCAATAATATCCTCTGGCACATCTCTGTAATTTGCCAACAACTGTTTCGTATCTTTGGGAAGACAATAGCCTCCGTATCCAAAAGATGGATTATTATAGTAATTTCCAATCCGGGGGTCTAAGCAGACGCCTTCAATCATCCGTTTTGCATCCAGTCCCCGCATCTCCGCATAAGTATCCAGCTCATTAAAAAAGCTGATTCTAAGAGCCAGATATGTGTTGGCGAACAACTTAACCGCCTCCGCCTCAGACGCCCTTGTAAGCATCACAGGAACATCCTCTTTCAACACTCCTTCCTGCAAAAGTTTCGCAAACGCACCGGCATTTTCTGCCGTATCCTGGTTTTCACATGGCATTCCGACAATAATCCGTGAAGGATAAAGATTGTCCCGCAGCGCACGCCCCTCCCTCAAAAATTCCGGACTAAACAATATTCGCTCTGTACGCAATTTTCGGCAGAGACGTTCCGTATATCCTACTGGAACTGTGGACTTTATGACGATGACACCATTTTTTGAAACCCGAAGGACTTTCTCTGCCACCTGTTCTACCAGAGACGTATCAAAATAATCCTTTTTTGTATCATAATCCGTCGGCGTCGCTATGATGATAAAACGCGCCTCCCGGTAAGCGGCCTCCCCTGCTTCCCCCTCCGGTACTGCGGTCAGGCTCAACTCTTTCTCTGCAAAATAATTCTCAATATCCGAATCCTTTATGGGTGATATCCTGCTGTTTATCTGCCTTATCTTCGAAATGTCTATATCCACTACTGTCACTTCATGATTTTGTGACAGCAGCACCGCCAGCGACAGTCCTACATACCCCGCGCCTGCAATCGCTATCTTCATCTATTTTCTCCCTGCAAGCCCCTTTATTCGTTTCAGTTTTTGGTTTACCTTCAGCAAGACAGAAAGTCTTCTGCGGACTCTCCGCAGCGTATATTTGAGCTGGTCACGGTCCATCCGCCTTTCATTTGCCTTGCATAGCAGGAATTCCTCAGCGGACATCATCCGTATCCGCTCCAAGTCCGTACACACCCATTCCTCCTCCATATCTTCTTTCCTGCATTCCGTTAGTCCAAGACGTTCAAACCCCTCCCGCTGCAGGAAATCATACAATACTTCATATGAGTTAAATGAAGACTGGATATTCAAAGCCCGAAACATGCCCATAGCTGCTTTATTACGGAACCCCTTTTTCACAAGAGCAAACTCCGGCTCTTTCTCAAGCTCCTGCAAGGTGTACAGATAAGATTCATAGGGACAGAATACCGTCTCAGATGATTTCATGGTAAGGCTGTCTGCATTGTCCACTCTGTAAAATGCAAGATATCTGTCAACATAGGTGATTCTGTCCGCCGCAAACATCGCTTTCATAACAAATGCCGTGTCATTTGCCTGGCGGATTTCCTGAAATCGAAGTTGATGGCTTACAAGAAACTTTCTTCTGAACATTTTATTCCAAACCATATTCGACCCGAAGTTAAAAATTGTATCACGCAAGTCGAACTTATTAAACGGGTCTTTATCCGGTATAAACTCTGTCTTTAAATAGCCGTCTGCCTCATACATTTTCCCGCCCTGTACAAATTCACAGACACCGCACACACATATGTCCGCCTGTGTTCTCTGCATCTTTCGGCACATAAGTTCTAAAGCCCTCCGGTGGAACTGGTCATCTGCATCCCAGAACACCACGTATTTTCCTCTTGCATGTAAAAGTCCCTGATTCCTTGCGGCTCCGGCATTTATGTTCGGCTGTTCCAATAACATAATTCTCGAATCCCGGTCCATAAAGCTCCGGATAATCTCACCGGAATTGTCGGTAGAGCCGTCATTTACGCAGATAATCTCTATCTCCTGCATGCTCTGTCCTAAAACTGAATCCAGCATCTGTCCAATATATTCTCCTGCATTATAAACAGGGACAATTACAGATACTTTTGTCACTTTTCCGTTTTTCGTGTTTTTCTTTCTCATCTACCGCACCTTCTTTGCCACTATGATTCTGTGAAGTACTCTGCATTTTTCACTAATCTCATGATAATCGCTTTACCATAATTTTGCAATGAAATATTCATGATTGCAGAACAAATATCGCCATCAGGGAAATATCCATGTTTATTTCCCTGTCCGCACAACTCAAAACCACCGCTGCCTCGTAGTAAAGCCACGGTGGTTTCATGTATTTTTCTCTGTTCTCTTAACCCTGCACTTCTTCTCTGTAATCAACGAGCAACTGTGCAAATTCTAAAAAACGCGCCTTACTGTTCGTAAGCTGAACCTGACGCTCAAGCTCTTCACTCGTGTAATAACCCTCAAAACGCTTGAAAGCATTCTGGCACATCTCCAGGTTATATTGCAGGCTCCGGACGCCAAATTTAGGATAACTAAATTCCATCTCGCCGGAAGATGCATTTACCGAATACAAAAAGCCCGATGCCTCCCGCACTATGCCTGCCGGTTGCGGCATCTCCCCGCTTAAGATCGCATCATAAAGCTCCTTTGGGAACACTACGATTTGATTCAATCCATTATCTTCCGGTCTGGGCGGTATCACACCGTCTTCTGCAAGCTTTCCTGCCAACTCGAAAAGTTCTTCTTCATTCATATTCTCAATATCATAATCCCTTGCTATCTGATCCAGCTTTTCTTCTGTCAATGCCGGAAACTTATTTAATATCTCATTCTTTTTCTCTGAAACAAGATATCTGTTCTCAGTATCCTGCACCTTGACTTTTGTATTGCATTGAAAATCACCTGCATTCACCGTTTTCTTCCAACTGTCTCCGCCGCCCGCAAGATACCGGGCATTTGCAGCATAATTATACGATTGTACCCTCACTTAACTATGTCCTCCTTACTTTTCTACATTGAATGTGATTGTCGCAAAGAAGCTATTATAGACAACATTACCATTAGATGCACGATGCCCATATCTTCCCTTCATAGAAGAAGTATACGTACCTGTCTCATCTCCCGGTTCCAAAGTCTTATAAAATTCACATTGGAAAGGATTCATATTATCTGAAACACTTAACGCTACACGCTGCTCTTCCGAGCCGTTTACAGAATAGTAATAATCTACCGGAGTATCCATCTTAAAATAATAGGTAGCTACCGTATACCATCCCATGAGCAGATAGCCCTTAGAAGCATAATACTCTTTGATTGTCTGAATCTCATCACTGTACACAATCCCTGATACATACGCATCCATCTCTGAATTTGTAAAAGACTGTCCATAGTTTGAAAAAACGCCAAGATGGTTTGTTGACGGGTTATACGCTAAAGGAAATGCTTCAATGCCGACCATTCTCATCTGGTTCTCTCCTAACACTGTAGCATAAGGTTCCGCTTCATTGAGCGCGTCCAGATTTTCAGACAATTTTATGGTATCTTCTGCTGACAAAGAATCCAAAGAATCCAACGTTTTAATTTCATGCAATTCTGATGTATCTTTCTGGCCCTCTGCAGCAAAGGCTGTCATTCCACAGCAAACTGTCATAGCAACAATAAGTAAACTGGTAATAATTTTTTTCATGTTCATAAATTCTCCTCCTAGTATATCACAAATTTTATGTTATTGGGTAAAATATATTGTTAAAATAATCTTCCCATACATAGGCGGCGAACTTCCGCTGTGAAAAATCAAAAATCTTTTCTTGTATTCAGGGATTCTTGAATTTTCTATATTACCTATAATTAATATCTCCATTTCTACTCCTTCCACTTGAGTTTTAGTGAAAAAATAGTACATATCTTTTATACTATATAACTATGTTTATAGTCGTTATATGTATTTACCAAGGGGATTTCCATCCCCCAAAAAATTATCTTACGTAATAAGTACCTTCTGCTGTAATTTTCACACCACTGTTATTTTCTACATAAACTTTATATGTACCGGATTGGTCTAATGAAAAATCTCCTGATAAATATTTTTTCCCTGTTATATATCTTCGAGTACCATCTGGTTCTATTATTCCGACACGAACCGTTTTATCTATGGGTGAAATATAAGCTGTCACTGATATATTGCCGCCTGACTTTGCACTGAATTCAGTCGACGTTTTCCTCACTCCGTTGGATACAGACCAATTAAAACTACCGGAACTGCGTGACATTATATCAACTTCCCCGGTTTCTTCCACTACCCCTTCTGTTTTTCCTGATTCCTCATATTCCGGCATTTCTGGAGGCACCATTTCTTCCTCTTCCACATCTGTCGCATCGTATGCTGCATGATACGCCTCCGCCATCCCTTTAGATGCCGCACATACTGTTACTGAACTGGAAGCCAGCATAACTGCACAAATTATTGCTGCTTTCCACGCATCACGTTTCTTAATCTCCTTTTGTATTCTCATCCTTCTCACCCTTTCTACCAATTCGTTTTCATTTTCACTCAAATGCACCGCAAAATACGAATGCAATTCTTGAGAATTTATCTGAATCCTCACAATCGTATTAAAATAATAACTAATCCCTCCCGCTGTCTCATACGCCTCAAAATCACAGGCATGCTCGCCCCACTTTCTCAAAAGTCTGTAGAACTTCCAAATTAGAGGATTAAAAAAATGTACCCCAATTAAAACCGAAGCAATTCTTCTCCACAATATATCTTTATGTTTATAATGCGTAAGCTCATGGATAAAAATCACCTTTAATTCCTCATCAGAGTAATCTTCCACCGGCAAAATAACTACCGGTCTTATTATCCCCCAGAGTACAGCCGTAGGTGCTTGATAGCACTGTGCCAGTTCCACTTTCCCGTCTGATATACCCATCTTTTGTCCAACCTGCATAAAAATCTCTCTTTTGTGTTTTTCACACTCAAAACGCTCTTTAAACAATTGATCTGCCCGATATACCAGATACATCTGTTTTAACAATATGAAGCAGGAAATACCCGCCCACACAACAAATAATATACCGCATACTGTCATGATTACCTTTGTATGCAAGAATAAATCTCCCCGGTAAACCCCATATGTACAGTCCAATATGGTCATTCCCACATACAAGACGGGAAACGCAAAAAAAATCAAAATCAACTTCATAAACGAATACAAAATATTGGGAAATCCCGCCTTTTCCAACCATTGCCCGATAAAATACCAAAATCCGAACACTATACTCCCTGTTACAGATGTCAAAACCAGACAGGAAACTGCATTAATTGTCCAGATCATCTAATATCCCCCGTATCGTCTCTATCTCCTTCTGTGTGATGTTTGCTGTACTGCAAAGTGCCGCTACCACCTTCGCCGCATCACCATGATACCAGAAATCCGTTTGATCTTTTAATAATTTTCGCTTATATTCTTCCTCACTTTTCAGAGCATGAACATAAGCATACCTCCCTACCCTGTACTGTCTGGCAAAGCCCTTCGCAGAAAGATTCAGAATAAATGTTACAATCGTTGTTCGCTTATAATCTTTATTATACTTTGTCCGAAGCGTCTCAGCCAGTTCAGTAATCGAGATATCCTCTCCTTTATCCCATATTGCTTTCATAATAATCGTTTCACATGTACTCAGTGAACAATCTTCTTTATATACTGGTTCCATCTTAATACCTCCTCTCAAATCGTCTGTATAATTATATTACTAGTTTTTTAGATGTTTCGCAAGCAAAAATTACATTTATCTAAACCGACAGATTGCCGTAGTTCCTTCTTCTTCGGCAGACAGATATCGCAGCTTCCATCCATGAGCCAGAGCGATTTCCCGGCACACTTGTATGCCGTACCCGTGTCTTCCCGCCTGGCTCTCAGCCAATCCCGACAGTTCCTGCCCCTTATTGACGGCCCGCAAAAGCTTTTCATCCAGTAACTCTCCGTCGTTCCAGACACAGATACACGATTCATCCACCGTTACCTTAATATGTATCCCGGCACTTAAGGCATTGGCGGTCAAATTCTCAAGCAGACACCTTACCAGCGTCTCGTCGCCATTCAAATACTCAATCCGACTATCTGTCTTGATATCCGGGTATTGCTCCTTAAGCTCATCAAGCAGCCTTCTAATATCCATCCGCCGAATCTGAAGAGAACCTTCTTTTACGTTTCCCATGATCAACAGCTTTTCCGTGATACTCTCCAGATTCTTAGCGCTGTCTACAATCTGCCTGGCAGCAAAAAATCTATCCTCTTCCGTCAGCTTTCCCATCATCAGGTACTCTGCATATCCGCGGATACCGGTAAGGGGCGTGCGAAGCTCGTGGGCTATCTGATTCACCGGACGGTTGACTCTCCTCATACTCATGTACAGCAAGATCCCAATTCCCGCACTAAAAGCAAGGCCCACCGCGCAAAACATGAAAAGCCTGCGTTCCTGAACTTCGAAAAGCGCTTCGAGATTCTTCGCATAACTGACTTCGAGCCCGTCCCCGTCCATCTCCTTTACCCCCCGGATTACGAGAAAACGCTCTCCTTTATACTTTTTAATCTCTATTGTCCGGCTCCCGGAAAGCTCCTCCGGAAAATAATCCGCCACGGTATAAGTGTTCATCTGTACCCGAGTTAAAATCCCGGATTCCCGGTAATTCTGCACCGCGGCATTAATATTCATACTCATCCGGCTCAGTTCCTCTTCCTTAAGTCCTTCCGCCAGATAAAAAAGACTTTTCTCATCATTATATGCATGCTCCACCCACTGGATAAACTCATTTCTGGAAATGTAATTATCCAACAGCAAAAATCCGCCGTAGATGACGATCAGAAACATTCCATAGGTAATCAAAAAATTTTTCTTCCATACTTGCATCTTACATCTCCAATCGGTATCCATACTTGAAGATTGTCTTAATATCTTCTTCCAACCCTAATTTCTTCCGAATCCTGCGAATATGCACATCTACTGTCCGAGCGTCCCCGTAAAAATCCATACCCCAGGCGAGGTCAAGAAGCCGCTCTCTTGAAAGGGCAATATTTTTATTGATCAGAAGAATTTTTAAAAGTTCAAATTCCCGATTCGTAAGCTCTGTGACTCTGCCGCCTTTCGTCACTATCCCCGACGCCAGATTAACCTTTACATCCCGGATAATGTATATATTCTGCTCCTTTTGGAAACGCCGGAGCACCACCTGAACCCGGGCCAGAAGTTCCTCCACAGCAAAAGGCTTTACGATATAATCCTCCGCTCCCCCCATAAGTCCCTTCACTCTGTCCGGCACTTCGTCCCTCGCAGTTACACAGATTACCGGAATATCCCCATAATCTTCGGCCAACCTGCGCATCAACAAAAATCCGTCCATATCCGGCAGACCGATATCTAAAAGAATCAGAGCAACTCTTTTCTGCTCAAGTACCAAAAGGGCTTCCCGGCCGGAAAAAGCCGTAAGCCCCTGATGTCCTGTCATAGACAGAGTTCTGCGGATCAATTCATTTATCTTTTTATCGTCCTCAATAATTAATATATCTGCCACAAGCGATTACTCCTTTGGATGGTCAGAAGTCTCATATGCTTTTTCGCCGATTTTTACTAACTGCTCTGCCGTCAAATCAGCGATAACCGCTTCCTTAGGGTTGATCCCAAATTCCCTGCACATGTCCTCAATCACAACTTTTCCTTCCCTGAACGCGTAGATCTCACAGATATAGATTTCCAGAGAGGATATCTCATACACTGCGTCCTTCTCATACGCCTCTTCGTCAAGCAGCGCACACTTTCCCATATTTTTCCGAAGCCACAATGCCTCTTCGTAATTGCGCATTTCCCGTGTGACATCCTTCATCTGGGTAGTATCAACGTCAAGGTTATATTTGCTGCATACTTCTTTTACAATCTCCTCGTCGGCAACGGCATCTTTATAAAGCATCTTCTGGTATGCATCGTCTGAAAAATACATCGGGGCCGGCTCCCTTTCTGTGTCTTCCCCCTTCTCCATAGAAAGCGTAAGCTCTTTATCCGCAGCTTTCGTAATCGTCTTTTCCACATGGCTCCTTGACCAGCCAACTCCCATCGCCATTCCCGCCATCATGCATACTGCCATTCCGGCAGCTATCAATACTACTCCGTACTTTTTCCATTTTCCATTCATCATCCTTATGCTCCTTTCTCCCGTTCACGGCAGCGTGACATATATGACCCGCGCCTTATTTTTTGTTACAAATAAAGCATAAGATATAGTTGTTGCAGAGTTATTACAAGCCAGTTTCGATTATTGGCAAATCAACATCGCATCCCCAAAGGAAAAGAAGCGATACCTTTCTTTCACTGCCTCCTCATACGCCGCCAGCACATTCTCTCTCCCCGCCAACGCACTTACCAGCATAATAAGTGTTGATTCCGGCAGATGAAAATTCGTAATCAAACCGTCAAGCACTTTAAACTCATATCCTGGATAGATAAAGATATCTGTCCATCCGCTCTTTGCCTCCAGGTGCCCGCATTCATCCGCCGCAGACTCAACCGTACGGCAGCTCGTCGTCCCTACGCATATCACCCTGTTTCCGGTTTCCTTCGCCCGGTTAATCTTCTTTGCAGCTTCCTCATCAATTTGATAAAACTCCGAATGCATATGATGATCCGTGATCTCGTCCACCTTCACCGGCCGGAATGTGCCAAGTCCTACGTGAAGAGTTACCCGAGCAATCTCGATCCCTCGTTTCTGAATATCTTCCAGAAGCTCCGGTGTAAAATGAAGGCCTGCCGTGGGAGCCGCCGCCGAACCCGTATGCTTCGCGTACACAGTCTGATAACGGTTCTTATCCTGCAGTTGGTGGGTAATATAAGGCGGAAGCGGCATCTGTCCAAGTCTGTCCAGGATTTCCTCAAAAATACCTTCAAAGGCAAATTGTATCAAGCGGTTTCCTTCCTCCACGATATCCACAACTTCCCCTACAAGCAGTCCATCGCCAAAGCTTATCTTCGTGCCAATCTTTGCTTTCTTTCCTGGCTTGACCAGAGTTTCCCATACATTATTCTCTTTTCTCTTTAACAGCAGCACTTCAATCTTTGCATCGGTTCCAATCTTCGAACCAATGAGTCTAGCCGGAATCACCTTCGTATCATTGATTACAAGGCAGTCTCCTTCCCGGAGATAGTCTGTAACTTCTCTGAATATATGGTGAGAAACAGCCCCGGACTTCCTGTCTAGGACAAGAAGTCTGGAGCTGGAACGATCCGCTAATGGGTCCTGTGCAATCAATTCTTCCGGCAATTCATAATAAAAATCTGTTCGTTTCATCGATTATGAATCCCTTTCTGTTGTTGTATCCGTATCACTTTCCTGAGATGTCTGCTCATCAGGCTCATGAACATCTTCTGATACCCCTGCTGCCTCTGATATTGCCTGCTCATCAGGCTCATAGACATCTTTCTGCCCCATATACGGCGCATCCCAGGGCATTCTCGAAGTTTCTCCTGATACTTTTTCCGTGTTCACTTCCAGAATCTGCTCTTTTAATATCTCTTTTTCCGGCTCTGCTTTCTTTGGCACTGTCTGCATCGAATAAGTCTTCGGCATTGCTTCTTGCTCCGGAACTCTTCCCATAGGCTCCGCAAGTGGAGTAAACGCTGTCTCCATCTTAAAGACTTTAATCCTCTTTGCATAGATTACCCGCGTGTCACAGAGAATATCATGTATTCCCCGTTTTTCTTTATCGATACCAATCATAAGATACCCGACCCCTACAATCACGCCGCTTAAAAACCTGCCCACCGTCTCACGGTACACAATTGTAAGAAATCCCGGCTTTTCCTCTCCGCCGGCACTGATGACACGAAGGTTCATCGCCTTTTTTCCAAGCGTAGTCCCTGCGTAATACGTGCAGAGGATAAAATACAGCGCCTCCGACAGATACAGTACGATATCTTTCAAATTATACTGAAACAAGAGATTTCCTCCAAGTACCGTGCCCTCCACTGCTGCCATAATCCCCGAAACTGCAAGCCGAACGGAAAAAAGTGCAAAAAACACGATTATATTGTCGAGAAGATAGGCTGCAAAGCGTATCCAGAATCCTGCATATTCATATCCTGCCGTATCATTACTGTAACTGTTCTGCATAGTACATCAGCACCCCGCTTTCCTTCTCTTCTGCGGTTTCTTTCAGTATTTGCGCTTCCGACTTCGGCACAAGACCTGACACCTTCGTAAACAACTGGGACAGAATCTTATCCTTTGTCTTTGGCTGATAAAACTCGTAAACTCCCATCTCCTGGCTCATGTCTGCCTTCATATCTGCAAATAAGCTGATTTCATCAATCAATCCATTTTCCTTCGCCTGTTTTGCCGTATAAGTCCGCCCGTCTGCCAGAACCTTTACTTCTTCCACTGACATATTCCGTCCTTCGGATACTTTTCCTACAAAGTCTTCATAGCATTCATTGATCTGCGACTGATAAATCTCAATCTGTTCCTCAGTCATCTTACTGCTGTCTTTATTTTTTCCGCTTGTGATGCTTATATAACGCATTCCCAATTTTTCATAAAGCCCTGTCAAATCAAATCCAGACATGATCACGCCGATAGAGCCTGTTGTTGTATTCGGATTTGCATAAATCTTATCCGCCGGCATAGACACCATATACCCGCCGGATGCTGCATAATGAGCCATATAATCCCATATAGGACGCCCCGTTTTTTGTTTATATTCCTGTAGTTTCTGATAAAGCTCTTCTGATTCGTAAACGGTTCCGCCAGGGGAATCCACATAAAGCAGCATCCCTTTATTATTCTTATCATTTATCAGCCGGTCAATATAATCCAGTGTTGTAACATGCTGATAGCTCTGCTCTTTATCAAAAATCCCAAGCTCTGCCTGCTGTTCTATCGTTCCTACGACATTGACTATTGCAATATAATCCTTCTTTGGCGCATCAAACTCCATCCCTCCGGTCAGAGACAATGCATCTTTCATGCTCTTATCCAACGCCTTCTGAGAAAATGTATTTGTAAGCACGCTGCTTATACCGATAATAATAAATAATCCCGCCGCTACTACCAGACCTATCGTTTGTTTTTTATTCATCCGTAAAACCTCTTTTCTATTTCCGCAGCTCAATTCCCATGCCGTCAAGTGCTTTCAGGATTCTGTCCATTGCCTCCGTCACCTCTGCATCTGACAGTGTCTTATCCTTTGCCCTGAACACGATGGAATAAGCGATAGACTTAAAACCTTCCTTAATCTGGGAGCCCTCGTAGAGATCAAACAGCCCATAGCTCTCTAAATACGCTCCCCCTTTCTTTTCAATGACTTCCTCAATCTGCCCTGCCAGGATGTGCTTTGGCACTACCATGCTGATGTCGCGGTTTACAGCCGGGAATCTGGCAATTCCGGCATACTTCCTGTCAAAAGTAGCCATCTTGACAATATACGGCATGTCAATGACTGCCACGTAAGCCCTCGTTCCGATACCATAGCTGTCTGCCACTTCCGGGTGTACCTCTCCCAAGTACCCAACCGTCTCTCCATTGTAAATAATATTCGCCTGACGCCCCGGATGAAGATACGGCTTTCCGGCATTGGGGTCATAGCTTTCTTTTCCACGCAATCCCACTTTGTCAAAGAACTCCTCTACCACGCCTTTCATGCTGAAGAAATCTCCCTCTCCGTACATTCCGAGGGTAAACTGCATCCTTTCCTCCGGCAGCTCTGAAAGAGGCAGCGTCTTTGGAAGATAGATATTTCCAAGCTCATAAAGCCTTACATTTTTATTCCTGCGGTTGTAGTTAGTTGCCAGCGACGTAAGCATCCCGTTTAAAGACGTCGTACGCATAATGCTGTAATCCTCCCCGAGAGGGTTCATAATCTCCACCGTATTTCTCAGAGGAGAATCCGCCGGGATCAAAAGCTTGTCAAATACCTTCGGGCTCTCAAAGGAATAGCTCATCCCCTGGCTGAATCCGCAGAACTCCGCAATATCCCTGGCAATCTCCTCAATCCTCAGCTTAAAGGAAAGCTTGCCTGCTGTGGCCTCCCCGGCCGGCAGCGTCGTAGGGATATTGTCATAGCCGTAAAATCTCGCAACTTCCTCTGCCAGATCCGCAAGGCGGAACAAGTCATGGCGGAACGTAGGCGCAATCACCTCGTTCGTCTCCGCGTCATATTCAAGGTCAAGCATTTTAAAGTAAGAAAGCATCTCTTCCCTGGAAATGTCCGTACCGAGAATCGCATTAATCTTCTCCGCGTCAAAAGGAACCCTCACCGGTTCTTTCTTCTTCCCGTACACATCCACGATGCCTCCGACTACCTCTCCGGCCCCAAGCTCTTCAACGAGCTGGCAGGCGCGGTCAATAGCTGCCTTTGCATTGTTGGGATCAAGCCCTTTTTCAAACTTGCCCGACGCATCCGTCCGAAGGCCCACTTTCTTGCTGGATTTGCGGATATTCGTGCCGTCAAAGCATGCCGCCTCAAAAAGCATAGTATGCACGTCATCGGTGATCATGGAATTCTCGCCTCCCATGATGCCCGCAATGCCCACAGACTTCTCTCCGTCACAGATCATCAGCACGGAATCATCCATCTGCCTCTCCTGCCCGTCCAGTGTCACAAACTTTTCATCTTTTGCGGCTCTGCGAACGATAATCTCACGGCCCGCGATCGTGTCAAGGTCATAGGCATGCATGGGCTGTCCGTACTCTTCCATCACATAGTTAGTAATGTCAACCAGATTGTTGATGGGACGGATTCCCACAGACGCAAGCCTCCTCTGCATCCACTTAGGAGACGGCCCGATCTTGATATTTTTTACCACTCTGGCACAATATCTGGGGCACAGCTCTGCATCTTTCACAGAAACCTTGATATAGTCATTCACATCCTCGCTGTTTCCCGTCTCCGTCACAACCGGCGGCACAAAGCTTTTCCGGAAAGTCGCCGCGGCCTCCCTGGCGATTCCGATTACGCTGAAACAGTCCACCCTGTTTGACGTCACCTCATACTCAAACACCACGTCGTCAAGGCCTAAGGCTTTCACAGCGCTTTCTCCCACTTGGGCGTCCTCCGGGAAAATGTAGATGCCATACTCCGGCGACTCCGGGTACATATCTTTGTTTGAGCCAAGCTCCTCGATGGAGCACATCATGCCGAAACTCTCCACGCCGCGAAGTTTCCCCTTCTTAATCTTCACGCCGCCTTCCACACGGCTGCCCGGCTCATGGCCTCCCGCCACGCGCCCGCCGTCTAACACTACCGGAACTTTGTCTCCTTCCTTCACGTTAGGCGCACCTGTAACGATCTGCACCGTCTCTGTGCCTACATTTACCTGGCAGACAATCAGCTTATCTGCGTCCGGATGTTTTTCAATTTTGTCAATCTGGCCGATGACAATCTTGTCAAGGTCAGCGTCTAATTCTTCATATCCTTCTACCTTTGTGCCGGATAACGTCATGGCGTCAGTGTATTCCTGCGCCGTGACATTTAAGTCCGGGACATATGCTTTTATCCATGATAATGATGTATTCATCTGTTTAACTCCTTTTACATTGATTTAATTTGTTTGGCTTTTGTACGGGCACTGCTCCTCTCTCTGCTCCGCAGTGCTAAGCTCGTTTCCGCTCCGCTCCTTCTCGCTTTACGGGCTCTCGCCCTATGACGGGGAGCAATTCACCGATTGCTTTTGTGCCGGCTCCTCTCACCTTTACTCCGCAGTGCTAAGCTCGTTTCCGCTCCGCTCCTTCTCGCTTTACGGGCTCTCGCCCTATGACGGGGAGCAATTCACCGATTGCTTTTGTGCAAGCACAACGCGATCGGTGAATTGCTCCCCGGCGCACTGCTCATTGCCAACGCTAAAACTGTTGCAAGAATCGGATGTCGTTTTCGTAGAGAAGGCGCATGTCGTCGATTTCGTATTTGAGCAGGGCGATTCGCTCTAAGCCTACACCGAAAGCGAATCCAGTGTATTCTTCCGGGTCGATGCCGCACATCTCCAGGACGTGAGGGTGTACCATTCCGCAGCCGAGGATCTCTATCCAGCCGGAGCCTTTGCAGAAACGGCAGCCTTTCCCTCCGCACTTAAAGCAGGATACGTCCACCTCTGCGCTTGGCTCTGTGAACGGGAAGTGGTGCGGGCGGAACTTTGTCTTTGTGTCCGGACCGAATAATTCTTTTGCAAATACCTCAAGGGTTCCCTTAAGATCTGCAAAGGAAATATTTTTATCAATAACCAGTCCTTCAATCTGATGAAAGGACGGGGAATGGGTAGCGTCTACCTCGTCTGAACGGAACACTCTTCCAGGCGCTATCATGCGGATGGGGAGTTTCCCTTCCTCCATCACCCGAGCCTGCACCGGGGATGTCTGGGTACGCAGCACAATCTCTTTATTGATATAGAAAGTATCCTGTTCATCCTTTGCCGGATGGTCGGCCGGGATATTTAACTTCTCAAAGTTGTAAAGATCGTATTCTACCTCCGGGCCTTCCACCACTTCATAGCCCAGGCCTATGAAGATCCTCTCCACTTCCTCAAGAGCGATCGTGTTCGGATGGCGGTGCCCCACCATGTTTTTCTTTGAAGGGAGCGTGACGTCAATCACTTCCTGCTTTAACTTCTCTGCCCGGATTGCGCGCTCCATCTTCTTTTTGCTCTCCTCAAGAAGGGATTCGATTGCCGCCCTAGTCTCATTCACCATCTGGCCGACCTTCGGCCTGTCCTCTGCCGCTACGTCCTTCATCCCTTTTAATACTGCGGTAAGCTCCCCTTTCTTCCCCAGGAACTTCACCCGCACATCATTAAGTTTCTCCGGCATATCGGCGCTTTCAATGGCTTTTAACGCCTCGTCTCTGATGCTCTGTAATCTCTCTTTCATCACTATCGTTTCCTTTCCTATCATTTTGCATAAAAAAATCCCCATCCCTATCTGTATAGGGACGAGGAATTACCCGCGATACCACCCTGATTCCCATATGTTCTGAAAACATACAGGCGCTCATTGCTGCGTAACGTGCAGACACGGCATTTCCTACTTTCATTATATCTGTTTCAAAAATGCAGCTTGCGTGGGAAATTCGATTGCCACCTGAACCTGAGGGAACTTTCAGCCGGGGATTCCCCCTCTCTGACGGAAAATGGCTCTCTACTTTACACGGTCATCGCTTTTTTCTATTCGTACTTCAATATTGTAACATACCGCTAAACAATGTCAAGAGTAAAACTTGATTTCTTAACCTCTAAGCGTCGCAATCAATCTCTTCGGACGAAGCAAAAGATCCAGTGCATCTTCTATGTTCCTCGTACACACATCTGCCTCTCCAAGAAGTCTACCGCACATGCCTTCCTGCTCCATCACTGCAATCGCCAGTGCGCTTGCCCTGCACATCAGCTTGTCGTTGCGCCCGTTTCCGATTGCGATACATCTATCCTCTCCAAGTCCTTCAACAACTGCCAGCTTTTCATCTAAAGCACCGTCCGTCGGGAATGTCTGTATCTTAAGAGGCAATCCTTCGCACATCTTTTTTGCTGTTCCGTGAGTATCCGCGGTCAATACATATATCTCAAGCTCTTTCGACAGCGTTATCAATCGTTCTCTCACAGAATCCCGTATCTCGCCATCCAAAGCAATCGTTCCATTATAATCCAGAACAAGATACTCAAGTTCTAATGTTTTGTAATTTGGTATTTCTATCTTTAACACTTTTCTTCCCTCATTTTCTTAATTTCACTTACTTTTTGTTTCAAACAGCTCATCATACAGCATTACGTTAATCTCCCCGCCCAGAAGGATACTGTACATGCAAAAATACATCCAGAGCATAATAAGCACAATTGTCGTCAAACTTCCATACATACTTGAAAACCCTTCAAAAATATCAAGATATACAGAAAAGATCCAGGAGATAACCAACCCTCCAAGGGCTGCAAATGCTGCCCCCGGAAGCTGCCTTATCAGCCGGTCTCTGCGGTTTGGCAGAAACTTGTAGATCAAGAGGCAAAACACCACCAGAACTGCCGGTGATATAACAGTTCTCGCCTCAATCAGCCAATCTGCGGTTCCGGACAAAAACGGAAGATGCTCGAGAATAAGCAGATTCAATGAATTACCAAACACCGACAGCACTAAAAGCACCAAAATAACAACAATGAACATAATCGTATATAAAGTCGCCCTTATTCTTAGAAAGAAGTAATTCCGTGTCTCCGGGCATCCGTAAATGCAGTTCAGCCCTGTCGTTATAGACAGCACCCCTTTCCCTGCCGACCACATAGCAATAATAACCGTGACAGGAATAATCCCCGTAGACTGGTTGTATACCTGGTTGACAATCGATGTAATCATCGAATCTACTGACGCCGGAAATACCTGTATGACCGCTGTCATAACATCCGCCTTAGTAACCGGTGTATACTGTACCAGCGTAAGGAGAAGCAATATAATCGGTATCATACAGAGCATCAAAAAATAAGCGGCCTGCGCAGCATAAGCACCCATATGCACCTTTGAAGCCTGTTTTGGTATTTGAGAAACCCGCGTAAAAATCTGCTTTAACCTTTCCATAATCCACCCCTATATGACCTATATTCTACCCGATTTCCCGCATTTTGTCCATCAAAAAACAGTCTTCCATACATTTCCACATGCCATAAAACCGGAATACATCAGTCCTCTGTATTCCGGTCTATATGTTTTTTGTTTTTATTATTTCGTAAGCATCATCATGATTTCATTGCTTCTCTGCACAAACGCTGTCATCTCTTCCGAATTCAGCGGCTTATGGGCAATCATGGCAAGGTCATAAAGCTGTTTGCAGATTACGGATATATTTTCATTCTCCTTATGGTCTGATACATACTGTACAAGTGGATGGTTGACATTGAGAACCAGCGTCCCTTCACTTCCCATATCCATTCCCATACCCATTGCACCCATACCGTACATTTTCATCATTTCCTGCATACGGCGGCTCTGCTCAGACAATGTAATCATTGACGCAACCTTATCATCCTTAAGTTTCTCGACCTTAACTTCAAGTTTTTCCTTTCCAAGCTCTTTGCGGAAAAGTTCTGTCAGACTGTCTGCCGTCTGCTGGAATGCTTCCTTATCCTCTTCCGTGATCTCCTCCTTGATCGTATCTGTCACATCCGCATCAATTCTCTGGAATTTGATATTCTCATTGCGCTGTTCAAGTTGAGTAATGAACGGAGAATCAATATTATGGCTTAAGATTACTGCATCCTGTCCCTGCTTCTTAAACATGTTGATATACTGACTCTGCTGAATTTCATCCGTTACATAGTAGATGGTTGTTTTATCTTCTTCCTTGGTATCAGAACTGTCGTCAACAGCATCGTCCTTTGCAACCTCATCTGTATTTTCAGCCGTTTTCTCCGTTTTATCTGACTCTCCTCCATTTTCCTCAATGCAGTCTTTCAGTGTCAGATACTTGCCGTCAATATTCTTGAACAATACAGCGTCCTTCATCTTATCACAGAACTTCTCATCCTTCAGACAGCCGAACTTGACAAACGGACTGATATCATCCCAATATTTTTCATAGTCCTCTCTCTTTGTCTTACACATTCCCGAAAGTTTATCTGCAACCTTCTTGGAAATATATTCGGCTATCTTGTTGACGAATCCATCGTTCTGCAGCGCACTCCTTGATACATTAAGAGGCAGATCCGGACAGTCGATCACTCCTTTAAGCACCATCAAAAATTCCGGAATCACTTCTTTAATATTATCTGCAATAAATACCTGGTTATTATACAGCTTAATCGTTCCCTCAATGGAATCGTACTCTGTATTAATTCTCGGGAAATAAAGAATTCCCTTCAAGTTGAACGGATAATCCATATTCAGATGAATCCAGAACAAAGGCTCCTTATAGTCAAGAAATACCTTGCGGTAGAACTCCTTATAATCTTCATCGGAGCAATCATTTGGATGCTTAGTCCAAAGCGGATGAATATCACTTAAGGAAACCGGACGTTTCTCAATCTTAACCTTCTCTTTCGCCGGAGATACCTCTACCATCTCCTTCGTTCCGTCTTCGTTCTCCTTCTCCTCCATCTTAGCTTCTTCATGAATATGTTCAACGACAACATCTGTCTCTTTCAGATCCGCCTCATCGATGGTCTCATACTCCTTCTCCGCGTTTTCTTTGGAGAGGAATATCTCTACCGGCATAAAGGAGCAGTACTTTTCAATGACTTCTCTCATACGGTACTCATTGGCAAACTCAAGGCTTTCCTCATTCAGATACAGGGTAATCTCAGTGCCGACGGTATCTTTCGTTCCGTCCTCCATCTCATACTCCGTACCCCCGTCACTTACCCAATGTACCGGAGCCGCACCTTCTTTATAGGAAAGAGTGTCAATATGAACTTCATCTGCCACCATAAATGCAGAATAAAATCCAAGTCCAAAGTGGCCGATCATATCATCTTCCGTTGTCTTGTCTTTATATTTCTCCAAAAATTCTGTAGCGCCGGAAAATGCAATCTGTGTTATATATTCTTCTACTTCCTCCGCCGTCATACCAAGCCCGGTATCAATGAACTTCAAAGTCTTTTCTTCCGGGTTGACAATAATCTGAATCTTCGCTTTGTAATCATCCGGAAGCTGATACTCACCCATCACGTCCAGTTTTTTCAACTTTGTAATAGCATCACAGCCATTAGATACCATCTCTCTTACAAAGATATCATGGTCTGAATACACCCATTTTTTAATGATTGGAAATATGTTTTCACTGCTGATCGATAAATTACCTTTCTTAGCCATAATTATCACTCCTACTTTATTCCATTTATTTTTGTCACTTTTGTCTATGTGATATAATAATACCGCCGCAACTAAAAGTCAAGAGAAAATTAGCACTCTTTTTGATAGAGTGCTAACAATTCCATGAAAAATATAAAAAATATATAAAGTCTATTCGACAGTGATATCCTTATAGAAAAGCGTAAGAATATCCTTATAGTCCTTTCCCTGTTTTGCCATCTCATTAGCTCCAGTCTGACTCATTCCGATGCCATGTCCAAACCCGCCGCCTTTTATCACGAATTTCCCGCCTTTCTTCTCTATCGTGAAAAATGCACTGGGGAGCAAATCTCTCCCGTCCGTCTCGCTGCCGTCCTGCCTTTTAATCTTGTACTCGCTTCCGCCAAGTGCCTTTCGTATCTTGTTCTCCGTCTTTACCGTAACACTGCCCTGATCGCCGACAGCTTTCATCTCGAGCGCCACGTCTCCAGGCCCGCGTTTCGTAATCTCAACACTCTCAAGCGTTCCCACATCCTTCCCCGTATTCAGCCCGATCAGATCCGACAGCACATCCACCGTCACAGATACTGTCCACCGATACCACGGAAGGTCCTTCTCATAGTCTCCGTCCTCGCCCTTCACCTTTGCTGCGTGGAGGTAGCCGTTTGTTTCACTTGGCTTCGTTCCCCATGCCTCCATCGTTGTCGTTTTCCCGGAAGATGTGGAATAATAATATGTAGTCGCGATCTTCCCTTTATACATTACTGTCTGTCCTGCCGTCTCGCCTACTGCCTTTGAGGATGACTCAGCCTGTCCTGAATTATTGTACACCTGATAGTCAGTGCTGTCGTTTACGTGAGCCTCATATTCTGGATATCCGTACTCCTCCATCTGCCTGTATGCATAGCTCCTGGCACAGACCGCCTGAGCCTTAAGCGCTTCCAGCTCATAGGACGCCGGCATCTCACTGGGGACAACTGCGCACAGATAATCTTCCACAGAAAGCTCATTAATCATCGCGATTCCCTCTGCCGTACTTCTAAGTTCGATTACCCCGTCATAGGAAGGCACCCCATAACCGCGCTCTAAGCTTTTCACTTTAATTCTTCCTTTTTTCGCCTGAATTCTCACTGTCCCGTTTTTGAACCATTTATGATCCGGTTCGAGCTTCAATGTCTTTTTCTTACCATATTCCTTTTTCTTGTCCCCATATGTAACCACCATACCTGACTCGGCTGAGAGTCTGACCTGTGAATGTGTGACATCCCGAAATCCATTCGTCATAAGCAGCACTCGAATATCTGGATTGTCTGTCTTACTCCCCTGTTCTTTCTGTTCTTTCTTTCCCTTCTTTTTCTCCCCTGAATCAGCCGCATCTGCCTTTTTCTCATCAGAAGGCTTTACCTCCTGCACTTTACATACTTCGATATTTTTTTTTGCCCCGCCTTTTACAGCGGTTGTAAGACCGACCACAATAAAAACCGCAACCAAAAGAGCCATTCCATAGTAAATCTGTTTCTCCCTGCTTTTCTTCCGTCGTTTTCTCATCTTAATGCTTTTATTATTTCTCCCCAACGATTTGCACCCCTTTTTATATAAATCCCTGCACCAAATTCACGTCTATTTGCTATTTAAAAAGACAGCCGTATATGGCTGTCTTTTCTCTTTTGTACATTCCCCAAAATGCCGGTTTCTGTATTTTGACTCCTAGCCATAGCTAGGTGGGTGTCCGCATCCGCTTTTTTGTCTTCCCCTGCGAAAATGGAGGCCTGACATATTACGGAGATATAAGAGTCCCGTTTAAAGTTTTGTAGGTTCAAAATAACAGAAGTTATCGTACATCTCAGGTAATTAACTGAGATTATTATAACCCATTTCTGCTATTTTTACAACTACAAAAATATGAATCTTAAAATATCTACTTTGTGAAGTTTCTAACAGTATTTCAAAATTTTAAAGAAATTTTATTGATTTTATCGTATGATTATGTATAATATGAAATTGGAACATATTATGTCTGTTTTGCATGGAGCTACCGTAAACTCCTGCATTCAAAGGCAAATATTGAGGGAAGAAAGGATATAAGAAAATGGCAGAAATCAATTTAAGCAAGTATGGCATTACCGGAACTACAGAGATCGTTCACAATCCTTCTTATGAGATGTTATTTGAAGAGGAAACAAAACCCAGCCTGGAAGGTTTCGAAAAAGGGCAGGTAAGTGAGCTTGGCGCAGTCAATGTAATGACTGGTATCTACACAGGCCGCTCACCAAAAGATAAGTTTATCGTAATGGACGAGAATTCAAAGGATACCGTATGGTGGACTTCTGATGAATACAAGAATGACAACCATCCGCTCTCCGAGGAGTCCTGGGCTGTTGTAAAAGATCTTGCACTGAAAGAGCTTTCCGGCAAAAGACTTTTTGTAGTAGATGCGTTCTGCGGCACTAACGCAGACACTCGCATGGCAATCCGCTTTATTATGGAAGTTGCATGGCAGGCTCACTTTGTTAAAAATATGTTTATCCAGCCAACAGATGAAGAGCTTGCAAATTTTGAGCCGGATTTTGTTGTATACAACGCTTCTAAGGCTAAAGTAGAGAATTATAAAGAACTGGGGCTGAATTCCGAGACTGCAGCAGTATTCAA
Source organism: Lachnospiraceae bacterium MD308 (assembly GCA_000403475.2). GTDB lineage: Bacteria > Bacillota > Clostridia > Lachnospirales > Lachnospiraceae > MD308. The sequence goes on from KE159795.1 coordinate 770,032, forward strand.
TATCTCAAGCCGTGAGCAGGTTATTCTGAATACATGGTACGGCGGAGAGATGAAAAAAGGTATGTTCTCCATGATGAACTACTATCTGCCGCTTAAGGGCATCGCTTCTATGCACTGCTCTGCCAACACAGATATGAACGGAGAGAATACTGCAATCTTCTTCGGACTTTCCGGAACAGGAAAGACAACTCTTTCCACAGATCCAAAGCGTCTCCTTATTGGTGATGATGAGCATGGTTGGGACGACAACGGAGTCTTCAACTTTGAGGGTGGATGCTATGCAAAGGTTATCAACCTTGACAAAGAATCCGAGCCGGATATCTACAATGCTATCAAACGCAACGCTCTTCTTGAGAACGTAACGTTAGACGCTGACGGCAAGATTGATTTCAACGATAAGAGCGTGACTGAGAACACACGTGTATCCTATCCGATTGACCATATTGAAAAGATTGTACGTCCAGTGTCAGCAGCACCGGCAGCTAAGGAAGTTATCTTCTTATCCGCAGATGCATTCGGAGTGCTTCCTCCGGTATCTATCCTGACTCCGGAGCAGACACAGTACTACTTCTTGTCAGGCTTTACCGCTAAACTTGCAGGTACAGAGCGCGGCATCACAGAGCCGACACCTACCTTCTCCGCTTGCTTCGGACAGGCATTCTTAGAGCTGCACCCGACAAAATACGGCGAAGAGCTTGTTAAGAGAATGGAAGCAAATGGTGCGAAAGCTTACCTTGTAAACACCGGATGGAACGGCACAGGCAAGCGTATCACTATCAAAGATACCCGCGGCATTATTGACGCGATCTTAAACGGCGATATTCTGAACGCTCCTACAAAGAAGATTCCATACTTCAACTTTGAGGTTCCGACAGAGCTTCCAGGCGTTGATTCAGGCATTCTTGACCCACGCGATACCTACGCAGACGCTTCTGAATGGGAGACAAAAGCAAAAGATCTTGCTCAGAGATTCGTTAAGAACTTTGCGAAATATGAAGGCAACGATGCAGGCAAAGCTTTAGTTTCTGCTGGTCCACAGTTATAAAAGTGAACATTATAAAAATGTAAATGCTTAGGCGGTGCCGAATATATCTGCACCGCCTAAATTTTTACTGCCATTCATACATAACCAAATATTTATATATCGAAATATTTTTTGTTAATTTTTTTAATCCGTACAGAGAAGAAAATCAATGACACAAACACAAGAACTATCATCACAACCAATAGTCCTGCCGCTACTCCCTGAACATAGGTATTATACAAATCAACCGCTCCATATACCAAAACGATAATCCCCAAAACAAGGGCCGGTAATTGTGCCTCACTGCTATATCCTTTAAAATCACTGCACTTTTTCATATTCGTATTCTTAGGGAGAAACAATGACTGTATAATCTCCCCTTTGAACTTCAGCATGTAATATCCATACAGGCAATAGATCCCGCATCCAACGCCAATCAGTCCAAATATCCCGTCCAGACCCGACATATCTTATCACCTCACCTACAATCCAAGTATATTCTTTACTGTTTCTTTCATCTTGTCTGTATCACATTCTTTTCTGTGGATTATATCCGCCTCCAGAATATCTTTGATTGCCTGCGGCATCTGTGTCTTTGACACATCACACAATGTCTCAAAAAGCAAAAACTCATCCTTGTTTTCATAAGACTTATCAATCGATGTCATGACACTCTTCACAAATTTATACGGGCTTGCAGTAGATGCAATCACACATTTTCTGTCATCACTACATATTTCCCGGCATACATGAGAAGCTACTGCCGTATGAGTATCTAACACATACCCTGTCTTTCTATACACATTGTTGATTTCTCCTTCCGTCTCTTCCTCCGATGCATATCCGCTGGAAAAATCCTTAAGTCTTGCCTTCATATCTTCGGATATCTCATATCTTCCGCCGCTTTTCAGCTCTTCCATGAGATGCCTGGTCTTATCAGAATCTTCCCCGGCAATCAGATAAATCAACCGCTCCAGATTACTTGATATAAGAATATCCATAGAAGGAGATGTGGTAAGTACAAACTCTCTGTTTTTATCATAGACACCTGTCTTGAAGAAATCAAACAACACTTTATTCTCATTAGAAGCACAAATTAATTTTCCAATTGGAATTCCCATGAGTTTTGCATAATATGCTGCAAGAATGTTTCCAAAATTACCCGTAGGAACAACAATATCTATCGCCTCATTTGCTTCAATCTCGCCATGCTCTAAAAGCTTTGCATATGCATACACGTAATAAACCACCTGCGGTACGAGACGCCCGATATTAATAGAATTAGCGGAGGAAAATTGGTAGCCTTTACCAGCAAGTTCTTTTACCAGCTCACGGTCCTCGAACATCGCTTTCACGCCGCTCTGTGCATTATCAAAATTCCCGTGAATGGCAACTACATCTACATTATTACCTTTCTGCGTAGTCATCTGGAGCTCTTGAACTCTGCTGACCCCGTCCTTGGGATAGAACACAATAATTTTTGTACCCGCTACGTCTGCAAAGCCAGCCAATGCTGCTTTTCCTGTGTCTCCGGAAGTTGCCGTAAGTATTATAATTTCGTTCGCAACTTTATTCTTTCTAGCTGACGTCGTGAGAAGGTGCGGCAATATAGAGAGAGCCATATCCTTAAATGCAATCGTAGCACCATGAAACAACTCCAGGTAATAAGTATTATCCACTTTTACAAGGGTGACAATCTCTTCCGTATCAAACTTACTGTCATATGCCTTCTCAATACACTCCTTAAGCTCCTCCTCTGTAAAATCTGTCAAGAACTGCTTCATCACACAGTAAGCTGTCTCCTGATAGCTCATGCCCTTTAGCTCATCAAGCGTTACATCAAGCTTCGGAATCATCTCTGGCACGAATAAGCCTCCATCTGGTGCAAGTCCGGTAAGTATCGCCTCAGACGACGTTACTTTCAAATCCGAATTTCGCGTACTTTTATAGTATAGATTCATCATCTCACCCTTCTTTACTTTTTACTGTTTGTGTATTTCACAAGCCCGCCTGCTGCAATCAATTTCTGCATAAACTCTGGGAACGGCTGCCCCTGAAATTCAGTCCCTTTTGTCCTGTTGTAAATCTTTCCGCTGTCAAAATCTACCTCTACCTCATCTCCGGCCTCAATACCTTTAGCCGCCTCCGGACATTCAATAATAGGCAGTCCAATATTAATTGCATTTCTATAAAATATTCTTGCAAATGTCTCGGCAATCACACAGCTTACCCCTGCCGTCTTAAGACACAGAGGCGCATGCTCCCTTGATGAACCACAGCCAAAATTCTTATTTGCCACAATCAGATCTCCTGGCTGTACCTTTTTCACAAAGTCCGGGTCAATATCCACCATCGCGTGGCTGGCAAGCTCCTGCGCATCAAAAGAGTTCAAGTATCTGGCAGGAATAATTACATCCGTATCTACATTATCTCCATATTTGAATACATGTCCCAATGCTTTCATTATCTGTCACCTACTTTCTCAGGATTTGCAATACATCCGGCAATTGCACTTGCCGCAGCCACTTCCGGCGAAGCAAGATAAATCAATGATTCTACATGTCCCATCCTTCCCACAAAGTTGCGGTTCGTTGTAGACACACACTTCTCGCCTGCTGCCATAACGCCCATATGTCCTCCCATACACGGCCCGCAGCTAGGCGTATTCACCGCACAGCCTGCATCAATAAAGATATCTACAAGTCCTTCGGCAATACACTGTTTATAAATCTTCTGTGTCGCAGGAACGACCATGACGCGCACATCCGGATGTACCGTATGTCCCTTAAGAATTGCGGCAGCTTTCCTCATATCGGTGAGTCTTCCGTTCGTACAAGAACCGATCACCACCTGATCAATCTTTATAGGCTCCATCGCCTCAATCTCATCAATCGTCTTAGCATTGCCCGGAAGATGCGGGAAAGCAACGGTCGGACGCACTTCACTGAGATTAATCTCAACGACTTCGTCATACTGTGCATCTTCATCCGCACTGTATACTTTATATTCTTTCTTCGTATGCTCTTTCAGATATTCCTCTGTCAACTCATCTACCGGGAAAATTCCATTCTTAGCACCGGCCTCAATCGCCATATTCGCCATCGTGAAGCGGTCGTCCATCGTAAGGTTCGCAATTCCGTCCCCCACGAACTCCATAGACTTATAGAGCGCCCCATCCACACCAATCTTTCCAATAATATGGATGATAATGTCTTTACCGGTTACATACGGCCCCGGCTTCCCGGTAAGCACAAATTTGGTTGCACTTGGAACTTTAAACCAAAGCTCCCCTGTCGCCATTCCTGTAGCAATATCTGTAGTTCCTACACCCGTCGAAAATGCGCCCAGCGCTCCATATGTACAAGTGTGTGAATCTGCGCCAATTATGCACTCTCCTGCTGCCACAACTCCGGCCTCAGGTAAAATCGCATGCTCCACTCCGGATTTCCCCTGTTCAAAATACCAGGATAACCCCTGTTCCTTCGCATATTCACGAATTGCCTTGGAATTCTCTGCAGATTTAATATCTTTATTCGGAGTAAAATGATCCGGCACGAAGACAACCTTATCCTTATCAAATACTTTATCTGACATCTGCTTTACAATCGGCAGCGCCATAGGCCCGGTAATATCATTCGCCATAACTACATCTAATTTTGCCTCTATCAACTGACCTGCCACTACGCTTTCAAGTCCTGCATGCGCCGCCAGAATTTTCTGCGTCATTGTCATTCCCATTACGACAACCTCCTTATTGTTCTTAGTCTTTACGTGCTATTCTAACACAAGTAAATATCGAGACGCAAGAAAGAATCAACAATAACATAAGAAGCATCAAGGAATTATTATCTCCTGTTTTTACAGAAACTGGTTTTCTCTTAATTTCAGGTATCGGATTTTTCGGTTCTTTTTTTACACCTTTTACCATTTCCGGTTTTTCCGGCTCTTCAGGTTCTTCCGGAGTCTCTGGTTCTTTTGGCTTTTCCGGTTCCTTGAAAGAGATCGTCTGGTCTGCGGACTCAAGGTCTTTGTGCTCTGCCACTAATATGCCCGGTTCCTCCTCATTCTCTATCTCATAAAGCTCTTCAAATATAACGACATCTTTGTCTTTTAAAGCAGAAGAATCAAAGGTAAATTCCATCTCTGTACTTCCATCCTTCACACCCGCTGTAAAAGTTTTCTGCGAAACAATCGGAACACCGTCGGAATCCGTCAGAGGCTCTCCTGTACTTTTATCTACAATACTTCCCACCAGCATATATTTCTGGTTTTTCTTCAAATTATTATAGGATACCCTGTCAATAATTGTTGACGAAGCTCCCGGCACGCAGTCGTGCGTTCCTGAATCTTTATCTCTGGCTGTTGTATGGATTCCTATGCCGTCATTCTCTATATTATTCAGGTTTATAACTGTCTTGTTTCTATTGATAACCACCGTATCCCTGTACATGGTCATACCGGAGTTATTTTTACCTTTTATTTCCTCTAACTCATAGGTATCAAAAGGAAGCGCTCCGTCAGCATCATTCACCGGAGCCGATGTGCCGTCCTTCAATTTGCCGAACCAGATCCCGCTTCCTCCTTTTCCGGCATTTGTATCATGGGAATGTTTGATAAATGAAGATGAGGTGTCGTACTCTCCATTTTCATCCGTAACAAATACATGGGATTCTCCCGTTGTTTTTGAAGTAAGCTTAAACTCTACTCCCGCCATCGCTTCTTTACTGTCTTCACGGATTTTTCTCAGTGACAGATCACCCCGGATAACCTCATCGGACACTTCATATTTATTTCCTCCTGCAAGTTCCCCCGCTCCTTCCCCATTCTGAGTAATCTGGGTCACATATGCTCCTTTATCTATCCGCTCGCCCGTCTTGACGTTTTTAAGAACTGCTCCCTCTATCAGATATCCTTTTGGCGCCTTTGTCTCCTCTATAGAAACCGTTCCTAATGGAAGAACGGCTTTACCACCGCTCCTGTAATAATCGTCTCCTCCTACTTTGCAATTGTCGTTCCCCAGCTCGGCACAGTATACGGTAACACCATTTTCTTTCATCTCTACTGTCTTTACAATCCATTTTCTCTTTGCCTGAGATTGATAAGAATCATAAGCCGGCAGATTCTCCTTCGTGTACAATCCGTCATAATAGCAGATCGTAAATTCTGCATCTTTTAATGATGCCCCGCCTTGTGCTAAAGATTTTCCGGTCTCTGTATCAAGCTTTTTTATATTAAGTGTCAAAGGTGCATATCCCGGCACTTCCTTCACAGTAAGAGTCTCTTTCTCTCCAAATCCTACCGTTACCGGATATACTTCTTCATCCAGCTTATATCCTTTCGAAGCCTTTATCTCTTTGACATAATATTTGCCGGATTCTAATGTGACAAATTCTGTATTCCCATTCTCGTCTGTAGTCATCGTATGCACAAGCTTCGTACACGCAGCATCCGAATATATCCCGTACTGCGCGCCGGCAAGGCTGTAACATTTATTGTTCTTTATTACTTCCGCATCAGACGGGAGCTTTTTCAGCTTGAATTCACCGGTTTTCAAAGTTGGCGCTAAAAGAACCGCCACCTCCTGCATATCCGGAACTTCTATATTCTCCCATGCTGTGCCATGTCCTGTATAATTAGGCGCCTCTTTCTTCACTGTTTTTTCCAACTCCGAATAAAAAGCCTTTTGTTCTTCCACGGACATGTCAATATCACTGACATACTGACGCCAGCCGCCGTCCCCGATATGGTCTCTTTGTATGTACCATATCATACACTGTGTCAACATATATTTTTCTGCTTTGGAATATTTCTCTATATCAAAAATATGTTCCTGTGCCAGACATGCCATTACCAGCTCTTCCCCTGGAAGGAATTTTTTGATGCTGACTTCTTTGGCTTCCCCTGCATCCGACGACTTTTCCATATGCACACAATACGCGATCTGCCCGTCTACCTTATGCATCTTTGCCTGATATTTCATCTGATGCACTCCATTATGGTACTGATCATAATGACCAACATAGCTCTCTGTAATATTATGAGATGCCGCCTTGGTCTCATACATCACAAAAAAGGGTACAAAATTAAAAGCCATAGCAAACAAAACAACTACCGCAGTTACTTTCCTTATTAAATTTCTTCTGTTCATATACAATCTCCTTTTCTTTCTACCAAGTATTTTTAACGATTCCCTGCAAAATAGCAGCAAAAAACAACAGTCTGGACTGTAACGTAATCATATACCTCCCTTCCATGTAAATTTCTCGTTTTGGAAATTTGGGATGATACTCCCACATGAGAACTATCTCACTTTGAATTGATTCAAATAATCTTTTAGAAAATAGAATTTCTTTAGACGAGTGCTTTTATCATAAATACATTTCTTGTATTTGTCAATAGCATTTTTGTAAAATTAATGTTATTATAAATATAATAGATAATGATTATCAAAACCAGAACAAAAGAGGGATTATAGATGACACTAAAGCAAGGAAAGAATAACCAGACCTACCAGGTACTTTCCATCAAAACGGAGCAGAAGCTTGAACGCAGATTGGAAGCACTTGGTCTGACACAAGGAACCCACATCACGATTCTAAATAATGACAAAAAGGGGTCGCTCACTGCAAAATTCCGCGGGACCAGATTTGCTCTCGGCAAAAGGATTGCGGACCACATTGAGGTAAAGGAGGTTCCATGTTCATGAAGAATACAATTAATGTAGGATTTATCGGCAATCCCAACTGCGGAAAAACTACTCTTTTTAACGCTTATACCGGCGCTAACTTAAAAGTCGCAAACTGGCCCGGCGTTACTGTTGAAAAAAAAGAAGGGCAGACCGAGTATGAAGGAGAGACTTTCAAGCTCATTGATCTCCCCGGCATCTACAGCTTAAGTTCATATACCATGGAAGAGACCGTATCCCGACAATGCATAATGAGCAATGAAGTAGATGTCCTGGTAAATGTAGTAGATGCCTCCTGCCTCGAACGCAATCTCTATCTCACTCTACAGCTCATCGAGCTTGGAAAACCGGTAGTGCTCGCTCTTAACATGATGGATATTGTAGAAGAACGAGGCATGGAAATAGACCTTCACCGTCTTCCCGAAATGCTTGGCATCCCTGCGATTCCTGTCTCAGCGCGCAAAAAGTCAGGATTGTCTATCTTGATGCACGCTGTGGCACACCATAAGGATAATCTGCATCAAAGCCCATTTATCCACCATCACCCGGGTCTTAATTCCACCCATGTCCATGATCATCACAAGGAATATGCAATGGTGTATGAAGATGATATTGAAGACAAGATAGATTATATCATCAACCAGCTTTGTATAAAATACAGCGAACTCCCAAACAAACGCTGGCACGCTATTAAACTTCTTGAAAAGGATGCAGACATTACAAAACAGTATCCATTAGATATGAATGAGGTAATTGACAGAAGCTATGAAAAGGACATAATCAATCAGAAATACAATTTCATCGAAGAAATTATTTCCGAAATTCTTGTAAATAAATCAGAAAAGGAAGCTGCAACTGACAAAATTGACCTTTATCTTACAAGCCCTTTACTTGGACTGCCCATTTTTCTTGTGATTATGGCACTTGTGTTCTTTCTGACCTTCACAATAGGGGATTGGCTGAAAGGATATTTCGAAATCGGATTAGAGAATTTTTCTCTTTTTGCGTCCAATGGCCTTGCCGCAATACATACAAATCCAATGCTTTCTTCCTTGATTCTTGATGGAATTATAGCCGGCGTAGGAGGAATCCTTACATTTCTGCCCAATATTTTTATCCTCTTTTTTGCTCTGGCAATTCTAGAGGACAGTGGTTATATGTCAAGAGTCGCATTTGTTATGGATGATATTATGAGCTGTCTGGGATTATCCGGACGCGCATTCCTTCCTCTCCTTTTAGGCTTCGGATGCACTGTGCCTGCCCTGATGGCCTCCCGCGCATTGGAGAACCCAAAAGACCGCTTCAAAACCATCCTTGTTACACCTTTTATGTCCTGCAGTGCAAGACTTCCCATTTACGTCTTGTTCTCCTCGATGTTTTTTGGGAAAAACGCCATGTTTGTGTGCTATTTCCTCTATATTCTCGGAATTGTTGTAGCTATTACAACCGCATACATACTGTCAAAAATTGACGGAAGTAAGTCGGAGCACGCGCTATTGATTGAATTGCCGGAATACAAATCACCAAATGCACACACGATCGCAATTTACGTCTGGGAAAAAGTAAAAGATTATTTAAGCAAAGCCGGAACCGTTATTTTTATTGCTTCTGTTATCATGTGGGTAATCCTGAATTTTGGCCCTACGGGTTATGTGAGAGATATCAGCCAAAGCTTCGGTTCTTTAATCGGAAAAATAATTGCTCCTCTCTTCAAACCAATAGGTCTTGGTTACTGGCAAATTGTTGTTGCACTGATTGCCGGTATCGCGGCAAAAGAGGTAGTCGTATCAAGCTGCAGTGTCTTGTTCGGTATTCAGAATATCACCTCTGCTTCTGGAATGAATTCCATGGTATCTGCTTTAAGCTCCCTGGGGTTTGGTTCCGCCAACGGACTTTCATTGATGGTATTCTGCCTTCTGTACATCCCTTGTACCGCCTCTATCGCAACTATGCACCGGGAATTGGGGAGTGTAAAGAATACCCTCCTGATTATCTTATACCAACTTGCTACAGCATGGATTATGAGCTTCCTCATATACCATCTAGCTCTGCTTCTATAACAAAAAGATGTGCAGGTCTCTTTAATTCCTGCACATCTTTTCTTTTATCTTTACTGCATCTTTCCATGCAAATATTCAAACTCAATGGGGTCTATCGGATCAATCGGATTCTCTATCTCACTTTTCAGCTTCCGTTTTCTTCTCTTTAAAAGCTCCCCACTCTTATTATAAAACCAAAAAGAATACGGCAATATCTTACTCGCCTTTCCAATCCGTTCCTTCGTCGTTCTTGTATAAAGTGTGCCGCCTGTCTCAATCGGCACTTTTCTGCGGATAAGCGAAATCAGCTCTGTCTCACATGTTACTGTCTCCGGCAAAATCGTATATGCCTTCCCTACACAATCTAATTTGTGAGAATCACTTCCTGCTATACCAGGCTTTTTATATTTCTCCGCCAGTTTCACAGCCCCCTCATTAGAATGATTCGGCTCACAGGCATTGAATGTCTCAATAAAATCAAATCTCTTAGTAACCTCCGGCGCGCGGTAATACTTCTTTGTGTGAGCGAAGCTCATATATTTTTCTCCACACGGATGCGCCGGTCCCAAAATCCCGCCATGACGGTGTACAAAATCAATCAGAACTGCAACTGACATCCCCCGAAGCTCCAGAAGACGCATCTTCACCCCCTCAGGCATGATACAAAGAATATGTCCCGCATCACATGTATCATACTCCATGCCTTTAAGCACAACAAAATCTTCATGTGCTTTGCCTTTCATATTATTTTTCCAATATCTATATCCCTTATACGTATCATGATCTGTAATCAGCATCCCGTCAAAGCCATCTTCTTTTAGTTTTATGATATAATCATCAAGGCTAACCTTGCTGTCAATCGAGCCTTCTTTTACATGACAGTGCATATCAAGCTTCATAAGCAGCTCCTCCTTCACAATTTATCATCTGATTTTAATATTATACCACTTTCTAATAAAAATACAATCCACGCTGTCTATTCCTCTTCTTCATCATCTAAAAGCATTCTTGCCTTTTCAACTTCAGATTCCATAGAATCTTTTTTCTTTGTTTTTCCTTTAAGCTCTTTTTCTTTTTTTCCCGCTTTTTTAGAATGCAATAAAAACTGCACTACGATACCAAAAACCGCCAATCCTCCTGCTATTCCAAGACCAATAAACTTGTTGTCCGTAAGCCCGGCCAATGATGCAATCCCTGTCCCTGCCGAAACTCCCCCTGTTAAAGCGGTAATAATAATTGCTCCCGGCTCCGAAAATATCATTGCTATAATTCCTAAAACAACCGCCGCTCCAAGTGCTGCTATAACATATGTCTTCTCCCCGGTTCCTACAAACACGAACATACCCGAAACCACAGTGATAAATACCATGAGGAAAATCCCAACCCTGTGCAGGAAAAAAAGTAGTGCTGCCAGGAATACTGCACTGGCAAAGATAATGATGATTCTTGTAATTCCATCAATTCCGGCAATGCTGCTGATAACAGCGCCCGCTGCTACTCCTATGCCAAGACCCATCAGTGCAGAAATAACTTTAATCAACTTAAATCCCAAAAAACAAAACAGCACACCCATAATGACAGAAGCTATTGTTACGCCCATCCCAAGTTTTCCTAACTTCCCTGCAACGAATACTGCAGTCGGGCCGTCAGAACCTCCGATCGTTCCGATAAGCTCTTTCACATTCTGTAAATTATCCATACTTCCTTCTCCTTTGTTCCTTAATATCTTTTCCCCTTGATACTATCTTATCTCACAATTTATATAAAGGCAAGCAAAAAGATGGGTATCAAATATATTCCATAAATGACACCCACCTTTAATGAACTTCAATATCCATTGGACTGTACCTCTTTCTTAATTTTTTTACAACTAACTAACTTAAGTTTTTGGTGGTCCGTACCTCCTTTTCTTAAATTATCAAACATCAGATAGGATAAACCTTTTGTTTTTTCTATCCGTTGGTTTGATTTTGTTTATGTTGTTATATTATCACTTTATTTTTTATTTGTCAATATTTATTTTAAAAATTTTATATTTCTCTGATTTTTCTGATTTCTCCAAAAAAATAACGGCACAGCATACACCACACCGTTATCTCTATACATATTTCTTTCGTATATCTAGAATGCTACTGCACCAGTCTCCGTCTTGTTAATAACATAATATACTGCTGCTTCTTCTGGCTTTATGTAAAGCTCAACACTCTTGATATCCCCAACCTTCTTACCTGACTTTGTCCACGCCTTCTTGACATTGGCAAGGATATCCTTCTCATCTACCTGCTTTCCGTAATACTCAACAACCGTCTTAACCTTGATCTCTTTCTTAACTGCCGGTTTCTTTGTAGCTGCAGGCTTAGCTGCTTTTTTGGCCGCTGCTTTCACCTCTGTAGTTATGCTTTCTACCTTCTTATCTTCCGTAACACTGCTTTCTGCGGGCACCTTCTTCTCTGCTGCTTTATGATCTGCAGAACTCTTATCGGGCGCTGCCTTAACTGTCGATGCATTCTCTGGTACTGTCTTTACTGATGCCTTAACTGTCGATGCAGATGTTTTGGTTGCTCTCTTTGTGGCCATAATAACTCCTCCTAGTCCCATAAAACCTTATTGCCTTCGTGGACATTATATCATATCTTAAGAAAAAAGCAATTCTCTGGCAAAATCCCATTGTTTTGCCCTAAAAACCGTATAATTCCGCTTAAAATCCTATGAATATTTCCATAGACTCAAGTACAATTCCTACGGATATTGCAAAAATAAACAATAATCCGGCTATTTTAGCATTTTCTTTTTTGTGCGAATTTACCTTGCAAAGCACTGCAAATCCCACTCCTGTCCCTGCACAAAGTCCGGAAATCACAGCTCCGAAAGATATTGCTCCGTTCAAATAAAGCTGTATAAGAATCACCGATGCTGCACAGTTGGGAATGAAACCGATGAGTGCCGCAATAACCGGCTGCAGCAATGTATCTCCAAGAAGCAATGTCGATAAACGTTCCATCCCCAGCATATGGATACACAAATTCAAAACTCCGGTAAACACAAGCAAATACAGGAATATCTTCACAGTATGTCTCCATGCCGGAAGAACAATACCCGCTTTTTCCCCGTGACAGCCGCAATGTACACATATCTTCCCACATTCCTTTACAGCTTCAATTCTATTTGCAAAAAACATATCGGCACAGTAACCTGCAGTCACAGCAGCCAAAACCTTTACCGCAAGAAGCATTCCCACCTCCTTAAGCTTTCCCGGATTGCCCATAATAATTAATATTGCCTCGTCCGATGTTGCCATAAATACTGCCATCAAAGTCCCAAGCGAGATAACCCCTCCTGCATATAAATTGGCTGCCATCACGGAAAAGCCGCATTGCGGCACACATCCTGCCAATGCACCCACTACCGGTCCTGCCTTTCCGAGCTTTCGAAGCGCTCTGCCCGTCAGATTGCCGGAGCAATGCTCTAAAGTCTCGATAAGCAGGAACGCAATAAACAAAAAGGGCAACATTTTTAAACAATCCAGTACAGTATCCAGAATAATATCCGATAAAAGCTCCATATATTAAAAACCTTCCAAATTTTTTATGCTTTATATATCATCTCAAGCACATCTACCATTCTCTCTAGACCAAGCCTGCTGGCATTCAATACAATCTGATGCGCATCTGCACTCCCCCACTCTTGATTGGTGTGGGACTCATAATAGTATTTCCGCTCTCTGTCAACTTTCGCAATTTTATCAGCCGCTTTCTTCTCCGACATATCATAGCGCTTGGCAATACGTCTGATACGGTCTTCTTTATCGGCACAGATAAATACATCAATACAGTTCTCATGGTCTTTCAGAACAAAGTCCGCACATCTTCCTACAATTACACAAGGGCCACGATAAGCAAGCTTGCGGATAATCTCTGTCTGAATCTCATAAACCTGTTCATTGAGCGGCTGGATTGTCTTTATATCTCCTGCATTTTCAGCGTACTCCATCGAGGTAAGCGCATATCCTGAAAGAAAGCTGTTCAACGTCGTTTCATCCACTGCACGCGCCGTTTCTTCACGGATATCCAGCTTTTTTGCTACCATCCGCACCAAATTGTTATCATAGAGCGGAATGTCAAGCCTAGTGGCCAAAAGATTTCCAATCTCATGTCCCCCGCTTCCGAACTGCCTTCCTATTGTTATGATTTTGTGAGCTGTCATACAAATCCCTCCTCTGCCCGTCCCCAACATACGAACTGCTGGATGCCGGTTAAAATGTATCTCTCCGCGTGTTGTTAATATTATACTACAAAAAATCATGGAAAAGTAAATTAATTCTTTCACTTTTAGATGTCATTTTTTCCTCGTCCTGGGAATACAAATATGGTACAAGTACTTAGACTTCATTAAAATATATCAATGTTGATTATTTTTAATCAATTTGTTTATTAGTTTTGTATTCTTTCTATGATATTTTTACATAAAATATGGTTTTTTTGTCTAAAAACGTGGAAAATATTGAAAAAAAATTGTATAATATAAATCAACACTATGAAAGAGAGGACTCATTATGAAACAAAACAATATGTTAGCCATGATTTTGGCCGGTGGCCGCGGCAGCCGCCTTCATGATTTGACTAATAAAGTTGCAAAACCAGCTGTTTCATATGGCGGGAAATACCGCATCGTGGATTTTCCGCTCAGTAATTGCGCTAACAGCGGCATTGATGTTGTAGGCGTTCTTACCCAATATGAATCTGTTTTACTTAACAGTTATGTCGCAGCCGGCGGGCGCTGGGGGCTTGACGCCAGAGACAGTGGTGTATTTGTACTTCCTCCACGCGAAAAAGCAGATGCCAACCTGGATGTTTACCGTGGTACAGCAGATGCTATTTCCCAGAACATTGACTTCATTGATTCTTACTCACCAGAATACCTTCTTGTTCTTTCGGGAGACCACATTTACAAGATGAACTATGCAAAAATGCTTGCTCATCACAACGAGTGCGGGGCAGACGCTACCATCGCCGTAATCGAAGTACCCAAAAAGGAGGCAAGCCGTTTCGGCATTATGAATACAGATGAGAATGGCAATATCGTAGAATTTGAGGAGAAGCCAGAACATCCGAAGAGCAATCTTGCCTCTATGGGCATTTACATATTCAGTTGGAAGACTCTCCGCAAAATGCTGATTGCGGATATGAAAAACGCTGAATCAAGTCATGATTTCGGTAAGGACATTATACCTTCCCTTCTCGCTGACGGCCGTAAGCTTGTAGCTTACAAGTTTAAAGGCTACTGGAAAGATGTGGGAACGATTGATTCTCTTTGGGAAGCCAACATGGATCTTTTAGATTCCAACAACGACCTTGACTTAAGCGACCCTACCTGGAAAATCTATACAGAAGATTCTACCACGCTGCCGCAGTATCTCGGACCAAACGCTGACATCAGGCGAGCATTCATCACACAAGGCTGTGTCGTGGACGGCGAAGTTAAAAACTCTGTTCTGTTTACCGGTGCTAAAGTCGGAAAAGGTGCGAAAATTATTGACAGCGTACTGATGCCAGGCGTTGAAGTAGAGGAAGGCGCTGTTATAACACGCGCTCTTGTAGCGAATGACGTCAAGATTGGCAAGGGTGCAAAAGTCGGAAACGCAAACAGCGAACACATTGAGCTTGTGGCAAAACGTGTAAAGGGGGTAGAGTAATATGTGTAATGCGTTAGGAATTGTAAATTTTGCCGGAAATCATATCTGGGTAGAGGGGTTACACGACTACCGCCCGGTCGCAGCATTTTCATTCCTTGGAAGATACCGCGTCGTAGACTTTCCGATTTCCAATATGAGCAACAGCGGCATGGATCATATTCAAGTATACTTAAATGCAAAACCCCGCTCTCTGATTGAGCATCTCGGCTCCGGCCGCCATTACAACATCAACTCCAAGCGTGGCAAGCTCCATATGTTGTTTGCCGACAGCATGATCGACCATGACATGTACAATAACGACATTGCCGCATACATGGAGAATTTAGAGAGCATAGCACATGCAAAAGAACCGTACGTTCTTGTCGCTCCAAGCTACATGGTGTATACCCAGGATTTCAATACTCTGCTTAACTCCCATATTGAGTCCGGGGCAGACGTTACTCTGTTATACCATTCTGTTGACAATGCAAAGGATGCATATGTGAACTGCGACATTTTGAATCTCAATAAACAAAAGGGCGTCCTCTCTATTGAGAAAAATCGCGGGAATGCAAAGAACCGCAACATTTTTATGGATACATATGTAATGAGAAAAGAGCTTTTCATCGACCTCATCAAGAAGGCAAAAAAGACCTCTTCTCTCTATACCCTTTCTGATATTATCAGCAGCGAATGCGGTGAAAATGGCTCTTTAGATATACGCGGTGTTTCCCATCGGGGTTATTTCGCAGCCATTACAGATTTTAAAGGGTATTACAACGCTAATATCGAGCTGACGGACTACAATGTCGCCAACTCACTGTTTGACTCAAGCTGGCCCATTTATACCAGAACTAACGATTCA
Source organism: Lachnospiraceae bacterium MD308 (assembly GCA_000403475.2). Classification (GTDB taxonomy): domain Bacteria; phylum Bacillota; class Clostridia; order Lachnospirales; family Lachnospiraceae; genus MD308. The sequence continues at coordinate 786,316 of KE159795.1, forward strand.
AGCCCTACCCACTATTCCGAGGACGGCAGCGCGAAGAATTCTGTTATATCTAATGGCTGCTTGATTGAAGGCACGGTTGATAACTGCGTCATCGGGCGCGGCTGCACAATCAAAGAGGGTGCTGTAGTCAAAAATTGTGTAATTCTCTCCGATGTAACTATCGGCGCAGGAATTCATGCAGAAAATCTTGTCATCGACCGCAACGCAAAACTTACCAAAGTAAAAGAAGTCGTTGCCAAAGACGGAGATCCGCACTATGTAAAGCGGTATGATGTAATTTAGACATATCTCAATATATATAGGATGCTATAAGTAAAAACAGGTGAGAATCCAGCGTACAATGGATTCTCACCTTATTTAATCCTTTAATAACGAAAGCTATCTTGACGTTCCATGGATGATAACAGGATTTTCACTTTTCTTTCTGATACTTTGACAGGAGCCTGTCCAGATATACCGACTTGAACTGCTTGCTTGCCAGCGCCTGCTTAAGCGGCGGCAGCTTTAGTATCGTTCCGAACACCGCTGCCATTGCGCGGTGGTTCGCAAATGCCTGATTGTCAAATATCAGATTTTGCAGCGTTCCTTTTTCGATTGCCTGCAATACAAACCGGTGGGTGCTGTTCACCGGCGTAATGACCTGTATCGGCCTTCGCTCCAGGGAAATTGCTTTTGTCGGGCAGTTTCTTGCACATACGCCGCATCCAAGGCAGATTTCCCCATCAATCACGGGGCGGCCTTCTTTCATGGAAATTGCCAGTATGGGGCAGACTTTCGCGCATTTTCCACATCCGATGCATGTTTTGACGGATACCTTCGGCATATAGTTAGTGGTGGCAACGGGCTGCATGGGGCTGAATCTCCTCGCAGCCTGCAAAGCTTCGCAGCAGCATCCGCAGCAATTACAAATAAACGCCGGGTGTTCCCTGACATTTTCACCGATCTGCACCAGATTACTCTCATAGGAACGCTCTAAGACTTCTTTCGCCTCCTCCTTGGAAATGAGCCTTGCATAATCCCCATGCTCTGCCAGGGAGCGAGCTACATTATCAAATGTCAGGCACACATCCCACGGCGCGTTTATCTCACACGGATGCCCCGCATGATACATCTTATGCCTGCAATAGCAGGTTCCAAGGCCAATGTACTTCGCTTCCTCCACAATATGGGTCGCCCGTTCATAGTCAAGGATGTGGTTCGTTTTGTCGTTGGTAAGGACAGGCTCCTGGACATATACCCGTCCAAGGCGTGTCTCTGTGGCAAAGAATAAATCTTTTACAAAATCCTCCTCCACGTTCATATATTGATAATAAAGCTCACTCAGATATTTCTGGTCTATGTCTCCCCTTGTTCGCATCAAGGCAAATTCGATAAATCCTGCCATCGGGGGCGGCATCACAAACTGCCTCTCCCCACGGTAATCAGAATCCACCAAAAGAGCTTTCTCGCAGAGGCGGTCTAATAGTTTCTCCGCTTTTGCCTCTGTTGTTCCCCAGATCCTTGCAGCCTTTTTCAGCGTAAAAGGGCGAACCGGCAGAAGCGCAACCCATTTTGCCTCTTTTTCTGTGTATAGAACCTGAAGAATCTTATATAATGTATCGGACGCAGGCGCGCCCTGCGTAAACCAGTTGATCCTGTCCTCCAGATTTTTATATGCGTCCTTTGTCGTCAGATGTCCCATGCTTTTCCCTCCTCAGCGCATCACAGGCTTTTCCCAGCCAGAATCTCCTTGTAGTCTTTATAGTTCTTTTTCAAAAGCTCCGGCGTGTCAAGGCCATATGGACATTTTGACCTGCATTTCCCACATTCCAGGCAGCCTTCTATTTTTTTCATCTTCTCCTGAGTCTCCTTATTCAAGAAATTGGCTGTTACCGCCCTGCGGATAAGAAGAGACATCCTGGCACAATTATTGATCTCTATTCCCGCCGGACATGGCATGCAGTATCCGCATCCCCTGCAGAAGTCACCCTTAAACTCTTTGATATCCTCCGCTATCCTTTCTGCTATGCCGCCTTCCATCTTCGGCGGGTTCTCCTGATAGGAAAGGAATTCGTCAAGCTCGCTCTCCCGCTGGATTCCCCAGATAGGCAGCACGTTGTCATATTCATTCATAAATGCGTAAGCCATCTCCGAATGGTTGATAAGCCCTCCTGCCAGCGCCTTCATCGCCAGGAACCCCATATCCTTTTCCCTGCACTGCTCCGCCAGCTCTTTCTCACTCTCCGAGCTCAGATAGCTGAAAGGAAACTGTAACGTATCATATAACCCGCTTTCAACCGCCTCACGAGCCACTGCCAGACGGTGGTTGGTAATTCCGATATGGCGAATCTTCCCCTGTCTTTTCGCCTCAAGCGCAGCATCATATAATCCGTCTTCGCCGCCTGGTTTCGGGCAGAACGGCGGATTGTGAAACTGGTATACGTCTATGTAATCCGTTCCCAGTTTCTCCAGCGAGACTTCCAGATCCTTCCAGAAACCCTCCGCAGTTTCCGCCATTGTCTTTGTTGTTATGAAAATGTCCTCCCTCACGTCTGAAAGAGCGTAATGAATCTTTTCCTCGCTGTCAGAATATGCCCTCGCCGTGTCAAACAGGCGGATTCCGTTATCATACGCTTTTCTGAGTATCCTGGCCGCCTCCTCTTTTCCGGCTCTCTGAATCGGCAATGCCCCGAATCCGTTCTTATTGACTGTAATCCCTGTTCTTCCCAATCTTACTTTGTCCATAATCTCATCTCCACCCTTTCTTCGATGACTTTGACGCTAATATCTATTTCCTCTTGCATCATAAAATCAGTATAACATATATTATACTGGAATCCATCACTATTTTCTCTGTGCATCTATTGCTTTTTTTCTTTTTTGTGAAAAATATTCAGGAGCGATGTAACTCGTATGAATCACATCGCTCCCTGCTATGGACTATCTATTTCCCGACAGCCCCATTTCATTTTACTCCTTATTTTTATTCTGTATCTTGTAATCAAACAGATAAAATACCAGTGCACCGAGCGCAACCGTGACCAACATATAATAAGCCGCCTCCACTTTTGTAAGATAGCAGAATGCCAGACAGACAGCCAAAGGTATCAGATACAGGCCTATCTGTTTTTTGCTTTTTATAATACTCTGTGCAACAAGCCCTCCAAAAAGTGCCGGTATAGCAAAATTAAATGCGGGCTGCAGGGATTCATTCTGTAGAATGGGCTTTAATGGAACGGAAAACAACATTCCCAGACACAAAAGTACGATCGTCGTTATATTCGACGCGCCGCAGGCTATGATCGCCATCGTATGGCACTCGTCTGTATTTGGCTCAAGTTCCAGGGCATTCATTGTTCCTACTGTGGCGGGCATATGAAGATTCGTTACATTTCCGGTTGTATATGACATATACAGCGCTCCCGGTCCCATTGTTGTCATATATCCAAAATATTCTGCAGGCCACCATGGCGCAAGTATAAGCGTCAATGTGATAATACCCGGAATAATCATCTTGAAGTCAGGCCATACACCGTAAACCATACTTATTACAATCGGGAAAGAGCTCATTAGTATCAGTAAGATTGCGCTGGAACCCATCCCAAAATTGTGTACCCACTTTGTAAAGCTTTCTTTTGTCATAATATCTGCCCCCTTCCTCTCACAATGCCACACACGCGATATCCCTGTTTGTCATTAGGCGGTTTGACGGTTTCCGATTTTATGAGCCGTATCATCTTGTCGCAGAGCCGTTCTGAGCCGCCGCAGGAGGCAGACACTTCATAGTATGTGCCGCCGATTTTGTTGCAGACGGTTTCCTCTGTCGGCTTCCCTTTTTCGGGCAGATAGCCGCTGTCCTTGATTTCCAGTTCCCAATCCATTCTTTTCCCTTCCTTTCCGTATTTGCTAAATGATAAGTTTCGGAGCAAGCATATGAATGAGTTTTAATAGGAACACTGTAATATCAAGGCTTTTCGGAGCCAGCAACCACAAAAAAATATTATTTGAGCTATCACATTACGCAGAAAGCCGTCCGACATGAAAAAACGGGCGGCTTTTTTGCGTGGATAGCCGGGAGGGAGGCGAAAAAATAGTAACAAACTTTTAGCGCAAGATTTGTGCAACATTCACGAAATTAAAAAAGGAGGTAACGAATGGCAGACGAAAAATTAAACGTGAGCCCGGAGGAAAATCCCCAGCCCAGCTTGTTCGATACCGGCTCGGAGGGTGCTCCTGCCCAGGACGCTCCCGCCCCGGAGCCCCCGGCCCCGGAGAATGTCTCCGCTGACCAGATTGAAAAGCTGATGGCGGAGCGGCGGGCGGCGGAACGTGCGGAGGTGGAAAAGAACGAGCCGCCCGAACCGGAACAGCCGCCCACCCCGGCCCCGGAGGAAAAGGCCGTCGAGGAAAAGGGGCCCGCCAAAAAGGACAAGGCCCTCAAAGAAAAAGCTCCCGAGCCGGATAAGTCCAAGGGCAGGCGGGGCCGCAAGCCCAAGGAAGAAAAAGCGGGGCCCGGTGAACCGGGAGGGACGGGGGCCGCCGTGGCCGCCCGGCCAAGGCTGATAAGGCGGCCCCGGACAGGCCCCCGTCCCAACCTCGAGACAAAATCGAGCTGTTGACAAACCTCTTGCCAAAAAGATTTGCATATAAGAAAATATATGTGTATATATGTGTAGATGAATTCTTGAGGTGATACATTATGATGACGAAAAGAGAAAACCAACAGATAGAAATGCATTTGATAACAATTGAAGATTTAGTTCCTATGGATCATTTGCTTCGGAAAGTAAATGATATCATTGATTTTTCATTCATATATAACGAAGTAGAAAATATGTACTGTCATAACAATGGGCGTCCATCTATTGATCCAGTGGCCTTAATCAAGTTTCTTCTCATCGGTTTTCTTTATGGCATCAATTCCGAAAGAAGAATATCAGAAGAGATTCAGGTGAACATGGCATACCGTTGGTTTCTTGGTCTTGATATCATGGATAAAGTTCCAGACCATTCTACGATTTCCCAGAACAGACGACGCCGTTTCAACGGCAGTGATCTTTTTCGGAATATCTTTCAGAAAATTGTTTCCATATGCATAGAAAAGGGTCTGGCAGACGGCAAGCTGGTTTTTACGGATTCGACACATATGAAGGCAAACGCATCCCGCAACACAGAATACATCAAACAAACAGAAGAAGTAACAAATGAATACATCAAAGAACTAGACCAGTATGAAGAAACGGTACGGGACCAGTTGGAATCGGAAGGGAAAATCAAGCCCGTCAGATGCAGGAAACGGAAGGAAAAAATAGAAATCATTAGCCGCCGTGAAAGCAGAACAGATCCTGAATCGGGATTTTACAAGAGGAAAGGGAAAGCGGAGGGAATGCACTACTTGTCGCATGAAACCGTAGACTCTAAAAACGGAATCATAATTGATGTGGCAGCTACAGCCGGTAATGTGCCTGACAGCCAGCCGTATATCAAAAGGATTGATTATATTGAGAAAAATCTGGGTTTAAAAATACAGGAAGCATGTGCCGACAGTGGCTATGACACAAACCTTATCAACCAACAGTTATCAGAAAGAGGCATAAATTTTTATACACCTAAAAGAACAGAGCAAAAAAGAGGAACTACAGAATTTCAAAGGAAAGATTTTCAGTATGATGAAAAGGATGACAGATTCATCTGTCCTGGAGGAAAAGCACTTCCGCTGCACCGGCTCAATAGAACAATCAATACTGTAACAAAAGAGTACCGCTGTCCAAAGGCTGAATGTAAAGACTGTCCATTCCGTAACAGGTGCATAGGAGAAAAAGGTTCTGATAAAAGAATTCAAGTAAATATTTTTGAAGACGTTGTAAAAAAGAATCATGAAAAGGATGGTACGGAAACACACACCAAGGTTTTGCTTCTGCGACAGATATGGAGCGAAGGCAGCTTTGCGGCGCAAAAGTCAAGACATAACTTGAAATTCTTATACAGAAGAGGATTAGAGGCGGCTGAACAGCAGTGCCTCTTATCGTCAACGGCATTAAATCTTAAAAGGATGATAAAGGCCATGGCATAGGGAACCATGACCTTTTTCTTTGGAATATTTTTGCTATCTTTGCTAGATTTTTATCATGATATCTTGTGACATTTACGAAATTAGAGGGTTTGTCAACAGCTCATTTTTAGGGTGCCGAAGTTTTTGTCAAATCTTCAAGAAATCTTCAAAATCATTTGGTATCGTTAGACCACAATCTCAAGAGAGGATGTGTCTAATATGAGTTATATTTTGCAAACAACAAATCTCTGCAAAAATTTCAAAGGACAAATGGCGGTAGACAATGTATCGTTGAATATTCAGCGCAACTCAATTTATGGGCTGCTTGGGCCAAATGGTGCGGGGAAATCTACCATCTTGAAAATGATTACAGGTATTCTCCGTTCCACCTCTGGCGCGATTGAATTTGACGGACATCCGTGGAACCGGGCGGATTTGGAAAACATTGGTGCTTTGATTGAGATGCCTCCGCTCTATGAAAATCTCTCGGCCTATGAAAACCTGAAAGCCCGAACACTGGCCCTGGGGCTTCCAGAAAGCCGCATCAAGCAAGTGCTTGGTATTGTGCAACTTGAGAATACTGGAAAAAAACGGGCAGGCCATTTTTCGCTGGGAATGAAACAGCGGCTTGGAATTGCCTTGGCTCTGTTGTCACAGCCCAAATTGCTTATCTTGGACGAACCGACAAATGGGTTAGACCCGATTGGTATTCAAGATTTGCGTGAGCTTATCAGAAGTTTTCCGCAAAAAGGGATCACCGTCATATTGTCCAGTCATATACTCTCCGAAGTTGAGCAAATCGCTGACCACATTGGCATTATATCTGCCGGACATTTAGGCTATGAAAACGAAATCCATAAGAACCACGATCTGGAACGTATTTTTATGGATGTTGTTGGCGCACATAGGGAAAGGAGTGAGAAATAATGTTCGGGATTGTACGTTCGGAACTTCTTAAAATGCGGCACAGCTTCTCAATGAAATTGATTTTTGGTGCGCCATTGGCAACTGTACTTGTCGGCTTTTTATTGAGCAGTCATGCAGTACAATATTCGGCTTACAACTGGTGGTACACTATGCTTCTTCCTGTTGTGACCGCACTGTGGGCCGCAGGTACAGTTATCCGTGAGAAAAATACAGGGCTGCAAAACATTGTTTGTTTGCCGTTCCCTTCTGCGAAAATATGGATTGGCAAAGGACTTACCCTGACTGCTGTGCTTTTTATCAGCAATCTGCTCATGTGGTTATTTACTACGGGAATTGCCAGTTTTACGACTATGAATATTTCGCCGCTGGACAGCATAATCGGCTGTATGCTGCTGTTCCTTACTTGCTTGTGGCAACTCCCTTTTGTTATGCTGATAGCAAGCAAAACAGGGTATCTTCCCTCTGTGCTAATAACTTTTGTGGCGAATATTGTTTCATCTACTATTGGCGCAGAAAAAGCATGGTTCTTTCTTAATCCATACGCTATTCCGGCCCGTGTAGTTTGCCCATTTTTCAAGATACGTCCTAACGGACTTCCCATTGAGGACGGTTCTCCGTTATTGGCTATTGAGCACATTTTTCCCGCTCTTGCCATTAGCTTGGCATTGGCTGCTGCCTCCTTTTGGATTTGCTCTAAATTGCTTGGAAGTGGGGGAAAGTCCAATGGCTAACTATATCTGCTATTTGAAAAGTGATTTATACAAATTGTGTCATTCCTGTTTTTTCCTTCTGCACGCTATTTTTGCCGTATGTGGGGCGGCTATGATGTCACTGTATGCAGGCGTTTCCCAAAGCGATGACATCAATAAACTGGCTGCTTATTTTCAGATCATGGCCGTTGCTTTTCCCTTTGCAATCGGGATTGTCTGCTATGTTGCAGCAGAACAGGAAGCAAAAGCAGGACATTTTCAAAATATATTGACACTTCCATACAGACAGAAAGCCGCTCTTTCCAAATTGACTATTTTGCTTGTGACTGGACTTTTGGCAACCGTATTGAGTAGTGTACTATTTGGTGCGCTATTTCCACTGGTTGGCGGCACAACTGAAATTCCTTCCGGATTTTATACAGTAATTCCACTTGTCCTTTGGGGCAGTAACATTTTGCTGTATGGTATTCATTTCGTATTAGCAATTCGATTTGGTAAAAATTTGGGAATAGGGATTGGCGTGTTCGGGAGCCTTTTGGTTGCGCTTCTCCAAACAGGATTAGGCACGGGCATCTGGTTTGTCATCCCTTATGGTTGGGGTATTCGTTTTTCTTCTTACGTTCAGGAAACGACCTTTGGCCTAATGCCGCCAGACAGAATAGGTATGGATTTTGGCATCATCTTTTGCATATTGTCAACTTGTGCTATAATAGGAATTGCAGTCCTCTGGTTTTCCAGATATAACGGAAATCGGTCAGCCGATTGAGAATGGAGGTAGAACTGATGAATTGGTTGGGCAATATTATTTGGTTCTTGTGCTGCGGACTGTGGCAGGGAATTTCTTGGCTGATTGCCGGTGTTTTATGGAGCATTACCATTGTCGGTATTCCGATTGGCCGTCAATGCTTTAAGTTTGCGTCACTTGCTTTCTTCCCTTTTGGAAAAGATGTGAATTATGGCGGCGGTGCTATGTCTGCGATTGCCAATATCTTGTGGCTGCTTATCAGCGGTATCCCTTTGGCGTTGGTGGCGCTGCTAAATGGGTTGCTTTTGTGTTGTACGATTATCGGTATTCCTTTCGGGGTACAGTGCTTCAAAATGGCAAAGCTGGCGTTGATGCCTTTTGGCGCAACAGTAATGTAGATGTCCTTGGAGTGCGAGTAGGGCCATGAAAAAGAGGTTATCTCAAGCGGGATATATAAACTTGGACAGAGAGGTGAGATAATGGCGCATATATTGGTAGTGGATGATGATATAGCTATGCTCCAGCTTGTCAGGCGTGTTTTAGAAAAAGATCAGCATTTAGTTACACTTCAATCAAACGCCAAAGCAGTCACAGAAATGGATTTTTCAAAGTTTGGTTTGATTTTACTGGATGTTATGATGCCGGAAATTGATGGTTTTGACCTCTGCAATCAAATCCGTGACCGTGTAGATTGCCCGATCATTTTCCTTACTGCAAAAACGCAGGAAAGTGAAATTGTTCAGGGATTAGGACTTGGAGCAGATGACTATATCACGAAACCGTTCGGGACAAACGAACTTAGAGCGCGGGTAAATGCTCACCTGCGGCGTGATATAAGAGAAAAGAAAAACAGCTTTTCAATATCCGGCGTCATTTTCCGCCTCAATGCGAAAGAAGTTGAAATCAACTCAAAAAAGATTCCGTTGACAAAAAGTGAGTACGAAATATGCGAATATCTGGCGCGACATCATGGACAAACATTTACGCGGGAGCAAATCTATGAGGCGGTCTTTGGATTTGAAGGAGAAAGTGATAGCTCTGTTATCTCTACTCACATCAAGAATATACGCGGGAAGTTAGCTGAATTTCACTTGTCAACGCTTGAAACAATTTGGGGGGTTGGCTACAAATGGGTGTAAGAAAACTGCGTACCGTTTTTATGAAGTATGCGATATTTCTTGCGCTTGGTGTCTTTCTGGTTGCTTTTGTCAACATAGCCATCTATCTATTTGGAGTTGAAATTGGATTTATATACCCAATAAATAGAATGAGCGCAGAAATAGAAAATGCGAGGGGAAGTTTACAATCCACAGATCGGATTACAGAAAATGAAATACCACCTCTTTGTGAATATGCCCTTTTCACAAAAGACGGAAAATATATTGGCGGTTCGCTCGATCAGGAAGAACCAGCTTCCGTTTGGAAAATGTGCATTGTGAACAATCAGACGAGCAGCAAGCCTTATCTGTATGCTGTGATAGACAGGACTGACGAAATACTGATTTTAAGGTATAGAATGACCGCCCAATTCAGCAATCCACTGCTGCATAGAATATTTTCTTCGGCAGATTGGGTTTTAATTGCTGTCATTATATTGGAAATCCTGCTTCTCTTGATTGTTTTGTCATATCTATTCGGGAAATACCTTGGGAACAAAATGGATAAATTGCTGACTGCTGTAAAGAAAATTGAGCAGCAGGATTTGAATTTTGAGGTTGAAAAAAGCCATTTATATGAAATCGACTTAACTCTTGACGCACTCAATCACATGAAATTGGCACTAAAAAAATCGCTTACAGAACAATGGCAGGCCGACAAACTGCGGCAAGAACAGATTTCTGCATTAGCCCATGATCTCAAGACACCGCTAACCATCATCCGAGGCAATACGGAATTGTTGTACGATACTGACTTAACAATAGAACAACAGGAATGTGCTGACTACATCACAGACAGCTATACGCAGATGCAAGTTTATGTTAAAACCCTGATAGACCTGTCTACGGCTTCAACAGGGTATCAGCTTAATAAAGAAATCTTTAATTTTCCTGATTATCTAAAGCAAGTGAAAGTATCAATAGATGCTTTGTGCAGGACAAAAGAAATTCATTTGCGAATGAGTATGTCCGACATCCCGATGCAACTAACCGCAGATAAGGTTTTGTTAGGACGTGCTATTCAAAATGTGGTAAATAATGCGTTGGACTATTCCCCTCAAGATGGAACACTTCATATAGATGTCTGCGGAAAAGACGATTTCGTTGAAATTTCAGTCACGGACGAGGGGGAAGGATTTTCTATCGAAGCGTTGCGGCACGCGCAAGAACAATTCTTTATGGACGACCAAAGCCGTAATTCAAAGATGCACTTTGGTATGGGCCTATATATTGCAAAATCCATTATGGAACAACATAGTGGTGAGCTTGTCTTAGAAAACTCCAAAAGTACAGGCGGTGCAAAAGTAATTTTGAAAATTCCATTTTGATAGGATGGGTGGCTTTTATAGCCACCCATTTTTTGCAAATCTTTATGAAATCTTCAAAAACTTCTCTTATTATATCTCTAAAGTAAATGATCTGCCCAGCGGCAGAAAAGAAAAAACCGTTGCTGGGCAGGCCGATTCCTCATGTCCAAACGCTCTTTCCAGTGGCGGTTTTGATTATTCAAAGCCGCCATTTTTATATCCACCGGCGGCACATAGGAGGACGCCGCCATGCGACAAAAGGTAGATAGGCATTTATCAAAAAAAGCCTGACCCCCACAGCGGCGAACTCCACCCAGACTTGCGAAAACAGTCGTTTCCTGACGGCTCATACTGTTATGCCCTGCACCCGAATGGTCTTGCACCATACGGGCGTTTTTCTATTTCCGGGCCAGCGACACCGGCCTCGCTGCCGTTCCCCGCCCTTCCTCGTTCAGACCCCAAAAATCTGAACGGAGGAAAGAACGATGGAAATTACCATCAAAATCAACGGGCGGTTTGTGTCTGTCGAGGTCAGCGCCGAGGTTGCCGACTATCTGGAACAGGCCAAGCGGAACAACAGGAAACTCTACCGTGAGCGTCAGCGGTATTGGGATGGGCGCGAGTGTAACGAGTACATAATCGCTACGGAAGGCCGCTTACCCTACTGCGCCACGCCGGAAGAATTGGTCTGCCAGCGGGAAACGCTGGATGAAATTCTGGCGGTGCTGGCGCTCTGCACCGACACCCAGCGGGAGCGGTTTTTGCTCCATGCTCTGTATGATTTTAGCTATGCGGAGATTGCCTCAAGGAGTATAAGGCTCTCCAGAAAGAGAACCAGCGCCTTAAGATTGAGAATGAAATACTAAAAAAAGCGACCGCCATATTCGCGAAAGAACAATAGCCCAGATTGTGACTTTTATCCAATAAGGGGCTTTCCGGTTTATCTGCAGGATGAAAACCATTCAAAAACAAAGTAAAGGCAGAGAATAAATTACTATACTCCGCAACAACGTCAAAGACAGGATATATTATGCCGGAATCCATCACTATTTTCTCTACGCATATATTGCTTTTTTTCTATATCCGTGATACGATTTTTACCACTGTTTAATATTTTCAGAAAATGAGGTTTATGCAAATGAAGCGAAGTTTAAAAGAAATAACGCTGCGGCTAGTATTACTGTTTACCGGGCTTGTCATCGCCCACCTGGGAGTTACGCTGTTCTTACTGACGGAACTTGGAGCCGACCCTTTCAACGTCTTTGTGCAGGGCATCTTCCGGACGCTCCGAAACTTTCTGGGCATGCTGACCCATGGCTACACTCACGTGTCCATCTGCATTATCATCATACTTTTGCTGCTCATAATCGACAAAAGCTACATAAAGATCGGAACTGTCGTGTGCATGGTATTCGGCGGCCCCATCATCGACTTTTTCACACGCATTTTAAATACTTTCATCCACGCCGGCAATCCTTTTGCTTTGAGGATCGCAACACTCGCCGCAGGATGCGTGATCTTGGCTTTCGGCATGACCATCGTCATAAAGTCTGATGCCGGCACCGGGCCAAATGACCTGGTAGCAATCGTCATCAGCGACAAGCAGTCAAAGCCTTTCGGACAGGTGCGTATTATCGTGGACTTCTGTTTTGTCGCTATCGGATTCCTCCTTGGAGGAGCCGTGGGTATCGGAACTATTATCAGCGCATTCCTCGTAGGCCCCATTGCCGGAGTCTTTTTGCCCTACAGCGAAAAAATAGTGAATCGTGTAATTTCAGCCGTTATCCGCATCTTACCATAAATCACAAGAAAATTTCTATAATAAAAATTTATGGAAGAGCTTAGCAGAATTTTTATCACAGAAAACTTTTTGCCTGGTTAAGTAAAAAAGGCAATAAAAATCCCGCCTTACAAAAGACTGGATTTTATTAAAATATAGTTTACTCGTCCTATTTAATAGCGATGCCGCCCTCACCCGGAAGCTGGACAACCAGAATCAATATCTTGACCGAACTCCGGCGCAGCAGGAAACCGCCGACAATCACTCTAATTTCGACGTCAAAAAAGAGGGTGTACCGCAACATACATAATTTTCATCCAGCAGAATTATATTCCCGTTTCCGAGATCCGGGAATTTCTGTGCGATTTCTTTCAGAACCTTCCACTCGTCTTTGGAGTTTTCCCGGTTATCTTCCTCCACCTGTCTTAATGCCTCTCCAATCTCCTGCTGATCCATTGTACCCCAGTAAAGAGGGTGGGGCTGAAAGGACGAATTGGTACTTGCCCCCTTCGTAGCAAAAAAGCAGGAACAGGGGATTTTTCAAACAATTCTTTCTTTGCCCCGTCAAGCTCCTTGACTTCCAGACAATAACAACCGTTTACGGCTGCCGCCCCTTCCTGCGCAACCATATTTGCAATAGCCATGATTGTCAGCGGCTCTGTTTTCACGATCATTCCGGGAACCAAAAGCCCCTCTTCGTACAGTTCCCTTAAATATTCGCCTGGAAATTCCCCCACCGCCCGCCATAGGAAAAACAACGCAATAAGAATACATATGAGGGCAGGAAGCCAACTTTTTTTTATTGGAAATTCCTTCTGCAATTCTCTGTGCCAAACTTTCCTGATAATCGTCATCCAACAGCTTTTGACTTTCAGAATAGTTTGAGAGAAATCCCATTTCTACCAAAACAGCGGGCAATTGTGTGTTTCGCAAAACATAATAGCCCTCTGTTTTTGCATACCTCGTTTCAATATCCTCACTTAGCGAAACTGCGTTGATGATACTTTCTGCATATCCTTTGCTTTCTGTCGCATTTGAATTATTGTAATAACATTCCAATCCTGCTATCTGGGCATCTTTCTCATAGTAATTGCAATGAAGACTGATAAAAAAATCTGCATTGGAGTCATTTGCAACAGAAGTACGATCTGCAAGGCTTATATTTTCATCGGAGCTTCTGGTCAGAATAACTTCTATATTGTCATTTTCCAGAATAGCTTTCAGCTTCAATGCAACTGAAATGTTAATATCCTTTTCTACTGCCTTGCCGCTGACAGTACCTCCGTCACTTCCTCCATGCCCTGCATCCACGACAACACAAAACTCTGGGGCATTATTCTCTGTTGAAGCAACAGGAGCAACATCGTTGCCTGCGTTAATATCTGTGTATATATCCGTGTATTTATTTACCTTTTCATCTTCCTTTGTAAATCTCTCGTATATGTAAAGACATCCGCAAACCATAAGTATCATCATTATAATTGATATCAGTATGAGGATTGCCCTCAGCAGATACGCAATCATAAGCCGCTTAATCTTTCTCTTCCTGAGTTTTTTCCTCTTTCGGTATTGTTTCCTGTTCATTGCCGCATTTGTTCCTCATTCTGGAATAATGGCTTTTGGGTAAAGCAATTTCCTCACCACTTTCTTTTGATAACACATAAATATTTCCTGTATCACAGGTAACAGACATTGCAGGTATATGACTGATCAATTTTTTGTTATTCCCGTCCTTGCCGCAGGAATACAAGTCTCCGCCGTCCGTCCTGGAAATATAATAGATTGACTGCTCATCCATGCAGAAATCATATGCAACTATATTTTCATAAGTGTAAGTTTCATTACTGGAAACGTCATATCTTGTTAAAACCCCCTGTTCATTTTTGTAAAAGATGCTTTCCCCGTCGAATGAAATATTTCCGTTTGCAGGAATGCCTGGCTTTACAGTTTTTCCGGTATACCGGTTTACTTTTGTTATGCCATCATTGCCAATGAAAAACAGGTTATCGTCATTCAGGAAAAAAGCGTGGTGAAAATCCAGGAACTTCCATTTATCCCCCGTTTCATATTCAATGCCCAAAAGAGAACGCCCGGAATTAGTCATCTTCTCAAAAATTGTTTTTTCCTCAAAGGTATTCAGATTCAACTCTACAACCGACACTTTCGTTATATTACTGTTATAGTTTCCCACCCGGTTGACATAGCTTTCCATAACCGATGTGGTGTAATACAGATATGGCGGACACACATAAAACGCACATATTTCTTCTTCATCAGAAAATACCCCAAACATAGGGGAACGTGCTAAAGGATATGTTTCCCCCGTGGAAGTATTTTTGAGAGAATAACCAAAATTCCCTGCATCCCGTATGATTTCATATCCCATACAGTCATACCCAAAGGGCACGCTGTAGCCTGCCGATGAATTATAGACAACGCTTCCCGTTTTTCCACGGTCTGCACATCCCGTCACTGCCAATGCCAGGCCAAACATGACAACGAAAGCCGCCCCACGCTTCTTTTGCCCTGATTTCATCAGCCATCTGTTAGAATTGCGCCGTAAAATCCAGACAACGGCCAAAGTACACAAAAGCACGGATACAAAGAGCAGGGTCAACAGCGTAACCGTGCCAACCTCCGCAAAAATAATTTTCTCATCACCTGTCAGGGCATCGCTCACAACAATATCCCCTGTAAAAAAGTCTGTTCCAAGCAGAAACGGCAGCGGCAGAGGCAGACGGTAAATGCTGGTCTTCGATAAGCCTATATAGGGAATAATCACGGACACCGCACCTGAAAGTAGGGTGACCGCATACTTTTTTGCCAAAACGGAAATGAACATCAGTAGTATCGTAAGAAACACACCGCCAAACATCCGTAGCAGCCCTATCAATACATATCCCTCCAACAGCGACATACTCTTGCTGCTGTCCGCAAAGTAACGGATACTCTGAATCGGATAATCCCCATCCGGCAGTCCGTATTTGAACCTGTAAAATCCGTATTCAATAAGCGAAATGCAAAGCGACAGGAAAAGAACAACCATGGTAATAATGAGCAGCTTATACAAAGCGCTTTTTCGCCCCTCCCTTGCAGTCAGAATCAGGGTGTCCATCTGGCAGCTGTACTCAGAACAGAAAACAGGCGTAACAATCAGCAAAATGCCAAGGAAGAAAATGAAATTAAGCGTACCTTTGCCAAGAAGCCCCATCCATCCGTTTGTCTGGAGAAAACAGCGGTTCCCCGCATTTTCGCAGATATAGAGATACTGCTGATAGATGACCTCAAATCCATTTTGACGCTCCAGAACCTTCTCTATTTCCCGGCTCTCTTTTTTATATTCACTTTCACTGATCTTCCCGTCATAGTAGTTCTCCAAAAGGCTGTTCTGCCTCTCCTTAGCTTTTGCAATCCTCTCCGCCTCCTGCTCCAGATAAAGAGAAGAATCCTCGGTGCAGTATCCGTTTATCTTTTCCAGATACCATTCATATTCATTTTTATACTGCTCCATTGCTATGTCTATAGGGTTGTCGGACAAGGAAAGCCAGACCGTGCCAAAGAGCAGGACAAGGGCAATATAGAACAGCCCCCTTTGACAGAGCATGATCTTTTTTACTTCGTACATAAATCCAGACATTTTATCCTCCTTTCCCGGCAATAAGAGTTCCTTTTAGAAAGCATCATCATTGCCGTTATGGAAACCACCCCTACGGTTATGGCAAAAATAATTGCTGCCTGGAAACTCTGTACCGGATATCCTGCAAAACCAATAAACTCGGTCTTGCCAAATAGTATGCGGTTAACAAGCAGCGAATACGGGTTTATGATTTTGAGCCAGGTATTACTGAAGCAGCTCTGTAACGCACCTATAATAATGAAACACAGGGCTACTCCGAAATCAGCGACAAACGGAACAAGGGCATTACGCCCAAAAAAGGAAATCAATAGAAACACCATGCTCATCGTCCATACGCCCACTGCCCTTATCACTGCGGACAGAATCGCATATTGCCACAAATTACAGTTTACCGCAGCCGTGCTGAAATTGCTGACAGCATACAGCGGAAGATTTCCTCCTTCCGCCGTTCCGAAGAAATACACAAAGCCAATATAATCCACAACAGAAAACCATATGGCCACACTGATCACAAACAAAGAAGCCGCAGCAATTTTAGCAAATGTGGTCTTTTTACCGCCGCCCGGATTTGTCAGCAGCAGCATATCCATCTGTGTTTCCTTTTCGCAGACAAAGGTACTGACAACCCCGTACAGACAAAGAAATAAAACCAATATGCCCGAAAAATCATAGTTCAGATAATAGTTATACATTTCCTCATAGGCAAAGGCTTTTATGCTCCGCCCGGAATAAAGGTTATAGATCACACTGTTTTTACGTACTTCTACAGTCTGCCCCCGTTCTTTGTAAACAGCGGCATTTTCCTTTGCCCTCTCTGCCACTTGAAGCGCATAAGTCCGATAATGATAGAAATATTCCATAGGCTCCACATAGTATTTTTCCAGAATATTCCGGTCGCTGTATATATTTCCCGTCATCATATCCGGATTGTCTTTGGCTGTGCTTGCTGTCATATCAGCCGTAGCGTCTGCTAACGGCTGATATACGGAAAGAAGATGATCGATTTTTTCAGCAGTGATCTCCCCTCTGTAATCCTCATAAAGCCGCCAATACACGCTGTTCCAACTACGGCTGTCATTTCCGTCCGCCAGGTAGGAATACGAGTGGAATTCGCTGTTTATTTTGAACAGGTTTATTACACTGAACAATATGAATACAACAAGTATTGACCGCTTACAGAATAATTTGTAAAATTCATATTTGATTAAGCGTGTCATATTATCTCTCCCTGCCCGCGGAAGTAATACAGAAATACATCTTCCAGGTTAGGGGAAACCTTTACTGCGTCTGAAGCAGGTAGCATATCGCTTACGATTCTTACTAAAAAGCGTTCCCCCTGCTGTTTCATATTGCTGACATAATATTGGCTTCCTAGTCTGGCAGCGTCTTCCCCGTTTACTGTCACCTCCCACACTTTCCCATAGATATTCTGTTCTAATGTGTCGGTAGTTCCCTGGGTTATTAAAGAGCCTTCCTTTAAGATCATAATCTCCTTTGCGATACACTCCACATCGGAAACGATATGGGTGGCCAGCAAAACTGTCCGCCCCTGTGCGAATTTTGAGATCAGGTTGCGAAAGCGGATACGTTCACTGGGATCAAGCCCTGCTGTCGGCTCATCCAAAATAAGAATTTCAGGATTGCCCAGCATCGCCTGGACAATGCCGACCCTCTGCCGCATGCCGCCAGAAAGAGCGCCAATCTTTTTATCTTTAGCATCTGAAAGATTGACAATGTTCAGAAGCTCCAAGGCCCGTTTTTTTCCCTGTTCGTCAGGGATTCCTTTCAGCGAGCACATATACAGCAAAAAATCCATCACTGTAAAATCCCGGTAGAAGACAGGATATTGCGGCATATATCCGATTTTTGACAGGAAGTCCTTACCCAATGTTCCTGCATCCTGCCCGTCAATCAAAACCGTTCCGCCATTGCTTCCTAAAATACCCACAAAGATATTGATCAGTGTCGTCTTTCCCGCGCCGTTAGCGCCCAAAAGCCCATAGACACCCTCCGTAAGATCCGTGGTAAAATCCTTCAGGGCATACTTGCCCTTATACTGCTTTGAAACATTTCGAAATGATATTTTCATCAAGAATTACCCCCTAAAGCCAAAGGTTGTTATTAAGGTGCTTACCTCGTCAATACCCCGTCCAAGTACAACGATACAGGTGCCGGATTCATCCAAAATCAAAATCTGTGGAACACGCAGGAAATAGGTACTGTTGCTGTCCCGAACGGTTTCCGTATGAATACTTTTTCCCGATGCCGTATCATAAATGTTGATTGTAACACTGCTTTCCTTCAAAATAGCAGCAGCCACATATTTTCCCTGCCTGGAGCAGTAAACACCGTCTTTTCCCTCACTGCGGCTTGAGAACGACATCGTATTTTCTGTATTGGATACGGTATCAAGCATCAGCAGGGTTCCATTATTTTCGTCAAAGCTCTGGGGCATAATAAGCAGGTTTCCGCCCTTTTGCACTTCTTCCGTATCTACTTTATAATCCCCCTTTTTGGTAATCGTGAGATTTGCGCTGTCAGTGGATACTGTACCATAAACACTGACCCCATCCCCGCCAATGGAAGGTTCTGTAGCCATGCCTACATAGACTAAAGTGTTGTTCCCCGTAAAGGTAAGGCTGTCCATGGTTGCAATCTGCATATTACCTGCCGTGCCTTCTTCGGAATAGTTCAGAATGGTACGAACCTTCCGGGAAGAAATATCATAAAGGTAAAGCCCCTGAAGTCCGCCGAAAGCAACCTGTTTTCCGTCCTGTGAAATAGCGATCCCTGCGACCTGCGAGGTAAAATCGTCACTTAATAATCCGCTAAAGGAAATGGTATCCTGAACAGCAAAGTCCTTATTCAGTATGTATCCATTGATATCACCGCTTTCTGATGCAGCAAATGAACCGTTGCTGCCTCCGCCAGCCTTTCCCTGACCCACAATAAAGTAGCCGTCTGTAAAGGTCTGTACGCATAAATCTTCCATGGAAATATCCGCACTTGCGATTGTTTCGCCTTTCCTCATATCGTAAAGATAAAGTTTATCCGCCGCAACGATAATCCGGCTTCCATCGGCATAATAGCAGCCGCTGACCTTTCCTGAAAAAGCGGAATCCTTGAACCTACTGACCGCCATAATATTTTTATCTGTGCCGTTATCCTGCTGATCAATCACGTTCATTTCGCTGCTTTCATTTCCGGTATTTTCCGATGAATCATCTTCTACGGATTGCGGTTCCATGTTTATGGCTCCATTTTCAGAGCTGTTCCCATTCTCCTGTCTGTTTCCACAGGCCGACAGATGAAGCGCCAAAGCAAGCATAAGTATCATACACATCCATTTTGTTTTCATTTTTAGTCCTCCTTGTATAATAAAACTGAACCGGTTTTACTTGTAACTGAATTTCCGTCTGCTACGACGGCTGTCGCATAAAAAGTATTGAAACCACCCAGCTTATCGGTATCTATGGTTGCTTCAATGATCCACACATTTCCTTTGCTTAATGTGACATCACAGGAAACCGCTTCATCAAAAGATATAGGCTTATGGTTTAAGAAAAATGATATGCCATATCTTGCGCCTGGCGTTCCACAAAGGGTGTAGCGCACAGTAAGCGTATCTTTCCCGGTAAGGTTGATATTGTCATACACCACCTCGCCGTCAAAGACAAGTGTCCAATAGACACTGTTATCCAGAGTATCCATCGTAACGCCATTCCATCCTGCTTTCACAAGCTCATTCTCAAGAAAAGAGGAAGTAACTTTTTCCTCTGCAATGCTGACATCACGAAAAGCAGTTATACTTTCTCCATTAATGCTGTCATTTTCCGGAGCATCCTCATTAAAATGCAGTTTCAGCACCCTTTCAAAACTCTGATGATACCAGCCATAGCTTGAGGTTTCTTTCATATCAGGCTGGAAATCGGGCCTGGTGACGCTCACAACTGTCATATTCAGGGTATCGCCCTTTTTCCCTGTATCCGGTGTGAACACAAAGGAAAATTTCTCCTCATGCTTTTCTGATGTCCGGAAGCAGTGGAGATACTCGTATTCCGCCCCCGTATCGTTCACCTTGTAGGCTTGCGGCTTTCCGTCCAAAAAAAGCAGGAATCCAATGCTGTCCAATTTCCCTTCTGATGAAAACTGATAGTCCAGGACAAATTCTCCGCCATTATACTCATAAGGCAAAACACTCTGGTCATCCGCTCTGGCGGGATCCGCTTCCCCATGGCTGAGAAACCCTAAATCTCCGTCCTCCTGCGCCCCGGCGAATGGGTCTTCTTCTATATCTTCTATATTTTGCGGCGGGGCATTCTCGTCCGCAATGTTATAATTTCCGCAGGCCGCCACAGCAAAGGGCAAAACAAAAATCATAGCTAATGATAAGAATCGCTTTCGCATCGTCCATCCTCCTACTTGTTTTATATTCGACTTTCATTATAAAAACCAAAAGTCAAAATGTGGTCAAGGAATAGAAAAAAATTTGCAGAGAAACAGCTTAGTTTTTTACATAAAGAGAGCCAACAAACTGTGATTTCTCACAAGTCTGTTGGCTCTGCATCTGTATGTCTGGCTCTTTAATGAGGTATTTGTTCTTTTCAAGCGGCGATACGAGCAAAATCAACGCTTCTTTAATATTTTATCAATCAGGCCAAAATCCATTGCTTCTTTTGCTGTCATATAATTATCACGTTCGGTTGCAACAGCAACCTCATCAATACTTTTTCCTGTATTTTCTGACAAAATAGTATTTAATCTTTTTTTACTTTTTTGTATATGGTCAGATGTAATTTTTATATCGGTTGCCTGTCCCTGAATTCCATTTCCATGAATGGCAGGTTGATGTATCATAATTTCTGCATTAGGCAAAGCAAGACGTTTTCCCTTTGTACCTCCTGCCAATAAAAAGGCTCCAAAACTTGCGGCAAGACCTATACATATTGTTGATACATCACATTTGACATATTGCATTGTGTCATAAATAGCAAAACCCGCCGAAACAGAGCCGCCTGGACTATTTATATATAATTGAATGTCTTTTCCTGGGTCTTGGGCTTCTAAAAACAGCATTTGTGCGATAATCAAACTTGCTGAAACATCACTTACTTCTTCTCCTAAAAAAACAATTCTATCGGACAATAGTCTTGAAAAAATATCATAACTTCGTTCTCCTCGGCTTGTCTGTTCAATAACATACGGAATTGTACTCATGCTGCCAATTTACCTCCTGCTAAATAATACATAAATGAGTATCCATTAAACGAACCCATCATGCATATCTTCGATTGTTTAGGATAGAACACACCATTTTTTCGATAAATATTAGGCGTGCATTCATATGACTGTTTAAAAGCTAATGTGAATGCCTGCTGTGAATCATAATGTGCTTCATAAGCAATTTCAACAATGGGCTGCTCTGTTTCTACCAGTTTTTGAGCAGCCAAAGTCAGCCTACGCCCCTGTATGTATTTATAAACCGTACATTTTGTTTCTTCAGTAAAAATTCTGGCTATATAAAATTTTGAATAATTTAATGCATTTCCTATTTTATCAAGCGACAAATCCTCGTTAATGTGCGTTTCTATATAGTCTACTATTTTTTCTACAACTGCATTATTGTTCATATATGACACTCCTTTCCCTATTTAATATAACATAACTTTTTAAAATTATCTTAATAGAAATTGCCCTAATTAGAAACCAGAAAAGCCACAGAATCATCCTGCCTCCATTTTGTGGACTGCAAGTTTAATTGTTACACAAGCTCCACTGGGAGCGATATTTGAAAGTTCCAAACTTCCGCCGTGTTTCTGGCTAAGGACACGGCTTGTAGCCAATCCCAGGCCCATATGCTCTCCCGTTTTATCCTCAGAATAAAGAAAGGTGTTCCTTTTACGGAGCATTGCCCTTGAAAAACCTTTGCCATCGTCTGATATGGTTATCATAAGCATACCATCGGTAAGGGAGTACCCAAAATTCACCTTGCTTTTGGCATATCGAATGGCATTAGAAAAGATATTCTCGACAATACGGTAAAAGATCTGCTCGTCTAATTTCACTTGACATTCGGATATGGCAGAATGGTATGCAATCTCCAGGCTATGTTGTTTGGCAAAAAATGAAAGACTTTCCGTAGCTCTTCTTAAAAAGTCCGGTAACTGAACTACGGAATACTTTGTTTCCGTTTCTTCAATCGCATTCAGGTCACGGATATAATCTGTATAATGTTCAAGCCGTTTTGCCGTTACCGCAAGGTTAGACAGTGTATGCCGCAATTCTTCGTCATTCAGATTCCCATCTGCCAGGCATTGCTGCATATATTCCACATATCCCCCAACAATCGCAATGGGATTTCTGAGGTCATGTGCCACTGATGCCTGCAGGATTCTGCGCTGCTCGATCATGTTCCATAGCTGACGGTTGTTATCATAGAGCGCCTGCCGCATTTCTTCAAAAGCGGTACAGAGCCTTCCTAATTCATCATTCCTGTTATAATCAACCGTAAAATCAAGGTCTTGCTCCCGAATATGTTTTGTTGCATCGGCAAGAACCTGAATGGGCGGTGACAGTTCTTTCCTGTAAAACCACCATGCGCACAGCATGATACCTGTAATGGAATAGACAAAAGGAAACAGCACCATAGAAATGCCTGCCATTCTGTATACGAACTTTTGCTTTGGGCGAAGCGCTGAAAAGCCGGACTCGATTTTCTCTATTATGAATTCCGTATTCTCCAGAGCTATATCCACTCCGGTAGGAACGATCATACCCACTTGGGCAGGTTCGTCAAGGATAACCCTCTGCCCTCCCTCTAATACCCTCCCGTCCGCTGTGACCGTCCGGGTATTCAACCAGACTTCCTGAGAATCTGGAAGTATCACTTTCTGTATACGATAGCATCCATAAATCGTCAGGACAGATGCCGCAAAAACAAGAAACATTGTAGCAGCTACCGCACAGATAAAAGCTCTTTTCATTGATCCGGGTTTCCTCATTTTTTCCATCTGTAACCCATCCCCCAAACTGTTTCGATGTATTCTCCGCCCGTAGCTTCCTTCAGTTTATTCCTGATCTTTCGGATATGCTCTTTTATGACTCCGCTATCTCCTTCGGCATTCAGCCCCCACACGGCTTCATAGATCCGTTCCCTGTCGAATATCTGATTGGCGTTACGCATCAGAAACTCCACAATGTCAAACTCACGGTTTGACAGGTTCAGCGGCTTTTCCCCATAAAAACAAGTACGTTCCGCAAGATTTACGATCAAGCCCTGGGAAGAAACGATTTTAGGCGCAGCCTTGCTTCGTTCATCCCTTCGCAGGTGAGCCGCCACTCTTGCAGTCAACTCTTTCAGGCTGAACGGCTTGGTTATGTAATCATCACCGCCAGCCTGCAAGCCGTTTATTTTGTCCTGTTCCGTAATCCGGGCTGTCAGAAACAAAATGGGGCAGACGACATTCTGGCGGATCATTTTGCATAGCTCCAGTCCGTCTGTTTCCGGCATATTGATGTCAAGCAGAATCAAATCCGGATAGACATTCAGCATGGATATTGTCTGCTGTGCATTTTCCGCTACAAAAGCCTCATATCCACACTTCTGTAAGTGACTTGACAATAACTCTGTCAGCATTTTTTCATCATCAACAATAAGTATTTTGTATGCCATAGTAGCTTCCTCTCCCAGAATATGATACAATCAAAAAGTCAAAAAGTGGTCAATTTCCTGCTTTTCAGAGCGTTCTCAACCGCTTTTTTTATGACAATGCTTGAATTTGTCGCGCCCGATATTGCGTCTACATCTATTTTCTGTTCATCAACTATACTGTCAGTAATAACTTCTGCGGTCTTTCCACGTTCATGCCTGTGCTCCAAAATATTAATATTTGTGATTTCTCCACTTTGCACGGTAACTTCCACTTTGGCATATATAAAATCCACGTCATATTCACCAACATAAACTCCGTCAGGAATATCAGAAATATTTATATCTTCAAAGGTTGTTTCCCTTACTGCCTTTCTATAGTCCGCAACACTTTTAAGGTAGAGGATTCCCAAAACGAAACCGACAAGCAAAAGGAACATGATAACAAATAATACTGTTCTCTTTTTCGATATTCTCATTTCATCACTCTCCACTATCTGCAATAGAACAATACAACATATGAAAACCATGTTCTAAAAACCGGGCTTTTGATAATCCCATTGCTTTTTTTATATATTCTTCTTTATTTTCTGCAAGCTGAATCAGCCCGGACAACATCCCCCAGAAACCAAAAACAGTAGGCATGATTTTCAGGTCGCTTCGCAGATCGCCTTTATCTATTCCGGATATTAAAAATTCCTTTATCTTTTCGTTTATTTCCTCCCCTATTTGATAAGTTTCTTTTTCTTCGGGAAGATAATCGTGGCGCTCAAAATCAATATTGATTTTATCCAATACCATTTGGAAGTAGAACGGAAATTCTTCCTGATACTGAACCAATCCACGACAAATGAAATTGTACTGTTCTTTTGTGGTTTGCTGCTGTTCCAGTGCAGAAGCGATGTAATGATAAAGTTTTTTCATGCTGTCCAGCACTAAGATCCCAGCAATTTCTTCTTTGTTCTCAAAATACACGTATAAAGTCGCTTTGCTGTATCCGGCTGCTTTGGCTATATCGTCCATAGAGGTTGCCGCTATGCCTCTCTCCATGAACAATACTGACGCAGCGGAAGCAATTTTTTCCCGGTGTACACTTTTCGGCTCTTTTTTTCTCCGTGCCATTGTCTGCCTCCTTATAATTGAACTCATGGTTTAATTATAAGGATTTTAAAGAATGCTGTCAACCTTTACCTCCATTAAAAGATCTCATCCTCCGGCTCAAAATATTCCAACAGGGAAAGATACATTTCTTTTGGACAATCTGGCATATGATCCTCATAGCTGCAAATATCAGCTCTGTGTGGTTTGTGTATCCCACCTGCACCCGCCATGACGGATTTCCCTCCGTTTCCTTTGTGGGCTGTACTTCCAATCCATTCTTCAAATCTTCCATGTAAAAATCTTCTTCCCCATCAAAAAGCGGGTCATAATCCCTCTCATCAGGACGCAGGAAATAGTCTTGCTCCCACATAAAAATTTCCAATATATGCACGATATACCGCAACAGCTTCGCCATCTGACCGCCCTCCAACGTGACAGACTGCTCCTCGCTCCTGCTTTCCCATGCAAATATGCAGTCTGGTTTCACGGCAAGTGAAATCGTTAGGCAGTATAAATTGCTTTCTTCCACGGTAAATCTTGTATCCATATCCTTACATCTCCCTCTGCTTATTTTTTATATTTTCTTCCTGCTCCCTGACCTGTCCTGTGCCTTTTTGTTTTCCGCTTTATGCGCCTTCTCCCCTGCGCCGTTATTTATCCGCTTTCTCCAGCTTATTCTGTTCGGATTGCGACTCTGACTGCTTCAAATTCCCCCAACATAGCTCGCAGGTTCTTTTCATTCTCCCAATCGCCTTTTTCAATACCGAAAATACCCTCATGGGCTATGATCTGCTTTCTGTCATTCACGGTTGTTTCCGAACCGTCCTCATGGAGCAGGTATACGGGCAGGTCATGGTCAAAAAGCTCCAATGCCCTCTCTTGCGTCAGCGGCAGCATTTCGCCCCATGTATAGCCGTATTCCCCCATCTCCCATAAACCGATCCCTTGTTTTTTCCATGTCATTCGTCTGCGGCATACCGTCCTTATCCAGCATGACCTCCCTGGTCACAGGGTCTAACTTATCCCGTTCTTCTTTGATTTTATAAGGGGCAGGGGCAAGGATACGGATTCCCTTCTCCCCCTTGTTTACATGGCGGTTGAAATTCCTCTGCCATGCCTGATAACCTGCGACGAGACTGGCATCAGGGCGCTGTAAGGCTATCAGGAGCGTGTTGTTGACACTGTAATTATGGAATTTTGACATGGTGGAGAGATAGTTTCTGTATCTCTCGCTATTAAAAAGTTCCTTTAAGCCTTCCTCCAGCTTGCCAGTGATCTCCTTTACTTTCTGCTTTTCTGTTTTTGCATCTGCCATATTCGTTTTTCCTTTCTTTGCACGAAAAAAAAGACAATCTGATTGACTGTCTTTCTCCCTGAAAACAGAAAAAGCAGCGAATTGTTTTCTATAATAGAAACAAAATCACTGCTTTACTGCTTGTGTTATTAAGTTGTTGTGATTATGCCAGTACAGGCTCACACTTTTTGATGACAGCACTAACTTCCTCTACGCTTTTTTTTGTCGCAACGGCTATCTGTTCAAGCGTAAAATTATTCTCATACATGGTCATTATAACATCTACTAAAGTGTTATCCCTAATTCCCTGTGAAAGATTACACAAAGCGCTCACATCCTTTCTCAATTCATCATCTACTGGAACATGGTACTCGGTTTTTATAATCTCTAATTTTTCATCAACGGTTAATTCCATTGAAAGCAACGTACTCAGCAGACAGTGAAGCTCATACTTCTCATCATGCTCTGGAAGTTCATTTGATATACCGATCAGGACAATATTCAGCAGGTCAAGCCTGCCTTTCCATGGACAAGAACCTATCAGCTTATCATCTGTCAGATGTATATAATCCATACTGTTCTCATCCATGTTCATACAAACCCAAATCGAGAATACACGTTTTATGTCATTATAATTCTGATTGACAAAATCCCGTTCCTTCTGCGAGGATACAAGGCGGCTCACATAAAATACTGCCCTGTTTAGGATATGGTAGCCTGTCGGGTTATCTTTTTGTGCCTCTAAATTCACGATCACCTGCGAGATCCCGTCTTTCATACGCACATACAAGATAATGTCAAACCTTACAAGCCTCTCATTGATCTCCGCATTTTCCGTATTCATCCCGACAATGCGCTGCCCATTTTCTTCTTTTTCAATATTGGTCAGCCCCGGCTCCACCGGAACCACGCTGATAAATGGCTCCCCCTCAATATAGGATACCACATCTTTCGGGTTCATTCCCCGGAACTCACCAACCGTCTTTACCAGGATATGCGCCAGAATGATCTTATTTCCCAACAGGCGCTTTGCCTTATCATCATATTGTGCATCCTGGTCTGTTGCGCTGACCGCATTTTTTATTTCCGTATCCCTCAGCCATAAACCTCCTTTTTGTATGGTAGGAAACGCAAAAGCCATTCCCAAAAGGTATATGACCTCAATATCATTATACCCCGAAATCCCGGCTAAATCAATCGGAACTTTTTAATTGCAGCCCGGACAATGATTGAAATTGGATTGTTGTTTGGAGACTATCGGAACTGTCATGTTTTGTCAATGGTGCTTCGCACCGCTGTGCGGCCATACCATTGACAAAACCCGCCATCTCCGATTTTGTATGTTCAAGCAATCCAATGATGGGGCATGCTCCCGCCTCTCCTTATGCCGCCGTCCGTGCCTGGTATGGCGTGCGGTAGCCGTTATAGCTGTGCGGCGTACATGGTTGTACGTGACATAAGCGAATTCCTCCACGGCCTGGTACAGTTCCTCATCTGTTCGGAATTCATAGAGCTTGGTACATTCATTCTTCAGGGTATTGAAGTACCTTTCCATTGGCGCATTGTCGTAGGGGTATCCGGCTTTGCTCATGCTCTGTGCCACATGGACGGATTCGCAGTATTCTATGAAAGCCTTCGATGTATACTGGCTCCCCTGGTCGCTGTGCAGAATCAGGCCTCCCTTTGCCGGATGCTGGGAATCCAATGCCTTTTGCAGAGTGCGTACAGCCAGGTCACTGGTGATGTGTTTGTCTGTTACACTGGCAACTACACTCCTGTCATAAAGATCTATGATGGCGCAATTGTACCGTACATCTCCGTTCCGGAGGAACAGGTATGTGAAATCCGTGCACCATTTCTGGTTAGGCCCGTCTGCATGGAAATCCTGATTCAGTTTGTTATCGAATACTTTATGGGGCTTTCCTGGCTTTGTCCCCGGTTTCTTTGGGCGGACGATGGAATGCAAGCCCAATTCCCCGTTCATATATTTATGGATTGTTGTCTGGCTATAGCTGTACCCCCTGCGCTCCAGATAGGCAGTCATACTGCGGTACCCGTCTACTCCATTGTGGCTGTGGTAGATCTCTTCGATCTGTTCCTTGACTTTCTCTTTTTGGGCATAATAATCCGCCTTTCGGTGTTTCCGGTAGTTATAGTAAGCATTCGGGCAGAGCCCCAGCCGCCGCAACAGCCAGCGGATGCCAAATTCCTTATGGTGTTGTTCGATAAACCGATAAGCCTCTAATCGATTTCCTTCGCAAAGAATGCCGATGGTTTTTTGAGGAAGAGATTTTCCTTCCTCGCCTCTTCCAGTTCCTTCCGTAGCCGGAGGTTCTCCTTCATAAGTTCCATTTCATTCGGGGCATCAGGATTGGTTTGAGCTTTCTCTTGGCATTCTTTGCTGAATTCGCTGCACCACTTGGAGATGCTGGCTTTTGATACGCCATACTCAGCGGTGATGCTTTTGTAAGTCCGTCCTTCTTCCTCATGGAGGCGAACAATCTTCTTCTTAAATTCGGGAGTGTAGTTCTGTGACATAATGAGCACCTCGTTTCTTGTGATTTTAATTATATCTCATTAGCCACTCCCGTTACAACTTTAGTATAGCACTTCAGAATCTTTCATGTTCCTCGTTTGCAAAAACCATGTGTGTGTTGTTGGCGCTCGGGAGTTTGACAGTTGAATAATCCAAAAAGTACTCGCAGGTCGCATAAAATCTGCTTTTTTTGTGTCAAATATTTTGTTTTTATGTATGTTATTTTATGGTATTTTGTGGTATAATAAGGGATAGGAGGGATGATATATGAATCTTCACATAACAAAATCTAAAAATGCGGAGTCTTTTTATATCTGCAAATCTTATGTAAAAGCAACGGGAGGCACTACTTCTACAATTGTACGCAAGCTGGGTACTTTAGAACAGCTTCTTCCAGAACATGGTCCTACAAGAGATGATGTTGTTGCATGGGCAAAAAATGAGGCGAAAATAGAAACTGAAAAATATAAAAAGGAAAAAGAAACCAAAACAGTATTAATCCCATTCCACGCTGACAGACAATTAGATTATGGTAAACAGGCCTTCTTCCGCGGCGGCTATCTTTTCCTCCAATCCGTTTATTATCAGCTGCAAATGAATAAGGTCTGCCGGAAGTTAAAACAGAAATATAAATTCAAGTATGACATCAACGCGATTCTTTCTGACTTGATCTATGCAAGGATTCTGGAACCTTGCAGTAAGCGTTCTTCTTACAAGGCAGCATCCGAGTTTTTAGAGAAACCTTCTTACGGACTCCATGATGTGTACCGGGCATTGGATGTCCTTGGGGCTGAATGCGACCTCATCCAGGCAGAAGTCTATAAAAACAGCCATTATCTTGGAAAGAGAAATGACAGGATCCTTTATTATGACTGCTCGAATTATTACTTCGAAATTGAACAGGAAGATGGCACCAAAAAGTACGGAAAAAGTAAAGAACACAGACCAAACCCGATCATTCAAATGGGGATGTTCATGGACGGGGATGGAATCCCCCTTGCTTTCTCACTCTTTCCGGGAAATGCAAATGAACAGACATCCCTGAAGCCATTGGAAAAGAAAGTCCTTGGGGATTTCGGATGCCAGAAATTCATTTATTGCAGTGATGCCGGACTGGGTTCTGAATCCATCCGGGAATACAACCACATGGGAGAACGGGCTTATATCGTAGCCCAGTCCATCAAAAAGCTGAAGAAAGAAGAAAAAGAATGGGCTTTGAGTCCGCAGGGCTTTAAGAGAGTATCGGATGACACTCCTGTCGATATCACAAAGCTTTCTGAGGATGACAGAGGGCTTTATTACAAAGACGAACCCTATACCACAAAGAAACTGCACCAGCGCCTGATCATTACATATTCCCCTAAATATGCACTTTATCAGAAATCCATCCGTGACAAACAGGTGGAGCGGGCACAGAAGATGCTGGATTCAGGGAAGTCCAAAAAGAACCGGAAAAATCCCAATGACCCGGCCCGGTTTATTGGAAAAATAGCAGTTACAAAAGAAGGGGAAGCTGCTGACATCCAACATTATCTGGATGAGGGGAAGATTTCTGACGAGGCTCGGTACGACGGGCTCTATGCAGTATGCACAGACCTTTTGGATGATGAGGCCAGTGATATCCTGAAAGTCAGTGAGGGCAGATGGCAGATAGAGGAATGTTTCCGGATCATGAAAACAGATTTTTCTGCAAGACCTGTTTATTTACAGGATGAAAACCGGATCAAAGCACATTTCCTGATTTGTTTTCTCGCATTGACGCTCTACCGTTTTCTTGAGAAGAAATTGGATTATAAGTATACCTGCGGAGAATTATTAGATACGCTGAAGGCAATAAACTTCGCTGAAATACAGGAACAAGGATTTATCCCGCTATACAGACGGGAGCTTATCACGGATGATCTCCATGAAGTCTGTGGTTTCCGAACGGATTATCAATTCATAACCAAAAGCGATATGAGAACCATTCAGAAAAAAAGCAAAGGGAAAGAATAAATTACTATACTTCGCAACAACGGTAAAAATCGCTGTAACCCAGAAAATACAAATGTTTACGGTTAGAGGGAAGTAATTTCAGATTAGGCGGTATAGCCCCGATTACAAGGGCTGTACCGTCTTTTTGAGTGTCTATGCGCCTTGCCGTTTCGGTTGCGTAGCAGAAAGGAAATTGATTTCCCCTACAAAGTTGAAAACAATATCTACTTTCTGTACCCGTTTCCTGTCCACCTTTTCAGGCGCATGGACTATGATTTTCTTGATAAATTCATTGACGATTGCAGGGGTGAGTTCCTTTATCCCCACATACTTGCGGATAATCGCGGCGAAGCTGTCAAAATCGCTTTTATTCTGCTCGTAGGTATCGACTTCCTGCTGGTCTGCCTTGACCTTTTCTTCCAGTTCCCGCTGTTCCGCTTCATACTCTGCGGACAGCTTCAAAAACCTGTCATGGCTGATTGCACCACTTATATCGTCTTCATAAATCCGCTTGAAGATACGGTCAAGTTCCGCTATCCGCTTCCTCGCCTGTCCGACTTCACGTTTCCTGCGCTTCATTTCCTTTTCCGTTTCAGCGGAGCGTTGCTGATACATCATTTCATGGAAAGCCATGATGTCATCAAAGAAAAGGGCGGTCACGTCAAATATCCTGCCCCATACTATCTGTTTCAACACTTCCTCGCGGATAAAGTGAGCCGTACAGCTTCCCGTATTGCTCTTGTACTTTGCACAGCGGTAATGGTCTTGTGAGCCGTTAAAACTTTTGCAAGTAGCGAAATGTAATTTACTCCCACAGTCTGCACAGTATACCAAGCCGGAAAACAATCCCTGTCTGTCCGCTTTTGTGGGGCGGCGTTTGTTTGCCCTTAGTTCCTGCACCCGTTCAAAAACTGCGTCTTCCACAATCACTTCATGGGTATTGAAGAAGATAGACTGCTGTTCCTTTGTGGTAGGAATCCGCTTTTTCAGCTTGTGGGATTTGGAATAGCTTTTGAAGTTCACCGTATGTCCGCAGTAATCCATACGCTCTAAAATGCCGACAATGGTACTATCTCTCCAATCATAGGGATTTTCAGGATATGGTTTCCCCTTTTTCTTTGCGTAGTGGGCTTTGGCAGTCAGCACCTTATCTTCTTTGAGGATTTTTGCTATCTGCATGGGACCTTTCCCGCCGATACATAAATTAAAAATCCGTTTCACCACAGCGGCGGCTTCCTCGTCTACAATCCATTGTTTTTTGTCGGTAGGGCTTACTATGTAGCCGTAGGGCGGCTTTGTCAGATGTTCCCCCGCCTGTCCTTGCGCCCGTTTGATTGCCCGTACCTTTTTGCTTGTGTCTTTGGCATAAAATCGTTAAACAGATTGCGGAACGGGGTAAAATCGTTGTCGCCCTTTGCGCTGTCTACTCCGTCATTGATTGCGATATATCTCACGTCACGCTCTACGAAAAAGATTTCCGTATAGTAGCCGACTTTCAGATAATCGCGCCCTAATCTTGACATATCCTTGACAATGACCGTAGCCACGTTTCCGGCTTCAATCTCTGCAATCATGCGGTTAAAATTTGGTCTATCAAACGTCACACCCGATACACCATCGTCAATGAAGAAAACGGGATTTGTAAAGCCGTTGTCCGCCGCATATTTGGAAAGGACTGCTTTCTGGTTTACAATGCTGTTGCTGTCGCCCTCTAACGTATCTTCCTGCGAAAGGCGGGCGTATAATGCTGTTATCTGTCCGGGCTTATATGTATTTGCTGTCATATGTTCATTCCTCCTGTAATGAACGCCCGACAAACAGTAGTGCTAACCCTATTATAGCGCACTTATCCCTGTTTGTCATTGGGCGGCTTGACGGTTTCCGATTTTATGAGCCGTATCATCTTGTCGCGGAGCCGTTCCGAGCCGCCGCAGGAGGTAGACACTTCATAGTATGTGCCGCCGATTTTGTAGCAGACGGTTTCTTCTGTTGGCTTTCTCTTTTGAGGTACAAATTCGCTGTCCTTGATTTCCAGTTCCCAATCCATTCTTTTTTCCCTTCCTTTCCGTATTTGTTAAAGTGAGAAGTTTCGGAGCAAGCATAGGAAAAGGGTACCCTTTTCCGTAAATCTGCCCGTTCGCGCCTATTGCTTGACGGACAGATTTTGCTTGTTGGGAAGAATCCCAAACCCTCTTGAAAGTCCTCTCACTACCTACAACACCACAGAGGGCGGTTTTGACGAAGTTTTGAAAAATTTCTTCAAAAAGTTTTCCTTGTTTATATTTCCCTTCCTTTTAACTGCTGAATTAGTTGCTCTTGGTTATCTCTGAGGAACGATAGAAGTTCATCCACGCTCATCCCATCAACACCGCCTGCTCCCTTGTTTGATTTTACTTTCTTGTACGCATTATTAAGATTAGTCGGTTGTAAGATCTTCTCCAACAGCCCGTCCGTCTGAAAGTCTGTGATGATGCGGTTGTTTTCAGCAATCCTCTGACAGGCGGACACTTCTGCATACTCTTTCGATTCCGTCGATACCATTTGCAGATAGTCCTCAATATGAATTTGTCTGTCCTTAAATCTGTTATTGGTTACTTTTATTTACTCACAGACCTCTGCTGACTTCTCGCCATTCGTTGTTACTACGGATTTCTTATGCATTTGTTGATGTAATTCCATCCGCTAACGAGACCTCTCCAGGTAAGAACGCAATCTTTCACTCCATCCATCCGCCACATTTTTCTGTTCGTCAGACCAGAGCTTTGCCTCCAGCTTTCTTCAGATTCAACCTCACAATGAACACCCTTGCTCTTGGCTATATACTTCCCACTACCAGGGTGTGTTACGGACTCTTACCGATTAGATTGCGCCCATACTGGGCGCACCACTAAAAAGCCGGAACATCTCTTGCTCCGACTTCATCATTGTTATTTAAAAAGCATATAAATTCTCTATACTATGGCATCAAAAGTTTCTTTAATAGCTACTTTTAAAGATTGCCATTGGAACTGTAAAATGCCATAATAGTTTTTATCTTTTTTCAAATAATTAGTTGCATTTAATCCTTCCTCATATCTTACCGCCATTTCATAGCACATACTACCTGCATTAATTATATGCATAAATAGTTTATATAATATTTCTTCATAATTATCTTTATTTTCAAAAATATTTGGTGGTAATAACCATTTGATTCCTGTTAAATTTTTCATACTTTCATAAACATGAGGATCTGGCTTTTCACTTCTTGACGAATCAAAAATAAATTGTAAAGTTTCTCCTTGAATATTTTCTTGATAATATCTAGATGCAAGCACAACAAACGCTAAACATATTGTTCTTGCATTATGTGCAAATGTTATCCTCCCTGTACCATCTGGCTGGTTCCTATTTTCTGAATCGAATCTCTTCAAAAATGCATTTCTAAAATAATAATCAACATACAGTAACTCTTTGCATATTTTAGCTATCTGCGTCTGGTTTCCATCAAAAATCACATTATAATAGTTAGGGTTGTAAAGCGATGATGGTTTATTACGGCTCGTTCCTGGCATTTGGAAAATACCAGAAAGACAAAGTTTTCCCACCTCACTCAAATCGGAATTCAAATAAGCCGGCTTAAATTCTCTCGGAACTACTTCTCCTCGTTTAGTTTGATAAAAGACCCCCGCCTCCCGCATTGTTTGACTAAATCTAACCTGCTCTGGAGAATTTGCTTTAAGATCCACAGGTCTAATTGCTTTTTGAGAATTAGTCGCCTTTGCAATTTCTAAGCTAAATAAATTTTTTTCATCTTCATTCGTACCATCCGTTTTAATTATTTTACACGGTAAATAAAAATCCTGCGACTCAGTTATCAATTTGCTTTTATGCAACATATATGTAGTCTGCCCACCATTCACGATAGAAAAGTTTTTTAATTTTACTTCTTTACCATCTATCTTAAATTCATCACATATAATTGTAACTCCATTGTTTTTTAGCCAAAATGAATCCGGATTATCTCTGATTGTCTCATTAATACCTTTATCTATTTCTCTTCCAGAAACATGATATCTTAAATTCCTCGATAAAAGATTTGTATTATGCTGTGCATATAGGCTCTTTATAGAAAACGCAGAAACATTAACTATTGCCGCACTTTCCCCATATTCCAAATAATTATCTCTTTTATCTAATTTTATTTTTCCTAATTCTACGGTAGGTCTTCTACACTCAGACTCCTTTATTTCAGATACCACGTCCGAACCAAATAGAACCGACAATTCAAATTGACTTGAATCACTAAATTGCTCTCTAAATTTTTTTTCTAATCTGTCTTTTCTAATTCCTCCTTTAGGTGCACTTGTATATAAAACAAATGCTATTTTTGATTCTTCCCCTATCTCTGAGTATAACGACAAAAATCTCCCTTGGACTTTGTCATTAACTTGTTCATAATGACCTTGTATCATATCTTTATAGAACAAAACCATTTTAGTTATCGCATTTACAGCATCATCAAACGTAATATTTTGATAAAATTTCGATTGCCCAATAATCATATTAGAACTTTCACTATTCGGATCGCTAAGAAGTATATCTACCCCTCCATCATATTGACCATCAACAATAAAATTAGCAAAGTCGCTTTCATTCAAAACAAGTGCTGGGTTTTTATAATAACTTGCTTTTACTACCAACGCTGACAGAACATATTCATCTGCTTTCTCTCTTAATGAGGGATACGTTTCTTTCATTACATGAATTTTGTCTTTTATAAAATCATAATCATTTTGATTCGCTGGCATTTGTACTTCTCCTTTATCCAATTGTATTCGTATATGAATAATTTACCACATTCTAATTCACTAAACAAGATCTCGTAAATTTATAAAACATTTTATTTTGTCATAACTTTCTGCAAGTTTTTTCCCAAACAAATGTCTATTAATTTCATATGCATAAACAAAATAGCACGAATGCTCATCTTCATTTAAATCCATAATATAATCTGCAAATAATTTAATATAATCATCTGATATATTATAGTCTATTTGAATATACACCTCTGTTGTTTTTATTACAATTTTCTCACTATCATCCGATTCTGGCAAAATTTCATTGAGTAATTCGGACTCTATTGCAGCAACTCCATTATTGCTCATAAAAATAATTCAAACAGTAGATATACCTTATCAATCCACACTCGCATATTCTTAGTTGGTATACCTGATTCACTATATACTATCTGTTCGGTTAACATCATATTTTTAATCAGTGTTATCAAAGATGTCTTTCCACTGTTGTTTGCCCCAGCTATAATTGTTACATTATCATCGATAATCTAATTCTGCTTTTTCAAATTGTCTATAATTATTTATAATCATTTTCACTAACTTCATTTGTAAACCTCCAAGTACCCTATTTGACTATATATCAATTTTTTAGGCTCAATTTTCGTAATGTCCTTTACAAGAAACAATTTCTATCACATTACCACTAATTCGATACACCAACCTATTCACATAATCAATCCTACGACTCCAAAATCCGCTCATATCTCCTTTCAAAGGTTCTGGTTTACCAATACCGCCAAAATTTTCTCTCTCAATATCTTTTAACAAAATATTGATGCGTTTTAATGTCTTTCTATCTTGTGTCTGCCAATAGAGATAATCATCCCATGCCTCATCAAACCAAATCTTTCTCATTCATCTACCTCAATAATATCATGTTCTACACCCTTTCCAGCGTTAAGTGCTTCCACACCTCTTCGCAAATGTTCCATGTTACTTTCCTTATAAAATGGATCAACAGATACTTCAAATGGAATCCTCTTTTCTCTTGTCATTTTTTTTGCAAATATAGTTATTGCAGTAGTCATATTCATCCCCAATTCCTGACAGGTCTGCTCCATGTTCCTTTTTAGTTCTTCATCCATGCGAATATTTACCAACGTCTGTGCCATAATAGCGTTCCTCCTTCATCAATTACATGTATCTATAGACTATCATATAACAAAGACAATATCAATACATTATCTTTACGCTATTATACGCTTTTTACTTAAATTAGCATACACTATCTTTAATATAATTATGTTTTACACGCTGTAAATACTTATACCCCAAAACAGCATCCACACTTTTTTCAAATATCCAAAAAGGGAGAAAAAGAGAACCTTGAAGGTATGATCCCTCAAGGCCCATCTGTTAATTCTATTGGTTTTTGGTTTCCGTCTCAGCGAAAACTAAATTTTGCGATATCGGAAAAATTGTTCTGCAAAATCATCAGCTTCCAGTGTATTACTTACTGTTAATAGCCGCCTGTGCCGCTGCCAGTCTTGCGATCGGTACCCTGAACGGTGAGCAGGATACATAATCCAGTCCGATCTTGTGGCAGAACTCTACGGAAGAAGGATCTCCGCCATGCTCGCCGCAGATACCGATGTGAAGTTTCTCATTCACCGGCTTTCCAAGCTTAATGGACATCTCCATCAGCTTACCAACGCCTGTCTGGTCAAGTTTCGCGAACGGATCGTTCTCGAAGATCTTAGCGTCATAGTAAGCGTCAAGGAACTTGCCTGCATCGTCACGTGAGAATCCGTATGTCATCTGTGTCAGGTCGTTTGTACCAAAGCAGAAGAAGTCAGCCTCTTTTGCAATCTCATCTGCAGTAAGAGCCGCTCTCGGAATCTCGATCATCGTACCTACTTCGTACTCAAGATTGCTGCCTGCCGCCTTGATCTCAGCGTCTGCTGTCTCAACAACAACTTTCTTCACATACTTAAGCTCTTTGATATCGCCAATCAGCGGAATCATGATCTCCGGCTTAACTTTCCAGTCAGCGTGAGCCTTCTGTACATTGATAGCCGCGCGGATAACTGCAGCTGTCTGCATCTTTGCAATCTCAGGATAAGTAACTGCAAGACGGCATCCTCTGTGACCCATCATCGGGTTGAACTCGTGGAGGCTGTCAATGAGAGTCTTAATATCCTCCACAGACTTGCCCTGTGCTGCCGCAAGTTTCTCAATGTCCTCTTCCTCTGTAGGAACGAACTCATGGAGCGGCGGGTCAAGGAAACGAATCGTAACCGGATTGCCCTCAAGAGCCTCGTAAAGAGCCTCGAAGTCTCCCTGCTGGTAAGGAAGGATCTTCTCAAGAGCTGCCTCTCTCTCCTCAACGGTATCTGCACAGATCATCTCGCGGAATGCAGCGATTCTGTCTTCCTCGAAGAACATGTGCTCTGTACGGCAAAGGCCGATACCCTCTGCGCCAAGCTCGCGGGCTTTCTTAGCGTCTGCCGGTGTGTCTGCGTTTGTACGAACCTTAAGTGTTCTGTATTTGTCTGCCCATGCCATGATTCTTCCGAACTCTCCGGCAATCTGAGCGTCAACGGTAGGAATGATTCCGTCGTAGATATTACCTGTCGTACCATCAATCGAGATGGAATCCCCCTCGTGGAACTCTTTTCCTGCAAGCGTGAATTTCTTGTTCTCCTCGTCCATAGCAATGTCGCCGCATCCGGATACACAGCATGTACCCATACCACGCGCAACAACGGCTGCGTGAGATGTCATACCTCCGCGGACAGTCAGGATACCCTGTGAAGACTTCATACCTGTGATGTCTTCCGGTGAAGTCTCAAGACGTACAAGGACAACCTTCTCGCCTCTTGCTGCCCACTCTACAGCATCCTCTGCCGTAAATACAACCTTGCCGCATGCTGCTCCAGGAGATGCGCCAAGACCTTTGCCCATCGGAGTAGCCGCCTTAAGAGCTGCCGCGTCAAACTGCGGGTGAAGAAGTGTGTCAAGGTTACGCGGATCGATCATCGCAACCGCCTCTTCTTCTGTCCTCATACCCTCGTCTACAAGGTCGCACGCAATCTTAAGGGCAGCCTGAGCTGTTCTCTTACCATTACGTGTCTGTAACATATAAAGCTTGCCGTGCTCAACGGTAAACTCCATATCCTGCATATCTCTGTAATGACTCTCCAGAGTCTCACATACTTTCTTAAACTGAACAAATGCCTCCGGGAACTTCTGCTCCATCTCGGAAATGTGCATCGGCGTGCGGACACCTGCAACAACGTCCTCGCCCTGAGCGTTTGTCAGGAACTCACCGAACAGGCCGTTCTCTCCGGTAGCCGGGTCACGGGTAAATGCAACGCCGGTACCGCAGTCGTCTCCCATGTTTCCAAATGCCATAGACTGTACGTTTACAGCAGTTCCCCATGAGTACGGGATATCATTGTCACGACGGTATACATTGGCACGAGGGTTGTCCCATGAACGGAATACAGCCTTGATCGCTCCCATAAGCTGCTCCTTCGGGTCAGACGGGAAGTCCTTTCCGATCTTTTCTTTATACTCTGCCTTGAACTGTCCTGCAAGAGCCTTAAGGTCTTGTGCGGTAAGCTCAACATCCTGCTTAACGCCCTTCTCCTCTTTCATCTTGTCGATCAGCTCTTCGAAATATTTCTTTCCGACTTCCATAACTACGTCAGAATACATCTGGATAAATCTTCTGTAGCAGTCCCATGCCCAGCGCGGGTTGCCGGATCTGTCTGCCAATACCTCTACAACATCCTCATTCAGGCCAAGGTTAAGGATGGTGTCCATCATGCCCGGCATAGATGCCCTTGCGCCGGAACGTACAGAAACAAGCAGCGGATTCTCCTTATCGCCGAACTTCTTCTCTGTGATAGCCTCCATCTTCGTAACAGCGTCCATGATCTGATCCATGATCTCGTCATTGATCGTTCTTCCGTCTTCATAATACTGTGTGCAGGCCTCGGTTGTGATCGTAAAGCCCTGCGGTACCGGAAGGCCAAGGCTCGTCATCTCAGCCAGATTCGCGCCCTTGCCGCCAAGAAGGTTTCTCATGGTTGCGTTACCTTCTGTAAACATATAAACCCATTTTGCCATTGTCATGACCTCCTAAAATCTTAATTTACTAAGTCGCATTTAATATTTTACTGTTTTTGCCAGTATTCGTCAAGTAAATTGCCCTACATTTCCCTCAAAAATGCTTTATAGCCCTTGTACGCCTCATACACGTCCGCCTTGCTCACCGCCTCCCACGGAGCATGCATGCCAAGGACCGCAACACCGCTGTCGATAACCTCCATTCCATAGTTGGCCATGATATACGCAATCGTACCGCCGCCGCCTGCGTCCACCTTGCCAAGCTCCGCGAACTGATAAGCTACCTTCTCTTTGTCAAGGGCATTTCGAATCTGCGCGAGATACTCCGCATTGGCGTCATTAGACCCCGCTTTCCCGCGGCTCCCGGTAAACTTGTTGAACACCAGCCCTTTGCCGAAAAATGCCGAACTTCTCTTCTCAAAATTCTCCGCAAACATCGGATCATACGCCGCGCTCACATCCGAAGAAAGCATCTTGGAATTTTTAAGCGACCGCCTTACCTTAAGGTCGGATTCCTCCCCGGAAAGCGCCAAAAGCTCTGCCACGGTATTTTCAAAAAACCGGGAATGCATGCCCGTAGCGCCAACACTGCCAATCTCCTCCTTGTCAACGAGAATACAGCATGCAGTCCGCTTTACTTTCGGCATATCCAGCAGCGCAAAAAGGGAAGTGAACCCGCACACCCGGTCATCCTGCCCGTAAGCTAAGACCATGCTCCGGTCAAGCCCCAAATCTCTCGCCCTTCCCGCCGGGACGATCTCAAGCTCCGCAGACACAAAATCTTCTTCTTCCATATGATAGTATTCTTTC
Source organism: Lachnospiraceae bacterium MD308 (assembly GCA_000403475.2). Lineage (GTDB taxonomy): Bacteria > Bacillota > Clostridia > Lachnospirales > Lachnospiraceae > MD308. The sequence continues at coordinate 826,885 of KE159795.1, forward strand.
AGAAGAGCAAGAACCTTCGCCTTCACCGCATGTTTCTCATCCTTGTCAAGCCCTTCTGCCTCCGTCAGCGGGCGGCTGCCGATCAAAAGATCTAGTTTTTCCCCCTCAATCACCGCATTTGCCTTCTTCTCCATCTGTTTTGACGCCAGATGCACCAGAAGGTCTGTGATGGTAAACACCGGGTCGTCATCCTTTTCTCCGATACTGACCGTTTCCACCGTACCGTCCTTTTTCGCAACAACTCCATGGAGCGCCAGCGGCAGCGTCACCCACTGATACTTCTTGATGCCCCCGTAATAATGGGTATCGAGGTAGGCAAGCTCCTCGCTCTCATAAAGAGGATTCTGCTTTACGTCAATCCTCGGCGAGTCAATGTGGGCGCCCAGGATATTCATGCCCCCCTCAAGCGGCTCGCTCCCCATATGAAACGCTGCAATGCTCTTACCCATGCACACCGCGTAGATCTTGTCTCCCTGCCTAAGCCCTTCCTTCGCAGCCATCTTCTCTTCCAGGCTCACGTAGCCATTTTTACGCAGCCTTTCCACTGTAAGGGCCACGCACTCCCGCTCCGTCTTTCCAAGGTCAAGGCACCTCTTATAGTCCTCATTAATCTTATCCAGTTCCTTTAACTGCTCATCTGTGTAATCTTTCCATACATTCTTTCTGTCCATCGTCAAACATCTCCCTTCCGCTTTCTTACTTTATAAAATATATTAGTCTTTTCATCCTGTCAATAAAGTACAATCCCCAACTTTTCAAAAAATAATGACACATTACTGTATCGTTTTAAAGAATTTCCATTCTCCATTATAAATTCCCATGTTTCTCTATAAGTACCTGATACATGGAATGATTCATCGTATAATAGCTCCTGAAACTCATCCGGGTGTTCCCCATACTTTTCTGCTATTTCATATGCCAAGCTTTCCTTTTCATCATCAGTCAAGTCATCTTCTATATTGTGAAGTACATGTTCTATGTTTCTCGAAAAATAATAAATCTCATATGGCAGACCAGCCATCTGCTCCGACTCTGCCAGCAGATGTGCAATCGCCCGTTTGCTGATTTTTCCTCAGATAGTCAGCTATTTCCCTTTTTATGCGCTCTCCAATATACTTCACTGTCATATTTTCATCTGCTGTGATATCCGTATGCAAAACATCAAATTCAATATCATGCTCTTTTGCGAGCTTTGAAAACACCAAAGCTAATGCCTCTTCATCTGTCAGTCCTTCTACGAGGAGCAGTATAATCTTTTTAGTCATACAAGCCTACCCTTCCTGCTCTCCGCAAAGCGAATTCCATCTCATAAATATTTGTCTCATCATATAATTTCTCTTTCTGCCCTCCTAGTTTAATACTTCTCAAATAAGACAGCCTTGTGTTCTGCGTATTTTTGATATAGGCAGACTTAATGTATCGGTTCTCCGGATTTACCGTTGTATAAATCAGGAATTCGTTCTCGAGAACTTCCAAAGGGCGCAGATTATGCGAAGTAAAGATCAGCTGTCCTTTTGCTTTTTCCTGCATAACCCCCAGGCACTCTCCCAAAAGATATTCATATATCCCCGAGTCAAATTCATCCACTACAAAGCAGTAAGATTCCCGGTTATAACAGGCAACCAGGTTGCTGCATATAGAAATCAGTTTCTTAATTCCCGCAGATTCATACAAAAGCGGAATCTTCGCCTCCCCCCGCATCGTAATTACTTCAAACTGAATGCCATCCTTTCCATTCTCCATAAGCTTATCAAACGAATTATAAATCTCCAGCTTAATTTCCGGTATCAGGGATTTCATAACAATATTGATCTGCTCTATCGTATTCGCCACATAAGGAAAATCCTCTTTTGCAACCACATTAACGTCCGTAAGGCGGAGCATAATCCCCCCAATCCGCTTTTTTTCTGAGTTCGTCCAGTCAATATTGACAGGTATCGTATCCAGATTCAAAGCCAGCAAAGCATAATGTGCATTTTCCACAACAGCAAGGTCATATATTCCAAAGCTTTGCAAAAGACTGCTTACGCCAAAAATCTTTTCCGCATCGCCTTTTGCTTTTGCAAATATATCCTGCGCCTTTCTTGAAAACAAGAACGAACCAACGTCAGGCCTTTGCTTTTCTTCGTTATAGTCTTCCGTTATCTGCCGAGCGATTCCCAAAGCAACCATGCTCTCCATATTTTTTTCAAAATAATTCTGATATTTCAGAGGGCGGAAAATTTCCTTTTCTTCTTTTCGATAATCAAATACCGGCGTTAACTTCGTTCTTTTACCTTCTTCATAGTTCCTTACACTGAGTTTTTCCCCGCTTACGCAAAAACTGTGCTCTCCGTTTTTTGATAACTCCACCTCATATTCCACATAACTTTCACCAGCATCCGTCCTGATCTCAAAGCAATATTTCACACAGGCATTATCACTCTGAGAATTTATATAATAAAAAAAATGAGCCGGAATCCGCTTTCCGCTAAACAGGCATTTTAACAATACCATACAGTCAACGACAACTGTCTTTCCAGATCCATTCTGCCCGTAAATCCCCAGAATACTTCCCCTTTTTCTTTGTGCAATGTCAATCTTCCCGTACTTTACATTTTTTATGTTCTTTATCTCCATCGCCACAAGGCGAACAACATTCCCGGTCATACGCAACCTCCCCATTCTTCTTATATCATTCCAGTTTATTATATGTTATAATACCCAATAAGTCAATTTATATTCCATATTCGTTAATTTATTTAACATTTATCATTTTTAATTGTATTGCGAAAAATATATTTAGAAACAACACTTATGCAGACCATGCTATATATACAATACAACTCAATGACTAAATTGACTCACGGGCGGCGTTCTCCCGCCAGCGCCAAAAAACGCAGCACCGAAATGATGCTGCGTTTCTTATTTTCTCTGTTATATTCTATCTACTTCATCTCTTCTCTTACTTCTTTAAAGCACTTCACGATAAAGTCGATATCTTCTTTCGTATGGCTGGCGCATACCTGTGTACGGATTCTCGCTTTTCCCTTCGGCACTACAGGATAGGAGAATGCCACTACATAAACGCCCTTATCCATCATCCGTTTTGCGAACTCAGCCGCTGTCTTCTCATCATAGAGCATAACCGGCACGCAAGGATGTGTTCCAGGAATAACGTCAAATTCATTGTCCACCAGTTCCTTGCGGTAGTATGCGGTAATCTCCTCTAAGTGGTCTCTCAGCTCCGTACTCTCATCCAGCATGTCAAACAGCTCGATGCTTGCTCCTGCGATTGCCGGCGCAAGAGAGTTGGAGAACAGGTACGGGCGACTCCTCTGGCGGAGCAGGTCGATGATTTCCTTTCTTCCCGAAGTATATCCCCCGGACGCTCCTCCCAGAGCTTTTCCAAGAGTACCGGTGATAATGTCCACACGCCCCTGCACGCCGCAGTGCTCCGGAGTTCCGCGCCCGGTCTTTCCGACAAATCCAACCGCATGGCTGTCGTCCACCATCACAAGCGCGTTGTACTTATCTGCCAGGTCGCATACGCCCTTCAGGTTGCAGATGATGCCGTCCATGGAAAATACGCCGTCTGTAGCAATCAGCTTGATCCTTGCGCCTGCCTCGTCAGCCTCTTTCAGTTTCGCCTCAAGGTCTTCCATATCATTGTTCTTATAGCGGAAACGTTTTGCCTTGCAAAGGCGCACTCCGTCGATGATGGACGCATGATTAAGCTCATCGCTGATCACCGCGTCATCTGCCGTAAGGATCGTCTCGAACAACCCGCCGTTAGCGTCAAAACAGGAAGAATAGAGAATCGTATCATCTGTTCCGAGGAAATCAGAAATCTTCTTCTCCAGTTTCTTATGGATATCCTGGGTTCCGCAGATAAAGCGGACAGACGCAACGCCGTATCCCTTTTCATCATAAGTCTTTTTTGCCGCCTCAATCAGTCTCGCGTTGTCGCCAAGCCCGAGATAATTGTTCGCGCACATGCATAAAAGCTCTCTTCCGTCCTCCATCTTTACTCTGGAACCCTGAGGCGAGATGAACGGGGCCTCTCCTTTAAAAAGTCCTGCCTCTTTGATTCCTTCTACTTCTTTTGTGTAAATGCTTAAAATATCATCTTTGCGTGCCATTGGCCTCTTCCTTCTTTCTTTAATTATTATTTCAAAACACGATAAATGAAACTCTTAGTCATTAATATGCGCCCAGTCAAGAATGACCTTTCCTGACTCACCGGAAATCATAGCCTCGAATCCCTTTTCGTAATCCTTAATGTCGAAATGATGTGTGATAATCTCGGAAATATCAAGTCCTGCCTGTAACATTGTAGACATCTTGTACCATGTATCCCACACTTTTCTTCCATAGATGCCGCGAAGGTTCAGCCCGTTAAAGATCACCGTCTCAAGATCCACTTTAGCATCTGTCCTCTGAAGTCCGAGAAGGGCAATCTTACCGCCGTGTTTCATGTTATGGATCATGTCATGAAGTCCTGCCTGCGAACCGGACATCTCAAGGCCCACGTCGAAACCTTCTGTCATGCCGATCTCTTTCATAACGTCCGGAAGTTTTTCTTCCGCGAGGTTTACGGCTCTTGTTGCGCCAAGTTTCATTGCAAGGTCCAGACGATACTGGTTAAAGTCTGTGATTACCACGTGTCTTGCTCCTGAGAATTTCGCGATTGCGGCTGCCATAATACCGATCGGGCCTGCACCCGCCACAAGTACGTCTTCCCCTAACATATCGTAGGAAAGCGCTGTATGTGTTGCATTTCCAAACGGATCAAAAATCGCATACATCTCTTCCGGAATGTTCGGATTGCATGGCCATACATTTGAAGACGGGATTACAAGATATTCTGCAAAAGCTCCGTTTCTGTTAACGCCGACGCCTTTCGCGTCTTTGCAGTTCTCTTTATGGCCCTCCAGACAGTTTCTGCACTTTCCGCAAGTGATATGTCCTTCACCGGATACGAGATCTCCGATCTTAAATCCTTCCACACCTGCTCCGGTTTCTACAATCTCGCCTACATATTCATGGCCTGCCGTAAGCCCTACCGGAATCGTATGCTGCGCCCAGTCATTCCACTGATAGATGTGAACGTCCGTACCGCAGATGGCCGTCTTATGTATCTTAATCTTTACGTCATTGGGACCAACCTCCGGAATCGGCACCCGTTTCATCCACAGGCCTTCCTCCGGTTTCTCTTTGACCAGCGCCCACATCATACCATCATTTTTTTCACTCATTGTTTGTGTTACCTCCCATTTCCACCGTCTCCCCAGACGATATTATTGTTGATGCTGTCATTATATCACTCCTCAACTACATGTACAATGGATTTTATACATTTTTTGTCTGATTTGTCAAAATATTCACACACTAAAATCCTTTTTATGTCAACATTTACAATTTTCATATTTACAAATCCAAAGAAATTGTTTATAATTACTTTTATATTATCGATATGTCATATGAGTCAAATCATATAATATCGATAAATCGGGGAAACGAAATCTATAGAGAAAGAGAGGGAGCAGGTACACGCATATGTATCTGCGAAACAAAACATGAAAAATGTAATTGCAAAATGGAATAGCATCAGTCTTGTTCTGAGAATCCTGTGTGGTCTTATCATCGGTATTCTTCTCGGGCTGGCAATTCCAAAGGTAACCGTAATCGCGATTCTGGGAGACTTATTCGTTGGCGCTCTGAAAGCTATCGCTCCGCTCCTTGTATTCTTCCTTGTAATAAGCGCTCTCGCACATACAGGTGAAGGTCAGAAGACAAACATGGGATTTATTGTTGCACTGTACATGATCGGCAATCTGTTCTCCGCACTCGTATCAGTGTTTGCATGCAAAGCATTCCCGGTAACTTTAACACTTGCGGAGGCTGCAGGCGAGGACATGGCTCCTCCAAGCGGCGTAGGCGAAGTATTAAAGAACCTGTTGCTCAATGCGGTATCTAACCCTGTAGCTTCCATCGTAAACGCCAACTATATCGGAATCCTTGTATGGGCTTGTATCTTTGGCATCGCTTTCAAGATGGCAAAACCTGCAACAAAAGATATGCTTGATGATATTTCCGACGTTATTTCCCAGGCGGTTAAATGGGTAATCAGTTTCGCGCCATTTGGTATTATGGGTCTTATCTTCAACGTTATTTCCTCGTCCGGACTTGGCGCACTGTTATCTTACGGAAGACTGATCCTTGTGTTAGTGGGATCTATGGCATTTGTAGCACTTATTATGAATCCGATCATCGTATTCCTGTGCATCAGAAAGAACCCATACCCGCTTGTATTCAAGTGTCTGTCACGCAGTTTCATCACTGCATTCTTTACACGTAGTTCCGCAGCAAATATCCCTGTAAATATGGAACTTTGTAAAGAACTGGAATTAGACGAGAATACATATTCCGTATCCATTCCTTTAGGTGCTACGATCAACATGGCCGGAGCTGCTATCACAATCTCTGTAATGGCATTATCCGCTGCTTATACGGTTGGTATCGATGTAGACTTCGGAACAGCTCTCATCCTCTGCGTACTTGCTGCACTTAGTGCTGCCGGTGCATCAGGTGTTGCCGGCGGTTCTCTGTTACTTATTCCTATGGCATGCAGCTTATTCGGTGTTCCGTCCGAGATTGCTATGCAGGTTGTAGGTGTTGGTTTCATTATCGGTGTTATCCAGGATTCCTGTGAGACAGGACTTAACTCCTCCACAGATGTTCTCTTTACAGCAGCTGCTGATATCAGAGACAGAAGACTGCACCCGGAGAGATACAACGGAAAACAGGTGAACATCTAAGAAAAATATAATACAAAGAAAAGAAATAAAGTTCCGGACATCAAAATCCGGAACTTTATTTTATCTTTTAAAAATCAGAGCTCAAATTTTCTACCACTCAAATTTCTTTGCAAAATATGCGTCTAACTCATCAATCTTAACTCTCTCCTGCTCCATCGTATCACGGTCGCGGACAGTAACCGCTCCGTCTTCCTCAGAATCAAAATCATAGGTCACGCAGAACGGAGTGCCAATCTCATCCTGACGGCGGTAACGCTTGCCGATATTTCCTCTCTCGTCAAACTCGCAGTTATATTTCTTAGAAAGCTGTGCATACACTTTCTCCGCGCCTTCATTCAATTTCTTAGACAGCGGCAGCACGCCGATCTTAACCGGAGCAAGCGCCGGATGGAAACGAAGGACAGTCCTCTTGTCTCCGCCTTCCAGTTCTTCCTCGTCATATGCGCTGCAAAGGAACGCCAGCACCATACGGTCTGCGCCGAGAGACGGCTCAATAACGTAGGGAACATACTTTTCCTTCTTCTCGTCATCAAAGTAACTCAAATCCTGTTTTGAGACATTGATATGCTGCGTCAGGTCAAAGTCAGTCCTGTCAGCAATTCCCCAAAGCTCGCCCCAGCCAAACGGGAATAAAAATTCCACGTCCGTGGTCGCCTTGCTGTAGTGGCTCAGCTCCTCCGGGGAGTGGTCGCGGTAGCGAACCTCTTCCTCTTTAAGGCCAAGCGCCTTTAACCAGTCAAGACAGAACTGTTTCCAGTATTTGAACCACTCAAGATCCGTGTCAGGCTCGCAGAAGAACTCAAGCTCCATCTGCTCAAACTCTCTTGTACGGAATGTGAAGTTGCCCGGTGTAATCTCATTTCGGAAAGACTTCCCGATCTGGCAGATGCCGAAAGGAATCTTTTTTCTGGAAGTACGCTGTACGTTCTTAAAGTTTACAAAGATGCCCTGCGCCGTCTCCGGTCTCAAATACACTGTATTCTTCGCGTCCTCCGTAACGCCCTGGAACGTCTTGAACATCAGGTTGAACTCACGGATCTCCGTAAAATCATGCTTTCCGCATGTCGGACACGGAACCTCGTGCTCTTTGATATAATTCTCCATCTGTTCATGGCTCCAGCCGTCAATGCTGTCGCCAATGTCAAGGCCATGCTCCTTCGCGTAATCCTCAATCATCTTGTCCGCGCGGAAACGCTCATGGCACTCTTTGCAGTCCATCAGCGGATCGCTGAAACCACCAAGATGCCCGCTTGCCACCCATGTCTGCGGATTCATCAGGATCGCGCAGTCCACGCCTACATTATACGGGGATTCCTGGACAAACTTCTGCCACCACGCTCTCTTTACATTGTTCTTAAGCTCTACTCCAAGATTGCCGTAATCCCATGTATTCGCAAGACCGCCGTATATCTCAGAGCCAGGATATACAAACCCTCTCGACTTCGCCAGCGCAACAATCTTTTCCATTGTCTTTTCTACCATAGCTTACCCTCACCTTCTTAAGTTTCCTTCTTTTTCAGATATTATTATTCCACCGGCAGTCATGCCGGCATCAAATGATTTGTTTACTAGTATAACGTCAACCACAATGCATTGCAAGCACTTTATGCTTATGCCAATTTATTTTCCAATTCATCCTGCACAAAATTTTGAACTTGTTGTTCTCATTTCAGGATGTTATAATACTTTCGTAATTGTATTGTATCCCGCCTCAGCGGGAATGATAACAAGGAGGAATTGAATAATGAAAACACAAAAACACGACACTCGTTGGTTAGTCAGTGTTGCACTTATGGCAGCTATCATCATCGTGCTGGCAAACACACCGCTCGGTATGATTCAGCTTCCGATTATTAAGGCGACAACTGTACACATTCCGGTCATTATCGGAGCTGTCTTGCTAGGACCTTCGGCGGGAGCCATCCTCGGTGCAGTATTTGGAATTTGTTCACTAATCAGCAACACGATGGCGCCAACTCTTTTATCCTTTGCTTTTTCGCCGTTTATGAGTACCTCCGGAATTCCCGGAGCCTTAAAAGCTATATGGATCTCTGTTGGATGCCGAATTCTAATCGGCGTTATATCTGGATGGTTCTGGATAGCGTTGGAAAAGCTGAAGACCAACCCGCTCATTGCCCTGCCCCTTGTCGGCTTTATAGGCTCAATGGTCAACACTGTTACCGTTATGGGAAGCATCTATTTCCTGTTTGCGCAGCAATACGCCGAGGCAAGAGAAGTTGCTGTCACTGCTGTTTGGGGTCTTGTCATGGGAACGGTTACTGCTTCCGGCATACCAGAAGCTATTGCTGCGGCAATTCTCGTCCTTGCAGTCGGGAAAGTTTTGATTCAAGTCTTCAAGAGAATGAATATCGGTACTGTAAGTACACTGCCTGCTAAATAAAAAAAATAGTAACAGTTCAGCCTATTAATTATTTCTACAGGTTTAGCACCGGCTAAAATATAGCCGGTGTGCCCATAAATATCTTCTTTATATTTTCGATCAAATCCATTTCCCTTTTTTTCAAGGTCTCTATTATGCTCATAATAGAGCAGTACATCTCGTGACCACTTTCTTTTCGAAATCCACCTGCCATTTTTTGCCTGTTTTTTGCTTTTCGCAGGTCTCTTTCCGAAATATTGTCATCAAAAGGAACGGAAAAATCATGCAGAAATAAAAGATGATTATGACTGTACTTTTCCAGTCTGTTTAACAGTGCCTGTTCTTCCTGCTTTGCGTACCTGTGTGTAGTTTTTTTGTTCTCTTCCCTCCCTTTTTGCAGCAGTGAAAAATATTTTTTCTCATATTCCGTTATCGTTTCATCTGGCAATGCAGCGACACCCTGTTCCATAAATCCTTTTCGCAGCTTGTTCATTTCGCACAATAACGCTATCATTTCCTTTGACCATGCATTTCCGCTTTCTTCTGTATTTTTTCTCAGGTAACGAATAATGTGTACATTGCATTCTGCATGTTCCGTTCCGAAATGATACAATGCTGTTTCATGATCATGCAGGAGTGTGCCGCTATACTGGCACAAAAAGTCTAATTTCTCCAACGCATCTATGGATTTACTTTTCATGGCCTGATATACCACGGTGTTTTTTCTGCTAAAATTACGTATATAATTCTGCTTCCCATTGACAGTTATTGTTGTGGCATCGGTTGCCACAATACTCTGATTCAACAGTTCGTTTTTCAAATTTGAGATGCTCTTTTCCGAAGATTGCGCAAAATTCCTGCAGAAGCTGTAGACACTTCCTTCTGATAATTCCAGCTCTCCATTACTTGCAGCATTCAAAAAGAAGGCAATCCGGTCGTTGGACATGACTCCTTCACTGTAAAGGGACACTGCCAATGCTTTTACATTGGCACCATAAATAACATCACTGCGATATTCCGGAGGAATATGGATTTTTCCTCTTTCATCTGCGTAGATACGGATTTCTGTGATAACGGCTTCTGTTTTTAAATCAACAACATACTTTGTAACATACTTTCTGCCGGAGGCATTGCCAACTGTCTGAATCTCATGCCGGCATTTTCCAGATGCAATCTTTTCTTCTATTTTGGCTTTAGTAAGCGTAGTTCCGGCATGCCCCTTTTGCCCTCCTGGTTTACGCTCTGTTTTCTTTCTCCCATTGTAGGTATTGGCAGGTTTTACGCCCTTCTGGTCCGTTGATGGTGGGCGCGAAGTATTCGAACTGTCGTTATTGATAATGCTTTTTAGACGTGCATTGTCTTCTGTTAGTAACTGGTTTTTTTCACGTAGGATTTTATTTTCTTTTTTCAGATCAGCTATTTCCACTTTTAATTCTTTTACTTCCTGCTTGTGTTCTTTTTCAACAGAATCCAGACGTCCCATGATTTCCATAAGCTGTTGATACATTCCGTTATTATAATCACTGTTTCTTCCCATAGGACATCTCCTTCCACACATTTCTGATAAACATAGTTTATCAGAAATAGAAAGAAAAGAAAAATTCTTCCCAAAATCAATTCGTCAAAATGACGGTGTAAAAAATTTCTGTAATAATGCATAAAAGTGGATAACTTTTTTTATGTGTCTCAAAAAAGTATGTTTAAAGGGTATTAGACGTAAAATTATCCACAAAAATTTGGAAATCCTAGCAATTGAAAAAATCTCCTTCTTTTTTTGTGGATAACCATTGATGAAAACTTTTTAAAATTCTCCTTTTTGACGTTGGTAGGCTGAACTGTTACAAAAAATAAATATTTAACGTATATACCACTTGACATTTCCTGTTAAAATATGATATAAATAACTGGTGCGATAAGTACATACAGGGGATTGGTCAAGTGGTATGATAGGGGTCTCCAAAACCTTTGGCGGGGGTTCGATTCCCTCATCCCCTGTTTTGAAATGTTAAAAAGCCCATTTACAGGGCTTTTTTGTATTTTGTCATATTATTTACTTTATTTTCAATGTTTTTAGATAGTCCTTCTGTTCCTTTGTAATCCGATAGCTTTCCACCGTTTTTTGATATGCTAAATCCTGAAGTTCAAACAATTTTCCCTGAACATACTGTACGGCATTTTTCTCTTCCATAATATACCTCTTTTCTTTATACATTATATCTGTCTTTTAACTCCTGCGCCAGCGACACTCCGATCTGTTCTGCATAAACTGCAGAACCGCTTTTACTTCCGACTGCAAAAAAATAATCTTTTTCCCGATAATAAAGTCCCTTTAACCAAAGTATATCTCCTGCCACTTCTGCATAAGCTGCAACAGGCGACGAACACCCTCCGTCAAGGCACTTTACAAATGCCCGTTCTGCTTTTGCAGCCATTGCCGACTCAAAAGTATCAAACCCCTTAAGAAAACTGTAATCTGTCTTTGCTCTTGCCTGGATTGCAAGTATCCCCTGCCCTGCCGCCGGAAGTATCTCCTCCGGAGAAAAATAACGGGAAATTCTTCTCTCCAGGCCCAATCTCCTAAGCCCCGCCGCCGCCAGTATCAACGCATCGTACTCGCCCCGGTCAAGTTTTTCAAGTCTGGTTATCACGTTTCCTCGAATCGAGCGAAACTCTGCCCCGGGAAACAACTTCTCAGCCTGAATCCTTCTTCGAAAGGAAGAGCAGCCGATTATACCGCACCCATTCCATTCCCTTCTCCCTTCCGGAAGTATCAGCGCATCTCTGGCATCCTCACGACGCGAAAAACTGACTATAGGAATCTTATATGATTCTTCAACGGGCATATCTTTAAGACTGTGTACCGCCAAATCAATCTCACCTGACAGGAGCGCTTTATCAATCTCTTTTACAAACAGGCCTTTCCCCCCAATTTTATCCAACATCACGTCCTGACGCCTGTCTCCCGTTGTCTCAATCATCACTAGCTCCGGTTGAATTCCCGGACATTGACGTCTGATATAAAATGCCAGTTCTTCTGCCTGTATAACAGCCAGCCTGCTGCTTCTGGTGCCAATTCGTACTATTTTATCCATAATATCCTCTCTGTCGCAATTCATAGTTCTGTACCCGATTCCGAAAGTGCCGTCTCAATCTGTTCCCTCATCTTTTTCACCTGCATATGATTTTGCCCGCCGGAAGTAATTCCGACCGTCACACTGTCCTTAATGACAACAGCCGGAAAATAGAAATCACACAGCTCCTTTTTGTGCGAAGCATTCGTTAAAATTCCACGCTCCCGGCATATATGCACAACCTGCTCATTGCAGACGCGGCTATCTGTTACCGCCAACACAATATCCGCATCTGCTGACAGCCATTTTATTAATTTTTCTGCACATATGGCATCGTCCATATCGATCGCTTCCGGAATCCAGCGGATTCTTTTTTCTTTTGCCCTCTCTAGAAGCCTTTCTGTCATCTCCGGCGAAATGACCGTAATATTATCTGCAAACTTAAGAAGCGTTTCCACCCTTCTTTCCGCAATTTTCCCACCGCCGATCACTAAAATCTTCTTTTCTGATATATCTACAAACATCGGAAAATATGGTTTTTTTCCGCACAATGCAATCCACTCCCCGCATTAGATTTTAATTTTTGCTACCCTCAGTTTATCACATCCTGTAAAATTTACAATCATTCTATATTTTACAGCAGAACAAATTGACACTTTGCATTCCCTGGCATATGATAGAGACAGTTCACAAACCATTTTGCCATGGATGAGAGGAGGGAGAGAATAAATAATATGAACAGCAATAAAGGGATTCTAATCGTCAGCTCTGGAACCAGCCACGAAGACACGCGCAAAAAAACAATCTGTACTTTCGAAGATACCATCCGAAATGCATATCCGGACATACCGGTTTACACTGCATGGACAAGCCGGGCCATTATCACAAAGCTCTTAAATACTACAGGCGAAAAAATATATGGCATAGACGAAACCTTATACAAAATGAAGCAGGACGGGCTAACTCATATTTATATTCTTCCTACCCTTATCATTGACGGAATGGGATATAATCAGATAAAAGAAAGCGCGGCGCGCTGGATGGACGCTTTTGCCTGGGTCACTTTGGGAAAACCGCTGCTTTCTACCAGAGAAGGCAGAAAAGAACTCATCCGCATCATCGCAGACGAGTTCTCAGAAATCCTTGCCTCAGACCAATCAGCTCTCATTCTCATAGGACACGGCACCCCGTACCGCTCCAACACAGACTATGCTAAGTTAGGCAGCATGTTCAGGGAAGCCGGATACGCCAATATCTATGTACAGACGCTTGAATCCTGCCGCTCCGCCGCACAGATGATTTCTTTATTAAAATATACATCCGCAGATAATATTCACCTGTCTCCTCTTATGATTACCGCCGGCAGCCATGCCAAAAACGACATATTCGGACCCGGAAAATCATCCTGGGCCGCACAGTTTAAACAAGCCGGCTATAATGTTACCTGCCACTTAAAAGGGCTCGGCGAATATCCTGCCATTCACCGATTATTCCTAAAGCATCTGTCGGAATTATCAGGATTTATTTCCTAAGCATCCCAATCCGCTAATCTTTCGTCCCCTCTATCTGTAGCACCGTCGGCACGCCGTCAACCTCTGCAAACCAAAGTTTTTCTGCCTCACAAAGCTCTGCCTGTCCATTCGTTCCTTCTGTAATCTCTGCTTTCACTTGTTCTTTGATCTCTTCTGCCAGCAACACTTCTAAGCGAACGATATCCGTATACTCTGAATTCAGCATACGGATTCCCCTCTGCCCGAGAATATACTGTATTTTACCAAGTCCGGTATAATCTGTACGGATTTCAAGTTTAACACCCTGAATTCTGGTTATAATTACAGATGAAGCAATTCCTGCCTTCACCGCACCCGAATACGCCCGCACCAATCCCCCGGTCCCAAGAAGCACGCCTCCAAAATACCTGGTAACTACAACAGCAGCATTATGAATTCCGTTTCCGAGAAGCACATCAAGCATCGGCTTCCCGGCTGTTCCCTGAGGTTCCCCGTCGTCGCTGCAGCGGGCAAGCTCATTTCTTTCCCCAATTACATATGCAAAACAATTGTGCCTCGCATCCCAATACTTTTTCCGCGTGGCTTCAATAAATGAAAGCGCCTCCTCCTCTGTCCCCACTGGAACAACAGTGGCAATAAAACGAGATTTTTTTTCTACAATTTCACCTTCGCCGCCCTGATACACGATTTTACATTCTTCTGCCATTTTTTACCCTCCTACATATTCTAGTATATTAAATTTCTTAAGATTTTCCTACTAAAATATGAAGTTTTCATTTTTTTCTTTATTTCAATAAATATATTTGCTATAATGTCTGCGTATAAAGGAGGCAAGCACTTATGAATTATAGTAAGAAAAAAGCCGCTCAAAAACAAAAAAAGATAACATCCAAATCTACCATGCAGGGCAAGCGGGTTGGTATTCGATTAGTAAAGGCCTTCTTTCTCTGCATACTCGTTATAGGTATTGCTGGAGTCGTCGGCGGCGGTTTATTTGTCAAAAAGATTATTGACGATTCCCCGAAAGTGTCTCCGTCAGATGTAAAACCTCAAGGATACACGACTTTTGTGTACGCCGATGATGAAAAGACGGAGATTGAACGGTTCGTGGCTTCCGGATCTAACCGTGTATACAAATCCATTGAAGAGATTCCGGAAGATTTGCAGCATGCATTTGTAGCCATTGAAGATGAACGTTTTTATGATCATAACGGTATTGATATACGGGGTATTGCCCGCGCCGCCGTTGTCACTTTATCCGGCGGTTCGGAAGGAGCAAGTACTCTGACACAGCAATTAATAAAGAATAATGTCTTTCCCAATTTCGTTAATGAACAGACGTTTTATGATAAGCTGCAGCGAAAGTTTCAGGAACAGTTCCTCGCCCTTCAGATTGAGAAACAGATGACCAAAGATGAGATTATCGAAGCTTATATGAACACCATCAATCTTGGACAGAACTCTCTTGGTGTACAATCTGCCGCAAAACGTTATTTTAATAAAAATGTCAGCAAGCTTTCCCTTTCCGAATGTGCAGTAATCGCAGGTATTACCCAGAATCCATCACGCCTGAATCCGGTTACCAACCCGGAAAAAAATGCTCAGAGGCGGAAAAAGGTTCTGAAAAACATGTTAGAACAAGGATATATCACAGAAGCAGCTTACAAAGAAGCCATGGCTGATGACGTCTATGCCCGTATCCAGAAAGCAGCGAAAAAAAGTGATAACAAGAATCCTTACACTTATTTTGTAGACGCACTTTCTGATCAGGTACTTGACGACCTTCAAGAGCACCTCGGATATACAGAAACACAGGCATATAATGCATTATACAGCGGCGGTCTGAGCATATATTCTACACAGGATCTTGATCTGCAGAAGATTTGTGATGAAGAGATGAATGATGATTCTAATTATCCGTATCTTAAAGAATACGGCCTGGACTATGCTTTAACTGTCACAAGGGCAGACGGCTCTATTGAAAACTATTCATCCGGACATATAAAAAAATACGCAAGGGAAGAACACGGAAAGACACAGGGACTATTATATTCCAGCAGCGATGAAGCAAAGGATATGGTAAAGGAATGGAAAAAGACCATTAAAAAGAAGGGGGATACTTATGATGAAGTCATAAATATCACTCCTCAGCCCCAGGCTTCTGTAACACTGATGGATCAAAAGACCGGTGAAATCAAAGCCATGGTCGGCGGACGCGGCAAAAAGAAGAGTAGTCTTGGTCTAAACCGGGCATATAAAGGTTCCAAGAGGCAGCCCGGCTCCACTTTCAAGGTACTGGCAGCTTATGCTCCGGCAATGGATGCCTGCGACAAAACTCTTGCAACTGTCGTACGTGACGAACCTACAGAATATAAAAACGGCAAACAGATTAAAAACGCCAGCAGAGGTTACAAAGGCGATGTCTCCTACCGTAAAGCAATTGCTAATTCTATTAATGTCTGTGCCGTAAAAGTAAGTAATGAGATTACACAGCAATTAGGTTTTGACTACTGTGAGAAATTCGGAATTACCACATTAGTAAAAAGCAAGAACATTGACGGCAAGATATACAGTGATATTAATGAGACTCTTGCTCTCGGAGGCTTGACAGACGGCGTCTTCAATTACCAGTTATGCGGTGCGTATGCCGCAATTGCTAACGGAGGCGAATATAACAGACCTATTTTGTACTCCAAAATCCTTGATCATGACGGCAACGTTCTGTTAGAAGGCGGGAAGCAATCACACCGTGTATTGAAAGAGAGTACGGCAGCCCTTGTAACCAGTGCACTAGAAAGCGTTGTTTCAGAAGGTACCGGACGTTCCTGTCAACTCGGCGACATGCCCGTTGCAGGGAAAACAGGTACGACCACTTCTAACAAGGACTTATGGTTCTGCGGCTTTACTCCATACTATACCTGTGCTGTATGGGGTGGATATGACGATAATAAAGAATGTAATACGGACACCAGTTTCCGTTTCCGATTGTGGAAAGGAATCATGGAACGAGTACATGAAGATTTATCTCCGGAAGAGTTCGAAATGCCGGATTCTGTTGAAAAGAAAACCGTTTGTAAAAAAACCGGCATGCTGGCAAGAACAGGAAGATGTCCTTCTGTTACAGAATATTTCGACACAGATGTACTTCCTGATGAAGTGTGCAGCGGCCATGAAGATGTAGATGACGGGGACGATGACGAGGAAGATGCAGAAATCGCAGATGAAGATGAAGGCGATGGCGAAGATCCTGAGAATCCTGAAAACCCAGGCAATCCTGAAAATCCGTCAACCCCCGGTGGCAACAATCCGACCGATACCACTCAACCGCCTACAACGGTGCCTGTTGATCCAGAGCCCACTACTCCTCCTAGCGGCGGCAACAACGGCAACAACGGTGGTGACAGCAATGGTGGCAATAACGGTGGTGACAACAACAACGGCGGCAATAACGGCGGCAATAACGGTGGTGACAACAGCGGCGGCAATACTGGTGGTGACAACAGCGGCGGCAATACTGGTGGTGACAACAGCGGCGGCAATACCGGTGGCGGCGACAACACCGGTGGCAATGGTACTACCTAATCTCAATTTTAAGGAATAAACCAAACCCCTCTGCTCTACAAGCAATTATACCTATAGAGCAGAGGGGTTTTATTTTACCCTTTTATTCTTTTGACTATTTTCCTGTCTTATCTATCACTAATTTTGCAGAACCGCAAATGCCCGCGTCATTTCCAAGCTCCGCCAATATAAACTTCGTGTGCCTGTTGGCAAAAAATGCTTCTTCCTGATAGTGCTTCTCAACATATCCAAGAAGGATATCTCCTGCCTTCGATACCCCGCCTCCAATCACAACCACTGCCGGGTCTGTCACTGCCGCAAGGTTAGCCATCGCATATCCAAGATAAGTGCCAAACTCCTCTACAATCTCTTCTGCTACTTTATCCTCTTCCTTTAACGCATCAAACACCGTCTTGGCCGTAATCTTCTCCAGCTCACATTCCCGCAGAACCGATGAATCCTCATTCTTTTTAAGGCGGATTCTTGCAAGCCTTGCAATTCCGGTGGCCGATGCATACTGTTCAAGACATCCCTTCTTTCCGCAGCCGCAGGTATCCTTCTCCTCATAATTTACACAGATATGTCCAATCTCTCCGCCGGCTCCGCCGCTTCCCACAATCGGTCTGCCATCCACGATTACTCCGCCTCCGACTCCGGTTCCAAGCGTCACCATAATCATATCTTTCTGGCCTTTTCCCGCGCCCAGCCACATCTCACCAAGCGCCGCCACATTCGCGTCATTACCTACTTCAGCCGGGAGACCGGAGAGCTCCTCCATCTCACGCTTCACTTCCTTATATCCCCATCCAAGATTAGCAGTATTCTGTACTACCCCTTCTGCATTTACCGGCGCCGGAACACCAAGTCCGATTCCTTCTACTTGCTCTTTGTCAATACTGTGCTCCTTTAGCTTCTCTTCAAGAGAATTTACAACATCAGGAAGAACTGCGCTTCCATGATTCTGTGTATTTGTCTTAATCTCCCATTTGTCTACAATCTCTCCATTCGTCTGAAACAAACCAATCTTGACAGTAGTCCCTCCGATATCCACTCCAAAGCAATACTTCTTACTCATCTTTTCATCTCCCATTCCATCTTTTCTACTTTTTAGCCAGATTTGCCTGAACTCTTCTGTAGAGCTCCTGAGCCGCATTGTATCCCATATTCTTCTGTCTGTGATTAATCGCTGCTGTCTCAACGATAATCGCAAGATTCCGTCCCGGGCGAATCGGAAGTTGATGGCAAACTACTTTATTCCCAAGGAACTCTGTATGCTGCTCCTCTAAGCCCAGCCGGTCATACTCTTTGTCTCTGTCCCAGTCCTCCAGAGTAATCACAAGGTCTATGTTCTGCGTCTGCTTCACACTCAGTACTCCAAACAGGTTTTTCACATCTACAATGCCGATGCCCCGAAGCTCTATGAAATGTCTTGTAATATCCGGCGCACTTCCCACCAGGGTTTCATCACTGACCTTACGAATCTCCACTACATCATCACTGACAAGACGATGCCCCCGCTTAATCAGCTCAAGCGCCGCCTCGCTTTTACCTATGCCGCTCTCTCCCATAATCAGCACGCCTACACCGTAAACGTCCACAAGAACGCCGTGTATTGAAATACATGGTGCAAGCTCCACATTCAGCCATCGGATAATCTCCGCCATAAACTGAGATGTCTTCTTCTCTGTAGCAAATACCGGAATATTCCTTTTATTTGCCTCCGCTAATAATAGTTCATCCGGCCTTAAATTTCTACAAAATATCAGACATGGTATTTCATATGACATAAGAGTTTCATAAACCTCTTTTTTCTTCTCTTCATCAAGAGTCTTCAAATAAGAATATTCTACATACCCGATAATTTGAACACGCTCTGAAGCAAAATGTTTAAAAAAACCCGATAATTGCAAAGCTGGACGGTTAATATCCGGAAGCTTTACCTGCTTATCGGTATGATCCACATCCGGAGTAAGATTCTTGAGATTCATCTTCTCAACCACTTTACTCATCTTTACTGTACTCATCTTGTCCTTCTCCTTTTGTTTTTTATTCTTTTTAGTATACCACACTAATGAAAAAAACGATATACATCATTCGCCGATTTTTCATTCATAGACGGAAGGCTCTTTAATTCTTCTACCGTTGCATTTTTAATCGCTTCAATATCCGCAAAATGCCTCATCAAATCTTTACGCCTTGCAGCTCCCACTCCCGGAATATCATCTAAAATAGAATGTACCTGATTTTTACTCCGAAGCTGCCGATGGAATGTAATTGCAAACCGGTGCGCTTCGTCTTGTATTCTTGTAATTAACCGGAAAGCTTCCGAATTTCTGTCAATAGGAATCTCTATGTTTTGATAGTAAAGTCCTCTTGTGCGATGATTATCATCCTTCACCATTCCACACACAGGTATATTGATGTTTAATCTGTCCAAAACCGCCAGTGCAACATTCACCTGTCCCTTGCCTCCATCCATCATGATCAGATCAGGAAATACTGTGAAACCGCCAAGCTCTTTTCCTTCATCCTGCTCCTTAAGACCGTGTTCAAACCGCCTTGTCAGCACCTCCTCCATGCTGGCATAATCGTCCGCCCCTTTTACTCCCTTAATCTTAAACTTGCGGTAATCACTTCGCTTAGGCTTTCCCCGCTCGTAGACAATCATAGAACCCACTGAGGCAAAACCGCTGGTATTCGAGATATCATAGGCCTCCATACGCACCACATGCTCTAATCCCAAAAGCTCTTCAAGCTCTTTTACCGCGCCGATTGTCCTTCCTTCCTCCCGCTTCAGCCGCTCCTTATCTGTTTTTAAGACCAGGGAAGCATTCTTCGCGGCAAGCTCCACTAACTTCTCCTTCGTCCCCTTTTTCGGCACCCGGATATGTACGCGGTGTCCCCGCTTCTTCCCAAGCCATTCCTCAATGATTCCTAAATCCTCAATCTCTTCCGGCAGCATCAACTCAGAAGGAATATACGGCGTCCCTGCATAAAACTGTTTGATA
Source organism: Lachnospiraceae bacterium MD308 (assembly GCA_000403475.2). Lineage (GTDB taxonomy): Bacteria > Bacillota > Clostridia > Lachnospirales > Lachnospiraceae > MD308. Next base: position 847,216 of record KE159795.1, read on the forward strand.
AAGCTGGCCAGAATCTCCTTTTCCGTATCCCCTTTCGCAATCTTCAAGTAAAAATGATCGCGGCCGATGAGCCTCCCGCCGCGGATAAAGAACACTTGCACCACCGCGTCCTCCTCCTCGACGGCAGCCGCAAGGATATCCCGGTCTTCCCCGGCCGTATCCGTAATCTTCTGCTTCTGAGCAATCTTCTGGACGCTTGTCAGAAGCTCCCTGTATTCGATTGCCTTCTCAAACTCCAGATTCTCCGAAGCCTCCTGCATCTTCCCTTCAAGCTCCTTCAGAATCAGATCATAGCTGCCATTTAAAAACTGCAGCACCTGCTCCACTGATTTCCTGTATTCCTCCTGGGAAATATAACCCTGACAAGGCGCCTTGCACTGATGGATATGATAGTTAAGACAAGGTCTTTCTTTTCCTATATCACGCGGAAGTTTCCGGTTGCAGCTCCTGAGATAATAGAGCTTCCGAATCAACTCAATGGTATCTTTAACCGCCCCGGCACTGGTATATGGCCCAAAATACTTTGCCTTTTCCTTCACCATCTTCCGCGCCAGCATAATCCGGGGAAATGCCTCGTCCACAGTGACTTTGATAAACGGATATTCTTTATCATCCATAAGCATCGTATTGTATTTGGGCCGGTGTTCCTTGATCAGATTACATTCTAAGACCAACGCCTCCAACTCAGAATCCGTCACGATATACTCAAACCTGGTAATGTGGGTCACCATCTGTTCAATCTTGACCCCTTTATTGCGGCTGCTCTGAAAATACTGCCGCACCCGGTTTTTAAGGCATATAGCCTTCCCTACATAGATGATGGCATCCGCCTCGTCATGCATAATATAGACGCCCGGCTTTCCCGGAAGCTTTTTCAACTCCTCCTGAATATCAAACATAGCATCAACCCCCTCTGACAAAAATTGCTGCGAAATCCTGTGACTCCGCAGCAACTTTTATACTGATATAACTTTACGCTTCTTCAGATTGTCTCATACCGATACGTTCCTCTGTTTCTTTTTTCTCCTCCGGGTCGATTCCCTCCGACTCGTGGAAAATCTCCATAAACTCCTTACCAGTAATCGTCTCCTTTTCAATCAGGAAATCCGCAATCTTATCTAACGATTCCCGATGCGCCGTCAAAAGCTGCTTTGCCTCCTCGTAAGCATCTTTAAGAAGCTTCATCACTTCCTTGTCAATCTCCGATGCCGTAGCTTCACCGCAGTTAGACACCGCCCTTCCGTCCAAATAACGGTGCTGCACAGATTCCAACCCGATCAGCCCGAACTTCTCGCTCATTCCGTACTGGGTAATCATGGCCCTGGCAATCTTGGTGGCCTTCTCGATATCATTAGAAGCCCCTGTGGTCACCGTATCAAATACAATCTCCTCCGCAGCGCGCCCGGCAAGAGCGCCCACCAGCATAGCCTCTAACTCCTTTTTCGTATTCAGGAACTTTTCCTCCTCCGGCGTCTGCATTACGTATCCTAACGCACCCATAGTACGCGGAACAATCGTAATCTTTTGTACCGGCTCCGAGTCCTTCTGGAGTGCGCTAACCAATGCATGGCCAACCTCATGGTAGGATACAATCTTTCTCTCCTCCTGGCTCATAATCCGGTCTTTTTTCTCTTTACCTACCAGCACAACCTCCACAGCTTCAAATAAATCAGCCTGGGACACAGCATTTCTTCCATGCTTTACGGCAGTAATTGCGGCCTCATTGATCATATTGGCAAGGTCAGAACCGACAGCTCCGGAAGTAGCTAATGCAATGGCCTCCAAATCCACGGTCTCATCCATCTTCACGTCTTTGGAGTGAACCTTCAGTACATCCACACGGCCTTTAAGATCCGGCTTTTCCACCACGATTCGCCTGTCAAACCGTCCCGGTCTGAGAAGCGCCGGATCTAAGATCTCCGGGCGGTTCGTCGCTGCCAAGAGCACAAGACCTTTATTGCTCTCAAATCCGTCCATCTCCGCCAAAAGCTGGTTTAGCGTCTGCTCCCTCTCATCATTGCTTCCCATCTGGTTATCCCTGCTTTTTCCGATGGCATCCACCTCGTCGATAAATACGATACACGGAACCATCTGCTGTGCCTGCTTAAAAAGGTCGCGCACACGGGACGCCCCGACACCTACATACATCTCCACGAACGCCGAACCTGAGAGAGAGAAAAACGGTACATTGGCTTCCCCCGCAACTGCTTTTGCAAGGAGCGTCTTACCCGTTCCCGGAGGTCCCACAAGAAGCGCACCTTTCGGCAGTTTCGCGCCGACACTCGTATATTTGCCCGGATTGTGAAGGAAATCCACTACTTCCTGCAAAGATTCCTTCGCCTCATCCTGCCCGGCAACGTCCTTAAACGTCACGCCGGTCTGTTTCTCTACGTACATCTTGGCGTTACTCTTGCCGATTCCCATCATGCCGCCGCCCTTGGACATCTTCCTTGTCATGTACACGAACATACCGACGATCAGCACAACCGGCAGTATGGTAATAAGCACATTGAGCACCATCATAGACGTCGTATCCGGTATGGTATGCTTATACTCGACTCCCGCCTTATAAAGACGGCTTGAAAGATTGACATCGTTCACAAGTCCGGTGAAATATTCCTTCCCTGCCTTCTCGTCACCCTTCTTCTTCGCTGTTATGACAAGCTTATCACTCTTGATCTCAACTTTCTCTATCTCGCCTTTATCCACCATCGCGAGAAACTTATCATATGAAATCTCTTCTGAATTGGTCGTTCCCCTGAACTGATAGAGCGCTAACACCATAATCGTAGTGATGAGCGTCACCAGTATGACAAAAGAGATTCCCTGCTGGTTCTTATTGTTGTTTGGTCTCTGGTTATTTTGATTATTCTGGTTGTCCATCTTTTCCTCCTGTATTACCTCTCTATTATAAAGACAGGCTTGTGCGAAATCAATAAAAACATTATGAAAAGATTGTAAACTTACTATTTAATGTAGTATACTTGATAATGTATTTATCCATGCAGATTTATATGACTTTTCTAAAAACACAAGAGGAATAAGAGATGAAAACAGGATTCGACAACGAAAAATATCTAACAATGCAGTCTTCCCACATCAAGGAGCGCATTGGAAAATTTGACAACAAGCTCTATCTGGAATTTGGAGGAAAACTTTTCGACGACTATCACGCTTCCCGCGTCCTTCCGGGATTCCAGCCGGACAGTAAGATGCATATGCTCATGCAGCTTTCTGACCAGGCGGAGATTGTCATTGTCATCAGCGCCGAAGATATCGAGAAGAATAAGGTTCGCGGCGACCTGGGGATTACCTACGACGCGGATGTGCTGCGGCTGATGTCTGTCTTTAAGGAACACGGTCTTTATGTAGGCAGTGTCGTTATCACAAAATTCAGCAGCCAGGAAAGTGCGGGGCTGTTCCAGAACCGTCTGGAAAAATACGGGATTAAAGTATACCGCCACTATCCCATCTCCGGATATCCTTCCAATATTCCCCATATCGTGAGCGAGGAAGGCTACGGAAGGAATGACTATATCGAGACCTCCCGTCCGCTGATCGTCGTAACCGCACCCGGACCAGGAAGCGGAAAGATGGCAGTCTGCCTCTCTCAGCTCTACCACGAGCACCTGCGCGGCATCTGCGCAGGATACGCCAAGTACGAGACATTCCCCATCTGGAACATCCCGTTAAAGCATCCGGTGAATCTGGCTTATGAAGCCGCTACCGCTGACTTGAACGATGTAAATATGATCGATCCCTTCCATCTGGATGCCTACGGCGAGACGACAGTCAACTATAACCGTGATGTAGAGATCTACCCCGTACTGAACGCCATGTTCAAACGCATTTACGGGGAAAGTCCGTACAAATCCCCTACTGATATGGGGGTAAATATGGCGGGAAAATGCATCTGCGACGACACTGTATGTCGGGATGCTTCCTGTCAGGAAATCATCCGCAGATATTATGACTCCCTAAGAAGACGCCTGATCGGTTCCTGCTCAGACGAGGAAGTCTACAAAGTGGAAATGCTCATGAATCAGGCTGATATCAACGTTCACGACCGGAAGGTAGTAGACGCCGCCAAACAGCTGGCCGAAGAGACCGAAGGTCCCGCCGCGGCACTAGAACTCCACGACGGAACCATAGTCACCGGAAAGACCTCCAACCTTCTGGGAGCCTCCGCAGCACTCCTTCTTAATGCCCTGAAGGAACTGGCACACATCCCCCATGAGCGTCACGTTATCTCCCCGGAGGCCATCGAACCGATACAGAAGCTTAAGACTCAGTATCTCGGAAGCAAGAACCCGCGCCTCCACACAGACGAGGTGCTTATCGCCCTGTCCGTCAGCGCTGCCACGGACGCCACCGCACAGCTGGCCCTTGACCAGCTTCCGAAACTTAAAGGCTGCCAGGCACACACCTCCGTCATGGTCAGCTCCGTGGATATCAAGCAGTTCAAAAAACTGTCTATACAGGCGACCTTTGAAGCGATATACGAAAAAAATACTATATTTTTCATGGGAAAGGGTGTATAATTGGAAAGTATTTTTTCAAAAATAACCCGTACACAGCTTTCAAAAAGGAGGATATTATGGCAGTTAAATATGTATTTGTTACCGGTGGGGTCGTATCGGGTCTCGGTAAAGGAATCACGGCAGCATCCTTAGGCCGCCTTCTCAAAGCGCGCGGCTACAAGGTGACCATGCAGAAGTTTGATCCCTATATCAATATCGATCCGGGAACCATGAATCCAGTGCAACACGGAGAAGTATTTGTCACTGACGACGGCGCGGAGACGGATCTTGACCTGGGGCACTACGAGCGTTTCATTGATGAAAACCTGACAAAAAATTCCAATGTCACCACCGGGAAGATCTACTGGTCCGTACTCCAGAAAGAACGACGGGGAGATTTTGGCGGGGGAACTGTTCAGGTCATCCCTCACATCACCAATGAGATCAAAAGCCGCTTTCACCGCAACCCGGCCGCAAAGGATACAGAAATTGCCATTATTGAAGTAGGAGGAACCGTGGGAGATATTGAAAGCCAGCCATTCCTCGAGGCTATCCGCCAGTTTCAGCATGAAAAGGGCAGGGATAATGTAATTCTTATTCACGTTACCCTCATCCCATATCTGCGTGCTTCTCAGGAGATGAAGACGAAACCGACCCAGGCCAGCGTTAAAGACCTGCAGGGAATGGGCATCCAGCCGGACATACTTGTCTGCCGTTCCGAATATCCTTTAGACGACAGTATCAAAGACAAAATTGCGTTGTTTTGTAATGTTCCTTCCAGTCATGTCCTTCAGAACCTGGACGTAGAATATCTTTATGAGGCTCCCCTTGCCATGGAGGAGGAGAATCTTGCCGGTGTTGTCTGCGAGTGCTTAAAGCTCGACTGCCCGGAACCGGACTTAAAAGACTGGCAGGAGATGGTGAATTACTTAAAGCATCCCACAACCGAAGTAACCGTGGCCCTCGTGGGCAAATATATCCAGCTCCACGACGCCTACATCAGCGTTGTAGAAGCTTTAAAACACGGCGGCATCTTTAACCATGCGACCGTGAATATCAAATGGATCGACTCCGAGACCGTCACTGCAAAAAACGCAGGCACATTATTTTCCGATGTAAGCGGAATCCTTGTGCCCGGCGGCTTCGGCACCCGGGGAATCGACGGAAAGCTTGAAGCTATCCGCTACGCACGCACAAACAATGTGCCTTTCCTGGGTCTCTGTCTCGGTATGCAGCTTTCCATCGTAGAATTCGCCCGCAATGTGATTGGTTATCGCGACGCCCACAGTGCAGAGCTTGATCCCAACACAACCCATCCGGTCATCCACATCATGCCAGAACAGATTGGAATTGAGGATATCGGCGGCACCTTAAGGCTCGGCTCCTATCCCTGCAGCCTTGATCCGCTTTCCAAAGCATACGGGATGTACAAAACCAGACAGATTATGGAGCGCCACCGCCATCGCTATGAAGTGAATAATGATTACCGCGATGTTTTGACTGAACACGGCATGAAGCTTTCGGGCCTGTCACCCGACGGAACAATCGTGGAAATGATTGAAATTACAAAGCACCCATGGTTTATCGCCACACAGGCGCACCCGGAGTTGAAATCAAGGCCCAACCGGCCCCATCCGCTGTTTAAAGGATTTATTGAAGCAGCGCTGAAATTTAATTCTTAATTTTTAGAGGGGGATATGATATGGCTTATGAAGAAAGAGTCAAAAATAACGAACAGAGCTACCGCGTCGCTGCCACATACCGGCTCCTGTGCCTGATTCCGGAAAACACGGAGCTTTCCCTCACGGTCTGTGGCATAGAGCGCTGTGCCCCTTCCCAGTCCTACGGGCCTTGCCGGAGGGATGATTATCACCTGCATTTTGTCCTTGGCGGCAAAGGAACCTTAAAGATTGAGGATAAGTGCTACTATCCCCACCGGGGTCAGGTGTTCATCATTCCCCCCAATATCAATATCCATTATTACTGTGACGATGCAGAGCCCTGGCATTACACCTGGGTCTCCTTCACCGGGTCCAAGGCGGCGTATTATCTGGAAAAGGCAGGGATTACCGTCGAGCATCCGGTGCGCGACTGCTATATAAATCCGGAAGAATTTCTTGCCTACACGGAAAAAATACTAAACTGTCACGAACTCACTATCGCTAACGAGCTTCGCCGCAATTCTCTGCTATACGAAACTCTTGCACTTTTGGTCAGCTCCAGGGAACAAAACAAAATCGACAGCCACCAGCCGGCTGAGCCCAACTATTCACCGGACGTCTACGTAGACTACGCTGTCGAATACATTCATTATAATTACAACCATATCCGTGTCAGCGACATCCCCGTCATACTGATATAACTCTGCGATGTCTTTGTAATAATTATCCAGATTGATCTTTTCACTGTCCGCAATCTTATCCGTCAGATCAAGAAGGATATCGTTGGACATATATCTCTGGGAATATGTGGAATGCATCCAGAACACATCCGGCATCTCTCCGCCTGTAGCACCCGCTTCAAGAAGCGTCCAGTATTCATTCCACGGAATTACCTGAAACTCCACGTCAATTCCTGTCTCTTCTGTAAATCCTGCCGCAATCTCCCTGAGCCCGTCAAGCTGGACATTGTCCCAGATGGCTACCTGAACGGCTCCTCCTTCATCTTTGCCTTTGCCATCTCCCTTGCCGCCTCCGCACGCACAGAGGGAAACACATGTCGCTGCAACTAATACAGCCGGTAAAACTTTTTTTAACTTCATACTTATTTCCTCCTTCGGTTTTTCTAAGATGGATTTTAGCATGAGCAAATCATTTTAAAAATGTCGTAATGTGTTTTCGATATAGAATAATCTGCTTTCAGCAAATCAATTATTGAAACAGTGTGCACCCCATACGCTTATAATAGACAATCTTTTCTTCTATGTCCTTTCGTTTTACATCGAACATCTCCGCCAGACAATCCGTACAGTAATAAACCGTCGTCCCCCGGTTGACAAGCTTCTTTGTCATAGCAATCTCATCGGCGGAAAGCTTTGCTTTGCACCGTCTGCAAGATCTTATCGGATGATTCGCCAGATACGCCTTTGAATCTTCTTTTCCAATCCTTTCATCCTCCCTAACCATCACATTTATCCTGCCCGCAGTACACCAGCCTGCACTTATACACCCGGCAGTCATGCCCTGGCACATCTACAATATGATAGTCCCGCTTTACGCCCAAGCTCTCTCCGGTAAATACATCCTGCATAGATAATCCGTAGCCCGACCCGTAAGGAACCCCCGCATCGGCAAAGATGAAGTTCACCTTCCTCTCCTCCTCAAAGAGATTGTAGTAAGCCACCGCGAACTCGTTGCCCGAAAGATGCTTGATGAAGGTGTAAAGCTTATCCTTAACCAGCCTAAGCAGCTCCACAGCCATATCTGTATCCTCCTGAGGCACGGTAACACTTCTCTTTCCCACCAGATACGGCGGACGGCACTCTCTGTCCTGATTAATGGAAATCAATTGCTCATTTTTTAAAAGCTTTTCCATCTCCGGGTCAAGCTTTCGAAGATCCGCCCCCATAATCAGAGGCGTCCCCGCCAGACACCACATAGAGAACTGCATCCGGTATTCTCCGTTGGTGCAGGGCTTTCCAATCGCCGCATTCCCCTGGTTATACATCCCTACTGTCAGCATGTCCATATCATTGAAGCAGTACGGCCCTGACTGGCAAAAATGCTCCAGCTGGGACTGGAAGATCCCGGTAAAAGAACGGAAATTATCAAAGATGTCCCCGGTAGAACGGTAAGTGTGAGCGCCGATTGAACGCATCCAGTTAAAGCTCTCCTTCTGTCCCCAGTTGCACGCTGCAAAAAGAATCTCTCTGCCGCTGGCTTTTAGTGCCATACTCATCATATGATAGCGGTTCACACAGTCCGCATTCTCCGGGAAATTACAGTAATCGTACTTTAAGTAATCCACTCCCCACTCCGCGAATTGCTTCGCATCCTCAAATTCATGGTCATAACTTGAAGGATATCCTGCACAAGTCAACACGCCCGCGCAAGAATACATGCCGAATTTCAGTCCCTTTTTATGGACATAATCCGCCACCGCCTTCATGCCATGAGGAAATTTTTCCGGGTCAGGAACAAGACACCCTTTCTCATCCCTCTCCCTTAACGCCCAGCAATCATCAATAATCAGATACTCATACCCCGCATCCTTATACCCTCTCTCCACCAATATATCCGCCGTCTCAAAGATCAGCTTCTCATCAATCCTCTCCCCAAATGTATTCCACGAGTTCCAGCCCATAGGCGGTCTTTCTGCAATCATCTTATTCTTCTCCCTCTTTACGTTAATATTGGCAAATCGCCCTTTATATCATTATAGAGCCAGAAAGTTGTGATGTATATAGAATATTGGGTGATGTACATTTCCTAATGTGTTGTACTCAAAAGGGGCATCTAAAATAACCGATACCCCTTTCTAAAATCACTTTTTCATTTTCTTCCGGTGCGCCATCCCTGACATGCCAGTCAGAACTGCCCCCACGGTAAGATACACATCCGCAAGATTCGCCGTCAAGTCAGAAATCCGCTTTTTCTCGCTCTTAATCCCGATATAGTCAATCACCGTCCTGCGAATCAGGCGGTCATAAAGATTGCTGACTGCCCCGGCACTTACAAGCATCATCCCAATCTTTCCCACGATCCGTTTTTTTCTTAAGAACAGCCAGCAGTCATAAATCAAAATCCCAGCCGCCGCACAGACAGAACTTTTCCGGATAATCCCCGGTTCATGCTCCAGAATATTAAATGCAAAACCCTTATTGTGCACTTTGCGCAGCACAAGTCCGGGAATTAACGTTTCCCTCTCTTCGTCTTCCTCAAAGGTATCTTCTATGTACTGTTTTATGCCCATATCAATGCAGGCCAGAACAAGGAACATACTCATGTATATTGTCAAAATCATAATTTAGCCTCTTTGAATTTGTCCAGTTCTGTCTCTTTTTTCTCTATTTCTTCGTCGCGCTTCTCAATTGCTTCACAGATCGTGATAAAATCTGTCCCGAACAGCTCCCCGTCCTGGAACTTCTCATACACCATTCGTCCGATATCCAGATAGTCTCTCTCATTCGCACGTCTCAGAGAACGAACCTGGCTTTTGAGCTTCTGCGTCTCAATAGTATCTCCGGCTTTGCGTCCGAGATCATCCGCCACCTCCGTAATCTTTTTGCCGAGGTCTTCAAAGAAATCTGCCATCGCAAACCTCCTCCTTTCGTAAATTTTTTATAATTCTCTCAGCCGGTTTAACGACTGGTAGATATCAATCGTCCCGTATCCCCACTCTTTGTTCGGATAATCCATATCCTCCCGCTGGTTCGTCCCGAAAAGGATAATGTTGCGCACCTGGTTGCACGTAATCCCCCGGACAGTCGGCTGCTTTTTAAGCCACTCCATAATGAGGGCTGCCGCGCCGGCGGCAATGCCGGCAGATGCGCTGGAACCGCTGCGCACAGTGAACCTTCCGTCAGACGCAAGGCCGGCAATCTCCACTCCGGGAACCGCAAAATCTGGTTTAAGTACGGTACATCTAGTATACCCTCTTCCTGAATTAATATCAATACTATTATCAACACTATTGTAATATGAAACCGTGATGGCGTCCCTCGTACTGCCCGGCTCCGTCAGTGTCGTATCCGGATTTGCCTCCAGAAAATACACATCACTCTCCAGAAATTCCTTTACCGGAAGCCAGATATGGTATCCTCCCTTTACAATATAGACCGGTTCCACGCCAATCTTCCAGATACCCTCTGCCACTCCCCGAAACCTAAAAAAGATAAGCTGGGAATTGCTGTTCTCTAAAAGAAGGCGGTACTCTATCTCCACCTCAGTGCCGTCAAAGACAAACCCTAAGTTAAATTTGCTCCCCTGCCTCAGAGACAAGGTCGGGCTCCTCTCCCCGGATGGTGAGATCAGGTAGGTAGTGACAATGTTCGGAAGCTGGCTCCAAAGCTCTGCAACAAACCCTGTCGTTCCCTTTTCTACCCGTATCTCAGCCTCTTCTGCCTTCCCTCCCTGTACCACCTCGCCGTAATAATGATGGCGGTTGCTCGCCTCGTTTCCCCCTCCAATGACCACGCAGTGGTTCAGAAGATTGGCATAGGCGTCAACCATCTGTGACAACAGAGACGTTCCGTTATGGGGCCCCATATTAGTCCCCAGGGCAATACATATGACGATGGGCAGCCTTCTTCTTGCCGCCAGCTCATGCAGATATTTAAGCCCGAACATGATATCATTTTCCTGGTAGCATGGGGCATCGCTGTAGATACCATAAAATTCCTTCAGATAATTTTTCGCCTCCTTAAGCTTGACAACGCCTATCACCGCTTCCGGAGCCGCCCCGGAAAACTGGTTTTCTGTACTTATCCCTCCTGCCGCCACACTCGCAAGGAAAGTCCCATGCCCGTTCTCATCCCTGCTTGGGACGACTGCAAGCGGGTTGTCTGACCGGAGCGCTTCATTGAGCATATCCTCCGTATATTCGCTCCCGTAAGAAAACCCGTCCGGTAAGCTGCCTGTCTGAACCGTCTGGTCCCAGATGCCGGCAATCCGGGTTCCCCCCGCCGGATTCCGGAATATCAGGTTCTCATAATCAATCCCCGTATCGATAAATCCGATCATGATATCTCTTCCTCTGAGATGAAGCGACGGATAGTTTTGCACCGAGCTTATTCCTGCCTCATTGAGTGCGCTGGTATCGATAAGTGTATAACAGCCCGGTATTCCCTGATATCCATATCTTTCTAAGGAAAGCTCCCCGGCCAGTCCTTGGTCTACGTAGACTGCGCGGTAGCCGAAACCAAGCTGCAGGATGCACGACTGATCCTGCCTGACCACAATATCCTCCCCGCTCCAATAATCCGGACTGATAAAATCCATATAATCCTGTGACAATATCTTTTCTCTGCACGATTCTGTATTCATAAATAAAAACACCTCATACACTTTATCCAAGTATATGAGGCAATTTTCCTTTTATGAACCGCTCCGCATAACCTGCTGGCTTCTGAGGGCAATCATCGGCCCTCCGGTTCCTTCGATATAATTTTTCGTAATAGTCACTTCGCCTATGCTGTCATCCTTTGGAATCTCATACATGATATCCAGCATAAATTCCTCTATAATCGCCCGGAGCGCCCTGGCTCCTGTATCCTTTTTCATCGCTTTCCCGGCAATAGCATGAAGCGCTCCCTCATCAAAGGTAAGTTTCACCTCATCAAGAGCTAAAAGCTTCTGATACTGCTTTAAGATAGCATTCTTCGGCTCCTTTAAAATCTGAACCAGCATCTCCTCGCTTAATCCCTGCAGCGTGAACACGATAGGAAGACGGCCTAAAAACTCAGGAATCATACCGAATTTCCGAAGATCCTCAAGCGTCACTTTCTCCAGAATCTTCTTGTCCTGGTCGTACTTATCCTTAAGTTCTGCGCCGAATCCGATAGATGCCTGCTTCTTTAGCCTCTCCTTGATAATATTGTCCAGCTCCGGGAACGCCCCGCCGCAGATAAATAAAATATTCCGCGTATTCACCGTAGTAAGCGGCACCATGGCATTCTTGCTGTTGGCTCCCACCGGCACCTCCACCTGACTGCCCTCTAGGAGCTTTAACATCCCCTGCTGCACCGATTCCCCGCTTACATCCCGCTGGCTGGAATTCCGCTTCTTGGCAATCTTATCAATCTCGTCAATAAAGATAATACCCTGCTCTGCCTTCTCCACATCATTGTCCGCCGCGGCAAGGAGCTTTGATACTACACTCTCGATATCGTCTCCTATGTACCCGGCCTCCGTAAGAGATGTGGCGTCTGTGATAGCAAGAGGCACATCAAGAAGCTTTGCCAGTGTTTTCACCAGATACGTCTTGCCGGAGCCGGTAGGGCCGATCATCAGCATATTAGACTTCTCAATCTCAATCTCGTCCATAGTATCCGTAGCCACCCGCTTATAGTGGTTGTAGACCGCCACCGACATAGCCTTCTTCGCATACTCCTGCCCCACGACATACTCATCAAGCTGCGCTTTGATCTTGTGGGGCGCCGGAAGATGGTTAATATCCACCAGAGGCTTTCTCTCCTCTTTTTCTTTTTTCTTTTTTATCTTCTGTTGCTTTGGAACTGTCTGCTCTACATCCGCCAGATTGATAAACTGCATTCCAGGTATGTTCATAAGCTGGCTGTAATCAATCTGCCCGCTGTTCATAATGTCAAAGCTTTTCTGCATACAGTCGTTACAGACACAGATATTATTGGGCAGGTTTATCATCTTCCCCGCCACGCTCTCCGGGCGGCGGCAGATAAAACACACCTTCTCGTACTCGTCATCATCCTTCTTATCTGTGTTTTCCACAGTCACTTTTGTCTCGTCAATCTTTTCCGTTTCATTCTCTAATATCTTGTCATTATCAGCCATAGATACCCTCCCTGATGCCGCCCGCGCCTTCTGTCCCGGCAGATATAGCTCTGCCTGTCAACTGCTCCGCCGTGTCAGCTCTATAAATTCTTCCTCCGAAATAATCGGAATATTTAGTTCATTCGCTTTTTTATTTTTGGACGATGTGGAATGCACATCATTGTTAATCAAAAAATCCGTCTTCGCCGTCACGGAGCCTGTCACTTTCCCCCCAAGGCTCTCAATCAGCTCTTTTATCTCGCCCCGGTTGGCAAAATGGGTGACACTCCCGGTAATGACAAACTTCTTCCCTTCAAGTATACGTTCAGTATTATCCTCTATTTCTTCGGGAATTTCCAGCTCTTTCAGCAAATTTAATAATATTTTTATATGATGCTCATCTTTAAAGTAGGAAACAAAAGCCCCGGCAAGCACCCCTCCGATACCGTCTATGGCGTTCAGTGTCTCCTCGTCCGCATGGAGCATGGCGTCTACATCATTGTTAAACTCCTTGCAGATTACCTTTGCATTGGCCAGGCCAATCCCCGCAATTCCCAGGCTGTAGACTACCCGCGGCAATGTCGTCACCCGCGCCTTCTCGATGCTGGCAATCAGATTGTTGTAAGACTTTTCCCCGAAACCTTCCATCTGCCGTATCTCCTCACAGTGCCGGTCCAGGTGAAAGATGTCCGAAAACTCCCGGATAAATCCTCTGGCGATAAACTTCTCAAGAGTTGCCTCGGACAATCCTTCGATATTAAGGGCATCCCGGCTCACAAACAAAGCGAATGCCTTCACATGCTTCGCCTGACACTCCGGATTCGTACAATACAGTGCCTTCGCGTTGCTTACCTTCTTAATCTCTGTCGGCTCACCGCACACCGGACAGGCAGACGGAATATCCTTTACCCCGCTCTTTGTCAAGTTCCGGGCAATCTGAGGAATGATCATATTCGCTTTGTATACTTCAATCTTATCCCCCACGCCAAGCTCTAGTTCTTCCATAATACTGATATTGTGGACACTGGCGCGGCTCACCGTCGTCCCCTCAAGCTCCACCGGCTCAAAGATCGCCACCGGATTAATCAGCCCCGTCCTTGAAGGACTCCATTCAATCTCAAGGAGCTTTGTCTCCCGGGTCTCATCCGCCCATTTAAAGGCATAGGAATCCCGCGGGAACTTGGACGTCCTCCCAAGGGACAGCCCATACGCGATATCATCGTAGACCAGCACCAGCCCATCAGAAGGAAATGCATTGTCCCTGATTCGTTCAGAGAAATACTGCACCCGCTCTTTTACATTATCCGCCGTCACCATATAGTACTCCACCACCTCAAAGCCCTGGCCTTTAAGCCACTCCATCTGGCGCTCTCTGGAGTTCTGAAAATCCACATCCCCCGCCTGCACAAGAGAAAATGCATAAAACCGCACATTTCTCTTCGCCGTAATCTCATTATTAAGCTGCCTTACGGAACCGCTGCAGAGATTCCTGGGATTTTTATATCTGGCGTCCGCGTCCTCAATCTCCGCGTTGATCTTTTCAAAATCTTTGTAGCTGATAACCGCTTCACCGCGAAGTATCAGCTCACCTTTATAGGCAATCTGAAGAGGGACATTCTGAAACACCTTCGCATTGTTGGTGATGACTTCCCCCACCTCGCCGTTCCCTCTGGTGACTGCTTTAAATAGCTTACCGTCCCGGTAGGTAAGCACGATAGTAAGTCCGTCAAGCTTCCAGGACATAAGCGCTTTCTTTTGGCCGATAAACTCCCTTAACTCCTCCAAATCCTTCGTCTTATCCAGAGACAGCATCGGGCGCTCGTGCCGTTCCTTAGGAAGCTCACTCAGCACCTCGTAGCCCACATTCACCGTAGGGCTTCCAGCAAGCGTAATCCCTAGCTCATCCTCCAGACTTTTTAATTCATCGTAAAGCTTATCGTATGCGTAGTCGCTCATCAGCTCCTTCGCATCCTGGTAATATGCCTTTCCCGCCCGGTTAAGAAGCTCCACCAGCTCCTTCATCCTGTCTGCTTTCTGTCTGCTCATAAATCTCTTTCAACTCCTGCTTCGTTAATCGTCTTATTTCTCCGCTTTTCATATTACCAAGCTCTATATTAAGAACCCGGACACGCAAAAGCTTTGTCACCTTATATCCTAACGCCTCACACATCCGGCGAATCTGCCGGTTAAGCCCCTGGGTAAGCACGATGGAAAAGGTATACTTCCCGTCTTTCCACGCTCTGCATGGCAAAGTCACCGTATCAAGCCCCTTCTCCTTATCCCTGATTCGCACTCCTATCTTAAGCTTCCCGATAAATTCATCGGTAACAGGCCTGTTCACCGTCACCTTATATTCCTTCTCGTGGCGGTAGCGGGCACGCATCATCGCATTGATTAGCTCCCCGTCGTTTGTCATAATAAGAAGCCCCTCAGAATCCTTGTCAAGCCTTCCCGCATAAGTAACCCTTACCGGATAATTCAGGAAACGGATAATGTTCTTCTTCTCCCGCATGTCCTCAGTACAGACAACCCCCGCCGGCTTGTACACTGCCAGGACAATTTTTTCATCTTTGCTTTTTATCTGCTTCTTCCCGATGCGCACATCATTTTCATCCGTCACCTGCATGCCGGGCTCTGCCCGTTTTCCGTCCACGGTCACACGGCCGCTTTCAATGAGACGGTCCGCCTCCCGCCTGGAGCAGATTCCTGCCTCGCTTATATATTTATTCAGTCTCATTGTCCGTATCTCCGTCCTGCGAATCTTCCTCTTCCGTCTTATCTTCTGACTGCTCTGCTGCCGCAGCTTCTTTTGGAATCTGCGGCGCCGCCGTCCCGAGCAGCCGTGAAATATTCTTATCCGTCACAAAAGAATTGCCTCTGTACAGGAATAATATACTTGTAAATTTTGCTTTCTGCATAATTTCTTGTATATTCCCCTTATAAAGTGCCGGATCAACAGCTACAATCTCCCGGTAGTAAGGCGTGAGAAACGGAATCAGACAGTTTGCGCAGGAATCTTTAAATATAAGCAGCCGGTCCGTCGTATCCGCCGTCGTCCTAATATCCGTCATCCCTGCGTCCCCGCCCAAAAACAATGCATACTTGTCCTCTTTTTCAAGCTTAGTGGTGTCATAAAGGGTAGCGGTCTTTCTCTTTGTATCCATATTCGACACTACTGTCCGGACACAGTTTTTTATGTTTTTCGGAGCATAGATGGTAATGGAATCCTCATAACCTTTCCCATATCCGCTTTGCTTTGCCAGAGAACCGATAAAATCATTATTTACCACATAGGGAGTCAGCTCCGGCACTTTAGATGTATCCAGCTCCATCGCCGCCGCAAGCGCCTCATAACCATAATACGCCCCCAACGTCGTCCAGTTCCTGTCCGTCCGATAATAGAGCTCTTCATCACTGTGTTTCATGAGGGCCTTGCTTACCTCCACCCAGCTTACCCCCACGCCAAGCTGTTCCTGAATCTTATCAAACTGTTTCTTCTGGTTTCTTTCTACCGCATAGGATGGCAGTTTCTCTGACTGGATATTGGAAGCGTCCGGTACAAGCATAAAATATACCGGTATATTATAATAGGTTCCGGCAAGTTCCTGAATCTTCTGTATATTCTCCTCCACTGCCTTCTCATCAGGCGCAGCTATCTTTTCTAAAAGATACTGTCCCTCCCCCTTATAAATGCCTTTCGATTCCCTCCGCCCAAACATCGTCTGCACAGAAAATTGTAAGCCCCGAAACGCGCCTCCCCCGAAAAAGCGATTTGTAAAATATTCTCCATACTCCTCCATATATCCGCCGTCTAATATTCCGTCTACGGTCAGCTTCGGTTTCGGCACCTTCTTATCGCCCAGAACCAGATTTAAAAAACACAGTATTACAAGCATCCCCAAAAACACAAGGGCTGTTATCTGTTTTGTAAATACTTTTTTCTTCTTTTTTTTCTGTGTCTGTTCCATACAATATGCTCCTAAAAATATAAAAATCCATCTCCCGCCCCTGAGACAATCCCTGCAATACACAGTAAAAATAACGCTCCGTAAACAATACAGCTCAATACCGTCTGCCACTGCCTGCCGCCGCGGATAAGTCTTTCATATGCTCCATGTGCAAGAGGCGTCGAAAAAAACAGCGCCAATACCCACAGTCCCCCGTAATCGATCAAGATAGAGATTGCCCCTCCGCCGGCAAATCCCCCTCCGCCGCCTATAATCATAAAACGCAGATAAGAAAAAGCCCCGCCGACGGACGTGCTAAAGAAAAACACCCAGCTTACCATCAAAAGCATCATCGTAAAAAACCAGCGAACGGGCTTGGGCATCCCCGAAAATCTCTGTCCAAATACAAAACCTTCCAGGTACAAAAGAACAGCAAAATAGATTCCCCAAAAAATAAAGGTCAGGTTCATACCATGCCAAAAACCAATCAGAAGCCACGTTGCCAGGAGGCTTAAGAATCCCACCGTTCCCCCCGGATTCCCACCGCAAAGCGGAAGATATACATAAGAACAGAACCATTTCCAAAGAGTAGCCATCCATCTGCTCCAGAAATCCATGATTCCTGTAGACAAAAACGGATAATTCACATTCTCAGGCAATTCAAAACCAAACACCCGCGCAAGGCCTGCCGCCATGTCGCAGTATCCTCCAAAAGAAAAGTAGATCCGAAACGCAAACGCAAAGCAGCCAACCCATGCGCCCAACACTGAGATCTTACCCGCCGGAAGCATCTGAACAGTCTCAAAAATCATTCCCATACCATTTCCCAGAATCACTTTTTTGGAAAGTCCTCTTAAGAAAAGAAGCGTTCCATCCGAAATCTTTCCTATAGATAATTTCCGCTCACTCAACTGCTTTTCAAATTCATCTCCCGAGACAAGCGGACCTGCTATAATCTTCGGATACATCACAATCATAGCTGCATATTTTACGATATCTTTCTGAGGCCTTATGTCTTCCCTGTAAATGTCGATAATATAAGCAATATTTTGAAGCATAAAAAATGAAACACCCATCGGAACAAAAAAGTACCGGATATCCGCCAGACTGCTGCCCGACATCTCTAAAATCTGCCCGGTATACCTGCAGACTGCCAAAAGAAGAACATCCACTCCTACCGTAACAGCCATAATATTTCTGGCGCGTTTCCTGCGCTTATGGTTTCTGTTTAAGAACCTTCCTCCCATATAATTCCATAAGACAGAAAAGAGCAGGATCATTGTATGGAAAAACCCGCCCCACGCATAAAAGAGTACACTAATCAAAACCAGCATAAGATTTTTATATTTCGCTGGCGTGATATAATACAATATGGTTGAAACCGGTAAAAAGGCAAATAGAAATATTATACTGTCAAATGTCATATCCTCTGCTCCTTAAAGCTCTGCTACCTCCACCGCACGCTTAATCCACGCGGTATAGTATCTTTGCCTCATTCGTTTTCCGTCATCCTTATAGCAATCTTCCTTCACCAAATCACTATTGTCAACAAATACAACCCCCGCTTCTTCACATACTCTCCGAAGCCGTTCATTATATTCCGGAATATCAGCAAGGCCTTCTGCCTCCTCAATTGCTTTCTGCTGCACAGGTAAAATACTGTTGACATATATCTTCGTGTCCGGAAGCCTGTCCTTCACCTGATTCAAAAATGCCGCATATTCCTCCTCGAAAATGGCTGAGCTCCCATCCTCTAAAGCCGCATCATTGGAACCTAAAAGCAAAAAAATCACCTGCGGATTCTTCTGCGCCGCCGCCTCAAGATTCTCTGTAACACCTGTGCCATCAGGGTCATGGACGCAGGAAGATTCTCTGGCAAGAACAAAAGATTCTCCTAAAACTTCCTGTTCATAAACTCCTTGTGCCGTAAAATCCCCCAAAATCAAAGTATTCTCAAACTTCTCACTGTTCGGCCGTTTGTTTCTTTCCTCCAGTTCACGCGCCTCTTTTTCTTCCAGCGCTGACACCTCTTTTTCCACATCACTGACCTTCACCTTGTTCAACGCTTCTAACTTTTCCATTCCCTTTGTAATATCCGGCCGGGGATTCATCGACTTTATTCCCACAACAGCCGCACCAGCCAGAAAAAGAATGACAACTAACACAATCGCCATCCTGAGAACTTTATCTTCACTGCTTTGCTTCTGATATTTTTTTCGTTTTTTATTTTCCGCACGCTGATTTCTTGCCATAACACCTGACTCCAACATCTGATATATAGAGTATTGTACTGTTTCTGCCAATAAAAGTCAAATTATGATGCATTCTTATGAAAAGACTGCTATAATTCTAAAGAAGGAGTTTTCACTATGATAATATTTAATTTAAAAACCAAAAACTGTATGCAGCATCTCCTGCTAAAAACAACCTTTGATTCTTTCTCCCTTATAGAAGGAGAGATTACTACTTATAATACATTCCATATAGACGGATATCTCCACAAAAAGTTCTTTGAAGACGCCCCTCAAAAAGAATACTCTTCCTGGGGAGATTTAAGGGAATTTTGCTTCCAGATCATCCGCGGAAAACGGACGCCGTTAAATTTCCGCTTTATCCTCTCACTGCCCAGAGAAGATTTTGAAGACTTCCTTAATCAACAGGAAATCTCCGCTTTCCGTTCCTCAGATCTTCAAGGACTTTATCTGAACTTTAAATATGACGGAACCAGCCTGAAATGTGTGACAGGAACTTCCCTTTCTCTATTCACCATGGATAAAACCCTTGAAAAAGTCTGGGATAATTACGCGAAGGAATTCTTTTTAAAGCAGGAAATTGATTTCGATTAATTCTATATCCAAAATAAGGCAGACATATTTCGTGTCTGCCCCTATTTCATACATATTATTTTTCGGACTTTCTCTGTCCGTCAATCCATCTTATAGACCCACATGGACTTAATCTGATCTTTGATCTTCGAATACTTCCACGTCTTATCACTGTTTTTTTGACTAAACGGATCGTTCACTTTTACTTTTCCGTTCTTATATTTCGTCAATACGATAAAATGCCCCTTTTTCGTAAAATCACCAGGGCCTACACTACAGATAATGGGATGCCCCGCCTTCAGCTCTTTTGATACAAAGTCCTCGGAAACATCACCTCCGTAAGAAGTGATTCCCCAGTGTTTTGCACCCTCGCTCATAAGCTCCCAGTAAGTGTTGTTATTCTCATCAATATAACCATTTTTCTCGCTGTATCTGGCAACCTTTACAGGCGTCACTGTAGCATCTCCTGTCAATCCGGAAATCACCATTGACATCGCAGTCGGTCCGCATCCGCAACTGGCGATAAACCCCGTTCCATAAGACGCATGCCCCCATCTCTCATCCCACTGGAGAAGCTGGGGAATCTCTCCCTTCTTGATATTATCGCCCACAACTTTTGCTGCCGGGGTATTCTTATTCTCAACAAAATGCTCAACAAAATCTACCGTCTCTTTATTCTTCTTAAGAAGGGACGTGATATCTTCCGGGTATCCGGCCTGCCTTGCCTCTTCTCTCACACGCTTTATTCTTTCCTTTAGCGTCTCATTATCCGCCACGGTACCGAGCGCAGACTCTTCCATCTTTTTCGCAGCATCAGCAGAGACCTGCTCTTTTTGTTCCTTCTGCTCTGTTTTTGCAGCGTCAGCAGCCGCCTTCTTTTGCTCTGCAGCTTTTGAATTATACGTAACCACCAGAACTATCAGCAAAATAACTAAAACACCACACATATAGAGCTGTCTTTTTACTTCCTGCCTTCTCCTTCGGTTTCTTATTCTCTGGCGTTCTTTAGGTGTAATATGTTCTCTCATATCATCTTCCTCTCCTGCTCGCAGATTATTATACAATATACCTTCTCTGAATACAACTTTTAAAACTTATATAATTCTTAATTTTTTAATAATTGCCTTTGCCATATATGCCTATTTTCTTGCCATTTATCTTTCTGTGTGATATATTTTGATTGTAGACATTTCAGGGAGGCGTTAATTATGGTAAATACTTGGGACATTACAATTCCGGAGCTGACAGACAAAGAGACGCGAAAAGCTTACATATATCTTCCGGAAAATTATAGGAATGAAAACACAAAAAGATATCCTGTTCTCTACATGTTTGACGGGCACAACGTTTTTTTTGATTCCCATGCCACCTATGGAAAATGCTGGGGTATGAAAGAATACATGGACGCTGCCGGCACTCCTCTCATTATTGTTGCTATAGAATGTAATCACAGCCCGGATTTCGGGAGGCTGAAAGAATATTCGCCCTTCGATTTTTCCGCCCCTCAGTTTGGAAAAATCACCGGAAAGGGGAATAAAACAATGAACTGGTTCATACATTCCTTAAAGCCGGAAATTGACAAATCCTACCGCACGCTTTCCGACAGGGAGCACACCTACATTGCAGGAAGTTCCATGGGCGGGCTTATGAGCCTCTATGCAGTCCTCGAATATAATCATATATTCTCAAGAGCAGGGGTTCTTTCTCCTTCTCTATGGACAAACTTCCGCGAAGTTGAGCGGATGATCCGGACGGCCCGTATAAAAAAAGACACTGTGATTTATATGGACTACGGGGAGGATGAGATGGCCTCTCATCCCGGCATGAGGCAGCTTATCAAACGTACATCCGATATGTTGTTTGACAAGCATATTCTTCTGACGAGCCGTCTGATCCCCGGTGGAACTCATTGTGAGGCAAGCTGGGAAAAACAGCTTCCTTTTCTCATTCACACATTGATGTATCAGTAAAGGTAAGGTGACTATATGAAAACAGATTATTTTAAAAATTACAGTTCGGCACTTAAAAGAGATATGGAATGTAAGATTTACGGACATGCAGGACGGCCGGTACTCTATATCCCCTGCCAGGACGGCAGATTTTATGATTTTGAAAACTTTAAGATGACAGATGCGTGGGCACCGTGGATTGATTCCGGACAAGTAATGGTTATTTCCATTGACACATTAGATAAAGAAACCTGGTCAAACAAGTGGGAGGATCCCCGGCACCGTATTTGCCGCTATGAGGACTGGATTCGGTACATTACGGATGAACTGGTTCCCTTTGTACGTAATATCACAAATGAGCGCAACGGTTGGGAAGGTTATCCCGGTGTAATGGTATTCGGCTGCAGCCTTGGCGCCACCCATGCCGCCAACCTTTTCTTCCGTCGTCCCGACTTGTTCGACGGACTTCTGGCATTAAGCGGAATCTATTCCGCCGAATATGGTTTTGACTGGTATATGGACGGACTTGTTTACAATAATTCGCCGCTCCATTTCCTCCCTAACATGCCCAAAGACCATCCCTACATCAACCTGTACAACCTGAAAAAAGCCGTTATCTGTGTAGGCCAGGGAGCATGGGAGAACCCTGATTCCACCAGACAGCTTCACCGCATCTTAATGGACAAAGGTATTCAGGCATGGGTAGATTACTGGGGTTACGATTGTTCCCACGACTGGTACTGGTGGTACAAACAGGTGGATTACTTTGTACCGTACCTTCTCGAATAAATGTAAAACAATATTTTAAAATACCCAGGAGAACCCTTTATGAAAAACTTTATCTTTATCTCCCCAAACTTCCCCACGAATTACTGGATATTTTGCAGGGAACTGAAAAACAACGGAATAAATGTTCTTGGAATCGGCGACCAGCCTTATGACGAGCTTTCCGACGATTTAAAAAGAAGCTTAAACGAGTATTATAAGGTCGGCAGCCTTGAAAATTATGAAGAAGTATACCGGGGAGTTGCTTTTCTGATTTTTAAACACGGAAAAATTGACTGGCTGGAATCCAACAACGAATATTGGCTGGAGAGAGACGCGCGCCTTCGCACCGAATTTCACATTACCAGCGGTTTCCAAGTTGAAGACATGCCGAGAATCAAATATAAGTCAAAGATGAAAGAATATTATCAAAAGGCCGGCATACCCACAGCCCGCTACCATCTGGTTGATAATCTGGACGGCTGTAAAAAATTCATTGAAGAGGTCAGTTATCCCGTGGTTGCCAAGCCGGATAACGGTGTCGGCGCATCCCACACCTTTAAGCTTAATAGCGACGCCGAGCTGGCTACGTTTTTCGAAGCTATGCTGCCGGGTGTTTCTTATATTATGGAAGAATTTATTGACGGGGAAGTATGTTCCTACGATGCCGTCATAGATTCCAATGGTGAGCCTATGTTCGAGACCGGAAATGTAACCCCTTACTCTATCATGGATATCGTAAACAACGCCGGAAATCTCGTTTACTACATTGTCAAAGCGCTTTCCTCCGACGTAAGGGATGCCGGGCGCAAAACAGTAAAAAGCTTTGGTGTGAAAAGCCGCTTTATACATTTCGAATTTTTCCGTCTCCTGAAAGCCCACAAAGGACTTGGAAAAAAAGGCGACGTCATCGCGCTGGAAGTAAACATGCGCCCATGCGGCGGCTTCACTCCCGATATGATTAATTTCAGCCACAGCACAAATATATATAAAATCTGGGCTGATATGATTGCATTTGACCACTCTACAATACCCACCGGCAAATCCCAATTCTGCGCCTATGCCGGCCGCCGGGACGGCAAAAATTTCGCTTTGAGCCATGAAGAGATACTTGAAAAATACAACGGCTGTCTCAAGATGGTAGAACGCATTCCCGATGTGCTCTCCGGAGCTATGGGAAATCAGATGTATGTTGCAGCTTTCCGATCCAGAACAAAGATGGCCGCATTTTACAACGACGTACTGGGGTACAAAGAAGACACAGAAGACACAGATACAGAAGATACAGAAAATGATTAAAAAGATGCCTTACGGCATCTTTTTTCTACATCATTATAAAGTTTCCGAGTCCAGGATAATGGTAAAAGGCCCGTCATTCACAAGGCTCACTTTCATATCAGCGCCAAATTCTCCTCTTTCCACTACGGACACCTGTTCTTTACATTTCCCAATAATATATTCATACATCTCCGACGCCTCCTTCGGCGCCCCTGCTTCGATAAAACTCGGACGGTTTCCTTTTTTACAGTTCGCGTACAATGTAAACTGAGAGATAAGCAAAAGCTCTCCTCCCACGCTGTCCAATGACAAATTCGTCTTTCCATTTTCATCTTCAAAAATGCGAAGCCCCAGCATCTTTTTGACCATTTTGTCAGCTATTTCCTTTGTGTCAGAATCACTGACGCCAATCAACACCATAAATCCCTTGCCGATCTTTCCGAGAATCTTCCCGTCTACTTTTACTTCGCTTTCTGACACTCGCTGAATCACAAATCTCATATTCTATAATCCTCTTTTTTGATATATATATCTTTCCAGTTTCCGGAAAACAATCTGATCAATCAAAATTCCTATAAGAACAATGACGATCATCACAAGCATTACCTGATTAATATCCGCAAGGTTTCTGCCTTCAATCAATGTCTGTCCCAGGCCGATACAAGTAGTCATTACCTCGCCTGACATAAGCGCGCGCCACGCAAAAGACCATCCCTGTTTCAAGCCGGATACCAGTTCAGGCAGACTGGCAGGTAAGATTACCTCCCGATAAATCTGTCTGGAATTGGCTCCCATCGTCAGAGCCGCCTTCTTATAAATCTTTGGGACGTTATGAATTGCATTATCCGCCGCAATGGCCATACTGAACGCAGAACCCATAACCACGACAAAAATAATGGCCTGCTGCGTCAGTCCAAACCAGAGAATAGAAAACGGAACCCAGCACACACTGGGAAGCGTCTGCACGCCCATTACCAACGGCCGCAAATTCCGGTGCAAATAGTCAAAATGATTCATAAGAAAACCAAGAAAGCACCCAAGCACAACTGAGATCATATAGCCGGAAACACCTCTTAAGACACTATAGCCGACTGCTTTGACTAAAGAAGCGTCCGCCAAAAGAAGACACAAGCTCTTTACGACTCCTGTCGGCGACGGCATCGCATACGGTTTCCATATTGAGAGAACATCAACACCGATCACATAAAGCATCTGCCACAGTAATATCACGCCGCCCAAAAAGATAAGCTCCGACACAAATTTTGTTCTTAATACATCTCTTTTTTTCATCGGTACACCTTTTCCTCTACCTTCTCCAGGATTTTATGACGATACTCTACAAACTTCTCATCATAAACATAACGCGGACGCTCAAGTTCCACGGAAACAATATCTGTGATACCGGCAGGCGACATCACTACCACCCGGTCTGCCAGATATACAGCCTCCTCCACACTGTGCGTGATAAACAGAACCGTACGTTTTGTTTTCACCCATATCTCCTGAAGCTCTTCCCTGAGGCGGTTGGATGTCTGCTTATCCAGAGCAGAAAAGGGCTCGTCCATAAGAAGAATCTCTGAATCTAACGTCAATGCTCTTGCTAACGCCACCCGCTGACGCATCCCTCCCGAAAGCTGGTGAATGGCATAGTCTTTGTATTCCTCCAGACCTACCATCCGAAGATTAGACAGCGCCCTTTCCTCCCGCTCTTTCTGAGGAATCCCGGCAATCTTCATACCAAACTCCACATTCTGTATCACATTCAGCCAAGGAAACAATGCATGCTCCTGAAACATTACAATACGGTCAGAACCAGGTCCCGTAACCGGGCGGGAATTTAACAGAATCTCACCTTCTGTCGGCTTTTCCAAACCAGCTATAAGGTTCAGCAAAGTACTCTTCCCGCATCCGCTCCGTCCTACAACACAGACAAACTCTCCCTTTTCAATCTCAAGATTAATCTCATTTAATACGTCTTCTTTTGAATCTTCAAATACCTTGCTCACATTCTTCAACACTAAAGACATGGCAAATCAATCCTTTCTCGCTCTCTCTGAAAAGATATTCTCATAATCCTGCGCAATAAACTCCTGCTCCAGAGAAATATCCGCAAAATCCCTTATGGCCTGTTCATTTACATCTGTAGAAAAAGTCATCTTTCCAAAAGCCCCTGCCAAAATATCTGCATCCAGCGATTTCCCAGTGGCAGCATTGATCTCTTCATTGACAGTGGCCGAAGCTTCTTCTGTGTTCTGCACCATATAATCTGTCGCTTTCCTGTGCTCTTCTAAAAATACATCAGCAATGTCAGGATTCTCTTTCAGGAACTCCTCCCGTACAACTACAACTGCTACAGGATAATCCCCATTTTTATATACTTCATCATAGTCCAGCACAATCTCAGCCCCATTGCGCTCCAAAGTCGTGCCCCACGGCTCCGGAACCAATGCCGCGTCAATATTGCCCTGGTCCATCATATTCATTACATCCGCATTTTCCACAGCAGTTACATCCACATCTCCGCCTTTATCAACAGGAGCAAGCTGATTCTCTTTCAAAAGATTTAAAAGACATAAACCTGAATTATTCACGGCAGTATAAACTCACATAAAATCCGCCGTAGTTACCATTACAACCCCTCCAGATACCTCACTCTGTCGCAAGATAGCCTAAAAATGGGCAGACTTCTCCTGTGATAGGGTTGGAAATTTATTGTGGCTGTCAAGGTCCATTAACAGTTATTATTCCAACTGTGGCTGCAGGTTACGGATGTTTTCCAGTGTCTCGTAGAATTCTTTCTTGTAGGGACAGCTGCTGCACAGTTTAAAATATTTATATCGTGCTGATTTTACCACCCTTGCGGCTATCTTCAGCAGTTTTAATCGTATGGTATCAATACGCTGTTTTCGCATACTGGCAGCAAGCGCCAATCGTCTAAACCAATTGAATAGGTTATAAGCTAATGCATGAACCAGAAGGCGGTTCGCATTTACCAGCTTTGAGGAACTGCTTACAGAGGCAAAGTCAAAACCGCTTTTGCATTCCTTGATGAAATTTTCCATTTTGCCTCTTCCGCAATAGAACCGGATCACCTGATAAGGTTCCATTTCCAGTGTTGTGACAATAAAGGTATACAGATGGATCATCTGCCCATACGGCTTTTCTATTTTAAAGGCCACCCTGCGTGGATGGTTCCATGAACCGGCCTGGTACAGGAATTCCCCATACTCGACAGCGTAATCTACCT
Organism: Lachnospiraceae bacterium MD308; assembly: GCA_000403475.2. GTDB lineage: Bacteria > Bacillota > Clostridia > Lachnospirales > Lachnospiraceae > MD308. Next base: position 874,194 of record KE159795.1, read on the forward strand.
GGTTGGATTTCGTTGCACGGTACAGTGCCTGGTTTTCCTCTTCTGCCAATTCACGGAGTTTTGCATTCTCCTTGAGCCGGATGGCATATTTGCAGTTTTTATCTTCAAGAACTTCATACAGGCCTGGTGACGCAAAACCACTGTCACCACGAAAGTAAAGCGGCACATCCGGGAAATCGCAGAGGAATTCATCCAGAAGGGACTTCATAAAAATATCTGCCTCTTTGCTGCAATACATGGTGCCGTCACGAAGCTGTGCTTTTAGCAGATCGCCGGTCAGCCCGTCGTAGCATAACAGCGGATGATAACCATGAGCCTGATAATGGTAGTTGAAACCTTCCCCTTCCTGATTTCCATAGGTATCAAGAAGTGTGGAATCAAGATCAAAAAGCATGAATTCCGGTTTCTTTATGGAATAGATGACTTTACGGAGTTCACGGATGATCTGGTTTAACTGGCTGAGCGTATCTCCATCCATGCGGTTAAAAAAGCGTGACAGGGTAGGCTGGGATGCCAGGGCATCCTTGCCTAAAATAACTGTCATAACAGGTTCGTTTGTCAGTTCGTCTGCACAGTCATCCTCAAAGTAGGAACTGATAATCTGGTAAATTACCTGCATCAGATTCGTATCATCCTTATGGACGCGGAACCATGCGGTATCATTGGTTTTGAACATACGATTAACGAGCCTGACCGCTCCAATCTTAAACAGGAACTCTTTGAACAGGAGAAGTCCTGCATCGGAGGATAAATCGCCTCCGTCAAAATTAATTTTAATCTGGCTATTGCTTTCTAAGCTTACAGTGTTTAAAATATCCATATAAAGACCCTTTCTTTGGTTTTGATTTGGATTGGACACCTAAATTTTACCATAGATAGAGGTCTTTTTCTATTCACAAAATAAGTGAAAAGCAATATTCAATTAAAATACAGTAACTATGCGGGTTTCAGCAGTTAATGCTGTTATTCCGTGAATAATTCAGGATAAATGCTGTGTATTTCCAATCTGAGGAATTGCGACCGTTTTTCCTGAAAGATCAGTCACATCTTTAATATCTGACCCTGCGGCCTTCACAAGAACAGCTCCCGCCTTTGATGCCCCGGACAGAATCGTAACGTCCCCTTTTGACCTTACATTGGCAGTAATTGCCGGAACCGGCCCTATATATCCGATATCAATGTCCCCTGAAAAAAGTGCCTCTACTTCCGCCGGGCCTGCATTAAATGCCGTCCAGCTTACTTCTGTGCCGTCAGGCACAGCTTTTTCCAGAGCGCCGGTCGCTTTCATATACAGTGCCTGCGCGTGGGTAACATTATTAAAATAACCGATATTCAGTTTACTGCCGTCTTCTTTTCCGCCGCATCCTGACAAACCCAGCACCGATGCCAAAAGCGCGACCACAAGAAGACTTTGTACAAACCGCAATCTCATATTATTCCTCCCTTAATTCACCTTATATTAAGTTTTTTCAACACAATACGGATAAATGTCCGGAACGGATGCCTCAGTTTGCTTTTCAGTCCGTCAAGTTCCTGCCTTAACGCTGCATTCTCTTTCCCCATTTTTCGAAGGATATTCAAATTAGTTGCAGTTGCAAAACGGATAATATCATCTAACAGATAAGGATTGCCCTTCTCCCATTTGCATATGCCGCTAAAATCCATATCAAACAGATCGGTATCTTTTTCATTCAAATACTCTTCTGCAATTTTCCGGTTGTCCTGTCGATAGGTTTCCATAAAAGCTTCCGTTTCCTGTGCCGAAAACATATTGCTTTTATATTCTGAACCAGAAACACCGTTAATGTCAATCAAATTTTTTCTCAAAAAGAAATATTCGCTGTCTGTAATATCAGGCAGTAAATTGATGACCCGCTTAATTTCACATATATTTCCAGACATACTTACATTAACACTTTGGTGAGTTATGACATACTCGTCTGTCAGTTTAAGCCCGATCATTTCTAGAAAATCGGCCTGAATCATACCATTGGGAAAATAATTTCTGTCGAATCGCCGTACGATTATATTCTCTTTTCCAAAAAATGATGAAAGCTTTTCCAGTTCTGCATAATAATCAAGATAAGATGTTTCCGGACAATCTTTAACATACTCGTCCCATGACAGTACTATCTTTGACCTTTTGTTCCTGCTCCCTTTCACACGCTGTCTCCAAAAAGAGTCTATAAACAAGTCCTGCCTTCGCAAATAAACAATAATTTTTACAGAAAATTGGTGTGCGTCGCTATATTCCTTTAATTCCGGCCATATTGACTTTCTGTTTTCACAACTTGATCCCCAGACTCCCTCATCGGAAAGAATTACGTTATCATATGTTTCAAAATGCTTACGTATAATATCCATTCCTTCTAAAAATCGTTGTTTTTCTTGTTCAGGCTGCCGCACTCCGTCTTTCCAGATTGGCCTTTGAAGAAAGACAGCATTCCGTCTCTTTCCAAATCCCGGATAAGAATACGGAAATTCCGGATAACAGTATCCCTGGCTATTTAATAGCCCCTGATTCAACGTACATAGTTCCTGAATCGCACAAGTACCTGTCTTCGGCGTCCCTACATGTAAATATAATGTTTTCATCACTACTCTCCATATCTGATTCTATCTTCCAATTTCTCCAGAATGATATCTACACATGTCTCCACATCATTCTGACTGGTGTCTATACATACGATCGGGTTTTCCGGCGGTTCATACGGACTGGTAATTCCCGTGAAATCAGCAATCTTTCCTTCCCTGGCCGCCTTGTAAAGTCCCTTCACATCCCTGCGTTCACACTCCGAAAGCGGAGTACTTACATATACTTCCAAAAAACTATCCCCGATAATCTCCTGGGCACTCCTTCGGTCCTGACGGTACGGAGATATAAAAGATGTGATGACAATCAGTCCCGCGTCATTCATCAATTTGGATACTTCCGCAATCCTTCGGATATTTTCCATGCGGTCCTGCTGCCCGAAGCCAAGATTCTTGTTAAGTCCCATCCGCACGTTATCCCCATCTAAAAGCATGGTATGTTTTCCCATAGCAAACAATCTTTTCTCAAGCGCATTTGCAACTGTTGACTTCCCCGAACCAGACAGTCCCGTCATCCAGACCGTCACCGCTTTCTGGCCCAGTCTGGCCTGCCTTAAGTCCCTTGTAATATCCATCTCATTCCAGGTAAGATTATTTTCTTCCGCAATGTTTTGCACAACCACTCCGCACGCGGCAGTCGCGTTCGTAATACGGTCAATGAGAATTAAAGAGCCATGGGCAGGATGATTATAAAACTGCCCAAACACAATCTTGCTTCCGGTAGAAATCTCACAGAGGGCAATCTCATTTTTCAATACATGGTCTGTCTCGATTCTGTTTCCGGAATTAATATCTGTCTTATATCGGATACTGAGGACTGTTGCCGGAACCTGCTGCGTCCCCAGCTTCAAAAAGAAATTCATGCCTGCTGTAAGCCTGTTATCGTCCATCCACAATATGGATGCTGTAAGCATAGAACCAACCGTCAAGTTACAGTCCTTTGTAATAACACATCCTCTGGATATATCAATTTCTGATTCTAACTGAACCGTGACCGCCTGTCCTCTGAAACAGGAATCCACTTTCTGATCGCCCTGTAATATAGCTTTAACTCCTGCCTGTTCCCTGCTGGGAAGGACGGTAATCCGGTCGCCTACCGACAGTTCCCCGGAAGCAACTTGCCCCTGAAATCCCCGAAACTCCCGGTTAGGACGGCACACGCGCTGAACCGGCATGGAAAATCCGGTATTCTCATCCTCTCCGGACACGTCCACATTTTCCAGATATTGCAAAAGAGACGGACCTGTATACCAATCCATCCGGTCAGACCTGGATGTTATATTGTCTCCCTCCGTGGCTGATACCGGAATTACTTTTATCGTCTTATAGTCAAATTCTGACATCAAAAGCTTGATATCCTTTTTTATCTTCTGGAACCGCGCCTGATCATAGCCTGCCAGATCCATCTTATTCACAGCAAACACAAAATGGCGGATTCCCACCAACACACAAATTCTGACATGTCGTTTTGTCTGAAGGAGAACTCCCTGGCTGGCATCAATTAATATAACACTGAGGGAAGCAAAGGAAGCCCCTACTGCCATGTTCCTCGTATATTCTTCGTGGCCGGGAGTATCGGCTACAATAAAGCTCCTGTTAGCAGTCGTAAAATAACGATACGCCACGTCAATCGTAATTCCCTGCTCACGCTCTGCCATCAGCCCGTCCAAAAGCAGAGAGTAGTCAATCTTGCCGTCATTAGAACCGACTCTTGACTCCAGCTCAAGCGCCTTTTTCTGGTCTGTGAAAAGCAGTTTTGCATCATAAAGCATGTGTCCGATCAGTGTAGATTTCCCATCGTCCACACTTCCACAAGTTATAAACTTAAGTAAATCATTTTTCATATTAAAAATATCCCTCGCGCTTTCTTTTTTCCATACTGGCAGAGCCGCTGTCAGAGTCTATAATACGGCTGGTTCTTTCTGATTCTACAGCCCCAAGCGTCTCATCAATAATCTCATCCAACGTAGCTGCTGCAGACTCAACTCCCCCCGTCAGAGGATAACAACCCAAAGTCCGGAACCGAACCATCTTTGTCTCGACCTTTTCACCAGGCAGAAGCTTCATTCTGTCATCGTCTACCATGATAATATTGCCGTCACGCTGTACTACAGGACGGGGCTTTGCAAAATATAAAGGTACAATCGGTATATTCTCTTTCCTTATATATTGCCATATATCGGCCTCCGTCCAGTTAGACAATGGAAAGATACGTATGCTCTCCCCTTGATTTATCCTTGTATTAAAAAGATTCCACATCTCCGGCCGCTGGTTTTTGGGGTCCCAGGCATGTTCCCGGTTACGGAAAGAAAAAATCCGCTCCTTGGCACGAGATTTCTCCTCATCCCGCCTGCCGCCTCCAAACGCAGCCGTAAAACCATATTTATCCAATGCATTCTTAAGCGCCTGCGTCTTCATAATGTCAGTATAGGCAGACCCATGCTCGAAAGGATTGATTCCCCGATTTACGCCGTCTTCATTAATATATTCCAGCATCTCAATCTGCAGCTCTTCAGCTCTCTTATCACGGAATTCAATCATCTCATGAAATTTCCACGTAGTATTGATGTGCAAAAACGGAAAAGGAGGTTTTTCCGGATAAAAGGCTTTTAACGCCAGATGAAGCATAACGGAAGAATCTTTACCTATCGAATACAACATAACAGGTTTTTCACATTCCGCCGTAACCTCCCGTATAATATAAATTGCTTCAGATTCCAATTCTTTCAGATGGTCCATAGTTTACTCCTACTCTTACTTTCATAAACTTGTAATATTTGCTGCTGTTCACTACATTCTCAGCGAGCAGTACTTTACACTATTTTACAAATTATCACAAGAAAATTAGAATAATATTAAAAAAAGTATATTTTGTAAATTTATGCCAACAGTTAAAATTATTCTGCGTTCCGCCTGTCCGGAAGCTGCGCCAGTATAATCGCCGCAAACATCAGCACACAGCCCATCGCCTCCCGACCGGAAAGCCGCTGCCCCAATATAATCCATCCCGCCAATACCGAAAAGCAAGACTCCAGACTTAAAATCAGCGACGCAATCGCCGGATTCACATTCTTCTGCCCTACAATCTGCAGTGTATAGGCCACGCCGCTCGACAACACTCCGGCATAAAGAATCGGCCCCCAGCTTTTGATAATCGCCGCTATCTGCGGTGTCTCCAGCGCAAACATAGGAGCCAGCGACAGCAGGCCGCACACAAAAAACTGGATGCAGGACATCTTCACCCCGTCAACTTTCGGCGAAAAATAGTCGATAACCAGAATGTGCATTGTAAAAACCAATGCGCATAGAAATACCAGTATGTCACCTTTTCCAATGGTCAGTTTCTCTGTAATGCATAAAAGGTACAGGCCGATTAATGAAAGACCCACCGCAATCCATACCTTCCCGCCAATCTTCTTGTGCAAAAATATCCCGCACACCGGCACGATTACAATATAACATGCCGTAATAAATCCTGCTTTTCCCACCGTCGTATACTGAAGACCTACCTGTTGAAAGCTTCCGGCGACAAAAAGCACTGTTCCGCAAGAGACTCCTCCCAGAATCAAATCCCTTTTTTCTCCTGGATTCTTCGCTTCCTTTACGGCCTTATCTTTCACATCTCTTCTGTTTAGCCTGTCCAAAAGCCAGATACATGGAAGAAGGGCTGCCGCCCCCACAAAATTCCTTACTCCGTTAAATGTAAACGGCCCCAGATAATCCATCCCCACACTCTGAGCCACAAAAGCCGTTCCCCATATAAAAGCGGCCGTCATCAGCATCACCACATTTTTTGGTTTCATTCTTAATCACCTCATTTGTTAATAGCTGAAACAGTATATCATATTTTTCTTCCCCGTGGTAAAATATTTGTGTATGGTACGAACTATTTTGTGCAACACTATAGGCAGAGGTTCTTATGAAAAAATATACCCGATTTTTATTTATCTGCGGAATAATCATGTTTCTCAGCGAAATCTGGAAACAATACTGCATTACATTCATAATAAATGAACATCATTACGACTGGTGGTACTTCCCCTTCCAGCTCTGCAGCATACCTATGTATGTATGCCTTTTGCTGCCCTTTGTTCGTGAAAAGGCCCGGGACATACTCCTGACTTTCCTTAAGACCTTCGGCCTGATGGGCGGAATCTTCACGTTTTTTGATACGAGCGGCCTTCACTATCCCTACGCACCTCTGACTGCCCACTCTTATCTGTGGCATGTGCTGCTTATCATTCTGGGCATTGTATCAGGAATCTGCCAGAGAAAAAAAGAATGTCCGAAAAACAAAGACACTGCCCGGAAATTTTCCGGCAGCGCCTTTATTTATCTTACCTGCTGCGCTCTTGCCACAGCATTCAACCTTGCTTTTTATCCATATGGGAATATCAATATGTTCTACATCAGCCCTCATTATTCCATGGGCCAGAAAGTATTCAAAGAAATCGCCGCCCTAACCGGAAATGCCGCCGGAATACTCATCTATATCGCCGCGAACCTTATCGGGGCTTATATAATATTTAAGATTTGGGAAAAGACCGGAACAAAGACCGAAAGTCTTAATACACCGTCGATGCAATCAGCTCCATCTCCCCGGTAAGCTCCACACTTCCGTACCCATCCGGCAGGATAAAGTGGTCGCCCTTCTTGATCACACGCCCATTGACAATCCCGCATCCCTCAATCACGCTCACATTCATAAAGGGATGGGTCTGGGTAAACCGCATCATCCCGTTCAGGTTCATCTTATATACCTTATAATAATCGCATGCAATGAGCTTTATCCACTGATTCTCCGGGATTTCCTTCACATTTTTCACACTGTCTGCCGCAGGCTGCGCCGGAACCTTTATCACATCCATGCTTTTTTCCACATGGAGTTCTCTCGGTTTTCCATCCTTCAGCCGCCCGTAATCGTACACCCGGTACGTAATATCACTGTTCTGCTGCGTCTCTAAGATCATACACCCGGCAGTAATGGCATGGACGCACCCCGGATTAATCTGGATAAAATCACCCTTCTTGATGGGAATCTTCCGGATAAGCGCATCCCACCGGCCCTCATGAATCATCCGCTCCAGCTCTTTTTTGGTCCGGGCGTTGTGGCCCACTACAAGCTCGGCGTCCTCGCCGCAGTCAATAATATACCAGCATTCTGTCTTTCCAAGGGAGCCTCCTTCATGCTCCTTCGCGTAAATGTCGTCAGGATGCACCTGTATGCTTAAATTTTCCTTCGCATCGATCACCTTCACCAGCAGCGGGAAACGGTCTTCCTTAAGATTCCCGAACAGATATCTCTCCTTCTCCCAAAGCTCAGAGAGAGTCTTTCCCACAAAACGGCTGTCGTCCACCCCATCGTCACCGCTTGGGTGCGCCGATATTCCCCAGCATTCTCCGACCTCATTTCCCGGGAGCTGGTAGCCGAAATCTGTACCCAGCCGGTTTCCGCCCCACACCATCTCTTTAAGCACCGGATTCAAGAAGAGAATCGGCCGCGGCTTCCGGTTGATGCTAAGGTTCGCACCATTCTGCCCGATCACCTGCTGATACCAGCAGGCAGAGTCCTTCACCGTCCGCTTAAGACTCTCAAAATCCACATACACGATGCCAAACCGCTCATTATATCCCCGCTCCCACTCAAAGTTATCCAGAAATGTCCACAGGAAATACCCCCGAATATCCACACCTTCATCATATGCCCGCTGCAGCTGGCTGATATGCGCATCCAGATAGTTGATCCGGTTCTGGTCATGGACGCGCCCGTCCTCCGAGACCACATCCAGCGCCGACATCCCGTTTTCCGTGATGAAGACAGGCGTCTTATAACGCTCGTACAAAAAGCGGCATCCCCAGTACATGCACTCCGGCATAACAGACCACCCTACAGCCGTCTTCGGCGCCCCGGGCTTGCGCTCTAAAAATACCGGCTCGCCCATGTCGCCGGCCCTGACCGCATGGCCATTATAGATACCCTGACCAATAAAATCAACCGGCTGGCTGATCAGCTCCATATCCTCCGCAGAAAATCTCGGAAGATATGCCGCATACTTTTCAAGTCCCTCCTCCGGGTATTTCCCAAATATGACAGGGTCAAGATACCAGGACAGATTCCACGCCCAGTTGTCCGTCTCCTCATAGAAACCAAAATACGCTCTTTTTGCCGCCTCGATATCCGACGTCTCCTCCGATTCCGGAACCGGCACGCCAAACGTCGGCGCAATCCCTGCCTTCACCGGACCTTTCGCATACTCTCTAAGAGCCTTGACCGCCATTCCGTGAGCTTTCAGCACATTGTGCACCATCTGGAAGGAAAGCGGCAGCGGCAGCTTATACCCCGGCGCGTGAGTTCCCCGCACATGACCGAAATTGCAAAAGCACTGAGGTTCATCTATGGTGATAAAATACTCGCAGAGATCCGAGAAATTCTCCGCCACCACCCGCGCATACCTGCCAAACCACTCCGGCGACTGAGAAGACACCCATCCGCCCCGCTCCTGAAGACTCTGGGGATACTCCCAGTGAAACAGCGTGATAAACGGCTCGATTCCCTTCTCCTTCATAAACTTGATCATATCCCGGTACATCCGGACCGCCCTTTCGTTCACTTGTCCGGTGCCCTCCGGCATAATCCGGCTCCAGTTCAGAGAGAACCGGTAATTGCGGATTCCCATATATTTCATCAGCGAGATGTCTTCTTTATATTTGCGGATAAAATCACAGCTTACGTCTGCATCCGCCCCGTCTGCAATCCGTCCTGCCTCCTTCACAAACCGGTCCCAGATGCACTCCCCGGCAACTTCCTTCACACCTTTTCCTTCAATCTGATAAGCACTGCTGGCAACGCCCCATATAAAATCTCCTCGAAACATGTCCGCCTCCTTAGTTTTTGTTTGTCTCCAACAGCTCCAGATTACGCCGTATCAATTCACACCTCTGCGCCACACACTCTACAGACCTGCCGGGGTCTTCGGGCGTATGAAACACGTAATCTACAAGTTTTTCCACTGTCGTTGCTGCCACATGCATCCTCGTATCGCTGGCCGCATAATAGATGTATACGTCTCCGTTATCTTTCACGATTGCTCCGTTGGTAAACACTACATTCGACACATCCCCGACCCGCTCCCAGTCTCTTGGTCCAAGCAGCATACCGGAAGGCTCTGCGATAACCTTTGCCGGATTGTCAAGGGCGGTGGCAAATGCGTAGAGGACGTAGCGGAGTCCCGCCGCCGTGTTGCGGACGCCGTGGGCGATATGAATCCATCCTCTGTCTGTCTTTATGGGGACTGCACCAGCGCCGTTTTTCGCCTCGGTGATGGTGTGGTATTTCCGCTTGCTGGTAATGATCTCTTCACCAATTACCGCATGCTCGATATCGTCACACAGGCCAAACCCGATTCCTCCGCCGGAGCCTGTATCGATAAAATCATCCATGGGTCTTGTGTAAAATGCATACTTTCCGTCGACAAACTCCGGATGAAGCACTACATTTCTCTGCTGAGGGGAATTCAGGGTCTTTAAATTGTCCAGACGTTCCCAATGCTTTAAATCCTTCGTCCGCACAATTCCTGCCGCCGCCACTGCCGCGGAAAGCTCATTTACAGAAGTGTCCTTGCTCTCAGAGCAGAACACACCGTAGATATATCCGTCCTCATGCTTTGTCAGACGCATGTCATAGACATTCGTCTCCTCGGGGCATACATCGTCAAGAAGAATCGGATAATCCCAGAACCGAAAGCCCGAGACGCCGTCGTCGCTTTCCGCCACGCCGAAGAAAGACTTACGGTCATTTCCCTCAATGCGGGCAATGAGATAGTATTTCCCGTCAAGCTCAATCGCCCCGGCGTTCATCACCGCATTTACCCCGAGCCGCTCCATAAAGTGCGGATTCGTCTCTTTATTCAGGTCATAGCGCCAGGTAAGCGGGATATGCTCCCTGGTGAGTACCGGGTATTTGTAGCGGTCAAAGATTCCGTTGTAAAGGTCAGTTTTCTCATTTTTCCGGTTCAGCAGTTCTTCCTGCCTTTTTAATTCCGTATCATATCTTTCATGCAGCATCAGTTATTCCTCCTTATCACTTCCATACACATTCTTCCGTTGTGGTACGGGCATTTCCACGGCTCTACAATCGGTTTGTTTTCATATGGCCGGCCCTCCTCATTAAGCAGCCAGTACCACTCCAGACCTTCCCTCGTATCAATCAGATACGTCTTTATATACTGCCAGATGTCTTTGGCAGCCTCCAGGTATTCTGCCCGGGATGCATCCTTTTCATAGCCATTTAAGAATCCTGCCACGGCCTCCGCCTGCACCCACCATACCCGGTCTGTATCTACAACGCCCCTCTCGCACTCATTTGCAAGAGAATGGCGGTTATATGCAATTTCATAAATCTGTCTTGTCAAATCCTTCGTAATCGGCGTCATCTTCACCTCGTACGCCGGATTGCCGACAATCTCCACTCCCCGGTCTACAAGCCACGCTGTCTCAATGTCATGACCATAAGAGTGAAGGTCTATGAGAGAGCGGTACTCTGAGTCAAAGAACACTTCCTGTCTGTGAAGCTTAGGATTGTAAATCTTCTCCGCGATAATATCCATCATCCATTCAAGCCGTTCCTTTACCTCTTTCTTCCCTGTCACCCGATAAAATTCGGTGTACGCCTCAAACACATGCAAAAGTGTGTTCATGGTCCGCTCGGCAATCACACCGTTCTCCGATAATTTATCATTTTCCACCGGGCGGAACTCTCTGTCAAAACCTTCCAGATATCCGCCTTCATCCCTGCATTTTTCTTCAATCAGCTCATAAAGTTGCTCCGCAATGCGGATACTTTCTTCATCCTTTGACGCGTCATAGTAAGAAGACAGCGCATAGATCGAAAATGCCTGGTTGTATGTATGTTTTGTAGTATCCTCCGGCGTTCCGTCGTATTTTACCGACCAGAAGACACCGCCGTATTCCTTATCCAGACAAAATTCCTTCAAAAATTCAAAGCCATGCCTCGCCTCCGAAAGCAGGCTTTCCTCTCCAAGAGTCAGATAGGCGTTGGCAAAAAACCATGTAATACGGCTGTTTAAGATACATCCCTTGACCGCACACTCATCCACGATGCCGTCATAGCCCATGTACCCGTAATATCCGCCGTACGTATCATCCCTTAAGGACATCCAGAAAGGAATAATACTCTGCTGTAAATGTTCCCTGACTTCCTCTTTCATTTTTTTCATTTTTTTAATATACTCCTTTCCGGATTTCCCCTAATCTTTCTTAATCATTATCTCCGTCTGTGCATCTGGAACTTCCATTTCACGAGTTCGTTCCGCTTAATTAAATTTAAGCATTTACACATTAAATATTACTTAAATTTAACTATGTTTGATTATATCATTTAATCATCAATTTGTCTTGTTAATTATTCACTTTCTTTGGATTTCTTATATATTTGTTAAATATCACCAGATTTCAATTCATATTTTTATATATTATGCCAATACAGCATTTGCTAATTTATATGTCAGGATTCAGTTAATTAAGCTAATTTATCACTTTTGTTTAGCGTGTATAATTATGTAAACAGATATAGGCTCTGTCGGAAATCCTCCGAATCCTATAGGCCGTTACCTGTCAGATATCTCATCCGCAGGCGGCTTGATATGGCCAAAAAAATGCTGCTTACCACGAATCTGACAATTCATGAAATAAGCAGCAAAGTCGGTTACGACAATGTGAACGAACCATTTTATTCATCTTTTCCAAAAGAGTACCGAACTCACGCCCGGGCTGTTCAGACAAAAGGTACCGGCGGGCCAACCCGCCTTGCGCTCTCCCTCTCAATAAACTTGCCCGCAAGCATGAATACCCCTGTCGTATAAGCCGCATCCTGACATTTCTTTAGGATGATGTGCACCGCCCGGTCCGCCATCTCCTTTGTATCAATCTCATAGGTGGTAAGCCCGACGCCGGAAAACTGCCCCGACACATAATTATCAAACCCCACTACCGATACATCCTCCGGGACGCGGCATCCAGCCTCTTCAAGCTTAGCAATCAAAAGGCTTGCCGACAGATCACAGTTACAGAAAAAAGCTGTCGGCATGTCCCTGGGGAGAAGAAAGCCTGCACACTTATCAATCTTCCCATCCTCAAGACTTCTGTCATCTACCACCCAGTCTTCCCTCCATGCCACGCCATGCTCCATCAGGGACTTCAAATACCCGAAATACCGGTCGTCGATACTGCTGGTGGAAAGCCTTGTCCCCACAAAACCAATCTTTTTATGCCCAAGCTCAAACAGGTAGTTCGTCATCCGGTAACCGCCCATCAAATTGTTGGATACCACACAGTCACATGACTCCCATCCATTGGTCGTGTCCAGATTGAGAATGGGCAGTTCCCCTGCCTGAATCAGCCGCTGTGCATATTCGGCTTTAAAGGCGCCAAGAATAATCACACCGTCCACTTTCCCTTCCGTCACCACCTTAGGAAATTCTCCCCTGTCCTCCGCCTCAGGAGAAATCACTTCGAGCACGGGAAAACAACTTCTCCCGATGGCTCTTTTAGAAATCTCCTGATACAGCATCCAGTAGAAAGACTGGTTTTCCTGCAAGTAACGCTCTGCCACGATCACCCCGATGGTATAGCTCTCTTTTACCGGCCTGCTTTCATCTATCGTATTCTTCACATACCCCATCTCATCCGCCAGCCGTATAATCTTCCCGCGAAGCTCTTCGCTGACTCCTTTCTGTCCGGATAATGCCTTCGAAACCGTCACTGTACTGACACCCAATCTCTCGCCGATATCGGCCAACCTAACTGTCTTAGCCATAATCTTCCTCCTTAAACCAGCTAACATTAATTACAGCAGTTACTTTTCTGCGGCAAATACATCCTTTAACTTTTCAAGCTTACTTTCTGAGTCTTTTAAAGAGTCCCCTTTAACCCCAAAGTAAAATTTAATCTTCGGCTCTGTTCCTGAAGGGCGCACACAGCACCATGCATCATCAGAAAGTTCATAGTATAACACGTCGGAATCCGGCAGTCCCGTCACCGTCACCTCTCCGGTTATCATATTCTTCCTCGTATCCGTCTTATAATCCCGGACTGCAAGAACTTTTAAGCCGCCCATCTCCTTTGGCGGATTCTCCCTTTGCTCTCTCATCATGCGCCGGATCTTTTCGGCTCCATCAATTCCCTTAAACGTCAGCGTCTTCAAGCCCTCTCTGTAATAGCCGTATTTTTCATACATATCAGTCATTGCATCCCAGAGAGTCTTTCCCTTCGTCTTATAGTACGCCGCCGCTTCGCACAGAAGCATCACTGCCACACAGGCATCCTTATCCCTCGCATATGTTCCTGCCAGACAGCCATAGCTTTCCTCCAGTCCAAATATGTAAGTATAGCTTTTCTGCTCCTCGAACAGCTTAATCTGCTCACCGATATACTTAAAACCTGTCAGCACCTCTATAAGAGCGGTATGATATTCGGCTGCAATCGCTTTCGCCATATCCGTCGTAACGATCGTCTCTACAAGCGCAGGATTTTTCGGCATCGTGCCGGTCTTTACCCGCTCCCTCAATATGTACTCTGCAATCAGCATCCCCGACATATTCCCGGTAAAGCTTACATATTCTCCGGTATCTGTATCCTTCGCATAGACGCCCAGCCGGTCCGCGTCCGGATCTGTAGCAAGTACAATATCTGCATCGATCTTTTTGGCAAGCTCAATCGCCAGTTCCCACGCCTTTTCATCCTCCGGATTCGGATATGCGACTGTCGGAAAGTTCCCGTCGGGCGCCTTCTGTTCCTCCACCACATAGACCTTCGCAAATCCAAGCTCCTTTAGAATCCGCCTTACCGGGATATTTCCCGTCCCATGCAGCGGCGTATATACAATCTTCATATCCTGCGCCGCTTCCCTTATAATCTCCGGGTGAATACTCTGCTCCCTAAGTCTTTTAAGATACAAATCGTCAAAAGAAGTCCCAATCACCTGAAATAGCCCTAAAACCCTCGCCTCATCCTCTTCCATCATCTTCACCTGGGAAAATTCCGTAACCTTTCCTACCTCGTCAAGAATATTCCTGTCATGAGGCGGAGTAATCTGCGCACCATCCTCCCAATACACCTTATATCCATTGTATTCTCTCGGATTATGGCTGGCGGTAATGACAATTCCTGCAATACAGCCAAGCTCACGTACTGCAAAGGAAAGCTCCGGCGTAGGCCTGAGACTCTCAAACAGGTATGTCTTAACCCCATTCGCATTAAGACACAGCGCCGCCTCCCTTGCGAATTCCGGGGACATACGCCTGGAGTCATAGGCGATGGCAACGCCCTTCCCCTGCCCTCTCTGGGAGACAATATAATTCGCCAGCCCTTGCGTGGCCTTGCGGACTGTGTAAATATTCATCCGGTTCGTCCCCGCACCAATCACACCTCTAAGCCCGCCTGTCCCGAACTCAAGCTGACGGTAAAACCTATCCTCAATCTCCTTCTCATCACCGCTTATCGCTTTTAGCTCCTCCCGCACAGACACATCAAAATATTCATCCGTACACCACGCATCATAAACTTCTTTGTAACCCACAGTCATATCCCCCTTCATTTTTATCTAAGTCCTTGTATTTATTTAATTAAAATTTATCATCTTTTTAGCTAAGTGTCAACTAATTTACTTTGTATTTTAAATATTAATTCGACCAAAAAGATGCAAGACTCCATTTCCCAATACAGAGCCTTGCACCTTTTATTTTTATTAATTATTCAGCTTTACTTTTTTATATGATCTTCACTCTGCCGCACAAAGTGATACAGTCTGCTCATCCCATCGCCCTGTACAAAATCAATGATAAATCCGCCCTTCATCAGCATTTCCCCTGTATACACCTGTTCCGTACCTTCCAGTCTGTACACTGCCTTACTGTCAAGCCCCAAAAGCTTAATCTTCTTTCCATGGAAAGTAGGAACACACTGTACCTGGACGAAAGTCATAAGCGCCTCGCTCTTATCCTTCGCCGCCACAAGATAGCAGTCGTACTTATGATTCTCCCTGTAGGACGCAATCCGGTAATAATCGCCTTCCCTTATCAGCTCATTATACTTGTGGTAATCTTTAATCTGCCCCGGAATCATCTCCCGGTCTTTTTCCGGAATCTTCGTGATATCCAGCTCATAACCAAAGGTTCCGGCAAGAGCCACATGCCCTCTCGTCTCAAACGGAGTATTCCGGCCTGTCATATGGTTCGGACAATCGCTTACATGTGCTCCCATCGTGGACAGCGGATAGATAAGCGCTGTGCCTTCCTGGATTGCCAGCCGCTCCACGGCGTCTGTATTATCACTGCACCAGATCTGCGGGCTGTAATAGAGCATCCCCGGGTCAAACCGTCCGCCCCCGCTGGAACAGTTTTCAAGAAGCAGCCCGGGAAATTCTGACACCAGACGCTCCTGCATCTCATACAGCCCAAGCACATACCGGTGGAATAGCTCCTGCTGGGAATCCCGCTCAAGATAGCTGCTTCCCAAATCGCTTAACTGGCGGTTCATATCCCATTTTACATAAGAGATGGGCGCGCTCCTTAGAATCTTAGCCACACACTCATAGGCATAATCTACCACCTCAGGGTTGGATAAGTCAAGCACATACTGCGCCCTGCTCTGGGTCGCCTGCCTTCCCGGGATATGAATCGCCCACTCTGGATGCTCCCGGTACAGCATAGAATCCGGCGAGATCATCTCCGGTTCAAACCAGATACCGAACTCCAGGCCAATTTCCCTCACCTCGTCCACAAGATATTTGAGACCGCCCTTGAGCTTATCCTCATTTACCGTCCAGTCCCCCAGAGAACTGTCGTCATTATCGCGCTTTCCGAACCAGCCGTCGTCCATGACAAGCATCTCGATTCCCGCTTTTTTGGCTTCTCTGGCAATATCTAAAAGCTTTTCCGTATCAAAATCAAAGTACGTCGCCTCCCAGTTGTTAATCAACACAGGTCTTTTTTTGTGCAGATACGGGCTGCGAATCAGATGCTTCCGATAGAAATCATGGAAGGAGCGGCTCATCTTCCCAAACCCTTCGCCTGAAAATGTAAGCACAACCTCCGGCGCCTGAAATTCCTCTCCTCCCCGCAGATTCCAGCAGAAATCCTCGCCGTTTATCCCCATGACCATGCGCACCGCATCATGCTGGTTTAGCTCCGCCTCCGCAATAAAATTACCGGAATACACAAAATTCATAGCGTATACACGTCCCTGCTGCTCCGTCGTCTGAGGCGTAACGAGTGCCAGAAATGGGTGCTCCTGATGGCTCGATTCCCCTTTTGCAGAAGATACCATCTGCTTTCCGTAGGTAATCCTCCTTCTCTGGACGCCCCGCTCTCTCGCCCATCCGCCAACAAGCGTGACCATCTCAAATTCTTCATCATCCATGTCCAGACAGGCCGAAAGCACTTTTTCAATCCGAAGACACTCTTCCCCTTCGTTGATGAGCCTGACACTTCTTGTGATAATGTCTTCCTCTTCAAAGACAGAATAGGAAAGGATAACTCTAAGATTCAGCACCTTGTCCACACACACAAGCTCTAAAGTCTCCGTCTCATCCTCTGTCCCGAAAGATGCCGGCAATCCGTTAAGCTTCGGCTTGCCTTTCCTGATCCGGTGGGAATCATATAAAATCTCACATCCCCGGCATCCCGCACTGCCCCTGACGTCAAGGCAGCTCTCCCGGTAATCCCCGATTCCCCCTGTAGGATACTCGGCAGGAAAAAAGTCTAAGAAAGACGACTTCTCTCTCGGCAGTGCTGACGGCGTAAGGGGACGCTCCCCTGTCCGCAGCAGATAGAATACATCCCCGCTCTCCATGTAATCTCCGTAGTACGCATGTCCCACATACCCCTCCGGCGTCAACCCGATTATGTACGTCGTGTGCTTCGTATCCAGTTTAAATATTCTTCGCTCTTCATCATATCTAATCGCCATCTTATGTCCTCCACCTGTTAATTTTCATCAATATGACGAATTTATCATCATTCTATTTCAATGTCAACACATTTTCAATTGTACAACTCTTGTTTTTCTTTAAAACAGCCGTTGAAAATACATTCATTTTCAGCGATAATAATCACAGGATATTAACACAGCACAGACAGGAGGAGGTCAATTGCCATGATATCAGAACGCATTTTAAAATATCCGGGTTTTCTCTATGAGCTTAAGGGAACGCATTACTTTTTAGGGAAATGGATCTGCAAAGAATGTACAGATGTGAATGCCGCTGACTGCGTGTTTATGTACCGCATGAGCAGGAGAGCCAAAGAAGAGGCGGAGACAAATATGTATTTCCAGAAAATCCGGGCCTTCGCTGATTTTGCCCTGGAGGTTCCATATAATCCGGCTAAGATAAAATCAGATCTAACCAGTCTTCTCGATGGACTTTCCGACGCAGAGCTTTCCTCTTTGAAAGAACAGTTAGATAACTTTGAAGAGGATTTTGGAAAATACTGCGGCAAGCTTTAAGATTGAAAAAAGGGCTGTAACAGGATACGTATGTTTGCTTGTCATACTGATATCCCAAAACAGCCCTTTCTCTATTTTTCGTCTTTGACAAGATAGTGGGCTGCAATAGACCCAACCGAATTTCCCGCCACGACACAGAGGAATTTCCCTGCATTTATCACACTAAAATTAACGGCAAGATATGGAAAATCTGCGATACAATGCTCGTATCCCGACAGGATAAATACCATGATGCAAAAAACTGTGATCAAAGTATTTTTACAATATACAGCAATAAACATAAGGACGCCGCAAAAACACCCAAAGATAAACATTGCAAGAAAACTTGCAGAAAACTTGTTCTCCGATACATTTATAAATTTTTCCATCACGTCTCCCCGCTGGGACGCAATGGCAAGAGTCGGCACCAGAACTCCCGCAAGATTCCATAAAAGCATCACTCCCAAATCCTTCACCGGAACTGTCCGCACAAAACCAATCTTACCTGTGTACAATTTCAATCCGCAGTGAATGATCGTAAGAAGCGCCAGCGAAAAGAGCATCGCCCCTGCATAGCGGTTCTCTGACATCGTGTTTATCACAACGCCGATTCCCACCAGCATACCGCTTAAAATTGACTGCCTGATTATCGTATTCATCATATATTTCTCCTATGAATCTCTAATATCTTATCAATAATGCACATTGCAACCTGCTCCTTCTCCATCATCGGCAGCTCCTCCTGAAAGTCCTTCCCGATCAAAGTGACAATGTTCGTGTCTGTCTCAAATCCCGCACCCTGAACCTTTAAGTTGTTGGCCACAATCATATCCAGGTTCTTCTTCTCAAGCTTTTTCCTGGAATTCTCAAGCATATGCTCCGTTTCCATAGAAAACCCGCACAAAAATTGCCCGTCTCTCTTATGGCCGCCCAGATAGCCTAAGATGTCGTCCGTCCGCTCTAACTCAATCGCCATCTGTCCATCCGCTTTTTTTACTTTCTCCTCCGCTACATGCCGGGGACGGTAATCTGCAACGGCAGCCGCTTTGATGACAATATCCGTCTTTTCACTTCTTGAGACAACCGCATCATACATCTCCTTTGCAGACACAACAGGAACCACATTCACAAACATCGGCGCCTTAAGCGCAGTCTTTCCTGTCACAAGAGTGACGGACGCCCCGCGAAGCATACACATCCTGGCAACACCGTATCCCATCTTACCAGAAGAATGATTCGTAATATAACGCACAGGATCAACCGCCTCCTGGGTAGGGCCTGCCGTAACCAGCACTTTCAGTCCTTCCATATCTTTAGGAAATGCACAGGCCTTATAAACGTACTCGGCAAGAACCTCCGGCTCTAACATCTTGCCTGCACCCACATCTTTGCAGGCAAGATATCCACTGTCCGGCTCTGCAATCTCCACGCCGTACCGGCGCAGATCTTTCAGATTATCCTGAGTCACCGGATTCTCGTACATAGCTGTATTCATGGCAGGCGCAACAATCTTCGGACATCGGCAGGCAAGCACCGTCGTTGTCAGCATATCGTCCGCAATGCCGTGGGCTAACTTTGCTATCACATTGGCCGTGGCCGGGGCGATGATCACTGCATCCGCCGCCTTTGCAAGAGCCACGTGCTCCACCTGAAACTCAAAGTTCCGGTCGAAGGTATCCGAAACACACTTGTACCCTGTCAATGACTCAAAGGTAATCGGATTGATAAAATTCTTTGCATTCTCCGTCATGAGAACACGCACCCTGGCGCCGGCCTTCACAAGAAGGCTGGCGAGAGACGCGCTCTTATAGGCGGCAATGCCGCCAGTGACACCAAGGAGAATGGTCTTTCCCTTTAACATAGTTTCATTCCCCTTACGTCTATTGGATTTTTATAGTTATACTCTTTTTCTTTCCGCTTCCATCTGCTGCCAATGCCGTAATCTTGACTTTCTTACCTTTCATCTTCGGTTTTGCAGAGACCTTTCCTGATTTGGACACTGCCGCAACTTTCGGATTGCTGCTGCTCCAGATTACCGCTTTATTCGCACCTTTGGTTGCTTTTACTTTAGCTTTTAGTTTTATTGATTTTCCTGCCTTTACTTTCTTCTTTCCGGATATAGAAACGCTCTTTACCACGCCCTTCATAGACTTAATTGTAACAGAGCCTTTCGCACCGCTGCCGTCCTTTGCAACTGCAGTAATCACCGCTTTCTTGCCGCCGCTCTTCTTCAATACAGTAACTTTTCCGTTCTGGTCAACCTTGGCCACCTTCGTATTGCTGCTGCGCCATGTCACCCCTTTATTCGTCGCATTACTCGGGGATACAGCTGCTTTTAGAGTCACTTTCTTCCCCGCTGCAATCTTTCCGGATAACGGCGTGGTAATACTGATCGACGACACCTTCACAACAGTATCCTTAAGAGCCGCAATTTCCTGCTCCTGTGTCTCTCCACATGAGGAGCATACACGCTCTTGCCTTCCCGGAACGCCGATCTGCGGATTCTTCTTAGTCACCCATGCACCGAAAGAGTGACCTGTCGGCGGCAGCTCTACCCGGCCGCTAAGTGTTAGCCCGCAGGCAGAGCAGTGACTTCCCTCTGTAAATCCCGACTTCGTGCAGGTTGCCTTGACTGCTTCATCAGTAACTTCCGTATGGCCTTTAGCCGGAATCCTTTCCTGTCCTTCCAATACCAGCCAGCATCTTTCACAGGAAACGCCTGCAGTTCTTCCATCCCTTGTACAAGTCGCTTCTCTTTCTTCTATTTCGACAGGCTCATGTACATGACCCGCTTCTACCTGGGGAATGACCTGTACATCCTTAATCTCATCACATTTTCCGCAGTGGATAGACTTCTGTCCGTCTTTCTCCTCTGTTGCAGGCTCATCCACCGTATATTCCGTATCCCACTCATGGTCGGTTGCCGGAATCACTTGCTGCTTTGTGAAAACCTCACCGCATACACTGCAATGACTTCCTTCCGTCTTTCCTTCTTCGGTACAGGTTGCTTCTACTCTTTCGTCTATAACTACTGTATGAGGCCCTTTTTCTATAGGTCTTCCTTTTGCAATCTCTTTCTCGCAATTTAAGCAATACGTATCTCCCGTATAGCCCTCACTTTTACAATCTGCATCCTTCTTATTTCGTATTTCTGTTTTTGCGTGTGGGCATTCACCCCACTGCGCATACAATGTAAGCTTCTCACTATCCGATGACGCCTGATAATTGATTTTAGCTCCATCGGCATATGACGTTCCGCTTCCATCCTGTTTCGTATTCCAACCCCTGAATTGATTTTCCCCATTCACGAATTGATTGTCTTTCAGAGTATATTCCTCTCCTGATTTAAGAAACTTCATATCCTCCATACTGCCGCTTGAAGCACCGTTTCCGTCAAAATGGATGGTGCATAGGTTCGGCTTCGTATCTCCGGTTAATCGTTCCACTGTATGAATTGTTCCAGATTCATTTGGACTTTCTGATAAAACATACTGAAGGTCACCGGATGGAGTAATATTTATTCCATAAATCCTTCCGGTTTCCTTCTGAGCTTCTTCTAATTGAAACACTGTTTTACTTTCTTTTGTGTCAATATTAAAATTATAGACAGCCGTACTTCCAGAATAATAGTATTTCCCGCCAAATGCACCTGTTCCTACATATTTATTCTGCCAAGAATAGTTTGGCCGACCAATAACATCCCACTTATCTTTAATCTCAACAACTATCTCTCCCTCAGTAAATTTCTCTCCATCGCAAATATATTGACAAATAGCATCTGTTCCATTAAAACCATACCAAGAACCATCCACATAATCAAAACCAACATCTACACTGTCCCAAAGATATGAATCATATGACGTATTTGATGCTGCTGTTGCCAACACAGAACCTGTGAGCACCCAGTCATCCTGTTTAAAATGTGTATCTGCGTTTTCACTTGTCTTATAAGTTTTAAAGAAATGTGTACTCTTCATAAAAAAAATATGCTTTGCTCTTCCCAACATATCCTTAAGCGGATCATTCCAGGTCACATCTACATGATAGTAGTTGTCTCCTACCTTTATCATATTCCATGCATGATTAACAGACGCACTTGTTACCATCTCACAGGTAACACCCAACTGCCGCGTCAACTCCAAAAAAGCAAGAGCGTAGCCTTGGCAGACAGCCTCTTTATCAACCAATGCACCATATGAAGAATGTGCATTAGATGCTCCGCTAACATATTGACAATTACGTGCCAGATAATCATTCACATAAAGCGCTTTCTCCATATCACTCCAGGAACTATCCGCACCTCTCATAATGTCGGCTATAGCTCTGTCGTATGCTTCTAATTGCTGCATAACCTTATTTTTGTCAAAAGTAGTATCATAATTCATATTTACAGTAGATACTATTCCCGTAGTAGGATTATAAGCGTAACTACTCTTGGGCAGATAAAAGTACCTTGGATGTGTGTTTATCGTTTCCTGATAAATTCTTTGCACTTCTTCTGGACTAAGCTTATAAACGGATAAATCACAGCTCTCCGCAAAAGAATCCCACGCTGCTATCAACGCTTTCTGCACTTCTATTTCTTTACCAGAATCCACTGTCGAACGGCTCTTTCTCGATGTACTTTCCGCTTTCGGGAATCCGCCTTCCTGTATGATGCCGTCAGACAAGTCCACAAAATCTTTCTGAACTTCCCCGTCATTTCCTGTAGCTCCATCCTCCTGAACTGTCGGCTCTGACGCATAGACATCCGTCTGTGCTCCCACAGCACATATTCCCACACTTAAAAATAATGCTAAGATTAATTTCTTCACCAACATTGCTCACTCCTCATATAATAATTTATACTATTATATCAGATACAAAGCAGATTTTCACCATCCGATTTTAATCAATTGAAATAAATACAAAGAAACATTGGTGAAATTAATTCTATAGATTTTATCTATAATTGTTGTCTTTTATAGCATACATATATTTGACAATCATCTTTTTCACCTTTACACTTATATTAATATACTTTAGAACAGAAAGGATAAACTGTATGGAAAATTTAGAACTGCCAAAGTCATTCGACGAATTTGTAGACGCGAGGAAAGCCGGATTTTTGAAGGTAAAAGAGTACGTGGAGAACGGAGGGCACCTGGTAGGGATGTTCTGCTCCTACACTCCGCTGGAGCTTTTCGACGCAGCAGGGGTTTCGGTGGTAGGGCTTTGCGGAACAAGCAACGAGCCGATCGCTGATGCGGAAAAGGTGCTCCCTAAAAATTTGTGCCCGCTGATCAAGTCGAGCTATGGATTTGCCTACACGGAAAAATGCCCGTATACATATTTCTGCGACTTTATCGTTGGCGAGACGACATGCGACGGAAAAAAGAAGATGTTCGAGCTGCTCAACGACATTAAAGAAACCTACGTGCTCCATCTTCCCCAGAGCCAGAAGAGAGCGTATGCAAAAGATATCTGGTATCAGGAGGTAAAGCTTCTGAAAGAGTATATGGAAGAAAGGTACGGCGTTGAGATTACGGATGAGAAACTGCGGGAGGCAGCCCGCAAGAGAAACGAGCTTAGAAAGACCCAGATGGAATTATATACATTGCAGGGGGCAGTGCCTCCGGCAATGAAGGCGACAGAGGTAATGTCCACGCTTGCCCAGGGGATGTTCAACTTCGGAGTAGATGCCCAGCATGCAAGCTACAAGGCTAAGGTGGACGCTGCAAAAGCAGCGCTGGAAAAGGGAGAGAAACCTGTGGACGAAAAAGCGAAGAGAATCCTCCTGACAGGCTGCCCGTCCACCGGCGTCATCCAAAAAGTCGGCATGACCATTGAAAACAACGGCGGCGTGATCGTCTGCCTTGACGACTGCGGCGGCGAGAGGACCCAGAAGATGCTGGTGGATGAAAATGCCGATGACATTTTGAGGGCAATTTCCGACCGTTACCTTGAGATCCATTGCTCCGTCATGACGACAAATGAGGGGCGCATCGAAAACACAAAGGAAATGTGCAAAAAGTATAAAGCTGACGGCGTGATCGAGATGGTGCTCCAGGCATGCCATACATTTAACGTAGAAGCGAACCTGATGCAGAAGATGTGCGAGGAGGAGGGCATCCCGTACATGAAGCTGGAGACAGATTACTCCACGACAGACAGCGGGCAGATTGAAACAAGGCTTGCGGCATTTATTGAAATGTTATAAGATATAACTATAAACGTAAAAGGGCAGGAGGAGAGCCTCTTGCCCTTTTTAAGAGCTAAGGAGGATAAAATGTATCAAGTAGGGATAGACATCGGCTCCACTGCGGCAAAGGCTGCCGTGGTGAACGAGGGGAAAGTTATAAAGACCATCCTGCGGGATACCGGGTTCAGCAGCCGGAAGGTGGCAGATGAGATATACGCCATGCTGGCGGAAGAAGGAATCACAAAAGAAAACGCTAAGTATACTGCTACCGGTTATGGGCGCGTCTCCGTGCCCTATGCGGATAATGCCGTAACCGAGATCACCTGCCATGGGAAAGGCTCGCATTTCCTCTTTGAGGAGGATGGAACCGTCATCGACATCGGCGGGCAGGACACAAAAGGGATTGCCCTGAAAAACGGGCGTGTCATGAAATTTGTCATGAATGATAAGTGCTCCGCGGGAACAGGGAAATTCCTGGAGATCATGACAAACCGACTTGGACTTACGCCAAAGGAGCTGTCTGCACTGGCGCGCAGAGGAAACGAGATCACAATCAGCTCCATGTGTACGGTGTTCGCAGAATCGGAAGTCATAAGCCTGATCGGCAAAGAAACGCCGAGAGAAGATATTGCCTTCGGTGTTGTAGAATCTGTGGTAAATAAAGTCGTATCGCTGCTCGCGCAGGTTCCTGGCGACAGATACTTTCTGACCGGGGGGCTCTGCGAGGATGACTATATCATCGAGCGCCTGGAAAAAGCGCTGGGTGCGCCGGTAAGCTCCGTGCCGCTCGCCAGATATGCGGGGGCGATTGGAGCGGCACTGATGTGCTAGTCCGTCAACATATTCTGGCTTATTTTACCTAATCAGCAGAATATCACAACAGATAGACATTCTGCTGATTTCCTGTGTTATTTTATCTTAATCGTTACCGATTTTTTCTTGCCGCTTCCATCTGTCGCTATAGCAGCAATCTATTATTCAACACTATCGCCCTTTTCATCTGGGTCAAGGAGTAATTCTTCTGTAATACTTTCTATATCATATTCCGGCGCATATCGCTTTGCAATATTACAAATATCTTGTATCACATCCTCTTCCTCCTCCAACATGTCCGCGATTGCCGCCGCTTCCATCCCTTTCGCAAGTTTCCTGCAAACCTGACTCACCAGTGTCTTTATCCGTCCTTCTTCTCTGCCTTCTTCTCTTCCCTCTTCGCGTTCATAATACTTTTCTTCCCATGCCTGCATATACTTCACCCCGATTTCTTCATTTACTTTCACCTTACAAACCCGGTCATGCATGCGTCTCACCCTCTCACTCTTTGCCTGATTTGCTGTCTCATCCGTAGTGTGTTCTACATAATTCAGGAATTCTAAAAGTTCTTCTGAGACCTCATCTGTATTTTTCCCTTTTGTGCTGATAAAAATCTTCGTCGTTCCATCCCCGAGACTGCATTCAGGCACTTCCTTGCATCTGTTTTCAAAAGTATACACATATTTTCCATATCCAAACAAATCAAAAGTCATAATTATAATCACAAATGACTGGTTCAGGATATTATAATTGGGGACTCCCGGCTCTAACAGGTTTGTATCGATAAGTGACTGATAATATCTGCTCCGTTTTGCCAGGTCTGTCTTTCTTGTATTCTGCATCTCCGTGTTATAGATACTCTGCTCTTCACTCATTGCGAACACATCCATCCGTATGGAGCGTATAAGCGGCGATACTCTGAGTTCTTTCTCAGTCTGCGGCTGGTCTAATAGGGAAATGTTCCTTCCAAAAATGATACTCAACACATCCTGATAAGTCTCCCTGTCCTCTAGCACTTCGTCAAACAGAAAACGGTCTGTAAGGTTTAAATCCTTTAATGGTACAATATTTTGTTTTTTCTTTTTCTTCATATATCTCCTCCTAAGTGTATCATAAACACGGTAAAAATAATAGCTTCCTGTTACATAAAAAATAACGTCCACACAATCATAAGCACCACTTCCTTTTCTGTCTGATTTTGAGTTTGTTGGATTCTTTGGCGAAATGCCATTCATCTGAATTTTTTAGAATTTTGATTTATATACCATATAATATCATTGCTTACGTATCTTTACAACAGCAAATTTTAAAATCAGCAGAACATCTTATTTTCCTTGATATCCTGCTGATTTTTGTAACTATTTGATTTTAATTGTTACCGATTTCTTTTTACCGCTTCCATCTGTCGCCATGGCGGTAATCTTTACTTTCTTACCTTTTCCGGCCTTTAGTGCTTTTACTTTGCCGGAGCTGCTCACAGTTGCGTACTTCTTATTGCCGCTGACCCACTTGAGCTTTTTATTGGCATTCTTTGTAGCTTTGACTTTGGCTTTCAATCTCAGAGTCTTGCCCGCCTTCATAGACTTTTTACCGGAAATAATTACTTTCTTTACCCTACCTTTCATGGACATTATCCTATAAGCCGCTTTCACTCCGCTGCCATCTTGGGCTGTTGCGGTGATCGTCACAGACTTTCCGCCGGACTTTTTCTTCATAGTAACAACTCCGGCACTGTTTACCGTTGCAACTTTTTTGTTGCTTGACGTCCACGTGACTGTTTTATTGGACGAATTAGAAGGTATCATATTGGCAGTTAGTTTTACTTTCTTACCTGCAGCAATTTTTTTAGAAACTCCAGTCAGTGTGATTTGGGTAACTTTAACTGTTGGTGTTTGGGATGCACTTATAACAATTTCAATTGTGTTGCTGTCTGGATTATAATTGTTATCACCTGTAGCTGTTACTATAATCTTAGCTGTTCCAACACTAATTCCTTCCACAATTCCCTGCTCATTGACTGTTGCTATTTCCGGATGTTCTGATCTATAAATGATCATTCCCTTTCCAAATGCTGTAATTTTTGCTGATTTACCAACTTTAATTTTTGACTCTGTTACTTCTGCATTCAACGTCTGATCAGCTTTATGAATTATAAAATTTTTTGTTATGCTTCCCGTATACTCTCCAACTCCTGCGATAATTGCCTTGGCTGTTCCGGCATTTGTATTATCTTCATAGGATACTGTATAATCCCTATCTTTTTTCAAAATTCTATTCCCATCATTCAATGTGACGGCCGGCGTTAAAGGCTGCCCTGTGTATGTTGCTTCCGCAACTTCTACATGATATGTGGATATGTCTGTTTTTTTAACTGCCGATATTGATTCTTCCTTCGTGTTACCGCACACTTTACAAGTATATCTTTTTACCCCTGTCTCAGTATAAGTTGGTTCTTTTATTACCTTAATTTCATAATCATGGCTGTTCGTTTTGGGAATCACTTCGGTATATGTATAAGCGCATACGGAACATGCGTACATCTTCGTCCCGTCTGCCTTACATGTCGCTTCTGCTGTAACCACCCCCTGATTATAACAATGGTCAGCTAATTCTATTGATTCACCGTTTTTCAGTAGGTTTCCACATGTATTGCAATAAATATCTCCCGAGTAACCTTTTTCTTTACATGTAGATGTTTTTTGGTTTCTTAACTCCTCAGAATGTCCTGTTGAGGGTATTTCGATTTCAATCTTATGCCCGCAAAGCCCGCATATCTGTTCGTTTCTTCCGACTTCTGTACAAGTTGGCTTCTTCACTTCAGACAGCTCTCCATAACAATGCCCCTGAGCTGCACAATAATCAATGGCCGTGAATTCCTTAATTGTCAGTTGATAAACCGTCTCCGCCCAACGATCTATCGTTTCTCTATGATTTTTCCAACTGCCAACACCTGGCAGACAATTCATCACACCACCTGCTAACCCTGCATTTTCCGATACTGCCAAAAAATTGTAATCCATAGCTGTCTGAAACGTAATGTCATCTGGCCCGCCAAGCTTTCTGCAGCTTATATAGCAATTAAAATATGAATATCTACCGGACAATTCTGAATTCAGTGGCAGGAACACTACATTTACAGCCGCAACAGCCGAATCAACAAATTTTTCAATTTTGCCCGGCAAATCTACGATATCACTCCATACACTATTCACCAACTGCAGATTAGCAATCTCACTTTCTGTCACATATATTCCAGTCGCTTTCCCAACACCGCTGCTTAAGACATCTAAGATACCTTCCGTCAACTCATTCAAAAAGAATCCTGAATACTCTTTGTAAATTTGTTCCGGAAGTTCATCTTTTCCATTTAACTGTTTTTCCATATACTTTTTTAATACGGATTGCGAGTAATCAAGGTTGTAATTTGACTGTTTGATATGGTGGTTAATTTGTTCGCCTGCAAACAAAAGAAATGCTACCCTTACACTGTCCTCATGAATTGGGTCGCCGCCAAATTGTCCTGTTAAGAGTTTATAAAAATCACTATTTATAACTGCTTCGTCTGTCAATTCCGAATTATTTCTTCCGCTGTCATTATACAAGAACCGAATAAAATTGACTGCATCACTGCTCTCTAAATATCCTTTTGACGCCAGCTTTGCATCCATGCCTTCACCGGAACTCACCGTTCCCGCTTTGACAGTAGACCCCACGCATAAGCTTACGCACAGTGCCGCAAGCAGAAAAGCCATCATCTTACCGGTTACATTCTTCTGCATCTCTGTTCTCCTCTCTTTTCTGTTTTGTTTATCTGCTAATTTTTACTGTTTTCGCAACTCCCTTCTTTTTTAACCATTTCTGATATGCCTTCTTCTGTTGCTTTGGCACTTTAATCACAGCTTTTTTATATATATTTTTAAATGCCTGTGCACCGACCGCTTTACTTTTTAGCTTTTTTGTTTTTATTATAATAGATTTTAATCTATTGCATCCGTAAAATGCCTTTTTTCCAATCTTGATCACCTTAGAAGGAATGTTGATTTTCTTTAACGAAACACACTTAAAGAACGCCTTATTCCCAATCTTTGTGACATTCTTACCTATAGTCACAGAATTCAATTTTTTACATCCATTGAAAGCACTGTCCGATATCGAAATTACTTTATATTTTATTCCATTAATAACAACAGCATCTGGGATAACAACTTTTGTAACCTTTTTATTGCTGACTTTATTAAATGCTACTGTTTTCCCCTGCGCTGTCACTCTGTATACCGCCTGATTGTCATCACCTTTTAATAATGTGCCCTCTAACGGTTTTGTTGCTGCACCTGCTTCTTCGTCTAATCCCGAATCTTCTTCCTTATCAGATTTATCATTCGGTTTCGATATCACATTTCCCAAACTGACAAAATGAATATTGTTTTCCCGAGCAAAGGTCTCAGCATATGAATTTGTATAACCATAGATTGTAAAATTATCCATATTGCAATCTTTAAATACATATGGGGGTATATATATTATGCTTTCAGGAATTGTTATAGAAGTAAGCTCTTTACATCCGCCAAAAGCTCCAAAAGGTATCTCCGTATCCCACCCGAATTCGTAATCATATCCTCCTTCAAGCGGTCCTGCCGTATTAACTTTACAGTCTCCAAAAGCAGGATAAAAAGCATCAATTTTTATCTTTGATCCATGAAATACTATTTTCTTCAAATTTTCGCACTCATAAAATACTTCACTCTTAATTTCTTTCATACTTTCAGGAATTGATATTTCTTTCAAATACTTACAATGCCTAAACATATCTGAACCAATCTCTGTAATGCCATCCTTAATTTCCAATGTTTCTATTAAAGCGCAATACCGATCCCACATAGGGGTAATTGCATAGGAATAATCTATCTTCCCCGAGCCGGTAACAGTAAAAACCCCTTCATCCAATATCCACACAGCATTATCTTTGCTTGAATTTTCTGAAATTCTTTCCCCGCAAACTCCCTGTGCAATTTTTTTCCCAAGAGAAACAAATTCTATATTCTCCGTTTTCGCATATGATTGCTCCAATGAATTTGTATATCCATAAATCGTTTTAAGATTATTACATCCATCAAAAACTTCATATCCGATGTAATCAATTGTTTTCGGAAAAGTGACTGTTTTTAATGTTTCAATATCACCAAAAGCATCATCACATATTTTTGTAACTCCTTCCTCAACAACACAGTCAGTTACTCCATTATGCGGATATCGGTATATTGTCTTTCCATCAAAAGAATACAATATATTATT
Source organism: Lachnospiraceae bacterium MD308 (assembly GCA_000403475.2). Classification (GTDB taxonomy): domain Bacteria; phylum Bacillota; class Clostridia; order Lachnospirales; family Lachnospiraceae; genus MD308. Next base: position 904,573 of record KE159795.1, read on the forward strand.
GACCGATTTAAAATTCGTATTTTCATCACTGACCTCTATCTTCTCAAGCAAATAATCATAGCTAAAACAGTACTTTCCTATATCTTCAACCCCTTTTCCTATAAAAACCTCCTTCAACTCTTTACATTTATAAAAGGCATAGCTGCCAATCGACTCCACACTATCTGCGATTGTAACAGTTTGAACATTGTTCGGCTCCATCCCATGGTTAAACGCGTAATTTCCAATAGATGTAATACCTTCGTTTATAATAACATGTTTAACATCCGGCAGTATCCAGGCCCAGGAAGAATAATTTGATGAACTACTAGAGCTTTCCATAGCGCCGCTGCCTGAAAATTCTAATACTCCATCATCGTACAGCGTCCATGTTATATTAGCGCCGCCATGTCCTTTCTGGATAATATTCCGTACTGCTTCTCCACCTTTTTCATGCCCGGTTTCTTCTCCTGCACTTCCGCTATCTCCAACCTGTGCCGCACAGACTACTTGTCCTGTAACTATCGCTTGCACAAACATTGCTGCTATCAGAAACATTAACAAATACTTTTTTCTCATTTATTATTCCCCTTCTCAAATAGTTGTTGTCACTTATTTTCTGGTTTTCACTTTTTTCACACCAGACCATGCTGAATATAATTTTTTACCGGAAACCATTTTGTAAGTCCTGATTCTTACATAGTATTTTTTCTTTGCTTTTAAATTTTTAAGCGTTATAGTTGTTTTTGTCCGGCTTGTGATTGTTTTTGTCCTTTTATTGGAAAAACTGCTTTTTGTAGCATACTGAATCTGGTAGCCGCTCGTCTGCACTTCCTGCTTTTTCCATTTTATTTTAAACCCTTTTGATTTTGAGGTCAACTTGGACAAGGATGTTCCTTTAGGCTTAATTGTAAACGTCTTTATTACACTTCCATTATAAGTCCCTTTTCCAATTACGGTTACCTTCCCATCTCCCACATTCTTATTTGATGAATAAGATACCGTATAGTCTGTCCCCTTTTTCAACATCATTGAACCGAGTTTCACCGTTACGTCCGGCTTCTTTGCCAAACCATCATACACATAACTTTTCACCGACAGACTGACTGACGCCGGGGAAATCGACATATATCTATAGATACCGAAACTATACGGACCTGTAGCATCTCTGCTTCCCTCTACCGCAAGGTAATAGGTTCCTGCCGTAAGTTCCACTTCTTCCGCTATATTAATCTTCTTAGTCGTACTATTCCGATAAGAGGATTTTCTCCAAACCTCCTTGCCAGCACTATCATAAATATAATAATAAAGATATGGCATATGAGCCTCTGAAACAACCGATATAGAATCAGAGCTGTTTACAGTAAATTCATAAAAATCTCTGTCATCATTTCGCGCTATTTGTCCTCGGTATTCTTTATTCAAAGATATATCGTTTGCATCAGTTATTGAATTATCTGTTCCTCCCTCTGCTTCCGGAAAACTTTCATTTGCACCGGAAAATTGCAGGCGGAAAGAATAGTTCCCTGTATTACTGCCACCATCTCGTCTTACTGCAAAATAATAAGTTCCTTTTGTCAAGTCAATCGTTTCATCTGTACTGATTATCTCTGTCGCACTGTTCCAATATGGATTAATACGCCATATCTCTTCCCCTGCACTATCATAAATATAATAATTTATATAGACCATCCCAGCCGTCGCTGTAAATGTAATTCTTCCTGAGCTTGTCAGAACAAACCTATAAAAATCCCGATCATCGTTGTCTGCTATCTGTCCTTTGTAATCAGTATTTACATTTATTTCATTCGCGCTGGACATCAAATTATCCGTTCCATCACCTGTCTCCGTAAAACTTTCCTCTGCGCTGGAAAAAGATAATTTAAAAGAATAATTCCCTGTACCACTGCCGTCTCGCTTTACTGTATAGTAATATGTCCCTTTTGTCAGATCGATTGCCTCGTTAGTGCTGATTGTCTGTGTTGTATTATCCCAATGTGGATTAATATACCATATCTGATTTCCTGAACTATCATAAATATAATAATATATATAAGCCATTCCAGCTGACGCTGTAAGTGTGATTCTCCCTGATGATCCGATTGAAAATTTATAATAATCAATAGTGTTGGAATCTGTCAGAGAACCATTATAGGTAGTTCCTGTTGATATGCCTGTTGCAGATGACATACTATTTCCTGCTGCCCGTGTCTGAACTGAATGTATTGAACTCTCATCTCTTATATCGTCTTCATTCTGTTCTGACATTTCCGCTTCAGAATTTACAGATTCCTGAGCGGTAGCCGGAACTGCTGGTGCAATAGTTGTTGATAACAATACTGTTACAAGCAGAACTGCTAATTTCTTTTTTATCATAACCATTATACCTCCTGTATTTTCACAATGTCAGGAGCCAAAGCATTTTCTTCATAAATAGCTTTGCCCCTGACATCTTGATTATAGATATACTATTTAATCTTAATTGTTACTGATTTTTTCTTTCCGCTTCCGTCTGTGGCCATGGCAGTAATCTTTACACTTTGTCATAATCATAGTCATAATAACCAAAATCTTCCGAGGAATTCGGCGTTTCAGCATGAACCGTAATATCCGTCAGAAATATTGCGCCAAATATAGAAAAGGCCGCTAACATTATCTTTATTAATCTTTTCATAGCTCTTCTCCCATCCGTCCATCTGCATATCATACCAGCAACTCCCCAGGCAGTATGAAACCTGTATCCTCAGTTCCGATACGCCGGGGAGTTGCTTAAACCATTTCACTTTAACCTTTTCGCGAAATCTACTTCTTTATCTTCACACTCTTGCTCACTCCGCCCTTCTTGAACAGCTTCTTATATGCCTTAAGCTTCGCTTTCGGCACTTTGATACTTGCCTTTTTATGAATTCCCTTAAACGCTTTGCTTCCGACTTTTTTCACTGACTTTGACTTCACCGTAACCGTCTTTAAGCTCTTGCATCCGTAAAATGCCTGCTTACCAATCGACGTGACATTGGCGCCGATTGTCACTTTTTTAAGCTTTTTGCAGTTTTTAAAAGCGCTTGGTGCGATTCCGGTTACTTTATATGTGACATTGTTAATCTTCACGGTAGACGGTACGCTTGCGGTCTTTACCTTTTTATTCGGAGCGCTCTTATAATCTACGGTTTTCCCTGCCTTCACTACTTTATAAGACGCCTTCGTACCTGGCGCGCGCAATACAGTTCCGGCGGACGGTGCGGAGTTTTTAATCGTATACGTCTTCTTCACACTGCCGGTATAATTTCCTTTGAATGTAATAGTTGCCGCATAAGTTCCCGCCGCTGTGCTTCCTGCGGAATAGGATACGGTATAATTAGATGACGCGATTGTTCTGCCGTCGCTGCCAATCACGGTTACCGCCGGTCTCTGTACTTTTCCGTTGTAGGTAAATGTCTCGGAGGATAAGCGGATGGTCTTTGGATATGGAATCCGCTCAGAAGAATTCACCTTGCCGCATACTGTACATTGATTTACAATACTGCCGTCCTTTGTCATAGTTGCTTTTGTAATCTTCTGAGCAAACTTGTGCTGGCATGCTTCTCCGTCTGTGAAAAAATTAAAATAAAGTCTTCTTTCTACACCAGCGACAGAGATTGTACAGCGGTACGTCTCTGTCTTGCCCCTTCTTGTAAAGGTAAGTGTGTTCTTATTTTTCCTTTCAATATGCGTAAAATTTTTATTTTCGTCAATCCTTGCCCATTCATATTCTATGTCCTCATCCTCTATTTTGCAGGAAGCATCCACAGTTATCGTATGCTTCGTACCCTCCCCGCACTGCAGGTCACTGACAGCTTTTCCATCAATTGTGTATACAGGAACACTTAAAACATCCGAATATAACGTAAAATAATAAACTTCCGAACTGTAACCATCTTTTACAACACAGATATATTCTTGTTCCATATCTTCCGACTTAGGCACTGTATATTTATTGCCATTAGCTATTCCTGTGATTTCCGTGTCGCTGCCTGCCCTCCAACTATATTTAATTTTATCCGATGATGTATACGTTGAACTTGCAGCTATTGACAATTCGACCGTCTCGCCGGCAGGAAGATATACTTCTGATGCGGATGCTCCATTTATTTTCTGATCTGCAGTTATCGAATATGGCTCCAGACAAAACGTAAAATATTTTCTTTTATCACCGTCCGATACAATACATACATACCCATCGGCATCATCATTTTCGTATGACACTCCTCCCTTTACGGTACATTCTGATGTTGTAGAAAGCTTTTGGCTCATACCCGTAGCCTCGTTATACGTTCCCCATTGATACTTATATTCACCACTCTCCGGCTCGGATGTCATCTTTACTTCCAGACAATAGCTCTTGTCATGAACTGCCGGTATATAAGCGTCATAAACACTGTGCGGATAACTCTTGCCGTCAATCAGTGCAATTCCTCCCATTGATACATTATTTGCCTCCGCTTCAAATTGCAGGTAGCTTGTCTGAAACCCGTCAGAAACTTCACAAGAATACCACTCGATACAATCTCCTTCGTCATCTACCTCAGCATTTTTTACAAAAGTATAAGAGGATTCCTCTCCAAGTACCTTCCTGTTGTTGCCGTCTTCTCCATAATCGTCCCCATCATACCAGCCCTGATACCACTTATATGTTATTGCATCATTTCTATATGAACTTTCTGCTCTTACTCCTAATGTAACCTTTTCTCCAGGAACCACCTGAATCCGACTTCCCTCTTCTTGATTCACTGTACACTCACAATTCAGGGAATCGACATATACATAGAATATAAATCGTTTTATATCTGTCCCATCCTTTACCGTACAGTAATATGTCATATCACCTGCAATATTCCCCTTCACATTGCAAATAGCTCCTGATGCATCATTGATTTTTTCATAGTTTTGGTCTTCATCATAGTAGTCCGAAATACCTTTATCTCTTTCCCATATGTACTCATATCCATTTCCTGTCGGCTTAGATGATATATTTACTTTCAGCTCATGTTTTTCGTCTGGCGCGGAATAATATACCGAGCTTCCATTCCGCCCGTCAATCTGCCGAATTCCCTTAATCCTTGATTCCTTGTAAATATAAAAATCAATGTCCTCTGAATTAACTCCATCTGTAACTTCACAATACAAATACTGCCGTTCCGACTCGTCTTTCTTAAGTGAATAACTATTAGAGTTCCCGGAGCTTTCCGAATTACCCCCCAGATGCCAATTATACTCAATTTTACCATCTTTATAATTCGTTTCAGCAGTTACCTCCAGCTTGATTTCCGAGCCTTCATATACTGACCTTGATGTTCCGATATATTTTTTCCCATCTACATAAATGGCCCCCTTGGCCGTTAGTGTCTCTTTTGCAGACAACAAGAAAGAGTACTCCTCTGACTGAATAACCTCATTTCCCTCTTTCAATGTAACCACACAGTAATACGGGGAATAAAAAGTGTCCTCAATCTCCGCGTTATAAACGCTGCCTGTCGCTCCCGCTATATCCTGCTTTTCACCTCGATCACCGTCCTCGTCTCTTTTTCTCTCCCGCCATTGGTAGGAAATCTGATACTTGCTGTCAACTTTTTCCGGCCGTACTTCCAATTTTACCTTGCTTCCATACAGGTACTCTTCTGAAGTATCCTCCGGCTTGTCATTTACATATTTTGATACTTTTAAAAGAATTCCCTTTATCTCAAAAACCTTATCTTTAGTCTGATTACCATCGCTGAATCTGCATATGTAATACTCTGTTTTTACTCCGGACTTTTTAATCGTATAAATGTTTTTATTTACATTAAGCTTTGTCGCATTGTCTACAGAAGCGTCTTTACTCCCTGCCTTATACCACTCGTAAGTAATTACTGCATCTTTTGTTTCAGAACTGGCTTCTATTTCCATTGCTACTGTTTCACCGTCAGCAAAATTTCCCGATGAAGTGTAATATCTGCCATTTATAAGAGAATCATAATACAATGTATATTTATCCCAATCATCTTCTTCATTATCTTCTCCATCATCTTCATCTGAATCACCAGCATCACTTCCGCCATCCTCGTTTCCTGTATCTTCCGTTTGAGGAGCTATTTCTTTCTGACCTGCTTTTTGAACAGCTTCTTCCCCAGAGGCTTCTCCGTCCTTTTCCTCTGGTACTGCTTCTTCTGTCTGGTCTCCCTCTTGCTCTGTTTCCTCCATGCTCTCCCCGACTGATGCAGCTTTCGGAATTTCTTCCTGCTCCTGATTTTCATCGTCTGCATCCTCCTGCACTTCTTGCACCTCCTGTGCTTTCACGGTCTGCACTGTCAGATTACTCCCACACAGCCCGAAGACCATCGCCAGACTTAGAAGCGCAGCAATTATTCTTTGTCTCTTTTTCATTGCCCTTCCTCTCTTTCTTTTTGTTATTTCGTATGCATATTTTTGCATACAATACACTACTCTTATTTTACCCCCCCCCCCCCCTGCCTAAATGTCAATCTCTGGAATGTATAAAAAGAATCCTTCAAGCCCTATTTTTACTGACTTGAAAGATTCTTCAAACATACATTTCAAAACCTCAAATAATTATATTTTAACTATACCCAAACTCCTTCCCATTTATATGTCTTCAATAATCCTGAATTATTCACGGCAGTATAAACTCACATAAAATCCGCCGTAGTTACCATTACAACCCCTCCAGATACCTCACTCTGTCGCAAGATAGCCTAAAAATGGGCAGACTTCTCCTGTGATAGGGTTGGAAATTTATTGTGGCTGTCAAGGTCCATTAACAGTTATTATTCCAACTGTGGCTGCAGGTTACGGATGTTTTCCAGTGTCTCGTAGAATTCTTTCTTGTAGGGACAGCTGCTGCACAGTTTAAAATATTTATATCGTGCTGATTTTACCACCCTTGCGGCTATCTTCAGCAGTTTTAATCGTATGGTATCAATACGCTGTTTTCGCATACTGGCAGCAAGCGCCAATCGTCTAAACCAATTGAATAGGTTATAAGCTAATGCATGAACCAGAAGGCGGTTCGCATTTACCAGCTTTGAGGAACTGCTTACAGAGGCAAAGTCAAAACCGCTTTTGCATTCCTTGATGAAATTTTCCATTTTGCCTCTTCCGCAATAGAACCGGATCACCTGATAAGGTTCCATTTCCAGTGTTGTGACAATAAAGGTATACAGATGGATCATCTGCCCATACGGCTTTTCTATTTTAAAGGCCACCCTGCGTGGATGGTTCCATGAACCGGCCTGGTACAGGAATTCCCCATACTCGACAGCGTAATCTACCTGGTTGGATTTCGTTGCACGGTACAGTGCCTGGTTTTCCTCTTCTGCCAATTCACGGAGTTTTGCATTCTCCTTGAGCCGGATGGCATATTTGCAGTTTTTATCTTCAAGAACTTCATACAGGCCTGGTGACGCAAAACCACTGTCACCACGAAAGTAAAGCGGCACATCCGGGAAATCGCAGAGGAATTCATCCAGAAGGGACTTCATAAAAATATCTGCCTCTTTGCTGCAATACATGGTGCCGTCACGAAGCTGTGCTTTTAGCAGATCGCCGGTCAGCCCGTCGTAGCATAACAGCGGATGATAACCATGAGCCTGATAATGGTAGTTGAAACCTTCCCCTTCCTGATTTCCATAGGTATCAAGAAGTGTGGAATCAAGATCAAAAAGCATGAATTCCGGTTTCTTTATGGAATAGATGACTTTACGGAGTTCACGGATGATCTGGTTTAACTGGCTGAGCGTATCTCCATCCATGCGGTTAAAAAAGCGTGACAGGGTAGGCTGGGATGCCAGGGCATCCTTGCCTAAAATAACTGTCATAACAGGTTCGTTTGTCAGTTCGTCTGCACAGTCATCCTCAAAGTAGGAACTGATAATCTGGTAAATTACCTGCATCAGATTCGTATCATCCTTATGGACGCGGAACCATGCGGTATCATTGGTTTTGAACATACGATTAACGAGCCTGACCGCTCCAATCTTAAACAGGAACTCTTTGAACAGGAGAAGTCCTGCATCGGAGGATAAATCGCCTCCGTCAAAATTAATTTTAATCTGGCTATTGCTTTCTAAGCTTACAGTGTTTAAAATATCCATATAAAGACCCTTTCTTTGGTTTTGATTTGGATTGGACACCTAAATTTTACCATAGATAGAGGTCTTTTTCTATTCACTAAATAAGTGAAAAGCAATATTCAATTAAAATACAGTAACTATGCGGGTTTCAGCAGTTAATGCTGTTATTCCGTGAATAATTCAGGATAATTTTTATTCAACACTATCGCCCTCTTCATCTGGGTCAAGGAGTAATTTTTCTGTAATACTTTCTATATCATATTCCAGTGCATATCGCTTTGCAACATTACAAATATCTTGTATCACATCCTCTTCCTCCTCCAACATGTCCGCGATTGCCGCCGCTTCCATCCCTTTCGCAAGTTTCCTGCAAACCTGACTCACCAGTGTCTTTATCCGTCCTTCTTCTCTGCCTTCTTCTCTTCCCTCTTCGCGTTCATAATACTTTTCTTCCCATGCCTGCATATACTTCACCCCGATTTCTTCATTTACTTTCACCTTACAAACCCGGTCATGCATGCGTCTCACCATTGCTTACGTATCTTTACAACAGAAAATTTTAAAATCAGCAGAACATCTTATTTTCCTTGATATCCTGCTGATTTTTAATACTAATTCATTTACACTATCTTTTGTACTCTCTATACTTTTACTGTTTTTCCAGTACTCGCTGCCTCTTCACAGGCCAGCACCATAGAAAAACTCTTATAATTATCTTCCAGACAGGTCACTGGAATCGTTCCTTCGTCCAGACATTGTATAAAATATCGAAGCCCATAATCTGTCTCTTCATGTTTCATCTCAACCTTTTCTAATATAACAGGTTTTTGTTTCCCTGTATCAAGTACTGACTCCCTCTCCCCTTCTGACGGATAAAAGCATACTTCATTGTCTGCATTCAACGTAAGACAGCCTTTGCTTCCACTTAAGATAATATCACCATCCCATGAAGTCTCCATACCTCTTGCCGCCCAGGTTCCCGTATAAGATACCTCGATTCCGTTTTTCATCCGGATGATTGCATCAACATTAGGCTTTCCCCCATATTGCGACCAGGAAGGTCTCCATGCATGAGCAGTAATTTCTTCACAATCCGAATCACAGAAAAAACGGAGCAAATCAAAATGATGAATACACATATCATTGATCAACGGCATTACAAGATTTTTTCTATACCCTTGAAGATCCTCTTTTCTCCTGAAATTATACGATATTGATTCTAATCTGCCAATCATTCCTTCATCTAAAGCTCGTTTTATTGTCACGTTATGTGAACGCCACCTGTAATTTTGACTCACCATAAATAACTGAGCTTTTCTCGTTTTCGACAGAGCCAAAAGCTTCTCTGCCTCTTCCATTGTTTTCACCAGCGGCTTTTCAGCAATAATATGCATCCCCTTTTCTAACGCAGCACAGTCCGCTGTATAGTGAAGCTCTGCCGGAAGTACATTGACCATAATATCCGCCTCTGCCTTTTCCAGCGCTTTCTCATAGCTTCCATACACCTTTTCCTTACTCAGGCCGGATAATTTTAATATTTTCTCTCTGTCCTGCTCAGCACAAGCAATTCCTTCACATTCCACACGTTCATTCTCCTGCAGAAGCCTAATCCACCGTTTTCCCCAGAAGCCTGCGCCCAGCAGTAATACTTTGTATTTTTCTTTCACTTTTACTTTCCTCCTGTTTCAAATATCCATCTTCGTTTCCACTTACATTTATCCCCTGGTTTTAAATGAATCTGATAAAACGTCTCTACCGAGATAATATGATCAATACTCCAAATATCCAGATGTACCGGACAAAATTCGTCAATACATTTAATGGCTGCTTCTGAATTTTTATGTGTAAGCCTCCACGCATACACTTCCTCTTCCTTGCTGATACAATCCCGGGAAATTTGTAGAAGTGCCGCCTTTGCATTATATCCACGAAACGAAAACACCCCTTTACTTCCATAAAGTGTTCCGGCCTCCAGCTTTTGCTGACAGTTTACATATGGGATATCCAGCTGATATCCTGGACCGATTTTTAGATTATCAATGGTTAAAAAATTATGGCAAAACTCTTCCATTGTGATTTCCCGTTCTCCGGTATTTTCTATTTCAGTCTCCATAGAAAGCACATTTCCATCCACAAAAATCCTTTTTATCTGTCTCAAACTTTCCTTTGCACTGTAATCAGGCTCTGTGCAAAACACTGCCACATTCTCATCTGTTTCCCAACGCATTTGGAAAGGCTGGATCTCATATTTTCTGAAAAAACAATATTCATCTTTGTCTGGCTTGGTAAAAAGTCCAATGCCAAATTTCACGAATTGTTCTCCGATTTCTGCTTCCGTACACAGATCCGGACAAAGATATTCATTGCATAACCCAATGCCGCCTGTAGATGGATGTACTAGATTTGTAGGTTCAGCCGCACAAAACTCATGCGCCCCGTCTAAGTTTATAGACGTGATAAAACCACACCAATCAAATCTTGAGGTATCTGCCGGAAAAATCCCTGGTTCTGCAATCTCTACTTTTAATCTATCCGAATTTAATACCACATAACCACCTCACCTTACAACCTTGCCGTCCTGAAGTGTAACCGGACATCCAGGGCCTACGATCAGTCCTCTTTCTTTTCCATGCTTCACATTCTTCAGGACAAGCTCCGGGTCCCCGCCCTCTTGAGCCGGACATTCCGGATAATCAAACGTTCCATAATGATACGGAATAATATATGCATCCGGATATTTATTTGCCAAAAGCGCCGCCGCCGGACGCCCCAAATGAAATACACATTTTGAAACATCCAACGGTAAAAGCGTCACATCCGGTATGCCGATATGTTCCTTCAAAAGTCTGGTATCGCCTGTAAAAATTATTGTACCATCTTTTGTTTTTACAACAAATCCAACACAATCTTCCGGATAAAAACATCTTCCTCCATCAATCAGCTGCCACGGATGGTCCCCCGGAAGTATCACGATTTCTATCTCATCTATGTAATATTTCTCTCCTGCATGACAAACAGTATAATGATCCGGCTTCATTCCCTTTTTTACCAATGTTTCAAAAACTCTTGCTGAACCAAGCATTTTTACATCTCTATCTGCAAGAATGTTAACCGTTTCAGGATTTGCGTGATCGCCATCATCATGAGTAAATAACAGCATATCACACTTCTTCACATCTTTGGTTTCCATTGGAAACGGCCGGAGCATCTTATGATTGCCTGCTGCCACTAAAGGCTCTGTACTCTTCGTCTCCAGGATCGGGTCAACCATCAAAACTGTTCCCCGCGAATTAATCATAAATCCCCCGCCGCCAAGCCAGTATACCTTCGTATTCTCACAGGACTGAAAATCCTCCTCACCGATTGGTCTGGTTTCCGGCGCAACAACAGCAACTCTGTTGTCCATATCAATTCTCTCATTCATCATATCTACTATATATTTCGCCATTTCAGTCTCCTATTCTTCTCTTCTTGGAACCCATTTCGTAATCCGTCTTTCAATTAGCTTTATCAATCCATTCACCAGCATCGAAGAGATTGTGATCAACAATACTCCAACCAGCAATAAATCTGTCATAATAAAGCGCCTGCCTTCAATGATCATATATCCAAATCCTGCCTCTGTTCCCATAAATTCCGCTGCAACACACATACCAAAAGAGTTCGCCGCAACGACCCGGATACCTGCGATAATTTCCGGTGTAATTGCCGGTATCAGAACAGTTCTTAAAATATCCCCGGTTTTAGCACCCAGCGATTTCGCTGCGTCAATATAAAGCGGGTCTACATTTCTTACTGCCTCAATTGTATTTACGACCAACACAACCCACGCACCGAAAGCTATTACAATAATTTTCGATTTGTTACCGATCCCGAACCAGAGAATAAACAGCGGTATTAATGCCAGCGGCGGCATAGGCCGGATAAATTCTACCAAAGGTTCTAAAGTATTTCTTACATTTTTGCTCCATCCAATCATTAAACCCATTAATATTCCCAATAGTGAGCCTATGGAAAACCCGATTACTATACGATACATACTGGATATAATATGTCTCGGTATATCCTCCGAATATTTTATAAAGCATGCTATGATTTCTTGCGGAGAAGGAAGGTAAAGGTTTGGAATGTCTGTATAGTTGGACAAAACAAACCATATTCCGAATACCAGTATCAGACCAACCACATTTTGTACTCGTTTTATATATTTATCATTATATAGTCTTTTTGTCTTTTTCATTTTAACATCACCTCAGATAATTCTGCTTTTAGCTGGACAAACTCCTTACATGTTCTAAGCTCTGGTTCTCTTGGGCGAGTAAATGACACTGGTTGAATAAAATTCAGTGAGTCCTGCCCTTCTGCCGGTCTCCTGAGCACAAGAATTCTGTCTGCAAGAAAGATTGCCTCCTCCAAGTCATGCGTAATAAATATAACTGTTTTGTTTTCTTGTCCCCATATATTCAACAGTTCTATCTGCATCTGCTTTTTCGTTATATCATCAAGCGCTCCAAATGGCTCGTCCATCAATAAAACCTCCGGCTGATTTGCATAAGCTCTTGCGATATCTACGCGCTTACTCATACCTCCTGAAAGCTCTTTCGGATATAAATGCTCATAAGCCTCCAATCCAACCATATGGCTGTAATGATTTGTGACTCGTTCTATTTCACTCTTTTGTTTCCTGGCAATTCTGGGTCCATAACTTATGTTTTCACGCACTGTCATCCACGGAAATGCAGCATATTTTTGGAATACCATACCCATTTTCGGACTAATCTCTTTTACCTCTTCTCCATCCAATACTACTTTTCCGCCAGTTGGTTTTAATATCCCCGCCAGCACATTAATAAGTGTACTTTTTCCACACCCTGACGGTCCTACAATGGCCAGAAATTCTCCCCTTTTCACCTCAAAATTTAAGTTTCGCAAAGCAGTAATATTTCCTTTTCTTGTTGAAAAGCACATATCAATATTTTCAACCAGCATCAATTGCTCATCCATGTTCTACCTTTCCTCTCTTCTCCCATTAAAATATCTGCGGCTGCCAGTTTCTATTTAGTAATTTTGGAATGGATGTCCTTTACTGTATCTGCCTGCACCTGAAGATCTACGGTTCCTGCTTCCACCTGTCCATTAATATTCGTCCAATAATCGAGAGAACCTCCGTAAATCTCCTCTATATTCCATTTACCTCCGTCTTCAAAAAAGATCTGAGCTGCCTCTTCTTTGAGCGGCCACGGGTCAATATTTTCTGCGATATTTTTCATGTCCTCTAAAGAAACATCTGTCCCTGTATATTTTCCGGTTACCTCTGCAAGCTTTTCCATATAAGACGTATCATCACTATAAATATCGTCAATCATCTTATACCATACTTCTCTCATTGCCACGATTGTATCCATATTCTCAGCAATATAGTCCGCTCTTGCCATCTCTACAGACAGGCAGACTGCTTCACCGCCCAGCTCTGCACCTGACACTAGCTTATAACAGTTATTTTCAGATAGGGAAGTCACCTGTGGATATCCGCCCAATTCGAAATCTCCTGTTCCATCTAAAAATGCTAAGGCCCCTTCTACATCTGTAATATCCATAAATTTCAAATCATCTTTCGTAAGGTCTGCTGCTTTCAAAGCTGCATTAAGCGGTAAATTAGAACCCGTACCCCTATCCATAACAATTGTCTTTCCTTCTAATTGCTTACAGGCATTTTTAACTGCATTTTCCATTGCCTTATCTTCATCAGTTCCTTTTGCTATCTCCTCGGCATAGAAATCTTCATATGTTTTTATATCACCGCCATTCTCCTTTACATCTTCAGGACGCACCATGATTGCATATCCTAAAAATCCACATGTGCAACCGATGATTCTTAATTCCGGAAATTTACTAAACGCTAAAGGTCCTGAACCCGAATTCCCACATGCGATATCAATATCTCCTGACTGCAATGCCTCCGCACATGTGATATCATCTGTAAATGTAATTATTTCCAATTCAATGCCTGCTTCCTCAAAATACCCCAACTCGTCTGCCAGCATCCACGGCATCCAATCCTGATATGGAAGTAATCCAAAGCGAACCTTTTTCGTTCCTGCTTCCCTTTTGTCTTCTGGCTTCCCTTCTGTCTTCTGGCTCCCCTTGTCCTCACTCTTAGTGCCGCAGCCGCTCATCATTGCTGCCAACAGCCCCATAATAAGAATAACACTCAACATTTTGTTTAAAATATTTCTTTTTTTCATACTGAATATCCTCCTATTCACCTTTCGTAATTTTACTTCCCCATCGAAATTCTCCAGATTTTATTCCTTTTTTCTTTGCTATGCAATCTGCCAGAATCTGAATGGGAATAATTGTCAAAAATTGACTGTACCATTTATCACAAATTGGTAATACTATCGCAGGTTCCTCTTCACTCTGGTCCGAAATTATAAATACATATCCTCCTTTCCCCCTGATTTTTTCCAGCAGATTTTTATTCAACCTATGAACTTCCTTATCTGTTGTAATAAGTATTGCCAAAAAACCACTGTCTACTACCTCAAACGGACCATGACGAAATTCCCCGCAATATTCTGCAATTGACATAACCCTTGATACCTCTCTGAAAAACAATGTTCCTGCTAAAGCAGTGCCATAATCAATCCCCCTTCCCAGAAGCCACATTGTGTTAGTTATATCCGGAAATTCTTCCACTTTTTTCTTCCATTCTATTGACTCATTTAATATAGTTTCCATATTTTTTATACATTTTAATAACCCTTTTAAAAATTCTCCATAAGAAATTCCCGACAAGCTCATAGCCAGAAAAAGTGTAACTGCTATTCCTGCCATATAAGTTCTTGTAGTTACAGATTTTTCCATACTCACATTCATAAACAATGAATAAGAGCTTTTTTTAGCAAGTGTACTTTCCGGATTATTCGTAATACCAATTACACATATCTTCCTGGACAATTTCTCCAAAAGCTTTACAACTTCTCCGCTCTCTCCTGACTGGGATATAATAACCAGTAATGTATCTTCTTGTACAGCATCAAAATAACTGTAGATCAACTCAGCAGTACTATACCTAAGGCTGAGCCAGCCCTGTTCTGTCAAATATTGTTCTGCTGTTATCGCGCAATAGTTAGAACTTCCCATACCAGTAAAGATAATCTTTCTGTACCCTTTACTTTTAATTTCCATAACCGTTTCTATTTGCTTTCCAAGCATATTTACACATTCCTTCAAGCTTTCCGGCTGAGAAAATATGTCTTCCATATATGTATCGCCCATATTTCTATCCCTCTTTCCATTTCAATATCTCTTCTAAATTCCCGCTATATCCATAAGTTACATAGAATTCTGCCGCAAAATTCCCCATTTCAATCTGGCTTGCCGGCGGCAGCCCCAACAGCTTGCCGACACATACTCCCGCATTAAAATTATCTCCCGCTCCGGTTGTAATGATCGGATGACTGCAGATCTCCTTAGGTACTTCTACTATCTCTTCCTCAGAACAGTACATTGATTTTTTCATTGCATGTAAAATGATCTCTCTGATTTTGAGACATTTCCGAATCTCCCGCAGTTTCTCTGCCTCAGAATTTTCTATAATATCTAATTTTTCAGCCAAAACATGCAATTCATTTTCATTCAGACTCAGACACGTCTTTATCCCCGTATACTCTGCTATCTGCTCTATCGTCCGAAAATATATCTTTATTTCCATACCCTCTTTTTTTCGTATATCTGACAAATCGAGAAACAGCCACTTGTGAGCCATTTTTCCTATGTTTTTTCGTGAGATAAACAGCTTTTCCAGAATGGACCTCAGCTCGGGCAGTGCAGCCCAATTTACTGCCGCTATCAAATCCGCTTCAAGAATCTTATCGTTTATATCCTCCTGTCCTAATGCTTCTTCCAGCTTCTTATATGTTATATACTGCAGTTTACCACAATCAGCAAGCATATATTTACAGTCCTCAAATTCCAATGCCACTGTTACTGCCGGCTCCCCCATGGAATATAATTTTAATCTTCCTGTCAGTCTGTTCTCTATTTCTGTTTCCTTCTCACCAAACAGGCCGGCGCAGGAAACCGCTGCTCCCATGGCAGCCATTCCTATACTCATGAGCGGAGCATTTCCTCCCAATCTTTTACATTTTAATAGAATTTCATATTCTGAACTTATTCCTGAAGTTTCTAACAATCTTCTTGCAAAATCTTCTGAACGCCTAAATACCTGTTTTGCTTCTCCTTTTTCTTGCTGTACAACAGAGTACAGCATATCCGTATAGCCGTCAAAACCTGCAAACACCTTTTTCGTACCCAGCCTTTTCTCAAAAATCTTCCACTTCTCCTTACTCACCATATCTCAACTCCTCGGAAGCCAGTTACGGAATACAAGCTCATAACAGCCTTGTGTGATAATATTATGAAAACCCCTATCAAATTTTACCTGGTACTTAAAAATATCTCTGAATATCGAACGCTTATTTAATTCTTCCATTATATACGGATATAACTGGTCAAAAATAAACTCATCAAATCCGCCTATCCAATAGGTCTGAGCATCAAAGATCTGACTCAATATCGAAATCGCATATCCAATAAGCGTTCCGTTTTCTTTCATCAGGGACAATGCAATGTCCTCTTTCCTCTTTACCGAATCCTCCAAAATATCCCAGCCGTAGCGGTTTAAATCATGAGTCATTTTCATATCTTCAAAAAATTTTCTTTGAAATCCTTCAATTGAAATCTCTGTTTCAATACAATTTTTTTGTCCGCAATAGCATTCGTAATTTCTTTTACCCACTTGTATATGGTTAATCTCTCCGCCAATTCCATGACTGCCTTTTATCAGATTTCCATTAGCAATGATTCCGACGCCCACACCGTCACCAATATACAGATAAACCGCATCCTCGACTTTAGGATTCAGCCTTTTTTCTTCTTCAAACAATACCAAAACAGCCTCATTTGCCTCATTATCAATATAAATCGGAACTTCCGGAAAAAATTCTTCTATGTCTTTTCGTATACATTGGTTATTAATAAGAGGATTTGCCATGCAGTTTGTTATAACATGGTTTTCTGTCATCTCATTACCTGAAACAGCAATTCCGATTCCCAGCAAATTATCTACTGATATATCCTTTTCTTTCAGCAATGTATTTATTGCTTCGCAGCTGAAAGTAATAAGTTCTCTGGAAGATATACAGTGTGAAGACTGTGTATGCTTCTGGACTAGAATCTCTCCTTGTATATTTACAATAGCCAAAGTAATAATATCTTTTTCTACCAAATTCAGCGAAACAGAATATTTCGCATTTGCCTTTAATTCAAATTCCTGCGGTATTCTGCCCCCTTCTGAACTTTTCGTAGATTTTGAAATTAAATAACCTTCTTTTATCAGAAAATTACACAAACTGGAAGCTGTAGCAATACTGATTTCCAATTCATCTGCAATTTGCTTTTTCGTCTTACTCCCAAATCTGAGAATATCTATAATTCGTTTTTTATTATACAGTCTGATGTCCGCACTGTATTTTACATCTGTGTCACTCATATTACACCTCTTTTTATAATCGTCATAAAAAGTATAGCATCTATTTTTTTTGATGTCAATAGCATTTCTGATGCTATGTTGTTATAGTTTAATTTTTTACAAAGATATTGTTGCATATTGCGGCATCCAACGGCCGATTTTGCGGAGCAAAACGGCCGCAATGCGAAGCTGATCGGCCACAGGCCGTTGCCTTTGTAAGCCGAATCCTCTCATAATGGGTCTATGCCTCATAAAGAGGTAAATAAACTCATTTGAAGGAGGATAATGAATGCTTGACTACAAAACAATCATTATCAAACGCTATGCGCTGAATCTGTCTGGCAGAGAGATTGCCAGACAGATTGGTGCAAGCAAGTCAGGAGTCAATGAATTCCTGAAAGCATTTGAGGAGTGTGACAGCATCAGCTACCCGCTCCCGAACGGCATCACCAACTATGGAATAGCTGAGTTAGTGTATGGAAATCCGCCAGGAAACAATGGTCGAAATCCCAACATTGAGTATCCTGATTACGGGGATGTGAACAGGCAGCTTTCCACCAGAAAGAACATGACTTTGGTGTTCCTCTGGAACAGGTACAAAAAGAAGTGCGAGGAAACTGGCAGGCGTTATTATCAATACCGCCAGTTCTGCGAACATTACTCTGAATGGTGTGCCGAAAATGCCGAAACCTTACACTTCGATGCCGTCATTGGGGAAAAGATGGAGGTTGACTTTGCCGGCAAAACATTTGAGATTACCGATCCGTTAACCGGTGAAATCTATACCGTCGTGGTATTTGTTGCCATTCTGCCCTATTCACAGTACATATACGCAGAGGGAATGCTTTCGGTAAAAGAGCCCCAGTGGATCGATGTAAATAACCATGCCCTGGACTACTTTGGCGGAGTGCCTGCGCTTGTGGTCTGCGATAACTGCAGGCAGGCCGTCATAGCAAACAGGGATTGGATCGCACCAGAACTGAATAAAGATTATGCCGAATGGGCGGAACATAACCAGACGGTTATCTTGCCTGCGAAGGTTCGTAAGCCAAAGTATAAGAGTTCTGTGGAAAACGCCGTGGGCATCCTTGAAAAGGGATTTTTCCACGAGATGGAGGAGCGGCAGTATTTCTCTCTGGAACAGTTCAATCAGGATCTATGGGTCTTCCTCGAACAGTTAAACCGGGAGCCTTTTAAGAAAAAGGAACACAACAGATACTTCTATTGGGAAGAAGAAAGACTGGAATTGATGCCGCTGCCCTCCGTGCATTACGAGTACACGGAGAGACGAATGGCAAAAGTATCAAGCGATTTCCATGTCCGCTTTGATAATGCTTATTATAGCGTAAATAAAGCATATGTGCACAAAGAAGTTCTCATAAAGGCGACAGCAGCCATTGTACGAATTTACAGTAAACAGGGTGAATTCCTGTGCGAGTGGCCCCGTGCAGAGTACAAGGGAAAATGGTCTACGAATCCCCACCATCTCCCCGCCAGCTATCAGGGATACGGACAGTGGAATGCAGCATTTTTTATCAATAAGGCAAGGCTTGTGGGCACATCGACCGAGGCGGTTATCCAGAACATCCTCAAGTGCCGTAAATATGAAGTCCAGACCTACCGTATGTGCCTTGGCGTACTCAACTTCGGCGGGAAATATGGGAAGCCTGTACTGGAGGAGTGCTGCCGTCGTGCCATTGACTGTGGGAAAACCACATATACGTTCATAAAAAACACCATTCCCGCAGTTGCGGATGAGATGGGAGCAGAAGTCCGAAAATGCAGCACTGCCCCTGAAAAAAAGGGCGGATACGCGATGAGCCCTGATTCGGCAGATATAAACAAACTTTTGTCCCGCAGCAGGGAGCTGGCAGACAGGCAGAGGGGAGGTGACCGGTAATGCTCACTGGAAACAGCCTTCTGAATATGCTCGTGGATGAATTAAACGAAATGGGGCTGCCAAATATGGCGGCTGAACTGGATAAACTCTATGCTGCCCCCGGATTCCTTGAGATGGACCGCCTTACGCTGATTTCGGAGCTTATATCTCCCGAATACAAGGATAAGATCAGTAAACGGATAAATAACCGCCTCCGCTCGGCAAAACTCATAGGATGCCCGGCAGAAATCGGGAATTGTACGGATTCCCAGGAAAGGGAATACTTACCTTCCGGGATTCCGCAGATGCTCTCCACACTGGATTTTATTCCAAAGGGGTTTAACATTTGTATACTCGGAGCGTCCGATACTGGCAAGACGTATCTGGCAAAAGCAATCGGCATAAAAGCATGTACGGATTACCGGGTGGGATATTTCCACTGTGAGGAACTGCTTGAAAACCTTTCGTCACAGAAACAGCTTGATTATGGTAAGTATAGTCGGAAACTGTCCGGACTGCTTAAACAGGATCTTTTGATACTTGATGACTTTCTTCTCCACACAATCGTAGATGAAGCAGAAATCAAGATCCTGTTTGCACTGCTGGAAGGAAGATCGGAGAAAAAGAAAAGCACCATCATCTGTTCTCAGAGGGCGCCGGAGAACTGGAAGCCAATGATCATGAACGATGAGATATCGGCAAACTCCATACTTAAAAGAGCAACCAAACATTACACAGTTATGATCAACAGGAGATAACCTGCATTAAACGGGTGGCCGTTTTGCTCCGCAAGGCGGCCGCTCTAAAACGCATCTGTGGACGCTGCGCTCCGCAGAATGCAATTGTGTCAAAGTTAGATTTTTCCACATGTAAAAAGGTTCTGCACAATAATGTCTGGTCGTAATCTTTGCCGATGACACGGAAAGAGAAACCCTTGCCCGCTTCATTCTCCACGTTGTAGGTCTTGCCGTTTTCCTCGATGGATACGGGATAGACGTTCTCATCCAGAACGAAACCTGCCGGGGCAGTTTTCTCACGGACAAGATATTTGCCGTATCTGAGGTCATTCATCTGGTAAACTCCTTTCTCCACCTCGCCCATCTCGCCGAGCAACTTGTCTTTCTTGTCCAGTTTTCCATCGGCAGTCGCAATCGCATTTTCCTTTGTATATTCCGTCGTTCCAGTCTTAAAGATGTCGATTAAAGCACCGCCCAAGTCCTCATTGGACTTTTTACCGCTGAGAGAGCCGTAAATCAGTTCGTTCTCAATGGCTTCACCCTCGATAGGCAAGCTCCTTTGTGATGTCTTTCTTGCTGCTCATGTACGGTAAAGAAGCAAGCAGCCGAAAACGAGAGATAGACTGCCAGCACTACACTATTCTGAACCAAAGAAGCCAAAGACCAAAAGACAAGCATTATGGAAATGTGTATAACAGGCTATGGAATCCCTCAATCAATCTTTTTCGACAAATTCTTGTATCAAGAAACGAGGAAAAGTTAAAAAAACAGCAAAACAATTTGCAAAGCCAATATCATGTAGCAGTAAAATATATCGTTTGCGAATTAACACAATCAAATGCGGTTGATTTGATTTTTGAGAGGTTGAATAATTGGCAAGTACCTGTTGATTTTCTTGTAAATAATGCTGGTTTTAATGAATGTGGATTGTTCACTAATACAGATACGAATCAGGAAATGAAAATGATTGAAAGACAGATATAAAAATAACTTCACTTTGTTCCGGGCATATATAATAAACTCTTAGTATTTTTCTCAAAGATTTTGCCTATTGGAGTGACGAATAATATTACCTTAACCATGATGAAATGAGGGCGTTTGATAAAATGATAATCAAGATTTACAAAAGCCCGTAAATTCCACGGTTTGCTATGCAAATGTAAAGCCAGATTGATAGCGTGTAAATGCGGTTTTTGATATGATTGGGTTACAAAATCAAAAGGAGGAACACACATGGAATTTTCAGAAAAACTTATAACGTTACGCAAAGGCAGAGATTTGACGCAAGAACAATTAGCCGGGCAGTTAAATGTTTCAAGACAGTCTATCTCAAAATGGGAAAGCGGGCAAGTTATACCCGAAGTAGAAAAGATTATTGAATTAAGCAAGGTATTTAATGTAACACTGGATTATCTGTTGAAACCGTCAGAAATAGATGAATTATCAGTTAAGACAGATATGCTGGAACAGCAACAAAAGCAACTGTTAAACAGAGAGCAGACACGCACAAAAATATTTTTAAATATTCTATATTCGGCTGCAATTTATTTAATATGCCTTGCGGTATTCTTTGTAGGACATTACTTCTATTTCTCTTTAGAATGGGAAGTATGGGGGAAACCTATAATTTTTGCAGAGTTTTTTGTTGCAACTGCAATTGTTATAGTTATTTGGGCAAAGAGTTTTTCTAATAGACAGAAAAACTGATTTTCATTGGTAGATAATCAAGGGGCGACAGTCTAATGAGCTACCACCCCTATGAATTATAAAAGTAACCGTAAACCATGCACTGCCCTATGTGGGAGAAAGGGGGAATCAACTATGCCTTGCACAGAAGCGTACAAAGAACACATCATGTATATGTTCAATGGCTTTTGCAAAACTGTCATACGCTTTGTGATACTCAACGCATGGCGTGACAGAAGCAGATGGCGGCAAAAAGAAATATCCCTTGAATACCTCACAGTAGAAAAGTTTTATTCAACGAAAACTAAATAACCGCCGCTACATAGAACGGTACACCAAGACAGGAAATCAAGAAAAGGTTTCATGTTTTTTTGCGCCCGTTTTTGGCATTTTGAAAAATCGCCAGTATTATGCCGTGCCAAGGGAGATAAAAAGAAATTTCCGCAAATCACCGTCATTTTTGCTTTGCGTAGTGTTGTAGGTAGTAGTGAGAGAAATACCGCAGCTACTTTGGCAAAATCCCCGCTTGCGGCACTAAAGGTATTGAGGAAAGCCCACACAGAGGAATCTGTCACTTTCTAAGAGCAAGATTTTTTTATG
Organism: Lachnospiraceae bacterium MD308; assembly: GCA_000403475.2. Taxonomy (GTDB): domain Bacteria; phylum Bacillota; class Clostridia; order Lachnospirales; family Lachnospiraceae; genus MD308. The sequence goes on from KE159795.1 coordinate 927,094, forward strand.
GCTTTCCTTCTACTTTCTTTCACACTACTTCCTTGCGTCTGTTTTCAAAGGTATACACATATTTATTTTATCTTAAGAGATATTTTATTATTGCTGACTTTCTTTGTCATCATCGCTCTCTTCATCCGGATCAAAGAGTAATTCTTCTGTAATACTTTCTATATCATATTCTGGCGCATACCGCTTTGCAACATCACAAATATCCTGTATCACATCCTCTTCCTCCTCTAGCATGTCTGCGATTGCCATCGCTTCCATCCCTTTCGCAAGCTTCCTGCAAACCAGACTCACCAGCGTATTCATCCGGCCTTCCTCTCTGCCCTCTATCCGGCCCTCCTCTCTGCCTTCTTCGCGTTCATAATACTTTTCTTCCCATGCCTGCATATACTTCACCCCGATTTCTTCATTTACTTTCACCTTACAAACCCGTTCATGCACGCGTCTCACTCTCTCGCTCTTTGCCTGATTCGCTGTCACTTCCGTAGTATGTTCTACATACTTCAAAAACTCTATGAATTCCTCCGAGACTTCATCTGCATTTTTCCCTTTTGTGCTGATAAAAATCTTCGTCGTTCCATCCCCAAGACTGCATTCAGGCACTTCCTTGCATCTATTCTCAAAAGTATACACATATTTTCCATAACCAAACAGGTCAAAAGTCATAATTATAATCACAAATGACTGGTTCAGGATATTATAATTGGGGACTCCCGGCTCTAACAGGTTTGTATCGATGAGGGACTGATAATACCTGCTCCGTTTTGCCAGGTCTGTCTTTCTTGTATTCTGCATCTCTGTGTTATAGATACTCTGCTCTTCACTCATTGCAAACACATCCATCCGTATGGAGCGTATCAGCGGCGATACTCTGAGCTCTTTCTCAGTCTGCGGCTGGTCTAACAGGGAAATGTCTCTTCCGAAGATAATACTCAGTACATCCTGATAAGTCTCCCTGTCCTCTAACACTTCATCAAACAGAAAACGGTCTGTAAGGTTTAAATCCTTTAATGGTACAATATTTTGTTTTTTCTTCATATATCTCCTCCTAAGTGTATCATAAACACAATAAAAATAATAGCTTCCTGTTACATAAAAAATAACGTCTGTACACTCATAAGCACCACTTCCTTTTCTGCCTGATTTTCAATTTGTTGGATTCTTCGGCGAAATGCCGTTCATCTGAAACTTTTTAGAATTTTGATTGATACGTTATATGATATCACTGCTTACGTATCTTTACAACAGCAAATTTTTAAATCAGCAGAACATCTTATTTTCCTTGATATCCTGCTGATTTTTAATACTAATTCATTTTAATCATGCCACTTCCGGCATCACGCTATTTTTGATTTGATGTCTGCCTGTTCATTTTCCGGGTCTTTTTGATTTTTGTAACTATTTGATTTTAATTGTTACCGATTTCTTTTTACCGCTTCCGTCTGTAGCCATAGCAGTAATCTTTACTTTCTTACCTTTTCCCACCTTTAGTGCTTTCACTTTGCCGGAACTGCTCACAGTTGCGTACTTCTTATTGCTGCTGACCCACTTGAGCTTTTTATTGGCATTCTTTGTGGCTTTAACTTTGGCTTTCAATTTCAGAGTCTTGCCCGCCTTCACTGACTTTTTGCCGAAGACGGATACTTTTTTTACTGCACCCTTCATAGATGTGATTTTATATGCTGCCTTTACTCTGCTGCCGTCTTTAGCTGTTGCAGTAATAGTCACAGACTTTCCGCCGGACTTTTTCTTCATGGTAACAACGCCCGCGCTGTTTACTGTTGCTACCTTGTTATTGCCAGATGTCCACGTCACTGCTTTGTTGGATGCGTCTGTCGGCGTAATGTCCGCAGTAAGCTTTATTTTCTTTCCGGCAGCAATTTTCTTTGAGATTCCAGACAGCTTAATTTTTGATACTCTGATATTCTCGCCGTCTTCTGCTTGCGTGCCGGTGTTGCCTCCGGAACCCGAATTGCCCGGAGTCTCTGTTCCATCGGAACTCACTGCCCCTGCATAAGTGTAGAGATTAGATGACAGATTAAGATTCAAAGCAGCACGCACACCGTCATCGTTATTGTGGACATAATCACCACCATTGCTGACCCAGCCGTCGAGACTGACATCCGCGGCGTCATCCGCATCGTGTCCCGGCGAGCGCAGCCACCAGTAGTTACAATTATACGCATTGTCCGTATTGCTCCATATTCCCATCGCCTTTGCATATGTGCTGCTTTTACATCTGCGCCCCCCCCATCATAAGTTCTATTAGAGAACATGAATCCATATGGTGCTGCACTATCCCCATAAACTTCTAATTCTGACAGCAGGAAAATCTTGTCTGTTGTATTATTTCCTCCTTCTGTTCCGTAGTTGATATTATCATCATTTACTACAGAAGTATTTACAATTGCCGACCTTTCGTCCCCGGAAAATGCGCTTCCAATAAGGTTTTTGCTGCTGTAATCATTCCCCTGCTTATTAGACGATGCGCCGTATCCGTTCAGCCAACTTCGAATGGTACTGGTCTCCCATGTGATATCTTCTTCCGTATTATACTGTTGGTCGTCCAACGCTATATCTGACAAAAGAAACGCCTGACTCCCATCCATTTTCAACACTCGCCATTTAATGGGCTCGTATTTAAAATAGTACCATGTGTCAGAGTCTGGCCAATTATAATAATTGCTGTATGAATTACTTGTGTATGTGGCATCACTCTTTTTCATCCTGCGGTATTTATTACCGTCTACGGTGATATCGTTATTGGCATCCCACCCTGTTACACTCTGCAGCTTATTATACAGGCTGCTGTTTTCTATGATATCACCACTTTTCAGCAGGCTTTTATCTACAGCCGTGTAACTATCTGCCGAAGATACTACCTCCGCCTGCGGATAACTCCCGAACCAGACACAGTCCCACGTCACTTTCTACCCTGCCCCCATACTGGGATCCTTTTCAATCCTTGGATTGCTTAGATTGGATGCTGACAGCTCCTGCACTTCTATAGCTTCCTGCGCATTGGCAGTGAATTCTGTGCATATACTTATGCACATCGCCGCCGTAAGGAGGGAAGCTATTGTCTTACGGATTACATTTTTCTTCATCTCTCTTTTCCTCTCTTTCTTATGATTCCATATGCATATTTTTGCATACAATACACTACTCTTATTTTAC
>KE159795.1:930982-1310606 GCA_000403475.2 Lachnospiraceae bacterium MD308
CACAATCATAAGCACCACTTCCTTTTCTGTCTGATTTTAAATTTGTTGGATTCTTCGGCGAAATGCCGTTCATCTGAAACTTTTTAGAATTTTGACTTACATGTCAATGATATCACTGCTTATATATCTTTACAACAGTAAATTTCAAAATCAATAAAATATTAAATCAGCAGGACGGCCTGTCTGCCCTGATATCCTGCTGATTTTCGACACACACTCATTATTTCTTCTTTTTATAAGCCTACTCCGCCACTGTCCCCAGTATCTTAAGCGACTTAAACTCCCTCCCCACATATTCATCCATATACGCTCCGACGACCTCCCCCAGCTCCTTTAGCACTTCTTCCTTTACCACAAAAGTATAAAGCTTCTCCACCGGTGTCGCCACGATGTACTGCATCGCGTACAGCGTAGATGAGAGTAGCTTGCGCCCGTCCCGTGCCCTCCCGGCACAATCCCTGCACATAAGCCCACCCCTTTTGACACTGAACACCTGCTCTTTTTCCCTGTCCCCGCAGCAGACGCAGGAGAATACCTGGGGGCCTTCCCCATTGACACTCACAGCCTTAAGCTCATAGATATAGCGAATCAGCTTATTGGGAATATTGGGATTGACAAGGGCTCTCAACGTCTGATAGAGAAGCTTAAGAAGCGCTGTCTCGTCATTGGCCTCGCGCGCGTAATAATTGGCGATATCCAGAAAGTAAAATCCATAGTACGCCCCCTCCACGTCCATCCGAAGCTCCTCAAAATAATTGGAAACAGAGGCCGACATCATCGTATATGATGTCCGCCCCTCATAGACTTCAAATGTTCCGAATGTAAAGGGACTTGTCACGCCTACCAGCGCGCTGCTCGGTTTCCTCGCCCCTCTCGCAAATGCAGATATCTTCCCCCGCTCTTTCGTAAGGAGCACGACCCGCCTGTCATACTCCCCTGCCGGCGCTGCCGACAGCACCATCCCAGTCAATGTAATCTGATTCACCGCCTGTATCTCCTTCAAAGCGACTCATCACCTGCTTACAGAGCGTGATCCCTCTGTAAGTCAGGTAGTCCGTTATTTTTCCCGTCTCCGTAAAACGATTCCAGTATAGTTCTTCCATGCGCTCACCTCATCTTCTGATACATGGGCAAAAGCTCTGCCCTCCTTTTCAATTAGATTCCCCCATGGAAGGTCTATTCTATTCGTCCTCGCGGTATCCAAAATTTTTCATTAGATATTCGCTGTCCCGCCAGTCTTTTTTCACCTTCACCCAAAGCTTAAGATTTACCTGGGTTTCCAGCATTTTTTCAATCTCAAAACGGGCCGTACTGCCGATTTTTTTCAACATATTTCCTTGTTTTCCAATAATTATCCCCTTGTGGGAATCCCGCTCGCAGATAATGGTGGCGTCAATGTGCATCACCTTCCCCCGCTGCTTCATCTGGTCGATCGCCACCGCGATACCGTGAGGAATCTCTTCTTCCAGAGCGTGAAGCGCTTTCTCCCGGATAAGTTCCGCCACAATCTGACGCTCCGGCTGGTCTGTCACCGTATCCTCATCATAGAACTGCGGCCCGTAAGGAAGATACTTCATCACCACGTCAATCAATTCATCCGCGTTGCTCCCGCTCCTGGCTGACACAGGCACAATCTCCGAGAAATCATAGATGTCCTTATATGCGTCTATCGCCGCAAATACTTCTTCCCGCTTCACACTGTCAATCTTGTTGATAACAAGGATGACCGGCGTGTTCACCCGCTTAAGCTGCTTTGCGATATGCTGCTCTCCCGCCCCGATAAAAGTGGCAGGTTCTACAAGCCAGAGCACCACGTCCACCTCATTTAACGTGCGCTCCGCAACATTTACCATATATTCTCCCAGTTTGTTTTTCGCCTTGTGGATACCCGGCGTATCCACGAACACAATCTGCCCCTTATCCGTAGTGAGCACCGTCTGGATGCGGTTTCTCGTAGTCTGCGGCTTGTTGGAAGTGATGGCAATCTTCTGTCCGATGAGATAATTCATCAGTGTTGATTTTCCTACATTCGGACGCCCGATCAGCGTCACGAAGCCTGATTTATAATCCTTATTCATACTTAAAATCCTTTCACTGTACCGAACAGCTCTTTATTCTCCTCAATCATTTCCTCCCCGCCGATAACACAGATCTGGTCTGCCTTAAGCACCGCCTCTGCCACACGGTAAAGCGCGCGGATATCATCCTGCGTCGCGTCAAGGATCTGATTCCTCTCCTCACGTATCATCTCGGCACTCACTTTATTCATATACAGGTTCATAGAGCGCTCACCCTTGGTCACAGGCGTCATGGGCTGATCCACATTACTCATAGTTCCGATGATGTATTTCGTCATGTCCCGCTCGCTGACGGTAAAGTTCTTAAGATAATCCACAACACCGTCATATACATTGAGCGTCCGCGCCAGATGCGGGTCGCGGTAAGACACAAAGTACCCTTCCCCAATCCGGTTAAAATTGCTCATACAGCCGTAAGCCCCGCCCTTCACGCGGATATTCTGCCACAGATAATCATAGCTTAAGATTACTTTCAATATCTGCAGGGCACCTGTGTAGGAAGCGCCGTGATCGATAAAGTTCCCCGTCTTTGCCACATACTGTACTTTGGACGCCGTCTTAAAGCCCTCATTTTTCTTCTCGCAGTGAAGAATGCATCTTGTATCCTCGCACTCCCCGGTAAAAAGACTGTTTTTCAGCTTTTCCACTAAAGGTTCGAGCCCTTCAAGCCCTTCCTTAGACGCCGTAAAACTTACCATCATCCGGTCTCCGCGGAAAATCTGTGAGGAAAGCTTCTTAAGTATCCCGCAAAGCCGCTCCTTCTCCTCCTCAAAATGCTCCTCGATATAAGACACCGTCTCGTAAAATGCAATCCCGTTGGTCATATCCTTAAGCTTTGCCGAAGGGGACGCATAGGAAAGCGCCCGCAGCGCTGCCGTCTGGTGCCCCGCAGACTGGAACCGCATCAGAAGCCTTGACTTCACCATAGAAAGAATCTCCTTGATGCGCTTCGTATCCTCAAGCTTCGATGCAGTTAATATCTCCTCCATCATGGAAAATACTACCGGAAGCTTGCCATACAGAGCTTTTCCTTTCATCTCAAAAGTAGAGCGAAACGCTTTCTCCCGGATATTGGTCACATCATTGTAAATCTCAAGGGATGTGCCGACACCGCCGGTATGCACATTAATCTCATTGAATAAAGAACCGTAATCATAATGCTCCGTGTCGATGATTCCAAGAACCGACTGCAGTATTCCCACATAGGGCAGAAGCTCCTCACTGACCGAGGACATATCAAAGAGCACATCCGCGTATCCAATGCCGTTCGTCTCAATCTCATGGAAGATGACCGGTATTCCCGCAAGCTTAAGCTCCTCATTGACAATCGGCTCAATCTCCCGGGAGATGTCCTTGCGCTCAAGTACCGGAATCCGCTCTAAGTCCTCCTCGCTTTCCGGCGCTGACTGGTACTCCTCTAAGCCTTTCGTGCGCTCCACGAGCCTCTCAATCTCCTGCAAAGGAAGCGCCGCCTTATACTCCTGAAGCTTTGCATCAAGAGCGGCGTCCATCCGCGCCGTCCGCCCCTTCTCCGGCTTCACGATTACGATGGCTCCGTGTGGATTATCGAGGAGATACTTTTGTATCAACTCCTCGTAATATCTGCTCCCTACCTTTTCCTTCAAAAATGCAAAGGTATCTAACGCCTCAATGTGCATAAACGGCTCATTCTCATCATAAAGCCAGCTATCCAGAATCTGCAGTCCATACATCAGCCCCTTCGGGTAATTGCCGAAATCCGCTTCCCGGTAACGGAACTCATGGTAATTAATCCCCGCCTCTAAAGCCTTTTTATCAATCCCATCCTTTACGATGCCGGACAGCACATCTTCAATCACCCGGATAAACGCTTCTTTCTGCGCTTCATTGGTATTCTTCGCTATCACGGAAAATACCGGCTGGTAGATGCCGTTATCATAGGAGCCCATGATATCCTTTCCAATCCCCGCATCCGTAAGCGCCTTCTTAAGCGGTGCGCCCGGCGCTGAAAGAAGTGCATAATCCAGAATCTCAAAAGCAAGATAAAGCTCTCTGTCAAGGCTCGTTCCGATAACTTTATTGTAGGAAAGATAAGTATTGTCCTCCTCCGGTTCATCGCTTGCTATGGAATATTCTATGATTTTCTCCTGCATAGCGTCAAATGAATGCTGTCTCCTGATGGAAGAATCCACCTGCTGGAAATCAAAAGAAGACAGATATTTATCGTCAAGCCAGTTTAGCTTCTCCTCGATGTCCATATCACCGTACAGGTAGATATAGCTGTTAGAAGGGTGATAATATTTCCGGTGAAAATCAAGAAACTGCTCATACGTAAGATTAGGAATCACCTCCGGATCACCTCCGGATTCATTGGCATAAGAAGTATCCGGGAACAGTGTATTCAAAACCACCCGGTCAAGCACACCTTCCGGTGACGAGAACGCTCCTTTCATCTCATTGTACACTACTCCGTTGTAGGTAAGCTTATCCTCGGCAGAGTCGAGCTTATAACTCCACCCCTCCTGCCGGAAGATTTCCTCATGTTCATAAATATTCGGGTAAAGCACTGCGTCCATATATACATGCATCAAATTCTGGAAATCCTTGTCATTGCAGCTCGCCACCGGATACACGGTCTTATCCGGATAGGTCATCGCATTTAAAAATGTATTAAGCGACCCCTTCACCAGCTCCACGAACGGATCTTTCGCCGGAAAATTCTTCGAGCCGCAGAGCACAGAATGCTCTAAAATATGCGGTACTCCGGTACTGTCATTCGGCGGAGTGCGGAATCCGATGGAAAACACCTTGTTATTGTCGTCATTTTGTACGTAGATGACTCTCGCCCCGCTCTTTTTATGTCTGAGCAGATATCCCTCGGCCTTAATCCCCTCCAGTGTTTCTTTCTTAATCAGCTCATACCCCTTCACATCTTTGATACTCATCTTTGCTATTAATCTCCCTTCTATATACAATCTCCTGTTTTAATCTCCATTCACTCTATATAAATACAAGTCCTGTACTTTCTTATTCTATACAATTTTTCCGATCTCTACAAGCGATATGGGAAACTTTCTTGTGCAGAGGATGCTTTTTCGTTATAATGATGATAAATCTCATAAAAGGAGCCAATCCATGCTGAACGCAAAAAAAGAAACATTAAAAAAACAATTCCATCTTGAGACAAAAAGCCCTTTATTCCGTCAGGCGCTTGACTTCTGCGAGCGTGTCGCCGACTCTCAGGCCAACGTCCTCCTGACCGGGGAATCCGGCTGCGGCAAGGAGATTGCCTCCCGATACATCCACGCCTGCGGCAAAAGGAGCAGCCAGAACTTTGTGGCCGTCAACTGCAGCGCATTTACAGAAACTCTTTTAGAGTCCGAGCTATTCGGCCATGAGCAGGGTTCTTTTACCGGAGCATCCAAAACCCACACCGGGAAATTCGAGCTTTCCAACCACGGAACTCTCTTTCTAGACGAGATCGGCGACTTATCCCTCACCACCCAGATCAAGCTCCTGCGCGCTTTGGAGACAAAGCAGATTGAGCGCATCGGCAGCAACACAAAACGGGAGATTGACTTTCAGCTAATCACCGCCACCAACCAGGATCTTCCTGAAAAAATACGGAACCGGGAATTCCGGGAAGATTTTTTCTACCGTATAAGCACCATCGTCATCAAGATCCCTGCCCTTCGCCAGCGAAAGGAAGACCTGCCGGAACTTATCAGTTTCTTTTTCAAAAAGATTCAGAAGGAAAATAATATCACTATCCGCGGGCTGGAGAGCGCAGTAAAAGATTTTCTCTTTTCCTATGATTATCCGGGAAATATCCGAGAGCTGAGAAACATCATCGAGCGGATGGTCATCCTCTCCAAAGACGGCGTCGTGACCGAAGAGGCTCTCCCTACCCTTTACAATGTCGGCGCCGCACCGGAAGAACATGCCTCAGACGCTTTCTCCTCCATCATCCCATGGAAAGAATACAAGCGCAAAAGCGAGAGCGAGTATCTAAGCTATGTCCTAAAGCAGCTTAACGGAAACGTAGCCGAGGCATCCCGAAGGCTGGGAATAAGTTCCCGCCAGATTTTTAATAAGATACAGGAATATAATTTGAGGTGAAGAAAATGATAAATTTCGCAATCTGCGACGACGAGCCGCATATGGCAGAAGAAATCGCGGAAAAGCTTTGTCTGTATATGAAAGAAAATCAGCCTGTTTCCTTTCACATTGATACCTTTCCAGACGGCTCCTCCCTTCTTAACAGCAACAGGGATTTTGATCTGATCTTTCTGGACATCCGGATGAATGAGCCAGACGGCATGGAAACTGCCAGAATACTGCGGGAGCGGAACTACCGCGGCCTGGTTGTCTTCGTGACCGTCTTAAAAGAATGTGTTTTTGATGCCTTTGAAATACAGCCTTTCGATTATCTGCTAAAGCCTTTGGACGACGGACATTTCCGGCGGGCGATGGACAGAGCCTTGCAGTCTCTAAAACAGCAGAAAAGCAACCGTATCGTCATAAAGAAAGGCGGTTCCTGCGAAGTCATACGCCTGTCTGACATCGAATACTGCGAAGTGCAGGGCCGGAAAGTCTACATCCACCAAAGGGGCGGCAGGGTCTCCGACTGCTATGAAAAGCTTGATACCTTCGCCGGCCGTCTGGGCAGCCGCTTTTTCAGATGTCACAGAAGTTTTATCGTCAATCTGGGACTCGTCAGCGGATGCGCCGACGGGCAGATCACCTTGTCATCAGGCGGGAAAATCCCCGTCTCCAGGCTGCGGGAGCGGGAGCTGCGCCAGGCACTTCTGCAATACTTCTGCAATTCATGAAAGAAAGAAGGTGCGATATGGATTATTTTACACTATTCCTCAATGGATTCTGCCTTGCAATGCAGAGTGGGATGCACTTTATGTTCGTCAGCCGTCTTACCGGAAAAACAGTGAAAATCCGGTACTTCGCCTTATACCTGTCTCTCCTTGCCGCCTTTGAATGGATTGCCGGAAAAGTTTCCCTCCCCTGGATTCCCGCTATCTTAGGAGAGCTTTTTATCCTGTACGCAGTCAGCCGTTTTTCCCTCAAGAATCAACCGATGCCATCTTTAACCGGAGCTGTTTTAGCCCTCTATATCTCGCAGCTTTCTTTTGGTATCGTCAATTCGGCAGAGTCAATCCTCTTTCCATATTTGGTTGGGAAACCTTTCCTGTACGCGATAATCTTTCTGGCGGCAGTCCTGTCACTTGCCATCTGTGCCTGCTGCTGCATCGCTGCGTTAAGATTGCTTTCCCTGGAAGATGCAAAGCTTACGCCGGATAATGAACCTTTTTTGTTTCCGGCATTTCTTCTCCCGGTGCTGTTCTTTTTTGCAGCGGAATTGTACATTATGCAGACCTCCTACACCAACACCGTATCCGTCGGTTCCTCCTTAGCGCTTTCATTGTCAGAGGCCGGAAAGCATATCTCGCTGCTGGTTTTACAGGCTCTCGGGCTGGGGGCGCTGTTTTGCACGCTCTATGCCTATCGCCGCATCTGTCATGGACTCCGGGCTCAGGCGGCATTTCGCTCCTTAGCCCAGGCAGCCAGGGCTCAGAAAACATATGTTGCCGAGGCCAAAGCCCGCTATCAGCAGACAAAATCATTCCGCCACGACATCAAAAACCACCTGTCCGTATTAAACGGCCTGTTAACCAGCGGAAAGTCAGAAGAGGCGGCATCCTACCTGCAATCCCTTAGCGTCGCCTCCGACTCCCTGTCCTTCCCCTGCCAGACCGGAAACTCCGCAGCGGATGTCCTGCTCGGTGAAAAGCTGGCCCTTGCGGAGGCGGACGGCATCGCGGCGGAAGTTTCCCTCGTGCTGCCGGACACCTGGGGAATCGACGACTTCGACCTGTGCGTAATCTTCGCAAACGCCCTGGACAACGCCGTAAACGCCTGCAAAGCCTTTAACGGAGAAAAGTCCATCCATATCTCCGGCGCTCGTCAGGGTGATTTCTATATGCTGGAATTCAAAAACACCTGCCCGGAAGATTCCTTCCCGGACGGATTTCCCCCGGCAGGAACCGGCCTTTCCAATATCCGGACAGTCGCGGAAAAATATCACGGCGCCATGCTTGCCGAAAAATCCAAAGCTCAGTTCACCCTGAATGTACTGCTTGACATTTCATTACATCCAGAAGACATTTCAGCGCAAAGAACTTGAGCGCCTGCTCCGGGATGGATGATATCAACTGTAACATGACATTAAAGAAAAGACCTGCAAACACATTTTATAATGTCTGCAGGTCTTTTTACACTGTATATTATTGCAAATCATATCTGAACAAATGGAAAATTATTTATCAAATCGGCATCCATCTCCATCATGCTTAAAATACGGCTTGCCGCTCCTGATGGATGGTTTGTGCCGGCCTCCCATGCCTCCACTGTCTTAAGCGAAACCCCCATATAACTTGCAAACAATTTCTGAGATAAACCCGTCTTTTTTCTTATATCCTGAATTTCCTTCGCTTTATACATTTTTACCGGAACAACAGACACAACGCATCTCTTTAATTTTTTATCTTTACTTTTAGCATCTTCCACTGCCTCTGTCAAACCAGCCATAATACTGTCGTATACGTTTCCCATACTGCACATCCCCACTTTACAAACTTTTTTCTAAAATATTAATCATTTTTTTAATATTATTACATTCAAATTTAGTCAAATTATCTTTTCCCTTTGTCATCAAATGCAAAACGTAATTTACGCAAACCCCCGGTTCCTTTGATTACATTTCCGGCCTGTGGATTTTTCAAAATTTCCAGTTCCAGCCTCCTCATGTCATCATCATTTAAACCTAATCTTTTCCAATTTTTAACAAATTCATCTGTTTGTATAAATGTTCTTATCATTATTTTTCCTCTTATTATTTAATAATATACCCTATTTAATAGGGTGTGTCAATGCTTTTCAATATCAATTTTATTAAAATTAAAATCCAAAACTCAGTTCACCCTGAACGTGCTGCTTGACATTTCATTACATCCAGAAGACATTTCAGCGCAAAGAACTTGAAACTCTGCGCCGGGATGATAGAATGAAAGTGTAAACATGAAAATAACTATATTGAGCAGACAGGAGGAACAGACAATGAGCATCATGATTTCTAACACGATTTCTAATACAATCCGCAATTCGGCCCTTGACCCGGCGCAGACGCCCGCAGTAGCCGAAGACACAAAAAAAGTAACTGGAACACAGGCCCCGGATGAGGCAGGACGCCCGGAAGACCTGAAAGAAAGCCATCCCCTGGCACCGGTGACGGATGAATACATACCCGAAGAAAAGAAAGAACCGACCGGGCGCTACTGGATGGAAACAGATGAAAACGGCAAATCCAAAATCCATTTCGATGATCCAAACCCGGACAGGGCACAAAAAGAGGAGAAAGCAGACGCTCCGGCAAATGACAGGAAAACCGGCAGCAGCAAAAAGCCTGAGACCTGCACCGCCAATACCGACAAAGTAGACAGGGAGATTGAACGGTTAAAAAAGAAACTGGCAGAACTTGAGCAGCAGCTAAACACCGAGACCGACGAGCGCAAGATAAAACAGCTCGAATCAGAATTAGCACAGGTACAAAACGAACTGCGCCAAAAAGACAACGACACTTACCGCCGCCAACATACACAGTTCACCTACTCATAATCTCAAAACACACAGCCGTCCGTCCGGTTTTGTCAGAGATATGGAAACCGGACGGACAGCGTTCTCAATCAGAATCCTACTCAAACACCGTCTGCCCGCTCACCGGTGTCTCAAGCGCCCTAAGCCCTCTCTCCACCAGCTCACGCCGGATCTTTTTACTCTGCTCCGGCGATTTCGTCGGGTCACCCAGCGGATACGGAATCCCGATTGCCGGCACGATCCGGTTCGCCCCGATTGTCTTTGAGATCGGAACTACCGTACAGATATGCACCACCGGAATGCCCACACGCTCAATCTCCTTCACCATCGTTGCACCGCAACGCGTACAGGTGCCTCATGTGGATGTAAGGATTACCGCGCCGATATTGTCTTCCTTAAGCTTTCCGACAAAATCCTCGCCGAATGCTTTCGCGTTTCCTGTGGCTGTTCCGGTTCCGGTGGTAGTGATAAAGTAGTCGGCAAGCTCTCCGATCACCCCTTCTTTTTCCATCTCCCGGAGCACGTCAAGGGGAATGACAAGATTTGGGTCTTCCGTGACAAATGCCCGGTCATAACCGCCATGAACCGTCATAAAGTCCTTCTTATCCATCCTCTCCATCCCTGCAATACTGTAGATGCCGTACTTCGTCGCGCTGGATGACTCGATATGGTCGGGATTTCCCTGGGGAACGATACCGCCGGATGTGACAATGGCAATCTTCGTATGCGCCATGTCCGTAACCGGAGCCGTCGGCTCTACCCGGTCAAACTTCGGCATCGGATATTCTGTCGGGCACTCTTCACCTTTGCATTTCTTTACAAGCAGCTCGATAGCACGCTCAGAACCGCGCTTTTCTGCAAAATAATTCACCCGGATTCCTCTCTCCAGATATCCTTCGATGTCCGGCCCGAGGATTTCCTCGCCTTTCACCAGCTTTTCCCCGAGATTCTTAAAGACAGGAACCGCTTTTTTCATGCCTGCCGCAGAATTTTTCGTCTTTATCACGATCAGGTCCTTGCGGAACATGTCGACACCCGGGTTCTCCTCGTACATGCCTGTAAGCACCGGAATCCCAAGCTCTTTTTCCACTGCCTTGCAGATGGTTCCGCAGGCAACGCCGTAACGCCCCGCGTTAAACGCAGGCCCAGCGATAAAAAGATCCGGCTCATACGGCTTTATCATACCGATCAGCTCTGCTGCAGCATCTGAAAGGTTCTCTCCGAAATAATTGTCACCGCACACAACGGTGGCTGCAATCTCATATTCCTCCCCGAAAGCATCTGAAAGGGCAAGCCCGGGCCCCATGGCTCCCTCGTGAACCTCCGGCCTCATGCCTGCCGCCTCCTCGCCGCCGGCTCCGGAGAAAAAGTTATTGATATAATGTACGATTTTATACTTTGCCATTTTCATTTCCCCCTTCCTAATAAGTGCGAGCGGCCAGTTTGTTAAAGCCGTTTGCAATCGTTGATGCGATAATAATCTGCAGCTCCGCGTCAAAGCTGCCGTCCTCGTTCATGCAGCCTGCGTAGCCGCCAATCTGGCTCTCCACGTAATCCATAGTGCCAATCAGCCTATCCATAGGAGGGAAATGGACAATTAAGTTGCCCTGCCCGCAGGAAACCATCGTGTCTGCCTCCGGCACCGCGTCTGCCAGGGAGTAGGACTTTCCGTCCCGCCCGGGGAATTCATCCGTGATAATGACTACCTTCACGCCTGCCTGGGTAACTTTCTTGCAGTTCATCATCAAGTCCGTGTCCGGGTTGCCGTATCCTTCCTCCGTGATCAGCAAGCCGTCCAGCCCCATATATTCCGCAAGCTTTGCCACCATATCCGAGTGGCGTTCCTTATCTGCCAGGAACACATTTTCATTGGTGAGTATCACGCCTACAAAGTTCAGATCTTTCCCGTGATGCCGATACAGATCCTCGATCACCGGATTGTTCAGGTGATGGTACGTCGTCACCTTATCGCAGGGCGCCACGCAGTTTCCGCTGACGATGGCTCCGTCCATAATCTCTGTTGGATACATGACAGTGGGGATAAATTTCTTCGCATCCACGCCGTAGTAATAAGTATCGTGCAAAAGCCCCTGCGACTGCAGCATATGTACATACCCGATCTTCGGAAGGTCCGGATACTGTGCAATCTGCTGGAGGAGCGGTTTCGTCTCGTAGGTCACGATCTCATCCGGCGTAAGATTTCTGGCTGCCTCTGCAACGTAAACTGCCGTCTTAAGCCCCGCCATCCTGCCTGCCGCCTCGTAATCATGCGTCTCAAGCCCGTCTGCCGGCTCGATAACTACGCACACATTGTTTGTCTGGGAAAATGGCGTGTACTTCGCCGTAGGGCCGGACATATCGATGACGCCCTCCTGGAATCCCACGATTTTCCCGCAGGTAATGACCGTCGCTCCCACAAGCGCGTGAGTCCTTCCTTCGCCCACCTGTCCTACTTTGCCGATCACTCCCGGAAAAACGGCTCCGTTTCCCTCCACTTTCACTCTCGGCTCAATCACATCCTTTACCGGGGATATCCGCACAGACTCGCCGGGCCTTGCAAGCTCCACCCTCGCGCCTGTAAGCCGCTCATCTTCGAGGACAAGCTTTTCAATCTCTTCTTTACATACATACAATGTTCCATTCTCTACATAGGTCTTCTCTGCAAACTGGACATCCCGGATGTAAATCTTACCTAATTCCAATTTCATTGCTGCTGCACCTCCTGCTCTCGCGGCAGCGCATATGCGCTGCGCTATCTTCTGTTCATTATCGGGTTTGACATTGCACCTTCCATCAAAGATAAGTCGATGGTCCGAAAGTCTTCCTCCGTCTTTTCCGGCCATCTGGGAAGAGACCGGTTCTTAACGCCCTGCCGGGCGCAGTCCGCCTGCTCCGCCGGAACCTGTACTGCGGCATGCCCTGCGGATGTAAATTTGCGGTACGCCTCAATGCTCTCCTCGATCAGCCTAAGATCCCGGAAGTCCTCCGCTCCTTCGAGAGATTCCTCCGACAAGACAATTGATCTGAAGGGCGTCTGGTTTGGCTTGACGCTGCCTGCAAGGGGATGGGTCAGCAGAAAATATCCTCTGTGGATATAATCCCTCGCTGCCAGAAGGACATCCAGATAGCTCCACTCCTCCTTGTAGTCAACCTTAAGTTTCCCCTCCCATTTTTCCAGACATCTTACATTGTTTGTTACCATAATGTTTTTCAACTTAAGCCCTCCTTTTATGTCTCTTTGCCGCCATCTCTACGTCTGTCTTATCTCAGCCTCAGATGCTGCTCCCTTTACTCTATTAATACAGCAAAGTTCCTGCCAACTTTTCTTCTATTCCATACAGTTACACCATACTTATTGATTTTCTGCCATAAAATATTTTATTTATTTATTTTTTCGATTAATATTCTGTGATTCCGGAAATACTTCTAACAAAACACCTTTTTATTTTAGGAAATTTAATTCTCTAATGTGAAATTTTTTTCTTCCCATGTCCTTCCATGCAAAATCATTTTCTATGTAAAAAACGGCGGGGAATTTCCCCGCCGTCCGGTAAGCCAGTATCCGTCGCCCCGCTCATCAACAATCCTTCTAATTTGTTTTTTCTAAATGTCCATTCGCCGTCATGGACCGCATCACCAGCAGCGTGCCAATCATCAGCACGATTCCAACCACAAGCGAGATAACTGCCACCAGCGCCCCCGCGATAAAGTTCTGAAGAACCCCTGCGACCAGATAAGTAACGCAGGACACTACCGCCACCGTAACCGCGTACGGCAGCTGCGTCGTCACATGGTTGACATGGTTGCACTGCGCTCCCGCGGACGCCATGATCGTCGTATCCGAAATCGGCGAGCAGTGGTCTCCGCACACCGCTCCTGCCATACATGCGGAGATGGACATGATCATCATCGTCTCATTTTTCCCTACAAACACCGCAACTACGATCGGAATCAGGATGCCGAAAGTTCCCCACGATGTTCCCGTTGCAAAAGCAAGGAAACAAGCCACAAGGAAGATGATTGCCGGGAGGAGGCTCAAAAGCCCCGTGGCATTCTCAACTACCGCCGCCACATACTCTTTCGCTCCAAGGCTGTCTGTCATCGCTTTCAATGTCCACGCAAAGGTAAGAATCAGGATTGCCGGAACCATCGCCTTAAAGCCCTCCGGTATGCATGCCATAGAATCGCTGAACTTGAGGACCTTCCGCACCGCGTAGAACACAATCGTAATTACAAATGCAAAGAAACTTCCAAGCATCAGCCCGACAGACGCATCACTGCCGGAAAATGCCTCTACAAATCCCGTACCGCTAAAGAACCCGCCTGTATAGATCATGCCGATGACGCAGCAGATGATAAGCACGACTACCGGAAAGATCAGGTCGATAACCCCGCCCTTGCTGTCGTCTACTTTTTCCTCTGCATTTGCATAAGGACGGTCCGGGGTAGTGTAAAGGTCTCCCGCCGCCGCGTTTGCCTCATGCAGTTTCATCGGGCCGTAATCCATCTTCAGTATCACGATCGTCACCATCATGACAATCGTAAGGAGCGCGTAGTAGTTAAACGGAATCGCGCGGATAAAGATAGAAAATCCATCCTCGCCCTCTACAAATCCGGTCACTGCCGCCGCCCAGGAAGAAATCGGCGCGATAATGCAGACCGGAGCCGCCGTCGCGTCAATCAAGTAGGCCAGTTTTGCCCTTGACACATTGTGCTTATCCGTCACCGGACGCATCACGCTCCCCACCGTCAGGCAGTTAAAATAATCGTCAATGAAAATCAGCACTCCCAGGAGGATTGTCGCAAGCTGCGCGCCCACGCGGCTCTTGATATGCTCGCTTGCCCAGCGCCCGAACGCCGCCGAGCCTCCCGCCTTGTTCATCATGCAGACCATAACGCCAAGGATAACAAGGAATACCAGTATTCCCATATTATAAGCGTCCGTCAGGACACCTACGATGCCGTCCTGGAATACGTGCACCACCGTCTTCTCAAAAGTAAATCCCGAGTAAAATACTCCGCCAATCAAAATCCCCACAAACAGGGAGCTGTACACTTCCTTGGTAATCAGCGCAAGCACGATCGCCACCACCGGGGGAACCAGCGACCAGAAGGACGCATACATGCCCGGCACATACTCTGCCGCCTCGTCAGCCGCAAATACTGTCATGCTGCTCGTAAGGAGAATCCCAAGGAGCATGGCCGCTCCCCACAACGCTTTTTTCTTTTCTCTCATTGTCTTATGTTCCTTTCTAAAGGTAAATAAATGTAAAAATGCCATGAACAACGCTTTCCGGGCGCGCTCATGGCATAGCATACAAAAATCCATTTTAACAATATCTTATATATACTGAACCGATAGCGCTCCACTGATGTGACAGTCCGCAGCATATTCTGCCTGCGTCCCAGAGATTGCCCTTGGGAAGAAACAATCTCTTCGGCGGCTCTCCCTTTCCCCGTGGGCAGTCCCCCGACTGTCGCCCATCAAGTACTGATGAAATCCGCGCCTCTATCATGTCTTCTGTTATCCATATAGTACATTTTTATCACGTTTGAGGCAAGTTGTCAATGTATGTCTGGATATTTCATCAAAATATCCCCTTATTCGCTTTATATATCTCCCTGAAACGCAAAAATTCCTCGTCATAAATCTTAACATGCTCCGGGTCAGGTTCCGTAACCTCCTCATTCAGCCTCACCATGCCCGCGCAGGCCTCTTCATAGTCCGCAAAATACCCGCATCCCACCGCGGCCGATATGGCGGCCCCAAGCGACGCCTGCTCCTTTTCCCTGTTGGTATACACCGGGCAGTTGTACATATCCGCCTGGATCTGGCGAAACAGAGGGCTTTTTGCGCCTCCTCCTGACGCGATCACCCGGTCTGCCCGAATCCCCAGCGATTCTAAGATTGCCATTGACTCCTTCATGCTGTATACAATCCCCTCCATGGTACTGCGGATCATATGCGCCTTTGTGTGCTTTAATGTCATTCCAAGATACACTGCCTTTGCATCCGGGTCATTGTGAGGCGTCCTCTCCCCGTTCAGGTAAGGAAGGAACAAAAGCCCCTCGCTGCCCTCCGGCACCTTTGCGGCATACTCGTTCATCTCGTCAAATGTTCCCATCTCAAGGATGTTGTTCTTAAGCCACTTAAGCGCCACCCCGCCGCTTAAATGCGCCCCCATGATGCTCCAGAGGCGTTCGCTTGCATGGCACCACGTATTTGTCCTGAGCCCGGGGTCATAAAGAGGCGCGTCAAGCGCACATGTAAGATGGCAGGCCGTCCCGATCGTAGACGCCATGAAACCATTCTTAATCATCCCGTTTCCAAGCTCCATCATCAGGGAATCCCCTCCACCGTAAGCAATCGCAGTGCCCTCTTTTAGCCCGGTAAGCCCTGCACACTCCGCAGTCACTTCCCCCGCCCTTTCATAAGCCTCACGGCTCTCCGGCAAAAATGAGAACGGTATGTCAAGTTTTTTAAGTATATCATAAGCCCACGTCCGTTTTTTCATATCCCACATGCCCGTAGAGCTTGCATCCGAGGCATCCGTTCCAAGCTCCCCGCACATCCGGTATCTGATATAGTCCTTCGGGCACATGATCTTATCAATCTTCTCATAATTTTCCGGCTCATGTTCCCTGACCCACATAAGAGAAGTCAGCGCAAAGCCTGTGCTCAGACGGTTGCAGTACACCGCGCCGAATTCTTCTTTCGAAACCGTCTCATAGATACGCGCGATCTCCTCTGCCGTGCGCTGGTCTGCCCATATAATCGCATTGCGGATGGGTCTCCCGCTCTTATCCAGCATTACCAGCCCATGCATCTGGCCTGAATACCCGATTCCTTTAATGCTCTCCTTAAGCCCTCCATTTCCTTCAAGCATCTGGCGGACAGCCTGAACCGTCGCATCCCACATCATCTCCATATTCTGCTCTGCCTGGTTGAGCTTTGGCTTAATAATATCATACTCGCACTGTCCTGCCGCCAGCGTCCTGCCTGCCATATCAACTGCAACCGCCCGCACGCTGGACGTGCCAATGTCAATACCTACAAAACATTCCATATCATTCTTCTCCTTCTCCGTAATCAGCATAGATTCCTTTAATCGCTTTTCTTTTTGCTTTCCAGCTTCTGCCCTTTGCCGCCTGTTCCTCTAACTGCCTGTAAATGCACTCTGCGTCTTTTGCCAAGTCCTGCCTGTATACCGAGACAGGATAGCCCTCCGCTCCTTCAAAATCATCCACAACCGCCAGAGCCGCCGTCTTTGACATGCCCGTTTCCCGGAGGAGCTCTGCCGTCCGCTGGCCCAGCTCCCCGTTATTGCACACGATAAGCCCTTCCCCCATGCTCCGGATCTTTTCCTCTATCCTCTTTATATCGGTTTCTCCCACATTTCGGTCACGTCTCCACGGAACCCGGATCACTTCGCCCTCCGGGCAGAACTTTTGGAACGCCTCCTCTCTCTTTTTCACATTGCTGATGGCAAGATTATCCCACCCGATAAAAAGATGCCTGCCGTACTTCTTCGGCTGCCTCCCCACAAGCGTCCTCACCGCGTCTTCATTGTCCAGGTACACGCAGTCCGCATAGGGAAACGCATCGTCCGTATCAAAAAATACAAGATTCATCCCAATACTTCGGAGCCTTAAAAGCTTTTTCGCATCCACCATCTTATCATCCGGCCAGACAACCGCATTTCTGATATTTTTGCTGTAAAGCTGGTACAGGCAGTCCTCCAGCCCCGTTTTTTCCGGAACCTCCACATACAGCAAAAGCGTATCATGCTCCCACGCCGTCTTTTGGAACTTCGTAATAAACTCTGCAAAGAAAGGGTTTTTCGAGGGCGCCACAAGCGCGGCCACATCAAGCGCCGTGTCATTCCCCCAGTTCCGGTATGTCACATGCGTACCGCTGCCAACCTCCCGCCTGATCAGATCCTCTTCCTCCAGAATCTCCAGCGCCTTCCGCACCGTAATCCGGCTCACGTCATAATCCGCCGCCAACTGTCTCTCCGAAGGAATCCTCTCCCCGTCCTCATACACCCCATTATAAATCTGATAGCAAATCTTATTCTTTAATTCCAGATACCTAAGCTCCGATGTTCCCATATCCATAAACTCCTCCTAACACGCAATGCTGGTAGATTCCATATCGAGCCGCGTGATGATATCCTCCTGTATCGCCGGAGACAGGTCCAGGAAATTGACAAACGTTCCATGAATCCGCATGATGTACACCCCGCCCGGCGCATATTTTTTCGGGTTTGCAAGCACTTTCCTCAGCATATCCGGCGTCGTCACATTCACATACAGGTAAAACGGCTGTATCCTGTCATTTGACGGATTAAAGAACAGCGGGTTGATAACCTTATCCCGGAACTCCACGCCTTTCCCCTCAAAAGTATCTGCCTTAAAATACCCCGGATTGATGCCGAAATGAGACGCATAGCCGCCGTTCATCTTCTCATAAGGAAGGTGCATTCCGGAAAGCACCCTAAATCCCAGCCCTGAATGAGCCTCCCCATACAGCGGGTCCACGCCGTACCCAAGCATATCCCTGGACTTCCTTCCGTCCGGCGTCGCGCCGACCCAGTAGCCGTACAGAAGATGGGTGGACGGGGTGGCAAAGTCACTCCGGAACGGATTGCCCAGATAATTCTTCTTAGACGATACGATATCACTCACCCTGTCCGCAATCTCTCTTGCCTCCAGGTCTGCAGTTTCAATGTTGTTTCCGAACTTTTTGCATCCAAGAAGGTACTGGCGCATCTTTGGGTCATGTTCAAAATTGGTCCGCAGCGCGTCCACCAAGCGGTCCGCATCTTCCGGCCTCTCCCTTAAAAGGGTATCAATGGCAACAAAGGAATCCGCAACTACGGAAAGCCCGTGGATCAGGCAGCCACTCCCATTATATTTTGTTCCCTGGCGCTTTGTATCTCTCGTATCGATTCCTGATTCCGCGCCGCCCATCATCACCGACAGGAAAGGAACTTTAAGGATGCCGACGGCCTCCGACGCGGCATTTGCCGCCGCAGCCATCTTATCTGTGTACTCCTCTACATTTTTATAGAAGATTTCCCGGATATTCCGAAGGACTTCCAGCTTGCTTTCGCATCCGTTCTCTTCGTCCGTCCTGCCCAGTTTCTTACCTGTAATCGTTGAGACTCCGCCGTTAATGCACAGCTCCAGAATCTTGCCCAGGTTGAGCCAGCTATTTGTGGTATTCCCGTTGTCCTTTCCCATAATGAGCGGTTCCTGGCAGCCCGCCACCGAATAATCCTGCAAATCCCCGGGCTCTGTTCCATGTGCCTCTAAAACCGGGAACAGGCTGTCGTCGTTAAACAGAGACGGAGTAAGGCAGCCCGGCGTAAAGAAGAACCTTCCAAGGCTCTCGTACAGCTCTTTCGGCGTGTTTTTATGTAATTTCACCGACAGGATCGGCTGAGGGAGATTCATGTCATAATACGCGTCCAAAAGCGCATAGGAGCTTAAGTTCGTAAGGTCTTCCCCGTCGTTGGATTTCCCCCCGACGATCAAGTTCTGGGAAATCGCCCAGCTTCTGTCCGCCACATTGAAAAATACGAGCAGATGCTTGAAAAGCGCTGCCGCCTCCTCTCTGTCCATATCCGTCTTTGCCCGGTAAGGCTCAAAGATGCGGTCTGCATTCCCCACCGAAAAAGCAAAGGGGTTGGGCGTCTGCTCCAGGCACATAGTCTGCCAGATGAGTATGAACGCCTGGAGCGCCTCGAAAAGATTCTCAGCGCCCTCTCCCGGAACTTTCCTAAGCGTATCTTTCATAAGCCGGTAGCGCTCCCTATCTTTCCCGTCCGATGCCTGCTCTTTTTCCTCCGCCAGCTCTGCATATCTGTCCGCCAATACCTCCAGCGCGCCGAGGGATATCTTCATGGCCTCAAAGTAATCCTTTCTGCCGTCAGTGCATTTCGCCTGATTCCTGTCTATCTCCTCTCTGATCCCCTTTGTTCCGCAGGCTAAAAGTTTCCTCACATCCGGAATCAGATGCCCGGTTACCTGCTCAATGAAAAAAATCGCCTCGCTTGTGCTGTCTCCCGCAATGTCATACGCTTTTCTGAGGGCATCCGCATAGGGTGTCCGGTTATTGTATTCTCTAAGCGCATCAATTCTTTCCTGTGTGATATCCCCAATCGGCTCAATGTCTCCGAACACCGCTACCGGGTCGCAGTAGCCGCTGAAAGAATCTACGGTAAACGCAGGATTAATCAGCGCGTAGGAACGGGCAAAGGAATCATCCTGGGTTCCGGCAAATACATGGTAATCCCCGATACTTAAAGGAATCTTCTTCATGACCTCAACCTGGGTCTTCGCAATACGGATGCAGTCCTCTTCGTCCTTAAATTTTTCGTCACATTCCCTCTGAATCTCTTTTGCCAGAAACCACCCCTCCAGATGGTCAAGCTCCCTTTCCTCCTGAAAACGCTTTTTCGCAAGCTCCGTGATTTCCTGCGCGTTTAAAATGGCTTTCATTCCCATGGTTTTCTCTCCTTTCTTTACTTTCAGGCTTTTTCTATCTATCAGTTTCTCTTGCCTTTTAACTTATTTTCACATTTAATCCCCGGCTTTTTATCAGCTCTCTGAAATGCCTGACCTGCTCTGCCGTCACATGGGCTCTTTCGTCCATCCCGTAAACCCATCCGCACTGCTCCCATTTATTTTTCCCAAACTCATGGTACTTAAGGATTTCAAATGTCACCTCATCGCCCCGCAATGTCTCAAAAAGGTCAGCAAACCTCTCCATGTCTTCCTCGCTGTCATTTACCCCTCCCACCAGCGGCACCCGCACATCCAGCTGTCCATGCTCTTTTACCGCCGCCTTAAGATTTTTAAGCACCGTCTCTATGGAAACTCCTGTATATTCTTTATGCTTTTCTCTATCCCAGTGCTTGCAGTCCATAATAAGCTGGCCGATGTATGGGAAAAGTTCCGGCAGTCTCGGATGGCTCCCGTTCGTCTCTATGGCGGTATGCAGCCCCGCCCCCTTAAGCCAGATAAAAAGCTCCCTAAGCGGCTCAAACTGCATCGTCGCCTCTCCGCCGGTGAATGTCACGCCCCCTCCGTCATAGAACATCGGGCTGCTCCTCACAATCTCCTCATACACTTCTTCCACTGACATTTCTTCACAAGAAAGGCGTATCCCCTTGCTCCTGTGCTTTGCGGACAGGCATTCTCTGGACGTACATCCATCGCATACCTTTCGGTCCAGCGTTCCATCCTTCACGGCTCCTTCGGGGCACAGCCCATCTGTAAGCCAGTCCTTATCCGTACAGATGACCCCCTCCATCTTCATCCCCTCCGGGTTGGCGCACCACTTACAGTTCATATTGCAGCCCTGCAGATGGTATACAAGACGGTTCCCCTGGCCATCCTGAGCGTAATGAAAGCCTTTTTGGAAAATCTTCAGATTCATAATGATCACCTCCCTCTCCGCTGTAAATTGGTATTAACCAACATAACCATTCAGCCAAAAATATACTCTTATTGGTATTGTACCACATGACCAATTTATGTCAACTATAAATTATATTTATCAACATCATAAGAACCGCCACCCTTAATAAGTGACGATTCTATCATCAAGATAAATTTCTGAAAAATCAATTTCCAAATCCCCTTCATAGATTCCCACAGGCACTTTATCCGAAAATGAATGCTCCTCCATATTGCTATGCTCCAAATCATATATCTGTACCCGTTTCTTTTCCGCATCAACAATCCAATACTCCCTCACACCATAGGTTCGGTATTTGAACAGCTTTATTGCATAATCCATTCTCTTAGAACTCGGAGAAACTACTTCAACCACAAGATCCGGCCCTCCATGGCATCCTTTCTCATCTACCTTATCTTTATCGCAGACCACGAATAAATCCGGTATCACATAATTATCCGTTTCGTTTAAATATACTCCCAACGGAGACAAAATAACCTCACACTTACCTTTTTTGCCATTGATATAGTTTGCAAATTTCAGATACAAAAACCCAATTATTCTCTGATGCGTTGCGGTAGGCGTTCCCATCATGTACATCTTTCCGTCTATAAGCTCCGCCAACTCCTCTTCCGGCAACGCCTCTACATCTGCTATCGTGTACAACTTCTCCTCATTACTCATCACCACGTTCCCTCCTGGATACAACTGTCTTTGTGCTAATCTCATTATAACACACTCTCCTTTCTTTGAGTATCCTGATTCTCTTTCTTACAGACTTTTCCCTAAAGGCTTTATTTTGCGATATTAATACAATATCCTCTGTAAAAAATGACAAAACCGGAACCCTTCATTTCTACTTTTTTATTCTGCTAAATTGAATTTTCTGGTTGAAACACCATCGAAAAAGAACCATCTCCAGATTTTGAAATCAGAATAGACTACTGGCAAATTTAGTTGAGATCATAATAACATTCAATATCACAATATGCAAGATAATATTGTTTGAAATTTACAGATAAATTCTACACTTACTATTTACGGGTCAGGAACACTCTGGTTGCACGTTCTGCGAAAACCTAATATAAGAACGAGGGGCGGTTTTATGTATCAAAACACGAAATACCGCCCCGAACCATTCCTGTGAGCAATCTCTGTCTCATGGATTACCATATTATCATGCCGTTTCGTAAGATTGCTCGCTGTCAATCAGGATCTTACCCTTCACCGTTCCGGGCGTCTTATACCACTCAAATGCATCCGCAATCTTCGCAAGCGGCACCTTTTTATAGATAAATGACTCGTCAAATTTCAGGGCACCGGTCTTAAAGTAGTGGGCTACCGCCTTCCACTCCTGTCCCGGGAACGGCGCGCTGTAAGACATCCAGGAACCGGTGAGGGTAAACTCCTTGCGGTTCATATTCTCCCACTCTTTTACAGAAAAGCTCAAATCCTTCGTAGGCGTTCCCACAAAACAAACATTTGCTTTATTTGCCGCCAGCTCAAATGCCATTTTCATAGTAATTGTATTCCCGGCTGTCTCGAACACATAGTCAAATCCTCTGCCTTCTGTCAGCTCCATCGCCTGAGCCATAAAGTCTTTTTCCAGCGTGTTGATCCCCGCCGTTGCTCCCAGACGCTGCCCAAGCTCCAGACGGGACGGCTCGATATCGAATACGACCGCCTCTGCCGCCCCAAAGATCTTTGCCCACTGCATCACAAACATGCCGATGGTTCCGCCGCCTAATATGGCTACCGTCTTTCCTCCCTCATAGGGAACTCTCTTAAGGCCGTGGAGCGCTACCGTCGCAGGCTCGAAAAATGCTCCCTGCTCAAAGGAAACCTCATCGTCAAACTTCACCGCATTTTTCTCCGGAACTACCACATACTCTGCAAAGCTTCCGAATTCCCTGGAGCCGATAAAGCTATAATGTTTGCAAAGAGAATAATTCCCCTTCTGGCAGTCCTCACATATCATGCATGGAATGAGTGGAACACCTGCCACACGGTCTCCTGCTTTTAAAGAAACAACGCCCTTTCCGGTCTCTTCTACTGTTCCGGAAAATTCATGCCCTAATACATTTGGGAAAAAGTGACATGCGTCCGCGTTTACCCTCGGCACGTCGGAGCCGCAGATCCCGGTATATTTCACTTTGATGAGTACCTGTCCTTCGCCTGGTACCGGCTTTTCAATATCCTCAAACCGGATATCTTCCCTTGCGTGTACTACTCCTGCTTTCATATTGCCCATCTTTCCTTACCTCTTTCTTCCCATAACTGCTTTTAAATTCTCATACAACTGAAGATAAACCTGATAATTTTCATCATACACTTTTTTATTATCCTGATTTGGCTCGTGCTCACGTTTGATCACTACCGTCTTTTCCACTGCCTCCTCAAAGCTTTTGTACATCCCGACACCCACGCCTGCCAGCATCACAGCCCCCAGCGTCGTTGCGGTGTCTGACGACGGAACGATGATCTTCTTTCCGGTCACGTCCGCCTTAATCTGCGTCCAGAGAAGGGAGTTTGCCGAGCCTCCCATCGCCCGGAGCTCTTTTGCCGTTGCTCCTGCCGCCTCCGCGACTTCGATATTATGCCTCAGAGACAACGCCACGCCCTCCATGGCGGCGCGCACGAAATGCCCCTTTGTCTTGCTGAAGTCCAGCCCGTAATACACTCCCTTGGCATTCTCATCCCAGATCGGCGAGCGCTCCCCGGACATATAAGGCAAAAATACCATGCCGTCACTTCCCGGCGCTATCTTCTCTGCTATCTCGTTGAAAAGTTCAAGGGAACTTACACCAAGCTCTTTTCCTTTCATCCTCTCATAATCCGCAAATTCCTTTTCAAGCCAGCGCATCACCCCGCCGCCGCCGACGGTTCCGCCCTGAAGGATCCACTGCCCCGGCGCTGCATGGAAACTTAAGATCAGTCTCGGGTCAGCCTTGTATGTATCCAGGCAGATGCTCATCCCGCCTGCCTGCCCGCCCTGCTCCTGCGTCTCCCCCGGATGTATCACGCCTGCCCCAAGGGTTCCGCATGCCGCGTCCAAAGCTCCTGCAACGACCGGAGTTCCCTCCGTAAGACCGCATTCTGCCGCCGCTTTCTGGGTTACTTTTCCAACCACCTGATGGCATGGAACGATATCCGGGAGCATCCCCGGCTCAACGCCAAGCGCCTTACACATATCAAGATCCCAGACACCTTTCCTCATGTCAAAGCAGTGGAGTCCGTACCCTTGCGACAGCTCCTGGGTAAACTCGCCTGTCAGCCTGTACGCAATATAGCTGTTGGACTGGAGGATTTTATAAGTCTGTGCGTAGACTTCGGGCATGTTCTCTTTATACCACAGGATTTTCGGCGTCGTGTAGGAAGGCTTAAACGGATTCCCGCACACTTCAAAGATGCTGTCTTCGCCTATCCTGCCTCCCACTTCCTTACAGATATCCGCCGCTCTCGTATCCATCCAGATGGGAGTATTCGCAAGGACATTTCCGTCCTTATCCATCGGTATCGCAGACCAGCTCTGTCCGTCGATCCCTACTCCTGCAATATCCTCCGGCTTTATGCTCCCCTTTTCCAAAGTTTCACGGACAGCCTTGCAGACCGCCGCCCACCACTCATCCGGATTCTGCTCTGCCCATCCGGCTTTCGGATAATACACCTGATAATCGTGATTCCCGCTGGCAACCACCTGTCCGTTTTCCTCAAACACGGCAATCTTGCAGGCGCTCGTACCTATATCAATCCCCAACAAATACTGTTTCATCAAAACCTCCAGCCAATTACTCTGCCTTTCCGTCACATCCGCACATGACCATACGGCTCTTAACGATTTCCTTAACTGCCTCAATCCCCACAACGCCTAATTTTTTCGGGTCGAATGTTTCCGGTTTCTCGTCAAGCAGCTTTTTGCATGCATCTGTATATGCCGCACGAAGCTCCGTTGCAAAATTCACCTTGCACATTCCTCTTTCCACGCACTCTCTTACATCCTCCTCGCTAAGTCCGGATGCCCCGTGAAGAACTAACGGAACTGATACCAATTTCTTCACTTCAGATACCCGCTCTTTATCAAGAACCGGCGTGCCGTGATAAAAGCCGTGCGCCGTACCGATGGCAACCGCAAGAGAATTGACGCCCGTCCTCTCCACAAACTCCTTCGCCTCCTCCGGGTCCGTGTTCGTGTCAGCGTCAGCCTCCAGATCATCCTCTTTGCCTCCCACCTTTCCAAGCTCTGCCTCTACCGGGATTCCCAGGGCATTGGCCACATCCGCCACCTTTTTGGTCACAGCTATATTCCCCTCAAAGTCCTCGTGAGATCCGTCAATCATAACAGACGTGTATCCGGCTTTCATTGCCTGAACCGCCAGCTCAAAGCTATTGCCATGGTCAAGGTGCAGGCATACCGGAACCGCTGCCTTCTCTGCCTCTGCGGATACCATCGCAACATATGTCTCCAGCGTTCCGTACTTAATCGTAGACGGCGTTGTCTGAATCATAACGGGAGCTTTTAATTCCTCCGCAGCCTGGATAATGGCTTTTACCATCTCCATATTCTCCGCATTGAATGCTCCGACTGCATAGTTTCCTTTCTGTGCGTCCTTTAACATTTTTGTTGATGTAACTAATGGCATAATGATACCTCCTCTAATATATTTTAATTTTTATTCTTTCTGTCAGGATAGATACATTCGATCCCCAGCCTCTCAAATTCCCTCATCCACTGTGCGGGCGGCCGTTTATCCGTCACTACCTTATCAATGTCGTCAAGTCCTGTTGTTCTCGTGAAAGCCGACTTTCCAAACTTAGAACTGTCAACTACAAGAATCTTTTCGTTTGCGGCTCTGAGCATTGCCCTTTTACTGTCCGCGTCCTGCTCGTCCGAGTCTGTAAGCCCTGCCTCCATCGTAAGTCCTTTGCAGGAAATAAATGCTTTATCCACATGATAATAATTGATCATCTGATTTGTCCGGGGTCCGACCAGGCCAAATGACCTTTCCCTTGACACCCCTCCGGTGGAGATCACGTTCCACTCCGGCACGTCAAAAAGCTCGATTATAATTTCCACTGAATTCGTGATTACTGTGAGCTTTTTCTTTTTCCGCAGCCCCCGGGCGATATAAGCGGCTGTTGAGCTGGCATCAAGCATGATCGCCTCCCCATCCCTCACCAGTTCATCCACCACCTCTGCGATTCTTTGCTTTTCTGCAATCATCTGGTTTTTACGAATATTAAAAGGCAGGTCAAAAATGCTGTGTTCATTCAATACAGCGCCTCCATAAGTCTTGATTACAAGCCCGTCATTCTCCAGTTTTTCTAAATCCCTCCGTATCGTCTCCTCAGATACGCCGTAATGCTGGCTGAGTTCGCTGACAACAACGCATTTTTCACTCTGCAGCTTTTCTAAGATCTCATTCCTCCTCTCTATCGCTAACATCATATCCCTCCTGTTTTCATTGTTTTTCTTTGTTTTTCTTTGTTTCACTTTGTTTTCAAGACTATATTACCATTATTTTCAGTATAATTCAACTTTTATTTCATTGTTTTTATGTTGTTTTTGTTTTTTCTGTAATAATAACAGGGCGCAGCTTACCTGTGAAAGCTGCACCCTGCATTTTTATGAAAGATATTTTTGAACCGTCGCCCGAACAGCTCCCGGCCCTTTAATCTCTTCCCTGAATATTTCTTCGATCAATTCTCCGATTCCTGCGTCATAAAGATTCACAAAAAATACGTTTTCATTGGAAAGGAACCATCTAAGCTGATCCTTAAGGCTTGAAGGGTCTCCGATCACAATATCCGCAAGTCTTTCCTGCATCTCTTTTGCCATCGGGTCCGGCGCAAGCTCATACGTCTCTCCTTTATCGTCAATCCCAAGGATATACCGGAGCCACCCGGCGATTGCCAGCGGAATGCCTACCAGTTTCTTTGCGTCTCCGTACTTTTCCACATAAGCTTTCACCGTAACGCCGAAACGCACTCCCAGCCCCTGGGAAGAATCCGTACAAAGCCTCAGACACGTATCCCCAAGATACGGGTTCGGGAATCTCTCCTGCATAAGCTCGTCAAGGAATTTCTTCGGGGAAAGTATAACCGGGTCCGGAACTACTTCCATCCCCTCTCCGTAGCCCACAAGATTTCCCAGCTTTAACATATCCGGATCTTTCATCTCATCTGAAAAGAGGTCGTATCCCAGCACGCATCCATAAGGGCCGAGCGCCGTATGGATCGGATTCAGGCACACGGTCACTTTCATCCTCTCCGACTTATTGACCGTATCCCGGTCCGTCATATATACTCCCGCTTTTTCCAGAGCCGGACGCCCGTTGGGGAAATCATCTTCGATGACCAGGTACTGCGGCCCTTCCGCATTGACAAACGGGGCGATGTATGTCCTCTTAGACGTAACCACGGGCTGCATATTCTCCACGCCCGCCGCCTCGAGAGCGTCCGCCAGCTTTTCGCCTGGCCTTGGGGTGATCTTATCAATCATTGTCCACGGGTAAGAAATCTTTGCGCTGTCGCTTACATAAGAGACAAAGCCGTCCTCCGCAAAGCCTCTCTTATTCCACTCCCTGGCCATCGTCAGCACAGACTCGCCCAGCAGTTTCCCGTTCTGGGAGCAGTTGTCCATAGATACCAATGCAAGCGGCGCTTTGTTCTTGTGATAGCGCTCTAAAAGCATCGCCGTGACGATCGCCATAGCTCCCGTCGCCTTCTCAGGCCCGTTTTCAATATCTTTTTCTACAAATTCAAAAAATGCCCCGTCCGCCTTCTTTAAAGCATATCCCTTTTCTGTAATGGTAAACGACACCATCTGAAGGCTCTCCGCGGAAAATATCTCTTTCAGCCGCCGCCATGCCGCTGCGTCGCTGCTCTGCGCTTTCAGCGCCTCCGCAAGCGAACCGAGCACTTTTTTCTCCTGTGTTCCGTCTCCGTTCAAAATAACGCTCAGCGCCAGATTGTCATACGGGTCATAGATTTTATCCACCACATCATAGTCAAAAGTTTCCACGCAGGTAATCCCTGCATCCATCTCCCCTTTTTCCAGCAATGTGTCTGCAATCCCCCCAAGGAAGATACGAAAGATATTGCCGATTCCAAAATGAACCCATCTCGGATTCTTCTTTGCCGCCTCCGCCGCGGCCTCCACATCATAACCCGGGAGCTTGATACCTACGCTTTCCCAATCTCCGCGTTTCTTTAATCCGCTAATTGTCAACTCCATAATCTGTCTCCTTTATATCATCTATGGTTTCCAGGCTCCCGAATAATTAACGGGCTTTTGTTAAATCCTTCATATCGTCCTTCAGATGATTGTAAATGCTCTTATAAAGACGGAAGTATTCGTTATATTTCTTATGGTTCTCTTCATCCGGCATGATCTTATCGTCAAGCACCTGCCATTTTTTTACCTCTTCATAAGTCAGAATCCCCGTTCCGATGCCTGCCAGCATCACATCTCCCATGTTGGCCTCCACATCGTAGATAGGGCACACAACCGGATAGCCTGTCACGTCCGCAAATATCTGCCTCCATACCTTTGACTTTGTGACGCCCCCGGCGATCAGTATATATTCTCCCAGGTCTTCTCCCGTGGCCTCCATCGCATCCCGCAGGCAGTAAGCAACCGCCTCAAGAAACGCCCGGTAAAGATGCCCTTTCGTGTGGGCCAGGGAAAGTCCTACAATCGTTCCTTTTGCGTCAGAATCCCATACCGGACTTCTCTCCCCCATGAAATACGGGAGCACCACAAGCCCCTCACTTCCCGCCGGGATCTGCTCTGCCTGTCCGTTAAGCACGTCATACATGCTGGGCCCGCCATTTTTCTGCTGTTCGATCTCCCACTGGCACAAAGTATTCCTGAACCACTTTACAATCGCTCCCGCCGTATTGCCGCCCGCAAAATAATAAGAAAGATTTTTTGCATCATACAGATACGGCCATACGATCAAGCCCTTGCCGTTCACCGGCTTATCGGAAATCAGCGCTCCGCACATGGAAGTTCCAATCGCCGCAGCATACACTCCGGACTCAAAGACGCCAAGCCCGATATTCGCAGCCCCGCAGTCAATCCCGCTGGCAATGACCGGAAGTCCTTCCCAGAGCCCTAAATCCTTTGCGCTTTCTTCTGTCATCCCTCCGACGATGTCGGTAGACTCTACGATTCTCTGGGGCATCATAGACATGGGGATCCCCATCGCGTCAAGCAGTTCTTTTGACCATTCGCGCTTGTTCATATCGAAGATGCCGCCGATATTCCCCGCGGAAGAATAATCGATTGCAACCTCGCCTGTCAATCTGTATATCACATAATCATTCGGAGGAAGGAAAAGCTTTGTCTTTGCCCAGTTCTCAGGCTCATGATTCTTCATCCACAGAATCTTCGTATAACCATAATACGGGTCCGCGCCATTGTGGGTAATCTCAAGAAGTTTCTCCTCCCCGATATTGTCAAGCACCCACTTTGTCTCCTCGTCCGCTCTCCTGTCCATCCAGATCATGCACGGGCGGACCGGGTTCATCTCTCCATCCAGCGGAATGCCGGAGCCCCCGTACAGGCCGCTGATGGCGATACCTTTGATATCCTCTTTGGCAACTCCTTCCTCCGCCGCCTTGGCTACGCAGTTGCGGATAGAATCTTTCGTCGCCTCATACCACACGTCCGGCCACTGCTCTGCATAGAGCGGCTTTGGCGTCAGCACGTCATATTCCTGGAGATCCTGGGAAATCAGCTTTCCGTTCGTATCCATCATAATTGTCTTAGTTCCCGACGTTCCAATGTCTGTTCCTAAAAGATAATTCATCTTCATCCTCCTGACTTGATTTTTCATTCTTTAAACACATTTTATAAAAGCTATTTATATAATACAGCTAAAAAGGGATTCTGTCAATTTACAGAATCCCAAAATTATGTTTCCCGTTTTTAGCTATATTGCACAATAACTGACTTTATCTAAATTCCGTCCATAAATTCTTCGACAAAAAATATCGCAGCTCCGGCGGAACATTCTTCTCCTTCATATTCAGACATATACAGATAATCTTCCGCTTTGTCTCCAAACGGATTCTTCGCGTCAACTCTTTTTCTCAGCTCATCCATATATTCACCGATATATTTCCCTACATAGCCCCCCAAAATCACGTCTACGGCAAAAATCATCCTCATATTATGAATCGCCGTGGACAGATTCTCAAGATACTCATCCCAGAGTTTCACGGCCGTATCGTCGCCGTCTTTTAGTTTCTGGAAGTATTCTTCCAGGTTGCCGTCCGTATACCAGTCAAGCTTTTCCGTCTTGCACACCGTATCGAGACAGCCGTACTTTCCGCAGTAGCACTTCTCCCCGCCCTCCGGAACAATCGTCATATGCCCAAGCTCGCCGCCTTTGTATTCAACGCCGCCGAACAATTTGTTGTTCATAATGATGGCCCCGCCGATACTGTTGCTTAAGCTGATGTAAAAAGCCACCTGGACTTTATCATCATGCCACGCCACGATGCGACCCGCGGCATGGGAATCATGAAAAAGCCGGATCTTATACGGTATATACTTTGCGATTTCCTCCTTAGTCTTGCCGGTAAAATCAAGCGTCTTTCCATACACTACGCGCGACCCGTCGCCTGACACCAATCCGGGAACCGAGATGCCCACGCCCAGGAGCCCTTCATCCGTTATCCCGGCCTCTTCTTTCACTTTCTCTACCGCCTCGCCCATCTCTTTCAGGTAAGCGTCGTCATCCAGGTTAAACTTCACCCTCCGCCTCATCTGCCCGAGAACGCCGCCGGCAAGGTCAAGGGCCACCACATTCATATGATGGGCCGATATATATACTCCCATCGCCTGCTTTGCATCTTTTATATAAGTATACGCCGTGGCATTGCGGCCGCCGGTATTTTTAATCTGCTGCGAATCATCAATCAGGCCATGTTCTTTCAGATATTCCAGATTCTGTGTAACTGTCGGAAGGCTTAACTGTAATGCAACAACAATATCCTGCTTTGACACTGGCCCGTGAGCGCGGATATGCTGATAAATCATCTGTCTGTTTTTTATTTTAATCTCGTTTACGCTTAATTTTCCTGTCCGCATCTTTCATTACCCACTCATAAAATGTTTGTATTATTATTATAATCCCCAATCCCACACAAATCAACATCTTTACGAAAAAATCCCGGCAAACATGACATTTGCCGGGATTATAAATTCCTTACTTAAAATACTAGTTCTGCTGCTTTTTATTCTGCAGACAGTCAAATCCAACTGCAAGGGCAAGTACGACACCCATGACAATCTTCTGCACATAGGAGTTGACATTCATAAGCACCATGCCGTTTTTCAGCGCGCCGATGATAAAGGTACCGGCTACAACGCCCGACATCTTTCCAAGTCCGCCCGTGATGGACACGCCGCCCAAAACTACGCAGGTGATAACCTCGAACTCGAATCCGTCTGCACCGTTTGATGCGTTACCGGATGCGGTACGGGACAGCATTACGATACCCGCAAGTCCTGCAAAAAATCCCGAGATTGCAAATACAAGGTATTTAATTCTCCCTACACGGATACCGGAAAGCTTGGCAGCCTCCACATTGCCGCCTACCGCGTAGAAGTAACGGCCGAAATAGGTCTTGTTCAGGATAAAGGAACCGATTGCAAAACAGATGATCATAATAATTACCGGAATCGGGATAATCCATATGTAACCCTGGCCAAGCATTTCAAATCCCTTCGGCAGCCCGCTGATCGGCATGCCGCCGCAGATGATAAGCGCCAGTCCATAGAACGCTGTCTGCGTTGCATAAGTGGCGATGATTGCAGGGATGCCCACCGACGATACCATGAAACCGTTGAGCGTTCCGATCAACGTCGCCGCAGCAATGGATATCACCACTGCAACCACCGGGTTGATTCCCATATTTACCATCATATGTGCACAGATAATATTCACAAAGGAAATGATCGTACCGATCGAAAGGTCGATGTCGCCAAGCAGGATGACAAACGTCATACCGATGGATGCGATACCGTACATGGATACCTGCCGCAGCAGCGTAAGCAGGTTATTGGGGTTGATAAACCTGGGATTTGCAGCCGTGAAGACAATGACCAGCACCACAAGCACGACCCAGATCGCCTTATCTTTTATTTGATTTACAACTTTATTCTCTTTCATATCACCTTAGACCTCCTCAACATTGGCTGCTGATGCAAACGCCATAATCCTCTCCTGGCTGAACTCTTCTTTGCTGAGTTCCCCGGTCATGTCGCCCTCCGCCAGTACAATGATCCGGTCAGACATGCCCATCAGTTCTTCCATCTCGGAAGAAATCATCAGGATTGCCTTTCCTTCTTTTTCTACTAAGTCATTCATTAATT
Organism: Lachnospiraceae bacterium MD308; assembly: GCA_000403475.2. GTDB lineage: Bacteria > Bacillota > Clostridia > Lachnospirales > Lachnospiraceae > MD308. Next base: position 963,561 of record KE159795.1, read on the forward strand.
TGTATATCTCATATTTTGCGCCTACATCGATACCGCGCGTAGGTTCGTCAAAAATAATCAGCTCCGAATCAGCCGCAAGCCATCTTCCAAGGATTACCTTCTGCTGATTGCCGCCGCTTAAGTTCTTGACAAGCTGGTTGAGAGACGGTGTCTTGATCGCCATATTCTTTTGGTACTTTTCGGCAATCTCTCTTTCCTTCTTAGAATTAATGACACTCAGCGTAGAATTCCTCTCATAGATGGGCATATTGATATTGTTCTTGATGGATACGCCAAGCATCGCGCCGTGGCGTTTCCGATCCTCCGGTACCAGCGCCAGCCCTAAGTCTATCGCCTCTCTCGGGCTCTTTGGATTGATTTCTTTTCCTTTGAATATGATCTGTCCGGAGTCTTTTTTCGCAGCCCCGAAGATGAGCTGTGCAAGCTCTGTACGTCCGGCTCCTACAAGCCCCCCCAGACCGAGGATCTCACCTCTGCGGACTTTCAGGGATATGTTCTTATCCCCGTTGCCGGTGACATCTTTAAGCTCCAGGACAACATCGTCTTCCTTGACGCAGTCTCCTCTCGGCGGGTATGTCTCCGTCAGCTCACGCCCTACCATAAGCTGGATAAGCTCCTGCGTATGGCTTTCTTTTGTGATAAGCGTCTTCACATACTCTCCGTCGCGCATGACTAAGATCCGGTCAGACAGGCGGTAGAGTTCTTCCAGCCTGTGGGAGATATAGATGATCGAGATCCCTTCGTCTCTGAGCTGCTCCACCACTTCGAACATGCTTTCTACTTCCGCGCTTGTAAGAGGAGCCGACGGCTCATCCATGATCAGTATCTGCGCGTTCTGCTGGATTGCCTTGGCAATCTCCACCATCTGCTGGTATCCCACCGTCAGGTTCTTCATCAGTGTCTTCGGATCGATCTTGATGTGCAGCCGGTCAAAGGCTTTCACCGCCTCTTTTTCCATGGCAGCCTTATCTACGACTATGCCCTTTCGGATCGGACGTCCTAAAAATAAGTTCTCTGCTGCCGATAATTCCTTTACGTTATTAAATTCCTGATAGATAATCGCAATTCCATTCTCTGCCGCGAGCTGAGGTGTCATGCTTGTAAATTCTTTTCCGTTCACAACAATTTTTCCTGAAGTCGGGATAACTGCTCCGGAACAGCATTTGATCAGGGTAGATTTGCCTGCGCCATTCTCTCCGATCAATGCCAGGATCTCACCCTTTTTTAATTCAAGCGTAACATCTTTCAACGCAACAACACCCGGGTATTCTTTTCTTATATGCTGTAATTGCAATACATACTCTTCGCTCATAGTCTTCCCCCGTGATTATATTATTTGGAGGCAGCTTTCAGCCGCCTCCGTCTCATCATTTATTAGCTGTGCCACAGACAAGCTTTACATTCCGGACTGAATCTCTTCAATATTGTCCATGTTGATCTCAGATAACGGTCTGTATACGTTCTTAGCATCTCCCTCGAACTTCTCGCCGTCAAGGATTCTCTTGAACATCTCAAAACATGCCTGAGCTGTGTCAGTGTTAGATCCCTCGAAACCTACGATAGCCCTAACTGCTGTTTTTCCTGACTGAAGAGCGTCTAACTGCTCGGATGTAACGTCTGTTGTGATAACTCCGCAATCCTCCGGAATCTTTCCTTCTCCGCCGTATTTTGCAAGAAGAGCTGTGTTGGAGCCGATCATCGCGCCTGCGCCAACGCCTACCCATACTTTACAGTCCGGGTGAGCCTGAAGAACTGTCTCAGCCTTGGACTGAACTTCGTTGTTAACAACACCGTCGATTGTTGCCACGATCTCATAGTTGTCTTTGCAGTTCTCTTTAAGGCCTGCCTCGATACCGTTCTGTCTCTCTAACAGAACCTGTGTATCCGGCTTACCGATTACGCAGACCTCAGCCTTGTTGTCTGCTGTGTATTTCTCATTGATGAAAGCAGCCGCTGTCTTGCCGATCTCTTTTCCAAGCTCTGTGTTGTCAAGAACCCAGTTCGCTGTTGTGTTTTCCATCGGGTTATCCCAGCACATAACTTTGATGCCTTCCTTCATAGCACGTCCGCATACTTCCTCTACTGCGTCTGCATCGTTAGGATGAACCATGATCAGATCACATCCTGATGTGATGAAGTTCTCGATCTGCTCGATCTGCTTGCCGGAGTTCTCCTCGCATCCAACGATCGTCGCCTCATATCCTTCGTCTTTCAGAATCTTGTCGAGCTTGCTCATAACGCCTGCCCAATATGCATTCTCATAGTTCTGGATCGTGATGCCGATCTTCTTGCCGCCGGACTTTCCTTCTCCGCCTTCATCGCCGGAATCGCTTGACGCCGGGCTCTCTGTTGTACATCCCATGAGCATTGCTGCTACCATAGCGATGCTAAGAATTGTGCTTAACACTTTTTTCTTCATACTACTTTTCCTCCTTTATTTTATAAGTGTTATTTATATGTATAGCTTTTCGCTATAACAAGCTTTAGAAACAGGTAAACGCTCCGTCAACAACAATATCGGAACCCGTTGTAAATGAGCTTGTGTCGCCTGCCAGGTATACAAGAACTGACTGCAGCTCTTCCGGTTTTCCGAGCCTTCCCATCGGAGCCATTGCATTCCACTGCTCAATCAGCGGTTTCAGATGCGGTGCATTCATGATAAGATCTGTCCCGATATATCCCGGGCTTATGCTGTTCACACGGACGCCGGTCTTTGCCCACTCAACCGCAAGGGATTTTGTCAGCATGATAACGCCGGCCTTGGAGGCGTTGTATGCACACTGCGGCTGCGGTACATTTACGATATGGCCTGACATAGACGCGGTGTTAATGATCGAGCCGTATCCCTGCTTTAACATTACGCGCCCTGCTGCTGTCGCACATAAGAACACGCCGTTCAGGTTAATGTTGATTACTTTGAGCCACTGCTCATATGACATCTCTTCTGCCGGTACGTTCAGCGCGATTCCTGCGTTGTTGTAGCATGCGTCAAGCTTTCCGTATGTATCAACTACCTTCGCAACCATGGCCTCAACCTGCTCCTGGTCTGTAACGTCGCACTGGATTGCGATTGTCTTAGAGCCTGTAGCCTCTGCAATCTCCTTTGCGACTGCCTGCGCCCCTTCAATATTGATATCTACAACCGCAACGTCTGCTCCCGCCTCCGCGAATGCCATCGCCGCGCATTTGCCGATGCCGCTTGCTGCTCCTGTAACATAAATAGCTTTTCCGTCCAGTCTCATCTTTTCAATAATTCCCATCTTTTTAATTCCTCCCTTTTCTAATTCTGAATTAATTTTGTGAAACGTTTGATATAAGACTTTTATAAATGCGTTTTATAAATGTTATTGAGATTATAACCCTGAAAACTATTTTGTGCAAGCCGTAATTTCTGACAAATTATTGATATCGTTTTTAGCTATTTTGCATAATGTTATTTTTTTATCATTTCCGAACTTTATTTCTTTATTTTATTCTTTATTATAGTGTTTAATTAAGTATTTAACTTATTTGCATTGTAACATATCATGTACGATTTTTCAATATCTTTTTTTTATTTTCCCCATCCCGGGCAGCGCCGCATACTCGCGGCACCCTCTGGCGGAAGAATATTTCCTGAAAGCGTCAACCAAACTTAGCTTGGCAATGCCGCCGCTGCGCGCAAATGCTTTCATCAGCTCCTGTCCATCGCGCAGTCCGGCATATAATCCTGTTAAAATCAATGTAAAACGCTTGTCAACCACAAACCGCAATGTTATAATAAACACATATATAAAATACTTTTATAAAGGAGGTTCGACTATGAAACATGGCATCTACTATGCATACTGGGAAAAAGAATGGGCGGCAGACTACGAATATTATGTAGAAAAAGCTGCGCGTCTAGGTTTCGATATCCTTGAAGTAGGCGCGGCGCCGCTTCCGGATTACACCCCCGCACAGATCCAGTCGTTAAAATCCTGTGCCGCGAAAAACGGAATTCAGCTTACAGCAGGCTACGGCCCCACATCTGAACACAACATGGGAGCTTCCGACCCGGCTGTTGTAAAAAATGCCACAGAGTGGTACAAACAGCTCTTTGACGTGATGGCACAGCTTGACATCCATCTGATCGGCGGCGCCCTCTATTCCTATTGGCCAGTCAGCTTCGACGGTGTTGACAAAGCTGAAGACTGGAAACGGAGCGTAGAGGGCATGCAGACCCTTGCCCCCATCGCAAAGCAGTATGGCATTGACTTAGGAATGGAAGTGCTGAACCGGTTTGAAAACCATATCCTGAACACCGCAGAAGAGGGCGTCTCATTCGTAACAGAAGTCGGCCAGGACAACGTGAAGGTAATGTTAGATACATTTCATATGAATATCGAGGAGACGAGCATTGCCGATGCCATCCGCACTGCCGGCAGCCTTCTGGGCCATCTCCACACAGGAGAATGCAACCGCATGGTTCCGGGCAAAGGGCGCACTCCATGGCGCGAGATCGGCGAGGCCCTCCGCGATATCCAATATGACGGAGCCGTTGTCATGGAGCCTTTCGTGGCCATGGGCGGACAGGTAGGAAGAGACATCCACATCTGGCACGACTTAAGCCGCGGCGCAACGGAATCCCAGCTTGATAAAGACGCGCAGGATGCTGTTACTTTCCAGCGCTATATGCTGGAGTGGAAGTAACCGCCCCTCGTCTGTAAAGAAAGACCGGAGATGCATTTCATACATACTCCGGTCTTTTCTTCTCTCTTTCCTTCAGCCAGCTCTTTTACTCTATAAAACGCAAGTCTTACTCTTCCGTGATACGGATGACCGCCTTTACGATATCCGCCTTGTTGCTCACGCTGTAATCCATCGCCTTCTGCACCTCGTCCAGCGAGAATATATTGGTCGCGATCCCTTTTAAGTTCACCTTTCCTGCCGCCACTGCCTCTATGGCCATCGGGTAGATATGACGGTAACGGAATACCGTCTTAAAGGTCAGCTCCTTATCAAGCACCAGGCTCATCGGAAGAGTCATCTCACCGCTCTTGCTGTATCCTACCAGTACGATGTTGGAACCCTTTTTCGTCATATGGATGGTCTGCACTGTCGTAAACTCTGTTCCTGCCGTCTCCACCGCAAGGTCGCATCCTTTTCCGTCCGTAAGGCGCAACACTTCCTCTACCGCATCCTTTTCTTTCCCGTTGATCACTCCGTCAGCGCCTAACTCCATCGCTTTTTCCAGACGTTTCTCCATGATATCAACTACATATACCTTTGATACGCCCATAGCCTTTAACGCCATCATCGTCACCAGCCCGATACATCCCGCGCCCATGACAACCGCTGTCTGTCCGGCTCTTGCGCCCCCCTGCATAGCAGCGTGGAATCCTACCGCCAGAGGCTCTATGAGAGCGCCCTCCAATGTGCTTACATTTTCCGGCAGCTTAAAGCACAGGTCCGCCTCATGAGCTACATACTCCTGGAACACCCCGTCCACCGGAGGCGTTGCAAAGAACACGACGTCCGGACAGAGATTATAACGTCCTGTCTTGCAGAATTCGCAGTGTCCGCATGTCTTTCCCGGCTCTAACGCCACCCTGTCTCCGACCTTTAAGTGCTTAACGTCTTTTCCTACCTCAACTACCGTTCCGCCCGGCTCATGTCCAAGGACAAAAGGAGGCTCCACCACATAATCTCCGATGGCGCCCGTCTCATAATAGTGAAGGTCGCTTCCGCAGATTCCCACATATTCAAGCTTAACAAGCACTTCATTGTCCTGAACTTTCGGAATCTCCCTCTCCTCAAATCCCATCTTGCCGATTCCAAGCATTACTGCTGTTTTCATCATTCCATCCATAATTTATTTCCTCCTTTTTAATATACTTTATTAATATATTTTATTATGTATTCATCTTAGTACCTTGATATAATTTTGTCAACAAGAACTGCTGATTATAAATCCATTTCGTCATTGTCTCCAATTCCGCCGCTCATTTTTTAGTAAAATATACAATATCGCCTTTTTCCGCATCAAAAAGGACTCCTTCCCCGGAGCCCTTCCGCCAAATCCTAATATGGTATTTTAATACTGCCTATATCTCTTCGATAAAAAGCTCGATTACTCTCAGGGCTGCCCCCAAAGCCGCCGCACCGGTCTTATAATTGCAGCTCTTTACGAAGGTTCTGCCCTCCGTAAAGATGCTCCTTGCCGATACCTTTTCCCAGATTTCCTGCATGTGCTCCTCCACATAGCTGCCTACATATCCGCCCAGGACAATATCGCAGTCCAGGATCATGTGGATATTATTGATCGCGATTGCAAGGTAATCCGTATACCCTTCCCAGAGTTTCCCAAATTCCTCGTCTCCCTGCCGGAGCCTGACAAAAAACTGCTCAAGCTTTCCACTGGCGGCATCTGACAGATAGGACGCCGCGCAGTAAGCATCCAGGCATCCAAGTTTGCCGCAGTAGCAAGGCTCTCCGTCGGGTATGACGGTCATATGGCCCACCTCCCCGCAGCGGAATCCCGTCCCCTGCACCAGTCCACTGTCGTTAAATATCGCTCCTCCAACAGTGTTGCTCAGGGAGATATAGAAAAACCGCTCCATGCTCTCCGAGCGAATCCCTTCCGCATATGCCCCCGCATTGGCATCATTGAGAAAATAGCAAGGGTACGCGAAAAAACGGCTGATTGATGCAAACGGCACCGAATCCACTCCAAGTATATGGGAATGAACCACCATCTCTCTGTCAAGGTCAACGATCCCCGGAAAAGAAATGCCGATTCCCAAAAGTTTTTCCCTGTCCGCACATGCCTCCTCAAGGAACTCTTCTAGTTTTCCATTCACTGTGACATAATAGTCATCCTCATCCGCAAAGGGCAGGAAAATACGGTTATACTTTAAAATCTCTCCCGTAATATTCGTCAGCAGCAGCCCGATATGGTTCTTTGTGATATCAAGGCCGGCCGCCAGCCTCACATTCGCCGCCACAGACAGCGCTTTCGCCCGCCGACCGCCTGTAGACTCAAGCTCGCCTGTCTCCTCGATAAGCCCGCGCTCAATAAGCTCCTTCGTGTTCTGCGTCACCGTAGGCAGGCTCATCTTTACGGCGTAAGATATGTCCGGGTTGGACACGACACCGTGCTGGCAGATGTAGCGAAAGATAATATTCCGGTTATTCTTCTTGACTTCTATATTCGTTGATTGTCTCTTCATCCTGTATCCCTGCGCTCAATAAAGGTCTTTTATCCAGTATAGCATCATGGGCGGCAAAAGACAAGCAGCTCTCGTTTTATCCTGTCGTTTTATTCCTCTTCTTTTTCCATGCCCTCTGCAGCCTCCTGCCTGCAGAGCTCTTCAAAATCATGTATAGCATCTTCCGAGCCCATCATCCAGAGAATATCTCCCGCCTCGATGATCGTACTCGCAGTAGGGAGTTCCAGTATCTTGCTGTAAGGCGTCTTAAGGCCTACGATCAGGCAATGATAGCGGTCCTGAATCCTGGACTCCCGGATCAGCTTGTCACAGAACGAATCCGTAGGCAATACCTGGTATTCAATACAGCTAAGCGGAGATTGTTTTTCCGTATCCCCGTAGCCCAGGAAATCCTTAAGAGAGCCTACCGAATACTTCGCCCCCACATCCTGGTAATCCCGGAACCGGTCAAGCGCTTTCGCAACGCCTACCGCGAATACACGGTCGCCGGCAAATACATGGGTACTTCCTCCCGGCACAAGGATAATCTCCGTCTTCCTCTCAATCTTAATGATAAATACATTCTGCCGGCGCCCCCAGTAGAGCTCCAATAGCGTCTTGCCCGCATAATCGGCATCTTTCGGCACCACGAAAGACATAACTTTATAGTCGTCCTCAAAGCTGTCTACAAACCCCGGCATGTTGATGGTCGCATTGGACTCAGACATGCTCGCAAAAAGAAACGTCGCTCTGGTAAGGGAAGAGTATTGCTTTCTGGCGCGGTAATCCATCAGGTAGAGAACGCCTCCCGCAATCATCCATGCCGCAAAGATCAGAACCGCCGCGCCGCCCATGAAGACCGGCTGCCCCGGAACAAACAAAAGGACGAACAGCCCTGTCATACAGACTGCCGCAAACCATGCCATGGGCAGACCGCCGGGAATCTTATAGGGCCGTTTTAACGCCGGTTCCTTTTTCCGCAGGATAATCAGGCAGAATGCCGTGATCATCCAGCTCGCAACATAACCGGCCGCCGAGAAACTCGTCAGTGCGCCGATAAGCCCGCTCCCTAAAAACGGTCCGATCAGCGACGCAACCAGACTGACTTTCAGCGCATTTACCGGCGTCTTATAGACAGGATGCTGTTTTGAAAGGCTGAAAGGCACGATACTTACCCGCGCCATTGCCATAAGGATCTGAGAAGATGCCATCATAAATCCATTCCACGTCGTCAGAAGGCCGCAGACCGCCCCCAGTAAGATCAGCACATACAAAACATTTCCAAGACCGCCCGGATAAAGCTCCCTGAACATAAGCGCAGCCGAAGGATTGGAAAACTTTATAAAATTTTTCCATGGAAGGGCGCCGCCCAAAGTAAACAGCAAAAGCGCATAAAACAGACAGGATAAGACCACCGTCACGACTACTGTCTTTCCCACTCCCTTTGTATCGCCGCCGGCGCTCTCGATTCCCTGAGGAATTGTCTCGAACCCGGCTAAAAAGAACGGTACAGACGCGAGGATTGACGCCATGCCCCCCAGAAAAGAGCTGTGCGTGCCCACCCCCGTATTTTCATAAAACGGCATAAGATTGCTGACATCAAACTTGAGCACAGCACAGATCATCGCCAGAATGCCCGCGCCCACAAGAGCCATGCAAAGGATTTTCTGCAGGGATGCCGACGATGCGACACCCTTTCTGTTGATAAAGTAAAGCAGGACAGAAATCACGGTTCCAAGTATGATATGGCCCACATAGATATCCGCCCCGGCCAGGGAATAAAGCGGCGCCCCGGCCTTTAATACCGGGAAAACGATGCTTAAGATATCTACAACATAAATGGCCTCCCAGGGAATGATCGTGATAAACGCTCCGAATGCCGCCCAGCCGGAGAGAAAGGCAATACGGTCCCCAAACGCCCGGAAAGCGTAGGCCATGCCTCCGCCGGACACCGGCAGCATCGTACATAGCTCGCAGTAGCAGAGCGCGATCGGCACCATAAGGACCATCGCCACCATATACCCTGACGCCGCCGGCAGCGGCCCTCCGCTGCTGTTCATCCAGCTGTTAATTGAAACCGCCCAGCCTACACCTACAATTGCGCCAAAACCAATGCAGAAAAAGTCAAGTGCAGACACTCCTTTTTTTTGTTCTGTCTTTTGTCCCATAATTTTCTTCCTCTCCTGTTATAATCTAATAACCAGTATACTTCCTGGAATCTTATGATGCAATGATTTATCGCAATCTCTTTTATCTTTATTTTAGAAATTCTCCAATCCTTTGTCGTCAGGCTTTTGTTGCCAATCGAAAACAGGCGGCTGCTTTACGCAACCGCCTGTTTCCTCTTATTTGATACCTCTTAAGGACTTTGGAATCTTTCCTTATTCTTCTCCGTACAGAGTTACCAGTTTCTTCAGATAAGCATATCTCTCCATAGCCTCTGCCTCGTTCTTTGTGAACAGTCTCTCAGCTTTCTCCGGATTTGCTCTCTTCAGTGCATTGTAACGAACTTCTCCGTCAAGGAATGCCTGATACTCTTCCTTCTTAGGCTCTTTGCTGTCAAGGGTGAACTTCGCGCCCTCTGCCGCCGGATTGAACCGGAAGTTGTTCCAGTATCCGCACTCTACAGCTAACTGCTCCTCGGTCTGAGCCTTGCTCATGCCCTTCTTGATACCATGGTTGATACATGGAGCGTAAGCGATGATAAGTGACGGTCCCGGATAGCTTTCTGCCTCGGCAATCGCCTTAACAGTCTGGTTGAAGTCAGCGCCCATAGCGATCTGAGCAACATATACATAACCGTAGCTCATTGCAATGCCGGCAAGGTCTTTCTTCTTCGTCTCTTTTCCGCCTGCTGCGAACTGTGCGGTAGCACCTGTCTTCGTAGCCTTAGAGGACTGTCCGCCTGTGTTGGAGTAAACTTCTGTATCGAATACCATAACGTTGATGTCCTCGCCGCTTGCAAGTACATGGTCAACGCCGCCGAATCCGATATCGTAAGCCCATCCGTCACCGCCGAATACCCACTGGGATTTCTTAGCGAGGAAGTCTTTATTCTTAACGATGTCTCTGCATACATCACAGTCACATCCGTCTAATGCTGCAACTAACTTGTCTGTAGCGTCTCCGTTGCTTGCGCCGCAGTTAAAGGTATCGAGATACTCGTTGCATGCTGCCTTGATCTCCTCGGAAACATCTGCCGCTGCAACCTCTTCTACCTCTGCTTTCAGCCTGTTTCTGATTGCCTTCTGAGCAAGCAGCATACCGTAACCGAACTCTGCGTTGTCCTCGAACAGGGAGTTAGACCATGCAGGTCCCTGACCTCGTCCGTTTACCGTGTATGGTGTGGACGGTGAGGAGTTACCCCAGATTGAGGAGCATCCTGTCGCGTTTGCAATATACATCCTGTCACCGAATAACTGTGTGATAAGTTTTGCGTAAGGTGTCTCGCCGCAGCCTGCACATGCGCCTGAGAACTCAAGGAGCGGCTGTTTGAACTGGCTGCCCTTAACGGTCTCTGGTTTGAACTTAGCAACAACCTCCGGTTTTACCTCGATTGCCCTTCCGAAGTCAAATACTTCCTGAGAAGAGACATTAGCCTCCATATTCTCCATAACAAGAGCCTTCTCGCCCTTCTTTCCAGGACATACATTCGCACAGGAACCGCATCCTGTACAGTCAAGCGCGGATACCGTCATGGTGAACTTCATACCCGGCATACCGATCATATCGATTGCCTTTGTTCCTTCCGGAGCTTTCGCAAGCTCGTCCTCTGTCAGGGCTACCGGGCGGATAACAGCGTGCGGGCAGACATATGCACAGCGGTTACACTGGATACAGTTCTCCTCTTTCCATACCGGGATATCAACTGCAATACCACGTTTCTCATATGCAGAAGAACCGGACGGAGTAGAGCCGTCTACATAGTCGTTGAATGCAGATACCGGAAGTGTATTTCCTTCCTGTGCATTAACCTTTGTCTGGATGTTCTTAACGAAGTCAACAACGTCTTCTCTTCCGCCCTTAACCTCTGGTGAGAACAGTCCTTCGTCCGGACAGGATTTCCATGAATCCGGAACGCTTACTTCTACAATCTGCTTAGCGCCTGCGTCGATAGCGTCATAGTTCATCTGAACGATCTTGTCGCCCTTTCTTCCGTAGGTAGCCTTTGCAGCAGCCTTCATCAAGTCGATAGCCTCTTCCTCCGGAATGATTGCTGCCAGCTTGAAGAATGCAGACTGAAGTACTGTATTGATACGTCCGCCAAGACCGATCTCTTTACCGATCTTGATACCGTCGATCGTGTAGAACTTGATATTGTGGTCAGCGATATAAGCCTTAACCTGTCCCGGAAGATGTTTCTCAAGACCTTCCATATCCCATGGGCAGTTCAGAAGGAATGTGCCGCCGTCTACTAATTCCTGAACCATGTTGTACTTGTCAACATAGGAAGGATTGTGGCATGCTACAAAGTTTGCCTGGCGGATCAGGTATGTGGACTTGATCGCCTTCTTGCCGAAACGAAGGTGAGACATTGTAACACCGCCGGATTTCTTTGAGTCATAGTCAAAGTAAGCCTGTGCGTACATGTCTGTGTTATCGCCGATGATCTTGATGGAGTTCTTGTTCGCGCCTACAGTTCCGTCTGCGCCAAGACCCCAGAACTTACAGTTGATAGTTCCTTCCGGAGTTGTAACAAGCGCCAGGCCTGTTGCAAGGGAAAGGTTAGTCACATCATCCTCGATGCCGATAGTGAATCTTGCTTTCTCTGCATTATTAAATACTGCAACGATCTGTGCAGGTGTAGTATCTTTAGAGCCTAAGCCGTAACGTCCGCTGTTAACCGGAACTGCGTCAAACTTGCTGCCCTTTAATGCGGATACAACGTCAAGGTATAACGGCTCTCCCTGTGCTCCCGGCTCTTTTGTACGGTCAAGGACATTGATGTACTTAACAGTATCCGGAATTGCGTCGATAAGCGCCTGTGCACAGAACGGACGGTAAAGTCGAACCTTAACAACACCAACCTTCTCGCCTGCTGCCATCAGGTAGTCGATCGTCTCCTCGATCGTATCGCATACAGAACCCATAGCAACGATAACCTTCTCGGCATCTGCTGCTCCGTAGTAGTTGAATAACTTATAGTCTGTACCGATCTTTTCATTAACCTTGTCCATATACTCCTGAACAATCGCCGGCATAGCATCGTAGTACGGGTTGCATGCCTCTCTTGCCTGGAAGAAGATGTCCGGATTCTGAGCGGAACCTCTCTGGCATGGATGATTCGGATTCAGCGCATGGTTTCTGAATGCATCGATGGCATCCATATCTACAAGCTCTTTGAGATCCTCATAATCCCATGTCTCGATCTTCTGGATCTCGTGGGATGTACGGAAACCGTCAAAGAAATTGATGAACGGGAGCTTGCCTTTCAGCGCTGCACAGTGTGCAACCGGCGTAAGGTCCATAACCTCCTGCACGCTGGACTCGCAGAGCATAGCTGCTCCTGTCTGGCGGCATGCGTAAACATCAGAGTGATCGCCAAAGATTGATAATGCGTGGCTTGCAAGGGCACGTGCTGACACGTGGAATACACCTGGAAGCTGCTCGCCTGCTACTTTATATAAGTTAGGAATCATCAACAGTAATCCCTGTGATGCAGTAAATGTCGTCGTAAGGGCACCTGCTGCCAGTGAGCCGTGTACAGCTCCCGCCGCTCCTGCCTCAGACTGCATCTCTGTTACCTGGACTGTCTGTCCGAAAATGTTCTTCCTTCCCTCAGTAGCCCACTCATCTACATGCTCCGGCATAACAGATGACGGTGTGATAGGGTAAATGGCTGCAACTTCGGTATAAGCATATGAAGCGTGAGCCGCTGCCTGATTACCATCCATGGTCTTCATTTTTCTTGCCATTTTTTGTTGTTCCTCCTTAAATTTAATACAATTTACAATAAATTGACGTATATAGTTATTATAGTCCGAAGGAGGATAAAAGTCTAGTGGTTGTTGGGCCTAATTTTGTTCCTTTTTCTGTACAAATTGCTGGTTCCTGAGTTATCTTTTACCGCCGCCCTTTAAAAACATTTGTTTTAAATGTAAATTGTCTTGATTATCCCGGCGATCCCCAGCCTTTCCGCAATCTCGGACAGCCGCTCTTTAATCATATCGTGGCTGTAATCATGACTCTGTAAGAACTCCTCGTTTTCCTCGCAAAGACGCAGATAAAACAGCACTGCCCGCTCTAACGCCCTGCTTTTATTTTGTTTCAGATCACGTAGAAGCTCTTCCTCCATCTTCAATATATCATCCATGCCATCCTGAATGTATGTTGTTTTATGAATATTATCTTCTGCCGTCTCATCGTCCACAATGTCTTTCAATGAATTTACATCCTTATTAAAAATAAGCTTTGCAATTACTCTCACTGCATCCTTGTTCATACGCATAATATAATCCTGTTCATACATAGCGGTCTCCTTCCCGTTTAAATACATTTTTGTCTTATATTACCATTGTACATACTCAGTCACTAATATACAAGAAACAATTCGTTGCTTTTTAACAATGTCATCTACAATTATTTTTTGAGAAGAGCGCCATCATAAATCTCACGTACACATACACTACAAACAGCACTGCAATAAACGTCTCGGCAAGCACTGCTACCTTAAGAACCGGCAAAGGGCATCCCATACCCGCAAGACACTCCACCGTCTGTTTTGCTGCAGTCGCACTAATTACAAACGGGAATGTAAAAGCCGCCATACTGGGATAGAACGGGAGCTTTAAAAAGGTAACTGCTTTAACCAGCGCGAAAACATACAAAGTTGTCGACACCGTCAGCATTCCAAGCAAAAAAACCTTTGACTTCGGTGTCACTGACTGAATATATCCGACAATACAAAGACTCACAGGTGCAGCATAGATGCAGACCAATGATTTTGCTGACTCAGGTATTTCTTTTATGTTCAGATAGCGGTACGTAACCAGAACAAAAAGCGCACTCAGACAGACAAATCCGAACCAGAATGTCATATTTCCAATCCCCGGCCTTCCGTATACCGGCGCCGTGACCGCCGCCACCACAATTCCCACATACACGATATAATAGCTGGCAAATACCTTCTGCAGCTGGAGCTTAACAATAAAGTGCGCCGTAAAATAAATAATCAACGCAATGTGAAGTACAATGGCAAACATCCAAATATAAAAAGCCGCCCGCCCGACAAAGGGCTTTATATAAGTGCTCAAAAGCATCAAAGACATGGGAAATGTCCCTGCCACACTCGCCAAAATCGGATTACCCAGCTCCTCCTTTACTTTTCCATAGAAAAGCATCAGCTTGAGGAGCACCAGCATAAGCAAAAAACCTGCAAATACCCCGCAGATGTAACGGATTATCTCCGAGTAACTCTGCAGGAGATTGCCAAGCGCCGCCGTCCCAAGCATCACACCGCACACCGGAATAGATACTTTCTGAATCACATTTTTCATCGCCGCCACCTCATCTCTTTTATCTCCTGCTTATTGTCTGCCAAATCCGCAAAATTATGATACCATCGGAAACAACAGCTCAATCCCGAATCCTCCATCTAAAATCCGCTCTTCCTCCACACGCACATCCACCGCCAGAACTTCGGCATACTTTTTCACAAAATACAGCCCCATCCCTGTCGCATCCTGCCGTCCCGGATGATTGCCGGTAAAGCCTTTGTCGAACAAGAACGGAATATCCTCCTGCGGCACACCTCCGCCATTATCCCTGACGGCAAGATGAATCTTTCTCTTCTCTTTTTCTCCCTCTTCGTCCTCCCACCCGGCAATCTCCACGATTCCACCGGTTTTTCTCGTATACTTAAACGCATTTCCAAGAATCTGAGACAACATAAAGGCAAGCACCCTGCGGTCGCTGACAATCCAGGACTGAGCCGCTTCCACACGGACGTCCACCCCTTTTTCCTCTTCCATTCCTGAAAACTCCTCCAGCACCTCCTCCACACATTCCGGTAAAAATATCTTCTCGAACCTGTAATCCACATGTTCAGCATGGAGCCTGGCATAATATAAAATCCGCTCCACATCCATCTCTGCCATGCGCTGCACATGCCGCATCCGGCGGTATACGTGGTCAGACATCTCCTCCCTGCGATTTTCCAAAACAAGCTCAGACAGGGACAGCGGCGTCTTGATCTCGTGTGTCCACGCCTCGATAAACTCCTGATAGTTCATAAGCTCCTGCTGCTTTTCACTGTTCTGTATCCGTTCCTTTGCAAGCACCCTGAACGCCTCCTTCAAAGTCTTATGCCACGCCTTATCCGCCACAGCCAAAAGCTCCTGCTCTTCGTATTCTCCCTGTCTTTCCAGGAAATCCTCCGCCGCACTGAGCCGCACATTTATCCTTACCTGGTCAATGGCGTAACCTAAAACCACGGACAGTAACGTATAAAGCAGAATGATAAAACCAAGGCTTTCCAACGCATCAGGATTTGCAAGCCACACAAGGAATACAAAAAAAACATCTGATAAAAGCAACAGGATGAGCCAATGCAGGCGCATCCTCAGACAGATACTCTTTCTCTTCAAATCCCCGTCACCTCCAGACAATAACCGCTCCCTCTCACCGTTTTCACCATATGCTTAAGCCCTATGCTGTCCAGGTTCTTTCTGAGCCTTGTCATATTCACCTGAAGAATATTCTCATCTACATATCCGCCCCCATCCCACAGCTCGTCCATCATCTCCTGCCTGCTCACCACAGACGGGTAACGCTCCATAAGCATCCCCAAAATCTTCCCTTCCGTCTCAGGCAGTGAAACATGCTTTTCCTCGAAAATAACTCTGTATGTATCGATATCCAGCACCACATCCCCTGCCCGTACCAGGTTGCGCACCTCCCTGTACGTCTCAAGGAGGCGCTTAATGCGCGCCCCAAGACGCTTCGGGTGGCATGGCTTAGTAAGGAAATCATCTGCCCCAAGCCCCAGGGCGCAAAGCTCATCCGCCAACGCATCCCGGGCCGTGAGGATAAGAATTGGTACGGACAATCGGGCTTTCAGCGCTTTACACAGCTCAAACCCCGATTTCCCGGGAAGGTTCACATCCAGAAGGATTAAGTCGGATTCATTTTCCAGTATCTCCCGCTCCGGCTCTTCAAAAGAAGAGATACTCACCACCCGATACCCTTCCCTCTCAAGCGCACGTTCTAGCTCTTCCCTCAGATAAATGTCATCTTCAACAACTACAATCGTACTCAAACTCCGCCTCCTATCTTACATTCAGGCTCCGTATATCCTTGCGGCCTGCTTTTTCTATTATCATAA
This sequence comes from Lachnospiraceae bacterium MD308, assembly GCA_000403475.2. Taxonomy (GTDB): domain Bacteria; phylum Bacillota; class Clostridia; order Lachnospirales; family Lachnospiraceae; genus MD308. The sequence continues at coordinate 980,052 of KE159795.1, forward strand.
CATATATCATCTGCATTGCAATAAATACGGCAAAAACCGCTCCTGTAAGAATCAGGACATTTTTCACCGACGCCCCTTCCGGCAGTCGCAAAAAACCATTGAACATAGACCATATGGCAAATACAGCGCTCACCGACGATACCACAAGCACCATGCCGGAAAAAAGATAAATCTGCTTTGCTAAGGAGCGGCAAAGCTCTCCTGTATCTGCCCCAAGCATCAGGAGAGTGCGGTACCGTTTCCGGTTCGCCTGCTGCTGCATCATGTATTTCAGAGCAAGAGATGTATTGGCAATAATCATGAACAACACGCCAAGGTAGATTGTAATATAGCTCCCCGCAACAGTATAAAACAACCGCCTTCCGATTCCGGAAAGATAACTCTCACAGACAAGTCCCTTTTCCTGAAAAAGAGCCGATGCCTCCTTAAGCGTCTGCATAAACCCGTCCTTATCCGTCAGTTTCTTATTTAACAGAGCATTGTAACAGAACAGTCTGTCCTCCTCCGACACAATCTCCTGGTACATTTCGTCAGGAACGATAAATGCCTTTTCCAAGGTTATCTGACGGTCAGCAACGACATTGTCATAATAAACATCCTCAAGGAACTGATACCTTTCCCCGTCTACCTCGATATACGCCCCGTTTTTCAGCGCGCCGCGATATACATCTCCACGATCCGGATATTCCCGCATGGAGGTGTAAAATGCGATTTCGCCGGCTCTGAGCCTTATCTTTTTCTTTCCCACCGCCTCAAGGACATGGTTGTAACTAGACTGGGCGATGAAATACTCATACCCCTCCCGATCCTCCATATATTCAATAACATTTTCCTGGATTTCCTTATTTTTTACATCTTTTAACGTCTCGGCAGCCCGCCTAAGCCCCTCTAGCGATACCTTGTGCGCCTCTGCATCCACAACGCCCAGATACACCGGATAGTATTCAGAAATATACGTCTTGCACTCCGGGCTTTCAAGCACCTCAATAGCGTCTCCCTCACTGTCCTGAATGGAAAAATCCGTTGTCTTCACTGTCGCCGCCTGTGAGCTTACCACCGTTCCAATCCCGTAAGAGACACAGGACAGCGCGATAAGAAAAAGCAGGCTTGACACCGCCAGCGTCTTATACTGGCAGAGAACATTCTCCTGTATCTGCCTTCCCGTAAATGTATAAAGTCCCGACTTTCCCGGACCCTTCTTTCGGATTCTCCTCCCGATAGCTGCACCGGCACCCCGGTATAAAAGAAAAGTTCCGCCGGCACCCAGAATCAGGACGAGCAGGACAACCATCACATCAAAACTTCCAAGCGCCGCAACCCCCAGTGCATAAGCTGCCCCCAGCATGATACACCCTGCTGCAAAGAAAGTGAGGTTTCCTTTTCCTGCTGCCATCTCCTGCGTATCCGCCGCATCGGGCTTTAAAAGCTGCGCCGGCTCTGTGCGGGCGAACCTGACGCTCAAAATCAGCATGGAGATAAGCTGTATCGCCGCAAAGCCGGCAGCTGTCCATACCACTGCCGGAAATGACCACGTCACTTCATGTCCGATGATTCCAAGCCCAACCACCTTTACCGTAGTCAGGCTGATGCCCTCCGTGAGAAGGAGCGCAGCCGGAATGCCGATTGCCAGAGAGATCAGACTGTTAAGCAGCGTCTCCCCTATCAGCATCGCAAACATCCTGCTCCTTTTCATGCCAAGCATCAGATACAGCCCCAGCTCCTTTTTCCGCTCATTTAACTGGTAATGATAAGAAAAATACACGAGGAAAAATACAAAAAACAACGACACCGCATAGACCAGCGGAATCAACAACATCAGTTTTCTCACCGCCTCGCTCTCAATCGTCTTTAAAAACCGCATAACATCTTGCTCACCCAACGACAAAAGAGTGTAAAACGCAATCACTGCAATCACCAGGGATGCAAAAAACAATCCGTTGCTCTTTCGGTTTCTCGCGGCGTTGCGCCTAATCTGACTAAAGAACATTTGCACTTCCTCCTCCCAACTGTGATAAAACGGTTACAATGCGCTCATAAAATCGTTCCGTCGTCTCCGTCTCAACATTTCTTCTAAGCTCATGGAACAACCGCCCGTCCTGTATGAACAATATCCTTGAGCAGTAGCTTGCGGCATTGGCATCATGGGTGACCATCACAATAGTCCTCTCCTCCTCCTCGTTGATCGCCGACAGCCGGTCCATCAGCAATTTGGAATTCCTGCTGTCAAGGGAGCCAGTCGGCTCATCCGCCAGAACGATACTCGGATTCCCGATTAGCGCTCTCGCAGCCGCGACCCGCTGTTTCTGCCCTCCGGACATCTGGGACGGAAACTTATCAAGCTCCTCCTCGATGCCAAAATGCCACGCAAGCTTTTTAAGCATCCCCTCTGCCTCCCTTCCTGTCATCCCGTGGAGCGACAGAGGAAAGATTATATTCTCTCTGGCTGTCAGGTTGTCAAGAAGTTCAAACTCCTGAAATAAATACCCGATGGCCTTTCCCCGGTATCCTGAAAGCTCCCTTCCTTTAAATGAAGAGATATCCTCTCCCTTAAGCCGAATCTTTCCCGACGTCACCCGAATCATAGTGGCTATGCTGTTCAAAAGCGTCGTCTTCCCCGACCCGCTCGGCCCCATAATCCCTAAGAATTCTCCCTCTAATACGTCAAAGCTGATTCCTTTAAGAGCCTTCGTGCAGTTTTCGCCTTTACCATATATTTTGATTATATTTTCAACCTCTAACACCTTGTTGTAGTTCAACTCTCCTACCTCCTGTACGATATTTTTATTTCAGGTTGAGCACTCATTATTTCCTTTTTCCTGTAACATTATTGTAGCAAATGAACTATATATAGACCACTTACAATCGCTGTAAGGTTTTATCCCGGTCTTTTTTCCCACAACAAATGATGCCGGGAAATCATCTCCCAGCATCACTCGGTCTTACTATTATCCAAATAAAATTTCCTTTACTTCCTCTTCCCCCATGCTGCATATCCGGGCAATCTCTTCCGGCAGCTTGCCCTGCGCATGCAGGCGAAAAACTTTTCGACTTATTTCAATTCCCTGCTTTATTCCTTGCTTTTCTCCCATCTGAAATGAGCTGCTCATCTATTTCTCTTAAAGAAAAATCAAATGAGAAAGACTTTCTGATACTCTTATTTTATCATAAGTATGCCGCCAGAAAAAGCACAGATTTTCTTCAGGAAATATTCCGTAACATTTTGGAATCTTTGGCATGAAACTGCCAGATACATCCAGATGACCTCAGCAGCAAAGAATACTGCTGAAATGTATTTTAATTATAAAAGGGCCCACCACAAAAAGCAAGCCCTTCTCTAAAAGTATCATCCGTAATAATAGTTTTTCCAGTAATTCCCTTAACAACTAGCAGGAATCCTTCTCACCCGGCACCATATAACAGTGCCATAAAGAGTAAACAACCATATCACACCAAGCAGCCAGTACTTAATCACTTTTTTATCACTTCCGAAATCCACAGCAACAATTTTTACGCCCTCCGTTCCATGTTCTTCGATTATATCATCAACTTGCGACTCTGTAATCTTTCCTCTGGCATTCGGCATAATTTCAACATTACGATATTCCCCGGATGTAATAATTTGTTCTTTATTTGTATCGTTAATATTCCGCTCTGAATTAATTTCTTTGACTAGCAGAATACTTAACGTGCATATCGTCACCGCAAAAATTATCATAATTATTTTTTCTAATTTTTTCATTTACATCTCTCTCCTTTTTTATTCATAGTCGTAAATTCCTTCATTTACTTTTGTGCTCCTGTTCCTGAAAGCAAACGCTAATTCCGAAAGTCCCTGCTAACAGCATTCTTCACCAGTTAAACAATATCTCTTTTTCATAGATATGTACTGTGTTTCTCCGCATTAGCAATAACAAAATAAAAATTATTTTTCATAATCACATTTATAATGTTCCGTAGGTATCGCTTCAACTTCTCTAGCAGGAAGAAGATTCTTAGAAGCATCAACATATGTTCTGTATTCTTCATCCTTTTCTAATACTTCTTCTATATATTTTTCATCGGATTCAATTGAAGATATAAAATCTTCCGGTACCTCAAGCAGCAATGTCGAATTTGCTCCTATTACTGCTAATTCCCCTTCTTCCGTTCCATATGCAGTAAAAATACAAACATCCCCTTCTTTTGGCAGAAAATCATCTTCATATACTTCGTAACAACTTCCGTCAACAGATATTCCTCCCCTTTTAGTGATAGGAATATCTATATCCGTTCTCAATTCGCCCTTAAGATTTTTAATAACACGAATATCATAATTCGTGTATGGTCTTTCACCGTCCTCATATTCACATCCATTATTCTTAACCACATTACCGACAAACGCATAATCTGCACTGCTGGTCAGCGCCACCGGATCATAAATATCCACATAATACGAGCCTGCTATTCTTTCTATAGGTAAATCCTTTTTCTCAGAAGTTTTCTTTTGCCCGCATGCTGTAAAAGTACAAATCATGGTACATAATAATATTGTATAAAACAGTTTTCTCTTCATATTATATACTGCCTTTCTACTAATCTTTCTTTCAGCAAACAAATACTCCTACTCCTCAACCCACATATCACCGCCGTTTCTTAACTCTTATTCTATAATGTAACAGTTAAGAAACAGCAGCGAATTGTATTAATATTTTCTTAAATTCTTCTTGAAGTTACTCTTTTGCTTTCATTTATCCATCTTCGGATATCCCAGATAATAGCACTCCCAAGTATTATGACGTAAACGATAAAACAACGCTCAATAATTTGTACCATTGAATCTGAAAAGAATCCTGAAATGAGCAAACATAAAAGTGCTAATATCATACTTGAAAGCGTACCTCTGTAAATTCTGTTATCAATCGGATCTTTATACGCAATATACTGATTCTTGGGCACTGCTTTTTTGTATACGTACAAAACAATATCCAAAATAAGCATAATATTGATGACCACCGATGACATATCCATGATATCTGATGCAGGTTTAATCTCTGTAATATTTATCAGCAAAACTGCTATTAGAAAACAAATGATAATGCCTAACGTTGCTACCAACTGTATTCTTTTTCAGTTAGTCAATATCTTTTTCATAGTATCACCTTATTTTTCATAATCAGATTTATAATGTTCCATTGGTATCCCTTCAACATCTATAGCTGGAAGTACATTCTCAGAAGCATCAACATATGTTCTGTATTCTTCATTATTTTCTAATACTTCTTCTATATATTCTTCAATATTCTCATTATTTTCAGGAACCGTGTCCGAAAGCTCGTTCGAAGTCTCCCCATCATCTGATGCCAAACTCAAACTATTTTCATTGGCTTCAATTGCAGATACAAAATCTTCCGGCACCTCAAGCAGCAGTGTTGAATTCGGTCCTCCCACTGATAATTCACCTTCTTCCGTTCCATATGCAATAAAAATACAAACATCCCCTTCTTTTGGCAGGAAATCATCCTCATATACTTCATAACAACTTCCATCAACAGAAATTCCTCCCCACTTAATGATTGGGATATCTATATCTGTTCTTAATTCATTCTTAAGGTTTTTAATAACACGTATATCACAATTGGTATATGGTCTTTCACCATCCTCATATTCATATCCTTTTTTCTTGACCACATTACCGATAAATGCATAATCTGCACTGCTAATCCGTACCACCGGGTCATAGAAGTCCACAAGATATGAACATGCTATTCTTTCTATAGGCAGATCCTTTTCTTCAAAATTTTTCTTTTGTCCGCATGCTGTAAAAGCACAAATCATGGAACATAATAATATTGTATAAAACAGTTTTCTTTTCATACTGTATACTGCCTTTCTACTAATCTTTCTTTCAGAAAACAAATACTCCTCAACCCACACATCACCGCCGTTTCTTAACTCTTATTCTATAAATAGAATCGTTAAGAAACAGCAGCGGATTGTATTAATATTTTCTTAAATTCTTCTATTTGTAGCATTAAATCTGAAAAGAATCCTGAAATGAGCAAACATAAAAGTGCTAATATCATACTTGAAAGTGTACCTCTGTAAATTCTGTTATCAATCGGGTCTTTATACACAATATCCTGATTCTTGAACACTACTAACGACTGGCAGGAATCCTTCTCACCCGATACCATATAACAGTGCCATACAGAGTAAGCAACAATATCACACCAAGCAACCAGTACTTAATTACTTTTTTATCACTTCCAGAATCCACAGCAACAATTTTTACACCCTCCGTTCCATGTTCTTCGATTATATCATCAACTTGCGACTTCGTAATCTTTCCTCTGGCATTTGGCATAATTTCAACATTACGATATTCCCCGGATGTAATAATTTGTTCTTTATTTGTATCGTTAATATTCCTATCTGAATTAATTTCTTTGACTAGCAAAATACTTAATGTGCATATCGTCACTGCAAAAACTATCATAATTTTTTTTTCTAATTTTTTATGCTCCATTTACATCTCTCCCTATTAATTATGATATTTTAACATCTACTGAATATTCTATAGAATGTGCTGGCTTCTTTATAATTGCAGTTTTTGTACCTATTACAGCATTTGTCTTTGCATTTATTTTACTTTGAGTTCTTTTACATTTTTGTTTGTATGACCTTATATAAAATTTTCTACAATTTTTCCCAGCTTCCATATTCCTTGAAGCATATTTCACTTGACTTTTAAACGTTACAGACGCTGAAATTCCGCTTGCCACAGATGTTGTATAATACTCTCCTCCTAATTCTCGTTTGCAAGTCAGAGTAACTTTACTCGAAAGCACCTTTTCCTGCCCTTTTGCAACGGATGTAATAAGTTTATCTTTATCTTTATACGGTTTACCGATATTTATGATTTTGCCATTCCGATACGTATATCCATAACCCTTTGGAGATATCGTTTCTGTTTTCAAATCATCTTCGTCATACCCTTCTTCATCTAATTCTCCCGCTTCTTTGTAATCAGATATAGTTACATAATCTCCATCGCCTACTGTTTCCGAATCCACAATATCTTGTACTATTTCTGAATCAATCTTTTCAAGAATCTCCGGATTAACTTCAACCCCTGCTACTTTCCCGTTATCATAAACAAATAATGCTTTTTCTACCGATTCGAATAAATCTTTTTCCGCTAACGTGTCATTAGAAACAATACAGATTTCATTTTTCTTTTTTGACTCTGCAATTTCTAATGCCGTCTCAATATCTTCAGTGGTAATATCTCTTTGAACATTCTTTTCCATTCTAATTACTGGCTCACTTTTCGAGAACACATATTCTGAACCTTCCGCCGCTTGGGACGAACCTGTATAGAATAAACACCCCGCCAATGCCAAACATATTGTATTTACAATCTTTTTTCTTCTTATCTTCATATTTTTTCCACTCCTATCTTCATATTTTTGTTTTTTTATTTTCTTAGCACTTTTATTGACCTTTGCTCCTTCCTCGTACATATATTTGCTTTGTGAACTCGTAATTGTTCATACGATGTACTTCTGTATGTGCCTTACACTTCACATTATGCACAAAGACACCCCATCGCACAAGAAACGTATCGTTGCTCTCTGTCAATGATTCGTTGCTCTGCACCCCGGCAACCAATTGTTGCCTATATTTGCTGTAAATATCAAATATGCAACGATTCGTTGCCCCCTTGATTTATACAGCACTCCGCCCTCTACAGCGCTGCACTCTTGACCCGCACCACAGACATATGATATATTATTCACAGAGGAAAATTCAGGAAGGATAAAGGCATGGACAACACCACAGATTTCTATGTAAGATTAAAAGAAGCCCGCCAAAAAAAGGGGCTTTCACAGGCTGATGCTGCTGATAAGCTGAATGTATCCAGACAGGCGATTTCCCGTTGGGAAACGGGAAAAGGTTTTCCAGACATTAACTTTTTGACCCCTATCAGTGAATTATATGATATATCTATAGATGAATTACTCGGACACAACATCTCTGTGTCCGAGTATGAATTGCCGGATATAGAAGAGAGGATGTTCAAATCAGATGAAACATCCCCAGATCCGTCTTTACCAGATGATAATGACAAAACACCTGCTTCTACATCTTCACATATTAAGAACATTTTCAATCGAGAATATATTTTTTTAATATTACTGTTAGTTATATCCAATTTTAATACTTTTATAGGCTTAATCGTATCTATATATGTTTTTGTTTGGACTTGGCGAAACAGAAGACATTATAAGCTGATCCTCGTATTATCTGTAATTTGCATTTTACTTGAACTAAATAATTTATACCAAGTTATTGATGTATTTCTTCCATATAACTATTCTATAACAGTAGAAGAAATTTCATAATAACCTGCTCATTAGTGGCAAATTATTATGAACTTTTAACTATTAATCTCTTATTTAGAATCTTAGCTACCACTTTTGAATTCTTTTTGACTGTTGCAAAGCTATATTTAAAAGAAAGTGTTGCCTGTGCATCGCTTTCTTTTAATAACCTCATATTGCTAATACTTCCCTTTGTCACTTTATAAAATTTGTCATGTGCCCTCGTAATTCTATTGTTATTAACGTCTATATAAAATCCTGCTGTCCACTTTTCCCTATACCTTCCAGTTATTTTATATGTTTTACTCGCTACCCTAACCTTCCCAGGCACTTCCTCTACTATAATCTCTGTCTCTTCTCCGTCTTCATCCACGATTTCAAAGCTCTGTGTACCGCCCTTTTCCAAATCATACTCTACCGATTCCTGTATATCGATTTCGGCTCCATCCTCATTAACATCCTGCGCGTTTACTGCTCCTGCCGGAACAACTGCCATCACTGCGCACAATCCCAGACTCACAACAATTCGTTTCATTTCTTTCATTCTTATTCCCATACTCTTATCCTCCCTTGCTCTCTTTATCGCCATAAAGATTTTTCCTTTATTCTCAATCAGTATACGCCCTGGCATAAAAAAGCACAAGCAATCATTCATTGCCCCCTGCCACGCCCGTATTTCCGCCATTCTCCTGCATAGGGGCAACGAATCGTTGCCCCTTTTTAACCTCATTTTTAGCAATTATTCCATTGACAAATCCTTTTCCTGCTGATATATTCTATATGTTAAAAATGTTGATTAATCAACATTCAGTTGTTTTTAAGGAGCATTACTAATATGGTAGACAGATTCGAAAACCTGACAAGCGGTATAACCCAAATCTATAAAAGCATCCAGAAGATCAAGCGCTGTCGGATGGATTCCCTTGGATTAAAGGGAACTCATGTCATGTGCCTCCATTATCTGTCCGAGTATCCAAAAGGACTGACTGCCGCTGACCTGTGCGGCAAATGTAAGGAAGACAAGGCGGGCATCTCAAGAATCTTGTCCGATCTTGAAAAAAACGGATTGATTGCCTATGAACAGCAGGGAACTGCGAAAGACGTCAAAAAATACCGCGCAAAAGCATCTCTCACTGCAAAAGGCAGGCAATACGCCAAAAAGATGACGAATCTTATCGTACATGCTACCATAGCCGGCGGTCAGGGAATCACCCCCGCAGAACGGGATACCTTCTACCGTATACTCTTTCAGATTGCCGATAATCTGAACCATGTCTGTCAGAATCTCGAAAAACAGACAAAAAAAACTTAAAGAAAGGATACTACTGTGAAAGAAAGTAGAGGACAGCCGATAAATGGCGCACTTTAACAATCTGCCTCATGGCAGCCTTTGAAAAAGTATTGTTTTAGAAAGCTAAGAAACCAGTTGGGATTCAGAAATAATCCCTTCGCAGATTAGTAGTTTCTTAGCCTGCTTGATAGCTTTTTCCTTCTGCTTTTCTTTCAGAGGTTCAGGCATATCAATCTTGTATAAATCGGTCGGATTCCATACTTCACCAGCAGACAGCATCTGGTAAATGGCAGTAAGGATCATCCGAGCGATTGCAATAATGGCTCGTTTTTTGCCACGGCGCTTCCTTATGCGTTCATATTTCTGTTTGTAGTAAGGCGATTTATCAGATTTCACGGCTGCATGAGCAACTTGTACTAATGCAGGTTTGAGGTAGACACCGGCACGTGTTATTCTGACGGATTTCTTCTTACCAGCAGATTCGTTGTTGCCGGGCGTTAATCCTGCCCAGCAGCATAAACGTTTGGAATCAGAAAACTGAGTCATATCGGTACCAATTTCAGAGATAATAGTAATGGCACTATTACGGTCAACACCTGGAATGGTACATAGTAACATGACAGCATTTTCATAGGGGGTAATCAAAGAATCAAGCATAGTGTCTATATCATTTATTATAGATGTGATATAATCCATATGTGCGCGGATGAGGCGCATACGGTATTTTTGGGAATCAGTCATCTGGTACCCTTCGATGGATTCAATGACACTGTCAGACTTCTTCTTTAGGGAACGAAGCAGTCTGGAAGCGATTTCTTCGTGGTTGATGGAATTGTCGGATTGCTCGATTAGATAGTCAATAACAGAGGTGGCTGATTTTCCAAAGATATCGGAAACAACCGAATCTAATGCGACATTACAAACAGTAAGAGCATTCTGATATCTGTTCTTTTCGCTGGAACGGCAGGAGGTCAACTTGTAACGGTATCTTGTGAACTCACGCAGGATACGGATTGGTTTACAAGGAATATAACTTCCAGGAACCAGACCTAATCGAAATAACTCCCCAATCCACTTGGAATCCTTGGCATCGTCCTTGTTGCCTTTGACAGCTTTCACCCATTTGGGATTAGCGATGGTAACGTTAATATCGTTTTCCAAAAGGTTAAACACAGGAACCCAGTATTTTCCGGTAGATTCCATGCAGACATCACGACATTTGTTTGCAATCAGCCATTCTTTGAATTGCAGGATAGAATTGTTGAAGGTGGAGAAACGCTTCTTGTGGTAAGAGGGTTCGACTCCGGAAGTGGTTTTGATGATTGTTGCAACAAGAAAAGATTTGTGTACATCGATACCACAACAGGTTTGGTAAACAACTTTCAAGGTCAAAAACTCCTTTCGGATTAAAATGGGAAAGAAGCCATTGACTGTCCCATCACACATTTAACAGAGAAGTTAAAACAATTTTTACTGTACGGTCTTATAGAGCCACTCATTTGTGCTTGAAAGATGGGACTTACACTGATTATCATGCTGTCTAAAACGAAGAAAGCCTTTACGACTCGCCTCCTCGTGCTTTGTAGTGTAGCTTCTTTAAGAATTATTTTATCAGAAACGTGGAGAATTTGAAGACTTTCATTACTATTTGTGCCGCCGACTGAAGGCGGCGGAATGGAGATTATCATGCAAAAAATCAGGAAAATATACTGCCGCACCTTCCAGACTGCATTTAAAATCGCGCTCCCCTTTCTTCCCTACCGTACCCCGGAAATTATCGGAAGCGTCAAGGGAATCCCTGATATTTTAAAGAAGAAAAAGTGCAGCACTGTACTGATCATCACCGATGCCGGAATCCGGAAGTTGGGACTTATCAGGCGGCTTGAGAAAGCATTGACCGACCATGACATTTCTTATTTTATCTACGACAGCACCGTCGCCAATCCCACCACTGCAAATGTAGCGGAGGCTCTTTGTATTTACCATGAAAACGGATGCGATGCCATCATCGGCTTCGGCGGAGGCTCCAGTATGGACTGTGCAAAAGCGGTCGGCGCAAGAGCTGCAAAACCAAAGCAGTCCCTCGCTAAGATGAAGGGTATCTTAAAAGTCCGCAAAAAGCTTCCTCTGCTCATGGCTATTCCTACCACTGCCGGAACCGGAAGTGAGACAACCCTTGCCGCAGTCATCACCGATGCCGAGACAAGGTATAAATACGCTATCAATGATTTCCCGCTAATCCCAAGATACGCTGTACTGGACCCGAAAGTGACTATTAGCCTTCCGCCGTCCATCACCGCCACCACTGGGATGGACGCACTGACCCATGCAGTGGAGGCGTTTATCGGCAACTCCACCACCTACGGCACAAGACAGAATGCGCTTTTGGCAGTACGGCTTATTTTTCAAAATATTGATACCGCATACCGCGATGGAAAGAATATCGACGCCAGGAAGAATATGCTCCATGCCTCCTTCTATGCAGGCTGCGCATTTACCAAATCTTACGTGGGATATGTCCACGCCATCGCACACTCCCTGGGCGGAGAATACAATGTCCCCCATGGTCTCGCCAACGCGGTAATCCTCCCGCTGGTTCTTGAATCCTATGGGGAATCTGTGCATAAAAAGCTGCATAAATTAGCCGTCGCTGCCGGTATCTCTCACCATTCCACTCCAGTCAGCGAATCAGCAGAAAAATTTATCCAGGCAATTAAAGACATGAAAAAACGCTTCGGCATCGGCGATTATATTCCGGAAATCAGGGACGTGGATATTCCGAAGCTTGCCCATTACGCCGACAAGGAAGCGAATCCGCTCTACCCCGTTCCGGTGCTGATGGATAAGCAGGAGCTTGAAACATTCTACTATCAGTTGAAACAATAAGGAGGTCATACCGATGAATGCCAATGAAATCAAAGAGCTTGTTCTTCTGCAGCGCAAACACTTCCGTACAGGAGCCACTCTACCTGTAGAATCACGGCTTAAAGTGCTTCTAAAGCTTAAAGCATGCATATTAAAATATGAAGAAGAGATACATGCTGCGTTAAAAAAAGATCTGGGAAAGAGCGATGCAGAAAGTTATATGTGCGAGACCGGGATGACCCTGAGCGAGCTTTCCTATATGACCAAACACATTTTCTCTTTTGCGAAGGAAAAGCGCGTGCACACTCCGTTAGCACAGTTTCACGCAAGAAGCTATAAAAAACCTTCGCCCTACGGTGTCGTGCTGATCATGAGCCCCTGGAACTATCCCTTTATGCTGACCATGGAGCCTCTGGTTGACGCCATTGCCGCAGGTAATACAGCAATTGTAAAACCAAGCGCCTACTCGCCGCATACAAGCGAGATAATCAACAAAATCATCGAAGAATGCTTTGATCGGAAATATGTGTCTGTAGTCACTGGCGGACGTGCTGAAAATACCTGCCTGTTAAACGAACACTTTGACTATATCTTCTTTACCGGAAGCCAGTCCGTAGGCCAGGAAGTGATGAGGAAGGCGGCGGAATCCCTGACTCCGGTTACCCTTGAGCTTGGCGGAAAGAGCCCGTGTATCGTAGATAAGAGTGCCAATATCAAGCTCGCCGCAAAGCGAATTGTCTTTGGAAAATATCTGAACTGCGGGCAGACCTGTGTTGCGCCGGATTACATCTACTGCAACCGTTCTGTAAAAGACAAGCTTGTGGCTGCCATAAAGCAGCAGATTAAAAAGCAGTTCGGCGCACATCCGCTGTCTAATAAAAACTATGGAAAAATTATCAATGAAAAACATTTTAACCGGGTTCTGGGACTGCTGGATGAATCCAAGATTGTCTGCGGAGGCAGCTTTGACCGTCAGGCGCTTCGCATTGAGCCTACGGTTATGGATCGGGTAACTATGAGCGATGCCGTTATGCATGAGGAGATATTTGGACCTGTTCTGCCGGTGCTGGTGTACGATTCACTAGACGAGGTGATTGCCAACATCAATTCTATGCCGCACCCACTGGCACTTTACCTGTTCACTTCCGACAAAGATACTGTAAAGAAAGTAACCTCCCTGTGCGGGTTCGGCGGCGGATGCATCAATGACACCATCATCCATCTTGCCACAAGCGAGATGGGATTTGGCGGGTTCGGAGAGAGCGGTATGGGCGCATATCATGGAAAGACCGGGTTTGATACATTTTCCCACTATAAAAGTATTGTTGACAAGAAGACCTGGCTGGATCTTCCCATGCGCTACCAACCCTACCGAAAATTCTATGACCGGCTCATTCATATTTTCTTAAAGTAAATGTAAGAAAACCGTAACGCTTTCAGCCTTGAGCCCTCCCGCAGATATGCTATAATATTGATTAAGGTCATGCCTTGAGCGGGCGTGGCCTTAATTTTTTTGAAAGAGGATGATGCGATGAGCCGTAAAAGAAAACATATAAGTCCGAAAAAACGTAAGTACAGACGCATCTGCCGTGTGATGCTCTTTATCCTCATTCTTCTTATCGCTGCCTTAGGAGTAATCCTCGTCCGGCAAAAGAAAGAGTCCGATGACAAAAAGGCGCAAAAGAAGGAGGCGGCGGTGCACGCCGATGACAAAAAGGATAATCAAAAGACCAGCCAGAAGGATGCAAAAGACAGCTCTGACGATGCCAGGGAGGAAAATTCGGCGAAGGAGCCGCAGGAGGCCGGCGAACCTGCCGGGACGGCGGACGGAGATCAAGACAGTGAGGATTCTAAAAGCAATATTAACAAGGACGTCCAGCTTGCCGAGAATACCGCGACAGAAGAAAAACACAAGACTAACGGACTTGCCATCTGCATGTACCATTATGTATATGACAAAGATAATCCGCCCAAGGAAAAGCTAAACAGCAACTTCATCGAAGTCAGTGACTTAGAAAAGGAGCTTAAGTATTTGACCGAGAACAATTATTACTACCCTACCTGGGAGGAAGTAAAGCAATATGTGGAAGGTGATCTGCTCCTGCCAGAAAAAAGTGTGGTACTCTCCTTTGACGACGGAGCCTACAGCTTCCTCAACTTAGGCGTACCGCTCTTTGAAAAATATAAAGTACCCGTCACTTCATTCCTTATCGGCAATATCGACGGAAAGAAGAAAGTGAAGAAATACGCCAGTGAATATATGACCTTCCAGTCCCACTCCTACAACATGCACCGGGGCGGCGGGAATATCGGCCACGGCGGCATCTTTCCGGTCATGGCACACGACGACGCAGTTGCAGATCTAAAAAAATCCATTAAGATTGGCGGCAACAAAGATGCATTTGCCTATCCTTACGGCGATTACAACGATAGCTGCGTGCAGGCAGTGAAAGACGCAGGCTTTCTGTGCGCTGTCACAACAGAATACGGACGCGCAAAGCCGGGCGATAATCCGCTCCTTCTTCCACGCGTCCGCATGTCTATGGGTCAATCACTGGAAAGTTTTAAAAAGCTAGTCGAGTGACGCCGCAGTTTTATCGTTCGTCACGTCACCATTTCCCGTTATCGGGATTGCATCTCCGAGATAAGTCGGCCTGGGTTTTACGATGGTATATCCTGCATCCTTAATCCTGGCCGCAACTTCTCTGAGTTTCCGGTATTTGTCACCTCTATAAACTCTTGTATCGCAAACCACCCCTTCAGCCTGTATTCCTAGTGCTTTTGCATCGTAGAGCGCACGGTACATATGATATTTCTGTGTTACTACAACAAGTTTATCTGCCTCGAAAATTTCCTTTGCCCGATACATGCTCTCGTATGTGGAAAATCCCGCATGATCCATGAATATACACTCAGAGGGTACTCCCTGCTCAATTGCATAATCTTTCATGGCATTCACCTCATCGTAATCATCTCTTCCATGGTCGCCACTCATAATCATGCGGTCTGTAATACCCGTTTTGTAAATGGATATGCCGGTATCAAGACGCTCTTTCAGCATCTTGCTCAGACTTCCATCCGGTTTCACCTGAGCACCAAGTACCAGTACCGCGTCTGTCTGCAACGCATCGTCTTGATCTGCCTTGTTTGCTTTAAGCTGATCTATAGTCACAATTTGTTTCTCAACCGATATTCTGATAAATCCATTGATTCCAAAAATCATAACAATTCCGGCTGCGATAAATATGAAAAAATGCTTTATCACTTTTCTAAAGGCCAGTTTCGTAAATCTCTCTTTCTGTCCTGTTTTCATAATCTGTACCCTGCTCATCAATGTCAGTTAATCTTTTTCAGATAATAAAACCCGTATGCAGGCACATTCAGCGCAACCGGCTGAACAATCTGTCCGGTGAGGATGTCCTCGTAAATCCCGTCCGTCTCATTCACCCACGCGATACGGTCATACTCGCTGAAGTTGAACAGGCCGATAATCTTATCTCCGTCGTAGTATCTTCCCATTCCCAGGATTCCCGCATCCCATGTATCTACCGTCCAGCAATCTGCATAGGAGACAAATGCCTTCTCACTCTTTCTGATCTCTTCAAGTTTATCAAGGCCCTGGAACACTCTCCCTTCTACGGTCTCGGGATTATCTATCTTCGCAGCGTTCTCCCAGTTCATCTTTCCTCTGTGAATGTAACGGGAATCATCCGCTTTATTATAATCCTCTTTATAGCTATAGTCATTGACCTGTGCAATCTCATCCCCGCTGTAGAGTACCGGGATTCCAGACTGCATGAACATGTAAGCATGAAGCGTAACATCAAACCGGATTGCGCGCTCCATCGCTGCGTCATCCTGCTCAAACCCCGCCTTCTCAATTCCGCACATGGATGCCGTAGTCGCACAAAATCTGGCATCACCGCTGATTGGATCTGCATTGTACAGCTCACCGCGGCTGTTGCTGTCACCGGCATACCCTTGGAAATAATCGTTCAGATATTGCTTGTGGGAACGTTCCCCCTTGCCCTCAGTCATCAATGTTCCGTAATCTAATCCCCAGCCAATATCATCGTGACAGCGCAGATAGTTTAAGAATACATACTCTTTCGGAAGGCCATTTACGATGTCAAGCTGCTTCTTTAACAGGCTGACATCTCTTGTAGCTACTGTATGCCATGTGGTCGCCATAGTTGTTACGTTATAAAGCATATGGCACTCCGGCTTCTCCACTGTTCCAAAGTACGGCACTACCTTCTCCGGCTCCATCACAACCTCACCCAGAAGTAATACACTCGGACACACAATCTCGCTGATAATTCTCATCATACGCACAATTGTATGTACTTGCTTAAGATTCCTGCACTGAGTTCCCAGCTCTTTCCAGATATAAGGTACTGCATCAATACGGATGATGTCGATTCCTTTATTGGCAAGATAGAGGAAATTGTACATCATCTCGTTAAATACTCTTGGATTCCGGTAGTTTAAATCCCACTGATACGGGTAGAAAGATGTCATGACAAAATGTCCTGCATCCGGAAGCCATGTAAAATTCCCCGGCGCCGTCGTTGGAAATACCTGCGGCACAGTCTGCTCATACATCTTCGGAATCGTATCATTGTTGAAGAAGAAATAACGGCTCATGTACTCACCGTCTCCCTGGCGCGCACGCTTCGCCCATTCGTGATCCTCCGAGGTATGGTTCATGACAAAATCCATGCAGACATTCATCTGCTTCTTATGGCAGGCTGCGGTAAGCTCCTCTAAATCATCCATCGTTCCTAATTTTTCCTGAACTTTTCGGAAATCCGCCACTGCATATCCGCCGTCCGAACGCCCTTCTACCGTATCTAAAAACGGCATCAGATGGATATAATTCACATTGCATTTTTCCAGATAATCAAGCTTCTCCTGCACGCCCTTCATGTTGCCTGCAAAGTTATCAATGTAGAGCATCATACCGAGCAGGTCATTATTCTTATACCAGTTCGGGTTTTCTTCACGCTCTTTATCAAGCTCTTTAAGCTCCTTGTTTCTCTCCTGGTAAAAACGATAAAGGTTGTCACACAGCTCTGCAAACATAGAATCGTTCTCATAAAGCTCAATGTAAAGCCATTTCAATTCATCAAAATGTCTCTCAAAACGCTTTACATAAGATATATCTGCCGTTACTTCCGTTTCCTTTTTTACCTCTGCCTGTACATTGACAGCCGCTTTCTTTGCAGCGGTTTTTTTCTTTTTTCTTGTTGTTCTGCTGCCCATATGCCACCTCTTGCCTATATAATTTTAATTTTCTTTATTATACTTCCGGCATATTTTCATTTCAATGCAATATTCCATTTTTCAATATTATCTTGCATTTGGAATGGTAAAAGCTATTCTACAGATAAAGTGATGTCAATTTCTCTATATCTATATTAAGTTCTTTATCCCCTTTTTCCACAAGAGAAAGCACTGGAAGATTCGTTAAGCTTTCAATCATCTGAACATTATCTTTCTGCATAACTCCTCCGCAGTAATGATTCAGAATAACACCCTTCGTCTCTATTCCGCGATTTTTCAAATACTCTGCGGTCAGTACAACAGCGTTGATCGTACCAAGCCCTGCGTTTGCCACAATAACTGCCGGAAGCTTTAACGCCTTTACGATATCCTCTAAAAGCAGCTTCTGTCCGCTATCCCAGCGGATCGGACATACGATACCGCCGCTTCCTTCCACTGTCACATAATCGTACTTTTCAAGAACCTTCTGATAATCTGCTCTTATCTTCTCAAGCTCCACCGGATTCCCTTCTATCTTTGCGGCGAGATGCGGGGATACTGCCGTCTCATATAGATAGGAGAGAAGTGTTTCATCAGGCTGTCCAATCCCCGATATCTTTTTTACATACCCGGCATCGCTCTCTTTTATGCTTTCTGCTCCGGAAAGCGCTGCTTTATAGTATCCTGCTTTGTACCCTGCATCCTTTAACTTCTTTACCATCAATGCTGCAACATAAGTTTTCCCCATATCGGTCCCTGTTGCCGTGACAAACAAACCCTTACCCATTGCACAGCACCGCCCTGTATCCTAATCTGCAAAGCATCTCCATATCAGACTCTATCGTATAACCGGAAGTAGTCAGCATATCTCCGGAAATCACAGCATTTGCCCCGGACTGAAAGCATCCTTCACCTTTATCTCCCATCAGCCCTCTTCCTCCTGCCAGGCGAATGGATGCATCCGGTAATATAAAGCGGTATACTGCTGCGATGCGGCGCATGTCGTCCTCCGTCAATCTTTCATTATCCTCATAGGGTGTGCCCGGAATCGGATTCAGCATATTCACCGGAATACTTTTGACCCCCAGCTCCCGAAGGGAAAGCGCCATGTCTATCCGGTCTTCTTTCGTCTCCCCAAGCCCCATGATTCCGCCGCTGCACACTGAAAGGCCTGCTGCCCTCGCCGCCTTTATGGCTGCCACCTTATCATCAAAGGTATGGGTGGTACAGATATTCGGGAAATTTCTCCGGGAAGTCTCCAGATTATTATGTACCCTGGACGCGCCCGCCTCTTTGGCCTTCCGAAACTGCTCTTCATTAAGAAGCCCAAAAGATACGCACACTTCGATGTCAACCTCTTTTTTTATCTGCCGGATTGCCGCGCACATCTTCTCCACTTCCGAATCCTTAAGCGCTTTCCCGGAAGTTACGATTGAATATCTCAACACGCCTCTGTCCGCATTATATTTCGCCTGCCGAACAATCTCCTCCGTGTCAAGCAGCGAATACTCCTTCGTCTCGGTGTTGTAATAAGCAGACTGGGCGCAGAATTTACAATTTTCCGAGCATCGGCCGCTCTTTCCGTTGATAATGGTGCAGATATCAAAACCATCCCCGCAAAAATGCCGTCTTATCTCATCCGCCGCCGCACACAGGCTCTCAAGGGGTGCGTCATAAAGCTCTATGGCCTCTTGCCTGGTAACCTCCCCGCCATTTTTTATCTTTTGTTTGCACTCGTCTATCGTACGCATACTGCCTCTCCTTTCTTTAGTCCGCATAAAATCCCGCTTTTCTCAGACGCAGCCCTACGCCGGATGCCAGGATGCACAAGATAAAATCACCGGGCATATCCAGAGGAAAGCAGGAAAGGAAAATCACTGCCCACGTTGCCGGCGTATCAGCATAAAAATTCAGAATCATGTATTTGTAAGCGATGCCGATTCCATAGGTAACGGCAAATCCTGCGATACAGGACAGAAAAAAGTTCTTCGGACACGCCTTTAGCCTCTCGCTCAAAGTTCCCGTCACATAGGCAGTTACAACAAATCCCAGAAGGTAGCCGAAGCTTGGCCTGAGCACATAGCCAATTCCGCCCCCTGCCGCGAATACAGGAAGACCTAAAAGACCTAAAAGCACATAGCAGCCTACCGACAGCGCCCCTTTATTCCCTCCCAGAACGAGTCCGGCAAGCAACACAAAGAAGAACTGCAAAGTAAAGTAATCCATATACGGAATCGGAACCTGAATAAATGCCCCAATTGCCGTCAGCGCAGTAAACATCCCGCACAGAACAAGGTTTTTTGTCGAAAGTTTCTTTCCCGTCACTGTCTCCATAAAATAAAATCCTCCTGTAATATAATTGTAAGACCAGATTATTAAATCTTTAACAACTATATAACAGGAGGAAATAATTGTCAACCAGTTTCTATATTAAGTTTACAATTGTTTCGTATATCCCGTCTTTCCTCACATTCCTTAATATCCTAACCGTTTCTTCTTCCAATCCAGGAAACTTAGCAAGATTTTTTCCCCAAAAGCCTGCATTGCAGCACACTGCATGTACCAGCTCTTCCTCAGAATCATCTCTATGATTACAAAAGAATTCCAAAACCTTTCTTTCATCATTACAACTTCCCTGGGCAAACATAATATAGAACGCAATATAAAACGCGAAAGATGCCACTAATCGTCTGGGAAGCACTCCGTATTTTCTCTGGTAATCCTCTATCACCGGCAGCACTCTGGCTTTCCACTTAGATGTAGAATTCAAAGAGATCGACAGAAGCTCATGGTGGATAAATGGATTCTCAAAACGCTCTTCCACTGCATCCGCGAACTGCTTACATTCTTCCTCACACAAAGATAGCGCCGGGATGATTTCGTTGTTAATTAGTCTCTTTATAAACTCTGAAATTCCTTTATCATCCATACATTCTCCAACTGTCCTCTTACCGGCAAGATATGCCCCCGGTGCCATAGAAGTATGAGCCCCATTGAGAATGCATACTTTTCTCTGCCTGTAAGGTTTATAATCGTTTGTAATCTGCACAGGAAGCCCTGCTTCATCAAAAGGCAGTTCCTTAGACAGCCATTCCGGTGCTTCTATTACCCACATGCCATACATCTCTCCGGTGTCAATAAAACTATCCTCATATCCATTTTCTTCGTTTAGAGCAACCGCTTCATCTTTCGGATAGCCGGTTACGATTCGGTCCACCAACGTTGAACAAAACAGATTCTCCCTCTCGATCCACTGTATAAATTCTTCACCCAATCTCCATTGCACAGCATATTTTAACACACATCTTTTCAATTCTTTTCCATTATCATCAATTAACTCACAAGGCAAAATGATAAACCCTTTTCCGTTTTTTTCTCCGAATCTTTGGAAGCGTCTATACAAAAACTGCGTCAATTTTGCCGGGTAGCTTACCGGTGGGAAATCTTTAAAATCATCTCTCGAATCATGTACAATACCTGCTTCTGTAGTATTGCATACAATATATCTAAGCTCTGGATTATCAGCACATGCTATTACTTCGCTATAATCTCTATTTACGTTCAGGCAACGGCTTACACAGGAAATAATTCTCTTCTCCTGCACTTTTCCCCCCTTCTTAAGCCCCCTCAAATAAAGTGTATATAAACCATCCTGTTCATTTATTTTATCGGCATAAGTCGCACTGTTATTGGGTGAGGGCTGCACCATAACAACCTTGCCATTAAACTCAGCTTTTTCATTCATAATATCGATAAAATGCTCCACAAACGCACGCAAAAAATTCCCTTCCCCAAATTGCAGCACCCGCTCTGGTGCATCTTTTAAAATGTATCCCTTGTATTTTAATTTCTCAAGCGTCCGATAATTTAATTTTTCCATCGCTTTTCCCGCTTTCTTATCCTTTTAAAGTGTCACACCCTGTTTGAATATAGCCATATCCCGAACCCCCATCCTCTCTGACTTTACTTTTTCCCCGGAAGCTACAGCTATTACATAGTCAAAAAGCTGACTTCCAACTGTGCCGGGATCAGCTCCATCAATTACCGCTCCACAGTCAAAATCAATCCAATGATTCTTTTTTCGTGCCAACTTTGAATTGCTGGAAATCTTGACCGTAGGAACCGGAGACGCAAAAGGTGTTCCCCTGCCGGTTGTAAATAAGACAACATGCGCCCCGGATGCCGCCAGTGCAGTAGAAGCAACCAGATCATTTCCAGGAGCACTAAGGAGGTTCAACCCTTTCTCCTTAACAACTTCCCCATAAGACAATACCCCACAAACAGGAGCACTTCCAGATTTCTGAACACATCCCAAGGACTTATCCTCAAGCGTAGAGATTCCACCTGCCTTATTTCCAGGAGATGGATTTTCATAGATGACCTGATCATGTTTCATAAAGTATTCTTTAAAATCATTGACCATTGTAACTGTTTTTTGAAATAATTTCCGGCTTCTGCAACGATTCATCAGAATCGTCTCTGCCCCAAACATTTCTGGTATTTCTGTAAGAATAGAAGTACCTCCTTGAGCAATCAATAAATCCGAGCAGATTCCGA
This sequence comes from Lachnospiraceae bacterium MD308, assembly GCA_000403475.2. Taxonomy (GTDB): domain Bacteria; phylum Bacillota; class Clostridia; order Lachnospirales; family Lachnospiraceae; genus MD308. Next base: position 1,002,393 of record KE159795.1, read on the forward strand.
CAGCAGGATTGGCTGTAATTCCGGACAACCCGTCGGAACCACCACATTTCAATCCAACAATAAGCTCACGTAAAGGAATCAACTCTCGCTTCATACCACTGGCATAATCAATTAACCCCTCCAAAAGTGTAAGTGCTTCTTCTATCTCATTCTCTACATCCTGCACGTTTAAAAACTTAACTCTATTTTTATCATAATAACCAATATATTTTTTCAGTTCTCCGATATTGCTGTTCTCACATCCAAGTCCTAGTACCAGCACTCCGCCGGCATTGGGATGATTGATTAAATCTGCAAGGATCTGTCTCGTATTCTCTTGGTCACCGCCCATCTGTGAGCACCCGTAAGGATGTAAAAAAGCGGCGATTGCATCAACACTTCCTCTGGCCAGGACAGAAGCTCTGCACTCAATTACAGACGCCACACCGTTCACACATCCGACTGTCGGAATAATCCAAATATCATTCCGAACTCCCACTTTCCCGTCAACTCTTCGGTATCCTTGAAAATATCTTCTTTCAGATAACGGGTAAGCCTCCTCTTTTCGATCATATACATAGAACCCCGCCTCTCCCAATGCTGTTTTCATATTATGTACATGCACCCATTCACCCGCTTTTACCGGAAGTATCGTAACGCCAATTGGATGTCCATACTTAATGACCTCTTCCCTTGTGTCCATGTTTTGAAGTGCAAATTTATGTCCTTGAGGAATATTTTCTGAAAGGATGATCCTCTCCTCACCAATAATTATCTCTGTACCTTTATCCAGCGGACAAAGTGCCACTGCAACTTTGTCTGCCGGATGAATCTTAATATATTTTCTCATCTATCTCTGCACCCTGCCAGAGCCGTCACCTTCTGAAAGTTTTTTTACTTCCTGTGCACTCACCATATTAAAATCCCCTTCCACAGTATGCTTAAGACATGATGCCGCCACTGCAAACTCAACGGCAGACTGCGGGCTATAACCTTCCAGGAATGCATAGATCAGACCGCCCCCAAAGCTGTCGCCGCCCCCGACACGATCCACAATATGTATCATATATCTCTTGCTGAAATAATACTGTCCGCCGTCATAAAGCATAGCCGACCAACCATTATCATTTGCCGAAAAAGACTCCCTCAGAGTAATCGCTACCTTGGCAAATCCAAACTGCTCTGCCAATTGTCTTGCAACACTTTTATATCCTTCATGATTTACCTTGCCGCCCGTTATATCCGTGTCTTTCGCCCGAACCCCAAATACATCACTGGCGTCCTCTTCGTTTGCAATACAGACATCTACATATCGGCACAGCGCACCCATTGTTTTTCTTGCTTCGTCTTTTGTCCAGAGCTTTTTTCGGTAATTCAGATCACAGGATACAGTGATACCCATCTCTTTTGCCGTTCTTACTGCATCCATACAGACATCTGCAAGCTCCCCGCCAAGCGCCGGCGTAATTCCGGTAAAATGAAACCATTCGGCTCCTTTTAATATATTTTTCCAGTCAAAATCCTGCCGCGCCACCTCTGCAAAAGAACTTCCTGCCCGGTCATAAATGACCTTTGAAGGTCTCTGAGACGCTCCTTTTTCCATATAATATATCCCGACACGGCTTCCTCCGCGAAGAACAAACGAAGTATCCACTCCAAATCGGCGCAGCGCATTAACTGCCGCCTGCCCAATCTCATGCTCCGGAAGCTTTGTCACAAATGCAGCATCCACACCGTAATTGCACAAAGACACTGCCACATTGGCTTCTCCGCCTCCAAAAACAGCCCCGTACCTGTCTGCTTGTGTGAAACGGTAATATCCCTCCGGCGCAAGCCTAAGCATAATCTCTCCAAATGTCACAACTCTTTTCGGCATTTCATATCCCTCCATTTTCATCCCTGCTTTTGAAGTAACTTGACAGCAAATCCTCCTATCCTGTCCTTTAAATAAACTGATTGAAGCCTGCCCTCTCCATATTCCATCGTTCTCATATCCATGCACACGCCCCGCTTCCACAGATAATACGCTACCCGAATCACGCTGTTCGTCTCTATGGCAATCTCCCCACATCTGCTTTCTTGCCGCGGCTCCAGCGCTCTAACATGTCCTCCCAGTAATCTGATTATCTTCCCCGCTTCTTGTGTATCTTCGTTCTTCTCAAGGACTTCCACATAAAACAGTTTAAATCCCAGCATTTTCTGTACCGCTGCCTCTGTGAGCCTGGTAATTTCATCAAATCTCTCTTCCCGAATCAGAGAAGGTTTCACCATCCAGCTTCCCCCGCATGCAGTAACCTTATCATATATCAGATATTCAGTAAGATTATCCGCACCAATTCCTCCTGTAGGTATAAATTTTAGGTTACTATAAGGCCCGGCTAATGCCTTCAACATAGCTAACCCCCCTGCTGCCTCTGCCGGGAAGAATTTGACCGTATCAAGCCCAACAGACAATGCCATCTCAATTGCATTCGTATCCATACATCCCGGGACAATGGGGATTTCTTTTACTACACAATAATTCACAACCTCCGGATTATACCCTGGTGTGACGATAAACTTAGCTCCCGCCTTTACTGCCTTATCTACCTGACCTGTGTGAAGAACTGTGCCTGCTCCCACTAGCATATCCGGATACCTTTCGGTAATCCTCCGGATGGATTCTTCGGCAGCCATAGTTCGGAAAGTAACCTCCGCACAATTTATTCCGCCATCCCGCAGAGCCTTTGCAGTCGGAATTGCCTTATGTGCATCTTCAAGCACTACTACCGGAATAATTCCAATCCTCGATATTTCCTTCAAAAGCGCCTCTCGTTTTCCCAAAACATATCTTTCTAATGTCTTTCTGACTGCACCTTTTTCCGACACCATCTCAGCAAAATACCTTTCCACCTGTTCACCGAGACCTGCCCTATATAAATCAACGCCAAAGATTTCTTTGTTCGATAAGATTGGCTTAAGCTGTTCTGAAAACAGGCCTTTATCACCCAGTTTAATTCCTCCCAGTTGTTTTATTAACCTATCGTGCAAAGGATCCGGGCTTACTTCAAATGCCTCCCCCATATCATCAATTCCCATCAGGTAACGGCACCACCCCGCAAAAACCAGCGGTATCAGATGAAGCTTTGAAATATCCATCCCTCGCTCTTCATAAGACTTTATCGTTTCTCCAAAGCGGACAGATAGCTTCTGTGAAGTATCTGTTGCTATCCGTTGGGGCGTATCCGGCATAAATGGATTAGTAATTCGATCACACAGTACTTCTTTCAAGAACTTTTCCGGATGAATAATCTCTGGATCGATCACCACCGGAAGCCCCTCTAAGTAGCCAATATCAAATACAAGCTTTTTAAGAAGCTCATCTTCCATTTCCTTATATATTCTGTCATAAGAGAACAGGCATCCGAAAACAGCAAGCGCAGTGTGTAAAGGATTTAAGCAGGTGCACACCTTCATCCGTTCAGATTTATCCACAATATCCCGAGAAGTAAAGTGTATTCCTCCTCTTTCAAGTTTCGGCCTTCCTGCCGGGAAATGGTCCTCAATAACAAGATACTGACATTCTTCCGCATTTACATATGGGGCAATATATGTGTGCCTTGAAGTAATAATTGGGGAGATACCTGTGAGCCCGTCTGATATAAGCAGCTCTTCCACCTTTTTATCCGGTCTCGGCGTAATTTTGTCAATCATTGTCCATGGAAAAGATACTTTGTCCTCATCCTGCAGATAAGTAAGGAAGCCAGCTTGTATAAGCCCCCTCTTCTCCCACTCTCTGGCAAAAGTCTGTATTGCAATCTTCAATTTATCGCCGTTATGTGAAAAATTATCCATACTCACCAGAGCAATTGGAAGCCCACCCGCATGATATCGCTCATAGCACAGTGCCGCCACTTTCCCCATATAGCTATCCGCATGCCCAGGTCCTGCCAGAAAATCTTTTTGAATTTCCATGAAATACATCCCCGACGCATCACAAAGCTTATAGCCCTTTTCTGTAATGGTAAAGCTAACCACCTGAAGGGAGGGACTCCTGAATATGTCTTTCAAGCGCTGCGCATCCTCTGCCTGGCCTTTAGCCATCACCAATGCCTCTGCTATGCTGGCTATTATTCTCTTTTCTACAGAACCATCGCTTTTAAGTGTCACCAGTAAACTTAAATTATCACAAGGCTTATAAATTCTGTCTATAATCTCTGCATCAAAACCTTCCGCCACGATAAGACCAATATCCTCAATCCCATCCTCAAGAAGATTATCAAGAACCGCCGCCGGAAACGCACGAAATATATTACCTGCACCAAAATGAATCCATTTGGGCTTTGCTTTCGTCCTCTCCCGCATCTTTTTCACATCATATCCGGGTGTCATAATATGCCGTTTTTCCCATTCCTGTTTGTCAAGTTGTGACAATTTTAATTCCAACATACTCCTTTCCTTTCTCTATACTTTCCTGAATCCCATTAAGATACGCGATGCCAAGCGCCCGGTCAAAAAGACCGTACCCTGCCCTTCCATGTTCATCCCATATCATCCGACCGTGATCCGGCCTGATATACCCATCAAATCCAGTTTCATTAAGCGCCTTCATAATCTCATACATATCAAAGCTTCCATCTCTTGACAAGTGGGAGGACTCGTAAAATTTCCCTGGTTCTTCTATCTTTAGATTTCTGGCATGTACGAAGGCTATCCGATTTTTCTTTCCAAAGTGCCTGATAAGATCCGGCAGGTAATTATCCGGATTCGAACCTAATGACCCCGTACACAACGTAATGCAGTTATAAGGACTGTCCACCATAGATATTACTTCCTCAAAAGCCTTAAGTGAATTGGCAATCCGGGGAAGGCCAAAGATATCCCACGGCGGATCATCTGGATGCATCGCCATTCGGACGTCACATTCCTCACACACTGGAATAATTGCTTTCAGAAAATATTCCAGATTCTTTTTCAGATCTTCATGAGATACCTTCTCATAAGCCTTAAACAATCTCTTTAACTCCGCCATCCGGCCTGGCTCCCATCCTGCCATTTCAAACTCACCAGTTTGGTTCTGTATTTCGTCTGCAAATTTCTGCGGATCTGTAATCTTATCAACGATATCCTGATCATAGCTCATAGTATTTGAACCATCGGAAAGCTCCCTGTCAAGGCTTGTTCTTGTCCAGTCAAACACAGGCATAAAATTATAGCAGATCACTTTCACCCCGATCTCACGTAAGTTTCTGATAGTCTCCTTATAATTCTCTATGTACTGCTCTCTGGACGGCAGTCCGAGCTTAATATCCTCATGGACATTCACACTTTCAATTACTTTAAGTTCTAATCCTGCATCATTTACTTCTTTTTTTAATTCCATAAGCCGTTCTAAAGGCCACAGCTCACCGGCAGGAATATCCATGAGAGAGGTCACAACCCCCGTAATACCTGGTATCTGCCTGATATATTTCAACGGAATCGGATCCATCGAAGAGCCATACCACCTAAAAGTCATCTTCATCAAACATCCCCGTCCTTTCTTTCAAATCGGAAAAATTCTAATGCATTATAATAAGAGATGTTACGAACAAGCTTTCCCAAAATGTTCATATCAGAAGGATAATAACCCCTTTCCACCCATGAGCCTAACAATTCGCAGAGAACCCTCCTGAAATATTCATGTCTTGTATAGGATAAAAAGCTCCTGGAATCTGTCAGCATCCCCACAAAATTGCCCAACACACTATGACTGGCGAAGTTCGCAAGCTGTTCTGTCATACCGTCAAAATGGTCATTGAACCACCAGGCGCTTCCATGCTGTACCTTCCCTCTGACGCCTGCTTCATGAAAACATCCGCAGACCGTATCGATCATGGCATTATCTGCCGGTTCCAGAGAATATATGATCATTCTTGGCAATATATTTTCTTCCTCCAGAGCCCCCAGTAGCTTTGCCAGATTCTCTCCTGGACCTCGCCCCGTAATACCATCATATCCCGTATCAGGCCCCATTTTTCTATACATGGGCCTATTAATATTTCTCCTGGCTCCATAGTGGATCTGCATAACCCATCCGCGTCGTCTATATTCCCGCGCCATATCAGTCAGAAATCTTGTCATATAGATTTCTGCCTCTCCTTCCGTCAGTTTCTCTCCTGACATTCTTTTGCAGAAAATCCGGTCAACTTCGCTCTCACCCTCTAGCCGGAAAGGAATATACTCGATGCCATGATCACTAACTCTGCATCCCATTTCGTCAAAATTTTCCATAGCTCTCTGCATAATCTTATACAAATCCTTGTAGGAAGTAATCCCGCAGCCAAAATATTCTTTGAGCGCTTCCATATATTCTCTAAATCCGTGTTCGTTAATCTTACATGCCTTATCTGGTCGGAATGCGGGAAGCACAGAAATATCAAAATTTTTGTCCCCTTTGATTATGCGATGATACCTTAAATCATCCTCCGGATTGTCAGTAGTACAGAGCACTTTGACATCCGATCTTCTGATAATCTCTCTTGCAGACAATCGATCTTTTTCTATCATAAGATTGCAGTAATCCCATACTTCTCTGGCGTTGTCACCCGTCAACGGTTCCTCCCATCCAAAGTATCTGGCAAGCTCAAGCATACTCCAATGGTAAAGAGGATTTCCCACGCATTGCTGCAAGACATGAACCCACTTTAAAAATTTATCTTTATCTGATGCCTTCCCTGTGATATATTCCTCTTCTACACCACAGTTTCTCATAAGACGCCACTTGTAGTGGTCTCCCTCCAACCATAGCTGGGTAATATTCTCAAATTTCCGATCCTCAGCAATATCCTTCGGCGCAAGATGACAATGATAATCAACAATGGGCATTTTTTCAGCATAATTATGATATAATTTTACAGCCGTCTGCGTAGACAATAAAAAATCATCATTTATAAATTTCATCGTTCTCTCCTTACTACCTACAATACTTTTGCCAGAAAATCTTTAGTCCTCTGGTTCTGTGGATGTTCAAACAGTTCCTTCGGTTCATTTTCTTCAATAATCTTACCCTCGTCAATAAAAAGCACGCGGTCTCCCACTTCTCTTGCAAACCCCATCTCATGAGTCACAACTACCATCGTCATTCCCGAAGCAGCCAGCTCTTTCATAACTGCCAGCACTTCCCCGACCATCTCCGGGTCAAGGGCCGATGTAGGCTCGTCAAAAAGCATGATATCCGGTTCCATAGCCAACGCTCTTGCAATAGCCACCCTCTGTTTCTGCCCTCCTGAAAGCTGCTGCGGATAGCTGTCCGCCTTTTCCTCAAGACCTACCCTCTCCAAAAGCTCTCTCGCTCTTTCCTGTGCTTTTTCCTTCGGATTCTTTCGCACAGTCATAGGAGCGACACACATATTTCTCATGATATTCATATTAGAAAATAAATTAAACTGTTGAAATACCATCCCCATCTTCTGCCTGATCTTGTTTACATCTGCATTCTTATCCGTAATTGTTTCTCCCTCTACGACAATACTTCCTTCATTGGGGAGCTCCAAAAGGTTCAGACAGCGCAAAAAAGTACTCTTCCCAGATCCGCTGGGACCGATAACTACTACCACTTCGCCTTTATGAATGTCTATGTCAATCCCTTTAAGCACCTGATTATCGCCAAAACTTTTCTTTAAATTTCTAACTTCTATCATCACTTGCTCTAAGCCTCCTCTCCAGCATGCCGATTAATTTAGACAATACATAAGAGATCGTAAAATAAATAACCGCTGCTATAATTAATGGCTCAAAAGCCAGCAATGTATTCCCTCTGATAGTATCCGTGTTATACATTAGATCATGAATCCCTATAATAGACAGCATAGATGTATTTTTTGTAGTGACAATGAATTCATTGCACAATGCAGGCAAGATATTCTTTATGGCCTGTGGAATGACAAGCAGGCGCGTCGTCGCAAAATGACTCATTCCTAGTGATCTTGCTGCCTCAATCTGCCCCTTATCCACAGCCTCAATACCTGCACGCACAATTTCTGCCACATAAGCACCACTGTTGATTGCAAGTGCAGCGACACCCGCTGTAGAATCTGCAAGATTAATCCCGAAGCTGAACAAACCAAAATAAACAATATAGATCTGTACAAGAATCGGTGTACCACGGACAAAATTAATGTATGAGACTGCAAATGCTTTAAACAACTTAAGCTTCGATATTTTCATCAAGGCAAGCGCAACACCCAGAATAATCCCGAAAATAACTGCAAAAACAGAATATATTATCGTAATTTTCAGACCTTCGATATAGAACGGCCAGTATGTGGTTAAAAAATCAAACTTCATAGTATCCCCTTTTCCTGAATATAAAAACCCGGCGGCAGAAAGGGTTCGCCGACCGCCGAGTTCTTATAACAATGACTTTTATCCGATATCATCCATATCCATCAAAGCAATTGCATCCTCTTCCCATTTCTGAAGATCTCCATTTTCAATAACTCTATCAAGAACTGTATTGATAACCTCAATTAAATCTTCATTATTGTCCTTTCTGACCAGTACACAGGAGCCTTCATCTTCTTCATCGGTAAGTTCATACTGAATCTCTGACATTTTCAGATCTTCATTATATTTTTCATACAACGATGCAACTACATAGTCCAGACATACACCGTCAATTCTTCCGCTCTGTAAAGCTGCAATAAGATCCGGGATTTTACCCAACACGTAATTTTCAGCCTTTGGATAATGCGCCGGAAACGTCTTCTCCTGCACCGCACCTTTAAGGATACCTATTGTCTTTCCGGAAAGATCACTGTCAGCGCTAATTTCTCCTGCCTTATCCTTACTAACTAAAACAACCTGTACAGATTTGTGGTACGGTTTGGTAAATGATGCATTCTCTGCACGTTCTTCCGAATACGCCAATCCCGGCAAAAAATCCACCTTTCCAGTTGCCAATGCTGGCAGCAGCCCGTCAAAGGACATATCTGAAATTTCGAATTCAACACCCAGCTCATCTGCGATTGCCTGTCCCAGCTTGATATCAAATCCTACAATCTCGTCTTTACCATCAATGGTCTTGTGAAATTCAAAGGGCGCATATGTCGCATTTACACCCATGACAATCTTGCCTGCCTTTTTAATCTTCGCCATAGTCTCTCCCATCTCCTCATTGGCATCTGACGGCTGGGACGATTCCTTTGAGCTAGTCTTGGTATCAGCCTCATCTTTCGTCTCACTCTCTTTGCCTCCCTGGCTGCAGGCAGCAAGGGACAGCATCATCATAGCAACCAACAGTACCGCGGTTAATCTTGCAATTCTTTTTTTCATTGTCTGATTTCCTCCTTTAATTTATTATTCTTCTGATCCAGGGTAGCCATCCCTGCCCACCGGGAAGCCCTCCGAGGCAAATTTGAGCCACAGATAGTGAATACCTCCATCACCAATCGGTCTCGCGCTGCTCCTTACACCTTTGGGAATGTAGATCACATCACCAGCCTTTGCCTCATCTTCTTTTCCGTCAACCATATATCTGAAGTGTGACCCCGGTAGTACATAATTCCACTGCTGTAGATGTTCGTTGACATGCTCACCTACGAATGCCTCTTCTCCTTCTCCGTCATCCATACCTACAAACCATCTACCAAAAGCAGTATCAAGAACCAATCTGCGGCTTTCTATCGTTGACCCTGCTTTTCCTGTATAGTATTCTGTAAACTGAAAGCATTGTGATCTGCCTCTCATATTCGGCAAAACAATATGATAATCAATGAATTCCTTTTCATCATATGCATTCATCACTCCCACAATATGGACAAATGTCAGATTATTTTCTCCAGCTTCTATCCAGAATGATTCTTTCTTGTAGTTCGGAATAAAGATTCCCTGCTCCTCAATATTCCACGCCCTATTCTTTGTTGCCACATAACCGGTAGCATTCACAAAGAAAAACATCTGCATCTTTTCCTCGAGTCCGTAAAGTTCTGGTTCAAACTTGCATCCTGCTTCCAATGTACATTCATATAGTTCCAATTCCGGATGTGTTCCCGCTGCTATTTCACGCCTTGTTAATCCTTTTATTTTTTTCGTCTCTGCCATTTATATCTCCTCCCATGCTCTGTTTAATTCAAACCATACATAATTGATAAATCCGTCTTCACTGCACTCCGAGCCATGTGATGTCCCATGAGGGGTAAATGATACATCACCTTCATTCACCAGAATCTCATCCCCGCCTGCTACATAAGTAAATTTAGAACCATCAATCATAAAATACCACTGCTCCAAAGTCGGGTGAGTGTGCTGACCGATAAAATCAGGTCCCGCACCGATATTCCAGCCCATGGTATAACGCCCCAAATGTCTTCCCGCAATAATGCTGTGCGAAACCACCTTAGACCCTGATTCCTGGGTAAACCTCTCCGTATATTCAATGGATTCCCTTAATCTTACAAACCGAGGAAGTACATACTGACAATTTTTCATCTGCCGATGGTCAATCTCTGTCATAAGTCCAGTAATGCGGATAAAATATAAATCTGTATCTGCTGCTGTAATAAAGACTCTTTCTCTGTTAAAATCGGGTACAAACACCGCCTGATCATCAATCATATAAATCTTTTTCCCACTTTTTACTATCCCCGAACATGTAGTGAAAAAAAGAAGCTGCATCCTGTCACTCTCTGCATACGTTTCCACCTCAAAAGTGCTCCCGGATTTCAGGCAGCATTTACAGATTGTGATACCTGGACAGGTTTCGGATAGTATCTCTGTCGCTGCAAAGCCATCCGTAAAGTCATACTTGATGTCTTCTTTCTTAATAATCTTAATTTCCTGCATTCTTACTTCCTTTCTCTTAGCGCTTTGATATAATTATGTATATCTTAAAAGTGCTTCCATATTTTTTTTGTCGGCTGCTGCGGGATCGTTATAATATTCTCTTGCTGTAATTTCCAATCCCAAAATCCCCTCATATTGATACTCCTTTAGAACACTAAGCCAACCTTCCAAATCACTTGTCCCGTCTCCCCATGCCAGATGTCCGTATGGATTTCCATCTATAAAATGAGTATTTACAATATCATCCCCAAATGTCTCGAACCACTGACGCAATGTTTCCCCCGCCACACCCACAGCCGTCGTGTCAATCATTACTTTTAAAAATGGATGTTTAATCTCCTCAAAAAGATTTATCGTATTTTCCAGATTATACGCTAATTTTGATTCTTCTTTGCGAAGTGATTCAATAGTAAGAATTACCCCCTCTCTTTCTGCCACCTCGCATAACCTTATAATCATATCCTTTGAACGCTTCCATGCTTCCCAAGTATCCTCATTCCAATAACCCCAGCCAGAATTCATAGACATCATACCGGCTCCCAGCTCTGCCGACGCTTTGATTCCATTTACATAATATTGGTAAACCCTTTCTCTCTGTGATTCCGGCTGCATCCCCATCTGATACCCATAAGTCCCGCTAGATGCAGTAAAACACTTAATTCCAAGACCACGTCGAGAAGCATCTTTCCGAATCCTTGCGCAATCACTGTAAGTCAGATAATCCATATAAAAATGAGGCGCACCTCCCCACAAAGCTATTGTCTTGTAACCGCAAGCTTCCATGGTATCCATAAAATAATCCAGTGAATAGTTATAATAATGACAGTTCATACCTGCAATCTGTTCCAGTCTTAAGAGTCCCATCATCCCCACCTCACATTTTCAGTCTGCCAAACAATGCCCGGTCAAAATCCTGAGGCCTATCTAGATACCTTTCATCTCTCGGAAAAAAAAGAAGTCTGTGATCAAAAGTATCTGCTCCCGGCTCAGACTGAAAACTTTCATAATCTTCCAAATCTGAGAAACGTATACCTTCCACTCTCCCTGGAAACATACCTGCCCACTGTTTAAGCGTCTCTCCTGCCGCAATCATCCCGTCATAGTTTATGTTGAATACAAGATTTTCATCCTCTATATAATCAGACAGAAGCTTCACCTCTGACAGTTTAGTGAAGAAGCCTTCATAGTTCGGACTTTCTGTTTCTACGGCAATAGTTACTCCTCTTTCTTTGCCATAAGCTACGATTTCATTAAGATTTTTCACCACTCTCTGAAAAATATCCTGTTGATTCTTATCCCGGAAAGCACCTGTCACATTCGTGTTAAGCTGCGGCGCACCAATCTTCAAGGCATATTCAATACAGTTTTTGTAAGCCATAACACTTTTCTTACTCCACTCATCATCCAAATAGCAGAGTCCATAGCGAAAAGACAACGTTTCCGGATGTACTGCCGCAATCTTTACTCCGTATTTATCCGCCACCCCTTTTACTCCTGTAAAATCATCAATCACCGCATAGTCAATAAAAATATGAGGTGTTCCTAAGTAAAACTCTACCTGCATACCACCTGCCTCTGCGATACTCTGAAAGAAAAATTCCGTATCATAATAGAAGTAATGAACATTGGAGCACACCACACGCCCTTTAAGCTCCCTCATCTCTATCCCTCATCCCAAGCTCGGTTCAACTCAAACCACACATAATTAATAAATCCTTCCTCCTTACATGTGGAGCCATGTGATGTCCCGTGAGGAGTAAAAGACACATCTCCCTCTTTCACCGCAATTGATCTGTCGCCGGCATCATAGGTAAAATCTGCTCCCTGCAGCATAAAATACCATTGCTCCAATGACGGGTGGGTATGCTGACCAACAAAGTCCGGCCCTTTCCCGATAACCCATCCCATGGTATATCTTCCCAGGTGTCTTCCGGCAATCACACTATGTTGCTTGACTTTTGCGCCGGATTCCTGAGTAAATCGTTCCGTATACTGAATTGCCTCGCTAAATCGCACAAACCTTGGAAGTACATATTGGCAATGACTCATCTGCCTTCTATCTGTATCATTCATCGTTCCAGTAATATGGATAAACTCTATATCCGTATCTCCAGCAGTTATTTCTAGTTTGTCCTGATCAAAATCAGGAATAAACACACTTTGTTCATCAATAGGAAAAATTTTCTTTCCTGCCTTAATAATCCCCAGTCCGGATGCGAATGTAAAAATTTGCATCCTTTCCTCCAAACTGTAGGTTTTAAACCCTCTGGAAAATCCTGCTTTTAATGTACACAGTTCAAGCGACACTTCTGGGCATGTCTCTTCAAGAATTCGTACTGCGCTAAATCCATTTGAAAAAACTCTTTTCAGACTCTCTTTTTTTAAAATTGATATGTTGCTCATTTCTTCCCTCCATGTTAATATATGATTAATATATTTGTGATATATCACAAGCAACCTACTAATTTATGCTAATATATATATAAAGTAACCATTAATTAAGGAGACCTCATATGACCCATAAAACAGGACTTTCTACTATTGCATACCAGCAAATCAAGACATTGATTCTGGAAAATAAACTTAAACCCGGACAATTTGTAAACGAAGCTCAGCTTCAGGAACTTCTTGGCTTAGGACGTACTCCCGTACGCGAAGCTATCTTGCAGCTTGCTGAAAACGAACTGATTACTATCCATCCACGTAAAGGAATTGAGATATCCCGAATTATGCCAAAATCTATACATGATATTTTTCAAGTACGTATTTTAATTGAACCCGAAATCCTGCATACATACTTCAAAGAACTAGACAAGAAACACTTGATGGAATTTCGCGCCTCATTCCAAAAAGCCTCCTCCTCCGACACACTATCTTTGCAGGATTGTATTCGTTTAGCCGATACAGACAACCAATTTCATCTCGCCATCGTATCCTCCATGGGCAATCAATATACAACCCGGCTGATGAACACCTTTGTTGACAAACTTACTATCATTCGTTCTACTGTCAGCGCTCACTCCGTCGGCCGTCTGTGTATCAGCAGCAATGAGCACATTGAAATCATTGATTCCATCTTAACAGGCGAAATCGATACCGCCTGTATGAAGCTTAAAAAACATCTGGAAATCTCTTATGAAGAAGCCGTCAAAACACTTATGTATACATATTAACCATCCAGATGTTTAACGTTCATCACATTTTGGTCGTCCCTCTGGGAATATATTCAGTAGACAGCACTGTTCTTTGTGCTGCTTCCTGACCGTCCAAAACACGCATCAGAGAGGAAATGGTATTAATGCAAAGCATCTCGCATTTATTATCAATAGACGAAAGTTCTGGGCTGCAGCAAATGGACAGTACCGAATTGTTACAGCCGATAACTCCCAATTCATCTGGAATTCGTATCCTTGTTTCTTTGGCAAACTTTATTGCACCAATCGCCAACTCGTCATCACATGCCAAAACGCTATCAAACTCATGCCCTTTTTGGTAATACGTAATAAGCTGATGCTTAATCTGCTCCATCTTTCCTACGCAGCGCAGAATCAGAGAATCGTCAACCTCTGTCTGACAGTCTTCCAGCGCTTCACAATAACCTTTATATTTTAGATTTCGACTGTACGAAATCTCCCTATATAAAAATAAGATTTTTCTACAACCTTTCTGATACAGTTCCTTCGTCGCATCATAAAAAGCACTGTAATCATCTGATAGATTGCAATATATATTATCACTTTTCAAGTAGCCGTTCAGCAGCATAACCGGAATACGTTTCGAGACATCAATAATATACTTATTTTTAGAAACTGTACTTTCAATATATTGAGAACCTGCTAAAATGACAGCATCCACTCTTTGTCCCTCCATTGCTTTTATGCACTGTACTTTAGTTGAATAATCATCTCCGGTACAATTTAAAATAGTATTAAAACCATTCTGGCGCAGATTTTTTTCTAAAAAAGAAACTGCATTAGCCAAATAGATGTCTGCTACATCCGCACAAAGGATACCTATTGTTTTCATGGAACCACTTCCTAATCCCCTGGCATATGCATTCGGCTCATATCCGCTTTCATTAATAATTTCTAAGACCCTCTCCTTTGTCTTCTGACTTACCTTTGGACTATTGTTGAGAACTCTCGATACAGTCGCAATAGATACCCCGGCTTTTTTTGATATGTCATATATTGTATGTTGCTTTTCTTTTTCAATCATGATAATGTAAACGCTTTCATCTATTTTTTATTACATTATCATGCATCCAAATATTTGTCAAGTTTTTTATTTAATTATGCAATATTTTGTACAAATTCACGATATATTTATGTATTATATAACACAAATTTACTGATATCTGTATTACTAATTGTAAACGCTTTCATTATTTATAAAATCATCCAACCCAAATCAACTATAAAAGTCCATACCTTTTTAAAGACGTCTCTTTTTAGATAATCCTGTGGATTTTTTTAGAACCCCCTCTCTTAAATAATACGAATCATTCTTAATATTCCTCCTCCAATCACACAAGATAACACAACCACCGCAAAAAGATAATACGCCCCCTCCATCGCCAGCATCTTCCTCTTCTGCCTCTTTGTCATCCCCACCTGCTCCATGATCTGAAATTCATTTTCCCTCGACAGAATCCCCATGACCATCACATTCAGGAAATTCGCTGCCCCCGCGATCAAAAGCACCGCGCTGATACTCCCGAAGAGCATCCTGTTTCCCCGGATATATCCTTCTGCCTGCGCCAAAAGATCTGACTTGCAGATAGCAAATATCCCTGCCTCGCCTTCTCCTTTTCCGCCCGTTCCAGGAGTCTCTTCCCGCCTCCGGTTCTCCTCCAGGCAGATATTCATAATCTCCCGCTTAACCTCCGGCTCTCTCCCTTCCCTGACATCAAGCTCCATGCAAAAGGTCTTTTTCTCTGTCGGCAACTTTTCAAATCCCTTCTCACCGATCAAAAAATACGTCATCCCCTCCGAACCGTGCCAAGTCCGACGGATTTCCGGGAAGTCCTCTTCATGACTGTCAAAGTAGCCGCACAGCGAAAAAACTTTCGACTGCCGCTCTTTCGGATAGAGTTCCTCATCAACCCCCTCCCACCATTCCAGGCGGCTGTTCGCCAGGCTTTTCTCCCGCGTCATAATAGTCGTAAAGTACACCGGTTTCCCCACAGCCTTTTCCGCTCCCTCCTTTTCCTTCGGCGACATCCCAAGGTCATGGAGAATCACCACGCCGGTACCATCCTCCAGACTGTCCATATCCACCGCCAAACCGCGCTCCTTTACATACTGCCTGAGCGCATCCATCTCCTCATCGGTCAGGATCTGGACAACATCCGCATCACCGCTTTCAATCATAGGAAAACCATCTACCTCATCGATGGATTCCGCCCATTCCGGCGCCTCCTCAAAGGGCCACGCTGCCTGTCTGGCAATCGTCGAGAACATATACGCCCCTTCTGCGACCCGCGATGTCTCCCGCCGTACTCCGTCAAGACTCAGGAGCCTCTCCTTCACCTCCGGGGAAATGGGAGAAAATTCATCATAATAATTATCATTCAGCACTTCGATATCCGAGGCTTCCGTCTTTAAGGGATCTTCCTCTGCATCCCGGAACGTATACTCCTTCCAGTACCCTTCCTCTTTCCCGAACCGGCTCATTTCCCCGGCGATAAGGAAATCCGGATGGCTCTCGATCACCTTGGTATAGTCGCTTTTCTCCGCAATGACCACCGCCCCGAAAAATGCCATGACACCAAGAAACAGGGAAAGTACCGTCAGTACAAATCTCCCCTTATACCGCAGCACATTCTGCCGCGCCAGATAATGGATCTCCCCTTTCGCGCTCCGCTTTCTATACCTCACCCGGCGTTTTTCTTCGCGCGTCCTGCCCAGCGCGTCTTCTCTTTTCCTTCTCTTTCCAGGCTTTAGCCCCGTATAGCCGATGCTTTCCGCACAGGACATATTCACCGCGCGAAAGATTACCCGGGCGGATACCGCCGCCGTAAGCAGCACCGCAGATGCTGCCGACACAGCAAGTATCTCCCCATAGAAAAACCGAATCTCCCCGGCGCCGCCAAAACTGTCCGCATACCGGCTCCCTAAAATCTTCGGAATCACAAATCCCAGAATCCCCGAAGACACCGCCACTCCCGCTGCCGCCCCCAGACCAGCCGCACTTAAAATCTGCCGCATATAGACCTTTCTAAGCTGCCTGCCCGTAGCGCCGATCGTATTTAAAAGCCCCATCTGCCGGATATCCCCCGCCATGGAAATTGCCATAACATTATAAACAAGGAAAAACATGCCCCCCAGCACCACAACCGCTCCCAACACCGCCGTATCATAGCCGCCCGCCGTCAGGCGCACCGCATCACAGGCAGCCGTATTCTGTACAGAAAGCCTTATCTTTCCCGGCACATACTCATAAAGCCTCTTCTCCGCCGTCCGCCAGTCCATGCTGTCCGACTGGCAGATTAAGACATCCGATTTGCCTTCCATGTCATAGCCCCAGCTCCTTATCTTTTCCTCCGAAATATATCCGAAAGAAAGCCCGGGACGGTTCTCCCTGTAATCCGTGTACCAGCCGCACAGGGAAAACTCCTCCTCAACGGTGCGAAAAAGCCCCACATTCACTTTAAGGGAAATCTTCATCCCCGGCTCCGGCTCCGATATCCCTAAAGATTCCAACGCCTTCACCGGCAGCATCAGCTCCTGGCCCTCCGCCGGGTAATGCCCGAAGACGTCTGTGTAAGCCGGCTTTATGATCTCTTCCCACGTCAGGTGGTCAAGCCACTGAATCTGGCAGATGCGCCTATCACCGTCCGCACCTTCCGCGCTGGCCTCCCGTCTTTCTTTTCCCGCACTTTCTGCGTCGGCCTCCCGTCCTTCTTTTCCCGCTCCTTCCGATGAAATCCCCTCTCCAACCGGCACACTTCTTCCCGCCAGTTTTACATACTCAAGGTCACGCACCTTCTCATACTGCTTAAAGTCCGCACCTTCTATGCAGGCAGACGCAGCCGTTCCTGCCGAGCGCACCGCCCGCGTATATTCCGCTTTCGCCTTTCCGAAAGAAATGCCGAAGACCATCGTCAGCGTGACGATGCACAAAAAGACCGCCCCCGCAAGAATCCGGTTCCTGCCCCTGTTGCTCTTCCCAATCTCCCCCGCCAGCATCCCAAGCACCGTCCGATTATCATTGGGGGTAAACCCGTTCTTATCCATCAGCACTCCCTCCCGCAAATCCTGCCATCCTCAAGCCGCACCACTCGGTCTGCCATCTGCGCCACTTCCTCCTGATGAGTCACCACTATCACCGTCTGATGAAACCTCTCCCCGCAGGATTTGAGCAGTCCGATCACCTCCATGCTTGTTGCGGAATCCAGATTGCCAGTAGGCTCGTCCGCCAGTAAAATCGCCGGTTTTGCCATAAGCGCCCGGGCGATCGCCGCCCTCTGCTGCTGCCCGCCGGACAATGTACGGGGCAGGCGGTCAAGTTTCTCTGCAATCCCCAGACTCTCCGTCACCTGACCAAGCAGCGCTGCGTCAATCTCAGCACCGTCAAGCCTTAAAGGCAGAACAATATTTTCATAAACACTCAGCACAGGCACCAGATTGTACTGCTGGAACACAAACCCGATATTCCTCCGCCGGAAAATCGTCCGCTCCTCCGGCTCCATATCCTTAAGGCTGTTCCCCCGAATCCACACGCCGCCCTCCGTCGGCACATCCAAGCCTCCAAGCATATTGAGGAGCGTCGTCTTACCGCTCCCGGAAGTGCCCACAACCGCCAAAAATTCCCCGTCCGTTATGGACAGGGATACATCGTCAAGGGCGCGGACTTCATAGGTTTCTGTAATATAATATTTTTTCAGTCCGACCGCTCTTACAATCTCCATAGCATCTCCTCCTCTGTCGGGCAACCCGCCCCATATTCCGGGGCAGTTGTCACAAATGCCCCGGCAGCTACTACTATACAGAGCAAATCTAACAAATCTCTAACATATCAACCTTTTCCTTCTAACTCATGTAATTTTTCTATGCTTTCAAAAAAATGACATTCTACAGGAGAAATAACGTCATCTTGTGCCTTCCGATATTTCTCATATTCTTTATGCGCTTTCTCAAGAGCCTGCTTATGAGTAACCCTCCCTTTCGTAGTCAGGATATCCCTTCTTGTCATTTTCAAATAATCATCTATTGTTTCCAACCAATCTTTCATATACATCGGCTCTTGATTCAGGGCATGAACTTCCGCAATATCCAAATATGCAGTGACAATTTTATTTAATGCATCTATTTCTTTTTCACTTAAATAATTCTTTGCAACTTCTACATCAGAACGTTTGATTTCTTTCCCTGTCCATGATGTCAATCCCATATTTTCCTTGTCTGCATCTGCCCGCTGATAGATTACGTCTGCAGCGGTATGCTTGTGAGCGGCCCAATGCATTTTATTTTGTACTTGCTTGAAGAATAAAATTGAACTCTCTGCCTTTGGATTATAATCGATGCTAGTTGCATATATTGCCAGGATTTTTCTCCAAAATACCTTTTCAGATGAACGAATATCGCGAATACGGGACAATAACTCATCAAAATAGTTTCCACCGCCAAGATTTTTCAGGCGGTCATCATCCAGTGCAAATCCTTTTTTCATATATTCTTTCAAAACAGATGTCGCCCATATTCTAAATTGTGTTCCTCTAAAGGATTTTACCCGATAGCCAACGGAAATAATAACATCTAAATTATAAAAATCCACCTGATAAGTCTTGCCATCCGACGCAGTATAGGCAAATTTTGCCCAAACTGTTTCTTTTACCAATTCGCCTTCTTTGAAAATATTTCTTATATGTTTCCCTATCACACTTTTATCCCGCTGAAATAATTCAGCCATCTGATCAATGGAAAGCAAAACCGTATCATGGTCAAATGTTACTTCTATTTTTGTGACCCCGTCTTCGGTAGTGTACATAATTATTTTTGATTGCGGCATAATACCCTCCCTGTGTAAATATTCTTTAAAATTCTCTCTGCATTACAGACAACGACCAGATAAACCACCCGGAAGATCCACTTCCATCATTAACCCCGGCTCCATTCTCTTTACCACCAAAAAGCCGCCATGCATATTCACAATCTCCCGCGCCAGATAAAGCCCAAGCCCAAATCCTTCCTGGGAGGTAACCCGCTTTCCCCGGTAAAACCGCCGGAAAACCTGGCACTCCTCGCCCGCCTCGATCCCAATTCCGTAATCCCTCACACAAACCTTTAAGAACATCTCATCTTCCGTCACGGACACCGCAATCGCGCCTCCCTCCCGGCTGTACTTCACCGCGTTGTCGAAAATATTAAAAAGCGCCTCCCCAAGCCAGTTCCCATCATGGGCACAGCTCGCCCGCCCGGGAAAATCAACCGACACCTCAATCTCCTTCTCCTCCGCCCGGCGCTGAATCTGCCCCAACGCATTTCTGACCGTCTTTAAAATGTCCGTCTCTTCTTTCTTAATCTGAATAATATGCTGCTCCAGCCGGGATATCCGGATAAAGCTCTCCACAAGGAAATGCAGCTTGCCCGCGCTTTCCTCCGCGGCATCCGCAGACCGCCAAAGCCCCTCCTGCCCGGAATCCTCCGCAATCTCCTGCAAAAATCCGATATACGTCTCCAGGTTCGCAAGGGGCGTACGCATCTGGTGGGCAATCTCAGATATAAGCCTCTGAATCTCATCCCTGCTCCTCCTCGCCTCATCCCGGCTGCCCTGCATCATCTCCTGCACACGCACAAGGCGGTGCTCCAGCTTTCCGTAAAGAGTCTCCTGCCCCAGAGCTGCCATCCGTACCTCACGCTCATTCAAAATATCCTCCGCAAGTAAGACAGCCCTTTTAAGCTCCCTTCTCCGCCGCCTTCTCTGCAAAACATACATCGCCGCCCCGCCGCCCAAAAAACCTGCAAGAACTCCAAATATCATCTCCATACACATATCATGCTATCCTCTGTCAGCTCTTCCGCCACACATGCCATCCTCTGCATATCTTTCACACATGCAACTCCATCCTCTGTCTATCCTTCACATATGCTGCGCTGTCCTCTTCCTATCCTTCACATATACCACGCTGCGCTTTGTCAGCCGTCTATCCGGTATCCAAGCCCAAACACATTTTTAATGCAGCAAGCCTCCTCACCGCCCGGTGAAATCTTCCTCCGCAGCCGGTTTATCGTGACGCTCACCGTATTGTCCACCACAAACTGCCCGTCAAGCCCCCACACATGCTCCAGTATATTTTCCTTTGTGAGCACCTGCCCCTGATTCTCCATCAGATATTCCAACAGCCGGTACTCCTTCCCCGTCAGGGAAATCTCCTCCCCTTTTATAAACGCCCGCTTTCTGTCCGGGTACAGGACAAGCTCCCCCGCGCACACCGTCCTCTCCTCATTCTCCCCGCTCTTTCGCCTCAGCACAGCCTCGATTCTTTTCAGCAGCACTTTCATGGAAAACGGCTTGACCACATAATCATCCGCGCCGATATCGAAAGCGGCAAGCATATCCCGCTCCTCATCTCTGGCTGTCAGGAAAATAGCAGGGATTTTACAATCGGCTGCCGGCTGCATCTGAGCGCCCTCCTGAAACTTCGGCCGGCATTTGCCCTGCAATTCCTGATACAGACAGATGCCGTCTCCATCCGGGAGCCCGATGTCAATCAAGAGCAAAGCCTCTCCCTTCCCCATCAAAGACAGGGCATCCTTTCTTGTACGCGCGCAGACAGTGGCATACCCTGCGTTTTTCAGGCTCATGTCCAACGCCTGATTCAAAAGCCTGTCATCCTCGATAATTCCGATTGTAGGTACATCCCTTTCAGGCTGTCCATACTTTTGCCCTTCCTTATTCGCCGCTCTTTTTCTATCTGCCAAACTTTCCTTCACCTTTTCTTCCGCAATTTCAATACAATCTGCTTTTCATCTGCCATTTTACGCAAAAGCCCTGCAACACAGGCTGCACTCTCTTTTGGCGGCAGGCCGCCCGTCGTTATAATTTTCCAAAAGATGCCGCAGGATATCCGCCTTTTCTCTCTGCTCTTCCTGATAAGCCGGCACGCCGATTCCCTGTCTCTTCTCCAAATCCTTTTTCTGATTATAATGGGTGATAAATGAGTCAAACGCGTCAATCCCTTCATATGTCTCACAGGGATACTCCTTGCACTTATTGCAGTATTCCGGCCTGCCATGCTCCATGCTGCACCTGGCAATCTTGCAGGACTGGTTTCCCTCTCCGCCCCCGCAGCCCGGACAGTGGCCGCTTATATGCATAGAGCAGAGCATGCAGTTGAGCCCGCACAGAGAAAGGGATAAATCTAATCTTGTAAAATTTTTCATATATCCTGACCCTCCAGTTCCCTGACATAACTTTTTAACGTCCGCTCATCAAAAAGCACCCACTTCACAACATCCAGTTTCCCCGGATGTTCCTGCACGAACTTCTTCACCGTCCTCACTGCAATCTTTGCCGCCCGGTCAAGAGGAAACCGGTATATCCCTGTAGAAATGGACGGGAATGCCACGCTCCTAATCCCGTTGCCCGCCGCAAGCTCCAGGCAGGACTGATAGCACGACGCGAGCAGCTCCTCCTCCCCGGAACTTCCGCCGCTCCAGCAAGGCCCCGGCGTGTGTATCACATACTCACAGGGCAGGCGATATCCCTTTGTTATTTTCGCCTTTCCCGTCTTACATCCGTTCAGTGTCCTACACTCAGAAAGCAACCCGGGGCCTGCGGCACGATGAATCGCGCCGTCCACCCCGCCTCCCCCAAGGAGGCTTGTGTTAGCGGCATTGACAATCGCCTGCACCCCGTGGTCTTCCGTAATATCGCCTTTCACTGCCGTCAGCTTTGTCTCAGTTCCCCCGCCAGGAAGAACATTTAATCTGTGAAACGTTTCTTTCCTATTTTCCATCTCTATAATCACCTCATAAGATAAATCCAAAATCACTTCTTTGGCGCCTATCAGTCACAATACCTATTCTACCACACATCCCCCCTCCTTTCCACGCCCAAAACCCGCCGCTCCCTCTCTCCGAAACTAAAAGTTGACACGCCGGAAACCTTAGATTGGTTGTTTTTCTTCCAAACTGAGCGTAATATAATTGCTATCTGCAGGACTCCATGCGAGCCTGCACCAAATATTCACAGGAGGCAGACAGCGATGACATTCGGGCAAAAGCTGAAACGATTATTGAAAGAAAACAACATGTCCCAGGAAGACCTGGCAGAACAGTTAGGCGTATCCCGGCAGGCAGCCGGAAAATGGACAAATGACAAAGGGATGCCGGAGGTCAGCAAACTGATACAGCTCAGCAATCTGTTCGGGATATCCCTTGATTATCTTCTAAAGGAAGACTATGAAGAAAGTCAAAAAGAAAAGCAGGGTGAGAATCAGCAAGAGAATCAGAATCAAACCCACAGAAACCCCGCGCCAGCGGACAGCGGCTATTATGTAAGCCAGGAAATGCTTAACGGATATGCGGCATACAGCAGGCAAAAAACGCTGCGAATCACAGGAGGCATCTGCCTTTTTATATTGTCCGGCCTCTTTGAAGGTCCAGGATGCCATAACTTCCTATTATCACTGCTGTACTGGATGACAGTGACCGCCGGCATCAGCCTTATCATCTGGCATTTCTCCATTCCCAGGCAGTATGAGGAAATCAGAACTGAACATCTTGTATTAGACGGCCTTGTATTTGAGGAATTTAAGAAAAAAAGAGAGACATGCCGAAAACATTATGCGGTCATGATGATTGCAGGCGCGGCAATCCTGCTGGCAGGCTCCGAGGCAGAGTATTTTTTTCTGGCTCATTTTGAAAATAATATCTGCAATATCTTTCTCACCCTGTCTGATGCGGCATGGCTGTCTCTCATTGTCTGGTCGGGGATGTCTATGTATGCGGACAGCCTGATCGTCCGAAATGCATCCCGGACCCTCGGACGAACGCCCCTTCGCAGATACCGCTGGATCTACGCGGCGCTCCCCGTCACCGCCGGTGCAGTCATAGTCGGAATCGCAACGAACATATGGAGTCCTTACGCACCCATACTCATTCTGTTCTGCTGCTTATTGGCTACTGCATGCAGACTGTTAATTGAAAGAAAGGAATAACCATGAACAAAGCATTTTTTAAAAACACCGCATTTTTCCTGCTGACATTCTTCTCCTGCATTCTTCTATGTGCAGGATGCGCTGCCCAAAGAGACGCAGGGCAGGATGCAGAATATACATTAGAAGAGCTGGATAACCTGGCCCGGCTTGAGATTTATCTGCCCGGGGAGAGCAACCCGGCAAAAACTATAAAGGATAAAGAAATATTGTATCAGTTTAATCACTGTTCTTCCTCCTGTGATTCAGACCCGGACTCTGATTCTGAGGAACACCAGAGAGAATTAGAAAAAGCCGCGTCCGGCGCGGCAGAAAAATACCATATTGTCTCCTACAAATACCCCGTTTCCCGTTTTCACCGAAAGAAACCGGAAAAAAATATGACGGTTACATTGTACGAGGATGCTCTCAATGGTATAAATATTGTAAAAACAGAAGTTGCGGAAGAAAGCATAAAAGGCGCGGACATTCCCGGGGAATATCTGATATTTTATTCCGAAATCCCGGAAGAGGAAAAAGCGTTTTACCAATCACTGGCAGAAGAATAAAACAGCACCGCCACTTTATATTTTTCCGGCTCCCGCTCTTCATGCTCCGCGAGCTTTCCGTCGCTCTAACGCCAGTCCGATCAGCCGATCCGTCTGGTCAGCCATGAACAGCGGAATATTCAGCATATCATCATCTAGTTTCAAGTTATCCAGAGAGAACCGTACACGGAGCTTGACCCGATCTGGGAACAGCTCCTTGAACTTTTTAAGGCTCTTGCTGGCAGTATTGGCCTCGGACTTGACCTCTACAGGAAAAATGTCATTCTCCCGCTGAATAAGGAAATCCACTTCATAAGGCGGATTATTCTGGCTCCAGTACCGGGGAACCACTTCAAATTGCGTGATTAAGGTCTGAAGGACAAAGTTTTCAGTTAATGCGCCTCTAAACTCAGTAAACAGGCGGTTGCCTTCGCCGAAAGCCGTGGGAGCCAGCTGCGCCAGGCGGCGGAGCAACCCTACATCCACCAGATAAATCTTAAATGCCGACAGATCATCATAGGCAGCCATCGGCAGGCCGGGAGCGCTGCTGCGGTAGATCTTATATACCAATCTGGCGTCCACCAGCCATTGCAAAGCATCCTCATATTCACGGGCTCTTGCTCCCTCCTTGACAACCTTATAGATAAACTTCTTATTCTCCCTTGCCAGCTGGGAGGGTAAGGATTTCCATATCATAGAAATCTTCGGAAACTCGCTGATGCTAGGATGCTTTGCAAAATCACGCTCATAAGCACTGATAATTCCAAACAGAGTTTCCTGCATCACAGAAACATCCCGTTCCGCCGTCCACATGTATACTGGTTCCGGCATACCGCCGGTGACATAATACATCTTCAATTTCTCACAGAGCGGATTGAAAAAGGCATCGGGAATCGGCTCGATATCGTCCATGCCTTCCAGATACCTGGCAAGATTTTCATCGCCATTGGCCAGCAGAAATTCCGTGAAGGTCATCGGATCGATCTGCATAAAGTTCACCTTACCCACCGGAAAAGAGGATGGTTTCGCCAAGGCAATCCCCAGCAGAGAGCCCGCACAGGCAATATGATACTGGGGGGCATTCTCGCAGAAATACTTCATGGAGTTGATAACCTTAGGGCAGTCCTGTACCTCGTCAAAGATAATGAGCGTCTTTTCCGGCACAATCTTCTGGCCGCTGGCAAGCATCAGATTCTGCAGAATACGATCCACATCCTTTGTAGTCTCAAAAAACTGCTTATACTCTTCATTCTCATCAAAGTTAAAATAGGCTGTATTTTCATAGTAACGTCTGCCGAATTCTTTGAGAACCCATGTCTTACCCACCTGGCGTACCCCCTTTAAGATCAGCGGTTTGCGGTAGGGCGAATCCTTCCAGTCCAGCAGCTTGTTCAAAATCAATCGTTCCATAGACATACTCCTTCACATATTTATTGAAGTTTTTGTGTATTATAATCACATTTTTATTATATATCAAATGTATGAAAAGCACAACCCATATCATGATGTCGAGGCCAAAAGGTATTTTGCCCTCATGATGCCACGAATTGCTCCGCTAAATGTTTTTACCTATTTTTCCGGATACTCCTTATCCTTCCAGTACCACCACTTTAATTTTTCCGGCTCCCGCTCCTCATGTTCCGCGAAATACACCGCGCAGCGGTACACATACAGCGCGCACCGATCCTCCTGAAATCCTTTTTTCAGGCAGTCCAGATGATACAGCTCCTCCGGGTCTCTCCCTTTAAGGTCCGCAATGCACTGAATCCCGATATTATGCATGTGCTGCGCCATCTTCGCGCCAATGCCCGGTATCTCCTTCAGGTCGCTGACCGGGCCTTCGCCGGAAAGTGCCTTCTTTTCAGCCTTTAACTTACCTTCACTTATCTTTTTCTGCATGATAATTCCTCCCCATCGCGGATTGTGCAGCCTCACTGTCTAAAAAACTGGAGTTTTTCACAATATCTCCAATACAAAATTAGCTACTGATAACAGATTGCATATGCAATGAAACCATATGCTTATGTATATATTCTTTTTCTTGTAGGCTATATAAAAGACTGGAGTAAATACTAATATGCGAAATACATTATTGAATGGTAACCAAAAATGATAAAGTGAAAACAAAACAGATATCAGTATTGGAGCAAACCAGCCTTGGTTTTTATAATGTGCGGAAAGATATCCTCTAAAATATAATTCTTCCGTTACAGGTCCAATCAATACATTAAAAATACCATAATAAATACAGGTTATAATCAATATTGGCTTTGAAAATGTTTTCATATATTCCATATTTGTCCAATCAAAACCCGTAGGCAAATAACGAAGTAATTCTGTTCTCGTTTCAGCCCAAAACTGATTTTCTATAGGAGCGACAAACGCCGACAATAATCCTGCTACGCCAAAGAAAACAAATGCAATTATTACAATCTTCCACCATGGCATTTTTTCTTGTCCCACAAATGCACTTTTAAAAGAATAATCACCATTCTCCTTTTTACTAGCAGACAGAATTACTCCTAGCTCAATCGGTACCAATATAATAGTCGCCAAAATGCAAAACAAAAGTAAATGCGGAATAGTTCTGCAAATATTACCAATCAGCAAATAACTTAAGCTCAAGGCAGTTGTAGGAATAAAAACCCTTAATACAGATCCTTTTAAATCTATCTTGTTCATCTAAAAAATCCTTTTATGTTTCCATTTTTTATTGAATAAAACCGGAATTTGTACTTTCTTGTTATTATGTCTCTGCCAGTTTTTGTATCGCCTCATCCTTCGTTGATACGAAGAAGAAGTCTTTCCCGTTATTCGACTCATAGATAAAGTCCTTAAGGGGCTTGCTTGTGTAATGTGAATAGTCGCCGTAGACAGCCGCCTTCACATGATAATTTATAAATTTCTGGAGAATCTCGCCTGCTATGCCCGTACTGAGGATAAAGAAATCCCCGCAGATAAGATTCTTGTCAATCACAATTTTTTCCGCACCTGTTTCATACTTTACAGTCATTGCCAGGTCAAGCGCCGTCTGCGCGTCAGAAATCAACTTCCCGTCACTGGAAACAACCGCAATATCAGTTCCATTTACATTAATAATCTCAATATTCATTTTATCCTCCCAAACTAAATCTGCAGTACAAATTCCAGTTAAAATCCAGGGAACACAGATTACTGTTCACTGAGAGTATGTTCCCTGGATAAAAAGATTAGCATAGATTATAGCGGGTGTCAAATACCATCTCCCCAATCCCTTTCCCCGGCGGCACAATCGGCAGAACGTTCTCCTCCCGCCCGATTATAAACTCAATAACCACCGGAACTTTCCGCTCACACTTCGCCTCCATAAACGCCCCCTCAATCTCCCCCCCCCCCCCACCCCCGGACGCGAATCCCCCGCGCCCCGTAGCTCTCAGCCAGCCTCACAAAATCCGGCGTATACTCCGGGCAGTTCCCGTCCGGCGCGCTGCACATGTCCGGGCAGCTCCTCCGACGCCTCAGGCAAGTGCAAAAATAACGCCTGTCATAAAACATCTCCTGCCACTGGCGCACATTCCCAAGATACCCGTTATTCAAAATACAGACAATGACCGGCAGCTCAAGAGTTACCGCTGTCGCAAGCTCATATGCCGTCATCTGGATGCCGCCGTCGCCGCAGATTGCAATCACATCCTTCCCGGGATTTCCAAGCTTTGCCCCAATGGCCGCCGGAAAGCCATACCCCATCGTTCCAAGGCCGCCGGAAGTAAGCATCTGCTTTCCTTGCGTCAGCTCCAAAAACTGTGTCGCCCAGAGCTGGTTCTGCCCTACATCCGTCGTAATGACCGCATCGGAAAACAGCGCATTTATTTTCCCCATAACCGAAAGAGGCGTCACCCCGCTCTCCCCCCACTGCCCTGCTGCCAGCGGCCGTTTTCTCCCCCACTCCCGAATCTCACGCCGCCATCCGGCACACTCTAATTCCTCCGCCCTCTCAAGCAGCCCCACAATTGCCTCTTTCGCATCCGCTTTCACCGTGATATCTGCTTTCACATCTCTTGAGGCAGATTCCGGCTCGATATCTACATGGATAATAACAGCATTCTTTGCAAATTCTTCCGCTTTCCCGGTAATCCGGTCGCTGAAACGCACCCCGATGGAAAACAGCACGTCACACCCGCTCACCGCCATATTCGCGGCATACCTCCCGTGAACTCCCAAGTTCCCCACATACAGCGGATGATCCGTGGGCAGCGCCCCCATTCCCATAATCGTCGTGACAACCGGAATCCCCGTCTTTTCCGCCAGCGCAGTCATCTCCTTCCCGGCGCGGGCGGCCCGCACTCCTCCCCCGGCCAGGAAAAGCGGACGCTCTGCCCTACTCAGGCAATCCAGCAGTACCTTCACCCTCTCCCCGGAAATCCCATGGCCGCAGCTCCTTACACCGTATCCTTTTCCGTCTCTTCCTTCCACCGCCAATCCTTCTTCTTCACGCCCAGCATCCAGTCCATCCCCAAGCTCCCCCGGATACGCGTCACTCCCCGCAGCCTGCTGGATATCCTTCGGCAGATCAACCACCACAACTCCCGGCCTCCCCGACCTAGCGATGCAAAATGCTTTTCTGATGGTTCTGGCCAGCTCCTCCCGCCTTCTCACCGTAACCGCGTATTTGGTGACGCTTTTTACTATGCTGAGGGTATCCACTTCCTGGAATGCCCGATTACCGATCAGGCGCGTCGGAACCTGCCCGGTAAAGCAGACAAGGGGCACACAGTCGTAATTGGCAGTGGCAATCCCCGTCACAAGGTTCGTCGCCCCCGGCCCGCTGGTCACAAGGCATACGCCCACCTTCCCGGTAGAGCGGGCGTACCCGTCCGCAGCATGGATAAGCCCCTGCTCGTGGCGGGGAAGGATGACATCGATTCCCTCCACGCCATACAGCGCGTTAAACAAATCAATCGCCTGCCCTCCCGGATAAGCAAACAGCGTATCCACCTTTTCACACAACAATGCTTTCACAAAAACTTCTGCTCCCGTAACCTGCATATCCTTACATCCTCCTTTATGTATGCGTGTACTTGCATGCATTAACATCATTTTTTTACGGCGCTGTCATCAGATATACTTCCTGTACATCCAATCGTGCCGTAAACTTTATAATTTCCCTTCCTGTAATATCCCAGTTCCATTTATTCCCCGGACAAACACCGCAACCGACTGCCGGATATACCGCTCCTTGCCCACCGCAGACAGCGCCTTATCAAAGGACGCGCTCAGAAACGTATATCCAAACGTACCTGAAAAAAAGTTGAGCGCCAGACATTCAAAATCCATGTGCGGCAGTTTCCCTCTCCGTTCCATTTCCTGAAAGTATTTCGTCAGCGAGGACAAAAAAGCCTCCGGAACTTTCATGATCAGCGGCGCCGTCTCCTCGTAAATCTGAGGGGCGCGAAGTCCGATAGACAGCCTGACAAAATCCGGCGTCATTTTTTCCATGTATTTTCCCATAAACATCTCAAGGTCCGAAGTAAGCTCCCACTTTACATCCCCGAATATCTCCGGCGTAACATCTCCCCGCCACCGCTCCTGCTCCACGCCGCTTAATACGATATCCTTTTTCGTCTTAAACTTGCGAAACAGCGTACACTCATTGACCCCCGCCTCCCTGGCAATGTCCTTTGTCGTCGTTGCGACATAGCCTTTGTCGCGGATTAAAGCCATCGCCGCATCGATAATCTTCTGGCTGGTATCATCCATCCTAAAACCCCCTTACCCTCATGCAAGTGATTACTTTCATTTTATATCGGCGCCTGTCGTCCTGTCAAGAACTATCTAAAAGGCAGGATTCTTTTCTATACCAGATATTACCCCTTCTCCTTTTGGCCTCTCCCGTCACGCTCCGAGATAAACAGCCCCGCCACCGCAAGCACCGTTCCCGCCGCCGAGACAGCCGTCACCCGCTCATGCAGCACCACCGCGGATGTCACTACCGTTATCACCGGAACCATATAAATATACACGCTGGTCTTTACCGCCCCCAGCACCTTCACTGCCACATTCCATGTCACAAAGCAAAGCGCAGAGGCACCCAGCCCCAGATAGAGGATATTAAGCAGGTTCATCCTGTCCGCAAACCGCCCCAAGCCCGGCTCAAAATCAAAGAAACAAAGAGCCGGTGCCATAAAGAGAAGTCCATAGAAAAACGTCCTCCGCGTAGTGAGGATGACCGGATAGCCAAAGCTCCCGATTTTTTTCGTGAGCAAAGAATAGCACGCCCACACAATCGCCGCCAGCACCGCCAGTATATCCCCCGCAGGATTCAGGGAAAGCTCAGAGCCGTTAAAGCTGATCATGGCAATGCCCGCTATAGCCACCGCAAACCCGGCAAAAAATCCGGCTCCAAGCTTTTCCCCCACATCCTTATAAGATTTGCCGCGCCCCAATCCCCGGGACAGCATCGCTGTAAAAAAGGGCGCCACCGATATGATAACCCCCACATTTGACGCCATGGTAAAGGTGAGTGCAATATTTTCCAGCAGAAAATACAGACTGACTCCGCACAGCCCCGCAAGCGCAAAGACCGCCTCCTGCCTGCGGCTCACCCCCTTAATGCGGTGGGGGCACACAACAACTAAGGCCAGAAATCCCAGCACAAACCGAAAAAACAATATCTCCACCGGCTGAAAGTCAATCAGCAGCACCTTTGTAGATATAAATGTAGTTCCCCATATGACAATTGTAAATAACGCCGCCAGATTCCCGGCAAAGCTCTTATCCTTCATAAGACCAGCCTCCTCTGCGTCCATCCTTTTCGGCAAACATTTTCCGGTAGCTCCCCGGAGCAAGCCCGATAAACTGACTGAAATAATTGGTAAAATGGCTCTGGTCCGAAAACCCTGTCTGCATAGCCGTCTCAGCAGGAGAGCTCCCCTTTGCAAGCATCTTCTTAGCCGCGCCGATACGGACAGCCTCAAGATAACGGTAGGGAGTGACGCCCTTTTCCTTTGTAAAAGCCCTCAGCAGCGCAGATTTTCCAAGCCCTGCATAGCGGCAGATATCATCCAGGCAAATCCGCTCCGGAAAATTCTGTTCCATATATTCACACGCCCTCGCAATCTCCTGCCTACACGGCGAAACACAGCTCTCAAAGGGCTGTCCGAACATCTGGATAAGCCGCAGGATGAGAAACAATAAAGTTTCCTCCCGCCCAAATCCTCCGGTTTCTTCCATAATCATCTCATGGAGCACACGCACCTGGCAGGCGATTTCCCCGTCCCGGACAACATTTTTTGAAAACCCCGGCAGCATCCGCCTCCCGGTAACTTCCTGTGCCAGACCAAGCATGACCTGCTCTCCGATATTGATGCCCCGGTAGTCAAACGCGCCCCCGCCGCTCTGCACGCAGGCATGGCTGTCCCCAGGATTGAACAGTATTACGTCTCCCCTTTCCAGGACATGCTCCCTGTCTTTACAGGAAAGCATACGATCCCCGCCCTCCACAAGGCCGATAACATAATATCGGTGAAAATGAGCGGGAAACGGCTGCATAATCCCTTTGAAACGGTAAGCCTCTACCCCCAGCTCTTCATCGTACACCGCCGTCCTCATTTCCTTCTTCATGCCAGCTCCTCCTGTCAAAATTACCCTTTCCCTTCTTCCCAAACTGCCCTCAGCAGGCAATCTCCATCACTGTTATTTTACAGGAAAGGCCGGCGCGCGTCTTGTAAAATATCTTCCTTTTCATCCTCATTACATTTCTGCCTTTACAGCCCAGCGGAGTTTCGCGCACCCCGCCCTGCCGTTTCTTCTGCATTCCTCCGCCGACGGCCGGATGACGTCCTTTGCGATATCGCAGAAGACTCCTTCTTTATAAAACCGCTTAAATGCCTTTTTCACCAGCCTGTCCTCCCCGGAATGGAAAGTAAGGATTGCCGCCCTCCCTCCGGGAGCCAGCGCCTCTGGCAATCCCGCCAGCATAGCCTCCAGCACTTCAAACTCACTGTTCACATCAATGCGGATTGCCTGGAACACACGCTGGCACGTCTTTTTCACCACGTCCTTTTTCTGCTTGTCCTCCGGCAGAAACGCAAGCGCCGCCTCAACAGCCTCCCTGAGCTGCGCCGTAGTCTCCGGTTTCCGGCCACGCCTGATCCGCCCCGCAATCTCTCCTGCGATTTCCTGAGCGTAAGGCTCGTCCGCATTTTCCGCAAGCATCCCCGCAATCTCTTCCTCACTAAGCTCCAAAAGCCGCTCCGCTGCCGTCACGCCCTGCTCAGGATTCAGCCGCAGATCCAGCGGCCCCTCCGTCTTATAGGAAAATCCCCGCTCAGGGTTGTCAATCTGCATGGAAGACACGCCGAGATCCGCCAGCACAAAATCAAAGGGACCGTATTCCTTCCCGATACGGCCAATCTCCGAAAAATTCTCCTGAATCACCGTCAGAATATCCTCGTCGTATCCAAGACCGTTAAGCCTCTCCTTCGTCTTCCTGATCTCAATGGGGTCTACATCCAGCCCCCAAATATGCCCCTGCCCTTTTAGCTGCTCCAGCATCCTGCGGGTATGCCCGCCGTACCCAAGGGTAAGGTCAATTCCCCTCTCCCCCGGCCGAATGTTAAGAACCTCGAGAATCTCCTCCACGCAGATGGAAATGTGCATCCCCGCCGGGGTACTTCCCTTGCTGATTACCTTTTCTATCGTATCCGCGTATTTCTCCGGCTCATGCTCTTTATATTTCTCCTCAAACCTCCTTGGATGGGTTCCCTGATACCTCTGCCTCCTCTTGTGGAGAATAATGCTCTCTCCCCCAGAGCAAATTTTCCTTATCTCCCCCTCCGCCACAAGGTACGCCTCCCCGAAAACCGTCACCGCCCCTTCTTTTTGCAAAATATAGCTCCCGTCAGGCAGCGCGTAGAATTTCCGCCCGAAACTGTCCGGATACGTAATATCTTCCATCAGCCGCTTTCCGTCCAGCACATCTCCCTTCACCGCCTGGTAGTGGGGCAGCACATTGCACCGGGTCAGCCCAAGCCCCTCCAAAAACCTCCGGTAAACCTTGCTGGTGCTCTCCCCCGGCATCTCCGGCTGGGCGTATACCGTTCCCGCACAGTTCATCGTTCCCGCGCTGATGCCCATCACAATCCCGTCAAATCCCTTAATCGCCTGGATAAGTCCGATTCTCTGGAAAAAACGGTTCTGGGTCGGCACATGGCCTCCCCCCAGGATAATCACGTCATAAGCCCGGAGATTTTTCACTGCCGCCTCCCCGTTGCGGCTGTCGCACACATCAAACACCGAGACCGAAAGCCCCGTCTCTTTCACCGTCTTCTCAAAAAAGAACCGCATCTCATTATTCTGCATATATGCGTCCGGATTGGCGCAGATGAGCAGACATCTTGACTGTTCCTTCCAGTCTGCCTTAAGATTCTCCACCAGGCGGTTCTCCGGGTTAAAGCCTTTGTAGGACGGCTGCTTTGCCTCCCGGTAAGCGCCGGTAGGGCTGCTTGTCAAATATAAGGTCATAGGTTCATCCTCCTTGTCTGTGACTGAAATCGTAACATATACGGACAGGTAATTCAACCGATTCTTCTTCCATTAAACTAATCGGCGACATCCAACAGCACAAATACTGCGTCAGCACATATTCAATATAAATCGTACTCAAAACACTGGTTTCATGGAGGTGCATTTAGATTATAAAACTGCTTGCCAACCAAGCGGAAGGGTGATATCCTTTTCATAGGCAGTGCGGAGGACGAATCTGTGTGTTTCTGTTATAGAAAGCAGAAAATCGCTATGCCACAGCCTTGGAAGACCATCGCGCAGCGATTTTGTCTAATCGGAATTTTCCAAGCAAAAGCTCTCTAAACATGGGTGGGCACCTACCAACCGTTAGGCCAAATATTATTTACTATGAAACACAACCTTCCGGGTAGCCAAAAAAGCGCAGACTACCCCCATCAAACTTAAAAAGGTTGATTTTGAACTTAACTGACAGGTTTATGCGGCAACTACTGGGCTCTCCCAGCCAAGTGCTTTTAACTTTTTAAGGTACGCGTTTATCTTGCGTTCCTTATTGAACTGATTGTAATAATCAGCTCCTAGATCCTTGAAAATTACACCATCCTTGAGGATGTGATAAATTGCAATGAGCATAGAGTGTGCTACCGCTACATAGGCACGCTTCGGACCGCGATGAGCGCTGCTCCTCATAAATTGTGCATAGAAGTAGGACTGCTTGTTTTTTACAGCAGCATGGGCGCACGTGATCAGCGTTGTGCGCAAGAGGGCATTTCCTTTCCTGGTCTTACCTGACTTTCTCTTTTTGGCACTCTCATTATCACCAGGACATAATCCTGCCCATGAGGAAATGTGTTTGTCCGTAGGAAAGCGCTCCATGTCTGTACCGATGACGGAGATGATGGCCTGAGCACTGGTATTGCCGATGCCGGTAACATCCTGAATTGCCTGTGAAGCCTGCTTTTCTTCCGGTTTCATGAAGTTGTCGATTTCGTCATCCAGATTTTTGATGTGGGCATTCAATTCATCCAAATGGGCAAGAAGTTCTTTCATCATTCGGCGCTGCAGGGGAGACATGACACCATTCAGGTCATCAATGATCTGCTCCTTGGTAGCTTTGAGATTATGGGCAATGACTTTTTTCTCGTACATCTCATCATACTTTGCACCGTCGATGGATTGTCCGGTAAGGAGATATTCCAGTATGCTGCGAGCACTTTTACCATTGATGTCAGATACGGTTCCTGACAGCTTGATATTGGCTCCCTCCAGCATTTTCTGAAGCCGGTTCAGTTCTCTGGTACGCTCACCAACAAGACTTTTACGGTAACCAACCAGTTCCCTGAGTTCCCGCTGATCCTTATCCGGGATAAAGCTGGGCTGAAGCAATCCATGCTGAAGAAGATCTGCGATCCATTCCGCATCCTTCATATCTGTCTTCCGACCGGGTACCGCTTTCATATGGCGTGCATTCACTACCATAGCTTTCAGATCAGAAGATTCAAGGATGTTAAACAGGGGCTTCCAATAAGATGCTGTACTCTCCATGGCGACCATCTCGCAGCCGCCTTCTTTGAGCCAGTCAGCTAACTCAAGAAGCTCTCTGGTTGTTGCACCAAACTCTCGTACCTCCTGCTTTCTGCCGCATCGAAAACAGGCAACGATAAGCTTTTTGTGCACATCAATACCACAACATTTGTCGTAAATTTTATCCATAATGGCACCTCCAAGGTAAAATTTACGGCACGGTACTCTGTCTTTTATCATTTTACTATACGTCCTTCTGCCGTGAACTAAAGTTCTTTGAATAGCTGGACAGATGGTGGTGCAAATGAGAGTACCTAAAATCAGTTTAGGGAACGGGCTACTGGCCCAAAATAAACACGATCTTTGCCGTTACAATGAGTATAAACAACGGCACAAACAAATTCAATAACCTACAGTTTGCACAGTTTCATTTATGGTGGTGCCAAGTGTGTGGGCATGGGGGTTTAGGGGGAACAGAAAATGTTTAACTATGTTTGGCCAATCGCATTGGTCGTGTTATCAAATGTGGTGTATCAGATATGCGCCAAATCCATCCCGGATGGAGTGAATCCATTTGCTGCCCTTACTGTGACATATACGGTAGGCGTAGTATTTTCGGCAGTTATGTACTTTATCTCGAATCGACACGGAAATCTGATTCAAGAGTACAGAAAGCTGAATTGGGCACCCTTTGCGTTCGGTGTTATCCTCGTCGGACTGGAAGTCGGCTGGATATATGCCTATAAAGCCGGATGGCAAGTCAGCACTGCATCGATTATGCAAAGTGCATTTCTGGCGGTTGCGCTGATTTTTGTTGGTTGGATACTTTACCACGAAACTTTGACTTGGAATAAACTGGTGGGCGTAGCCATTTGCCTTTTAGGACTTGTTTTTATCAATTATGATGTGAAATAACTCGTCTCTTCCATGAAATCCGCTTTCCCTCATGCCATTTCTCCCTCATTCTCTCACCGTAGCTTTCGTAACCCGCTATTTTCCCCATCTCCGAAAAAATCCCGCAGAAAGCAGCCCAACCGCGCACACCGCCGCCCCCGACGGGATCAGCACAAGGAAAACCTCTCCCTGAAACCGGTCAAACAGAAAGCCATACGCCATCTGCCCCGCGGGCTGGGCGCACATGGTAATGGCAGACGTATACGCCATCACCTTCCCAATCAGATGATCCGGCGTATTCTGCTGTATCATGGACACCGCAAAGATGGAAAAAATGCTGATTGCAATCTGCATCCCCCCAAAGGCCGCCACATTAACCGCATATTTTACCGGCGCGCCCACAGGCGCTAAAAATACCGCCCCGGCAGGAATCAGGCACGCCCCGATTGCACTGAGCACCAGATACAGCCTTCCCTGCCCCATTTTCCCGGTCAGCAGCCCGGCAGCAATACTCCCCACTATGGCCGCCACCGCCAGCACGCTTTCCGCAGCTCCGTAATGCCCCGCGCCCATGCCAAGAATCTCCCTTATGATAAACGGCAGCCCAACCAGCGTAACACCCATCACAAAAAATCGCGAAACAGCAGCTAAAAGCAGCATTTTCAATATATCGGGCTGCTCTTTTGCCATAAATCTGACGCTGGAGCATAAATCATTCTTCACTACAGACAGTATACTCTCTTTTTTGCCGCCGCACAAGGAAACCTGCGCCCGCGGCCTAAGCCTGATAAAGCATTCCAGCCCTGCCGTAGCAAAAAAGCAGGCTGCACTGGCATACATCACAGGCTTTAGTCCAACCGCCCCATAAAAAAGCCCGCCAAGCACAGGCGCGACCAGGCAGGAGATTGACGCCGCCTGGTTCACCACCGCATTTCCCCGGATGATGGCATCGCCGGTCAGCATACTGGGGATGCACGCCTGAACCGTAGGCGTCTCAAATGCCCCGAGGACAGACAGCACGATAAGCAGCGCGCTGATAACCGCAAGGGCATGCTCCTTATGTAAAATAACCGCGGCGCACAGGACAGACAGCCCCGTCAGGAAATCAAGCGCCACCATGACATTCCTCCGATCCGCCCGGTCGGCGAGTATTCCCCCAAAGGGCGCCAGCAAAATCGACGGAATCACCGCAGCCGACAAAATCCCGGCAAACACGGCCGCCGAGCCTGTCGCCTCCAGCACGTACATAGACAGCGCCAGCCGCAGGATATAATTGCCGAACAGAGAGCTTACCTGGCCAAGAATAAGGAGCGTAAAATTTCTCGTAAACAGCCTTTCTTCTACTTCCATAACTTTTCCGCCTTTTCCTTCATCTCATCATCAATAATCGGAAGGCCCATCTGCTCAAGCACCTCCGCGATAAACCGGCATTTACTCTGTATCGCGCCTGCATCCCCTGGAAATACCGTAGGCATCAGCCAGAAATTTATAAGAGGCAGCAATTCGGAAAGCTCTCTGGCATACGCTGTTTTTATAGAGCCGTCGCGCCTCCCCTCCTCAATCAGCTCAAACCAAAGCGGCGTCAGGACCCGCCGGTTCGCCTCAATGGCAGCCGCCAGAATATGCGGGTCTTTTAAGATTGCAACCGCCTGCGCGTTGATGCTCTCCCGCTCCTCGTCCGCCCTGTTAAGGGCAAGCACCTCCCATATCTTCCCAAGCCCATTAAGGTCTGTCCGCTCCTTTACCGCCTCAAAAGGGTTGTTTCTGAAAAACAGCTCATCCCCCATCGCATGCATGACCTCCTCCTTGCTCTGGAAAAAACGGTAGAACATTCCCTTCGCCCCGCCTGCCAGCTCCATAATGTCCGTAACCGAAGTCTCCTCATAGCCCTTCGATAAAAACAGCTCCTTCGCCGCCTCCAGAATTTCTTTTCTCCACTGCTGCGGCTGCTTTTTCACCGGTCGCACCATCTTATCCGCCTCCTTATAATAGTTATTGACTTATGGTCAATAACTATTATACAGACACAAGGCCACACTGTCAATATCATATCAACAGCATATTTATGCAGCATCTTCATACAGCCATATTCCGCCCAGCAGCCTTCCGCCGGTCCGTCTCCGGCAGTTTTCCATGAAATGCCATTTACAGCTTTTCATAAGATACAAGCTCATCCATGGAAATGCGCTGCACCCCATGGCGCTCCGGATCGGCAGGACTTCCATCCCCATACCCTATTGCCAGAATGTTGACCGGCTCAAGCGTATCCGGAAGTTTGAATTCCTCCCTGATAATATCAGGCTTAAAGTAGCATATCCAGACAGACCCCAATCCCAGCTCCGTCGCCTCCAGCATCATGTGATCCGTAAGAATCGACGCATCTATATCGGTAGTCTTCTTCCCGTCAAACGGACGCGTCCACGCCCTTTCATGCTCAGAGCAGACGATAATCGCCAGCGGCGCCCCATAAATATTTGCCGCCTTCCCGACCTTACTAATCCCCTCGTCCTCCTGCACGACAATCAGTCGGACCGGCTGAAGGTTCGCCGCCGTAGGCGCTGCATGAGCCGCCTGCAAAATCTTTTCAAGCTTTTCCGGCTCCACCTTTTTACTTTTGTAATCACGGACAGAATAACGTGATTTCGCAATTTCCAAAAAATCCATAAGTTCTCCTCCTGTTATGAAACTTGATTTCCAGATTACTCTGTACTATAATTATACCGCAGGCCGCCATAAAGGCAAGAATGCACTTTTCAGGTATATACTACCCAAAAAGTAAGTAAGGAGGATATCCATGAGCATAAATTGCAAAACCAGCTATACCTGCCCCGTAGAGGCAACCATTGACCTGATCGGAGGCAAATATAAATCCGTCATCCTTTACCATCTCATGGGAAAAACACTGCGGTACAGCGAATTGCACAGGCTGATTCCAAAAGCAACTGATAAAATGCTGGCACAGCAGCTAAGAGAACTCGAAAAAGACGGGCTGATAAACAGAAAGGTATATCCCGTCGTTCCTCCCAAAACGGAATATACCCTTACAGACTTTGGAAATACGCTGTTTCCAATTTTAAATACTATGTGTGACTGGGGAAGAAATTACCTGGATAACAGCAGCCCATAGACCTCATTCTCCCCGGACATAATACCCGAAACCTTTCCTAATTTAGTATCCAGATTCCATTTGATCCGGGTCGCTTTTATCTCTGACAGGTATGGACGATGACGCTTAAAATACTCCAAGACAAAATAACAGATTAATCAAATAGTGTTGGAGAATCAGGATGGTTAAATGATTTGAAACACATCAATATCTGTTCCCTGGTACATTTCTCTACTGCAAGATTTTCAGGTATTGAATTCTCATCGAAAAACGCAATTTCGGTCGTTTCTATGTTTTCTTGAAATTTTCCGCCATCATATTTGCACATAACAAAAACTTTGACTACACCGTAGGCATAGTTTGTTACATTATGCTTTCTCCAATCCTGAACGGCAATCAGCTTTTCTGCCGATACAGCAAAGCCCGTTTCCTCTTTTACCTCCTTCACTGTGTTCGTTGCAACAGACTGATCCACATCACACCAGCCCCCCGGCAATGACCATGTACCGTTATTTTCATGAACAAGGAGAATTTTACCATCAACAAATATAGCCGCTCTTGTATCTACTTTTGGTGTCTGATATGCTTTGAATACGGATTGCAAAACTTATCCATTTATCATTCATATCTACCCTCAGTGAACAAATCAGCTTAAACACCACTTTGCAATATTTTCAATCAATTTTGCAGGTAATGCTCTGTCATAAGGAAAATATACAGCATTTTTCTTAGCGGCAAAACCGCTTAGTTCCAACGCAAACTTTTCAATAGCTTCAATCCCTGCATAAAAACTGACATGCTTTTTACAAGCGGAAAATGAGATGGATTTTCCATCCTTCTCATAATACGGCATACTCCATAAAATACGCTCATTTACCCCCGGAACACTGTTCTGTAATATAATCATCATCTCTGTTAAATGTGCACGTTTTTCTATAGGTTGCGAATCTATATATTCTAACACCGTTTTAGGTGCTTCCCCACAGTAATGACCCTGATTTTCTCTTTTAAATTCTCTCCCGCATTTTGGACATGTCCACATAATTCGTTTTCTCCATAAATTCCATATTTATTATTCCGTTCAACTCCCCGATAAGCTAGAAGTTCGTTAATTAAAGTCATCATAAACAGAAAATCCTAAAAACTTAATTGTCCACCCATCTTTATATCCTGTTTCAGATTCCTCATCTAATTGATGATATCTCATAATATCATATAAAATGGCTCTATAACGGACACTGCCGCCATCTTTATATCTTGTTTGAATTGGTATCAATAATATAAGCAGCATAATTATGGTAATGATACTTATTGTTTTCTTCTTCATCTGCATTGTCTCCCTACAACTTCCGATTGTGATTCGATGATTTTTAAGGGGAATATTAGCTGTTATATTTTATTATTAAAATATCCGCTAACCCTTGAAAACACTAAGTTTATTGCAGGTGAGCTTTCCCTTAAGGTTTCCCTTGTGTTATATATTCCCACAGGGCATTACGAACCCTGATAAGGGAAAAAATGAGGGAAACAAAATCACATAAAATATTATAACACATAATATACGGGAATTGGTAAACTGATTGAAATGCTTTCAAAAAATCATTGAAAAGAGGACAGATAAAATAAATATGATTTACGCAACATACAATATCCACCATAACAGCATTGACGTATACACTTATGTAGGCAACTTTTTACGGATAGACTGCAATAAAGCGGAAGAAGGGTTGAAAACTACTCCCTGCTCTGAATGTGCCTTAAATACTCTGGCAATAGACGAGCCGCTTGAATACGCAAGGCTCTATCTTGATGGAAATATGCAGATGTGGGTGGATGCGGAAGATTCATTGGAATTGTGGTAATTTTTATAATTACTATATCAATATTTGCATAGTGTAGCTTTTTAATGAACAAATTGAAACAAATTAACTGAACCGATAACTGCTAATTATATATGTTATCGGTTCAGCTTTTTCTAAATTAACACTTATGACAAGAGGTAATAAAACCGTTCATATTTTTATTTGGGAAATGTTACAATAACCGTCGTGCCTTTTCCGACATGACTTTTTACATCAACTTTGGCATTATGGATTTTAGCGGCGTGTTTCACAATAGAAAGCCCAAGCCCGGTTCCCCCTACTGCCTTAGAATGGCTCTTATCAACACGATAGAAACGCTCAAAAATCCGCTCTTGATGTTCGGGTGCAATTCCTATCCCTGTGTCCTCCACTGATAAAACTACCATGCCGTTTTCATTCTGTATGTTCACCATTACTTTTCCGTTTTCGTGATTATACTTAATCGCATTGTCACAAAGATTATAAATCACACTGTATAAAAGCTGGGGTATACCGTTAAGGGGAGCCGGAACGCCGGAAAGCTCCAATGCAACACATACAGTATCTGCCTGTGGCTCTAAGCTCTGTACCGCCTTTTCTGCCAATGTGTATAAGTCGATATTTTCCCTCTGCATATCGTCCGCATCTTCGTCAAGGTGCGAAAGACTGATAATGTCCTCTACAAGCCGTATCATACGTCCGGCTTCATCATAAATCTTTCCGGCAAAAGGTATTTTATCGTTCTCCTTTACCATATCGTTTTTCAAAAGCTCCGCATACCCGGAAATGGAGTGAAGCGGGGTTTTTAATTCATGGGACACATTAGCGGTAAATTCTCGGCGTATCTGTTCTGCTTTTTCTTTTTCCGTCACATTGAAAAAGAAAAGTGCGGCTCCTTTCACAATGTTTTCAGAAGTGATCGGATCAGCGTCAATTTGATAGCTTTCTCCATACAGCCGGATAATGTTCTCGCCCCGTTCCCCTTGCAAGGCTTTTGTAAGGATTTCCTGCAATTCAAGATTACGGCACAAGGACAGCATATCAGAACCGATACAGTCTGTGTCAGCGTCTAACAGTTTTCTTGCCGCAGGGTTTATACTGATAATTTTTCCTTTTTGATTTAAGAGAATCATGCCCTCATTCATGCTGCCGATAATCGTATTTAATTCATTCTCTTTTTGGAGAAGTTCGGCTTTCTGTCCCCGTAACTGTTTTTGCTGGCTGTCAATACGCCGTAAAAAAGGGGAAAGCTCATCATAGCCCTCATTTGACAACGGATTATCAAGATCAATTTCATTTAATGGCTTTACTATTTTTTTTGAAACTTGAATAGCTAAAACAATGGAAAGAATCAGCGCAATCACAAAGATAATGCAAATCGGCTGTGTCATGCCTAAAAGGAGAGTCAAAATAGAATTTTGAGATATAGAAAGCCGTAATATAGTGCCATCATCAAGTTTCTGCGCGGAATAAAACGAACGCTCCATCAAAGTAGCAGAATACCGTCTGCTTTCACCATAGCCCGAAGAAAGGGCTTCCCGCACTTCTTCCCGCTCTAAATGATTTTCCATTTCCGCAGTATCAGACGCACTATCAAAAATGACATTTCCCTCTGTATCAATCCATGATATACGGTAATTTTTCACTTTCAAATCATGGAAATAATCAATACCCTCATTTGTAACGCCCTGTGCGGCAAGGGTTGTCTGCATTTTTAGCTGTGCCTGTTCAACATTTGAAAAGTATTCATACAGAACACCCATGAACAGGACAACAGACGCGAGAAAAACAGTCAATGCGACAAGGCAGATTGAACGAAAAATTCGTTTCGTCATACTTCCCCCTCCATTCGATACCCAACTCCCCGTACCGTTTCAATATAGCTCCCACATTCGCCTAATTTTGTTCGGAGTGTTCCAATGTGAACATCTACGGTTCGGGTTTCCCCTATGTAGTCAATGCCCCATATCATTTCAAGAAGCTGATCGCGTGTAAACACCCGTCCGGGGTTTTCCATAAAAATATGGAGCAGCTTATGTTCTTTCAGTGTCAACTGAACCCGTTCGTTGTTTACAAGTACAATATATGTTTCCAAATTCAATTCTAAATTTCCAATTTTTAGCTTTTTTGTTTCTTCTTTCGGGCTTGTACGGCGCAATACCGCTTTCACACGGGAAATCATTTCCATCATGCCAAACGGCTTTGCAAGGTAATCATCAGCCCCCAAGTCAAGCCCGGTTACTTTGTCATATTCGGTTCCTTTGGCTGTCGCCATAATAACAGGAATATCCTCTGTCGTCCCCTGCATACGCAGCTTTTTCAATATGGAAATGCCATCTTCGCCGGGAAGCATTATATCAAGCATAATAAGCTGGGGCTTTTCTGTCTGCAAAGCGTCAAAAAAGCTGTCCGCGCAGTCAAAACCTTTTGCTTCAAATCCGGCAGAATTTAATGTGTATATCATCAGATCACGGATAGAGCTGTCGTCCTCAACACAATAAATCATATAAATCCGCTCCTTTCTTTCCTGTGGCAATATTCCGAACTCAATCATACCATATTACCTGTATTTCATCAACGGCGG
Organism: Lachnospiraceae bacterium MD308; assembly: GCA_000403475.2. Lineage (GTDB taxonomy): Bacteria > Bacillota > Clostridia > Lachnospirales > Lachnospiraceae > MD308. The sequence goes on from KE159795.1 coordinate 1,046,314, forward strand.
TATGCTCACCCCTCTTTATTCCCTGTGATTGAGAACAGAACCCATTTTGCAATATTGACCGCATGATCTCCGATACGCTCAAAATATTTTGCTATCATTAACAGGTCTATGGCATATTCACCGTCTGTTTCGGGTTTACTGAAAAGCTCAATCAACATTTTCTTCACCTTATCAAAAAAGGAATCTACCACATCATCATAATCTATCACGGCTTTCGCCATCTGCATATCCTTTTTCACAAAAGCGTCAATGCTGTCTGTTACCATCTTAATGACAGCAACCGACATATCATGGATAACCTGTGTGTCGTCGGTGGCGTGGATATTGGCTAATGTGATAATTTCCGCTATGTCTGCGGATTGATCTCCGATTCTTGCCATATCTGTCACCATTTTCAGCGCGGACGATACAACCCTCAAATCTTTTGCCACTGGCTGCTGCTGTAAGAGCAGTTTTAGACACATAGTTTCAATTTCGCGCTCCTTGCGGTCTATCTGGACAGAGAGATCGGGAACAGCCTTTGCAAGCGCGGGATTCCCCTCTGTCAGAGCTTTTGCGGACATAGCAATCGCATTTTCACAAAAAGCCCCCATTGTAATCAACTCTTTATTTAATAAATCTAACTGTTCATCAAATTTTAGGCGCATTATCCAAACCTCCCCGTAATATAATCCTCTGTCCGCTTGTCCTGCGGCATGGAGAATAATTTTTCTGTTTCGCCAAACTCCACCATTTCTCCAAGCAGGAAAAACGCTGTCCTGTCGGAAATTCGGAGTGCTTGCTGCATATTATGTGTCACAATGACAATGGTATAGTCCTTTTTTAATTCTGCGGCAAGTTCCTCTACCTTTGCCGTAGAAATAGGGTCAAGTGCGCTGGTCGGTTCGTCCATCAGCAAAACTTCCGGCTCCACTGCCAAAGCGCGGGCAATGCAAAGACGCTGCTGTTGACCGCCCGACATACCAAGCGCAGATTTTTTCAGCCTGTCTTTTACCTCGTCCCAAATTGCCGCCCCTTTTAAGGAACGCTCTACAATTTCGTCCAGCGCAGCTTTAGAACGGATTCCATGTGTCCTTGCTCCAAAGGCAACATTGTCATAAATGCTCATAGGGAATGGATTCGGTTTTTGAAAGACCATTCCTACACGTTTACGCAGTAGGTTAATATCCATATTTCCATAAATATCTTCACCGTCTAAACGGATAGTTCCTTTGATGTGGCAGCCCTCCACCAAATCATTCATTCGGTTCAATGTTTTTAATAATGTTGATTTACCGCAGCCCGACGGTCCGATCAGCGCGGTAATTTCGTGTTCCTTAAACGCCACATTTATTTTTTTCAAGGCTTGAAAGTTTCCGTAGAATAAATCCAAATCCTCAACCACGATTTTATCCATCTGTATTTTTACCTCCTATCTTTTTTGCCACAAACCCGGAAAGTGCATTTATCAGAATAACAACAACCAATAATACAACCGCAGTTGCGTAGGTCTGCTTGATATACAGCCCCTCGCCCGAAATAGAATACATATGGACGGATAAAGTTCTTGCCGACGAAAAAATACTTGTTGCTATTTCTGCAACGGTTCCGGCAGTAAAGATCAGTGCCGCCGATTCCCCGACGATACGCCCGATTCCAAGAATAACGCCGGACAAAATACCCGGAACAGCGCAGGGCAGGACAATAGAGAACACGGTTCGTAGCTTTCCGGCTCCAAGCCCAAAGCTACCCTCACGGTAACTGTCGGGAACGCTTCGCAAGGCTTCTTCTGTTGTCCGCATAATAAGCGGCAAAATCATAATGCTCAAAGTCAAAGCCCCGGACAGTAAAGACAACCCCAGCCCAAGATATTTTACAAAGAACAGGGAACCGAACAGCCCATAAACGATTGACGGAATCCCAGACAATGTTTCAGCGGTAATACCTATGATATGAACCAGTTTATTTCCCCGTCTTGCGTACTCTGTCAGATAAATTGCTGCACCAATTCCTACGGGAACTGCAAACAGCAGAGAAAGCAGCATAATGAACAGTGTATTGATAAGTGCCGGAAGCAGGGACACATTTTCTGTTGTATATTTGCTGTCAAATAAATCCGGCGTTAAATTTGGAATCCCTTTTATCAATATATATGCACTAATAAAAATAAGCGCAAGCATTGTAATCATTGCTGCAAGGCATACAGAAAGAAAGAGAACAAAAGATTTAGGGTCTCGTCTGTATGCGCACCATTTCCGTTTCAATTTCCCAACCATTTATTTCACCCTCCTTTTGAACAGGGAGAGGGACAGATTGATAATGAGAATGAAAACAAACAGAACAACAGCCGTACCAATTAACGCTTCACGGTGTAAATCCGTAGAATATCCCATTTCCAATACAATGTTTGTGGTCAGTGTCCGAACGCCGGAAAGCATACTGTCCGGGATAACCGCTTGATTTCCGGCAACCATCATAACCGCCATTGTTTCACCGACTGCCCGCCCAATCCCTAATACAACCCCTGCAAAAATACCGCTCTTTGCTGCGGGAAGAACCGTAAAAAATACACTTCTTTCATGGGAAGCTCCAAGAGCAAGCCCTCCCTCATAGTAACTTTCCGGGACAGCCCGGATTGAAGTTTCCGAAACGCTGATAATGGTAGGTAAAATCATCAGCCCCAGCAGGACAGAAGCCGTAAGAACACTCATACCGCGCCCGCCAAAGGCTTCCCGAATAAAAGGCACTAAGACTACCAATCCAAAAAAACCGTACACAACCGACGGAATCCCCGCCATTAGATTAACAGCAGCTTTCAAAGGCGCATAGATACTTCTCGGAGCAAATCTTGCCATGAATACCGCTGTCAATATTCCAATCGGTACGCCAATAATCAATGCTCCGGCAGTTACATAGAAAGAGCCGACAATCATAGGGAGAATCCCATAGAGATTATTTGCGGGTTTCCAGCTTGTACCCAGCAAAAATTTGAAAACGCTTATTTCTTTTATTGCAGGGATACCGCTTGCAAACAGGAATATGCAGATTAGAATTACCGCTGCTATGGACACAAGGGCTGTCAAGAAAAAAAGCAGTTTCATCACTTTTTCTTTTATATTCTTCATAATCATGCTCCTTATTGAAAAGGGGCGGCGGCTTTCTTACCGCAGCCCCTTAAAATCCTACTGTGATATTTCACTCCAACGAACCACATTACCCATAAAAATATCTTTTACCTGTTCACTTGTAAGGTTACTTATGGGACAGTCATTATTAACAATCACTGTAATACCGTCCATTGCAATTACGGTAGCGGTCAGTCCTTTTTCCATTTCGGAATCTTTTAGCTCGCGGGAAGCCATGCCTATATCGCAGGTTCCGTCTATTGTGTCAGACATACCAGTAGAAGAATCACTTTGCTGTATCTCAATTATAACGCCCGGATTTCTCTCAAGATAGGCTTCTTTGAGCTTTTCCATAACCGGGGTGACAGAGCTGGAACCCGCTACAATAATTTTGCCCGAATCCATTTCCCCGCTGTAACTCCCCGCGTCAGATACAGAAATATATCCATTTTCTTCAATCACTGCTTGACCGTCAGCACTCATAATGAAGTCGATAAAATCCTGCGCCGTGTCACTTAAACCGTCCTTTGTCGCAATGTTAAAGGGACGTGCAATCTTATATATACCATTTTTAATATTTTCAATCGTTGCTTCGCAGCCGTCAATCTGAATCGCCTTTACAGTATCATTCATGGAGCCAAGAGAAATATATCCGATAGAGTATAAATCCCCGGCAACCGTTGTCATCATAACAGACGTAGAATTTGTAACGGCGGCGGTGTCTGCTGTATAGTCAATTTTTTCTCCTGCTTCATTTTTCTGCTCAATTCCAAACAGCTCTATGAACGCGCCGCGTGTCCCCGAACCATCTTCGCGGGTAAGCACATTGATCTCTCTTGCCGTATCAAACTTGCCGGAAGCTCCCCCGTTCTTATTACTGCACCCCGTTAATGCAGACAGCATTAGAACACTCACAAGGGCAAATGCCAAGAATTTTTTTGATGTTTTCATTTTTTGAATCTCCTTTGCTTTTTGTTTTTCTTGAAGTTTACAGCTATATCATATAGCGCAAATATCAAATCCAATATCGTGGCATCGTAAAATTGATGTAAAGTTTTTACAAGCCAAAAATATCTTAATAAAATTTTAGAGGGGCATGTCATCTTGCCCCTCTGTTTCTGCTTTTTGAAATCTGTTTTGTTTGTCTGTCTGCATTTTCCCTTTGATAATTCCGTAACCGTTTGGATATGCTTTCTTCCTTCTTTTGTACTTTTTCCCCGTATTGTTCTTCCCATTTATCCACCTTGTTCCGATATTCGGCATTAGCAGTTTTAGAGTAAGGCTCTAAAAGCCTTGAAAAATAAGGAAAGTTCAAGAAAATCATCTGCAAATTGCGATTTGTATTGAAAAATCGCAGCCTTTCCCTGCCCTAAGTATAGCAGAAAAAGGCTGCTGTATCAATCTTTCCATTCATCATTCCTGCGCTGTACATATCATTGATTAAGCCAATTTTTTCCCTCAAAGAATCTGACGATTTAAAATACCTTTTTCACTTTAAAATTCAGCATGAGTTTTTTCTTTTAATTCTTCCCATCGCTCATTGACCTTCATCACTTAATATCAGCCGATTTTCCTATAACAAAGAAAACACCTGCCGTTCCTTTAGCAGATGTTTTCAAACATTATAAATTTCACGCACTATTACTTCAGACTGCCTTCTCCTCCCATCATTTTGGTCATCTCTTCTATTCGCTCGACTGGAAAAGGAGGCTGACTAATCGGTCGCATGGCAATAGACATAAGTTTCATTGGATTGTCGTCTGCTGCAACTCGATTAGAACTAAGTGCACCACATCTTTTACATCTATGGATAATTGCCCATTCACCATTTTTTCTGACCCATACTGTTATAGGTTCCATATGTCCCCCGCAATCTGACTCACGGTCTCCCGGTTCAATATCCACATGTAAACTGTAAAGACAGTTCGGACAGTGATTCCTATGTTCACTTCCTGCTCCCTCCGAAACTACCATTCTTCCACAGTTCTTACATGTAAATGTTTCATTACATGGATGTGTCTTATAGTAACCTTTTTCATATTGCTTTCTTTTGTTTTCTCTATTCACTTTTGAATCCTCCATCCGTATTTCTTTTTGAGGATTCATATTCATGTATAATTCCCCGGATTCTTTTTTCAGAAAGATAATACATTTCACCTAATTCTGAAATACTCTCACCTAAATAATAGCGCTTAACTATCATTCGATTGCGTTCTGCCATTTTTTCTTTTGTTCCGCTTTTTTCTCCCCATGATAAAGATTTCCCATTTTTTCTGGGAATATAAATAAGCTGGCCATCTATATATTTGTGAATTTCTTCAAGTAAAAATTTAGGCAAAACATCATCTGCATTTACATAGCTCATATGCATCCTCCTAACAACACTTTAAGATGCAATAGCTATCACATATTCACCATTTTTATTTGCAATAGCCATTGCTATCGCACATTTGCCTTATATTTCTTCATAAAACACTCTTTGTACCTTTCTAAATTTAATTTTTCTTTATAATAGCATCCATTATAAATCCTATCAACCTCTTTTTTGATTAGAATTGTTTTTGAGAAAAGTCTGTGTAGTGGTTTAAGATAGTCTTCCATATGAAGTTGTCTGTCCTTAAACCTGTCTTTGGTTACATTCATTTACTCACTCCTTCTAAAGTTCAGTCCTTCCCATGATGTTTGAAACCGCCATGGTACTATGACTTCTGCTGACTTCTCATGGCAAATCTCGTTTCAACCTCTTCCGCAAATATTTTATTCCCTTTTTGGAATTGTGTACTCATGTAAAGAAACTTATAAATATGCATTGTAAATAACAGGCAAATATTTATAATGGGGTATATAAACTGGAATTTTTAGGGTAAAAGGGGGTTCAGAAGATGGATAGAGCACGAATTTATGTTGATTTAAACGAAATGGTTACAGATGATATTGTATTGTTGTCAAAAGATGATACCAAGGCTGATAGTATGGGCAGCATAATTACCTTTTATGAAGGATTGCCTGTTAGCCTATATTCCGATGATGCGTCCAACAGCGGAGAAACGGATAATTTGATTTTTGAAGGCATTGCCATAAAATATGATTTAAAGGGTTATCCAGAATGGCGGCATGTAAAATGGTGTGTTCGTATTGATTGGAATAGTCTTATGCATGAATCCGATATGACATTTTTACAATTATTACCCATAGAAATAGAAAAACACCCAAATGATTTACTTACTCTTCATAAATTTCTGATATATTTTAAAAATCATGGAATGGAGAAAGATAGTATGTTAAAAAATTTGGAAAAAACAAAAAATCAATGTGACTCTAAGGCAAAAGATGTTTTGATAGATTTAATGAATTTTGTTGTTGGTTGGTGTAGTTAGGACTTATCAATTTATTGAAATATACGACTACATATAGGATAGTGTAAATTAGTTTGCTCCTTCGGTAAAAAATGGCTCCTTTTTGGTAAGAATTAAGATATGACAATTCTTATGGAAAAGGAGTATTTTTATGGCAGTTGCAAAGGAACAAATTCGACAAGTCATCTCACAAAATAACATTAGCAGCGTGGCAGATGTTTATTCTCTCCTCAAAGAAAGCTTTAAAGACATCCTTCAGGAGCTTATGGAAACAGAGCTGGATGCCGCTCTTGGTTATGAAAAAAATCAAAAGGGTGATCTACTGACAGATAATAAAAGGAACGGCCATTCGACTAAAACGCTTAAAAGCCAATATGGTGAATTCCAGATTAATGTGCCCAGAGACAGAAACGGTGAATTTGATCCAAAGTTAATTCCCAAGTACCAAAGAGATATTTCTGGAATCGAAGAAAAAGTGATCTCACTATATGCACGTGGAATGAGTACCCGTGATATCCATGACCAGTTAAATGATCTATATGGGATTGAAGTGTCCGCCGAAATGGTCAGCAAGATCACGGATAAGATCCTGCCGCAAGTAAAAGAATGGCAGTCCCGCCCTTTAAACCCAATCTATCCTTTTGTATTCATGGACTGCATCCACTATAAAGTCCGGGAGGATGGAAGGATACTGAACCGCGCTGCATATATCGTACTGGGCGTTACAGTAGAGGGGTACAAAGATATCTTAAGCATTACAGTAGGTGCAAACGAGACAAGCAAGTTTTGGCTTGGCATGTTAAATGACCTGAAAAACAGGGGCGTAAAAGACGTAATGTTCTTCTGCGTAGACAGTCTCCCGGGATTTAAGAAGGCGATACAGGCAGTCTATCCACAGGCAGAGATCCAGCGGTGTGTGATCCATATGCTGAGGAATTCCTTCAAGTATATCAACTATAAAGACCTGAAGAAGTTTTCTGCGGATTTCAAGGCAGTATATAACGCGCCCACAGAATCCGCGGCACTTTCAGAACTGGATGCTGTCAAGGAACGTTGGGGGAAGAAGTATCCTTATGCAATTAGTAATTGGGAGAATAATTGGGAAGATGTAAGTCCCTTTTTTCAATTTTCAGACGATATCAGGCGCATTATGTATACCCCAAACATCATCGAAGGGGTCAACCGCCAATACCGGAAAGTAACAAAGACAAAAAGCGTGTTTCCCAGCGATACGTCCTTAGAAAAGATGTTATATCTGGCCAGTGAAAATGTAGCAAAGAAATGGACGCAGAGATACCGGAACTGGGATCAGGTGTTGAATCAGCTGATTGTTCTATACGGTGAGAGGATCACAAACTACCTGTAAATGAAAAAGCGGGATGGCGTCATCCAAACAAACCATCCCGCCCTTATTCCATCGGCATCTGTATTATTGCCAAAAAACTCCAATCTTATTCCAGAGACCAGGTGTAGGCAGCGCCCACGAAAAAGCAGATAGTACAGGGCCTTAATTATCATACAAAAATTTAGAAAAAAATGTATAAAACTTTCCAACGTGGCTATACTATAAATGCAAAGAAATCTTCGACAGCAAATCGACAACAAGAAGTGATTAAAACTGACAAAAATCTTTTACATATCTAATTCTTATCAGGAAATCTTATTTTCCATAGACACAAGATTTTTTACAGCCTCGGATGAATAATAAACGTATTAACTTATTCTTGTTTAATATCTCTTTTCTCTCTAACAACAAGTTCTTGTGCCATACTGGCTAGAGTTTCCTCTCTCAGCACTTCATTCTTTATTTGAGACACTAATACATTTCCAAGGTATGTATTTGCGGTCTCAGCCATACTGGCTTGATATTCATTAGCTGCTTCTATGGTTTTAGAGTACATTAAAATAAATATTGCACCAATAGAGTCAACCAACAAGCCACCTATAAATCCCGAGGCGATTACAATTATTTCAACTGTTCCTTCATTTAAAAAAGCAGATATAATTGTAACCCCAATTATTATAATTCCTATAAAAATTATAATAACTCCAATTACAAAAATGCTTTTCGTATGTGTGAGATTCAAAGAATGATATTTTTCAAGTTCTGCTTGTTTCTTAGTTAATTGTTTCAAGGCTTTCTCTTCTAAATTCAATCCTTTAATTTCGTCTAAAAAAATATCATCATCAATAACGCTTAGTAAAAAATAATATTCCTGATTCTTTTTTCGTTTACTGATATCATTGGATTTCACCATTAGCCCTAATAAACTTACTATAATTCCAATAATACATAACCAATCAGGAATATTTTTTAAATCATGACTTTTTGCGTAGATTGAACCTGCAAAAATCACCACCCAAAAAATAGTCCAGAATAAATCCCAGCGCTGTTTGCTTTTTAAATCTTTTAGCTCTGTAAGCAACATATTTTTTTCATTTTTAACGATTGTTTTTCTGTGTTTTCAATATTTAATTCACCTTCCTCGTTAATATTCTCAATCTCCACTTTTCTTCCTCCATAACTTCAATATATATAATATATAAACTCATTTTCATACTGTAAAATCTATACATATATTTTATTGCATTTTATTTTCAGTTTCAATTATTTTAGACAAATAGACACTATCGCTTTATCTACAACAGTGTCTATTCTCATTTTTTCATATTAAGACTTTTAAACTAGTGTACTGACCTGTTGATATTTAGCATTACTACCGCCTCATTAAGAGGCAGTAGTAAATACAGGATACAGGGAGCTGAGCTTTATTCTGGCATCACTGGTTCTGAACTGCCAGTTGACCTTTGCCGCAGCTGTATTCCGCTTCGCTTCCCATACGGACAGTTCTTTGCGTAATAGTCCTATCTCAGCAATGCGGCGGCTGAGGCATTGTCTGGTCATTACATTAAGCTCTATTTCAGCAATGTCCAGCCAGCTTCCATGCTTTGGCGTATAATGTATCTCCAGCTTTTTAATGATACGCCTTGCTTCTTCCGGCGGATACCGTTTGTACAGGGAAGCTGGTTTATGGGTGTTCAGATTATCCATCACAAGGATAATCTTCTCGGCATCAGGGTACATGATGTCCGCCAGATACCTGATTTCTTCTGCCCAGTCGACGGCTGCGCGGTGTTCCCGGACACTCACATGGTGAACCCCTCCAAGTGGTTCCACAAAGGCAAAGATGCTCACAGTGCCATTACGGACATATTCCGAATCGGTTTTCCGGCTGCTTCCGGGAATCATTGGCAAAGGCTCCCTTGCCTCCCCCAGAAGCTGGTATGGTTTTTCGTCCATACACACAACCGGATATTTTTCATCATAGGGAAGTTCATAAACGTCAAGGATATCCTCCATGCAGGCTATGAATTCCGGGTCTTCTTTTGCCGGGATGCACCAGTAGTCGTTTTTGTGAGGTCGAAGTTTGTTTTTTTTAAGGCATTGCGGATTGCCTCCCTGCCTACAGGAGTTTCCAGAATCACTTTTGATTCTTCCTCGAGCAGGCGGATGGTCCACCGGGAGTGTCCTTCTGGAACGGGGCCGCAGGCAAGCTCAATCAACCGGGCTTCTGTACGCCCGTCAACCTTGCGCCTTGCATTATCTGAATTTATGCTCCTTTTAAATTCGGTAACGGCATCAATGCCGCCATTCACGTATTTCGATACAGTATTCGTGACAGTTGCCATGCAGACACCATTGGATCTTGCGCTTTGTTCGTGGGTCAAAACTTTTCCATGCGCTTCGTCCAGGTCGAGAATAATCTGACATCTGCTGCGAATAGTTTTTGAAGTTTCCTTCTTACGGATAACAGATTTCAACTTTTTAAATTCATTTTCTGTAAGATGGATGCTATACTTTTTTGGTCTTGCCATAGAAATCACCGCCGTTTCTTTTATTATACATCAAAACAGCTGTGATTTCCATAATAATTTAGTTAAATATCAACAGGCCAGCACACTAGTGTCAAATTCTCATTTTCTCCTCTAATACCTTTCTTAAAATCCTTTGATATCAAGTGTTTATGGATTGCCTACTTATCCAAACTCTTCATCATCGGAAACTGAAATGCTTCAATGCTTCCTCTATCACCTTTATTTTATCTTCTGGACACCCCGGATACTCCCTCTTTGGTACATCCACTTTATTGGGTGCGTCATGCATAGACAGCCCATGTTTCCGTTTGACTTCCGCAATATACTTCGTATGCACATTCAGTCCATACTTTTCCTTCACATACTCCTTAATCTTCTGATAGATAGCTATTTCCGTCACATCTCCCATATCCATGGTCATTTCAATGTCGATTCTCTCAACATCCTTTTTACGAATTAAGAGCACAACCATCTCAACATGTGCCGGAACTACTATGTAAATACAATTTTTCAGCCTCGTCACTTGTATAGAAATACAATTTTTCGCAATTCTATACCCATGCCCAATATCAAGCATACTTTCTCATCCTACTCATCAAGCATCAATTTTCCCTTTTTGGCTTTTGCTTTCAAACGAGCCATCTGCTCTTTTTCTATCTGTTGGATGCTCTTTTCTGGAGTGAGCAAATCCTCAGGCATTGTCCCACCAATCTTTTCTATTGCAGACCTTACCTCTCTACCCACAGCATAATGAACCGACGTTGCCGTTTTAGCATTATCAATCTCATCTTTTCGTAATTTTTCTTCGGTCTGGGATATGCGGAACAGATTTGCAATCAATTCCGTACTACCCATATAATCAAGGATTTTCTGTCCAACTTCCAATCCCTTTTTTGTATGAATATCGTCTACATCTAAGCCTCCATACAATCCCATATAACCGGCATTTTGAAAAATTGCAAATTCCTCGTTTGTAATAACACCTGCTTTATGTGCTGTTTCTGCAAGCATCTGATTCCATTGCTTAATGTCTCCACGCACAACAAGTCTTCGATTATCCTCACTTAACTCATTAAAATGGTCCGCTACCTCTTGACGATATGTCTGGATTGCAAAATATGTCTGTCGCAATGCAATCACTTCTTTTCGTGGGTCGCCATTCTGCACAATCAAATAACAAGCATATCTTGACAATTCATAATCCAAAATGGGTTTTTTTGTTACACCTGCTTCTACGATTTTCCTGACCTCAGGAAAATCGTAAGCTATCGTATGACCACTATTCTCACAAGCAATCATTGCTCTATTGATTACTTTGGAGAAATTTTCCCATTTATTATAATCTAAAGCTGAAGCCAGATCTCTTGCACTCCAAAATTCTGAACCGTCCTCACGAATTTGTTTAATGTCTTCAAACCTGTTATATTCTTCTGCAATCAGTTTCTTCATATACGCTCCTCCGTAGTTATTCAAAACCTTTCGTTTATACAAATTCCATCTACTATATAACATCTTTAATTTTTAATTGTGCTATTGCAATATGGATGCGTTAATTGTGCATTATCAGAACTTCCCAAACCACCATCAGCTTTCCTGTTAATATGGTCAATACTTATTGAACTTTTATGTAATAATCCGCCACAAATAGCACATTTAGGAGTATTTTTTAAAGCCTCCTTTATAAATGTCGCAGACTTTACTGCCCTAGAAAAAGTTGAACCTAATGTTTCTTCTTTTTCTAATGAGGCATCTTTTAAAATTCCACTGAATTTATCACTACTCTTGATCTGCTCCACCGTTTCCTTTACATTTCTTGTTTCAAGCAAGGACTCCACAGCCATTTCATAAAATTCTGCCACAAACGGATATGCTTTCATTGACTCCCGTTTATTTCTTACAATTGCTTGTATTAAATAATCATATTCTCTTATCAATTCTTCAAAAAGCTCACGACAATTTATAAACTTATCAAATCCTTTGCTTTCTTCCAAAACATTCATAAAACGCAACAAGGCATAAAAAGATGTGGTTTTAAATCTCCCATTTATTGAATATAAATATATTGCAGGGTGTAAACCCAAAGATGATGGATGTGAACTATTTATACGATAAAGTATTTTTCTACAGTTTTTCAAACATTGTACTGTCATTTCACCATCTACATCATTAGCTTCATATTTTTCTTTTACAAATTTACCAGAATTTACAATATTAACGAAATCCAAAACTAAAGATTGAGTCTGTGTAGAAGTAGACTTTCCAGCTAATGGCAAATCTAATGTTTTAATTGGATTTGTCAGTTTAGGTTCAAATAATAATGAATGGATTTCCTTAGCTATCATTTGAATCTCCAATTGTTTTTCTATTGCTAGAAAAGACCAATATTTATGACCTATACCGCTCCTCATAATCGCACGTGTAGCTACACCACTCGGTTTACGTCGAGATTTTAATAATTTTAATTCCGTTTTATTAATAGAAACTGCTTGTTGATTAATCTTGAAAAATGATTGTTCTGCTCTTTCAGCATTCCCATCAACCCACTGTAATTGGAGCGGTATAGCTCCTAAAAATTTTGCTTTAGCTGCTATTTCTTCTTTCACTTTTTCGGGATGATGGATAGCTAATTCATAATCTGAAAATAAACCCACTTTCTTGTTTATCAAATTTCTTGTTTTTTCTGCAATTTCAATTTCCTCATCAGGTATTCGTCCATCATAAAAATCTTTAGAAATTTTTCCATCACCATAATCATCATTTACCCATGCAGCTAATGCACTTAAACGATGGGAGCCATCTATAACAAATGTAGAACTATTTGTATTTCTCCATAAAATTATTGCAGGGATTAATTGTTGATCTATGAAACTTTCAACTAAACTCACTATCTTATCGGAATCCCATTCATTAGTTTCTCTTTGAAAATCTGGTTTTCTCAGATTAGCAAAAAAGAATGAATCATATTTTAAATCTGTGATAGAAAGCGTACTGACATTTCTCGGAATTCCATTTGTATCTTCTTTATTATCAAAATCCTCTCTTGGAATAAGTGCATCAAGATTAACTGTTTGTGCCATTTTTTCTTCCTCCTCTGTAACAATATAACATCTTTTTTATTTTCACAATTGTAATTTGAATCTCACGGCTAAAATTGCAACTTTTATAATCAAAATTAATTCTTTGTATCCCCACACCCCACATCAACCACCGCCGAAACCTTAAAATATTTCTCCAACCTCTTATTCCGATTCCCTTCCTCATCTTCCGCAAACACAAAATGCTTATAAAACTGCTTAAAACAAAGGATTTCTAGATATGTTTCCTTTGTATCCACACCACACATTCTGTGTGGAACGAGCGGATAGCAAGTCTGTCATTATCCTTTGGTGATTTAAGGAAATGTTTCTATGCCCGTTTTAGTGTTTTGTCTGTTTGTGGAAATATATCATTTCTAAGTTTCCTGCCATCTATCGTCTATGAATAATGCATTGGGATATACATAACTAAAAATTACGTTGTTACTGATTTTTATTAACCTATTTTGATAGCAAGATAATATACAGGAAAATCATATCCATCTCTTGTTAAAACCATTGTGGCTACTCTCATTGCAGCATTAGGGTGAGGTCTCACATAATAGTCTTTTCTTATTTCCAATGGAAAATCATAATTTTCTATATGTAAAGAATATCTTTCCCAAAAAGATTCAAAATTTGATGAATTCACATATGCAACAATGAAAGTCGCCGTGCCTAATGCATTATAATTAATAATTGCCTTATCTATATGTGTATCAATATACGTTTGGTTTACACTGTCAATTTTCAAGCCTTCATATATCGCTATTTCTTTCCCATCCTTAGTTAACAAAATATCAACTTCTGCTGCATCTTTTCCATTAACAGACATTCCATGTCTGGTCTGATCTTTTACTTCTTTATAACCTTTGGCGAATAACATATCTCTAAAATAATCATTAATACTATTTTCAGAGCTACTTGCATTAAATGAGTGATTCAAACAAACACGTTCTCCAATCTGAATCAAATCAGCAAGAACAATATTGGCAGTTTCAATGTCTGCATTTAACCTGTTTTCATTTGATGAAGGCATATTGTCAAAAGGTATATCGTCTTCAAAAAAATAAATATCTCTTACAAGATAACCTGATTCGCTTGGCTTGATAGCTTTTCCGAGTGCCTCATCCAATATCATTTTTTTGTTTTTCAGAAGTGTAACAGCTTTTGCAGGACCTTCGAAAGTAATATCTATTGCTTTTTTATTCCAATTGTCACCACGTAATCCCGCATAATAGGCTAACCCCACATCATCATATTCATATGAGCACTGTCTGAATGCTTCAGCAGCATTTATTTCTTGCATCTGCTGCAAAAATTGATATACACGCTTATCAAAATTATTAGGTAATTCATATGTGAAATCGAACTCTCCCAAAGTATGCCGCCTCCCATCTCATTTATTTTCTTCATATCCTTAACAGAATTTCAAGAATGCACTTTTCAATCCTCATTAAAAATCTTTCATATTTCCTATCTGTATTTTCTCACCATTCTTAAATACAAAAGCCTGCTCAAATTTAACATTTAAAACTTTTGCAATCTCCATCATTTCCTCAAAAGAAACCGTCCCACGCTTCAGCTTCTTATTTAAATTCTGTGGTGATTGCTCGATGCGTCTTGCAAGTTCCGCCAGACTTATATTCTTCTTTTCACACAACTCTCTTATCATATCCGATGTGGTCATTATACACCTCCAACTAATATGCTCTATATCATCCCTTGTTTGATAAACGCAAGATTTTTCTTACTACACTTCAGCAATAGACTACAAAATCCTATGTCAATGTCTTTTACCTCTGATAGTTAACACGACTTTAATCATTTTATATATTTTGTTTTTTAATTATACACGAAATTTCTTTTTGTCAATAAATTTCTAATTTATTATTTCAAATATCAAATATGGAAAGATAAATATATTTATAGAATTCGCCCTTTTTAACCATATTTTGAATTTCTGTACTAGAAGCAAATCTTATGTTTTCAACTTCATTTTTTTGTAATTTTAATTCATTGGGTGTAATATCCATTTCAATATAGAATACATCTACAAAATGTTGTTCCTTCATATATTGATACGCTAACTCTAAATCTTCTATATCTATCTTTATTCCTAATTCCTCTTGTACCTCTCTTTTAGCTGCTATTAAAGGAGTCTCTGAATGTAATACTGTTCCTGATGTTGTTGTCCACAGTCCTGGCAACTTTTTAACAAACCTAGAGCGTTGTTGTATCAAAAATCCACGTCTACAATTATATATCCAAACATGAACTGTATAATAATACAATCCTTCTGGTATATAACCTTTATCAAACATACAAGTATTTATTATCTTTTTTTGTTTATCATATAAATCAATTTTATCCATCTCACACCTGAAGCAAAGCACTGAATCAGATTCAGTGCTTTGCTTTCTAATTTTAATTCTCTACAATTTTCTGTATTGAAACTTACCTATTTTGTAACTTCCAAATTAAATAATGTGGAATAGTAGCACATAATCCATCCGCTGCATTAGACAAGTCGCAATTTTTGATTATATCCTCCAATGGAAACCAATTAATTTCCAATACCATTTCTTTTTCAAACCTGTCTTTAAAATGTGATAATATAGAATTACTTTGATTCTTATTTACTTTATATAAATATACATATCGTAATTCACAATTCATTTCTTTTGGTTTTTTTAAGTCTTCTTTTACTTTTCTCATATAAGAACAAATCAGACTCAATTCATCCTGATGAACTTCCAGCCCAATTTCTTCTCGCATTTCTCTGCATAATGCATCAATAGGAGAATTATCATCAATGTTCATATGTCCTCCTACCGGCAAATCATATCTTCGCTTATTAAAATCTCCTCTTGTCTGCAGCAACATCTTTCCATCATAATCCTCTATTATAAGAAAGACAACTTGATGTATTAAGCCCAAACGATGGCATAAAAACCTCGGTGCAGTTCCTACACTTTCACCATTCTCATTCAACACTTCCAAAATCTCAGCGTCAGATTTCTTAGCTGAATCGACATTACAAGAAACCAATTCCATTAATGTTTTAAGATCAATCATATCTTTCATAGCAGCCTCCTTAATATTGGTATTTCAACCATTTACTATATTCATAAGTTAATTGCTTTGAACTTATAAAACTCAAAATTCTTTCTATTAATTCTTGTTTCTCGCTTTTTTTCGAGGAATCTAAACATTCTAACAAGCACATAGTATTTTTAGAAATCTCATCATAACGTCCTATATTATAGGCTCGCTCTAATCCATCCTGATAAAATTTAACAGCTTCATCCAGCATCATATTCTTTCTATATGCATTTCCCAATAAAGCATATACTTTAACCTCCCTATTAATATCCGATGCCGCCTTGTAGGCTTGGAGAGCTTCTGTGAATTTTTTAATGCTATTTGTATAATCTCCTTTCTCATAAAAAAGTTTTCCCTCCGAAACTAACAAACCATTCAACATTTCTTTCTTTTCATTACTATTATTAATCATATTTGCATATTTAGTAGCTTCTGATAATTTTTCTTCTGTATCTAACAAATCTCCATTTTGTCTAGCAATAGATGCCAAATGTCTATGCCCTTTTGCCACTGTATAATACGCACAAACCTCCCTTGCCAAACGTATGCCATCTTCAATATAGCGTTTTGCACTACTGGTATCACCTAAACAATAAGTCGTCCATCCTAAATCATCTATCAAGACCTTAGATCTGAGAACAGAATCCTTAATCTCAAAAGCTGCCTTTTCAACCATATTGCCAAGCTTGATTCGTAAATCTAATTGACCAGATATCCACAAGTATCTGCTTAAGACCGTTGATAGATTACATACCTCTATCCACCTTTGATGCTTAAAAGAATCTTCAAGTTGCAAATAAATATTAAAATCGTGTGAGGTATGCTGCTCTTTATAGTGAAAATTATTCTCCAATTCATCAAAATCAATTACATTTTCTATATAAAGTTTCAATGCAACACTAGCACTCTTTGATGCGAGAACCTGGTAATCATCACTCTTTTTAACATCCCCCATATCAGAGATACCTCTAAAAATAAGCCAAGGAAAGTTTTCCTTCTCTGTTCGACACGCTTTTACAAAACCTACTGCTTCCATTTCTGCTCCGCGGCATTTTTCATCTACATTTTCTGTTATAGGTATAAAATATTTGTCATCTCTTATTAAAGAATCTTCTGTTACAATTGAGCCATCTACAAAAGCTAATTCTGGGCTATAAACTTTATCACTTAAACCATTTACCTTCGCCACCAGTGTGGCCTTTTCAATATCTTCACTCATATATCTATTGCATTCAAGAGAAAAAGTTTTTGCTGTAATCTTATGTCTTTTTAACATTTGGTCAATTACTCTGGTTCTATTATAATTTTCTGTTCTTGGTATATATCTTCCTTCTTTATAAACCTTCTTTGTCCTATCAATTATTTTAGAAGGAATAACTACATCTCCAATTTTTACTTTTCCTTCTATTCCCGCACTAATACCAACCATACACATTATTTTAGGATTCCAATTCTGTAAGAAATGTGCTGTACATATTGCTGCTTCAACATTTCCTGCCTCACCATTAACAAATGATATAACTAACGATATTTCCTTCTTGCATTGCTCAGAATAAACTTTTGATTTGTAATACAAAAAAGGACTATTAACTTTTAGCATATCTTGTTCAGATATGTTTAAAATATTAAATAATGATTCAATTTCTGTTGGTATTATCGTTATGATTCCAACATCTATGTTTTTGTCAATCATATACATCCTCCCAAAATAGCATTTCCGATACACTGGCTCTTTTGTAATAAGATATCTTCATAATAGATAAATTTAATTGTTTGAATACAGATTTTCGATAGGTGTTTTTTATTTAATATATCGTTGATAGTATCCATATTCAATTTTATATCTTCTAACCTATCTGCTCTGATGTTTCCTAGAGCTATCCAAGGTGTATGTATTATCGCATACTGCAATCCTTTTCCCAAATAAAAGTTATTAACCGCCTCTAATTTCAGCCACTTAATTTCTGAAAAATAAAATCTTAAAACTCCATCTGATGCTACACTATTGCATGTATTTACTAATTTTATTTGTGGTTGCTCTGACAATTCCGTTTTCATCTGCTCAAAAAAACTTTCACTTGAATCAATTTCAAAAGGATTTTTAACTGATTTACACCGTATAAGCGTTATATGCCATCTTGGATACCAAATAAAACAATTTGGAAAAATTTTATCAAGTTGATTCTTATAATTATATAGCTCTTCATATAATGGGCTGGTAGCTATCTCAAAAACAGCAGAAATTCCAAATCTCTTTTGCTTAATTTTGCAATTGCGTTTCTCTACACTTTCTAAATTAATCATGTATTTATAATATCCTTTATTATAACTTCAGTAATTTGAGTAAAAAAATCTTCTTTATAATTATTATTAACAATTACATATTTTCGTTTGTTTTTTTCAAATTCGCTAATAGTGTTTTTTATCTCCTCACTAATAAACTTTGACTCTAAAAAAAGACTATTACTAATTTCATCTTTGCTTCGAAGTAGCGATTCATCTAATTCACTTATTAGAAAAATCACATAATAATTCTTCATTAAATTCCTTAGATGTTGCAAACCACTAAAGCGAAACAGGAAAATAGGAATTTTTTTACTACAAACTATTTTTTCATAATCTACTTTCTTATATCCATATAACGGTTTGGCTCCAAACCTTGCAAAGAAAAATTCACTGTTTTCCTTTGCCCTAATAAACTGATCGACCGAAAGATAACAAAATTCTTCTTCATCATCTTCCCTCCTCAATCTTGTAGTACAATTTTTTATAATTTCAAATAATTCTGGATACTTCATACATAAATATCGCGCCAATGTTGTTTTTCCTGAACCTGATTGTCCTACTATTAATAACTTTCTTTCAGCAGATAAACTCACATTATTTTCATCATAAGTCCAATAGATATTATCTAGCACATCTTTTCTCTCCTTTCAAAACATTGACACACAAATATGATTTTGGAGAATTTGTTTCTTTAATTTTTATAAGTTTTAACTTTTGTTCTTTATTAAGATTAATTGTTAATTACTCAACGTACTAATGAACTACACTGGGATAGAGTAATCAAGCACATGTAACGACTACGGCACATATGTGCTTTGAAGATATATGTACTTGCCCGCCTTGCTCTGCAAGGTTGCGAAAGTGGGGTATCGAAATAGTTGGCTCTGTGCTAAAAATTAAGCTTTACCATAGGCTAAGTTTGCTATCATGGCAGAGTTGCGGGGAATTAGATCCAAAAGAGATTAAAACAATTGCTCTTATGTTCGTGTAACCTTTTTATATATTATAAACCTTTTGGTTGATAACTTCAATATATTTCAGCAAAGTTTTACAAAAAATTCACAAAAGCACCCTGTGAGCATATACTGCCACACAGGGTGCCGAAACACAGTTTATTTACTTGCTCCTCCGGATATCCACCGAAAGCCCCGATTTCAATTCCACCTCAAACTTATCATCAAACACCGTAACCTTCGCAATCAGCCGTCTGACCAGCTGTTCATCATACTCTTCGATTTCCGCTGTCTGACTGTTCAGGAATGCTTTCATGTTGAAAATGCTCTGTTTTACGCCCTCCATTTCAGCCTTGTCAGCCAGTATCTGCTGCTTTTCCTCACGCAGCTTATAAATTTCTTCCACCAGGTCATCATACTGCTCATTTCTGTTTGCCTTTTGCAAAAGCTGCTTCTGGAGCTCCTCCAGCTTCCCGTCAACATCCTTTGTCGGGGAATTTTCCTGCTTTAAGACTTCTTCGATGTTTTCCTGCAAAACTCCTATGGCAGTGCTTTTCTGGGAAAGAACGCTGTTGATGGCTTTTATCACCACTTCCTGCAGCTCTGTTTCCTGAATAGTGTCGGCGTCGCAGGCATCGGGTCCGCTTTCAACCCTTGTTACACATCTCCAGACATTCGAGCGTTTTCCACGGTTGTTCCAGGCGATCCTGCGGTAAATGTCACCGCATTTGGAGCAGTACACAATGCTTGAAAGTGCATATTTGCTGCTGTAAACTCTCTTCTTACGGTTTTTGCCGCTGTGAAGGTTTGACCTTCTCTGCATTTCCTCCTGGACCTGCATATACAGGTCACGGGGAATAATAGCCTCATGGTCATCCGTTACATAATACTGCGGAACAATCCCGTTATTTTTCACCCTTTTCTTGGTGAGAAAATCCACGGTGTATGTCTTCTGCAGAAGTGCGTCTCCGATATATTTCTCATTCTGGAGGATTTTCTTTAAGGTTTCCGCCCTCCATGTCGGCTTTCCTGCCGCCGTCAGTATCTTGTCCGATTCCAGGCTTTCACCAATCTGCTTCAAACTCGAACCCTGCAAGTATTCACGATAAATTCTTTTTACAACCTCTGCCTCGGACGGTTCGATAATCAGATGCCCGTCCTCATCTTTGGTGTATCCGAGAAAGCGGTTATGGTTGACCTGCACATGCCCGTTCTGATAACGGTACTGCAGTCCGAGCTTGACGTTCTGTGAAAGGCTCTGGCTTTCCTGCTGTGCAAGGCTCGCCATAATCGTCAGGAGGACTTCTCCTTTGGTATCCATTGTGTTTATGTTTTCTTTCTCAAAAAATACGGGAATGTTTTTCTCTTTCAGCTGACGAATATATTTCAGGCAGTCCAGCGTATTTCTTGCAAAACGGCTGATGGATTTCGTTACAATCATATCGATATTTCCGGCCAGGCACTCGCTTATCATTCGGTTGAATTCATTTCTGTTTTTGGTATTACAGCCGCTGATTCCATCATCAGCGAATACGCCGGCAAATTCCCAGTCGGGATTTTTCTTTATAAAAGATGTATAGTGTTCCACCTGTGTCTCATAACTTGTTGCCTGCTCGTCGCTGTCCGTGCTGACACGGCAGTATGCGGCAACTTTCAGTTTTGGCTTTTCCTCTTCCTGCTCAGTGCTTCCCATGCGTTTTCGTGCGGGAATGAGCGTAACGCTTTTATTCATCTCTGACCTCCTCGGTTTCTATCATGCTGTAGGCATATTCCGCCTGCCTGAACGGATCAGAATATTTCACGGGAACCTTTGGCATTGTAAAGGATACCGCACCTTTAGGCTTAGGCGGTGCGTCTAAATCCTTTATCCTGCCAAGAGAAGCCGCCCTCGATATCCTGACTTCTTCCGCCTTGTTAAAAGTTTCTATATCAATGATGGGCGGATAATATCCGTCTCCGAGATAACGCTTATTTCTGAGCATTCTCCCGACACTTCCATGAAATAGATACAGCCCTGCTTTTTCGGCGGCGGGCTGAAGCGCCAGACCAGATATATATCCGTCAAACAGCTTTCTGACCCTTTTTGCTTTTTCTTCGTCTATATACGCAACTCCGTCCCTGATTACATATCCGTATGGTGTGTGTGACATTATCCATCCAACCTCTCTTTCAGATTCAGACCACAGTGTAATCCGAAAATAATTTCTTTTCTTGAAATCACCGTAATTTCCCTGACATGGCTTTCAAAAAGGCCCTCATCATATTCCGTCAGCATCTCATGTCCGGACACGAACTTTATCAGATTTTTCAATGCGTCTGCTTTTTCATTATCAATGCTTACGGAGGATAAGAGATTTTCTTTTCGTTCCTTTAGCCTTTCATTTTCCACAATGAGGGCGTTATTCTCTTTTTGAAAAATCGGAGGCTCTAACAGACCGCTTGTCATAAGGCTTACAAGAACCTGCCTTTTTTCTTTGACATTTTCAATCGCTGCTTCAACATTCTCGATCTGCTGCAGCCTGCCCTCTTCATCATAGCCCTGCATATTTCTAAGCAGGGGCTTCAATACCGTCTGCTGTGAAAAAATCAGCTTATTCATCATGGTCACAAAAGCCGCCTTAACTGCGTCATCGGTAATATATTTCATGCTGCAGGCGGTCTTATCTTCAATGTGTCTGCTGCAGCACCAGGCAATATAACCACCACTCGGCTTGCTGTGTTTCCTGCGTTTAAAGGAGCTGCCACATTCCCCGCACTTTATTTTCCCTGAAAATTCATAACGGTTCAGATATCTTTCTGTATTTGTGCCGTTGCCTTTTTCTTGACCCCGCCTGTCCACCAATTCATTTGCCTTGTCATAAATCTCGTGGCTTATAACAGCCTCATGATGGTCTTTGCAAAGATACCTGTCATATTCTCCGTAATTTGTATGACGGTTGAAGCTGCTGTCAGTGTAGGTCTTTTGGAATATAACATCCCCAGTATATTTTTCATTTCTGATAATGGCAAGGACGGAGCCTGACGACCACTTCCCGCCTTTTTTCGCTGTAATGCCACGCTTATTAAGTTCTTTTGCAATCAGGTGTGTGCTTTTCCCATCCAGGCAGTCCGAAAATATCTGCCTGACAATTTCCGCCTGTTCAGGCACAATGACCATTTTTCTGTCAACATTGGTATATCCGTAAGGCGGATACGAAATAACATATGTGCCGTTTTGGAAGCGCTTTTTAATGCTCCACTTTTCATTTTCTGAAATGGATACCGATTCGTTTTCGGCAAGGCTGCCGAGTACGGAAAGCATAAGCTCGCTCTCCATAGAACCCGTATTCAGGTTTTCTTTTTCAAAATATATGCAGACATTCAGATCAAGAAGTTTCCTCACCAGTTCAAGGCAGTCTGTTGTATTCCTGCAGAACCTGCTGATGGATTTTGTCAGTATTAAATCTATCAGGCCTTTTTCACAGTCTGAAATCAACGACATCAGACCTTTGCGGACTTCCTTTTTAGTACCGGTCACTCCCTCATCAAAATACACGCCTGCAAAATCCCACTCAGGGTTTGTTTTGATATATCTTTCATAATGTGAACGCTGCGTGTCAAGGCTCTCCATCTGCTCATCGCTGTCCGTGGATACCCTGCAGTAAGCTGCAGTCCTTGTCTTATTATCCTGTGGCAAAGGTCTAAATTCGTCAATTTTTGTTATCTTTATCATCATCTCACCTCGTTTTCCGCAGGTACTATATTCGCTCTGAATTTCGATAATATCAAGTCATTTTCGGCATTATCTCTGATAAATAAGGGGAGAAAGTTCGGCGGTTTTTCTCTGTAATTTTGTTGAATACATCAACAGAAATATTCCCCATTCCGAGCAGCTTTTCAAGCATCTGCTGGGCAACAAAATAGTCAAACTCATGCTGAAGTTCTTCTTCAGTAAAAGTATTTTCCGCACTATCCGCTGTCAAATCTTCCGTTTTATCCTGCAAATCTATGTTTTGTGATTCTATCATTCCAATGTTCTGTTTTTCCATAATAAAATGCACCTCCATATCTACGGAGATTTATCCCTGCTTTTGATGAGGTGTTTTTCAAAATAAAACAAAAAAAGCCGCAGGCACTGAACCCGGATGTAGGGTGAGTGCCTGCGGCATAATACTTTACTTCAATAATTCATTTACTCTTTTCTGCACGGCGGAATAGTCATATCCTGCGGCAATGAGCTTTTTCTTTCGTTCGTCACCGTTGCCCCAGTCGCCACGGATGACCTCACGGGCAATGGTATCAACAGATTTCTTTGTAGTTGATAAATCCGCCGGATAAACCTTTCTGCCGTCCTCATTAAACACAGAATAACCTTTGTTGGAATCAGCGCATTTTTTCGCATTGGCAAGGACGCTGAACGCACCTTTCTGCGATTTGCTGTCCGCCCAGGTCTTGCGTACACGGTAAAGCTGCTTTTTATCGGCCGCCGGTTTAGACGCTGAAGAACTACCCAAAGCCGCTGTAACCTTTGCTGCCAGATCGCCAAGTCTTGCATACAGCCAGCTGCCAGGACAGGATTTATTTGCAAACCAGCGGTGGACTGTCAGCACCATCTCATCAGGCTTCGGCGTATAGTTAAGTGTTTTGTTCCTGTCGCCAAGCCATAGAAGTTTTTTCTTGCCGTTACGTCTGCAGATATCCGTGCAGAGTTTAACAAGCGAATCATAAACCCTGGCGTTCATCGCATACGGTTCTGTTTTGTCACTGGCACATTCAATCGTGACGGCCCTCTGGTCATTGGCATTGCTTGAGGAACACCAGGAGCGGTTTTTCTCCTCCACGCACAAAGAAACCTTTCCATCCGTGCCGATACCGTAATTACAGCTTGCCTGCCGTGATGGGCTTGTAAAGCATCCGCAAATACTCTCTGCAGAAAGCTGCCCGACAACGCAGTGGGGAGTAATCCTGTCAATGCTGTGCGTTCTCTGTCCTGAGTGGTTCGGACTGAGCCTGGTGTAAGATACCATAGAACTGTTTGTGTATGCCATAATTATTTGTCCTCGCTTTCCGAGCGGTCATGTAACTGCTCTAATACCGTTTTGATTTTTTCGGGAACAGGAAGCCCCAGGTACGCCGCATTCTCCAGAAGGCTCACGCCTTCATTAGAAATGTAGAAGAAGATAACCGCCGTCCTTAAAACGCATCCCGTGCCGATAACCTGCACGTCAAGGATGTTTGCGACACCCACAAGCAGGAAGATCAGCACCTTTTTGAAGATGCCTTTGAAACCGACTTCGCTTGACAGCCTGTGGTCGATGACGCCACACATAACACCCGTGATATAATCGATAGCCACAAATGCAATGAGTGCATACAGCAGTCCGTCACAGCCACCAAGGAACCAGCCGAGCCACCCGCCGATGACAGTAAAAATAAGTTGAATCGTGTTCCAGAATTCTTTCATAATGAATCCCTCCTAAAAGATTTTTGTGTATGAAAAAAGCGGGTGCCCGCAATGGACATCCGCCAATTTCCATGAAAATATTAAATTGTTTTTTGTCAATGCGTCCGTTTCCACATATAGCAGGTGATATACGGCTGTAAATTGCTGTGTGCGTTCCCGCTTCCTGCGGCGGCAGTAGAGCCGGATATTGTATGCCCATGCGCTCCCGCACTGGCAGTCGCCTTATTTGTAAGAGCCGTATAAGTTGTGCTGTCCACCAGGACTTTGTTGCTGGCATTGTCAACGCCCCATGCTGACTTGGTCAGGCTTAAATTGTGCTTATGGGCGCCGCCGCTGTCTGCTGCAAGCGTTCCCTTTGCATGGCTGTGGCTCGGCATCTGCGCCGTGGTCAGCGTGACCGTGGATGCACCGCCTGTCTTTTCCACCGTGCTGAAATTGTCGTCCGAAGCATTGACTCCCACAGGCACACGCCCTGAACCCCATGCCACCCATGTTCCGCCGAAAAAAGTTGACGGATTGGTATTGTTTACGCTCATATAAATACTGCCGACAGGATACACGCTGCCCGCTATGGAGCTGATATAATCTTTCAACAGTTTCCCGTACACCTTTACATCCCAGTCCTCCGAAACCTCAAAACAGTTATCCGTCTCGGATACCTTTCCTATAGCTACTCCTTTTCCACCGCTTTTGAAATCCATCACCACAGCCGCCGTTGAAACAATGTCCTGCACGGAGACCGTGTTGAACTGGTCTGCAATGGTGTAGCGTATGTCATAGGAGTATTCCGTGGATATCTGCCCGCCGCCGAAAACAATCGGATCGCCCGAAGAGAAGATGATACCTGCATTTGTCCACTGGCTGTCTGCCGATTTTTTGTAGTAAATCGTCCTCGTGACGCGGTTGTTGTTCCCGCATGGCGCACGGTTATATAAAGCATTGCCAAGGATATACGTCCCGTCATCAGATAAATTCCCGCCGCTGTCACAACGCTGTGAGGTGTAGGTTTCAAAGTACGGCACAAAATACCGCTCCACCGTAATGGTGACTTTTACAGCCGCCGAAACCCTGCCCCTTGAATCGGTAACGGTCGCCGTAAAAGTAATGTCGCCGTAGCTGTTCAGGAAGCCTGTGGTAAGGCTTGCGGAAGAACCCGCAAAACCGCCGCCGGAAATGGAATAAGAGGCTATGGTTGAGCCATAACTCCCCGCAGCTCCGTTCACAGTCAGCTTTGCCTTTGATTTTGACTGTACATAAATTCCCCATGTTGATGGGACAGTTCCGTCAACACGCTCTGCTGTCAGGCTGGTTATGGCCGGTTTTACACTTGCAGGGACGGTCAGTGTCATGGTGCAGCTCTTTGAACCGATACTCGTGCTGCCATTATAGGTAGTGCAGGTTATGGTGCAGGCGCCTGTGGTGGATTTCGGTATCTGGTTTGCCAGGGTAAGCAGCGGGGTCCAGGAAACAGATGTGCTTGCGGTCTTTGCAGCAATCGTTCCCTTTGCACTTCCAAAAGTATACGACAGCGTATGGGTAAAAGACGATGAAGCCCTTGTTACCGTGATGGTGCTTGCCGTTCCGAGATTTACTGACTTCGCCGAAACAGAGGATGCCCTCGGAATGGTGTTCAGCGTCACCGTTGCGCTTGCCGTTATCTGTTCATAATAAGTCCCGCTGATAGTCGCCTGTATCTTAAACACGGCAGAGATTGTAATGCTCTTCGTTCCGTCGCTGTTATGGGAAACGCTCTGGGATACCGTCCCAAGCGTGTGCGTACCTGTCCCCGATATGGAAGATGAAGTAAAGGATTTTGCCGTACCGCCTATGGTACAGGTGTTGCTCCTGCTGCCAATCCCAAGGCTCCAGTCATTGATGAGATACAGCTTGCAGGTAATAGTAGAAGCATTTGCAGACACATCCTGCACCTGGCTCCAGTCCACCTTCAGCTTGTAATGCCCGCTTACGATTGAATTTGAAAAACTTCCGCTTGAAGCCATAGAAACCTCCTTCCGTTACACCGGGCCGCGCCATTTGATGGACAGATTCCCGTTTGCCCTGGGGATAAAATCAAACCAGCCGCGGCTTTCATTGCCCAGGGACAGCTTATTCCTTATTTCCGCATTGGTGATGACAAGGCTCTGGTTGGAAATGTAGGCGATCTTCTGGCCGTTTTCCTTAAAGGCAAGGGACTCGCCAGAAAGCTCCGCCGTGAAAGCATTGCCCACCCTGCCAAGTTCGATCAGTGCGCCCTTAAAACGGATATATTCTTCCAGGAGCGACTGGTTCTCCGCAACCGTGCCTCTTATCTCATCCGTGACCTGCGTGAAATCAAAGCGTATCTCCGTGCTGTTCTGCGTAATGCTTGTTTCAAAGTCCTGCTGTATGGCTTCCAGTTCCGACCGTGAGATGTATTCCTCACGCACAGACAGATTGATCTCCTCCGCCGTCTTGGATATTTCGGAATAGCACTCGTGGATATTCTCTTTCAGCGAGTGTGTGGCATCCAGGGCGGTGGAGGCGTCTTTGACTGCCGTGCTGATCCTGGATTCCTGCCCTAAGATATCCTCCTCCAAAGCGGAAATATTCTGCCCCTGCTTCACCGAAGCGGAAGTCAGCGTCACGCCCCCTGCACCGATGGTTATGGTATTTCCAGACGGATTGAGGTAATCCTTTGTCTTGGAAAGCACCGGGTATCTGCCGTCAATGCCGTGCGGGGGAGATTTACACTCCACATACTGCCGTGCATGGATATCGGGAATATCCGCACCGGTATCCGATTCATCAACGATGGCCAGTTCCATGCTTGTGATGCCTTTCGCAAGTTCAGAGAGCCTTTGGTTTACCTTTCGCAGAAGATTTGACGGCAGGTTTACATCTTCCCAGATTTCCGTTTTCCATATCCAGCCGATCTCTTTTACCGCCGCTTCATCAAACACATAATTTTTGCCGTCATTCACAGAAGTAATGTCAATCCGCCTGTCAGTTTCCGTTTCATTGCCCTCATCGTCTGTTTCCCTGATTTTCGCCCCAAGAGGAATAAGTGCCGTGGCACGTTCCGTATGGTCGGTGTTTATCTTCACATCAGTGAGGTTCTTCCCAAACTCCACTGTCTGGAGCGAGGTTTCGCTGAAATCCGCAAGGTAGTCAAGCACCTTTCCATTTTCAGTGTATCTCAGACGGAGATATCCTCCATGAGTATTGATGAACTTCTGTCGGACTGCATCCATTGTCACGGTATAATCGGAACTGCTGTAGTGGACATAATCGTTATCATCGGTGACTGTTACATTCCCGACCGTGAATTTTTTCTTATCCTCCACGGCTTTGTTATGCTCTGAAATGAAATACTCCAGCAGCCCTCTCAGCGTACCGCTGTAATCATAAGGCGGCTGGATGGTGTCTTTCAAATAGGCGAGTGCCGACTCACACGTCCAGGTGTGGGTGTTGTAAAAATCCGTTCCATTATCTAAGGCCCTGCCCTCAAACACCGTATCATCGCCGCGTCTGCATACAATCACCGAGGACATCGGCTTGATTTCGGCAAGGTACGGGTGGTTAAAAGGTGCGGAAATGGTCAGGCTGTCAATGCTTTCTGCGTCCTCCTGCACCTGTGCTTTTGTGACGGCAAGTGAAGATAACTGCGGGTGGTAGAACAGATTCCCGTCCACATAAATACGGAATAACCTCATAGCCGTCCCTCCCTGTATCTGAAAGTAACCATGCCGTCAGTAGTAACCTCTATCTCATTTTCTCCCTGCGATAATTCCAGTTCGGGAAAAGTCCATGTGCCTGCACTTACGGTTTTTATGAACCTGTCAGTGCCGACCTGCCATTTCAGTGTGGTTTCATCTGTCACCGTTACCGCTGGGACTGCCGGCATAAAGTCATTTGTGAGAACCGCTATGCCGTTTCCACTTTGTACAGCCACGGTTTCTTCTGTATGGTAACGGTAGGCATCTGCATCAGAAGAACTTATTGTAAGCTGCCCTTTATGGGTAAGGGGATCATATCCCGGTGAGATTTCCAAAGTGCCGACATAATAAAGAGCCGGCTCCTCACTCAAAATTACATCCACAAGCTGCCCCGTAAAACGGTTGACTATCTGCTCCGACATCTGATTAAACTTTTCTCTTGTACCAAGCATGGAAAGCGTGATGTCAAAAGACCTCGGCTGATAGGACACCCTGCCCAGAGCTTCGGTGTATCTGATGGGGGAATTTCTCCCCGGCACAACAATCGTGTTTGTCTGCGGCTGCGGCGCCGGGAAATTAATGCCCTCACGAAGCCAGCCGAGATTTAACATAGAAACATCATTCAATTTTACATCTGGAATCATAGGCTGAGCCTCCTCTGCAGTTTCTGTGATCTTCCAAGCCCTCCGTCAATATCCGGGAGCAGATGCCCTACAAGCGTCCCATCCTCAAGATAGATGCCCTTGCTGCTGTTGTCTGCAATGATGGCGAGGTATTTCTCCATAGCCGTCATGTTAAGACGTGCAGAGAGGATATTTTCAAGCTGTTCATAAAAGCCTTTCAGCGGCAGGATCGCTTCCTTTCCTGCTTCACCGCCAGCCATTAAGGAACTGCCGTTCATACCAAACACCGTCGGCTTTGCCATAATGCCGCCCTCTTTGTACCAGTCAATAGACAGGTGGGGAACGCTCGGCGGTGAAATGGACAGTTTGCCGCTCACCCTAAAGTGCGGCAGCTTGATATGCGGAAGATTTAACTTCATGCCGCTGAAAAATCCCTTGATAGCGTCAACAATGGACTTTACCTTGTTTTTTGCCGCTTCAATCGGCGATATGATCGCATTCTTTATTCCGTTCCACACGCTTGTGGCTGTGGATTTTATACCGTTAAACACGGAAGATACCGTGCTTTTTACAGCATTGAAAACACTTGAAACCTTGCTTTTTATTCCGTCAACCACACTGCCTATCGTGGACTTGATGCCGTTCCAGACAGAGGAAGCAACGGATTTTATCGCATTAAATACGGTCGTCACTACGGTTTTGATTGAATTCACAACCGTTGAAACCTTCGTGCTTATCGCATTCCAGACGGTACTGAACACGGTTTTAATGGCATTCATCACCGTGGAGATAACAGAGGATACGGCATTGATAACGGTTGTTACAACACTCTTGATCCTGTTCCACACGCTGATAACAGTTTCTTTGCAGTTCTCCCAGATAAAACGGAACGGCAGGGTGATGATGTCAAATGCCGCTTCCAGTATCGAACCGATAAACATCACTGCCGTCTGTACTGTATTTTTGATGCCCTCCCAGACACCTGTGAAGAATGAAACAATACCGTTCCAGATACCCTCGAAGAACGTCTTGATATTCGTCCAGACTTCTGTCCAGCTTGTGCCGAACCAGCCGAGGACAACATCCGCCACGCCTTTCAGCACATTCAGGATATTGGTAAAGAAGGATACCATACCGTTCCAGACAGACGAGAAAATTCCTTTGATGCCTTCCCACATCTGCGACCAGCTGCCCGTGAACAGGCCGATAAATACATCAAGGATTCCTGTAATTACCCCCGTCACCGTAGAGAGGATATCTGCGATATGGTTAAACACACCCTCAAATACGGGGGCAAGGAACTGGCAGAGCCCATTCCATACAGTTTTTATCACATCCGTGATATCCTGAAAGCTGAAACCGAGGGCATTCAGCCGGTCAACAATCCCCTGGCAGAATCCCGATACCGTTTCTTTTATCCGGTTCCATGTGCCTATGATGGCTTCACGGAATCCCTCGTTTGTATTCCACAGATGCACAAAGGCAGCGACAAGCGTACCGATCACCGCCACCACCGCCACAACGTGAGCGGATATCCCGCCGATAGCCGCTCCCAGTTTACCCATCAGGCCGCTCATGCCGCCGACCTTTGCCGACAGCGTCATAATGCCCTGTGCCAAAGACGAGAACGCTTTCATTGCCGTGCCGACCTTTGAAATGGTTGTTCCAATAATAATGAGCAGCGGGCCTATGGCGGCAACAAGCAGGGCTATCTTTACAATGGACTGCTTTGTACCCTCATCCATACCGTTCAGCCTGTCAATAAATGCCTGGACATGGGAAACGATGCTCCGGATGGCAGGCATCAGGATCTCACCAAAGGCAATGGCTAATTCCTGTAACTGCGATTTAAGGATGGTAAGCTGCCCCGCAAGGTTATCCTGCATAGTGTCAGCCATTTTTGCGGAGACCCCGTCACAGTTGTCAATCGCCCCGGTCAGCTTTGCGATGTCGGCAGGGGCGGCATTCATAAGGGCAAGGAAACCGCTCATGGCATTTTTGCCGACAAGGGACTCTGCAGCATTTGCTTTCTCGGATTCGGATAATTTACCGAAAGCCCCGCGGCAGTCAGCAAGGATATCCGACAGCCCCCTCATGGAGCCGTCTGCATTGGTAGTGGCAATCGTCACATCACCGAGAGCCGCTCCGCTGAGTTTGATATCCCCGGTAAGGTTGTTCATGATGGAACGCAAAGAAGTACCTGCCTGCGAGGACTTGATTCCTGCGTTTGCCATCAGACCGATAGCCTCAGCTGTATCCTCTGCGGAGAAACCAAGCGCACCCGCAATCGGCGCACAGTATTTGAAGGTCTCTCCCACCATGGAAACATTCGTGTTGGCATTCGAGCTTGCCGCCGCAAGGATATCCGCAAAATGGCCGCTGTCCTTTGCCGTAAGGCCGAATGCGGTCAGTGCATCCGTCACGATATCAGATGTAGTTGCCAGATCCTCACCGGACGCCGCTGCAAGGTTCATAATGCCGTCAATACCCGAAAGCATATCCTCGGTTTTCCAGCCTGCCATAGCCATAAAATTCATGGCTTCAGCAGCTTCGGATGCGGAATATTTTGTCTTAGCACCCATCTCACGGGCTTTGTCACGGAGGGCTTCCAAGTCCTTTCCCGTTGCACCGCTGACAGCCGCCACTTTGCTCATGGAAGTGTCAAAATCAGCAGCAGTCTTTACAGCGGCAGTCCCAAGACCGCCAATGACGGTGGTAACGCCCATCATCTTCTTACCGGCTCTCGCGATGGTGTTGCCCGCGTTTTCTAATTTCCCGCCAGCCTCGCTGATTTTTGCAAGGGTGGTATTTGTCCTTGCCGCTTCCTCCTGCAGGCGGCGCAGCTCCTGTTCCGTTTCCACAATCTCCCTCTGCAGGGCGTCATATTTATCCTGTCCGAGCGTGCCGTTTTCAAGCTGCTGCTTTGCCTGTATCTGTGCGGTTTTCAGCGTTTCCAGCTTATCCTTTGTCGCACCGATGGCATCCTTTAGAAGCCTCTGTTTCTGTGACAGAAGTTCCGTATTTGATGGGTCAAGTTTCAGCAGCTTGTTTACATCACGGAGGGAGGTCTGCGTGGTACGCAGAGTAGACTGCACGCCCTTTAAGGCTTTATCCAATCCTGTGGTATCGCCGCCGATCTCAACTGTGATTCCCTTGATTCTGTTAGCCACCCAGATACCTCCCCTCTGCAAAAATGGGCATGAAAAAAGAGCCGATTTCTCGACTCTTGAAAATTATTTTATTTAGTTTATTGTCCTGCAAACCGGAAGTTGAGGGGAAAATAGTATTCCCCACACTCCCAATATGAATCAATTTAATTCATCAATTCGACCAGACTGTATAATTTTAAGGTTTGCTTTAATGCGTTCTTCTGACCAATCCCACCATTTCAGTTCCAACAACCTTGCAATAGTCACGTCATTAAATCGCTTGCGTATAGGCTTCGCAGGCACACCACCGACAATTGTATATGGCGGTATGTCCTTTGTAACCACTGCCCGGCTTCCAATGACTGCTCCATCCCCAATCGTTACTCCAGAAAGAATCACAGCTTCATAACCTATCCATACATCATTGCCAACTATGATATCGCCCTTATTATCCCATGCGTCTGTAATATCCGTCACATCCAATCCCCATTCTTCAAAAAAGATAGGAAATGGATAAGTCGATAAGGACTTCAGAGAGTGATTTGCACTCGTGAATATAAATTTTGCACCACAGGCAATCGAACAGAACTTTCCAATCATAAGTCGGTCATGATTGACCGGATAATGGTACAGCACATTATTCTTTTGAAAATCCTGCGGATCACAAACAAAGTCGTTATACATCGTATAATCACCAATCTCGATATTCGGATCAGTAATCACATTTTTCAGATAAACTGTTTCAGTGTCACCTGTACGGGGATATATTTTATTTTCCGATATAGTCATCTTACAACCTCCAAAAATTTATTTAATATGCTTGGCTATATCGGTTGCTACAATACAACGTTTCACTCTATATCACCTCAAATTTCAATTTGTATTTTACAAGTATACCATACCGAAGTGAAAAAGTGGTGAACAATATCTAAAATTTATCGAAGTCCTCCTGGGTGGCTTTCTTTTTGTATTTCACATCATCGTTGGCTTTTTCCGTCCAGATATCGAGAACAAGCCCGATGGTCAGCAGATCGAGATCGGCTATGGAGATGCCGATCTCCACGCACCGCAGGAGGAACAGCGGTGTTGTCATTTCCCGCTCACTTGGACGAAGTTTTTTTTAGACTCCACCTCCGCCACCATGTTCTCGCCCCACAACTTGAGGATTTCAGGCAGGATTTCATAAATGGAGAACATATCAAACTGGTCAAGCCAGTCCTCAATGGTCGGCGGGATATTATTGTCAGCGTGGTAAGCCATAATATATGCCACGTTTTCAAATATCTCCAGGTCCTCAATCTGGAATTCATCGCCGTCCTCAGTCTTGCCCTTGTAGGACTTCTCCAGCTTGGATAAATCCTTGAAAATATCTCGTTTGAATTTCGCACGGTATAATCTCGGAATGGTAGCCGAGGAACGGAACGGCACTTTCTTACCGCAGATTTCTATTTCTTTTTTCAGCATTTAGACTCCCTCCTCTGACGCAGGTGCAGGGCTTACATACACATTTTTGTACCAGTCATCATAAGCCGCCTTATCCGTGGTATCGCCCGTTCTTGCCTTGACAAGCCCGTCACTGCGTGGGTCAGCCGTAATGGAGAGCGTTTCCGTGCCTGGCTCGATGGTATCCTCTTTTGTCTCTGATTCGATGGACGGACGGGATGCCGAGCAGTTATACAGCACATGGCGGATCGCATTGATATCCCCGTCAAACTCAAAGAGCAGGGCAAACTTCACGCTCTCGCCAACACCGCTGTTTTCCACAAGCACACCCTTATCATCCAGCGTTTCCTGCAGAATCTCTGTTCGGAACCACTCAGGGATAAGTGCAATCTCCAGATCGCCGCTGTATCCGTTGTTGGTGACGGAACGGAAATATACAATGCCGTCCGCATAGAAAGGGGAAGATTCACCCTCTGCGTCAAGGCTGATGCTCACCGCACCGGGAATGGCTTTCGGCTTATCGTAAGCAAAAGATGCCACGCCGTCCGTGACTGTTTCTGTCATCTTGGCGGCGTGGACATTTTTCAGATTATATTTGACTTTGTTTCCCATAAATCAAACCTCCATTTCAAATTGATAAAGGACTTCATACAGTTTTTCCGATTCAATCCACACTTCGGATTTCTCATAAAAAATGCCATGCCCGTCAAGCACAGCCTCCACTTTCTGTTCCGCCGGCAGGTCCTTACAGTCGGTGTACAGTTCAATATTTACTTCGCCCGCCTTAAAATACACCCTGCCGTCCGCAGAGAAATTATCGCTGCCCGGAAGCAGGTAGCAGATGAACGGCGGCTCTGCCGCTTCGCCCTCCGCAAAATGGTCATAAGAGAAAGGCAGGTGTATCTCTTCAAGCATCTGAATGATCTCATCCATTCTTAAGGCTCCTCTCAATCTCTTCTTCAAGCTGCCGGATACCTGTCTGTTCGGCAGGGGCAATGTGGCTTTTCCCCGCAGCCCTGCCGCCGCCCCGTTTGGCATGGCCGTGTTCCAGCAGATGGGCAAGTTGGTAGCGGTTTTTGGAATACACGGTAACCTCCAGCGAGTGGGCATTTTCTTTCGTATTCTTCACCGCCCAGCTTTTTGCATAAGTCCCCGTGTCTTTCGGGGCATTCGCACTGATTTCCTTTTTCACGGTATTTCCCGCCTTGCGGACGGCTTTCTTCATTCCCTCCGTGGAAACATCCGCATAATCGTTCAGACACTCCATCACGGTATCAGCCAGTGCATCTATGGAAATTCTCCTGCCCATATCACCGCCTCACTTTCTGGCATTTCAGCTTGACCGATTTCTTTTTGAAATTCTTATGGTCAATGCCGAGGATATTATAAATCTCACCGCCATACAGAACACGGCAGCCTGTGGAATCAATCTTTGAAACCAGACTGCAGTAACGGATTGTAAAATCAATCTTTGAATTGTCCACAACCGTTCCTGCGTCCGTATTTTCACTTGGCGATTCACCGCTGACGGTGGCATGGCAGGAATAGTAATCCGTCCATTCGTTTTTGTGGTTTCCTATTTTGTCCACCACCACCGTGTTTTTCTGTATCACTATTTTTACATTCAAAAGTGCAATCTCCATCAGAACTTACTCCTCCTGACTCCCCCAAGCAGGGAACGCAGGGTAAGGGTAAGGGCATGATGGTCTGCGTCCTCCCGGTGCTCATACAGATATGCCACTGCATACATCACGGCGATCTTCGCCGTCTGCGTTCCGGCAAATTCCTCTGCGGAAAGCCTTGCTATATCTGCACACAGGCTTTCCGCAAAATGCAGGGCATTTGTAATGAAACTGTCATCATCCTCAAAATCCACACGCAGATACTGTTTCATTTCCTCCAAAGACACAATCATATATCCCACCACCTCGCAGTGTTATTTGAAAAAATTATGCTTTCACCGTCTTTGCAGCCGCCTTTATCTTTAAAATCTGCACCGCTTCCGAAAGCACCAGCTTGCCGTCCACACGCTCTTTTGCCACAAAACCGATCATGCCGTTGCCTGCAAACAATTCTGTGAGCTGTTTGAAGGAACGTGTCCCTCTGTCTCCGATGTTGTAATATTTATAATCGCCGAAAGCAATCGCGTCTGCCGGTGCATAAGGGGAAGTGTACACTTCATATCCAAGCAGTCTGTCCGGCTCTCCCTGGGTAAGTGCAGGCTGCCACATATACACACCGTTGTTGTCCTTGAACGTGCGGATCTGTGCCACCGTCTTATCGTTCATGATGAACCTTGCATTCTTTCGGTAAGGACGCTTGAGGGCATACACCAGGTTGATAACATCATCCGCCGCCAGAGCATCAACCGTATTTGCAACCGTACCGCCGCCGGTTTCGGCAAACAGCCCTAAAGGCTGCCCTGTGCCTGTGCCGTTGAGGAAAGCGTCCTCCTCGGCATTGGACAGAGCCTTTCCGAACTGTGCAATGATATAGCTTTCCAGGCCAAAGGCATTATCGTAGAGCAGTTCCTCGGTTACCTTGATTGCCACATGGAGCTTGTGTGCATCCAAAAGGATCTGGTCAAAGGTAGCGTCACCAAAAGTCAATGCACCGCCTTCCTCAATCCAGGCAGCCGCAGGCTTGGTGGCTGCAATATTGATCTTGTGGTCACCAGAAGTTGTAATCTTCGTACCCAACTTACGCATGATATTTTCTTCCTCAAGCACATCGATCAGGCGGCTGTCATATTCCTCCGGCACGAGATAACCGCCGTCCGCATCCACGCCTTCCTGCAGGACATTGGACACCTGCTTGAAGTTGGAACGGAGAGCCGCCAGCATACCTTCACGGTATCCATCAGACGCCCTGCCTGTCTTAGGCTTCCCACCGCTGCCGGTCTGCTGCGGGTTTGTCAGGATAGGCGTATTGACGGGCTTGTTAAGCTCGTTTTCCAGAGCCTCCATCTGCTCCATACGCTCAATTTCAGCACTGTAATCCTTAATTTTCTGCTCCATTTTTGCATAGGCCTCGGCATCTTCCTTTGAAAGCAGGCCGTCCTTGTCACGCTTGCTCTCAACAAAAGCCTTTGCACCCTGCCACGCCTTGTTTCTTGCTTCCCTTAATTCCTGAATCGTCATAATAAAATTACCTCCAATTTTTGATTAAATCCAGCCGTTCCATCAGGGAATCAGCTGTGGTCTTTGGTTCCTGCTTCTGAATCCTGCATTTCCTTGCCAGCTTATCCATAAGCGAATTTGTTACCGCAGCACGGGAATACATCATGCTTACTGTCGGGACAGCCATATCCTCTGCTGTATTTCTCTGCATGATCTCATCTGCGAATCCCATTTTAACAGCAGAATTTGCATCCATCCAGGTTTCGGCGTCCATCAGCTTTGACAGCTTTTTACGGTCGAACCCCGTTTTGATTTCATAAGCATTGATGATGCTTTCCTTGACCTCGTCAAGCATTGCGATGGCTTTCTGCATTTCTGCCGAATCGCCCCAGGCAATCGTCGCAGGGTTATGGATCATCATCATGGAAACGGGGGACACAAGCACTGTATCTCCCGCCATTGCGATAACAGAGGCGGCGCTCGCCGCTATACCGTCAATCTTCACGGTTACTTTTCCGGCATAATTTGAAAGCATATTGTAAATCTGTGCCGCTGCCACGCAGTCACCGCCGGGACTGTTTATCCAGACGGTAATGTCACCGCTACCGGCATTCAGTTCCTCTTTGAAAAGCTGCGGCGTGACGTCATCGTCAAACCAGCTGTCCTCGGCAATCGTGCCGTTCAGTTCAAGCACCCTCTCTGTGGTTTCTTCGTCTGTTTTGCTGTCCTGAACCGTCCGGTTCTTCCAGCTCCAGAACTTCTTCATTTTGGGTTTCCTCCTTCCCATAAGCCGCCCCTGACATTGAGAGCGGCATCATATTTCCGTTGATCAGATACAAATCTCCTCCGTCCTCTGCAGGAATGCGGTCGAGGTTTTCAAGCTCACGGATATCATTAGCCGACATCCAGCCATTCTGCCGTGCCGTAGCGTAACCCTGCATACGGCTCTGGTAATCCCCGCGGAGCAGGCCGTCAACATTGAATTTGATAAAGTATTTGGATTTATCATCCTGTGGAATCAAAGCCCTCTGCATCGCCTGTTCCCAACGCACCAGCCACGGCTCAAGGGTGTATTTCACAAATTCAAGTGACTGCTGCTCGATATTAGAAAAGCTCGACTTCTCAAGGTCGCCCACCATATGCGGCGGCACCCTGAAAATTCGGGCTATCTCATTGATCTGGAATTTCCTTGTTTCTAAAAACTGTGCTTCGTTCGGACTTATCGAAATCGGAGTATATTTCATGCCCTCTTCTAAAACTGCAATTTTATGGGCATTAGAGCTGCCGCCGAACCCTGCGTTCCAGCTTTCACGCACCTTGTCAGGCTCTTTCACTGTCCCCGGATATTCCAGTATGCCGCTTGGAGTGGCTCCGTTTGCATAAAATTTACTGCCATATTCTTCGGCAGCAATGGCAAGACCGATGGCGTTTTTTGCCATAGCGATAGGGGAATAGCCGACCAGCCCGTCAAAACCAAGTCCGGGGATATGCAGCACATCATAAGGTGAAAGCCTTACCGTGCCGTCTTTCAGCGTCTTTGCATCGTCACTGCTGACCATATATTCATAATACAGCCGTCCTTTTTCATCTCTGCCCACCGTCATCCGGTCAGGCATCAGCGGGTACAGCCCCACAGCCTCGCCCTTGCCGTTGCGGATAATCTGCGAATAGGCATTTCCCCAAAGCAGCAGGTGCGTCATAAGCGTTTCACGGAACACAAAGGAAGTCATCTCCGTGTTAGGCTCATCATGCAGCAAAAAATACAGCGGATTATCTACAGCCTTTTCCTTACTGCCCTTGTCTGTATACTGGTATAAATGCAGAGGCAGGCCGGCAACCGCCTCAGACAGGATACGGACGCAGGAATACACTGCCGTCATCTGCATGGCGGAGCGTTCATTAACACGCTTGCCCGATGTTGAACTGCCCATGAAAAAACGGTACGCAGAACCGCTTGTGCTGTTCCTGGGTGCGTCCCTTGAACGAAACAGACCGCTTAAAAATCCCATATCTTCTCACCATCCTTTATAAAAATAAAATCCCCCTGTGGTCATACACGCTTTCCGTCACGACATTTCCGCACCTTATCGCACGGTCAAGCCCCATGATTGTGGCAACAGCCCCGTCTATCTTTTCTGTGGATTTTTCCTTATCTGCTTTTATATTGCCTGCAGGGTCGGTTCTGATGAAGATATTGTCCATCATCCAGCGCAGGACAGGGTGGCCGCCGTGTGCGATCTTCTGTTCAAGCACCAGCTTCATCAATTCCTTTGTAGGAGGACTCATATCCTTAAATCCCTGCCCGAACGGAACAACCGTAAACCCCATATTTTCGAGATTCTGCACCATCTGCACAGCGCCCCAGCGGTCAAAAGCAATCTCACGGATATTGAAACGCTCACCAAGTCGTTCAACGAATTTCTCAATATAGCCGTAATGCACTACATTTCCCTCTGTGGTCTGCAAAAATCCCTGCCGTTCCCAGACATCATAAGGCACATGGTCACGGCGAACACGCAGTTCAAGAGAGTCTTCGGGTATCCAGAAATACGGCAGGACCATATATTTATCATCTTCATCCAAAGGCGGAAAGACAAGCACAAACGCTGTAATATCCGTAGTGGATGAGAGGTCAAGGCCGCCATAACACACACGCCCTTCCAGGTCATCTTCCCGGACAGGGAACGCACAGCCGTCCCATTTGTCCATCGGCATCCAGCGGACTGCCTGTTTCACCCACTGGTTCAGCCTTAACTGCCTGAATGAATTTTCCTCGCCGGGATTCTGCTTTGCCGATTCACAGGCGGCTCTGACTTTGTCAATCCCGACCGTAATGCCGAGGGAGGGATTTGCTTTCTTCCACACCTTTGGGTCAGTCCAGTCGTCACCCTCATCCGCACCGTAGATCACGGGATAAAATGTTGGGTCAATCTTTCTGCCTTCTAAAATATCCTTTGCTTTCTGGTGTGTTTCATAACAGATGCTGTTGGTATCCGTACCCGCCGTAGTGATGAGAAAATACAGTGGCTGCATCCTGGCATCACCTGAACCTTTGGTCATGACATCAAACAGTTTTCTGTTCGGCTGGGTATGGAGCTCATCAAACACAACGCCGTGGATATTAAATCCGTGCTTGGAATAAGCCTCTGCTGACAACACCTGGTAAAAGGAGTTTGTCGGCAGATATACGATCCTTTTCTGTGAGGCGAGAATTTTGACACGCTTATTCAGTGCAGGACACATCCGCACCATATCCGCCGCCACATCAAATACGATAGTTGCCTGCTGACGGTCGGCAGCACAGCCGTAAACCTCGGCACGTTCCTCGCCATCCCCACAGCAAAGCAATAGGGCGACTGCCGCAGCAAGCTCCGATTTTCCCATTTTCTTCGGTATCTCCACATACGCCGTATTAAACTGCCGGTAGCCGTTTGGCTTTAGCGTACCAAACAAATCCCTGATTATCTGCTCCTGCCAGTCGATCAGTTCAAAGGGCTTTCCCGCCCATGTGCCTTTGGTATGGCAAAGGCTCTCTATGAACATCACGGCAAAATCGGCGGCATCCGAATCATAGCGGCTGTCCTTTGCCTTGAATTTTGTCGTCCTGTATTTTTTCAATTTTCGCAAACTCCCACCTCCGTCCGGGCATAAAAAACAGCCTGCCAATGGCAAGCCGAAATCTGTCTGTACAAGATACAGAGCCTTGCGGCTCCGCACCAGGAATTATTTATTTTGCAACCTGCTCCATGCAATGGCATGGCCGTTGTCAGTAAATGTCTGTTCTGCACTGCCGATGTGGTTCAGGCGGCATTCGATATCTCCAAGCCCCGTTTCTTCCGGCGTTTCCACAAACTCGTAAATATCGGCTGTGAACCCGCCTTTGTAACAGGCATCCGTGACCAGGACGTGGTCCCCGAATTTCAATACGCTGCCGTAAGTGGCGCTGACCTTCATCTGCAGTTTTTCCATTGTTGTGAATTCTTTCATTGCTGTTTCCTCCGTTTTTCTAAGCCTGCGGCTTTGTTTTCCCTTTCGGTAGTACACATATTACCGTCAGTCAAAAGATATAGCAATACGATTACTACACAATCATTCTGCAGTGTATTTGTGTACTTTACGGCTGCATGAAACGGTGGATTGTTTCCAGTATCTGCTCCTGCTCATCTGCTTTCACGCCGATGCTTTCAAGAGATTCACGGGTCCCGCAGTCCGGGCATATAAGAGTACTGTTATCCGTTCTCGAAAGGGCAGGCACACCGCTGTATATCTTTCCGCACTTCGGGCAGGTCTTAATCCTTATCTCATTATTTTTCATGGCAGTACCTCCTGCTGTCCGCCACAGCTTCAAGTAAAATCTTCTCATCAAATCCAAAATTCCGATACCCCTCAAGGCAGGTGCGGACATAATATCCGCTTGGAATGCCGTGCGGTCTGTCCTCGTGCATGATGTAACCATAGACCTTACGGCTTCTGATTTTGCCTGACCGTATCCCCTTGATGGGCAGCTTCATCTCTGCCTTGTAATAAAAGGCGGGAAATCCCTCGTAGCGGTCGAGGGCTGCTTCATCCTCTTCCGTGGTTTCCCATACAGCAACAGGCACGCTCACGCCTTCTTTTGGTTCGATGGTAAGATAAGAACCCGTCCTGCTGCCCTTGAAAAGCAGTCCGTAACCGGGGATTTCAGCCGTGCCGATGATCCTTGCCGAAGGGCAGCGCATCCGCATCTGCCTGATGTTCAGGTTGCTGCCGTAAGCGATATAATATCTTTTTTCCATAATGGTATCCGTCCTTTCCGAAGGGTGCGGGTGTCCGGCGGGCACCTCTGCCGAAGGCAGAAGCACCGACCGAGCCGGGAGGCGAGACTCACCCTTCTACCACCTTAAGACCGCCGAAGCGGTCAGGAAAGTGGCAGGAGGCTAACCCCTGCGGTCCCTTCAAGCGGCCCTGCCGTTGCGGAAAGCGGTGTCGCCTGCAAGCCTTTTTGTCAGAATCTCCCTTGCCGTTTTGAACTCGTCACCGATAAATCCCAGCCGGAGCAGCCAGGTTCTCATTGCGTATTTCGGATTCTCTTTCTGCTGTTCCTTCGGTGATGCTGTCCTCACTTCCTTTGCCATCTGGCTGAGTGCGAGGCAGAGCTGGATGTAAGCCTTTAACTGTCCTGCGTGGAGCCCGTTTTTCCTGCCGTCCGCAGGTGCGTCAAACTGGAATAACCTGAATTCGATTGTCCCGTGCGTAAAGGTTGCGTGGTAGTTGAGCATATGGTATCTGCTGTCGTTGTAATGGTGGCTCCTGCCATAATCCGCACCGTTGGAGGTATACCAGATATCCGCAAGCTGTGCCATTGTCTTAGGCTTTTTCTTATTGAGCTGCTCTAAAAATCTTGGGTCGACCGTCCTGCAGTAGCGGTTCATCCTGCCCCTGTCGAGATTCAGGGCATCCGCTAAAAGGCTTTCGTGGCCTGCCATGATGTTTGCAAGGTTTCTGAGCGTCTGCGGTGTGTGTCCGTTTGCCCCGATGTGGCAGTGGATTCCGCAGCCCCTTGTCGCATCACTCTTTGCACCTGCGTGTCTGAGCTGTCTGATAAGCTCCTGCAGAAGTTCTATATCGGAGTAGGTGAGGATCGGGGTTACCAGTTCGCATTTTTCATTGTCAGGTCCCGCAATGCTGACATCCTTCTGGAATTTCCACTCCCTGCCGTCTGCATCCCAGGCTGACCAGGTGCTGTAGCCATTCCTTCCTGCTGTGTTTTCGTATCTGCCTGTGCCGAAGAACTCAGCCGCAAGCCTCGCTGCCTTATCCCTTGCGATGTTATTCATCTCAACCTCGACCCCGATGGTCTGCTTTTTCATTTCCTCAACCTGTCTTAAAACCTTATCGTTCATGGTGTGTACCTCCGTCTGATTTTTCTTTGTTTTCCCTTTCGGTGTACACATATTAGCGTCTGTCCGGGCATATAGCAATACGATTACTACACAATCATTTCCGCTATATCTTGTGTATATTTGTACCGGATACAGCTAAATCCTGCGTATTTTATCTTCCCCGAAAATCACATGGAGATGGCTGCCATTGTCCCAATCAACCATGACCGAAGCTGTGTCATCA
Source organism: Lachnospiraceae bacterium MD308 (assembly GCA_000403475.2). GTDB lineage: Bacteria > Bacillota > Clostridia > Lachnospirales > Lachnospiraceae > MD308. The sequence goes on from KE159795.1 coordinate 1,089,645, forward strand.
ACACCCGTTACGGTTCCTTTTGTTCCGATTGGCGGAGCCTGGCAGTCGTCCATTTTCAGAAGCTCCACCCTCGTGCCGGCAGGATACTTTTTACGCACCTGCTCCACAATTTCTTTACTCGGAAATTTCATCTGGATCTGCCTCCTTTTTTGTGCCGCTTTTAAATGCACTGCTGCCTTTCAGGTTTCTCAGCAGGATTTTCCTGTCTGCCTTGTACTCCTCTCCGATAAATCCCAGGCGGAGCAGGAAGCACCGGAAAGCGTATTTTTCATTGTCCACGGCTTTTTCCGTTGCCGTGATGCGTTTCTGCTCTCTGCTCATTTTGCAGAGGGCTGATATAAAATTAGTGCAGGCTCTCGCCGTATCGCTGTCCGTTTCTGAAAACCAGGGAAAGGAAATCTTCTCTTCATCGACTTCAACCGGAAGCTCATCAATGCCGAACGCCTTTTTAATCAAACCGCCTTTTGCTTCAAGCAGTTTCTTAAGGTTATCAATATTTGCTGAATCAAGCGGCATTGCCACCGTAAGCCCCACATTTTCACCCTGTGGGGCAGTATCCGTTTCTGCCGTATCATTTGCCGCCGTTTCTTTCGTTGCGTCTGTGACGGTTTCCTGCCCCTCTCCGGCAAAGCCCCTTTCTGCAAGCTGCTCTAACAGATTTTCAATCTCCCCGCTGTCAGCCCTGTCATCAAACTCCACCGTGCCGTTTTTATCAATGCGGAAATAATCCACCTCGTAAGCCGCCGTCGGCATTCCGAGATATTTCGGTCTGACTTCCAAAATCTCGCCCATCGCTGTGACGAGTGCTTTGCGATCCGCCCCTGTTACATGAAACCCAATCCTCATTGTGAGTACCTCCTTCGTTTTTCGGTACTTACATATATCACTCTAAACCGCAGAAATAGCAAGTGTTATTACAGAAAAAATGTCACAATAAAAAGTCCGGGAACTGTGAGTAGTACACAATGCCCGAAAGAACAAAATATGCGTTCCCTAAAAAAATCCCGTTGCCCCACATTTTATACTCGGCACTGTCGGAATGCGGGTTTTTCAGCCACTTGATAATCTGTTTATCGGTCTTTGGCTTTGAGGAAGTCCCCATGATCCTGCGGTGTGTCTCAAAAACCTCTCTCCAAAAAATCAAGTCATCTTCAGTGGGGTTTTCAATCCCCAGATCTGCACACCACCAGTCGGGGAAGCCCTGCAGCCTTGCGCATTCGGTCGGAGTTAATCTACGAACAATATAGTGTGGTTCGGTGATTTCTTCCTTTGCCACGCAGGGCGGGTCTTTGTAATCGGTAGCCACCAGTGTGTTTGCAAGTTCTTTCTCTGCAATAGTATGATGGGAATTTTTGCTTGTGCAGTAAACAGGCTGTGCCACTGCAGATGGTCCCTGTGCATTGAGCGTAGGATTTACCCCGTCTGTTTTTATCCCAAGATTTCTTGCAAAATTCTGTCCACAGTTAAAAGTTTCACGGTCAATGGCATAGACCACTGCGTGTTTGTCGGTAGCATTTAAAGTGAAAGACACATCTTCGTTTATGCCGCTGCCCTGGGGTCCGTTTTCATCCTTCCTGCCGATCATAGAACCCTGAATAGCAACAACTGCCATCCCGCCTTGGTTGCACGATGGATTGCCACCGTTCGCATCAAGCGTTCTTGCCGTCTCAGCCTCATAAAATCCGTTGTGTGGGTTATCCGACTTCATGGAATTGCTGTCTTTGGAGCAGATTCCATATACGACAGCGACACCGCCCTGATTAGAATCGGGAGCATTGCCGCCAGTGTCAATCGTCCTCGCCGTTTCTGTTTCATAGCAGTTCTGACGGGCATTTTTTGTTCCTTCGGAAGTAAAACGCACATCATAGCACTTTGGCCTTTCCACAACAAAAGGCTGGTTATTGCCGCCCGTTCCGTAGGTTGAAGATACCGTGGGGGCAGTTTCAAGCGGCCCGCGGTAACGTGTGTCCTGGCTGTGATTCTCAAACATCACCGCTGCAGGGACAGTGCCGGCTCTTAAGGTCGGTGCGGTTTCTTCTTCATAACCGATACCCCTTGCTTTCGCCGAATGCTCCGTGCAAAAACCTGCCGATTCCATAACACAGGGCGGATGATGGGATTCTGCTCTCAATGTGCAGATCACATCTTCCGTCACATCCATTCTGTTTCCGCCCTGGTCGTTCAGACACAGCCTGCCTGCCGCTCCAGCGCCTTCTTTAAGATCGGAGGCAGTTCCTTGCCACGACTTGAAGCCCTGCGGAGTATACCCAGACACGCCTTCTGACTCAAATAATATTTTTCCGGCACACCCGCCTGCAAAATCTGCGACAAGGTAGATGCGTTTTCTCCGCTGGGGGACTCCCCAAAACTGCGCGTCGAACACCCGCCATGCAACGGAGAAACCGTTTCCCAGGATTCCCCCTGCATTCTGCCACTTTGCAGATTCAGGGACATACACACAGGGGTCTTTGACTTTGCAGATTTCTTCGAGGACGGCTTTGAAGTCTTTCCCTTTGTTTGACGAGAATGCCCCCGGGACGTTTTCCCACACCACAAATCTTGGATACCTGCCATCTGTCTTACACCTCATTTCTTTTACGATTCTTACCGCCTGGTAAAATAAATTACTGCGTGAGCCGCCAAGCCCCTCACGTTTTCCCGCAATGGACATATCCTGGCAGGGCGAACCGAAAGTGATGATATCAACGGGCGGAAGCTTTGCACCGTCAAGTGTGGAAACATCACCGTAATGCTCCACCTGCGGCAGCCTTTTCGTTGTCACACGGATAGGGAAAGGCTCGATTTCCGATGCCCATAAAGGGGTGATCCCGGAAATCAAGCCTCCCAGCGGGAATCCGCCGCTGCCGTCAAACAGACTCCCAAGTGTTAAATTCTTATTCTCCATCCGCAATGACCTCCAGCTCATCAAACTTTATGGTCTGGCCATTACGCACCACATACACATTTTCCGTTGTACCTGCCTGTTCGATATATCTCTTCACAATGACATCGCAAAATTTCTCATCAAGCTCAATGGTATAGCATACACGGTCTGTCTGCTCACAGGCGATCAGCGTACTGCCGCTGCCGCCGAACGGGTCAAGCACGATACAGTTGCTCATGCTTGAGTTTTTAATCGGATAAGCAATCAGAGGCACAGGCTTCATAGTCGGATGGTCGCCGTTCTTCTTCGGCTTGTCGAATTCCCAGATGGTGGACTCTTTCCTGCCTGTGTACCACTGGTGCCTGCCCTTCTTTTTCCAGCCGAACAGGACCGGCTCATGCTGCCACTGATACGGACTCCTGCCGAGCACAAGGCTCTGCTTTTTCCAGATACACGTCCCGGACAGATAGAAACCAGCATCTGCAAATGCCTTCCTGAAATTCAAGCCTTCTGTATCTGCGTGAAATACATAGATGCTTGCATCATTCTCCATGGCCTTTTCCATGCAGGTAAAGGCGTCAAGCAGGAACTGATAAAACCTGCCGTTTTCCATGTTGTCATTTTTGATTTTTCCCGCCGAACCCTCATAGTTGACGTTATAAGGCGGGTCCGTCACCACAAGGTTGGCTTTTTTCCCATCCATCAGAAGTGTGTATGTTTCTTCTTTTGTGCTGTCACCACAGATAAGACGGTGGTTTCCGAGCAGCCAGAGGTCGCCGCTTTTTGTAACGGGCGGCTTTTCCAGTTCTGCATCCACATCAAAATCATCATCCTTCACTTCACTATCAGTTTCAAACAAATCTGAGATTTCGCTTTCATCAAATCCCGTCAGGCCGATATCGAAGGACTCCGCCTGCAGAGCCTCAATCTCAATCCTCAGAAGTTCTTCATCCCAGCCTGCGTCCATTGCCATGCGGTTGTCGGCTAAGATATATGCTTTCTTCTGAGCAGGAGTAAGATAGTCCGCAAACACACACGGCACTTCCGAAATTCCCTCCGCCTTTGCCGCCTCAATCCTGCCGTGGCCGGCTATGACATTGAAGTCACGGTCAATAATGACAGGATTGATAAATCCGAACTCACGCAGGGATGAGCGGAGTTTATTTATCTGTTCAGCCGAATGCGTCCTCGCATTGTTCACATACGGTATCAGTTTCTCCGTAGATATGAGCTGCATTTCCGTTGTCGTTTTCAATTATCCGCATCTCCTTTTCAAAACTTTATACAGACCTTTCCTTGCATCACAAACACTGCCTTTCAATGCCTGGCCTTTTATGGTCCTATATTGCTGTGCCGTTAAATTCTTACGGTTGGATTTCAGCGTCTCCATAAATTCTGTAAGTTCTGTTTTCATATCAGTTTCCTTTCCTCGCCCTCAAAAGCCGCTCCATCACATCATCCTGCGGCGTGTTCCCTGAAAACTCCACCGAGCAGTTCTCCTTGACGATCTGGTATATCTGCATCCAGCAGTAATTGGTCTGTTTCATGTAAGACTGGCTCATGGCAACATACGGGGAAGCGATAGCCGCCCCTGTGGTCGGGTGCTTTGCAAGAAACCCCGTAGAGGAAACAATCTCCTCACACTGAATCCAGCGGGACACGCTCATGGCATACTGCTCCACCATCTGGACGGTGACCAGCCTGTCACAGTTCCTTGCTTTCAGCCAGTTATACGTTTCACGGTAGACTTCCTCCGCCACCAGCTCACGGCCGCTTTTCTGCGGCGATTTCAAAAAATCCTTCACGGGCGGCACATCCATGCCTTCCAGCTCCGCAGGCTCCATCAGGACTTCTGCCGAGCGCCCCTCGCTGATTTTTTCCGTGAGCGCCTTTGGCTTCCTGCCTGCGCCCGGCCTTGCACCGCCGCGGTTACTGCCGTCCTTTGCCACTGTTTCCACCCCCCATTTCTTTGATTTCCTTTGAAAAAATGCTGCGGAAATCAAACACCGCAGCATATGAAAACCATATTGAATACTGGAAATCCCAGGGGGCAATACCCCGTTTGATTTCCGCTTTTTATGCGTGTGACCCCGGCACCGTTGCCCTGCCGCTTCCATTTTAGGGATTTTGGCCGCCCCTGGGGTCAGTGCCACCTGTCACCGCGCTGTGCATGAATCCTTGAATGGCAGGATTTACAAAGAGAAATTAAATTGCTCCTATCATGCGTTCCGCCTTCGGACAATGGCTTCTTATGGTGTACTTCCTCGACAGGCACAAGAATCCCTTTCTCATAACACTGCTCACAGAACGGGTGCGTCTTTACATAGCTGTCACGGATTCTTTTCCACGCCCTCCCATACCTACGGCGTACAGCAGGGTCCCTGCCATACTTCTCGTAGCGTCTGTTCATAAGCTTTGTATGTTCCTCACAGAACCGCCCGTCCGTAAGTTCCGGACAGCCGGGGTAAGAACACGGCCGCTTCGGTTTCCTCGGCATCAGCTCCACCTCCTTTGGCCATAAAGAAAGCCACCCACAGGATTTCTCCCATGAATGGCTCTGCGCTTTACGCAATTTTCTATGATACTATCATACCACGTTTCCCCGTGCCAAACTACGGCAAAGTGTGCCAACCTTAATCCGGCACGGAAAAATTTTTCAAAGCAGATGCATGGATACGGTGGACAGTACGGTTTGAAACGTGGAGCCTTTCCGCAATCTCCTCCCAGGTACAGTTATTGAAATACCGATAGGTAAGAAGGAGCCTTTCCTCTCTGCTGCTGACTGATTCGACTGCTTCACTGATCTGTTTTTTCAGCACCACCAGATGGCAAAGCTCCCTGTGTATTTTCTGCTCCATCTCTATGATGTCGCCAAGATATTTTACAAAGGGCGGTTCCGTATTCCTGCTGCACTGTACACGCTCGCCGAAGTTTGAACCCGATATCCTGCCTGACAGTTCACGCAGATGTTCCAGCTCCTCCGTATCGGAATCGATCAGTTCATTCAGCCTGTATGCCTGCATCAGATATTCTTTTGCTGTCATAAGCCACCTCCGAATTAAAAATTCCCTCGGATTGACTCTGGTTGTCATTGATTGTCACAGACTGGCTTTTACCGCATCTATCAAGGCGGACTGCGAAGTGTCTTTTAATTCCAGCGCCTTCATGATACGCTCGTCAATGGTCCCTTTTGTGATGATGTGCTGCACCACCACGGTTTCCGATTCCTGCCCCTGCCGCCACAGCCTTGCCACCGTCTGCTGATACAGTTCCAAAGACCATGTAAGCCCGAACCACACCAGCGCCGAACCTCCGCCCTGGAGATTCAGGCCGTGTCCCGCCGATGCAGGATGTATCAAAGCAACGGGCAGTTCCCCGCTGTTCCAACGCTTAATGCTTGCCGTTGTATCCAGCTTTGAAAACGGGATATGCAGGGAGTTAAGCCTTTCGGAAATCCTCTCCAGGTCATGCCTGAACCAGTAAGCCACCAGAAGCGGCCTGCCGTTCATGCTCTCGATGATATCCTCCAGTGCGTCCAGCTTTCGGCTGTGTATCTCTATGACAGCCTGCTTATCATCATAGATTGCTCCGTTCGCCATCTGGCTCAGCTTTCCCGAAAGGGAGGCGGCATTGGCAGCGGTAATCTCTCCATCCGTCAGCTCCAGCACCAGGTCTGATTTCAGGCTGTCATATTTCTCACGTTCTTTCTCCGAAAGCCGCACTTCGTATTCAGTGCTGATAAGCTGCGGCATCTGCAGATGGTCGGTGGATTTCATGGAAATCGTGATATCAGAGATTTTATCGTATATCTGTTTTTCTGCCCCAGGCAGGGGCTTGTAGGAAAATACGATCTGCCCGTTCCGCTTGTCAGGCTGGAAGTATGCCGTGCGGTACTGCCCGATAAATCTTCCAAGCCGTTCTCCCATATCCAGCAGACGGAACTCTGCAAATAAATCCATCAATCCGTTGCTGCTCGGCGTGCCGGTCAGCCCCACGATACGTTTTACCTTCGGCCTTACTTTCATCAGTGCTTTGAACCGCTTTGTCTGGTGGTTTTTGAAAGACGAAATCTCATCAATCACCACCATGTCAAAGTCAAAAGGGACACCGCTCCCAGCAATCAGCCACTGCACATTTTCACGGTTGATGATATAGATATCTGCCTCTGCTTTCAGAGCCGCAATCCGTTCCACTGCTGTGCCGACTGCCACACTGTATTTCAAGCCTTTCAGATGATCCCACTTTTCGATTTCAGCACTCCATGTATTTTTTGCTACACGCAGGGGTGCCACAATCAGAATTTTATGAATTTCAAAACTGTCAAACAGCAGGTCGGCAAGTGCGGTCAGCGTAATGCTCGTCTTGCCAAGTCCCATATCCAAAAGAACTGCTGCAACGGGATGGGATTCAATATACCCGACTGCATATTTCTGATAATCATGCGGACTGTATTTCATCAATCATCCCTCCAATCTGTGACTCTTCGTCCAGCACATACACCCGAAATCCTAACCGCCGTAACAGCCTGTGCCTTGCCAGCTGCAGCGGGCGTGGCTTTTCTCCCGGAGCTTTTACCTCCACAAACGCCATCTTCCCTCCGGGGAGAAGTACGATTCTGTCAGGCACCCCATCAAAACCGGGCGATGTGAACTTAAGTGCCAGACCTCCGACGGCCTTAACAGCCGCCACAAATTTCTGTTCTATGGTTTTCTCTCTCATGCCATAACCTCCAAACCCTTATATTTTCAGCATTCCAGGCTTTAGGGTGCAGGTCGGTGAAGGTCGTACCTTAAAACCCTCTATAGGTGATTTTTTACTGAAAAAACTGCCCTAAAGGGGGTTTTATACGGAGACCTACACCGACCTACACCCTTACCGAAAAATGGGAGTTTTTAACCACCCACTTTTTCTTCCTGGAGACGCAGTCCATATACAGTGATTCCTGCTTTCGTCCTCCTTCGGGAAAAGCCCGCCATTTCCAGTGCATTGTAAAAATCCGCAGTGCTTCTCGCATATTCGCCCGTCTGCGCACAGTAGCAGCGGTATGCACGGTACAGTTCTCCCGACTTTTCCGTATAATTCGCCGCTACCTCGCAACACTCACCCAGGAAATGCCCAAGCCAGTCATTATCCTCACGGTATGATTTTATGGCATCCTCCACGCAGGCAGGGCAGGGAATGTGGAAGTTACGGCTGATCACTTTTTTCGCACCCTCAATGATCCATGCCATGACAGCCGGGGCTGCCTCCAAAACGAGGAAATCGGCATAGTTCTTCACATCCCCGGCGCCCTCAATCCTGGCATGGAACGGTATCACAATCAAACGCCTCCACGTACCCGGATCATTTGCGCCCACCCTTGGCAGGTGGTTGGTATACAGCACAAGGGTATGGCTCGGCGTGAAGCTGAAAGGGTCTTTGTACTTCTTCTCCGCAAAAATCTCATCCGTGGAACACATCTGTTTTACCACGGCAGTGTTCAGACGCATCCCTTCCTCCAGTTCGGCGGCAATGATGAGACGCTTTCCTTTGGCTTCGGCAAGCTCCGGCTTTACGTTCCTCTTGCATCCGACCGTAAGGGTATCGGAGGACATATTGCCGCTGTAAGTCCCAAGCACACGGGCTATTGTGTTCCAGAACGTGGATTTGCCGTTCCTGCCCTCGCCGTAGGCAATGACCAGCGATTCCATATAGACACGGCCGACCGTAGCCATGCCCACGATCTGCTGTACATAATCAATCAGCTCAGCGTCACCGCAGAAAATAGTGTTGAGCGAATCCTCCCACAGTTCTTTCCCTTTATCTCCCGGTTCGGCTGCCGTAATTTTCGTGATATAATCTTCCGAACTGTGGTCGCGCCTGCCTTCCAGTCCGTCAGGAAGATAATAAGTCCCATCTGGCGTATTCAGCAGAAAGCCGTCTTTGTCAAGGTCGCTTACACTAATCTCCAGCATAGGCTTTGCCGCCTGCAGAGCCGACACAATGTATTTCATATCCCTGCGTTTCATCACGAACGCCTTATATGCCAGTGCGGTTTTATACGCAAGATAAGCATCGGTCTGGCTGCTGCTGATCTTCTTTTCCAGAGCTTTGCCGCCCGACACGATGTCATCTTCCGAAACGCCCAAATCCAAAAGTGCCTGGCGTGTGCGTGACACCTCGTCTTTCGCATCCTCAAGCTGAAGGTCTAAAAATTCCTCCGCCGCACCCACTGCCTGCTGCTTGGACTCCACCCAATACTGCCCGCAGAAACGCAGATAATCGGTTGCCGCTGTATATCTCAGTTCACCACCGTATTCCCTTGCCAGCACCTTTGCCTGGCCGATGTCGGAATAATCACCGGGCTTTAAGGTTTCCCCTGCAAATTCATCGTTGTATTCATCCGGGGCAACATAGCCGTCCTGATTTTTCACCTTTTCCGCAAAGCGGCAGGCGCTCTGCCAGATCATTGAAAGTTCCGCATCTTCAAGCGGAGGGCTGCATTTATCCGCTTCTTCCATAAAAATTCCATACGCCTTTTCTGTTGCACCGTAACGCTTCACTACACGCCCCGCAAAATGGGACATGGTGGCGTTCCTCTGTCCCTGTGGGATTTCCCTGCTGCCCTGTGGTCTTACGATACAGTCGATGGTGATCTCACCCTCATGCCATAAGATTTCACTGCACGGATTCCCAAAAATAAACCTTGCGGAATCGATGGCATTGCCGTCAAAAAACGGAAACTTCTGCTGGACAGCCTTTTTCAGAGCGGCACAGGCATCACCATCAGTAACAGGATCATGCGGGAAGTACACATGGAACCTCGGCCTTGCAGACCTGCCGTCCTTTGGCTTCATGTTGTTTCGGCTCGGAACAACGGCAAACGCCACATCCTTCCCAATTTTTTCTTCTAAATCCTCTGGATGAATCCAGTCTGCGGGATTGTCGGAATGGTCATTGTCACAGTCCATCACGTCCACATCGCAGGAGAGGAAATTATCCCCGCTCCTGCGGTAGCTTTTGAATTCCACACATACATGGTCAAACGCCATAACCTCCATACAGTCATCCTCGTTATCAACGACTCTCTTATTGGGATAAATGCTGTTCTTTGCATTGCCCCTGCAGTTCGCCGTGTAAAATGTCATTTTCAAGATAATCCAACCTCCTCACAATTTTCTGTGAAATAGCGGACTGGCATATTCCTCTTTTCCGCTTTCTCAATCTCCGCCGCCATGCCCGCAGATATGGCGCGGCCAAACACCCACACCTGTTCGCACCTGCCTAAAAGCACCATGTTCATAAACATTGCAAGGCTTCTTTCCGCAGGGACAGCATCATCCATAAACTGCGGAAAGAACAGGTGCGGAGCCAGCGGAATGCAGGCATTCCTTACCGCAAAACGGCAGTAATGCCTTGTTTTTTCCGTGTTTATTTCCGTATCCCCGGCAAAAGGGGAGCATATATATACAAGCGGTCGGTACGCTCTTTTCGCCGCTTTTTCTTCCTTCCTGATATTTGACAAAGCCTCATATGTGGTCGGGTCGTGGTATCCCTCGCTGTTAAATTTCCTGATCCCCATAAACTGAACCTCCATTCTGTTCTCTGCGGACTGTTTCTTCTGTTTTATAAAACGGGCAGTCCTTCCCGTTGAAATTGTTATCGCTCAGACAGCAGCACACACCATCGTGGTTGGCAAAGCAGTCATCGTGCGCCCTGCATTCAGGCATCCTTTTTCCCTGCATCCGTCTTACCTCCCGAAATCAGATCTATATTTCTCTCCATCCTTTTGCGGAGAATTTCCGTCCTGTTAAACTGTGCTTTCCAGTGTCTTTTCATTGGCGGATCATCAGGAAATCCCCCTGCTTTTTCTTTGTACATATCACAGAGCACTTTATATCCGTCTGCCATTCCACACAGTTCCGAAAGCAGCTCATTTTTCACTTCATCAGGACAATACCGGTTGATGAGCGGGACGATTTTCCTTGCAACAGGCAGCTTACAGGGGAAGAACGCTTCCACGATAAACTCCATGTATCCTGTTTCATACTCGATCCTTAACACTTCCATATCGCCACCTAATCTTTCTGGTAAAAACTGCAACTGTAACCATCCGCCCGAAGTTTCAAACCTTCTGCCCAGGGCGGAGTCCTGCCCATCTGCTCACAGACCGCTTCCACCGACATCCGTTTATCCGCCTCAATGATGATCTCATCATGCACCGTAGCCACAATCGCACAGTTTTTCAGCGCCTGCATGGCATAGCACAAAATATCACGGGCGGTTGCCTGCACGATATTTTCCACAAACTTGGGGCCGTAGCTTTCCAGCCGCTCCCACTTTTTTGTACTGCCGACCCCCATGTAGGTGACGGACTCACCGCCGAAACGGTTCTCGCCAATCCTCGGCTTGACATAAGCAAGTCTCCTGCCTGAAAAAAGAGTGATGAACAGCATCCCGCTCTGATGGTCAAAGCGGATGCCGTGTGTTTCTGTCGGCATTCTCTTCTTGACGCATTCCTTTACGGCATGGTCAACATCCCACCAGAACTCCGTGATATTCGGATTGGAATCCCTCCAGGCATTTACCAGAGGCTGCAGTTCTTCCTCTGCAAGCCCCATATCCAATGCACCCATAGATTTCAGCGCCCCGACTGACCCGCCATATCCAAGAGCCAATTCCGCTATTTTGCCTTTCTGTCTCAGATGACCGTTCACGCCATGCTTCTCAACAGGCACATGGAACATCTGGCTTGCTGACGCACAGTAAATATCACCGCCGTCCTCAAAAACCTTAAGCCTCCAGCGCTCCCCGGCAATCCAGGCGATCACCCTCGCCTCAATCGCTGAAAAATCCGCCACGATGAATTTTCTTCCGTCCTGCGGCACAAAGGCCGTGCGGATAAGCTGTGACAGCGTATCGGGGATATCTTCATAAAGCACAGAAAGGGCGTCATAATCACCGCATTTCACAAGCTCCCGTGCCTGTGCCAGATCAGGGATATGGTTCTGGGGCAGATTTTGCAACTGGATAATGCGCCCAGAGAACCGGCCGGTCCTATTGGCTCCATAGAATTTAAACATTCCATGCGCACGGCTGTCTGCACACACGGCATTCTGCATGGCCTGGTACTTCTTCACGGATGATTTAGCAAGCTGCTGCCGAAGTGTCAGGACGGTTTTTAAAGGTTCTGGCGCTTCTTTCAGCAATGCGGCCACCGCCTTTTTATCCAATGAGTCCGTCTCCAGTCCATTCTCTAAAAGCCACTGCTTCATCTGCTGTACGGAGTTTGGGTTTTCAAGCTCCGTCAGTTCTTTCATCGCTGCCGACAATTCCGATTTGGAACGTCCGTCCATAGCGATCGCCTGTCTGACCATATCCATATCCACGCCAATTCCACGGTCGTTTATCTCCTGGTCCTGGCGGTATTCCTCCCACACAAAATCCGGCACGGGGAATTTTGCAAGCCTCTGCTGTATCTGCATTTCCGCCTCCACATCACGAAGGTTGTATGCCTTAAACCTCTGCCATTTCTCCATATCGTGTTCAGGTAGATTCCGTGTCCTGCCGCTGTTTGCTTTGGTCGGCTTGCACGGAACACAGAAATACCTGATCAGATCCTTTCCTTCTGTTAGTTTCTGTTTTTCCAGTCCAAGCACAGCACCCACATTTTCCAAAGACATAGGCAGCCCAAGCGTAGCCGCCCAGACCATAGAACAGTGCCATGATAACGGATCAAGATAACTCCCGACAGAAAACCCCAGAAACCTTGAGAGGCAGATTCTTTCAAACTGTGCGTTATATGCCCACTTCATTACACTTTCATCTTCCAGTGCCGCTAAAATATCCGCAGAGACTTTCTCTCCGCAGGCAAGATCAACTACATGGACATCTCCGCCGTCAACGGAATAGCCGAACAATAAAATCTCAAAAGCAGGGGATGAGACATATTTGTAAACTCCGCATTTGGATAAATCCACATCTGAGAATGTTTCCAAGTCCAGTGATAAAGTTTTCAATTCCACCAGCTCCTTTCACTGCCTTAAGGGCGGCAGGCAGAACGCCCGCCACCCCGTGGCTGTATTTTTCCGTTACGCTGTTAAGACAGGAAATCCTCATCATCCTCGTCTGCAAAGTCATCCTCTGCACGGGACTTGCCGCCCAGAGGCTCGCCGTCACGGATCTTCTGCAGATTGTTCAGGCCGCAGGCGATTCCCTTATTGCCGTTGGAATTGAAAGCATAAAAGTTGATGCTCGCCCTGCCGTACACACCGCTGTAAACTTCCGAATGGTCAATGATCGGCTGTCTGTCTGCGTCAACAATGCCCGGAGCCGTGGAGCTGTTGGCATTGACGAAATAGGAATCCGCATAGGCTTCATCATCCGGGCGTTCCGTATCGCCGTCACGGAGCGGGGTTTTAAGGACAGACAGTGCAGGGACGCTTCTGCCGTTTCCCTTGAGTTTGGATTCTCCCTCACGGTATGCCGCATCAATAGCCGCCTTAATCTTTGCAATGGTCTTTTTATCCGACTTCGGGATAATGAGCGACACGGAGAATTTCGGTGTCCCGCCCTGGATTGATTTTGCTTCCCAGGCATTGCAGTAACTCCAGCGGGTATCGGGTCCAGTGATCACCTTTGTTGGATTTGTAACATTATTTGACATATGGTTTTCCTCCTAATTTTCTTTGAAATCTTCAATCGCCGTGTTCATCGGCGGCCTCTTGTCTGACTCAGGCACAAGTGCGGGCTTGCCCTGCGGCTTTTCCACAAGTCCCTTTAAAATTTCCGCAAACTTCTTTTTGCCGAGCAGCTTCTCCATAGCAGTGATGCCGAGCAGTTTTGGCTCATACGGGTCAAATCCTGCCTTCTTCACAGTATCTGCCACAGCGTCCTCATCGGTATACTTACGGTTGGAACGGCCTTCCACGATTTTAAAGCCGTCATACTTCACACCGCTTAACGCCTGCTGCAATGCAAACTCCTTCACATCCACCGCCCATGCCGCCAGCTCATCCGCTTTTATGAGGATTGCTGCGATCTCATCATCTTCCAGCGTGGCGGGCATCTCAAAATCGTACCTTGCAAGTTCCAGGTTATATTCCGCACGTTTCCTGCAGACTGCTTTTGCCTTACAGAACCTGCAGTGTTCGCCTGCATTGAATTCTCCCTCGCCGTCATAAGCAAGCTTCGCTTTCGCTATAAGGTCGTTATATGCCCACTGGAGAAGGTCATCCTTTGCCATGACGCACACGCTGACATTCTCCCTGCGAGGCTGGTAGATTGCCATGCGGACGGTATCAATGTCATAGATGCCGTCGAACAGCTCCAATGCACCGAGGGCATACAGTATCATCTGAGGATTTTCTGCGGCGGAAACCTCCACGCCTTTGCCGTGCTTGTAGTCGATGATATACAGCGTTCCGTCTGCGATGATCACACAGTCGCCTGTGCCGAATCCGTCCTTGACAAAGCGGGAAAAGTCCAGTTTCTGTTCAATCAGCACGGCAGGGTCTTTACAGGATTTCTTTGCTTCCTCCACCAGCGAGAGGACATACTCGGCATAACCGCAGGCACATTCCTCCATTTCCTCATCATAGAAAGCAAGGCTTTCTGTTGGGTCTTTGGTTTCCATGCCAAGCGCCGATTTGAGTTTGTGTTCGCACAGGCTGTGGGCATCCGTCCCCTGCTGTGCGTATTCGCTGCCCGTATCCTCATAGTTCTCGCAGAGCCTTGCGGACGGCGGGCAGGCAAGCCATCTGTGGCTTGAAGATGCAGATAATAAAGCGTGTGTTCCCATTTACAGCACCTCCGCATCCGCAAGCAGGGCAGAGTATTCTGCCGGGTCAATCTCCGACAGCTTATCTGCGCCATGCTTATTCAGCAGCTCTTTTACTTCCGCTGTATGCCCCGCACGGGATTTTTCAGCCAGCACCGCACGGACTTCCTCCAATGTCAGCGGTTTTTCCTCCGGCTCTGCCTTTACAGACTTTTTCGCTGTGGTTTTCTTTGTGGCGGCTTTCGTCCTGCCTTTTTCTTCCGGCTCCTTTGTTGTTGTCATTTCCTCTGACGCATCATTTTCTGCCACTGCATCCGCAACCGCCTGCAGGCTGTCGGCAAGGGAATGCAGGTCGTCAATGACATCAAGCAGTAACTTCACTTTGCCCATGTACAGTCCCTCCTTCCTTTACTTCGCTGATCGCCAGTTCACGGACGGAATCCCCCGGCACGATTACCGTAAGGCGCTGCTTATCTCCTAAGAGGAAGCGTAGAAAACGCTCCCTCACGGAGATATGGCGGCAGCTCACGATCCCGCTGGATACCGGCTTCTTTGAAACACTGATCTTTAATGTGTGGTCCATAATCCACCCCTTTCTGGAAAGCCGTTTAAAACTGCCTTCCATATCTACGGAGATTTTCGGGGCTTTTTGATGAGGTGTTTTTTAGAAATATTTCAAAAACTTTTTTCTTGCAGCCTTAATGGAATCATAAACGGCACGATAATCGACCCCTTCTTTATCCGCAATCTCATGCATTGACATTCCGGCCGCCAGCATCAGCATCCTTCGTTTTTGGATTTCCGACAGTCTGGCAAAGGTTTTATTGATGTGGCTGCTGTATTCTTCCTGTTCCATCATCCAATCAGGCGACTCCTCCGAATAAGGCATGAACTTATCCTTATCGCCATACGGCATAGCATCAAGCGAATAACAGTGATATCTTTCTTTGCGTGACAGGTTGTCCTCTTTGCGTCTTGAATCAATGATGACAGCACCGACAGATTCCTCCACCTCGACCTCTGACACCGTCCCGTCTGCAAACTCATATTTAATTTTCATTCTGATTTCCTCCAGTCTTGAAATTTTTGAAAGTTAAAAATTCAAGACCGAAGGGCGGTGCACGGGAACGATAAGATGTCAAGAACGGACATTTTATGACAAAGAAAAAGCGCACCCACCGTAAGGCAGATGCGCTTGTATTAAAAATATGATTGGATTTTAGGATGTAAGTAGGGGATAATAGAAATTGTGTCGAATAAAAAAATACCGCAATCCCCTCAAGGACTGCGGTATGTATATCAAAAATATGTATTTTTATTTTGTGCGTCAGACTGCCTGCCCCTGCTCTGATTCGTTTCATGGTATCCTCTTTCTGGGGATACACAGCATTTAGTTTAACTTTCCCCTGATAACTTGTCTACGAGGAAATTATATAGTATTGAAGAGTAGCGAAAGTGTAGGCACGGAGTAAGAGCGGTGTAGGAAAACGCAAGTTTCGACACATAAAAAACAAAAAAAATACAGCGGCTGATTTCTCAAACCGCTGTTTATATATTGATATTATTCAGCATTCACTTCAAAACAGTATCCAACTTCACGGACACATTTTATTACGAATGGTGCTTTTGGGATAGTTGCATCCAGTTTATCACGAATATTACGGATATGGCATTTTACAGCATTCTTTTCATTGCCGATGGCATCCTCATTCCACACTTTATGATATATCTGGTCATATGTAAGAACCCGTCCTTTATTTATCACCAATAGATAAAAAATTTCAAATTCCTTTGTTGTCAGATTGATTTCATTGCTGTTGCGATATACCTTTCGGCGGTCAGGATAAATATCAAGTCCTGGAAGCGACAGCATCGGCATATTTTTAAGCTGAAGTTGTTCAAAATTTGGATGCTGATTTAAAACCTGCATTACTTCATCAAATGCTGAACCATCTTGCTCCGTAAACTCTACAATCAGTATCCGTCCGATGCTATCACCTCCACTTTCTATCATTATTCTTATCTTACTCCCATTTGAAATAACGAATCGAAATTCCAAAGCATAATATAGTAATAGCACACATTATCAAAATAGGCGTTACCACTTCGGTACTCACCGGCAACCCAAGAAAAGTTGCTTTCATAAGCTGTATACCTTGTGTTAATGGAAAGGCACTTACAATTTTCTGCATAATTCCGGGCATCACCTCAAAAGGAAGTGTAGCTCCTGAAAAAATCAACATTGGGAAATAGAGGATACAAGCAATCATACTTGCTGTTTTCGTGTTTTTGGCTATACCACCCACCATGATACCAATACTTAAAGTTGATATAAGCGTAAGAAACCAGCTGCCCAAAAACGCCAACAAATTACCATGTAACCTTACTTCCCAAAACGCCACTGCTGCCAAAAACAAGCTAAGCATAGAAGCAATTGAATATAAAACATAAATCGTAAATTCCACTGCTAATAATTTTGTTGGGCTTACAGGCGTAGCACGAAAACGTTTCAGAATTTTCCGTTCACGATATTCTGATACAACAAGCGGAAGACCCATCAATCCCCCTGCGCAAATTGAAATCGTACAGAGAGCGCCAAAAGATTGCTCAAGAAAAGTGTATTCCATTCCTTCCGCAGCTGGTTTGGATCCATAAATGAACCCCAGGACAATCAAAACAATAACGGGGATTATGATTGCAAAAATAACCATATTCATATTTCTAATATTCAGTTTCAGTTCGTTTTTTAAAAGCGTTTTAAAAGAATTCATTCAGCCTCTGCCTCCTCACCGGAAAAATAAAGATATGCTTCTTCAAAGTTAGTGCAACCACTTTGCTCTTTGGCCTGGTCTACCGTTCCATAAAACACAGCCTTACCTTTCTTTAAAATACATATTTCATCGCAAAGAACCTCTACTTCATCCATAAAATGCGATGTTAGAAAAATTGTTAATCCTTCGTCTTTCAATTTGGACAACATTTTCCATACTTCTCTGCGAGCTTTTGTATCAAGTCCTGTTGTTAACTCATCCAAAAATACCAGTTCTGGATTCGGAATGAGTGCAAGAACAATAAATAGTTTCTGACGCTGACCGCCTGAGAGATTCTTTACTTCGGATTTCAGCTTGTCTCCAATTCCAAATTCCCTACATAGCTTTTGCCAATCAGCGGGATTCTTATAGAGGCACGCTGTTTCTTCACACAGTTCTCCAACTTTAATTTCCGCTTGATAACTGCTTTCCTGAAATTGTACACCCACTTTCTGAAATAAATGAGTCCTATCTTTTTGGGGATCGTGTTCAAGAATAGAAACTGTACCGGTATCTGCTTTCTTTATTCCCAATACACATTCGATAGTTGTACTTTTACCAGCCCCATTTGCCCCAAGCAGACCGTAAACTGTACCGGATTTGACTGATAGATTAAGATTATCTATCACTTTCAAATTTCCATAAGATTTTGATAAATGCTCAACTTTAATCGCTTCCTGCATAGTAATTACCTCCTTTACAAATAAAAGTTTACCACCAATCCTAACATTGGTGGTAAAGTGGAGGGTTTATAAAGACAAACTTTCATAATATGAACACAAACTCATCACAATTCATTCGAAAAACAACAATTCAACTCTGATTTATAACCACGACTTATGCCCCCGCCTCTTAGGCGGGGGCAACTTAAAGAAAATCAAACTATTTCTTTGTTCATTTCATATAACATATCCAGAATAGTCTTTGCATTTTTCTTTGCCTTTGAAAGAGAAAGGATAAGCCTGTCGCAAGCTGAAATAATATCGTCTGTTTGCTTGGGAATGTTCAATGCATAACGAATATCTGTATTAGGGTTTTGTGATAATTGCCGAAGCATATGCAAAATAGCTTCAAAGGAGTAATTTGCACACCTCAAAGAACGAATAATTTTCAGACGTTTTATATCATCATCTGTGTAAATTCGATAACCATTTTCTTTGCGTTTTACCGTTAATAGACCATTCATTTCCCAATTCCGTAAGGCATCCATTGATATACCCAAGTATTCTGAAACCTCTTTTCGTTTCATAAAAACAGTATTAATGGTTTCTTCACCATGCAAAATGTTCTGCACTATTTTAATTGCATCTTCCGCATTAAAACACTCTTTATCAATCATATTTATATATTCGTTTGTTAAACGAATTGCCCCTATGTAATCACCGGTTGCAACAGTCTTTACCGTTTCGACTATTTTCTTTCTCAATCCATTTTGCAAGAGTTCAATCTGAAAGGCAATACGAGCCAGCTGCATTTGACGGATATGAAGATCTGTAAATATACGATAACCATTTTCGAGGCGTTCCGGTTTGGAT
The DNA here is from genome assembly GCA_000403475.2 of Lachnospiraceae bacterium MD308. GTDB lineage: Bacteria > Bacillota > Clostridia > Lachnospirales > Lachnospiraceae > MD308. The sequence continues at coordinate 1,108,632 of KE159795.1, forward strand.
ATTAACCCCCATTCTTCATACAAGCGAACAGTATTTGGGTGTACTCCGATAATACTTGCAACCTCTGAAGTCTTATATATTGTCATCAGCATTCCTCTATTCTTTAATTATTACACCAAACAAACTATGGTGCTATAATGGATAGTTTTATTATACCATACTACAAGCACAATATCAACTAAGTTAATTTTATGGAAACTTAGAAATCCTACTTCCCAGATTTATGCGTTTTTACCGAAACCTCCGTTAATATCGTTACTTTAGGTTTCACTTATTAAAAGATTTCTGCAATCTATCTGAAAACTATCCGTATACAACCCATCACAAGCTTACAATTTTTCTATCACTTCTCTGAGATCAGTAATGTACTTGGTCTGTTGCTTTTTCAGATACCCCTTTACAAACAGATTCATAATCGGGTTCTTCACCTGGACTTCTTCTGTAAAAATAATCTGCGTACCACCATCGCAGCTCTCAAATATGCCGCTCCAGTGACCTCTCATGTTTTGATTTTCCATATCAAAGCGGTATTCTCGGTATGGCTCTTTTGCAGTAATCCGAAAATGTGTTACAAATCCATTCCTTGTATATTCATCAAACCGATTTTCATCAATTATTTTAATTTTGGACAAGTCACTCCTCCATTCAAAATTCTCATTATTTGTAACAATATCCCAGACTGTTTTACAGTCGCAGGGAAATTGTGCTGTTAGTGTTGAACTTTTCACTGTACGTCCCTCCATTCTTTTTTGCTGTTCAGTTCCATCGTTTGAACACAATAATCTCCGCATCAGCTCCAAAGCCGCTATACTCAGACACCATGAGATATTTCTCATCAGCAATGATCCCATAGCACCTGTCGCTGTCCTTTTTATGCAGCTGATTCCCCAAATAAATCTTGTTATCATCCCAAAACTTTACAGTCTGACCGTTGGGAAGGGTATATTCAATGTTGGCAAAGGAACCTTTCAGCGCATTCAGCTCTGTTACTTCTTCCATATCCGAAATATGAAGCGAATTGAAAGCCGAAATCAGCTTTCCTTTTAGTTCGCTTAACTCTGCCTTGCCTTTTTTACAGCATTGTGCAACAAGGCATTCTGCTCCAAAGGGGCGACCTTCTGTTGCCGCACACCCGTTACAAGCGCCGCTTAATTCACAGTTCATACAATTAATTCCACAGATAGATTTCATTCTATTTTCCTCCGCAAATTCTCTTTTTTACAACTTTCTTATCGGGAAAAACATATATTCTTTCCCGGTCTGAGGGCACGTAAAATCATGGACGGCTCCGACTAATGCAATGTCATGCTCCTGCAGATATTGTATTACTTCAGGAAAAACGCCGTCATTTTCACGTTCCGCATAGATATACTCATAGCCGGGAATCACCCATTTTGTCCAGCCAGCGGAGGCTTCTGCGTCCTCATTGCACTCTACTCCCGCAAGATAAAGCCCTTTACTGAAGTCTTCCCAAGGCCGGAAGGATCGGGAGAAATCGGACATTGCGCCCCATATCCCGTTGATGTTCCCGTTTTCGTCTTTCTTTGCCAGATGCGAAACTTCTCCAAAATGGGAATTGGCATCGTCCCACAGCTTTTGAATAAAGTCCTCTCCGTCCGATGTTGAACCCTCTTTTCCAATTACGACAAAGGACTCTTTTTTGCATTTTTTGATTTTCATTGATTTGTCATTCCTTTCGCTTTATATTTCAATCCCGCAGTTACATTACAACGATCTTTCGAACAGTATTCGAAATTCCGATCATCAGCTTAGTACTGATATTTTCACTTGCCGCCGTTGGTCACCAATTTGTTTTCTGGCAGTCTTTCAGGCTAAAGGATCAGAACACTGCTTCTTTACGACTCGCACTTTTTGCATATCGAATTATTACATCACAATCAAGCAAAGTAATCGCTCCAAAGACAGCTGCCGTAGCAGTAAATTTATAATGTTATGTAAATTATTCATGATCAATCACTTTATTCTTAAGAGTTTTTATTCCTGTTATTAAAACCTGCAATGAATATCCGTTCCATATCGTATTTTTCATCAATAGCCAGACATAACGCTTGCCAAACTTCAAGCAAGGATTGTCCAAGCAATTCAGTCATAGTTGAATGAGATGGTATATTTTTAAGCATCATATTCCTCATCTAAAAATTAGGTTTGTTTATTCGTCCATTATGCATTAGCTGTTTAGAAGTTTTGTCAAATCCTCAATAGAAGCGTCCATTTTCATAGAAACTTCTTCCATCGTCATACCGGTAGCAAGGAAACGCTTTATCACCATTTTCATATCCTCGCCGACCTCAATGATGTGGCCGTCTAAATCGTAGAACCGGATTACCCGTTGGCCCCAACTATGCTCGATTACTTCTCCCAGATATTCAATATCCGAGTATTCTTTCAACTTGTTCAGAAAACCGTCAAAGTCCTGTTCCTCAAAGACGATTTCCGCATTGTTGGATTTCCTTAATACCTTTTCTTTTGGCAGATCCACAAGCCCGTCAAAATCCTGCTGCAATGCCAGACCGCAGGTAAAAGCAATGTTTCTGCCATAATCCTGGAACACCTCTAATCCAAACAAATCTTCATAAAATTTTCTCGCAGCGTTAATGTCTGCCACGGATATAAGAGTACAAGTATATTTCATGTTATGCACCTCGTTTTTATATTTCAGAAGCTAAGAATGTGCATAAAATTACATCATGCGCATACAAAGCTATTTTCAGCCTTATTCCGGCTTATTTTCCTTCTTCCAGCGTTTAAGTGATGGCAAGAAACTCAACAGAGCAGTCCTTGCCTCTTGTTTAGTCAAATTAAGACCATTTGTTCTGTTCCAGTTATCTAAGTCCATCAAATTATGCTCGACCAATTCTTCTATAGAAAGCTCCTGCACGAATTCTCCCTTCTGGTAACAAAATGTACAGTATTCCTCTGATTTGCTCCCATCGCACTCCGTCCCTTTGTCGCTATTCTTTACCAAAATCATTCCACAACTTTGGCACTGGCCGATAAGGAGCCCCAATAAATAATCCACTGACACATCAAATGTTTTGGCAATTAACTTCAAAGTGCCAGTATCGGGTATGGTGTCTCCATTTTCCCAGCGGGAAACAGCTTGCCTTGTGACAAACAGCCTTTCTGCAAATTCATTTTGAGATAGGTTTAAATATCGTCGCAATTCTAAAATTGCATCCTTTGTTTCCATTAATACATCCCTCCTATCTATTATTATACATTCCAATATGAATGCACACAATCAACCTGTTGTTGCCTCTCTTATGAGCAAAACTGGCGCTGTTTAAAACAGTTCTTGACCATGAGTATATTGCCCTACATTACGCACATAGTCAAGTTGAATATCGTTCCAAGACCCAGACGCATTAGTAATTGAGAATTACTCCCATTTAGAACATTTTATTGTGATTCCCGAACTGGTCAAAGCAACGCACAGCATTATGATGATTAACAGGCAAAAAGGTTCGACCACCAAGCTGAGGAATGCCGCGTTCATAGGATAGATACCCTGGCTTAAAGGGAATATAATGATAGCTTTTTGCATGATCTCCGTCATCACTTTAAAAGGCAGGGTAGTCTTGGAGAAAATCAGCATGGGAAAATGCAGAAGATCGGCGATCACACTTGCGCTCCTGGCGATGCCACCCATCATCATTCCAATACTCAGTGTAGAAAGCATCAAAGATTGGGGTACCAACGAAGCAAATCAGACTCTCTTTTCTCTCTTAGGAGGGTTTGCAGGAATGTAATGAACCTTTGGATTATTTTGCATATTTTCTCACCTATCCGTTCTAGACTAATTATCATTAATAGTTTTTCTCAAATAGTGATTAGTCCCTGCATCAATCCTGTCAACCACAATAATCCTGTCTACACAACCCTATAATATATCCATTCTGTCAACTCAACTATGCCATTCGATATGTTTCCTAAGCCTTAATTTTACGGCATTTGACAAGATTGAAAACGCCGTAAAATCGCACTTAAATGCCACAAATCCCTTGAAATCAAAGTCTTTTCACATACCTACTTTTCCACCCGTGACATCAACACGACACACTCAACATGCACCGTATGCGGAAACTGATCCACCGCCCTCCCCCTCACTACTTCATACCCATTCTCCCTCAGATACTTCACATCTCTCGCCAAAGTAGCCGAATCGCAGCTCACATACACAATCCTCTCCGGCCTCATATCCACCATCGTCTTAAGCAGCGTCTCCTCGCACCCTTTCCTCGGCGGGTCCACGACGATCACATCAGCATGAGCCTTCTCCCCACCATGGGTCTTTTCGTATTCTCTATAGTACTCAGGCAGTACTTCCTCCGCCTTTCCCGCAAAAAATTCAACATTCTCTATTCCATTAATCCTGGCATTATTCCTTGCATCTTCAACAGCCTGGGGCACAATCTCCACGCCATACACCCGGCATCCTTCTTTCGCCAAAAACAAAGAAATCGTCCCAATCCCGCAATACAGATCCCAGACCGTACCTCCATCTACTCCCGCATACTCCACTGCCAGGCGATAAAGCTTCTCCGTCTGCACCGGATTCACCTGATAGAAGGATAACGGAGATATTTGATACTTCACATCTCCGATATAATCCGTGATATACTCCTGTCCCCAGATGAGCTTTATCTCCTCCCCAAGTATCACGTTTGTCCTGTTTTTATTTACATTCAGCGTAATGCTTGTCATCCCCTCTATCTCCGCCAGACGCTCTGCCAGCGTTTCACTGTGAGGCAATTGCTCCGCATTCACCACGAGGCAGACCATAATTTCCTTCGTCCGAAACCCGTAACGAATCAGCACATGACGGACAATTCCCTCATGCGCTGTCTCATTGTACGGCTTTATTTTATATTCCCTCATAAAGTCAAGAATCAGGTTCAGAATTTTCTCGTTTACCTTCACTCCTAGCGCACAGCTTGTATTGGGAATGATGCTGTGTGTGCGGCCGGCGTAGAATCCTGCGATGGGATTCCCCTCTTTATCCTCCCCGACAGGAAACTGCGCTTTGTTCCGATAGTAAAACGGAGCGCTAAGTGCAGCGCTCTCTTCCATTCCCACAATGGGGTCCATTATGCAATCTAAGAGTTCCTCCGGCACGCCGCCGATGCGTGCGAGGTTCCCCCTTACCTTTTTTTCTTTAAATTCAAGCTGCTTTTCGTAGGACATCTCCTGTATTTGGCAGCCGCCGCATTTCCTCGCCATAGGGCAGACCGGAGCCACCCGGTCCGGGGAGGGGCGAAGAATCTTCGCAAGCCTTGCATAACCGTAACTTTTCTTCGCCTTCATAAGCTTTGCCTCTATGATGTCACCAATAATGGCATCTTTTACAAATACAGTATAGCCATCTACTTTTCCGATGCCCTCTCCATTTACTCCTATGTCTGTAATCTCTATTTCAAAAATATCATTTTTCTGCATATTTATATCACTGTTTTCCTTAAATTAGATTCAAACAGCCGGTTATATCCCAGCCAGTCATTACTATTCTTCTCCTTGAATATCTCTGTCAATGTCTGCATCTTAGCATCCGTACAATCCGCGAAATTAAGTGCCAGCGCTTCTGCAAGTGCCGGTTTTTTCGGCGAGCCATACTCAAGCTCCCCGTGATGGGCGATAATACAGTGCTTTAGCTCACTCGCCAGCCGCTCCGGAAAGTTCGGTATACTTCTTACCGCATCACTCATCATCTCCACACCGATTACAATATGTCCCAAAAGCTGACCGTCATCCGTGTAGTCATTTTCCGGAAACGAAGACAATTCCTTAACCTTTCCAATATCGTGACAGATTGCTGCCGTATAAAGCAAATCCCGGTTTAAGATCGGATAAGCTCCCACCATGTATTCACAGAACTTCACCACACTGAGCGTATGCTCCAGCAGCCCTCCGGAGAAACCGTGATGAACGCTTTTCGCAGCAGAATGTGCCTTGAATTTTTTTTCAAACGCTTCATCCTTTACAAAGTAAAACTCAACAACCTGACGGAGATAAGAATTCTCTATCCTGTTTATATAACTGAGAAGTTCTTGATACATACCGTCTGTGCTTTTATCCGTTGTCGGCATATAATCTGCCGGCGCGTATTCCCCCTCTGTTGCTTTCCTGATCTGCCGGATGTTAAGCTGGAGATTATTATTGTATGTAATAACATCTCCGAACACCTCGATAAAATCATTCTCTACATAATCCGCAATCCCGTTAGAATTCGGGTCCCACACCTTGCCGTCAAGCGTTCCTGTCTTATCCTGCAAGATCAGATTATCATATGGTTTTCCATTCCTTGTCTCTGCAGAGCGCTTTCCTTTGCAGAGATAAATATTGCGTATTGTCTCTCCCTCAACAAGGGTATTAATATATCTCATTATAAATGCCTTTCTATTTAACCTTTATTCTACTGCCAACGGTGACATTAAAATCAATATCCACATACTCGCCCCCGGTCCCCTGTCTTAAACCTTGAAGCTTAAATTGCGTCCCAACGATTTTATGAACAAGTATGCTGCGATAATTGGACATACTGATAATATTCTGCCCATCGATTCCAACAATTATATCACCACTCTGAATGCCTGCTGCCATAGCCGGTGAATCTGGCTCTACCTCTTTGACATATATGCCTTGAGGCATCCCCTTTTCCTCAAGTTCCTCCGTCACATCCATACCGCAGATTCCCGTATATGGTATTCCCGAACCATTAGACAAAAGCTCTATACTTCTCTTGATTTCCGAGATTCCATACCCGACGATCCTTTGATTCCCTTCCTTTTCAAGAACCAACTGGCTAATCACACCTATAAGCTGTCCCCGTCGGTTAAAAATTGCCCCGCTGCCTTTATCATTGCCGGCAATATTCGTACTTATAAGCTTAAAACAGCCATCTGAAAGCTCTATGTATTCTTCATCCATAGTTACTACGCCGTATCCGGATGCTTCATCCACTCCGTAAGGCCTGCCAAGAATAATCACTGTATCTCCGTTTTTTATTGAATTAGAACTCCCAATCTCCGCAGTCTTAATTTGAGACCAGGCAGCCTTATTGATATTATCTCTGAGAACAGCATATACCCCAAGCCCCAGATTAGAATCTCTCATCTTCTCTATAGCCGCACAACTGCTCCCATCCGGAAATCCAACTTCAATATGCTCTCCTTCCTTCGCTGTCACAATATCTGAAAGAATCAACAGCTCCTTCCCATTATCTGCAATCAGTATTCCGGCTTTACTCTCTGATCCCTTCTCCTTCGCCTCTTTATCAGGTATCCGGCTTACTGACACAATACTGCGTTTTGCTTTTATAGACTCTGTATTCAAAGTCTGAAGCACCTGACGGTAATCATCTTTCTCCGATTTCTTTTTTTCCTCTTCTTCCGGCTCTTTATCAGGCTGGTCTTCCTCTTCGTCTTTCGGAATCTCAACCTGTTTTGGATTGTTATTAACATGCGGTTCAATCCACGGAGTAAATGCACAAAAGACAACACTGGCTGCCGCCCCAAAGATCGCCCCACAGCCAAGAAGCCGCAAAATACCAACTTTCAGCCTTCTTCGGCTGACAGTTTCATCCTTGATAACCTCCTGTAAAAAAGAATACGCTTCCTGCCCCTTTTCCCCATCAATATCTTCCCGTGGAATATTTTTCTCTTCCATTGATGCACGCATCTCCTTTGCAATCCTTATATTAGTATACATGAAAGGCTGCAAATGTTCAATATTTATCCTTTTCTTTATCAGGCAAATAAGGTAAAATAGAATCTGATACACAAGAAAGGTTTGATGATATATGAATAAAAAGACATTGACGAAATTAGAATACGATAAAATTATAGATTTACTCGCAGAACATGCCTCCTCCTTCAGCGGAAAAGAGCGGTGCAGACGACTAAAACCAAAGATCATAATTGAAGAGATTCAGACCGCCCAGGAAGAAACCTCGGCTGCATTTTCACGAATTGTAAAAAAAGGACGGCCTTCTTTCGGCGGTTGTAATCCGGTAAATGACTCCTTAAAACGTCTGGAGATCGCAGGCATCCTGGGAAGCGGTGAGCTTCTTCGTATCTGCAAACTGCTGGAATGCGCCGGCCATGCGAAATCCTACGGGCGCCGGGACAACGCTGATGAAGGCGAGGACTGCCTTGATGTGTATTTTTCACGTCTTGAGCCAATAACCCCTCTCTCATCGGAAATCCGCAGATGTATCTTAGAGGAGGATGAAATCAGCGACGATGCGAGCTCCAATCTAAAACATATCCGGCGCTCCATCGGACAGATGAATGACAAGGTTCATTCCACCCTCTCCAGTCTGGTTAATGGCTCCCTGCGGACCTATCTTCAGGATGCGATCATTACTATGCGGGGCGACCGCTACTGCATCCCGGTCAAAGCCGAATACCGAAGTCAGGTCTCAGGTATGATCCATGACCAGTCCTCCACTGGTTCTACCTTGTTTATTGAACCTATGGCAGTGGTAAAGCTGAACAATGACTTAAAAGAACTCTACGCGAAGGAACAGGAAGAAATTCAGGTGATCCTCGCCCGGTTAAGCGCAGATGCAGCGGAGCATACAGACACAATCCGAAGCAATTACTCCGTACTGACTGAGCTTGATTTTATCTTTGCCAAAGGCGCCCTGGCCCTTGACATGAGCGCGAGTATGCCCATTTTTAATACAGAAGGACGTATCCATATAAGAGAGGGACGTCATCCGCTCTTAGAGCGCAAATCTGTAGTCCCCATTACGGTGACGCTGGGGGATGCCTTCGATCTTTTGATTGTCACAGGACCAAACACCGGCGGAAAGACCGTTTCCTTAAAAACGGTAGGGCTATTTACACTGATGGGTCAGGCAGGGCTTCACATCCCGGCACTGGACCGCTCTGAACTTGCCGTTTTCCATGACGTGTACGCAGATATCGGTGATGAGCAGAGTATTGAGCAAAGTTTAAGTACATTTTCGTCTCATATGACGAATATCGTCTCATTTTTGAAGCATGTGGATGAACATTCTCTCGTACTTTTTGATGAACTTGGCGCCGGAACCGACCCGACAGAAGGAGCTGCCCTTGCAACTGCTATCTTAAACCATTTGCATGTACGGGGAATCCGCACCATGGCTACCACCCATTACAGTGAGCTTAAAGTGTACGCGCTCTCTACAGAGGGTGTGGAGAATGCCTGCTGCGAATTCGATGTGGAAACACTCCGGCCTACGTATCATCTTCTAATCGGTATACCGGGCAAAAGCAATGCTTTTGCCATTGCAGGAAAGCTGGGACTTCCGAAAGAAATCATCGACGAGGCAAAATCACAGCTCACCGAGCAGGACGAGTCTTTCGAAGATCTTCTGACAGATTTAGAGTCAAGCCGCAGGACCATCAAGAAAGAGCAGTCAGAAATCGCTGCCTACAAACGCGAACTGGAGGCGTTAAAGCAGGAAGCAAAGAGAAAGCAGGAGAAATTAGAGGAGCAAAAGGAACGTATTATCCGGGAGGCTCATGAAAAAGCTCATAATATATTGGCAGAAGCAAAGGAAACTGCTGATGAAACCATGCGCAACTTTCATAAATTCGGCAAAGAGAATATCTCTGTCTCTGAGATGGAAAGGGAGCGGGAAAAGCTTCGTAAAAAGATGGAAGCCGCTCGCTCCGGCATGGTAAAAGAAGCTGAAAAACCGCGCAAAAACCACAAAGCCAGCGACTTTAAGCTCGGGGAATCCGTCCGGGTGCTCAGTATGAATCTGAACGGAACTGTCACTTCTCTTCCCGATTCCAAAGGAAATGTATCGGTACAGATGGGAATTCTGCGCTCACAAGTTCACATTTCTGATTTGGAAATTATTGAAGAAAAGCCTTCTTACCTGCAAAAGTCCGCCGCACAGACGCGAAAAGGCAAGGTAAAGATGAGCAAAGCCTTATCTGTCAGCACAGAAATCAATCTTCTTGGCAAGACCGTTGACGAAGCTATCGCTGTGCTTGACAAATACCTTGATGATGCCAGCCTTGCACACTTAAGTTCTGTGCGCATTGTACACGGAAAGGGAACCGGCGCACTCCGGTCCGGAATCCACAATTACTTAAAACGGCAGAAGCACGTAAAATCCTTCCGTCTTGGCGCCTTCGGCGAGGGCGACGCAGGAGTGACGATCGCTGAGTTAAAATAACAGGAGGAAACTATGGTAAACAAGCAAAAAATCTTAATTGTAGATGATGATGAAAATATTGCAGAGCTAATCTCTCTCTATCTGACAAAAGAATGTTTTGACACGATGACGGTCAACGACGGAGAACAGGCACTTGTAGCATACGATACCTACCAGCCCAACCTGGTTCTGCTCGACTTGATGCTTCCTGGAATTGACGGCTATCAGGTATGCAGGGAGCTTCGCACACGTTCCAATGTACCCATTATCATGCTCTCCGCCAAAGGCGAAATCTTTGACAAGGTTCTGGGGCTCGAACTAGGCGCGGACGATTATATTATGAAGCCTTTTGACTCCAAAGAGATGGTGGCGCGGGTAAAGGCAGTGCTGCGTCGCTACCACGCTGTCCCAAACGCAGAAACTACTTCCGCCGACAAGGGAAAATGTGTAGAATACCCGGGACTTACGGTCAACCTTACGAATTACTCCGTCATTGTAGACAATCGTAATGTAGAGATGCCGCCAAAGGAGCTGGAACTTTTGTACTTTCTTGCCTCCTCCCCGAATCAGGTATTCACCCGCGAACAGCTCCTTGACCAGATCTGGGGTTATGAATACATCGGAGATACCCGTACTGTAGACGTCCATATTAAACGCCTCAGAGAAAAGATCAAGGACCACAGCGGCTGGCGCTTAAGTACAGTATGGGGCATTGGCTACAAGTTTGAAGTAAAATAAGGGGATAGCTTAAGTCTATGAAAAGTACGCTATATTTAAAGTTTATTATCATATACTTCATCTTCGGTTTCCTTAGCATCTTTACTGTAGGTGCTTTGGCAACCGGATTATTTTCGTCACCCTTAAATCACGCAATCGCCTCAAACATGTACAAGGAGGCGAACCTGGTAGCTACCGATTACCTGCCGAAATATTTTTCCGAGCAGGTATCGCTATACAACGTACACACACAGCTGGACGGAATGAAAACGCACTTAGACGCTGCCGTCTGGTTTGTAGACAGAGACGGAAGCCTTATAACTTCCTCCCAGTCGGAAGAATATCCTCTTGCCCCCTATCAGATTGCGGACTTCAATCCTGCTGAGATTGGAAGCTCCCAGTATGATATCGGCGATTACCACGGGTATTTCACAGAAGATGTCATTACTGTCATCGCACCTGTTATCTACGAATTTTCACCAAAGGGATACCTTCTGATTCATAAGGATTTATCCGAAACGGAAGCCATGGAAGAGTTGTTTCTTCGAACAATTTATATTACTGTCACCGTAATCTATATCTTGTCCTTTATGATTCTGCTTGCCTTTCGCTTCTTTGTCTATCTTCCACTCAGCAAGATCACAGAAGCGGCAACGCAGTATGCCTCCGGCAATCTGGATTACGAAATCCCGGTAACTACTCAGGATGAGATGGGTTATTTGTCAGCTTCCTTGAACTATATGTCCTCCCAGCTTCGGGATATGGAGGATTACCAAAAGAAATTTGTAGCAAATGTATCCCACGATTTCCGTTCTCCTTTAACTTCCATCAAAGGTTACGTAGAAGCCATGGCGGACGGAACGATACCGCCGGAGCTTCATGAAAAATACTTAAAGATCATTCTGTTCGAGACAGAGCGCCTGACTGATCTAACTCAGGATCTTCTTACTCTGAACGAATTTGATACAAAGAATCTTCTTTTGAACCGCGAGAAATTCGACATTCATGAGATGATTAAAAATGTTGCCGCCTCTTTCGAGGGCACCTGCACCCAGAAAAAGATTTCGATCGAGCTTGTCTTTGCCACCAAGCATTTAGAGACATTTGCCGATAAGAGAAAGCTCCAGCAAATTCTCTATAATCTTTTAGACAACGCTATTAAATTCAGTGATCTGGAATCTTCGATAAAGATTGAGACAACAGAGCGGGGCGATAAAATCTACACCTCCGTGAAGGATGAAGGGCCCGGCATCCCCAGAAATGCGCTGAATAAAATCTGGGAGCGCTTCTACAAGTCAGATCTCTCCCGTGGCAAGGATAAAAAGGGAACCGGGCTTGGCCTTGCCATTGTAAAAGAAGCTGTACAGGCTCACGGGGAGAACATCAATGTGATTAGTACGGAAGGGGTGGGGACTGAATTCATCTTTTCCCTTCCGAAAGCATAATAACAGGGGCTGTAACCATATGGTTACAGCCCCGCGCTTATCTCTACTCTTCTGGAACTACAATCAGATCTTTTGTGAAACTGTTCAGCACTTCACAGCCATCCTCTGTAATGATAACAAGGTCCTCGATACGTACACCGATTCCTTCATCAGCAAGGTAAATACCCGGCTCTACAGAGAAGCACTGTCCAACCTTGATAATATCCTCGTTTACAGAGGAAACATCGCCGAACTCATGATCCTCAAGTCCAATGGAATGTCCGGTTCTGTGTGTAAAGTACTCTCCGTATCCCTTCTCTTCGATGTAATTCCTTGCTGCAAGGTCAACGTCGCACATTCTGTTGCCCGGCTTTGCCGCCTCAATACCACGTCTGTTAGCCTCCACAACAATGTCGTAAATCTCTCTTGCGCGGTCAGACACTTCACCGATAAATACAGTTCTTGTCATATCTGATGCGTAATTATCCTTAAAAGCTCCAATGTCAAGGATTACGCAATCGCCGCGCTTGCCCTTAGAATCATCTGTAACGTGATGCGGGTCAGCAGCTCCTTTCGCATATGCAGTAATCGGATCGAAAGATACATCCTCACAACCAAGCTCTTTGTAAATCTCACGGATCTTGTTGTTCAGCTCTCTCTCTGTCAATCCCTTAGATACCCATGGAATCAGCTTTTCCATAGCAATATCATTGAGTCTTGAGGACTCTCTCATCAATTCTTTCTCTTTCTCGTCTTTGACCATACGGATATAGTCTACAATCGGAGAAGCATTTACAAATTTGCTTCCGCCGCCTAACTCCTGCAGACGAATTAAGAATCTTGCCGGCCATGTCTTATCAATACCCATAACCTTATCTTTCTCAACAAATCTGCTTAAAATCTCTACGCCGTCCTCAATATCATCATACCATACAAGTTCTACCCCCAAATCCTTCTCCTGCGGGAACAGCTTATTGATCACAAGTTTGTGATTTCCGTTTACATTCAGATATAACGCTAATAACCTCTCTCCTGGAATAATCCATTTCCCTGTCAGATAGAAGATCGCAACCGGATCAGATATGATCATCTGTGGTACTTCGTGCTCCTCCATTGATTTTAATACTCTCGAAACTTTTCCTTGATCCATTTTTACCCCAACCTTTCTATATGTATTTAGATAGGTAAACCGCAAAATACCGGCGGCCTACATTAATCTTATTATAGACCGCAGTATAGAAAAAGTCAAATTGCTAATCAAATTCATAATTAAATTTGTATTCCAGATAGTCCTCTACCGTCTCCAGATAATCTTCGGCTGCTTCAGCTTTTTTTTCTACTTTCCGATACTGGGAATATGATACCTTTCCATAGTCGTACTTATCTTCCCATTTATCCTCAATGCGCCCAATCTTCTCGTCAATCGCATCAATTTTATTCTCATAAGTATGATACTGTACTCTTCTCTGCTGGTAAGTCGCTGCCAGCTGGATATTTGCAATCTGAGTCTTCAACGCTTTTGCGTCTGCCTTATATTGGTTAATCTTTTTTATTGCTGCATTTACATCTGCCGTTGCTTTTTTCGACGCTTTTTTTACAGTAATCTTACATTTCTTTTTAATCGACGTTCCTTTGATCCGTACTGTAATCGTCGCCGTTCCGGCCTTCATCCCTTTGATCTTTGTATCGTCGTCTCTTTTTTCAAGAACCTTTGCTACCGACGGCTTGCTGCTAGTCCAAATAATGTTGCGGTCACTTACCTTTGCCCCCCTCGGGCCAATCTCACTGTCTAATTCAATGATACCTCCTACCGTAACAGTCTTTTTTCCTTCAATATAAATCCTTTTTGCTCTGGTAGCCGCCATTACCGGCATTGCCGATGATACTATCATCGTAAATACTAATAAACCTGCCATTAATTTCTTTTTCATCGTCATTTACCCTCCTGTTTACATTATCATGTTAAAATTGCAAGGTCTCTGACCTTGATATCAATTATCTGTCTTTATTATACAACAATCTATTAAAATGTACATAAATCAATTTTAAACAATTTATAAACTTTATTTTTTTCTAAAACGGTATCCTGCCCCCCATACAGTCTCTATCAGCCTCTGATTATCTTTGTCAATCCCGAGCTTTTCACGGATACGATTTATATGCACTGCCACTGTCGCTGTATCGCCAATAGCTTCCATCCCCCATATTTTATCAAAAAGAGCTTCCTTAGAATATACTATATTAGGATTGGAGGCCAGGAAATAGAGAAGTTCAAATTCCTTATTAGCCAGTTCCACCTCCCGCTCTGCGCAAAACACCTGCCGGGACAGGGGCAGAATTTTAAGATTCGCTACCTCAATACTTCCATTTTCGAAGTCATAACCTTTTGCAAGTCCGCTTCCGTTTTTACATTTTAGCCGCTCATGTATATTGATATGTGCCTTTACTCTTGCAACCAGCTCTCCGGGGCTGAACGGCTTTACGATATAATCATCTGCCCCAAGCCCCAGGCCACGTATCTTATCCACATCTTCTTTTTTGGCAGTAACCATGATAATCGCCACATCTTTCTCCCGGCGTATCTCACGACAGATTGCAAACCCATTGATACCCGGCAGCATAACATCAAGAATCACCAGGTCGTAGTCCTCCTCTAACGCCCGACGAAGCCCCTCCTGACCATTCTGGCAAATGGTTGTCTCAAACTGTTCAGCTTCCAGATAGTCTCTTTCTATCTCCGCAATCAAAATATCATCTTCCACAATTAATACTTTTTTCATGCTTCCTTATCTCCATTCTGCAAAGGAAACTTCATAATCAGCCTAAGTCCCTTTCCGTTTCTGCCCTCTGCTGCACAAATAGTAGCCT
Source organism: Lachnospiraceae bacterium MD308 (assembly GCA_000403475.2). Classification (GTDB taxonomy): domain Bacteria; phylum Bacillota; class Clostridia; order Lachnospirales; family Lachnospiraceae; genus MD308. The sequence continues at coordinate 1,123,812 of KE159795.1, forward strand.
GATGCCCTTTTAATATCTCTTTCACAATAGAAAGACCAAGCCCGCTTCCACTCCCAGGATTGCTGCGCGCTTTATCCCCTCGGTAAAAGGTATCAAAAATCAGTTCCCGTTCTTCTGCCGGCACTCCCGGTCCGTCATCTTCTACTTCCAATACAACTCTGTTACCTTCACTGTAAAGAGCTGTTTTCAATACAGTTTCACCCTTTTCCCTGTATTTTAATATATTGTCAATCAGATTTCCAAGCATCCTTCTGAGCTGTTTTTCATCTCCATTTATATATAAGTTTTCTCCTGACGGTACACCCCACTCCAATGTGATATGATTTCTTAGAAGCTCAACTGCATTTTCCTGAAAAAAATGGGAAAGAAATTCTCCAAATTCCATCCTTTCCATAGAAAAAGGATATTCCTCCCGGTCAAATTCAGAAAACAACGACAGGTTATCAATCAGAGCCTCTAAGTCCGCAGTTCGTATCTTCAATGCATTATAATACCGCTGTCTTTTTTCCTCAGTATTCGCAATACCGTCCTTAAGCCCTTCTACGTACGCTTTGAGGGAAGTAAGCGGCGTCCTAAGATCATGGGAAATCCCTGCCAGCATCCGCTTTCTGGATTCCTCATATTTTTCACGTTCATTTACAGAATTTTCCAGATATTCTGTCATCTCATCAAACTCCTGGCAGGCTTTCCCCAGCTCGTCTTTTTTTCGGCTGTGAATGCGATAACTCAGATTTCCATCCTGCACTTGCCTTACTGCTTCAGACAGTTGCATCAAAGAACTTCTCATGCCTCCACTCAGCCATTTGGTTAATACAAATATACTGATGATAATCGTCACAGTCAAAACTATCATAAAAAGAAGTACCAGAACAAAAAAATCTCTGATAATCCGCGATATATGACTGCCACTGTCATACTGAGCGCAGTAAGCCATAACATCCAAAGTTTTGTCACCATCGGAATAAGTACGCTTCACAACAGATTTTTCTCCGTCTGTCACGGCAAAATTCCGAACCGTCATGTATTCTTTTCCCGCCAAATCCCTAATCTCATCTTGGGCACCCTCAGGAAGATTAGAAAGAACAATCTGATCCTCGTATCTAATCTGATAATAATACCTCATTACTCCCAGCTCTTTAATCAGATTTCCAAATGCATACACCGAAGATTCCCGGTTTATTCCGATTCTATAATTGCGATTGCCTTCGCCCCCATATCTCCCAGCGCTTTCTTCGATATCATCCTCGTCATCATCATCTTCTTCATCGTCGCCATCTTCGTCATCATCTTCGTCGTCATCTTCGTCGTCGCCATCTTCATCATACTCTAACGGTGTATAACTCAGAATCCGACTCTCATAAGAATACAAAATAGTCTGAACGCTTAAAAGTCCATTGTCATTTTCATAAAGACTTTTTAGACGATTCAAAGTACTATCTCCTTTATAGAAAACCACAATAACACAAAGAGATACAGATACAATAAGAGGTATTAATATCATCAATATACTAGCTATCGTTATTTTTTTTCTTAAATTCACAGTACTCTTCTTGCCCTTTCTATCGCTTCTTTATCTGTGCGCAGGATATGATACTCGCCAAATCCCGGAAGTCCCATATTAACTTCCTGTTTCCGATAGGTCATACCGCTGTTTATCACCTGTTTTCCGGACATATGAAAGCTAGATGCACCCGTCGCCTCCTTAAACCGCCGGATAACCTCTGCATTTACCCCGCCGCCTACCAGAATCTCTATCCGCTCTCCTGCCTGTTGAATCAGTTTCTTAAGTACTTCTATCCCTTCCATACACACAGATGCCTGGCCCGAGGTCAGAATCGTATCAATTCCCAGACCGACCGCTTCCTCCAAAGTCTCATAAGGGTTCCTGCAGACGTCAAAGGCCCGATGTAATGTGAAATTTAAAGATCCGGCACATGCTCTAAGCTCCTCCATCCGTTTTCTATCCAGTCTTCCATCCGCTCTCAGACATCCGGCCACGATTCCGTCTGCCCCCAGCTCCCGGAACATCAAAATATCCTCCTGAATCATCTTAAACTCTGTCTCTGTATACAGAAAATCCCCGAATCTCGGCCGAATCAATACATTCAGCTCTATCCCGCATGCTTCCCGTATCTGTTTAAACTGGCTTACCCCGGGCGTTGTTCCGCCAATGATGAGATTCGAGCAGACCTCAAGACGGTCCGCGCCTCCCTCCTGCGCGTTCATAGCGGATTCCACAGAATCAACACACACTTCTAATCTCGTTTTCATATTCATAACCTTTGTGTTAAATCTCACTTTCTTTATATTAGCAACCGCATCATATTGCTCGAAAGGAGCTGCCCGGTTCAGGCAGCTCCTTAATTATTTAACTATTCTTCTGCAAAATCAATAACTGCTTCCGCTTCTTCCTCAGACTCCTGCAGTTCTTCCTCTGCCTCTGTCTCAATGGGCAGATTCTCCTCTGTCTCTTCGTCGTCATTGAAAATGATCTCATCATCTACCATAAGCTCAGAATCCAGTCTGATATCACGATACTTTCTCATACCTGTACCAGCCGGAATATGCTTACCGATGATGACATTCTCCTTGAGACCCACAAGCGGGTCCACCTTTCCCTTAATTGCAGCTTCAGTAAGAACCTTTGTCGTCTCCTGGAAGGATGCAGCCGACAGGAAGGAATTGGTAGCAAGAGATGCCTTCGTAATACCAAGCATAATCTGCTCCCCAGTTGCCGGCTCTTTTCCTTCTTCAGCCAATGCCTTGTTGGTATCCTCGAATTCGAGAATATCTACATTGGTTCCCGGAAGGAATTCGCTGTCCCCTGCCTCTTCTACACGAATCTTTTTCAGCATCTGACGAACGATAACCTCAATGTGCTTATCATTAATCTCAACACCCTGCAGACGATATACCCGCTGAACTTCCTGCAGCATATAATCCTGAACGGCACGTAATCCTTTAATCTTTAAGATATCATGCGGATTAACACTACCCTCGGTCAACTCATCACCGGCCTCAAGCTCTGCGCCGTCTGTGATCTTAATCCTTGAGCCGTAAGGAATCAGGTATGCCTTTGACTCTCCGGTCTCATGGTTGGTGACGATTATCTCACGTTTCTTTTTCGTATCATTGATGTTCGCCTTTCCTGCAAATTCTGTAATGATTGCAAGACCTTTTGGCTTTCTCGCCTCAAAAAGCTCCTCGACACGGGGAAGACCCTGTGTGATATCATCACCGGCAACGCCTCCTGTATGGAAAGTACGCATCGTAAGCTGTGTACCAGGCTCGCCGATTGACTGAGCGGCAATAATACCTACTGCTTCTCCTACCTGAACCGGCTCTCCTGTCGCCATATTAGCGCCGTAGCATTTTGCACAGATTCCATTGTGGGAGCGGCAAGTCAAAATTGTACGAATCTTAATCTTAGTCAACGGTTTGCCGTTTTTATCCACACCGTTCTTCATAATAAACTCAGCACGCTTCGGTGTTACCATATGATTTTTCTTCACAAGAACATTTCCGTCCTTATCCACAATGTCTTCACATAGATAACGCCCGGTAATACGCTCTTTAAGACTCTCTATTTCCTCATTGCCGTCCATGAACGCTTTCACGTACATTCCCGGAATCTCAGCATCCTTCTCTACGCAGTCAACCTCATGAATAATGAGCTCCTGAGATACGTCGACAAGACGTCTTGTCAAATATCCTGAATCGGCTGTACGAAGAGCTGTATCGGACAGACCCTTACGCGCTCCGTGAGCGGACATGAAATACTCCAGTACGTCTAACCCTTCACGGAAGTTAGAACGAATCGGCAATTCGATTGTACGTCCGGTCGTATCAGCCATAAGTCCACGCATACCTGCAAGCTGTTTAATCTGCTTATCAGAACCACGGGCTCCGGAATCTGCCATCATGAAGATGTTATTATATTTATCCAGACCAGAAAGCAGCGCCTCTGTCAGTGCATCGTCTGTTGCCTTCCATGTCTCTACAACTTCTTTGTAACGCTCTTCTTCTGTAATGAGACCGCGCTTAAAGTTCTTTGTAATCTTATCTACCGTGTCCTGTGCTTCCTGAATCATCTGCGGCTTCTGCGGCGGCACAGTCATATCCGAAATAGATACGGTCATAGCTGCTCTTGTAGAATACTTGTATCCGATAGATTTTACAGAGTCAAGTACCTCTGCTGTAGCAGTTGAACCATGAGTATTGATTACTTTCTCAAGAATCTGCTTTAACTGTTTCTTTCCTACATGGAAATCCACTTCAAGAAGCAGTGCATTCTCCGGATTCTCACGGTCTACAAAGCCAAGGTCCTGTGGAATGATTTCGTTGAAAAGAAATCTTCCTAATGTTGATTCTACATTGCCTGTCTTTGCTGTGCCGTCAGCAAATGTCTTTGTGACACGCACCTTTATCTTAGAGTGAAGCGTAATCGCATTATTCTCATATGCAAGAATCGCCTCATTAACATTCTTAAATACCTTGCCCTCGCCCTTAGCTCCAGGCCTTTCCTGTGTCAGATAATAGATTCCAAGCACCATATCCTGAGAAGGAACCGCCACCGGGCCGCCGTCTGAAGGCTTTAACAAGTTATTCGGCGACAGCAGAAGGAATCTGCACTCTGCCTGCGCCTCTACTGACAACGGAAGATGAACCGCCATCTGGTCTCCGTCAAAGTCGGCATTGTATGCTGTACAAACCAACGGATGAAGCTTGATTGCCTTACCTTCTACAAGAATCGGCTCAAACGCCTGAATACCCAGCCTGTGCAGGGTAGGCGCACGATTCAGCATAACCGGATGCTCCTTGATAACTTCCTCTAACACATCCCAAACTTCCGGCTGCAGACGCTCTACCATCTTCTTCGCATTCTTAATATTATGCGCAGTTCCGTTCTGTACAAGCTCCTTCATAACAAAGGGCTTAAACAACTCGATTGCCATCTCTTTCGGCAAACCGCATTGATAAATCTTAAGCTCCGGTCCCACGACGATAACCGAACGGCCAGAGTAGTCAACACGCTTTCCAAGAAGGTTCTGGCGGAAACGTCCGGATTTTCCCTTAAGCATATCAGAAAGGGATTTCAGCGCACGATTACCAGGTCCTGTCACCGGACGTCCACGGCGTCCATTGTCAATCAGGGCATCTACCGCTTCCTGAAGCATCCGCTTTTCATTTCTCACGATAATGTCCGGCGCTCCAAGCTCAAGAAGACGTTTCAGACGGTTGTTTCTATTGATAATTCTTCTGTACAGATCATTCAGGTCAGAGGTAGCAAAACGACCGCCGTCAAGCTGAACCATCGGACGTAAATCCGGCGGGATAACCGGAATATTCGTCATGATCATCCACTCCGGCTTATTTCCCGACTCACGGAAAGCTTCCACAACCTCCAGACGCTTTACAATTCTCGCACGTTTCTGTCCCGTAGCTCCTTTTAAGCCTTCTGACAGCTCTTTGTACTCTTTCTCCAGATCAATCCCCTGCAAAAGCTCCTGAATGGACTCCGCTCCCATACCTACGCGGAAAGTATTGCCGTAAGTCTCTCTTGCCTCCTGATATTCCTGCTCTGACAATACCTGCTTGTACTGAAGCTCCGACTCTCCTTTGTCCAACACAATGTAAGAAGCGAAGTACAGCACTTTCTCCAAAGTTCTTGGAGAAAGGTCAAGGATCAGTCCCATTCGGCTTGGAATTCCTTTAAAGTACCAGATATGCGATACCGGCGCTGCCAACGCAATATGTCCCATACGCTCACGACGCACGCTCGCCTTCGTAACTTCAACACCACACCTGTCACACACAACACCTTTGTAACGAATCTTTTTATATTTTCCGCAATGACACTCCCAGTCCTTACTCGGTCCAAAAATCTTCTCGCAGAATAATCCATCTTTTTCCGGCTTCAGAGTTCTGTAGTTAATCGTTTCCGGTTTTGTAACCTCGCCCTTTGACCAATCCAAAATCTTCTCAGGTGATGCCAAACCTATCTTAATGGCATCAAAAACCATCGGCTGAAAAGTTTGTTGGTTATTATTTTCTGGCATATTGGCACCCCTCTCTACATATCATCTGATAAATCATTATATGCGTAATCGTCAGTTTCCTCAAAATCCATGTCGAAGTCCTCATCGTCCTCATCGTCCGACTCGACATCGACAAGCTCCTCTCCCTGGAATTCCTGCTCTGTATATCCTTGTTGTCCAAGGTCGTCCTCGTCATTGTACTTTCTGTCGCCCTCGATTAATGAACGGAAGTCTGTCTCACCCATATCAACCGTTTCCATAATCTCAACTTCTGTATTGTCATCGCGAAGCACCCGCACATCAAGACCAAGAGACTGCAATTCCTTAAGAAGTACCTTGAAGGATTCCGGAATACCCGGTTCCGGAATATTCTCACCCTTAATAATCGCCTCGTAAGTCTTCACACGTCCTACAACGTCATCAGACTTCACAGTAAGAATCTCCTGCAGTGTATAGGAAGCACCATAAGCCTCGAGAGCCCAAACCTCCATCTCTCCGAAACGCTGTCCGCCGAACTGTGCCTTACCGCCTAACGGCTGCTGTGTTACCAGCGAGTAAGGACCTGTAGAACGGGCATGAATCTTATCGTCAACAAGATGGTGGAGCTTAAGGTAATGCATGTGTCCGATTGTAACCGGGCTGTCAAAATACTCCCCTGTCCTTCCGTCGCGCAGACGCACCTTTCCGTCTCTAGAAATCGGCACACCCTTCCACAGCTTTCTGTGCTCGCGGTTTTCCGACAGATATTCCATAACCTCCGGAAGCAGTTCTTCTTTATACTTCGCCTCGAACTCCTCCCAGCTTAAATTAACATAATCGTTGGCCAAGTCAAGGGTATCCATAATATCATTCTCGTCTGCACCGTCGAATACCGGCGTGGCGATATTAAAGCCAAGCGCCTTAGCCGCCAGCGACAAGTGAATCTCCAGCACCTGCCCGATATTCATACGGGAAGGCACACCCAGCGGATTTAACACGATGTCAAGGGGACGGCCGTTCGGAAGGAACGGCATATCCTCCACAGGAAGCACACGGGAAACTACACCCTTATTACCATGACGTCCGGCCATCTTATCTCCCACAGAAATCTTTCTCTTCTGTGCGATATAGATCCTCACTGACTGGTTGACGCCCGGTGAGAGCTCGTCGCCGTTCTCTCTCGTAAATACCTTGGCATCCACAACGATTCCGTACTCACCGTGAGGAACTTTAAGGGAAGTATCTCTTACCTCTCTTGCCTTCTCGCCGAAGATGGCGCGAAGCAGTCTCTCTTCTGCGGTAAGCTCTGTCTCTCCCTTCGGCGTAACCTTTCCGACTAAGATATCTCCGGCACGCACTTCTGCACCGATACGGATAATACCTCTTTCATCAAGATCCTTTAGCGCATCGTCGCCGACACCCGGAATATCGCGGGTAATCTCCTCCGGCCCAAGCTTCGTATCACGAGCTTCTGCCTCATATTCTTCAATGTGGACAGACGTATATACATCGTCCTGCACTAATCTCTCACTTAACAGAACGGCATCCTCGTAGTTATAACCCTCCCACGTCATAAATCCAATAAGCGGGTTCTTTCCAAGAGCCATCTCCCCGTTAGCGGTAGACGGGCCGTCTGCAATTACATCTCCTGCTTCTACCTTATCGCCCTTGAACACGATCGGCCTCTGGTTGTAGCAGTTGCTCTGGTTGCTGCGAAGGAACTTCGTCAGCTTATATTTCTTAGTATTGCCATCATTCTGGCGAATAATAATCTCTTTTGACGTAGAACGCTCAACAACGCCGCCCTCTGTCGCCACCATACACACGCCCGAGTCAACCGCAGATTTCTCCTCCATACCTGTCCCTACTACCGGAGCCTCGGTCATCAGGAGAGGAACCGCCTGACGCTGCATGTTAGAACCCATCAGCGCGCGGTTAGCGTCGTCATTCTCAAGGAACGGAATCAGGGCTGTCGCCACGGAGAACACCATCTTCGGGGACACGTCCATATAGTCAAACATCTTCCGCTCGTACTCCTGCGTCTCCTCACGGTAACGGCCGGATACATTCCTACGGACAAAATGGCCTTCGTCGTCCAACTGCTCGTTCGCCTGTGCCACATGATAATTATCTTCCTCATCAGCCGTCATATAGACAACTTCATCCGTGACAACCGGATTCTGCGGATCGTCGTGATTAATCTTGCGGTACGGTGCCTCCACGAATCCATACTGATTGATTCGTGCATAACATGCCAGCGAGTTGATCAGACCGATATTCGGACCTTCAGGCGTCTCAATCGGACACATCCTTCCATAGTGGGAATAGTGTACATCACGAACCTCGAATCCCGCACGATCCCTGGAAAGTCCTCCGGGGCCGAGGGCGGACAGACGCCGCTTATGGGTCAGCTCACCAAGCGGATTGTTCTGATCCATGAACTGTGAAAGCTGCGAAGACCCAAAGAACTCCTTCACTGCCGCCGTTACCGGCTTTATATTAATCAAAGACTGCGGGGAAATCCCCTCTAAGTCCTGTGTCGTCATTCTTTCGCGGACAACTCTTTCAAGCCTTGACAGACCAATCCTGTACTGGTTCTGTAAAAGCTCTCCTACTGCACGAATACGTCTGTTTCCAAGATGATCGATATCATCATCATTGCCAAGCCCGTACTCTAAGTGCATGTTATAATTGATGGATGCAAGAATATCTTCCTTTGTAATATGCTTCGGAATCAAGTCGTGGATGTCTCTTTTGATCGCATCCTTAAGCTCATCGATATCTCCCGCCGTCTCCTCTAAAAGACCTGCAAGCACCGGATAATATACAAGCTCTGTCACGCCGACCTCTTTCGGGTCAATGTCAACAACTGCCGTAAGGTCAACCATCATATTAGAAAGGACTTTGATACTCCTCTCCTCATCCGGACGCTCAATCCACACATAGGGAACTGCCGCATTCTGTATCTCATCTGCAAGTTCTCTCGTTATCTTAGTCCCTGCCTCCGCGATTACCTCACCGGTAACTACACTGACTACATCCTCCGCAAGAACCTGTCTGGTAATCCGGTTCCTGAGCAAAAGCTTCTTATTAAATTTATAACGACCTACTTTTGCCAGGTCATAACGCCTCGGGTCAAAGAACATGCTGGTAATCAAGCTCTCCGCACTGTCCACAGCCAAAGGCTCACCCGGACGGATCTTTTTGTATAATTCCAGGAGACCTTCCTGATAATTCGTAGCCGCATCTTTCTCAAAACTTGCCAAAATCTTTGGCTCCTCGCCGAAAATCTCGACAATCTCCGGATTAGTACCGATACCCAGCGCGCGGATCAATACAGTAATCGGCACCTTTCTCGTTCTATCTACTCGTACATAAAAAACGTCATTGGAATCCGTCTCATACTCTAACCACGCACCGCGGTTAGGAATGACAGTGGATGAGTACAGCTTTTTTCCTAATTTATCATGAGCAATCGCATAGTAAATACCAGGGGAGCGAACCAACTGGCTTACGATAACACGTTCAGCCCCGTTGATCACAAATGTTCCGGTACTTGTCATCAGAGGCAAATCCCCCATGAAGATCTCATGTTCATTAATCTCGTCTGTTTCTTTATTGTGGAGCCTTACCCTTACCTTCAGAGGCGCAGCGTAAGTCGCATCACGTTCTTTACACTCTTCGATTGTGTACTTTACGTCATCCTCGCACAGCGTGAAATCAACAAATTCCAGACTCAGATGACCGCTGTAATCCGCAATCGGTGAAATATCATCAAACACTTCTTTCAGCCCTTCGTCAAGAAACCAGTGATAGGAATCTTTCTGGACTTCAATCAAATTCGGCATCTGAAGAACTTCTTTTTGTCTGGAATAGCTCATGCGGGAACTTTTTCCACTTTTAATGGGACGAATTCTGTTTTTCTCCATATTGACGTTTCACTCCTCGTTTATTTTTTTGTGGGCAGCGAATTGCCCGTAAATCGTGCACTTCCACATATTTCACTATTTGTCAAGCTGTTTTTTCATGCAAATTCACGGCATAACTTTCCACAATAGCGCATTTTTTATAATAGCATAATCTTGTCAAGCTTGTCAACAAAAAAATTCTCAATTTTTACCATATATAAGGCAAATCGTTGATTTTTTTCATCCGGCATGCATACTGCCCAAAAATGGTGCCGTCCCCTGCCGAAACAAAGAACCGCACCATCATCATACCTTAAGCCTCTATCACTCTACGACTACGCCTTTTTGCAGCATCACATTTGCATACAGCGCAGATTCACCTGTAGCGATTATTGCATACGCCGTTTTTGCCTCTTCATAAAATGCAAAACGCTCGATATTGCCGATGGCGTCCGCACCACGCCCGTCATACTTTGCAACAATCTCCTTGTATGTGTCCCAGATCGGAGTCTCCACATTGTCGCCCGGCATGACTTCCATAAGGTTCATAGGCTTTTCCACATAGGTGTCAAGAGGGAATACTTTCAGGATTGCCTCTAAAATCTCCGGCACCCCATGTCCGTCACAGCGGATGACAATTGCATTCTTCCCCATAGATTCTGCCGGGAAGTTTCCGTCGGAGATGACAAGCCTGTCGCTGTGCCCCATCTCGCACAGCACCTTCAAAAGCTCCGGCGATAATATTTTCGGAATTCCTTTTAACATATCTTATCTCCTTATTTGTACAGCGGGCCGTATACCGCGCATGCCCTGTAATCCTGTCCTTCTTTGTCTGCCCCGAATGCATTCCATGCCGCCGGCCTGAAGATATCCTCCTCCGGTACATTGTGCATGCAGACCGGAATCCTGAGCATAGACGCCATCGTGATAATGTCGGCGCCGATGTGTCCGTAGGAGATTGCCCCATGGTTTGCGCCCCAGTTATTCATTACGTCATAAGCAGTCTTGAACGCGCCTTTGCCTGTGCATCTCGGCGCGAACCATGTACACGGCCATGTGTAGTCCGTCCTCTTCCACAGCGCGTCAGATACCTCGAAGGGGAGCTTGATCGTCCAGCCTTCTGCAATCTGGAGAACCGGCCCTAAGCCCCTTACCAGGTTCAGGCGGATCATCGTACAAGGCATCTGCGTATCTGTAAGGAAACGGGAAGAATATCCGCCTCCGCGGAAATATCCGTTATCTGCCGCATTCCATGTAGTAGCCTTCATGATGGCATCCTGATCCTCAGGCGTTACATTGTACCACTCTTTCATCACGCCGTTGCCGTCAGCGTCCTTTGCCTCGCCGCAGGCATCAAGGCAGGCAGCGCCGGAGTTAATAAGGTGGATAAATCCGTCCGCCTCTTTTGCCTTTCCTTCAATCTCATATCCGGTCACTCTCTTAACTGCGTCGCCGCTCCAGTAAGTACGAACGTCTGCGAAAATCTGCGGGCGGTTTGTGAGCTGTTTCATAAACAGCATGCCAAGGCCGTTAAGCACGTCGTTCTCTGTCGCCAGGATGTACGGCTCTCTTGCCCCGTTCCAGTCAAAGGAGCTGTTAAGGATCGCCTCTGCAAAGTCTCCGTTCGGATAGAAGTCAGTCCACTGCCTCTGGCCCTGGAATCCGGCCGCCAGCGCATTGTGGCCAACCATCTCTTCCTCACACCCTTCCGGAAGGTTCTTATTGCCGCCCATAAGGTCTTTGATGATGACCGCCATCTTTACGACGAACTCAAACTGCTCTTCTTTTTCTTTTTCAGACTTCTGTAATTCCTCAGGATTCTTGTCAAATCCGATGTTGCATTTCTCCTTTGCCCATGCAAGAGCTTTCTTGAATTCTGCCTCATCGTAAACACCCTCGGTCATGCGGCGGATAATCTCCACCTCGTCAACAGATTCCACTCTCATGCCAAGATAGGATTCCATAAAATCAGAATCAATGATAGAGCCGCCGATACCCATACAGATAGAACCAATCTGTAAGTAAGAAGTTCCTCTCATGGATGCTGCTGCAACTGCTGCACGAGCGAATCTCAGCAATTTTTCCTTAACATCTGCCGGAATCTCTGAATCGTCCGCATCCTGAACATCATGCCCGTAGATGCCGAATGCCGGAAGACCTTTCTGTGCATGGGTTGCGAGCACAGATGCAAGATATACGGCGCCCGGTCTCTCTGTGGCATTCAGCCCCCATACGCCCTTGATCGTATTGGGGTCCATATCCATTGTCTCAGAGCCGTAGCACCAGCATGGAGTCACGGTAAGCGTGATATCCACGCCCTCTCTTTTGAACTTTTCAGCACATGCAGCCGTCTCAGCCACACGCCCGATGGTCGTGTCAGCGATGACAACCTTCACCGGCTCACCATTTGAATACCGGATATTTTCCTCAAACAGCTTTTTCGCCGCATGAGCCATCCCCATCGTCTGATCTTCCAGAGATTCACGAACCTTAAGAGCTCCTCTTCTTCCGTCAATTGTAGGGCGGATGCCGATTACCGGCTGTCCTCCGATTAACCTGTTTTCTGCCATTTCATTGTCCTCCTTTATGATTGAATAATAGTTTTAAATTTTTCATATGCAGCATCCCATTTTTCCTGATCTGCAGGTAGGTACTCATATGTCTGTTCCGATTTTTCAATAATGCTGCGCGCCTCTTTCACATCCCTGATCTCTCCAAGGGCCATAAGCTGAACCGCGATGTTTCCAAGGGCAGTAGCCTCCACCGGGCCTGCCAGCACCTTGCGTCCGCTGGCGCTCGCCGTCATCTGGCACAAAAGTCTGCTCTGTATCCCTCCCCCGATCATATTGATCACGGAAAAATGCTTTCCTGTGCACGCCTCAATCTGCTCCAGCGTGTAGCGGTATTTTAACGCCAGGCTCTGGTTGATGCAGCACATGATATCTCCGATCGTCTCCGGCTCCGGCTGCCCGGTCCGCCTGCAAAACTCACGGATTCTTTTCGGAATGTTGCCCGCTGTGTTAAACTCCGGGGAATCCGGGTCAATAAAGCATACAAACGGCTCTGCCTTCCGGGCCATCTGCTCCAATTCCCCAAACCCGTACTCGCGCCCCTCGCGAATCCACTGACGCCTGCTCTCCTGCGCCAGCCACAGTCCGATGATATTCTTAAGAAATGTAAACGTATCCCCATACCCGCCTTCATTACTTACATTAAATTCAAAAGATTCCTTTCCGATCACCGGTTCCTTAAGCTCCGTCCCGAACAGGCTCCATGTGCCGCAGCTAATGAACATGAAGTCCTCCTCCTGGGTCGGCACTGCCACCACGGCGCTCTGTGTATCATGGCTCGCCACAGCGATTACCTTTGCCGGTTCGATGCCAAGCTCATCACAGATACCTTTAGAAATCTCTCCCACCACCGTACCGCTGGATACGATATCCGGAAAGATCTCCTTCGGAATCGAAAGTGCACCGAGTATCCTCTCTGACCATACCTTATTTTTCGCATCCATGAGCTGAGTCGTCGTCGCCATGGTATATTCTGCCTTTTTCTCCCCGGTCAGGAAGTAGCCGAAAAGATCCGGAGTGAGCAAAAGGGTCTTCGCCCTCTCTAACAGATGCGGCCGTTTTTTCACCAGGGAATAAAGCTGGAAGACGGTATTGAAATTCTCAAACTGATTCCCCGTCAGGTTATAAAGCTCCTCCTTCGGGATTGCCTTAAACACTTCATCCTGCATCCCAAGCGTCCTGTCATCCCTGTAATGCACCGCGCTCTCAAGCAGTACGCCTTCTTCATCTAACAGCCCGAAATCCACTCCCCAAGTGTCGATCCCGACGCTGTCAAAACCGCCTTTTTGTTTGGCTTTAAGCATCCCCTGCTTAATCTCAAAGAACTGCCTTAAGGTGTCCCAGTACATGGTCTTTCCGATTACAACCGGATCGTTGGAAAACCGGTGCACCTCTTCCATGACAATCTTTCCGTCTTCGAGCCTTGCCAGGATCGCCCTGCCGCTTGACGCCCCAAAGTCAAACGCCAGAACCTGTTTTCTATTCTCTCCCAAGACTCCTCCTCCTTCCATTCTGAATTTACAAAATATCTTTAAAAGATTCCAAATATCTTTTCCCTGAACGAATCATGCAGCGTATCGTAATCCGTATATCCGATCTCGCTGTTTTTAAACCGCCCTTTCCACTCCGCGCAGATGCTGTCCGCGACCAGCCTGGAATCTTCGTGCCCTGTCTTAAGAATAGCCGGGAAAACATAATAGATCATGAAAAAGTTGATGTCAGCCTGCACAGTAGGAGAAATCTTCTTTTTCTCCCCTTTGCCAAAGGTTCTCTCCACGCCTTCTCCAAGCGCCGCCGCAATCTCCCCGGCCATCTTTTCCTTTTCCTCTGCCCCGTCCATCAATTCTGTCATCTCCTGAAAATAACATCCGTTTTTTTCAAGGAAAAGCCTCGTGTTCTCTTCGTAGGATTTCTTTTTCAGTTTTTTCATCATGCCGCCCATATTGTCAAACATTGCCTCTACATTTTCAAGCATATGATTTCCTCCCGCTATCCTTCATTGTCAAAAGGAATCGGAGTAAATCCGATTCCTTTCTGCATGCATCAACGTATTTACTAACCAAAATAAATATTAGTCGTAAAGGTTAGGAGCGATCTTCTCGTCCTCCATGTTATCTTTTCCATACCAGTAACCATCCATAGGCATGTCAGATACCTGCTCGCCGTTAGCGATCTTTGTCAATGTAACGATAGCCTCATAGCCCATCATCAGCGGAGACTGTGTTACAGAACCGATGAACTGATCGTTCATAATCGCCTCTTTCTGCGGAGTACCAGCGTCAAATCCTACACCGATGATTCCCTTGCTCGGGTCTGTTGACAGCTTGTTCAGTTTCTGGTTTGCTGTGATAACACCCTCAGCCGTTGTCTGGTTAGAACCAAAGATAGCGATGGTATCATCTTTAGACATGATCTTCTGAGCCTCTGTAGATGCTAAATCTACAGTTGTCTGTGCCGGAACACCAACTTCGATGATAACTTCTGCCTCTTTCTCTGCAACCGCGCCCTTTGTAGCGTTTACATAGAACTCATTACCAACTACTGCAACCTTCTTGCCAGCTCCTGTGCAAAGCTCTAACATCTTGTCGATAAAGCCCTGTCCGCGCTGCTGAATGTTAAGTGCTGTAGCATCCTGATTAACTTCACCAATTCTAACCTGTGCACCTGTAGTAGCTGCTTTTACTTTTTCCTCGATAACCGGGAACATATTCTCTGCTGCAACTGCGCCTGCTGCTACGTTGTCTGTTGCAACTGTCGCAAGTACAGAACCTTCCGGAGCCTCGTCAACACCTGTGTCGAAACATACTACCGGGATACCTGCTGCAAGAGCTTTCTCCAATGGATCGATAACAGACTTTGTATCACATGCTGCAAGAGCGATTCCGTCTGGTTTTTTCTCAATTGCATCGTTGATCATCTGAACCTGGTCAGCGATATCGGACTCATTAGCCGGCCCGTTAGCCTCTACCTCTACGTTAAGCTCTGCTTTTGCCTGCTCAACGCCCTGGATCGCTGCCTGCCAGTATGTAGACTGGAAACTCTTAACGATCATCTGGAAAGAGTAGCCTCCCTTGCCGCCTGTTTCTCCGCCTGCGTTGTCCTCGCCTTCGGTCTTTGCATCACCGCCGTCTGATGATGAATCTCCGCCATTAGAACCGCCGCATGCTGCCAATGAGAGCACCATTGCTGTGCTGAGTAAAACAGCTAAAACTTTCTTTTTCATTGTTTACATTCCTCCTTTAAATAATGAATTGTTATTTATATGAAGTTCTTAGAACGAACAACATATTCTGATTATTTTTTCTTCTTTACCACATCGATCAGTACCGCTACAATCAGCACGATACCGGTAAATATCTGCTGCCAGTTTGCCTGGAGCCCGATAAACGGAAGTCCCACTTTCATCAGGCAGATAACGATTACGCCTAAGAACGAGCCGAAAATCGTACCCACTCCTCCGGTGGCGGACACGCCGCCTACAATCGCGCCGCCAATCGCGTCAAGCTCAAATCCCGCTCCGGAACCCGGGTAGATCGTCGCATAGGTAGCTGCATATGCAATGCCTGCCATCCCTGCGAAGAATCCGGAGATCACGTATGCAAGCACATGATAAAACTTGATATTGACACCTGCAAGCCTTGTGGCCTCTTTGTTACTTCCGATTGCAATCGTATAACGTCCTACTCTTGTATGATCCAGCACGAAAGACATGATGATCACCAGAACAATCATGAATACGATTCCCACCGGGATAACCGTTCCTTCCGTGGTCGTAAAGGCAAATATCTTTCGGAACGCTCCTGCCTCCGTCAACGCTGACGGCCATGACACGCCAAACCCGCCGCAGAGCGCCGGCCCAAGTCCACGGGTAATCATACATGTACAAAGCGTTGCAAGAAACGGCGGCAGATCCATGATCGCTACAAGCACACCGTTAAACACCCCAATCAGCACGCCAATGCCGATACATGCCAGGATGGCAACCGGCACCGGAATATGCTGGTGCACGATCAGATATCCTCCGATCAGCGCGTAGGACACAAGCCCCGTACCGATGGAAAGGTCAACGCCGCCTGTAATCAGCGGGAACGTAACGCCCAGTGCCATAAGTGTAATATAATACGAGTTATCCAGGACACTTACCAGCGTAGGGTATGTTCTGAACGTAGGGCTGAGAACGCTGAAGAGAACAACCATTGCAACGATAATCCCCATTACCATGACCTCTCGCCCTTTTAATCCGCCAAAAGTCTTTTTATTCGTCATTTTCTCATCCCTCCTCTATTCAATCTCTCTCGTGGCAAGATTCATGATTGTCTCCTGTTTTGCCTCGGAGATATCAAGCTCGCCTGTCTTCTTACCCTCGCACATAACCACAATACGGTCGCTCATACGCAGGATTTCTGTCATTTCCGAAGAGATCATGATAATCGACTTGCCTTCTTCCACCAGCTTGTTCATCAGCTTATAAATCTCATTCTTCGCGCCTACGTCAATACCTCTTGTCGGCTCGTCGAATATAAGGATATCGCTGTTCCTGGTAAGCCACTTGGCAATAACTACTTTCTGCTGATTACCGCCGGAGAGATTCACAACCAACTGGTCTACGCCCGGGGTCTTTGTCGCAAGAGCCTCTACATATTTGTTAGCGATCTCCTCCTCTTTCTTCTTATTTATAAAGAGTCCGTTCATAAAGTCTTTCATGGACGCCATCGTCGTATTTTCCGCCACCGTCTTCTGGACTACAATACCATATCTTTTCCGGTCCTCAGACAGGTAGCCGATTCCGCAGTCTACCGCATCCTGAGGGCTGTTGATGGTTACTTTCTTTCCATTTACATAGATATCTCCGCTTTCCTTCGGGTCCGCGCCGAACAATGCCCTTGCCGTCTCTGTACGTCCCGCACCCATAAGGCCTGAGAATCCAAGTATCTCGCCCTTGCGTAGTTCAAAACTTACATCCTGCACCATCCTTCCGGCATTCAAGTGCTCTACCTTCAGGACAACCGGCGCATCCGCCGGAACTTTGCTCTCTGTCTTCGGATCTTCATAGATGACACGCCCAACCATCATGTTGATAATGTCTTCTTTTGTACACTCCTCCGTAATCAGAGTTCCTACATAAGTTCCGTCACGCATTACCGTCACGCGGTCTGTGATCACCTTAATCTCATCCATACGGTGTGAAATGTATACCATAGCAATGTCTTTTTCTTTCAGGTCACGGATAATCTTGAACATCTCCTCAATCTCCGACTCTGTAAGGGCCGCGGACGGCTCGTCAAAGATAATGACCTTGGCGTCAAAGGAAACCGCCTTGGCAATCTCGCACATCTGCTGCTTTCCTACTGTAAGGTTCGCCATCAACTCCGTCGGGTCGATGTCAACGTTCAGACGGTTAAAAAGTTTCTTAGCCTCCTCGTTCATCCGTTTGTCGTCAATCCGGATTCCTTTTTTGAATTCCCTGCCGATAAACAGATTCTGGGCTACCGTCAGATGTCCTAACATGTTGAGCTCCTGGTGCACGATTACGATACCTGCGTCCTGAGCTTCCCTCGTATTCTTAAACTCAACTTCTTTGCCTTCATATGTAATCGTACCGGAATCTTTTTTATAAATGCCGGTAAGGACCTTCATCAAAGTCGATTTTCCGGCGCCGTTCTCTCCCATCAGCGCAAGAACTTCTCCCTTCCTCACTTCCAGATCTACATGATCCAGCGCGTGTACTCCAGGGAATGATTTATCTATATCTTTCATCGTCAATATAATATCGCCCATATTCTCACTTCTCCTTTCCTGCCGCCACTAGTTCTTCCTGCGTCTTGCGGAAACGTCTGAATAAACCGCCGCAATAACAATCAGTCCAGTAATGATATACTGATACTCTTTCGTGAATCCCAGAGCAAGAATACCTTGCTGCAAAAGAGAAATGATAACTACGCCGATCACAGTACCGCTGATGGATGCAAGTCCGCCGGCCATGGACGTACCGCCCATTACACACCCCGCAATCGCCTCGTTGTTGTACTGGTCTCCGTATCCCGGCTGCACCGTCGTGTACACAGCCACGAAGTAGATAGATGCGATACCTACCAGCGTTCCGCAGATTACATATGCCAGCATCTTCCATTTTTTCACATTCACACCCGAGAGCCTTACTGCCTCTTCGTTGCTGCCAAGGCAGAGTATGTAACGTCCCCATTTCGTCTTGTTCAGTACGATGGCGCAGATAACAGCAACTCCAAGGAAGACGATGATTCCCACCGGAAATCCGTTCAGGCTGACCAGATTCCTGTACCAGCCGTCCGCCGTGTTGGACTGCGGCCAGCTCACCGACTGGGTCTTTGTAAATACTGCCGCGATACCTTTCGCGATGTTCATGCTCGCCATGGATACGATAAACGGCGGCACATTCCAGTAGGCCACCAGATATCCGTTGAAAATACCGAACACAACCCCAATCAAAATGCTGAGAATAAGGCTTGCTGCCATCGGAACATTGTACGCCGTCAGCGAGTATCCTGCGACAAGCGAACAGCAGAACATAACCGGCCCGATCGAGAAATCAATTCCTCCCGTAGCAATAACGAATGTTACCCCCAAAGAGAGAAAGCCCAAAAAGTAAACATAGTTCAGTGTGTTCGTAATACGTGAGACTCCAAAAAAACTTCCGCCTGTGAGAGCTCCGAATGCAAGATACATTAAAAGCAGCACAAAGATGAGGACAATTCTGTTAAATCCCACCTTTTTTACAAATGCATTTTGTTTGATCTTCTCCACTTCCATTCCTCCTCCATAATAATTTCCTCCGAAACACTTCCTAGAAATCCGTCTGCCGCGAACATGTCACTCTATTGCGCGTAACGTTTCGCTCTCTTTTGTCTGAAAATATTATCATAGAATTTAGACATTTTTACATACTTTGAGATGGCTTTTTTATTTCTATAGTGCACATTATACTATCTAAATACCTCTACGTCAACCTGTTTTATTTCATTTACAGAATATTTTGTCAATTTTTATTCTATCCACGCGAAACGTTTTATCCAATATCGCAAAATAATTCATCTAAAAGTACAAATCCCCTCTGATTAGAGGGGGCGAACCGATTCACCTTCCTGCATTTTTGTTCCAAGACTTATCTTTACCGTATCGCTGTCATCTTTTGTCTCAATCCGGTGCAGCAACAGCTCCACCGCTTTCTGGCACATTTTTTTCATCGGCTGCACGACCATGTACCAGCTAGGATGGACTACTCCGGTAATCATCAGGGCATCAAACCCAATCAGGGAAATATCCTCCGGGCAGGAGAATTCCGACTCATTCACCGCCAGTACCCCGCCAAGCATCGTATCATAGTTCCCGATCAGCACGGCGGAAGGACGGTTTGGCAGAGCCAAAAGCTCTTTCATCTTCTCATACCCCACTTCCGAGGAATGCCTTCCCGTCTTTAAATATTCCTCAGGAATGTCAAGCCCCGCCTGCCTCATGGCCGCCTCATACCCCTTAATGCGCTCAATACCGGTATACTCAACGTCTGATGCGATGACCGCAATCTCCCTGTGGTTATTTTCAATCAGGACATTCACCGCGCGGAAGGCCGCAATCTTATTGTCGATGCCCACGCAGTCAAACTCTTCATCCTGGAAGGAACGATCCACCAGCACCACCGGAATCTTGTCCTGCTTTGCCGGTTTCATAAAGCCGCCCTTCATGCTCACCGGCATCACGATAATACCATCTACTTTCCGGCTGACAAGAAACTTCAGATTCTCTGCCTCTATCGTCTCGTCATTGCCGGAGTCGCAGATCATCATGCCATATCCGTTCCTTCTGAGCTCCTGCCCGATATAATGCAGCATCTTTCCGGAGAAAAAGCACTCGATATCATGCACCATCACTCCGACAATCTTTGTCTTATTCTTTACCAGCCCCCTTGCAAGCACATTTACCTCGTAATTAAGTTCCTTTATCGCCTTCTCGATCAGGATCCTGTTCTCCGGAAGAACGTTGCCCCCGTTCAGATATTTCGATATCGTGGCCAGGGAAAGGCCCGTCTTATTCTTTACATCGCGCATTGTCGCTGCCATGGTTTCCACTTTTCCTTTCATAACGCAAAGCGTTTGATTCTAACTATACGATTCTTAGTAAATCATACTTTTCTTTATTAAGTCAATACAAAATTAAATATTTTCTAAAAATTTACGTTCCGAAACGAAAAAGTCATTATTTTATTTGCATCTCATCTGTTGTATAATGAAAAATAAATAGATATTCAACACTTGGAGGTTACTTATGAAAAAGCTACTGAAATACTGCTCCCTGACTCTCCTTCTTTCTCTTCTTGCCTTTTCTTCGGCAGGATGCGAAAAGGAATCGGCAAAATGTCCTTTCACCGACGCAAAGTGGGGCGACACTCTTGATGACCTTGAGAAACTTGAGGACGGAGAATACACAGAGGGCGGAGAGTCTGCATACAACGGCACAGTCTATGAATTTCCCAAGAAGTACCAAGGGCTTGACGGAATCATCCGCTACTCTTTTGACGCTGAAGAAAAGCTTGTTGCCATGTCATGGATGTACGAGACCGACGACTCCGAAGACCTTAAGGAAACATACGATACGCTCCATGAAGGAGCAGAAAAGCTGCTCGGCGAGAGCGGTTTCACATACAACTCCGATAAATTCGCCGATGCGGCGACACCGGGCGACGTCTGGTACCGCGAAGAAGGCAACGTCGTCATCATCGCTGTTGACACAGATGAGGCAAAGCTCCTTCAATATACTTTTATGCACCCGGATGTTTCCGAAAAGCGGCCTGAGAAATAGATAAGGAGGGGAAATCCCCTCCTATCTTCTTTATATGTCCGGTCCGTTCTTACTCTACAATCACTCCGTCCTCATCCCAGAGGTCATGCCAGTCTTTTGCTCCTTCCCACAAAAATACATGGCCCTTTACCAGCCTGTTTCCCCGCTCTAAGGTCGCCATCACCGCCATCTCTTCTTCCGTCAGCGGCTCCTCTGTCATGCATTTTAAATTCGCATAATAATTATGGACAGAGAAGGGAATCGGAACCTGCCCGTTCTGATGCGCCCATTTCAGCGCTACGATTGCGGGATGAACCCCGTGATTTTTTGCGATCGCCTGCACTTGCGGCATTTCAAGGTCTGCGATATCCTCCTCCATAATGTCCCGCTCCGGCCTTCTCGGGGAACCGATAGGCATATAGCCTACGGGAAGAATGTCCCGCTCTTCCAGATATTCCTTAAGCTCTCTCTGCTGGAATGCAGGATGCATCTCAATCTCCGCCGCCGCAGGCTTAATCTTCATCAGCGGCAGCACTGCCTCCATCTTCGGAATCGTCATATTGGAAATTCCGATATGCTTAATCAGCCCTTTTTCCACAAGCTCCTCGCACTGGCGGTACGTGTCCATGAACTCCTCGGCGGAAAACGGCCTGGAATCCGGATTTCTGGAATCCACGTCACACCCCGGCGCGTGATAATTCGGAAACGGCCAGTGGATAAAGTACATGTCCAGATATTCACACTTTAAATCCTCAATACTTTTCCTGCACGCCTTCTCCACATCCCTGTGCATGTCATTCCATACCTTTGACATGATAAACAGATCTTTCCGCTCTGCAACCCCTTCTGCAAAGGCGTTCTCAAACACCTGGCCGATCTGGTCTTCGTTCCTGTAGCACGCCGCGCAGTCGAACAGACGGTATCCGCAGCGGAGCGCTCCTGCAACTGCCTCTGAGACCTCCTCTGCTCCCACACGGTCCGAGCCAAAGGTTCCCATGCCTATGCAGGGCATCTGCTCCCCTGTATATAGTTTTTTCTTCGGCACGATAGCCGGGTCAATAAATTGTGTCATACTCTGTATCCTCACTTTCCTCTTCTTAGCCAAGCTTTTCTATCTCAATCTGCGGAAGTATCCTTTCCATATCCTCCCGCACAAAAAATCCTGTCTCTTCCCGCAGGGCTGCCGCCGCAGACATGGCGCTGGCTTTCTTAATCGTGTTCTCCACGGACAGCCCTTCGCTGATTCCTAACGCAAAGCCAGCAATCATCGTATCGCCGCAGCCCACCGTATTTACCGCGGAAATCTTTGGTACATACGCCCGGTATATGCCTTCATCGCTCACCGCCACAGACCCGTCAGCACCCAGAGACACCGCCACAAGAGCGACCCCCGCCTCGTGGATTTCCTGTGCCGCCCGGATGATATCCTCTTCCCTGTCGCACTGCTTTCCCGTCAGCATGCGGATCTCGTCGATGTTCGGTTTGATCATATAAGGGCATGCCTTGATTCCTTCTGCGAGAAGTCTGCCGCTTGTATCCAGGATTACTTTTTTCCCCGCATCCTTCACCAGCCGGACAAGCTCTGGATAAGCGGTCTCATCAAGCCCTTTCGGAACGCTCCCCGACATAGAGACGACGGACGCCTCCTTTATCAGCCCTTCAAACTTTCGGACAAAACCTTCAAAATCCTCTTTCTCCACCGTAAATCCAGGCTCCAGAAACTCTGTCTGCACCTTCGTCACCGTATCCCATATGTTGATGCACGACCTGCTCTCTTCTTTCATGTGGTAAAATGCACTCTCAATCCCAAACGGCTTTAGCGAATCCTCGATATACGCCCCCGCATGGCCGCCCACGAATCCGGTCGCCACCACTCTTGCGCCGGCGATAGCCGCCGGCTTGGACACATTCAGCCCTTTACCGCCGGGCGTATATGCACACTCCTTCACCCGGTTTACTTCTCCTGTCTTCGCTCCCTCTACCACGTACCGCTTGTCTACAGCAGCATTCAGGGTAACTGTAAGAATCATATATTTACCTCCTGACCATAAAAACCAATTAAAAACAAAAGAAAAAATCCACCAAATCTTCGCATTGTCCGTACAAAAATCCGGTGAAATATTTTTCTTATTTATTTTTCCATTCTGCCTGCTGATGGTAGCTGTCTTTTGACCTTCTCCATGAACTACGGCGCACTTTCAGGGTATAGACACCTGATCCCCTGCTCCCTGAAAAATCCGAGCCATTCCTGCGAAGGCTCCCTGTCTGTCACCACAGTATTAATATCGGAAAAACTGCCGATCTTGGCAAATGCCGTATTCCCGAACTTTGAACTGTCCACCGCCAGTATCTTCTCCTTGGCGGAACGCAGCATCGTCCGCTTACTTGCGGCATGAAACTCGTCGGAATCAAAAAATCCCGCATCTTTCCAGACTGCCTTTGCTGAAATAATTACCTTATCTACATGGTAGGAACGCAGCATCTTCTCCGTCTGAGGGCCCACCAGCGCAAGACCGCTCTCTTTCAGTATCCCGCCGGTGGACAATATCTTCCATTCCGACAGCATGTCCGCCGTCTCGATGATAATCTCTACGGAATTCGTGATAAGTGTAAGGTTTTTCTTCTCTTTGAGCTGCTTGACGATAGCCACCGCCGTAGAGCTGGCATCCAGGATAATCTGTTCCCCGTCCCCTACCATTCCGCTTATGATCTCCGCAATCTTCTGCTTTTCAGCTACGTTCCATTTCTTGCGGACATTAAATGGGAACTCCAGGTTCGTATTTTCGTTGAGGACGGCTCCGCCGTAACTCTTTGTAGCAAATCCATCGTTTTCGAGCTTTTCCAAATCTCTTCTTATAGTCTCTTCTGATACGTCATAAATTTGGCTGAGTTCACTGACAACGACTCTTTTTTCTATCCGTAATTTTTCCAGTATAGCATTACGTCTTTCAATTGCAAGCATACTCTACCTCCATTTCTTTTTTACAAAATGGCCTGACGGATCTGTTCGTCCGGACTGGCAATAACCGATGAATCCAGATACATCCCTTCTGCTGCCACAGCTCCTTTCGCCCGCTCAATCGCAGCCTCCACGGCCGCTACCTCTCCGGTTAAAAACAAGTAAGATTTTCCGCACATTCCCCTTGCAAGGCGCAGCTCGATCAAATCTACAATGGCCGTCTTCGCCGCCTCGTCCGCCGCTACGATGATAGACGCCGCGTCATAAGTCTCGATGATTCCAAGGGCCGCCACCTTTTCTATCTCCGTTGCCCCGTAGATTGCCGGGAATATGGACTCATGGGGGTTTCCAAGGACAAAACTGCCGATAAGCTGACTTCCATGCTGTACTTTTGCATTTTTGACAGCCGCGTCTACCGCGCTTAAATCTCCCGTAATGATTACGATATATTTTCCCGGACATACGGTCTGCGCCTCAATGATCTTGACATCGGAAGTCTTCACCATCGCGTCTGCCGCCACCACGCCTGCAGAAACAGTCTTATATTCTACCATTCCAATTGCTTTGCTCATCTTGTACGTCCTTTCTATCTCTCAATCACAATGAACTTATCAGACACTTCTGTTACTTTTCCATTGATTGACGCATGAATCCCGACACTTAATCCCTTGCCCGGCTCTGCGATCATCTGTCTGGCCTCTACGGCGTCGCCTGCATTTACTACGGCCGACGCAGGAGCGCCGATATGCTGGCTCAGAAGAATCCTTACCTTCTTTACGTCCGCCGTCTCGTCACGAAGAGGCGCCTCTTTATTGTACCGGGTAAGGTCAAGCCTTGCCATCAGCCGTTCCATGGGAACTTTCCGGTACTCCCTCTGGGGGCCTGCCGGTTCCGGCACAATGCCCTGGGGCGGCTTAAGCCCGTGAGCCCTGAGCCCGTTCTTATAATCCGCCATCAGCGATCTCGGCGACAGGCTCTGCATACAGGAGTACATCTCGCACAGCCCGCAGGAAGAGCAGAACAGCGTATTGACGAACACGTCCGGTTCCTGTAAGTCTTTGCAGGTGGCCGCCCGCATAAATTTGTGGGGCTCAATCGGATGCCCGAGAAGGTGCCTTGGACAAAGATCCGTACACATGGTGCACTGGCAGCACGCCGCGGCGGCACGTTTCAAGTCGATGGACGCTTTCCGGTTCTTCTTCTGGATAATAAGGTGGTCTTCCGGCAGCACTAAGACTGCGTTAGTAGTCTTGGTGACCGGCTGCGCCCCTGTGCCGATATTTCCCATCATAGGACCGCCGATAAAGTACACCGGATTTCTGACTGTCACGCCGCCTGCCATCGCAACCACTTCCTCAATGGATGTTCCGACCGGCACCCGGACCGTCACCGGATCCTTCACCTCCCCAACTACAGACACCAGCTTATCCGCCACAGGCGCTCCCGACTTCACCGCCCGGTACGCATTATAGACCGTCTCCACATTAAAGACTGCCACTCCGCTCTCGATTGGAAGTCCGCCGGGCCTTACCACCTTTCCGGTCACCTCATAGATCAGGACGACTTCGTCGCCCGCCGGATATACTTCGTCCAAAAGCCCCAGCCTTACGCCCGGGTAATCCCCGATGCATTCTTCCAGCGCCCGGATCGTCTTTTTATACGCTTTTTTGATGCCGACGACGCACTCTTTCGCGCCGACGGCCTGCCCGATCATATGGAACGTCTCTACAATCTCGCGGGCATGCTTTTCTAACAATTGCCTGTGCAGCTTCAGCAGCGGCTCACATTCTGCACAGTTTAAGATAATCGTCTCCGCGCGTTCGTCCAATTTCATGTAGGTAGGAAAGCCCGCGCCGCCGGCGCCCACAACTCCGCTTTTTTGCAGGATGTCCTTTAACTCTTTTATCTCCATAAATGTTCACTACTCCAGTCCTGTTCCATCATCAATAATACCGATAATCGCCGCGTCAACCGGCGCGTCCGCAGCCGCGCATCCTTTTCTGGCGGCGCTCCCCTGCGCCACCAGAACATAGTCGCCGATCCCGGCGCCGATATTGTCAACAGCCACTAACTGCCCGGCGCCCTCTTTCATATGCTCTACGACCTCAACAATCATAAATTTATTCCCCACCAGCTTGTCGTGCTTTCTTGTGGAAACAATACTTCCGACAACTTTACCTGCGAGCATGCTCTACCTCCAATTCACTTTGCGATCTGCACTATCCGATGATCGTCACTGTTTGTCCTGTTGCAATCTTAGCCGCGTTTGCCTCGTCCGTATCGATATGCATCTCCAGGGTAAAGCTTTCGTCCACCCGGATCTGCACATGGTTAAATACTGTGCCTCTCTCATTGTCCGCCTTCACGGAGACGGTCTGTCCGTCCGCGACTCCTGCCGCCATGGCATCCTTCGGAGCCATGTGGATATGCCTCTTTGCAATGATGCAGCCTTCCTCAAGATAGATGACTCCCTTCGGCCCTACAACTGCAATAGGCGCAGAGCCTTTGACATTGCCCGACTCTCTGATGGGAGCCTTCACCCCAAGCCTTATGGCATCCGTGGCGGAGATCTCCACCTGGGATTTTTTCCTTACCGGCCCTAAGATTCTGACGTTCTCAATGGCTCTCAATTTCAGACCCACGATCGTTACCTGCTCATTGGAGGCATACTGGCCTCCCATGAGCTCTTTTTTCTTTGTCAGCTGGTAACCTTTTCCGAACAGGATCTCCACATGCTCCTGGGTCAGATGGATGTGCCTTGCGGACACTCCGATGGGAACTGCAAACCCGTTGCTTTCCTTCTCCCTGCTCTCAAGAGCCTCCATTACCATCCTGGCAATTAATTCTACATTTTGATTCTCCATATAAAATCCCATCCTTCACTCTAACGGACTGACTATTTCAATACCGGAAGAATCTTCTCTACATCCTCGTGCGGTCTTGGGATTACGTGTGTCGCAACCAGCTCTCCAAGCCTTCCCGCGCTCTCTGCCCCGGACTCAACTGCTGATTTTACAGCTCCTACGTCTCCGCGCACCATAACGCTTACAAGGCCGGAACCGATCTTCTCTGTTCCCACAAGCACTACGTTCGCTGCCTTGAGCATCGTATCAGCCGCCTCGATCGCTGCTACTAAACCTCTTGTTTCAACCATTCCCAATGCCTCTTGATTTGCCATCTTTTTTTCCTCCTTTGGCTGTTGTTTTTGATTTACTCTCTCAACCGTTTTTCCGGGCGCCTTAGCCGCCCTTGTCTTTGTCTTCTTTTCTTCCGCCATGTCTCCTGCCTCCTACTCACAATCGGCTGGCGCTCAGCTCAACCATCTTCACAATCTCCTCATGGGGATTGGCGATAATGGCTTTCGCCACAATATCTTTGATTGACTTCTGCGATGCCGCCTCCACCGCCTCCGTCACTGCCGACACGGTTCCCTGTATCACCACCGTGACAAGCCTGCCGCCAAGTTTCTTTTCCCACGTCACGAATTCCACGTCCGCCGTCTTCAACATGATGTCAAGTGCAGTAATGGCTGCCGATGTACTAGGAATTTCAATGAATCCATATGATTTTCCCATGAAATCTCATCCTCACTATCCGTTTCTCCTGCCAGTGCCCATCCTTCGCCAATCCGGCCAAAACGCTAGATGGTCGGAAGGATCTTCTCTACGTCGTTGTGCGGCCTCGGGATTACATGTGTCGCAACCAGCTCTCCCAGTCTTCCTGCGCTGTCTGCTCCTGCCTCAACTGCTGCCTTCACAGCTCCCACGTCTCCGCGCACCATAACGGTTACAAGTCCGGAACCGATCTTCTCTGTTCCCACAAGTGTTACCTCTGCTGATTTGGTCATTGCGTCCGCTGCCTCGATCGCCGCTGTAAGTCCTCTTGTTTCTACCATACCTAATGCCTGCTGTGCCATGTTTTCATCCTCCTGATTTTTAAAATATTTTTATTTTTCTGTTATCTTGTCTTGTCCATGCCGCTTAATTTCAACATCTTCTCGGTGTCTTTCTCCGGCCTTGGAATCACATATGTCGTGATAACTCCTGTTATCTCGTTCGCTCTTTTTACCGCAGCCTCCACCGCAGCCTCCACCGCCGTGACGCTCCCCCTAAACTTCACCGCTACGATGAGTGGCACCGGCAGGGCGTCCGCGTTGGCCGGCTTGTTCTTATCAAACGGCTCTAAGCGTACGTCTGCTGCCTTGCATCCGGCATCTGCTGCCGCGAATGCCGCAACCAGGCCAAAAAGCTCTACAATTCCGACTGCCTCTCCCATATGTAGCCCTCCTGCTCACTATTGGCTGATAATTGCTATTTTCAAGCCTTCCATCTTAAGGTTCGTCACATGCGCCTCGTTGATCTGATCCAGCGGGAACCTGTGGGTGATAAGCTTGCTGATCGGAAGTCCGATTCCCTTCGCCCTCTTAAGGAAATCAAAGGTCGTCGCGTAATCCCTCAGGGTGTATACCCAGGAACCTACCAGCGTAATCTCCTTTGAACAGATGTCAAAGTGCGGATTGATGGTAGCGTCCCCGCCGTTGATAAAGAACCCAAGCTCGCACAGGCCGCCGCCGTTGCGGATAAATTTATAAATATTCGCATGTGCGACAGGCGAGCCTGTGCACTGGAACGCAAAGTCTGCAAGATGTCCGTCAAAGGAATCCTCCACAGCCTTGGCAAGCGCCTCAATGCCCTTGTGGTCTTTGAAGTTCACTGACTTTGTCGCGCCCATCTCCTTTGCAAAGTCAAGCCTCTTCTGCTCCCCGTCCACAGCCACGATGTTCTCGATGCCCATAGTACGGAGGATGGCGATGCAGATCAGTCCGATGGGACCGCAGCCCTGAACGACTACTCTGCTGTTGAATCTTAAGATTCCCGTCGTCTTCGCCCGCTCTACCGCGTGAATAAGCACCGCGCATGGCTCGATAAGGATTCGGGAATCAAGGTCCAGGTCGCTTACGTTGAATACGGTGGAACCGCCGCGGATTACGATATAGTCCGCGAACCATCCGTTCAGGTGGATGTCGTCATCCGGCAGAAGGCCGTATACATCGGCGCCTCCCACGTTCTGCTTATTCAGGTCGAACATGGTAATGTCCGGGTTGTCCTTAAAGATCATGCAGGTGACAACCTTATCGCCTATCTTCAGATCCTTGCCGGCGCTGTCTTTCTTCACGTTCTTTCCCATCTTTACGATCTCGCCGGTTCCTTCATGTCCCAGAACCAGAGGGATAAGCCCGAAGGGATCACGTTTGAATTCGTGGGCGTCTGTGCCGCAGATCCCGCACCCTTCTACTTTAACAAGAATATCGTCGTCCCCGATATCCGGAATCGGATATTCCTTGATATCATAATGCTCTAATGCTGTGAGCATCGCCACTTTCGATGTGGCAGGAATCTGTCCCGGCGCTGTGGGGGCAGACGCTCCCGCCGGCTTTTCCAGCATCCCTTCCAACACCTGTTTCACTATGGCCTCTACATTAACTGAATTTATATCCATATCTTTCTCCTCCAACTTAACGGATGCATAAGCTCTCTGACATTACGCAGCGTCTTCTCTTTGTAAATGTGCTTGCACTTGTAAGCCCTTCTCCTGTCCTGCTGGCGATGGTGAAGGTGCAAAAGCCCTCTCCCCCGAATCCCAGCGCCGCATAGGAAGGCGCGTTTTTCACTAATATCGCAGTGTCGATCGCCTTTGCGTAGCGGGTGATATTGTCAATGTTCTTTGAGTGGATGTGGGCGGAATGCCGATTGCCGTGTTCAAGCCACACTGCCTTCTCCACCGCGTCCTCAAAGTCTTTTGCCCTCACCACGCCCAAGATCGGCATCATCAGCTCTGTAGCGATGAGCGGGTGCTCCTTTTCTCCCTCGAACACGATACACCGGATATTGTCCGGAACCGTCACGCCGATCATGCCTAAGAGTGTCTTCGCGTCGCGCCCGACGCATTTCCGGTTAAGCCCTTTCGGCGTCAGCACCGTCGCGGTCAGCTTGTCCTGCTCCTCCTTTGACGCCAGGTAGCAGTCCTGCTCGTTCACCATGTAATGCATCAGCTCGGACACTACGGAGTCCACCGCCACAATCTCCTTCTCCGCGATACACGGAAGGTTATTGTCAAAGGTACAGCCATTTACGATATCCCCGGCCGCTTTCCTGATGTCCGCCGTCTCGTCCACAAGCGCGGGAGGATTCCCTGCCCCTGCCCCGATTCCTCTTCTTCCCGAGGACAGGACAGCCGTCACTACTCCCGGGCCGCCTGTCGCCGCGATAAGCTGGATGTCTTTATGTTTCATCATGATATTGCTGCTTTCCATCGTCGGTTTTCCCACCGTACAGGCGATATTTTCCGGGCCGCCCGCCTCAATGGACGCCTCGTTCAGCATATTAACCGCAAACTGTGATGTCTTAACCGCTGCCGGGTGGGGATTGAACACTACGGTGTTCCCGCCTGCCAGCATCCCGATCGTATTGCAGATAATGGTCTCGCTTGGGTTCGTGCATGGAGTGATCGCCCCGATTACTCCGAAAGGCCCCATCTCGATGAGGGTCAGCCCCTTGTCCCCGGACCATGCCGTTGTCGTAATGTCTTCCGTTCCCGGCGTCTTCTCAGCAACAAGCTGATGTTTTAATATCTTGTGCGGGACGTTTCCCATCCCTGTCTCTTCCACGCCCATCCGCGCTAATATTTCTGCATTCTCTTTTGTCTTTCTGCGGATGTTGGAAATGATCTGTTCTCTCTGGTCCATGGACATCCTGTGTATGTAGCGCTGAGCCTTTTTTGCCGCTGCGATCGCATCGTTCATATCTGCAAAAATGCCCTTTCCCTCAGATGCCCCCGCCGCCAGCTGAAGTTTTGCCATCACTTCCTTCACGACGTCTTGAACCATTTTTTCATTTACTGACACGAAATTACCTCCTTTAGCATCTCTCTTCCGTAAGCAGCCAGTGCCGTATCCTCCTCGGCGCTGCCGCCGCTGACGCCAAGAGCCCCTATGATACTGCCTTCCGTCTCAAGCGGCTCTCCGCCTCCGAATATCACGATCTTGCCTTCATTCGTATGCTGGATACCATAGAGAGGCTGCCCCGGCTGGCTGAGCTTGGAAAGCTTTGCCGTGGACATCTTAAGGCTTGCCGATGTAAATGTCTTGTTTACCGCAATGTCATAGCTTGCAATGTACGCCCCGTCCATGCAGTGCACCGCCGCAACCCGCCCTGCCGCGTCCGACACGGCTACTACTACCGCCAGCCCCATCTCCTCTGCCTTATCCTCAACCTTCTCGATCAGAGCCGTCGCCAGCTTAAGCGTCATCTTATGTTTCCTGCACCTGCACTGGCGGGGCTTTTCTTCATGCCCCGGCGACATCTGCCGGATAACGGCCTCTACCGCTTTTGAAATCATCTGCTCGTCCATAAATTACATCCCTAACTGCTCCATAACCTTCTTCGTGATGGCTGCCACCAGCTCATTGTCAGAAGTGCCGTTTGTGCCGCCGCAGTTTCCACTGCAGTTGTGGCAGCTCTCCTTGCCGCTCTTCGCGTTGGGGCAGAGATTTGCCGGATGCTTTCCAGGAAGTCCCATCTTCCTTCTGATATCATATAATTTTGCAATCTGCTCTTTGTCGAATTCCTTCGGTCCGCCCAGCATCTTTGACTTATATAAAAGCTCCGCATAGAACTCAATGGACTCCATCTTGTGGTACGCGCTCAAAAGATCTGTGCTCCAGGACAGCGCGCCGTGGTTCTCTAAAAGCACCTGGTCAAAGTATGGCAGGTACTCTTCTACCGCGTCCGGAATCTCCATCGTTGACGGCGTGCCGTACTTCGCGATCGGAACGCATCCAAGGGCGATAACTGCCTCCGGCATGATCGGCGCTGTCAGCGGGATTCCCGCGATAGCAAAAGATGTAGCATAGCTTGGGTGTGCGTGTACCACCGCGTTCACGTCCGGCCTCTTCTCATAGACGCGCATATGCATCTTGATCTCCGATGACGGCCTGAAATTGCCGTTGGCCTGGAGAACATTCCCTTTCGCGTCCACTTTACAGATATATTCCGGCGTCATAAAGCCCTTGCTCACACCTGTAGGGGTGCACAAAAATTCATTGTCATTTAATTTAACCGAGAAATTGCCGTCATTTGCAGCTACCATCCCTCTGTTGTAAACTCTTCTTCCAATCTCGCACATTAACTTCTTAAGTTCAAACTCGTTCTGCATATCTTTATTGTTCCTCCTTGTCTTCGTATACCTCTCAAAATTTGACCGTTTTCGTTGTTTCTTCCTCTATATTAACACACAAAACCACATGCGTCAATATTATAATATGTTGTTTTTATTGGTTTTCCTGTTCCCAGGGCATTACGTCGCCTTCTTCCCGAAGGTACTCTAAAAGTTCCGGGATTCCTTCATTCGCCGTGGAATTCACATAGAAGATTTTCTTGCATCCGGCAAGGGAAAGCCAGCGCCTTGCCCGCTCCGGGTCTCCTCCCTCTACGTCCACCTTCGTCACGATGCCGATCACATCCCGGTTCGCCATGGGCGTAACACATGGCGGATACAGAGAATACGGCTCCGTGGCCGATAAAAGGAGGCCTACCACGTCCGCCTCGTAGGAGTAGAGCGCCAGCGCATAACCTAAGTTCTTCGTCTGGGCGTACTCTCCCGGCGTGTCGATCACCACGTCAAAATTATTGACATACTGGGTCTTATGGTATTGTATTTTTTCACCCTTAAGCGCCTGTGTTAAAGTAGTCTTCCCACATTCGCTCCTTCCCATTAAAACAATTTTTTTCATCCGTCCTGCCTTTCGCAAGCTGTATTTTTCTATGTCCTTGTGATGCCGCAGACGGTAAATCCCATCTTTTCTTCCACATAGTCAAGTATGGCTTTCAGCGACGATTCCGTCTCGGATATAGTTCCCGTCACGATCAGCGTGCCGCTGAACCTGTCCACGAATCCAAGCTCCACCCCGGCGGACTTCACGGCAATGTCCGCCGCGATGACCGCTGTCTCAGCCGGGCTGATGGTGATGATCCCGATCGCCGACTTGGAGTAATCCATGTTGGGATTGAGCCCTAATTTCTCATATAAGCTCTCGTCCGGATTGGCGATCAGATGGGCGATGGTAATCTGTTTTCCCGGCACAAGCTCCTGTATGATCCTTACCTTTTCCTCCATCATCACCCTCCGATCTGGCAGTCAAGCCCCGATACCCGGGCAGCCGCCTCTTTTAGTCTCTGCATATGCTCCATGGACGGCGGGAGTGTGTCCTTCATCAAGTATTCTCTCCCCAGCCCGTCATATTTATCCTGCCCCAGCCTGTGGTAAGGAAGAAGATGCATCCTTTTTACTCCCCGAAGGCCTGCGGAAAATCTTGCTATAGACTCGATCTCATCCGTCCTGTCGTTAAACCCCGGAATGACCGGCACCCGGATCACCAGGTCCGTCATGCCTGAATCCGCGATTTTTCTTGCATTCTCAAGCATCAGCTCATTGGACCGCCCGGTGAACTCCTTGTGTTTCTGCGGGCTGGTATGCTTGATGTCCATCAGGTACTGGTCTAGGCTCGGCAGTATGCTCTCTATCACTTCATATGGCGCGCACCCCATGCTCTCCATAGCCGTATTGATTCCCCGCTCCTTCGCCGCCCGGAGAAGGGCCCCGGCAAAATCAGGCTGGCACAGGCTCTCGCCACCGGACAGGGTAAGCCCTCCGCCGGAGCGCCTGTAATAGGGCCTGTCCTTTTCCACCGTCTCCATCACCTTCTCGACGGTCACGTCCTCCCCGATGACCTTTGGTTTCCCCTGGACCATCATCGTCTGGATGTCATACTCCTGGGATTCCGGATTGCAGCACCACCGGCATCTGAGCACGCACCCTTTTAAAAATACAATGGTGCGGATGCCCTTGCCGTCATGTATGGAGAACCGCTGTATGTCAAAGATGCGCCCTTTGGTTTTCATGTAATCCACGATATACACCTTTCCTTTTCCTTAAAATCCCTGCTCCGTACGGTTGATGATGTCATCCTGGAGGGAGCGGGACAGCGTGGTAAACAGCGCGCTGTACCCGGCTACGCGCACCACTAAGTGCCTGTACTGCTCCGGATGTTTCTGCGCGTCAAGGAGCGTCTCCCTGCTGACCACGTTAAACTGCATGTGGCTGCCTTTCTGGTCAAAGTAAGAGCGGATAAGCGCCACAAAATTCTCAAGCCCTTTTCTGCCGCTTAATGCCGACGGATGGAACTTCTGGTTGAACAGTGTTCCATTGGATGCAATGTAATGATCCAGCTTGGAAACGGAGTTTGCCGCCGCTGTAGGGCCGTTCACATCCTTTCCTGCCGATGGAGATACCCCGTCGGCTACCGGCGTCCTCGCCAGCCTTCCGTCCGGCGTCGCTCCGGTCTGCGCGCCCAGAGGAACATTGGCGGATACCGGGTAGAGGCCTGCCTGGTAGATGCCGCCTCTCGGATTCTTGAAGGTCTCAAGAGGCCTTGTGTAAGTGTAGGCAACGTCTCTTGCAAACTCGTCCACCTCCGGGATGTCGTTCCCGAACTTCGGAACTGCCTCGATAAGCTCTAACAGCTTTTCGCCCTTCGCCTTTACCTCCGGCGTCTCTGCCGCCTCCTTCACCGTCTTTAAGATGACCGCGATCTCCTTCTCCCCCACTTCTTTTCCTGCTGCCTTAAGCCCCCCTGCAATCTGGACCGCCATCTCGGAGAGGGTAGTGCTGTCAAGCCCTTTGCCGTAGTTTGTAAGGAGCGCCTCCTTGTAATCTGCCATGGTGACTTTCTTCTCGTCGTACACAAGGGTCTTGATGGCATACAGGGAATCCGCCATATTGGCAACGCCGAACCCTTGAGGTCCGGTAAAGTTATAGACCGCGCCGCCCTCCTGCACCGATCTTCCCTTCTTGATGCAGTCATCCACCATACAGGATAAAAACGGCAGCGGGCAGCGTTTCGCATGAGCAACGTCAATGGCATTGTCCGCATTGACCAGAAGGCTTATGTTATAGTTCATCTGCGCTTTGTACGCATCGTAAAATTCTTCAAACGTGGACATCTTCTCCACATCCCCGGTGCGGATGCTGATCTGCTCTCCCCTGTCCACGCCGTTTGAAAATACCAGCTCCAGCGGCCTGCACATGTTGAAGAACGCAGCGTCGTGCCACCCTTCTGTCTTTCCCGCCTTCTGCGGCTCCACGCAGCCGATGATGTTGTATTCCCTGGCCTCCTTAAGAGTAAGCCCCCTGCTCACCAGAGACGGGATGATCACCTCGTCGTTGTAGTATGCCGGAAGGCCTACGCCTGTGCGGGTAAGCTCTGCCGCCCGGATTAAGAATTCATGGGGCGAGCCGTTCCAGACACGTACGGAAAATGACGGCTGGGGCAGCATGACATGCATGGATGCCTGGATGCACATAAAGGACAGGTCGTTGGTCACATCCATGCCCTCTCCGTTCTGCCCTCCCGCGATAAGGTTCTGGAACAGGCTGTAGCCTGCGAACCCTTCCGCCGACGCGGCGTCACGGCATTTGTTCAGGTCATTTAACTTCACCCAGACGCAGTCCATAAGCTCCTGGGCAAATTCTCTTTTCAGCTTTCCGCTGTCTATGTCCGCTTTATAATACGGATACATATACTGGTCAAAACGTCCGGGCGAGATCGAATGTCCGCTGGACTCAATCTGCAAAAGCTGCTGCACGAACCAGAATGACTGGCACGCCTCGTAAAAGCTGCCTGCTCCCTTTGCAGGAACATGGGAACAATTCTCCGCGATTGCCAAAAGCTCTGCCTTCCTTGCGGCGTCGCCGCACGCCTCCGCCTCTTTTTTCGCAAGGTTCGCATACCTCTCTGCGTAGGCAATGACCGCCTTGCAGCTTATGATCACCGCCTCCAAAAAATGCGACCGCTCTGCGTAGTCGCTGTCTCCTAAGCTGCACGCCGAAAGCTCTTCTTCCGCCTGGGCGATGATGCCCTCATATCCCACTGCCAGAACTTTCTCGTACTGGACCGTCACATGCCCCACGCCGTTGTAAAAATAATTGCCCGGCGTAAAGATGTTATGGTCGATGGCCCGGATGGCCTCCGGCGCCATATAGGAGGTGGCAAGCTCGCTGGTCGTCCTGCCCTTCCAGTATTTATGCACTTCCCTCAGATCCTGCTTTGTCTTTTCCGATATGTAGAACGGATCTGCACTTCTTGTCTCTACGGTATCAAACTCAGCCTCCAGCCACTCATATGAAAATTCCGGATATGTCTGGCATCCTCTGGGCGCAATCGTCGTGCTCCCTACAATCAGTTCTTCGCCGCGGATGATGATCGGTATATTCTTCAGAATATGTTCAAATGCTTTCGCGCGCCTTATGATGATCGGCTCGTCCTCCGTCTGCCTGTACGACTCTGTGAGCAGGACCGCCCTCGCCGATTCAATCTCCGGCATCTTCGCAAACAGATGGTCCACAAGCCTTCCGATTCTGTCCGTCCTGGGGATTTTCTCGCTGTTATAAGTATAAAGTCCCATAGCTCTCCTTTCTTTCGTCTCTCAATTACATTGTGCCTGAATAGCGGCCAGAGACTGTCCGCTATACTGTTTTCTCTATTATAGACTACAAATACAATAAAATCAACATATTTTATTCATATTTTTTGTTGTTTTCATTCTTTTTATTTGTGTTTTTGTTGTTTTTCTTGACATTTCTGCTCTGATAATGCAAACTGAGATTAAGCTGTGAATTACCGGCCAGGAAAGGAAGATGCACATGTTTGAATTTGACCCACACACACATACCATTGCCAGCGGCCATGCGTCCGGAGCCACGATCACCGACATGGCAAAAAAAGCCGCCGCCGTTCCCCTTAAGATGCTAGGGATTACCGACCACGGCCCGGCAACCCCGGGAGCCGGAAGGCCTTCTTACTTCCGAAACCTGGCATTTTCTCCGAAGATGCGCCTGGGCGTGGAAGTCTTATACGGTGTGGAGTTAAATATACTGGATGCCAGCGGGTCGACTGACCTTGACGAAGAGATACTGAAAAACTTAGATTATGCCGTCGCAAGCCTGCACCCCCAGACATTCCGGCCGGGAACTGCAGCGGAGCATACCGACGCATATATAAACGCCATGGAAAATCCTTATGTGAAGATCATCGGCCACTGCGACGACGTGAAATACCCAGCCTGTTATGAAGAGCTTGTAAAGGCCGCCGTCCGCTGCCGCGTGCTTTTAGAGATCAACAACAGCTCCTTAAGCCCGGGCGGCTACCGGGGCGACACAAAAGCAAACGCGGCGGACATCCTGAACTGGTGCCGCCGCTTAGATCACCCGGTGGTGCTGTCAAGCGACAGTCACGGCACAGGGCAGATCGGGGATTTCCGATATGCTTATGCTCTAATTGAAGAGACAGGATTTCCCAGAGAGCTGGTCTTAAACTACTCCCTGAACTCCTTTAAAAAATTCATACAGATGCGTTAAAGCATGCGGGTGCGCTTTTCAATCTCCTCTGTAAGCGCCCCGTATTCTTTTGCGCTCCTGCTGCTCTTTTTATACGCCATGATAGGCATATTATTGTCCTGAGACCATTCCACAGTGCTGTCAACCCGTATATAGGTGTCAAACACATGCACATTTTCAAGCTCCTTTAACGTCTCAAGCGTCTGTTTAAAGTAGTTCTTTCTGGCATCCACCTTCGTCACCACAAGCCCCGTCATCCGAAGTTCCGGGGCAATGGGCCTGACTACCTCGAGAAATTCAAACATGTTCCCAAGGCCGAAAAGCCCCCAGGGCGTGGCCTCCACCGGGATGACCAGGGCATCCGACGCGCAAAGCACGTTCATCACCCATCCGCCCAGGGTAGGCGGGGAGTCGATCAGTATATAATCATATTTCCCGGAATCCGCAGTCTCCCTAAGCCCCTTCCTTAAGATAAACTCTCTCTGCCACTTGGTGAACAGCTCATACTCCACAGAACTCATCAGCGTGGAGGACGGAATGAGGTCTATATTCTCATAGGGCGTCGGTATGATGTAATCCTTTAAATCCTTCTGGTCTTTTACCGCATAGTAAAGGTTCTTTTCCCCTCTGGCAAATTCAAGCACCTTCTCCTCCGGGAAATAGGACAGGGAAAGATTAAGCTGCATATCCCCGTCAATCAGCAGCACCTTTTTTCCAAGCCCCGCAAGGCCGCAGCCTACGTTGGCGCAGGTAGTGGACTTTCCGCTCCCGCCTTTGTTGTTTGCAAAGCAAATTACCTTCGTTTTTCCCATAATGTATCCTCCCGGTCAGTCTCTGGTCAAGACTTCATATCCGATACGTCCACACACTCTTTGCTCACATTACCTAAATACTCGCAAATAATAGATACGTCCGACTCCTCGCTTATCACCAGCTCAAGGTTTAACTCCTCCTGGTGAGCAAATATCTGCGTCATAGACATAAACTGGCAAATTTTTGATCTTAGATTCAGTCGATCGCCCTCTTCAGTTATTAAATCTACTCTTCCGGTACATTGATCTATAATTTTAAAAAAGCCCGATGCATCTGTTATTCTGCCGAGTCTTATCTGTTGTCCCATTGCGTCTTTTCCTGTCCTTTCTATATCATATAAAAATCTTTATTTTGTGATATATTCAAAATTCTGCTTTCTAAGTTGTCTTGCAGCTGCCTTTTTAATGTTTCGCCGTCTTTCCTCTTAAGGCTTGTAATATAACTTTCGTGCTCTGCAATCATATTATGTACTTTTTCACTATCATTAATAAACTCTCTCCCATAAATCAACTTAAAAAAAGAAAGGGTGTCCCACAAAGACTCAATCACGCCGCAAATCCTCTTCATCCCGCTGATATTGTAGATCGTGAAATGATACTTACGATTTATAAGATGTACCTCTTTTGCCTGTAATTCCGGATTGGACACGATTTCTTTATACTCATCCAAAATCTGCTCCAGAAAGACAATATCTTCTTCCGTGATCTTCCGGCAAGCTTCTTCGGCAACCATAGGCTCCAGCATCCTGCGCATCATATAGATTTCCAAAATGTCCTCCTGGGTCAATGTAATCAATCGTGTCCCTACATAGGGAACCGACTCTGCAAGCCCCATCTTCTCAAGGCTGTTCAAAGCCTCTCTGATCGGCATCCGGCTGACGCCCAACTGTCTGGCAATCTCCTCTGTGTTTAACTTATCGCCCATTCTTAGCTTTCCGTCCATAATCCAATCCATCAATATGTTCAAAACTCGCATGGGCAGCGTATCTTTTTTCAACATTTCCTGATTTTCCCGACTCATCGTTACACGATTATTGTGCTCTGTCACTATGTTATCCCCGTTCCTCTATCCTATTTTGCAACTACAAGTTGACGTTACATGAAATTATTATAATCTTTTTTCTTAAGAATAGCAAGAGCCGCTGCAATTCCTGCAGCGGCTCCCAGATGTTATTACTTAAGGCAATAACCCTAAGATTATTTATTCATTTTTGACAGCAAGATATTCATATATTTTTTTCAAATCCTCCTCTTCACTGGCAACTAATTCCAGATGAAGTTCATCTTGCCTTGAAAAAATCTGTGCCATGGATAAAAACTGACAAAGTTTTGATTTCAGATTCAATCTGTCGCCCTCTCCCGTGAGAAGTTCTACTCTACCTTTACATTCATCAACTATTTTAAAAAATTCTGTAACGTCTGATATATTTTCTATCCTCATTCACGCACCATCCTTTATATTCCCAGCTTTTGGACAACCTTGCTTAAAATTGCCACCTGTGCAGTTTCCTCTATCAGCTCTGCATTGTGTTCTGCCGTAAAAGGATCTCTTCCCATGGCCACAATCCCGTGTTCTGCCAATATAAAAGCTGGCGTATCCGGATTTTTCGCAAACATTTCCTCTACCACCGGTACATCCTGAGTTCTTACCATACCGGCATGAATATCCAGGGTTGGTATATCGCCCGGCAGCTTTAATTTTGCATGCCATGTAACAAGCGGAAGATCTTTTTTTGCAGAAGACCAGCCAATCGCATACGGTGCATGGACATGTACCACGGCATTCACATCCGACCTTAATTTATATATGTATCCATGAAGCAGCGCCTCCCTTGTCGGTTTGCCTGTCCCTTCCATTACGTTTCCGTCAAAATCCGTAATCAGAAATTCTTCCGGCGTACAATCTCCAAGGGAACCTCCGCTTGCTTTTACCAGCATCGTCTCCGTCCCCGGAATCCTGGCGCTTACATTACCGCCGCTTCCGGTCTGTATCCCCCGTCTATAAGCTCTTTTACTTGCATCTGCAAGTTCTTGTGCCAGTTTGTAGATTGTTTCATTCATACTGTAATCTCCTCATAATTAATATGCAAAATCTTTCAGAAGCGTTCCTCTTGCTTTCATCTCCTCAATCATATAATGCGCTGCTTTAATTCCAAACTCCGGCGTATCTAAGTTGTGTGGAATCACGACAATTTCTACATTGTCATTTACATTATTAATGATTGTCTGGATTAAGATAGAATCGCTCTCCGGCGAATAGAGTTCCTGCCCTTCCAATGTATTATGACGCATTCCTTTTGTAGGTATTAAAAGCTTTACCGGATAGTTAACTTTGCTGAGCCTCTCTGCCAAAATCTCTCCAAGAGCTTTTGCTTCTTCCGGAAGAATCTTGATATGAGCTGTATTTGCATTGTGAAGCATATATTTTCTCTGATCCATCTTATCCGGAAGCTCGTTTGTTCCATAATCCACAAAATCCAAACCTCCAAGACTGATTACCAACGGCACTTTCTGCTCCACTGATTTGACAAGTCTGATATTCGCTTTCGGGCCATACGAAAAACCGCCGCCAAAATACTCGCTTGTCAGCTCGTGCAACGTCAAATCTAAAATTCCGTCTACAAGTCCGTTAGCCGCCATATTTTCCATTGTAGCTCCGCCCACACCGGTGGCATGGAATCCAATCACTTCAAGCCCTGCTTTTTCCAGTTCTGCCACGGCCGCCTCTGCTCCGTGATTCGTAACGCCCATCAACGTTACAGCCACCACCGGCTTTTCACCTTTTTTCAAAGAATCGCCTGCCGACTTTACCATGCCCACGCAGCATGCACAGGCATTTGCAATAACGCGCCGGGTGACAATATTCATCCCCGTAAAATCACAGATTGCCGGCATAACTGTAATATCTTTGTCTCCTACTACAAGGTCAAATTTTCTTGTTCCGCTGGCAACCGTTGTCGCCAGTACTTTCGGAAAACCAATTGGAAGTCTCTGCATCGCATTTGCCGACATAACCGTATTCTGCAGTCCTCCTACAGAGATTATCCCATTAATTTTTCCTTTGTCATATAGCTTCTCTACATAATCCGCGATGGCATTCTTCATAAAATCGATTTTCTCACCCTTAGTTTTCGGCTCCATCTCTGACCACGGCGTGCCATATGCTTCTGCCACCTCTTCCCGGGAGACATCATAATTATAGGAAGGCGCCAATCCTGTAGCCGTATTGATTACTAATGGCTCAATACCTTCATTTTTTACAAAATCACTAATGAATTTTGCCTCTTTATGCTTTGTGTCGCAGCTTTCAATAATTGCTATCGTTTTCATAACTGATGCATTTCTCCTTTTTATAAAGAACCAAAATATTTTGTCTCAGCTTTTTTTGCGGCTTTTTTTGCATCCTTGTCAATAATTGCACTCTTATACTGTTCAAATACAAAATCACTATCCTTAAGTCCGATAACTGGAAGTTTGCTGTCATGGCTGTCCGCATATTTTTCTACAGCTGCGGACAGAATTACATCATGCGAAAGCAGTAAATGCTTGTGCGGGTCTACACCTGCTTCCTTACAGCGGCGGATCGTATCCCGGATTGTCTCCCATGCGGCTACAATATCTACATAACGTCCCGGAGGGCAGATATCATAATGAAGCTCATTTTGCATATCCTGCGGAGCGTCAATGTTACCCATAACAAACACCGAATCGCCAACGCAGAAATACGGGCCTTCTTCTGTCTCAACAACAACTGTCATATGTCCCGGACAGTGTCCAAATGACTCATATACGCTTACACCTGGCGCAATTTCCACTTCGCCCTTTACTGTCTCAAATCGCTCATATACACCCGGCTGATCATACGGTGCGATAAATTCGTTTCCTACAGTTACGTCTCCGTCTTTCGCAATGATCGGACGGCAATAGGATTTATAATGTAACGGGATTGGATTATGTGCATAGTTCCATTCAACCTCATTGCAGATAAAACGTGCTTTTGTAAATTTTTCAAGATAGAATACATGATCCCAATGAAGATGTGTAAATAATACAATATCGACATCCTCCGGCTTGTACCCTGCCTGTGCAAGACGAGATTCGATATCATCAATACCCGGTCTTTGAAGAGACGGCCCATGATGAT
The DNA here is from genome assembly GCA_000403475.2 of Lachnospiraceae bacterium MD308. Taxonomy (GTDB): domain Bacteria; phylum Bacillota; class Clostridia; order Lachnospirales; family Lachnospiraceae; genus MD308. Next base: position 1,166,482 of record KE159795.1, read on the forward strand.
ATTTGTCCGCATGCTCCGTCCAAGACATGCCTGTATCAACAAGAATTAACTGTTCTCCGCCTTCGATTAAAAATGTAAAATCCGGAAGCTGATCCGATTCATTAGAAACACCCAGCTTCTCTACGTATTTTTTGCATGAAAAATGATACCAATACTCCAGTGGTTTTGTTGGAATGTATCCGGAATTCAGTGGTCTGATTGTTAATGACATAATAATATCCTCTCTTTCTTGAAATGTAAAATGTTATATTGTTAATTATTTATAACCTTGTCTTTTCTTTCTTGCGCAGCTTCATCAGAATAGATACCTAATTTTTTTCGTCTCATCCGCTTATCTAAAAATGCGGTAATCATCGGCGCGGTAAATGCTGTTACGATAGCCGCCACTGCAACCTGAGCCGTCGCTGCTCCTGCAATCGGCGCTAAGGCGGAATCCATCTCTGCCACAGATGCCGGAACACTTGTCGCATTGGCTGCAGTTGTGCCGATTGCGGCTCCCATTGCATTTCTCTTTTTCTTAGGAAGCAAAAGCTGATATATGAAGTAGAACAAAAATGCAGTAAGTGCAGAAATAACTGCCAGTATAACTCCTGCTCCGCCGCCTTCGATTAAACTGACAAAGCTCATGCCGGCCCCAATCGGTATCATCATAAAAAACGTAATAACCGGAAGTGCTCCTGCTGAAACTTCACGGAACTTTTCATCTGCATTACCCCACACGATACCGATAATCAGCGGAATCAATGTTGCGATAAATGCATTAAGCGGAATGGATGCAAGTCCTGCCGTCCCCATGGCAATCATCGTAAAAAACGGTCCGTCATTCAGTGACAGGATAGAAATCGCTCCGGCGTCACTCTCATCACCGTATTGATTGGCAAGGCCAAGGTAAAGACCTCCGGCTGAATTGGTAAGCGCTGCAATAATTGCCATTGGCGTAATACCGGCAAATCCCGCCGCACCGCACACGCGGCTGACAAGAAGCCCAAGTGCAACACCAAAAATAAATTTCATTAATGTAAGAACACATCCTTTGTAAAGCGGAAGGCCAATCTTCTTAACATTAATCCCTGCGCCGTTAAGCAAAAGAAACATGCCTAACAAACACGACGTGCCTGTGCTAAACATTCCTGTAGTGAAACCGCCGATTGAAAGCAGCTGCGGGAAGAATGTATTCAAAACCACTCCGACCAGCATTGGTACTATAATCAGCCCTCCAGGAATCTTTTGCATTAAAGCAAAAAAGCTTTTTTTCTGTGACATTTTGTTCCCTCCTTCATTTTGAATATTGGATATTAGATATTGGATACAATATCTCTTGAGAAAATATTATCACAGGATATTTATTATTGTCAACTGATGAAAATAGCCAAAAACAATATTCATTTTTTGTGCGTTTTGTCAAATTATTCATTTTTCAGGCACAAAAATTGGGCTGTCACTCCAGCAGGTGATAAATCTGCTTTTGCAACAACCTCCAACTTTTTTATAAAATTTTCTTGCTTTCTTTCCCCGCATTGTCTATACTGTCCATATCAAAGGATTTCAAACTATTCTGGCCCCTCGGCCGAAAATCCCTGAAAACCATACAAACTGAACAAATGCAGGAAAGTTATTGTATTATGTTTCTTCCGCCTATATAATAAAAGCAAACTTTACACTCTCTTTCCTGCGGGAAGGAGACTCTAATGCACAAAAATGAATTTATCATGAAACCAAAAGTAAATTTCTGCTTTAAAGAACTGATGGACGATGACGAAGTCCGGCGCGGGTTTATCGCCGCCGTCTTAAATCTTCCTCCTGAAAAAATCGAAAAAACCATACTGCTCCCAACCCACCTGCGAAAAGAGCATGCCGAAGATAAGCTGGGGATTCTGGATGTGCGGGCATTGCTTAAAGGAAATGTCCAGATTGACATTGAGATGCAGGTGATGGCATTTGCATACAAAACTGAACCGGTATGATTATCCCAAAACCGTCCTGTTAAACTGGGCGCAGTTCTTTAACGCAGAGACCAGAGAGGAGCTTGAAATGTTTGCGAAATCAGATCGTTACGTACAGAAAGCTTATGATAAGCTGGTGGATATCAGCGCGGACGAACAGAAAAGGCTGGAATATGAAGAGCGCGAAAAGGCGCTCCGCGACCGCTCTATCCTAATCATCACCGGCAAAGAGGAAGGGATAAAACAAGGACTTGAAGAAGGAATAAAACAAGGGAAAAAAGAAGGCTTAAAACTCGCCCGGGAGATTTTAAGATTATACAGGGCCGGCATTTCACCGGAGCAGATTGCGAAGGAGTGCGGCGTTTCCGTGGAAGAGGTAAAGGAGATTCTGGAATAATATAATCTTTTTGTCTGGTTATCTTAAACATGATAACCAGACAATTTTCAAATAACAGATACCGCCTCTTTTATTTTGTCAGCACTGTCCCTACTGCCGCTTTCCATCCGGCGTACTTTTCATCCCGGATCTCTTTTTCCATCTCCGGCTCATACTTCACTCTTTTCAGTTTCCCAAAGATGCTCTCATCCCACACACCTAGCCTTAAGCCTGCCGCATATGCAGGCCCGATGCCGGAAAGCTCCTCGGAATCCGGAACCTGTACCGCCGCGTCGGCGATGTCGCTCTGAAACTGCATCAGATAGTCATTTCTCGTAGGGCCTCCGTCCACCCTGAGCTCTCCCACTTTGATGCCTGCATCCTCGCTCATGGCTTTTACGATATCGGTAATCTGATACGCGATGCACTCCACTCCGGCCCGGACAATCTCCGCCTTTCCCGTAGTCCTCGTCATCCCCACGATGGCCGCCGCAGCGTGGCTGTCCCAGTAGGGCGCGCCCAATCCGGAAAAAGCCGGAATCAAGTACAGAGAATCTCTCTTAACCGCTGTCTTCGCAAGGGCTGTTGTCTCTGCGGGAGACTGTATCAGCTTTAAGTCGTCCTTAAGCCATGTGATGACCGCCCCTGTATAATTCAAGTTCCCTTCCAGCACATAGTTTACCTTGCCGCCCATGCTCCATGCCAGCGACGTGACAACGCCGTGGGTGCTGAGCACCGGTTTCTCCCCGATATTCATCATAATGGAGGAGCCTGTGCCGTAAGTTGCTTTTGTCATGCCGCTTTCTAGGCACCCCTGCCCGAACAGAGAGCCGTGGGAATCTCCCAGCACGCCGTGAATCGGCACCGGGGCAGGAAGAACTCCTTCAAAATCCGTCTCCCCGAACTCTGAATCCGAATCGCACACCTGCGCCATATTGTTGACGTCAATTCCGAACAGCCCGCAGATTTCCTCATCCCACTTAAGCTCAAAGATATTGAAAAGCTGGGTGCGGGAGGCATTGGAGTAATCGGTCTTATACGCCTTTCCCCCTGTAAGCTTGTAGACAAGCCAACTGTCAATAGTACCGTGGCAGATTTGGCCTCTCTGCGCCTTCTCCTTTGCCCCCGCCTCATTTTCCAGAATCCACGCAATCTTGGACGCCGGGAAATAGGGCGACAGGTTCATGCCTGTCTTCTTCCGGATGTTCTCTGCCTGGCCTTTTCTTTCCACCCGCTCGCAGATGGATGCCGCCCGGGCGCACTGCCATACGATAGCGTTCCCTAAAGGCTCGCCGCTTACCCGGTCCCACGCCAGCGAAGTCTCCCTCTGGTTGCTGATTCCGATACCCGCCACCTTCGACTTGTCAATGTCCTCCGTGAGCATCCGCACCACCTCGATCACATTTTCATAAATCTCAGTCGGATCGTGCGACACCCAGCCCTTTTCATTCACAATCTGCCGATGGGGCTTGTCTGTGCGTTTCATAAGGCTCCCGCTCTGGTCAAACAGAAGGGCTTTCGTGCCCTGGGTGCTCTGGTCTATACTTATAATATATCTCTCTGCCATCTCAAAAACTCCTTTTTCAGTTAAAGTTCTGCCTTAAGAACCTCTTCCCTGAGCGGAATAGACGCTGTGGCCCCTTCTCTCGACACCGCGATCGCCGACGCCTTTGCCGCCAGAGAAAGACCCTCCGAAACCGGCATGCCGTCAATGACGGACGAGATAAAATAGCCCGTAAACGTATCTCCCGCCGCCGTCGTGTCCACCGCCTTCACCTTGTAGATTCCCTGGCGGTACTGCTCATCCTTATACTGGTACACAGAGCCGTCGCCTCCCAGCGTCAGGACTACCTTCGCCTCCGGGTAAAGCTCCTTTAATTTTTCTAAGATCTTATCCGTCTCCTTCTCCCCCGTCACCTGGCCGCCTTCAATCTCATTTAAGAGAAACATAGAAATCTTCCCGAAGTCGCAGGCCTCAAGAGCGCTGTCAAACGGAGACGGGTTCAGAATGATCATCATCCCCCGCTCATACGCCTTGTCGATGATATAGTCCAGCAGGTTCACCTCATTCTGTAACAGAAGGATATCCCCCTTCTCAAAATTCCCCAGCACCTCGTCTGCAAATTCCTTCGTAATGCTCCTGTTGGCGCCGCCGTACAGAAGGATGCAGTTCTGCCCGTTTTTGTCCACCTGGATAATGGTATGCCCGCACTTTTCCGACACCGTCCGGATAAAGTCCGCATTCACGCCGCCCTCCCGGCAGGCCTCAAGGAGAACGCCGCCCTCCTCGCCGATCATCCCGGCATGGTAGACATTCACTCCCGCCTTTGCAAGAGCGATAGACTGATTCAGCCCCTTGCCCCCGCAGAACACAGTCATTCCTCCGGAGCAAAGCGTCTCCCCCGGCATCACCATATGGTCAACCGAATACACATAATCCAGATTCAATGACCCAAAATTCAATACTTTCATTACAATACCTCCTGCCAAATTCACTCGCCTAAAAAGCAACTCCCGCCCGCAGCACAATGTTCGGATAAGGCGTAAACTCCCCCGTCCGTATCACAAACTTAAGCCCCACAGACTCCTCCTTAAGCTGTTCGTGAGAAATCATCTCCGATTCCGCCCCGTCAAGCTTTTCCTTAATATAAGAAAGCAGCTCCGGATTATTCTCCACAATTTCTTCAGCTAAAGTATAGCCTTCCACCTGCACCTCGTCAAGAACCGCATCCATCACCTGCCGAAAAGTCGGAACCCCGCCGCAAAGCGCCAGGTCAACAATCTCCACCCCCTTAGGCACCGGCATCCCCCCGTCCGCAACCATAAACAGATCCTTATGCCCCAACCCCGCCAGCAACCCCGCCAGCTGAGCATTAATAATCCCTCTCTTCTTCATCCAAAACACATCCTTTCCAAAATCTAACAACCTGTAAACAACTCCCACAACAAACGCAACCCGCTAAAATCCACAGCTTACGGCGCAGCCCGGCTGGATTTATGTTCCTAAAGGAAACCCGTAAAAAACGTCAGCACTTGGCGAGGTTTTTTCGAGCCTAGTGTCTGCTACGTTTTTTCCCGAGCGAAAGCGTGGTTTCTGTAGGAATATAAATCCGGCCGGGCTGCTCATCCACCCCTCTATTTGTTCTCGTTACGCGCCTGCAATGCCATCTTCGCCTGCAGGTTCCTCTGTACCTGGTCGATAATTACCGCAATGATAATTACAAGCCCTCTGATAATCTTCTGCCAGAACTCCGTAACGCCGCACATAGTCATACCGTCGTTGATCACACCGATTACAAACGCTCCGACGATGGTTCCGCCAATCGTGCCGACACCGCCTGCCATGGAAGTTCCGCCAAGTACGGACGCCGCGATGGCGTTCATCTCCCAGGACTCGCCGGTCTTTGGCGTTGCGGATACAAGCTGCGAAGTCGCGATGATTCCCACAACCGCAGAGCAGAATCCGGAGAATGCGTACACCCAGATCTTCACCCGGTCAACCTTGATGCCGGAAAGCTTGGACGCCTTCTCATTGCCGCCGATGGAAAGCACGTGCCAGCCAAAAGGCGTCTTCTTAAGCACAAGCCCTGCCGCTACCGCGATGAGGGCAAGGATAAGAACGCCGCAGGGAATCGCCGTACCCGCAAGATTGCGCCCGAACACCTCAAAGCCTGTATTTCCAAGCCCTTCACTTCCGGCAAGCTCAGAAAACGTCGCGCCGTTCGAACGGATATTGGCAAATCCGCGCCAGATGTACATCGTACCTAAAGTGGCGATAAACGGAGCCACATTGAATTTCGTAATGACAAGGCCGTTGATCATGCCCATCAGCGCCCCCAGAAGAACCGTGATCAGCACGATCATCGGAACACTGAAGTAAAGGGTCACGCCGAACATCTTAAGGGTTAGCCCCTCCTGGATGAGCCCGCCCGCGATCATGCCCGCAAGTCCTGCCACCGAGCCGACGGACAGGTCGATGCCGCCTGTGATGATTACATAAGTCATGCCGATTGCAAGAATCCCGTAAAGAGCCACATGCTTTGCAACCGTCAAAAGCGCCCCGGCGCTCATAAAGTTATCTGCCGTGATACTGAAGAAAATAAGCAGAATGATCAATACAATAAACGTACGACCTTTTAATATGGTCATCGCTAATTTATTATTTCCAGAATTTTGTTTCGCTGCCATAATTTAACTCACCTTTCTTTGTTTTTGCACTGTTCTCTGTGCATATAGGTATACCCGCAGGGTATTTTATTCTTAATGATGGCCCTTGTAAGATGCCAGTACCAGTGTATCCTGCTCAATCTCGTCGCCGTAAAACTCACCGGTCTTAATCCCGTTTGACAGAACGATAATGCGATCCGAGATCGCCACAATCTCCTGCAGCTCAGAAGAGATGACGATGATAGAAAGCCCTTCCTCCGCATATTTGTTTATGATCTCGAAGACTTCTGTCTTCGCGCCGATATCAATACCGCGGCTCGGCTCGTCCATAAGCAGGATCTTAGGGGTCGTCAGAATGCCTTTTCCGATAACCACCTTCTGCTGGTTGCCGCCTGACAAGGAAAGAATCGGCAGTTTCTTATCCGCTACTTTAATATGTATGTCCTTGATCTGGCCGTCTACCTTTTCACCCTCCACTTTCGCGTCGAGGAACGGCCCCTTCTTATATCTGGTCAGCGCCGACAGAGAGCAGTTCTTCTCGATATCCAAAGTCTGCACAAGGCCCTGTGCCTGCCGATCCTCCGGAATCAGGGCGAATCCATTGTCGATCTGCTGCTTGATGGACTTGATGTTAAGCTCTTTTCCCTCCATCAGAACCTTCCCCGTATGCTCCGGGTGCAGCCCCATAAGGCACTCGAACACCTCACTTCTCCCCGCCCCCATCAGGCCGTAGATTCCAAGCACTTCTCCCTTTTTCAGCTCAAAGCTCAGATGGTCTACAAGATAACCGCCGCCTGCTTTCGGAAGGCAGAGGTCTTTTACTTCCAGTACGTTTTCCACCTTTGACCAGTCAACCTCACGGTCTCTCGTCGGGTAGGACTTGGCCCCTCCTGTCATCTGATGGACGATCCAGGAGACGTCGATATCCTTTACGTCGGAGTCCGCAACATACTTGCCGTCACGCAGGATTGTCACATGGTCGCCGATCTCCATAATCTCCTCCAGCCTGTGGGAGATATATACGATGGAGATTCCCGCCGCTGTAAGCTCCCGCATGATCTTAAAGAGAACCTTTACCTCCTGCTGGCTTAAGGAAGACGTAGGCTCATCCATGATGAGGACCTTCAGGTCGTCCTCCACAAGATTTCTCGCAATCTCGATCATCTGCTGCTGCCCTACGCGCAGCTCCCCTACATTCTGGTTTAAGTCAAGAGGATGCTCAAGCCGTTCAAGTACCGCCCTGGCCCCTTCCATGTGCTGTTTATTGTCAAGGGCGATCTTTCCCCTAGTCTTTTCCTTGTTCATGTAAATGTTCTGGTACACGTTGAGGTTCGGGAACAGGCTCAGCTCCTGATGGATGATTCCGATGCCGTGTTTTCTCGCCTCGGTGGTGTCCTTAAAGTACACTTCCTCTTCCCCGATGTACATCTTGCCCTCATTCGGCTGCTCGATTCCGGCAATCATCTTCATCAGGGTAGATTTCCCCGCGCCGTTCTCCCCGATCAGTACATTTACCTTGCCCTTAAGCAAGTCAAAGGATACTTCATCGAGCGCTTTCGTACCGGGATAAATCTTACTTATCTTTTCTGCATGGAGAAATACGTCCTCCCTGCACTTATATCCTTCACCCATAGTCTGTTATCTCCTTTTTAATCTCACAAATCCCTACTTCGCCTCCAGAACAACCGGTGTGACGAGCACGTCCGTACTTCCCGATGACACGGTAAATGCCCCGACAAAGGAAATCGTCTTTCCCTTAAGGGATGCTGGGTCGGCAGGCTCTACCACGTCGTCTGCCACTACTTTGTTGATGCTCTGGGATACGGCCGCCCACTCTTCCTGGTTCTTATAATCGCCGAACTTGATAAAGCTCAAGCAGTCACGGATGGATGAGCCTTTGTACACCGGCCCGATCTGAATCTTCACTGCCTCAGAGCCGGTGTAGCCGTCAAGTTTTACGGTCATGAATCCTGCCTGGGATTCTGTGTTGACTTCTTCCACGGTTCCCGTTCCCTTTACCACGTAGCTTAATTCTCCGGAATCACCCATGGAATATTTCCCATGCTCCTTTGCCAGCGCCGTCAGATCCCCGTTCGACTTGGTGAGGAACTCCGTCAGGTCGACCGCCGTCTCGTTCATCTCCGGCAGCGCGGAATCCTCCCAGATGGCGGCAACGTCGTCGCCTGCGTTAAATTCCACATTACCGGTATACTTTCCCTCTTCTCCGATTTTTACCACTTTCACGATTCCGCATCCTGTGAGCAGTGTGGACGCAGAAAGCGCGAATGTCAGTCCAAGAGCTATTGCACGTTTTTTCATAGCTGCCTCCTTTATTACTTTTATTTCTAAATACCCTTCGGATATTTACATTCAAAATCATTCATACCTTATTACATAAAGAGTTTCCATATCATATACAAGGGCGCGCCGCGAAAGCGCGCCCTCCATAAAGCCTTTCTGTCTTATCAGCCGCTTTTCTTTCCCGCAATTACTCTGTGAAAACGAAACCTGACAGTTTGTCAACGTTCTCGGATGTGATTGCGATACAGTCGATGAGCTGTTTCTCCTCTGCGCCTGTAGAGCCTTCCTTTAAGTATTTGTCAGCCTGTACAACTGCTGTCTCAGCGATTACTGCGAACTGCTGCAGCGCTGTACCTGTAGCGTCGCCGGACTTGATGAGGGCTGCCGCCTCGTCAGAACCGTCAACACCGATAACCGGAAGTTTCTTGCCTGCTGCCTGCAGTGCCGCGCATACACCCTCTAACATAGTGTCGTTACCGCACATAACGCCTTCGATATCCGGGTTCGCCTGGAGCATAGCCTCCATCTTGTCATAGGCCTCTGTCTTCTCCCAGTTTGCTGTCTGCTGTGCTACCATCTCCATATCCGGATACTGGTCAACAACTTCGTGGAATGCGGAAGAACGTACGCCTGCGTTTGTGTCGGACTCTTTTCCTAACAGCTCAACGTATTTTCCTTTTTCACCCATAGCCTCAACGAATTTCTCAGCGATAGCCTTTGCGCCCTGGTAGTTGTTTGCAACGATCTGGGAAATCGCAACGCCCTCTGCGTTAATCTCACGGTCAATGAGGAATGTCGGGATGCCTGCGTCTCTTGCTTTCTTAACCGCCTCAACTGTTGCGTCTGCGCCTGCATTGTCGCAGATGATCGCTGCCGCCTTGTCTGCGATCGCGCTGTCAAATAACTCTGTCTGCTTTGTCGGGTCGTCATCGTGGGATGCTGCCTTAACCTCGTATCCAAGCTCTTTTGCCTTTGCGGTAGCTGTGTCAGCCTCAGCCTTGAATGCCGGGTTAGACACAGACGGTGTGATGATGTAGATGATGTTGGAGCCGCCGCCCTTTAATACTTCCTCAGAACCGCCCTCTTCTTCTGTCGGTGCCTCTGCCTCTGTCTTTTCTTCTGTCTTCTCTTCCTCAGCGTCTCCTCCGCCTCCGGAACAGCCCATAACCATAGCTGCTACCATTGCTACTGCGAGTAACATAGCTAATACTTTTTTGAAACCTTTCATTCTTCGTTCCTCCTTATGTTTTTTAAGTATTAAATGTTCTATATCAACAGGTTCTCCCTGCTAATATCTTTTTCACCGGAAAACGCTCCCGGCACTTACTTTAAAGCCTCTTTCGCTTTCTCTGCGATGCCTTCTGCGGTCAGCTTGTAATAGTCAAACACTTCTTTTGAGGTTCCGGTGATGACCGGAGCGTCCGGCAGCGCCATGTTAATGACCTTCCGGGGGCACTCGGCGCCTACTACCTGGCTGACCATAGAGCCAAGCCCTCCGAAAGGAGCGTGCTCTTCTACAGTGACAACAGCCTTCGCCCCCGACGCTGCTTTCACCACAGCCCCGGCATCAAGCGGTTTCACGCAGTACATGTCCACAACGCCTGCGCTGATTCCCTCTGCCTTCAAAAGCTCTGCCGCGTCTTTTGCCGGTTTCACCATCTCGCCGCAGGCGATGATGGCAACGTCGCATCCTTCGCAGATTACTGTCGCTTTGTCCATCTCGAAAGGCACATTGCCCTCCTCGTACACGTCGTCCACCGCGTTTCTTCCTACCCGGATGTAAGCCGGCTTGTCATCTTTTATCAGCTCTTTCATCAGACATTCTGTCTGGAAATGGTCGCTTGGCAGGTACACCCTCATATTCGGGACCGCGGACATGGCCGCGATATCCTGGGCGGAGTGATGGCTCATGCCGAGAGCGCCGTAGCTTACGCCGCCGCTGATGCCGATTAATTTTACATTTGTATTGGAATACGCAACGTCCACTTTGCACTGCTCGTAGCTCCTTGTGGAGAGGAAACAAGCCGGGGATGCCGCGTAAGGCTTTTTCCCGCATTTTGCAAGACCCGCGGAGATACTTACCAGGTTCTGCTCCGCAATCCCCGTCTCGATAAACTGCTCCGGCAGCTCGTTGGCAAATCCGGTGAAGGATGCACTTCCTCTGGAGTCGCTGCACAGCGCAACGATATCCTTATCTTTCTTTCCCGCCTCTACAAGCATGTCGCATATCACCTGTTTGTTTGCAATCTTAGCCACGTCTTGCCGCCTCCTTTCTCTCTGCAAGGTCTTTTCTGATCTGTTCTAATTCCTCCGCGTTCGGAACCTTGTGGTGCCAGTTGGCTTTGTTCTCCATCACAGAAGAGCCTTTGCCCTTCACGGTGTTGGCAATGAGCACCGTGGGCTTTCCCTTTACTTCCTTTGCCGCGTCAAATGCCTCCTTCAACTGGCCGATGTCGTTGCCGTCCGCCACGTCGATGACATTCCAGCCAAAAGAGCTCCACCTGTCATGCACGTCGTCGTGAGCCATCACGTCCTCCGTATTTCCGGAAATCTGCAGGCGGTTCCGGTCAATGACCGCACAGAGATTGTCTAACTTATAGTGGCTTGCCGCCATGGCGCCTTCCCACACGGAGCCTTCCGCAATCTCGCCGTCGCCCATCACCGTGTATACCCGGTAATCTTTCTTATCCATCTTTCCTGCCAGAGCCATCCCTACGCTCACCGGAAGTCCATGCCCCAAAGAGCCGGAGTTCATCTCGATGCCCGGCAGCTTGTTGTTAGGATGCCCGATAAACTGGGAGCCGAACTTGCTGAAAGTCGCGATCACATCTTTGATGTCAAAGAATCCCTTCGCCGCCAGCACTGCGTAGTACGCCTCCACCGAGTGCCCTTTGCTCATGATGAACTTGTCTCTCTCCGGGTCGTCCATATTCTCCGGGCTGATGTTCATCTGGTCAAAATAGATTTCTGTCAGGATTTCCATAACGCTCATGTCGCCGCCGATGTGTCCGGCTTTGCCTTCCACGATCATGTCAATGACATTTTCCCTTAAGCTATAAGCCAATGCTTTTAAATTTTCCATAAGATCATTCTCCTCTAAGATATGCTTTTACGTCTTCTTCAATCGGGTCGTACAGGTCAGGCTTTACGCCGATGTACTTGCATGCCTCGTAGAGCACCGGCACAACATCCTTATGTATGCCTACGCAGTGGTGGATGTACGGCCCTTCTACAATCTTCGCCTCCAAGCGCTTGATGTTCTCTACTTCTACCCAGAGGTAAGTTCCCATGCCCTTCGGCCCTTCCACGCCTTTGGCGTTTCCAAGGAGAAGGGAATACTCCCCGTTATCTCCGTCAAAGCGGCAGAGCGTCACGCCGCCATGCTTTGCCTCCGCGGTAAGGCTGCCCGGATGGTCGAATGCCAGCGGGTAGGTAAGCTCAGGTTTCTCCTGTGCCACGGAAATGGGCCACGGGCCGCAGTGCTGCAAAAGTTCCCCGTTCTCGATGTCCGGGTGGCGGATAGTCCAGTCTGCGAAAAATCCTCTCGTCTCATCCATGCCTGCCGCCTCCACAAGAAGGGCTGTGACAGCTCCGTGAATGTCCGTCTCACAGACAACCGGGATTCCTTTTTCGTTAAGGATCGCGTTGGCCGCGCAGGGCATGATGCCAATCTCGGTCTGGAGCGCGTTCCAGCACTGGATAGCCGCTGCCTTGCAGCCGTATCTCTCTACTAACTGCTCCATGGCTACCGCCAGGGCCGCCACATTTTCCACCTCGTTATCTTTTATCTTAACTTCCATGTTCTCATTGATGTAAGCCACCATATCTGCCAGTTTCCCGCCCTCGGCCTTCACCGCCTTTATCTCTTCCGTCAGCTCCGTCATCGGAATCGGTGAGAGCTGGATATTGAACTTCTCAAGGAGCTCGCCCTCGTTGCACATGGTCGTCCAGAAGTCAAAAGGCCTTGTGGAAATCTGAAGGATGCGGATATTCTTAAAGGTTTTAACAACGTTGCACACCGCCAGAAAATCCCTTAACCCCCGCTCAAATACCGGGTCGTTCAGCCTGCAGTTTGTCATATAGGTAAATGGCACCTGGAACCTTCTAAGCACCTTTCCTGTGGCGAACAGTCCGCACTGCGTATCTCTGAGCCTTGTTCCGTCTGCCTCCGGCCTCTCGTCAAGAGGACCCCACAAAAGCACCGGAACGCCAAGCTCCTTCGCAAGCCTCGCGCAAAGGTACTCTGTACCGAAGTTGCAGTGGGGAAGGAACAAACCGTCGATTCCCTCTGCCTTGAACTTGGCCGCGATTTTCTTCATGTCCTCGTCGTTGTACAGAAGGCCTTCCTCGTTGATGTCGTCGATATCTACAAAATCGATGCCAAGCTCCTTAAGCCTGTCTGCCGTCAGTCCTCTGTACTTGATTGCGTCCGGCGCGCTGAAGATACTTCTTCTTGTCGGCGCATATCCCAGTTTGATAGTTGCCATTCTTTCTTCCTCCTTTTTTGTCTCAGACAGCGCACCACTATGGTACGCTTATCTACGCCCCAAGGGCGTTCCCTGGCTCATGTCCCCGAGGGACCGCGGACGTTTGTCCGGCCAGGTATATCCAGCACGCCGCCTATGCCGGCTTTCATTTCCCAGCATCCGGCAGGCGGCATGCATAGACCTCTCATGCATCCAGATTCTTCACGCTGCCCCGCTCGACAAACTTTGTGCTGATCTGAATCTTCATCTTCTCGTGCCGCCCGGGATACTGAACATGGTCCAGAACCCTTCTCACCGCCACCTTGCCAAGTTCCTGCTTATATACATGGATAGTGGTAAGCTCGGGCGTCGACACCGCGCCGAAGGGAATGTCGTCAAACCCTACGACAGAGACATCTTCCGGAATCCGGATTCCCTTTTCCTGCAAAGCCCGCATGGCTCCCAGCGCGATAATGTCATTGTCCGCGAAATATGCCGTCGGAAGTTTCGGATTCCCTTCCAGAAACTTTTTCATATCCTCATAGGCGGTATCAAGCTGCGTGCCTATGGTCACCTGGTACTCTTCCCGTACAGGAATCCCGTACTTTTCAAGCACCCGCCCGTACCCGTACTCTCTGTACTGAAACGCCTTTATCCTGTAGCTGCCCCGAAGGTAGCCTATCTCTTTGTGCCCCATCCCGATCAGATACTCCATGGCATGGCACACCGAATCTGTATTGTTGATCAAAACCCCGTCAAATCTCATGTCCTCAGACCATCCGTCAAGGAGCACCATATGCCCTTTGTAATCCCTGAACGGGATAAAGTCCTCGTCAAGCATCTCCGCCCCCAGAAGGATCATCAGGGAGCCTGTATCTTCCAAAACCTCCGAAAGCCTCTCTTCAAAGCTCTCGTCCTCGCAGTCCAGCCGGCTGAAGATCGTCTCGTACCCCAGATCTTTCGCCTGCTTTTCCACGCCCTCGATCATCGCCGGGAAAAACTGGTTGTTGTCTATAATCTTTCCGTTCTTTCTGTAGGTGACGAACTTAATCTTCGTGATCACTTTCTCCGGGTGGTATCCAAGCTCCTCTGCCGCCCGGAAGATTTTTTCCGACGTTCCACTGTTGACGCCTTTTTTACGGTTCAAAGCGTTAGATACAGTTGCCGGAGAAAAACCTGTCGCCTGGCTAATCTTCTTAATACTGACTCTCACTTTTTCACCGCCTTTTGTTTTTGTCTTTCCTTTATGCCTTACATTATAAACGTTTATGTAAATATTTCAATAGTTTTTATTCAAATTATTTGTTTATATTTATATTTTGTTTATTTTTCCCAGTTTTTGAACCTGAAATTTGTATAGTATTTACAGTTCATTTATTTATAATTCATATTTTATTCATATTTAATCTTCATTTTGATAAATGTTTATATGAATTTTCATATAAACATTTATATAAACAGAAAATATAACACAAGGAATGGTGATAGCATGCAGAAACAAAGCTTATTACAATCAAATAAAAAATCATATTAAAACTGCCGCACCGGTCAGACAACCGGGCGGCAGTTTTAAGCCTGTAGACGCTATATAACAATTCTCAAAATGTCAAAAACAAAAATATTGTACGAACTTTCTTATCATGTCAATTACATATTTATGAAAATTTCTCCTTGTAATAGTGCCCCATTGCATCTGCTGCGACTATTGAATTATACACAAAATCCAAAGTGATTTTAAATGGCTCGGCATAAATCAACTTATTATTTACAACAGTCTCTGCTATAACCATCACATTTTCATGTGTAGCCTCCACATCCAACTCTTCTAAGGTAGTAGGAAGCCCCACCTCATTGCAAAAATGCATAACTTTTTCTACTGTCTCTTTAGGAGTATTTTCCATAACCATCTGGCAAACAACACCAAAGGCCACCTTTTCTCCATGCAAATATTTATGTGTGGAAGGAATTTGTGTTAATCCGGCATGAATCCCATGGGCTGCTGCACAGCTAGTGTTCTCAAATCCAACTCCGCTTAACAATGTGTTTGCCTCTATCACATTTTCTACCGCCTCTGTACAGACACCTTGCTTGAGGGCATGAAGAGCGCTGATTCCTTGTTCCATCAAAATCTCAAATGATAATTCTGCAAGCGCAACCCCTGTATTCGTGCAGCGGTAGCCTTTTCCCACATAATTGGGACTAAAGGAAGCCTGATTTGCATGTCCCTCAAACGCAGTAGACAATGCATCTCCCATTCCTGCAATAAACAAACGGATCGGCGCTTTTGCGACAATTCCGGTATCTACAAGTACAATCTCCGGATTTCTCTTATGCCGGATGTTATGTATATACTCACCCGTATCCGTATACATCACGGACATAGCACTGCACGGCGCATCACACGATGCCGATGTAGGCACAATGATCACCGGAACCCCTATCTTATCAGCGGCAGCTTTGGCTGTGTCAAGCGTCTTTCCACCGCCAACACCCACTAATACATCTGCCTCAAATTCTTGAAATTCCCTGATGATCCTGTCCACTTCACTATAAGAACACTCACCTCCAAATTTCACCGCACGAAAATCCGACCCTGAAGTTTCATAAGATTTATCCAGCCTTGTTTTTAAGTCATCATACAAAAAACCATCTATTGTATAAAAAGCTTTTTTACCAAACATAGCTGTGTAATTTTCCAGCAGATCAAATTCTCCGATTCCCTGAAAATATTTTGTCGGGCAAGCAAATGCCCTTGTTCTCGTTTCTAACATTGCCATTTTACCTCCGATGTTTAAAAATATTGCATCTGACCCACAAACATTGATTCAAACAATAGTTTTGCCTCGTCCTCATGCATTTTTCTTGGGTTCTTTATCCGTTCATAATTCCCCAGAAGATTTGCGGCGAAACTACCGCTGTCAGACATGGTATAACCCAGTGTTTCCAGTGTCTCGGGAAATCCTGACTGAATATACAATTCCCGTATGTTTTCTATAACCCTCCGTCTGAGTTCCTTTGTTCCGTCTCTGCCAAAGCAGCGGCTTCCCAGTCGGTCAAGAAGCGCCCCGATATACACTTCATTAAATGCCATCGTAAAGGGAAGGGCCAGACCACAGCCCACCCCGTGAGGCTGCTGTTTTTCTGTTGTCAAAATATAAGAAATACTATGGGCGTACAATCCTCCTCCCATAACATACGACAACATTCCCATAACAGAAGCCATTGAAAGATAGTATCGCGCTTCTATGTCGCTCCCGTCCTTAACTGCTATTGGCAGAAACTGAAAGACCAGCGCGGCGCTCTCCACAGCCAGACACTCTGTATATGGTACAGGGCATGCCATATTCCCTTCCAAAGCATGTGTCATTGCATCAAAAGCAGTTGCCGCCGTTACATTTCCGGGCATGGCCGCCGCAAGAACCGGATCTATAATTGCAATTGTCGGAAGTAATTCCGAAGATGTATAAAACTTCTTTTTATCATTGACTGTCAGCACAGCATACGGACTGATCTCACTTCCCGTTCCAGAAGTGGTCGGAAGCAGTACCAGCGGAAACCGTTTTTGAGTAAAACGATCGTTTGCCGCTCTGTCCAGCAGTTTCCCGTCTCCCCCATGAGCCGCTATTTTAGCTATATCCATAACACTCCCGCCGCCAATACCGACAACTGCGCCGTACTCGCTGGTATCCATCAGAACCGCTATCTTTTCAACCGTATCCAAATGCGGCTCCGGCGGAATATCCGAAATAACATCATAGGAAAGATTTTCCCGATCCAGTACCTGATACAGAATCTCTTTCATCTCACTCAAAAGCAAATGTTTCCCTGTGATAAGCAGAATTTTTTTATCTGTAAGCTTTTTAAGTTCCTGCCCCAGACTGCACATAGAGCCATTGTAAAATACCGTTTTCCCGTCCCGGCTTGTCCCCGGCATCTGCCAAACCAAAGGTTTTTTTAATGCAACCGGTGAATTCGCGACCATTCCCATATAATTCATATTTAATCCTCCACGCCTAAATATGCCTTTTGTACCATTTCATTGTTCAGAAGATTTTTGGAGTGATCACCCAAAATAATTTCCCCTGTTTCCAGAACATACCCCCTATTGGAGACCTCTAATGCCAAGTATACATTCTGCTCTACTAATAAAATAGGGGTTCCGTCTTCTCTGTTAATTTCTTTTACGACCTCAAAAATAGATTCAACAACCTGAGGTGCCAGTCCAAGAGACGGCTCGTCCAGAAGAAGAATTTTCGGGGCCTGCATCATAGCCCGTCCTACTGCCAGCATTTGCTGTTCACCACCGGAGAGACTTCCTCCTTTTTGTTTCCTTCGTTCGCCAAGCACCGGAAAAAGATCAAGCACCTTTTCTAGGTCTCTCTTCACTCCTGCTTTATCGGTACGGTTAAATGCTCCCATCTCCAGGTTCTCCATAACCGTCATGCGCGTATAGATTCCCCGTCCCTCCGGCACCATGGACATTCCCATTCTCGCCACCTTGTGTGCCTTTGTTCCCGTAATCTCTTCGTCAAATAACCGGATCGTTCCTTCAGACGGCGCAACAATCCCGGTAAGTGCTTTTAAAGTAGTAGATTTCCCAGCACCGTTATTTCCGATAATAGACACTATTTCTCCTTTCCCGACTTCGAAAGAAATATCACGGACCGCTTTGATCGCTCCATAAGATACACTTAAATGTTCTACCTTAAGCATCCGCATTCCCTCCCTCTTTTTTCGTTCCCAAATATGCCTCTATAACTACCGGGTTATTCCTGATTTCTTTCGGTATTCCTTCTGCAATCTTACTTCCATGATCCAGCACGACAATATAATCCGACACATTCATAACAACTTTCATATTATGTTCAATGAAGATGACCGTCTTCTTAAGTTCTGCATTGATCCAACGGATTAATTCCAAAAGCTCTGCGGATTCATTAATGTTCATACCTGCTGCCGGTTCATCCAATAATAGAAGTTTCGGATCGCTTACTAATGCTCTGGCTATTTCCAGCCGTCTCTGCTGGCCATATGGCAAAGCTGCTCCGTATTCTGCATATTTCCCATCAAGGCCTACGATCTTAAGCGCCTCCATACTTTTCTCTGTAATTTCTGCCTCTATTTTTTGAGAACGGCCAGGAATAAAAGATTCTATGTCCCTTGCTTTAATCCGACTGTGCATACCCGTCATCACATTTTCCAGTACTGTCATTCTCTTGAACAAACGGATATTCTGAAAAGTCCTCGCAACTCCCAGTGCATGGATCTCGTAAGGCTTCATCGTATCAATCTTGACTCCGTTGAAAGTAATGGTTCCCGATGTACGCATATATGCCCCTGTAATAAGGTTAAACAAAGTCGTCTTGCCGGCTCCGTTAGGGCCGATAATACTTAATATCTTTCCTTCCGGCACACTGACAGAAACATCGTTCGTTGCAACTACTCCGCCAAAAGATTTGGTGACGTGATTAATCTCCAACAGCATTTGCTACACCTCCTTCCCTTTCCTGGAATCAGGCTGGTTCTTTTTCAGCCGCCTCTCCAAATATGAAACACGGATATTTAAGTGACCCAAGATTCCCATAGGCCTGATCTGCATCATAACGACAACGACCAATCCGTAGATGAGCATCCGATATTCCACAAATGATCGTAAAAGCTCCGGAAGAATGGTTAAAATCACCGCACCCACTACCGGGCCGATTACGGTTCCGCCGCCTCCGATCAGAACCATCGTCAAGATTGTGATCGAATCGTTATAAACAAATGTATCCGGACTGATGTAACAAATATAATGTGCATAGAAAGCACCTGCGATACCGGCTATCATTCCGCTGAGTGTAAAAGCGGTGACTTTATATTTGGAAACCTGAATTCCCATAAAAGCAGCCGCAGCTTCATCATCACGGATAGCCATAAGCGCACGTCCGAAAAATGTTCTCGGAATATTATAAACCACTAGGAAAATTGATACTGTCGCCGCAAGAATAATGTAATAATACACATTCTTATTCGTGAAATCCAAGCCAAACAACTCGGGCCGTGCAATTCCTGTAAGCCCCCTTGGTCCTCTCGTAAAATCGCCGCCATTTACCAGGATCAACCGAAAGATCTCCCCAAATCCCAATGTCGCGATCGCCAGATAATCTCCATTCGTCCGAAGAGCGGGAAGTCCGATCAGAAAACCGAAGAGGCCCGCACATATGGTCGCGATTGGAAGCGTAACCCAAAAGCTCCAGCCAAGATAGATCGACAACAATGCGGATACATAAGCTCCCATTCCATAAAAGGCCGCATGACATAGAGAGAACAGATCCGTAATGCCCAGCGCGATCTCCAGACCCATACTCAAAATAACATACAGAAGGACTAAGATCATAATGTGCGTAACCGAAGCGTCCTTCACAAACATCGGGAGAAAAAATGCAACCGCTAAAACAATTCCAAACTGAGCCTTATGACTCTTTAAAATCTTTTTTATATCCATTGACTTCTCCTCCTTATACCCGGTTGGAATGAGTATCTCCGGCGCCGAAAAATCCTGTTGGTTTTACAAGCAGTACAATGATCAGTACCGCAAAAGCAATTGCCGGTCCCATACTGGAAGAAATATATGTGGTTCCAAAGCTCTCAATCTGCCCTAAAATCATGCTTCCAAGCATAGCGCCCGGAATACTTCCAATTCCTCCCAGAATTGCTGCGGTAAATGCTTTCATACCCGCCATGTATCCCATCGTCGAATAGACTGCATCATAGTAAATTCCTACCAGAAGTCCTGCTGCTCCCGCAAGTGCAGAACCGATAAAGAAAGTCACACTGATAATCTTATTCGTATTGATCCCCATCAGATTGGTTACTTCTTGATTTTCCGAAGTCGCACGGATCGCTTTGCCGTATTTACTCTTACTGATAAACCAATTCAAAACGAGCATTAACACGATCGAACAGCCCAGGAGCACAAATTGTAGACTGTTTAAAACCAGATTCCCTACCGTAAAATATTTTGTTTCAAAAAATGCCGGCACGGAATAAGTCTCCGCTCCTACAATAACACGCGCCAGATTCGACAGGACAATCGATGCGCCGAGCGCACTTGCCGTCACTACCACACGGGGGACATTCCGCAAACGTCTATATGCAAGAAATTCCACTGTCACCCCCAAAAGACCCGTGCATATCATTGTAAGAATCAACGCCGCCAAAAACGGAATGTTTCCCATTCGCGCAAATATAAGTCCAAAACAGGCACCCCACATATAAACATCACCATGCGCAAAATTGATAAAACGAAGACTGCCGTAAACCATAGAATATCCCAATGCGATCAACGCATATACACAGCCCATCGTAAGCCCGTTAACAATAATCTGTAAAATCATAAGCAATTCCTCTGCCTTTCTTTTGCCGACTACAGGTTACTCTACTACCACAAACTTTCCGTCTTCCACAACTAAACGCTTTAAGGAATCAAAGATCAGGTCATGTGTCTCATTAAAGCTAACGGTTCCATAGATAGCGTCAAAGGTTGTTGACTCAATGTATTCCGACATTTTATCTGGATCAGTTCCTACATTTTCAATCGCTTCAGCAACCATTTTAACTGTAGCATAGCCATGACCAGAGAATGTTCCCGCCACTTTATCGTCACCAAACTTTTCTTTATAAGACGACTGGAATTTCTGAATCGTCTCAGAGGGATCGTCCGGCACCAAAACCCCTTGAACCTTGACTCCCTCAGCAGCCTCTCCAGCCGCCTCCAAAAAAGCCACCTCGAACATCGACGATGATGAATAGCAAGGGATATCCATACCTAGCGATTGTCTCTGTTTCACGATCAATGCCCCCTCTGTATAAGTACCGGCAAGGAAAATCGAATCCGCACCCGAATTCTTGACTTTCGTCAAAATATTGGTAAAGTCCTTCGTCTCTCCTAAAATATACGCTTCTGAACATACAATCTCTGCGCCCGACTCTTCTAAGATATCCGTGATGATCTCTTCCTGACCCATGCCGTAATCGGTACTTTCATACAAGATCGCAACTTTCTTACGTCCGTCCTGCACCATCCAGTCAGCCGCATAGACTGCCTGCTGCATATCAGAAGGTTCTGTTCTAAATCCGTATTTCTGAGTCTGTTCTGAAATATCAGGGCTTGATCCTGTAACAATAGTCACCAGCTTTCCTTCATTAATAATAGGAAGCGCCGATAAGCCGCAGGAACTGTTATAATAACCGATAGAGGCTACGATAGAATCGTCTGCAACAAACTTTGTTGCAATGGTTGCCGCCTCTTTCGGGTCAGACTTATCATCCTGAACAGAAAGCGCCAGTGTTTTGCCGTTGATTCCTCCCGCACCATTAATCTCATCAACCGCCATCTGCGCACCGTATGACAGCTGTTCTCCGAAACTTGCATTTACTCCTGTCATCGGACAGTCAAGTCCAATTACATAATCTCCGTCTTTGGCTGCAGAATCTCCGTTACTTTCACCCGTCCCGCTTCTACTACAGCCCGCCAGCGATGCCATCAACACAGCCATTGCCATAACAGATGCTATTTTTCTTTTTGATTCTTTTTTCATGGAAAATTTCCTCCTTTGAATATAATATTTTTTCCGGAAAGCTTCTCTCGGAAGACACATCCCGGTAATCTCATTATAGGTGTTCTGATTATAGAAAAAACATGAAATATATTTCCAGTCATTGCTACTTGCTCAGTTCTTCCAATATGTAATCTATTTTGTCCGAGATTGTCTCAAACGCACCAAAGCTATCGTCGAACAGCGCCGAGCCTATAGTAAATCCCCACGGTTTCAGTTTTTTCACAAATTCAAGTCTCTCTGTATTGCTTATACTTCCTGTAACGATCATCGGCTTGTCAACATTTTTTACAAACTCTCTGGCCATCTCTTCCGAATCGCCGTCCTTGTAGCGGTATATGGACAAACAAATGCCATGAACGCCTTCATAGGACAAAATCCTCTTTGCATCGGCAATAATCTCTTCATGGGTTCCATACAGCATTCGCGGGATGCCCGCGCGCCGTCCGCAAGTCGGAAAATATTTAATTCCCGTACCTTTTAATTTTTCCGCAACGCTCTCATAGAAAGCCATACCAACCATATATTCGAATTTGCAGTCAATAGCAAACTGCGCTGCCTTAAGGCACTCTTCTTCACTTTCTACTAACGGTTCCATAAATGTAATCTTACCCGCCTGCTTCATTTTTTCTACCAATTCCTTTGCAGCCGGCAATTCAATGCCAATATCCTTAAATCCCCAGCAGTCCGCTTTCGTCATTTTATTGTTTTCAAAAATATCAATAGCACCTGGTACTGTTTTATCATTATTTGTTAACATTGCAATCAATTTTACGCTCATAATCATTTTCTCCTTTGTTGGTTTTATAATTTTTTATAGATCGGTTCCGTCGCATCATGAAGCTGACGATAAATTTCAAAACTTTTTCTGTATGTTTCCACCAGTTCTTCATCCGGTTCTATACGGTCTTTCAGGTGAAGCCCCTTCCCGACCGCTTCCTTATGTCCGGAAAAGATTCCCGCTCCTACTCCTGCCAGCAATGCCGAACCATAAGAAGAATCATCATTTGCAAACTTGAGAACAGGACGGTTCAGCACATTTGCCATAATCGAACGCCAGAGAGGGCTTTTTCCTCCTCCGCCCACGATGCGGACTTCCTTGATATCTACCATATCTTCGATCAGAGAAAAATTATCTTTGATAGAGTACGCAACACCTTCCAGCACAGCTCTGTTAAAATGTCCTCTTCCGTGATGTGCGGTTGCTCCAATAAAGCTTGCTCTAAGCTTCGTATCCCAATATGGAGAACGCTCGCCCATCAGATACGGATGGAAGAACAGTCCTTCTGAGCCTGCTGCAACCTTCTCTGCTTCTGCATCCAGCAGCTGATAGGTATTACTGCCGCCTTGCTGCTCTTTTTGCCATTCTTCTTTGCAGAAAGTGTCTCTGTACCATCTGAGGCTTTCGGCTGCCGAAGAAGTCGCAAGACATGTATACCACAATCCTTCCACTACATGAGAATATGTCAATGCCTTTGGATTCGGATACGGATCTGGACGGAATAAATAAACGGTCCCCGATGTCGCCAGCTTTGTCACACAGCTATTTTCTTCAACAGCGCCCACGCAGTATGCTTCAAGCGCTGTATCCGTAGACCCGTTGACTACCGGAACTCCCTGCTTAATACCTGTAAGCTTTGAAGCCGCCTCTGTAATATGTCCTACCACATCGGTCGGCTTTACGATCGGGGGAAGTATGCCCACCGGAACTTTACTAATCGCGCAAAGTTCCTGGGACCAGCTCCAGTTTTTATTATCAAACATCAGGCTGCCCTGTGCTTCTATGTAGTCTGTCGTCCATGTTCCTGTAAGCTGATACCTTACATAATCTTTAACGAACATAGCTCTTTTTGTCCTTTTCAAGACATCCGGTTCATGATTGCGAATCCACATCAGCTGCAGCATCGTCCATGTCGGACTCGGCATCTGATAAGCAATCTCAAAGATTTCATCTTTGTGATGCTTCATCATGTATTCCGTTTCTTCAACACTGCGCGTGTCAGTCCACATAATTGTTTTCCGTAAGACACGGTCATCCTGATCCAAAAGAACAATATTATGTGCCGAAGCGTCCAGACTAAGCGCCGCCACCTGATCCGGCCTGACATTTCCTTGTTCCATTGCAATTTGGAAGCTTTTCATGAAAGCCGGAAACCAATCTGCCGGATCTTGTTCCGACCATCCTATATTCGGATGATATGTTTTGTACTCTGTATATCCATCTCCTACAAAATTACAATCTGTATCGATAAGTGTTACTTTACATCCGCTCGTACCTATGTCGATACCAAGCAGTAATTCTTTTGCACCCATAAGAACCCTCTTTTCTTCATAAGTTAATTAAAGCTGTACCTGTCCGCATGTAATGGAAATATTACTTCCCGTTGTTGCCATGCCAAGCTCTCCGCACAACACAACCGCCCAGTTTCCGATCTCCTCAATCTCAAGCAGCCGGTGTGTCGGCAGCATATCTGCAAAATACTTGTAGCCGCCTTCCGTATCTGTCCCCAGCTCCTCGGCCTTACGAGAAATAGAATCTACCATCATAGGTGTCATTACGTAACATGGACAAAGGGCGTTTACAAGAATGTTATCTTTTACCAGCTCATTTCCCCATATTCTTGTTAAATGTGAAACCGCCGCCTTAGAAGCCGAATATGCACTGTACGTTTCAGAAGCAAGAAATGCCTGAGAAGACGAAATATTGACAATTCGTCCCCAGCCTGCTTCTTTCATATACGGCACCGCATGCTTTGTACAGATAACCGTACCGATAAGATTAATATCCATTACAGTCTCAAAACGTTCGATTTCCAGTTTCTCCACAAGATTTTTATAAATAATTCCTGCATTGTTACACAAAATATCCAGTTTCCCATACTGTTTTACAATTTCTGCAAAGACTCTTTTGACTTCTTCTTCTTTTGTAACATCCATTGTCATTTTGACAATTCCGTCCATCATTTTTTTCTCTTGTTCGTCTTTAAAGCTAATATCCGTCGCCACAACGACCGCCCCAGCCTCATACAAAGCATTGGCAATCCCAAGCCCGTTTCCCTGCGCAGCGCCTGTAACTACTGCAATATGCCCGCTTAGATCAAATAAATTTTCAAACCGTTTTAGATTTTTCACTTGTTACCTCCCTAGATTTTTCCCATTCCATCCCCAGTACGGAGTCATCGAATATTTGACATAAATGTTCTCCAATTCAATGTCTAATTCCTGGCTGACAATTTGGGTTAATTGTTTTGTAAGCTGATCGATATCTTTGCCTTCCGGTTCTCCATAAAGAGAAACTTCGAGAAAAACAACGTATTTTTGTTCTCCTTGGAACCACATATCACATGCAGATTGAAACATGCACATAAGCCATTTTTCTGATTTTCCCGGAATAATCTCAATTGCCTTTCCAAAATTCTTCTTTAATATTGTCTGTTTATCAGATGATAAGATCTGATTTGTGGACAATTGAATACACGGCATAAAATCACCTCCTAGTTTTTTATTATTAATTCCTGTGTCTATTAATAGTCGCTGCAGCTCACACAAGAAACTAATGAACGCCAAATTATTAAACAAGGCTGTCGCAATCTTTTTGTATTCTGTAAATTCAGGTTTTTATATTTTATTTTTTTATAATTTTACTATGGATTTTTTGATAGATAAAGTTTATAATATTGATTGATAATATTAATAAATTTCATGGAGTAGAAATAAAATGGATATACAGAAATTTGAAGCTCTATTAACGGCGATCGATGCCGGAACTATAACAAAAGCCGCCTCATCTTTGGGATATACACAATCTGCGATTTCCCATGCGATTCATTCGCTGGAGAATGAATTCAACGTACGTCTTCTATTGAGATGTCACGCAGGGGTTGAACTGACACCGACAGGTGAGATGCTGATCCCTTACATCAGAAATGTTGCTAATGCTTTCAGAGAATTCGAAAATAAAGTGGCTGATATCAATAATATTAACTGCGGACAGGTTCGAATTGGGACATTTACCAGTGTTGCTGTAAACTGGCTCCCCAATATTCTAAATTCTTTCCAGCAGTATTATCCAAATATTAATTTTGAAATTAAACAGGGAAACTATGCAGAAATTGCCGAATGGATCTTGCAGGGTTCTATTGACTGCGGTTTTACGATCACACCTTCCTTGTGTGGATTGAAAAACATTATTCTGTTTGAAGACAGACTATTCTTAATATATCCGCCTGATCACCCCCTTGCTTCCAAGGAGACTATTTACCCCGAAGATTTGGCAGAATATCCATTTATTCTTGTGAATGAGGGGCGCGCGCCCATTATCCGAAATTTTTTTGAAGACCGCAATATAAAATTAAAAATACAATACCATGTTGTAGATGACTATGCGACGATTGCCATGGTAGAAAGTCATCTGGGAATCAGCGTATGTCCTGAATTATTTTTTTACAGACTGCCCTATAATGTATCACATCGCCCGATAGAGACTGATTTTCGCAGAAAGATCAGTATTTCTTACAAGAAAAATTTTATCCTTGCCCCGGCGGTAAAACAGTTCATCTCTTATGTACAAAGCTGGGCTAGGAACAATCTCACCCCACTGGATGCTAACCCGTTGTTTTGAATCCATCATATGGCACATCCAGAAAGGGTTTGACGGAAAGCGGCGAACTGCAAAGAGCATATCCATACTGCTCCTTTGTGATGCCCAACGCCCCGCCTGTTTCCATAGGAATGCGCTCCCTTGTCATCCGGGCCGGCATACGACTCGACTTCAACGATCATGCCCGAAGCAATGCCCTCCAGCATCTCATGTCCCAGCAGCTCAGGAGCCACCGTATTCACATCCCTCATATAAAAATCCCGCATCATCATACTTGTTCCCCTCCTTCATATCCTCCTCACGCTCCCCCTCTCCACAAAGTCCGTACACACCTGTATCTTTGTCTTGATCGCGCTCTGGTTCTCTATCGAGTAAAGTAGCTCCCTCACCGCCGTGGCCCCCATCTCATGCTTGTACACATTGATGGTGGTAAGCGGCGGATCTGACACCGCGCCGTAGGAGATATTGTCAAACCCGATGATAGACACATCCCCCGGGATGTCGTAGCCGCACTCTTTAAGCGCCTGCATCGCCCCGATGGCTATCGTGTCATTGTCCACGAAAAACGCAGACGGCAAAGCCTCCGCTCCTTCCAGATACTTTTTCATGCCCTCATAGGCAGTCTCCACTCTTGTTCCCACCGTGGGGATGAACTCCTGCCTTACAGGGAACCCATGGGCATCCATCACGCGCCGGTAGCCGATCTCCCTGTACTTAAACGCCTGTATGCGGAAATCTCCCCTGATATACCCGATCTCCCTGTGCCCCCTCTCCACAAGGTACTCCACCGCCTTTGCCGCGGAATCCGTGTTGCTGATAAGGACACTGTCGAAAAAATGCCTGTCGCTCCATCCGTCCAGCAGGATGATCTTATTCTTCGCATGAGTGTAAGGCTCAAAGTCCTCCTCCATCATCTCTGTGCCAAGGAGCACCACCGCGCTCTCCTCATCCGACAGAATCTCCCGGATCTGCATATCGTACCCCGTGTCATTCACGTCCACATGGCAGAACAATGTCTCAAGCCCCAAAAGTTTTGCCTGCCGCTCCACGCCCTCAATCACTGCCGGATGAAACGGGCTGTCGTCGATGATCAGCCCGTTCCTCCGAAAAATGACAAACCGTATTCTCCGAATCTTCTCCCCCGTGTGATACCCCAGTTCCTCTGCCGTCTTTAAAATCTGTTCCGCCGTCTCCTTGTTGACTCCCCTCTTATGGTTCAGTGCATTTGACACTGTCGCCGGCGAAAATCCTGTAATCTCGCTTATCTTGCGAATACTGATTTTCATAACTCTGTTTCAACCTTTCTGATATTTAACTAATTCTATTATATCTGCCCTGCTGCCGAAAAACAACTTTAAGATGCCATTTTCCCCATCCTGTTGTATAATAGGGATAACAACAGGAAAGGAACCGATACTTATGATTAATATTCCGATGAAAGTAACGGAAAGCTACAACCGAAACAACATTTCATTACTGAATCATACGCGTCAGGGCACAACCACAAGTGCAGGAGGTAATCACGCTACTGCTTCCTGCCGCAAGCCTCCTGCCCTCCAAAACCTTATACAGAAAGGCCAGAAGGTAAACATCGGAGCCGCCGGGCAGCTTAAGGCGGTAAGAATCGCCATGGGCTGGAACACTACCGACCCAAGGTGCGATATCGACCTGTCCGCCTTTCTCCTTAACGCCTCGGGGAAAGTTCCCGGCGACGACTGGTTCGTCTTCTACGGACAGACAAAAAGCCCGGACGGCAGCGTCTCCCTGAATACAAACGGCTCCGCCGAGGACCGGGAAATCGCAGACATCGACCTTGTGCGCTTAAACCCCGGCATTAAAAAAATCGTATTCGTGCTCACCATCAACGAGGCATTTACATACCGCCTCAATTTCAGCATGGCCGAAGACGCCTACATCCGGCTGCTTGATTCGGACACCGGGCGGGAGATTTACAGTTTCCTGCTGACAGACTACTATGCCAACGTGACGTCCATGATGCTGGGAGAGCTTTATCTGTATAACGATACCTGGAAATTCAATGCCATCGGAAACGGCGTCGCAAAAGACCTTGCAGGCCTGTGCCAGTTGTATGGCGTTCAGACAAATTAAATTGGAGGAAAAATAGATGATTACATTTGAGACAATTAACGAACTGACCCTGAAAGTCACCTGTACCGGAAATGATGTTATATTTACCAAGGCCGGGGCCTACATCGCCGGAGACTGCGCCGGAAACACGAATTACCGCTTTGAGAAAGTCCTCCTCGGCCCCCAGAACAATCTTGCCCAGGCGGTCATCGGCTCCCTGGCAAGGCGCGTGACGGGAGAGAACATTCCTCTCATGAAAGTTATGCTGGGCGGAGATTCCGAGACATACTACGCCTGCAACGCCCAGCACGTCCTTGTGTACCGGCTGGAGAGGGGCGAGACGATCTCCGTCGAGTCGGAAAATATCCTGGCATTCACCCAGGACTGCAAATACAGCGTCCGCTTTATCGGCTCCGGCGTCCTCTCACAAAAAGGAATCGCAACATCCACGCTGACCGGAGAAGGACAGAACGCGTATGTTGCGATACTCACCGACGGCAACCCCATCGCACTCAGCAATGTACATACTCACAACACCATCGCTGTTGACCCTGACGCCGTTATCTGCTGGATGGGGAACGGCTCCTGCGACCCCCACATCCGCACAGACGTGAACTGGAAGACCTTCATCGGCCAGGCCTCGGGCGAATCCTATTCCTTTGAGTGGCATGGAGGCATGGCGGTGACCGTCATCATACAGCCCTCCGAACGGCAGGGCGGAATCCAGCTAAAGGTCGATTAACTCCTTAATCCGGGAGAGCATTTCCTCCGAGAATATGCTCTCCCCTTTCATCTCCTCCAGAGCGCTGTCCGCGCCGTATCTTTTACAGAAACCAGCAGGAACGATCCCGACGTCTGCCCGCTCTGCCATGGACACGTCGAACTCGCTGTCTCCGGCGGCAATCACCTCATCCGCTCCGACGTATCGCCGGAATCTCTCCACCGCAGCTCCTTTGTTAAGCGTTCCCGGCACCACATAGACCTTTTCCCCGTTGTGAAACACATCGACCTTCCGGCTGTCAAGAGCCGTTCGCAGACTTGCCGCAACCCTTTGGGGCTCGCTGCACTTTGTAAAGAGAAACAGTTCTTCGATAAACCTTAACTCGAACTTCCGCAGCGGCTCACATTTTAAAAGCTCCGCTCCCCGCCTCAGCTCCCCGGCACAATCAGAAATCATCCGCCTCGATTCCTCGTGCCACGCATAATCCTTCTGCCCGTCTACCAGCAGGACTCCTCCATTGCAGACAAGGGCGTACTGAAACGCCCCTGCCTTTAAATCAATCCTGTCATACTGCTCCTTCGTCCTGGTTGTGGTGGGAACCACCAGGCACCGGCTCTTTATCTGCCTTAGCAGCTCGTGGGTCTTCTCCGTCATAAAAGAAATCTCTCTCCCCTGATACCGCTCAACATTCATCTTCCGGTTTCCGATATCGTGCTTATAGGAATAGATCAGAGTATTGTCCAAATCTAAATTAACGACCCGCATTTGTCACAAACATCTTTCTCACCAGATCCACCGGTATGATGAGGAATCCCAGCGCCATAGACACAAGCAGCGCGCGCGTGCTGAGCATCGTCGTATTAAACACCTGCCCGCCGATCTGGATGATGACTGTCTGGAGAATGAAAATCGAACCCATTACCAGGATGAAGTTCTTATTCTCCCCGATATGCTCAAACAGGTTGAACCTGTCGGAACGTGTATTGAAACTGTTAAAAATAACAGAGTAGATAAAGAAGGCAAACATAAATGTCTTCTCATACAGCAGCGGGTCCGTACAGGATGCCGGCATCACATAGCTCGTTATGCCTCCGATGTCTTCAAGTATCAGAATCGAGCCAAGGGTAATGAACACGGAACTTGTGCCGATTGCGGACTTGATATACCCTGTCAGGATATTGTCCGTCCTCTTCACCGGCTTGTCGTTCATATACCTGTCAAGAATCGGCTCGCCACCAAACGCCATGGCAGCCAAAGTGTCCATGATCAGGTTGATCCACAAAATCTGCACGATGGAAAACGGCTCCGTCCATCCAAGTACCGGGGCGATAATATTCATCAAAAGGGTGCTGATATTCACGGTAAGCTGGAAGATCAGGAACTTCCCTACCGACTTCGCCATCGTCCGGCTGTTGAGCACGCAGTCTTTGATGGATGTCAGGCTGTTATTGAGGATGACCACATCTCCTGCCTCCTGGGCAACCGCCGTTCCGTCTCCCATGGCAAACCCGATGTCCGCCTGCTTAAGCGCCGGAGCGTCGTTTACTCCGTCTCCCGTCATGCCGCACACATCGTCAAGCTGCTGCGCCATAGTGACCAGCCGCTTTTTGTCAAGCGGTTTCGCCCTGCTCACAACCCGCAGGTTCGGAAGTTTCTTCTTAAGCTCCTCGTCCGACATCTCCTCCAGCTCATCATGGGTCAGGACTACGTCCGTATTCTCATCTTTCAGGATGCCCGCCTCTCTGGCGATGGCTACCGCCGTCTCCTCCGCGTCTCCCGTCACCATGACTACCTGTATGCCCGCCCGGTTCAGCACTTCTACAGTCTCAACCGCGTCTTTCCTCACATTATCCCTCAGGCACAAAACAGCAAGAAGGACTTTTCTTCCTCCCTCGAATTTCGCGACAGACAGAAGTTTCATCGTCCTCTTCGCCTCCGCGATCATCTGCTCCGTCACTTTTTCTTTTTCGGCTGCCGTAAATTCCAGCACTGACCCGTCTTTCGCCTTATAGTGGGTGATGTCGTCTATGACGTTCTCCGTCGCGCCCTTCCAGTACACGGTTCCGTCATTCAGCTCTACCGTCGCGCATTTTTTCTCCGAATCAAACCCGCTGACCTCTTTGACTTTAGAACTGTCTATAGTCTCTGCCGCGCCGTTTGCGATTGCGTATGTGAGCAGCGCCCTGTCCATATTGTTGCTGCCGATGGCTTTGCCCTCGGATATCTTCGCAAGGTTGTTAAGGGTGATGGCCTCAAGGAACTCCTTATCCAAAAGCTTATCCGCCACACTTCCGTCGCCTGTCACGAACTCTACCAGGGAGAGGTTCCCTTCCGTAATCGTTCCTGTCTTGTCGCTGAACAAAAGGTTCATGTACGCCGAATCCGAGAATGCCGCCTTGTGGCTTACAAGGATGTTCTTCTTATACATGGATTCCGTGTTCATGGACTGCACAAGGCTGTTCATCATCGGAAGTCCTTCCGGAACTGCCATGATGACGATGGATGCCATCAGCATCACTGCCTCAGCCGCCAAAAGCACTACGAATACAGGCGTTACCGCCTCATCTGCCCTCATGATCGTGAGCACCACCTGGAGGATGCCCGCAATTGCCGCCGCAGAGACGCCCAGCTTTCCGATGCCCGCAGCCACCACTTCAAGTTTCAGGCTGGATGTGTCTTTCCTCTCGTCCTCCTCCGAATCATCGGTCAGTGCCTTGTTGATCTTTCCAAGTTCGGATGCGTCTCCAACCACGGTAACTACCATGTAGCCTTCCCCGCTTGTAACTACAGAGCCCATGAAAACCTTGCTTTCTGAGTTGTAATCTGTAGTCTCCGCATCTTCCATCGTCTCTGCCGCGGACTTTGACTCGTCTCTGGACTCGCCGTTTAACGCCGCCTGAGACACTTTCACATTCCCTTCAAATATAAGGCCGTCCGCCGGAACCTTGTCGCCGGACTGAATCAGGACGGTATCGCCCTTCACAATCTCGCTTGTGAGGATCTTCACCAGCTTTCCGCCTCTTATGACCTTGGCGTAAGTCTTATTGTACTCCTCCTGCAAAGCCTCGCTGCGGGATGTGTTCCTGTACTCGGACAGGGTGCTGAACCCTGTCGCCAGCCCGATAGCAAGGATGATGCTTATGATCTCCACCGCGTCATTTTCCCCCGCGATGGCAGGTATCATCATGCCAAGCAGCGCAAGCGCCACCTTAAGGGCAAGCGCTCCGCACAGCACTTTAATCCAGATGTCGTCAAATGCCCCGACAAACATAGACCAGAGCGATTCCTGCTCCTTTTTGGCAAGCTCGTTCGTTCCGAATTTCTCCTTACTCTGTGTTACCTGTTCCTCGGACAGTCCTTTTTTCAGGACGTCCTTTTTCAGCACTTCATTCATACATAATCTCCTAACTCTTTTGTCCTAGATGTATTATTTGCAGAAAAAGAGAAACTTATTGCAGTTTCTCTTTTAAAACCGTTTCGTACATGTTATACATATCTCTTGCAGAGGTCCCCCAGAGACGGGTCAGTCGTTCCCTGGCCGATAGCGCCGAACTTCCACTCCCCATTGTGCCGGTAGATCTCCCCGAATATCATTGCCGTCATGCCGGAATAGTCCTCTGTGAGATTGTACCTGCACATTTCTTTATTATTCCTGCCGTCCACCAGCCTTATGAAAGCATTCTGTATCATCCCGAAATGCTGCTTTCTCTGGACTGCGGAGTAGATATTTACCACAATGACTATCTTGTCGTACTCCGGCGGCATCTTGGCAAGGTCAATGAGGATCTGCTCGTCGTCGCCTTCCCCCGCGCCCGTAAGGTTATCCCCCATATGCTGTACGGTTCCCGACCTGTGGCTGAGGTTCCCGAAATACACAAGGTCGCCGTTGCCGCTCAATCTCCCGTTCCGAAGAAGGATGGCCGACGCGTCGCAGTCGATATCCGCCTGCTGCTTAAATCCGAAAAATCCTTTTTTCTGCATGGCCTCATCCCATCCAAGGCCTACAAGCACTGTTGACAGCCCCTTATTTTCTTTGGACAGGCTGACTTTCTGCCCCTTTTGCAAACTAATTGACATCTTAAATTCCTCCTGATCAATAGTGTCTGGTTACTTGCGCCCCGGCCTCCAATTAAGGCCCCAGTCAAAGGCTCTGTCCATCATGGCGTGGCCTCCGAAAAACCGGACGATCTTCTCTACGCTGAAAGTCTCGTCTCCCACATTCTCAAACAGCGCAAGGGCGCACATTGTGTCATTGGAATTGTAAGAATCCATCTTTACGATCAGATCCTCCGCCCCGGGATACTTTATGGTGACCGTGGCATCCGCCTGCTGCCAGTTGGCAACGCCCTCATAGATGAACGTATACACAAGCACCCTCTTGATATTGGAGATCTGGTTGCCGTTGATCCTTAAATTCTCCCCGGCTGCCGCAGCTCCCGTCCTGTCGTCTCCGTCCAGAGACATATAGGGCGGCTTTGTGAGGGAGCCAAAGGAATTGCCTAGAGCCTGCACCGCTCCTTTCTGCCCGTTTTTCAGCTCATACAGACATCCCAGATCCAGGTCGATTCCCTGCTGCCCTCCAAAAAGGCTCTTTAAAAAGCCCTGGTTTTGGGGTACTGAGTTCCAGTTCAGGTTTACATGGATCTCGCCCAGACCCGCGGACGATTTTTTCTCCAGACTTACCTTGCGGCCTTTTTGCAAACTAATTGCCATAACGCACTCTCCTTTATTCTACGTCAACGCCGTAATTGCCGCACAGAGCTGCCAGGCCTCCCTGGTATCCGCTGCCGATGGCGTTGAACTTCCATTCCCCGTTGTTCTTATAGAGCTCTCCGAACACTACAGCCGTCTCGATGGAAAAGTCCTCTCCCAAATCGTACCTTAAAAGCTCCTCTCCCGTAAGCTCATTGTAAATCCGGATGAACGCATTGTTCACCTGGCCAAAGTTCTGCCTTCTTTGCTCCGGCTCGTAAATGGTGGCGGTAAACGCAATCTTCGTCACATTCTCCGGCACCTTTGACAGCTCGACCTTGATCTGCTCGTCGTCGCCTTCTCCTTCTCCCGTAAGGTTGTCGCCCATATGGTTTACGCTCCCCGACGGGTGGGAAAGATTTCCGTAGAACACAAAATCCTCCGACTTTGTCACTCTCCCGGAATCTCCCAGGAGAAATGCCGCCGCGTCAAGGTCAAAGTCTCCTCCTGTATCAAACTGGTTCACATCCCATCCAAGGCCCACTACGACTTTTGAAAGCCCCGGGTTTCCTTTTGTCAGGCTCACTTTCTGGCCTTTTTTCAAACTTATTGGCATCGTGCATTCCCTCCTTTACGCAACTTCGATTCCATAGTGCCCGCACAGCGCCGCAAGCCCGCCCTGGAACCCGCTGCCGATGGCGTTGAATTTCCACTCTCCGTTGTGCCGGTAAAGCTCTCCTACGACTACCGCCGTCTCGATGGAGAAGTCCTCCCCCAGGTCATATCGGATCAGCTCCGTATCTGTCGACATATCTACGATTCTGATAAAAGAATTGGACACCTGGCCAAAGTTCTGCCTTCTGACATCCGAATCATATATGGTGACGGTAAACGCAATCCTCTCAACATTTGACGGGATATCAGGCAGTTTCACTTCGATCTGCTCGTCGTCTCCCTCGCCCTCTCCTGTAAGGTTGTCGCCCATATGCTTTACCGCGCCGGACGCGTGCTCAAGATTCCCGTAAAAGATAAATTCTTTTTCCGTCGGACATTTCCCATTTGAACCAAGCATGAACGCCGCCGCGTCAAGGTCAAAATCCGCGCCTGAGTCAAACGCGTTCACGTCCCATCCAAGTCCGACCATGATGTTTTTAAGACCTGGATTTTTCTTTGTCAGATCCACTTTCTGTCCTTTTGATAAGTTAATTGGCATAATGTATGTCCTCCTTTAGATTTGTGTCTAAGGAACTGTTAAGAGTTAACAGTTCCTTACCTTTTGTTACCCTGTTTTACCCCGCCGTAAGATTTTAAAAACTCCTGCTTTATCGTCTCTAAGCGTGCAGCGTCGTCTGTGCGCTGCTTTCTTGCATTCTCCTGGATTGCCCTTGTCTCGTCAATCCCGTTGACAATCGTCCTCCATGTCGTCTCAAGCGTCTCAATCTTTATAGAACTGCCGGAGGCAAGCCTTGCCGTCATCTTCGACTGCTCCACCGTATTCCTTGCGTTCTTTATAAGCATCTCATTCGTCTTCTTGTCAAGCTCTGCCATGGCCTCCGCCTGAATCTTCTGGCGTTTCAGCATCACCGCCTGGGCAAGGGCCTGCTTGAATACCGGCAGGGTGACGATGAACGCCGAATTAATCTTCCTTACCAGGTTCATATTGCTGAACTCCATCGTCTTGATCATCGGAATCGACTGCATGGCAACGTTTTCCGCCGTCCGCAAATCCTGGGTGCGCTGCTCGAGCATCATCAGGGAATTGTTAAGGCTTGCAAGCTCAAGCTGTATCGCGTTGTCTCCGGTAGCCTCAAAATCAGACTGCCTCTGGGCAATGTACGCCTCCAGCTCTTTCCCCGCCTGCTCCCCTGCCAGGATATATTTTACCAGGTCATGGTAGTAATTCACATTCGCATCAAACATCTGGTCAAGCTTTCTGTTTGCCTGCTTGATCTCGCTCTCGTACTGCTTAAGCTGGACGTAGATCTTATCCACCTCTCCGCCCATCGTATGGTACTTTTCCAGAATCTTTTCCAGCTGCTTTTTCAGGTTCCCAAAGAGCTTTCCAAAGAGCCCCTTGTCTTCCTTCAGCTCGTCAATGTCAAATTTCGACATGATTTTCGACAGAGCCGTGAGCATCTCGCTGGACTCGTCAAGCTGGCTCATATTCATGCTGTTCAGCACGATATCGGACGCCTTTGAAATCTCCTCCGCCGCCTCGGACCCGAAAGATGCGATTGTCTCAAGGTTAAACACCTCAATGGTGCTTACGATGTCGTCAACCTCCTTTGAATTCACCAGCGCCTCATTCATCTGCGCCCTGTCGGCCGCAATGTCATATGGCTTTACAACTTCAATCTCATTTTCCACTGTCGCCGCCGACGGCGCCGCTCCCACTGCTGTTTTGCTAAAATCAAGTCCCATAAATCCTTATCCTCTCTTAAATATTTTATCACGCCACGACGTGCGGATTGCCGAAGGGATTCTGTCCCAGTCCGGAACTTCCAGATCGTACATATAATCCCCCGCCTGGTGCTCCTCCATCAGTTTCCTGTTAAAATGTTTCTCAATATTATATCCTGTCGGCACGAAGAAAAGGACATCAAATCCGACAAGGTTCAAAAAAGCTGCGTATATCGAATCTTCCAGCGTAGGCAATGTCTCAGACGCTGCGATATAGATAAGCTTTGGATTCTTCTTTGTAAAGTCAAACTGCTGAATCAGCCGCAGCGCCTCCTTCGGCAAATTCAGGACAACCGACACAATCGTATACTCCGTTCCGTTTTCAAAAGTTCCCCGGATCAGTTTCTGGGCGATTAAAAGCTCCAGTTTATCCAAGATATGCTCCTGCATCTCTTCCCTTAAGAAACCGTAGGGGTAGCTTGCGTGGCTCTTTATCCGGTTCCTCTTTAGTTTCCCGTTCTTAAAAAACTCTGTGGCGTACATCTTCATGGGATTCGGCATCGCAGGAGAGATGAACGGAACCCTGCTGACTACCAGCGTCTCCGGCGTCATTAGCTGCTTAATGGAAATCCAGTACTCCTCTACCTTCCTGTCCTTCACCCCCGACAGCTTTGAAAAGATGACCGGCATGCTCACTGTGCCGTCCTGTGCGTCAAAGCCCAGACGGTACTTAAGCTCGCTCCCCCACAAAATCTTGATCTCGCGGTCCATGGTCTTGAGGGTGACACTGTCCGCCTTCGTAAACTGGCGGTCGCGGAACAGAATCGAGTCATTGTATAAAAGCGAATCCAGCTCCCGCTCCGCATGGTACGCCGCCGTACCAAGGCTCGCCCTCCCGCCCTCGTCGGGGAATCTGTCTAAAACCATGGACGTCTCGTGATTCACTTCATATAAAAGAGAATCCTCAAGGCAGCACCTTACGTTCAGGTTCGGGCAAAGTATGAGCACGTCCACCGGAATCCTTGCAAGGAACTTAAGGAACATGGCCTCGTTTCTATCCCGGCAGCCGCCCAGATAGATAAAGCAGCCAATCTCCGGCATCCTCCAGTTTTTAAAGAGCTGATCCTGATATCTCTTTATCCAGCAGAGCAGATATACCGCCTTGTTGAGCATCCGGTTCAGGTTCTCCCCCGCGTCTTTCCTCTCTCCCGTCAGGGTCTCTGCAAATGCCTTTACAAGAATCCCTCTTAGTTTCTGGTTTGCCGGGTACTGTATGTTCGCGGCAAGCTCTGATACCATCTGTTCAAAACTGCCGTAATTCCCTCTCCGAACCTTCATGACCTCATCCGGCGCCGGCTTTGGGATCATCCCGCTCACAACTGCCACATGCCGCTTTTCGCTTTGCAGCGACCTGTAAAACTGATACAGCTCATTCACATATACGAGCTTATCTTCCACGCCGTTAATCCTGCAGTAACAGTTGTAGAACAAATCCTCCCTGTCGCCTCTCGCTGCCGGGGCGGTAAGGAAATCTTCAAGCCCCTTCCCGGCAATCCACGCGTTTGTACAGCCTGTAATGCCGGGAGGCTCCCCGAACATCTTTTTCTTCTGCTCTTCTTTCTCCCTCTCCTCCAGCAATTCCTTTAAAGGAAATTCTCCCGGGAGAAGAACTACGTCGCACCCCGCGCCCCATAAAATGTCAATCAGCATCCGCTCATAACTGCCTATGCTGCCGTGGTACAGTATCTTCGGAACCTCTTCCTCCCCAAGACGGCCCACGACCCGCTCGAATTTATAGTACAGCC
Organism: Lachnospiraceae bacterium MD308; assembly: GCA_000403475.2. Taxonomy (GTDB): domain Bacteria; phylum Bacillota; class Clostridia; order Lachnospirales; family Lachnospiraceae; genus MD308. The sequence goes on from KE159795.1 coordinate 1,204,641, forward strand.
AGCACATGAACTTAATATATGCATTTTTCAGCATATTCTCCGTCTTGCCCGACTTTCTTAAGCTTTCCAGTGAATCGTAGATCGCGCACGCCACGCTCTCCCGCTGAGATGCCTTCATCCTGGGCAGCCATCTCTTCAGGCTGGAGGATATGAATCCCAGGCTCATCTGGAACTCCATCCCCATCATCTCTTCATAGTATGCCAGGTTTCCCTCTGTCGGATTCCCAATCTTCCCTTCAATAACTACGCCGTATTTCCTGGCGGCATCAAAATATTTGCAAAGAAATCCGTCGATTTGATCCGAAGTATTGTCAAACACGTAAAAATAAGCTTTCTTATCCGGACGCTTGCTTAGTTCTATAAAAAAATTATCAGGGTTTTGAATTTTATTACATTCTCTGTCCATATCATTTCTCCCGGCGCATAAGCAATCCACTGTCTTCGATTTTAGCATAAGCGTACTGTTTTTACAAGTTGTATTAACCCCACAGCCTGCACCGGCCTTACCTCCTGCATTATGTTCTCACGGAACAAAAAGTAAGTGTGCATCCTTAAGCCCTGAGCAGTAACTCCCTCCTCAGCTTGTAAATCCCCGGACAAACATATTTATCGTCTCATACCCCACTGCCAGATTTATATTCTGTCCGCCGTCAAATCCCGCCGTACTGATGCCGATAATCTCTCCCTGCATATTGAGCACCGCTCCCCCGGAACTGCCATGGGAGATCGGGGCTGTAAATTGAATCATATCCACAGTGTCAATCTCCCGGAATCCCGAGATGATCCCGTCGGAGACAGAATTAAAAAGCCCGAGAGGACTCCCGATCGCCACAACCTTCTGCCCCCTCACCAGCTTTTTTGCGCCTCTGTAGACAGGCAGCGGAGATAACACTTTGCCTATCCGGATGACAGACAGGTCAAATACCGAATTGTACTTAATGATCTCATTTGTCCGGTAAACCGCGCTGTCGTCTTCTATCCGTACCGAAAAGCTGTAGCCGCCCCTTGTCACATGGTGGTTGGTGAGGATAAAGCCGTCTTTGCCGATCATAACGCCGGAGCCTGTGCCCATAGGCTTTCCCCTCTGGTCATGCACCTCTATCATAACGATGGAAGAGGCCAAAAGCGCCAGCTCTTCAAAGCTTTTCTCCCTGCCGTCTTCCACCCTTCTTTCCTGTCTCTGCCGCTCTGGCATCCTGACCTGCGGCCCTGTCTTCAAAGCCGGTTTTAATTCCGGTCTGTGCACCTGTTCTACTTGTATTCTTGAAACCGGCCGTTCCTCTGGACCCGATTCTGCCTCCGTGATTTTTTTACTTCCACAGGGCGTATACTCCGGGAAGGGCAGCTCGCAAAATCCCCCCAGCTTAAGCTCCATAGAAAGATTCTTAATCTCATCCGCCGTCCTGATGTCCTCCCGGCTCTGAAAGAGAAGTACATCGCACCCGATCAGGGTGAGCATGTAATAGAACAGATACTCTTGCTCCTTTATTACATTATCTGCCAGAACCTTATAGCACTTCCTCTCATCCCAGCCTGACAGCGCGTCGCCCAGAACGCTGTCCGTCCAATATAAAAGCTTTACGGCAAGGTTCTTCTCCATGGATTCCGTAACATTTCTTTTTATCATCCTGTATTTATCCAGCGTTTCCCGGCAGGCAAAAGCCAACGCATTACCGAACGCCGGATTTCCCTTCAAATTTTTTACGTATATCTCTTTTCCGGATTTCAATGCAAGAAACTGCTCTTCGTAAAAGTTCATCTCTTCCCGGGACGGAAAAAACACAAGACGCTCCGGCCTTCGATAGAACAAACGCTTTCTTTCCATCTCAAGCCCCATCTTCCGGTCAATATCTACAATCACATCCGCCGGGGCTAAAGCCTGCCCCCAGCCAAGAGCTCTGACAAAATACACATCCCTGCGTCCCAGATTATAGCCGCCTTTTACACCCAAAAACGCCTCCGGCGAATGAATCCCCATCACATTGTGCCTGTAAGTGATCATTTTTTCCATTCTGTCCACCCGCTTACGTATTTTTCAACCTGTCTAAATATTAGCACAACGCAAAAAATATATCTACCAATTCTTGCCTTGATATGATATATTTAAAGGCAATCCGTTACTGTTCACAGCTCCAGTAACGGCAATCCAACGTACTGCAAAGGAGATTCTGACTACTATGAACAACAGCGCCATTTATTACAGCGTAGGGCCACTCCTGTACTGCCCCGCAGACAGGGTTTCCATCGCCTCCTCTATAAAATCACAGAAATTCGGGACAAACTATTCCCTGGCCCTCTGTCTTGAAGATACGATAAATGACAATTTTGTCGCCGAAGCCGAAGAGCAATTAATCGCATCGATCGGTGACATATACAATTCTCTTCAGAATTTAGAATTTTACCTTCCAAAGATATTCATCCGAGTGCGCAGGCCCGGGCAGATCAAAGACCTTGCCCGCCGCTTAGGAAACAGCCATGAGATTATAACCGGATACATTCTCCCCAAGTTTTCCCTGGACTGCGCGGACGCCTATGTTGAGCAGACAGCAAACTTAAACAGCGGCCTTAAGCCCGTTAAATATGTGATGCCGATCTACGAGAGTTCTTCCATCGTAAACTTGCGCACCCGCTATGACACACTATATACTCTAAAGGAAAAACTCGCTCCTATTGAGTCAAACGTACTGAATATACGCGTGGGCGGGAATGATTTGTGTCATCTGTTTGGTTTCCGGCGAGAACCCACCGAGTCAATCCACCGGATTACACCGATTATAAATATTCTGTCAGACATTGTTACTGTGTATGGGACGGACTATGTAGTTTCCGGCCCTGTATGGGAATACTATTCCGGTGCAGAGTGGGAAAAGGGTCTGAGAAAAGAAATCGAAGATGACAGGTTGTGCGGATTCATAGGAAAGACCATCATCCACCCGAATCAGATAAAGCCTGTAAACGACGGCTACAAAGTAACCGAAAAGAATTATAAAGACGCCCTGCGTATCCTCCAATGGAACGTCAAAGAAGATTCTTACGTGTCCGGAAGTGCCGGCGGAGACCGGATGGACGAATATAAGACCCACATAAACTGGGCGCAAAAAACACGCTTTCTTGCAGAATGTTACGGCACCGTCCAATCATAAAAACCGGCATGGACATCCCCCATGCCAGCTTTTATGCTGCCCGTCTGTATTCCGAAAAAGAGCTATGCGTCCGCAAGTTTTTTTATTATACCGCAGCATTTGTAATGACGCATCGGGTAATATTCTACAGGTACATTTTTCTCCTCGGCAAGTCTTACGAGATGCAAAAGCTCCCTTTTTCCTTTGTACCTTTCATCTATAAGCACCTTCCACGGCACTCTCCTGAGCAGAACCCGGGTCGCCTCACCGATTCCCGGCTTGATAAAATTAATGTCTGTGATTCCGAACCTTTCCGCAATCTCTTGAACCTCGTCGATTCCAGAGCCTTCCACCCGCACATCCCTCACCTGGGAGGTCAGAGTAAATTCCTTTTCAATCGCCTTTATAAATTCATAAGAAAGATCTGCTCCGCGCAGTTCCTCGTAAAATACAGCTCCATGAAAATCATCTTTTCCTATAATATCATCGCGGAGAAATGTTCTGCTGACAAGTCCGGAAACGGTACAATTCAAGCAGGAGCTTGGAATCAGGATATCCTCATGGGTTCCGCAAAGCTCTGTCACCCCTGCCGGGTCTGCTAAAACAGCAATCTCCGGGGACACCCCCTCATATGCAGCCACATCTTTTTTTAGCTCACTTAAAATGGCTCCTTTCCCAATCCATCCGTCTACGAACAAAAGCTTCTCCGGACTATGGTATTTTAATAGATACTTCATCGCGTTGCCGTCAATCCCTCTTCCCCTGATAATAGAAATGGAATAGTGGCGGACATCTTCATGATATTTGAACTTTATATATCTCTTAAGCAGTATGCCGACAGGGATTCCCGCCCGGGCAAGAGACACAAGCACTACATCCCTTCCCCTTGCATTTATAATCTTATCCCCAAGCTTTCCCACCGCCTGGGCGGTATCTCTCGCATATACGCGCAAAGCGTCCTCATAGGCCTCCATATATTCCCTCGTGGGTACATACTCTATGGGCAGCATCTCGCTGTAATGCCTTCCGGACTGAATAAGCCGCTCCCTCTCCTTCGTAGGCTGCGGCTTTACAAGCCCTGTGATATCCTTCAAAAGAAGGGTCACATCCTCTTCCATATACGAACTTCTCACCTTAACACCACCTGATTAAGTTTATATTTTTATTTTTCCTGGCTATAGCACTTACCAGAGAGTTCTTTCCCTCTTCCCCATACAGGGCATCCGTGATAATAAATACTCTGTCATAGCTTTCAATATTATAGATATAAGTCGTCCTATTCTTATCATACAGGCTCTTAAGCTCATATCTGACCTTCAATGGATAGGTATCATCCGAAAAAACCATGACAGGACTCCTGGTGGTAGAATGGCTCCATACGGTCAGCCCCTTCTCCTCCATACACCGAGCTGTAAAAAGCGCCGGGTACATACATTCCTCGGTTCCCACCACCAGGACTCTCTCGCCTGCCTCAAACTCAAATGCGTCTGTGATATCCCGCCACAAAGCCTCACATGCCCTTTTGTAATCCAATCCGTCCACAAGCCGTCTGGCATCCATCTTTCCGGCGATTTCCATTTCTCTAACAGAAAGACAGTCCGAACATCCGTATCTGATGTAAGCTCCGTCCGCCATCGGCCGCTCGGCAAGAGACGCATACTTCTCATGTCTCGTCTTAAGAAGATAGAGCGTTCCAATTCCTCTTTTCTCATAAACCTCAAGATGCTCTCTTTCCATGCCGTTTAAAAGAGACGCGACGGCAAACTTTAGCCCCTCTCCGTATAATTCTTCCAGCACATTGATAATGCCAAGAATCGTATTGCCCGTCGTAACTTCGTCCTCGATAAATATTACACGGTCAATCTCTCCGATTACCCTGTCTATATCTTCCTTTACCAATTTCTGCTCCGTGGCGTGGCTATGGCTTTCAGAAAAAAACAGATACGTCACCCCCGGAATATCTTCCCTTGTCGTCTGGATGTACTTCGCCCCCAGCCGTACCGCCACCTCTGCCCCTATGGCAGTCGCCGTCTCTGCGAACCCAACCATCAGCAGCTTCTCCTCACCGTATGCCGTCCGTATCATATCCGCCAGCGTGTCAAACAACTCAAACGCCTGCCCGGGACGAACCGGAATATGCTTTCCCTGCAGCGGATTTATCACAAGATAATTTCGCTTTTTATTATTTTCCCTCTTTCCGACGGCAACCAAATCTTTCTCCGAATACATATCTGCATGTCTCCTTCAAACGTTTATTTTCCAACTTACAAAAAGAGCCGCCCCGATATGAAGCAGCTCTCTATATACGGTATGAAATTATTTAAGGTTAACCTCTGCACCTTCAGCCTCAAGTTTAGCTTTGATTTCCTCAGCCTCTTCCTTGGAAACGCCCTCTTTTACTACCTTCGGAGCTTCGTCAACTACTGCCTTAGCCTCTTTCAGTCCAAGACCTGTAATCTCACGAACAACCTTGATAACCTTAACTTTAGAAGCACCTGCAGATACAAGCTCTACATTGAACTCTGTCTGCTCTTCCTCTGCTGCTGCCTCTCCGCCTGCTGCTGCAACTACTACGCCTGCTGCTGCAGATACACCAAATTCTTCTTCACATGCTTTTACTAATTCATTCAACTCTAATACTGATAACTCTTTGATAGCATCAATAAATTCAGCCGTTGTTAATTTTGCCATTTTATTATCCTCCTATAAAATATAATTCATTCCAATTCATCTGCACACTGTTAAGTGTCTTACTCCGCTGCCGGAGCTTCTGCCGCTTCAGCCGGAGCCTCTGCTGCGCCTGCTGTTTCGCAAGTTGCTGCGCCGCCCTGCTCTGCAATCTGATTGAGAACACGGGCAAGATTGGTAATCGGTGACTGTAAGCTTCCAAGCAATTTGGAGAGAAGTTCTTCTCTTGACGGAATACTTGCCAAAGCCTGCATTCCTTTTGCATCGTAAGCCTCGCCCTCTACGACACCAGCTTTAATCTCAAGAGCCTTTGCTTCCTTTGCAAACTTAGCAAGAATTCTTGCCGGAGCTGTCGCGTCGTCCTTAGAAATCGCCAGTGCGCTCGGTCCTTCCAAGTGCTCATCTAAAGCTGCGAACTCTGTTCCTTCAAAAGCTCTCTTCATCATAGTGTTCTTACAAACCTTGTATGTGATGCCGGCTTCCCTTAACTGCTTACGAAGCGCTGTATCCTGCGCAACAGTGAGTCCGCGGTAGTCAACAAGCACAACGCTCGCTGCGTCCTTCACATCATCTGCAATGGCCTGTACGATAGGCTGTTTTAATTCAACTTTTGCCACGAATGGTGCACCTCCTTATATTATTTTCGGTATGCTGCCAAAAACCTCTGCGCCAAAAAGACGCAGAGGTATAAATCCATATCTGAATTTAACTCTTCCTCGGTAGGCGTTTTAACCCTTACGCTTTGCAGCACCTACTGTCTTCGGCAGTTACCAGATAAAAATATCACATAAACAGTAATATGTCAATCATTTTTTACAATTAATTTTCTTCTATTGTAACAGTTCAGCCTATTAATTATTTCTACAGGTTTAGCACCGGCTAAAATATAGCCGGTGTGCCCATAAATATCTTCTTTATATTTTCGATCAAATCCATTTCCCTTTTTTTCAAGGTCTCTATTATGCTCATAATAGAGCAGTACATCTCGTGACCACTTTCTTTTCGAAATCCACCTGCCATTTTTTGCCTGTTTTTTGCTTTTCGCAGGTCTCTTTCCGAAATATTGTCATCAAAAGGAACGGAAAAATCATGCAGAAATAAAAGATGATTATGACTGTACTTTTCCAGTCTGTTTAACAGTGCCTGTTCTTCCTGCTTTGCGTACCTGTGTGTAGTTTTTTTGTTCTCTTCCCTCCCTTTTTGCAGCAGTGAAAAATATTTTTTCTCATATTCCGTTATCGTTTCATCTGGCAATGCAGCGACACCCTGTTCCATAAATCCTTTTCGCAGCTTGTTCATTTCGCACAATAACGCTATCATTTCCTTTGACCATGCATTTCCGCTTTCTTCTGTATTTTTTCTCAGGTAACGAATAATGTGTACATTGCATTCTGCATGTTCCGTTCCGAAATGATACAATGCTGTTTCATGATCATGCAGGAGTGTGCCGCTATACTGGCACAAAAAGTCTAATTTCTCCAACGCATCTATGGATTTACTTTTCATGGCCTGATATACCACGGTGTTTTTTCTGCTAAAATTACGTATATAATTCTGCTTCCCATTGACAGTTATTGTTGTGGCATCGGTTGCCACAATACTCTGATTCAACAGTTCGTTTTTCAAATTTGAGATGCTCTTTTCCGAAGATTGCGCAAAATTCCTGCAGAAGCTGTAGACACTTCCTTCTGATAATTCCAGCTCTCCATTACTTGCAGCATTCAAAAAGAAGGCAATCCGGTCGTTGGACATGACTCCTTCACTGTAAAGGGACACTGCCAATGCTTTTACATTGGCACCATAAATAACATCACTGCGATATTCCGGAGGAATATGGATTTTTCCTCTTTCATCTGCGTAGATACGGATTTCTGTGATAACGGCTTCTGTTTTTAAATCAACAACATACTTTGTAACATACTTTCTGCCGGAGGCATTGCCAACTGTCTGAATCTCATGCCGGCATTTTCCAGATGCAATCTTTTCTTCTATTTTGGCTTTAGTAAGCGTAGTTCCGGCATGCCCCTTTTGCCCTCCTGGTTTACGCTCTGTTTTCTTTCTCCCATTGTAGGTATTGGCAGGTTTTACGCCCTTCTGGTCCGTTGATGGTGGGCGCGAAGTATTCGAACTGTCGTTATTGATAATGCTTTTTAGACGTGCATTGTCTTCTGTTAGTAACTGGTTTTTTTCACGTAGGATTTTATTTTCTTTTTTCAGATCAGCTATTTCCACTTTTAATTCTTTTACTTCCTGCTTGTGTTCTTTTTCAACAGAATCCAGACGTCCCATGATTTCCATAAGCTGTTGATACATTCCGTTATTATAATCACTGTTTCTTCCCATAGGACATCTCCTTCCACACATTTCTGATAAACATAGTTTATCAGAAATAGAAAGAAAAGAAAAATTCTTCCCAAAATCAATTCGTCAAAATGACGGTGTAAAAAATTTCTGTAATAATGCATAAAAGTGGATAACTTTTTTTATGTGTCTCAAAAAAGTATGTTTAAAGGGTATTAGACGTAAAATTATCCACAAAAATTTGGAAATCCTAGCAATTGAAAAAATCTCCTTCTTTTTTTGTGGATAACCATTGATGAAAACTTTTTAAAATTCTCCTTTTTGACGTTGGTAGGCTGAACTGTTACCTTCTATTTTGCCTATTTCTGCTTGTAACCGTCGAGGAATCTTCCTATACGCTTTACAGCATCCCGGAGCACTTCTGCCTCCGGCAGCATTACGATTCGGAAGTGATCCGGCTCGTCCCAGTCAAAGCCGCTTCCGGGAACTACCAGAATATTCTCAGCATGAAGCAAATCATGTGCAAACTTTTTATCATTTGTAATGTTAAACTTTTTCACATCCAACTTCGGGAAGACATAGAATGCACTGTTATTTTCCACAAAGGAGATTCCGTCTATCTTCCTTAACTCCGATACGGCAGCCTGCCTCTGTTCGTAGATTCTTCCTCCCGGCCGAATCATAGACGCCGGTGTTTCCATATCTTCAAGAGCTGCCGGAATTACAAGCTGCGCAAGTGCATTCGCACAAAGTCTCATGGAAGTCAACTGGATAATCCCCTGTTTATAGTCCTCCGTCAAATGCTTCGGGCCGCTAATCACCATCCATCCGCAGCGATAACCACAGAGGCAGTGAGACTTTGACAGGCCGTTCAAGGTAATGACCGGAATATCATCTGCCAGAGACGCCAAAGACACATGCTTTAATCCATCCATTACCAGGCGGTCATAAATTTCATCTACAAACAATAAGAGCTTCTCTTCTCTCGCCACTTTGACAAGTTCCTTGAGCACGTCTTCCGAATATAGCATTCCGGTAGGGTTATTCGGATTGATAATTACCATAGCCTTTGTCTTTGGTGTGATTTTAGAACGTATATCTTTGATATCCGGATTCCAGTCTGCTTTTTCATCACATTTATAAAATACCGGCTTCCCACCTGCCAAATAGACGGAATTTCCCCACAAAGAATAGCTTGGTGACGGAACAAGAACCTCATCCCCATCGTTAAGAAGCGGGAACAATGCAAATGAGACCACTTCGCTCACACCATTTCCGATAAAAACATCGTCCGGAGTGATTCCTTTAATCCCTTTGCTCTTCTCGTACTCACAAATCGCTGTCCTGGCCGCCGGCATACCTTTAAAATCGCAATATCCCACACCTTTATCAATATGGTTTGCCAAAGCGTCTTCGATGCTTTTCGGAAGTCCGAATCCAAATGCTGCCGGGTTGCCCGTATTAAGCTTCAATACATTAGCCCCCTGCTCCTGCAGCTTTAACGCTTCCATAAAAAGCGGCCCCCTGATATCTGAATGCACATTTTCCATTCTTTTTGCTCTTAATATCTCTCCCATATCTCTTTCCCACCTTTCAGCAAGTTTTTGTTTTCTTTTCTTTGCTTATATCATACTACCATGTTATAATATACTCAAATACCTATAATCATATAATAGTTATATTATTTTATCTATAAGGAGTTTTGTATGTTCACAGGAAAAAAATACATATATGAAGTTTATAAAGAAAAAAGCTTTTCAAAGGCTGCGCAAAACCTCTACATCAGCCAGCCCTCCTTAAGTGCACGTATTAAAAAAATAGAAGATCAGATCGGAGTGCCTTTATTCGACAGAAGCACCAGCCCTTTGAAACTTACCGAAATCGGTGAAGTCTACATAGAAGCCGCCAAAGAAATTTTTCAGATTGAACAACGGGTAGAAAATCACATCAACAAACTGACCACATTGAAAACAGGTCATTTATCTGTAGGTGCCAGCAATCTGTTCGCCGCCTATGTCATGCCTCAGCTTATCACTCAATTTCAGCAGCGCTTTCCGGATATCCGCATCCGAATTACCGAGGGGAACACCACCCAGTTAGAGTCGATGCTCAGTAATAACTACCTGGATTTTGTCGTAGATAATTACCGCTATGATAACATCATGTACAACAAGGAACTATACTGTACAGAAAATATTCTTCTGGCAGTCCCCAAGCATTTTCCCATTCACGAACAACTTAAGGATTACCGGCTTTCCTACACTGACATCAAAAATAAAAGCTATCTCAGCGAAGCCTCCCTGGCCGTACCTTTGGAAAAGTTCTCCAAGCTTCCTTTTATCATGCTTGCTCCCGGAAATGATACCCGCCTGCGAGGAGATAAGTTATGCCGCGAAGCCGGATTCCACCCGAATATTATCCTGGAATTCAATCAGCAGTCTACCGCTTACATGGCTGCCTCCACCCAGCTTGGAGCTACATTTATCAGCGATATTCTTGTAAGCCAGCTTCCTTCCTTCGAGAATCTCGCCTACTATAAGCTTGCCGGCGAATCAGCAAAACGTGAAGTATACTTTTATTACAAAAATCATAAATATAAGACAAGGGTCATGGAAGAATTCCTTTCTATGATGCATAAATAATCCTTTAAAAAAGACACCGGCATAAACTGTCCGGTGTCTTTATATATCATTCTTTACGTTCGGTTATACAAGCCTCATCGGGTTAATCTTCACACCCGGTCCCATTGTAGAAGAAAGCGTCACGCTCTTTAAGAACTGACCCTTTACTGCTGCCGGTCTTGCTTTGATAACCGCCTCAATCAACGTCTGGAAGTTGTCCGTAATCTGTTCTTCGGTAAAGGAAGCTTTACCTAACGGCACATGGATAATGTTCGTCTTATCAAGTCTGTATTCAATCTTACCAGCCTTGATATCCTGGATTGCCTTTGTGACATCCATCGTTACTGTACCAGCCTTCGGGTTCGGCATAAGTCCCTTTGGTCCAAGTACACGACCAAGACGTCCTACAACACCCATCATATCTGGTGTAGCAACTACTACGTCAAATTCAAACCAGTTCTCTTTCTGAATCTTCGGAATCAGCTCATCTCCTCCAACATAATCAGCGCCTGCTGCTTTTGCTTCCTCAGCCTTCGCATCTTTTGCAAACACAAGAATACGAATCTTTTTACCGGTTCCATGCGGCAAAACTACAGCGCCACGAATCTGCTGGTCAGCATGACGTCCGTCACATCCGGTTCTGATATGAGCTTCAATCGTCTCATCGAATTTGGCAATTGCGGTCTTTTTAACTAATGAAACTGCCTCTGCTACATCATAGAGTGTTCCTCTTTCGATAGCTTTCGCAGCTTCTGCATATTTCTTTCCTCTTTTCATCTAAATAACCTCCTTGTGGTAATGTCGGGATAACCCTCCCACTTTTTGTTTTTACAGTTTTGACAGAGAAGTTCTTCTCGCTTTGCTCGAAGAACGGCTAAAACTCTATGCTCGATAACACCTCGCTAAGAGTTGCTCTTCGGTTGTTCTTCTCGCTTTGCTCGAAGAACGGCTAAAACTCTATGCTCGATAACACCTCGCTAAGAGTTTTATGCCTCTACAGTTACGCCCATGGAGCGGCATGTTCCTTCGATCATACTCATGGCTGCCTCAATGCTTGCTGCGTTGAGGTCTGGCATCTTGAGCTCTGCGATTTCCTGAATCTGAGCTTTTGTGATCGTTGCAACCTTTTTCTTATTCGGTGTGCCTGAACCTGATTTGATCTTGCAGGCTTTCTTAATAAGAACCGGTGCCGGCGGTGTCTTTGTGATGAAGCTGAAGCTTCTGTCACTGTAAACTGTAATAACTACAGGGATGATAAGATCACCCTGATCTGCGGTTCTAGCATTAAACTGCTTTGTAAATTCAACAATATTCACACCATGCTGGCCAAGTGCAGGACCAACCGGTGGTGCCGGAGTTGCTTTTCCGGCAGGAATCTGTAATTTAATATAACCTTGTACTTTTTTTGCCATTTCAATTACCTCCTTGTGGTGATGGCGGAATTAATATTCCTCCCACTGATTTTGTTTTTACTTACATCTTTTTAACTTCTGCGAAACTGATTTCAACCGGCGTTTCGCGGCCAAATAGCTCAACATTGATTGTCAGACTCTGTTTCTGCAGATTCATTGCCTGGACAACTCCAACCGTATCTGCCCATGCTCCGGCGATTACCCGAACAGTATCTCCCTCTTCAAAGTCAACGACAATATTCTCCTGACGGATTCCCAGCGGTGCCATCTCCGCATCTGTAAGCGGCACCGGCTTAGAGCCCGGCCCCACAAAACCTGTGACGCCCCTGGTATTTCTGACAACATACCATGTATCATCATTCATAATCATATGAATCAACACGTACCCCGGGAACATCTTCTTCTGTGATGCTTTCTGGACTCCGTTCTTAAGCTCCACTACTTCCTGCATAGGAACGCGGACTTCCAAAATCTGCTCTTCCAGATGTCTGTTCTCGATTGTCTTATCAATGTTTGCCTTTACCTTGTTCTCATACCCTGAATAAGTATGAACTACGTACCATTTTGCCTCTGACATATAATCACCTTTCTTGCATGCAGTTCTAATCAGCCCAGATTGACAAGAATATCAACACCATGCTGAATCATGAAGTCAATCAATGCAATGATAACTCCAAGCACTACTGACACAGAAACAACCGCCACTGTCTGTTTTGCAAGTTCTACCTTGCCTGGCCAAACGATTTTCTTAAACTCTTTGTTAAGACCTTTGAACCAGCTTTTTTTCTGAGTCGTCTTTCCGCTCACGTCATTCACCCCTTTGCAACGGTTACTTCGTTTCTTTGTGCAATGTGTGTGACCTGCAGAACTTACAATACTTTTTCGTCTCCATGCGCGCCGGATGAGCTTTCTTATCCTTTGTCATGTTGTAGTTCCGCTGCTTGCATTCTGTACACTCCAATGTGATTCTTGTACGCACAACTTCCACCTCGCTTTATACTTCTTTGTTAATGTGTTTCACGGTAGCTTGCGAGGCTACCCATATTTAGGCATAAAAAAAAGACCTACTTCCATTCGCTATGATAGTGTATCATATCATGTAGATAAAAGCAAGCCTTTTTTCTAATTCCGGCAGCGCTGTCCAAAAGAAACTGTCCAAAAGAACAAATTTGTCTAATCCGGCAGCATAAATATAAAACATGTAAAAATACCCCCCCCCTCCGTATTGCATCTCTTTTTCCCATCGCTTATAATTTATATCGCAATGTTCATCTATACACTGAAAGGAGAAGTTTTAATTATGAAAAAGATGAAAAAAAGATTTCTGGCCATCAGCATTTGCTTTGCGGTGCTCTTTGGCTCTCTCACACCTGTGCAGGTAGCAGACGCGGCTCCAAAAAACGTTAAAACCACCGTCCGCTATAAGGGGAAGAACGTAACATTTGAGACGTTTCGCAGCATAGGATATGATTTTGACAAATATAAACCCAAAATCAAAATGAATGCAAAGACATATGCCTCGGTAAAAAAAGCGTGGGGCAAGGCTAACAAAGTCGAAAAAAACGATTATGGAACCTGTTATACCTGGAAAAGCGGAAAGACACGCATTGCTTTTTATACATATGAAAACGGAAAACGCAAAGGAGATCTCTTCGTAGATATCCAAAACAAGAAAGCTTCCGTATATGGCATTAAAGTTGGTATGTCAAAAAAGCAAGCTTTGCAGAAATTAAAAAAACAGTTCGGTAAAAAGTATGTCATTTCCGAAAAGAATCAGATTCTTATTCAGACGCCAATGGGGCCAATTGAAATTAATTTGAAATCCGGAAAAGTGAAATCCATCCATATCTCTCATTCTTAAGATGACACCGGATTTTTCAACAGCTATTTTTCCGGATTATATTTATATAAAAAACCGCCGCTTCACGACCAGGATACTGCCTGTGAAGCGGCATTTTTTATATCAGATATGTTCCCGCAAAACTGCAAAAACGATGAAACACAGAAATACCCCCCCCCCCCGTGTATTGCATTTCTTTTTTTAATCTCTTATAATATATATCGCAATATTCATCTATACACTGAAAGGAGAAGTTTTAATTATGAAAAAGATGAAAAAAAGATTTCTGGCCATCAGCATTTGCTTTGCGGTGCTCTTTGGTTCTCTCACACCTGTGCAGGTAGCAGACGCGGCTCCAAAAACCGCCAGCATAACCGTCCGTTATAAAGGAAAGAATGTCACATTTATGACATATCGCAACCTGAACAAATCCTACTCTAAAATAAAAATTACACCGATTTCTAAAAAATATGCAACCATTAAAAAGAAGTGGGGCAAAGCAAAAAAAATGACCACACCTCTTAACTTTCCAAATGCTTGGAATACCGGAAAATCATACATTGGTTTCACTACATACAAAAACGGAAAATTATCGGCTATCGGTATAGATATTTGGGATAAGAATGCCTCCGTATGCGGCGTAAAGGTCGGTATGTCAAAAAAACAGGCTTTACAGAAATTGAGAAAACAGTTCGGCAAAAAGCTTGTAACTACCGAAAAGAATCTGATTGCAGTTAATGTACCCCCGGCCGAGCCGTTTTATGTGAGCATAAAGTCTGGAAAAGTAGAATCCCTCTACTATATGTGCACAGGCCTTTGATAAAGCAGGTTTTCCCAACAGAAAAATTATATTAACATTTACGCAAAAACCGCAGCTTCACAGTCACACAACCGCCTGTGAAGCTGCATGTTTATATCAGCCATACCCTTCCTTTCTGAGGCTTTACTTCCTGAACACCCACAACTGCTTGATCTGGCTGGATATCGATTCGAACTCCCACAGCTTTTCGGAATTAACTTTGCTGTTGGGGTCATTTACCTTTATCTTTCCATCTTCATAATCTACAAATACAATAAAATGACCCTCTGTTGTGAAGTCTCCCGGCCCCATAACTGCCACAACCGGATTCCCCACTTTCAGATTCTCGGCAATCCGCGTCTTATTCAGCGGAATCTCCGTCACGTCAAACCCAAGCTGCTCTCCCCCTTCTGAGAAGAGTGCCCACGCCGTACCGCTTCCCTCAGCGGCATAGCCATTTTCAGTAGAGAAATCCGCCATCCATTTCGGGTCCTTTGATGTATCGCCGCTGAGATGAATTGTTACCATAGAAAGACACGTCGGGCCGCACCCTGTAAGCCCCATCACATTCCCGGAATACTGGTGATATCCCCACCGCTGATCCCACTGCATGAGAAGCGGCATAGAATCACTGTTCTTGTATTCGCCCAAATCTATCTTCGGCTCCTCGTCCTTCTTAATCGGATATTCCCACACAAACTCTTTCGCCTCAGGATTCCTGTCATAAAGCTCCAAAAGCTCCGCAGGATAAGCATCCATGGTAAGCCCCTTCTTCTCCACAAACTCTTCAAATGTTTCCGGCGATGATTTTTTTGGTGCAATAACCTCTTTTCCCTTAAGACCTTTCGTGACCCAAAAGCCCCCTACAAGGAGAATCAGAAGGACAAGCTCTATCCCCAGAATCTTCATGCGGCGGTTCCGTCTCTTTCTGCGTCTGATAGACGCCCTGCTCCTTTTGTATCTGTTACTCATTTCTCCGTATCCCATCTGCGTACTCCCCTTTCTTTCTTACGCAAATTTATCCAGAACTAAAAAGAAGTTCTTTTCTTCTACAAAGAGTATAGCAGAAAAAGGACTTCTTTTCTTTTATAATTTTTTGAAAAATGTGACTTTTTTTCTTTAGAAATATAAAGTTTTTCTTAATTCCCACATTCGATACTGATTTCATTAAAAAGCTTTAACACATCTTCTACACACATATTCTCCTTCTCTTTCCCATTTTTATCCAAAATCGCCTCTCCCTGATGCATCATAAGCAATCGGTTTCCGTACTCAATTGCATATCTCAGATTATGTGTGACCATAATCGCTGTAAGCTCTTTTTCCTTTACGATTTTATCTGTAAGCTCCATGATCATCTCTGCAGTTTTGGGGTCTAAAGCCGCAGTATGCTCATCCAGTATAAGAAATTCTATCGGTGTCATGGTAGACATCAATAGGGCCATCGCCTGTCTCTGTCCGCCGGAAAGCGCGCCTACCTTTGTATCCATTCTCTCTTCCAGACCGAGATTCAATTGTCTCAGCAATTCTTTATAATAACTGATCCGCTGCCTGTTCGTCCCTCTTCCAAGTCCAAAAAATCTCCCTTTATTATCAGCAAGAGACATATTCTCAAGAATCGTCATAGACGGACATGTGCCCATAGACGGATTCTGATACACCCGGCCGATTTTTGTATTGCGTTTGTATTCCTTGTCTTTTGTAATATCCTTTCCCCCCATTAATATCTGCCCCGACTCCGCCGGGATACTTCCGCAGATAATGTTCAGCATGGAAGTCTTGCCGGAACCATTACTTCCCACAACGGAGATAAAATCGCCTTTTTCAACCTTCAAGTTGAAATGGTCAAACAAACACATCTCATTAACTGTTCCGGGATTGTAATATTTTTGAATATCTTTAAGCTCAAGCATTCTTATTCACCTTCGCCTTTCTGTCCATACTGATAATAAGGATGACCAAAAACAACACTGCTGTAATCAACTTCATCGCCTGCGGTTCGAAGTTTTTAATGGCTACTGCCACACACGCCTTATAGATAACCGAGCCAATAAGCACCGCCGTTGTTGCCTTAAAAGCCGTCAATTTTTTAAACAGGCTCGTTCCGATAATAACACTGGCAAGGCCGATGACAATCGCGCCGGTTCCCATGGATATCTCAAATACCCTTTCCTCCTGCGCAAATACACAGCCTGCTAAAGACACCAGACCATTTGCAAGAGCCAGTCCCAAAATCTTCACATTCCCCTGATCTCTTGCAAGAGCCGTCACTACTACCTCATTGTCCCCAACTGCCCGCAGCAGATATCCGGACTTTGTCTTCAAATACAGATCCAGCAAAAACTTGCACAATACGGCAACCACTGCGATGATCACCACTGTCGTATAAGGTGCGATTCCCGAAGGAATCACACCGTTTATTAATTCGTTTTTAAAGATCGTCTCCTGAGAAAAAAGCGGAACATTCGCCGTACCCGCAATATATAAATTAATCGTCCACAGCGCCGTCATCATAATAATACCGGAAAGCAAATCTCTTACCTTGCACTTTACATGGATAAGCCCTGTGCAGACTCCTGCCGCCATCCCTGCCAGAAATGCAAGCGGCAAAGTCAGGTACGGATTCATCCCACGTGTTATAAATGCCGCCGTAATCGCCGCCCCCAAAGGAAAGCTTCCGTCTACCGTCAGATCAGGAAAATCCAAAATCTTATAGGTAATATATACACCCAATGCAAGGATTCCATATATGAGCCCCTGTTCTGCTACTGATACAAAAAAATCCATAAATCTGCCTCCTGCCTGCTACTTCGCGATCTCATCAAAGCTTTCCACCGCGCTGTCTAAAAGCTCCTGCGGCACCGTCACGCCAAGCTCTGCCGCCACCTTATTATTTACATAAAACCCTGGTTCCGTAATCAGCTCAAAATTCATCTCAGATGCTTTTTTCTCTCCCTTTAACACCTGCGCCGCCATCTTCCCTGTCTGCTTGCCAAGCGCAATATAGTCAATCCCCTCTGCCGCAAGACATCCAATCTTCACCTGCTCAATCTCACTTCCAAATACCGGAATCTTTTTCTCATTCGCTTTTTCAAGTATTGTAGGAAGAGAGGCAACGACGGTATTGTCGGTAAGGTTCGTGATGCAATCGACTTTACTCAGAAGGTCATCCGCCGCCAGCGCCACATCTGCTGTAACGGTGATACCCTTTTCCACCAACTCAAATCCATACTTTTCTACCAGCGAATCATACTCCTTAATTGTAGATACAGAATTTGCTTCACTTGTTGTATACATTATGCCAAGTTTTTTTGCATCTGGCAGGAGCGCACGCATCATCTTAAGCTGCGCTTCTACCGGAAGCTTATCAGATGTGCCCGTAACTTCTCCTACCGGCGCTCCGTCTTCTTTCGCAAGCTCTGCACTGACCGGATCTGTCACCGCTGTATAGACAACAGGAATCCCTGCATCCATCGCTGCATTATATGCACTCTGCGCTGTCGGTGTGGCAATTGCACAGATCATATCCACCTTATCTGATACAAAGCTTCCGGATATCTGACCTGCCGTCCCCATATCTGCCGCTGCATTCTTTAAATCTACCGTAAGATTCTCACCCTCTTTGATTCCTGCCTCTGCAAGTCCTGCAAGAAAACCCTCCCGGCAGTTGTCAAGAGAACCATGCTCTGCAAACTGAGTGATGCCAATCTTATAGCTTTCTTTATCACCGGATTCTGAGGCGCCGCCTGCGCATCCTGTCATCATTGCTGCTGCCATTGCTGCTGTTAATAGTCCTGCTAATAATTTGTTTTTCATCGTTTCATTCTCCTTTTCTTTTTTCTTGATTTGGTTGTTAGGAGAGAATATTTAATAAAGCGGTACACCCCTGCTTGTGGGTATCTTCTCACTACTGGTTTGCGGGCACTTCGTGACCTTGGGTCACTCAGTCGCGGGTGCCCCGCGACTATTCCCGAGTTGATTTTCCTGCTTGTGCAAGCACAGCAGGAAAATCAACTCGGGAATGCCCGCAATCTCTACCACGCGCAAAAACCGCCTCAAACCTTACGGTTTGAGACGGTAATATATACTCATATTATCGCGGTACCACTCAAATTGACAAAATGTCCACTCTCTCATGTACTAACATACACTCCTGATTGATAACGGGTTCGGTTCCCGACAAGCCATATTCTCTATATAGATTTCCGGCTGCCCTCGAAAGTCCATTCGCCTGTTCGCTCCATACGGCAATTCCACCATCTGCCGCTCTCTGTGATCTTGCACAACAGATTACTACTCTTTCTCAACGGTTTCTAATATTTATGATATTCACTTTAATTCATTGGCGTGCATTTGTCAAGAACTTTTTTATTCCAGTTTGTCAGCGGATGTGTTCCGCACCTTCAAAATTGCTCTCTGCCACAATGTAATGCGGCCTGTGTTTTGTCTCTGTATAAATTTTGGCAATGTACTGTCCCATAATTCCCAAACAAAACAAATGAATCCCTCCGATAAACAATATTACACAGATGAGGGATGCCCATCCTGCGACAGGATCTCCGAAAGCAATCCTCCTGATAACAATAAACAGCAGCATGAAAAATGATATTCCAGTCATGCCGATTCCAAACCATGATGCTATACTCAGCGGAATATGGGAAAAATTAATAATTCCGTCCAAGGCATATTGGACAAGCTTCCAAAAATTCCATTTCGACTGGCCGGCGGCGCGTTCAGTATTTTTGTATGGTATCCAACAGGTACGGAATCCTACCCATCCGAAAATTCCCTTTGTAAAGCGATTATATTCTCCAAGAGAAATAACAGCGTCCGTCATCTCACGCCGCATTAGCCGGAAATCACGTGCTCCCTCTACAATATCCACATTAGATATTTTATTTATCAGTTTATAAAACTTGTGTGCAAACCAACTTCTGATCGGCGGTTCTCCTTCTCTGTCGGCCCGCCTTGTGGCAACACTGTCATAATCGCCTTCCTGCAGAATGCGCAGCATCTCCGGAAGAAGGGACGGCGGATCCTGCAAATCAACATCCATAATAGCCGTATAGTCTCCGTGTGCGTTGCGCAGTCCGGCATACATGGCGGCCTCTTTTCCGAAATTTCTGGAAAATGACAGATAGCAGACATGGCTGTCCGTTTCTCCCAGTTCTTTTAAAATTTTAAGTGTATCATCCGAAGAACCGTCGTCTACAAACAGCAGTTCATATGGACAATTCATTTTTTCTAAAACAGCGACCGTCTCTCTATAAAATACCGGAAGTACGTCCTGCTCGTTAAAACATGGTACAATTAATGTTATCATATGCATCCGTCCTGTCTGTTCTCCGCAGGCGGCAAAGCACACCTGCGCGTATAATTGACTATTTTAATTCCACCAGGTAGTTGTCCCCGGAGCCTTTTAAAGTGAAAAACATCGTATCCTTTATAACTGGCAGATTACACGTCTTAAGATCCACGGATGAATCATGTCGGATATTTTTCAGACCATAATAATTATAGAATTTGTAACCTCCCCAATGCCACTCTTCTTTGAATGTAACCGGAATGAGCCGACTCAATATACCATACCTTGACATTACGCCTGTCAAGGAAGGCGCGTAACCAATTGAACCGGCTATCTGCACATTTTTCACATTCCCCTGGGTGAGCTGATTCATTTCATTCAGCTCCTCAATCACAAGCATTGTCCTGTACTCTGTGTACTCCTTTTGAACCGAAAGGGCGTTTCCGTATGTGAAAGAGAATACGAAGAATGTCCAGCTTAACACTGCCATTACCAGCTTAACCGGCGCAAATCCCATATCCACCGCATAGACACTGATGACCGCAAGGAATACGCCAACTCCAAACATAGCCCTTGGCGCAAATAATGGTTTCGCAAGCATGGAATAGACACCAAAACTAATCAGGCTCATTGCTGCAAGCGAGCAACATGTAACAAGAAGCGCCAATACCTTCTGCTGCTTGGAATGGTACACCATAGCAGCAACAAAAAAAATGCCGATCAAGAAAATCAGGATTTTCCAAAACATTGTAAAATCCGAACGGACATAAGATAAGTATTGTTGCAAATTCCGCATAACAGACGGCAGAAACTGCTCTGAGGAAGGTACGGAGCTTGAAACATAGCCATCCACCGGCTTCATTATACGAATACGGAAGACAATCATTCCGTACACATATGCCAAAACGGCAGCCAGAAGAAATTTTCCAATTTCCTGCAGCTTTTGCGCCGCATTCCATTTCTGAAGGCATAGAAAAATTGTCAGCACCGGAAAAATACCAGACGCGGCCTGGTAAGTCATGCAGACAGTCAAAATGCTGAATACAGAAACAACAAAAAAGACAGGATACCGATATCTGCCTCTGAAAGCAAGAAATGGGACAACAGAAGCAAGAATCGACAGAGCCATATAGGGAGCATCATATTTATATGACAGACATTCTAAGAAATACGGGGAAATTCCCAGAGGAATTACCGCTGCCAACGTCCAAAAAGAAACATTCGTGCGCCCTGTAATAATATAGATCATAATCACCCCTGTTAAAGAAAGCAGCAGTATGGCAATAATTTGAGGCAACGGTGAAATTTCAGATAAAAAGCTGTCAGTGTGTATAAAAAAAGACAAAAAATCAGACAAATGTCTGCTGAAATTAGACCATCCGGTGTATCCTGCGTTGGCTCTGCCCATATCGTCTATGTAGTTAACATTTGCACGTAAAAGAGCAAATATGGCGACAAGATGAATTGCAAAAAGACATATAAACGGTTTTTTTATAGAGCGCAGCCAATCAAAAATCCCACAGCATAACGTAGAGACTGCTCTCTTTAGATGCATTAATCTATTCAAAGAATTTCACACTCCTTCATTTTTGCTGCTTCACAGATAACATTTTATTATGAATTGTTATCTAAAAAAATTCTGGCAGCACATAATATTAAAAATAACGTCTGCTACCATTCTATTCACTTTTTTATAAATTTGCAACCTTTATCGAAACTTTGTGCATATTGCACAAAAAAATCAAGTGTCAATCTATTTTGAGAAAACTAATAGTTATTTTTTTCTATTCGTTGATTTCACCGATGTCAACTAGAAAGAACATAGATAACAATTCATAATAAAATGTTATCTACAATCCACTGTAATATATTTTATAGGTTTAAAGATTTAAATAAATCATCCCGGTCATCCTGGCAGATTGAAAGATATCGTTTTGTAATTTCAATACTGGAATGGTTATAAATATTCATAATAAGTGCGGAAGGAGTTCCCATTTTCCAGGCATGGTATCCGAATGTTTTCCGGAGAGAGTGGCAGCTAATATTCCCCTCAACATGAACGGCATCGGCAGCATTCTTTATAATATGATAAGCACGATTACGTGAAAGCGGAGCATGCCGGTTTTTATTACTGCTGAAAATATATTCGTCTTCTGTCTGAAGCGGCCGGTTCTTTTTCAGCAGCTTTAAAGCAGAAATACAATTCGTATTTAAAGCTATAATGACCTGTTTATTGGTCTTGCGCTCGATAATCCGGACATGGCTTTTATAAGCATGTGTCTGAGTATTGTATACATCTTCCCATTTTAAATGCAGCAAATCGCTGATGCGAAGAGCCGTATTGATGCCGGTTACAAACAAGGCGTAATCCCGGTAATTTTTATCTTCCAGAAAATAAGATTTCATTTTTTCAATTTCTTTTCTGCTTCTAATCGGTGTTGTCTGCATCATTTACCTCCGTTTTCCATATTAAAATAGCACCTATTCTTTGGCACAATAAGATTACCACATCAAATAAACCAAATACAGAAGAGGTGCTACTCATATGATAAACTAAATGAATACAAATGAACATACCCTAATTCAAAAATATTTTATAATTGATTTTACAGATATAAAAAAGCTATAATATACATAACAAAGGTAAGGGGGGACCAATCTTGGACAAATCACGGGGGACTATTGAAATTCATCTGGAAGAATTGCTTAAGGAAGCAGGACTAAGCAAAAATAAGTTCTGCCAGAGAGCGGGCTAAAAAGAACAACGCCCCATAATAATCAAAAAATGTACTAATATTACTTCACTAATTGTAAATACAGTTCTTCTTCAATACAACAATATTCTTCATGAGTGATCGTATAGCACACCACCTCCCCGTCTTTTATAAATGCCGGGTCTTCGAGTGTTATCCCCAGATTCTCGTCCGTTTGTTCAAAATCAAATATATTTTCTTTCTTCCAAAAAAAGTCATATAAAAAATAATCTTTTTTCAAAACAATTAAATGATTTACCTCATCAAATCCGCCTGTAATCGGTCTGTCAATCGCAGTGTAAATAACATTTTCACTTAAAAAGGACCAAATACTATTATTAAACTCTTCAATATTATCCAAAAAAGGGCTTACAGTAAAACATACTTTGTCCGTATGTTTCATTACCAACTTGATAAATTCCTGGTATTCTTTGCGGTTTTTCATTTCTAAATACAAATATTTAGTATTTTTTATATTTACATTTTTCATAACGATTTAATCCATATTGGTCTTAACGCAATATAACACCGCGTCTCCGTTCGACACTTTTCGGTATTTGTGAGGCATATTGGCACGGATGTAAACAGTATCCCCGGGACTTAGAACATATTCTTTATTCTCTAACGTGACCACGAAATTTCCTTTTTCGATGATCAGAAGCTCATCGCAGGTATGCCCATAAGAAACTTCTTCTCCGTAATAATCTTTGTCTACCGTCAATACAGAGCCTTTGAGCTGCTGCCTGGAATCTGTGATCATCCTGTATTGTACCCTGTGAGAATCCCTGAATATGAGCTTCCGTTCATCTTTACGTACAATCGGGTTAAACGACATCGTGTCATTCAGCAGTTGTATAAAATCAATTTCCAATGCCGTACACACTGTCTCAAGGCTTTTTACAGTCGGGCTTGTGACCCCATGTTCCATATTGCTTAAGCAGCTTACCGAAATGCCTGTCCTGACAGAAAGTTCATGCAGCGTAACGCCGGCGTTCTTGCGCGCCAGATTTAGTTTATTCCCAATCGCACTGTAATTTCCCACGTATTTCCTCCTGACTTATCACTTATCTTCACTATATGTAAAACACCTGGTAATGGACCATCCTCCGTCTACAAGGAAAGTCTGGCCTGTAGTAAATTTCCCTGCTTCGCTCATAAGATAGATTGCAAGCCCAAGATAATCTTCCGCCTCGGACATTCTTCCCATTGGCACCTGGCCGATTGCGGCATCAAGGTAAGATTGCGGACGCTGCGCCATCATCGGGGTATTGATCCATATAGGAGCCACGCCATTCACAGTGACGCCTGATGGTGCGAGACGAACAGCAAAAAATTTCGTGGCCTGTGCAACACCGCTTTTTCCGACACCGTATCCCATTGCGTCAATGGCATTGACGGACAGGCAGTCAATACTGTTGTAATTCAAAATGCTGCCTGAACCTTGCTTTTCCATTACTTTTCCCACTTCCTGATTCAAAAATATCGTTCCAAGCAAATCGTCATTAAGGATTTTGCGTAGTTCCTCCTCCGCAAAAGTCATGGTATCCTCTACGTGACATCCGGCTGCGGTGTGGATGCACCCGTCGATACGGCCGTATTCCTCGGCAATCCATGCAACTTTCTCAATGATATCCTTATGGTCGGCAATATCCATCTGGATTCCTTCTATGGTAAGCCCTTCTTCCTTCAGCGTCTTCTTAAGCCTGTCTACCTTGTCCATATTGCGGGATGCAACAATCACCTTGCTTCCGTTTCCTGCAAAGCAGCGCGCGTTTACCGAACCGGTTCCCCCTGCTCCCGTAATCAGAATTACCTTATCCTTTACGCTGAACATATTTTCGATTCTTAAGCTGTCATTCATATTATACCTCCTTATATTCTGAAATGGTATCCTTTTATATATTTTCTCCTGTTACATATGCTTTCATACCGTGTTGTTCGAATATGGTTTTTATCCATTCAATCCGTTCATGGTCAGGCGGAACAAACCGGTACTCTCTCTCCCCCAGCCCTCTTCTCTTGGCATTGCCGAGATCATGATATGGTATCAGAGTTACTTCCGATAATCCGTATTGTTTGTAGAACACCGCCGTCTTCATGATTATCTCATCCGTATCATTTACTCCTGAAACCAGCGGCATCCTCATCTGTATCTTGCTGCGTATATCCGGAATAGCCGCCAGCCTTATCAGGTTATCCAATATAAGTGCATTGCTCTTTCCGGTATACTCCATGTGAATATCGTTATCGATGGATTTCATATCATATAAAATCATCTGCGCGTCATCCGCCAGCGTAAAAAGTGTCTCGTAATCGCCGTATCCGCTTGTGTCAATCACATAAGGGATTTCATGTCTTTTACATTCCATGGAGATGCGGACTGCGAATTCCGGGCAAGACAGTATCTCGCCGCCGCTTAAGGTCACTCCGCCTCCTGATTTATCGTAAAATTCTTTATCCTGCAAAATCACCCGCATCACTTCTTCTATGGTCATAGGTTCAGCGGACATCCTAAGTGCTTTTGAATAACAATAATCCACGCAGAGCTTACATAAGTTACATCGCTCCCTGTCAATGACTATCTTCCCACCATCCCTGACGATGACATGCCGCGGACATTTTTCTGCACATGCCCCGCACCCGATGCATCTATTGGCGCTGTAGATAATCTGATTCCGGCTGTCTGTCAGTTCCGGATTATGGCACCACCTGCACCTGAGCGGGCATCCCTTTACAAATATACTTGTGCGGATGCCCGGCCCGTCAGATGTTGAAAATTTCTGGATGCCCCCGATCTCATAAATCCTGTCCATCATTTCCCCCATGTCTTACGCCGTGTGCGCGGTTCTTGCAATGATATTGTCCTGCACTGTTCGATCAAGGTCTGTAAAATATGCAAGATAACCTGCCACCCGCACAACCAGTCCGCGATATTTCTCTGGTTCCTTCTGCGCTGCCCGAAGCGTCGCATCATCTACCACATTAATCTGGATGTGTTCCCCGTATTGGTCAAAATAAGTCTTAATGACATCCTCAATCACTTTCGTTCCGCGCTCCCCCTCCAGTCCGTTAGAGTCAAACCGAAGATTAAACAGCGTACCGTCATACGTCTTAACCTGTTCACAGGCTCCCACCGATTTTACTGTTGCCGTCGGCCCTGAGATATCTCTTCCGCAGGCGGGGCAGGAATTGTCACTCAATGGCTCCCCGGCGTGCCTTCCGTCCGGAGTCGCATTGCAAAATTCTCCGAATAGCAGATTGATGGTCTGGGATAAGTTGCAGACACAATACTGCCCTCCGCGGGAATCTTTAAACTGCTGTACATAATCGCTGCTGCCGACAATAATATCATGGCAGACTTTATCAACAGATTCGATATCATTTCCGAATTTCGGAGGAATATTGATCAAGTACTGCCGCAGTCTTTCATCTTCCTTAAAGTCCTTATCGCAGGCGTCGATAAGCTCCTGCATCGTAAGATGCCTGTCCTTGAATACCGCGTAGTCAATCGCCTCCACTGCATCTGCAAGGCTGGCAGGGCAGCTTAAAAATGCTCCGGTATATAAATGTTCTGCCCCTCCCTCCTGTACAGAAAGGCCCTTCTCGATACTCCCATTGAGAATCAAAGATGAAAAGATGACCGGCATCTGTACCGCATGAACCGGCACTACCACATTATATCCGCGAATCAGAAGATCCCATTGATGGCGCAGTTGTATCATAACAGCCCCAAAAAGCTCCTCTTTATTTTTAAAATCATTTGGCTCGCCCGTCTCAACCCCTGCTTTTTCGCCGGACACAGGGTCAATTCCGTTATGGAGGGCTAATTCCAAGGCTTTCATACAGTTGATATATCCCGCAATCGGGCTTGCGTCAGAGCCGCCCCCGCCGGGATGCGGCTCCACGCATCCAACTACCGTCCAGTCTCGCGCCTCTTCTAAAGTTCCGCCTTTATCCAGACAGATTGGGATACAGGCTTTATCGTTAAAAAACGCCGGATTTCCTATGCCTCTTTGAATCATTTTAACCGCCTTGTCAAACAGCGGACGCGGAGTATCGTCATGTATCCTAAGCCCGATTGCAGGCTGCGCCAACTTCACCTCGTTTTGAGCCTCCAGGCAAAGATAGGTCAAATCGTTTGTCGCGTCATTGCCTTGCCGGTCGATTCCACCTACGATCATAATCTGCCACAGCGGATAGCCCGCGAACTTTTTCGCATCCGCATCTGTCCGGACAATTTTCAATTCACTGGTCTTAATATACAGACACTCTATAAGCTCTAATGCCTCCTCCGGAGTAATATTGCCGGATTCCAAATCTGCTTTATAATACGGATACATATATTGATCAAACCGCCCGAATCCGCATCCCGCCGCATTTGCCTCTACATGGACAAGCTGCTGTAAAAACCAGACAAACTGAATCGCCTGATAAAAGTTTTGGGGAGCGTGTTCCGGGATGACTTTCATATTTTCCACGATTGTTAAAAGCTCTTTCCTTCTTCTTTCGTCCGCTTCATTTTCGGCCATCTCTTCAGCTAATTTTCCAAAACGGTTGGCATAGCGTATGATTGCTTCGAGGACAATTATACAGGCGTGCCAATAATTTACCTTTTCGCGCTCCTCTTTATTATCCGGCACTGTCTTTCGAATCTGTTCCCGGCAGCGGTCAATATACCCTGAAAACCCTTCCCTCATAAGGCGCGCATGATCCGGCACAACACCGCTGGACGGCTGCGTCCGATTCCCAAGAACTATCATCCCCAGACGCCTTGCCTGCTGCACATCCGGAAATATCACTTGTTCAAGATTGACCTCTGTACTTCTGCCAAACCACCAGGGAAGCTCTCTTTTAAATATCTCCTTATCTTCCGGCTCCACGACCAGCGGATCATGGCTTCTCGTCTCAATGGTATCAAGCGCGCCATGCAGCCATTCTGCCGACATGTACTCCGGATAGAAAGACACCCCGTGGCGTTTGTCCGCCTGGCTCCCGATAATCAGTTCTTCTGGAAATATCCGAAGCGTCATATTCTCCAACACATACGCGAACACATGCGCCCGAAAAACACATGGAACCTCTCCGGAATACTTCTCGTAAGCCTCTCTTGCAAGAACCATCCGCTCCGCACAGACCCTTGGCTTTGTTTCAAACATGGCTTTTCGTAAAATATCAATTCTCTCTCTCATAAAGATTCTCCTTACTTTACCTGTAAATTATATATTTCCCTCAGCCTCTTCTCTCAATATCTCTTCTTTCTGCGTAGATTTTGGACATCCTAATCCTGTTATTGCGCAGATAACAGAGAAAATCGGTGTCAGCCAGCCAATAAAATAATAGAATGCAAACTGACTCACCGGAACCCCTAAACACTGGACTACATATACACCGGAAACTCCCCACGGAACAATCGGCTGCTGAACCGCCGCCGCATCGGAGATAGTTCTTGACAGCACAGCCCTGTCAATATCAAACTCTTCATACTTACTTCCAAGCGCGCTGCATGGAATCACTCCGCCGATAAACGGATCTCCGGTGAAAAAGCTCATCACCGTACTGGAAAGAAACGTAGAAAAAACCAAACTGAACCTCGACTTAATTAAAAACGCCAGCTTATCAACGATTTCCGACAGCACTTTCGTTCTCCCAAACGCACCCGCAAGACTCAGAGAGCTCAACAACATCGTAATATTGTACACCATGCTCGCCATACCGCCCCGGTTGCAGATTGTGTCGACAACCTCATTTCCACTGTCCATGCTAACTCCGTTGTAAAGGAAACCAATCACTTCGGACGCTGAGTACCCCTGTGCAAATATAGCTACAAAAATTGCCGTCACAGCACTTGCCAGCAGTGAATATGTTGCCGGCAGCTTCAGGAAGATTGCAGCCGCAAGAGCGGCCAACGGAATCCACATTGCAGCAGAAAAATGAAACGTCGCCTCCAGCCCTGAAATAATATCCTCGATTTCCGACAGTTCAGCCGTCGTACTGTGGAATCCAAACCCGATAAACAGAAAAAGCAAAAATGCACCTACAATCGATGGCCCGGATGTATAAAGCATATATTTTGCGTGACGGTAAATATTGCATTTGGCAACACCTGCCGCAAAGACCGCATAGTCCGATACCGGCGACTGTTTATCGCCAAAAAAGGCCCCGCAGCAAATTGCCCCCACTGTCATCCCAAGCGGAATACCAAGCCCGAGAGAAATCCCCATAAAAGCAACCCCAAGCGTGCCAATGGTCGTCCAGGACGACCCTGTCACCGTAGAAAGAATCGTACATGCCAGGCAGACAAATGCTAAAAACCACGCCGGATTAATCAGTTTCAGTCCCAGATATACAATGTACGGAACGGTCCCGCAGATGACCCAGGACGCAATTAAGATTCCAATTGAGATAAGAATCATAAACGGAGCCTCTTTTGCAGATTTTACAACCGCATTTTCCATATCATCCAAAGAAATGTTCAGCACGAAATACCCATATGCCGTGACAACCAGCATACTTGTGAGCAGCGGAATATGTGCACTCTGCCCCAGGCCCAGGATGCCGAACATTAATATGCAGATAACAACCACAAATATTGCAAGAGACCATCCAAAGGTCGCCTTTTTTTCAATCTTGCCATTTCTCTCATTCTTTACAGTTTCAGTATTCCTTTTATCCATCTCAATCCTCCTGTTTCTTCTTACCTACTGTCCTTAACCGTGGTAACAAATATTTTTGCTGCAACCTTACCGCACCTCCTTTTTCCACAGTATAGTACACGTATAAAAAGCTGAAAAGTCCAAAAAACGCCGCCAATTCAACTTTGTGAAACATTATTTTCGATTAAAAAAATTATTTTTATTAAATCATTTTATTTTACATATATGAAAATAAATCCACCGAATTTTTTTAGATTAAATCTGTAAAATCTTTACTTCCCTCCAAATAAAAAGCACCTACCATTTCTGATAGATACTTTACTTTTTTATTCTTTTTACGCAGTTTACTCAAGCACTATCCAATAACCAGTCTTCTTTGCACAACGGCAGGAAGTTCATCATATTGCACCTCTTTCCATTCAAGAACACCTCGGATTGGCATTACCGTTAAACGAATAAAAGCTCCCTCTTTCAATTCCTTTGATGTTCCGAATGTAACGTCTTTTCCTTTTCCATTCTCATCGTAAGAAAATAAAGTGTATGAGTAATCCATACTTCCACTAAAGTTAATTACACCGCCTTTTGATTTGGTCTGTTCTATTTTACTATTATCAATCTGTGAATAGTAGTATGTGCTGCCAGTTCCCGAAAGAAACCACATACAAAAACAAATAAAACCTACAATAATTATTACAACTACCGCAATCCCGATAGATAATTTTTTCTTCATTCCTATATCCTCCGCTTACCAACCTTTTTTTGTTATTGTTTTTTGGTGTTTTTTTGCTGCCTTGACTGGCACGTTTCCTTTTGCCGTGAATACGAAAACAGCAGTAATCATCAATACGACAATCATACTAATCAGACAGATAAACACATTCCAATGTACAGCCGGATCGTAGCTTCTGTAACTGATTAAGCCTAAACTTGCAGTAACAGGATAAACATTTGCTAACGTAACATTTCCAGAGGCAAACATACCGCCATAGCCATAAACAAAAGCAATAATTGTTCCAAGCATATGTCCGTTTGGTATACGGGCAGCGAATGCAATTACAGGCATAACTGCAATATACAAAAACAGACAGTTGAGAATAATCTGAATAAATGTCTGTAATACTGATGTTGCAGACATTCCCGAAAATCCCATCACAAAAACGGCAATTACCGTGAATGTCGCACTTACCAGCCCAAAAAACAAAGAAAGCAGCGCACATACAAGCAATTTCCCACACAAAAGGCGGCTATAAGGAACAGGAATAGTCATAATACTTTTCAGCGTATCGTCTTTTCCTTCCCTTACTATGATATATCCGGCAATGAGGGCAATGCACATGGGGAAAATCGTTGTGGCATTATTTTTGATTACCTGTTCTGTAAAAAAGGCAAATGTCCAAACCGTTCCGTCCAATGCGGTTGTGGAAAAAAGCGTTAATACGACGGAGAGCAGCATTAGGAAAACACCTGCCCATATCATATGATACCGTTTTAATTTCCATATTTCGGTCTTAACCATGCGAAACATATCATTCATCCCCTCTCTTTTTATACATATAATCAATCACTATAACGGAAAGCAAAGCGATAACGGCTAAAATAGTGATTGTCTGAAATGTAGTCGGAATTAAATTTTCCAACATCCCCACACCGTCCATAGTGCCATGCGCGGTTAAATTTCCTGCGCTCCATAGGGTTGTAAGCGGAATTGGCATTAGCCAGCACATCACTTTAGGTAGTGCGCCAAAAGATGATTCGGCTGTCATACTTAAAACACTGTAAAAAACACACAATAAAACAGAAAATATATAGTTCTTGCTAAAGAAAACAACAAGGACGATTAACGGCAGCGTCCCGGCTGTAATAAAAATCCCCATTTCCAGAGCAAAAAATAATCTGTAAGCAATATTGTTTACTTCTGCAATCAGCCCGCCACAAAGGATTGTTATAAGAGCCGATGTCAGACTGAAAATAATTCCAAAAGAGAACAGGACAATAATCTTTGCCAAAATCATCTGTGTGCTTGTTATGGGAATTGTTCGCAGATTTTTGAAAGTATCATTATCCCGTTCCATAAAAAAGAGCATGGCTGCAATCACCCCGATCATGCACGGTAAAAGCAATTCTACTCCATAGCCCATAACCGACTGAAAGTAATCATTGAAAATTGCTATCTTACTGTCATATCGTTCTGCTGTCTGCGGCATTGTCATCAATACTGTCAGCGGCACGGGAAATAAAAACGCAGAAAGAACAACCAGCCATATAAATTTTTTGCGCTTTAATTTTGCAAATTCACATATAACCAGTTTAAGCAATCCCCTCACCCCCTGTTACACGTTTGAAATAATCTTCAAGGCTTTCTTCTGAAGTTGCGGCTTCCGATACTTCTAAACCATTTTCCACAAAAGCAGTAACAATTCTTCCTATTGGTAAATTAAGATTATGCACCTGTATATTGCGGTCGTCCTGTATGGTAAACCGGCTCTCATGGAAGATACGTTCTAAAATTCTTGCCGCCTGTGCCGTATCCGAAACAGTAAAGCGGATATGCTTGCTGCTCTTTGCTTCCAGTTCTGCAAGAC
The DNA here is from genome assembly GCA_000403475.2 of Lachnospiraceae bacterium MD308. GTDB lineage: Bacteria > Bacillota > Clostridia > Lachnospirales > Lachnospiraceae > MD308. The sequence goes on from KE159795.1 coordinate 1,236,717, forward strand.
TTTCTTCTTCCAGCAATGTACCGTGGTCGATAATGCCTATATCGTCTGCCAAAAGTGCAATTTCGGAAAGGATATGGCTGGAAATCAATATTGTTTTTCCACGCTCATTGCAGAGATCACGGATAAAGGAACGGACTTCTGCAATTCCAATCGGGTCAAGACCGTTGATCGGTTCATCCAAAATCAAAAGCTCCGGGTCGTGCATAATGGCAAGTGCAATCGCCAGTCGCTGCTTCATGCCAAGTGAATATTGGGAAAACAGCTTTTTATCTTTGTAAGGCAGACCAACTAAATCAAGTGCATTTTTAATTGCGCCTCGGTTCGGCACTCCCCGCAGGGTAGCAAAAATGCGCAGATTTTCGGTAGCTGTAAGATTAGGATAGAAGCCGGGGGATTCAATCAGACTGCCAATACGGGGCAACAGCTTTTTTTCATTTGCCTGTAAGGGCTTCCCCCAAATCGTCACTTCCCCAGAAGTCGGCTGTGTAAGTCCAAGCAGCATCTTCATAGTCGTTGTCTTTCCGGCTCCATTTCTGCCAAGCAGACCATAGATACGTCCTTTTTGAACATGAATGTTCAGATTGGCAACACTTTTTTGTGTTCCGTATTGCTTTGTAAGATTTTTCGTTTCAATTACATATTTGCTCATTGCGAAACCTCCCTTTTATGAAATAAAAGTTTTTCATGTCTGCCATTCTACCACGCCAACCTTGCATTAACCTTGCACCAATCTTGCATTAACCTTGCAATTTGGAAAAGGCGATTTTTACAAATAATTACTCCCGCCATAGGGTGGCGGGAGCTGATTAGTTTATCAAAGGGAAAAACAGGGTGAAAATTGTTCCTTTTCCCGGTGTGCTGTCTGCCGTTATTGTTCCGTTTAATTTATCAACAAGCTCATGTACGATAGACAGACCAAGACCGCTGCCTTTTTCAGACCGCCCTTTATCGCATTTATACAGCCGATCAAAAATATGCTTTAAGTCCTCCTTGCCAATCCCTATTCCATTATCAGACAGGAGAATTTTTATATTCCTGTTCTGTTCCGATAAAGCGACTTCAATTTTATCTGCATGGCTATGGGAGATTACATTTTGTATAAGGTTGTTTAATATCCGCATATATCCGTCCGGGTCAATCTGCACCCGGAAAGGCTGTTCTGGAATGTCAATCGTGAAATCTACCTGTGTATCTTCAAATATCGGTATCCAGTCGATTAGTATATTCCGTGTCAGCTCTGTTAAATCAATCTCCGCTATGTTCATGGAAAATTCATTAGAACCTAACCTAAACCAATCAAAAAGCACATCTATATATTCTTTCAAGTCATGCGCTTTCCGGCGGGCAGTTTCGATATAGTCATCACGTTCTTTTCCGTCAACAATCCCTTTGTGTGCAGCGTCTAAATACCCAATCAAAGTGGTAAGCGGTGTCCTTACATCATGGGAAAGGCTCGTCATAAGCTGCCTGTTTGTTTCGTCCGTCTGGTGATAGGCAGAAAGCCTTTTTTCATAAGACATGATAATATCGTTGATTGCATAAGCAAGAGGGGCAACAAGCTCATGTGTTTCTGCTAAAATACGCCTGTTTCCATTCCCATTTTTTATATCTTCCAAAGCGTCAGATATTTCCGAAATCTGCTTTTTTACACGCCGGACGGTCAGCGCAGAACTGCAAACAGATAAAAGGACAATCACTATTTCAATCACAATGATAGCTTCTGTATACAATGGTCATACCTCCTTACTGAAACGGTAGCCAATTCCTTTTACTGTCTGGATATATTTAGGGCTTCCGGGATTTTCTTCTATTTTTTTCCGTAAACGGCTAATGATTGCCATAATATTACTATCATCATACACATATTCCTCGCCCCATACCTTTTCATATATTTGCTGTTTTGTTAGTATTTTTCCTTGATTTTTAGCAAGGAACAGAAGAAGATCAAATTCTTTCGGGGGAATTTCATATTCTCCATTTATTGTGACAATGGAACGGCTATTAAAATCAATCGTCAACCCGTCAAACTCAAATTTCTGTGTCTGTCCGTCTTTTGGGTTGAAGCGGGTATAGCGTCTAATCAATGAAACAATACGGGCAACCAGCTCGTCCATATCAAAAGGTTTTGTTAAATAATCATCGGCTCCCGCCCGCAAGCCACGCACTTTTGAAGCACTGTCATTTTTTGATGTAAACATTAAAATAGGCAGACTGCTTTCCTGTCTAATCTGTTCTAATGTTTCAAAACCATCGAAACCGGGCATCATTACGTCCAGTATAACAAGCTGATATTCCTTTTCTTTTAGTTGTAGCAAGCCGGATTTCCCGGAATAGCAGCAGTCAGCTTCTATACTCTCTTGTAAAATACTTTGTTTAATCAATGCACAAAGCTCTTTATCATCATCAATAATTAAAACTTTATTCATGTTTTTTCTTCCTTTCTGCTTTCAAGCGGGCATCTGTTGGTTTTTCAGCGTTCTTTGGTATCAACCACAAGCGGCTGAATTTTGCCACACCCGGTATACGGTTTTCCTCACATAACTTTTGCACCCGTCTTTCTGAAATTTCCCATTTCTTCGCCGCTTCCGGGGCAGAAATAAACTCTAACATTTTCGGTCTCCCTCACTTTCCTAAGTTCTATCACTATTATTATATGCGGCTAGCCGAATAAATTCAAGAAATCAAATAATGCTTGGCATTTTAATTGTCTTGTACAGTGTTGTAGGTAGTGAGAGAACTGTCAAGAGGGTTTGGAATATTTCCCAAAATTCTCCGCCATAAAAGATAATTTACTTTTACTTCCACCCGTGTTACACTGATTTTAAGTCAGAAATCCATGTGGTTATGGCTGACTTGTCATTTCACAATTTTTTTTACAGGGGGACTGCAATATGCTGCGAGAAATTGACCTTTCTGAGATTTCCGACGGAAAATTATATACCGGCAACGACATGGTAAAGGCGGACTGCCGCGGCTGTGCCGGCTGTTCTTCCTGCTGTCAGGGTATGGGAAGCTCGATTATCCTAGACCCTCTTGATATCTTCCGCCTGACCGGACATCTGTCCAAAAGCTTTGAACAATTACTGGAGGAAGCACTTGAACTTAATGTAGTGGACGGTATTATACTGCCGAACTTAAAGATGACCGGCAAGGATGAACGCTGCGTCTTTTTAAGTCCTGACGGGCGCTGCACGATTCACAAAGCCCGTCCCGGCTTTTGCCGCTTGTTCCCGCTGGGCCGCTATTACGAGAATCACTCCTTCCGGTATTTCCTTCAAATTCACGAGTGCCCCAAACCGGACAAATCAAAGATTAAGATTAAAAAATGGCTCGATATAGAAAACTTCCGGCAATACGAAAAGTTCACGGCAGACTGGCATTATTACTTAAAAGAGCGTCAGGAGATTGCCATGCATTCCGAAGGGCGCGAGGGTGCCAATCTGGTTAAAAAACTCAGCATGGATATCCTGCGGCAGTTTTTCGTCCGTCCCTACGACCGTGAGACGGACTTTTATACTCAGGTCTATGCGCGCATGGAAAAGGCAGGAGAAGGGACTTTGTAACCCGAAGGTTACGGCCCTTTTCTCCTGCCTTCTTTTTTCTTCTATCCAGTCAAGTCGAAACTCTCTGCAATCATCCGCTTGATCTCTTTTTCCGGAACTGTCCCGTCAAGAATCACCGAATTCCAATGTGTCTTATTCATGTGATAAGCCGGGATCACCGACGCGAACGCATTGCGCCAGAAGTCCCTCCACTCAGGCTCGCATTTGACATTGACCCACACATGTCCCTCTCTGGTATAGATATAGGCGAATGTCTTTTTCGTATTCTTATGCCGCATCACGCACCAATTATCATCATGAAAAGGGTAGTCTTCATATACTTTACCAAGACTCATGCAGTATGAGACCACTTCTTTTTTCTCTCTCATCGTACCTTCCCCGCAAAAATATAAGCCTACGCCCCGGCGAACTGACTTTGGTACAAGTTCTGATAGAATCCTCCCTGCCGAATCAGCTCCTCATGGCTTCCCTGCTCAATAATCTTCCCATCCTTCATCACAAGGATTACATCCGCCTCCCGAATCGTTGACAGCCGGTGCGCCACGATAAAGCTGGTCCGCCCCTCCATCAGCCGGGCAAATGCCTTCTGAATCCGAATCTCTGTGCGCGTATCAATAGATGAAGTCGCCTCATCCAGAATAAGCATAGGCGGCTTCACAAGCATCAGCCTTGTGATACACAAAAGCTGCTTCTGCCCCTGAGACAGATTGCCGCCGTCCTCGGTAATCCATGTATCGTATCCTTTGGGCAGACGCTTGATAAAGCTGTGGGCATGGGAGGCCTTCGCCGCCGCTGTAATCTGCTCCTGTGTAGCATCCGGCTTTCCCATGATGATATTGTCCCGGATTGTCCCGGTCTTAAGCCATGTCTCCTGGAGCACCATACCGTATCCCGCCCGAAGACTTTTTCTTGTCAGCTCCCGGATGTCTATATCTTCCACACGTATACTTCCGTCCGTCACATCATAAAACCGCATCAAAAGGTTGATCAGAGTCGTCTTCCCGCACCCGGTCGGCCCCACGATTGCCACTCTCTGTCCCGGCTTCACTTCCAGATTAAAATGCTCAATAAGCTTTCTCTCCGGCACATAGGAAAAGGACACATCTGACAGACTTATATTGCCCTTCACATCTGTAAGCTTCACTGCCGTCTCCGGCTCCGGCACCTGCGGCTCCTCTTCGATCAGGTCAAAAATCCGCTTCGCACAAGCGATTGCATTCTGAAGCTCCGTAACTACACCGGATATCTCATTAAACGGCTTCGTATACTGGTTTGCATAACTCAAAAAGCTGGTAAGCTGGCCTACACTGAGCGACCCGTTGATTACCCCGATTGCTCCTGTCACACCGACTCCCGTGTACACCAGGCTATTGACAAAACGGGTAGCAGGATTGGTAATTGATGAGAAGAACACCGCTTTCAAAGAGCATGACTGCAGCCTCGCATTTACCTCGTCAAACTTCTCCATAACATTCTCCGTCTGCCCGAATGCCTGCACAATCTTCTGGTTCCCAATCATCTCTTCAATCAGCCCTGTCTGCTCCCCTCTCGTCTCCGACTGCAGTTTGAACATCGCATATGTGCGCTTTGCGATAAAACCTGCCACCAGGAAGGATACCGGCGTAATCAGCACAACTACCAGCGTAATCTTCACATTCACCGAGAGCATGAAACAAAATGTTCCCGCAATCGTCGCAATTCCGGCAAACAACTGGGTAAATCCCATCAAAAGTCCGTCAGCGAACTGATCCACATCCGCAATTACCCGGCTGACCACCTCTCCGTAAGGATGTCCGTCGATATATTTGAGCGGCAGAATCTCTATCTTCTTAAATGCATCATTGCGAATGTCGCGCACGATCTGGTATGTCATCTTATTATTGCAGATGTTCATCAACCATTGGGCAAATGCAGTAACCAGAATACAGATGCCTATCTGAACAAGGATTTCCATCACTCCCCCAAAGTCTACCTGCCCCTCTGTCACAATACAGTCCACTGCTTTTCCTGTAAGCTTCGGAATATAGAGCGTGAGGGCAACGGTAACTATTGACAGCAATACAGTAAACAAAAGAAAAATCCGGTAGCGCCCAAGCCGGCGAAATACTTTCTTTAGCGTCTCCGTCTGCCTGTCTTTGCCATGTTTTCCCATCTTACTGCGCCCCCTTTTCTCTTTCCTGCGCTTCCTTCGGAAACTGTGAGTAATATATCTCCTGATAGATTCCGCAATCTCTAAGCAGCTCCTCATGTGTCCCAAGACCTGCCAGTTCTCCGTCTTCCAGCACTAAGATCATATCAGCGTACATGATAGAAGACGCCCTCTGGGATACGATAAACACCGTCGGGCTGCCCTTCATCTGCCGGATTGCCGCGCGAAGCTTCGCATCTGTAGCAAAATCGAGCGCCGAGGCGCTGTCATCTAAGATTAATATCTCCGGCCTGCGCACCAACGCTCTGGCAATCGTAAGTCTCTGCCGCTGGCCCCCCGACAGGTTCTTCCCATCCTGAGAAACCTTAAACGAAAGCCCCTCTTCCCGGCCCTCTACAAACTCCTTTGCCTGCGCGGTCTCCACCGCCTCCCAAAGCTCTGCATCAGAAGCCGTCTCGTTCCCCCAGCGTAAGTTTTCGGCAATCGTCCCCTTGAATAATACTGCCTTTTGCGCAACGACGCCAATCCTCCCGCGAAGGCTTTTAATCTTATAATCTTTCACATCTTTTCCGCCGATTCTCACCTGACCGGCAGACACGTCATAAAATCTCGGAATCAGATTGACAACTGATGATTTGCCCGAGCCTGTCCCTCCGATGATTCCAACCGTCTGCCCTTTCTTCACACGAAAGCTGACGGCGTTCAGTGAATCTGCCCCTGCGCCCTCATAGCGCATAGACACATGGTCAAATTCCACAAACGCTTCTTCCGCATCTTTTTTCCCGGTGTCTTCGCCATCCAAAAATTTACCGTCCGCAGTCCCCTCCGGTATGCCTGCCTTCTCGTCAAACACACGCTGAATCCGGTTCCCACAGGCTATCGCTTTTGTCACAGTAATGATAAGGTTCGCAAGCTTCACCAGCTCCACAAGAATCTGGGACATGTAATTGATGAGCGCTACAACCTCGCCCTGGGTAAGAATCCCTGTATCTACACGCAGGGCTCCCACATAGATCAGCACAATCAGCGCTCCATTCACGATAATATATGTCAAAGGATTCATCAACCCCGAGAGCTTTCCAACATATTTCTGCGCATCGGTCAATTCCTGGTTGCTCTTTTCAAAATGCCGCACTTCATCCCGCTCTTTATTAAACGCGCGGATAACTCTTGCTCCCATCAAATTCTCTCTCGTTATCAAAAGCACTCTGTCAAGATTCGACTGCACTTTTTTATAGAGAGGCATCGTAATCAGCATAATTCCAAACACAACAACGGAAAGCAGCGGAATCGTCACCACGAACACCAACGCTCCCTTAACGTCCACTGTAAACGCCATCACCATCGCCCCCACCACGATAAATGGCGAGCGAAGAAAAAGCCGCAGTACCAGATTCACTCCCGACTGCACCTGGTTGACATCACTGGTCATCCTTGTAATCAATGTAGATGTCCCGATGGTGTCCATTTTTGCATAACTAAAATTCTGAATATGTGCAAACAAAGACTTTCTAAGCTCCGTCGCAAAACCGGTGGCCGCCTTTGCCGAAAAATACTGTGCGGTAATCGAACAGACAAGTCCGATTACCCCCAGCGCCACCATAATCAGGCACATCCTGATTACATACGGCTTATCTCCGTTTGAAATTCCGTTATCAATGACTGCCGCCATCACAAGAGGCACAAGGAGCTCAAAAGATGCTTCTAAAAGTTTGAACAGCGGCGCAAGAACTGTCTCTTTTTTGTAATTTCTCAAATAGATAAGTAATGATTTCATTATATCACCCCTGTTAGGATGCACCTTTTTTTCTATTTTCAGTCTTTCTGTTTTCCTCCAGGAAATTCACAACCTCCAGATTAAACAAATCATAGTTCTCATTGGCAATAAAATGGTTGCCCGGAATCGTGACAAGCTTCGCCGCCGGAAGTTTCTTATATATCTTCCTGCTGTGACTTTTCTTAATCATATCGTCCTCCCCGACAATCACAAGTGTCGGTACACGCACCTCTTTGAGCTCATTAACAGGAATATTTGGTTCCTTTACCATCAGTCTCAAAAGCTCCATCTTCCGATTCGCCGCTTCGCTCTCATCAGCAGCCGCTCTGGCTGCTCTGTATTCTTTCATCAGGGAAAACCTTACAGATGTTTTTAATCCACCAGGATTTAGATTCGCCCCATTCAAAATAAGGCGGTTCACTCGCTCTGGATGTCGAATTGTAAAAAGAAGCGCAATATTCGCCCCATCGGAAAAGCCCAGCATATCAGCACGTCTGATCTCATGCTCCTTCATAAAAACATATAAATCATCTGCAAACTGGCTGATTGTAAACGGCTCTTCCCCCCTGGGCGTTTTTCCATGTCCTCTGGTATCTACCGCAATTACACGGTATGTCTTCTGGAAAAAAGCAATCTGGTGACTGAAATAAGTTCCGTCTTCGCCATTCCCATGCAGTAATATAAGCGGCTCCCCATTTCCTCTCACAACATAATGAAGCTGTACATCCATGTAAAATCTTCCTCTCTTTTTCTTAGTTCGTAATTATGTCAGCAATTCCTTTTGGAAAACATTAACTTTGTTCCAAATAAATATTAACATAAGACCTATTATTTTCCAAGAAAAATCGCAAAAAAGAAGCCCGGATATTACCCCTCGCTGCACAGCACGATAATCTTCCTCGGCGTCGTCTGAGGCGGTATGCTTCTGGTCGTAACTGTATAGTATACCAGCAGAATATGCTCTCCGAGATTGCAGGTAATATTCTGTCCGTTTATCGTCTTTATAACTGTACCTGCCCCTACATTGAGCTGCAAAGAACCGTCCGCCGCTGTAAGATTCTCATCAAAATAATTCAGCATGACCTGTTCATTCCTTCCAAGTACTGTTACAATCTGCGCGCGGTACTGCGGCGGGAAGATAAGCGGCACCGGAAGATTGCTGTCATAGAATGCCGCCACACGCATCCCCTGCCTGAGCTGCCTGCTATCAATAATCACTGTGTCCATGTCCACAGCAAAATTCACAATACCATTTTCCGTCCTCAGCGAAACCATCTGACTGCAGCAATCGTTACCCCTCGTTATATTCATAATCACACCTATAACCGGAACTAAACTTGTATAATCCATAATAATCTCCTAACGCTTTTTTTATAGATTATGTCATCTGTGGGAAATTGGTTCAATCTTGTTGCAAATTTACTGCAATTCTGCTTTTATCTCTCTTGACATTTGTGTTAAAAACGCGCAAAATAATTGTGTTAAAAAAGACAGAGAGGTGATGGAATTGTATTCAAACGAACCACGAATGATGAACAGGGATACAGCACAACTAATGATTGAAGAAATGAAGAATGAGCTTGAAAGACAAAAGAAACTGCTGGATAAAAAAGACCGGGAAATTGAAGAACTGCAAAATCTCCTTAATAACGGCAATTCCAGACCAATTCAGGGTACGGAAGACCGCCCTGACAAACAAAGCGACAGCCTGGATATGGTGTATAGCATTGTATCTAATCTTGAAAAGTATACGAATGAAGAAGTATTGTTCTATGCCGCGCCGATATTGGCAGAACTTATGAATACAAAAGACGCGGCTGTATATATGGCGGTAAACAGAGATTACGCCAGATTATTTTCGGCCACTTCACAAAAAGCCCGCAGTCTTGGAAATTCCATAAAGTATTCGGCGCTGGAAGATATATACAGTGATTTGAAAGAAAGACAGATTTATATCAATACGTCCGGCAAAGCCGACCGTCCGTTAATGGCAAGCGGAGTATACGCCGAAGACGAATTACAGGTAATTCTGATGTTCTGGGGGATTCCAAAACAGCAGATCACGCTGCACACTGCAAACCGCCTGACGGCAATCACAATCCTTGTCCAGAATGCAGTTCTGCGTGCAAAGCGCTGCATGGCAAGCTTCAGGCGCAAGAATTATATGGAAGGAACGAATGTACTGAATGAAGACGCATTTACATCTCTCGTCAGAGCATTCCTTGAAGCAAAATCAAACGGACTGACAGAATGTACCCTGGTCAAGATTATGATGGGATATCAAAACTACCATGAAATTGCCGAAAAGATTGCCTGCAACATCCGTCAGACAGACTATATGGGAATCATGGACGGCGGGAAACTTTACATACTGCTTTCCAATACAGATATTAAAAATGCCGACGTTGTCAAGCAGCGTCTGCTGAACCTTGGTTATCAGAGTGTGCTTGAGGAAACACCGGAATAAAGCGTTTACCCATTGATAAGCTAAGCTCAAACCAGAAAACGGGGTATATTTTATGGGAATCTATCTTAATCCAGGCAACAAAGGATTTTGGGAATCAATCCGTTCTAAAATATATGTGGATAAAACAAACCTTATCTCATACACGAACAGTCTCCTTAATACAGAAGATAAGTTCGCCTGTGTCAGCAGACCCAGGCGTTTCGGCAAGTCTATGGCTCTCAAAATGCTTGCTGCCTATTACAGCCAGGGCTGTGATTCCGCAGATTTATTTAAAGGATTAAAAATAGAAAATAACGATACATTCCAAACTCACCTGAATAAGTATAATGTGATTTTTTTAAATATGCAGCAATTTCTAATTGAGGCAGATTCCGAAAATATAACAGAATATTTGGAACGGGAACTGCTTGAAGAGCTTTTCGAGGAATACGGAGATGTTTTGACAGGGCGGAATATGGGAATTGCCGCCGCGTTAAGACGGATTTATGCAAAAACGGATAATCAGTTTATTTTTCTAATCGATGAGTGGGACTGTGTGATGCGGGAAAGACAGGCGGCAGAGACCTTGCAGAAACAGTATCTTGATTTCCTGAGAAATCTTTTAAAAGATCAGCCTTATGTTGCCCTTGCGTACATGACTGGTATTCTTCCTGTAAAGAAATATGGACAGCATTCCGCTCTTAATATGTTCTGGGAATATTCTATGACAGAGCAGTTTGCATTTGAAGAGTATACCGGCTTTACAGAAGATGAGGTAAAGGAGCTTTGCAGACAGTATGACATGGATTTTTCTACAATCAGCAGTTGGTATGACGGCTACAGTTTCCGGAGATTTAAACACATATATAATCCCAGATCTGTTGTGGCAGCTATGAAGAATCACGTGCTGTCAAATTACTGGACTTCGACGGAGACATATGAGGCTTTAAAACTCTATATGGATATGGATTTTGACGGACTGAAAAGCGACATTGTACAAATACTTGGCGGAGAGCGCATAATGGTAAACACACTAAGCTTTCAAAATGACATGCACACTTTCAGGACAAAAGATGATGTTCTTACTCTGTTGATTCATCTGGGCTATCTGGGTTTTTGTCAGGAAACAAAGGAGGCCTTTATCCCGAATAAAGAAATTATGGGAGAATTTGAAAATGCCATGAGTGTAAGCGGCTGGCCGGAAATCATGCGTATTCTCAAAGCTTCAGAACAGCTCCTTTCAGACACTTTGAGCGGTGACGCAGCGAGTGTCGCCTGTGGGCTTGACAGAGCACATACAGAGGCTTCCTCTATACTCACATATAATGATGAAAATTCCCTTAGCTGCGCCATAGGCCTTGCATATTACAGCGCAAGAAAGGACTATCGACTCATCAGAGAGCTCCCCTCCGGGCGGGGCTTTGCGGATGTAGTATTCCTGCCGCTTCCGTCTGTTAACAAGCCTGCCCTTGTGGTAGAATTAAAATATGACAAGACCGCAGATGCCGCTATACAGCAGATAAAAGACAGAAAGTACACGCAGGCACTGGATGGCTATATCGGTGAAATCCTGCTGGTAGGTATTAACTATGCAAAAGAGCGCAAAGATAAGCCCCATAGCTGTATAATCGAAAAAGTGAAAAAGCCGCATTAGCGGCTTTTCTATATTTACAACCGTTTTAAAATATAATAGCACCACCAATAGACTTATCCCCACTGCGTGCCCACGCCGGCTTCCACCGCTTTGTCATATACCATCTTCGCCGTCACAAGATCCTGGGCGCCGACGCCGACCGTCTCATACACAATTATCTCCTCATCGTTTTCCCTGCCTATGAGCTCTCCATTTACAACCGCCCCGATGTCTCCTGTAAAATCATCCTCGGTAATGACACCTTTCTCAAGCGGGATCAGGATGTCGCCGGACTCGGAAAGCACCGCGTCCTTAGAGTCAAAGTAAATCTTTGACGATCTCGGGAGGACCGCCGGGTCTAACTCCTGCATATGATGCTGATATGCGCCCACACAGCTTATGGTACATCCTTTTTTCACCTTCGTGCCGTCAAATACCGGCTCAGAAGACGGCGTGGCCGTAACGATAAGGTCAGCGTCATCAATCGCCTCGTCAGAAGTCCTTACCGCTGTAATACTCGTTCCGTAATCTTTTAATTCTTCCTGCATCTTCTCCGCGAACCTGACCGTTTTCTCGTAATTCCGGGCGCACACCCGCACTTCCTCCAGATTCCTTACTGCCAGCATCGCCTCTAGCTGGCAGGCTGCCTGTCCTCCGGTTCCAATCAAAGCTCCAATGCGGCAGTCCTTTTTTGCCAGTAGGTCAAATGCCGCTCCGGAAGACGCCCCGGTCCTCAGCTCCGTCACATAAGTTCCGTCAAGAACTGCCGTTATGACTCCTGTCTTCCCGTCTATCAAAAGTACCTGCGCCGGGCATACGGGCAAACCGCTCTCTGCATTTTTCGGGAAAATATTCACAGCCTTCAGTGACGCCGCATCTAGCTCCGGCGCATATGCCGGCATGAACAGAAAACAGCCGTCATGTTCCGGCGCCAAAATCTTCGTCCGCAGCGGCGTCTCGCATTTCCCCTCCGCCACAAGGGCAAACGCTTTTTTATCCGCCTCCACCGCATCCCGCATAGGAAATACTTTCTTAATGTCCTCTCTTGACAATAGTAACATATCGCTCCTCCTTACCTGCACTTTCTGTATGTTTTTCCATTAACCTAATCATAATTCATAGCCGTACACAAATCAATCCCCTTATGCATCCAGCTCCCAGGGCTGCATCGCCCCGCCTTCTTCCGCCGGGCGGCACATCCTCGCGTAAATGTTAAGGCACCCTTTTGCCTCCTTAAGCGACGGACGAACCCATGATTCCCGTCTTCTTGAAATCTCTTCCTCCGGCACAAGAAGAGATATCTCTCCTCCGTTAATATCCATCACAATCTCATCCCCGTTCTCCACAAGGGCAATCAGCCCTCCGTCATAAGCCTCCGGCGACACATGCCCTACGATGGCTCCAAAGTTAAAGCCGGAGAACCTGGCATCGGAAATCAGCCCCACGCTCTTATGAAGGCCTTTGCCGATAAGCGCGTCAATACTGAGCATCAGCTCCTTCATGCCCGGCGCGCCCTTGCATCCTTCATAGCGGATGACGATAATGTCTCCCGGCACGATTTCCCCTGCCTGGATTGCGTCAAATGCCTCCCTGTCTCCGTCAAATACTTTTGCCTTGCCCTTCATATACTTGACTTCCTCGTAGACTGCCGTCGGGCGCACAATCGCTCCGCCAGGCGACAGGTTGCCTCTTAAAATCTTAAGCCCCGGCTCATTAAACAGCGGTTTTTCCAGGGAATGAATCACCTTGTTTTCCCTGGGCGTCACTTTCGAGAGCATCTCCTTCCACGTAACCCCGTACATCCCCGGCGCATCCGTAAAAAGCCTGCTCTCCAGCTGTTTCATCACATTCATCACGCCCCCTGCGTAGTGGAAGTCCACAACCGTATACGGCCCGCTGGGAACCACTGCGTTGATACACGGAATCTGCGCGGCATATTTTTCAAAATCATTGAGCGTCACACGGATTCCCAGCTCATACGCATAGGACTGCAGATGCAAGACCGCATTGGTCGAACCTGCAACCGCCATGTCAAACATGATCGCATTCATCAGAACCTCTCTTGTAATCAGCTCCGACGGTTTCCTTCCCGCCTTCACCAGCTCTACCGCATACGCCCCTGCCTCTCTTGCCTTTCTGATCTTTGCATTGTCCGACGCCGGAATGGTAGCCGTTCCGGGGAGAACCAGATTCAGCACCTCTCCAAGCATCTGCATCGTATTGGCCGTTCCCATGGACGGACATGCCCCAAATGACGGGCACACGCTGTCCTCTAAGCCAAACAGCTCTTCCTCTGCAGCTCCGGAAAAACGCGCCGCATCCAGATCTGCCTCCACGACCGTCTTGCCGCAATACTGCCCTGGCTGCATGGAGCCGCCCGTCACTACCATGGACGGAATGTCAAGCCGCATGGCCGCCAGGTAACATCCGGCGATAATATTGTCGCATGTGGCAACCATCACAAGGCCGTCAAAATTATGTACCCTGGTGACAAATTCCACGGACATGGCGACGATATCCCTGCCTACCTGCTCGTACTTTAACTCCTCCGCTCCATTTGCCACATTCCCGCAGGTCGCCGGTATGCCGAACTCCACCGGCACTCCGCCTGCCGCCCAGATTCCTTCCTTTACCGCCTCGGCAATCTGCCGCAGATGCGCCGACCCGGGCGAACCCGCCATATAAGAATTCGGCACGCCGATGTGGGGCTTTTTCCGGATGTCGCTGTCCGAATATCCCGCCGCCTTCATCATCACCCGCCGGTGCGCCGCCTCCGCTCCATTCCAAAATTCCGTACCCATATTTCTCCTCCTGTTCTTCTTGACATACCTTTATCTCCTATGTTAATAATAAAGAAAACTTATAGATACATAAATATCATTTTATTTATCTTTCTTATAAGTTTTGCTTATATCTTTGAAAATTGTTGTGTTTTTGGCATCTTCTTAAGTTATATTAATTTAAGGTATTAATTTTTCTTATATTTCGAGGTAAAACAGTGAGTAAATATGAAATCATACTGGACGTGTGCAAGACAGGCAGCATCTCTAAAACCGCGTCAAAATTAAATTACAGCCAGTCCGCCGTCAGCCAGCTCATCAAAAGCTTTGAAACAGAGCTTGGGCTTACCCTGTTCAAGCGGACAAAACACGGCGTGCAGCTCCTTCCGAACACGGAAGAGATCGTAGGCTCCCTGGAGATTATCTGCCGGGAGGAAAAAAGAATCCGGCAGACCGCCGCCGACTTAAACAGCCTTGACAGCGGATACATCCGCATCGGTTCCATACAGAGCATCTCCTACCACTGGCTGCCGGATATCCTACGGAAATTTTCCGAAAGCTATCCAAAGATTACTTTTGAACTCTATGTAGAAGGTTTCCGCCCGCTCATCAGCAATCTCAAGACCAATAAGCTGGACTGCATCTTCGTATCCCGGTATTCGGTTCCCGATTACCCGTTCCTTCCCCTGGGAAAAGACGAGCTGATGCTGGCGACGCCGAAAGGGCATCCCCTTTCGGAACAGATGGCAGTCTCCCTCTCGGACGTGGACAGGCAGGATTTTATATTGACCTGCGACCGCCTGGACTATGAGACGGGAAAAATATTTGAGATGAACGGCATCCGCCCTAATGTCCGCTATCAGGTCAATGAAGATTTTGCCGCCTTAAAGATGGTCGAAAAGGGATTTGGCATTACAATCCTGCCAAAGCTGCTGTTGCACAACGCCCCTTTCGACATCTGCGTGCGCTCCTTTACCGAGCACTATTCCCGCGTACTCGGCGCCGCGTATCTGCCAGATACACAGCCCTCCCCGGCTACATTGAAGTTCCTTTCTTTTGCCGAAGAGTGGGCAAAAAACATATAGCATTGCATTTAGCGGAGGACTCCCATGAACATTAAAAACAGCGAACAGAACATCCAATCTCTGCGTCTCGCCCTTAACGGGGCGGACGCAGTTCTCATAGGGGCAGGAGCCGGACTGTCTGCCTCGGCCGGTTTTATATATACAGGAGAACGGTTCCAGAAATATTTTAAAGATTTTGCTTTGAAATACGGATTCCGGGATATGTATTCAGGAGGGTTTTATCCTTTTGAATCTCTGGAAGAACACTGGGCGTACTGGAGCCGGTACATTTTCATCAACCGCTATATGGCTCCCCCAAAGCCAGGCTACCAGAAATTATATGAGCTTATCCAAAACAAGGACTACTTTGTGCTGACGACAAATGTAGACCACTGTTTCCAGAATGCCGGTTTTGACAAACGGCGGCTTTTCTACACACAGGGCGACTATGGACTGTTCCAGTGTTCTAAGCCCTGCTGCCAGAAAACCTATGACAACGAGTCTGTTATCCGGGAAATGACTGCGGCTCAGGGATTTACAGCAAATGCAGACAACACGTTGCGCTTGCCAGAGGGCGCAGTACCGAAAATGACGGTTCCCCCGGAGCTTGTGCCCCACTGCCCTGTATGCGGCAGGCCGATGTCCATGAACCTTCGGGCAGACAGCACCTTTGTTGAGGATGGCGGCTGGCATGAGGCTACGGGGCGCTATAAAGACTTTCTTAGGAAATATCAAAGCCAGAAGATGCTTATTTTAGAACTTGGGGTCGGGATGAACACTCCCGGCATCATTAAATATCCGTTCTGGCGGATGACGGCAGAGAATCCGAAGGCAATTTATGCCTGTGTGAATTTTGGGGAAACCTATGTACCCGAGGAAATTGCAAAGCGCTCTGTCTGTATCAATGCAGACATTGGAGAGATATTGAAACATTAAGTCGAATCGGGTCAATCGGGTCACATGATTGACCCGATTTGATATAACATACCCGGTCTCATGGCGCTATTACAAGAAATGATGTAATCGAATTGCTTGAAGTAAGTACATCTACCTCATCCAGAGTCATTAGGAAAATGGTGGTAGTCCCTTGGATACGTTTTGTTCGCAGGGATGGATGGGAAGAATTTTCAACCAAGATAAATTACATAAAAATGTGTAAATACACATAAAATAGGAATGAATGCTTGAAAGAGTTTTATTTCTGTTGTAGAATAGTATTACTAAAATATTTGCACATGCACAAAAATAAGGAGTTAACAAGTGGAAATTGAAAGGAATATTTATCTTGAGCAGCTCATTCTGCGAAAAAATAATGGGATGATAAAGGTTATTACAGGTATACGAAGATGCGGCAAATCATTCTTGTTGTTTAATATATTTAAAAAGTATTTGATGGGAAATGGGGTAAATGAAGATCACATTATTGAGATAGCGTTGGACGGCATTGAAAATGAGGAATTAAGAAATCCCAAAACGTGCTACCAGTACGTGAAAACTGCTGTCAGGGACAAAGGAAATTATTATTTGCTTTTAGATGAAATACAATTTATGCCAAGATTTGAAGAGGTGCTGAACGGTCTGCTTCGTATGGACAATATTGATATCTATGTGACCGGGAGCAATTCCAGATTTCTTTCCAGTGACATTATAACGGAGTTTCGGGGCAGAGGAGATGAAATAAGGGTTTATCCGCTTTCTTTTGCAGAATTTTATTCCGTTTTTCATGGAGAATATGACGATGCATGGAATGATTACATGATTTACGGAGGACTGCCCCAGGTCGCTGGCTTTCAAACGGAGCGACAGAAAGCAGAATATCTAAAAAATATTTTCACGAATGTATATTTAAAGGATGTAGTTGAAAGAAACGGCATTCAAAGTCCGGATGGGCTTGGAACGCTGGTTGATATTCTTGCTTCTGCAATCGGGGCACCCACAAATCCAACCAGAATTTCTAATACCTTTGCAAGTGAACGTCAGATCAGCTATACGAATAAAACAATATCCAGGCATATTGATTATCTTGAGGAGGCATTTTTGATTTCGAAAGCCAGTCGTTATGATATAAAAGGAAGAAAATATATTGGCGCTAATTTAAAGTATTATTTTACTGATCTGGGCCTTAGAAATGCGAGATTGAATTTCCGACAACAGGAGCCGACCCATATTATGGAAAATATTGTTTATAACGAACTGCTCATTCGCGGATATAACGTTGATACAGGTATTATTGATCTGTATGGAAAAGATCAGGAAGGAAAACGTGTTCGCAAGCAGCTTGAAGTTGATTTTGTTGTTAATCAGGGAAGCCAGAGATATTATGTCCAAGTCGCTTATGATATGACATCAAAAGAAAAGCAGGCTCAGGAATTTTATTCTCTGCGCAATATTCCGGATTCCTTTAAAAAAATAGTGATAGTAGGAGGGGTGACGAAACCCTGGAGAAATGAAGAAGGTTTTGTCATTATGGGAATGAGGTATTTTCTGTTGAATTCAGACAGCCTGGAATTTTGATATGCCAGAAAGCCAAAAATGGTGCGCAATAAATATAACTCCATCTGCATTCATGCGGATATAGGGGAAGTGCTTAAGCAGTTATAAGATTTCGGATTCTTAAAATTGTTTCAGTATGTTGTGATGTCCTACATCTACCAGAATAATCATTTTGTCACCTTCGTAATACCAGATAATGCGGATATCCATGTTGACACTGCACTCAAAAAGATCTGCAGCTTGTTTTTCAGCTGTTTCTTTTTCTGGACAATCAAACGCTTAAAATGCTTTTGAAAACAGGGTGTAAAAGTAAACGCGTATGCCATCATTCTGTCTCCAACTTATCAAACAGAGCATCCACACTGCCGAAAACAGGTTGTTCGCCAGATGCAATCTTTGCTTTTACATCACTGATTTCTTCTCGAAGTTCATTTAGGTATTTCTTAGGGTAGACGGCTACCGGCATGATGCAGATAGAAGCTAACATAGAATCATCTCCTTTATATTTTCTTACTTTAGTATATTCGCTCTGCAGTTATAATACAAGAGAGATTGGAAAAATAACAGCATCCTATGCATGCATTAATATTCAAATTCAAAGGAGGCCCTGTTTGTTTCAAAAGCAAACAGGGTATGATCCCCTTTACAAAGCTGGTAGAATGCCCGGCAGGACGCGCTTTCATGGATTGTCCTTGCCATGTCTCCCTTCAATGGTGCCTTAAGGGGATGTCCTGATGTTTCCAGAAGACGGACATCCAGCTCCAGGCTGCCCTGTTTCACCCGGACCATTTTATTTTGCCTCTTGACAACTTTTGCTCCCAAGTAAGTAGCTATCCTATACTCTTTCCCCCGCCATAATACAACTCCTATAATACCGGTAAAACGAATCCCCGCCATAGGAATATCCGCCACTGACAGCATCAAAGCCCCATCATTGAAAAAACATTGCGTCCATACATACTCTTTAGGAAATGACCGGCCGCAGTCTCCTTCCCAATATCCCCATGCATTCCGAAAATAATACTTTTGCCCATTAATGCACACATTTCCCTTGACCGAATGGCGCATACTCCAAACGCTGTGTCGGCATTCCATAAACGGCACCAGCGAAAACGGGCCCATAATATCGTATTTTAATGAGTAAAGCGGTCCAAAATCCAACTTCCCCCTGACAGTTACCTGCGGTGTGCGTATTGCCAGATGCATGCCTTTTTCTCCGAACCGGTTTTCTCCGATAACGATATTTCGTTTTGTCCGTTTAAAGGCATCCGCCGGAAACATAACTGTCCAGGCGTCATTGTCCGTGATGACCTGAATGGAACATGTACGTTTATTTCCTGTATTGTGGACAGCAGGGATTACCCCCAAAGTCTGTGTCTCGGACTGGCATTTTAAATACCAGCCATAAAAGGAATGATTCATATGCTTGTCTCCATGAAAAATAATACTTATTATTCCATGGATAAGCCTAAGTTATTCATTTTACACAATTGCGGCATACAACCCCCCTAATCAAAACTTTGAATTTTTATAATTGAACGGAATACTTGTTCCCACTATGACATCTTCAATTTTTTCTAATATAAGCCAATCGTCCATATTCCCCTGATGCTCAAAATCAAGAGGGGCGATTTCCGTGACATTTTCAAATTCCACTAAGCATAAGCACTTTTTATGCCACCGTACTTTTTGCTTATCTGATAAGTTTAATTTGCTCTGATTGTCCGCAAGAATTTTTGTAATTTCCTCATCAGACAATTTCACAAAATTCTGCACTTCTTTTACAGCAGCGGCTGCCGTTACCTTTGCACTCCCTTTTTCCATGAAATAAAGTCGCTCACCCTCAAAAACTCTGCTGTGGGGAATTTTTCTTCCTGCCGCTCCGCGCACAACCATCGTCTTAGTTCCTGCTAAAATTTTATCTAATACTTTTTCACCTTTTTTGCCTGCGTTATCGCAGTAAACCAAATGTACCATTTTTATTCCTCCTCTACAATCGGTATCCATATCTGGCTTAAATAGCTGCTGTCATATGCATTTCCATTGCTATACCATTCTACCTCCGGGCATTGTGCGTGCTGAAACGGATATTTAACAAGCCATTCTTCATTAAGATATTTCCAGCCTTTCTGTATTGCCTGCGGAACAGGACCTATGCAGTCAAAAATTGCCCATGCGGCATTTTTCCGGTATTTTCTTAAAATGAAGATTATTCTCGCAGGACACGATGATACTCTTTCCCACCAGCCGAAAACTGTCTTTACGTTCAATTCTCCACGAAAACTCATGGCGTTCTGATATCTGCATTTTGGGAACAACTTTTAAAACAACGTTCTGATTTCGTGCTTCTCTTGGTGATACTCCATGAAAAAGCTGAAATGCTTTTGTAAATGATGTAGGAGAATCATAACCATACTTGTAGCTTATATCAATCACTTTTAAATCAGTGCTTTTCAGGTCATACCCTGCTAAAGTTAATTTTCGTGAGCGGACATACTCGGCAAAGCTGATACCGTTCATGTAAGAAAATACCTTTTGAAAAAATCCAAAAGAACATTCTGCAATTTTTGAGATTTCGTCACTGTCGATCAATTCTTCTTTTCGCTGCAAATGATTTTCAACATAGTCGATAATTACCTGTAGTTTTTCATTCCATTCCATATTTATTTCCTTTCGAGCCGACTAATATTATTCTAGCAAAGATTTTACGGCACTTCCACTCATTTTTAGTTCTGTATGGATAGCATAACACGATCGCTTGTATTTTTCATTTAACAGCAACCAGATTAAGTTGTTGTTATTTTTATTTAGGGGATTGACTATAATAATTAGGGTGATATAATGTACTTATACATTAAGTACATTCAGAAAGCAGAGGTGGTAAATTGTGGAAATCATTATCAGTAACAATGCCAATAAACCGATTTATGAACAAATCACCTCACAAATCAAGGCAATGATAATGAGCGGAGAATTGCAGGCAGGTGACGCAATCCCTTCCATGCGGGCTTTGGCAAAATCAATCCACGTAAGCGTTATAACAGTCCAAAAAGCCTATGAGGATTTACAAAGGGACGGATTTATCGAAACTACAGTTGGCAGAGGAAGTTTTGTGTCGGCGCAGAACAAAGAATTTTATCAAGAGGAACAACAGCGTATAGCCGAAGAACATTTACAGGCAGCCGCTGAAATAGGTAGAATGTGCAATATTTCTCTTGAAAAATTGGCGGAATTATTAACTTTATTTTATCAGGAGGACGAATAACATGGAAAACATCTTAGAATTGCAACAGATATGTAAGTCTTTTCCAAAGTCAAACTTTATATTGGATAAACTCTCTTTTTCATTACCGTATGGGGCTATTCTGGGCTTTGTTGGTGAAAACGGCGCAGGTAAAACTACCACGATTGGCTGTATTTTAAACACTGTCAGAAAAGACAGCGGTATAGTAAAACTGTTTGGAAAAGAAATGCGGGATATTGACACAGACATTCGAGAAAAAATTGGTGTGGTTTATGACGGAGATAATTTTCCAGGTTTTTGGACGGCAAAACAATTATCTCAAGTCATGGAGGGAATTTATACCCAATGGGATAATGCCCTGTTTCAAAAATATTTAGAGGATTTTCAATTACCTGCTAAACAGAAAATCAAAAACTATTCCAGAGGAATGACAATGAAGCTGGCTATTGCAGTTGCCTTGTCGCACCACCCGCAATTATTGATTTTGGACGAAGCAACCAGTGGTTTAGACCCCATTATGCGTGATGAAATGCTGGACGTTTTTCTTGAATTTGTGCAGGAGGAAAGCCATTCTATCCTTTTATCTTCTCATATCACAAGTGATTTAGAAAAAATTGCAGATTATATCACATTTATTCATAATGGAAAATTGATTATGACCGCATCAAAAAATGATTTGGTATATAATTACGCTGTTATGCGTTGCAAGGAAAGTCAGTTCCTCGCATTAGACCCTGGTGATATTATCGCTTTCCGAAAACGGGATTTTCAGATTGATGTATTAGTTGATAACGGAAAAGAAACACAGCGGAAATATAAAGGCGCTGTTGTAGACCATGTTTCAGTTGATGAAATCATGTTGTTATTGGTAAAGGGGGAACGAGTATGAAAGGATTGCTTAAAAATAATTTTTTAACAGTTTATTCTAATGCAAAAATTTTTTCGATTTTTATGCTTATATTGGGGCTTTTTGTTGCTGCAGTTATCAGCCAGCCGCTTCTTATTTGTTACGTTCTGTTAAGCATGATTGGCTTTTCCGCAAATGCAATTACAAGCATAAAGAAAGAGTTCATTTCAAAATGGGGAAAATACAAATTGACTTTGCCTGTAAAGAGAGCTGCTATTGTCAAAAGCTATTTTATTAGTCAACTAATTTGGCTGTTTGTCGGAACACTATATGCAGGAATCGTTACAAGTTTATCGTGGGCATTGCATGGCTGCCCTTATGATAATAGCATTGACGTAGTTTCAACATTTGCATTGGGAATTAGTGTAAGCATTTTTACAGGGGCATTTTTCTTTCCATTGCTTTATCTGGGCGGCGAAGAAAGAAGTGATATATTTTTAGTAATCAGTTTGCTTTGTGGAATCGGCGTTGTGTTAGGAATTATTAGTGTGCTTAATCTTTATTTAGCCCCTAGCATAACTACAATTCTATTAAGTGCAGCTATTTTGTTTTTAAGTTCTTTGTTAATGTTCGCTTTATCCTATCCGTTGACTGTAGGTATTTATCACAAAAAAGAATATTAACACCTTTTGCAAGGCGGTCATACATTATGCAGCCATCAACACATAGCGGGAACAGCGTAGACAGACGTGATTGGCAGTCGAAAATGGAACAGCTTAAAACACTGCTAAACGAAGGGAGATCCTATGACTGACCCCTGCCTACTCATATTCCCGAAGACGCTCCGCAACTGTACGCCCTCCCGTTGTTTTTCCGTACGTGACCACCGGCGTCATGACGCATATTGCAGTCATGGCCAGGCCCGAGCACACAACTGGCAGCACCGGCACTGCAAACGGCACTTTCATATAGTTCATGGACTGAAACACAATATACGTTATGGCAGTTCCCGCTGTCAGAGTTACAAGCACAGAGCCTCCCGCATATAAAAGACCTTCCCGGATCAAAAGTTTTCTTATCTGCCTCTCTGACATGCCGACGCTTTCCATAATTGAAAATGTCAGTTTTCTGTTCTGCATGCCCACTGCCATTGTGTTAATATAGTTGAGCATTCCCACCAGCAGCAAAAGGCCCGAGATTACTGTGCCTGCCTCCGCCATCCCGCTCTGTGAATCCTGAATTGTTTTCATCTCGTCGTATTTAGAAATATAATACAAATCCTTCCTGTCTTTATTTTTTCGTATCAGTTCTTTTATCTCTCTTTCCGTACTCTCTTCATAGGATTGTTCATACTTGATATTAAGACTCAACACATACGGCTCTGAACATAAGGTTTCCAGATATTTTTCACTGACGATCAGATTCGCCCCCAAATTTACGGTCGCCCCATAATAATCCCCGTAGTTGACGGCTCCGATTGTAATTTCACGCGTCTGCCCTCCTGCCGAAAACGTCACTGCCTTTCTTTTCGGTTCCTCCGGCATCTCAAATCCCGCATATTGAAGGACTGCGGTTTTTCCATTCAGGAAATCTTCTTTCTCTAATGCATTGCCAAGGGTTCCGTTCAGATAATCAAACTCCTGCTCATCAATCCCTTTGAGCATACCGTAGTATTTTTCCGGATTCTTCTGATAATCCAAAACAGTCTCCGGGTAAGACAGATATGGTTTCAATTCTGCATACCCTTTTATCCAGCAGTCTGCAAATCCGCCGTCATCCCACGGAAAGACAGCCGGAAGCCCCCTCACTGCATGAACTTCTCTCACCCCTTTCACTTTCTCTACATCGGATATGAATTTGCCGTTTAATGCCTGCTGCAGCGAAGTAATGTCCTCCATTGTCTGCGTATTATTGTGCAGGATAAAATCAGCGTTCCAGTAATTGGGGTATACCGTCCTCTTTCCCTGGCTTTCGGTAATCGTAACCAGACAGTAAAACACAATCATACTGGCCCCAAGCGATAAAAATACAACGGCAGTCCTTTTCTTATTCTTTCTTAGCTGCTCCTTTGCCATCCACCAGTACAGGCCGCCCCCAATCTTTTTCCTGCGCGCAGGTCTTTTGGATTCCCCGGGTATCTTTAGATTCCCCCGGTATCTTGCCGCCTCCACAGGAGTCACATTTGCCGCTATATGAACTGGTGTCCGGATGCCGCAAAGTATCGCGCCTCCCGTCACAAACACACTCAGCGCCAGCACTTCCGGATAAAAATGCAGCCCCCCATCCTTTAATGAGACTCCCAAAATTTCCATAACATAAGGAACCATAAACAGAGAAATAAATGTCCCCGCTAAAACTCCTGCTGCGATTCCCGCCATTGCAACTGCTGCCACCTGCAGCCGGATAAGACGGACTAACTGCCTTTTTGTCATTCCCAGAGACTTAAGCAGCCCGTAATACCTGATCTTTCCCGAGACAGACATGTAGAGGATATTGTAGATCAGCAGGCCGGCGCTCAGGCAGATGATGATGCACAGCCCATATACAGCAAAAAGTATCGTCAGCGACCTTTCGATGTAATCAGATGGCCAAAAAACCTGCCTTTGAGACAAATTAAGGCTCTCTTCCAGCTTTTCTATCGTCTTTCCCGCAACATAGTCTCCTTTAAATTTCACCTGTAAAATCCCGTCAGACGTCAGCTTACTGCCTGACTGCCTGTAAAATTCCTCCGATACGTAAAAGTTCTCCTTATCTCCCCCATAACCTTCCCAGATTCCGCTGATGATAAATTCGTCTTCATGAATACCTGTATTGTCCTCATAAGTCATGGAAAAAACGTCTCCAACAGACAGCGCACCCACGCCGCACTCCTCCAGCACTTCCCTTGTGGCCAGCAGCTCATTTAAAGCCTCGGGGTAACGCCCCTTCATTCCGGTTCTCGCCGGAGCCTTCTGTTCTTCCCAGAACGTCCTGTCTCCCCACAAAAAAGCCGCGTTTACCGTATCGTCCGCATCGGTTCCCAACACATGCCCGCAGTATGCCTGTATTCCCACCGTCCGGACTGCCGGATTCTTGCTGAGAATCTCCTTCTGCCTCTCCGTGAAGCCATTTATGACAGCGGCATCGTGCTCAGAGCCGTACAGCCGCGTATTCTGCAGCCTGCTCAAATCCAGGTAGGCAATTCCTACAGTTAATACTGCAAACAACATAAACGCGGAAAGAGCAATGGTGAAAAACAAAATTGTAAACTGGCGCTTATTCGTGCGCACCGTGTTCTTTGCCAGTTTATTTATCACCGGACGGTTATGATTCGCCAGCATAAGAATCACTTCCCTTCCAAATCTTTCCGTCCTTTAGCCTGACGATTCTGTCTGCCATCTGTGCAATATCCAAATCGTGGGTGACCACGATAAGAGTCTGCTGATATTTCTCCGCCATGACTTTTAAAAGCCCCATGACGTCATGACCGGATAAAGTATCAAGACTGCCCGTCGGTTCGTCCGCAAGGATGATAGCCGGGCGCGCCGCCAGCGCCCTCGCAATCGCCGCCCGCTGCTGCTCACCTCCGGAGAGCATGCCGGGAAACAGCTCTGCCTTGTCCGCAATGTGAAGCGCACTTAGAAGTTCCCGGACAAACCCTTCACCCGGATGTACTCCGTCAAGTTCCAGCGGAAAAATAATATTGTCATATACGCTTAGATCCGGAATCAAATTGTACTGCTGAAAGATAAATCCCGCCTTCCGTCTCCGAAAAAGCGCAAGCTGTTCCTGATTCATTTCTGATAGATTCATACCGTCCACGACCACCGTTCCGGAATCGGGCATATCCAGGCCGCCGATCATATGTAGCAGCGTACTCTTCCCACAGCCCGATTTCCCGATCACAGAGACAAACTCACGCCTCCTCACTTCAAAGTCCACCCCGTCTAAAGCCGCAACCGTCCGAGTGCCGGCGTTATAGTGTTTCTTTAAAGAAATTGTTTTCACAATAGCATTTTCCACAGCAATTCCTCCATTTCTTTTCTATCTTATCTACCCTTCTATACCTATTTTAAACCCCAAAAATCACAAACCGCTCACAAAAAAGAAAAATCACAAAACTGTGATTTTCTCCTTGAAATATCCTCCCCGCACTTTAATTTGGCAGATATATATGAAATGTGCTCCCTTTCCCTGCCTCTGATTCGACTTTCACATACCCATTCTGCATCGTTATAATCTTCCGGGCCAGATACAGGCCGATGCCCGCGCCCTCGCTGTCATGAACCTCCGGTTCCCGGTAAAACCGGTTAAATACCGCTCCCTGACGTTCCACAGGAATTCCTTTTCCGGTATCGATGATGCTTATTTTTGTAAATATCTCTTCCCGGTTTACACAGATACGGATATCGCCCCCTTTGTCTGTATATTTGACTGCATTGTCAAGGATGTTGAAAATGGCCTCTCCCGTCCATTTTTTGTCATGATGCAGGCGAAGTTTCTCATCATATGCCACATGGATGCGGATACTTTTTGCGTCTGCTTTTGGAACTGCCGCCCCAATGGCCGCCGCCAAAGTCTCCGCCAGAGCATTATCCGATTTTTTTATACGTATCGCCCCCGTCTCAAGTCTTGACATCTTCACCATGCTCTGGATAAGAAAGTTAAGCTTATCCACCTGTCCGCCCATTTTTCGCAGGCACTCTTTGTCTTCTGCTTTGACCGCCCCCTCAAGGAGCATTTCCTGATACAGTTTGATATTCGCAATGGGTGTCTTCGTCTGGTGCGATATATCCGACACAATCTCTTTCAGGATTTCTTTTTCCTCATATATTTCCCGGTTCTTATATATATACAAGTCAGAGACACGGCACAGTTTCTCGTAAATCATCCCCCACAGATCGTCCTGCCTGTATATATCCCGTCTCAGAGCCTTCTCCTCCAGCAGCTCACTTAAGCCTCTCTCAAGCTTTTCTGCAAAATCATAGACATCCCGTTTCAGACAGCGGTTCCTGCACATCAGCCAGACAACGCCTGCCGCCAGCAGCAGAATAGTCAAAATGTAAATCATTTCCATATATATCCCATCCCGTATACATTCGAAATATAGCCATGCTCCTGCGTCTCAATCTTTTTCCGCAGCCGGTTGATGTTCACGGCAAGGGCATGTTTGTCCAAAAGCTGCACCCCCTCTTCCCACAGCGCATCCAAAAGAACAGAATACGTTAAGAGCTGTCCTTTATGTTCAATCAGCTTTTTCAGAATCCGATACTCCGTCGGCGTAATCGGGCAGTTCTTTTCCTCAATCTGTACGGCGCCCAGCTCAAAATCAATCTTCAGAAATCCGTCGTCATACACGTCCGTCCTTTTTGTCTCCCGCGACAGAATCACCGAGATTTTCCTCAACACAATCTTCATGGAAAATGGTTTTGTCACATAATCATCCGCCCCGTATTCATAACCGTTTAAAACGTCTTCCTCCAAATCCCGCGCAGAAAGAAACAGCACCGGAATACGGCTGCGCGCTTTGATCCATCTGCAAAACTCATAGCCGTCGCCGTCCGGCAGATTGATATCCAGTATCGCCATGTCAAATGTATGGCCGGATGCAAGCGCCTGCCCTTCCCTGCAAGTATGGGCGCTGCTGACACGGTACCCCTCTTTCTGCAAATTTGTACAAATCGTATCATTTAATTCCGAATCATCTTCCAGTACAAGAATCGTATAGATAAGGCATCCCTCCTCTGTCGCAAATAATCATGATGCCGCGGATTGTTCCGCATTTCACTTAATCCTAATCATATCACTATCGTATGTCAAAAGCAAATAGCTGCGGCATCAGGCAAAATCAGCAGGATATCATATCTTTCCCGATACCCTGCTGATTTTATATGTTTTGCTATTTTATTTTGATTGTCACGGATTTCTTTTTACCGCTTCCATCCGTTGCCATAGCAGTAATCTTTACTTTTTTGCCTTTTCCTGCTTTCAGCGCTTTTACTTTGCCGGAACTGCTTACGGTCGCGTATTTTTTATTGCTGGTCGTCCACTTAAGCTTTTTATTCGCTTTCTTTGTGGCTGTGACTTTCGCTTTTAGTTTCAGCGTCTTTTTTGCCTTCACGGACTTGCTTCCGGATATAGTTACCTTCTTTACCACGCCTTTCATGGACTTTATCTTATAGGTAGCTTTCACTTTGCTGCCGTCTTTGGCTGTTGCCGTGATCGTCACCGACTTTCCGCCGGTTTTTTTCTTTATAGTGACAACGCCAGCACTGTTTACAGTTGCAACTTTTTTGTTGCTTGACTTCCATGTAACTGCTTTGTTGGCTGCATTGGAAGGCGTAATCTTAGCGGTGAGCTTTATCTTCTTTCCGGCAGCGATTTGTTTTGAGATTCCGGAAAGTGTAATCTTAGAGACCTTCACCGGCGGCTTTTTCGTAACTGTATCTGTACCTGTTGTTCCCGAATTGCCGGGTTTGCCGCTGTTTGTATCGTTATCCATCTTACCGGAACTTACTGTACCCGCAGACGTATAGCAATTAGATGATATTATTAGATTCAAGGCAGGACGTACGGCCTTGTATCCGCTCATAGTACTGCCGTCCATGTGGGCAGGCTCTCCCTCTATGAGACTGCCGATGACATCTCCTTCTCTGCATACATATGCGACACGGTTCGGACGGTCTCCCGGCGAACGCAGCCACCAGGTGCTAATGCCTTCACTTTTCTCCATGCATATTCCCAACGCCTTTGCGTAGATACTGCCCTGACTTGTGCGCCCTTCGTCTTTTATTCTGGCCGATGACGTGAACCCATAAGCTTTGGCACTGTCCCCATATACTTCCGATTCTGACAGGAGGAATATCTTATCTGTCGTGTCATTTCCTCCCTCGGTTTTATTCTGTATATTGTCTGCATTTACTACAGTAGTGTCTTCTATCGCTGACCTTTCAGCCTTAGTAAATGCAGTGTTAATAAAATTGCGGCTGTCTATGCTTGTTCCTCCGTAATACCTTCCCGCTTGATTGGATGTTTTTCCATAGCCATTCAGCCAGCTTCGCATCATACTTGTTTCCCATGTTACAGAATCACATGGGTAATTATAATACTGATTGTCTAACCCCTGTTCAGCCAGAAGGAGCGCCCGATTCCCGTCTACTCTCAGTACCCGCCATTTGATCGGCTCGTATTTGAAATAGTGATATGGTTCATTTTCTGACCAATTATAATAACCATATCCGCTATTCACTCCGCCATGCGCTTCACTCCGCTCCAACCTGCGGTATTTCTCTCCGTCAATTGTAATATCATTGATCGCATTCCACTGAGATTCCGGCGCATTTTTAAGCTTATTATACAGGCTGCTGTCTCCTATGATATCTCCGCTTCTTATCAGGCTTTTATCTACAGAGGTATAATTATCTGCGGACGGCACAACTTCCGCCTGCGGATAGCTCCCGAACCAGACACAGTCCCAGGTTACCTTCTGCCCTGCTTTCATACCGGAATCCGTTACAATCTTTGGATTGTTCAGGCTGATTCCGCTATTGCCGCCTCCGTCATCTCCGCCGTCCCCGTCGTCCCCGCTGTCCGGAGCGCTCTCTGTTCCATCTGAACATACTTTTCCGGCATAGGTGTAATGATTAGACGACAATTCAAGATTCAGGCCGACACGTACACCCACGCCCAGAGTCGCTACGTTTTCACCTCTGGCTGAACTAATCAAACCTGCACTGGCAGTGCAACCTGCCGGCGTACGCAGCCACCAACTGCTCCCTCCTACATCAAACCCACCGTCAGACTTATCTGTACAAAAATATAATCCCATTGCCTTTGCATAGGTGCTGCTTTTGCTCAAACGTGTCTCAGACTGGTACTGTTCGCGCGGTTCAAATCCTTCACTGCTGTCTGTTACTTCTTCCTTTGACAGCAGGAATATCTTGTCTGCCGTATTGTTTCCTCCGTCAGTGCTTGTTACGTTAGTATCGATTACTGCTGATTGTTCCTCCTGGGAAAATGCCCGGTTAAAAAACTCTCCGTTCAGCCAGCTCCGAATGGTACTGTTTTCCCATGTCACATTTTCTGTCACCTCGCTGTTATATTGCTGCGCGTCAAGCAATATATCCGACAACAGCTTCACCTGATTTCCATCTACTTTTAACACACGCCATTTCACAGGCTCATATTTGAAATAATGATATTTATCATCTTGTGTCGTCCATTGATAAAACGTTTCTTTTTCATGCGGAAACCGTGGAGTATCATACCATGACATCCTATGGTATGTATCATTACCCACTTTGATATCATTATTCTCATCCCAATTTGACTCAGCTTTCGTGCTTAGTTCCTGATACAACTGCGCATCTTCTATAATATCGCCGCTTTTCAGCGCGCTTTTATGTACTTCTGCGTAGTCTTCCGCCGACTCAACAATCTCTGCCTGCGGATAACTTCCGAACCAGATGCAATCCCATGTCGTCCTGTATCCCCCGATTGCATTGGGGTTAACATCTCCATCCGGGTTTTTCAGACTGTGGGCTGCTCTCCCGGTAACTTCCTGTGCATTGACAGAGAAGCCCGGGCATGCCCCTGCACACATCATCACCGACATCAGCAAGGCGAGCATCTTATTAACTACACGTTTTTTCATTGCTTTCCCTCCGATCATGCTAATTAATCTTGATTGTTACCGACTTCTTTTTGCCGCTTCCGTCCGTTGCCATAACAGTAATCTTCACTTTTTTGCCTTTTCCTGCTTTCAGCGCTTTTACTTTGCCAGAGCTGCTTACGGCTGCATATTTTTTATTGCTGCTTGACCACTTAACCTTCTTATTCGCCTGCTTTGCCGCCGTGACTTTGGCTTTCAGTTTCAGCGTCTTTCCTGCCTTCACAGACTTCTTTCCGGATATGGCTATCTTCTTTACCGCACCTTTCATGGACTTTATCTTATAAGCAGCTTTCACTCCGCTGCCGTCCCTGGCCGTTGCTGTGATAGTCACTGACTTTCCGCCGGAGTTCTTCTTCATCGTGACGATACCGGCGCTGTTTACCGTTGCAACTTTTGTGTTGCCGGACTTCCATGTAACTGCTTTGTCGGACGCATTGGACGGTGCAATCTCGGCAGTAAGCTTTATCTTCTTTCCGGCAGCAATCTGTTTTGAGATTCCAGAAAGCGTAATCCTGGAAACTTTTACCGGCTTGTTTGTTCCTGCCGGCGGATTTGTTGTATCGGATGAGCCGCTCCCCGACGTGTCATCCGGTTTCCGATTTTCATCTTCTTTCCCATTGGAGTCCACCGTCCCCGCATAGGTATGGCGCTTAGCTGAAAGATCCAGATTCATAGCAACCCGCACTCCATTATTACAATCGCTGCTGTAGACATGGCTGCCATCACTATGAACGGCTCCCACGGGCAGTATGCATCCAGCATTATTATTAATATCACCACTGTTCAGCGGCGGGCACAACGAGCGCAGCCACCACCATCCACCGGTGTTATTGCCCTCATCCTTGTCCCAAAGCACCGTATACGTTCCCATCGCCCTTGCATAGATGGTGCACTTACCTCTACGGGCTTTATTATTGATATTTAATCCATAGGCTGCTGCGCCGTCCCCATCAACTTCTGATTCTGACAGAAGGAACAATTTATCTGTCGTATCATTTCCCCCGTCTACTTCATTTCTGTTATCACTGTTTACCACGGTCGTGTCTACAACCGCCGCCCTCTCCTCAAGAGAAAATGCGCTGCCGATAAAGCTTTTACTGCTGTAATCAATTCCCGCTTTATTGGATGACACACCGTAGGCATTCAGCCAGCTCCGGATTGTGCTGGTCTCCCATGTTACTCCCTCAAACTTTGCATTATAGTTTTGGTTATCCAACACTTCATCAGAAAGGAGGAATGCCTTGCTGCCCTCCACCTTCAGCACCCGCCATTTAATCGGTTCATATTTGAAATAATGGTATGGGTCAGAATGTTCCCATTTATAATATGATTCGGTGTCCTCTTCCACATCAGGATTCCCCTCTATCGTTGTTGAGGATGTAGCATCTTCCTTTTTCAACCTGCGGTATTTGTTCCCGTCTATCTCAATATCATTATTGGCATCCCACCCAGAAGCCTCCTGCAGCTTCTCATACAGTGCGCTGTCTTCTATAAGGTCTCCCTTGACTAACATGCTCTTTACTACAGCCCTGTAACTATCCGCCGAAGCCACCACCTCCGC
The DNA here is from genome assembly GCA_000403475.2 of Lachnospiraceae bacterium MD308. GTDB lineage: Bacteria > Bacillota > Clostridia > Lachnospirales > Lachnospiraceae > MD308. Next base: position 1,268,924 of record KE159795.1, read on the forward strand.
TTGGGGGTAGCTTCCGAACCAGACGCAGTCCCAGGTCACTTTCTTGTCATTTTCTGCGGAAGCATCACTTTCAATCTTTGGGTTGCTCAGCCCACTCCCGCCAGCTTCCTGCGCATTAACCGCGGGGGCTGTACATAAGCTCATGCACACCGCCGCTGTAAGCAGCCGGGCTATTATCTTACTGGTTACAAATCTTTTCATTACCTTTCCCCCAATACTATTTAATCTTGATTGTTACCGACTTCTTTTTGCCGCTTCCGTCCGTTGCCATAGCGCTAATCTTCACTTTTTTACCTTTTCCTGCTTTCAGCGCTTTTACTTTGCCGGAGCTGCTTACGGTTGCATACTTTTTATTGCTGCTTGACCACTTAACCTTCTTATTCGCCTGCTTTGCCGCCGTGACTTTGGCTTTCAGTTTCAGCGTCTTTCCTGCCTTCACAGACTTCTTTCCGGATATGGCTATCTTCTTTACCGCACCTTTCATGGACTTTATCTTATAAGCAGCTTTCACTCCGCTGCCGTCCCTGGCCGTTGCTGTGATAGTCACTGACTTTCCGCCGGAGTTCTTCTTCATCGTGACGATACCGACGCTGTTTACCGTTGCAACTTTTGTGTTGCCGGACTTCCATGTGATTGCTTTGTTGGAAGCATTAGATGGTATAAACCTTGCAGTAAGCTTTATCTTCTTTCCGGCAGCAATCTGTTTTGAGATTCCGGAAAGCGTAATCCTGGAAACTTTTACCGGCTTGTTTGTTCCTGCCGGCGGATTTGTTGTATCCGATGAGCCCGAGCCATCAGACGTATTGTTGTCTCCGCCATTTCCATTGCCACCGTTGTTCCCATCATCTCCGCCGTTTCCATTGCCACCGTTGTTTCCGTCATCTCCCCCGTTTCCATCGTCTCCGCCGTTTCCGTCATCTCCGTCGTTTCCATCGTCTCCGCCGTTTCCATCGTCTCCGCCGTTCCCATCGTCTCCGCCGTTTCCGTCGTCTCCGTCATCCACACTCTCTCCAGGTCTTAGAAACTCTTTTTTGTCTTCGGCTGCCACCTCAACTACCGACCCATCTGAACTTACTCTTCCCGCATAATAAGCATGGTGCTCAGAAGTCAGATTAAGGTTCAGTGCACTTCGCACACTTGCATTTGTACCTGAAATCGGAAATGTAGAAAACACACCGGGACTAGAGACATCTGACACTTTAGTATTTTCAACTGGCGTACGCAACCACCAATAGCAGGCGTCTTTACCCACCTCTTGTGAATCAAACATGGCTCCCATTGCCTTGGCATAAGTGCTGCTTTTACTCTTACGTACCGGTGTCAGAGCATCTTTCTTAATTCCAAATCCATAAATTTTTGCGCTGTCCCCGCTCGCTTCCGATTCCGACAAGAAGAAAATCTGATCTTGCGTGTTATTTCCTCCCTCCAATTCAGAGCCAGAAGCAGGAGCGTTCACCACATCCGTAACCTCTACTACCGATTTTTCTTCCTCAGTAAATGCGCTCTCGATAAAACTTTTACTTTTGTAAAACCTTTTCTCAGGGTCACTCGTCAGCTCATGTCCGTTCAGCCACTTTCGAATCCCGCTCGTTTCCCATTTAGAATTTTCCTCTGGAACATTATATACCTGCGTGTCCAGTGCAACATCCGCCAAAAGGAACGCCCGCTCCTCATCCACATTCAATACCCGCCACTTGATTGGTTCATATTTAAAATAGTGGTACGTAGCATCATCTTCCCATTTATAATAACTTCCACCGCCATACGTAGCATCAGCTTTCTTTATCCTGCGATATCTTTCCCCGTCTAATGTAATATCATTTCCTTCCCAGGCGTTATCTTGAGCATCTGTCAGTTTCTTATATAATCCGGCATCTTCTATAAGCTCAACAGCTTCCAGTCTCTCTTGAGCTATAGCGGTATAAGCGCCTGCGGATGCAACAACTTCTGCCTGCGGATAGCTGCCGAACCAGACGCAGTCCCATATCGCCTTATCCAATCTATTCGAAACCTCTTTTATCGTTGGTGCTTTTAGTCTGGTTCCAATCTTCCCGGAAGCATACTGTGTCTTCGGATTGCCAAGATTGTCAATTGCTTCATTGTCTTCCACCGGTGTCTCTTCCACCGTCCCATCAGAACACACCTTTCCGGCATAACAGGCGCCGCTGCCAGAAGACAGATTAAGATTCAGCGCAGAACGTACTCCGGTCATCACATGAACCCTACTGGTATCACTGCTGACATTCCCTGTGTCCATACACCTTGTTACAGAATATGTATCCCATCCCGGCGTACGCAGCCACCACGCGCTGAAGCCCTTAGTAGCATCCGTAGCCTTAAACTGTATCCCCATCGCTTTTGCATAGGTACTGCTCTTGCTCAAACGAGTCGCCGCAGATTCGCTCGTCGGTATCCCAAACCCATAATCCCTTGCACTGTCCCCGCTTATCTCCGATTCTGACAAGAGAAATATCTGGTCTTGCGTATCACCTCCTGCACTAATCAAGTATTCAGAATTAGGAACATTCTCTACATCAGACTTTACAATAGCTAATTTCTCCGTTTCAGAAAATGCGCTTCCGATGAAGTTCTTTGTTTTAAATTTGCTTAACTCATTGCTGGTCATCTCATATCCATTTATCCACTTTCGGATAGCACTATTTTCCCATTTGTTATCTGTTGCTGCATTATACGGCATAGTATCCAACGCTATATCAGACAAAAGTAATGCCTGATTCCCACTCACTTTTAATACCCGCCATTTAACAGGCTCATATTTGAAATAGTGATACGTACTGCCTTCACTTTCCCACTTATAAGCTACGTTTTGAGGCGCAGTACATGCAATGTCAGTTGAACATATCCTTCGATATTTTTGTCCGTCTAAGGTAATATCTCCCCCCTCCCATTGACTTTCTTCGGCATCCTCTAGTTTCTGATACAGCCCGGCATCTTCTATGATGTCGCCGTCTTCCAGAATACTTTGCTCTACCGCGGCATAACTCTCTGCGGATTCTACAATCTCCGCCTGCGGGTAACTCCCGAACCAAACACAATCCCATGTTGCCTTCACATTAGGGACTGTACGGCTAATCTCCCCCGCATTTGGATTGCCTGTTTTCCCAGCCACTTCCTGCGCACCAGCAGTGAATCCTGAGCATAAGCTCATGCTCATCACGGCAGCAAGCAGCAATGCTGTCTTCCTGTAAGCTGTCATTTTCTTCATTGCTCTTCCTCCATAATCTATATTTACATTCTGATTATACCCCCCCCCCTGATTATTTGTCAATCTTAATGGCATGCAAAAACAGGGCATCCTGCCGATACCCTGTTCGATGTCTTACTTTCATTATTCATTTCTAATCCGTTCCACCACGCTCTCCCGGTTCATCTTCTTAAATTCATGTTTTGGTATAGCATACGCAACCACCGCAAGCACAGGAAGCAGCAGGATACACGGCCGCACTGTCAGATGAACCGAGAAGAAAAACGCTGTCCCGAGAGTGCGGGTAAGCAATTGCTCTGCGCAAGTGCAGATTAGTACGATGGCAAGGACAAATGCACCTCCGATGTAGATACCGCCCTCCGCAATCAGCATCTTAAGAAGCTGCCTTTTCGTCATTCCCACGGTCTCCAAAAGCGCCAGCTCCTTCTTCCTGCTCAACACAGAAGCTGCCATCGTATTGAAAAAGTTCATAACGCCGATGAATGTCAGCACCGCCACTAAAAATGCACCGATTACATAATATTTTCTCAGATACCGCTCAAAGCTCTCCTCCATATCCAGAACGGAAAACAAATTCATCATATCATTTTCCTCAAGCACCGTATCCTTGATATACCGATGCATCTCTTTTTCCTTCCCCTTCTTCACATCGACCGCCCCATACATCGCCCGGTTCTCGCCGGTGATGCTGATAAATTCCTCCTCCGGCACAATCACTGTCAGGTAAATACTGTCGGCGTAAGGATAATCCAATGCATAAGGCATCCGCGCCTCGCCAAGAACTTCATATTCCTTTTTCTCTCCGTTCCTGCATTCCATGGAAAATGCATCTCCCTTCCGATAATACGACTCGGGATTTTCCAAATTGACTGTATACTTGGCGTTAAAATCAGTGATTACATAACCGCCGCTTTTAAAATCCTCCCAGGAGCAAGGCGTCCCTCTCCATTCCAGCTTATCAAACACCGTCTCGCTTACGCCCATCAGATGAACCTTTATCCGGTTCTCTGACTTCGTCTTATTCCACATCTCCTTCTCGTAATCATTCCAATCCTGCTCATGATTTTTTGCATTGTCCTCCCAGACCTGATATAGCTCCGGCTCCATCTCATGGCTCTCCTGCATATAATACACGTACCCGGTATCCTTCTTATAAGGACTGTCGTCCAAAAGCTTCCTGATTGCTGGCGTTACCGCGTAAAAGTTAGCACTTCTTGCATCGCTGGACAACTGGTCAATTTGGAAATCCGCAGCCAGAAAGGTCTTCTTATAAGTGTCAAAATCATATCCCTCCACCATCATCACGATGCAGTCTACGACCACCATAGACAGCGCCACAGACAGCATGACAATCAGCCCCTTTTTCCAGTTCCTAAGCATATTTCCGACGGCCATGCCCCACCAGCTCACGGATGTATTTTTCTTCACCTTTCTTCTTGTCTGCTCTCCGTCCGCCATGCGCAGCGCCTCTACCGGAGTTACATACTCCACCATCCGGCACGCCTGTATGCCAGACAGATACACCGTAAACAACGTGAATATACCCGCCGCCAAAAAGATAAGCGGATGGGCAGACATCACTGTCGGCGCTGCATCCGAAGCGCTTCCGCTAATCTCAGCGGAAGCCGAGAGAGATGGTGCCATCAAAACCGCTGCCCCGTATCCAAGCAAAAGTCCTGCCGGAATACCTGCCGCTGATAGATACCACGCCTGCATACGCACGATTTTCTTAAGCTGCTTTCCTGTCGTTCCCACATTTTTCAAAAGTCCGTAGGTACGGATATCCGACTTTATGGAAATATTAAAAATATTATAAATAATCAAGTAACCTGCCAGTATCACAAAACACATCATAACGATGACTGAGCCGAAAGAGAACGCGTCTTCCTCCATCAAGTCATACGCAGGATTTACTTCAAATCCATTCCCCTCTCCGATGAATCCTGCATTTTTAGACAAATCTGCCGTCTTCTTCTGCAGGTTCCATTCATTTTTAAACCAGACGCAGAAATCTCTTCCGCCGTTATAGATGCCGTTTGCCAGCTCCTTTTTCGTCACCGGATAACGATTTTTCAATGCATACTCCTCAGACAGCCAGACCATCTGCCCAAGCACCGCCTTGTCTCCTTCCCAGAATCCGCAAAGCTTAAAAGTATCTGTTCGCTTTTCCCCAGTGTCCGGATTCTTCTCCCAGGCAATTTCCACCTTCTCCCCAAGCTTATGAGGAATTCCCATGGCATCTAAAATCAACGTACTGACCGCTGCCTCGTCCGCCTTCTCAGGAAGCCGCCCCTCCTCTGGCGTACAATTAAAGCTTTCCGCAAGGTATCTGTCCGCGTATCTTACCTCACCGGAAAACTGTACCCGTTCATCGCAGAGAGCCCCCAGAAATATCCCTTGTCCGAACCGGTCAACCTTATCATCCTCTTTAATCGCACGCAGAATCCCCTCTTCTGTATCGTCCGGCAGATTTTGGGCAATTGCGTGAGAAGAATCCATAAATGATTTGATGTCCGCCGCACGCTTGGATAAGATCAAAGATACCGTCCCGGCAAACAGACTGGTAAATAACAGCGACGTCAGCATGATTGCTAAGACCGCAATCAGGTTCCTCCCTCTGTTCATCCGCATAAAACGCTTTGTCAGCAGGCGAAGTGTCTCTTTATTCTCTACCTTTACCATAGGAATGCCTCCTTTCACTGCCGGATACGATTCTGCCGTCCTCTATCCGAAGAATTCTGTCTGCAAGCTGTGCAATCTCTTCATTATGAGTAATCATGACAATCGTCTGGTGGAACTGGTCACCGGTCATCTTAAGAAGCCCCAGCACGTCCTGGCTTGTGCGGGAGTCAAGGTTACCAGTCGGCTCATCCGCTAAAAGGACTGCCGGTTTAGATGCCAACGCTCTCGCAATTGCCACCCTCTGCTGCTGCCCGCCGGACAGTGCAGAGGGTAAATTCGAAAGTTTCTCCGAGAGCCCCAGCGTACTGACAATCTCCTCCACATAATCTTTCTCAACCCGCTTCCCGTCAAGCTTCACCGGAAGAATAATATTTTCCCATACATTAAGCATAGGCACCAAATTATACTGCTGAAAGACAAATCCAATATTCCGCCGCCGAAAGATTGTAAGCTGTTCATCTGTCATACGGTTCAATTCCTGCCCGTCCACTGTCACAGTTCCCGATGTAGGCACATCAAGGCCCCCTATCATATGCAAAAGCGTAGACTTCCCGCTTCCGGAAGTGCCGACGATTGCCACAAACTCCCCCTTTTCCACCGCAAGCTCCACCCCGTCCAAAGCCCGGACTGCAGTATCCCCCTTGCCGTATATCTTTCTTAAATTCACCGCTGTCAATATCTTCATCTTACATGTCTCCTTTCCCAGGCCACGCTCTTTCCTGTATCCGCCGGCCTGCCTTCCGCATACAAAAAAGTCCGCATTGTTTTTCTACAATACAGACTCTATCACACAAATATCTCCAGGCAGTTTCTCAAATATCACAGTATTGATACATTTGAACATTCCATCCATGTACGTTCCTGCTCTCTGCCTGCGCAGCTTAACTGACCGGCAAAAATACAGAAAACACTGTCCCTTCCCCTGCTTTGGAAGAAACCTTAATATACCCTTTCTGCGCCTGCACAATCTCTCTGGAAAGATACAGACCAATCCCCACGCCCGGCCTGTCCGACACCGAAAAACTTCGGTAGAACCTGGAAAAAATCTTCGGTATCTCCTCTTCATCAATCCCAATCCCGTCATCCGCAACATCAATTCTTACGAAAAATGAATACTCCTGAGCGCAGACATTGATATTTCCTCCGTTTGCCGTATACTTTATCCCATTGTCCAGAATATTCCCAAGCGCCTCTGCCGTCCACTTCAAGTCAAAAGCCGCCCTCAGGCAGGTTTTTTCAAATCTCAGGGAAACCTGCTTCTCCTCCGCCCTTTTTCCATACTCTGCCTTAAGTCTTTCAAACAGCTCATTTACTTCCGTACGCTCCGGGTGCACTGCGATAATCCCATTCTCCATCCTCGACAGCTTGACCAACGATTGGATGAGAAAATCAAGCTTCTCCACCTGCTCTAATATCGTATCCGTAATCTCCGAATCTCCGGCTGTCTCCTCCGCCAAAAGTTCCGCATATATCTTGAGATTAGAAACCGGCGTAAGAGTCTGGTGAGAGATATCTGAGATCAAGCCCTGAATCACTTCCTTCTGTCTCTGTTGATTCTCTTTTGCAAGCTGGCTGTCATCCAAATATCTTTTGAGGCTGTTCTCAAGCAGTGACTCCTTTTCCTCAGAGATACTTTTACGAAAAAGTTCTCCTCGCTCCGCCTGACCGATCATATCCAGAAGCCGATTCAAAAGTTCACGCTCCCGCCGATAAAAGAATCCATACCAGAACAAACCCGTAACAAACACTGCTCCCAGAACCACGCCTGCATATACCATCAAAGTCCTCCTTACCCTGCCTGACAATCGCAGCCTCTTAATTCTTTACCGCCCAGGTATACCCGATCCCATACACAGTTTTAATATAGTCCGGATTCTTAGAATCCGCCTCAAGCTTATCCCGAAGCCGCTTGACAGCCACCGTCAGCGCATGCTCGTCTACGAACTCTGTCTCTCCCTGCCAGACCGAATCGATCAGGTAACTTCGTTTCAGCGTCGCACCTCTGTTCTCACACAATAACCTTAACAGCTTTTGTTCCGTCTTACTAAGCTCCACCGCCTGCCGATCCCGATAAAACTCCATCCGGTCAAAGTCAAAATCAAACCCGTCAATCTGCACCCGGCTTTTCTTTCCCTCTTCCCTCTCTCTGAGCCAGACAGCCACTCTCGCCCGCAGCACCATCAAACTGAACGGCTTCGTAATATAATCATTAGCCCCCGCCTCCAGCCCTGTGACGATGTCAAGCTCCATATTATTCACCGTAATCAAGAGCATCGGCGTCTGGCTCTTTGCTCTCACTTCCCGCACAAAGTCAATGCCGTTCCCATCCGGAAGATTGACATCCAAAAGAATCAACGCCACCTTCCTTGTCCGCAAAACCTCCCTCGCGTCCTTTAATGTCCTGCACTGGGAAAATGTGTAAGATTCATTTTTTAACGCAAGACGGATACCGTTATTCAGCTTTTCATCATCCTCAACAATTAAAATCTCCAACACTTTTCCTCTGTTCACTAAACTTGTGTAAAATCTATCTCTAAGTCACCGCCGTAGATTTCTACGGGAACCTTGTCTGAAAATGAATATTCTTTCATATCCCCGTGTTCAAAATCATATACCTGAACCCGACTTTTTTCCGGGTCAACAATCCAATATTCCCGCACACCGTAAGTACGGTATTTAAACAACTTTATCGCATAATCCATCCGCCGTGAACCTGGCGAGACAATCTCTGCCACAAAATCCGGCCCGCCGTGGCAGCCCTTATCATCCACCTTATTTTCATCGCATACTATGATAATATCCGGCTCTACATACGTGTCTGTCTCATTCAAATACACTGAAAACGGAGAGAGGAACACCTCGCACTTTCCCTTTTTCTCTTTAATGTACGAATAGATTGTAAAATGTAAAAAACTGAGCATCCTCTGATGCGTAGCTGTCGGCGCTCCCATCATGTACATCTTTCCATCGATCAATTCTGCCCGTTCTCCATCCGGCAGTGCTTCTATATCTTCAATCGTGCACCGTCTCTCTTCACTTTCCATTGCAAGATTACCTCCAACATGATACATTTTGTCCGCCACTAATTTCATTATAGCATCTCCTCCTATCATTGTGTATCCTTATTTACCGTCATACTGTTGTCACTACTGTTGTTATACTGTCATCAAAATGATTTCCCGGCTGAAATGCCATTTGAGATTAGATATACTGCCAATTTTGAATATCTGAATAAACCATCGGCGATTTTGATGTGCTCTTATCATACTGCATAAATACAGAAAAGTCAAAAGATTTTCTATGTTTAGGAAACAGCACTCTTCTTCACTTGATTAAGCGCACCCGAAACCGCCGGTATCATCAAGATAGCCACAGTAATAATCCCTTCCGCCAGAAGATAACTATAATTATACACAATTGGATAAATGCTGCGCAGCGATTGCGGGAAATTCTCCGGCATATATTCCATCCAATATAAATATCCCCCAAGTGTGTGAAACACCCCTCTCGCCAGTACAGCCACTATGTATCCCTTCACCAGCCCATTCGACTGTTTAGCAAACAGCCCGGCAATACCAAGCGCCGCAAAGGCAAGGATATAATCGCAGCACACTTGGAAAAAGGACAGAACAAAGGGCTCTTGTATGAATTGCAGGATACTGTAAGAAAGCCCTACTAAAACTCCAGCCTTCACCCCGTACCAATTTGCGACCAGTACGATAAAAAGCATACTGCACAGGGTCACACTGCCGCCCCACGGCATTCCGAAGATTTTGATATACGACGTCACGAATGCAAGCGCGATCGCCATCGCACAAAACACAAGCTGCTTTGTGGTCATCTTATTTTTCTCCGAGCCTTTCCCTGCAAAGACAATGGCCAGCAAAAATAAGAGAATCCCCGCCACAATACACACTGCATACCCGGCGCCAGTCAGGCCGCCTTCTGCATTCACTAAAAACTGAAACATAAAAATACCTCCTTCATCTTCGATTGAAGACAAAGGAGATACAATATCTCTCATAACGCGTCCCTACGTTGGCATTATCCAAATCAGGTTATAGGTCTGGGCGGTATCAGCCCACTCTCAGCCTGCTCCATGCAAGCTCCCTTGTCATCAATCTTATGTAATTTTACAAAAAGTATCATAATTCATGAATGGAAAATTGTCAAGTTTTATTATACAATTGACATTTGTTTCAAGATGCTGTAAAATATGAAAATGTGCAGCCGGGGTGTTAGCGGTACCTTATACCTGCAATCCGCTATAGCAGGGGTGATGTTACGCAGAGGGCCTGTATTTGCAGAGCTGCCCTTGGAAAGTGGCGTTGAGGCCTGGGTCTTACGCGACGGGAATCTGTGAACCGTGTCAGATCGGGAACGAAGCAGCACTAAGCAGAATCTCCCGGGTGCCGTAAGGGTGCCTGGACTGAGTTAACTGCCAAGGTAACGTCTGTGAATATAGGTTCGAAGCGTAACGCACATAAATAATACAGAAAAACACATTTTATATCTTACTGTTATTCTTTTTCTTCTCCCGCAGTTCTTTAAAAAAAGATTTCATTATCTGACTGCATTCCTCCTGCAACACACCTGTCGTAAGCTCTGCCTGATGATTGAACTTTGGCATCTGCAATAGATTCAGAATAGAACCGGCACATCCTGCCTTGGGATTCATGCACCCCACAACAACTTTCGTCATTCTAGATTGAACGATTGCTCCGGCACACATTTGACACGGCTCAAGGGTAACATACATCGTACAGCCCTCTAAGCGCCAGTCTCCTATCTTTTTGCTGGCTTTTTTTATGGCGATCAGCTCCGCGTGTGCCAGCGTATTCTTGTCAATTGTCCTGCGGTTATACCCCCGCCCTATGATTTTATCCTCGTATACAATCACACAGCCAATCGGTGTTTCACCGAGCGCATACGCTTTCTTTGCCTGCCTGATTGCTTCTTTCATATATTTCTCATCCGTACTCTGCATCGTCTTACCCCGTTATCTTTAATCCCACAAAAATGCCCGTTTTACCGGTCTGCACCAATATCCAAAAGGATGATCCTCATTGCACTCTTCCGGGCTCAGTTTAATATCGAGCCTGTCTCTCGCAATAAATTCTGCAAAGCCAAAAGCCCCCGCTGCCGCTGCCTCCTTCTCATGATATATTCCCGGAACTCCAAGCATAACCTGCTCTTCCCTCTCAAGAATAATCAGATGGTGATAATTATAATATCCATGCAGGAGAAAATTATTATTCGCAAGCCGCCATTCACAACGGGCAAGCTTTGCAAGCTCTGTACGCTGGATTTTTTTCGTCCGCCATCCTCTTGAAACGCGCGGCTTATCCGGCTCCTCTGTGAAAAAGATTCCTTCACTGCGAATCACCGGAACCGCCTCCATAATGTTATCCGTTTCTTGATTGCCAGTTTCCTGTCTTTTTGTTTCCTGCCTTTTTGTTTCCTGCTTTTTCGCTTCTTCCCCGGTTCTCTCCTCAAGCTCTTCCTCAGCCATCTCCTCAAGCTGCGGGGATGGGGCTTCTGCCATTTCAGATGCCGGTTCAAAAGTCTCTGCCGGTTCTTCCGGTTCCCTTAATTGTTCTTCTCTTTCATCTCTTTCTTCACTCTCTTCCGGCCTCCAGATTCGCATCTTAGACACATCCATCGACGCATCATTCCAAAGAGCCGCATAGCGTCGTCCGTCCCTGTTCTCCAAAGCTATGCCGTTTATCTTTCCGTAATTTTCCGGCGTTCCGGTTTCCTCCACCGTATAGCTGATGCACTCATTGACAGCAGGATTAATATGATCTGCCTCCCCCTGCCAGATACCAAAGCATGTTCCGGCCTCCTCAAAAAGCAGATAAATCTGCAGGCTTGTTTCACTGCCCATGCGCAGCCCCTTCCCGTGTATGTGAACGATACACTCATCCTCTCCCTGCTCTACCTTCACGAAGCCGACATTGCGCATACGCTTTTCCTGTTCATACTCGTACAAATAGCGAATAAATCGTTTCAATACTCCACTTCCATTCTAGCTGTATTCATCATAATCTATTCGCGTTGTACGCTGTTCATTCCACAAATTCAATTATTTATTTTCTGTCACACCATTGCATTCAATTCCTGGTACAATCTTTTCGCATAACTATCCGTCATACCGCAGATATAATCTGTCGCCAAAAGAAGGCGCAGATAGAGCTTTTCTGTCTCCGTCTTCTCCCTTGCCTGTCTGTGGTAAGCATTTTTATAATTATCAGAGATAAACCAGATCATCCGGGACTCTATAGTCCCAAGCTTCTGCGTGCTGTCATCATATTTTATTGCCGCCGATACAAACTTGTCCATCAAGTAATCAATCATCGCCGACTCCGACACCTCCATACGGTATATTGCATCGGAGGTAAATACCTCCCGGAACGCAAAGTCGCCGAGCAGATGCATAAGCTTGTCTGCAAATGTATGGTGGAACAAATCGTGCTTATACGTTCCATTCATAATTGCCCCATAGTTGGATGTAAAACCGTAAGTCGCACAATTAAGCAAAAATCCCTGTACCCTCACAATCCAGTTTTTTACAGCAAACTCCTCCGGGTTATCTACATGCCGCTCCTTTCCGACCAGATAGATCTCCTCCAGTTTATCTGCCGGATAAAACGCGCCCGCGCCCTGCTGCCTGTACAACATCTGAAGCTCCCTAAGCTCCTCTAAAAGACGGTTGTAACTGATAAAGCCCTTCACAAAAGCGTCCTCAATATCCGCCGTCTTATAGGCAATATCATCTGCCGCCTCTAAAATGAACGTCAGCGGATGTCTTTTGCCAAGTGTCCCGGTCTCCCTCTGAATATCTTCAAAGATTTCTTTTTCGGCATAATAATATCCCATCTTTTTATCTTTAATATCACCGGAACGTCTGTCAACCTGCACAGACGATACCGGATACTTAATCATCGTGCCGAGAAGCGCGTAAGTCAGATTCATACCGTTATCATCCACCAAAAAATGGAGTTTTGTCACAAGCCGCAAAGCCTGCGCATTTCCCTCAAAATGATACAGATCCTGTCTCATCTGTTCCGACAGAACCTCTGCAATCGGCACTCCCCGAAACCTGCGTACAGAAAGCTCCCTCTCGAACCATTCTCTAATCTCCACTTCCCCAAAATGACCAAAGGGCGGATTCCCGATATCGTGAATCAGCCCTGCACATTGCAGGATATTGCAGATGTCTTCCTTCATTCGGGGCGTAAATCCGGACTCCCTGTGGTAAGCCAATATATTCTCACCGATGTTCTGCCCCAAAGACTTTGCAAAAGACGACACTTCCAGAGAATGAGTAAGCCTGGTACGGATAAAATCACTTTTATCCAGCGGAAATACCTGAGTCTTGTCCTGGAGTCTTCGAAAAGAAGCGCTCCCTATAATCCTCTGGTAGTCCTTTTCAAACTCGCTCCTCAAATCACTTCCCGTCCCGCGCCGCCCTGACGTACCTCTGCTTCTTTTTGTCGATAGTAACTGTCTCCACTCCATAATACTCCTTAATCGAGATAAATCGGCGGTTCATAGTCCCTTCCAAGCAACATTTTCTTTCGCTCTTGATATCCTAAAAACGCCCACTCTGTCATATCTGACCACTTATGGTCTTTTCTGTTATATACTTGCACATATCCGATGCGCTTCGGATGCATGCGAACACTATTTGAAAAATATTCTCTTCCGGTATAGGGATTCACATCTCCTGCTTCGAGGTCTTCTTCTTCATCTTCTTCATATATCTGTTCCTGATAGTCATTGTCCTGTCCCGTATATTCTTTTATCCGTTCAGAGAACGTGTTCTCTTTCTTCTTAACCTCTTCCTGTCCGTCAGTTTCTTCTCCGGCTTCCTCTATATCAGCATTTTCCTCTTCTGTCAGCTCGTCCGCTGTGCTCTCCTCGTCAAAATACTCCTCCGGCTCTGGCTGTTCTTCCCGTCTTCTGAAAGGAAAATGCGACATCCATCCGCCCTTCTTCTCCGCTTTTTTTTCTGCTTCCTGCCGCTCCTTTTTTCTGCGGCGTCTCTCCCATGCCATATCCCGTTCCCGGTCTTCGCGCTCTATAGAATCCATCTCTGCAAGAAGCTCCTGCATCAGCTGCTCCTGTGCCGATTCCCCGGAGCTTTTACGAATCTCAAGGAACTCTCCCACTGTAATATCTCTGCCGGTGCTTTCCTCTTTTGCATCCTCTTGTGTCAATGCGGCCGTCTCTGTTTCGTCTGTATCCAACCTCTCTGTCTCTTGTGCATCCGTGGCATACTTCTCTTCTTGTTCTTCTTGTTTTTCTTCTTCCTGACTCTCTTCCCGTTCTTCTTCCTGATTCGTCTCTTCTTGTTTCTCTTCTTCCTGACTTGCCTCTTCCTGATTTTCCGCCTCTATAGCCGCAATTTCTCTCTCGACCGCTTCCCGGTCTGCCTCATCCGGAGTATCTTCGCCAAGAATGTCCAATCGAAACGGACATTCTAAAATAGAGGCAATCATCCGCATGTCCTGTTCCTGGAAATTATCCCGTCCCAGTCTCTGCGTAAGATTCTGCCTCGACATCTTCTTACCTGTACGCTGTTCAATCATTTCTGCAAGTTCCTTAATTGTCATCCCTTTTCTGCCGAGGACAATTTTTACCTGCTCCCCAAATGTTAAATCCGGCATACTTTACCTCCTTCTTTCCCTTCCCATGCTTAGATGGGCGAAATCCCCCACCTTCTAAGGGCATTGATTACGGGATGCCTATGGGTATATTTTAGCAAATCAGAAAATATGCGTCAACAGGGTCCCTGAAAAAGTAACAGAGAACAGCCGGCGCAGTAATCTGCTCCGGCTGTTCCCCATAGATATGCACTACAAAAATTAGGTTATCGGCTAAATCATAATAAAACGGAATTTTATCGGCTGATAATCTCCTTCACCTACCGGAAGCGGTATTCCTGCCTTCATCAGCGCGGCACCTGTAAAAACTTCTCCCGTAGCTGTGTCTTTGTAGTGTTCACATGGCTTCAGCCCTTCCAGATAGATCAAATGAATATGCGGATTTGCTTCATTTCTTAACTGAACACCATTGACAACAGCCTCTTTCTTATCTTTGGAGACAAACTGCCAGATAACATAATCATCATTCTTATAAGGATTGGATAGTCTGTAGTAGTCACCTGTCTGAACCAGGTGCTCCATCTCTTTATATTCCAAAATCTGCTTTTTTGCAAGCTCTTTTTGTTCTTTCGTAAGATGCTCAAGATCAAGCTCATAACCAAACGTACCTGCGCTGGCGACTACCGCCCTCGTCTCAAACGGTGTCGTACGGCCGGTCTGGTGATTCGGACACACGCTGACATGCGCGCCCATAGTGCTGATCGGATACCCAAAGGATGTCCCGTACTGAATCTTCAAGCGGTCAATGGCGTCCGTATTGTCACTGCACCAAATCTGCGGGGAGTAGTATAACATTCCCGCATCGAACCTTCCACCGCCGCCGCAGCAATTTTCAAACAGCAAGTCCGGATATCTGCTGACAAGCTGCTCCATCATCTCATATACGCCGAGCACATAGCGGTGGAACACCTCGCCCTGTCTTTCCGGAGGGAGGGCTGACGAGTATACATTCGCCACGCTCCGGTTCATATCCCATTTCACATAATCCGCACCGCAGCCATCTAACACGGCAAAGATTTGCTTCATGACATAATCGCGGACTTCTTTTCTCGTGATATCCAGGTTGAGCTGGTGGCGGCTCCTTGTCATATTCCGCTCAGGAATCCTGAGAACCCAGTCCGGATGCTCCCGGTAGAGGTTGCTGTCTTCTGATACCATCTCCGGCTCAATCCATATACCGAACTTCATCCCAAGCGCCTTGATGCGCTTAACAAGCCTTGGAAGTCCGCCCTTTATCTTCTCCTCATTGACAATCCAGTCGCCAAGGCCAGAATAGTCGGTATCGCGCTTTCCAAACCACCCATCGTCCAAAACGAACATATCAAGGCCGATATCTTTCGCCTCTTTCGCGATATTATACAGCTTTTCCTCATCAAAATCAAAATAAGTCGCCTCCCAATTATTGACCAGAATCGGCCTGGCAGCTTTTACATATTTACTCCGAATCAAATTGGAGCGATATGCATCGTGGTAAATGCGCGACAGCCGCCCAAGTCCTTCATCGGAATAAGCCATAATTACTTCCGGGGTCTCAAACACATCCCCTGTATTCAAACGGAAAGAAAAATGATACGGATGTATCCCCATCACAAGCCTTGTCTGTTCCATCTGGTCTACTTCTATCTCGCAGCGGTAATTGCCGCTGTAAGCAAGGGCAAACCCGTAACAGTCGCCGTGTTTTTCTGATGTCATCTTATCGCACAGAATCACAAACGGATTGTGCTGGTGACTTGACATCCCACGCTTGCTCTCTACGGACTGGACTCCATGATGAAGCGGCAGCCGCTCCGTCATGCGCTCCATCGTGTGCCTTCCGTAGAAATGAATCAAGTCCATATGCTTGTTGGTATAATCCATCTCCATAGACATGGCACGCTGAATCGTAACTGTCTTCTCTCCCTTATTTTCCATTCTGACTGCCCTGGTAATTACATCTAAGTCATAGAAGACCCCGTACAGAAGGTGAACCTTAAGATCCGTGATTCTGTCGTACAATGTAATCTCCAAAGTCTCTGCTTCCTTTTCATCACCGAACATGCTGGGAAGGCCCTGAAGTGAATACTTCCCCTCTATCATGCGGTAACTCTCATAACGCAGATGAACTGCGTCGCTTCCATCCTCATGGGTCATCTCCATGGCATTGATTCTGTAATCCCCGTTTCCGTATCCGGAATACTCCTGCGGCAGCACGTCCAAAGAAAACGTGCGATCCTCTCCTGCCTCATATGGATTCCCCGAAAAGCCCCGGTCCAGACAGATAATACGATGTGAGGCCTCAGTATCCCCGATATCAGCACCATAATATAGATGTGTCAAAGTATCATATGCCCTCACCTGCATCTGGTACATGCTTTTCTTTGTGCGCAGAGTAAAAACTTTTGTCTTTTCATTATAAGTAATATATTTCATATCCTGCCCCTTCACATTTCTATTTTTTAAAATACATATTGATCTGTCTCTAAATCTTCATAACCCTTCGCTCCTTCTGCCTCCGGGAAATATGGCTTATATAATTTCCATAAAAACCACGAATCTGCAAGTGCTGTCAGCGAGAACCCGCACAGCAGCCAGATTAACAAATATACCGGAAACAGCTTCGCGTCAACTAACGTAAAAAACATCGGTGCAATCGTAATTGCTGCGACTGCCAAAGTATATATTATGTTCTTGATTGAGAAATATAATGCATTCATCACCAGCTTTGGTATCTTGTTATCAAACGCCGCAACTGTCGGAAATACATACAGTGCAATCATGATCAGCGGAATACAGACCGCCACCAGCAAATAAGAGAAAATCGCAGGCATCACCCCCGGCATGGAGGGAATTGCCTTTCTCTCAAAATAAATAATCACCGCTGCTATAATCATCAACAGCCACACCAGCGTAGACTGTTTAAAATTCTGCTTAAAACTTTTGAAAAAGTCTTTAAATGCCCTGCAGTCTCCATCCTTGTGAATCTTTAATGTACAATAAAATAATGCTGTCGTCGAAGCCCCGGCTGTAATCACAGGAATGGAACATATAATCCACAACAGATTCAACGCAACCAACTGACCCAAAAATCCAAATATCCTTGAAAATAAGCCGCCTTCATTTAACATATCTTTCGCACATCTCCTTTTCATTTTGACAGAAAACACCCGGTCCGCGAACAGACCAGGTGCCTCTCTCTAAAGACTACGTTCGTCTCACCAAATCATATATTACAGCTTTCCGCCGGAAGTTGCAATACCTTCAATGAACTGTTTCTGGAAAATCAGATACAGAATGATCATCGGGATACATGCCAGCAGTGAAGCTGCCATCAACTGCGGATAGTTGCTTGCGTACTGTCCCTGCATCTTAGCAAGCGCTGCGGACAGCGGCATAACGTCTTTGTTACAAATCAACGGCCACATCAGATCTTTATATGCGAATACTGCGGTAAAGATTCCAAGTGCTACCATGGATGACCTTGTAAGCGGTGCCATGATATACACGAACGTCTGCGGAATATTACATCCGTCAAGTCTTGCCGCTTCCTCAAGATCTTTCGGAAGTCCCATGTACGCCTGTCTCAGAAGGAACGTACCGAACGCTGTTACAAGTCCCGGGAATACCAGAGCGAAGATTGTGTTAAGCGCTCCAAGCTGACTTACCATTAAGTACTGCGGGATGATGAAAATCTGCCCCGGCACCATCATCTGGAACAGTACCAGTGAGAACATGAAGTTCTTTCCCCTGAAGTTCAGGCGGGCAAATGCATATCCTGCAAGTGTTGCTGTAAGTACCGCTGCTACTACACGTCCTACGATAAGAAGGATCGTGTTTAAGTACAGCATTGGGAAGTCCATATTTTTAATTACTTTTGAAAAGTTATCTGTTATCCACTCAGACGGGAAGATAACAAACGGGTTTACCGACGTTGACTCTGACAATGTCTTGAAGGCTGTCAACATCATCCACAAAAACGGAACTAACATCGTAATAGATATCAGAATCAGGATGACATGAATCAGCACTGTCGTTGCTTTCTGTTTTGCTTCCATATCAATCCCTCCTTAACTATAGTGAACCCATTTCTTCTGACCCCACATCTGGAATACAGTGATTACCATGATGATAGCCAAAAGAAGAACTACGATTGTTGAACCATAACCCTTGTTGTTTTCCACAAAGGAGTTCTGGTAGAACAGGTAAACAAGTGACTGCGTCTTTTTCAGTGCAGGATTGTTTCTGTCAACTACCATGTAGATCAAGTCAAATACCTGCAGTCCGCCGATAACCCTCGTAATCATTACGAAGAAAATCGTTGGGGACAGAAGCGGACATGTGATATGCCAGAACTGCTTGATTCCTGTAGCACCGTCAATACTTGCCGCCTCGTAGTAATCTCCCGGAATCTCCTGAAGACCGGAGATAAAAAGTACCATATTGTAACCGATGATGGACCAGATACCGATAACAGCAATCGCAAAGATAGCAATCTTCGGATTGGATACCCAGTTCGTCTTTGTTCCTAAAATATGGTTCAAAAGACCGAACTCTGCGTTGAACAGCCATCTCCATACCATGGCGATAGCGGCCGGAGCTGCTACCATAGGCAGGAAGAAGATTGTACGGTATATTGCACGTCCCTTCATCTTCCGGTTCAAAAGCACTGCAAGCACAAGCGAGATAACGATAGAGAAGGGAACCTCTACGATCGCGTACTTGAAGGTGTTAATAAGTGCCTGCCAAACCTCTCCGTCGCCAAACATCTCTGTATAGTTTTCAGCGCCTATAAAGATGTTGCCTCTGCCGAAGTCACCGGTTTTAAAGAAACTCTCATAAATAGTTTTAAATATCGGATAAATATTCAGGACGATCAAGCCGATCATCGTCGGAAGGATAAAAATCCATCCCCACACAAACTCGTTGCGTTCCTGACTTGTACCTTTCTTTGGATTAGCCAAGTCTCTCACCCCTTTTCTTTAAACAGGTCATTTTAATAGTCTTCTTCTGAAATCTTTTCATTCATCATGCTTGTGATGTTCTTACATGCATCAGCCATCTTCTCTTCATTGTTCCAAACCTTTACAAGCTCTTCACACATCGGATTCCACCATGCTAATGTAGAATTTGTATGCGGTCTGAATACTGTATCATCCATAGCATCAAGATATGGCTGAAGGTTGAATACGTCTGTATTGTTCACCCATGCATCAGATACTCCGTCGTAAGCAGCCATCGTTACGCCAAGCTCTGCCTGTTTAAGCTGCATATCTTTCGTACCGAACCACTCAATCAACTGGAACGCCTCTTCCGGCATACCTGTTCCTGCTGATGCAACCCATCCAAGACCATTGTAAAGGGATACGCTCCTGCCTGTTGTTGCATCCTTCGGAAGTCTTGCAACGTCAGCATTCTCTACCAGATAATCATTATCCTTGAATCCTGCTACCATCCAGGAACCCTGGGAGATCATAGCCACTTTACCGGACTGGAATAATACGTCTGTACCTGTCTCAGACATTGTATTTGAGTCTGGCATTACATTCTTTACACATTTGTCAAGGAACTCCATAGCCTTAACCGTATTCGGGTCATCAAATCCTGACTTGTTGTCGTCTGTTACAATTGTTCCGCCCATGGAATATACCATGTTCATCCACGTATCCTGCTCATTGGATGGCTGTGCTGCGAATCCGAACTGGCTTCCGTCATCTTTTGTAAGCTTTTCAGCTATCTCATAGAACTCGTCCCATGTCCAGCTTCCGTCCGGATAGTCAATCTTTGCTTCGTCGAACATCTTCTTGTTGTACCACATAGCAATCGTATCTCTGTCCTTCGGAACTGCATACACTTTGTCTTTCCATGTGTACATGTCCTTAAGATCCTGCGGGAACTTATCCATCTCAAGTTTCTCGCTCTTTGCCACGTAATCTGTCAGATCCAGCAGAATATCATTGGACATGTACTTAACAGCCTCGTTAGAGTGCATCCAGAATACATCCGGCATATCTCCGCCTGTTGCACCGGCTTCGAGAAGTGTCCAGTATGCGCTCCACTCAAGTACCTGCAGCTCTGCCTTAATACCGGTCTCTGCAGTGAACGCGTCGATAATTTCCTGAAGTCCTGCCTGCTGATTGGTATCCCAGATCGCTACCGTCAATGTGTCACCCTTTTTCTTGCTTCCGCCGCCATCGCTGCTTCCGCCGCCGCATGCTGTGAGCATTCCGACTACCATTGTTGCTGTAAGCCCAGCCGCAATAAGTCTTTTGATTTTCATAAACCTACTTCCTCCTTCTTCGTCAATCTGACGTTTTTTCTTTGGATTATTATACATTTACGTGCATATTTCATAAATGGTAAAATTAAATGTATTTATGGCATTTTCGATATGGAAAAATCGAATAATTTATGTTACAATAGAAACAGACATCAGCAAGAGCGCCGTTTTTGCATTATATAGTGAACCCTCATAGGAATATAGCGAGTTATACCTTGTTTATATTCCTATGTCATTTTCGTTACTGTATAATGTAACTACATCTGTACATACATACAGTCATGTATACCTATGCGGAACAGACGGATTTCGTCCGTAAAAGTAAAAAAGAAAAAGGAGAATCGACTATGCGCAATGTGAAATATACAGACAGTGTTACTTTCCGTTGTCTGGAGCATTTAAGAGAGACATCCTTGGACATCAGCCTGATCCACGCCGGAAGGGAACACTGCAAACCATCGCATATCTGCCCGGGAAAACGAGAAGAATATATTCTGCATTTTGTTTTTTCAGGAAAAGGCTTTTACTCAGCAAACGGCATTACTTATCCACTGACTGCCGGACAAATGTTTGTAATGTATCCCGGCGAATCTGTCACCTACGGCTCCGACGCCGCAGACCCGTGGCACTATGCGTGGATTGGCTTCAACGGAATCAGAGCTGACTCAATCTTAAGGCAATGCGGCTTTTCACCCAAAAAATTAGTTCTTCCTTCGCCGCTTCAGCCAGAAATCATCATGGACTGCATCGACAATATTCTGGATTGCAAAGCACTCACCTTTGCTGACGACCTTCGCAGAGAGGCCTGGATGCTTATGCTGTTCTCCAGACTTATAGACAACCGCACTATGCTCCGGCACAAACACTCACCGGAAAGCCATAACTACGGCTCTAACGTCTATATGGAACTTGCCGTTGAGCACATCAAATTCTATTATAAGGATGGGATTAATGTGTCAGATATTGCCGGACATATCGGAATCAGCCGCGCGTACTTAAACCATGTATTCCAAAAAGAGCTCGGCATATCCATACAAAAATTCCTGATTGATTTCCGGATGCACAAGGCCGCAAACCTTCTTGTCAGCACAAATGATACAATCAAGGAAATCTCACGTGCCGTTGGCTATGAAGATCAGCTTGCTTTCTCAAAAGCCTTTAAGAAAAAATTTGAGATGAGCCCCAAAAATTACCGGACATTCCGAGGTACTACTGTCCTCTACAATGAAAAACAATTAACCGACCACAAAGAAGACTTTTCCTAATCGGAAAAGTCTTCTTTAAAATGGCTATTAGCTTTCTCATACTTTTTCCTTTTCTGACTTGCTGAATACCGCCAGTGCTGCTGTAGTGAGTACAAGCCCGGTCACTGCAAGCACCGTAGGTTTCTCTGCAAAAAACAAAAGCCCAAACACCATCGCAGCCACCGGCTCTCCCGCCGCCAATATAGACGCCTTCCCCGCTTCCATATAGTTGAGCGCAAGTGTATAAAACACATACGGAAGCACAGAAGTAACCAGTGCATTGACAAGCATAAACAGCGCCATCTTCGCACCGCCGCCTGCTGTTACTGTATAGATGCATCTCCAGTCTGTCACCGGTAAGAGAGATGCGGCACTAAAAAGCATACAGTAAAATATCATCGTAAATGCATGATATCCCCTCCGCACAGACTCTTTACTTACCAGACTATACATTGCATAAAAAAATGCCGCCAATATCCCAAAACCTATCCCTGCCGCAGACCATTTCATCCCTGAACCGGCCTCTAATACTCCGCTCACCAACACGCACCCTGCCAGGGCAAGCACCATACATCCAAGCTTCTTCCCCGTTATCTTTTCGCCGAACAGAACCGCCGCAAAAAACAGTACAAATACAGGCGACATACTCAAGAGCACTGCTGCCAGGGACAATGTCACTTCTTTTATTGACGCATTGTAGGCAAGCATTACTCCAAGTATCCCGCAAAATCCGCCAAGTGCAAAGATCCAGATATCCTTCAGGCGAATACAAAACATCCTCCTGTCATACAGACAGATCATCCCCGCCAGCACACATACTGCCACTGAAAGTCTTGACTCTGCCACCGTAAATCCGTCCATGCCAAGTTCTGTAAGCACCCTCACGAAGATTCCCCCAGAGCCCCACATAATTCCAGACAATATCGGGAGCATGTAAATGATCCTTTTCATTTTTTATTTCCCCCAAGCTCTTTCTTCCCAAGACGAACTTCTTCCATCTCCTTTAGAAGTTCTTCGTCCATAGTATCAAAGAGGTAGTTTTTCGTGCCGCGCGCTCCGCTCCCGTACTCCTCTTCCATCTGTTTTCTCACCAGTTTCACTTCCTCGAGAAATTCTCTCGCAGAAAGTAACGTCCCGCCCTGGCCAAGCGTCACCACCTGCTCCACTCCGTCAGAAGTTACGACTGTCACATGGTATTTCCGCCCAATTTCATGCACCACTTTCTCAATATACTGATCGGCGGTCTCCGCCTCTTTCGTATAGACTACATGTATATTGTGATACTTTTGTATTTCCAGAATATAACCGTCTACCTTATAGGCGTCAAAAACAAGGATTACCGTACATTTCTTAAATCCCTGATAATTGCAGAGAATATCCATAAGCTTTCCCCGCGCCCCTTCGATGTTATCCTTTGCCAGTTCCTTAAGATCCTCCCACGCAAAGATAACATTATAGCCGTCCACCAGAAGATACTCTTTTAACGGTTCTTTCTTTTTCTGTCTTTTCTCGGCAGAGGACGCAACCGTTCTCGCTGCCGGAGCTGTTTTTGTCTCGTATTTCCCGTAAGTCCGGATGAAGATATCCTCAAGCTCTTTTTCTTCCTTTCTGCTTTGAGAATACATCTGTGCCGCCTCTTTTCCTGCCGGAAGGCGTCCTGCACCTTTTCCTCTCCTTCCCAGCGTCTCCGATTCTGGCTTGTCCGCTTCTTCCGGCATCCATTTTTTCAGCTGGCTTTCTATATGCATGTGCGCCGGCACCTCATGCCACGGCACATAAAATCCTGCTCCGTGTGCACAAAATACAGACCCCGACGGGTTGTCCATATCCTTTTCCGGGTCATAGCCAATCTCTTCAATCACTTCTTCCTGGTTGTGACACGGCTCATAGTCTCTGAACGCAAGTGTAAGCCTGCCTCTTCCTCTGGTATACCCCAAAACCTCCCGCTGATAATCGCGCATGGCAGCTACCGGAGCTTTTCCGGAAAGAACCGTCATCTCTCCTGCCGTCTTTGGCGTATCTGTTTCCCCGTTCATTCTCTGGATATCTGTCATCGCCCGTCCGGTCATCTCCGCAGGAATTTCCAGCCGATAGGTGTAATACGGCTCTAGCAGGATGCTTTCCGCCTGCATAAGTCCCTGTCTCACTGCCCGGTAAGTAGACTGCCGGAAGTCGCCGCCCTCTGTATGCTTTAGATGTGCGCGGCCTGCCGCCAGCGTAATCTTCATATCTGTGACAACCGAGCCGGTCAGCACGCCGCGGTGGGGCTTTTCCGTCAGATGAGTGAGAATAAGCCTCTGCCAGTTCTTATCCAATTCATCCTCACTGCAGGCTGTGTGAAATGAAAGTCCGCTCCCCGGTTCTGCCGGTTCCAAGATCAGATGTACCTCCGCATAATGCCGAAGCGGTTCATAGTGGCCCACACCCTCCGCCGTCTTTTGAATCGTCTCCTTGTACACGATATTGCCCGTACCGAATTCCACAGAAACACCGAACCGCTCCTGTATCAAGCTCTTTAAAATCTCCGTCTGTACTTCTCCCATAAGCCTGACGTGTATTTCGCCAAGCTCCTCATTCCAGACAACCTTAAGCATCGGATCTTCCTCTTCAAGCTGCCGCAGGCAGACCAGCATCTTATGCACATCAAAGCCGTCCGGCAGCAATACCTGATAGTTTAAAACGGGCTCCAAAAACGGACTTTCCGAATCCTCCTCCGTCCCGAGGCCCTGCCCTGCGTATGTCCCATTCAGCCCTGTGACCGCGCAGACCATCCCGGCCTGCGCTTCCTGTACCATCTCATACTTCTCACCGGAATAGATGCGAATCTGATTCACCTTTTCCTCATCAACCAGGATATCCTTCACACATAACTTTCCCGCTGTAATCTTTATATGGGTCAGGCGACTGCCCCGCGAATCACGGGATATCTTGAACACTCTGGCCCCGAAGCCCTCTCTTTTTTCCTTGTCTTCTTCTCCCCGGGAACTTTGCCTGCCGATACACGCTCCTGCATACTTTTCAATTCCCTCTAAAAGCTTCTGCACACCCTCGTTTTTTAATGCAGCACCAAAATAACACGGGAAGACCTTCCTCCCCGCAATCATCTCTGCTATCGTCTCTTCCTCAAGCCGCCCAGTCTCTAAATACTGCTCCATAGCATCCTCGCTGCAAAGAGCAATCTCTTCATAAAAAGAATCCTCCGGCACATCAAAAGAAACGCAGCCTTCATCAAGACTGCGGGCCAGTTCTTTTAGAAGGGCAAGTTTATCCGTCCCCTCCTGATCCATCTTATTGATAAAAAGAAATACCGGAATCCGATATATGGAAAGAAGCCTCCACAAAGTCCGTGTATGCCCCTGCACACCATCCGCCCCGTTAATTACCAGCACAGCCGCATCCAGCACTTTAAGCGTGCGCTCCATCTCCGCAGAAAAATCCACATGCCCCGGAGTGTCAAGAAGAGTTACCGTAAGCTCTCCCAGGGGAAACACCGCCTGTTTTGAAAAAATAGTTATCCCCCTGTTTTTTTCCAGTTCATAGTTATCCAAAAAAGCATCGCCGTGGTCTACCCGACCCTGCTTTCTGATTCTTCCTGTAAGGTAGAGAATACTTTCGGAAAGAGTTGTCTTTCCTGCGTCAACATGAGCCAATATTCCAATCACAATTTTTTCATCATAATTTCTGAACATACTTTTCCTTCAATTCTTTTACCTTTGCATTGTAAGCATCATTCTGCTTCTGGTGAAGAAGGTTTGCCTTAATTGTCTCGCTGATATCTGCGTAAGACGTCTCAGAAGCTTTGCTCTTTCCTTCTACTTTAATCAGATGATAGCCAAAGCTTGTCTTTACCGGCCCAATAACCTTACCAATCTCGGCATCGAATGCCGCCTTCTCGAATTCTGGAACCATCTGCCCTTTCCCGAACTCGCCTAAGTCTCCCCCTCTCTGTCCGGACGGACAAGTAGAAAACTCCTTTGCTGCATCCTCAAAGGTCTTTTCGCCTCCTTCAATGGCTGTCAGAATCTCAGCACACCTTTCTTCGGTCTCAGTCAGGATATGCTTTGCCCTAACCGTCTCTCCCTTGACAAATCGACGCTTGTTCGCCTGAAAATAGCTCTCCGCCTCCTCATCTGTGACGGTAATCCCTTTTAGCGTCTCGGAAACCATCAACTGCGCAAGAATATCTTTCCTCGCACCCTCCATGATCTTCTTAAATTCCTCTGTCTCGTCAAGCTTTAGCTCCTCTCCCTGCTTCGAAAACATACGCAGAGCAGTGAGCTGCTCCAAATACTGCTGCCTAAACTGCGGATTGTTGCGGTACGCCTGTTGATCCTGAGGAACATTCTCCATAAAATCATTCAAATCCCGCTCTGTAATCTCTTCTCCTGCCACAACTGCTAACACTTTATTATCCATTATTTTCTCCAATCTTTCTGCTTTTTCTACTCAATTATAGCTTATCTTTATTCCCACGAAGCAACGAGCCAAGCAGCCATGCTTGCATGGGTATTTGGCGACTGCCGTGAGGGTCAAAGACCCCGCGGCTTGCTGCGCCAGAATTATGATGCCCCGTCAGCTTGCTGCGGGGTCTTTGACTTTCGATACAACAAGAATCAATCATAATAATCATAATCGTCCCTTCTGCGCCTCCCCCCGCCGGACAACGAACGAATCAGTCTGAAAATTCCAAGCACAACTGCCCGGATTGCAGCAAACACAATAAACATCGCCATGAATCCGGCCACGCCGGCTACGATATCATCAAAGTCCATCTTCCCGGTTCCGGTAATTCCCTGCCCGATCTCAATGGCAAATGCAATTACAATAATCACTGTAAACACATATATCCATGCAATAACAAGCACATGATTCTCACTCAGCAATTTGAACAGCGGATAAATAACGAACAGCATCCCCATTCCCAGGATTCCGATCACAAGAAAATGAAGCTCTTTATCCGAAAAAACAGTCTCAAAACTATCATTCCACGTCATGATCATATCGTGAATCACCGCTATCATCTTAACAATTACATATAAAAAATCAGCCATAACATCCTCTCATCTTTCGTTTTGTTTTCTTTAAAAGTGTATATCATTTCGTCAAAGAAATCCAGTTATTTTTTCTTAAGGCTGCCAAAATAAATACCGCCCGGCAACTCATCCCCCAGGGAATCCGTCGCCGGACGGTCAGCACCTTATTTATTCGATTACAATCTCAAAACCTGTATCAATCTCTTTTGTCTGCGTCTTTTTCCCGCGGTCTTTCGCAAGCTTCTCCACATTTGTCTTCTGGTGAGGCTCGCTGACCAACACTTTGACTGGCCCGCCGGCATTTTTTAAAGCTTCCGCTGTCAGCATAATCGGCTCGGGACAGGAAAGACCTCTTGCGTCTACTTCTTTCATAATACACGTCCTCCTATTTCACATTTTCTCGTTTGTTTGTAAATGCAATGATAAAGCACACAATAATGCAGATAACTACCGCTATCTTACCAGCCGGTGTAGCCGCTCCTGCAACTATTTCATTAGTCTCTGCATTCAACGCTGTTCCGCTTGATGCAAGCCCCAGATTATGGCAGAGCGCAGCTCCTGCAAATAAGCCTAATACCGTCACCGCCGCATCGGACGAGCCCTGTCCTGCCAGGATTAACTGACGAAGCGGGCATCCTCCGGCCAAAACCGCTGCAAATCCAACTGCATACATACCAAGGATATTCCACAGATGTTCAGAATGCGCAATAATTCCCGGTGTATCGAATCCTACTACGAACTTTCCCATCGCCAGGTTGAATACAAGCATTACCACAAACACACCGCCGATTACCGTCAGCAGGTCAAAATTTTTCATCAGGATCACGTCGCGGATTCCGCCTGCAAAGCACATCCTCGCCTTCTGAGCCAGCGCTCCGAACACAAGGCCGCCCATCAAGGACATGGTAATCGGAGCATGCATACTTCCCGGCCCTGCCGCGCTTGCTTTCAGCAATCCCATCGCGCCGAGAATCAATACGCCAACCAGAAGAACCGGCAGGATTGCCCCGCTCTCTTTCCCGGTATCATGGGAACGTCCCAGGCTGAAGCCTTTCTTCAGTGCAAATGTACCTGTGGCCACACCAAGAATGAAACCGACCAATGCAACCCATGCATTCAAATCACCTGCCGACATACGGATGACCATACGAAGGGGGCAGCCTAAGAATACGAGGGAACCAATCATAATGACCATTCCTAAGACAAAGCGGATCATCGGTGATGAGCCTGCTGTTGAACGGAATTCCTTTGTCACAGCGGAAATCAAAAATGCTCCCAGCACCAAGCCCGTAATCTCCGGTCTTGCATACTGGACAACCTCTGCCTGGTGCATCCCGAGAGACCCTGCCATATCACGCACAAAGCATGCGATACAGAACGCCATGTTCGCCGGATTACCGAAATATGCCAGAACCGCCGCAACCGCTCCGCATAAAATCCCCGCAACAGCGAGTTTTTTCCTTGAATCATACAAATTCATGTTACTTTCCTCTCTTTCCTCTTTGAGTAACTATTTTATGTCTACCCTTATATTATGAACTTGTACAATTCTCATGTCCAATTGATTTTGTTAATAAATTATCATATATATTTGTAATATCTATTTCCTCTCCCCGAGCTCCTGATAATCCACATGGTATCCCACGTACTTGTAAGCCGGCCGGATAATCTTTCCTTTATTCACCAGTTCTTCGAGCCTGTGGGCACTCCAGCCGGAAATCCTCGATATAGCAAAAATCGGCGTAAAAAGCTCTGTAGGAATCCCCAGCATACTGTACACAAGCCCGCTGTAAAAGTCTACATTAGCGCAGATCGGCTTGAAAAGTCTCCTTCTCTCCATCAAAAGCTTTGACGCAATGCGCTCCACCATATTGTAAAGAGCAAACTCCCTTTCCATGCCTTTAGCTTCAGAAAGCTTTTTTGCGTATTCCTTTAACACTACCTCTCTCGGATCAGATATCGTATAGACCGCATGACCCATACCGTAGATCAGCCCCGCGCCGTCAAACGCTTCTTTATCAAGCACTTTGATCAGATATTCCGTCACTGCCTTCTCATCGGTAACCTCCGGACAATTTTCTTTCAGATCGTCAAACATCTGCATAACTTTTAAGTTGGCGCCGCCGTGTCGCGGCCCCTTAAGCGATGACATGGACGCCGCCACCGCCGAGTATGTATCCGTTCCTGAGCTTGTCACCACATGGTTCGTAAATGTACTGTTATTACCGCCACCATGATCCGCATGGAGCACAAGCGCAATATCTAAAACTTTCGCCTCAAGCTCTGTATATTTTCCATCCTTGCGCAGCATATACAAGAGATTTTCAGCGGTAGAAAGCTCCGGCTTTGGCGGGCGAACCATCAATGTCTTGTCAAAATGAAACATCCGGTATGCGTAATATGCGTACACACTCATCATCGGCATCTTCGCGATAAGCTGCAAAGACTGCCTGAGTACATTGGACACTGCGATATCATCAGGTCTGGCGTCATAGGAATACAAAAGCACGATACATTTCTGCAGCGCATTCATAATATTGGCTGGCGGCGCCTTCATCACTACATCCCTGACAAACTGCCCGGAAAGTTCCCGAAGACCGCCCAGTATCTTGATAAAGTTCTCGAACTCATCGTTGACCGGAAGCCGCCCGAACAGCAGAAGATATGTCGCCTCCTCAAAAAGAAAGCGCTCCCTGCCCTTAGCGCTCACGATATCCCTCACATTGACTCCCTGATAGTAAAGCTCGCCTTCCACCGGGTAAGATCTGCCGTTCACCCTCTTCATCGCCACTACATCCGAAATCTCCGTAAGGCCGGTCAGCACGCCCTTTCCATTAGAGTCACGAAGTCCCCGTTTTACATCGTATTCCAAATAAAGATTCTGGTCAATCGCACCGGAACGCATACAGTTCTCAACCAGCTCCTCAAACTTAATATCCAGCTCCTCCCCAAGCTCCATCATAGAATGTACATTGTCCATAATTAACCTCTCCCTTCTTTCATTTATAAAAATACCCGGCTGCCTGCAGGAAAGCCCCCTGCCCGGCAGTCAGGTATTACCGCCTTTGGAAAATATCCTGCTGCATGTCTTACTATATCACATCTTCTCTGAAATTCCAACTACCCCGAACGCGCCCGGCCCTCCGTGACTTGTGATCACACACCCTGTCTGTACCCAGGTTATTTTCTTCGCGCCGCAGTCAAGCGCCGCCCGCTCCGCTTTCTGCCGCACTTCCTCCGACATACGCGGAGAGCAGATCAGCCATATCTCATCCAGATTAAGCTTCTGTTCGCGGATATAATTCGCCGTCAGCTGAGATACGATCTTTTTCATACTGCCTCTGTGCTTTTTCGTCGCCGTCAGATACCCGTCAAGGATATCAATCTGAGGATGAATCTTAAGCAATGCCCCGCACAGCGCCGCCGCATTGCTCACTCTCCCGCCTGCGCGCAAAAACTCAAGCTTATCCGGCACAAAACACATGCGGACACTCTCCGATACTTCCTTCGCCTTCAAAGCCGCTTCCTGAACCGTCCATTCTGGATGCTTTTTCAGAAGCTCCGCCATCGTCACAACAACAGCGTACTGACCAACCGATACATGCTTCGTATCGATACTGGTCACGTAGTCCCTTCCCTGTGCCGCAATCTGCCCGCTCTGATAAGAGCAGGTTGTCACCGAGGAATAGGCCAGATAAAGAATCTGTCCGTCCGGATGCTCCTTATGAATCCGGTCAAATATCTTTTCAAAGTCCTCCGGGACACTCCCGCTCGTCTTCGGAAGTATTCCCGTCCGCTCATAAAATTCGCACACCTCTTCTGCCGGAAATGTAGCGTCATCCCTTGTCTCCTCCCCAAAAGACACATGCATCGGCACAATATAAATCCCGTATTTATCCGCCACTTCTTTTGTAATATCCGAGCCTGTCTCAGCAAGCAAAATTATATTTCCCATGATCTTCTCCTTTTAGTAAACGCATCATACCATCACGTGGTTTTTATTACTACTTGTTATTGTATCTCACCGGCTCATATGATACAATTTACAGATAAGTATGAAATGTAAACTTTTAGGAGAATACCAGATGAAGCACGATGTTTCCTTAATGAAAAGTATACTTGGGAAGAATTTTACAAAAAGAAACCGGTTCACCCGTCAATGTATCGGCGAATCAATTATTGCTTTGATGCAGAACAAAATATTTGAAGAAATAACAATCTCCGACATCGTAAAAAAGGCCGGCGTATCACGCATGACCTTTTATCACTATTTTCAGTCAAAGACTGACGCTCTCAACAGCTATCTACACGAAATCATCGAACTTTACCTGGAGGAATGCAGCCGCTCAATCGGCATCGATACTTTCTACGACGAGGTTCATATCCGCCACGCATTCTTGTTCTTTGACCAGTACTCCGTGTTTTTCCTGACCCTGGCCAACGCGAATCTGCACTCCCTGATGATTCACGCCATCAACGAATATATCACCAAGCTTGTCGCCCCTGTATATCCGCACTCCGTCTATGAGCTGTACTATTACGGCGGAGCGATTCTGAATGTATTTTTAAAATGGGAGGCAGACGGCAAAAAAGAATCCGTAGACGAAATCGTTCAGGTCGTCTGCCATTGCAGCAATATCAAATAACCTGCCGCGCTATCCCTTATTCTGCATCTCTACCAGACGCTTACCGCAATAAATCTCGCGGAGTCTCGGCTTCTCAATCTTTCCGGTGGCATTGCGCGGAACTTCTGCAAAGATATATTTGTGCGGGCGCTTGTAGCGTGGGAGCTTCTTACAGTACTTCTCCAGCTCCTCCTGTGTACAGGCCGCCCCTTCTTTCGCTTCTACGATAGCCGCCGCAATCTCGCCCAGGCGCTTGTCCGGCAGCCCGATGACCGCCACGTCTTTCACAGCTTCATGGGCACGCATGAAATCTTCAATCTGAACCGGGTACAAGTTCTCACCACCGCTGATGATCACGTCCTTCTTACGGTCTACAAGGAAAATAAAGCCGTCTTCATCCTCCATAGCCATATCGCCGGTATAAAGCCACCCGTCCTTTAACACCTCCGCAGTCGCTTTCTCATCATTGTAGTAACAGGTCATCACACCCGGGCCAAAAAGAAGCAGCTCGCCGACGCAGCCCTGATCAACATCCTGGCCGTTCTCATCCACAATCCGCGTTTTCCATCCATATCCGGCTTTTCCAATCGCCCCTACTTTATGAATGTTATTTATTCCCAAGTGCACAGCGCCGGGCCCTATAGACTCACTGAGTCCGTAATTGGTATCATACTTGTGGTTTGGGAAATATGCTTTCCAACGCTTGATAAGACTTGGCGGAACCGGCTGTGCGCCGATATGCATAAGCCGCCACTGACTAATCTCATAATCTTTAAGGCTAACATCACCTCTGTCCAACGCGTCTAAAATATCCTGCGCCCACGGGACAAGGAGCCATACGATTGTACATTTCTCCTTCGATACCGCATCCAGTATAACCTCCGGTGACGTCCCCTTTAATAATATCCCCTTGCCGCCCGTCAGGAAGCTTCCGAACCAGTGCATCTTCGCCCCCGTATGATAAAGCGGCGGTATGCACAGGAAAATATCATCTTTCGTCTGTTGATGATGGCTCTGCTCCACCTTGCAGGCATGCATAAGACTTTCATGGTTATGTAAGATTGCTTTCGGAAATCCCGTCGTCCCCGACGAAAAATAAATCGCCGCATCATCTATATCGCGCAGCACGATATCCGGAGACTGGCAGGAACAGTTTACCGACTGCTGCACGTAACTCTCTGCAAAAGAAGGACAGCCATCCCCCACAAAAAAGACCAGCCTGTTCTTCGAGATAGAATCAGCAATCTCCTCCACACGTCCGATAAACTCCGGCCCAAACACAAGTACATCCGACTCTGAAAGGTTCAGGCAGTATTCAATCTCCTCCGATGAATACCGGAAATTAAGGGGCACCGCCAATGCTCCCGTCTTGAGCACCCCGAAATAAATCGGCAGCCACTCCAGGCAGTTCATCAGAAGAATCGCTACCTTGTCCCCCTTCTTCACCCCACGGCTCAGAAGAAGGTTCGCGAAGCGGTTCGCCTTCTCATTAAACACATTCCATGTAATCTCCCTGCGATAATACGT
This sequence comes from Lachnospiraceae bacterium MD308, assembly GCA_000403475.2. Taxonomy (GTDB): domain Bacteria; phylum Bacillota; class Clostridia; order Lachnospirales; family Lachnospiraceae; genus MD308. The sequence continues at coordinate 1,302,183 of KE159795.1, forward strand.
AGGAGATGTCGGCTCCATCAGCTCATATTCCTTCCATGTGATCCGCCGGTCTTCCGGCATCTGTGGATTGATCTCCACAAGGCAGATATCCTCTCCGAACTTCCGGCAATTTTCCTCTAAAATCTCTGTAATCGGCATTATACTTTACCCCTTTAACGCTTTTATTTGTTAAAGCCCATTTTACCATAATCTTTTTGCGGAAGCAAGAAGATAAATACCAGTGAGCTAACAAGCAAAAGTCCCGGATAGAAGAGATACGGAATAATATCGAATGCCGTCACCTCAAAGCCAAGCTCACTTGCCGCCGAAATCGCCACCAGCATCTGCGCACCATAAGGAATCGCGCCCTGGGAGATACAAGAAAATGTGTCCAAAAGAGACGCCGTTTTTCTTGGGCTGACACCGTACTCCTGCGCCATCTCTTTCGCTATTGGATTCGCCATAACAATTGCAACTGTATTATTCGCCGTAGCAATATCCATGGCGCATACAAGAAGCCCCATTCCGAGCTGTCCACCCTTTCTCCCTTTGAATATACGGCGAATCGCGGAAAGCAGCGCCTCAAATCCGCCATATTCCCGGATGAGCGCGCACATAGCCGCCACCAGAACGGCTACCATACATGTCTCGAACATTCCAGACACTCCGGAGCCCATATTAACAAGCAACTCTGTCGGGGCTGTCTGCCCGGTCACAAGCATAATCGCGGAGCCGGACGCAATCCCGATCAGCAGCACCACAAATACATTAATTCCTATAATTCCGCCCGTCAATACAAGTACATATGGAATAATCTGTATCAGATTATAATCCTTCGCCACCGCTCCGCTTAAATCTGTGCGCAGAGACAGAACAAGAATTAAAATCAATGTTACAACCGCCGCTGGTAACGCAATCCCAAAGTTTTCCCGGAATTTGTCTTTCATGGCGCATCCCTGCCCGTTACATGCAGCAATCGTCGTGTCCGATATAAAAGAAAGGTTATCGCCGAACATCGCTCCGCCCATAACTGCTCCGATACAGAGCGGAAGACTAAAACCTGACGCCTGCGCCACTGTCACCGCAATTGGTGTGATCAACGTAATCGTTCCCACAGAAGTTCCCATGGCCGTCGAGACAAAACACGCCACCACAAACAGCACCGCCACCGCGAACTTAGCCGGAATCAGCGAAAGCATAAAGTAAGCGACACTCTCCGCACTGCTCCTTCCTACAACTCCCACAAATGACCCTGCTACTAAAAAGATAAGCAGCATCGTAATAATATTCTTATCGGAAAGCCCCTGAGCCATAATTCCCAGCTTATCATCAAATTTTACATCCCGATTCTGCAGGCACGCCACTAAAATCGCCGCCAGAAATGCAACTACAATCGGTATATTGTAGAAACCCATCGGAATCTTCATCACATACTCAAATAAAATACCAAGTCCCAGATACAGGACTAAAAACACACCGATTGGCAAAAGTGCAATCGGATTACTTTTCTTCATCTATCCTTTCCCCCTTGAATCATGAATTTTCAACTTCGTTGTTCTGGTTCTTTGTCATACTGCCGTTGGCCAGGCCCAGGAAAATGCATAGTAGAGGGAGATAAAATATTGAATACTCATTTGCAATCCCCTGTATTAGATACACACACAACGTCAACGCTACTGCAACCTGTAATTCATTCTTCTTCCAGGTTTTCAAAGCCCTTATCAATGTAGACAATAATAGTCCAAAGTATCCGATTACCCCTAAGATTCCCATGTCTGAAAGCATCTGTAAAAATTCATTGTGGGGGTCGTTAAACGTCAATTCCTCCAGCGAAACCGTCCCTCCCGCAGCAATAAATTCCCGAAAGCAATTCAATCCATTCCCAAATAATTTGCGCCAAAATGGTTCATTGATAAATGTATACACTGTTCTATTCCATATAAACCCTCGCCTGTTGAAAGTAGTATCTTTAACTACAAGATAACTCCAGAGTGAGTCTTCGGATATATTGACTTTATTAAGATTCGCGTATATTACGCCAATCACAAAACAAATTGCCAATACAATTCCTAAACACAAAACATATTTTCTTATTATAAACAAGCCCTTTCTCAGACAGTCTTTTTTCAAATTATTAATTACTATTATCAGAACGTAAATAATTACTTCTCCTAAAATCAGGTTTCCCCTTAATAAAATCTCACCAAGATCAAAAAAAGAATGTAAGCGTTCTCCATACATATGCAGCAACAACCATATCGTTGCCTTTGCTCCCAAATAAAGCCCAATCACCTGCAAATATCTTCCAAACCACACTTCTCTTTCAACAGCAAAATAAAGCAAAACAACAAGCCCTGCTGCCATTGCAATTAAAACGCTGTCCGTTTTAATAAAATAAATAAACAAAAATCCTAAGTAAAGGTTGATTCCATGCAATATCTGTGAAAATTTCTCCTTGCAAATCATGTACATCACCATAATCAGCGGCAGCATAAGACAGACATAACAAGTATTTAAGTCAGCATGTCCCAACGTCGTAAGATATATAGGCTTCTGCGTATCTATAATTCCGTCCTGTATATGCATAACATTGATACCGCAGGCACATAAAATCCCTATCAAATATATCAAGGAGCTTCCTAAAAGCCATCCCCAGAGGATAACTCCATCAAATATTCCATACTGCCTTATTGCAAAAAAGACTACAATACACCCCAGGACACACATGCCGCTTATCATTCTGTCAATGGAATAAAAGAATGATTGTCGGCTGTCTATTGCAAATATTGTAGAGAGAAAAAGTGCAGACAATAATATTACACCAAATACAATATCCACCCCTTTGCACTTGGCTCTTTCTTTTCTCAAATTATAAACCTGTTTTATAAATGCAGGAATCAATACGCAAACATATATAAACGTTGCAAACAGGAAAAAATCATCTTTGTCCCTACGTAGATTAAACAATCCATTTGTATAAAATAATGGAAAAATCACCAACATAATTAAAACATAAAAATATGTCCCTCTTTTTCCAAGCCACTCTGTTATGCCCTCTTTCTGTTCTCCCATAAATCCCTCCCGATTATCATTTTCCTATACCCATATGCACATAAAAACAGGAACCGCACAGAGTTTCTACTCCGTAGCGGCCCCTGTCTTGGGTTTTACAATCGGATTATTTCTTCTTTACTGTAATAGTAATTGTTGCTTTCTTCTTGCTTCCGTCTTTTGCTGTTGCAGTAATTTTAACTTTTCCAGCTTTCTTTACTTTTACTTTACCTTTAGAAGATACGGTTGCAATCTTCTTATTAGAAGACTTCCATGTAACTTTCTGGTTAGCTGCTGTTACTGGTGTAACAGTTGCCTTAAGAGTCTGGGTCTTCTTTGTCTTCAGATTCATCTTCTTGCTGCCTGTTACTTTTACTTTTGTAACTTTTACAGCCTTTTTGCTGACTTTCAGCTTAACAGTTGCTGATTTGCCATCAGCCGTTTTTGCAGTAATTTTAACTGTTCCAGCTTTCTTCTTAGCAGTTACTTTACCATTACTTTTAACAGTTGCAATCTTCTTATTGGAAGATTTCCATGTAATCTTTTCATTACCGCTTGTAACTTTGTTACCCTTAGCATCAGTTACAGTTGCCTTGAAAGCGTAACTCTTCTTGTATGTAGCTTTTAAAGACGTATTGTTCTTTAAATTCTGTCCTTTTAATGAAAGAACAACTTTGTTAGCTGCCTGCTTAACTGTAACAGTTGCTGTTGCGCTCTTTCCATCAGCAGTTGCTTTTACTGTAGCAGTACCATTCTTCTTCGCTGTTACTACACCATTAGCAACTGTAACTGCATCACCAGATACAGTCCATGTAACTTTGTTGTTTGTTGCATTAGCCGGTGTAACATTAGCCTTTAATGTTGTCGTCTGGCCAATAGAAGTAAGTGTAGCTGTTGCCGGAGACACTGTAACTTTATCCACTTTTACTATTGGGTCTGGGTCGTCTGGTGTCTCTGGTGTCTCTGGTGTCTCTGGTGTCTCTGGTGTCTCTCCTGACTGAGTACCAGCAGCTTTAACAAGACCTGAACCTAACGGTACTGATGGCACCAGCGGCGCTACCAAACATAATGCCATGGCTACAGCAAATGCACGTTTGGCAAAGCCTTTTTTGAATTTGAGTTTTAATTCTGTCATGTCCTTATCCTCCTTATATGACTTACAATTATCCATAACCATAATACCTTTCCTTTGTTGCTTTGTCAACCCTTTGGACATGTATACACAAATTTCCTGTCAATATGGAAGTTCTATCCACCTCTAATATCTTATCTTTTGACTTATTAGGCGATTATTTTTTAAATATCCCCGCATTCCCTTATAATTTCCAGAATTTTGTGTCAACATTTTGTGTTTTATATACTGTAATCCAATGCGTGCAACAGTATATTATCCTGCCGCCATTGAATAATATCCTATCCCACGCATATATTTATAAAAAACCATCCGAGGCTCTTATGGCAATCTATACTGTAACTCCCGGAGATACCGTAGACACCATCGCCGATTCATACGGCATCTCCGCAGACGACCTCATCTACGACAACCAGCTTGTCTACCCTTACGCCCTCGCCGTCGGGCAGTCTCTCTTTATCCCCGGCAGCGCTGCTGCCTCCGGCAAGCCTTCCATACAGGCAAACGGGTACGCCTACACCTATATCAGCAATTGGGTTCTCGGCCAGACGCTGCCGTATCTTACGGAACTGTCTGTATTTTCTTACGGATTCACAATGCAGGGCGATCTTGTATATCCCCCGAATGACGATAGCTGGATGATCGCTGCTGCATGGCAGGCAGACGCAAGGCCTGTCCTCACCCTTACGCCCCTCGATGCCTCCGGCCAGTTCAACAACAACCTCATCTCTTCCGTCGTCCGCAGCGAGACCTACAAAGAAAACCTGATCCAGCAGCTTTTGTCCATCTTGCGGACAAAGGGTTACGCCGGGGTGGATGTAGATTTTGAATATATCCTGGCCGATGACCGCGACCTCTTCACCGCCTTCGTAAAGGATCTTGCCGACACCCTCCACCCCTACGGCTTTACCGTGTCCGTAGCCCTCGCCCCCAAGACATCGGCAGGCCAGCCCGGCCTATTGTATGAAGGCAAAGATTACGCTGCCCTGGGCGCCGCAGCCGATTATGTCCTCCTTATGACCTACGAATGGGGCTACAAATACGGCCCCAACATGGCTGTCGCCCCGCTCAACATGGTGCGCCGGGTAGTCGATTATGCCGTCACGGAGATTCCCCCTGAAAAGATCCACCTCGGCATCCCAAATTACGGTTACGACTGGCCGCTGCCTTTTGAGCGCGGGAAAACTACCGCCGTCACCATCGGAAATGTGGAGGCCGTTCAGATTGCCATCCAAAATGATGCAGAGATTCACTTTGACAATACCGCCCAGTCTCCCTACTTCAATTACACGAGGGACGGCATCTACCACGAAGTCTGGTTCGAGGACATGCGGAGCATGCAGGCGAAATTTGACCTTATAAAAGAATATGGGCTGGGCGGCGCCGGGTACTGGCAGATCATGCGGTGGTGGAGGGCAAACTGGCTGCTTTTGATGGAAAATTTCTGAAACATAATTTTTCCAAAATTGGTTATACTATGTGTCAAAACTTTTATGGAGGTACATTATGGAAAACAACGACACAATCAACTTACTGAAAGAATGTGACGCCGGCACAAAGATGGCGGTAGTCTCCATCGACGAGATACTGGAAAAGACGAAAGATACAAAGCTCCGGAAAATCCTTGAAGAAAACAAAGAAGAGCACCGCACGCTGGGAAACGAGATTCACACCCTTTTAGTACAGCACGGGAGCGAGTACAAAGAGCCGTCACCCATGGCAAAGGGCATGTCCTGGCTTAAGACGAATGTGAAAATGAGCCTGGACGAAAGCGACGCAACCGTCGCAGACCTGATCACCGACGGCTGCGGTATGGGCATAAAAACGCTGAACAAGCACCTGAACCAGTATGCAAAGGCCAGCAATACCGCAAAGGGATTGTGCAAAAAGCTGATTTCCATCGAGGAAAAGCTGTGCAAAGAACTGCGGGCATATCTGTAAAGATGCGCTTTGACACATTTTCTCTTGACGAATCGCCAAACCTCCGCTAATATAATCCCAAAAATATTAGCGGAGGCTTACATGTACCATTACTATATGTTTAACAAACCCTTCGGATGCGTCACCGCCAGGCGGGATTCGCGCTATCCCACGGTGATGGAGTACTTCAGGAAATGCAATAATGAAAACCTTTCACCCGTAGGCCGTCTCGACCGCCAGACCGAGGGCCTGCTCCTCATCACAGACGACGGAAAGTGGAATCAGCTTATGACCCGCCCGGAGCACCGCAAAGAGAAAATATATGAGTTCACCGCCCTGGGCGAATTAGACAGCCAAAAAATCCAAAGACTGGAAAACGGCATATTGCTTAAAGGTTCCTCCATACCTACCGCTCCCTGCCGGATTCAGGTCACTGACACCGCAATCCTCTCGGAAACCCTTCCAAGCCTCCACCCCGAAATCCAGGAGGCTACAAAACATAACCGTCCGGCCCACCCTGTCGTCATGGGGCGCATCACTGTCACGGAAGGGCGCAAACGCCAAATCCGGAGAATGATGAAAGCCGCCGGATGCTGCGTACTTAAATTAAAGCGGATTTCTATAGACGGCATCTTGCTGGATGAAAGCCTACAGCCAGGCGAATGGAAAGAATTTACGCCCGATTCCCGGCACAGCGAATAGCCGCTTATCATTCGCCGTACTACTTAATATAGTGGACTCTTGCCTCATCATACCTGTCCTGCTGCTCCTGTTCTTTTACAGGATACCCGCAGGCAATGAGCGCGAACGCCTCCAGGCCGTCCGGCAGCCCTATGATTTCCTTTACTGTCTGCATCCTGTCCTCAAGGGGCGCAATCCCCATCCACACTGCCCCAAGGCCAAGCTCATCAGCCTCCAGCAAAAGATTCTCCACCGACGCGCTCATGTCAATGTGGGCGTACATAGGGCGCAGGCACTCCCTGCGGTAACACGCCGCAAACACCAGAGGCGCCCCCTTAGCGCATCCCGTATAAGGCGTGCTTTCCGAAAGCCTCTCTATCGTCTCCCGGCAGGTCACCACATAATATTCCCATGGCTGCTGGTTCATCGCCGACGGAGCCGCCATGGCAGCCCTTAGCATCAGCTCCACTTTCTGAGGCTCCACCGGCCTCTCCTGATACTGTCTGACGCTTGTCCTGTGAAAAATACTGTTCCTGTACTCACTCATAATCAAAACTCCTTTCCAATGTCCGTTATCCCATACATTTCCTTAAACTCCTGCAGATCCGTTTCGTTCCGGATAAGGCAGATGTCCGTAAACTTCCCTGTATGTATGTCTTTAAACCCGGCGACCTGCTCCCCCGTACAGATGCTGCAGCGAATCACCGGTTTTTGCGTTTCTCTGTCATACGTCAGACGCTTTTTCTCCTTTGCCTTAAATATGCGAAACATGCTACGCCCCCTTTTTCCCGGCTTGCTTTGCCGCATCCGCCGCCCTGCCGCCGTTTTTCAGCTCCCAATAAAAAATATACTGCTGCATAATCCCTTCATATCCTTTATAGCGTCTCTTTGGGAATCCCCGTTTATAATGCTTGTCAAGAGCCTGACGGATATGTGTATCGACGGGAAATGCCTGCGTATGGTGCAGGCCCATCAAGCAGATGCAGTCTGCCACCTTCTCTCCCACGCCAAACAATTTTAAAAGCTCTTCTTTCGCTTGCCCGTAGGGCATCTGGCATATATTCTCAAGATTTGTCTCCCCCTTTGCGATGCTCGCCGCCGTCCGCACTACATATTTGCTCCGGTAGCCCAGATTGCACTCTTTCAGCTCATCCTCCGGCAGATGCGCCAAAGCCTCCGGCTCAGGAAACGAAAAATACTCTTCTCCCCGAAAATTTACTTTAGGCTCCCCGTAACGCTCACAAATATTGTTGATGCACCTTCGAATCCTGACGATATTATTTTGCTGCGAGATAAGGAAAGACGCAATCACCTCCCACAGTTCCTGACGGAGAATCCTGATTCCGCCCCCGAACTGCGCCGCTCCCTTAAGGTAGCTATCCCTGGGGTCAATCTGGGATATGTAGGAGGAATAATCCTTTTCCAAGTCAAAATAACCTCTCCAAAAATTCTCAAATTCCTCTTCCCCGCAGGAAAAGACGCACTCGCTCCCTTTCTGCTCCACTTCCAGATACCGCCCTGCGGCTATCACGCTGTATACGTTCCCGTTCCTTTGCATCATGCGGAAACACTGCCCGGACTCGCAAATCTGCGAGATGTCAAAATTTTCTAACGTTCTTTTTATCATTCTTATGTCTCTCCTTGAATTCTCAAACAGAGAA
>KE159795.1:1311964-1516968 GCA_000403475.2 Lachnospiraceae bacterium MD308
GCTTGAGTACCATACATTTTTACATCATTCTCAAACCTCAAATTCAAAAATGACATGCCATCATCTGCATAAAGCTCTGGAACTCAAGCCTTTTCAGGAACCATTCCCGACTTATTAAACCGGCATATTCCTGATTTAGTACATCGAATAACAGCCTACGAGAAACTTCTATTAAAACACCTCGCATCTGTCTTTATCTATTATATATTGACACGCCCAATCTTTCAACTCCCTCTGTACATTCTCAATCATCAGCAGTGAGATTTCATTGCAAACAGCATTCTGTACGATTTGCCTTAAATTTTCTTCAGAAACAAAACTTCCTATGTTTACCAAGACAATTACTTTCTTATGCATTAACTCCGCCATAATCTTTATATATTGGTTAAGACTCCCAATATAATCATCTGCATAGTCGCTGAATCTTACGCCTATCGCTTTAAAAATTGCCGTTATATCCAGTTCTGCATCCGTCTCTAAAATATAAGAACTGGCGTGCTCTAGTTCCAGAAAATAAGTCAGCAGATTGTTTTTTATCTCCTGTGTCCTCATATACAGCTCTTCCCCCGCCGCTAATCCGGACAGCTCCAAATACAATCGATTCATCACTTTCCTGTCATTTATATTCACAGCAAAGGGATTAAAAATAATTTCTGCATACTTTGATATCTCTTTTTCCTTCTCCTCTTCTGACAGGACAAACCTCCCTTCCTCTCCATCACACTGCCGATACAGCTCCTGTGTGTATGACAAAAAATCTTCCGGAGATTCAATCACCCACACACAGGGTTTTTCATTGTTCAGCATAAGCTGCCCTGCCAGCTTCGGGTGTGCCAGTTTCATAAGATCACCAGCCTTTCATCACTGTCCAGCACTTCACTTTTAACCTCTCCGATAATCAGATCCATTTTTGCATATTGTTTTTCTGTCACAGTCAGAAGTTGTACCAAGCCCTCTCCCGGACTGTTCTTATGCACGCTGTCAACAATTCCCCTGACAACCGTTCCGTTTAAAGCCAGCTTGCAATAAACAGATTCCTGCAGCATCAGAAATCCACTCTTCAGCAGAAGCTTCCTAAACTTCGTGTATGCTCTCCTCTGTTCTCCGGTCAGCACCGGAAGGTCAAAAAACACTAATACTCTCATAAACCTATAACTCAAAACTATAAAACCGAATCAGCGAGCTATCATTGTCATTTAATGCATCAAACACACTTTTGCAATATATCTTCACTGCATTATTCACATACTGAATCTTTCCGTCTATTCTTACTTCCTGATTCAGAAGATTGACAATCTCCATTTTTTCCTGATGCGTAAACTCCTCCAATTTCATAGCCGCAACTTTTTTGTCCACCAGAACCCTGAATGGCTCCATCAGATCAGAGGCAAGGTTGAACTGGTTGAACATATTGTCATGAAACAGTCCAAGCTGCGTAATATATCCATTCGCTGTGATTTCTCTGGTAAATGCAGATAAAATAATCGCATATCCGTAATTCAGCGCGGCATTTTCCAAAATATCCGCTGTTCTGGTAAAGCTCATTCCAAACAGAGCGTTAAAATACACCTTTGCGGCATGCCCTTCCCGGTTCGTCTCATCATTCCACTGTATTTCTCTTATGTATGAACCTAATAGCTCTGATTCCTCCTTCCCCAGATATTCCAGCAGTTCCTTTTGTTTTCTTATCTTCTCCGATACGATCTCCGTCCAGACAGCCTCCTTCGTCTCCAGCAGCCATTTTATCTGGCAGCGCACTTTGTTGCTCGTATCATGACTGCCGTAGTAGCTGACCAGTTCCGAAGAGGGGTTCCTTTTCTCGTCGCAGAATATTACTTTGATCTTCTTTTTCGTCAGTTCTGATAATAGGCAGGCAGTAAGAGATACAGCCGTGGATTCTATCAGCACTGTCGAGATTTCACCCAAATGAATCTTTGTTATCTCCTCATTTCTGACTACCATATAACCCATTTGATAATCCAGCTTTGCTCTTCTGGAAACAACAACTATACGCCAGCTCATATTTTCTTCAAATCAATCTCCTGCTCGTAGATTCCTGTCGGAGACTGATGGATAATAGAAACTTGATTACATTTGGAAATAATATTATTAAGCACCAAAATTCCTGCACTTCCCGGACCCTTTATTAACTTCAAATTAGCAGAACCACTCTGGCATTGGAACATATGCAGAATTTCTGATAAAACAATGCATTTATCTTCATTACTCAATTCGCAAAATGTATCTTTATTTTTCGTGAGAGTCCCTTGCTGGGCGCTTAACCGGACATGATACACTGTATTTTCAATCTTGTCCAAAAACACGTCATACAGCCTGATCAAATCTGTTTCAGGCAATTGGTCGTGCTCCCCCAGCACTGCATTTTTATTTTCTTTTTTTCGGTTCACATATTTAAGAACTTTCTTCAATATCCGCATGTCAGGTTCTGAAAGGATTAATTGGTTGGCGCCTTTAAAAATCAGCTGATTTCCCGTCCTTCCAGACAGCCACATATAAAATCCGTCTACTTTGAACAGAGTATCAATCTTTATTTTTGCTATTAATACCCTGGGATTCTTTAATCCGCGCTCTTTTTGCAGATATTTTTTTGCCGCCTCTTCATCTTTTTCAATACAATTGCACAAATACAGCGGCACATACTCCACACTTCTTATCTTCGCTCCTTTTTTATCTTCCGACTCAGCCAGCATGAAATAGGTTCCCGCAGCTTTATTATAGCCGCCATACTTATCGATATCCGCCAGTCTTTCATCCCTTCCTTTTATTGGAACCTGCCCTTTTCCTTTCTTCATAAGCTGCTGGTCGAAAAGTCCTCCTTTCACTTCATAAGAGCGTCTTGTCACCAGTATATTGTTCTTCCCCATCACTCTTTTCACTGTAGCTATCGTTCCGCTGTTTCCTGCTCTCCACGCAGTCTCGCCATTTCTGGCGACATCTCTTTCTGAGGTGAACATCTTCTTCAGATTATAACTTCTGCCGGGGTGCTCCTTTACATACCATGCTGCATTACTTGTAAATTTCGTATAGTATACGTTCCCCACTACGATGTTGACATACGCATCCTTGGCATGATGCAGGTCGTTCATCTCCCTTACCTTGATCAAGTCAAACTCCTGCCTGAACTGAGAGGCGACTCTCGCCTTTGCATAGACAATATCCGTCTCCGGGAAAACCTGCTTTAATACCGATGCGACAGCTTTTGTTCCCTGCCGTGTCTCCACAAGCTGACGGGCGATAAATCCTGCCAGCTCCGACGGTTCAAAGCCTGTTCCTCTCGTCAGCCTGTTATATTTCTCTTTTGATATAAAGCCCTCCTCCCGCAATATCCGCCAGAATGCCCGCATTTTCCCCCGTATATCTGCACGTATGGGGTACTCGTCCGTTTTATCCGCATTATACTCTTTCTTTACCAGCACCCGGTTATCCAGACTGTCATCCATCACCTTTGATTGGGGATAGATGTGGTCGATATCATATTTCCTGTTATCCCAAAGTTCCTCAAGCTCAATCACTTCTCCTGAATACATGCACCTTCCCTTCTGGGTATAATACAGGTACAGCTTGTCACTTCTAAGCCTTGTCTCCTCGGTGTTCCCTAATTCCTCAATCCAGTCTCTTTCCTCTTCCCTGCATTTCTTATATAAATCTATCAGCCTTTTCTTCCGGGATTCTGTCCGCTTGCTTTCCATTTTTTCCCGCGCCATCTCTACAAACACACGTTTCGGAGGCCCGCCCATCACTTTGCAGATTTCTTTGATTACCTGCAAGGACTGCCATATCTGGCGCCTTACCGCAGGAGATACGTTCATCTGCTCCACCGTTTTATAAGTAATCTCTTTTAGCTCTTCCCCCGCGTTTTCTTCATCGATGGCGGCTGCAAAGCAGTATTTCTCGCTCAGCACCTGCATCAGATTGTCATTTGTCTCCCACATTGCACGTATAACCGTCCATATTTCTCCCGTTTCCGGTGCAGGGGCAGTAATCCCTTCTAAAAGTCTTTGGCTCAGGCGCCCCCACCCTTTATAAGATAAAGCGCATATGGCTTTCTTCTGGGGCTCTGTCAAAGCAGGATATAAAGCACCCAGCCTTTTCTTCAGCAGAGCTTTATCCTCTCCGAACAGGGTGATGTTCAATATGATATTTTCTTTATCAGCCTGAGACAGCTCGCAGCCCGTCAATTTTTCTTTAAAGTCGTGATACGCCGTCAAAGAGCCTTTAAAATCGCCGTCTATTCCTGTGATATCTGCATCTCTGCCCGCGATTCCCTCTCTCCTTATGTAATCCGTCAATCTTCTTCGCGTAACCTTTCTATGGCGCTGGAATAAGTCTTCATATGTCTTTTGTTTCAGCTCAACACTGATTGGCTCCCCGTTTAACCGGACGTTATTCAGCTCATTCAGAACCATGAACTTGCTGTACAGCATAGAATTTTTAGGGAGCACATCCTCGTGAATCAGGTATGTGCACTTACTGGTCATCCTTCTTATGAATTCCTCCGCGCTTGCCCCCGTGTCCACCATCTCGTCAAAATTCCACGGGCAGATTCTCCCCGCTTTCTTCCGCCGCACCCAGTTCGTCCTCTCGCCGCCTTTCACAATTCCATTTAGCGGCCCTACATAATATGGTATTCTGAATGTAAAAATGTCACGTATCTTACTGCCGTTTTCCTTTAAGGCCGGTATGCGCCCGCTCAAATTTTCCAGTATCGCATCCAGTTCCTGAAGATGCACCTGATGCGGTATCACTCCATTATCCTTCGTCACCTGTCTCGGCAGAAATGTCTCGGTCTCCATTTCTTTCCGAAGGTACTCGGTCTTTGATTCATCCGGGATGGCGTTCACCACCGTTTTCTTCAGATAATCGTAAAATGCTTTCCTGTCACAGCGTTTCCCTTCCATCTCGCTTTTTACGCCATTTTTCTTCGTCATGCCAATATATGCACTGTAATTTGGCAATTTCTCATTCGTCTTTACGAACACTTCTTTATATACGTCTCTCCCAAGGTTCTCCTTGACCAGCTCCTTTAAATGCCTTAAATCTTTCTGATGTTTCTCATAAACCGCAGCTTTCGCCTCAGAAATGCAGCGGTAATCCCCCAGAATATCTGCCAGCACGCTCCAGTCATACACCGCTTTGGCTGTCTCAATAATTACATGCTGCTCCCCCAGCTCGTCCTCTATCATCCCGGCATAATCGTCATAACCTGCGTCCGCAAAGGAAAGCTTTGGCTTTTCACAAGCGTCAAGCTCGCTGTTCCCGAAAATATCGCTCAGCTTGACAGTGCCTCCTGCCACAAGATTAAGCGCTGCTTTCTCACAGGCCGTGTGCGCTCCCAAAAGCTTTATCAGCCTTGTCTTTTTGGCAGACCTTGTAAGATTTTTATCTTTTAATATATTTTCCGTCTCCCGAAGTTCTTCACCTTCAATACATAGATGGAAGTCAAGCTCTTCTTCCCTTATCTTCCCTATGTACTGCCGGAAAGTTTCCTGAAATTCTTTAATCTTCTCTATATTTCCCGAAAACAGAAAGTGCCCCCGGTGTTTCATCATGTGATGGAGCGCAAGATAGACAAGCCGGATGTCCGGGGTTTCTTCTGTCTCCATCAGCCATTTTCGCAAATGGTAGATAGTCGGAAACTGCCTGTGATAATCCTTATCTGTATAACCGTCTTCCACAAACAGGGCATACGGCAGTTTCGGACAATTCCCGTTTACATCCCTCTTATCTTCCGGCATATATTTGCTCTCCTTCATACGCAGGAAGAATCCGGAATCCACTTTACCGATATCCTCGCCAAACAATTCCTGCAAAAGCTCTATTCTCCAGTTTCTCCTGTCAAGCCTTCTCCTTGCCGTCCGGAACCCCCGCCGCTCCTCAGCAGTATTCGCACTGTCGAACAGCCGAACGCCCCACAGCGCTTTCCCATGTGCGCGCATAATCTCGTATTCCCTATCTGTAACCGCCCATCCAAGCGAGCCAGTTCCCAAATCCAGCCCTATGTAGTAATCTCTCATCTTTCGTATCTCCTTTTTCCCAAGACATCCTTTTTGTATATTTTAGCATATAATCTCCCGGGACGCATTATCCGCGTATAAAAAGACAATCTATTTTAATCCCCCATATTCCTAACGCCTATAAATAGTTACTGTTCAAAGAGCATAAATGCATGCTTGCTGTACATTATGTGAGAACATGATGACAGAAGGTTACAAAAGAGATGGTTATCAACGCCGCTTTCGACCTAGCCAGACAAAACGGCATGGAGCAGGTCATGGTTAAAAATATCGCTGAAAAGATTGGCTGCTCCGTCCAGCCCATCTACTGTTATTGCCGCAATATGGAGAGCCTCCGCATGAATGCGATGGAACAGGCAAAGCTCTTTGTGCAGCAATATCTGAAAACACATACAGAGCCGGACAATTTATTTCCCGGTACCGGACACGCTTTCGTCCGTCTGGCAAAGGAAGAACCGAATGTTTTCAAAATGTTTATACTGCGCCCGCGGCAGCATATCTCCTCTCTGGATGACCTGTACCGCTCGGAAACGGATGAAAAAATTGCCGCGTCAATCGCCTCCCGGCTTAGCACCAGCCTTTCAAACGCAAAGGAGCTCCACTTAAACATGCTTATCTACACCATCGGCATCGGAACTATTTTCTCCGTGACAAGACCCAGAATACCGCCGGTGGAAATATTTGCCAGGCAGGAGGCGGCATATCATGCATTTTTAAACATTAGTTTTACAGATACGGAGTAAGCATATGGCACATAAAACGATTATTATCTATAAAAGCAGTACAGGATTTACAGAAAAGTATGCCCGGCTGCTGGCAGAAAAGCTAGACGGAACCGCCGTGGACTTTAAAAAAGCCGGCCGCATCCCTCCGTCTGATTTTGATACGGTCATCTTCGGAACAAGAACTCACGCAGGCTCCATTGACGGATTTGATAAATTTCGGAAAATCCTCAGGAAACAGATCAGGGCACACGCCAAAACCCCTTCATGCATATTGTTTGTGACCGGGGCGTCTCCTGCGACAGAGCAGGAGATTATACATAAATTCCGGAAAGATAATTGAGCAGAGGATTTCCAAGTTCTTTGACATTTTTTCGGAGGGACATGCAAAACCGCTGCTTAACTTTGTTGCCGGAGCCAATTCCAATCCTGCCTGATTATCGCTTAATAAAAACCTCGATTCTCCGAGAACAGCCAGAACATTTTCATGAAAAAAAGAACCCTGACCGGAAACCAAGATATTAAAATCCCGATTCCGGCAGAGTTCTTCTTACTTTCAAACAAAATTATCAAATTTTATTCAAATGACTGCTCTGTCCTCTCAATAATCTCATCCTGCAGCGGCTTATCCAGATTGCGGAAGAAGTCGCTGTACCCGGCAACACGCACGATAAGGTCCTTATATTCCTCCGGGTTCTTCTGCGCGTCTATAAGCGTCTGCCTGTCGATGACATTGAACTGGATATGATGTCCGTCCATAGAGAAGTAGGAGCGGATCAGGCTCGCCATATTGTCAAGCCCCTTCTCGCCTGCTACTACGTTTGGCGTAAACTTCTGGTTCAGCAGCGTTCCCGCCGTCGCCAGGTGATCCATCTTGGAGCAGGACTTGATGACTGCCGTCGGCCCGTTTCTGTCTGCGGACTTCTCCGGGGAGATTCCCTCGGATACCGGCTTGTGCGCTTTTCTTCCGTTAGGCGTCGCAAGGATCACATCCCCAAAGTATACATGGCAGGTAGTCGGCAGCATATCCACGCCGTACTTTCCGCCTTTCATGTTCGGGCGGCCTGTAATCTCGCTCCGGTAAAGCTCGAATACTTCCTGCATGATATCATCTGCGTAATCATCATCGTTGCCGTACTTCGGCGTCTTGTCATGAACCATGCGGTAGATGGCATCATACCCTTCATAGTCATGCTCCATCGCCTCAATCAGCTCTTCCATAGTGAAGTTCTGGTTGTCGAATACATTGTATTTTACAGCCGCAAGGCAGTCGGTAACAGTACCGATGCCCACGCCCTGGATATAGTTGGTGTTGTATCTTGCGCCGCCTGCATTGTAATCTTTCGCATTGGAAATGCAGTCGTTAGTTACGACGGAGAGACACGGCGCCGGCATCTCCTGCGCGTAGAGCTGCTCAATGACATTGTTGCCGCGGATCTTGATATTTACAATATGCTCAAGCTGCTTTTTAAATGCATCCCAAAGCTCGTCATAAGTCTTAAAATCCTTCGCATATCCAAGCTCAAGCCCAATCTGTTTCCCGGAATACTGGTCAAATCCGTTGAATAATGTAAGCTGGAATACTTTCGGGATATTCAAATACCCGGTGAGGATATATGCCTCGCTGCCCCACGCTCCCGTCTCCACACATCCGGAAGAGCCGCCGCGCCTTGCGTCCTCAAGCTTTTTCCCCGCGTTGATAAGCTCCATGATCTGCGCCTCCGTATTGTAGAACGCAGGCTGGCCCCAGCCTTCTCTTGAGACTTCGCAGGCTCTCTTAAGGAACTTGGCCGGAGTCTTCTTGCTGATGGTCACGTTGGAATTTGGCTGAACCAGTTTCATCTCGTCCATGCAGTCAAGGATTAAGTAGCTTACGTTATTGACGCCGTTGCGTCCGTCCGGGGTCACGCCGCCGGTATTGATATTTGCAAAATCCGTGTAGGTCGCGCTCTCTTTTAAGGTAATGCCTACCTTCACCGGAGCCGGCTGGTTGTAGAATTTCACCCACAGGCACTCAAGCAGCTCCAACGCCCTCTCATCATCCAGAATCCCAGCCTCTACGTCTCTCTCATAATACGGGTTCAAGTGCTGGTCAAGCCTTCCGGGGCTGAACGCATCCCAGGGATTTAACTCTGTGGTGACCGCAAGATGGGTAAACCAGTATAGCTGGATCGCCTGCCAGTAAGTCTTGGGGCTATGTGCTGGTACTACCTCAAGGTTTGCCGCGATCTGAAGGAGCTCTGCCTTTCTCGTCTCGTCCGTCTCTTTCTCTGCCATCTCAAGAGCCAGCCTGTGATAACGCTCGCCGAGAATGATCACCGCGTCGCAGGCGATATCCATAGCCTTTAACTCTTCGCATTTATTCACCGCATCCGGGTCATTGATGTAATCCAGCGCGTCCATTGTCTTCTGAATCTTCTCTTTGTAATCTAAATATCCTGTCGTAAACACCTGCTCGCCGCCGCATGTATGCCCCGGGCCTCTCTGCTCCATGAACTCGGTAAACATACCCGCGCTGTAGCACTCATGCCACTCCGGCGTCATACGCGCAAGAATCTTCTCCCGCATGCTCCGCCCTGTCCAGTAAGGGATAATCTCCTCAGCCTGAAGTTTCCGGTCTTCTTCTGTCGTCTTAAAGGACACAAGCTCACGCTCGCTCATGACTACCATGTCCTCCACGCTGTGACAGCAAAGTTCCGGGAATGTAGGAGACGCCTGAGGGTCTTTTCCCTTCTCGCCGATGATCAGCTCGCCGTCCCCAAGGTACAGTGTCTTCCTGGAAAAATACTCTTTCAGTACCATGGCCCGCATAACCGGAATTGAGTATTTCCCGTCATTTGCCTTGTAAAAATCCGTCTCGATCTTTGCCCTCTCAAGGTCAATGTGAACAGGCGTCGTCACACTGAGCTCTCTGAGCTTTTGAATTCTTTCGTTCATCCCACGCAGTTTCGCCATCTCTTTACCCTCCTATTTTGGTGTTCTGGAATCCGGCCTCGACAAAGAGCTGCCTTAGCTCTTCCATCTCAGCCTTATCCGGTGCATGTAGATTTTTACCCATATATTCCATATCCAACTTCCGATATTTGCCGCTGCCTGTATCATGGTAAGGCAGCAGATTTATCTGAGGCGGATGAATATCATGCTCTTTCAGAAACGCTATCGTCTCCTTCATATTTTCCGCATTCCCATTTACTTCCTTCACCGTCGGAATCCGGATGTAGATCCTCGCCCCGTCTGCCGACAGGCGGGCAAGGTTTTCCAGGATCAGCTTATTGTCCACTCCCATATACCGCTTATGTATCTCCGGGTCCATCGCCTTCACGTCATAGAGAAATGTGTCCGTATAGGGCAGGATTGCCTGGAACTTTTCATAGGGCACATATCCGCATGTGTCGATGGTAAGGTTAATGTCCTGACGCTTAAGCTCCTTTGCGACCGCCAGGATATAGTCTGTGTCCATGGCCATCACTTCCCCGCCGGAAAGGGTCACCCCGCCGCCGGACTCCTCATAAAACATCTGATCTTTTAAAAGCTCCTTTATAAGCTCCTTCACTGTATACTCACGGCCGACAATCTCCCTCAAGCCCGCCGGGCAGAAGTTTTCGCACCTCCCGCACAGCGTGCAGAGCGACCTATCAAGCGCCGGCTTTTTATCCTTCATGGAAAGGGCATGGCTTTGGCAGGCTTTCACGCAGGCTCCGCAAGCCGCACATTTCTCCGCGTCAAACTGCATCTCCCTTTCGTACTCCTGGGTCTCCGGGTTGTGGCACCACTCGCATCTTAACGGACAACCCTTAAAAAATACAGAAGTGCGGATTCCGTCGCCGTCATGAATTGAAAACTTTTGTATGTTTGTTATATTTTTCATTCTCTTTACCTCTCAGGCCAGCATGGCCTGCCCCAGTGAACAGACAGTCTGTCTCCGTCTTAGACCATAGTCTATACTGTAGTCTATGATATGATATAAATATACCACTTCGCTATAATTTTGTCAATATCCCGCGTCTCACATAACTCAAGTTCCCAAGCTATAAACAGCAAAAAATACACCTTCAAAACCGCTCCTGACATTTTGCAGCGGCCTTGAAGGCGTATTCCTTCATCATATCTGTATTCTTTACCCGAAATTCTTCTTAATCAGCATACAGTATTCTTCATAAGGTTTCATCAAACTCAGGCTGTCGCCGAGAGAATCCCTGACTCCCTTATAATACCAACCGATGGTGTCCTTATCTTTCATGCGGAACCTGTTCCACAGCTCGTCTCCCAAAACCGGATAATCCCTGTCGATATCCCGCATATTAGACAGCTTGTCCGCAAGGCATATCAGTTTCACCTCGTAGGGCGCCCGCCTGATATGCTCAATGGTCGCCCGTTTCCTTTCCATCCAGGTCTTAGACTTATCCTCGCTTTCCTGCGCCACCATATTGGCCACCCGCTCCGAAAATTCCTGCGCCAGCAGTGTCCTTGACACTCCCCCGCAGTCCTCTATCGTATCGTGCAGCACAGCCGCGCTTATGATCTCTGCATCCTGTGTCATCCCCGACACGATATCGCCCACCTCTATGGGATGTACGATATACGGCCGTTTCGTCCCCTTTCGAAACTGTCCTTCGTGCGCCCTCGTTGCAAATTCAATTGCCTTATTGATCATATTAAGCTCCTCTTTTGACATTCCAAATCCACACTTCTTTTCTACCGATTCCAATTCTTATGCCTACATCTTACAAGTCCTTCGTATCTTCTTTACTCCCTTTCAATACCTTCTCTCAGTCTTGCTTTCTCCTTTCTGTGAAACAAATCGAAGATACACGGAACAACAAACAGCGTAAGCACAGTTCCGTATATCAGTCCCCCGATTGTTACAACGGCCATGGGCTGAACCATGTCCGAACCCATTCCGACTCCTACTGCCATTGTACACAATCCGAGAATCGTAGTCAATGCTGTCATGACAATTGGACGCATTCTTGTTCTACCGGCCTCGATAAGCGCCGCTTTCTTCGGCTTTCCTTCCCCGATGAGCTGATTCGTGTAGTCGATAAACACGATTCCGTTATTAACGATGATTCCCGACAGCATGACAAACCCTACCATGGCAATGACGCTGACCGGCATATCCGCGATCCAGAGCGCCAAAAGCCCTCCGGTAAATGCAAGGGGCACCGTAAACATGATGATGAACGGCGAGCGCAGCGACTGGAACTGGGCTACCATGATCAGGTACATAAACAAGAGCGCAAGGGCAAGCATCTTGAAAAGCTCAACCATCGCCTCATTGATCGTCTCGTCCTCGCCGGTCATCTCCACCTCGTATCCTTCCGGAACGTCGTAGGACTTGAGCGCGTCCTTTACACGGTTGCTGACAAGGCCGATATTGTCTCCGTCCTCAATCTCCGCCGTGACGGACATATACCTTGTCTGCCCTTTCCGGTTGATGGACTGCAGCCCGGATGAATCCACGAAATCCACAACTTTAGACAGCTTTACCTTCTTCGTTGTGCCGTCCTGTTTCGTGACGGTGATTTTCATCTTCCGGATGTCCTCCCTTGTCAGGTCCTCATTCTCATCCTCTTTTACAAACACGTCATAATCCTGCGTGTCCGTTCCAAGGGTCATCGCTGAGGAGGGGTCGGCCAGTTTTGCATAGAGCTCCTGGTATACCTGCGCCACCGTAAGGCCTTCCTTGGTGGCTCGGTCTTTATTCACTACGATACGCAGCTCATTTGTATTGTCCTCTGTTCCGTCGGATACATTCTGGGTTCCTTTCGTATCCTCCACAATCTTTTTCACATCTCTGGCAATCTCCTGCAGCCTGTCTAAATCCCTTCCTTTCACCTCCACATTGATGCCCGAGCTGCCAAGGGCGCTCATATCCATGTTGGACATGATGACCGTAAGCTCGCCGTTTACATCTTTTGTCTCCTTTTCAATCTTTTTCTTAAGCTGTGCGTTGGAAAGAGACGGGTTTTCCTTTGTAATGGCATAGAAAGAGATGACATTTGTCTCCACTTGGGTTCCCAGCATATCCGAGGACGATACAAGGGCTCCCACGTCCTCAATGTCCTCAAAGCCGCACAGAATGTCCATCACCTTGTCCGCCTCTTTCGCCGTGTCCTCAAGGCTTGTTCCGTCCTCCGTCTCAAGGGTCATGCTGATCTGCGTGCTTTCCATCTGGGGCATGAACTCTGTGCCGTTAGACGCTGCCAGAAAGACACTTCCCACAAACAGACCCAGCGCGCCAAGAAGAACCAGTACCTTCACTCTCAATGCCCCCGCCAGAAGTTTGCCGTATGCATGTTTCAGCATTTTAAATATCCGGCTCTCTTTCTGCTCCGTCTTTCTCAGAAGGCCTGCCGACATCATCGGAACAACGGTAAGCGCCACCAGGAGGCTTGCAAGGAGCGAGTATGCAATCGTAAGCCCCATGTCTACAAAAAGCTGCCTCGTAATTCCCTCCGTAAACACGATTGGAAGGAATACGCATATCGTCGTGAGGGTGGACGCCATGATTGCTCCGCTTACCTGCCGCGCCCCATTCATGGCAGCGGCTTTCGCAGACGCCCCCTCTTCATTTCTCATCCGGTAAATGTTCTCGATGACCACGATGGAGTTATCCACAAGCATGCCAACGCCCAGGGCAAGGCCTGACAGGGAGATGATATTGAGCGTGATCCCTGAAAAATACATAGCCACCAGAGCCGTCATGATGCTGATCGGAATCGAGCATGCGATAACAAAGGTAGAGCGCAGGCTCTTTAAAAACAGCAGCAGGATGATGATCGCCAGCACCGCCCCATAGAGGAGGTTCTGCAGTACAGAGTTCACGATCATATCGATATAAACGCCCTGATCCATCAGAACGACCGTATTTATCCCATTATTCTCACTGTGTATCTGTTCAAACCGCTCCAGGACACGCCCGCTTACGTCTCCTGTCGAATACCCGGTCTGTTTCTGCACGCTCAGCACGATTCCCGGCTTTCCGTTTATTTTAGCGTAAGTCTCGTCAGCGTCATTGACAAGTTCCACAACCGCCACGTCAGACAGTTTTACCGGGTCTATGTCTTCCATATCTAAAAGGGTAAAGTCCTTAAGCTCGTCAAGGCTTTTGAACTTATCCCCCACGCGGACAAGATAGTCGATGCCCTCCTCTTCCACATATCCCGCAGGCATGCTGAAGTTCTGGGCCTGGAGTATGGTCTTCACCGTGTCTGCGGAGAGGATGTCTTCCACCTTCACGCTCTTTTCCGTCTCTTTTTCCGCGGATTTAAGCTGCTCCTCCTGCATCTTGAGCGCCGACTCTCCCGCGGCAAGCTGCGCCGCTCCTTCCCCGATGCCAACAGCCGCCTCTAGCTGCGCGGACGCAAGCTTGCCCCTGGCCTGCGCCAGTGACAGCGCGCCGTCGTTTACCTGCTTTGTAATCTTTTCAAGCTGATCTTTTCCGCCAGCAAGCTGGGTCTGTGCGGCAGTGAGCTGCTTTTCCTGTTCATCTAACTGCTTGATCGTCTCCGTCAATGTTTTATACGTACTGTCATAATCTTTAAGGGCCTCTTCCATCTGGGCAAGCTGCTGGCCCACTTTCTCCTTCTCCGCCTGTTCTTCCGGAGTGCCTTCGGGCATAGCGTCGTACTGTGCCTTCAATGCATCATAAGCGTTTTTCGCCTGGGTCAGACTTTCAAGCTGGGCCTGGGCCTGGGCTTTCCCGGCGCTGACCAGCGCAAGGCTTTGGTTTAACTGGGTCTCCTGCACATTCAGCTCTGCCCTCTTCTCTGAAAGCTCAAGCTGGGCCTGCTTAAGCTCCTCGCTTTTTACAGATACTTGAGACTCCGCTTTCTCCATCCCTGCCGCCGCTTTTTTCTTTCCCGACTCCAGCGCGCTCTTTCCGCTCTTTACCTGCTTTTTGGCTTTATTCAGGGCATTTCTTGCATCGTCAAGCTGCTTTTTCATCTCAGCCTTGATGTCCTCGCCGATCTCGTCAATCTTGTCATCATTCAGGGTAATCTCTACCGTCTCTTCTATATTGCCCACCGCAGATACGGACGCAACGCCCTCCACGCTCTCAATCTCCGGTATCACCTCGTCCTCAATGGTCTTGCTGACCTGGGTGCTGGTCTCCCCGTTTGCGCTTACCGCCGCCACGAGAACCGGCATCATATCCGGGTTCAGCTTGATAATCATGGGGTTCGTCACTTCGTCCGGCCAGAATCCCTTGATCTGGTCAAGGCTCTCCCGCATCTCTATCGTGGCGGAATCCATATTGGCCGTCTGCTCGAACTCCAGCATGACCGTGGAGGCATTTTCACTGGACATAGACATAATGTTTTTAATATTGCTGACGGTGGCCATAGTCTGTTCCACCGGTTTTGTCACTACTTCCTCAATCTGCTCCGGGCTGGCTCCCGGATATGTAGTCATAACAATAGCATAAGGAAGATTCATGCTGGGGAGCAGGTCAACTGTCATCTTCGTAAACGATACGACTCCGAGGACGATGATAAGGACTACGCCCACCACTACGGTATATGGTTTTTTTACGCTGAATTTTGAAAGCATCGGGAAACTCCTTTTACATGTTTTTCTAAAAATTAATATGTAAATAATAGCACTTGAGGCTTTAAAAGACAATGATTGTAATATATAATATTTTTGAAAAAAATCAATTTAATCTGACATTTATGTAAAATTAATAGTTTGTTTATATATTATGAAAGGATGTTTTTAATGAATCGTGAGAATTTTGAGAAGGATGTTTTTAAGAAATATGTGCTGGTTACAGGAGCATCCCGGGGGATTGGGCGGAGTACAGCCCTTCTTTTTGCGGAAAACGGGTATCATGTTTTTTTGAACTGCTGCCGGTCAGCAAGGGAAATTGAAGAAGTGAAAAAGGAAATTGATTCTGCGGGGCGGGGCTCTTGCGAGATTGTCATGGGGGATGTGGGAAATCCTCGTGACGTGAATAATATATTTGAAAAAATAGGCAGAACGTGCCAGAGACTTCATGTGCTGGTGAATAATGCGGGGATTTCACATATAGGGCTTTTGAGCGATATGAGCGACAGCCAGTGGGATGGGGTGCTGCGTACAAACCTTTCTTCTGTCTTTTACTGCTGCCGCGCTGCCATCCCGGGGATGGTAGCAAAAAAGCAGGGCCGGATCATTAATGTGTCTTCCATGTGGGGGGTGTCGGGCGCATCCTGCGAGGCTGCTTACTCTGCCTCCAAAGCGGGAATGTGCGGGCTTACCCGGGCATTGGCAAAAGAGCTGGCTCCCAGCAACATCCAGGTCAACGCAGTTGCCTGCGGCGTGATCGACACCGACATGAACAGCCAGCTTAACGAAGAAGATCGGGACGCTCTGGCCTATGAGATCCCGATGGGGCGCTTTGGCTCTCCGGGCGAGATCGCGAAAGTTATATGGGATATGGCAAATGCGCCGGAATATATGACCGGGCAGGTAATCGGGGTGGACGGGGGATATCTGTAGATGCAGGGGGGATGCATCTGACGCCTCCCCCATAGACAACGCTACACTAGTATAATCTGCACTAATCTCTCAGGCATCCAATGGGCACTATATAGATGCCGTCTTCCCTCCTGTACGCGTAATTTCCTGTTCCTGTCAGAACCATTAAAAAGGATGGGGCTTTCATCTTATTCGTATCAATCTTATTTTTTAATTCCATAAGCGTCTCTGCGCCATGGGCGATTGCCTCGTCTCCTCCAAGCTTTATCTCCGCAAGGCCATATGAGCCGTTTCTAAGATGCACGACCGCATCACATTCCAGCCCTGATTTATCCCGGTAGTGATACACTTCTCCTCCCAGCATATCCGCAAATACCCTCAAATCCCGTACACACATGGTCTCAAACATCAGGCCAAATGTCTCCAGATCATTGATCAGATCATTCGGCCCAAGCCCCAGAGCCGCCACTCCGATAGACGGGTCGATATAGTACCTTGTATCGGATGTCCGTATAGCGGTCTTCGACCTCAGGTTCGGATTCCATGCAGCCATATCTTCTATAACAAATATTTTTTTCAATGCATCGATATAGGATAAAACCGTATCTTCATCCAGCGTCTCCAGGTCGTTTGCCAGCATATCTGACTTTATGGCCGCATTTGATGCCTGCGCTCCCTGATTCCTCGCATAAGAACGCATAAGCTTTTTTACTCTCTCCGGATTCCTCTTCACGCCGTCCACCCGGGAAATATCTGTCTTGACAATCGCATCATAGTAATCATATGCCTGTTCTAATGCGATATCTTCATCAAGGAACGTTGCCCTTGGCCACCCTCCCCTGCACACTAAAAATGCCAGTTTCATTATGTCCAGGTCATTGACCGCCGCAATCTGCTCCGGCTCTTTAAAAAGCTGGGATAAACGTATTGACCCATTTGATTCCCCCGATTCAAACAGACTCATCGGGCGCATCAATACCCATGCAAATCTCCCTGTGCCTGTATGCTGGATAAGCTGTGTATCCGCCGGAACGGCTGACCCTGTCAAAATAAACTGGCCTTCCTCTCCTCTGTGGTCAACCTCAAACCTGACAGCATCCCACAGCTTAGGCGCTACCTGCCACTCGTCAATCAGCCTCGGAACCGCCCCCTTAAGCAGCAGTGACGGGCTGATATCCGCCAACTGCATATTCTGTTTCAGATTGTCCGGTTCCGACATATATAGCACGCTTTCGGAAAGCTGCTCAGAAGTAGTCGTCTTCCCGCACCATTTCGGCCCTTCAACCAGCACCGCGCCTTTGCCCTTCAGCTTTTTCTCTATAAGCATGTCTGCAATCCGTTTTTTGTAATTTTTCATGCTCCTCACACCTCTCTAACATAATTTTATACCAGCTATTATAATCCGTCAATTTATTTT
This sequence comes from Lachnospiraceae bacterium MD308, assembly GCA_000403475.2. GTDB lineage: Bacteria > Bacillota > Clostridia > Lachnospirales > Lachnospiraceae > MD308. The sequence continues at coordinate 1,329,604 of KE159795.1, forward strand.
CGGTTATTTGGCAGTATTTTATTCGGTTATTTGGCGCTTTTTTATTCGGTTATTTGGCATAAATTTATTCGGTTATCTGGCAAAAAAAGATAAGGAACTTCTTTCTCATGCCAGATCGTTCCTTATCTTCTTATTATTTCTTAAGTTAGTCGTTCTTATTCAGCCATTCTTTCATCAGCTCTACATACCTGTCGTTGTCCTCTACAAAGCACATATGGCGGCATGTCCTGAAAAGCTCCCACTCGGAGTTCGGGATTCTGTCGTACATATATTTTGCAATGTACGGTGTACACAGATCATTCCCGCCGTTGATTACGAGCGTCGGCTCCTTGATGTCCTTAAGCTGCTCTGTCACATCGTACTCCTTGAGCGTTCCCATCGGGGTGTACTCGTTCGGGCCCCATCCTACAACGTAGGCCTCGCCGCCCTTCTTGACCGGACGCCTTAAGCACTCCGGAGACTCCTCTGTAACTGCGCCTGCCGCATGGCGGATCATATACTCTGCCTCTGCCGCCTGGTATACCGGGTCGCTGTAGTCATTGGTAGACGTTGCCTTCTCGATCGCATCCTGCATCTCCTGCGGAAGTTCCTTGATCATACGGTGCTGCTCGATTCCCCACATCCAGGACGCCGGGAGCGTACTGGAAAGAATCAGGCTCTTAAGCCCTTCCGGCTTATGATTGCACACATAGTCAAGCAGCAGCATGCCGCCCCAGGACTGTCCTAACAGATGCATCTCATCCAGTCCAAGATGCTCTCTAAGTGCAACCAGCTCATTAATCCACGTCGTCGCGTTCCACAGGTCCGGACGGTTCTCCACATAAGATTCCCCGCATCCGATCTGATCGTACATCACGATCTGGCGTCCGTCTTCCTCTGCCAGCCTGTCCAGAACCTCAAAATAATTGTGCGTGGAGCCTGGGCCTCCATGCAGCAGCACTAACGGTTTCTTATTACCGGTATTTTCCCCCACGATGCGGTAATATGTTTTGTACTCTAAGTACGGCATAAAGCCTTCTCTGATTTCCATTGGTGAAAACCTCCCTTATGTTTTTGTCTGCAATCATTATATAAAATATTTCCTGAAATGTACAGTCCTTTCAGCACCAATTGTCTCTATTCTTCTTAATTCACAGCATACATTTTCCTTCCATTTTCCAACCCTATCAAAAATAGCTCCAATGTTTGGGGAGTCGTATTTCTATATTTGAGATGATAATAAATTTGTCCGATGCTTTTCACAAGGTCTTTCTGATCTCCCGCATAATAATTCACATTTTCATCATAGCAATTGCCTGCTTGTAAAAGCAAAGTCAAGACAAACCTTTCGTTGATATATATGTAGTCTTCCGCGCAGCCCTCCAAAATCTGAAAGGGTTTTCTCTTTAAGATCCACGAGGCAGTATACGCAATAAACTTAACGTAATTTACCCGGCTGATATCATGAAAATGCTTTAATCGCGCCAAATCCACCAAAATGTCAATCAAGCAATAATTAAAGATATCTTCATTAAAGTATATTTTTCCTTTTAAATTATTTTCATTATAAAATTGCTCCGCAAATTTATGAATAAGAGTTCCCGCATTATATATGTACTCATCTGTAAAAGATTCATTTAACTCTTCTTTTAGTTTCTTTGCCCGTTCCTTATCCATCGTAACTCTCCTACTGTTTATACTGTAAAACATCTTTCAGCAAATCCGACATTTTTTTCATTTCACGGTAGCTATCAGCCTGCTTGATTTTATCTGCAATCGTTTGTTTCACTTCTGCATTATCGCATTTCTCAATTTCTCGCAAAATAAAATGATATACTTCATTGTCATCTGTAACGCCAGCGTATAAGCTTTCCTGAAAATTCTTAATATAACTGTGAATAAAAGTTCCCATCTCGTCACCCATTCCTGTGAGACGGTTCATAATATTGATATAATTAGCCAGCATTTCATTCGTCAAATTATACGGATAACGTAATTTATGATCAATCTCGCTCCATGCCTCTTCATATAAAGTGCGGACTTGTATTTCGATTGCAGCTCCTTTATCTGATTGGATTACATAATGGACTGACCTATAAGGTTTTTCTTTTCTTATTTCAACCTTATCCTCATATAATCGGGTATCGTCTCCTTCCCGTACATATGCAAACGGAGTCTCTAACAGCGCCTCCTCATACATGCCCATAACATAATTATGAACTTCGAGCCAATCTTCCTTAAACAAAAGTAAAATACGAATCCCCATCAAATCAGTAATTTCCTGCTCATAATTATCGAGGCATAAAGCATTTCCCGTCTCCAAATATTTGGGATTTTTACGAATAATCTTTTCAATCAAGTGCTTTGTATCTTTCACTCTATAACTCAAAGAATGAACACCCAAACACTTTTGCAGTACCTCTGCATACTGCATCACGGTGTTTCGATGTTCATTCCTTTTACGTTCAAAGTCATCTGCAATTTGAGCCAATTCCTCCCAAGTCAATCGGGAGTTCCTAAACTTTTCACCTGATATATTAAACTCTGTACAAAAATCAATCTGCTCTTTTTCTGTACTCAGCATGAAACTCCCACCTCTTACTCCTGCAATGCCGTTTCTACAATACCGGACTTTAAAAGTTTAGAATATGACTGCAATTGTTCATCAATAAAATCCAAACTGATTTCCGGACCAATGTTCGGCTGATTTTCTTTCTTAAACCCATTGCTGCCTAACCTTTCCATAAATTGATTCATTACTACATTCGCATTTGTCATATCTATCACCTCTTTGCTTTCAATATATTCCTCATACTATATACATTGTCAACAACTTTTGCCGTTTTTATTACAAATAATCATATCATACCGTTTTATGCATTACAACTATATTTACCAATTATTTTTCAATTCCAGGTTCTCTGCAATATTTCCGCCGGAAAGTTTCTTAAGTGGCATGTACAGTGTCACAGCGGACACCCCCAGGAACGCCGTAACCGCCATGAATAGCGCCAGCAGAAACAGCCGCACGTCTTCCGGATTGTCCGCCAGGATTTTAAAAAACATGTGGATGCTGTCGTAAGCGCCGTATGTCCTGAGCCTTATCAAAAATTCTCCCGTCACGACTGCGGCGGATACCAGGATGATCGCCCCGCCCTCAGTCAGATTTTCCAGCAAATATCTCGACTTCAGCATCATCCTGTCCATGCCAAGCGCGCGGAATACGCCGATTCGTTTTCCTTCATTTTTCAAATATACCTGATTGCCATGATACATCATCAGCATGTACACAAGCCACGCTGCCGTCAGAATGAACAGATACTGCGTTCCGTCAAATAACGAATCCTCCGCCCTGTCCCGTATGAACCCGGCCAGGTCTGTAAGATTTGACTCTTTCCCCAGCATCTCAAAATACCCCTCAATCTCTGCCCCTGCGCCGGCGGTGTTCATCGCCTCGTCAAGATTCATTTTCACAGACGTATACCGGGTTTCCTCCGAGCCGCAAAGGAGGCTTAAGAATTTCTCGCTCACCTCTATGACACTGGCATTTACCGGTACATAAGTTTCCGGGCTGGTGATCACTGCGCCCACCCGGATTTCTCTCTCACCCCACGGCGTGCTGACGTTTACCATGTCTCCGGGGGCGATTGGATTTTCTTCCGTCTCGTAAGTATAAACCTTCTTTCCCTCGTCCATTTCCTCTGTGTTAATATACACCGGCGCTTTCCCGGCGCCCAGGTCTCTGATCTGGTACGGCGGGAGAATCAGCACACACTCCTCCCCCTCGATAAACGATTCCCTGTCAAACGTTCCCAAGTCCGCCGCCGTCTCATAATACGACAGCTGTTTCTCATCCTGCGGCCCTAATCCCCGCAATTCCCATACGGAGAAATAATCGCCCTCCTCGTCTGCCGGAACCCCAAGATATTTTTGATTATATCTGCGGTATGCGCCTACATACCCGCTATTTTTAAAAACCGGAGCACAGATCCGGATCTCCTGAGACATAATGTCCTGAATCATCGTGCTGGAATTGATAAAACATTCTTTTTCTACGCTCTTTACTCCGTCTATTTTTTCAAGCTCCCTGATCTGCCCGTCCGTCAGCCCATCTGCCGGATCATCCGCCTGGTAGTCATAAGCATGTTCAATCGCCCCCATCAGGTATTCATACTCTTTCTTTTCCTCAATAAACAGCCGAAGGCAGACGGCGGATACTACCATGACCAGAACAGAAATCACAAACCTGCTGGCATATATCTTACTGTAAAAAAGCCCTTTTCGTCTCAGGCAAGTGAAAAATGTCAGCCTTTCCGCCTTTTTTAATCTCGGCGGGGCGCTGCGGTCCAAAAGCCCGCTGTCAAGCTTAAAGGCTGTACGTATCTGCGAGCCGATTGCCGTCAATGCGACTGCCAGGTTGCACACAAAATAAATAGCCGTAACGCAGGCAATGTATTCCAGTATATACTTCTCCTGAATTTCCAAATGCACCGGTATCTTCACGACCCTATGTACCGCATAAAGTGCCGCTCCTGCCCCAAGCGCGCTTAACACCATGCCTGCGAGAAATGCCATCCCCCACAGAAACGCGCTTTCCCACAGCACTAGCTGTATCACTTCTCCTGCATCCGCCCCCATGCCGCGCAGCACAGTCAGGCTGTATCTCCGGGATTTCAGTGTCAGCATCATCAGATACCCGATCAAGATCGCAGCGATCAGCACAATGTAAAATACGAACTTACCGTCCTGGAAGAACTCATCCACCGCGCTCACATCCAGCGGATACGCTTTCTCATTATAGACGTACATGCCTTCCCCCAGTATTTCCATTCGGGCTTGAATACGGCTCATCTCATCCGGGCTGTCATTTTGGAAGAATAGGTAAGTTTCTCCCTGCACCGTCTCATCCATGCCCAAAATCACGCTGGGAAGTTCATATCCTGCCGTCTCCCATTCTCTTCCCCACGGTTTCACAATGCCTGACAGAGCAAAGGATTTCACCTCTCCGTTTTCCGCCGGCGCAATTTCTACCTTGCCGCCGACTTTTACCTGCCCGGCCATACGGCTGACGGCTGTTTCGGAGAGGGCGATTTCCGTACTATCTGCCGGCAAACGCCCCTCCGCCGTCTGTAGCCTGCCAAGAGACTGCGCTGTCTCATCCACAGCTCCCATCACGCCAAGGGGCTCTTCGCCGTACTGGGCGTTCCCCAGCATAACAATCCTTCCAATCTGATTCGTAGACTCCTGTTCACTTAAAATCTGCTCCGCTCCTTCTCCTGCCCCAAATACCGCGCCTGTCCACTCTCCATAGGCGGCGCGGCGCATGCTTTCCAGAGAGCGGTAAAAACTTTCCTCAAAAAGGATTGTCATAATCCCGCACATATAGATAAGCGCCAGCATCACAATACTGATACGCATCTCCCGTTTTCTCCCCTTAAAACTCTTCAGCACAAGTTTCCTCATAACGTTCACGCTCCCCTTCCCACAACCATGCCGTCCCGGATCTCGATGACCTTGTCGGCGGCCTGTGCAATCTCCATATCGTGAGTTACAAGCAAGATTGTCTGACCCCACTCCTCCTTCATCATTTTCAGCAGCCTAAGAACATCTCCGCCCGACTGCTGGTCTAAATTGCCTGTCGGTTCGTCCGCAAAAACAATGTCCGGCCGCGCCGCAAGCGCGCGGGCGATTGCAGCTCTCTGCTGTTCCCCGCCGGAGAGCTGGCTCGGAAACTTGAGGCGTAGTTCGTAAATGCCAAGTTTCTCCATCAAGCTCCGGATATAGCCCTTATCTGTTTTTGCACGATTCAAGTAAAGAGGCATCCGGATATTTTCTTCCACGCAAAATTCCGGGAGCAGATTGTACGACTGGAATACAAAGCCCATTTTCTCACGCCGCATAGCGGACAGTCTCTTATCCTTCATCTTGTGTATATTTTCTCCGCCGATTTTTACCGTACCTTTCGTCGGCTTGTCAAAGCCGCTCAAAAGATGGAGGAGCGTGGACTTGCCGGAGCCGCTCTTCCCGATAATCGCATAGAAATATCCCTTTTCAATCTCCAGGCTGATATTTTTTACCGCCTCAACTTTCACCTCTCCCATGCCGTATATTTTCTGCAAGTTTTTTGCCGTCAAAATCACTCCCATAATCTCGCCCCTTTCTTTCCGTGAAGTCAAATACCCGTTCTATCATCCGCAGCTACCTCAGCTTTTCTGCTCCCGCCTCCGTCCGCAGCTCTTTTAACATAACCTCCACAGACTTATCCCCAAATTCCACTGTCAGTATGTCATTTTCACTGACCCGCTCGCACTCGCCGTATTCATTGAGATAGATTACGGTTCCGTCATCCAAAAATACATAGCTGACATAAAAATTCCTGTCGGAGCCTTTATCAAACTCTCTTCTCACCGGACTGATTCCGCAGCTTACAAGTGTCAGCCGCTCCCTTTCCCTGCCTGATTCGTTCGTAAGCACATCGCCCGACGTTTCATCATGACCTACGCCCATCCATCCGTCTAGCTGCACATTGTCTTTCTTCGGCTCAAATCCAATCCTTACCACTCCATCCATACTCTCATACGTCACTTTCACATCCCCGGACATCACGCTTTTTCTGGAAAGGAAAGCGTTTTCATAAAATCCCCACAAAAAAATTGCCACAAGCAGCACTGCCGCTATAGATCCAAATATCATGCGATCCATTACTTTTTTCAGCTTTTTAAAAGCCTTAATCTCCGTCTTCACCTGCACTTCATCTATCTTCGGATACTTCTCCGATTCGAGATCCGCTTTCATCGCATTCAGGAAATCCCTGCACTCCGCACACTCCTGCACGTGTTCTTCAACCGCGCGGCTGCTCTCCTCACTCGTCAGCCCGTCCACATAGCTGGGCATCAAGTCTCTTATAATCCCACATTCCATCATGTTCGTCACCCTTTCACAATTTTTTGTTTTGCCCGGTAAAACGTTACCCTCGCCCAGTTTTCATTTTTTCCGAACAGCTCCCCAATCTCCCGGAAAGAAAATGCGCCTGTCACTCTGAGGAGCACCACCTCTTTCGCCGTCTCGTCAAGGACATGCACCTTCCGGAACAGCTCCATCTTCTCCTCCCGGATGCAAAGCTCCTCGTCCGGCGTTTTCCTGCCGGAAGGCATCTTCTCATCCAAAGGTTTCGTGCCTTTCTTACTTCTCTTCTCCAGCTCCCTGTACCAGAGATGCTTTGCAATCTGGCACAGCCACGTTGACACCTTGCATGTTCCGTCATACTTATTTGCACAGCGCACCGCCTGGTAAAAAGTCTCCTGGGTGAGCTCTTCTGCCGTCTCCTCGTCATGGCACAGAGACATCAGAAAGCGATATACCGCCTGAGCATATTCCCTGTACGCCGAGTCCATATTTAACATTTTCTCACCTCGCTTTTTTGCATGCCGCCGTCCACTCTGTGAACTGTGTACCTATATATCCTAAAAATAATGTTTTCGTTACAAATAATCAATGAATAAATAATACCATATTACAGCAATTATAAAAGAGGATATTCTTCCGCTGCCACAGCAGTGAAAAAATATCCTCTCATCGAAAACTCTATAACCTCTTCTCGAAATTCCCTTCCACCGAGCATCCTTCGGTAAATATCATAAATGCATTGGGGTCTAAATTTCTTACAATCCTTTTAAGCTGCGCCACTTCATACTTCGATATCAACACAAACAAAATGTAGGAGGTGCGATTCGTATAAGCCCCTTCCCCGTCCCAGTTCGTCACGCCGCGCCCGGTCTGCTCCATGATCGCCTTTGATATCCCGACTTTTTTCGTAAAGATCATGACGCTCATGTTGATATTCTGGATATGTACCCGGTCCACAGCAACCGACAGCACCGTCGCATAGATCAGAGAATAAATTACAATCTGTATATCAAACAGGAACATGCAGACTCCGTATACGAAGATATTCATAATAATCGTAACCTTCCCCACACTAAAGTTAGGGAATTTCTTTGCACAGCAAAGGCCGATGATATCCTGTCCTCCCGCTGACGACCTGCCTCTTAATACCAATCCGCTCCCAAGCCCACACACGATCCCGCCGATGATACATGCCGTCAGATAATCTTCCACATACGGCACCTTCGGAATCGGTATTACCACAAGGAACGCACTCATCATACCTGTCATAATAAGCGTCTTAACGGCGAACTCTTTCCCCAGCATACGATAACCCAGATATAAAAGCGGAACATTAATGGCAAAATATATAATACCTGTGATATTTGCCTCCGGCGGTATGGGGAGATGAAGCCCCTGTGTAAGAAACAATCCTGCAAGCTGCGAGACACCCATGAACCCGCCGCTGTAAAAACCCATCGGGACAATCAAAAGATTAAAACCGAGACAATAAATCAGATTGCCCCCTACCGAATATAAAAGCTGCGCGAGCCCTTCCTTTCTTTTTGTAGTTATCAGTTTACCCATTACTTAATTCCTTCTTTCTTTTTATCAAAACATTGCTATTCTATCACCGGCTTTCCTGATTTACAACCTGTTTGTTATATCTATTTTATAATCCTGTCATTACATTTTGTAATACTGTCACTTTCCCACAAAAACAGGACTGTCACACAGCTATATCCCTCGCTGACATGACAGTCCTGTATCATTTTTAATCTATAATATCTTTGAAAGGAACTCTTTTAACCGCTCGTCTTTCGGATTCCCAAAAAACTCCTCTGGTTCACCCTGTTCCTTTATCTGCCCTTCATCCATAAAGATGACCCGCGTCGCCACCTCTTTGGCAAATCCCATCTCATGTGTAACAACCACCATAGTCATCCCATCCCTGGCAAGCTGCTTCATCAGCTCTAACACCTCTCCAACCATCTCCGGGTCGAGCGCTGACGTCGGCTCATCAAACAGCATAACTTCCGGGTCCATAGCCAGTGAACGCACGATGGCAATACGCTGCTTCTGCCCGCCGGAAAGCTGTGACGGATAAGCATCCGCCTTCTCCTCAAGCCCTACCAGGCGTAAAAGCTCCATCGCTCTCTTCTCTGCATCATCCTTACTCCTTTTTAAAAGCTTGATCGGAGCAAGCGTAATATTCTGCAGGATTGTCTTATGCGGGAACAGGTTAAAATGCTGGAATACCATCCCCATCTTCTGCCGATGCTTATTGATATCCACTTTTTTATCTGTGATATCCTCGCCTTCGAAAATAACCTGTCCCTCAGAAGGCTCCTCCAAAAGATTTAAAGAGCGAAGAAACGTAGATTTCCCGGAACCGGACGGCCCGACAATTACCACAACTTCCCCTTTATGTATCTCCTCGGAAATTCCGCTTAAGGCGTGCAGTTCCCCGAAGATCTTATGTAAACCCTGAACCTTGATCAAAGTGTCTCCCCGATTAATGGTCACTGCTCCTCAGCCTCCTCTCCAATATATTTACAAGCTTTGTAAATACAATTACCATCAGCAGATAGATTACTGCAACTGCAAGCAAAGGCATCAGCGCATCATAGGTACGGCTTCTGATGATATCTCCGCCCTTTGTGAGGTCCTGCAGCGCAATGTAGCCGGATACGGAAGTTTCCTTTAACAGAACAATAAATTCATTACAGAGCGCAGGGAGCACATTCTTAAACGCCTGCGGCATAATAATATAACGCATCGTCTGGACATAGTTAAATCCAAGGCTCCGCCCCGCCTCAAACTGCCCGCTGTCAACAGACATAATTCCAGAACGGAAAATCTCGGCCACGTAAGCGCCGGAATTGAAGCCAAATGCCATCACTGCAACCGCAACCTTACTGATATCCCTCGCACTTCCAAATATCACAAAGTAGATGATAAGAAGCTGAACGACTACCGGCGTCCCGCGAATCACAGTCAAGTACAGTTTGCACAGTGCGTTCAGAAGCCTGAGCTTCCCCGTTTTATCATAAGTAGAGCGCACTACAGCCACGAAAAATCCTAATACGATACCGATAATGACTGCAAAGAACGTCACCTGTAAAGTTGTAACAAGTCCGTCCGCGATGTACTTCCACCTGTCATCAGTAATAAAGTTATTTACAAATTTATCCTGTAATTCCTGAAACATACCTTATCCTTATCTGCTGTTACTCAGCATCTGATTTAATGTACTTTGCAACAATCTCATCGAGTTTTCCTGATTCCTTCAGGCTCTTAAGCGCACTATTTACCTTCTCTAACAAATCCTCATTATCCTTCGCAATGGCAATCGCATACTCTTCCTCAGTAAATGCCTCGTCAAGAATCTTAAGCCCTTTTGCATCTTTTACAAACTCTTTCGCCGGCTCTCCGTCGATTACTACTGCATCAATCTTTTCCTGTGTCAATGCCTGTACAGCCTCAAAGCCTTTGTTGTACTGCTCAACCTGTGCGTCCTTAATGTCGCTGGCATAGATATCACCTGTCGTCCCAAGCTGAACGCCTACCTTTTTCCCTGTCAGGTCGTCCGGCCCGGTAATCACACTGCCCTCTTTTACGATAACAACCTGTGTTGCCTTTGCATATGTGTCAGAAAAATTCACATTCTGAAGGCGGTCCTCTGTCACAGTCATACCTGCCACGCCAATATCCGCTTTCCCGCTGTCAACTGCCGGAATGATAGAATCAAACGCCATATCTTCAATCTTAAAATCCATCCCAAGCTCTCCGGCAACTGCCGCTGCCATCTCAGCATCGATACCTACAATATCATCTCCCTCGTGGTATTCATAAGGCGGGAATTCTGCATTCGTTGCCATAACAAGCGTCTTCTTTTCCTCTCCGCCTGCTTCTTCCTTATTACCCTCATCTTTGCTGCTGCCGCATGCTGCCATAGAAAATACACATGCAGAGATTAACAACATACTGATAAACTTCTTCATATTCATAAATATCTCCTCCATTTTGCATAAAAATACATTACAGCAAATATTCTATCATATTCCAGACAAAAAGCAAGTGGGTTTTTCTACATATTTTCATAAAAAACCCACCTGCTCATATGCATATTTACACAAATACCATCTGAATCAACGTTATGAGTACAATCAATCCTCCCAATATGATACGATAATATCCAAATACCTTAAAATCGTGTTTTTTGATGTAGCTCATGAGGAATTTGATTGCAAAAACAGATACCACAAAGGATACCAGGCATCCAAACAATAAAAGACCTAACTCCTGTCCGGTAAATTTGAAGCCAAATTTCAAAAGTTTCAGCAGACTGGCGCCAAACATTGCCGGAATAGCAAGGAAAAATGTAAACTCCGCTGCAACTTCCCGCGAAATACCGATCATCAATGCTCCTACAATAGTCGCTCCAGAACGTGAGGTTCCCGGAATCAGCGCAAGCATCTGGAAAACGCCGATCCAGACAAGCATCCCCACTGTCAAGTCAGAAATCCTTCTGACAGAAGGTTTCTTTCCTTGATTGCGCGTCTCAATGATGATAAACAACACGCCATACACTATAAGCATAATTGCTACCGGAAGCGGTTTATAGAATATCTTATCAAGAATATCGTTAAACGGTATCCCTATAAGAGCGGCCGGGACAGACGCGATAACTACTTTAATCCACATCTGCCATGTAAGCATCTTCTGCTTATTTGTCTTAGTAGGTGAAAATGGATTAAGCTTATGGAAATACAGTACGACTACTGCCATAATTGCACCGAGCTGTATAACTACATTAAACATCTCCATAAATGCATCGCTTAACCCTGGCTTAAGTAAATCTCCCACCAAAATCAAATGTCCTGTACTACTTACCGGAAGCCATTCTGTAATTCCTTCTACAAGTCCAAGAATAAACACTTTTAATACGTCCAGCATATCATTCTCCCTTCACATTTACATTATTAATACATACTTAGTACATATTCTTCTATTATTCTTGCCACGCCATCCTCATTATTAGACAGCGCCGTCAGATCGGCAGCATCCAGGACAGGCTGTATTGCGTTTGCCATAGCGACACCGATTCCGACTTCCTCAATCATCTTAAGGTCATTAGAGCCGTCTCCGAACGCCATAACCTCCTCCCTGTCCATTCCAAGTCTTTCTGCCAGCCAGCACAGCGCTCTGCCTTTGTGAACACCGCCTGCATTCACCTCGATATTCATATCAAGCGCCCCTGTAACTTCTAAGTCTCCGATTGCCTCTACTCTTTTCCATGCTTCTTCCTGCTCCGATCTCTTTTTGAAAAGAGCCTGTATCTTATCAAGGCTTCGGTTCTCCGCCTCAAATTTTTCCCGAAGGTCATCAACCGACACTCTTGTCGATACGATATACTGTGCCATAGCAGGTGATGACACGTATTCATCGATACGCTCCAGGAAAGCCTTTGGCATATATCCCTGCCCATCATAATATATATCTCGTAGTGTATCATAATCTTCGAAAATATCCAAGATTTTTCGTGCCTTTTCGACGGATAACAGATTTTCGCAAATCGTCTTCCCATCTTCCACAACTCTTGCGCCATTAGATGTAATCATATATCTTATCCCAGGAAACCCCGAAATCTCCTTTGGCACACCGTTTAAGGGGCGACCTGTAACCGGAAGTACAACTACACCTTTACTGACCGCCTTTCTCAAAATCTCTTTTGTGTATTCTGACAGCCTCTTATCTGTTGTCAGCAATGTGCCGTCTAAATCAAACCCCACCATTCGGATTCTACGCTTCATATACGCTCAGTTCCTCTCTTTCCTGTGAAAACAGAAATATTGTATTTGTAATACGGTCTGCCCCCGTATCATATGCCTGTCTGCCATGCGCAAGCATCCCCGCCACCACCTTTTCCTGCTTTGCGGGGGCAAACAATACAGTATCCTTACACGGCGCCATAATTATAAGATCATCCTTCAATTTATTCACACACACCTGCCAGATATGCTTAAAACATAACGCACTTGCCTCATGAATCCCATCGGCAACAATACTGTAAGCCCCGTCCCATGTATTTCCAATTACAAATTCAATATCCCTCACAAGATTTTCACATGCAGTCTGGTACATCGCTTCTATATCTACGTCCGGCGGAAGCATATTATCCATTACTATTTCATAATTATCCCCATCTCTTTTAATGGCAAATACGATCTTCAAATCTCCCACAAATGCGATTGCCGCCGTTTGCTCTGACATTCTCCTTCCATTCAAGGCATGACTGTCTGTCATCTCATTCTTGACCCACGGATAAATCCTGTCTTTAATATTATTATAGCAATAATGCTCTTCCTCATATTTCTTCATATTGTATATTCCTTTCAACTGTAGATTATTATCTATTTCTTAAATATTTTATCAAAATTTGCTTTATAGTGCAACGTGATGTATAATAAAGGGCAGCTATTACAAAAACAGAAAGGAAATTTTTATGCTGACAAAGAGATATCATCGTATACTCAAAGAAACGATCGGGCTTTTATGTGCTTTCGCACTTCTCTTTTCCGATAGTACAGTATGCGCCGCACCTGCATCCTCAGAACTGGAAAACAAAGCTTCTGAACTGCAAGATGACATTGATACCATGAATGACAAGCTTGACACATTAAGTACAAAACTCGAAAATACGTCCGCCAAGCTCAAAAAAAAAGCGGATGAAATCGAGACAGCGAAGCTTGACCTGGCAGCCGCAAAATTGAATGAAACCAACCATTATGAAGCCATGAAAGAACGTATTAAGTTCATGTATGAAGGCGGCAATCTTTCATTGCTCCAAATCCTTTTGAGCTCTGAAAGTATGGCGGATTTCCTGAACAATGCGGAATACGTTACATTAATCAGTGATTACGACCGTAATATGCTGGCAGAATTACAGACTGCCCGTGAAAATGTGGAAAAGAAACAGGACAAGCTCAAAAAAGAACAGAACGAATTATCCAAACTTGAAAAGAACTTAAATAAACAGCAGGACGAACTTACCTCTCGTCTCACTGAAACTTCCGGACAGCTCGAAGATTATACCTCCCAGCTTGAAGAAGCAAAGGCTGCCGAGGCTGCTGTCGAAGCCGCAAAAAACGCCGACGCAGATACGATTGCACTGCTGGCCGGAATTCTTGAATGTGAGGCAGGTATAAGCTATGAAGGCATGATTGCTGTCGGCACCGTTATTATGAATCGTGTCGGAAGCGCAAAGTTTCCAAATACGATTGAAGAAGTAATCTACCAATCCGGTCAATTTTCTCCGGTCAGGTCAGGAAAACTCGACGAAGTGCTGCAGAGAGGCCCTATGGATTCCGCTTATAAAGCCGCCAAAGCCGTACTTGGCGGAGAGCGCAATAGTAAAGTCAGAAAATGCCTTTTTTTCTGGGCATCTTACACCGGACATAAAGGAATCATCGTCGGCGACAATGTATTCTGGTAAATGTATTAAGGGAAACCGTGGTTTTTTCAACTCGCAGTTTCCCTCTTTTATTGCTTTCTTCCTAAATCGCCACATCAATCCAGCCCATCAGGAAATCCTTCTTCAACTCATTTTCTTTCTCAAGCTGTGCCGCTGCCACGATTGGAAGCCACTGCCTCACATACTGTTTTGCAGTATCGCTCTTTTTGCAGAACAAATCCAGATACAGATCCGCCATATCCTGATTCTCAAGGGCAAACAAAAGGTATGTCATAGCTGCATCTGCACTGGCGTTCCCCTGGGTTGCATGTGCCCAGTCTATAACTGTCATTGTACCGTTTTTCTCCACAATAACATTACTGGGGTTAAAATCTCCGTGGCACAGTTTCGAGTGTTTCGGCATTTTCTCAAGGCGCGTAAGCAGCTCGTATCTCTGTGTCGCATCCAGGGCAGTCAGACTGTTGATCTCCCTTACAAGCTTGTCCTTTAACTTATTCAGCATCGGCGCTTTTTTTCTTTGCATCTTTAGTTGGAGCCCCACAAAATCAGACATATATTTTTCCAGATTATCCGGTTCGGCCCTCATAATCTCTTCTAGTGTTCTCCCTGATTTGTACTCAATGATAATCGCCCATTTTCCATCAATCTGCCGTACCTCTTTCAGTTTGGGAATCTCCAACTCTGTCTCTTCGACTCTGACTGTGTTCAGTGCTTCATTAAAAATTGCCGATTTCGGATGTATAGGCTCAAAAATCTTGATGATTCCCTCATCCGTCTTATACACTTCTTTATAAGAACGTTTCACAATCAGATTGTTTTTTTCAAGTTTCACTTCTACTCCTTCTTTCTAATTCAATGTCATACCAGATAATTTCTTTACTTTAGTATAATACATTTCGAATTTCTTTTGCAACTAATGTTTTATTGTATTTCTCCCTGACATCACGTATAATGGAAATAACATACATATTTGTCATACTCTGCTCATGAAAATGAGGCAAGATTAATAAAGGAGATAGGAACATGAGGGAAACAAAACGAACAAGCGGCAGGAATGCCGGAAGAGGAAAGCGCGGAATCACACGCAAATTAACAAGTGCGATTGTAGTAACTATTGCAGTCATGGTGGCGCTCCTCTTGCTTATTGTGTACAACAGAGTTTCTAGTGCACTGTTGGAAAAAAGTGAAAAACTGCTCACCGAAACTACTGACAAGGCCATTCAGGAAACAAGCGCATGGATCAACAAGACCATAACGATGCTTGAGATGCAGAAAGACACGATTGAATACGAGAATATGGACATTCCGGAGATGAAAGACTATATTAAGCACACCGTCGACCAAAATGCTGCTTACCCGGCGGGGCTTTATGTGGCACTGACAGATGGTTCTCTGTATCATGCGTCATTCGTTCCCGGACCTGATTTCAATGCTCTGGAAAAATCCTGGTACAAAAATGGTATTGAATCGGAAAATTTCATTCTGGGCGATGTATATTTTGATGAGGACAGCCAGTCTTATGTCGTAGGCGCCTCCGGTGCATTAAAAGACTCCAAAGGAAAAGTACGCGGAGTTGCGGCAGCCGACGTATACCTTAACTCAATATCAGACATCGTACAGCATATAAAGCTGGAAAAAACAGGCGGAATATTCCTGGTAGACACCCGGACTGACACCATTATCGGTCATCAGGACAAAGAAATCACAGGGAAGGCTCTAAGCGAATTCCATGGAGATATGTACGCATATGCTGCGGAACAGATTCACAGCAAAGCATACGGACTGTCTCTCTATAACGACGATATGTACATACAGGCGGCCGAAGTGCCGAACAGTGATTGGACAGCCGTAGCCTATGTTTCGAAAGCGGAAGTACTAAGCGACTTAAAGACACTGACCGGCATTATGGTTGGCGTATCAGTGATTGCCGTCATTATCGCAATCTTTCTGATTATCATTCTTGTGAGAAGAATCATCGGAAAGCCTGTAGCTGAACTGAACGGCGTTGCCGCTAAGATTGCAGAAGGTGAATTAAATCAAACGATTCGTCACTGCTCTAACGATGAACTTGGTGAGCTGGCGGACAATTTTGGACGCACAGTCGTCCGGCTTCGGGACTATGTAGTTTATATCGACGAGATATCAGAAAAGCTGCAAGACATCGCGCAAGGTAACTTAGCGTTCACACTCTCCCATGATTATGTAGGCGAATTTGCAAAAATCAGAGAGTCGCTTGAAAAGATTTCTCTGTCTTTGAACGGAACTTTAGGGCAGATTAACAAGGCTGCCGGAGAAGTTGCGGAAGGCTCCGGATATGTTTCTGACGGAGCACAGACATTATCACAGGGTTCCTCACAGCAGACCGACGCTGTAGAGCTTTTAGCCACCCATATCAGTGAGGTTTCTGATGGAATACAAAAAACTGCCTCCGGCGCTAAGAAAGCTAATGACATCGCACAGCAGGCAGGCAGCAAGCTTTTAGAAAGCAACGAAAAGATGCAGCATATGAATACCGCGATTCAAAAAATCAGCGGCAAATCCTCAGAGATCCATAACATCATCAAGACAATCGAGGACATCGCTTTCCAGACCAACATCCTTGCTCTGAATGCCGCAGTGGAAGCTGCCCGGGCAGGCTCGGCCGGAAAAGGATTTGCCGTGGTCGCAGATGAAGTCCGCAACCTTGCCGGGAAGTCCTCCGAAGCAGCAAAAAATACAACTATACTGATTGACCAGACAGTTGAAGCCGTAGAAGAAGGAATCAATATCGCAAACGATACCGCCGCTTCTCTGATGGAAGTTGTCGCACTGGCGGAACAGGTAACCAAGCTGATTGACGGCATAGCACAGTATTCTGCAAAACAGGCAACAGCTACAGAAGCCGTCATCAATGGAATAGACCAGATTTCAAATGTAGTACAGTCTAATATGGCGACAGCCGAAAAAAGCGCTGCTGCCAGCGAAGAGCTGTCCGGCCAGGCAAATATGCTGAAAGACCTGGTAGCCAAATTCCATTTAAGAGACCGCTAAAAAGCTTTTTTAAACCAGACGTGCGCCGCCAGGTGCACGCAAAAAGCCCTTTCGATTTAGAGTATACTTCCTAAATCAAAAGGGCTTATCTTTTCGTCTAGATTCCGGTAAACCAGAAACTAAGTTCCAGCTTTCCATCTGCGTTCAGCAGGTATTCCGGATGTGTGCATGACCCCCAACTGTCATCGCCGCCGACTCCCATCTGTCCTTTCGATACCCGGACAACCGTGTAGTGAACTTTCGGAAGTTCAAATGGATGTGCTGCATTCTCCAGCTCATGAGGCGTAAAGGGCAGCGCAGAAAAGCTTACCGGCCCATTTTCCGAAGTCATACCAAACCGCATTCCCCTTCCTCTCGCATCTGTAACCTCAGCATATCTGACTCCTTCCTTATTGCCGCACTCCTGCGGAACAAGGTATGCCGCCATATTATCCTGCACAAGATTCTGATAGATTCCAAGTTTCGCACCCATTTTGCGGTCGGCATATGTTTCTTCCGGCCCAAGTCCATACCAGCGCACATGGTCATAGTCCGCACTGAATTTAAACAACATCCCAAATTCCGGCATATCCCCAAGTTCTTTTACCGGGTCATAGGAAAGCCCCGTCTTTACCCGTCCATCGCCGAACACCTCGTACGTCACTTTACAGTCCGCCCCCGGAGTGGTCGGCAGATAATACGTAAAGCTTACAGAAACGCTCTTTTCTTTCTCTTCAATCTCCGGCTTGCACAGGGCAAACAATTCATTTCCTTCTGACCTGTGGGACAGATACATGCTCGCAAGTTTCCATTGGCTGTAGCGGGCGGGCATCTGATTTCCAAGGTCATTATCTGTCGGCGCACGCCAGAAATTCGGTTTGGGAATGGATTCAATCATCTCCTTCCCTCCGAATCTGTAGGATACAAGCCCGCCATACATCATTGAGAACATCGCCTCAAAATGATCCCCCCTCACGCCGATATTGTGCGCGCTCTTTATAACAATCGGCTTCTTTGCAGCACTTCCGGCTGCAATGCCGGACTCCATACATCCAGCATATATTTTACTGTCTTTTGACTCCCGTTCTACATTGTACACAAACTGTCCAAATGCTACCTCATGTCCTCTCTTTGCCCAGACTTTATCTTCTTTCAGATGGAAAGAAACCGTAACCGTATACTCTCCCGGCAGCCGCTCCTCTCCAAAGGGAAGTTCGTAAGTCTTTTCCTCCAGCGGGCCTACCTTTGTGTCCATAACCATCCTCTTTATCACATGCCCGTCTCTTGCTATTGCCGTGCGGCATTCAAAGGTGTCTGTACCTACAAACAGATTCTTGTTGATAATCTTTACCTCTGTGCGGTTCACTTTTGCTGTGATATTCTGATAATTAAACTTTACTTCCTGCATCTTCGGGGAAGGCTCCCGATTTCCCCCATATACGATTCCATTTCCGCTGAAATTATAATCCGTCGGGCGCTCTCCGAAATCACCGCCGTAAGCCTGGAACACTTCACCGTACCTGTCTTTTTTCCCAATAGACTGATCGATATAATCCCAGATAAAGCCGCCCTGATAAAGCTCATCCGTATCTGTCAGGTCTGTATATTTGTGCATAGCTCCGCAGGAATTCCCCATGGCGTGGGTATACTCACAGCAAATAAACGGTTTGCTCCTGTCTTTCGCCAGAAATTCTTTGATTTTTTCCACCGGCGTATACATCTGGCTCTCCATATCGCTCGTATCATTATATCGGCGGTCGTGGAAAACTCCTTCATAATGAACCAGACGCTTTGGGTCAAGCTCTCTAAAACGCTGAGACATCTCGTAGATCACTTTCCCGCCGTAAGACTCATTTCCACAGGACCAGATCAGTATCGCCGGATGATTCTTATCTCTCTGATAGATGGATTCCACCCTGTCAAGCATAGGTGCAAGCCACTCTTTTCTGTCATTCGGCACAATCTCATCCGTATTCCCGCTCATCTCCGCCAGATCCCATGAACCGTGAGACTCCAGGTTTGTCTCGTCAATCATGTAAATCCCATACTCATCACACAATCTATAGATTAACGACGCATCCGGGTAATGACAGGTACGGATAGCATTGATATTGTTCTGCTTTATCACTTCAAGGTCTTTCCTGAGTTCTGCCTCTGTCACGACACGACCGCTCACAGAACTGAATTCGTGCCGGTTGACACCCTTGAATACAATCCGTTTCCCGTTCAATGTTATCACACGGTTTTTCATCTCAAACCGTCGGAATCCAACCTTTTCCGGTATGATTTCCTGAAGCTTCCCGTCCGCATCAAAAATCTCTACCGTCAAATCGTAAAGATTCGGCTCCTCCGCACTCCAGAGCGCCGGCTCCTCTACGATACTGCTCCATACCGTCTCCGCCTCTAAAAGCTTCACCTCTTCGAATACTGCCTCGCCCTCTCTTGAAAGCCGAAATCTCGCACTGCCCTTCATATCTGCTGCAGACATCATCTCAAGGCGAACCTCAAGTACCCCTTTCTTAAGCTCCTCATCGGGACATGCGTTTATCTTCAGATCACGCACATGAAGCTCCGGCACAGTATAAAGATATACATCCCTGTAAATCCCGGAAAAGCGGAAGAAATCCTGATCCTCACACCAGCTCGCACTTGTCCACTTAAATACCTGTACTGCCAGCTTATTTTCCCCTTCTTTGATATAGTCTGTCATTTCAAACTCCGACGGCGTAAAAGAATCCTCTGCGTAACCTGCAAATTTACCATTAAGCCACAGAGCCAGTGCGCTCTCTGCCCCCTGGAAAGAGATAAAAATCCTCCTCCCTTTCATGCGCTCCGGCACAGTAAAGTATTTTACATAGCTTGCCACCGGATTAAAATGCTCCGGTATCTCTCCCGGATGTATCTCATCATGGCCTTCCCATGGATATTGCACATTGGCATACTGCGGAACGTCGTACCCTTCCATCTGGATATGCGCCGGTACATGGATATCATCCCAGCTCATGCAACTGTAATCTTCTCTCTCAAACCCTGTGATCACGCCTTTAAGATTCCTGGCATAGTGAAACTTCCACATTCCGTTAAGGCTCTCCTTAAACTCCTCCGTTTCAAGCTCCATATCTATCGCCGATGCATAATATCTATGGTCAGAATGTGCATCGAGCCTCCCGTCCCGAAAATACTCCGGATTCTTCAAATTCTCGTAGTCAAATACCCGCATCTTATTAACCTCCTTAATCCTTGCCAGCCCTTCACTTTCTCTCTGGCGTATGTCTGATCTACTTGGCGGCATACCTTATACGCAAATCATTTTCCGTTATTGTAATACATATGGACAAACAAAAGTACAATATGTTAAACTAAAAAATATAATATTTTGAAACAGGTGATCTTCATGCCAATCCATTTTAGAAATACCCCTGCAAACGAACCTTTCCTCTTTGATTCCATCGGAAACCGTTGGAACCAGTCCTTTGTGCTGCGCCAGGAAGGCTATCCTCTTTACCACTACCTGCAGACAGAAAGCGGCCGCGGAATTGTAAAGGTACGCGGCGAGGAATATATCTTAAACGAAGGTGAAGGACTGCTTACCGCTCCCTTTATCCCCCACTCTTACACAAAAGACAGCCCGGAATGGACCACTCTTTTCGCTGCATTTACCGGGCGTATCGACAGCAGCATCCTTTCCATCACCGGCTATCGTTCCGTCCTGTTCATCGACAGGGAACGGGGCTTAAAAATCAAGGAATTGGTAGATGAGATTATGGAGAAATGGGAGATGCTTTCTACCGACACATACGCCCAGTCTATCTACTGCTACCGGATGCTGATGAATTTTACCGACAGCGCCTTAAATCAGACCCTTTCAGACGACCCTCTCTACCTGCGTTATGTAGAGCCTGTAATAAAAGAAATCGAATCTCATTATGATACAGAGCTTACTGTGCAGGAATTAAGCCGGATGGTATACGTAACCCCTCAGTACCTGTCCCGCCTGTTTGGTCGTTTCCTTGGGTGTTCTGTCTACGAATACCTGACATCCTGCCGAATAAACCACGCAAGGGAGCTCTTAATCATGTATCCCCATCTGAAAGTGCAGCAAATAGCCAGGCAAAGCGGGTACTCCGATGTCAGTCATTTTATCGCCATGTTTCGGAAAGCAACGGGAATAACACCTCTGGAATTCCGTAAGACTTACTAAATTATGTTCAATGCCATAATACTGCGATTACTCCACCATTTCCCTTACCTGCTCCACAGAAATGCCGCATCTCTCTGCAATTTCCTCAGGGGAGACCCCCGCCCTGAACAGCTTAAAAATGTCCTTTGCAAGCTCCAGGCCATTTTGCAGACTTTGTTTTAATCCGTTTTCCTCAGACTCTCTAAGTTCATCTGCAAACAATTCTCTCAGCGCCTCGCACATCTCTTTCTCCTCCTTTATCAATTCCCAATTCGCACGCACGATCAGATTCATCAGCTCCGGATAGTATGCCTTATACTTTTTCTTTTCATACCTCTTCAAAAGCTCCTGTATCTCCTCTCCGGCCTTCAGGTTATTCCTCAGACTCTGCAGCCAATAATTCTCTTTTTTACTGCATTGGGAACATATCGCCTGTCAGAGTGTAAATCCCTGGCTCTTTATACTCTATGACGTTATGTTTCCTGAATATCCTCCCGATATTTTTTTGAACAGGCCTGTCCTTATCCTTTTTAATAATCAGCATATCAATCTGCAACGGCTTTTTACTGAGCATATGCTCCTCTTCGATATGCAGATTTTCCAGCTCGTCATTCAATTCAATATGAAATGCCGCGCTGAAAGCAGGATGCCACTGAAGCCTTCCTTCTGCCGTACTTTCTCCTTTCAGTATAATCAACTTAATTTTCTTTTTCAACTGTTTAATATAATTGGAATTTTACTTTGGGATGTACATAATCATTGAATTGATGTGCCAAAGAACCCGCATTCTGCGGGTAATATAAAATTTAGAAAAATTTCTTTTGTATAAATAAAGGTGCCGCAGAATTATCGAAATGATAACCTGCGGCACTCTTATGATTCTTTATTTATCTTCCATTCGCCAAATCATCAAGATGGTCGCTATGTAACAGCATATGCGCCTTATGTCCGTTTGGCTCGCCGAAAAATTCCTTGTAGAGCAGGTCAATATCCGGGTTCTCATGAGAATATCTAAGATTCGCATTTTCATCCAGATAATACAGGTTCTTACCTCTCTCAAAGGCAAGCTCCTCACCGTCATGAATCGGTTGTCCGCCGCCGCCTACGCAGCCTCCCGGGCATGCCATGACTTCCACGAAGTCATATTGAACCTCGCCCTTCTCTATCTTGTTAAGGAGTGCTCTTGTATTGCCAAGCCCGCTGACCACCGCTGTTCTCACCGTAATGTCATCTACCTGGAATGTCGCCTCCTGAACACCGTTGTTCTCATTAAAGCCCTGAGCACGCACTGCCTTAAATGCATCCACCGGAGGATTCTCTTTCTTGATCAAGAAATAAGCGCTTCTTAAAGCTGCCTCCATAACCCCTCCGGTAGCTCCGAAGATGACGCCTGCCCCTGTGCCTTCCTGCATCGGACGGTCGCTTTCGATATCTTTAAGGGTATCCGGGCTGATATGTGCAGAGCGAATCATCCTTACAAGCTCTCTTGTCGTAATCACCGCGTCAACATCATGTCCTGCATATTCTTCATAGAAGAGCTCCATCTCACGCTCTGCCTTCTTTGCTACACAAGGCATAACAGAAACCGTATAGATCTTTTCCGGACTTACTCCAAGCTTCTGTGCAAAATATGTCTTCATCACCGCTCCAAACATCTGCTGCGGTGATTTTGCTGTGGAAAGATACTTCACAAGATGCGGGAACTGGGATTTGATAAATCTCACCCATCCCGGGCAGCAGGAAGTAAACATCGGACGCTCTTTCAATTCACCGGAAGTAAATCTCTTAACAAACTCCGTACCCTCTTCCATAATGGTAAGGTCCGCCGAGAAACAGGTGTCGAATACATAGTCCACGCCCATCCGTTTCAGGGAATCAAGTATCTTTCCGATGGTTGCATCCTCAGGCGCAAGCCCCAGATACTCGCCCCATGCCGCGCGCACCGCCGGAGCAACCTGTGCAACTACGATCTTATCCGGATCGGCAATTGCCTTCCATACTTTTCCCGTATCGCTTCTTTCGGTAAGCGCTCCTACCGGGCAGTGGGTAATGCACTGGCCGCAAAGGGAGCATGCGGATTCCTCGATCGTATTGCGCCCCGATACATTTACCGTCGTGCGGGAGCCGGTTCCTTCCAGATCCCAGATATGAAGTCCCTGCACTTTATCGCAAACCTGGATGCAGCGCATGCACTTGATACATTTCGCAGAGTTGCGGATCAGCGGGAAATTTCTGTTCCACGGCTGATGCTCTAACTCCTGCCTGAACGGAATCTCCAGGATATCGAGGTCATTCGCAACCTTCTGCAAGCTGCAGTTTCCGCTCCTTGGGCATGTCACGCACAGACAGTCATGCTGTGACAGTATAAGTTCTACCGTATTCCTCCTGTGCTTTCTGACTTTCGGACTGTTAGTATAGATGACCATACCCTCTTCCGCCACATTGTTACAGGATGTAATCAATTTTTCTTTTCCTTCTAACTCAACAACGCACACACGGCACGCCGCGATTTCGTTGATTCCTTTCAGATAACAAAGCTTCGGAACCGGAATCCCGTTCTGAGCGGCAGCTTCCATAATTGTGGTGTTTTCCTGTACAGATATCTGTTTTCCATCAATTGTAAGATTTACCATAATGTCTCTCTGCCTCCTTTAAAGATTCCATATCCAAAGTGATCGCACCGCAAGCACCGGCTTGCCTCCTGCTTTGCCTCTCTCTCGGTCATGCAGTTCTCGCAGCCGTCCCAGTCTTTTACTCTCTCGCATGCCTCGCGCTCGGTCAGGTTCACTCTGCCGCATGGTGTGCGGTCGTCAAGACGCGCCTCCGGAATCTCCACATCACAGGAAATCTCGTGATGATAGCCCAGATACTCGTCAATGTTCGCAGCCGCAACCTTGGCCGCTGCAATTGCTTTAATTACAGATGCCGGTCCGCTTGCACAGTCCCCGCCTGCGAACACGCCCGGGAGATTCTCGATCGCGCCGTTGTTCTTCGTGACAATCTTGCCCCGGTTTACCGGAATACCCGCATCTTCAAAATGCTTCGTCTCAATATTCTGTCCGATAGCTACAACTAATATATCGCATGGAATGTATACATCCTCCTCGCCTGTAGGCCGGATGCTGGCGCGTCCGTCCTTGATCGCACTAATCATCTGCGGAGACACATAGATTCCTTTTACGTGATTGTTCTCATCAATATCAAGAGAAGACGGAGCCTTAAGCGTCTGCACTTCGATTCCCTCTGCGATAGCGCCCTCAATCTCTGACGGCAGCGCAGTCATATCCGCTACTCTTCTTCTGTATACAACACTGACCTTCTTAGCACCCAGACGCTTTGCCGTACGCACCGCATCCATCGTCACATTGCCGCCCCCGATAACGGCAACTTCTTTGCCGGTAAGGTCCATGATAATATTCTTTCCTACATTTCTAAGGAACTGAACCGCAGAGAAGATTCCTTCCGCATCCTGTCCCTCAAGCCCCAGCTTTTTATCACTGCTGGCACCGATGGTAATCAGCACTGCGTCATAATCCTTCTGCAACTGCTGAATCGTAATATCCGGCCCAATCTTTAAGCCATGCTTTACCTCAACACCGGTCTTTAAGATCGCATTCACATCGTCCTCTAAACGGTCTTTCGGCAGACGGTAGTTCGGGATACCGTAGCGAAGCATTCCCCCAAGCTTCGGCAGCATCTCATAAACAGTCGTCTGATGGCCCATAAGCTGCAGGTAATACGCCGCGCTTAAGCCTCCCGGTCCGCCGCCTAATACTGCAACTCTCTTACCCGTTGCCGGAGCACATACCGGCGGGTCAACCTCTCCTGCAAAGTCAGCAGCAACCCGCTTAAGTCCGCGGATATTAACCGCATCGTCCATCATGTTCCTGCGGCATCTCGCCTCGCATGGGTGCTCGCAGATAAAGCCGCAGGTCGTCGGGAACGGATTATCCTTGCGGATAAGCTTTATAGCATCCGCATAGCGTCCCTCTCCTACCAAAGCAACGTATCCCGGTATATCCACATGTGCCGGACATAAGGATACACACGGCACCGGCTGGTTATATGTACAGGTGCAGCGCCCATGTTCAATATGCTCAATATAGTCGTCCCGGTATCCGATCAGCCCCTTGTATACCATGTTAGCTGCCTCGTAACCGATGGCACAGTCTGCGGATTCCATAATGGAAAGGGCGGTCTGTTCCATAACCTCCAGTGTCTCCATAGTCGCTTTTCCGTCAAGCACGTCCTTGATGAAATGATTAAGCTGTCCAAGCCCAATACGACACGGCACACATTTCCCGCAGGTCTGTGCATGGCACAGCTCCAGGAATGCGCGCGACATATCAACCGGACATAGTCCCGGAGGGCTTGACTCAATTCTTCGCTCTAAATCCTTGTAAAGTTCTTCCATGACAATACGGGCTTTTTTCGGCGAATCAAGCTCTAGTCTGCTCATTCTTATCATACCTTCTTTCGTCAAATTTTCCCCAATACAAATCTTTAATTCATATAAGTAAAACCATTATAGCATTATAAATACAATTTGTAAGGTTTTCGGCAAAAGTAGTTTTTTTAACGGCTATGTCATGCATTTAACAGAAATTTGCTCCTTATTCTGACTGGTAAAGCCCCCACCAGTAAAGTACCGGAAGGATAAAATCAACTGCCGCAAAAGCAGTAAACATACCACTTGCCATAAGCTGTACCACCGATGCGACAAGCACTGCCGTATATACTCCCATGCTGATAGCCGCACCCTTTTTCGAGCGTCCGCCAAACCCAAAGATACCCGCTGCAACTGATACAACACTGCTGACAACTGCCATCGCCAGATTCAGCGGCGTCAACGCAGAGTCGAGAATACTCATATCCACCCCTGGGATCTCCTGCATTTTCGGTATCATGATATACAATATGGCGGTTCCGATCATCCCTAATACCGCGCTTATGATAAAAAGAACCGATACAATCTTTAATAATTTCGTTGGTTTAAACATGTCTCTTCCTCCTTGATTCTTCTTTAAAATTCCTACATTTGTTTCAACGCATCAATCGGACTCATTCTGGCCGCTTTTCTCGCCGGGTAGATACCAAACACGATTCCTACGCCGCAGGAAAAACATGTGGTAATAATAACAGCCCCCAGAGACAGCCGCGCGGACAGACCGCCAATCTCAAGCGCCGACACTGCCCCTGAAATCGCTGCTCCGATAATGATTCCTATAATCCCCCCTATGCCGGAGATAATAGCAGATTCGCACAAAAACTGAAAGATAATGGACGAAGTCTTTGCCCCAAGCGCCTTTCTGATGCCGATTTCCCTCGTCCTCTCCGTCACCGACACCAGCATGATATTCATAACTCCGATTCCTCCCACCAGAAGGGATATTCCAGCCACGAATACGATAAAAGCGGTCACTGTGTCAAGAATACCTCCCATCGCATTTGCCATATCCATAGACTGCTGTTTCATGAAGAGATCTTCCCCTTCATTTTTATGTCTGGCGTTCAACACCTGAACAGCCGTCTTTGCCACCGCATTCTCATTCTCATTTTCCGCCAGAAAAATATTTAATGTCTGGAAGTCCTCCGCCTTTTCTCCCCAACTTTCCACCAATGTGTAAGGCAGCTCCATGTAAACCGGCATCGACATGCCGAACATCTTCATGACCTCCTGATTGGCCGCCATCACCTCTGGGTCACCGTCGCGCACTCCTTTAATCGTAAGGGTCACGATAGCGTCCTCAATCATCAGGTCAAAATCCATTCCCACAACTTCAGCCGTTCCGAACAAGTACAGCGCACTGGCCTTGTCTAGTACGCAGACCGCTGCCCCATTCGCCACGTCATCTCCCGAAAAGAAGGAGCCGTACAATATAGGGAGCTGTGCCGGGTCTTCTTCGGCGTCCGGCGTTGTCAAAACCACGTATGCATCAAACTTTCCCTTTCTTGTCTCTACCTTTCCCTGCACCAGACTGCTGGATGCAACGCCTTTTGCCCGGTCTGCCAGTGCGTCCTTCACTGCCGTCAAATCCTCCCATGTAATTGCCGCACTTACATTCGTCTCCTCCGTATTTGGCGCCACAGTCACACTCTTTACCTCGGTACTGGACATCACATCCTCTTTCAATCCATTTCCGATAGACACAATGGTAATTACCGAGGAAATGCCGATGATGATTCCAAGCATGGTAAGAAAAGAACGTCCTTTATTCTCTTTTATATTGTAAAGAGCCATCTTTATATATTCACCAAACTGTCCCATATGCCTGTTCCCCGCCTTATTTTTTTGTTTCAGAGCCATCCTCATCCGCAGCCTTAATCGCTGTTGCCTTCATTCCTTCCTTTATGCTGTCCGACATATCAGAAACTATCTGATCGCCCTCTTTAACTCCGGATACGATCTCTGACATACTCGTTGACATGATTCCTACCTCTACCTTCCGCTTTTCCACCGTTCCATCCTGGATGATGTAGACGAACTCCCCATCCGAGGCGGTATTTATTACTTTATTCGGAAGGCACAGCACATCTTTCTTCTCTGCCACCGTCATATTTATCTTTGCGCTGACGCCGATACAGATATCGTCATCCGGATTGTCGATGCGCACCCTTGCACCAATTACCGGATTACCCTTCTCGTTTTCCAAAGCTATCTTATTGACAGATTCTAACGTTCCCTGGTAATTATGCCTTCCGATCGTTACCGCAGCTTCTCCCCCGGGTACAAGCTTTTCAAAATCACCGGCAGACACCTCAAGCTCCACGCCCACGTCCCGATTGCTTACCAGCGTAAACAGCTCGCCGCCCTGAACCGCATCACTCCCTTCTTGTGCCTTCACATCAGCGATAATGCCGTCAAACTCTGCCTTAATTCCTTCTTTCCCTTTTTTTAGAAGTTCCTCCGTTGTAAGCTCCGCAAGCTGCGCAATATTCTCAGAAACCTTCATATTTTTTAATTGAGCGTCGGTCAAACGAGTATCCGCGCCTGTCTGCCTGCTGTTTTCTGCCTGAGTAAGACTACTTTTCAGCGACTTTAACTCCTGCTTTGCCTGCTCTAGAGCCTGGGCTGCGCTGCTTGACCCTCCCGGGGCCGCACTGTCAGCGTCTCCTCCAAGCTTTTTTAATTCCTGCTCTAACGCCCGGTACTCTCTCTCAAGCCTCCCTATTTCATTGGTTGCATCTTCTGCCTCCTTTACAAGCTGTTCTTTCGTCTGCTCAATGTCCGGCGCCGTATCGCCCATATTCTCAAGCTGTCTCTCTGCATTCTCCCTTTTTGTTTTGCATGTGCTTTGACTGTCCAGATTATCCGCCATCTTTTTCTGAAGCTCAGAGACTTTTCTCATATTCTCCTTACTTTTTCCTGCTGCCTCCTGAGCTGTTTTTTTAAGCTTCTTTATCTCTGATTCTTTCTTTTTAATTTGTGACTTAAGCTCAGAGATTACAGCCTTTTCTTGTTTTTTTGCTTTTTCCATGCTTTCCGCTGCCCGGCCGCTCTGCTCCTTTGCATCCTGATTCGTATACTTCGCTGACAATGTATTTAGCTGCGAAGTCCGATTTTCCCGGTCCAGATTCGCTGTGTCAAAGACAATAAGCTTATCTCCCTTCTTCACTGCCTCTCCAACCCTGGCCCGGTTCTCCTTTACAGGCGCATTTACCGGAGAGTAGAATGTCTTGCTCTTTCCGCTCACCACTGTGCCGGACGTATTAAAGCTTTCTTTCACACTCTCCCGCCGGACCTCCACTACATGAAATGTAACGGCCTTGGCATTCTCCCCAAAAATCTTTGAAAGGCCAAAACTGACCAATACAACTGCTCCAAGAATCGGCACAATCGACCACGCCGGAAGCTTTTTTCTTTTCCCCCTTTTTCTTCTTCTCTTCCTGTATTCTTTATCACTCTTTTTTAGCATCTTTCTGTCCCCTCCTGTACACTGTTCTTATAGTCCTCCGTTATCCTCCCGTCTTTTATGCGGATTACGCGTTCTGCCTGGGCTGCAATCTCGGAATCATGAGTAATAACGATCACCGTTCTGCCTGACCTGTGCAGTTCTTTTAAAATGCCGAGTATCTCCTCCGTGGAACGGGAATCTAAGTTTCCCGTAGGCTCATCTGCCAGTATCACCGGAGGGCGGGCGGCGATAGCTCTTGCAACTGCAACTCTCTGCTGCTGCCCGCCGGACATCTGGGCGGGCTTATGGCGCATCCTTTCCCCAAGCCCCACCAGCTCCAGGGATTCTGCGGCAACCTCCCGTCTCGTATGCCTGTCAATCCCTCGATAAATAAGCGGAAGCTCCACATTGGCAAGAGCGTCCAAGTTGGCAATCAAGTTGAATCCCTGGAAGATAAAGCCGATTTCCTCATTCCTGATATCGGAAAGCTCATTGTCCGTGAGGCCGGACACATCCCTTCCGTTTAAAAGGTATGTACCCTCCGTCGGCGTGTCCAGGCATCCCATCATATTCATAAGAGTCGATTTCCCCGAGCCGGAATGTCCGATGACTGCCACGAACTCGCCCTCTTCTATAGTAAGGCTCACTCCGTCCAAGGCATAGACCTCATTCTCTCCGGGGTTATATATTTTGTACATGTCTCTGATTTCAATTAGTGCACTCATATATTATCCTTTTCTGTGTTATTATATTGTTGTACTATTCAATTAGTATAATTATACAGCAGACTTTTTTATAATGCAAGAGTGAATTCTCAGAAGAATATTTTTACAAAAAAAGCCATGCAGAAAGTGATATCTCTCTACATGGCATTTTTTTAATACCTCTCTATTCTTTTCCCTCAACCAGACTGTTAAGCTTTCCGTTAGCCAGCCAGATTAACGCTGCGAACACCAGCATCAATGCAAAGATACCTACAAACACCGGGAACACATCAAATTTCTCGATAAACGCCTGCACAAACGGGCTCAGCTTATTAGCCCCAAATGTGGACACTGCGATAACTCCCATCAAAAGCGATACATACTTCTTCGGAGCGTACTTACTTACGAATGAATTACGCAGCGGTGAAAAACACATCTCCCCCACGGTAATGACTGTAGCAAACAAGAACGGCCACACAACACTTGCCTTTACTGATGGGTCTGCGCCAACACCGCGCAGGAATTCGCACGATACCATGATTCCAAATGCAAGCCCTACAAATAAAAAGCTTAACGCTACCTTTTTGAACATATTCATATCACCCTGGGGACGTGCCGCCAGCCTTTTCCAGATTGCAGCCATTACCCCTCCAAGCGCTATACACAGAAGGCCGTTCCATGTAGTCGTAATCCATGACGGCGGAATCGCAAAGGAACCGATTGACATCTTCACGTAATCTGTCATATAGATGACAAGCGCCAGATCTTGCTGATAGTAGAACAGCCAGAACAGCATAGAAAATGCGGATACGAGCACGATCGCAAGCACACGGTTTCTCTCCAGAGGAGTAAGCGGCTCATCCTTCTTAGAATCCCCCTTATCATCTGCAGTAGAGCCAATAATATTGCCTTTCTCATCAGTAAGGTACTTAAACGGCTTAATACCCTGCCCCTGTAAATGCTTCCAGTTCGGCACGAACCATACCGCACCCACGACACACCACAGAGCCGCCATCAGAAGGCACTGCCTGAATCCCAGGACTTCCCCCCGCTTAAAGAAATGCAGGTACAGATATCCAGTGAGCAGCGATCCAATGAACGCCCCAATATTCACATAGGAATACTGGATGGAAAATGCCGTGTCCAAAAGCTCTTTGCTCTTATACTGCCGCCCGATCAGCGCATTTAAGTTTCCTTTAAAGAAACCTGTTCCGATAGATACGAGAATGATCATTGCGTTGACTCCGCCGGGTCCCTGTGCCCTGTAGCCTACAACATAGCCGATTGCCATAATGATATAACCAAGTGTAATAGCG
Source organism: Lachnospiraceae bacterium MD308 (assembly GCA_000403475.2). Classification (GTDB taxonomy): domain Bacteria; phylum Bacillota; class Clostridia; order Lachnospirales; family Lachnospiraceae; genus MD308. The sequence continues at coordinate 1,361,049 of KE159795.1, forward strand.
TATCTCGCCCCCAGCCAGCGGTCGCAGATCACGCCTCCGATCAGCGGCGCCATGTAGGTATAGGCTGTCAGGTTTGCCGCCATGACAGCAGCATCCGTCCGCTCAACGCCAAGCCCTCCTTCCGCAACGGCGGTGATCAAAAACAACAGCAGCAGCGGCTTTGCCCCGTAGAATGCCAGCCTCTCAAAAGTAAACGTAATGCAGCAGGCATAAAATCCTCTTGGGTGTTTTAGTTTTGTTTGTGTTTCTCCCATTCTTTTCTCCTCTCCTTTTCTATTTTTTAGCATTTTGTCCTTTGCATACAATCTACAATATTTGAACACCGGATTTAGATAAAAAGAGAATCGCTATAAGAATTTCTTATAGCGACCCTGCTTACTCAAATCTCTAGATTCAAAGCAGAAAATCCCTTGAAAACGGCACTTCATCCTCTTTTACGCCCTGCTCTTTCATAAGCCTCGTAATGGTACGCATATAATGCTCCGATACCACCTTGCAGATCTCTCCCGCATCCCCTGTCCGGCAGGCATCCACAATGTCCTTATGTACCGTGTACTGACGCTCTGCCACCCGTTTTTTATCCTGCACGTTATTGTACCCGGTGACAATATTCCCGTAGCTGAGTTCGCTCCAAAGACGGTAGAGATGCTTTAACTTTGTCATCTTCACAAGCTCGCCGTGAAACTCATTGTCATACAGATAGACCTGGGCATAGCGGCTCTCGTCAAGCGCTTTCATCTTCTCCAGCACTTTCTCCATATTCGATATCGTCTCTGGAGGTATCCTGCCTCCCATATATTTTACCGCAAGAATCTCATAACTCACCCTGATCAGGTAGATCTCAAAAGACTCCTGGAGATCCGGATTCTTAACGGTACAGCCCACATTCCGGGTGTACTCGATAAGCCCCTCGTGCTCAAGCTGCCTGAGCGCCTCCCGCACAGGCCCGCGGCTTGTCTTAAACTCCTCCGCAAGCTCCATCTCCACGATCCTCTCGCCGGGCTTCAATTCCTGATTAATAATCTTATCGCGGATTGCCTCCACCACATTTTCACGCAACGTACGAAAATATATTGCCATAGCCTAACCTCTCTGCCTCGTCATATTCCTTATACAGTATAGCAACACTAACGTACATTTGTCTATTGTTAAATTCCAAACGCTCTCTGCTGCGCAACATTCACATCGTCTCCTTAAGCTCTTCAATCTCCTTAAGCATCTGCTCGTCAAGCTTGATCATCTCCGACGCCCGCTTATAGACAATGCGCCCAAGCTGCGTCGGCGTAACTTCTCCGTTGCCCCGATTAATGAGTTTTCCGCCGACGCTTTTCTCAAGCTGTGCAATCTGCTGGCTTATGGCAGTCTGAGATACATAATTTTTCTTTCCTGCCTTTGTAAAGCTCTTAAGGTCAATGACATCCACAAAATACCGGTATTTCCAAATGCCCATCACCACTACTCCGCAAAAAGTATATCATAATTTATCTGCTGGTAAAAAAGCTCCCTGAACTCCTTTTTCGAAAGCCCCTCCATCCCCATAAGCCACATAAGCTTTGTGATGACCGCCTCCGTAGTCATATCATACGCCTCCATCAGGTTGAACTCTTTTTTGATGGTCTTTCCCACCGCGTACACCATCATGTCGCTGCCTTCATTGACCACCTGCGTCGTAACGACAACATGCTTTCCTTCCTGCTCCCACTTTTTCATCTCCGCCCGGAACACGTCCGTCAAAGACTTCGGCATGCCTCCCACGCCAAAGCTCTCCACCACGATACAGTCATAATTCTCAAAAAGATAGTAGAGAATGTCCGGCTTAAGCCCGGGAATCAGTTTCAGCACGCACACGCTGTCTTTCATATTATAGTAAAAATGCACCCGCTCCTTGTACGGCATCTCCGGAATATACCGGATCAGCCGCCTGTCTCTTATAACCGCATGGTACGGGAAATTGATGCTGGAAAATGCATTGTAGCTCTTGGACATCTCTTTTTTCGCCCTGGTTCCCGCAATGACCTTGCCGTCAAACACGATATTCACTCCCTGAGAATGCTTATCAGCCGCATAGATAAAGCTGTCAAGAAGGTTCGTCCTTGCATCCGTCACGTCATGGCTTATCGGTTTCTGCGCCCCGGTAATGACCACCGGCTTGTTGGAATTCTGTATCATGTAGGACAGTGCACAGGCAGTATACGCCAGCGTGTCCGTACCGTGGCAGATAACAAATCCGTCATAGCTGTAATAATTCTGCTCTATAGTCTTCACAATCAGCTGCCAATGCTCAGGCTTTACGTTCGTGCTGTCCAGGTTGCACACCTGGATTGTCTCCACGTCACAGATATTTTTCACATCCGGAATATAATATAAGATATCCTCCGGCGTAAGCCCCGGAGTCAGCCCGTCTTCCGTTTCCTTGGAGGCGATGGTGCCGCCTGTCCCTATCATAAGTATCTTTTTCATCTTCACACTGTCCTCGCTTTTTCTCTTTACTCTATATGGAATGTCCCGTCTCCCGCCGCGCTGATATGGCTTTTGTAAAAGCTCTCCGCCGCCCGGATGAGATATCCGGCGTCCTTCACCCCGCAAGTCTCGTAAGCAGAATGCATGGCAAGCTGAGGCAGCCCGATATCCACTGCATTCATAGACACCTGAGACATGGCGATGTTCCCAAGAGTGCTGCCCCCCGCCTCGTCGGAGCGGTTGGCAAAAAACTGCAGCGGAACTCCCGCCTTCTCACAGATTGCCTTCATCACGGCAATGCTCAGAGCGTCACTGGTATACTTCTGCCCTGCATGAGACTTCACTACGATTCCCTCATTCATATACACGCAGTTGGTGGCATCCGTCTTTTCCTTATAGTTCGGATGCACCGCATGGGCATTGTCGCAGCTCAGCATAAAGCTGCCCGCCACCGCCCTTAAGAAGTCCTCCTCATCCTTGCCGAGAGCAAGGTTGACCCGCCAGAGCACATCGTAGAGGAACGTAGAGCCTGCGCCCTGTTTCGTGCCGGAGCCTACCTCTTCATTGTCAAAGCAGGCGAACACATTCACATTCCTCTCATTGCCGCCGGATAAGAAACCTTTCAATGAGGCAAACGCACACTCCAGGTCGTCAAGCTGCGGGCAGGAGAAGAACTCATTGTCACTTCCCCACACGGCCGGGGCCATGCGGTTGTATAAAAACAGATCCATCCCGTAGATGTCTTCTGCTTTTGCCTCAAGCTCCTTCGCCACCAGCTCCTTAACCGCGCCCGGCGCCTTCTCTTCCCCCGCAAACAGCGGCAGCATATCCACCTGCTTATTGAACTTGTGCCCGTCATTGACCGAACGGTCCATGTGAATCGCAAGGCTCGGAATCATCAGAAGGTCTCTGTCAAGGTCAACAAGCCTTGCCTTAAGGCCCTCATCTGTCTTTACGATCACTCTTCCCGCCACGGAAAGGGGGCGGTCAAACCACGTTGAGCAAATCATACCACCATACCCTTCCGTATTCAATACCGTATACCTCTTTTTTACGTCAAGCTCCGCATTTTCCTTGAGCTTGAATCCCGGCGAATCACTGTGGGATGCCGTCACATGAAAGGTATAGTCCGAAAGCTTTGCTCCTGCCTTAAAAGCGATGATGCTGGAACCGTTCCTTGTAACATAGTACCCCTTCCCGGGCTTAAGCTCCCACTTTTCCCGCTCCTTAAGCTCCTCAAAACCTTCCTCCTCAAGCATGCCGCCCATCTTCTCCACCGCATGGAACGCCGTAGGCGCGCCCTTGATAAACGAAGCAAGCTCCGATATCGTCTTCATATCCACCATAAACACCTCCTGCTGCTTTCTTACTTTTTCGCTCTCTCCCGCTACGCCAGTTTCGGCATGATAAGCCCGAGGGCAGTCAGCACGACCGGCGTGATGATATTTAATGCCAGCGTGAGAGGCTCTTTACTGTACATACCCATAATACAACATGCAGCCGTCACAAAAAAGCACCATCCGCCAAAAAACATAGCCACTTTCTGATTTTTCACAAAACGGTACTCCGCCGGTATCCGGTCATAGGCCTTTCTAAGCGCAAGATAGGCCACGAACACCCACAGGTAACGCATCGGCATGCATACAGAATTCAGCCTTGTAAGCTGCTGGAGCACTGCCGCCGCCCCCGGCATAAAGGTCTGGACGAGGATAATCGCACCTGCAAGCACGATGATCAGCTTGATGCCGTTGACATACGCACCGTCCTTGTTCTGCTTTCTCATGGCAGACGGGATAAATTCCTTCGTCTTCTCATTTTCCAACAGCATCCGCAAAGGCGCGTCAATGCTCAGAATCAGAATGGCAAACTGGCTGATAAGGTTACACAGCGCATAGATTACAAGGAACAGATCGCCCACATGATAATACTGACCCAATTTCTGGAACGCCCAGTAAGAACCGTTGGCCGCATAAGAGTTAAACGCCTCGTCGCTGGCATTGATAAGCGCCGGGTCAAACATCTTGCCCATGGCAACCGTTCCAAGAATGGCACACACAAGCACCATGACCGCCATCGCAATGATTCCCTTAGGGAACCCTTTACTTGGATTCTCCACCTTATTTACATAAGGGGAGATCTTCTCGCAGCCGCCTACTGCAAATACAAGGATTGACAGGGAGGTAAAGTATGCCACATTAAAATTCGGAATCAGGTTCTTAAAGCTTAAGTCCATGGTCACATAATCCGCGCCAGGGTTGATGGCCGGAGCCGCAAGCATCATAATAATATACAGAATCGACATAACAAACATACTGGTTCCCGCCAGGGAAAGCAGCTTTTTCAGCGGGTTAAGCCCCTTGCTGGCGATAAAGCACCCGCCCAGAAAGACGCCCAGAGTCGCTAACTGCACCGCCATGGTAGGGAACGTGTCATAGACTTCCGCGTTGCGGAACACCGCCCAGCTCAGCGCCTTAAGGCTGCCGCTTCCCTTGCTGGCAATGTAGGTAATATGGCACGCCCAGTAAGTCCAGCCCGCATAGTACGCCAGCTTCGGCGTAGTCGTCTCGTAAATCCACGAATTCACGCCGCTGCCGCTGTTCTTAAATGCAGAGCCAAGCTCCCCCACCATCAGCGCATACGGGATAAAATAAAGCCCGAACATTAGCACCCAGCTCAGCACAACCTGAATCCCGTTAAAATAGATAAATCCGTTTAATACATTTCCAAATCCCCACACTGTGGAAAACGCCATAAAGGCAAGAGCGCTCCATTTTATCTTCTTTGTATCAGCCATAACGGTATCCCCCCTACTCAGCAAACTGCCTGATGATGTCTTTCACGATATTCACTGCCAGATCCATGCCCTCAACGGTAATGTGCTCATACACGCCGTGGAACGCATAGCCGCCGGTTCCAAGGTTCGGACACGGCAGGCCCTTAAAGCTCAACCTCGCCCCGTCTGTGCCGCCCCGGATCGGCGCGACATCTGGCTCTACTCCGGCTGCCTTTGTGGCTGCAAGGGCATACTCTACAAGCTGATAACACGGCTCCACCATCTCTCTCATGTTCCGGTAGGACTCGGTAATCTCCACTTCCACCTCGCCCTCGCCGTACTTTTTATTCATCTCGGCCGCAATCTGGCGCAGCTTATCTTCTCTTGCCTTAAAATTCCCCCGGTCAAAATCACGGATAAAATACTTCATCTTCGTCTCTGTTACCGTTCCGTTAACGCTCACCAGATGATAGAACCCCTCATACCCTTCTGTCGTCTCCGGACGCTCACTTTCAGGCAGCATCTGGTGAATCTCCGCCGCCAATGTCTGGGAATTGACCAGCACGTCTTTTGCCGTACCTGTATGCACGCTCACTCCATGAATCGTAAAAACAGCCGTAGACGCATTAAAATTCTCATACTGGATCTCGCCCTCCGCGCTGCCGTCCAGCGTATAGCCATAATCCGCGCCAAAGCCCTCCACGTCAAAATGCTTTGCTCCTCTGGCAATCTCTTCATCCGGCGTAAAGCCGATGCAGATCTTCCCGTGAGGCATATCGCCCTTCAGAAGTTCCTCGGCCACTGTAAGAATCTCCGCAATTCCCGCCTTGTCGTCCGCTCCCAGAAGAGTCTCGCCGTCCGTCACGATAAGAGTCCTCCCCTTGAGCCCTTTAAGATGCGGGAAATCTGCTGCGCTCAATACTTTGCCGTTCTCGCCAAGCTTTACATCCCCGCCGTCATAGTTCTCAATCAGGCGGGGCTTAATGTTCTCTCCGGGCGCATCCGGCGCCGTGTCCATGTGGGCAATCAGCCCAAGGGCAGCCCTCTTTTCGTACCCCGGCGTTGCAGGTATATGCCCGTACACATATCCTTTGTCATCTACCCTCACATCTGTGATGCCAAGCTCCTTCATCTCCTCCACAAGCATCCTCGCCAGGTCAAGCTCTCTCGCTGCCGAAGGAACTGTCTCGCTGGCCTCGTCGCTTGTAGTCCACACTTGCACATACTTAAGAAATCTTTCATACGCTCTCATAACTATTTACTCCTTTAATAGATTTATTTTTTACATTGTAAATCTATTTCCGTTTGTTGTAAATTGTCAATTGTCAACAATAAACATGCACCAGAATTGTCTATAATTCACACATTACAAAGGCACTCTGATTTCTCAGAATGCCTTCATCATCTTTATTCATCTACACAAGCTCAATCTGCACCATCATCGCAGCGTCACCTTTACGCTGACCAATCTTGATGATTCTTGTATAACCGCCGTGGCGATTCTCATACTTCGGTGCAATCTCGTCAAATAACTTTGCAACAAGATCTACTTGCTTTGTATTTTTCTTTCTTCCTGCCTGCGCTGCCGGAACTTCCTTTACAGGATAGAGTACCTTGAGCATCTGACGGCGTGCATGAAGTCTTCCCGGTAAATCTTTCTTGATCTTCTTGTCAACTTCATCGTATACAGTAACTTTCTTTCCGTCTACAACCTCTTTTACTCTTTTTCCATCTTTGTCCTTACGAGCAACTTTAGCTTTTACAGTAACCTCTTCAAAGCTATCTCTCTCTTTTACTGCCAAGGCAATCAAATGCTCCGCAATCTTGCGAATCTCTTTTGCCTTTGTCTCTGTTGTAACAATCTTGCCGTTATTCAGCAATGCTGTTACCTGATTTCTTAATAATGCTTTTCTCTGGCTTGATGTTCTGCCAAGTTTTCTATACTTTGCCATCTCTCTAATCCTCCATTATTAACATTCGGATTCTATAAAATCAGACATCCAAATGCTCTGCCATGCTCTTCGGACTTACTGGCAGAGATTATTATTATTACATAGAGCGTCTTATTCCTCGCCTTTGCTCAGGCTCAGACCTAACTCATCTAACTTTGCAAGCACTTCCTCAAGCGACTTCCGTCCAAGATTCCGCACCTTCATCATGTCTTCCGGTGTTCTGTTCGTCAGTTCTTCTACAGTATTGATACCGGCTCTCTTAAGACAATTGTAAGAACGAACCGATAACTCTAATTCATCAATACTCATCTCAAGAACTTTTTCTTTCTCATCGTCTTCTCTCTCAATCATAACCTCTGCTGCCTGTGCAACTTCGGAAAGATCAATAAAAAGTTTCAGATGTTCGCTAAGTACCTTTGCTGCCAGACTGATCGCCTCGTCCGGAAGCAGCGTCCCATTCGTATATACGTCTAATGTCAGCTTATCAAAATCTGTAATCTGTCCTACACGCGTATTCTCCACAGTCAAGTTCACCCGTTCGATCGGTGTGTAGATAGAATCAATTGGAATGACAGCAATCGGTAAGTCTTCGTTCTTGTTTTTGTCTGCACTTACATAGCCTCTGCCGTTGGTAATGGTAATTTCCATGTAAAGCTTACTGTCTGCCCCGCCGTTCAATGTTGCAATGACTGTCTCTGGATTCATAATTTCAATATCCGGATCCACTTGAATATCTGCGGCTGTCACAACACCTTCGCCTTCAAATTCAATATAAGCCGTCTTCGGCTCATCTGTCTCAGATGTATTTCTAATAGCCAGTGATTTCAAATTCATGACAATCTCAGTAACATCTTCTTTCACCCCTGGGATGGAACTGAACTCATGCAAAACACCATCAATCTTTACCTGGCTGATTGCTGTACCCGGTAAAGATGAGAGCATGATTCTTCTAAGGGAGTTACCTAATGTTGTACCATAACCTCTTTCCAACGGTTCAACAACAAATCTTCCATATTTTTTATCTTCTGAAATCTCTGTAATTTCAATATTTGGTTTATTAAAATCAAACACTAAGTCCACCTCCTGTGGTGTTACGGGTTATTATTTAGAATACAACTCGACAATCAGCATCTCGTCAACTGGAACATCAATAGCATCTCTGTTCGGAAGCTCTTTTACAGTTCCCTTTAAATTCTCCGCATCAACCTCAAGCCAATCCGGAACCATACGTCCGCCTGTAACTTCTACAATCTCTTTGTACCTTGGTGAGCTTTTGTGTTTTTCTTTAATCTCAATTACATCCCCTGCTTTAATCAGGTAAGACGGGATATTAACCTGCTTTCCGTTTACAAGAACATGCTTGTGGTCAACAATTTGTCTTGCCTCACGTCTTGTTCTTGCAAGTCCCATACGGAACACAACATTATCCAGTCTGGACTCGAGAAGTACCATCAGGTTTTCACCTGTCATACCGCTCATCTGTTTTGCTTTTTTATAATAATTTCTGAAAGGTTTCTCTAATACACCATAGATGAATTTCGCTTTCTGCTTTTCACGTAACTGAAGACCATACTCGCTCATCTTTCTGCTCGCTCTCTTTAACTGTCTGTTAGACTTTTTATCAATCCCCAAATAAACCGGGTCCATACCCAATGATCTACATCTTTTGAGAACCGGAACTCTATTCACTGCCATGTCTTATCTCCCTCCTATCTTCACTAAACTCTTCTGCGCTTCGGTGGACGGCAACCATTGTGCGGTACCGGTGTCACGTCTCTGATGCTTGTCACATCAATGCCGCATGCCTGAAGGGCGCGGATTGCTGCTTCTCTTCCTGAACCAGGTCCTTTAACGAATACATCAACGGATTTCAAACCATGCACCAATGCTGCTTTAGCTGCTGTTTCAGCCGCCATCTGAGCTGCATAGGGGGTAGATTTCCTTGAACCTCTAAAACCAAGACCGCCTGCACTTGCCCATGAAAGAGCGTTACCCTGTGCATCTGTTAAAGTAACGATTGTGTTATTAAAAGATGACTGAATATGTGCTTGTCCCCGTTCAACGTTTTTCTTGACACGTTTCTTTGTCACTTTCTTTGTAACTTTCTTTGCCATAATAAAACTAACCTACACTTTCCTATATTTGTTCTGTTTTCGTGTTGAAGTTCTTCCCGCTGATTTAGCGAGGGGAACTTTATATGGTAGTTCTTCTCGCTTGTTTCGGCGAGGGGAACTTTAGGTAGTTCTTCTCGCTTGGCTCGAAGAACGAAGTTCACACTAACCTCAAGCTGCGCCTAGGGGCTTGCTTTCGCTAAGTGTTTACTTCTTTTTATTAGCCACTGTTCTCTTTGGGCCTTTTCTGGTTCTTGCGTTGGTCTTTGTCTTTTGACCGCGAACCGGAAGGCCTTTTCTGTGACGGATTCCTCTGTAGCATCCGATTTCCTGTAATCTCTTGATGTTAAGAGCAATCTCTCTACGAAGATCACCTTCTACCATCTGTGTCTCGTCGATTACTGTGCTGATCTTCTTTACATCTTCATCCGTGAGATCTCTGCAACGGATGTCAGGATCTACTCCTGCTTCTGCTAAAATACGATTTGAACTTGTTCTACCGATTCCGTAGATATAAGTTAATCCGATTTCAACACGTTTGTCTCTTGGTAAGTCTACACCTGCTATACGAGCCATGTAATTTTCCTCCGTTTTCTTTGTTTTTCATACTGACTTTAATAGGGACTACTGATTTCGTCCAGATACGGTTCGGTATACCCGTATCCTTTCCGGCCACCGCATATTTTCATATATCGGTAATGACGGGCCGGCATTAGAAGCAATATACGAGGAATCCACCGGCTACAGGTGTGTCCTTGTATATTTAAAATAGTCTACACACTTCCTGGTGTGTCGGACTATCAGCCGCCTGATTTGTTTGCACAAGATTGTTCATGGAAGTTCGATTCCCTCCGGTCATCGAACGGCTTTCTCACTAAATTCGTGTTGCGCCTTCAGCTTGCACTTATTAAGTGTTCAATGCCAATGCCTATCCCTGACGCTGCTTATGCTTCGGGTTTACGCAAATAATGCGAACGCTTCCTTTTCTTTTAATCACTTTGCATTTTTCGCAAATTGGTTTAACTGATGATCTAACCTTCACGTCAAATCCTCCTTTCATCCATTGCTCTGCCAACGGTTTACCAACGCATTTTCCTCTGTAAATGTCATAAAAAAACAACATTTGCATACAAACATGCTAGAAAACGCGCTTATATAGTATACCACCCGTATACAACAAAGTCAACAGATTTTTCTCTTTTATTTGTCTCTCCAGATAATTCTTCCTTTGGAAAGATCATATGGAGATAACTCCAGAGTTACTTTATCCCCCGGAAGGATTTTTATAAAATTCATACGAAGTTTTCCGCTGATATGTGCAAGCACCTGATGGCCGTTTTCCAACTCTACCTGAAACATGGCGTTTGGCAGCTTTTCTACTACTGTTCCTTCAATCTCAATTACGTCAGCCTTTGACATATATTAATCCTCCTGTTTTACCTCTTCCTTTTTCCACTCTTTCAGTATCCGCCTGATTCCTGCATCATTTATATCACGGATATCATTATTAGTTTTAATAATTTGAATGTGTCTGTATTTTTTCTTTTTCGGTTTATCAAGTGTCCTTACTTTTCCGTCCACTAAATATACATATGCATCATCCGCAGCAAATATCACATAAACTGTCCCTTTATCATGACCTGCAGCCGATTTAGCAAGCATTCCAATATAATTCTCTTCCATAATATCAGGCCTGTCCTCCGCTCCCGGTCAGTGTTAAAAGCTTAGGCTCTCCATCCGTGATCAACACCGTATTCTCATAATGAGCCGAAAGGGAATGATCGCGGCTCACAACTGTCCAGTCGTCACTAAGCCAATCAACCTCCCAGGTTCCCAAGTTAATCATTGGTTCAATAGCCAATGTCATACCGGCTTTTAACGTAACGCCGCGCCGTTTCATTACATAATTAGGAATCTGAGGCTCTTCATGGAGTTTTGTACCGATCCCGTGTCCGCACAGGTCACGGACCACCCCATACCCAAAGCTCTCCGCATAAGTCCCGATTGCTCTGGAAATATCAAATAGATGATTGCCTTCTCTTGCATATTTTATACCTTCAAAGAAGCATTCCCTTGTAACCCTCATGAGTTTCTCTGCTTCTTTGCTGATTTCCCCGATGCCGTGTGTCCTCGCGGCATCGGAATGATATCCTTTATAGATCACGCCTGCATCCAGACTTACGATATCCCCTTCTTTGAGAAATCGTTTATCGCTCGGTATCCCATGTACCACTTCTTCATTAACAGATACACAGATCGATGCCGGGTACCCGTTATAGTTCAAAAAAGACGGAATACAGCCGTAGCTGCGAATAATCTCTTCCCCCAACCGGTCTATCTCTAATGTACTCATTCCCGGATGCAATGCTTTTCCCAGTTCCTTATGCACAATCTCCAAAATCCTTCCGGCCTCAGTCATCAATTCGATTTCTCTTGCCGACTTAATTTCTATTGGCATATCACTATTCTCCTAAAATATCAACAATCGCTTTAAATACGTCATTCATGTCAACAGTACCATCAACGGACTTTAATATTCCCGCCTTTGTATAATAGTCGATCAAAGGCTGCGTCTGCTCGTGATAAACATTCAGGCGCTTCTGTACTGTCTCCGGCTTATCATCATCGCGAAGAATCAGTTCTTTCCCGCATGTATCGCAGATTCCCTCTGCTTTTGTCGGTGCATAAACCAAATGGTATGTAGCACCGCATCCTACACATGCACGTCTTCCGCCCATACGCTTTACAATATTTTCATCCGGCACGTCAACATCAATCGCATAATCCATCTTCTGTCCCATCTCTGCCAGTGCTTTATCAAGCGCTTCTGCCTGCGGGATTGTCCTCGGAAATCCGTCCAGCACATAGCCTTTTGAGCAGTCTTCCTGATTTACACGGTCCACAACCAAATCAACCACCAGCTCATCCGGCACAAGAAGGCCCTGGTCCATATATGTCTTTGCTTTCTTTCCTAATTCTGTACCGTTTTTAATATTTGCACGAAAGATATCGCCTGTTGAAATATGAGGAATATCATATTTAGCTGCAATTTTTTTAGCCTGAGTCCCTTTTCCTGCACCTGGTGCGCCCAACATAATTAATTTCATAAATTCATTCCTCCTTATAGCATTTTAACCCGCGAAATTAAAAATTCCGCGAGTTGAAAATGTCCGTTAGTTATTTAAAAATCCCTTGTAATTGCGTACAAGCATCTGTGATTCAACCTGCTTAATCGTCTCCAGTACAACACTGACAATAATGATGAGCGACGTTCCGCCGAACGAAACCTGCGCTCCAAGCCAGCCATTGAAGAATATTGGAATAATCTGTACAATCACAAGTCCACAAGCTCCGATAAAGATAATATAATTTAATATCTTTGTCAAATATTCAACCGTCGGTTTCCCTGGACGTATCCCGGGAATAAATCCGCCACTCTTTTTCATGTTGTTGGCAATCTCCAACGGATTAAACGTAATGGAAGTATAAAAATAAGCAAAAAATACTGTAAGCAGTATATATACAACCAATCCCCATGAATATTTCAACTGTTCCGGGTTGCACCAATTTCCTTGATTCATCCCTCTAAGAATCTCACCGCCAATTCCTTTTCCATTGTCTTTTCCAAGAAAAGAAGCGATAACAATCGGAAACTGCATCAATGAAGAAGAAAAGATGATCGGGATAACACCCGCTGTGTTGATTCTTAACGGAATGTGCGTTGACTGTCCGCCAAAAGTCCTTCTGCCTGTAGTTTTCTGTGAATACTGAACGGCAATCCTTCTTTCACCATCCTGGAGAACAACAACAAATACTACCAGTGCAATAATAATTGCAATGATAATAATCACTGCCAATCCTCCCTTAGCGATGCTCTTATCCTTCACAAACTGTTCGAATAAAGTTGCCATATCATTCGGGATACGGGAAATAATATTTATTACCAACACCATGGAAATACCATTTCCAATACCCTTTTCTGTAATCCTCTCACCAATCCACATAAGGAAAGCCGAACCTGCTGTCAGCGTCAGAACAACACTTGCGGCATTTACAAAATTGTAATCTATAAGAAGTCCCTGACGTCCAAATCCAACTGCCATGGCAGTAGACTCAAGAAGCGCAAGCGCAACTGTCAGATAACGTGTCATTGCTACAATCTTTTTCCTGCCATCCTCACCGTCTTTTTGCATCTCTTCAAGTGCCGGAATAGCAATTGTAAGAAGCTGCATGATAATTGAAGACGTGATATACGGAGTAATACTGAGGGCAAATACTGACATCCTTTCAAAAGAACCGCCGGTGAAAGCGTTAAACAAGTTAAACGCTTCACCAGTATTCTGTGCAAAGAAGTTCTGAATATATGTTGGATCTACTCCAGGCGTCGGAAGGCCCGAACCAATCCTTATTACGATTAACATCAAAAACGTATATCCGATTTTTCTGCGAATATCTTTAATCCCCCATGCCCTTCGGAAAGTTTCTAACATTAGATCACCTCTGCTTTTCCACCTACAGCCTCGATTTTTGTTATTGCGCCTGCACTAAATGCATTTGCCTTCACAGTCAATTTCTTTGTAAGTTCACCGTTACCGAGAATCTTAACGCCATCTCTTGGGTTTTTAATAATTCCCTGCTCTAATAATGTTTCTACAGAAACTACTGCATCATTATCAAATACTTCGAGAACACTTACATTAATACCGATAATCTCCTTAGAATTCCTGTTCGTGAATCCTCTCTTCGGTATTCTTCTATATAACGGCATCTGACCGCCTTCAAAACCTGGTCTTGTACCTCCGGAACGAGCTCTCTGACCTTTATGTCCTTTACCAGCAGTTTTACCATTTCCAGAACCGTGTCCACGTCCTCTTCTGAAATTATCATTGTGCTTTGCCCCATCAGCAGGTCTTAAATTTGATAAATCCATTGTGACACCTCCTTATCTGAATATTTTCTATGCTTCTTCCACCTTTACAAGATGCTCAACCTGTTTAACCATACCTCTTGTTGCTGCGTTATCCGGCAGTTCAACTGTCTTGTTTACTTTACGAAGCCCTAAAGCTTCTACAGTTTTCTTATGCTTCGGTACAGCTCCAATTGTAGATTTTACCAATGTAACTTTTAAATTTGCCATCTTAATCTACCTCCTTAGCCTAAGATTTCTTCTACCGACTTACCGCGAAGTCTTGCCACCTCTTCCGGTGTCTTAACCTGACTTAATCCGTTAATGGTAGCGAGAACAACATTCTGCTTATTGTTTGAGCCAAGAGATTTTGTACGGATGTTCTTAATTCCTGCCATCTCGATAACGGCACGCGCCGGACCTCCGGCGATAACTCCTGTACCTTCCGGTGCCTTCTTAAGCAATACAGATGCCCCTCCGAACTTACCGGTAAAGTCATGTGTAATACTCTCGTTCTCATCTAATGCCACTGTAATAAGGTGCTTTGCCGCATCCTCTTTTCCTTTACGGATTGCTTCCGGAATCTCAGTAGCTTTTCCCAAGCCTGCACCAACATGGCCATTTCCATCGCCGACAACAACTAAAGCTGTGAATCTCATATTACGGCCACCCTTAACAACCTTGGTTACACGCTTGATTGATACCACTTTTTCTGTTAATTCTAATGAACTAGCATCAATACGTTCCTGTTTCATGTGTGCTCCTCCTTCTAGAAATTCAATCCAGCTTCTCTAGCTGCATCTGCTAATGCCTGAATCTTACCATGATATATGAAGCCGCCTCTGTCAAAGACAACATCCTTAATACCCTTTTCAATCGCTTTCTCAGCAATCACTTTGCCCAAATATGCTGCTGCTTCAACATTATTTGTTTTTTCCAGGTTTGCTTTCACATCTTTCTGAAGAGTGGAAGCAGAAACCAGTGTATGATGAGCTGTGTCATCAATAATCTGCGCGTACATGTGATTATTGCTTCTAAATACTGCCAGACGCGGACACTGTGCCGTCCCGCTCAAACGGTTACGTAATTTTCTGTGCTTATTTGCACGAACAACACTTCTTGATTTTTTGCTGACCATTTTCACACTCTCCTTTCTTATTTCTTACCTGTCTTGCCGACTTTACGTCTGATTACTTCGTCAGAGTACTTGATACCCTTGCCCTTATATGGCTCCGGTCTTCTCTTGTCTCTGATCTCAGCCGCATACTGTCCGACTTTTTCTTTGTTGATACCTTTAACGATGATCTTATTCTGGCCTTCTAAAACTGTCTCAACGCCTTCCGGGTCGATCATCTCTACCGGGTGGGAATATCCTAAGCTCAAGGTCAGCTTGTTGCCGGATTTTGCTGCTCTGTAACCGACACCGTTAACCTCAAGAATCTTCTGGTATCCTTCTGTAACACCGACAACCATGTTGTTGATCAGTGTTCTTGTAAGTCCGTGAAGGGACTTCATCTTCTTTAAATCATTCGGTCTTGTTACGATGATCTCTTCGCCTTCTTTTTTAATTTCCATCTCTGTAGGAAGTTCTCTTTCAAGAGTTCCCTTTGGACCTGTTACAGTCACTTTATTATTCTCTGCGATTTCAACAGTAACTCCTGCTGGAACCTTTACTGGCAGTCTGCCTATACGTGACATTGCCTTTTCCTCCTTAACTTAGATTTTCGGAACAAATCATAGTTTGCTCTGTTTTCAGTTGCTGTGAACACTTAACGAGGTTTTTTCGAGTTTAGTGTGAACGCACACCTCGACACTTAACGAGGTTTTTCACGAGTTTAGTGACGACGGTGTTTCCCTCCGTCTTGTATTCAGTATAAGGAAGTTCTTTTCGCTAAGCTCGTGAAAAACCTCGCTAAGCTCAAAGAACAACCTCGCACTAAGTTCATCCTGCGCGAAACCGCTTGGATTCACTAAGTTGCTTTCGGTTTAAGGAAGTTCTTTTCGCTAAGCTCGTGAAAGACCTCGCTAATCTCAAAGAACGACCTTCTCACTAGGCTCAGCCGGCGCTGACGCTTGGCTTTGCCAAGTGTTCAGTGTCTACCAAATAAAGCACAAAACCTCGCCGCCGACGCCAAGCTTTCTTGCCTGTTTATCGGTAATTACGCCTTCATTTGTTGAAATGATCGCTGTTCCAAGTCCTCCGAATACCTTCGGCACCTTGTCGCTGCCTGCGTATACACGAAGACCTGGTTTGGAGATTCTCTTAAGACCTGTGATGACTTTTTCGTTCTTGTCCGCGCCGTATTTTAACGTAATGCGGATTGTCTTGAATACTCCGTCTTCAACCATGTCGTATTTCTCAATATAGCCTTCATCCAGTAAAATGTTTGCGATAGCAAGTTTCATCTTGGATGACGGTACATCTACTGTATCATGTTTTGCAGTATTCGCATTACGGATTCTTGTAAGCATATCTGCAATTGGATCGCTCATAGTCATGAAATATTTCCTCTCTTTCTTCCAATATTGTTCTTGTCGCTATAGGCCGGCTTCCTTAAAGGAAAAAGTTTCTTGTTGTTTAAGGAAGGTTCCTGGCCTGCGGGGAGGTTCTTCTCGCTAAGCTCGAAAGGACCTCGCTAAGCTCCAAGAACGCCCTCGCACTAAGCATTGCAGCATCCCGTCATTGCATTCCGGGATGGGCTTTCTCACTAAGTTCAAGCTTCACCTTACGGCTCGCTTTCACTAAGTGTTCAATGCCAGTTGCTTTCGGGCTACCAACTTGCTTTCTTTACACCTGGAATCTGTCCTTTGTATGCCAGTTCGCGGAAGCAAACACGGCAGATGCCATATTTTCTCAAATATGCATGCGGACGTCCACAAATTCTGCAGCGGCTGTACTCTCTTGTGGAGAATTTCTGGGGACGCTGCTGTTTGATCTTCATTGCTGTCTTAGCCATAATTTACCTCCTACTTTGTAAACGGCATATTGAACTGTGTAAGCAGCTCTCTCGCCTCTTCGTCAGTTTTTGCAGTTGTAACAAAGATAACATCCATACCTCTTACTTTATCAACTTTGTCATACTCAATCTCCGGGAAGATAAGCTGCTCTTTGATACCAAGGGCATAGTTTCCTCTTCCGTCAAATGCGTTCGGGTTAACACCCCTGAAGTCACGTACACGAGGCAGTGCAAGATTAATCAGACGGTCAACGAATTCATACATCCTTTCGCCTCTCAGCGTAACCTTGCATCCGATTGCCATACCTTCTCTTAACTTGAAGTTGGCAACTGACTTCTTAGCTTTACATATAACTGCTTTCTGTCCTGTAATCTTCTCCAGATCAGCAACTGCTGAATCTAAGATTTTTGCATTATCTTTTGCTTCGCCGACACCCATATTGATAACAACCTTATCAAGCTTCGGCACTTCCATAATATTTTTATAACCGAACTTCTTCGTCAAAGCGTCAACGATCTCGTTCTGGTACTGTTCTTTCAGTCTACTCAAAGCCTTGAACCTCCTTCCTCAAATTAATCGATAACATCGCCTGTTGATTTTGCGTAACGTACCTTCTTATCTCCGTCCATCTTGATGCCGACTCTTGTAACTTTTCCCTTGTGAATATACATTACATTAGACGCATCAACCGGTGCTTCCTGATGGATGATTCCGCCGTTTGGATTAGCAGCGTTCGGCTTTGCATGTTTCGTGATCATATTCACGCCTTCTACAACTACCTTACCATCCTTCTGGTTCACAGCAATGACCTTGCCTTCTTTGTCTTTATCTTTCCCGGCGATTACTTTTACAGTATCACCTTTTTTAATCTTTAACATTGACATCCTCTTGCACCTCCTTAAAGAACTTCCGGAGCCAGAGAAACAATCCTCATGAACTGTTTGTCACGAAGCTCTCTCGCTACTGGTCCAAAAATACGGGTTCCTCTTGGTGTCTTATCTTCTTTTATAATTACGGCAGCATTCTCATCAAAACGGATATAGGAACCGTCTTTACGGCGGGTGCTGTTTACTGTACGAACAACTACAGCTTTTACTACATCACCTTTTTTAACAACGCCGCCTGGTGTTGCATCTTTAACAGTCGCAACGATAATGTCGCCGATACTTGCATATCTTCTTGTAGAACCGCCAAGTACACGGATACATAACAATTCTTTTGCACCTGTGTTGTCTGCCACTCTCAGTCTGCTTTCTTGCTGTATCATGCAGGTTTCCCTCCTTATACTATTTTGCTTTTTCCATAACCTCGACAAGTCTCCATCTCTTATCCTTAGATAACGGTCTTGTCTCCATAACCTTTACTTTGTCACCAATGTTGCACTCATTTGCTTCATCATGTGCTTTCAGCTTATAAGTTCTCTTTACAATCTTTTTGTAAAGCGGATGTTTTACATGATCCTCGACTGCAACTACTATGGTTTTATCCATTTTATCACTGATAACCTTGCCAACACGGGTTTTTCTAAGATTTCTTTCCACAGTCTGTCTCCTTTCGGGAATATTGTTTGTAAGAAGAAGTTTTCTTCACTTTGTTTATAAGGAAGCTAAGCTTTCTGTGCCTGGG
Source organism: Lachnospiraceae bacterium MD308 (assembly GCA_000403475.2). Taxonomy (GTDB): domain Bacteria; phylum Bacillota; class Clostridia; order Lachnospirales; family Lachnospiraceae; genus MD308. The sequence goes on from KE159795.1 coordinate 1,379,835, forward strand.
TTAAAAGCGTCTGAATTCTGGCAATATTTCTTCTTACTTCTTTAATTCTGCTTGTATTATCTAACTGGTTTGTTGCGTTCTGGAATCTTAAATTAAAAAGTTCCTTTTTAGCAGCTACTAATTCTTCGTTCAGCTCTGCAGCTGATTTTGTTTTTAAATCTTCTACAAATGCATTAATTTTCACTGTTATCACCGCCTTCTAAGTCTGCGCGAGAAACTACTTTACATTTACACGGCAGCTTGTGTGTTGCAAGACGAAGCGCTTCCCTTGCTACTTCCTCCGGTACGCCGGCAATCTCGAACATAACGCGTCCCGGCTTAACAACTGCTACCCAGTATTCCAAAGTTCCTTTACCGGAACCCATACGTGTCTCTGCTGGTTTTGTAGTTACAGGTTTATCCGGGAATATCTTGATCCAAACTTTACCGCCACGCTTGATGTAACGTGTCATAGCGATACGGGCAGCCTCGATCTGATTGGAGCGAATCCAGCATGGCTCCATTGCAATGATACCATATTCACCGTTTGTAATCTGATTTCCGCGAAGTGCTTTTCCCTTCATGGAACCGCGGAACTGTTTACGACGTTTTACTCTCTTTGGCATTAACATGATTAATCTCTCCCTTCCTTAGCTGCTTTTTCCGGAAGAATTTCGCCCTTGTAAACCCATACCTTAACGCCGACTTTTCCGTAAGTCGTATTGGCCTCAGCGAATCCGTAGTCAATGTCTGCTCTCAGTGTCTGAAGAGGAATCGTTCCCTCGCTGTAAAACTCTGTACGAGCCATATCCGCTCCGCCAAGACGTCCTGATACAGAAGTCTTAACTCCGAGCGCTCCAGCCTTCATCGTTCTGGACATGCAGGACTTCATAGCTCTTCTGAAGGAGATACGGTTCTCAAGCTGCAGAGCGATGTTCTCTGCCACTAACTGAGCATCTTTATCCGGTCTCTTGATTTCCTTGATATCAACAATTAACTTCTTGTCAGTGAACTTTGCAAGCTCACCTTTCACTTTCTCAATCTCGGCGCCGCCCTTACCGATTACGACACCAGGCTTTGCTGTATAGATAATGATCTTAGCGCGGTCAGATGCCCTCTCGATCTCGATTCTGGAAATACCGGCGCTGTATAATCTTTTCTTAAGATACGTTCTGATTTCATGGTCTTCCACTAAATTGTCAGCGAAATCTTTCTCTGCATACCACTTGGAATCCCAGTCTTTGATTATGCCGACCCTTAAACCATGAGGATTAACTTTCTGTCCCATGTCTGCCCTCCTTATCTTTCATCAAGCACAAGTGTAATATGGCTCATTCTCTTCTCTATTCTGTAAGCCCTGCCCTGTGCCCTCGGTCTGATTCTCTTCATTGTTGGTCCTTTGTTTGCATATGCCTCCGCAATATAAAGGTTTTCAGCATTCATACCATTATTATTCTCAGCGTTAGCAATCGCAGACTCCAGTAACTTCTTTATCAAGCTTGACGCGTATCTTGGACTGTAAGTTAAAATACCAAGTGCTGCATTTACATCCTTGCCTCTGATGGCATCTAATACGAAACATGCTTTCTGAACAGAAACTCTTGCATAAGACAGCTTAGCAGAAGGTCTTGTATCTTTATTAGCATTTCTTTCTCTTTTAATTTGGGATCTATGTCCTTTTGCCATGGATGAACCCTCCTTTCACCATTAATTATCTTACCTTTGATTTCTTCTCGTCTTTTCCATGTCCTCTGTATGTTCTGGTTGCAACGAACTCACCGAGCTTATGTCCAACCATATCTTCTGTAACATATACCGGAACATGCTTTCTTCCGTCATGAACAGCAATTGTATGCCCAATCATGCTCGGAAAGATTGTGGAACGGCGGGACCATGTCTTGATCACAGACTTGCTTCCCGATTCGTTCATAGCATCAACCTTCTTAAGCAGGCTTGCGTCTGCAAATGGTCCTTTTTTAATTGAACGTGCCATAGGTTCTAACCTCCTTATGAAAATTATTTGATTGCTCTACCGTCTCTTCTTCTTACGATCAGTTTGTTAGAAGCTTTATTTTTCTTTCTTGTCTTAAGACCAAGTGCCGGTTTGCCCCAAGGTGTACACGGACCCGGACGGCCGATTCCAGTCTTACCTTCTCCACCACCATGCGGATGGTCATTCGGGTTCATAACAGAACCACGGACTGTCGGTCTGATACCCATATGGCGCTTACGTCCTGCTTTACCGATATTGATCAAGCTGTGGTCACCGTTTCCTACAACTCCTACAGAAGCTCTGCAGATAATCGGAACCATTCTCATCTCTCCTGACGGAAGTCTTAATGTTGCGTATTTTCCTTCCTTTGCCATGAGCTGCGCGCTGTTTCCCGCGGAACGAACTAACTGTCCGCCTCTGCCCGGATACAGCTCAATATTATGAATCTGTGTACCTACCGGAATCTCTGAAAGAGGAAGGCAGTTACCGATTCTTACTTCTGCTTCCGGTCCGTTCATAATCTTCATCCCTACCTTAAGTCCTTCCGGAGCAAGGATGTATGCTTTCGCACCGTCTTCATAGCAGATAAGAGCGATGTTTGCCGTTCTGTTCGGATCATACTCGATACCGATTACTTTAGCAGCAACACCATCTTTATTTCTCTTAAAATCAATAATTCTGTATTTCTTCTTAGCTCCGCCTCCGCGGTGTCTAACTGTGATCTTTCCCTGATTGTTACGTCCTGCCTGTCTGCTCTTTGAAGCTAACAGTGACTTCTCCGGCGTTGACTTTGTAATCTCTGCAAAATCAGAACCAGTCATCTGTCTTCTGGAAGGCGTATATGGGTTATATGTTTTAATTCCCATGATTACTTCTCCTTTCAATACTGTTTATTATCACGGTTTCTGTCCGTATGATTTTGATATGCTCGTTTTTCACTACACATTATCATGTTTTACAGGTTCGGTTCGCTAAGCTCGAAAAGACCTCGCTAAGCTCTCCGAACGGGGCCCGACTAGACCTCGGCCTTCGCCTTACGGCTCGCCCTCGCCAAGTCTTATAACCCCTCAAAAATCTCGATATCTGCGCTGTCTTCTGTCAGCTGGACAATCGCTTTCTTTGTCTTAGCTGTCTTGCCAAACTGCATCGTTCCACGAACTCTCTTTTTCTTTCCTTCGCAGTTCATTGTGTTAACGCCTGCTACTTTTGTTCCATCGAACATCTTCTCAACAGCTTCCTTTACCTGAGACTTAGTAGCCTGTGGGTGAACCAAAAACGTATATTTTTTCTCGCCCATAAGCTCCATGCTTTTCTCCGTAACAACCGGTTTAAGGATTACATCATAATATTTAATATCAGCCATTATGCGTACACCTCCTCAATATTCTGAACAGCAGCCTTTGTAGCGATTACTGTGTTGTATTTCATAACATCAAATACGTTGAGCGTGCCGGCCTTAGCTGTCTTTACATCAGCAATATTCCTTGCAGAAAGTTCCGCATTCACATTACCGTCCTCTAATACAACAAGTGCTTTCGCCACATTTAAGTTCTTCAGCATATTAGCGAAGTTCTTTGTCTTAATCTCGCCAAATGCAATCTCATCAACAACGATGAACTTCTTTTCTTCTACTCTTGAAGTAAGGGCAGATTTCAGCGCTGCTCTCTTCTCTTTCTTATTCATCTTAAAGGAATAGTCTCTCGGCACTGGAGCAAATACAACTCCGCCGCCCGTCCACTGCGGAGCTCTTGTAGAACCCTGTCTTGCGTGGCCTGTTCCTTTCTGTCTCCACGGTTTTCTTCCACCGCCAGACACTTCAGAACGCGTCTTTGCCTTCTGTGTTCCCTGACGGTTATTTGCAAGCTGGTTCACAACTGCCATGTGTAAAAGATGCTCGTTAACCTCAACACCAAATACCGCATCGCTCAGATCGATTGTGCCAACTTCATTACCTTCGATATTATAAACAGATACGTTTGTTGCCATCTTAAGTCTTCCTCCTTCCCGTCAAATCCTAATTAGATTTTACTGCTTCTTTAATAGTTACCAAAGATTTCTTCGGTCCCGGAACAGAACCTTTTACTAAAAGCAAGTTGTTCTCCACATCTACGCGTACAACTTCAAGATTCTGGACTGTAACCTTCTCGCTTCCCATATGTCCCGGCATCTTTTTGCCTTTAAATACCTTGCTCGGATCGGAAGCCGCACCATTGGAACCAGCATGACGGTGATATTTAGAACCATGTGTCATAGGTCCTCTATGCTGATTATGTCTCTTAATCGCACCCTGGAAACCTTTACCTTTAGAAATTGCGGTAGCATCAATCTTATCTCCCGCTTCAAATATATCAACTTTGATTTCCTGCGCAAGCTGATACTCACTTGCATTCTCTAATTTAAACTCTCTGACAAATCTCTTGCCGGAAACACCCGCTTTTGCAAAATGTCCCTGTTCAGCCTTTGTCACTCCGTGACGGTGAACAATCTCTTTTTTTCCACTCTTGTCCTTGTTTACAATCTTGTCTTTTTTGTCAACGAATCCAACCTGAACAGCTTCATAACCGTCATTCTCTACCGTCTTCACCTGTGTTACTACACAAGGACCAGCCTGCAGAACCGTTACCGGTGTCAGTGTGCCGTCTTCGCTAAAGATCTGGGTCATGCCGACCTTTGTAGCTAAAATAGCTTTCTTCATTATAATTACCTCCTTGATTTACAGCGGAACGCACTTTTGCGCTCATCCTAAACTTTAGGAATACTGTGTGTTATTGATTTTTCATCTTGATATCGATATACACACCCGCGGGCATCTCCAATCTTGATAATGCATCAACTGTCTTCTGTGTTGGTGTGATGATATCAATCAGTCTCTTATGAGTCCTTTGCTCAAACTGCTCTCTGGAATCTTTATATTTGTGAACAGCTCTTAAGATAGTTACAACTTCCTTTTTAGTCGGAAGAGGTACCGGGCCACTCACCTTTGCCCCATTCTTCTTAACAGTTTCGATGATTTTCTTCGCGGATGCATCAACCAGTTGATGATCATACGCTTTCAAAGTGATTCTCATTACTTGACTTGCCATAAAAAAAGTCGCCTCCTTTTCGTACTATAAACCCCAGTACGACAAGCGGTGACTGTACACTCTGCCGTGTGTGTCGTGAGAACCTTACACGGGCTATATGTGATACAGTGACTTGTCGCCAGTTTCCTAACTTGACATTCGCTCCACGGAAAACCTGCCATATCTTTTCTCAAACTGCTGTTGTTTCAGAAGTCCCGGCAGCAACCTCACGCTTCATTGCTATCATGTCACAGCTTTTTTAGTATATATGATGAAAGAACTGATTTCAAGCCCTTTTATCGAATTATTGTATTTTTTTTCATACAATCAGTGTTCACTGAGGGTAGCCATTCATAAGAAAAAGCCCCTTCACTTCAGCGGGGCTTTTCCTTCCTTATTATATGCATTTATTTCTTTACAACATTAACACTTTCAAACTCGTCAATAATCTCCTGGCTCGGTGCTTTCGTTGCCAGACTTACGATGACGATCATAGCAAGGGATACTAAGAATGCCGGAAGCAATTCATAGATATCAAGGATTCCGCCCATCGGACGAACCCCGTACTTCCAGATAAATACCATCGCACCACCTGAAACCATACCTGCCAGCGCTCCCTGCAGTGTTGTACGTTTCCAGAACAGGGCGCAGATCATAACTCCCGCAAACGCTGCTCCCATACCTGCCCACGCGAAGGACACGATACCGAACACGCTGGAATTCGGATCTTTTGCCAGGAATAATCCAATTGCGGCAATTGCAAGAATTGTTCCGCGGGCAACCATAAGACTCTGCTTCTCTGTAAGCTTTTTGCCGAAGAAATCCTGCACAATATTCTCAGATACACCGGAAGCCGCCACAAGCATCTGACTGTCCGCAGTAGACATCGTAGCTGCAAGAATACCGGCAAGGATCACACCGCCGAGAACTGCCGCCAGGAATCCGTTCTGGCTCAAGATATCAGTAAGTGCAATAATAACACGCTCACTGTCCTCTAACGGGGCCATGTTTCCGGCTTTGACAACTCCAAGACCTACAACACCGATGAATATTGCAACACCCATAGCAATTGTTACCCATATAGAAGCAACACGCCTGGACAGCACCAGTTTATTCTCGTCTTCAATTGCCATAAACCTTACTAAGATATGAGGCATACCGAAGTATCCGATACCCCAGGCAAACAGTGAAACTGCTGACAATGCAGAATACGGAACTGCCGTTCCCGCCACCGCATCATGAATTGCAGAGAGTGAAAAATAACCCGGCAAGGACTTTGCATTATCCATAACTGCTCCAAATCCGCCTGCGCTGCTCACACCAAATGTAACAATTGAGATCAAAGCGATAGACATTACGATACTTTGAATCAAGTCGTTCGTAGCTACACTCGTAAACCCGCCCATAATCGTATAGATAACAATAATAATCGCAAACAGAATTACGCCCGTCATATAGTCAAGTCCGAACAATGAGTTAAAAAGCTTACCGCACGCTGCAAATCCGGAGGCTACATAAGGAATAAAGAATACTACAATGATAACAGCAGAGATTGCCGTGATAATGTTCTTCTCGTCATGGAATCTTTTCGCAAAAAAGTTCGGAACAGTAATTGCATCAATCTTCTCCGAATAACGTCTCAGCCTTCTGGAAGTAAAGAGCCAGTTCAGATATGTACCAACCGCAAGGCCTGCTGCCGTCCAGAACGCATCTGCAATACCCGTCAGGTAAGCAACTCCCGGAAGGCCCATCAGAAGCCAGCTCGACATATCACTCGCCTCAGCACTCATGGCAACGACAAGCGCGCCCATTCTTCTTCCTCCAAGGTAGAAATCCTCACTGGTGCTGTTCTTCTTTGAATTGTAAATACCAACGCCGATCAACAAACACATGTACACTAAAATTGCGCACAAAATAATAATACTAGTTCCGCTCATAAGCTACACCTCATTTCTTTCCTGCAATCAGGAATTCTTGTTCTCCCGTTCTTTTTTATTTGGAAAACATAAAGATAAGATAAGCCATTCCACAAATTCGACATACCATTTTTAATGGCTCTCTTATCTGTTCTTGATATATTTTAACACTCTGTTAAACGTGTGTCAATAAAAACATTATATTTCTTAATGCCGCCATAACAATTTATTATAGCTCTTGACAGACATTTTACTTAAATATATACTGAAAATCGGAAAAAACATTAATATCTTAGGAGGATTTATTATTTTATGAGTGCAGCAACTATTTTACTTATTATTATGTGGATTTTCGGAGCCGTCTATTTTTTCATTCTGGCCAAGGACGTACGGGCACATAAGGATGAACTTGTAAAGGATAAGATGGCGCACAACGTAATCATCAGTGCGGTGGCGAACTTTTTTGATACTCTGGGTATCGGAAGCTACGCTATCGCAACTACTGCCTGGAAATTTACCAAGTCCAATACCGACGACTTAATTCCCGGAACTCTCAATGTCGCTTTCGGTATCCCAATTATGGTCGAGGCAACTATCTTTATTCAAAAAATCGAGATGGACACACTTACGTTAGTACTTATGATTGCTTCCTCTGTTGTCGGAGCCGCTGTCGGAGCAAAATTCATCTCCAGGCTTGACATTATGAAAATCCGTGTAATCATGGGTATTGCTCTGCTTATTGTAGCGGCAATCACTCTATGCAAAATTAACGCTGTTGGACCTTTCGGCATTATCGGAACCGAGAGAGGCCTAGAAGGCGGCATGCTTGTAATTGCCGTTATTGCAAACTTTATCTTAGGCGTACTTATGACTGCCGGTATCGGCCTGTACGCTCCGTGTATGGCAGTCGTGCTGCTTCTGGGTATGAGCGCCGATGTCGCTTTCCCGGTTATGATGGGTTCCTGTGCATACCTTTGTCCGGCAGCCGGCATTGCTTTTGTCAAAGAAGGAAAATACCACCGTGGCGCTACGATTCCTATGATTATCAGCGGATGCGTCGGTGTGTTGATCGCAGGATTCATCGTAACATCCCTGCCCCTTACACTGCTGACTTACCTTGTCTGTGTAGTAATGGTAGTCTGCGCCATCCTTTTCTTTAATGATGCAAGAAAAAAGAAACAATAAGCAAAAATCATTTTTATTAAAAGTGCACTATATTTCTTAAAATACCGCAAAAAATATAATCATTTTATATATTTTAGCATAAGAAAACATTGACCTTTCCTGTCTGTTTATGGTATATTTATATATATCGGAGATGACAAATCGGGGTGTTGTCTTCGAAAGTTTATAGTAATCATATATCTAGGGATTGGAGGAAAGATTATGTTATTAGCACTTCAGGTTTTATTTGGTGTCCTGGCAGCAGGAACCGGTCTTGGTCTCATTGTTGACGTAGCCAAGAATCGTATGGATGATCTTCGGAAAGCGACAGGAAAGCAGTGGGCGGCAGGATTTACAGTAGGAATTATAGCCAACTTCCTTGACACACTCGGCTGTGGTTCTTATGCGCCGTCAACATTCATGTACAAATTGTTCAACCAAATGGACGATATCGACATTCCTGGCACACTGAATGTCGGAGATACTTTCCCGGTTATTTTCGAAGCATTTATCTTTACCGCTTCTGTTACCTGCGATCCTATATTCCTTTGGATCATGTACATATGTGCAGCCATCGGTTCTTTCGGATTTGCAACTATCGTTACGAAGTGGCCGCGGAACAAGATTAGGTACGCTCTTGGATTTATCATGATTCCTCTTGCACTGATTATGCTTTGCAAGAATACAGGCGTTGGTCCTTTCGGGACAGTGGGTACTCTTACCGGTCTGACAGGCTGGAAACTGATCGTAGCTGCCGGGCTTAACATTTTGTGGGGCGCTCTTATGGATATCGGATTTGGTCTGTACGCACCATGTATGGCTACCTGCCTTCTGCTCGGTGTTGACGGCACAGCTTGTTTCCCGGTATTCATGGGATCTTGTGCATGTCTGATGCCGGCTTGTTCTATCCAGTTCATCAAAACACACAGATACGATGTGCCGCATACCATCGGTAATGCACTCGGCGGATGTATCGGTGTATTCATTGCATGGAAGCTTATTACAGAGCTGCCGATGTTCTGGCTGATCAACCTTATTTGTGTAGTTCTTCTGTGGACTTCTTACACATTGCTCAGCGCTGCCAACAAAGATAGAAAAGCTGGAATAGCTTAGATTATCATATACTTTGATCGTATAGATGGCTGTCCAAAAGGGTGGCCATCTATGTGATTTTAGGGGTTCCGGTTTTATGTACCCGCAAAATATGCAGTAAAAAACGGAGATAATATTATGTTTGTAAATGAATATGTAATGGATCGGAGACGTTATGATAAATGGGCAACTCCCAAGTTTTGGAAGTTACCTGTTTTTTATGTATGGTGCTTAATTTTTGTTGCCGGAGTTTTTGGCTGGATTTATTTCGAAAGCGTAAATGCGTCTGCAAGATGGCAGTCCATCGGTGCTTTCTTAACTTTTGTTGCCGTTTACAGGGGTGTATTTTTCAGATGGATGCACGCCGACAAGACTTTTCGCCTCACACGCGCAAATTACTTTAATGGCAAAAACTGGACATGCAAGACAATTGTCGGAGAGAAGAATATTTCTTTGTATATTAATGGCAAAGCCAACAATAAAGTCGAGTGGAAAGATATACTAAGATTTGAAGAAGCCAAGACCTTTTTTAAGCTGGCAACAGATGAGTATAACGAAGGTGTCATGCTTGACAAAGCCTGCTTCACTGAAGGCGATGCTGACAGCTTCCGGCAATGGATGTTAGATAACCATCCTGAGATCAAATACGGCCCTGTTGCTCCGCCTTTTAACAAATGATAAGAGGATTGCGCACATGAATACTGGAAAATTGATTAAAAAATATATCCTTGTTACATTTTTTGTTGTCATGATGGCTGTTTCCCAGACTCTATGCATGAAAGCAGACATCGGCCTGTGCGCCTGCTGGGACTCTGTCAGCCTGAACGTCTGGCAAATCACCGGATTGAAGGCCGGCACCTTTAGTATTATCGGAAATTTAATTTGTATTGTAATTCAGATTTTGATGCTGCGGAAGGATTTCCATCCCATACGTCTTTTACAAATTCCGGTAGCAATCATATTTGGCGTAGTCGTGAATTTTGTCTATTATCAAGTACTTTTATTTGATCTTCACAGTTATCCGGTAAGAGTCTTATTTTGGGCAGTCTCCTACCTGGGACTGGCAGTCTTCATCGGAGGATTAAATCTTCTAGGAGCCGTCCAGATTCCCGTAGAGAGCACTTACTACACGGCAAGCAGCAAGTTCGGAATTGATTTTGCAAAGCTCCACATCACCTGTGACGCACTTCTCATCATCACTTCCATAACCCTCTCCCTCATGTTCGGACTTTCCTTTAAGGTCCGCGAGGGAACAATCGGTGGAATGCTTGTTCTTGGCCCTCTCACCAAATGGTGTATGGGATGGGAGAAAAAGTTCATACATGAATAAATACTCACGCGAAAGGGACGCGGCATCTTAAAATGCCACGCCCCTTCCTTTGGTATGTCATTGAGAGGTTTTTCCTCGTTGCATTGCAGTTTTGTCATATACAAAGCTGGGGAATGCTCCTCTATAAAGAGAAAAGTATATATTAATTGGAGTTCACCGCCGCAAGATTGTTCTTGGGGAAAACAATCGGCGGAAGCGTAACTGCAATAACAACCATTGATTAAGCGTTATTAATATACCACTTCTCAATTTCCACGTCAATACTTTATAAAGCAAAAGTAAATCTTTATGCATATTAACAAAAATTTAACGATTTTTTCGTCACAATTAAACACTTTACTACACCAAATCGATAAATTTTCTCACTGCTGCAACGCTTTATCTGCTCTCCTGCTCTTTCTTTCTCATCTTGAGCTTTAACAATGCCTTCGCTTTCAGGCAATCGATGCGGTCCATGTTGTTTTCCCCAACCACATCTGTCTCTTCTCCGCTTTCGCTCTTGTTGATATCTACAATCGCGTCCAGATAGTCGTTGACGACTACAAACTGAGCAACCGTGCCGTTAAAAGTGATTCCCGTCACTGGTATTCCTCTTGTGCCTATCTGTTCAATCGTATTCGTATAATCCACATGGCTGTTTCCCCATCCGTCGCAGGAGAGGATCACGCCGTCCGCCCGCATACACTCTGCCCACACGGCAGCTCTCGTTCCAACCAGCATCTTATCCTCATTGCCGTCCGGAGAGCCCACAAGCATAACTCCCATCAGGTCAAGGTCAGTGTCCTCTGCCACAACCTCCAGAAGAGGGTCCCTAAAATGATGCAATGATGTTTCCTTTGTTGAAGGGCCGATTCCCATACTCTTTCACCTCCTACTGCATAGAACGGATAATGCCGTCGCGGTACTCATTCGGAGACACGATGATCGGCATATTACCCATGTCAATAATTGATTTTCCGCCTTCTACACCAGAAGGTTCTTTTGCAAACAAGTGCGTGTCATACATTGCTCCCTGCCCGGCGACCTGTTTGATGATCAGCACTTTCTTCTTTCCCGGCCTTACGATGTCATGATACTCGTGACGCTCCGTACATTTCTCGCCCTTAAACTTCTTTAACTTGTCACGGTAGCTCTGGATGAACTTATCGCATGCCCGGTGCGCCGCCGTCGGACCCGGCCGCTCCTGGCCCATGCCTGCCGCCAGCGTTACGTCAAAGGATATGATGTAATCATTATCGCCCGGCGTGCCTGCCCGGTTCAGGTATAGCTGCTCCTTTAAGTTCCCTTCCGAAGAGCCGAACTCATGGCACTGCTTGCCGTTCACATCTACCCCTGTAAGGATGACATACACCCCCGTAATCGTGTGTGTAATGCCCTCACCCAGCTTTCCAAGGACTTTTGTGGAGATAGGCACGATATCCATCATCGTATTCGTCCAGCGATCATGGTCGCCCGGCTTAATAATCTGGATGTCAATCTTTTCGATATGCTCCTCCGCAGCCACAAGCTCACCAATCATCTCTTTGCTGACTGTCATGCGACCATCCGTAGTGATGTCATTATGTTCGCCCCACTCCACTTCGCTCATGTGAAACGCCTTAATCACAAGTCTTCTTAAATCTTTTACTTCATCTGCCAACTTTACTTTCACCTCCGTTTTAAAAAAGAGCAGATGAAAACCATCTGCTCCGAAACTTTAATCTGTTCACACCGCGCCATTCGCAAAACGCAGCTATTTTTACTCATAAACCGGCTGACGTGTGAACTAAAAATTAAAATTAAATCTTAGCTACATACTCAAATGGCAGCGGAACAATCTTTCCAGGTGTCTGGATTTCCATTAACTGCTCAAGAGTTGCTTTAACGATCTGTGTCTGCTGTTCAACATTGTGCGGTCCACCTGCATTAGCACCCATAGGTACCAACGGAGCAACTGCACGAGGAGTACCGGTCTGACGAACAACCGGCGGAAGAGCTGCAATAATAATTGTAGGAATTCCAGCTTCTTCAATCGCTCTCTGCACCAATACTGCAGAGCGGTGGCAGGTACCTCAGCCAGCGGTGAGGACAACTGCATCAACATCCTCTTCTTTGAACATCTGAGCGATAGCCGGACCAGTCTCGCCTTTGAACTTCTCCTGGTTTCCGCCGCCGCCCATGAATCCGGCATGTACCGGAGCACAAGCTCTGATAAAGCCTTCTGCAGCCAATTCGTGAATTCTGTCAATCGGGAACATGCAGTTAATGTCTTTGTTAACATCACTGTTATCATATCCGCCGTGGGATACCATCAGATCATCTGACGGAGTTGTGTTCTCTATCTTTCTCCATGTGAAGTCACCGGCAAGATTAAATCTTTCCTGATCTTTCTTGTGAACGCCTGCTGCTGTTGCAAGAGCGATAGACATGTCTTTAAGCTCTTTTGTTACAGGAGTCCATACAGACGGCGGAGTAATAGGAACGAATATTTCTGATTGTAAACCTTTAACAACCGTTAAACTCATTTTTAGACCTCCTTATTATCCAAACGTTTACTCATTTCTTGTTTTTTGCGTCTTTCTTTTTCAATGTTGCTGACGTAGTGTTCATTTATCTCCGGCCCTAACTGCTCCGGAAAACTCATATTCCATCCGAATTCCTGCCCCACTTTCGGTTCAGTATCGCAGATAAACATTCTTTTCGGAGCTTTGAAGAACCCCAGGCGCCCTTTCAGGTCAACGCTGATGCTGCAGTCATCGACTTCTACTACAACGCCCTCCATATAAATGATCCTGTCGCCGTAATTCAAACGTTCATTATTCATTCAGCACACCTTTGGCTTAGCTGTATTTTAATCTACGCTTCTCACTCATCGGGAGCTCCTGCTCATTTCCAACAAGATCGATCTTTGTGCCGCATGCGCCCTCAATTAACTCTACGTTTGTAGACTTAACGTTTGGATTCCACTTCTTCTCAGCAGCCTTAACGTCTTCTCCGGCCATAGCTGCTTTCAGCATAGCAAGTGCGCGGATAGCGTCTTCCTGACAAAGTGTGTTGTTACCAAGAATCTCATTCTCGATACCTGCTTCAGATTTGTTGTTATCAACCATGTACTGCATGTACTTATTACCAACAACGAGAGCGCCCTGTACTGCACAGTAAGACATACCTACTGTCGGAACTCCTCTCATACCAATCTGCTCGATATGGCTTGCGAAGTCAATATGGTTGTTTCCAAATCCTTCAGTCGTAACGAATGCACCATCAGCATCCATCATCTCTACTGTGTGTCCTACACGGCGGGATACGTAGAATTTCTCAGCGTTGATCTGAGGAGATCCAACGAATACAACACCGCAAAGGTCAACTTCTTCATCATGAAGAGCCTCGAGAACAAGCGGCTCTCTCCAGTAATGTCTGGACATCTCTTTCGATGCAGGTCCGATACATGTCAAAGCATGGATACATCCGTCAAGAACCTCAAGCGGAGATACGCAAACAGGAACGTTTCCTAAGTCTACGTTAGCTCTTGCGCCAAGGATACCAACCGGCTCTACAGGAAGGATGAAGTTATCATGCATAGCTCCCTGTCCCATGATCTCTTTAACGATTACAACTTTCTTCTTACCCGGACGACGGATAGATTTCAGTTCCTGAGTATCAACTACAAGGCTCTCGTCAAGTTTCTTCATAACCTCACGGATCTCCTGTGTGATGATATCAAATGCTGTATGAGCAGCCATAGGCCCGCGGCGCTCCATGTTTGTCTTCTCCTGGATAACAATGTTACCTTTGATGAAGATCTCGCCTTTATCCGGACATCCCGGACGCCCCCACATAATGTTCTCGTCAAGGTATCCTTCGGAAGAACCGAACTCACCGATCTGAACTCCGCCTTCGTCAACACCTGTCAGCATCATAACAACGCCGTCAAGTACTCTTGTCACGCCGCTTCCGAGTTCATCATCGCCCTCTTTTGTAGCGATTGGCTGTACGTCCATAACTGTCTCAGAATATGTGTGATATAACTCAGGAGTGATGATCTCAAGTTTGAAATCTTTCACTAATTCCTGATCTGCGATAACGTCTGCTTCGATTCCTTCACGGATGTAAAGAGTCGTTCCCTCAATCTTTGTCTCAGGCCCTCTCTTAACTTCTGTGATATTGAAGTGCTTTCTTGTAAGAGTTCCTACGATTTTCTCTTCTCCAACCGCTGCCGGTGCTGCCGCGTCTACTGCTGCAGCTGCTGCTGCCGGAACCGGTGCAACTGCTGCGCCGCCGCCAAGTGCTCCAACAGGAATCTCAAGGTCGATATCCTTACCCTCTCCGATGTGGATCTTAAGCATGCCGCCTGCTACCGGTGCTGCCGGTGCTACTGGTGCCGCAACCGGCGCTGCCTCTGCGACCTCTTCTTCTGCTGCTGCCACCGGTGCGCTAGGAGCCTTAGCTCCGTCAAGAACATCTGCGGTAAGCGGGGCAAGAGAATCACAGGTTTTTGTAAGTTTTGCTCCTAATACTTCCTCGATGGTCAGGCAACCGTCAAGGTTTAATAATCCTGAATCTACCAAATCGTCAAAAATTGCCGGATCTTCCAGATTCGCAGGCTCGATTGTAATGCCGGCCTCGGCTCTACAACATAAAACCGCAGGATCATGAGCATGTGCTTTAGCTGTTTCAGCTGTGATAGACATATTGTTTTCCCTCCTTGTTTGGATTTCTTAATTATATATACAGCCGCTTCCGGCAGGCGAAAACCTCTCACTTCGCCGTCACGCAAAAAGGAATCGGGGAACCTTTTTTACGCGCCGCAAGCAGCAGTAATACCTTTAAAATCATGTGCGTTTTCTAAAAATCGATATCCTGGCTTACCTGTTTGGATACTTTGAGCGTCCTGTACAGAGCATGGCCAACAGACCTCATCACATGGTCTGTCTGGTGGAATACCTTAAGGCCCATCTTCGGACCGGATGCCATAACAGTATTGGAACAGTCAGAGCAGTTGCCGATGATAATGTACTCACACTTATCTTTCTTGAACTGCATGTTGTTCTTAACCTGTCCGGGGCAGTTGCCAGGCCTTAAGCACTTAAGCGGTGCGCCCGGCTTATTCTCGATAGCCTGCTTGCATCTTGCCACAGACACGACCTTGCCGTTCATCTTCTCACAGATCTCACGCATGCGCTCTTCATTGCCTCCGCATGCACATACAAGAAGGCCCACGTTCGCCCCGTGAAGATCCGGGAACTCAACCGTAACAAGAATTCCTCCTGTCGTCTTTGTGATCGGCGCGTCAAAGTCTGTAGACTTTCCCGTAAACGCTCCGCCCATAACGATCTCGCCGTACTTTCCGTCGATACCGCCGGCTCTTTCAATCAATTCCCCAACACTGGTTCCAACCGGAACGTCCATGAAAACGTGTGCGCCGTTTCCGCCGTTGAGTTTGCCGCGGACAGTCAGATTCTTTGTAATGCAAGGTTTCTTCTCGTCAATCGCCTCTGCAACCTTTGCTGCCGTCTCAAGATTGACAACAACAGACTTTGCCGCAGACGGAAGCTGCATCGTCGTAAGGTTCACGCCAAGGCACTCTCTTACTACAGCACGCTCCTCGCCCATCGGGTAGATATCTGGAAGAAGATGCATGGAAATAGCAGATTCGCCCTCTAACGCTTTCTGCAGCGTCTTGATCGCTTTCTGGTTTTTCTTCTTAATGGCAAAGATCGCCTTGTCGGCATTGGTAATCTCCATGCAGTATTTCACGCCGCGAATCACCTTGTCGCACTGCTCCTCAATCTGCTTGATATTATGTTCTAATCCAGGCTCGCACTCAGCCGCGTTGATCAGGATATAGCCTTTCTCGCAATCCAGCTTAAAGTCAGCCGGCAGTTCCGGGTTGATCTCCGGGTCAAGCTCGCCCATCGGTGTCTCCGCCAGATTGATATTAAGCTTGATTCCTGTCGGGAATCCTGCGCCTCCAAGCCCTACGACTCCTGCCGCCTTCACCATGTCAAGCTTGCTTGCATCCTCAGGCACATCAATCGGCACAAACTCATCCGGCTGCTCCTCGGAAGGCTCGATGATGATCCTGTCGTCCGTAACCTCAGCCACTTTCCCGTACACACTAGAAAAAATGTTAGCGCCAAGCCCCGTAGGCGTTGCAATCAATGTACCTTTTTTTACCTCGTCTCCGGCCTTAACGATTGCTGCACATGGTGCCCCAACATGCTGACGTAATAACATCTGTACATTTCCCATGTCAAACATCTCCTTTTCTTTGTTTATATTAGTAAAAAACGAATCTATCCGTCCGTTTCATTACCTCTCAATAACACACATCTTAAGTTTCTCCTGACGTCTTTAATGTTCCCCAAAAGCGTCTTTTCATTTATAAATATTTTCTATAATAACAAGCCGTCAAATTCTTAACAGCCAAAAACCGCTTAAAACTGCACTTTTTGGCGAGGGCATGTGGGAATCGAACCCACCCAGGACGCTCTTAACGCCCCACACTGGTTTTGAAGACCAGGAGGCACACCAGTCACCCATCTACCCCCATATTCTTTGTTCATGCGAAATAACCTTAACATATTCCACGGTATATTTCAACAGTTTTTATTTAGTTTTTATAATACCAAAAAACCGTTGACTTTTCAAGGTTTTTCCCTCATAATAGTGTTAAATGATTGAACCGCGTACTAGAACGCAGTCTATTCGTTATTTTTCTGTCAAATTTTGATGTGCCACGGCACTTGCTTTACGGAAAAAGGCATGGCAGGATATCCTTTCCGCCGTGTTTTTATAAAGAAACTATAGATTTTATCTATGAGTATGTTTAAGGAGGTAATTATTATGGAGTTGAAAGCTAATGTAAACTTCGACCGGTTTGAGAGCGCCCTTCAGGTAGTAGATTCTCACACCGTCGGCGAGTTCTGCCGCATCGTTATCGGCGGATTCCCGGAGCCGGAAGGCAGCACCATGATCGAGAAGAAGAAATGGATGGAGGACAATTACGATCATGTTCGTACAGCCCTCATGTTCGAGCCAAGAGGACATCACGACATGTTCGGCGCGTTCCTCTGCAAGCCGGTTAACCCGGAGGCACAGTTCGGCGTTATGTTCATGGACACGGGCGGATACCTGAACATGTGCGGCCACTGCACCATCGGCGCGGTTACAGTAGCAGTTGAGGCAGGCCTTGTAGAATCCAAAGAAGGGGAAAACGATGTGATTCTTGAAGCTCCTGCAGGACTGATCCGCACAAAGGCTATCGTAAAAGACGGCAAGGTTGAAAGCGTTACCCTGACCAATGTTCCGGCGTTTGTTTACAAAGAAAACCAGAAAGTTACGATTGACGGCAAGGAAATCGAATTCACGATTTCTTTCGGCGGAAGTTTCTTCGCGCTGGTTGACACCACCAAGCTTGACCTCGGCGAGATCAATGCAAAATCCGTTCCTGCATATGCAGATCTGGGCATGAAGATGTTAGAGATCATCAACAAAGAGATTCCGGTACAGCATCCAGAGCTTGACATTACAAGCGTTGACCTGGTTGAGTTCTACGGGCCGACACCAAATCCGGAAAAAGCTAACATGAGAAATGTTGTTATCTTTGGCGAGCACATGGCTGACCGCTCACCGTGCGGAACCGGAACAAGCGCGAAGCTCGCAACTCTTCACCACTGGGGAGAGATTGGCGTAGGCGAAGAATTTATCTACGAAAGCTTTATCGGCAGCCTGTTCAAAGGCGTTATCAAAGAAACCACCAAGGTTGGAGACTTTGACGCCGTCATCCCGATGATTACAGGAAGCTGCTACCTGACAGGCGTTGCTACATATTTGATCGACCCGACAGATCCGCTTAAGTATGGTTTCCAGGTAGGCTAATCCTAAGGCGCCAAGCTAGTGTGCTGACACGATTATATTTAGCTAAAATTCCTTGCCTATTTTCCCGATAGAACTATTCCCCAAGCCTCAGCGTAGCCCGCTACGCCTACGTTTGGGAAACAGCACTCTCAGAAAAATATTCTGCGGAGTTTAGCTAAATATAATTCGGTCAGTACACTAGTATGTATATAATTGCAGAAGCGGATTAATAACAATCCGCTTCTCTTTTTATAAAAAACAGAAAAGGAAGGTACATTCGATGCCGAGGAAACGACAACCAACGAAGACCCGCATCGTGAAAGCCGCATGGAATCTCTTTTATAAAAATGGTTACGACCACACTACGGTCGAGGATATTATTGCAGCCTCTAAGACTTCTAAAGGAACATTTTATCACTATTTTAAAGGCAAGGAAGCTCTCCTTAACAGCTTGTCCTACCTGTTTGATGAAAAATACGAGGAGCTTTACAACACGATAGACCATAGTCTATCCAGTTATGATAAGCTATTGCTTCTGAACCGTGAGCTGTTCTGCATGATTGAAGAAAGCGTTGACATACATCTTTTAGCTTATCTTTATTCCTCACAGCTTATAACTAAGGACAAGAAATCTTTGTCTGACAAAAAGCGTTTTTATTTTAAATGGATTACCGAGATTATATCTGATGGTTTAGAACGAGGCGAGTTCAGGAATACGAGCACTGCCGAAGAGCTCATGGACATCTACGCCATGTACGAACGGGCACTTCTATATGACTGGGCACTGTTCAAGGGCAGTTTCTCTCTATCTGAATACAGTAACAGACTGCTTCCGCACGTACTAGATACTTTTATAGAAGGAGTATAGTTATGAAGATTTCTGATGGACCCGAAAAGGGTACTTTCATCCGGTAGTTTTTCCGCCGCATCAAAGTACCCTTTTTTTATTGCCTGTCTAATGTTATCATACCAGACATTCGTGGATTTCTTCTTCCTCAATCCCTGTCTTTTTCATCATCGCCATAATCTGTTCTCTATCCGAAAGCCCGGCGCACCACGCCAAACCACACCCTGCCGAAATCGCCCGAGGAACCGGTATAATCCTTCCCGGCACCTCCTGCTCCTTACACGCCTTCTCCATCGCCATAGCATCTGCCGTCGTGTGGAATGTAACCACAAGCTTAAGCTCTTTTTTCTTCATTACGATTCATCCTCCTGCGCAAGCTCTCTGACAGCACAGATTGCCGTCCTGACTTCCTCTTCTGTATTATAATGGCAAAAACTGAACCTCACTGCTCCCTGCTCCACTGTCCCGAGGGCCTCATGCATAAGCGGCGCACAGTGTCCGCCTGATCTTGTAGAGATTCCATAATCAGTGAGAAGCGCGTCGCTCACCTCTCCGGAATCATAATTACCGATATTAAGCGTGACAATCGGGCATCGCTCTTTAACAGAAAAATCACCATATACCGTAACTTCCGGAATATCCTTCACGCCTTCATAAAACATCTGCATCAATTCCTGCTCCCTGGCGCGAATCGTATCAATCCCCGTCTCCAAAAGATACCCCAGAGCCGCATGAAGCCCTGCAATCCCATGTCCGTTAAGTGTTCCCGCCTCCAAACATGTCGGCATCTCCTTTGGCTGTGATTTATTATAGGTCTGCACGCCGGTTCCGCCGCATTTTAAAGGACGCACAAAAAGGCCCTCCCTCACATACAGCCCGCCGGTCCCCTGAGGCCCTAAAAGCCCCTTATGGCCCGTAAAACAGAGCACGTCAATGTTCATACGCTCCACATCAATCGGAAATACACCCGCCGTCTGAGAAGCGTCCACAACAAACAGCACGCCATGGGCTTTCGCAATTTTTCCCACAGCTTCTACATCCACATAATTTCCCGTCAGATTCGACCCGTTCGTACAGACAATCATCCGCGTCTCCTCACAGAGCGCTTCTTCAATCCGCGAAAGTTCAAGTCTTCCCTGGCGGTCACTCTCCACAATCGTAAGCCTCACACCCTGCCTTTCCATATCATACAATGGACGCAGAACAGAATTATGCTCCAGCATCGTAGTAATCACATGGTCGCCAGGCTTTAAAAGGCCTCTGATCGCAATATTCAGACTCTCCGTAGAATTACAGGTGAACGCCACCTGTTTTGGATTCGTCCCGCCGAAAAGGCGGCATAGCCTCTCTCTCGTATCATAAATAATCCTGGAAGCGCTGAGTGACGCCTCATTCGCTCCCCTGCCGGCGTTTCCCATAGAACCCATGGCGCCGACAACTGCATCGATCACACATTGCGGCTTATGCATTGTTGTTGCCGCATTATCCAGATATATCATAGCTCCATCCCCCAATCACTGCATCTAACTGCGGTATATCTCTTTAATCACTTTAATAAATCGCTCCACATTCGCTGTCAGCGGCGTGTTTTTGTTGTAAACAAAATTTATATCCCGCCCTTCGTCCGATTCGGGAATCATAAACTCCAATATATGTCCATCCTGCACCTCTTCCTTTGTTGCCAGCCGCGACAATATAGACACACCCATTCCCTGCCGCACCGAACGCTTAATCGTCTCTTGATTATCAATACTCGCAATAACATCCAAAGCCCCCATATCTATCCCGGCCTTCCGAAGCTGCTTCTGTGCCTCCTTGCGTGTACCGGAGCCTTCCTCGCGCAGGATAAGGCGCTCTTCTTTAAGCCACGAGATATCGCCTTTTTTTTCTTCCTGCAAAGCCTGATATTTTTCTTCATTCGGCGTGATAATCGAAAGTTTATCCTTGTAGAACGGAATATATCTGCAATGTTTTTTCTCCAGCACAGTTCCGGTAAACCCAACGTCCGCCATGCCGTCCACAATCTGGGACACCACCTCGCTGCTGTCCGTCTCTATCAGCTTGAACTGTTCTTCCGGATACCGGTTCTTAAACACCATCAGCACATCCGGAAGAAGATACTGCGCCGGAATCGTGGACGCGGCAATCGTAATACAATGATTCGCAGAATCCCTTTTCTGTACATTAAAATGCTCTGCAATCTGACATTCCAGTTCAAACATCTGCCTCGCATATTTGTACAAATCCTGTCCCGCTTCCGACATCGTCACTTCTTTCGTATTGCGGATAAACAATCTGGTCTTAAGCTCTCTCTCAAGGGCAGAGATATGCGCGCTGACCGTCGGCTGTGTCAGATACAATTCTTTTGCGGCCTTTGAAAAGCTTCCTGTCTCGACCACCTTTACAAAAGCCTCCAATTGTTTCAAATTCATCTATAAGCTACCCTTTCACTTTCTCCGCCCGTCTTTTTCGTCACTTTGACACTGTCCATATATTCAAGAATCGGCTTCGCGCTCTTCCGGCTTGTAGAAAACAAATCCCGCACCTGGGCAATGGTGATAACGGGATTTTCTGCAAGCTTCTCCAAAATCACCTTTTTTGCCTCCTCCATATAGGTCTTAAGCGTATACATATCCTCAGCAACTTTCACAGCCTTGCCTTCCTGAAGCAGTATATTCAATATATCATCTTGTATCTCCTGCGAGACACCTTTACAGTTAATCTCCGAGTAACGCATAAAATCAAAGCGGCTCTTTTCAAATGTATCAAGAAGTGTTCCTGATACTGTGTTATATGTTTCATCTCTACGTATTTCATAGTCCGCAGAGCACAAGAATTCATCAACCTTCTTAATTCTCCCGCTCTCTGTCATCATCTCAATCATACGGTCAAATACATTCGGTTTCATCTTAGAAAAATACATCGCCTGCACTTCCGCCTTCTTCATGCCGAAGCGATACGGATATTTCTTTTCATAAGAAGCCAAAGCTCCCCCAAGCACCTTTTCTGCCTCATCTGCCGCCTCAACATGCCAGACATAAGTATCTTTGCGCATAGCGAAGGTAAGGACCCTCTTTTGCTCTTGAAGCTCCTTCACATCTTCTTTTACTTCCTCAGCGGAGAGCGCAGTAAGACGCGCAAGTTCTGCCACGGTAATCATCGTCTCTCTGTGCCCTTTCACATGAAGCTCAATAACATCCGCGCTGGATCCTGATTCTTTTCTCTGCAGCTCCTCAATAACATCTTCACGGAAACGCTTTTTAAAAGCAGGATTAGGCTCTAAGATAACGCCGCCGCCAATCGTCTCCATGGGTGAATAGAATCTGACGATAAATTTGTCACCGCGGCGCACAGCTATGCTCTCTTCCAGCCGAAGCTGCACAAGCCCGCTCTCTCCCGGCCCAATCTCCTCTTTATCGAGAAGAACCGCCCGGCACAAAATCTCGCTGGTCCCGGTAAAAAAATGAAGCCTG
The DNA here is from genome assembly GCA_000403475.2 of Lachnospiraceae bacterium MD308. Taxonomy (GTDB): domain Bacteria; phylum Bacillota; class Clostridia; order Lachnospirales; family Lachnospiraceae; genus MD308. The sequence goes on from KE159795.1 coordinate 1,402,530, forward strand.
CTGTGATTCGTCAGTACACGCATAGAGCTCTCAAGCACATTCAGGCGCACGTCTAAAAGATCCGCCGTCTTCATACTTCCGGGGGAAGCAAGAACGCAGCCCCTTTGTATCTCTTTCTTCTTAATGTTCGACAAATTAATTGCCACACGCTGTCCTGCATAACAGGCGGGCCTGTCTTCCCCGTGTACCTGTATACTCCGAATCTTGCTTTCCTTCCCAATCGGATACATCTCCAGCGTATCTTCTTTGCGAATTGTACCGGAGACAAGAGTCCCCGTGATCACAGTTCCGAATCCGGACAACGAAAAAGCCCGGTCAATGGGAAGCCGGGGTATCGTATGAATATCCTTCTGCACCAGCTCGTCACTGGTCATATGGTCAATAAGCTCCACAAGTGCCGGCAATCCTTCGCCTGTAACTGCGGACACCTTGACGACCGGCGCCCTCTCAAGGAATGTGCCTTCAAGCTCCTCCTTAATCTCTTCCTCCACAAGCTCAAGCCACTCCTCATCCACAAGGTCACATTTATTCAGCACAATAATGCTTTTCTCAATCCCAAGCAGGTTCAATATATCCACGTGCTCTCTCGTCTGCGGCATAATTCCTTCATCCGCAGCAACAACAAGGAGCACCAAATCCATCCCCACAACGCCTGCGACCATATTGTTGATAAACTTCTCATGTCCCGGAACATCAATAATCCCTGCCCGGTCTCCACCCGGCAAGTCAAAATAAGTAAAGCCGAGGTCAATCGTAATTCCTCTTCTCTGTTCTTCTTCCCAGCGGTCTGTATTTCTCCCGGTCAAAGCTTTGATCAAAGTAGTCTTTCCGTGGTCGATATGCCCTGCCGTTCCAATAATTACATTCTTCATCTCTTCTCCAGCACCTCATATTCCTTTAACTGATCTGCCACCAGCTTGATATCTCTCTGCTTTATAGTCCTTGCATCCAAAATAATCGTATCATTAGCCGTCCTTGGAATAATCGGAACCGGAAGACAGCGCATGCGCTCTTCTAGCTCTGTCACGCTGATCTTTTCCGGCCGGATCATCACCGCCATACTCGGAATCCGCTCCAAAGGCAGGGAACCTCCGCCAATCTGAGACTCGCAGGGCTTTACTACAATCTGCGCCGGAAGCCTCGCCGCTCTCATCTTTCTGGCAAGCAGCCTCGCCCGCTTCTCTACCTCCGCAAGCGGCTCCGTGATCATCCGGAGCACCGGGATATTCTTTACTGCCTTTTCCTCAGACAAATATTCCTGAAGCACCAGCTCTAACGTCGCCGCCGTAAATTTATCAATCCGAAGAGCACGAGTTAATTGATTCTTCTTCATCATGTCAATATATTTCTTCTTACCGATGATAATCCCGGCCTGAGGCCCCCCAAGCAGCTTGTCGCCGCTGAAGCACACTACATCCGCGCCCTTTGCGATAGATTCCTGCACTGTCGGTTCGTGAGTCAGGCCGTATTTCGCAAGGTCTATGAGCACGCCGCTGCCCAAATCCTCCACTACCGGAAGGTCATGCTCCTTCGCCAAAGGAATCAGCTCGTCAATCGTCACTGAATCTGTAAATCCGACAATCCGGTAATTACTCGTATGTACTTTAAGAAGTGCCTTTGTATTCTCTGTTATGGCAGACTCATAGTCATCATAGTGTGTCTTATTGGTCGTCCCAACTTCCACAAGCGCTGCCCCGCTCTGCTCCATCACATCCGGAATCCGAAATTTCCCGCCGATTTCAATAAGCTCTCCGCGGGATACAACTACCTCTCCGCCTTTCGCCAGAGAGCTTAGAATAAGCAGCACAGAAGACGCATTATTGTTCACCGCCATGGCTGCCTCGGCTCCTGTGAGCTTACAGAGCAGCTTTTCAAAATGTGAATAACGCTCTCCTCTTTTTCCTGCCTCAAGATTATATTCCAGATTCGAGTAGCCCGACACCAGCGCCATCACCTGTTTCATATGCTCATCGCTTATGGGCGCACGCCCCAGGTTCGTGTGGAGGATCGTTCCTGTACCATTTACCACCATCCGCATATTAGGCGTATGCATATCAGCAACCGCGCAGTCTATCTGAGGCACCAGAAGTTCGATTCTGTGTTTTATCTCTTCCTCGTCAGAAGACGCCGCAATAAACTTACGAAGCTTGTCTGTCTCTGTATGAATCGCCTCCATAACCGTCTCTCTGCTATAACATGCGATCATCTCCTGAATCGCCTTATCCTCCAGCAGCACATCCACCTTCGGAATACTTCTGTATAAAAGATTCTTGTTCATCACATTCCCCTTCTTTTTGCATATTCTGCTTAAATATGCTTTCTCCTGCGTATTATCTTTTCCCGGTCTCCGGCTCCTTAAAACAATCGAATCAGCTTATTGCTCTTTTCTGCCACTTTTCCGATAACCGACACCTTCGTATCCAGATGTGCCGCCTGAAAATCAGCCATCATCTCCTCTAAATGCTCGGCCGATACACTGATCAATAGTCCTCCGGATGTCTGCGGGTCATAGAAAAGATCTAAGAAATGCTCCTCCACCGCCCCCGCTTCCACATGTTTCATGGAATATCCGCGGTTTTTATATGCCCCTGCCGGAACCAGCCCCATCTTTGCATAATCGACAGCATCTTCCAGATATGCAATGTCCTTCACCTTAAGTTCAAAAGTAACCTCACTGGCAAAAGCCATCTCCACACAATGTCCTAAAAGTCCGAAGCCGGTAATGTCTGTACATGCAGATACATCATACTTTTCTACCACCTGTTTCCCCAGCTTATTCAGGGACGCCATGACCGTCTGCGCTTCTCTGACCGCCGCAGGCGACGCCATCTTTGCTTTGATAGCGGTATTGACAATCCCGCTTCCAATCTGCTTTGTCAGGACAAGAATATCTCCCGGCCTGCAGCCATAATTTTTAAATATCTTATCAGGGTGTACAAAACCGGACACACACAGTCCATACTTCGGCTCATCGTCCTGTACAGAGTGTCCGCCTACCAGTACCGCACCTGCTTCTTTCACCTTCGCCGCTCCACCCGCAAGGATGTCGCCCAAAATCGCCGGGTCCAAACAATTCGGGAACCCGACTATGTTAAGTGCCACCGCCGGCTCGCCTCCCATAGCCCACACATCGCTCAAGGAGTTGGCAGCCGCAATCTGTCCAAACATATAAGGATCATCGACGATCGGTGTAAAGAAATCGACAGTCTGAATCATAGCGATTTCGTCTGTAACCTTGTATATAGCCGCATCATCGGACGTCTCAATTCCAACGAGCAGATTATCATCCTGGAATTTCGGCAGCTTACCCAGAACCTGGGCAAGGGTCTCCGGACCAATCTTGGCCGCTCAGCCTCCGGTCTTACTTAAACTTGTTAATCTGACATCTGATTTCATACGTCAACAATCCTCCTGTTATTTATTGAAAATAAGAGCCATGCCTCTGCTTTTGAAGTATGGCTCTTTTTCCTGCAAAATATTACAATTCACTTATGGTTTTACAATTCTTCCGGCTTTCGCCATCGTCTCAACTATACTGTACATATTCGTCACTGTACCTACCTGAAGCTTTTCTTTCAATCCATAGTAATCAAGGCATGTCCCACATGTCATGATCTCTACGCCTTGTGCCTCAAGAGACTTAAGATCCTCAAGAGAATCCGAGCCCTCCGCAGTCAGTGTCGCTCCTCCGTTATAGAAAAGCATCGTCTTCGGCAATGTATCAAGCTGCGTTACCGCAAAGATAAATCCTTTGATCAGCACCTTGCCAAGTTCATCATTACCCTCACCCATACGATCCGAGGACACCACGATTACTGTATTATCTCTTGCATCCGGCATACAGCCTGCCTCTTCTTCCTCTGCCGAAAGCGCTCCTTCCATCTGAACCGTGATCTTAAACTCCCCGTCAGTAATCTTCTGGGAGGATACCTGTCCGCCGGAAGCCGTCGCCATCTTTGTCACATTCTGGACAGCAATCTCGTTGTCTACAAGCACCTCGATCGTCTCCGGGCCGGTAAGCGCCTGCATTGCCTTTTTGGTCTTGATAACCGGGATCGGACAATTATCTCCCATTGCGTTGACTGTAATCATAATGTTACCACCTTTCCACCCATTTCCCAGCCACCGTGATACCGGCGGATTCCTCCGCCTTCTACATTCTCACTAATAGAGATATTCTATCACCGAATATACAAAAGGTAAATGGGAATTTAAAAAATTTATACCTGAAAGGCCCCTTCTAAAAGAAGCCCTTTGGTTTTAAGTGAATATCTTATATTCCCCATCCTCATAGTAAGCCGGTTTCATATCTCCTTTACAAAATGCGGCGAGAAATTCCTCGAACGTCCGAATCTCCTCCGGAAAATAGGTAACGCATACCCCGACTTTTTCCGGCACATGGCAATCACTGGCTCCAAGAGTAAAAAGCCCCAGCTCTTTCGCGTACTCAGCCGCCTTTTTACATGCTTCCTTTGACGTGCTGCCATTCAAGACCTCCAGACCGTCAAGCCCTTTTACTTCCCGAAGATGTTCTTCAAGCCCCCGGCGGTTGTTGCGGAACGGGTGCGCCGCAAAGCATACGCCGCCCTGCGCCTTCACCATATCGATAAACTCTTGTGCCGAAACCCGCTCCTTTGGATAATTGTCTATTCCGAAAGCAACAATATCTCCCTGCAGCGAAAAAAATTCAATTCCCACAAATACAGGATATCCCGTCTTCCTCGTGTACTCCTTTGCCAGCTCTTTAAAACCCATACTGTCATGATCTGTGATACATATAGCCCCAAGCCCTTTTTCTTTGGCAATTCTCACAATCTCATCCAACTTTAAAAAGCTGTCCTTTGAATATGTCATCTCATGCATATGTACATCTATAAACATCTGCAATTCCCCGCTTTATTATATCTATTGCATTTATTATATAATCAGTGAACGAACTGTTCAAATAGAGAATTATTATATATGACGTTATATATAGATGTTTTCTATAAGCATAACGATTTACACCAACAATAATAAATATTATCCATTTCACAAATCTCCGGAACGTGGTATACTATTTTTAAACAAACTAATTTTCAAGAAGGGGGTAATTGTCATGACGAAAGAATTAATCAAAGAAGTTAAACATATCCAGCAATGCCTGATTGACAAGGAGATGGAGGGCGAAGAGTGGGAGGAAAAGATGGAGATTGTGCGCAAGCTTGAAGATGTATCTTCCTACTTAAAGGATTCTCTCGGACGGGGGATTGAGTTTTGATAAAAGGACTTGTATTCGATATGGACGGGCTTCTTCTGGATTCTGAGCGGATTGTACAGCGCTCGTGGTATGAGGCCGGGGAAGTTATGGGCATCCCAGACTTAGGCGAACATATCTATCATACGCTCGGGCTTAACCGCAAGGCGCGCGACGGTTATTTCAGACATGCTTTCGGACTGGATTTTCCGCTGGAAGAATTTAATCAAAAAACAAGCGACATCTTTTTCCGGATTGCCGGGGACACTGGTATTCCGCTGAAGTCAGGGGCGCGAAATCTTCTGGAATACGCAAAGGAACATGGCTATAAAATCGCCGTTGCCACTTCATCCAGTCGGAAATATGCCATAAAAGAACTTACGAATGCCGGAATCTGGACATTTTTTGACAACGGAATCTTCGGGGATATGATTGAAAATACCAAACCAGACCCGGAAATCTATCTGAAAGCCTGTGAAAGCATCCGATTAAAACCGTACGAATGTCTTGCATTGGAAGATGCACCGGCAGGCATCCGCTCTGCACATGCAGCCGGGCTAAGAGTAATCGCCGTACCGGACTTAGTACAGCCAGATGAAGCAATACTGGCTCTTACATACAAAAAACTGGATACATTGCATGACGTAATTCCATTACTAAAAGAAGAATAGGCTTACGCCTATTCTTCTACAAATACATCTTTACCCATTCCGCAGATGGGACATACCCAATCATCCGGAATATCTTCAAATGCTGTTCCCGGAGCAATTCCGCCGTCCGGGTCTCCAACCTCCGGGTCATATACATATCCACATGGTTCACATACATATTTTTTCATTGTCACAAGCCTCCATTTCATCATAAATACAATCTATGATAATTACTTTCTATCTGTATCATAGTGTTTCTTGATACGTTTTAAATTATAAATGATTATGATAAAAAATAAAAGAAAAATTCTATAAATTTTCTCTTGATTTTTTCTATTCTGCCTCCCAACGACCGGACGCACCGCAGGGCAGCACAAGCCCCGACTCAGTGACCGGAATCCCGATTTCCTGGGAATCTACGTGGCCTTTCCATCTTCTCAGCTCCACGGAAAGCATGTAGGTCAAAACAGCAGGTGCAAGCCCCGTTGTATAAGAATTGACCAGAAAAAACAGAGGTCTGTCCGACAGAATCTTTGTACAAAGCCGAATAAACTGATGAATAGAATCTTCAATCTTCCATATCTCGCCTTTCGGCCCTCTGCCGTAAGACGGTGGATCCATAATGATTCCGTCATAGTGATTGCCCCTGCGGATCTCACGCTCTACAAACTTCACGCAGTCATCCACAAGCCAGCGGACGGGCTTGTCTGAAAGACCTGAGGACGCAGCGTTCTCCTTTGCCCAGTTCACCATGCCCTTCGATGCATCTACATGAGTAACATTCGCCCCGGCCGCTGCCGCCGCAAGCGTAGCTCCTCCTGTATATGCAAACAAGTTCAGAACTTTCACCGGCCGGTTCGCATATCTTATCTTTTCCGAGAACCAATCCCAGTTCGCCGCCTGCTCCGGAAAAAGTCCTGTATGCTTAAAGCTAAACGGCTTCAAATTAAACGTCAGCTCCCTATAATGAATCTGCCATTGCTCCGGAAGAGAAAAAAATTCCCACTCACCGCCGCCCTTTTTGCTTCGATGGTAATGGCCATTCGGACGTTTCCACCCTTTGTCCGTCTTCGACGTATCCCAGATTACTTGCGGGTCCGGACGCACTAAGACATAATCACCCCAACGCTCTAATTTTTCTCCGCCACTGCAATCTATAATCTCATAATCTTTCCAATTATCTGCAATCCACATCGTATGAAAGCTCCCTTTAACCACTGTTATTCCTCTTATTTAACGGTCTCATTATATCAGAAGAATGCCGGCAGTGTAAAGCATAATTAAACGTGTTGATGACGTTCCTGATGAGGATTTAGAAGTTCTAGATGACATGAAACAGGAGCATAAAAAGGAAGTAAAGTAAAAAAGCCTGCAAAGCAGACTTTTCTTCCGCACACTGCGGGTCATCTAAGATGACGGTTTGAATAAATTCTTATTTGAACTTATGATGTAAAATTTAGTATGGTACTAAACTTATCCTCATCATACCTTTTTTACCCCTGGGTGTCAAGAGTTTCCTTCGGTTTCCCCTGCTCCTGCCTCTACATATTCAAAAGCAGAAGAGCCGCCAGCACCAGCGCCACTGCCGCCTTCCGCCTCCCGTTCATCTTCTCATGGAACAGAATAACACCTGCCGCACTTACAATCACGATAGAAGAAACGCTGTATGTCGGATACGCCACGATCGCCGGAACATGAGACAGAGACTTCAGCAAAAATCTGGCGGAGTAATAGTTCGGAATGCCGATAAGCGCTCCAAAAAGCACATCCATTCTGGTCAGGCGCTGCCCCTTCCCAAGGGTAAGCGCCGCGCATAAAAGAAACGCCGCGGCAAACGTACAGCAGAGAAAATATTCTGCGAACTCCGCCTTCCCCATCTCTTCATACACTTTCGCCATCGCGTCCCCGCTGCCGCCCATAATAAGGAGTAAGATAAGCCCTCCTTTAAATGTGATGTCTGCCTGGTCTTTCTCCAGATGAATCAGCACAATTGCCGCCAGCGCTATCACAAAGCCGCACACCTGAACCGCTGCGGGCCTTTCCCCGAAAAACAGGATTGCCGTCGCAGCCGGCACCATCACGCCAAGTTTCATAAAGACGGTAGAAAGCACAACTCCGTTTTTCCTTACATTCATCTGCATCAGGATAAAAGCCGTCAGATACAGGAATCCATTAGCGGCTCCCAACCCCGCTGCCACCCCCGCGCCTTCGCCATGCACCGCCATGCCGCGCAGCCCCGTATAGAATACCGCAAGCAATATGCACACGGCATAATTTACCGCAAGCACGCTGAGATTGTTTTTAACGCGCCCTTCGCTCAGGCGCATCATAATTGAAACCAGTGAACTGCTCACAATTGCCAATAACAGATAAATCATAATTCCTCCCCAATATACAGCGCAAGCATTTTCCTGACCTCTTCCATCTGCCTTGCCGTCTTAGGATTCGTATATGGAATCCGGTCTATAATACGCTGTACATATCTTTTCTCCCGGATAATATCCAGTGTTTCGTTGAAATTGATGTCAAAGAAATACGCAAGATAGGAAAGCCAGTAATCCATCTTCGTTTTTCGCGTGGGAGACAGTATCGATTCTTTTCTCATAAACTGCTCCATCACTTCCGGGCTTATCTCCTCCCCGCCTACTTGCTCCTCCGTCACTCCAATGATGGTTTCCACGGCATCCGCAATCTTCACCCGGCAGTTGTCAAGCTTGTCCGCATCCCGGATGATTTTCGCATGGAGCAGCGCCCTCTCGTCCGTGATGCCCTCAAGCTTAAAATCACTATGCTTTGCAATCGCCGCGCGGATAATGCCGTCCCAATCGTCTTTTTTTATAAATCTTCTAAGAAGTCCTTCCTCAAAAAGAATCTGCACCCCAAACGCCGCGTGATCCATCACATCCGGCTCAAAGCTGTCAAACCGCTTGATCTGCTCAAACCTCCCGATATCGTGCAAAAGGCCGATGAGCTGCGCCAGCCTGCAGTCTTCCTCCGAAAGCCCCATGCGCTCTGCAATCTGGCGGCTGCATTCTGTCACCCCATAAGTGTGTGCAATCTTAAGCCGCACCTTGTCATCCGCCCGGTCATAATTGTCAAGATACCGTTCAAACTGCTGTTTTGCATATTGTAAATCCATCGCTCATTCTCCCGTACATATATCTTTTCCTAAAACTTTTGACTAATTCTGCCCTATACGGTATAGTGTACTGTATCATTCACGATTCGTCAAATGACACCGTATATTAAATCTGTAAGGAGTATTATATTATGAACATGAATTTAAACCAGCTTGCCATGCTGCAGAAACTTAAGTCCGGCATTGACCGTTTCCGGGCAAATCACCCCAAATTCCCGTTGTTTTTAAAAGCAGTCTCCCAGGATGCGCTGAAGGAAGGCTCTGTCATCGAAATCAGCGTCACGACTCCCGAAGGGAAGAATTACTGCTCCAACGTCAGGCTGAACGCCGACGATATGGAACTTATGGAGACTCTGAAAAACCTGAATGTCCATTAAAATTCATTTTGCCAAAGAAAACCTTGAAATAATGCGGCATTTAGGCTAAAATCTGAATAGTTATCCAAAAAGATAAAAATACTTAGCGAGGTGTATAAGATGAAACCGATAAAAGAGGGAAAAGTCCGTGAGATTTACGATAACGGAGACAGCCTGATCATGGTTGCCACCGACCGTATCAGCTGCTTTGATGTGATTTTAAAAAATGAAGTGACAAAGAAAGGAACTGTCCTTACCCAGATGTCCAAATTCTGGTTCGACATGACCAGGAACATCCTGCCAAACCATATGATTTCCGTAAATGTGGAAGATATGCCGGAATTTTTCCGCCAGCCTCAGTATGACGGCAACAGCATGATGTGCAAAAAGCTTGAGATGCTGCCCATCGAGTGCATCGTGCGGGGCTACATCACCGGCAGCGGCTGGGCAAGCTACCAGAAAGACGGCACAGTATGCGGGATTACGCTCCCGGAAGGGCTTAAAGAATCTGACAAGCTCCCGGAGCCAATCTACACGCCGTCCACCAAGGCGGAAATCGGCGACCATGACGAGAATATTTCTTACGAGCAGAGCATCGCCCATCTTGAGAAATATTTCCCGGGGAAAGGGGAAGAGTATGCCGCAAAGCTGCGTGACTGCACCCTTGCTCTCTATAAAAAATGCGCCGACTATGCATTAAGCAAAGGAATTATCATCGCCGACACAAAATTTGAATTCGGCCTTGACGAAGACGGCAATATCGTAATCGGCGACGAGATGCTCACCCCCGACAGCTCCAGGTTCTGGCCTGCCGACGGGTACGAACCGGGCCATGGACAGCCGTCCTTTGACAAGCAGTTTGCAAGAGACTGGCTGAAAGCCAACCCGGGCAATGACTGGACACTGCCGGAGGATATCGTGGAAAAGACGATTGGCAAATACCTTCAGGGGTATGAGATGCTGACAGGAGAAAAGCTTTAAGCAAAGTGCCTTATATGACGCGAAAAAGCCCCTCGGGGCTTTTTCTATTTTTCTTTTTCAAAATGCTGGTAATCCTTTGAGCTGTTCCAGTCGCCGCCCCAGGTAAATCCATGCTTTTCGAATATCTTGTAGCAGATGTCGCTGTGGGTGATCATATGCTTTCCCTTTTGTTCCCGGTCGGTATATTTTTCCATGTCTTTGTAATACTTGGCAAAGCTGCCGTCGCTGTTATATTTTACATAGGGGTTCTGCAGCGGGTTAATGTCAATGGCAAATCCTGCCGCATGGTTGGACAGACGGTCTGTGTTCGGAACTACCCGGTAATTAAAAGCCGACGTATTGTTGTTCTCAATAGAGTTCGTGTCTGAATTCACGCTGTCTCCCGTCCAGAATCTGTCAATTAAATACATGGATTCAATCTCATACCCTACCGAAAACAACTCCCAAAAGATCTCTTTTACGTCCTCTGCAATCTTCTTATTCACAATCAGTTCTCCCACCTGAATCTCGTGGTCATAATTGTAGTGCAGAAGTTTTAAGTATCTGAGGTCATCCAAACCGATATGATCATTTTCAACATATGATTTTCCATTTATGTACTGCAAAACAGCATCGCTAATTTCACTGACCGTAAAATACTTCTTCTCCTGCGTCAGGTCAAGCTCCCCGGCAGCCAGCACCGTTCCCACCTCCACATCATAAAGGTTCTTAATATATGACTGCCTGCCATTCTGCCCGGCCTCTTTCGCCCTGTCTTTCCTGGCTTTCTCTTTCTTCCCCTTTTCCTTTATCTCTTCCCCGGAGCCGTCTCCGTCCGGCTCAGAAACGGATTGCCTGATATCCGTATCATCTCCGCCGCTGTTTCCTATATCCTCACCATAAAAAAGCATGATTCCCATAAGGAGCAAAAACATGACGCCTGTAAAAAACCACGCCCTTTGCTCCGCTTTTTTTCGTCTCCTGATCCTTCTTCGCCTTCTCATCGCTCCCCCTTAAACACCTTCACTCCTCCACAATTTCCTGCACTTTCTCACAGGACATCTCCACAAAATCCGCAATTTCTTCTATCGAAACACCTTTCCTGTATTTTCTCACAATCAGCTCCCTTATCCCCTGCTCAATTCCCTGGCCAATTCCTTCCTCGTACAAATCCTGCAGCGCCTTACACATATCTATCTCATCCTCCTCTGATTCGTCTTTCATAACCTGCCTGAGCCTTGTCTCCGAATTCAAAAACGCCTGTACTGCATGGTAGGTATCTAAATCCAGCTTACTGAAATATTCTCTGTGCTGATTCACATAGCCTACCAGCTCCTCCATTTTATTTCTATATTGTAACATGCCCAAAATTAGTTGTAAATCCGTATGAAACGCGCAGAGTTTTTCTGGGTCTGACGCATCGATCAGATTAATGGAATACGGGAGTTTGACAATTGAATAATCCAAAAAGTACTCGCAGGTCGCACAAAACCTGCTTTTTTTGTATCAATTAATTTGTTTTTATATATGTTATTTTATGTTATTGTGTGGTATAATAAAAGGTAGGAGGGATGATATATGAATCTTCACATAACAAAATCTAAAAATGCAGAGTCTTTTTATATCTGCAAATCTTATGTAAAAGCAAATGGTAGCACTACTTCTACAATTGTACGTAAGCTGGGAACTTTAGAACAGCTTCTTCCTGAACATGGCCCTACAAGAGATGATGTCGTTGCATGGGCAAGAAATGAAGCAAAAATAGAGACCGAAAAATACAAAAAGGAAAATGAAGCAAAAACAGTATTGATTCCTTTCCGCGCTGACAGGCAATTAGATTATGGTAAACAGGCCTTCTTCCGCGGCGGCTATCTTTTTCTCCAATCCGTTTATTATCAGCTGCAAATGAATAAGATCTGCCGGAAGTTAAAACAAAAATATAAATTCAAGTATGATATCAACGCAATTCTGTCTGACTTGATCTATACAAGGATTCTGGAGCCTTGCAGCAAGCGTTCTTCTTACAAGGCAGCATCCGAGTTTTTAGAGAAACCTTCTTACGAACTCCATGATGTGTACCGGGCATTAGATGTCCTTGGGGCTGAATGCGACCTCATCCAAGCAGAAGTCTATAAAAACAGCCATTATCTTGGAAAGAGAAATGACAAGATCCTTTATTATGACTGCTCGAATTATTACTTCGAAATTGAACAGGAAGATGGAGCTAAAAAATACGGAAAAAGTAAAGAACACAGGCCAAACCCGATCATTCAAATGGGGCTGTTTATGGACGGGGATGGAATCCCCCTTGCTTTCTCACTCTTTCCGGGAAATGCAAATGAGCAGACATCCCTGAAGCCATTAGAAAAGAAAGTCCTTGGGGATTTCGGATGCCAGAAATTCATTTATTGCAGTGATGCCGGACTGGGTTCTGAATCCATCAGGGAATACAATCACATGGGGGAACGAGCTTACATTGTAACTCAGTCCATCAAAAAGCTAAAGAAAGAAGAAAAAGAATGGGCGTTAAATCCGCAGGGCTTTAAAAGAGTATCTGATGATACTCCTGTCGATATCACAAAGCTTTCTGAGGATGACAAAGGGCTTTATTACAAAGACGAACCCTATACCACAAAGAAGCTGCATCAGCGCTTGATCATCACGTATTCCCCTAAATATGCCCTTTACCAGAAGTCTCTCCGTGACAAACAGGTAGAGCGGGCACAGAAGATGCTCGACTCAGGGAAATCCAAAAAGAACCGAAAAAATCCCAATGACCCGGCCCGGTTTATTGGAAAAATAGCAGTTACAGAAGAAGGGGAAGCTGCTGATATCCAACATTATCTGGATGAAAAGAAGATTTCTGACGAGGCTCAGTACGACGGGCTCTATGCAGTATGCACAGACCTTTTGGATGATGAGGTCAGTGATATCCTGAAAGTAAGTGAGGGCAGATGGCAGATAGAGGAATGCTTCCGGATCATGAAAACAGATTTTTCTGCAAGGCCTGTTTATTTACAGGATGAAAACCGGATCAAAGCACATTTCCTGATTTGTTTTCTCGCATTAACACTCTACCGTTTTCTTGAGAAAAAACTGGATGATAAGTATACCTGCGGAGAATTATTAGATACGCTAAAAGCAATGAATTTCGCCGAAATACAGGAGCAGGGATTTATCCCACTATACAGGCGGGAGCATATCACGGATGCTCTCCATGAAGCCTGTGGTTTCCGAACGGATTATCAATTCATAACCAAAAGCAGCATGAGAACCATTCAGAAAAAAAGTAAAGGGAAAGAATAAATTACTATAATTCGTAACAACGACAACAATCGCTGTAACCCAGAAAACACAAATGTTTACGGTTAGAGGGAAGTAATTTCAGATTAGGCGGTATAGCCCCGATTACAAGGGCTGTACCGTCTTTTTGAGTTCCTATGCGCCTTGCCGTTTCGGCTGCGTGTCAGAAAGGAAATTGAGTTCACCCACAAAATTGAAAACAATATCTACTTTCTGTACCCGTTTCCCGTTCACCTTTTCCGGCGCATGGACTATGATTTTTTTGATAAATTCATTGACGATTGCGGGGGTGAGTTCCTTTATCCCCACATACTTGCGGATAATCGCGGCGAAGCTGTCAAAATCGCTCTTATTCTGTTCGTAAGTATCGACTTCCTGCTGGTCTGCCTTAACTTTTTCTTCCAGTTCCCGCTGTTCCGTTTCATACTCTGCGGACAGCTTCAAAAATCTGTCATGGCTGATTGCACCGCTTATGTCGTCCTCATAAATCCGCTTGAAGATACGGTCAAGTTCCGCTATCCGCTTCCTCGCCTGTCCGACTTCCGGCTTCCTGCGCTTCATTTCCTTTTCCGTTTCGGCAGAGCGTTGTGCATACATCATTTCATGGAAAGCCATGATGTCATCAAAGAAAAGAGCGGTCACGTCAAATATCCTGCTCCATACGATTTGCTTCAACACTTCCTCGCGGATAAAGTGAGCCGTACAGCTTCCCGTATTGCTCTTGTACTTTGCACAGCGGTAATGGTCTTGTGAACCGTTAAAACTTTTACAAGTAGCGAAATGCAGCTTACTCCCACAGTCCGCACAATATACCAAGCCGGAAAACAATCCCTGTCTGTCCGCTTTTGTGGGGCGGCGTTTGTTCGCCCTTAGTTCCTGCACCCGTTCAAAAACAGCGTCCTCTACAATCGCTTCATGGGTATTAAAAAAAATAGCCTGCTGTTCCTTTGTGGTTGGAATCCGCTTCTTCAATTTATGGGATTTGGAATAGCTTTTGAAATTTACGGTATGTCCGCAATAGTCCATACGTTCCAAAATGCCGACAATCGTGCTGTCTTTCCAGTTGTACGGATTTTCGGGAAGTGCTTTCCCCTTTTTCTTTGCGTAGTGGGCTTTGGCAGTCAGTACCTTATCTTCTTTGAGGATTTTTGCTATCTGCATGGGACCTTTCCCACCGATACATAAATCAAAAACCCGTTTCACCACAGCGGCGGCTTCCTCGTCTACAATCCATTGCTTTTTGTCCGCAGAGCTTACCATGTAGCCATAGGGCGGCTTTGTCAGATGTTCCCCCGCCTGTCCTTGCGCCCGCTTGATTGCCCGTACCTTTTTGCTTGTGTCTTTGGCGTAAAAATCATTGAACACAGGTTATTGGGGAAAGGGAAAGCAAACAGGCAAAAATCCAGTATTCATGCGGGTTTGCGGCGAGATGGCTCTCAAAAGCTAACCTCACAAAAGACAGATTATTGCACAATCACATATCGTTTCTAAGGGAGAATGTTGATTCCGGTCACATTCTCCCTTTTTTCATACCAAGAAACGAGGTGATTATCTTGAACACGCAAATCATCGCCATCGCCAACCAAAAGGGAGGTGTGGGTTATGAAAAGCTATACATTATGCAAAGTTAATGATAGAAATCCTTATAAATAAAGGATTCTTTAGTTGATTTACTTTCCATAATCTATCACGATTTAAGTGTATTTTATCAAATCACTTAAGGAGGAACACATGATGGAAAAATCAACTTTGCAGCAACTGATCAACCAAACCGGGGAAGCACTCGTACAGGCAGGTGCATCCAGCTATTACCAAAAAGTATTTAAAACTCTTACAAAACAGCTTTTGCTCTACTCCCACGAACAAGGTACTGATTCTTTCAGCATGGATTTTGGATTACAGTTTTTAGAAGACCATTATTCTATGTCATCTAAGATAGCGTTGAAAAAATGGTGTACAGCCTATTCCCGTTGTATAAATGCTTTGGCAGAATACCAGCGTTCAGGGAATGTAGTTCTTTATCTTGCCATGGATAAAAGAGCATACACTTTCCCAGAGGGATTTAGATATAGCGCAGAAGCATATATTTCCCATCGAGAAGATATCGGGATAATAAAAAAATCAAATAAGATTTTCAGTTTATATTTGGAGCGCTTTTTTGCGTTTTTAAGCAGGAAGAACATTACTTCTTTAGATACACTGTCTCTCAAAGACGTTTTGGATTTCATGGCATCTTTGAACTGTTATGAAAAGCCAACCATAAATCATACAATGCGTGCGGTGCGCTATTATCTGAAATACTGCTATGAACATGGTCTTATGGAGCAGGAGATGTTTTCAAAACTTCCAAACCCTCATTACAACAGGCAGAGCCGATTACCTTCTTCGTATTCTGCGAATGAGGTGACAAAACTTCTTGACTCGATTGACCTTGGGAATCCCTGTGGAATCCGTGATTATGCAATCATTCTTCTGATTGCAAGACTTGGATTACGCAGTAGTGATGTCGCAAATTTAAGGTTTTCCAATATCGACTGGGAAAGAGAAGTAATCCATTTGAACCAGGTAAAAACAGGAAATCCGTTAGAACTTCCTCTTTTAGAAGATGTTGGCGAAGCGATCATTAACTATCTGAAGAACGCAAGGCCTAAAACCGGCTCGGATCACGTTTTTGTGAGACAGGTTCCTCCTTATACGGATTTCAATCCGGGTGCGGTCGGCGCCCTTGTAAGGGTACGTCTCCAGAGATCGGGAATCCATCTTGAAGGGAAAAAGAAAGGCTCCCACACACTCCGCCACAGCCTTGCGAGCCGCCTGTTGGAGCATGAGATTCCGCTTCCGGTCATTTCAGAAATCCTGGGGCACACAACTACTGAAACTACGATGGCATATCTTCGTATTGATATCACCGAGCTTCGGAAATGTGCATTGGAGGTGGCAATCTAATGACAAGAATCAGAAAATCTCCATCCATGACAGGTTCATTTGCGGAAGTTGCCCAGGAATTCATTCAGTACAAAAGAAGCACAGGTTTTAAATATGCAGATGAACCGAAATGTTTATCCCGGTTTTGTCGTTTCAGTGAAGAACAGAGTGTCACAGAAATAAAAATATCACGCTCCCTTGCAGAAAAATGGACAGCGCCCCGGGCAGGTGAATCCGAAAAAAGTCGGTCACACCGCATTACCTGCATAAGACAGTTTGCCATATACCTTAATACCCTTGGTTATGACGCTTATATCGTGCCGGAAGTGAAGGGTTTGAATCACAGTTCATTTGTACCATATATATTTACACATGAGCAGATAGCAGCTGTAATCAAAGCCGCTGATGAAACAGAACCCAAAGAAGTTGCAAGAAATATGCATCTGGCGTTACCAGTGATCTTCAGGATTCTTTATGGCTGTGGACTTCGTGTGTCAGAAGTTGTCGGACTTCGCTGCGGGGATGTAAATCTCGAAGATGGGATTCTTACGATCCGTGAAGCAAAGACTGACCGTGACCGGTATATCCCATTATCAGATTCCGTAAAAGAAGCCTGTATATCCTATGCAGATAAAATCTGGTGGGAAAAAGACTGTGACTTTTTCTTCCCTGCTCCTGATAAGACCATGATCAGTCCGATGACTATCTATCAAAGGTACCGCAGGTATCTGGAAGCGGCAGGGATTTCACATGGAGGAAAAGGGCAGGGCCCCCGTCTGCATGATGTACGCCATACATTTGCGGTTCATGTTTTACAAAAGTGGATCAGGGAAGAAGCCGATTTAACGGCTATGCTCCCGATTCTTTCCACATATATGGGGCACAAAACAATACGCTCAACAGCAAGGTATCTGCGCCTGACAGCGGAAGTTTATCCAGACCTGATGAGGGAAGTGGAAAGGTCATGTGCATACGTCATCCCGGAGGTATGCCATGAAGGAAACTGATTTTGCACAGTATTTAACGCAGTTCCTGTCAGTATATCTTCCCTGCCAGGTCGGCAGCAAACGTAATACCCAGTTAGCATACAGGGACTCATTCTCATTATTTTTAAGATACTGCAGAGATCAGGAGAACCTTTTGCCGGAAAAGCTGACAGTTGCAAAAATAAACAGGGATCTGATCCTCCGCTTTCTGCAATGGCTGGAAGAAGAACGTAACTGCAAAGCGGCGACAAGGAATCAACGTCTCGCTGCAATCCATTCATTTTTCAGCTTTTTAATGGTAGAAGAACCACAGTATATACAGCAAAGCCAGAAAATCCTGGCTATTCCAATGAAAAAAACGGATACGGTGCCACTCATGTATCTTCCATTGGATAGCATCAAGGGCCTGTTAGAACAACCCGACAGGACAACGATCCAGGGGAAAAGAGATGCTGTTCTGCTGTCACTTTTATATGATACCGGAGCAAGGGTTCAGGAACTTGTGGATCTAAAAGTTTGTGATGTTGCTTTAAATGATACTGTCACCATCGTACTGACAGGCAAAGGCGGTAAAAGCCGCATTGTTCCAGTCATGAGACCAACTGGGGAATTGTTGAAGCAGTATATGGAAGGTTCTGGTCTGGCTTCGCCTGTATATGGTCGCAATCCGTTATTTACCAACCGGAGCAATAAACCCCTGACGAGAGCCGGAGTGACATATATTTTGAAAAAATATGCTGCACAGGCTCAAGCAATGGGAATAAAGGATATATCCGATGAAATCACACCGCATTGGCTGAGGCATAGCAAAGCAATGCATCTGCTTCAGTCCGGAGTCAATCTTGTTTATATCAGAGATCTACTGGGACATTCTGATATTTCAACAACCGAAATCTACGCACGGGCAGACGAAAAAATGAAGCGAAAAGCATTGACGGAAGCTTACAACAGTCCATCATCTGACGAACTGCCAGCGTGGAAAAAGGATAAAGACCTTCTTGATTGGTTGAAATCTTTATAAGGGTTTACTCCTGATTATGCAAAGTTCAAAAGAGCCTATACCCTATAAAATCAGCAAAAGTGTAGGCTCAACTTTGCATAATAACTTACTTTTCATAACCGACTTTATGTGAAGCTTCACATAAGACGGGCAAGACCACAACCTGTGCCAACTTAGGGATAGGACTGGCGCAGGCCGGAAAGAAAGTGCTTCTCATTGACGGGGACCCGCAAGGGAGCCTGACCATCAGCCTGGGCAATCCCCAGCCGGATAAGCTGCCCTTTACCCTCTCTGACGCAATGGGCCGTATCCTGACCGATCAGCCGGTCCGCCCCGGCGAGGGGATTCTGCGCCACCCGGAGGGCGTGGACCTGATGCCGGCGGATATTCAGCTGTCCGGCATGGAGGTGTCGCTGGTAAACGCTATGAGCCGGGAAACGATTCTGCGGCAATACATGGATACCGTAAAGGGGCAATATTCCCATATCCTCATAGACTGCCAGCCCTCCCTGGGTATGCTCACCGTCAACGCGCTGGCCGCTGCCAACCGGATCATAATCCCCGTCCAGGCGGAGTATCTGCCCGCCAAAGGGCTGGAACAGCTGCTCTCTACGGTAGCCAAGGTCAAGCGGCAGATCAACCCGAAACTGCAAATAGACGGTATTCTGCTGACGATGGTGGACAACCGCACCAACTTTGCCAAAGAGATTGCCGCCCTGCTGCGGGAAACCTACGGCAGCAAAATCAAGGTATTCGGCACAGAGATTCCCCATTCTGTCCGGGCAAAGGAAACCAGCGCGGAGGGCAGGAGCATTTTCGCCCATGACCCAGGGGGCAAAGTAGCGGAAGGCTACGCAAATCTGACCAAGGAGGTGTTGAAACTTGAAAAGCAGCGCGAAAAAAGTAGAGCTGGCATCGGTCGATGATCTGTTTACCACCGAGGAAAGCCGCGCCGACGCGGGGCGGGAAAAGGTGGTAGAAATCCCTTTAAGCGAGCTGCACTCGTTCAAGGGCCACCCTTTCAAGGTCAAAGATGATGATGCCATGATGGAAACAGCGGACAGCATCCGGCAGTACGGCGTTCTTGTTCCTGCTATCGCCCGTCCTGACCCGGAGGGCGGCTATGAGCTGGTAGCCGGACACAGGCGGCATCGGGCCAGTGAACTGGCAGAGAAAGAAACCATGCCGGTGATTGTCCGGGATTTGGACGATGACGCCGCCACGATTATCATGGTTGACAGCAATTTACAACGGGAAAGCCTGCTCCCCAGCGAAAGGGCTTTTGCCTACAAAATGAAGCTGGAGGCCATGAAACATCAGGGAGAACGCATGGATTTAACTTCCGCCCAAGTTGGGCGGAAGTCCGCTGGTAAGGAATCCAGAGAAATTTTAGCGGAACAGGTTGGGCAAAGCCGCAATCAGATTTCGCGCTACATTCGCCTGACCGAGTTAATCCCCGAACTGCTGAACATGGTGGACGAAAAGAAAATTGCCCTGAACCCGGCCTATGAGCTGTCCTTTCTCAAAAAAGAAGAACAGACACAGCTTTTGGACGCGATGGACAGCGAACAGGCCACCCCCTCCCTTTCCCAAGCCCAGCGGCTCAAAAAATTCAGTCAGGAGGGGCATCTGTCCATAGATGTAATGCGGGCGATTATGGGCGAGGAAAAGAAAAGCGATCTGGACAAGGTGACGTTTACCTCCGACACCCTGCGGAAGTATTTTCCCAAAAGCTATACCCCTGCCCGGATGCAGGAAACCATCATCAAACTGCTGGAACAGTGGCAGAAAAAGCGTCAGAGAGATCAGGAACGCTGAAAGGAGCGCCTATGAGAGATCACGTTGCCAGGGAGTTAAAGGGCCACAACATACTGGCTGTGGAACGGTTTCAGGATAAGACCCGCTGGATGGTGGAGTTTTCCGTCCTGCGGCCCCGCACCGCCTACGGCGCACCCGGCGATGAAACGCGCCTGTTTCTGGACGAGGACGGCTACCAGGCCGTTCTCGCCAGCCAGAAACGCCGGGACATCAAAATCAAACGGTATGCCCGCGTCATTGAGGGGCATATCCTGGACTTCAAGCCCAAAAAGAAACGCCACCCGTAAACCCGACAAATTGAGAGGAAGGAATGAATATGTGTACCGTTAAGGAAATCAGAGAAGCCATCCGGGAGGACTGCCGCTCCCAGCGAAACATGGAAACCATTGAGATTGACCGGATTTTTCAAACCCTGACGTTTCCGCAGTTAGAGAGCCTGTTTGACAAACCGCCCATGCCGCCGTTTTTTCACCGGTACAGGCAGAAGTCAGCCAGCAAATGAACGCCGCAATTCTTTTTACGGGATTGTGGCTTTTTTCATGCCCTGGGAAACGAAAGGAGTGCAGAAAATGGCCGTTTTTCGCGTAGAACGCACACAGGGATACACCGTTATGAGCAACTATCATCTGCGGGACAAGAGCCTGAGCCTGAAAGCAAAGGGCCTGCTGTCCCAGATGCTTTCGCTGCCGGAGGATTGGGACTACACCCTTTCCGGCCTGGCTGTTATCAACCGGGAAAGCAAGGACGCGATCCGCTCCGCAGTCAATGAGCTGGAAAAGGCGGGGTACATCAAGCGCCGCCAGACCACCGACGCGGGCGGCAAGTTCAGCGCCAACGAGTATGTGATTTATGAGCGTCCGGTAACAGAGGAACCGCCCGCCCAACCGTTGCCTCCAAAACCGTTGTTGGAAAAACCGTTGTCGGGTTTTCCGACAACGGATAATCCGTCAACGGGAAAACCGTCAACGGAAAATCCAACGCAAATAAATATAGAGAAATCAAATACCCAAAAATCAATTACTGACGGATCAATTACCGATTCCATTCCCTTCCGGGGAACGGCGGCAAAGCCACCGGAACCGAAGCGAAGGGAAACGATGTCACTCACAGAGATGGAAAGTTATCGGAAGCTGATTTTGGAGAATATCGAGTATGATTTCCTCAAACAGCGGTTTGGGACCTACCGGGAGGATTTGGACGAGATCGTGGAGCTGCTGGTGGAAACGGTCTGCGCGAAGCGTAAGACCACCCGGATTGCCGGGGCGGACTTCCCCCATGAGGTGGTGCGTTCCCGCTTCTTAAAGCTGGACAGCTCCCACATCGAGTTTGTCATGGACTGCCTGCAAAAGAACACCACCGAGGTACGGAACATGAAACAGTACCTTTTGACGGTGCTGTTCAACGCGCCCACCACCATGAGCAACCATTACACCTCACAGGTCAACCACGATATGTACGGCGGCTTTTGAAGGCTGGCCGTTTTTGTCTGCCCGGAACTGCCGGGAGAAAGGAATCTGTTATGAAACGACCGCTTGCGTATATCACCGCTCCCTGGAGCAAGAACCCCCATGAAAACGCGGCAAGCGCCGCCAGCTACTGCCGCCAGGTGTATGACGCCGGATATTCCCCCGTCTGCCCTGTTTTGTTCCTGCCGCTGTTTTTGAAGGATGAAATCCCCCAGGAACACAAGGACGGAATCGACATCGCCAGAGATTACCTGCGCCGCTCCCATGTGCTGGTGGTCTGCGGACACTCGACCGATGAAACGGTCAAAAACGATATTGCCACCGCGGAACGCCTGCGGATCACCGCCACCACACTGGACGGGATTCTGACGGTGAAAGGCCAGGGCCGGGAGAAAGGGGGCGCACACCATGCCTGAAAAAAAGACCATCGGCCAGCTGATGGAGGAAATGCGGCTTAAAGCCGGGGCGCGGGAGTATTCCGGCCATAGTTACATGGACTTAAACCGGTTCGCGGAGGACACCCGGCACATGATTATTTTTGATACCCTGACCGCTGATTCCCCTGTTGGCTGGAAAGGGGAACGCAGCCGCGCCTTTCTCACCGAGGAGGGATATAAAAAGTCCCTGGAACGCCAGGAACAGGGGCATATCAAGATTGTGAGCCATGCGAAGGTCCGAAACGGAAACCTGCGCTATGACCGGCAAGACCAGCTCCGATAGAGAAACCATGCAGAAAATCCATAGAGAGGAGGCGAAACACCCATGCAGGACGAAGTGGAAAGCAAAACCCTGACGCTCATTGTCAGCGGCACAAAGTTCACCGGCAGGCTGTTCAAAGCGGCGATTATGAAGTATCTGGCGCACCTGAAAGAGCAAAAGATGCAGAAACAGCGGGAAAAGGGCGCGGAGGTCAAGCCCCAGGGAAAGCAGACGGTGAAGCAGCTCATCGGGCAGAACCAGGGCGTGTCCAATCTTGAGATCACAGACCCCTCCATCAAGGCGTTTGAACGGGTTGCCCGGAAGTACGGCGTGGATTACGCGGTAAAGAAGGACCGCAGCTGCTCCCCGCCCAAATACCTGGTCTTTTTCAAGGCCCGCGACGCGGACGCGCTGACCTCGGCATTTACTGAGTACACCCAGAAGAAGGTCCGCAAGGCGTCCCGCCCGTCTGTGCTGGCGAAGCTGAACCAGTTCAAGGAACTGGTGAAAAACGCGGTGGTGGACCGCACAAAGCGAAAGGAGCTGGAACGATGAAAAAGCCCCTGAACATCAAGAAGCTCGTTTTGCTGAACCTGCCCTATATCCTGATGGGGCTGTTCGCCACCAACTTCGGGGAGGCGTGGCGGATGGCCCAGGGCGCGGACGCATCGGAAAAGGCGCTGTCGCTAATCTCCGTCCTTCCGGCGGCGCTTGGAAGTTTCTGGCCCAGCTTTCACCCGCTGGACCTGCTGGTCGGGCTGTGCTGCGGCGCGGCGCTCCGGCTGGCTGTTTACCTGAAAGGCAAAAACGCCAAGAAGTACCGCCCAAATATCGAGTACGGTTCTGCGAGATGGGGAAATTCCCAGGACATCGCCCCTTATGTTGATCCGGTATTCCAGAACAATGTAATCCTCACCCAGACGGAACGCCTTACCATGAGCAGCCGCCCCAAGGACCCCAAGACCGCCCGCAACAAAAATGTGCTGGTAATCGGCGGTTCCGGCTCCGGCAAGACCCGGTTCTGGCTCAAGCCCAACCTGATGCAGCTCCATAGCTCGTATGTGGTTACTGATCCGAAAGGCACAATCCTGGTCGAATGTGGAAAGCTGCTCCAACGGGGCGCGCCGAAGCTGGATAAGGACGGAAAGCCCATGAAGGACAAGAACGGCAAAACCATCTATGAGCCGTACCGGATCAAGGTGCTGAATACCATCAACTTCAAAAAATCCATGAAATACAATCCTTTCGCCTATATCCACAGCGAAAAGGACATCTTGAAGCTGGTGACAACCTTAATCGCCAACACCAAGGGCGAGGGGAAAGCCAGTGACGATTTCTGGGTCAAAGCGGAAACGCTGCTGTACTGCGCCCTGATTGGATATATCCACTACGAGGCCCCGGTGGAGGAACAGAACTTCTCCACCCTGATTGAGTTTATTAACGCGATGGAGGTCCGGGAGGACGATGAGGAATACAAAAACCCCGTTGACCTGATGTTTGACGCGCTGGAATCCGAGAAGCCCAACCATTTCGCGGTGCGGCAGTACAAAAAATATAAGCTGGCGGCGGGCAAAACCGCGAAGTCGATTCTGATTTCCTGCGGCGCGCGGCTGGCGGTATTCGATATTGCCGAGCTGCGGGAGGTCACAGCCTATGATGAGCTGGAACTGGACACCCTGGGGGACCGGAAAACCGCCTTATTTCTCATTATGAGCGATACCGATGACAGCTTTAACTTCCTGATTTCCATGTGCTACACCCAGCTGTTTAATCTGCTCTGTGAAAAAGCGGACGATGTGTACGGCGGCAGGCTCCCGGTCCATGTGCGCTGCCTGATTGACGAGTGCGCCAACATCGGGCAGATTCCAAAGCTGGAAAAGCTGGTCGCCACCATCCGAAGCCGGGAGATTTCCGCCTGTCTGGTATTGCAGGCGCAGTCCCAGTTAAAGGCCATCTACAAGGACAACGCCGACACCATCATCGGAAATATGGACACTTCCATCTTTCTGGGCGGCAAGGAACCTACCACCTTAAAGGAGTTAGCCGCCGCCCTGGGAAAAGAAACCATTGACACCTACAACACCGGGGAGAGCCGGGGGCGGGAAACCTCCCACTCTCTCAACTATCAGAAATTGGGCAAAGAACTGATGAGCCAGGATGAGCTTGCGGTTATGGACGGTGGAAAATGTATCCTCCAGCTGCGGGGCGTCCGCCCGTTTTTGTCGGATAAATATGACATCACCAGGCACCCCAATTTCCAGTACACTGCCGACGCGGACGATAAGAACGCCTTTGACATTGAAGCGTTTTTGTCCACCCGGCTCAAACCAAAACCCAACGAGGTCTACGATGTGTTTGAAGTTGACGTAGACACCGAGGGCGAATAATCCCGTTCCGCAAGAAAGGAGTGATTTTATCTACCCGCCAGGGTCCCTGAAACCTGCCTCGGTTGAGGCCATTGGCGTACAAAGCGGACAGCTCAACAAAAAAATGAAGAAGGAGGATAGCCGGAATCGAGCCGCCCAAAACGCAGGGCGGTTTTGTTGTCCGGCTTTTGTATGCCTATGAACCAACACTAACCACAAAGCGATTCCGGCTAAATTAAAGTATGGAATTTTTCAACAGCGCAATCGACGTTTTGCAGACCCTCGTTATCGCACTGGGAGCCGGCCTTGGAATCTGGGGCGTCATCAACCTGCTGGAAGGTTACGGCAATGATAACCCAGGCGCGAAAAGCCAGGGCATGAAGCAGGTCACGGCGAATTAGAGGTAATCAAAAGAGGAAAGGAAAAGCACAATCCAGACGGAACCGGCGGTACAGTCAAGAAATATTTGTGAGTTAGCAAGAATCCTGATATAATGGGTATAAGCGCCCATCCGGGGCAGAAAGGCAGGGAGAAAAATGCACATTAGCTACAAACCGCTCTGGCACACACTGATAGAGCGAAACATGAGGAAAGAGGATTTAAGGCTTGCCGCTGGCCTGACCACAAATATGATAGCCAACATGGGCAAAGAAGGGAAACACATCAGCATGGACACGCTGGCACGAATCTGCGAAACGCTGGATTGTGGCATTATGGACGTGATTGAACTGGCCAGTGACGAGCCTTCCACCACAGGAGGGAACGACAATGGAAAAACTGAAAGAAAGAATCACAGAGAACGGCATTGATTATATTCTGGTAGGCGACTACTATATCCCGGACTTGAAGCTGCCAGAGGAGAACCGCCCCATCGGACGCTATGGGCGGCTGCACCGGGAATATCTCAAACAGGAACACCCGGCACGGTACAGCTCCCTTATCCTTACAGGGAAATTGTGGACATACCTTGCCGACCTGAACGAGCAGGCAGAGGAACGGCTTGACCTTATTATAGAGCAGATGAAAGCCGCCGAGGAAGTGACCGAGGAACTAAAAGCCCGGAACCAGCTTGAATGGGTAGGACGGATGAACAATATCCGAAGCCGGGCGGAGGAAATCATAAATAGTGAACTTATCTATACCATGTAATCAGGGTATAAAATGGCCAGCCAGAATATAAATGGCTGGTCATTTTAAGTTGAAAGCACCATTCCTATTCGGTCTGCCCGGTTTCAATCTCCCCATGTTCTCTTTCAATCTGTTCCAAATGCTGCATCAGCACATATTCAATGTAATTCGTCATTGAGCGATGTTCTTTGGTTGCCAGAAATCCAATTTTATCAAATACTTCGTCTGATAGACGCAAGGTAAATACACGCTTGTTGGTTGCCATATTTCTCCCCTCCATTCCGGGTATGAATTTATGGTAGCCCAAATCAGAAAAAATATATACGTTCACAAGACAGTCAAGTGATAGCATTTTATATCTAAAGACAGGAAACGCCATAATCAATCTTTAGTTTGGTCAGTTATAATTATGCCATGTTCCTTCTCTACTTTTTCCAAGTGCTGGATTAACACATATTCAATATAGTTGGTCAATGAGCGATGTTCACTTGTAGCCAAAATACCGATTTTATCAAACACTTCGTCTGACAGACGCAAAGTGAATACTTTCTTATTGGTTGCCATATCCCTGCCCTCCATTTTGGGTATGTATAAATGGTAATCGAATTTCGGCAAATAATATACAGTCACTTGACAGGTAAGTGACATCACTTTATAGTATAAGAGTGGTCAATCAACTAAAAATGTATATAAGTTTAAAGCGGAGGAATGGAATGTGAAAGGTTTATGGCAAAAAGTGAAAGAAATGTGGTGGTATTTCTGGGAAGTGGACGAAAACGACAGCACAGAAGAAAGGCTAAGCTCATTTGATAAGCGGTGGCTCCTGTACTGGAATTTCATGACCTGTATGGGAGTGCTAATACTTTTCATGATAGTAATAGGAATCAATAATATCCGTGTAACCCGTCAGAACGGAAAAGACGTAGAGGAAGCCATAAGCATGATTGCAACCTATATGGCATCCGCCACAAAGGACGAATATGACAAGATTGCCCAGACTAT
Source organism: Lachnospiraceae bacterium MD308 (assembly GCA_000403475.2). GTDB lineage: Bacteria > Bacillota > Clostridia > Lachnospirales > Lachnospiraceae > MD308. The sequence continues at coordinate 1,429,564 of KE159795.1, forward strand.
CCGGCATGATTTGGTATTCAGTGAATACGGCGAGGACATAGAGAATTTTATCCAGTATATCCCCAACACCGCCGAAACCTGCCGTATCTGCATGGAAAGCTACCCGGCTCAGGCAGTCCTTGTCTGTGCCAATACAGGACAGTTCTATTCCTTAGATTTGTACGATATAGGAGAAAGCCCGGACAACAGCAGCCGAGGGGGAACCATCATGAATTTTGGTTATGATGAAGTCAGCCAGACCAGCGTCCATATCACCAAAAGCCCCGACCAAAAGACAGGATATGCGGAGATAGACCGTGGACGTGGCATTGTCAGCGTCCATAGGATGAAGGCACTGTTTTGTGACGATTGTATCTGGGATATACTGAACACAGTTGAACACCAGTTGATAGAAGAATTTTTCATTTTCGACACAGAGAAAAGGACATTCTCTCCGATAGACGATAGTACGACATTACAGATAGGCGATTACCATCTGGATATTGAATATAAGGACAGTGACTACAGAATTGACATCAACTATACCAGTGAATAAGAAGCTGCCGTTGCAGGAACCGCTAAATTTCCTGTAACGGCATTTCCTTATCTCCGCTTCATCCTGCTCAACGGGGAATCCTTATATGCCGGAGTTTTCTTCATAACATTCTTCAAAACCGTGCGCTCCTGCTCCGACAGCTTCTCATACCGGATTTGTAGCTGCGTACACATCAGGGCAGTGAACACATCCAGATAGGAACCCGGCACGGCCAGCGCCTTCTTTGCGTCCCTGATTAGCTTCATGCCATTGGAGCCGTCCGGCGCACTGTCCGTATCATTCTTGTGCGCTTCCCTTATGGCATGGAGGATAGTGTCCCAAGTCCGGTGCGTGACCTGACAGAAATAATCTTCTTCCTGTACCTGCATGGTTTCCAACGCCTTTAACGCAGCATCTTCCTCCACCGGCTGATATTGGGAAAGGACTTGCCCCCGCAGGACTTCCAGAAGGCTGTTGAAGTTTTGGAAGTGGGCGGTTGCCACACCATCTACATAAATTTCCGTGTCTGTTATCAGGGTAACAAAATCCTCATGTGTGGCAATCTCACACAGCAGCCGGTTGTTGATACGCCCGCTTTTCAACAACTCCACCATGCTGTCACTCAAATGCAGCTCCGTAAGTTCCATGCCCGGATGGTTCCGGTTCTCTGTCAGGCAGAGCAGGTAATCCGTTGACACACCGTAAAACTTTGCCAGCTCCACAAGGTTTTTGTGGCTGATTTCCTTGAGTTCGTCATTCTCATAGCTTCCCAAGGCTGATTTGGAAATCTTTGTAGCCGCCGCCAGTTCCTCTAATTTTAAATGCCGCTCCGTCCTTAAATCCTTTAACCGCTCCTGAATCGTTATCCCCTGTTTCATGGCTTCCTGCTCCTTCCCTGCGGCCAGCTTTTGCCGCCATCCCCATTGTACCACATATCCATGCCGGGCGCATTTCCCTTTGTGATTCTTTTCAAAGGCGCAAAATGCGCTTTTGATTTGCCCGGATTTTCAGAAGTGCAAAATGCACATCTGATTTTGCACCCGTCCGGCAGAAAGCCTTTTCCGCAATCGTGGAATTTTTCAGATTTTGGGCTTTATTCCTGATTCGTGGACATACGGCACATGGTACAAAAATGTCATATGATATAGGCAGTTCATCGATGGATTATTCCAATCGAATGACCGGCCTGTATGGGATATGCTCCCCGGCGATGTAACGCAACGACTTCCGGCAGGGAAACGGAGGAACCCTGACCGGAACGAGCGTACCAAGGAGAGCGAAACGCCGCCAAAGACGGGGGCAGGAACGACAGCAGAGGGAACCGGCAAAATGAACACCGAAACGATACCGAAACACAACAATTTCACGGGGCATAGTCTGCCCTGCCCGTAATACCAAGGGGGATTTTGGGGCGGCTCTACGGCTGTATTTCTTCTGAAAATCGCCCCGAAACGATACACAAAAAACCACTGCCCGCCCATTCCGGCTGTACCTGCTGAATCGGGCGGTTTTTCTATGGAGGAGGCACTATGCCGAGAATGTCAAAGAAGTTGAAGAAAGAGCTTGCTTTCTTCCTGAACGACCGGGGGCGCAGAAGCTACAACGGACTTTGCCGGAAATGCCAGCATGGGTGCAAGCAGAGTTTCCGGGCTGTCATTATCGACTGCCCCCACTACCTATCCAAACGAGCCAAAAGGAGGACACCATCCAATGAATTGTGAATTTATGATAGCCAGTACGCCCCTGCCGCCCTATATGCCGCTCCCAAAGGCAATGCTCCGGCTTCCGGTCAGCAACACGGCAAAGGTCATGTATGCCCGCCTGCTGGATGAAATCCTGACAAGGGGAACCGAGGACAGCAACGGGATTCTGTTCATCCGCTTCCCCGTCATGGAGATAGCGGCGGCACTCTCCCGAAGCCCCCAGACCTGCAAGCGTTCCCTGAATGAGTTAGAACAGGCGGGAATGATTATGCGTGTCCGTCAGGGAATCGGGGAGGTCAGCCACATCTATATCCTGCTCCCGAAGGAGGACGCTGCCCATGAATGAGAAGCTGGAAAAACTGAATCAGGAGATTGAAAAGACCGAAGCCAGACTGCGGCGGGCGCAGCATAAGGAGAAAATGCTGGAACACCAGATAAAGACCCTGAACCGGAAGGAACGGACGCACCGGCTCTGCACCAGAGGGGCAATGCTGGAAAGCCATCTCCCCCACCCGGAAGCCGTGACGGATGAACAGGTCAGCACCATTTTAAAAGTATTGTTCCACCGGAGCGACACCAAATGTCTTTTGGAACAGGTTCTTGCAGAAAACCAGAAGGAGGATATGAAATGAAATTTTCAAAAAATGAGCTGAATGTTATTTGCCAAAATGCCGCACCGACCAAGGCGGAAACTCTTGCAGGCATAAAAGAAATCGTATCGGTAACAGCGGATTTAATGACAAAGTTAATCATGGAGAACGCCATCCGAAGACTGGAACGAATACCAGAACCAGAGTGCAGCCAGTTTATTGCCAGTGTAAAAGCACAGTTCCCGACAGAACAAAACAACAATTCTATCCGTCAGCGGCTTGCGGCGGCAAAAGCACAGGAACAGATTTTACAGGGGCATGACCTGTCAGGAAAAGAACGGTTCCGCCCGGAAACCCGCCACATGATTATGGTGGAAGTACAGAAACAATGCTTTGTTGGCTTTAAAGGGGAACGGTTCCGCTTTTATCTCTCCGATGAAGGCTACAGGAACGCAAAGCGCAGCGAGCAGGAGGGAGAAATCAAAATAAAAAGCCATGCCGCCGTTGTTGACGGAAAGCTCTATCCTGACAAGAAGCCCCGACAGCAGGAACGATAAAAAGCCTGTTCCAGAATCAAAGCGCGCCAGGCGCGTTCTGATTTATACCGCTTATGGCACAATCGGTACGGCTGATTCCTGACTTCTAGATATTTCGCTTGCAATTTTTACTTCCAAAGTGACAAGCTGGAAAATCTCCCTCTGAAAGAGGGCGCAATTATACACCACTTAGGGAAGTGGTGCATTGCGCCCTGCCGGGAGCGTCCTGCGGACAGCAGATGATTTCCACAGATTTTCAATCTGCTCCAATCATCACAGGGGAAGCTACCCTTCCCCTGCGCTGGCTTTGCCAGCTACCCCTTTGTGGCTTTGCCACCCGGAAATCTTTCAGAAAGCGTATTCCATTTAGCAAGTTAAAGCTGTATAATAGTGCCAGCGATAAATCAGGATTTGAGAGGAGGAGTTTTTTATCATCAAACAGATTAAGCCATTTATTATCCCTGTACTTTTTTTGACATTGATAGACCAAACTATAAAAATAATTATATTAAAGTTATTTATGCAAGACGAGTTTGATATAATATTTCATTTGTTGCGATTTAACCCAGAACAAAATACAAATTTGTCATGGTTTGGAAATTTTGCTGATGTTTTTTCAAGTTCATTTCTTATGGTTGTTTTTAACATTCTTGCCATTTATATTATTCTATCAGGATATTTATTGTATAGAGCAAAAACGAAGAAAACTAAATTTTCAGTGAAAATAATTTTAGTTTTTGGGTTGGCAGGTTGTTTGTGTAGCTTAATAGATAAAATTTTTTGGGGAGGAAGTTTAGACTTTTTGCAGATACCAAACTTCTTTATTTTTGATATTAAGGACTGTTACCTTACAGTCGCAGGAATTATATTTGTTATCATCGGTATTTTACATAGTAAAGAAATAACCGTTAAAGAGTATTTGTACTTTTGTAGGAATAAATTCAAATTGTAAAATTTAAGCTTATCAAACTGATAACTCATCAAAAACTAAATACCTGCCGCCCACCAGCGGCAACGCAAGCAGGAAACTGAAAAAAGGTATCCTGCTTTTTCTATGCCCGGAATCCGGGAGGAAGGAGGGCGCACACTTGCCATGCCCGCACTGTAAAATCACCATCATTAAGCGGAGCAACAATGAATCCGCTGTTTCTGCCGCCGCCTACCAGAGCGGCGAAAAGCTGTTCTCTGAATACGACCAAGAGCAGAAATACTATCCCTACAAGAACGAAGTCACCCACAAAGAAATCATGCTCCCACCCCATGTGCCGCCGGAGTTTGCAGACCGCAATACCTTATGGAACTCTGCCGAAGCACAGGAGAAACAATGGAACTCCCAGCTTGCCCGGAGGTTCGTGCTTGCCATCCCAAGGGAAATCCCGCCGGGACAGTACGCCGACCTTATCCGTGACTACTGCCGGGAGTTTTTCGTTTCCAAAGGCATGATTGCTGACTTTGCCATCCACGACAAGGGGGATGGCAACCCTCACGCCCATATCCTGCTTACCATGCGGGCGATGGACGAAAAAGGGAAATGGCTTCCCAAGTGCCGCAAGGTATACGACCTCGACGGAAACGGCGAAAGAATCCGGCTCCCGTCCGGCAGATGGAAAAGCCACAAGGAGAACACCGTGGACTGGAACGACCAGAAGTACGCTGAAATCTGGCGGCAGGGATGGGCGGACACGGCTAACCGCTATCTGGAAGCAAACGACCGCCCGGAACGCCTTGACCTGCGCTCCTATGCCCGGCAAGGGATTGACCAAATCCCTACCGTCCACATGGGGCCTGCCGCCTGCCAGATGGAGAAGAAAGGAATCCAGACCAGCATCGGCAACCTGAACCGGGACATCAGAGCCGCCAACTCCCTCATGCAGTCCATCCGCCAGATGGTGCGCCACTTAAAAGGCTGGATTGCCGACTTAAAGGAGAAAAAAGCCGCTCTGATGGAAGCGTTGGAACAGACGAAGGAGCCGACCATATCGGAGCTGCTCTCACAGTATTTAGAACTGCGGAGCGGACAGCGTGCCGACTGGACTTCCAGAGGGAAGCTCAAGGGCACAGTTGCCGACTTCAACAAGGTACAGGCGGCTATGGATTTTCTGCGGAAAAAAGAAATCTCCACCGTAGAGAGCCTTGACACCCGGCTGGATGAAATCAGCCAGACCGCCGTTTCTGTCATGGCGAGCGTGAAAAAAAGCGAGAAGCGCATCAAAGCCATCAACACCATGCTGTCCTACATTGACAAATACGAAGCGGGCAAGCCAGTCCATAAGGAGTATGCCGCTATCGGCTGGAAGAAGAAAAAAGAGCAGTTTGCGGAGAGCCACCGGGAGGAACTGGACGCTTACTATGCCGCTATCCGGTATTTGAAAGCCAACCTGAAAGGCAATACCTACTCCCGCAAAGATTTGGAAGCGGAACGGGAACAGCTTGCTTCTGCCCTGCCGGAACAGGGGGAGGAGCTGGAAGCGGTGCAGGCAGATGTAAAAGTTCTGCGGGATGTGCGCCGCTGGCTCAATCAGGTATTGCCGTCCGAGCAGTACCGCCAGACCGCCGAGCCGGGGAAGAAACCGTCCGTACAGGGGAACCTGAAAGGGCGGCAGGAACGCATCCGGCAGGAGAAGGCAGAGAAACGCCAGCCGCCCCGGACACAGAAACAACAGAATATGGAACTTTAAACAGGCACTTGTTTTGTGATTGGAAACCGCAGACAAGTGCCTTTTATTTTGAACTGGAAAGATTTACAGACAACGTGAGCGACATTGTGTCGCCCACGTTGGGATTATCAGGAGGAACGCCTATTGAACGTATTTGAAGCCGTGAAGCAGTCCGTCACCACAAGGCAGGCTGCGGAGCGTTATGGAATTAAAGTGAACAGAAATGGGATGTGCGTCTGCCCGTTCCACAACGACAGGAACCCAAGCATGAAGGTTGACCGCCGCTTTTACTGTTTCGGCTGCGGAGCCACCGGGGACGTGATTGACTTTGTTTCCCGGCTCCACGGTATCGGCAGTAAAGAAGCCGCCCTCATGCTGGCGCAGGACTTCTCCATCCCTTATGAGGACGGGAGGAACGCCGGGAAGCCGCCCATCCGTCCACGCCTGCGGAGGGAAACCGAGGAACAGAAATTTAAGCGCATGGAGCGGCACTGTTTCCGGGTGCTGTCCGACTATTACCATCTCCTGCGCCGCTGGAAGGAGGAATATGCCCCACGGCAGCCCGATGAAGCATGGAATCCCCGGTTTGTGGAAGCCCTGCAGAACATGAGCCGGGTGGAATACCTGATGGACGTGCTTCTCTCCGGGGACATTCAGGAGCGGGCAGCCCTTATTACAGGACACGGAAAGGAAGTGAGGAACCTTGAAAGACGAATGGCAGAATTTACCGCCCCAGATACGGCAGGAAATAGCGAACATGGCAGACAGCGCCGAGCCGCCCCGGAGCGTTGAGGAAGTCAAGGCCATGCTGGAAACCACCGAGAAAGGCGGCTTCCGCAACAGCATCCGCAACTGCCTGACCGTGTTCCAGTGCGACCCGCTCCTGTCCGGGGCGGTTGCCTATAACCTGCTGACCGACCGCACCGATATTTTAAAGCCCATCGGTTACAAAAGACCCCAAAACAGCCCCATGACCGACACGGACATGAAATATATCCGGCTGTATCTGGAAGAAACTTACGGCCTGACAAGCGAAAAGAAGATACAGGACGCCGCCGACCTTGCCGCCAATGAGAACAGTTACCACCCTGTCCGGGAGTATCTGAACAGCCTGACATGGGACGGAACCGGGCGGGTGCGCTTCTGTCTGCGGCATTTTTTAGGGGCAGACACAGACCAGTACACCTATGAAGCCCTGCGCCTGTTTTTGTTGGGAGCCATCCACCGGGCATTTTTCCCCGGCTGTAAATTTGAGGTCATGCTCTGTCTGGTGGGCGGGCAGGGAGCCGGGAAGTCCACCTTCTTCCGTCTGCTGGCAGTCAAAGACGAGTGGTTTTCGGACGATTTGCGGAAGCTTGACGATGACAATGTATACCGGAAGCTGCAAGGTCACTGGATAATCGAAATGTCGGAGATGATTGCCACCGCAAATGCAAAGAGCATAGAGGAAATCAAGTCCTTTTTGAGCCGTCAGAAGGAAGTCTACAAGATACCCTACGAAACCCACCCGGCAGACCGCCCAAGGCAGTGTGTGTTCGGCGGCACATCCAACGCCCTTGACTTCCTGCCCCTTGACCGCTCCGGCAACCGCCGCTTTATCCCCATACAAGTATGCCCGGAACAGGCGGAAACGCACATTTTAGAGGACGAACCCGCTTCCAGAGCCTATATCAGCCAGGTGTGGGCAGAAGCGATGGAGATTTACAAAAGCGGCAGATGGAAGCTGACATTCAGCCCGGAAATGGTGCGCCACCTAAAGGAACGCCAGCGGGACTTCATGCCGGAGGACACCAAGGCCGGGATGATTCAGGCTTTCCTTGACAGCTACCCCGGCGATACCGTCTGCTCCAAACAGCTTTACAAAGAAGCCCTGAACCACTCCTTTGACGAGCCGAAACAATGGGAAATCCGGGAAATCAACGAGATAATGAACCAGTGCGTCACCGGCTGGAATTATTTCTCCAACCCCCGGATGTTCGCCGGGTACGGCAGGCAGAAGGGATGGGAACGGGAGCAACCGGCAACGGACATCAGCAACGGGCGTGGAAAAACCCCGGAGGGATTTACGCCAGTGCCGGAGCAAATGGAGCTTCCCTTCTGAAAAAAACCGGCAAATAACAGCCCAATGCTATCCCGTTGCACACTTCGTTGCTATCCCGTTGCCGGGCCGGTTGCCGGGCAAAATCCCGTAACTGCGGGCTTTTCTCCCCTTTAACAACCAAAGCAACAGAAAAATAAAAGAAAAAGTATAAAATACCCCAACCGCCAGACAAGGATTAGTTCCAAGGTTTTTTGAAGCCCGTTGCCGGACTTCGTTGCCGACCGTCCCTGTCTGGCCTTTTCATGTATGGAGGACAACTGCCTATGGCGAAAAATAAAACAGAGATTCATGTCACCACAGTATTTGACGGTGAGCTGGACGCTACGGACGTTTTCGTGAGCCTCATCGCACAGAAACACAGCAGAAAAACAGATAAAGAATATCTTGCTAAACCACAAGAAATAGGGTATAATAAAGATGAGGTTCCAAGTGACCGTGTTCCGTCTGGATTGTGCGGGTAAACGGTTATGATGAACGCAATGGAATATACAGGGATGGACACACTTCTTGCCGGGAGCTTCCGGGCAGCTATCTATTGCAGGCTGTCCAAGGACGACGACCTTGACGGGACGAGCGCCAGTATCGAGAACCAGCGGGATATGCTGGAAAAGTTCTGCCAGAAGCAGGGATGGGAGGTTACGGCAGTCTATCAGGACGACGGCTTCACCGGCCTGAACATGGAACGCCCCGACCTGAAACGGATGTTGAAAGCCATTGAGCGGAAACAGATAAACCTTGTGATTACAAAGGATTTATCGAGGTTAGGACGGAACTACTTGCAGACCGGGCAGCTTATCGAGGACTTCTTCCCAAGAAACGGTGTGCGCTACATCGCCATGAATGACGGTATCGACACCATGCGGGACAACAACGACATTGCGCCCTTTAAAAATATCCTGAATGAGATGTACAGCAAGGATATTTCCAAGAAAGTCCATTCTTCCTATGTGCTGAAGGCGCAGAAAGGCCAGTTCACCGGCTGTATCGCCCCGTTTGGCTACAAGAAAGACCCGGAGGACAAGAACCACCTTCTCATTGACGGGGAAACCGCCCCGGTTGTCCGGCTGATTTTCGGATATGCGCTGGACGGCCACGGCCCCAACTACATCCGGCGCAGGCTGGAGGAAGAAAAGCACCCCTGCCCGACATGGTGGAACCGGAAGCGGGGACACCGGAACATCCGCACCAAATGGGAAAAGAAAGACCCGGAAAACGGGCGGTACGTCTGGGACTTCTCCGTGATTAAGGAAATCCTGATGAACCCCGTCTACACCGGCGCAATCGCTTCCCAAAAGACCGAGTACCGCTTTAAAATCGGCACTATCCGGGATAAGAAGCCGGAGGACTGGATTGTGGTGGAGGGGACGCATGAGCCGCTGGTGGACAAAAAGGACTTTGCGATTGTGCAGGAAAAACTGAAATCCCGCCAGCGACCGGGCAAATCCGGGGAAATCAACCTCTTTGCAGGGCTGATAAAATGTGGGGAGTGCGGAAAGGCTCTCACCATCCGCACCACGCATGAGAAGTTCCCGAAGCGGATTTTCTCCTGTAAGACCTACAATGCCTATGGGAAGCAGCACTGCACACAGCACCGGGTTGAATTTGACACGCTCTATTCTCTTGTGCTGAACAAAATCCGGGAGTGCGCCACCGCTGCCCTGACCGACAGCGAAGCGGTGGCCGGACGGCTGACCGACACCTGCCAGGCCGAGCAGAAAGACCAGCGGGAAGCGATGGAGCGCACCCTTGCCAAAGACGAAGAACGGATTGAAGTGCTGGAAAAGATGGTATTGCGGCTCTATGAGGACATGGTAGCCGGACGAATCACAGAAGAAAACTTCAATCTCCTGCTGGAAAAGACACAGAAGGAACAGGCGGAATTAAAGGCTAAAGTTGAGAAAGGCAGGAAACACCTTGCCAATGAAATCCGGCTTGCCGTGGACGCAAGGCAGTGGGTGGAATCCATACAGGAATACCGGGACATCACCGAACTGGACGCTTCCATCCTGAACCGCCTGATTAAAGAAATCGTTGTCCATGAAACCATAGACAGCGACAAAACAAGACACATTTCTATCGAAATTCATTTTAATCTCAAACCCATACCGGAAGTGGAGCAGGTCACAGGCTGACCGCTCCCCTGCTCCGGGGGATTCTTTAAAAACTCCATATATATTTCTTGACGTGCCGCCGCCCGCCAGAAAGCTGTATTGTTCCTACTAATTGGGGATAACACAGCTCATGGCGGGCGGCGGCGTTGCCCTGATCGGCATGGTGCTTGTACCCCTGCTCTCCGGTCTGTTCGGCTAATCCCCGCACCAGAAACACCCATACCTTTGCCCCTCCCGCAGACGCGGGAGGGGCGGAAAGGAGGTAGCACTGTATGGATTTTCTGCTGGATGCAATCACCACCTGGCTGAAAGAAATGCTGGTGGGCGGCATTATGAGCAACCTTTCCAGTATGTTCGATTCGGTCAACAACCAGGTGGCGGACATATCGGGGCAGATCGGGCAGACGCCCCAGGGCTGGAACGCGGGTATTTTCAGCATGGTACAAAGCCTTTCGGAAACGGTCATTCTCCCCATAGCAGGCGTGATCCTGGCCTTTGTAATGACGCTGGAGCTGATTCAGATCATCACCGACAAGAACAACTTCCACGATATTGAAACCGCTGTGTTTTTCAAGTGGATTTTCAAGACCGCCTGTGCCATCCTCATTGTCACCAACACCTGGAATATCGTGATGGGCGTGTTTGATGTGGCCCAGGGCATCGTGGCCCAGGCTTCCGGCGTCATCGGCGCGGATGCTTCCATCGACATTTCCTCCGCGATGGCGGATTTGGAGCCAAGGCTCATGGAGATGGATTTGGGGCCGCTGTTCGGGCTGTGGTTCCAGTCCCTGTTTATCGGCCTTACCATGTGGGCGCTGACCATCTGTATTTTTATCGTCATTTATGGCCGTATGCTGGAAATATATCTCGTCACCTCGGTCGCGCCGGTCCCGATGGCCGCTATGATGGGCAGGGAATGGGGCGGCATGGGGCAGAATTACCTGCGCTCCCTGATGGCGTTAGGCTTTCAGGCGTTCCTCATCATGGTCTGCGTGGCAATCTACGCGGTCCTGGTGCAGAACATCGCCACCGACGAGGATACGATTGCTGCCATCTGGTCCTGTGTGGGATATACAGTCCTGCTCTGCCTGACCCTCTTTAAGAGCGGCAGCATGGCCAAGGCAATCTTCCAGGCCCACTGACGAAAGGAGTGTGCAAAAATGGCTTATGTACCAGTACCCAAAGACTTAACGAAGGTCAAGACAAAGGTGGCCTTCAACCTCACCAAGCGGCAGTTAGTCTGCTTTGGCAGCGGGGCGCTGATTGGCGTACCGCTTTTCTTTCTGCTTCGGGGGCCAGCCGGAAACAGCGCCGCCGCCCTGTGCATGATGCTCGTTATGCTGCCCTTTTTCCTGCTGGCGATGTACGAGAAGAACGGCCAGCCGCTGGAAAAGATCATCGGCAACATGATCCGGGTATCCTTTCTCCGGCCCCGGCAGCGCCCCTACCAGACCAACAACTTCTATGCCGTATTGGAGCGGCAGGACAAACTCGACAAGGAGGTGTATGACATTGTTTACGGCAAAGAAAAACCGGACAAACGGCAGAGCGCCGGAGGGCGAAGGGCCAATGCCGGTGAAAAAGAAGCTCTCCCGCGCGGATCGGAAGCAGATCGAAGCCGCCATTTCCCGCGCCAGCCGCACTGACCAGAAGGGGATTTCCGCGCAGGACAGTATCCCCTATGAACGGATGTGGCCGGACGGCATCTGCCGCGTGGCAGACTGCTACTATACCAAGACCATTCAGTTTCAGGACATCAATTACCAGCTGTCCCAAAACGAGGATAAGACCGCCATCTTCGAGGGCTGGTGCGATTTCCTCAACTACTTTGACAGCTCCATCCGGTTCCAGCTGTCCTTCCTCAACCTGGCCGCGTCCCAGGAAACCTTTGCCCGGTCCATCACCATCCCGCCCCAGGGGGATGATTTTGACAACATCCGCGGCGAGTACACCCAAATGCTGCAAAACCAGCTGGCAAAGGGGAACAACGGCCTGATTAAGACAAAATACCTGACCTTCGGCATTGACGCGGACAGCATCCGGGCGGCAAAGCCCCGGCTGGAACGGATTGAAACCGACCTGCTCAACAACTTCAAGCGGCTGGGCGTAGTGGCGGAGCCGCTGGACGGGCGGGCGCGGCTGTCCCAGCTGCATGGCGTATTCCACATGGACGAACAGGTTCCCTTTTCCTTTTCGTGGGACTGGCTGGCCCCCTCCGGCCTTTCCACCAAGGATTTTATTGCCCCCACTTCCTTTGAGTTCCGCACCGGCAGGCAGTTCCGCATGGGGAAAAAGTACGGCGCGGTCAGCTTTGTGCAGATTCTCGCGCCGGAATTGAACGACCGGATGCTGGCGGATTTTCTGGATATGGAAAGCTCCCTGATTGTCAGCCTCCATGTGCAGTCCTTAGACCAGGTAAAGGCCATCAAGACAGTCAAGCGCAAGATCACCGACCTGGACCGGGCCAAGATCGAAGAACAGAAAAAGGCGGTCCGGGCAGGGTACGACATGGACATCATTCCCAGCGATCTGGCTACCTACGGAAACGAGGCCAAAAAGCTGTTGCAGGATTTACAGAGCCGCAACGAGAGAATGTTCCTTGTGACCTTCCTGATCCTGAATACGGCGGACACCGCCAGACAGCTGGGCAACAACGTGTTTCAGGCGTCCAGCATCGCCCAAAAGTACAACTGCCAGCTGGCAAGGCTGGACTTCCAGCAGGAGGAAGGGCTGATGAGTTGCCTGCCTTTGGGACAAAACCAGGTGGAAATCCAGCGGGGGCTGACCACTTCCAGCACCGCCATCTTTATCCCTTTTACCACCCAGGAGCTTTTCCAGAACGGGAAAGAGGCGCTGTACTACGGCATCAACGCCCTGTCCAACAACCTTATCATGGTGGACCGCAAGAAGCTGAAAAACCCCAACGGCCTGATTCTTGGCACTCCCGGCTCCGGCAAGTCCTTTTCCGCCAAGCGGGAAATCGCCAACTGTTTTCTTCTCACCACCGATGACATCATCGTGTGCGACCCGGAATCGGAGTACGCGACCCTTGTGGAGCGGCTGCATGGGCAGGTTATCAAGATTTCGCCCACCTCCGGGGACTACATTAACCCGATGGACCTAAACCTGGACTACTCGGACGATGAAAGCCCGCTGTCCTTGAAATCCGACTTCATCCTGTCGCTGTGCGAGCTGATCGTGGGCGGCAAGGAGGGCTTGCAGCCGGTCCAGAAAACCATCATCGACCGTTGTGTGCGGCTGGTCTACCATGATTACCTGAACGACCCCAGGCCGGGAAATATGCCGGTATTGGAGGATTTATACAACCTTCTGCTGACCCAAGAGGAAAAAGAGGCGCAGTACATCGCTACGGCACTGGAAATCTATGTTTCCGGCTCCCTGAATGTGTTCAACCACCGGACCAATGTAAACATCGACAACCGCATTGTCTGCTATGACATCAAGGAGTTAGGCAAGCAGCTGAAAAAAATCGGTATGCTGGTGGTACAGGACCAGGTATGGAACCGCGTCACCATCAACCGCGCCGCCCACAAGTCCACCCGTTACTACATTGACGAGATGCACCTTCTGCTCAAAGAGGAGCAGACCGCCGCCTATACCATTGAAATCTGGAAACGCTTTCGGAAATGGGGCGGGATTCCCACCGGCATCACACAGAACATCAAGGACCTGCTTGCCAGCCGGGAAATCGAGAACATCTTTGAGAACTCGGACTTTGTATATATGCTCAACCAAGCAAGCGGCGACCGGCAGATTCTGGCAAGGCAGCTGGGCATCTCCCCGCACCAGCTGTCCTATGTGACCCACTCCGGCGAGGGCGAAGGGCTGCTGTTCTACGGCAACATCATCCTGCCCTTTATCGACCGGTTCCCCAAGGATACCGAGCTATACCGCATAATGACCACGAAATTACAGGAATTAAAGGAGGGAAAGCAATCATGACTGCACAGAAAATCAAACACAATCCCCGGCTGTTTTTGCAGCGGGCGATGGAGATTCAGCGCCGCCAGCTGCTTCTGGCGATGGCGGACGCGGTAAGCGAGTGCCGTACTGCGGAGAGCATGGCGGCAGAACTGAACCGTGACGGGGAAACGGGCCTGCTCCGCCTTGCGGAAATCTGGTGCTGCCTCTCCCCCGACACCGGCGGCAGGATTATGGAGGGCCGGGGCGCGGAGCTTCTGGCCGATGTGCTGGCACAGGTCTATGCCTGCCTGGTCCTCCGCCCCCTGCACACCCCGGCTGGCATGGGCCTCTATGTGGAACTGCTCTATATGATGGAGGCGCTGATGCTGGGGGAATGGTTTGATTAAGGAGCCGCGCCTGCGCTTCACCGAGGAGGAACGGACCGCCCCGGCGCTGGAAAAGCCGATCCGCCGCGCACAGAAAGCAGCTGTCCGGGCAGACAAGGCGCAGGCCAGGATACCCAAAAAGAAGGTCCGGCAGACCGTTATGGACCCCGATACCGGAAAGAAAACAACGAAACTGACCTTTGAGGAACAGGCAAAGCCGCCCTCCAAGCTGTCCCATGCGGTACGGGGCGCTCCGGCCAACGCGCTGCTTGCCGGGGCGCATAAGGAAATCCGCAAGTCCGAACAGGACAATGTGGGCGTGGAAGGGGCGCACAAGACCGAGCAGGCTGTTGAAGTCAGCGCGCGGCTGGTGCGGGAGGGATACCGCAGCCATAAGCTGAAACCCTACCGCGAAGCGGCAAGGGCGGAGCAAAAGCTGGAAAAAGCAAACATCAACGCCCTGTACCAAAAGTCCCTGGCGGAGAACCCCCAGCTTGCCAGCAACCCCCTTTCCCGCTGGCAGCAAAAGCAGGCCATCAAAAAGGAATATGCCGCCGCCAAACGCGCCGGTCAAACGGCTGGGCATACGGCCCAGGCCGCAGGCCATACTGCCAAGACCGCGCACAAGACCGGCAAGGCGGCAAAGTCCGTCAAAGAAAAAGCGGAACAGGCAGGCCGGTTTGTCATGCGGCACAAGAAGGGATTCCTGATTGCGCTGGCGCTGTTTCTGCTGGTCTGCCTGCTGATGAATACCCTGTCCTCCTGCTCCATGCTGGCCCAGAGCATCGGCTCGGCGGTGTCCGGTTCCACCTATCCCTCCAAAGACGGGGATATGCTGGGGGCCGAAGCGGACTATGCCGCAAAGGAGGCGGAACTGCAAGCCGAACTGGACAACATGGAGAGCCTGCACCCCGGCTATGACGAGTACCGGTACAATCTGGACCCTATCGGCCACAATCCCCATGAGCTGGCGGCTTATTTAAGCGCCCTGCTCCATGAATACACGCCCCAGAGCGCGGCGGCACAGTTACAGCGGGTCTTTGACCTCCAATATGTCCTGACGCTGACCGAGGAGGTGGAAATCCGCTACCGCACCGAAACCAGCACCGACCCGGAAACCGGGGAAACGACCAGCGAGGAAGTCCCCTATGAATACTACATCCTCCATGTGGAGCTTGTGAACACCCAGATTGCCGCCCTTGCGCCGGAGCTTCTCACCCCGGATGAATATGAGATGTACCAGGTCTATATCGCCACCAGGGGCAACAAGCCGCTGCTGTTTGGCGGCGGTTCCCCGGATATGGGAAATTCCGAGGATTTGAGCGGCGTGGAGTTTATAAACGGGACCCGCCCCGGCAATCCGGGACTGGTGGATCTGGCGAAGCGTCAGGTGGGAAACGTGGGCGGCTATCCGTATTGGAGCTGGTACGGCTTTAACAGCCGGGTGGAATGGTGCGCCTGCTTCGTGAGCTGGTGCTATAACCAGGCCGGGAAAAGCGAACCGCGCTTTGCGGGCTGCCAGTCCCAGGGCGTACCCTGGTTCCAGTCGCATGGACAATGGGGCGGGCGCGGATATGCCAACATCGCCCCCGGCGACGCCATTTTCTTTGACTGGGATTTGGACGGTTCCGCCGACCATGTCGGCATTGTGATCGGCACAGACGGGAGCCGGGTCTATACGGTGGAGGGCAATTCCGGCGACGCCTGCAAAATCAAAAGCTATGACCTGAATTACCAGTGCATCAAGGGCTACGGCCTGATGAACTGGAACTAAACCATATGGGAAGGAGTGTTTACAGATGGCAACGAACAAAATCGACCGGATTGACCGGGAGATCGCAAAAACCCGCGAAAAGCTGGCGGAATACCAGAACAAGCTGCGGGAATTGGAGGCGCAGAAAACCGAGGCGGAGAACCTGCAAATCGTCCAGCTGGTGCGGGCGGTCCGCATGACCCCGCAGGAGCTGAACGCGCTGCTGTCCGGCGGCGGGATTCCCGGCGTGGGAACGCCTGCACCCGACACCCAGGAAAAGGAGGAAATTCACGATGAAATCTAAACAGTTATTGCGGACACTGGCCGCATTTTGTACCGCCCTGGTCCTCATGGGCGGTTTTTCTGTCCCTGCCTATGCGGGCGGCGGCGAGGAACCGGCTGATGAAACCAACGATTCCAACGTACAGGTGGAGCAGCCGGAGGAAACACCGCCCCTCACCCCGGATGGCAATGCCACCCTGGTGGACGATTACGGCGGGAACAAGCAACTGATTACCGTTACCACCAAAAACGGCAACTACTTCTACATCCTGGTGGACCGGGATGACGAGGGGGAAAACACCGTCCATTTTCTGAACCAGGTAGACGAAGCCGACCTGATGGCGCTGATGGAGGACGGGGACAGCGAGGAACCTCCTGCCGTTTGCAGCTGCACCGAGAAATGTCAGGCAGGCGCAATCAACCGGAACTGCCCGGTCTGCGCCTTTACCATGACAAGCTGCACCGGCAAGGCGGCGGAACCGGAGGAGCCGCCTGCAGCGGAGCCGGAACCGGAGAAAAAGTCCGGCATGAATCCGGCAGTCCTGCTTTTGGTTGTGGCCCTGTTAGGCGGCGGGGGCGCGCTCTACTACTTCAAGTTTATGAAGAACAAGCCGAAAACCAAAGGCCCGGACAATCTGGACGATTACGACTACGGCGATGAGGAAGATGAGCTGTGGGAATCCGAGGAGGGCGCGGAGGAGGAACCGGAGGAAAGCGAGGAAGAACCGGAATGACCCGCTTCACCGACAGCCCCTTTGAGCGCATGATGACACAGAAACCGGAGGGCAGGAAGAAAACTTCCCGCCCTCCTTCTTTACCCAAAAGCCACCCCTGCTATGGCTGCGGCAACTACGGGAGGCCCTGTGTGGGATTCTGCCACCGGGAACTGGAAAAGCAGCTGAAAGAAAGGAGAGATCGGAAATGAAGTATCTTATTTTATTTATCAAAATCATCGCTGTTTTTGACCTGTGCTGTCTGGCGGTGTATCTGGGCGGCGACATTGTTTCTGCCCTGATACGCAAACTTCGGAAAAAGCCTGCACAGAGCGATGACTTCTATGACTTTTCTATGGATGGCGACACAACTGCCCCGCTGTCCATAGATTCCATCCGCCAGCTGTACTCCGGCGATGTGGAAACTTTTGTAGAAGAAAGGCTTCTGCCGGACGCCGCAAAGACGATGGAGGCATTAACGGAACGGGAACAGACAGCGGCCCGCCTGCTTTTATGCGCCCTGATCGGCTATCTGAAAGAAGAAGCCCGCATGGACGAGCAGAGTTTTCCGATGGTGATGGAACTGCTGAAATATATGGAGGGGGAAAAAGAGGAAGGCTGCCAGGACCCGGTAGACTGGCTGCTGGAGGACGCCAACAGCCGCGCACACCGGCATGAGTCCTATTACAGCGATTATCAACGCTACCAGCTGATGCAGGTGGATAAAAAACGTGTCATTCTGGCCTGCCGTATCCTCATCAATGATCTGGTAGGAAAACTGTACCGATATGATTACCGGTTCGGCTATGACCTGATGCTGACAGAGGACAACAGCATTGAGGAAAAGCTGCGTACATCTATGCGGGAAGAATGGGAGGATGAAGATTATGCGCCTTGTGATTGCTGAAAAACCGTCGGTGGCCCAAAGCCTGGCTGCTGTGATCGGAGCCAATGCCCGCAAGGACGGGTATCTGGAAGGGAACGGCTGGCGGGTCAGCTGGTGCGTGGGGCATCTGGCCGGGCTTGCCGACGCGGACAGCTATGACCCCAAATACGCCAAGTGGCGCTATGACGATCTGCCGATCCTGCCCTCGGACTGGAAAATGAGCGTGGGGCGGGACAAGAAGAAACAGTTTGATATTCTCAAAAAGCTGCTGTGCGCCCCGGATGTGACGGAGGTGGTAAACGCCTGTGACGCGGGACGGGAGGGCGAACTGATTTTCCGCAACGTCTATGAGCTGGCGGGCTGCAAAAAGCCCATGAAGCGGCTCTGGATTTCCAGCATGGAGGATTCGGCAATCCGGGAGGGCTTTGAAAACCTCCGCCCCGGCGCGGACTATGACGGTCTGCATCAGGCGGCGCTCTGCCGCGCCAAAGCCGACTGGCTGGTGGGCATCAACGCTACCCGGCTGTTTTCGGTGCTGTACCGCCGGACCCTCAACATCGGTCGGGTCATGTCCCCGACACTGGCCCTTATCGTCCAGCGGGAAGCAGAGATTGAAGCCTTCCAGCCGGAGCCGTTCTATACGGTGGCGCTGGAACTGCCCGGATTTACCGCTGTGGGGGCGCGGATGAAAGACAAAACCGCCGCGAAAGAGCTGCAAACCGCCTGCCGGGGAGGTTCTGCGGTGGTGAAACAGGCGCAGCGGAAAGAGAAGTCCGAAAAGCCGCCCGCCCTTTATGACCTGACCACCTTACAGCGGGACGCCAACCGCCTGCTGGGGTTTACCGCCCAGCAAACGCTGGACTATCTGCAAAACCTCTATGAGAAAAAGCTGTGTACTTATCCCCGGACGGACAGCCGGTATCTGACCTCGGATATGGCGGAGGGCCTGCCGGTGCTGGTCAACCTCACCGCCAATGCCATGCCGTTCCGAAAGGGGATCGGCATTACCTGCAACCCGGAGGCGGTCATCAACGATAAGAAAGTGACCGACCACCATGCGGTGATCCCCACCCGCAATCTTCAGGGGGCGGACCTCTCCGGCCTGCCTGCTGGTGAGAAAGCGGTATTGGAGCTGGTGGCCGCAAGGTTGTTGTGTGCGGTGGCGGAACCTTATTGTTATGAAGAAACTTCTGTTACTGTGGAATGTGCCGGTACGGAATTTGCTGTAAAGGGCAAAACGGTGAAACACCCCGGCTGGCGCAAGCTGGATGCCGCTTATCACGCCGGTCTGAAAAATGCCCCGGAGCCGGAGGAAAGACCAGAGGAAAAGACGCTGCCGGAACTCTCCGAGGGACAATCTTTGTCCGTTTCCAATGCCTCCGTCAAGGAGGGGAAAACCAGCCCGCCAAAGCATTTCACCGAAGATACCCTGCTGTCGGCTATGGAGAACGCCGGTAAAGAGGATATGCCGGATACCGCCGAGCGCAAGGGATTGGGTACGCCTGCCACCCGCGCCGGGATTCTGGAAAAGCTGGCCTCCACCGGTTTTCTGGAACGGAAAAAGAGCAAAAAGACGGTCCAGCTGATGCCCTCCCGCGACGCGCGTTCCCTCATTACGGTTCTGCCGGAGCAGCTGCAATCCCCGCTGCTCACCGCCGAGTGGGAGTACCGGCTGGGCGAGATTGAGCGCGGCGAGCTTTCCCCGGAGGAGTTTCTGTCCGGGATTTACGCCATGCTGCGGGAGCTGGCGGCAACCTATCAGGTGGTTAAGGGGACCGAGTATCTGTTCTCCCCGCCCCGCGAAGCAGTAGGCAGATGCCCCCGGTGCGGCGGTGAGGTTACAGAATCGCAAAAGGGATTTTTCTGCCAAAGTGAAACTTGCAGATTTGCCATCTGGAAAGACAGCAAGTGGTGGAGCGCCAAGAAGAAACAGCCCACCAAGGCCATTGTCGCGGCCCTCTTAAAAGACGGGCGCGCAAGGCTCACCGGCTGCTACTCGGAAAAAACCGGAAAAACCTATGACGCGGATGTGCTTTTGGAGGATACCGGCGAGTATGTAAACTTCAAGCTGGACTTTGGCGGCAAAGAGAAAAGCAACGGAGGAAAGAAAAATTGAATAAAGAGCAGCTTACGCTTGGTTCCTTATTCGACGGCATAGGAGGTTTTCCCTATGCCGCCTCTTTTTATGGAATCAGACCTTTGTGGGCCAGCGAAATCATACCGGAATGTATTTCTGTGACACAGAAGCACTTTCCTGAAATGGAACACGTTGGCGACATTACGAAACTTTATGGCGGCACACTGCCGCCCGTGGACATCATCACCTTCGGCTCCCCCTGCCAGGACCTGAGTGTGGCATCAGGCAAGCGGCTCGGCCTTGCCGGGGAGCGGAGCGGCCTCTTTCTGGAGGCTGTCAGGATTATCAGAGAAATGCAGGAGGCAACCAATGGAGAATACCCGAAATTCGCGCTCTGGGAAAATGTCCCCGGAGCCTTGTCAAGTTCTTCCCGGCGTGACTTTAAGGCTGTGCTGGAAGCGTTCACAGAGGCCGAAGTTCCAATGCCTGGTTCTGGACGGTGGGCAAACGCCGGAATGGTACGAGGCCGAGGAGCTGACCTCGCTTGGTGCGTGTACGACGCCCAATATTTCGGAACGGCACAGCGGCGCAGGCGTATCTTTCTTATCGCAGATTTTAGAGGCCAACGCAGCGGAGAAATACTTTTTGTCCCCAAAAGCCTGTCAGGGTATTTTGCGGCGGGCGGAACGCCGCGGCAAGGACCTGCCGCCTATGCTCAAAGCGGCACTGGAACAGCAGGCGCGGGGGATGTGATCCCCGCCATCTCCATGCGTATCCGCTGCGGCTGTGAGGGCGGCGGCAAGGGGCCGCTGCTCCAGATAGAAAAAAGCGGCACTCTGGCAACCGGAAATGACCAGTATCTCTTTGCGCCGAAGGACGCGGTAGAGATACTCAACGACCAGGGCGGCGATTCCCTCTGCGTGGAGAAAGGCGGCGTATCTCCTACCCTCCGCAGCCAGACCCACGGAAATCTGCCAATCACCGCATACGCCATCCAAGGCTCCATGATCGGCGGGGAGGACGGCCCCCACGCTGTCACCGCTTCGGGATGTATGGCCCAATTCCCGCCCGATGCTATGGTCGGGATCAACGGCAATCTTGCCGGGACGCTGCTTGCCAGCTACTACAAGGGAACAGGGATGCGGTGCGGACAGGAGCGGGATGTGGTGCTGTGCGCTTCAAGCGGCCAGAGCCATGCGGAAATTTTGCGGGAGCTGTCGCCCACGCTCAACTGTGCCAGTGAACAGCCCTATATTGTCCGGCCCGATGGCTCGGAGCAGGAGCAGCCCATCGTGACCCACCCGCAGATTGCCGGGACGCTCTGTGCCTCCGGCGCGGGGCTTTCCCGCCCTGCCGGACAGGGGAACGAGCTGGACTTCTGCGTGATGAGCGCAGGCTTCAAGCACAAGGCCGGCAGCCAGTCCGGGAGCATCGGTTTCCAGGAAGAAACTGCTCCCACCCTTCTGGCGGGCCAGCAAAGCGCCGTGATGAAAGCCTGTTTGATTGGCGGCGCGGCTGTGATGGAGGCCCAGACCGCCGCCGTTGACTGCCGCAACCTCCGGGAAACCGATGAGGTCAGCGGCACGCTGCTGGCAAAAGCGGCCTCCGGCGGCTACTCGCTGAATTACCAGAATCCCGTCCGCACCGGGCTTTGCGTGAGAAGGCTCACCCCCACCGAGGCGGAGCGTTTGCAGGGCTACCCGGACGGGTGGACGGAGGCCGGCGCGGATGGCAGCCCCATCAGTGATACAAAGCGTTACCAGATGTTAGGCAATTCTATCGCTGTCCCCTGTGTTGCGTATATTATGCAGGGCATTACAGACGCCGTTAATCAGGCGTGTGAAAAAGGAGGGAAAAAGCTATGAGCCATCAAAAATTATTGTTAGTGGAACAGGAAACCATCCTCCTCTACAACCAGGCGGAGCCTGCCGCCCAGGTCTATACCCATGACCCAAAGCTGATGAAAAAACTGAACCGCCTTGCCGGTAAACACCCGGAGCAGATCATCAAGAAGGACGCCCACAACTTCATTGTCCCCAAACGCTGCGTATCGGTCCGGGAGCCGTACAGCGAAAAGCGGCGCAAAGCCGCCAGTGAACGCGCCAGGGCCGCAGGCTATAAGCCGCCGTTGAAATCCTCCTCCGGTCAATAAGCATGGGCGGGAATGTCTTTGAAACGGTAAAGCAGTCCATCACCACCAGAGAAGCGGCGGAACACTATGGAATCGAGGTAAAGCGGAACGGCATGGCCTGCTGTCCCTTTCACGATGACAGGACGCCCAGCATGAAATTAGACCGCCGCTTTCACTGTTTCGGCTGCGGGGCGGACGGTGATGTGATCGACTTTGCCGCCAAGCTCTATAATCTTTCTCCCAAAGAGGCGGCGGAAAAACTGGCCCAGGATTTTGGCCTGCTCTATGACAGCCAGGCGCCCCCGAAGAAAACCTATGTCCGTCAAAAGTCAGAAGCGCAGAAATTCCGGGAATCAAAACAGCGGTGTTTCCGCGCTCTGGCAGACTACGTCCATCTGCTGCGGGGCTGGGAAACCGGCCTTGCGCCCCTGACCCCGGAGGATGAACCGCACCCCCTTTTTGTGGAGGCGCTGCACCAAAAGGACTATGTGGAGTATCTTCTGGACTTTCTGATGGAGGATGGCATCGAGGAACAAAAAACATGGATTGCTGAACACCTAACAAAAATCATGGATTTGGAAAGGAGAAACAAGGAAATGGCAGAGAAACCTACCAACCGGGAGCGATTGCGGGAAATCACCGAGGGCATTGAGCAGAACATCAAGGAACTGTTTGAGAGCGAAAAGTATATGCGCTATCTGTCGGTGATGTCCCGGTTCCACCGCTACTCGGTCAATAATACCATGCTGATCTATATGCAGAAGCCGGACGCGACCCTTGTGGCTGGCTATAACAAGTGGAAGAACCAGTTTGAGCGCCATGTGAAAAAGGGCGAGCGCGGCATCACCATCATCGCGCCCACCCCCTATAAGAAGAAAATCGAGGAGCAGAAGCTGGACCCGGACACCCACGCGCCAATGCTGGACGCAAACGGCAGGGTGGTCATAGAGGAAAAAGAGGTGGAAATCCCGCTGTTCCGTCCGGTCAAGGTCTTTGATGTGAGCCAGACGGACGGAAAGCCCCTGCCCTCCCTGGCGGCGGACCTGTTCGGGAATGTCCGGCACTTTGAGGCGTTTATGGAGGCGCTGAAACGCTCCGCCCCGGTTCCCCTTGCGTTTGAGGAAATGGACGCGGATACGGACGGATATTTTTCTTCCAGCCAGCAGCGCATCGCCATCCGCCAGGGCATGAGCGAGGTGCAGACCGTTTCTGCCGCCGTCCATGAGATTGCCCACAGCAAGCTGCACAACTTTGATGTGCCGGACAACCCGGATGCGCCCTTGTATCAGGAAGTGGAGCTGTTTGGACAGCCAGCCCTGTTCTCCAATGACCGGATTGCCGCAGACGATCTGCCGGACGGACTGTTTTGTTATGACCTGCGCGGTTCCGACGATGACCCCGGTGCGCCGGTTGCGGTCGAGGAACGGGTTATCGTCAACCACGCCGGTTCCGTCATAACCGCAAAGCCGCTGGAACTGCCGGAGGAAGGGCATCTCCCGCTGACCGATGAATCCGGCCTGGACTTTAACGGCGGCGAAAAGACCGCCCAGCGGTTTTTGCAGGACCATAAAAAGGACCGGCGCACCGAGGAGGTGGAGGCCGAGAGCATCTCTTACGCGGTCTGCCAATATTTTGGGATTCAGACCGGCGCAAACAGCTTTGGGTACATTGCGAACTGGAGCCAGGGCAAGGAGCTGAAGGAACTGCGGGCCAGCCTGGAAACCATCAACAAGACCGCCGGTACTCTGATTGCCGATATTGACCGCCATTTTCAGGAGGTCTGCAAGGAGCGCGGCATTGATCTGGAATCCGGGCCGGAGCAGGACGCCGGAAAAGAAACCATGCAGCCGGAAAGCTCGCAGACCGGCCAGGAGAATCACGAAGCTGCTCCTGAACCGGAACCTTCCTGGAAAATCCCTACCAAACTGCCGGAACAGGACCCCTCCATGTTCCGCTATTACATTACCCAGGAATCTCTGAACGTAGGGACCTATCCTTTGATGGACGGGAAAACCATCACTGAACTTGCCGCGCCGGTAAAGGTGGAACAGGATTCCATCACTGCCTTTGGCTGTATCGACTACCCCCAGCCGCTGACCGCCGAGCAGGAACGGGAATACGCCCTGTTGCCCGCCAGCCAAAACCCGCGGGCGCTGGATTCCATCGGCCATGCCGCAGAAGCCGCCCCGCTGCCCGACGCGCCGGAGCAGACGCTGGATGAATACCCGATGCCGGACCCTTTGCTGCGGGAGGACGATCTGAAAAACTGCGGCTATCAGGACGGGGACTTGCTGCCCCTCTCCAAAGAGCGGGCGCTGGAACTGTTTGAGCAGGATTTGACGGTGTACGCGGTGGTGGACGGGGGCGGCGCGGAAATGCTCTTTGACCGGGAGGAATTTGAATCCCAGCTGCCCGGTACGGTGTTCGCCCTTTCCCGCGAGGAATGGGAGGAAAGCCCAGCCTTTGACGCACTGGTGCAGGACCGGCTGAACCGCCAGCAGGAACGGGAGCAGGCGTTTCTTTCCCATGAGGGGGACTGCTTCGCCATTTATCAGGTCAGCCGGGAGGACCCGCAGAATGTGCGGTTTATGAATCTGGATTGGCTAAAATCCCATGACATCCCCGTGGACCGGGGCAATTATGACCTGATCTACACCGCTCCGCTGGGCGGCTCCGGCACTAAAATGGAGCAGCTGGAAAAACTATATGAGCAGTTCAATCTGCAAAAGCCTGTGGATTTTCACAGCCCCTCCATGAGTGTCAGCGACATTGTTGCTGTTAAACGGGATGGCATGGTATCCTGCCATTACTGCGACAGCGTTGGTTTTACTGAGATTCCCGGATTCCTGCCGGACAACCCGCTGAAAAATGCGGAAATGTCTATGGAGGACGATTACGGCATGATTGACGGGATCATCAACAACGGTCCCAAAGAGCCGACCGTAGCCCAGCTGGAACAGCAGGCCAGAAGCGGCCAGCCGATCTCCCTAATGGATTTGGCGGATGCGGTCCACCGGGAGGAACGGGACAAGCGGAAATCGGTGGTGGAACAGCTCCACCAGCAGCCGAAGCAGGAAAGCAAAAAGACAGCGCCGAAAAAGAGCGCGGAAAGGGAGCTTTGATATGGGACACTTTACCTTTGAAGAAATGAATCTGATGTGTATTTACAACACCGGAACCCGCGCCGGACTGATGGAGAGCCTGACCGAGATGCGCGGCTACCTCTCGCCGGAGGAAACGGAGCTGATGGAACTGACCGACAGCGCCCTTCATAAGCTGCGCGCCATGACGGACGCGGAGTTTGACAGTCTGGAACTGTACCCGGACTTTGACGAATAGGAACCAACAGACCGGAGGGGCTGGCGCTGTGCCGCCCCTTCCTTTTATCCAAAACCCGAAAGGAGGGCCGAAAACAATGGCAACCAAAGCGCAGATGTACGCACAGATGGCCGACCATGCGGCGGTGCAGCTCACTTCCAGCTGGAATGAGTGGATGCGGTTTCTGGACACAGCCTCCAGGCTTTACAAATACCCGTTCCATGACCAGCTGATGATCTACGCCCAGCGCCCGGACGCTACCGCCTGCGCGGAGTATGACCTGTGGAATGACAAGATGGGCCGCTATGTCCGGCGCGGTTCCAAGGGCATCGCCCTGGTGGACGATTCCGGGGACCGGACCCGGCTGCGGTATGTCTTTGACATCTCCGACACCGGAACCCGCCCGCACTCCCGCACACCCTGGCTCTGGAAGATGGAGGAACGGCATATAGATTCCATCTCCGCCATGCTGGAAAACCGGTATGGGGTGGGCGGCGATGATTTAGGCGGGCAGCTGACCGAGATCGCCCGCAGGCTGGCCGGGGAATACTGGGCGGACAACGGGCGGGACTTCCTTTACATCGTTGACGATTCCTTTTTAGAGGAGTACGATGAGCTTAACATCGAAGTCCAATTCAAAGCCGCCGCCACCGTCAGCATCGCCTATTCCCTGATGTCCCGCTGCGGGCTGGCCCCAGAGCAGT
The DNA here is from genome assembly GCA_000403475.2 of Lachnospiraceae bacterium MD308. Lineage (GTDB taxonomy): Bacteria > Bacillota > Clostridia > Lachnospirales > Lachnospiraceae > MD308. The sequence goes on from KE159795.1 coordinate 1,455,950, forward strand.
ATTTCACCCACGAGGATTTCATGCCGGTTTTCGATTTCAACACACCGGCCACCGTTGGGGCGCTGGGAACGGCGGTCAGCCAGATCAACCAGCAGGTGCTGCGGCAGATCGGCGTAACCATTCTAAACGCGGAGCGAGAGGCCAACAAAGAAAGGAGCCAGCAAAATGAACAACACCTTAACTTACATTCAGAACGGGGATTATCTGATTCCCAACCTGCAACTGACAGAACAGCCCGAAACGCCCCTGGGCAAGTACGGCAGGATGCGGAAAACCTACTTGAAGGAACACCGGCCCATCCTTTACAACCGTCTGCTGATGAGCGAGAAGCTGTACCCGCACCTGTTGGAGATCGACCGGACCGCGAACAGCCGATTGGAGCAGCTGATGCCAAAACTGGCGCAGGCGGCGGGCGTGACCGAGGAACTGAAAGCCCGCGACATGATGCAGTGGGTGGGCCTGATGAGCAGCTGCAAGGCCCAGGCGGAGGAGATTCTGCTGGCGGAACTTATCAACAGCTGACCTTTAACCTGTTTCTGTCCGAAGCGGAACAGATTCAGAATATTGATGAAGCAGAGAATGTGAAAGCGTCCTCTGCTTTTTCTTTTGCCCAAAAGGACATTGACCATACAGAACCGCCCCAGCCCGCACTGGAAGATGTGCTGGAACAGTACAAGCCGGTTGTGACCGCCGCCATCATGGAGGATACGGCATACCGCAACGCCTGCGGCCATACTGACCATGAAAACGCTGTGATTGAGGGCAACGCCGCTGTGCGCCGCGCGGTTCTTGGCTCCGGTAATATGCAGCTTCTCAAACAGTATTCGGATGTGCCGGAGTTCCGCCACCGCCTGCATCAAGAGGTGATTGCCGAAACCTATCCAAAGCTCCATGAGCTTCTGCGCCCTCTCTCCCAGGACGATATTGACGAAGCCCTCTGTGCATGGAACGGCGATATGGACAGCAAACGGGCCGTAGTCCGCTATATGAAGGAGCATGGGCGGGAAAAAGATACCGCCGCATGGCTGTCCAAGGAGTACGGCGGTCCTGAACATACAAACCTGTTCATTGTCCGCGCCGGAAGCCCCGAAGAAATGGAACTGCCCTGGCCCAAGGTACAGCGCCGGATCGCCCAGCTTATCAAAGAGGACCGCTTTTTTACAGAGGCTGAACGGGACAATCTGGACGATATAGACCCTATCGCAATCCGGGAAAATCTGGCCCAGCGCGGCATTGTAAACGGGCAGGTAGTGGAACCGGAAAAGCTGGACAATGACCCCTTTATTCAGCAGGTCATGGCTGATGTGGAACAGATTGCCGCCGATGAAGCAGAACCGCGCTTTTCCGTTGTTATGACCAGCGATGCGTTTCCCGACCCGGAAGATGCGTTTGCTGTCTGGGATAATCAGACCAATGATTACTATACCGCCTCTGATGGAACGGTACGGACATTTTCAAGAGAAGAAGCTGCGGAGCAATTCCTGGCCGGGCTGGAACCACAAGAGATAAAGGCGGACCGGCAAGAGGAACCGGCACAGGAAACAGCCGCACCCGCTGCGGAAGAACCGGAACCATTTACCCACGACCCGCTGGCATCGGCCTATGGCGTAGGGGATTTTGTTTTTCTGGAAGATACCGAGTACCGCATCACCGATTTGCAGCAGGGCTATGTCCAGCTGAATGACCCCGCGCTGGCCTACCCCATTTACCGGACGGAAAGCAAAGAACAGTTTGAACGCGCCATCCGGCAGGACCCGCGCAACAGCGCCATCACCGACTATCTCCCCGCCGATCTGGACCAGTTTTCCCCGGATTTACGGGAGGCTCTGACCGGGGATGGCGGTTTACTGGATGGGTTGGCAAAGGAGGATATAGCGGTACTGCTCCGAAGCGGCGCAGGCAATCCGGCTGTTGCCCAGCATCTTTCCCAGCGGTTTTCGGGTACAGTGGAAACCATGCAGCTGGAAACCGGGGATACGGCAGATTACAGAACAACCGACAAAGGCATGGAAGTAGAGATTTTGCGGGAGGATGAAACGGTTCTGGCGGCACTGTATGAAAGCTGGGCGCCGATTGCCGCTGCCCTGCGCGCCCTCTACCAGCAGGAACTGGACGGATTCTCCCACGAACCGGCACAGCCAGAAGAACAGCTGGCAGAGGAACAGCCAGATTTCGTGAATCCCCCTGCACCAGAGCCGGAGCCGCAGATCACCATTACCCCCGTCACCCGTTATCCGGGCGAACAGAACCATCTGCCCTACGATATAGAGGTTCATACGCTGCGCTTTGATGAGCCGGAACCCACCCCTCCCCAGCCGACAGCCGGGAACTTCCGTATCACTGACATCCACCTGGGCGAAGGCGGGCCGAAAGCAAAATTCCGAGCCAATATGGACGCAATCAATCTCCTGAAAGAATTGGAGTTTGAAAACCGGCAGGCCACGCCGGAAGAACAGGAAACCCTTTCCCGGTATGTGGGCTGGGGCGGTCTGGCAGACGCTTTTGACGAGAGCAAGCCCGCCTGGGCCAAGGAGTTTGCGGAACTCTACGCAACGCTGTCCCCGGAGGAATATGAAGCCGCCAAAGGGACCACCTTAAACGCCCATTACACCAGCCCTACCGTTATCCAGGCCATTTATGAAGCGGTGGGGAAAATGGGATTCCAGACCGGCAACATCCTGGAACCCTCCTGCGGCGTGGGCAATTTCTTCGGTATGCTTCCTGACAGCATGGCGGGCAGCCACCTCTATGGTGTGGAACTGGATTCCATCACCGGACGCATCGCAAAACAGCTCTATCCAAAAGCAGACATCACCATCGCGGGCTTTCAAACCACTGACCGGCGGGATTTTTATGATTTAGCCGTAGGAAACGTGCCGTTTGGCCAGTATTCCGTCAATGACCGGGCCTATAACAAGCTGAACTTCAACATCCACAACTACTTTTTTGCAAAATCGCTGGACCAGGTGCGTCCGGGCGGTGTGGTGGCCTTTGTCACCAGCCGCTACACGATGGATTCCAAGGATTCTACGGTGCGCCGGTATCTGGCGCAGCGGGCGGAGCTGTTGGGCGCGATCCGTCTGCCCAACAATGCGTTCAAGGCCAATGCAGGGACAGAGGTGGTATCCGACATCATTTTCCTGCAAAAACGTGACCGCCCGATTGACATTGCGCCGGACTGGACGCAGACCGGACAGACCGAAGATGATTTTACCATCAACCGCTATTTCCTGGACCACCCGGAAATGGTGCTGGGCAGACAGGAGCCGGAAAGCACCGCTCATGGCATGGATTACACCGTAAATCCCATTGAGGGACTGGAACTTTCCGACCAGCTGCATGACGCCATAAAATATATTCGCGGGACCTACCAGGAGGCCGAACTGCCGGAGCTGGGCGAGGGGGAAGAAATTGATACTTCTATCCCCGCTGACCCTGATGTAAAAAACTATTCCTATACCGTTGTGGACGGTGCGGTGTACTATCGGGAAAACAGCCGCATGGTGCGCCCCGACTTAAACGCCACCGCCGAGGCCCGCGTAAAGGGGCTGGTGGAACTGCGGGACTGTGTGCAGAAGCTCATCGCACAGCAGATGGACAGCTTTGTTTCGGATACGGCAATCCGTGAAACCCAGGCCGAATTGAACCGGCTCTATGACGCATTTTCCGCAAAATACGGCCTTATCAATGACCGGGGCAACCGGCTGGCCTTTGCCGATGATTCCAGCTATTATCTGCTCTGCGCCCTGGAAGTCATTGACGATGACGGGCAGCTGAAGCAAAAAGCGGATATGTTCACCAAGCGCACCATCAAGCCCCATCAGGCTGTTACTGCGGTAGATACCGCCAGTGAAGCCCTGGCTGTTTCCATCGCGGAAAAGGCCGAGGTGGATATGGCGTACATGGCCGAACTGAGCGGAAAAACCCAGGAGGAATTGGCGCAGGAGCTGCGGGGCGTGATCTTCCGCCTGCCCGGACCTTTGGCGGAGGGGGAATCACCCCATTATGTGACAGCGGATGAATACCTCTCCGGCAACGTGCGCCGGAAACTGCGGCAGGCACAGCGGGCGGCGGACAAAGACCCCGCCTTTTCTGTCAATGTGGAGGCGCTGACCGCCGCCCAGCCCAAGGATTTAGACGCATCGGAAATCGAGGTGCGCCTGGGCGCTACCTGGATCGACAAAGAGTACATCCAGCAATTCATGTACGAAACCTTCCACACCCCGTACTATCTGCAAAGGCAGGTCGAAGTCAAGTATGCCTCCTATACCGCCGAGTGGCAGATCACCGGCAAAAACGCCGTTGGGTACGGCGATGTAGCAGCCAACACCACCTACGGAACCGACCGGGCCAACGCCTACAAGATTCTGGAGGACAGCTTAAACCTGCGGGATGTCCGCATCTATGACACCATTGAGGACGCCGAGGGCCGGGAGCGCCGGGTACTCAACGCCAAAGAAACCACCCTTGCCGCCCAGAAGCAGATGGCGATCCGGGAAGCCTTCCGGGACTGGATTTGGAAGGACCCACAGCGGCGGCAGACGCTGGTGCGCCAGTACAACGAGGAAATGAACAGCATCCGCCCCCGCGAGTATGACGGGCAGCATATCCGGTTTGCGGGCATGAACCCGGAAATTACGTTACGGGAACACCAGAAAAACGCCATCGCCCATGTGCTGTACGGCGGGAATACCCTGCTGGCCCATGAGGTGGGCGCGGGCAAGACCTTTGAAATGGTAGCCGCCGCGATGGAATCCAAGCGGCTGGGCCTGTGCCAGAAATCCCTCTTTGTGGTGCCGAACCACCTGACCGAGCAGTGGGCCTCCGAGTTTTTACGGCTCTACCCTTCCGCGAATATCCTTGTCACCACCAAAAAGGATTTTGAAAGCCACAACCGCAAGAAATTCTGCGCCAGAATCGCCACCGGGGACTATGACGCGGTGATTATCGGACACAGCCAGTTTGAGCGTATTCCCATCAGCCGGGAACGGCAGGAGCGCCTGCTGCGGGAGCAGATCAACGAGATTACCGACGGGATTGCCGAGGTGGAGGCCAGCGGCGGGGAACGCTTTACCGTCAAGCAGCTGGAACGCACCAAAAAATCGTTGGAGGCAAGGCTGGAAAAATTGCAGGCCGAGAGCCGCAAGGACGATGTGATTACCTTTGAACAGCTGGGCGTGGACCGGCTGTTTGTGGACGAGAGCCACAATTATAAGAACCTCTTTTTATACACCAAAATGCGGAATGTGGCGGGACTTTCCACCACAGACGCGCAGAAATCCTCCGATATGTTTGCCAAATGCCGCTACATGGACGAGATCACCGGCAGCAGGGGCGTTGTGTTCGCTACCGGAACGCCGGTAAGCAACAGTATGACCGAACTTTATACCATTCAACGCTACCTTCAGTATGAGCGGCTCCAGGAATTGAACATGACCCATTTCGACTGCTGGGCCAGCCGGTTCGGTGAAACGGTGACAGCCCTGGAACTGGCCCCGGAAGGGACCGGCTACCGGGCGCGGACAAGATTTTCCAAGTTTTTCAACCTGCCGGAGCTGATGAACCTGTTCAAAGAGGTGGCGGACATCAAGACCGCCGACCAGCTGGACCTGCCCACCCCGGAGGTGGAATACCACAACATCGTGGCTAAGCCCACCGAACACCAGCAGGATATGGTAAAGGCCCTCTCCGAGCGCGCTGCCAAAGTCCATTCGGGAACCGTTGACCCATCAACCGACAATATGCTGAAAATCACCTCGGATGGCCGAAAGCTGGGGCTGGACCAGCGCATCATCAACCCCATGCTGCCGGACGAACCCGGCACAAAAGTCAACCAGTGCGTGGACAATATCCTGCAAATCTGGCGGGACGGACAGCCGGAAAAGCTGACCCAGCTGGTGTTTTGCGACATTTCCACACCCCAGGCGGCTGGCTCCAAAAAGGTGGCTAAAACGCTGGATAACCCGATACTTCACGCTTTGGAACAAGCGGTTCCAGAGCCGGAGAAACCGCTGGCCTTTACGGTCTATGAGGACATCCGGCAGAAACTCATCGCACAGGGTATGCCCGCCAGCCAGATCGCTTTTATCCATGAGGCCAATACCGAAGTCCGCAAAAAGGAGCTGTTCTCCAAAGTCCGCTCCGGCCAGGTGCGCGTCCTGTTAGGCTCCACCCAGAAGATGGGGGCCGGGACCAACGTGCAGGATTTGCTGGTGGCCCTTCACGATCTGGACTGCCCCTGGAGGCCCGGAGATCTGGCCCAGCGAAAAGGGCGGATCGAGCGCCAGGGCAACCAGAACCCGCTGGTCCATGTTTACCGCTATGTGACCGAAGGGACCTTCGACGCATACCTCTGGCAGACGGTGGAGAACAAGCAGAAATTCATCTCCCAGATCATGACCTCAAAATCCCCGGTCCGCAGCTGTGACGATGTGGACGAAACCGCCCTGTCCTTTGCGGAGATCAAGGCCCTATGCGCCGGGGACCCCCGCATCAAGGAGCGTATGGATTTGGATGTGGAGGTATCCCGCTTAAAGCTGATGAAGGCCGACCACCAGAGCAAGCAGTACCGGCTGGAAGATCAGCTGTTAAAGCACTTCCCGGAGGAGATCGAGAAACACAAAGGCTTTATCCAGGGCTTGGAAACGGATATGGAAACCCTGGCGGCACACCCCCACCCGACAGACGGATTTACCGGCATGGAAGTCCGGGGCGATACGCTCACCGACAAAGAGAACGCCGGAGCCGCCCTTTTGGACGCCTGCAAGGAGGTTAAAGGCTCCGAGCCGGTGCAGGTCGGCAGCTACCGGGGATTTGCTATGTTTGTAACCTTTGACGCTTTTCAGAAGGAATATATGCTCCAACTGAAAGGCAGGATGACCCACCGTACCGCCCTGGGCGCGGACCCGCGCGGCAACCTGACCCGGATTGACAACGCGCTTTCCCAGATGCCCCAGCGGTTGGAAAGCGTCAAAGTCCAGCTGGATAACCTTTACCAGCAGCAGGCCGCCGCGAAGGAGGAAGTGGGCAAAGCCTTCCCCTATGAGGAGGAATTGCGGGTCAAGAACGCCCGTCTGGTGGAGCTGGATATGGAGCTGAACATGGACAGCAAGGGGCAGTCCCGTCCAGAAGCGGCGATTTCCAAGCGCGCAAGGCCCTCGGTGCTGGAAGGGCTGAAACGCCCCATCCCGCCCCGCAGCATGGAAAAGAAACCCAGACAACAGGAACAGGAGGCAAGATAATATGAACAGCAACGAAAAGAATACGGCCCTTTATGAGAAGATGGCCGCTGAACAGGATACCTTCCGGGATTGGCTGAAAAGCCAGTCCCCGGAGGAGGTCTTAAACCATGCCTATGAGTACACCGTCCGGGAGGACATTGTGATGGCGATGGAGGAACTGGAACTCTCCGGTGCACAGGCACAGGCGCTTCTGGATTCCCCCTCCCCGCTGGCTGATGTGTACCGCCATTTTGAAAAACTGGAAACCGGCTATATGGATGTGATCCGGGAAAGCATTGAGGAACGGGCCAATGAGATGTGCAAGGCAAAAGAGGAACAGAGAGCCGCCCCGGTCTATCCCCACTCCGCCGCCTATGCGTCCGAGCATGGGGAAATGGCACAGTACCGCGCCTCCCTGCAAGTCAGTCTTGCCTGCAAAGAAGCCATTGAGCAGGCCATTAACGCCCACTATGGGGATAACCGTCTGAATACCGAGGCCGCTGTCAAAGAGGTGCTGGAACAGTTCGGGCCGGAGCGTATGCAGTACATCCTTGCCAATACGGTGCTGAAAAAGGAGCATGACGGGCGCATCTCCCGCGATAACAAAGCCTGGGCGAAAACAATCCCCATGCCGGAGGATGGCGGCGATCCCCGCCACAGTTATGCCTTGGTGGTGGATAAGGTCAACCCCGGTCTGACCGACCTGTTTTTGAAGCAGGCGCGGAAAGTCCTTCAAGCCCCGGAGAAAGGCTCCGTCCTGGAAAAACTCAAACAGGAGCCGCCGGAACGCAGACCCGCCGCCCCTAAGAAACGGGAACCGGAACGATGAGCGCGGCAAAGCGGAAACGGGAGGTACAGGTGAATTTCCGGGTTTCCCCGGAGGAGCTGGCCCTGATTGAGCAGAAAATGTCCCAGCTTGGAACCGTCAACCGGGAAGCCTACCTGCGGAAAATGGCGCTGGACGGGTATGTGGTAAAGCTGGATTTGCCGGAGCTGAAGGAGCTGGTGTCCCTGATGCGCTATTCCAGCAACAACTTAAACCAGCTGACCCGTAAAGTGCATGAAACCGGGCGGGTTTATGACGCTGACCTGGAGGATATATCCCAGCGGCAGGAACAGCTTTGGGAGGGTGTGCAGAAGATACTGGCCCAGCTTTCCAAGCTCTCCTGACCGGATAGTTTGCTCCATCTGCGGAGGGAGGAACGGCGTTCTTCGCCGCGCCTTCCTCCGCTTTTTCTTTTTGACGGTAAACTTGCCGGATGTGCCGGAATCATGGATAATAGCGGCAGAACAGGGTTTTACGAAAGGAGTGGACTGCTATGATGTCATTTGAACAGGTGATAGACATTTTTGGGGACTATCTGGCATTGGATACAGAAATGGAAGTCTGCAAAAGCCGGTATGGGTATATCCGGGTGGAGTTTCATGGGACAGGGGAATTACCCGGCTATTGCAGCGGCATGGTCTGCCGTACCCCAAAGGAGCTTTTTGACCTTCTGCTTTCCGATTATGAAAGCTATCTGGAAATCCAGCGGACAAAAGGACGCAGAGATGTGACGGAGGAAGATAAAAACGAAATTGCCGCACTGTGTCAATCCCGTTTGGAGAAGTGGGAAAAAGGAAACGCCAGATAGCTTTGGGTGATTTACTTTTGGCATGAAACAGGATAATCCGATATAAAAATGTTGAATAAAAAGAAACAAGCGGTCTGCGTATGCAGGCCGTTTTGTTATGAAGGGAGGATTCCATCATGGCAACCACACGCATCATGCCGCTGCACACCGGTAAGGGCCGCACCGAAAGTCAGGCTGTCAGTGACATCATCGACTATGTATCTAACCCGCAAAAGACAGATAACGGCAGGCTTGTCACCGGCTTTGCGTGTGACAGCCGGGTAGCCGACGCCGAGTTTCTGTTGGCAAAACGGGAGTACATTTCTACCACCGGACGGGTACGGGGCGCGGACGATGTGCTGGCCTACCATGTCCGGCAGTCCTTTGTCCCCGGCGAGATTACCCCGGAAGAAGCAAACCGGCTGGGCGTGGAGTTTGCAAAGCGGTTCACCAAGGGCAGTCACGCCTTTGTGGTCTGTACCCATATCGACAAGTCCCATATCCATAACCACATCATCTGGAACGCGGTCAATCTGAACTGTGACCGGAAATTCCGAAACTTTTGGGGCAGTACCCGCGCGGTCCGGCGGCTCAACGATACCATCTGTGTTGAGAACGGCTATTCCATTGTAGAGGACCCAAAACCGCATGGAAAAAGCTATAACAAGTGGCTGGGGGATCAGGCGAAGCCCTCCCACCGGGAACAGCTCCGCGTGATGATTGACCAGGCATTAGAACAGAAACCGGCAGACTTTGACGGGCTGTTAAAGCTGCTTGCGGAAATGGGTTGTGAGGTGTCACGCCGGGGACAGGCAATCCGGCTCAAAGCCCCCGGCTGGAAGAATGTTGCCCGCATGGATGAAAAGCTGGGACAAGGGTATAGCGAAGATGAAATACGGGCGGTCCTTGCCGGAGAAAAGCAGCATACGCCCCGCAGAAAAGACGCGGTTTCAACTCCCACTCCCAAGGTCAATCTTCTGGTGGATATTCAGGCAAAATTGCAGGCCGGAAAAGGCGCTGGCTATGCGCGCTGGGCAAAGGTATTCAATCTGAAACAGATGGCGCAGACAATGAACTATCTCACCGAGCATGGCCTGCTGGAATACGCAGTCTTGGAAGAAAAAGCGGCTGCTGCTACCACCCGCCACAATGAGCTGTCGGCACAGATCAAGGCGGCGGAAACCCGCATGGCGGAGATAGCCGTACTGCGGACCCACATCATCAATTATGTGAAAACTCGCGAGATCTATGCGGCCTACCGCAAGGCGGGGTATTCCAAGAAATTTTTAGCGGAACATGAAGCGGATATTTTGCTCCACAAGGCGGCAAAGCAGGCTTTTGACGATTTGGGTATCAAGAAGCTGCCCACCGTCAAGAGCTTGCAGGCCGAGTATGCCCAGCTGTTGGAAGGAAAGAAAAAAGACTATGCCGAGTACCGGCGCTCCCGCGAGGAAATGCGGGAACTGCTGGCCGCAAAAGCCAACGTGGACCGGCTGATGGGATATGGGGAGGAACGCCAGAATGACCGGGAAAAGGAACAGGGGCAGGATCGCTGACGCTCCGTTTTTTCGTACTATCTCACCGCCGCAGGCAGGTGAAAAGTGTTCCGAAGGAACGCGCAGCCACAGAATGAAATTCTGTGTTCAAAGGGGCTTGGGGAATCCCCAACAAGCAGCGCCAGGAGCCGGATGGCTATCCTGGGGCATTGCTTGCCAAGTTTATTGCTTATGACAAGCTTGTCATAACTTCTATGCTCATGCGGATACTGAACATAGGCGCAGAGCTGTTGAGGCCGCTATGCGTAACCCCTACTATGAGTAAATTTTTATCAGAACTTTTTGCCGCTGCATTCCTGCATTTTCAAGGATTCTGCCTTCTCGTTCTGATAAAAATTTTGTTCCGATAACCATCTCCACGCCCCCCCGCTTTTGCTCCGTATAGATTGTCTAATAACCGCTACAATAATGGTATCTCAAACCAAGGAGGATTACCGTTATGAGCAACACATTATATCGTATCACGTCCGAATGCATCTGCCGCTACGCCGTTTATCTTCGTGAACAGGAACGGGCAGCGCATACCGTTCAGAAGTACGTCCACGACCTGGGGGAGCTGGCGGCATATCTGGACGGCCAGACCGTCACCAAAGCTGCCCTGATTGAGTGGAAAGAGCAGCTTACCGCCGCCTACGCCCCGGCCACTGTCAACTCCATGCTCACCGCCGCCAACGGCTTTTTCGCGTTCATGGGTTGGCGGGATTTGTCCCTGCGACTGCTGAAAATCCAGAAAACCATCTTCTGTGATGAGAGCCGGGAGCTGACCCGCGCCGAATACATCCGGCTAGTGGAAGCCGCAGAACGGGAGGGCAACCAGCGTCTTTCCCTGGTGCTGCAAACCATCTGCGCAACGGGCATACGGGTGTCCGAGCTGCGCTTCATCACCGCCGAGGCCGTGAGCGTTGGCAGAGCGGAGATTTTCAATAAGGGCAAACGCCGGGTGGTGTTCCTTCCGGACAAGCTGCAAAGGCTGCTGAAAAAATATCTCCGGGAACAAAAAAAGACCGCCGGGGCGGTGTTCACCACCCGGACGGGAAAGCCCCTAGATCGCTCCAACATTTGGCGGGATATGAAAAAGCTGTGCGAGAGCGCAAACGTGGAGCCGGGGAAAGTCTTTCCCCACAACCTCCGGCACCTGTTCGCCCGGACGTACTACTCTCTGGAAAAGGATTTGTCCCGGCTGGCGGACATTCTGGGCCATTCCAGCGTCAACACCACCCGCATTTACACCGTGGAGAGCGGAACCGTCCACGCCCAGCAGGTTGCCCGATTGGGCCTTGTCCTGACAACATAGTTTCACTTCTGTTGTAGAGGGCGCAAAAAACACAACAGACTTTCACTTCTGTTGTAGAGGGCGCAAAAAACACAACAGACTTTCACTTCTGTTGTAACCCGCCTGTTTTCAAGCCGATACATATACTATTATATTAAGTGCCAACAAAAAATGCAAGGATTTTCTTCGGGATGATTTGCACGAAAAACAGACGGGACAGTTGAGCTTTTTTGCCCCGTCAGTTTTTTGCGCTTATTTTTGCGCTTAAAAGAAATATCAACTCCCTTTTTTCCCGCAATCAACTTAATGACAGTATAACCACATAGCTTTGGTAGAAGAAATTACAACAGAAGTGAAAGTCTGTTGTAATCGGATGCACTTCACTCTTTTAGAAAATTTTAGAAAAGCGCAGGAGGATCGTATAATGACTGGAGAAAAGGGCGCAGCACACCGTATATCTTATCGGCACCATAAGATTTTGGTTAAGATAGCCTACCTCGTTTTAATTATTGTGGCTGGCTTTACAGTTGTCATCAACCTTGTGTTGCTGCATGAAACGCATCAAACCATAATCGCTAAGACAGACCGCCACATCTCTGAACTGTCCGCAAGCGTGAGCAACTCCCTTGCGCAAAGGTTTCAAAGAACGCTTCGAATTCTTGAATCTGTCGAGCTTAGTTATGATCAAGATGGTATATTATCATCCACTGAGCTGGAACGTCTGCATGAGAGGGCTGACTTGCTCCAATTCGAGTATTTTGCGTTTATTTCGCCAGATGGTTCGGCTGTCTGTTCCGATGGTGTTTCACGAACGTTTTCCCAACAGGCTGGAATTATGAAAGCGTTTGAAGGACAGGCTGTGATTGATGTCGAGTCATCGAAAACAGAAACTGACGAGCAGATTTTGAATATGCCGTTTTTTGCAATACCAATCCGCTCCCACGGTGGAACCGGAGAGATCACCGGCATTTTCGCTGCCCCTGTCTCGCCGGAACAGGAGGATTTCTATTTGGTACAATCCTATTACGGCGGAAATGTCTTTTTTAACCTCGTCAAGCCGGATGGGACCGAGATATTCATGACAACCCACTCCCACGTTTTGCCGGTTGATGAGCCGCAAAATTCTGACAAACAACATAATTTATTTGACACGCTGGATGCGAATGTGGAGATTATCAGCGATACCTCCGTAGATGATCTAAGGGAGGCCGCCGTTTCGGGCCGGAATGCGACGATACGTTTCCATCTTCCGAATAGTTCTTCCACGCAGACCGGCCAGCTTTCCCCCATAAGCGGCACCGGCTTGTGTGTCTGGATGGTTGATACAGACGACGCCGTGAGCGAAGGGATTAACCAGATATTGCATATAGCATTTCGGATCAATGGTTTAGGGGTCGTATGCTTTTGCTTGATAATTACTATCCTGCTCTTTCTCTACCGAAAGAACACACACATTCTCATGGTCGATCCTGTTACCGGCGGTTACAGCCTATCCCGCTTTAACCAGGAAGCGGAGCGTTTGGTGCGTCATTCAAACCCAGGCGAATACACACTTATCATTATGAATATTGTCCATTTCAAATATTTCAACGATACCTACGGCTTTGATGAAAGCAACCGCATCTTGAAGTATGTACACACCGCGATTCAGAAATATATGGAGGATGGCGAGATACTGGTCCGCTCTGGTGCGGATGATTTCAACCTGCTGATTCGCACGTCACGCAACAGCAATGAGGTAATCATTCAGAAGCTGGAGCTTATGGTGGATGAAGTCAATCGCTTTAATAAGGAACTTCCTAAAAAGGAATGGATTATGTTCAGGGTGGGAGTGTATCAGATTACAGATACCAGCCTGTCCGTTATTCATATGAGCGATCGGGCGAACATTGCCCGAAAAAAGCCAAAGATACCGGTTGGAAATATTCTGTATTCCTGTGGCTTTTATGAGGAAGAGGACCTCGCCCAGCTGCAAAAAGAGAACATCCTGGTAAACAAGATGAATGACGCGCTGGAAAATCATGATTTCAAAATGTATTTACAGCCGAAAGTAGACATTTCAACCGGAAAAATTGTTGCCGCCGAGGCACTGGTCCGCTGGCAGAACCCGGACATGGGACTTGTCCGGCCTGACGAGTTTATACCCCTGTTTGAACACAACGGCTTTATCCGAAAGCTTGACCTCTATATGTTTGAGCAGGTATGTGCCTGTCTGCGCCGGTGGCTTGACGAGGGATTGCAGCCGGTTCAGATTTCTATCAATTTGTCCCGTGTTCATTTGGCGAACAAGGATTTTTTGAAGCCGTTCATAGCAGTGCAGGAAAAATACCGCATTCCGCCGGAACTTTTGGAATTTGAATTGCTGGAATCGGCGTTGCAGGAGTTCCCGGAGGCACTCCCGGAGGCGATCTGTCAAATCCATCTGGCCGGTTATACCTGTTCTCTGGACGATTTCGGAAGCGGCTATTCTTCTTTGAACAACCTGGAATCTTTGGACATTGACGTTGTGAAGCTGGATCGCGAGTTTCTCAATACTGCCCACACAGAAGGTGACAGAGGACATATCGTGATTGAGGAATTGATTCATATGGCAAGACGCCTTGGAATTACAGTTTGTTGCGAGGGGGTGGAAACGGTAGAACAGCTTGCCTTTTTGCAAAAGTGCCACTGCGACAAAGGCCAGGGGTATTTATTCTCTAAGCCGGTTGAAGTATCTGTTTTTGAAGAAATGCTTTTTGGTAATTCACAAATAAAATAGCCAATCTGTGCAAGGAAAAGCAAAGAAAATGCAGGTGCAACAAAAACGGGTTGTTACGCTACCGATAGCAGGCGTGATACTGTCTTACGATCTATTCAAATGTTAAGGTTTATAGGAGGGGCAGATGCAGTCTTTAAGTAAGATTATTGGAAAACGGATTTGTTGCATTACATGGATTCTATCGCTTTTGCTGCTTATGGTTTTGTTGACATTTCAGTTGACACATGAGCGTCACAAGGCTTATCTGGATGCAAATCGCACCTTTCTTCAAATGGAACAGATATTAGCTGAAAATCAGGAAGAGCTTGTCAAAATTGAGGAAGCATACAAGCTGGACTGCATCCACGCAGCAGAGGAAGTGTCCCGCATTTTAGACAAAAATCCAGAGGCGATTTATTCTATCGACAGGCTCAAACAGATTGCGGAAGAAACGGTGGTAGACGAAATTCATATTTTTGACCAGAAAGGAGAATTATTTTCTGGCACAGAGCCGCAATATTATGGTTATACGATGGATTCTATCGAATCAATGAACTTTTTCAAACCTATGCTTACGGATAAATCCTTACAAATGGTCCAAGATGTCACAGAAAATATGGCAGAAGGGAATCCGATGCAATATTCAGCAGTCTGGAACGACAGTGGGAGGTTTATTATACAAGTCGGAATAAGTCCGGTTTACTTTATGCTGGCATCGCAGAAGAATGATATCTCTTACATTTTTTCTTTGTTCCGCGTAAATCCAAACGTAAGCTATTATGCTATTGATGAGAAAAGTGAGGTAATTATAGGGTCCAACCGTTTGCAAGCTGTGGGAATCAAATGTTCTGATGAGGGGTTCCAGTTTGAGGATATAAAAAATAAGCCAAAAGGCTTTTACAGCAAAATCAATGGACAAAATTCGTTCTGCGTGTTCAAAAAAATTGGTTCCAGTTATATCGGACGGATAATTTCTATCAATTATCTATACCAGGATATTCCTCATCTTATGCCGCTTATTTTGGCTGGCCTGATGATAATATCGTTTATCCTGACAATATTGATCAGAGGATATATGGATAGATTTGTGGTGAAAAAAATCCAAGATGTGATACAGAAGCTGAAATTGATCATGGAAGGCAACCTGGAAGAGCGGGTCAATGTCCAGGGCAGTCTGGAATTTTTAGAACTTAGCAGCTACATCAACCAAATGGTTCAGAATTTAACAAATGCCAATGATATAGAGCAGCACATTAACAAAGCCCTGCGAACTGCATTGAAAGCGGGCGAGCCAGAAAAATCCCTGAAGTGCATATTGGAATATTTAGGCAGGTTATTGTGCGGAAAGCGGTCCTATATATTTGAAAGAAACAAACTGGGGGGTGATGACAATACCTATGAGTGGGTTGCAGAAGGAGTTATGGCAGAAAAAGATAATCTGCAAAATCTCCCGTCTGAGGTCTGTGAACATTGGTATAAAATGTTTGCAGAAAATGAATATATAATGTTTGAAAATATAGTGGAAATGAAGCAAACAGACCCTCTTCAGTACGAAAATCTAAAAAAACAGGGTATAGTATCCATCGCAGTAGTCCCATTACGTGATAGCGATAATGTGGTTGGATTTTATGGAGTGGATGACCCACCTGCGGAAATGTTAGCTCATACCACAACTATGCTCCGTGTCATGGGACATTTTATCGAAGCATTGCTTAGGACAAGAGATCTTGTAAGAAACCTGAAGCGGATGTCTTACTTAGACCAGTTGACTCAGATTGGGAATCGCCATGCACTCTGGGAATACATAGACAAAACACAGAGCAAAGATATTAGTATCGGTATTATTTACTGCGATATTACAGGCTTAAAATGGGTAAACGATAACGAAGGCCATGAAGCTGGTGACCGGTTAATCCTCTCCGCCTGTGAATGTATGAAAAAGGCGTTACATGGCTATGAGCTGTTTCGCTTGGGCGGCGATGAGCTGTTGGCGGTGTGTACCAGAATCAGCGAAGCAGAGCTACATGAAAGCGTAAAGCAGCTTACAGGCAGCATGAATGAATACGCCGTTGTACTGGCCGTTGGAGCTGCTTGGAAAAGTGACTGTACAGAAGGGATAAGCGGTATAATGGCCGAGGCGGAAAATTTGATGTATAAGGACAAAGCGGCATATTACGCCGCCACCGGAATCGAAAGAAGGCGGCAGTGAAAAATGGGATGGTTACTCCCCTTCCTGATGCTTCGCATTATATTAAAAGAATCATCTGCATATGGGGTATTTATTTTGTGAATGAGAGGAGAAATTAAGTATATCATGGATTCTTATCAAGAAAAGGAAAAGAAGAAATATAGGGTAAGGTTTAGTGGATGGATGATATTTAAGATGGTTGCCTGGATAACCATAATTCTTCTTGCTTTAGCTTTGCCGATTGCAATAATCGTTTTTAATATTGTAAATAAATAGATGCTATAATAATTTTTTAGGAGGAATGAGTTATGCTCAAAAATATGAAAACAAGAAATAGTTTGCTGCTTGGCTATGGTATTACGATTGGAATTTCCGTAATTCTGATCCTGATCTGTCTGCTTATGATGCTCAATATCAAGGGTAAATACGACGTACTGCTTGATAAAGACGCCGCAGCGAATCAGGATATTTTGTACTGCCGGGTCAATGCGCTGCTGGTAGGGCGGAACATCCGCGACTCCTATCTTGTCCCCGGTTCTGAGGCCAACGAGGGGCTGCTCCAGACGGCGGAAAAAGCGCAGGCCAACCTGTTTGCCAGTATGGAATCGTTGAAGGAACATTTCCCGTCTCAGCTGGAGCGCAGTATATTAGACGAGTATATTACGACCGTTACTAACTGGGCTAATACGAATCCGGACCTGATTGAGTGGTATCGCCAATATGCCAGGACCGGGAATGAATCGTATCTTGAAAAGGGCATCGATTTTATCTATGAGGTAGATACGCCTGACCAGGAGAAGATGGCCGTCGCCGCAACAGCTTTGGACAATTATTTGGTTCAAGCCATGGCTGCCGAACGCCAGCGCATTGGAATTACAATCAATATCATCACGGCTGTCGTTGCTTTGGTTTCGGTGATTGCCACGATTGCGGTCATTGCGCTGGCTCTCATAATTATTAAGACCATCACCATTCCTGTTTCCCAAGTTCAGAGCGCCCTGGTCGGATTTTCGCAGGGCAATCTGGACATTCCCGTTGATTATCAGAGCAAGAGCGAGTTGGGCGTGATGTGTGATGCCCTGCGCAGCAGTCAAGCGACCCTCTCCGGTGTCATTCAGGACGAGGCATACTTGCTCAAGGAGATGGCGGGCGGAAATTTTGATATACATAGCAAAGACGACACTATGTATGTCGGTGCGCTGGAAACCGTTATTGAATCTATCCGGAGCATCAATCATCAACTCAGTGATGCGCTCCTGCAAATTGCCCAGGGGACAGACCAGGTTTCCGCCGGTGCGGATCAGGTGTCAACCGGCGCTCAGTCTTTGGCTCAGGGCGCGACTGAACAGGCCAGCACACTTCAGGAATTGACAGCAACCATTATGGATATTTCTGAGGCATCCAATCAGACTGACCTTGCTGCCAAAGACGCGAAAGCCAGCGTCCAAACGGCAGGCACGCAAGTAGAAAAAATGAATCAACAGGTAAATGTTTTGAATCAGGCGATGAATAAAATTGCGCTTTCGTCTGAGGAAATGGGCAAGATTATCAAGACGATTGAGGATATTGCGTTCCAGACGAATATCCTGGCTTTGAACGCTGCGGTTGAGGCTGCTCGCGCCGGTACTGCCGGAAAGGGGTTTGCGGTAGTGGCGGACGAGGTGCGCAGTTTGGCGGCTAAATCCGATGAATCTGCCAAAGCCACTAAGGAACTGATTGACAGTGCCATCAGCTCTGTTCAGGAGGGAAGTGATATCGTCGAACACGTCACTCAAGCTTTAGTTGAATGCAAGATCTTAACTGACGAAGTTGTGAAACGTGTGGATGTGGTTACTAATGGTGTTGAAGTTCAAACTGTATCTATCAAACAAGTGACCGAAAGTATTGACCAGCTTTCCTCAGTGGTTCAAACAAACTCTGCAACAAGCGAAGAATCTGCGGCAGCCAGTGAGGAACTTGCAAGTCAGGCCGTTACAATCAAGAATCTGGTGGGACGTTTCAGGCTTCGCCGTACAGATGACCATATTTATCCGGCAGCTCCCACTACTCGTACTAAAAAAACTGTTGTTAGTGGCATAGATGAGGGTAAATACTAAAAAACTTTGACACTTGGTTTACGAGATGGGCGCATGATGTTTTTTGAATCTTTGAATAGAAAGGAGCTTTGTGTTTTGCAATTACAAGAGGTTAAAGATGCAATTATTTCACAGATTGAAAACCTGTCAAATAATCAAATAGAATCGGTTTGGACTTATCTGCAAGAATTAACAGAGGCAAAAAATCATCAGGTAGATTTATTAAATCAATATCTGACATTCTGGTGTGATAAACAATTACTTGGCATTAGAATAACTAAGATTGTAGAAGTGATCTCAATGATTGAGATTACTCCGCTACCGGATTTTCCGCCATATATGACAGGGATTATTTCTTTACGGGACAACATGATTCCTGTCATGGATCTGAGGCTAAGGCTTGGAAATACGGAAACGCCTTATAACAACCATACCTGCATCGTTATTGTTGACATTCAAGGTCGTTCTTTTGGTTTGATTGTAGATGCGGTGAATGATGTGGAAAGGATTCCTGAACACGAAATATGCCCTCCGCCAACGCAAACAAACTGTGACGCGAGCTATTTAGAAGGAATTGCGAAGCGTGAACACATCATTTTGATATTATCTATTGACTACTTATTAAGCGAAAATGAGATCAATTCGATTTTGAACTTGCCTGATGGCGTATAAAAATGTGACGATCTTCAAAATGTGTAATTTAGTATTATTGACCCAAACAAGGTCAAAAAAGGCAGGAAGGGAGCGGCGTCAGCCTTGGAGTTACCCGAAACTACACAACCAAATACCGTTGTGAGGTAATTAGGTGCCGCAATCCCGGCTGACCCATACCTTCTTTGTCGCATAGCGGTTAATTTTATGGAGGCCGTATATGCGTAAACGTCCCTTTTGATCGATCTCTGCCCTTATGGGGCAGAGGCTGGAAAAACAGTATAACACACCCAAACAGGGCGCAGATGATACATCAGTCATCTGCGCCCTGTTTTTGTCTGCACTTTTTCGGCAAAAAGAAAGAACATTCTGGCAAAAAATACAAAAAGTGCGCCGCCTGGGAGCAGAGGAACGACAAGCCACCCCCTGCTCCGCACCTTTTCTACATAGTCCGTCAATCGGACAGGCACCATTGTCTGTGCGGCCCCGGATGCCGGTCCCCGCCTCCATTCGATTCACCCGTCAACCACGCTTGAATCGAAATGGAGGAACACTATGGGATTTCACTATGGATATGAGAAAAAGAAGTTTGATAAGGAATGGACCCGGCTGGAACAGGAATACCGCGCAGCCGGTATGAGCGATACGCAGATCGCGGCCATGAAGGAATATGACTGGGACTGGTTTTGCAGCCAGCGGACTTACTTGAATCGGGTACAGGTCCTGCCCAGCGAACAGTGCGAGGACGAGAGCGAGCAATCCTGCCTGTTCCGAAAATTTGAATCCCTCTCCTGCACCTGGGACACCGGGGATGTGGACGCACAGCGGTTTGGCTGGCTGTCCTCCCTGGAGGATGAATGGATGTACCGGCAGCTCTGCAAATTGTCGGAGGATGACCTGGAACTGCTGACCCTGCTCATTGTGGACGGATACCGGCAGGCCGATGTTGCAAGGCTTTGGAATTGCTCCCGGAATGTTATTTATAAGCGTTTGAAAAAAATTAAAAATTTTTTGAAACAAGGGTGACAAACGGCCTTTCCCAATGCCTACCCATTGAAGGGACAAGTCCTCTTGCTCCTTCTTTGCAGCTTGACAACTGAATATACGGCATAACAGGTACATAACCCGTATCGAAGCGGACAAGGCGCGCCGCCAGGACGGTTGCTTGCAGGAGGTGATGAAGCACAGGCAATCCGAGCGATCTACGCAGAGCCTTAAACCCGGAGATGGCGTTCCGGGCGCGATGATGGTACGGGGGCTTAAAGATACTTCCTCACGGCCCGCCAAAGACTTGGGGGGAACCCTGCGGCATACGAGAAAAACGGTGCTGCGGAGTTATGACAGCTCTGCCGGGAGCGGCCTGTTATGTCCCCATCGTCAGGGGTGCGTGGCAAATGTGGCGAACCATCCAAACAGAATCACAGCAGCCGTACCGGACGGTTTCCGGCGGCAACTGCCGCCCCGATCTGTCGATACGGCTGCTTTTTAACAATAGAGTGAAAACAGTTTTTGAATGGAGGTGCGTCTATATGACCAAACAAACAACCCCAACAACCTCCTACAAAGAGGTGCGGATTGGGAAAACCATTTATCGCGTCACCAGCTTTTTTTCGGGAGAAAAGGATTTGGGAAAGACGCTGGAACAGCTGGCAGTCAGACGCGCAATGTCGGAAATTATTCCAGCTGCCAGCGGTTCCAAGTAACAACCAGCCTCGCGGCCTGCCGTTTCTCGCCTGTCGGCTCGGTCGGTGCTTCTAACCGCCTTTGGCGCTTAGAGGTCGCCACCGGCGACCCGCACCCTTGCGCGGCGGTGGATTCTCCGGTAAGATATTCATGCAGGGTAAACCTGCGGAGCCATTTTGCCGCACGAGGTATGGATTCTGAGATGGTCGGGAGGTAAAACAAAGATGATGGATACAACATACAACGTGGGCATTTACTGCCGGTTAAGTAATGACGATGAGCGCGATGGGGAATCGGTCAGCATTGAGAACCAGAAGCTGCTGCTTCAAAACTATGTCAGGCAGCGCGGATGGAATGAGGTCGATACCTACATTGATGACGGATATTCCGGCACAAACTTCAACCGCCCAGGCGTCAGGCGGTTAATCGAGGACGCAAAGGCAAAGCGGATCAATGTGATTCTGGTCAAGGACCTTTCCCGTTTTGGCCGCAACTACATCGAGTTTGGACAGTACACAGACTATCTGTTCCCTTCTCTTGGCTGCCGGTTCATCGCTCTGAACAACGGCATCGACACCATGAGCGACAACGGAAGTACCGATGTCATGTGCTTTTTGAACTTATTTAATGAATTTTACAGCCGGGACACCAGCAAGAAGGTCAAGGCGGTCAAAAGGGCCTGTGCCGAAAACGGAAAATTCATGGGGACCTATCCCGCTTATGGCTATCGGCGCGACCCCTTGGATAAGCACCATCTTGTGATTGATGAGGAAACTGCACCGGTTGTGCGCCGTATCTTTGAAATGCGCGCCTCCGGCATGGGGTTCCACGCTATCGCGGTGGCGCTCAATGAGGAAGGGATTCAGCCGCCCGGTGTGCTGTACTACCAGCGCAAGGGCCAGAGCGACCCCAGAAGGGTCAACCACAAATGGGCTGACCAGACGGTAAAAAACATGGTCCGCAACGAGGTCTATATCGGAAACATGGTACAAGGCAAAAGCGGCACCCTTTCCTATAAATCCCGTAAGCTCGTGGGCAAATCAGAGGACGAGTGGATTCGGGTGGAGGGGACCCACGAGGCCATCATCCCGCGGGAACTGTGGGACACCGTAGCCAGCATCGGCAAAAAGAAAGTGCGTAAAAGCACTCCGTCCGATGGCTGCAAGAGTATCTTTACCGGCCTTGTGTACTGTGCCGACTGTGGTTTCAAAATGAGGAACCATATCGAGAAGTTTACCTATAAGGATGGCAGGCCGGGACGGTACAGCTCCTTTATCTGCGGCAACTACTCCCGCAGCGGACGGGGCGCGTGTACCATCCACACGATCTACGAAACGGTGCTGACCCAGCTGGTATTGGAGGACATCCGGGAAAAGGCCCGCTTTGCCGAGTATGACCCGGACCGGCTGATGGATGAGATTCTCCGGTTGAAAGAAAAGGAATCCCATACCCGGCTTTTCTCCTATGAGCAGGAATTGAAATCCTCCCTGGCTCGTATTTCCGATTTGGAGCGCCTGATGCAGAATCTCTATGAGGATAAATGCACCGGTTCAATCCCTCAGACGGTGTTTCAGACCCTGATGCAGAAATACGAAGCGGAACGGGCGGAAAAGGCGGAGACAGTCCCGGAACTGGAAAGGAAAGTCCGGGCGCACCTGGAAAACCAGGTAGACACCGACCGCTGGCTGGAAATTATCCGGCGCTACACCGAAATCTCGGAGCTGGACGAAACCATCCTGTTTGAACTGGTAGACCGGATTGAGGTTGGCGATACCCAGATAATTAACGGACAGCGTATTTGTGAAATCAAGGTATATTACCGCTATGTCGGGAATGTGGACGCGGCGCTGGCACAGGAAAGGGGGCAGGACTATGGCGAAGCAATATAAAGTTGGTATCTACTGCCGCCTGAGTGTGGATGATGCCTCCAATTCCGCAAAAGCAAAAGGCTATATCCCCAGCGATGAATCGGTGAGCATTGAGAACCAGTACGAAATCCTCTCTAAATTTGTCATGCTCAATGGCTGGATTGAGGTTAAGACCTACCAGGACGATGGGTACAGCGGAGGGAATTTTCAGCGGCCCGGATTTTTGGAGATGCTGGAGGACGCAAGGCATGGCCTGATTAACCTGATTCTGGTTAAGGACCTCTCCCGTTTAGGACGGGACTTTGTGGAGGTAGGCCGTTATACCGATGTCATTTTCCCCTCCCTCGGCTGCCGGTTCGTATCGGTTCTGGACTGTCTGGACAGCGAGGGCGACAACACAGATATGCTGCACTTCCGCAGTCTGATGAATGACTACCATCTCAAAGACCTGTCCAGTAAAGTAAAGTCGGTGCTTCACGCCAAGAAGAAAAGCGGCCAGTACCTCGCCGCCTATGCCCCTTATGGCTACCGTAAAAGCGAGGAGGACAGACACAAGCTGGCCATTGATGAGGAATCCGCCGCTGTTGTGCGGCAGATCTTCCAGATGCGTCATTCCGGCATGGCCTATGGGAAAATCGCCGCCACCCTGAATGAGAAAGGGATTCTCCCTCCCCGCTGGTATTGGGCGGTCCATTATGGAAACGGCAGCTGCAAGTATTCCCGCCTGTGGGCCTACGCAACGGTCCGAAACCTTTTGAATGATGATGTTTATGTCGGTACGCTCACACAGAACTGTACCGGCTCCCGTTCCTATAAGGATAAGACCATGATAAGGAAACCGGAATCCGAATGGATTTCCCATGAGGGCGCACACGAGGCGATTATTGAGCCGGAGCTGTGGCAGGCCGTTCAAAAGATCAATCAGGCGGCAAAACAGATTTCCGCTAACAACGCCCCGCCCCAAGCCTCACTGTTTACCGGAAAGCTGGTCTGTGCGGACTGTGGGCATCCTCTGGTTGCCGCCCGCGAAGCCCAGCACCGGAAGAATGGCACTGTCAAGCACTATACTTCTTATTTCTGCTCCCGGTTCGCCACCACCGGACACAGCGCCTGCTCCTGGCACCGGATTTTCGAGATCAGCCTGAAGAACCTGGTACTGGACGAAATCCGGGCGCATGGAAAAGCGGTGGCAACTGATGAAGCCGCTGTACTGGACAGATTGAAGCAGCAGATACAATCTGAAAACGCCGCCCAGCAGGAGGATTGCCGACAGGAAATCAGCCGTTTACGGCGGCGGGTGGAAGAACTGGAACGGATGACTGCAAAGCTCTACGAGGACAAAGTGAGCGGGACAATCAGTGAAGCCTCTTTCTCGCTCCTGATTCAAAAGAGCGAACAGGAACGGATTCAGAAGTCGGAACGCCTGGATATGCTGTTAGCCGGGGAGCGGAAATCCCAGCAGGACATCGCCAACATTGGACAGTGGGCCAGGACAATCCGGCAATACCTGGACTTGCAGGAATTGAACCGGGAGATCATTGAGGAATTGATTGACCACATTGAAATTGGAGAACGGACCATTATAGACGGTCAAAGACATCAGGACATTAAAATCTACTACCGATTTGTTGGGCTGGTGTGATTGGGCAAAAGAAACGCCTGACCACATCAGCAGCCAGACGAAAACATTCTGTAATAGCAGCGGTATTCGATTGTTGCACATGGATTTGTCGAAATAGAAAGAAATTAGTTGTTTACCCCTCCCAAACGCCTCGTGTTCTTAAACAGGTTGCGGAACGGGGTAAAATCGTTATCCCCCTTTGCGCTGTCCACACCGTCATTGATTGCGATATATCTAACGTCACGCTCTACGAAAAAGATTTCCGTATAGTAGCCGACTTTCAGATAATCGCGCCCTAACCTTGACATATCCTTGACAATAACCGTCGCCACGTTTCCGGCTTCAATCTCTGCAATCATGCGGTTAAAATTGGGTCTGTCGAACGTCACGCCCGATACACCGTCGTCAATGAAGAAAACAGGATTGGAAAAGCCGTTGTCCGCCGCATATTTGGAAAGGACTGCTTTCTGGTTCACAATGCTGTTGCTGTCGCCCTCTAACGTATCTTCCTGCGAAAGACGGGCGTATAATGCTGTTATCTGTCTGGGCTTATATGTATTTGCTGTCATGTGTTCATTCCTCCTGTAATGAACGCCCGACAAACAGTATGTGCTAACCTTATTATAGCGCACTTATCCCTGTTTGTCATTGGGCGGTTTGACGGTTTCTGATTTTATGAGCCGTATCATCTTGTCGCGGAGCCGTTCCGAGCCGCCGCAGGAGGTAGACACTTCATAGTATGTGCCGCCGATTTTGTAGCAGACGGTTTCCTCTGTCGGTTTCCCTTTTTCCGGCAGATAGCCGCTGTCCTTGATTTCTGGTTCCCAATCCATTCTTTTCCCTTCCTTTCCGTATTTTCTAAGTGATAAGTTTCGGAGCAAGCATAGGAAACGGGTACCCATTTCCGTAAATCTGTCCGTCCGCGCTACGGCTTGCCGGACAGATTTTGCTTGTTGGGAAGTTTCCCAAACCCTCTTGAAAATCCTCTCACTACCTACAACACCGCACAGGGCGTTTTTGACGAATATTTGAGAGAAATTTTTCAAAAAGTTTTCCTTGCTTCTTAATACGGGGGAGTTTCAGAAATGCCAAATATGAATAAAAAATAGCAGAGGTTTTTTGTAAGCTGAAATATGGTTTCAGAGTATGTCTATTCAGTTCTATCAGTTAACTAAAATACTTCCTATAATGTAAGGAATGATTTTCTGATTTTGGGGGTATACGGCATTGCTAAATCAAGTTCCCTACTTGACAATAGTTATCAATCGTGCTATCATTCGTTTTGCGAATATTTATAGCGAATATTCGCAAATACAATTCAGAAGAAAGGAGAAGTGAATCTATGCCGTCAAAGACAGTCCTTTCGGACACTGATAAAAAAGCAATCCGCAAAAAGCTGGAAGAACTATGCGAGGAATGTTGGATAGCGCAAGGGTACAAAAAGACAAGCATTAAGAATCTATGCGACAAGGCAGTTATATCTATCGGTACTTTTTATACGCTCTACCCGACAAAGGAAGATTTATTCCTTGAAACAATCACAGACATACAAAGGAGGTTGACAGAAAAAATTATCGACATAAACAGGAACAGCCGGACGAAAGAGGGCTTTGCACAGTCCATGAAAAGGCTTTTCCGGGAATACGACAGCAAGCCGTTCCTCTACAATGTCAATACGCCGGATTTTCAGTCTTTTGTAACAAAGCTGCCGGAAGAAACGATTAAGAAAATCAAGTTTGACAGTTTCGATTTTTTCAGACAGGTTATCCATGCCGCAAACCTCAATCTGAAAATGGAGGAAGCACAGGCATATGGAATTTTGAGTGCGCTGCTGTCAACAATCAATGCAAAAGAAACGCTTTCCGTCACTTGTGATTATTTCGCTGTTTTTGATTTTATGGTGGATAGCCTTGTGGCAGATATTTTTGAGTAAAGGAGATTGTTATGACAGAATTTGAGTACAAAACGATAGTAATTGACAGCAAGGAAACAGAACATTCCGAAAAGTCGCTGTCTGATAAACTGAATCATTACGGTAAGGACGGTTGGGAGCTGGTTACTTGTTTCGCCTATCCGTGTATAGGCAGCTCCCAATATTCTCTTATCGGAATCGCACAGAAAGCAACTCTGATATTCAAAAGGCGGCTATGCCCCAAAAAGGGGGCGGGCGAATGACAAATGCGGTTGAAGTCCGGCACTTATCAAAATCCATAGAGGGCAGCCCCATACTGAATGATATTTGCATGAATGTAAGGCAAGGGGAAGTGTACGGATTTTTGGGCGCGAACGGCGCAGGAAAAACTTCGCTGATGAAAACGCTGTACCACATCATTTTCCCCGATACAGGTACGGTATGTTTATTAGGCGAAACTATCAACAAGGGGAACAATCCCGTTTTCTCCCGTATCGGCAGCATTATTGAAAGCCCTGTTTTTTACAGCCATTTAAGCGCATACGAGAACATGGAACTCCATTGCCGGTACATGGGCGCAGGCTATGAAAACATCATGGAAACGCTGTCACTGTTAGGGATTGCAGAAACGGGCAAAAAAGCCGTAGGGAAATTCTCTTTGGGAATGAAACAGCGGCTTGCGCTTGCAAGGGCAATGCTCACGAAGCCGGATTTGCTTATTTTAGACGAACCAATAAACGGCTTAGACCCACAGGGGATTATTGAAGTGCGGGAGCTGCTGTTGCGAATCAACCATGAATACCACACAAGCATTTTAATATCCAGCCATATCCTTGACGAACTATCTAAAATTGCCGATACAATCGGAATTATTGACCACGGGGCTATGCTTGCGGAAGTATCAATGAAAGAACTCACAGCCAAAGGGATAGACCTTGAAACCTATTATTTAGGCTTATTGGGAGGAGGTGAAAAAAATGTGGAACCTTATCCGCATGGAAATTAAGAAAGTACCGTTAAAGCCGCATATTGCCGGATTGTTAATCGCTAACTTTATTATCTTTCTGCTTTCCGTCTTTACGTCCAGCCTTTTAACCGCAAGCGGCAATATATCCACGCTTCCGGGATTTGCCCCTGTCCAGTTAGATACAGTTACGTTAGCGGCAATGCTTGTAAGGGCTACTCTGATTGTATGGGAAGCGGTACTGATTTCCGTATTTGTGATTGAAGAATACAGAAACAAAACAATCTGTTTGCTTTTCACTTACCCAATCAGTCGCACAAAACTGATTACGGCAAAACTCATTTTGATATGTGGTATCATGTTCCTGTTCCATGTACTATCAAATATCTTCCAATATGCCACAATCTTTCTTGCGGCAAAATGTTTTGATTTTGTCACGTTCAGCTTTGGAAACATAATGACACAGGCAGTTACAACAATATCCGCAATCCTGTTGGGGCTTCTCCCGCTGTATGTTGGAATGATAAAGAAGTCAGCGATTGCAACCGTTGTTTCGTCTATCATCATTGTTGCCATAGCGTCAAATTCACAGGGAAGCAGCGCAGGACTTTTGTCAATTCCCATTGCGGCAATTATTTTCGGCATCATAGGAATCACTTTTTCAGCAATCACAATGAGGAAAATGATTTTATCAGATTTGAGCAATTAAAAGAAAGGGGGCTATAAAATGAACTTTCCAATTCCCGACTTTGTACCCGTTCCAAGTGCGGAAATTATGCAGACTATTTCAATCATATCATTGATTATCGGTATCTGCCTTGTGGGTGTGGGATTGCTTTTCCTGTTTCTGAACAAGAAAAAAGGGAAAGAAAAGAAAGCCACAGCCTTATGGGTTGTCATAGGCATTGGCGTGTTACTCATTGCAAATCACGGCATACAGTTATTATTTTAGGAGGGCAAAATGATTAAAGAAGTAAACAGGGCTTGCGAAAAGCTGAATGACACACTGGGAATATCCGTAGAGCTTCCCAATCCGAAAAAGAAAGCGTTAAAAACGGCAGCGGTATGTAACTTAGTTGTCGGCGCTGGTCTTGTGGCGGCAGGAATCCTTTTTTCGTCAAAATCTTGTGCGTTATTGGGCGGTATCAGCGTTATCAGCAGTGCTGTACTGAAAAAGGAAAGCAAGAATAAAACCCATGAATCATAACGAGAGCGAGCAATTCAAATGGTTATTATGCCCTGTTTGCGGGAGCAAGACACGTATTAAAATGCGGTTAGATACAGAGCTTCGGAACTTCCCGCTGTTCTGCCCCAAATGTAAGCAGGAAATTTTAATCAATGTAACACAATTTCATATTTCGGTTATCAAAGAGCCGGACGCACAGACGCAGAGCCGATAACACGCAGATTTGAACTGCTGTTATCGGCTCCTTTTTTGATAATTCAATCCAATCTGCTGAATGACGACAAAGAAAAAACTGTTGTTCAGCAGAGAGCTTTTTACACGTTCCTTTTGACGCGATGTCTAAAAAGAGGTACCGCCATGAAGCATAAATCATATCGACAAAATCCAACAATCATTGACCTGTCAAAAAAATCCAAGCCATTAACGAGGATTATTGCGCCTATGAGTATGAATACACATATCATTTAGTATGTCTTAATAACTCATATTACTCAAGAACCTATGCGGATATATTCTGCATGGGTTCTTGTTGTAATAGCCCCCTACTGGGAAGAAAGGGGGTGAGAGAAAATGAGATATTCTGAACAGTTCATGGAGCATATTGAATATGCTTTCCATGCGTTCTGCAAGGTTGTCCTGCGCCATGAAGCAATCAACGCATGGAGGGATTTGAAGCGGAAAATGGAACGGGAAATATCCCTTGACTATCTGATGTCAGAACGATATTTTGAACCGTCTGCTATGGACAGCTACTTTGAAAAGCAGGACAAGCCGACCGTATTTCTTGTGTTGGGAAAGGAAGTTATCGTTGATGATGAACGGTTAGCGACGACATTATCAAAGTTGCCGGAGTTAAGGCAAGAAGTTTTGTTGCTATATTACTTCATCGGTTATCGTGATGAAGCAATCGGCAGACTGTATGGGCGTTGTAGAAGTACGATAAATCACAGAAGAAATGTCGCGCTGAAACAGTTGCGGAAAGAATGGGAGAGATTGGAACATGAGGAACAAAAAGCTGATACCTTTTGAAGTAATCGAAAAAGCCGTTGCCGGAGAGCCGGAAGCGGTAGACGCAGTATTGCAGCACTACACCGCACACATCAAATACCTGTCTATGTATAAGGGGCATATCAATGACGACACACAGGACAGATTAAAGGCAAAACTGGTTGAAGCCATATTGAAATTCCGCTTCGACCGATAGGAAGTAGCAAAGACGTGAAAAGCTGTCAAGGGTAAACTTCGCGCTATGCGCCCTTGACAGCTTTTCCCGCCTTTGCTAATGGGCAGTCAAGAGGACGAAATCAGTAGACTGCTTTCGCCCTCAATCCAGTATGGAATGATTGTTACACGATAGAGGGTGTTTCTCGCTTGATTTAAGCGCATTACAGCGGCGATAAGGACAAGGGTAAGGGTTTTATACTCCTACCCTTAAAAGCGGTGTTCTATTGCGTAACATAGTAAACAATATTTCTTTATACTGCCGTTTCCGTTCCATTCTTTTCCATTCTTGCAGCTCTGTCACTATATTGTGCTTCAAAGGAAAGGGGTTAGGGGAAAGGATAGGAAAGGAATAGATATTTGATTAAGTCTGTATTTGGTTTTTCTTTAGTTAGTTATATCTTTATTTAATTGCGTTGGATTTTCCGATGTCGGATAACCCGGTGTCGGAAAATCCAATATCGGATAATCCAACACCGGGAGTTGTTACGGTGTTCAAAATCCGTCTAATCCAATCGCTTTATAAAACTAATGCTTTCTTGGGTAGGTATGTTACGCAGTAGAGGTTAAAAAGTCCTTGATTTATGCGGCTTTCAGAGCATGGAAAACACTTAGACGATATTTTATATCCCTACCCTCAAAAACAGCGTTCTATTGCGTAACAAAAAGCAGAGAACCGACCACTAATGAAAGTGATGTGTTCTCTGTTCTTGCTTGCACCCTGTTTGTCAGCGTTGATGATAAGTTAGTTTCTATACTTCCTTATCACCGTAAAGCGAAGGGGTACAGCGATTATTTAATCTACTAACTGTCAAAGACAGGATTGTAACATGCCCAAAATTAGTTGTAAATCCGTATGAAACGCGCAGAGTTTTTCTGGGTCTGACGCATCGATCAGATTAATGGAATAGTCCGGTATATATTTTTCCATCACTTTTAAAAGCGCCTTATCTTCACTTTTCCGGAACATGCCATGAAGGCTCCTGCTGCCGTCCCATTTCTTCTCCCCATAATAGAATACCATGGTAATCACAGGGATTAATTTATCATCTTTATTCATCCGGGAGAGAAATTCCTCCTCCGTCATCTGCCTTTTCTCTCCGGCCTGCCCTTTCCACATCCGGCCGATCTGTTCTGCATAAGTCAGCCCGTCATAAATCATATTCCTCACCGGCATAGCATAATGCACTTTATCCTGATTTTCACATGCAAGAACAATGAACTCTGCCCCCTGTTTCCACCGCATGACAATATCGCGGTAACGCTGCACTCCCCTGCTCTTCCCATTCTTATCCGTAATGATAATATCCGATTCACTGTCCGCCCTCTCCAGATCCTCCGCAGACACTACCTGCTCCCCGCCAAACAAGACAGCATTGCACATGTCAGAAAACCGCCCTTTATCCGACAGCCATTTCTTCGCCGCTATGTCCTTTTTTCCCATATCTTTTCCCCCTTTTTCGTACTTTTCACAACTATCATCTTTGGTCATCCCGCAGAATCCGCGGAAGAACTTTTTGAACGTCTTCCAGATGAAGACACTTAAAATAAGATTTGATTGATACTACCTTATCACAAAAAATCCTGCACAACAACCCCTCTTTGGCCTTCAAATCCGTTGACAGCCATAAACTTTACAAGTACACTGTAGGCCAAGACATATTAAGAGAACTTTCATTTGCGGCAAAATATGGCAGATAGCGCAGCAATCAAATCAGCATAGAAAGATAAGAGGAATCTATTATGAGCAAAGTTATCATGATGTGCGGGGTATGCGGCTCCGGCAAAACTACCTACGCAAAGCAAAAGGAGAAAGAAGGATATATCAGGCTTTCGATTGACGAAGAAATGTGGAAAACTTACGGCCGGAAAGGCGTCGATTACCCGGACAGCCAATATGAGGAACTGTCAGAACAAACAGAATCCATGCTCCGCGATAAATTGATCGCGCTTATTAAAGACGGGAAAAATGCTGTAATTGACTTTAGTTTCTGGAACAAGGAAAACCGAAAAACTTATAAGTCAATTATCGAAAAATACGGCGGCGAGGCAGAGCTCATATACATGAAAGCCGACATAGAAACTTTACGGAAAAGGCTGAAAAAAAGAAATTTGCACTTAAATGCCAATTCTCCGTTTATAATAACTGATGAAATATTAGAGCATCACTATCATGGATTTCAGGAGCCATGCGGCGAGGGAGAAATCGTTTGTCTACAGCAATGATCCAGGAATTACCAGAACCGGGAATCTAAAACAGACTCCCGGTTCTGACATGTAAATATTATAATGCTGAGCGCAAATTCTCAGTTTCCTCTCCCATACACTCCGATTTCCGCAATGCAGGTATCATCCCACTGGCTCCCTTTATAAACGGACCTTATTACCACATCAATCTCCGACGCCGGACATTCCCCGGAAAATTCCACCCAGTATTCGGTCTTTCCGTCCGGGAATGTAATGGTCTGGGTCACGTCTCCCACCGTTATCTCAAGCTCCTTCGGGCGGTTGTTCCCGTCGAAATACTCCCAGGAGTTCCAGTTTCCAAGCTGGAAGGACATATATTTTACATTGTATGATTTTTCCAGCTCAAAATGAAGGCTCTCGCCGATTCCGTCGCCTGCCACGCCCTCCTGCCAGGAGGTTTTTTCGTTGCCGTCCACGGCCTTTCCTGCGCCGTTGTCTGTTCCCTCCTGAGATATCACAGAGCTTGCCGATGCGTCTTTGACTGACAGTTTATAATAATCTCCGAAATCATCCGGCTCGCTGACAAATGACATCTTAAGCTCTCCTCCGCCATCTGCCAAAGCATCCTCCCCGGTTTCTTCGTTTCCCTGATCTGCCTTTTCCTCAAGCTCCCTCTCTTCCTGCTCCCGGGCTGCCTGCTCCCGCTCTTCCATAAGCCGCCTTTCGTTGGCATCCATGGTAGTGAACACCATCCAGATGGCAGCCATGAGAAATATCATGACAACCACAACCAGCGCGATAATCCCGAGATACCTCTTTGACTGTTTTCTTCCGCGCCCGCGCATATATTCCCGCCTCTCCTCGCGGTCCCAGGGCGCGGACGGCATCTCGCCTGTGATTTCTTTTGAAAGCTGCCTTAATATCTGATCCTGCAGCTCGTCTAACGACTGGTTCTCCTCCACGTCCTGCCCGCAGTAGGGGCAGTACATGGAATCATCCGGTATCTCACGGTCACAATGTACACATCTCATATCCATCACCTTTTTATTGCCTACTGCATCACTACTTTACAGAATTTCTTCTTCCCTCTCTTAAGGACAATTCCTTCACCGGACAAATCCTCTCCTGTGTAAGACTTGTGAATGTCCTCCACTTTCTCACCGTCCACAGTCACGCCGCCCTGCTGCACCGCGCGCCTTGCCTCGGAGCGGGTCGGAACAAGCCCTGCCTTCACCAGCATGGACAGTATGTCTATGCTGCCTTCCTCCAAGTCCGCTGCCGTCAGCTCTGTCTTCGGCATATCTGCCGCATTTCCCTGGCTGAATAATGCCCGCGCCGCCGCCTGCGCCTTTTCGGCCTCCTCCTCGCCGTGAACCATCTTTGTAAGCTCGTAGGCAAGGATTTCTTTCGCCGTATTTAGCTGCGCTCCCTCCCAGGCATCCATCTTGTCAATCTCCTCGAGAGGCAGGAACGTAAGCATGCGGATGCATTTTAAAACGTCCGCATCAGGCACATTTCTCCAATACTGGTAAAAATCGTAAGGCGAGGTCTTTTCCGGGTCAAGCCACACTGCGCCGCTCTGGGTCTTGCCCATCTTCTTCCCCTCGGAATTTAAAAGGAGGGTGATAGTCATAGCGCTGGCATCCTTTCCAAGCTTACGGCGGATCAGCTCTGTTCCGCCAAGCATGTTGCTCCACTGGTCGTCGCCGCCGAACTGGAGGTTGCAGCCGTACTTCTGGTACAGCATGTAGAAGTCATAGCTCTGCATGATCATGTAGTTGAACTCAAGGAAACTAAGCCCTTTCTCCATCCGCTGCTTGTAGCACTCTGCCGTGAGCATGCGGTTTACGCTGAAATGCGCTCCCACA
The DNA here is from genome assembly GCA_000403475.2 of Lachnospiraceae bacterium MD308. Lineage (GTDB taxonomy): Bacteria > Bacillota > Clostridia > Lachnospirales > Lachnospiraceae > MD308. The sequence goes on from KE159795.1 coordinate 1,489,773, forward strand.
TCCCGGAGCATTTCCACATAGTTAAGATTCATGAGCCAGTCTGCGTTGTTTACCATCAGCGCTTTCCCTTCGGAAAAATCTATAAAACGGCTCATCTGCTCTTTAAATCGGTCGCAGTTGTGGCATACCGTCTCTGTCGTCATCATCTGGCGCATGTCACTTCTTCCTGACGGGTCGCCAATCATGCCTGTGCCGCCGCCGATGAGCGCAATGGGCCTGTTCCCTGCCTCCTGCAGCCTTTTCATCAGGCAGAGCGCCATAAAATGCCCTACATGAAGGCTGTCTGCCGTCGGATCAAAGCCGATGTAAAACGTCGCTTTCCCATTGTTGATCAAATCCCTTATAAGCTCTTCGTCCGTCACTTGCGCGATCAGGCCCCTTGCCTTTAATTCCTCATAAATTCCCATTTTCAATCTCTCCTTTTCTAAATTATGCCAAGATATTTTTTTAGTTCTTTTCCCGCCTGCAAAATTTTCTCTCAATGAAAAAAGCCCCTGCCATCACAGACAAGGGCGAAATCTTCCGCGGTACCACCTTTTTTCACCGGCAATTCACACTGCCGGCCTTTGCAAGCTGCACATGCACAGCTTAAGCATTGTAACGTATGCCGCCACGTCACAGCCTACTCATGTATGGAATGCTGTCCGTACATTTTCGGTGTGAGGCTCCAAGATGTATTCGCAAAACCACTTCCTTCATGCGCCTCTCACCTGCCGGCTGCTCTCTGTATGGGTGTCGCGGCTGCTACTTCTTCTTTTCAAAGCCTTTTTTTATATTTACTGAAAGTCTATAGGATTTGCCGGATTTTGTCAACCGGAAATTTCACTATTGACTTTTTCGTTTTTCACATGGAAACCTAAAAAGAAATTGAAAAATACAATGAATGATAACCCTTTACACCGCAATAGCTTATTGCTATAATAAGCATATCAAGTAAACGGCGCTTATAAAAGGTGGTGGAAATATGACCGAAAAAGAAATGTTACAAAGAAACATCGAAGATTTTTCCAGATTACAGAGATATATGAGATTAGCCGACAAAGATTCCGAGGTATATGCAGAAATGAAAGAAAGATATATTGAATTAAAGGTCATTCTCACAGCATCCGGCATTAATCTTACAGAACTGGATCGGATCAAAGAGTAACAACTACAGGGCAGCTTACAAACCAAATGGAATACAGGTTGCAAAAAGCAGGTACTTCCCCGTACCTGCTTTTAGACATTTTACCTGAAACTCTTGCGGCTATACCACAGAAAGGCACGAACCCCCATGGAAACACACAGAATCCTTCTCATTGAAGACGACGCAGAGATAAGCGGCATGCTGAAAACCTACCTGACACGAGAAAATTTTGAGGTCGTCTGCGCCCCGGACGGGCAGCGGGCATGCGACATTTTCGATTGTTCCCCATTCAGCCTCGTCCTTTTAGACCTTATGATCCCGAAAGTCAGCGGGATGGATGTCCTTATGCATATCCGCCAAAAAAGCGTGGTTCCGGTCATCATTCTGTCCGCCAAAGATGCCGAATCCGATAAGACTTTAGGGCTTGGGTTAGGGGCGGACGACTACATCACGAAACCGTTTTCCGTGGCTGAAGTCTTAGCCCGCATCAAGGCAAATATCCGCCGCAGCACCCAGTACGGACAGCCTGCCCCCGGCGCTGAGGACGCTCCTGCTCTTCTTACCGCCGGGGATGTGACCATGAACCTGTCGAATTATACCGTCACGAAAAATGGGGAGTGCATCGAGCTGACTGCAACAGAATTTGAGATACTGAAACTCTTTCTGCAGCACCCGAAAAAGGTCTACACGAAGGAACAGCTTTACTCTCTTGTATGGAAAGACGCGTATTTCGGGGATGAAAACGCGGTGAACGTCCATATCAGCAGACTGCGGGGCAAGCTTGAGGACGACAAGCGCAATCCCCGGTATATCCTCACTGTGTGGGGCATCGGTTACAAATTGGGAGAACAGTTATGAGTTCCGGGGCAGTCCTTTTTTTCCTGCTCCTTGTCATCGCAGTCCTCATCTGTATCGTCCTCTGCCAGCGGTTTGCCTTTCACCGCGGCACACAGGAAAGCCTAAGGAGCATCAGCGGGAAACTAAAAGAAATAAATGAGACGGGCAGTGACGAAAAGATTCTTATTTTCACGGACAATCCAGAATTAAAAGAGCTGGCGGCGCAGATAAACGCTGTTTTAGAAAAGCATCAGAAAGTAAAGGCCGACTTTCGCCGCTCCGAGACTGCCTCAAAAAAAATGCTCTCCAACATCTCCCATGACTTAAAGACTCCTATGACCGTCATCCTCGGATATCTGGAAATAATGCGCCTTAACGGCTCCGACACGGATAACATGCTTTCTAAGGCAGAGCTTAAGGCCCGCAATATGCTGGAGCTGATGAACGAATTCTTTACGCTGGCAAAGCTGGAATCCGGCGACATGGACATCGGGCTTTCAAACGTAGACGCAGCAGAAATCTGCCGGGAAAGCATTCTTGATTTCTACGAAATCCTGACAGGACAGGGCTTTCAGGTTGACGTCCTGCTGCCGGAGGAGCCGGTCTATGCCCTGGGAGACAGCGACTCTATAAAGCGCATCCTCTCTAACTTAATCTCCAACGCTATCCGCTACGGATATGAGGGAAAATATCTCGGCATAGCTTTGCGGGCGGAAGAAGACAGCGTATTTATCGACGTTACCGACAAAGGGAAGGGAATCGACAAGCTGTTTGCAGAGAGCGTATTTGACCGCCTCTTCACCATGGAGGACTCCCGCAGCCGCAGCGTACAAGGGAACGGGCTGGGCCTTACCATCGCAAAGAGCCTTGCCGGACAGCTTGGCGGAACGCTTACTCTGGAGAGCGTTCCCTATGAAAATACTACTTTTACCCTCCGCCTTAGAAAGAATTTCGTAAGATTTGAGCAAGAGTTTTGAAAACCAATGCTGCTATACTTCTTTTTGAAAGGAGGCATAAGCCATGCAAAATATTTTACAGACAGACCATCTTACGAAGGCAATCGGGAAAAAGGAACTGGTAAGCGACGTATCGCTCCATATAAAGAAAGGGGAAATCTATGGATTCCTCGGGCCTAACGGCGCGGGCAAGACTACCGTGATGAAGATGATTACCAACCTCTGGAAACCTTCCGGGGGCAGTGTGACTATATTCGGCAGAAATCTTTCGCCGGACTCTTACGAAGTGTTAAAACGGATAGGGAGCATCATCGAATTCCCTACATTTTACGAACATACCCTCAGTAAACAAAGGAACACACGGTCGGAGAAGAACCAATTTTTGCTCCTGCTGCGTTGCTTTCCTTCCGCGTACGTCCAGTACGCGTCAGTCAAGCGCCTTGCAGGAACAAAAATTGGTTTCTTTCCGACTCTACGACCCTGACCATAGATATTTGGGCGATTTTCAAGGCGGACGATTGAGGCGTACTGGACGTACGCCGATTGAGGACAACGCAGAAAATCACCCAAATATCATGGTTCAGGGCGTGTATTCCTTTGTTCACTGAGGGTATATCAGGATATGAAAACCTTAAGCTCCACTGCGAGTACATGGGTTACTACAACCATGGGTGCATTGACAATGCCCTTTCCATGCTGGGGCTTGAACATGCGAAGGACACCCGTATCCGGGATTACTCTCTTGGAATGAAAGAACGCCTCGGCATCGCCCGGGCGATTTCCTGCAAGCCGGAGCTTTTAATCCTCGATGAGCCCACCAACGGCCTTGACCCGGCGGGCATGAAACAAATCCGCAGCCTGTTTAGGACGCTCTGCACAGAGTACGGAATCACGATCATGATCTCCAGCCACATCCTGTCAGAAGTCGAGAGCCTCGCCGACACTATCGGCATCATCCACCGGGGAAAGATGCTCAAGGAAATCAGCATGAAGGACATCGAAGAAATGAACCTCTCCTACATCGAGATCAGCGTGACAGATACAAAAAGAGCCGCATATGTACTGGCTGAAAAGCTCTCGCTATCTAACTTCAAGATTATGGGAGATGCAAGAATCCGCATTTATGACAACAGCATTTCCACTCAGGAGCTGTCAAAAGCGCTCACATTGAACGGCGTAGAACTGACCGGGCTGAACCGCCAGTCAGAGACACTAGAAGACTATTTTCTCAAAATGACATCGGAGGTGGCGAGATGATAAAACTTATCAAACTGGAATGGAAGAAAAACAATATCAAAAAATACACAATCGCTGCCCTTATACTGGCGGCGGCCCTCTGCCTGTTCATCTTTGCCCTGGCCTATCTGGGGATTGCAAACGACCCGGAGACAGGCGTTCCCGACGCGGCGCCTGGGAATGACACAATCTCCGCCCCCATCGAGCTGTTCACCGGCATGTCCTTCCTTGTATTTACAAGCGCCATGCTGGCCTCATTTATCGTGGGTGCCTACAAAAACAAGACCATGAACCTGATGTTCTCCTACCCTATCAAAAGGCAAAAAATACTTACGTCGCAGATGCTTGCCGTCTGGAGCTTTAATTTTACCGCGCTGACGCTCACAAAGCTCCTCCTCTACGGAACAGTGCTGTTGGGTTCAAGATTTTGGGCTCCGGCATTTGCCATCGACTTTGATATGGCCGGTTTCGGGTTTTACATCCAGCTCCTTTTAAAATCCGCTGTCACCATCACCATGGGTTTTATCGCCCTCTTTATCGGACTCGCCATGAAGTCGTCAAAAGCGACAGTCATATCCTCTTTCCTGCTCATCCTGCTTACGCAGGCAAATGTGGGAGACTTCACGATGTCAGGGAACGCGGCCTTCCCGCTTGTGCTGACAGGAATATCGGTGCTGTTTGCGCTTTTGTCGGTGCGGGAAGTTGAGACGAAAGATTTGATGTAGAAAGTGCTGGCACAGGGGGCTTGTCGGTTAATGCCGAGTTTAGCCCCTGACTTCCTCTTTTTCTTGTCCACTCAGATTTTAGGATTCGATTGTAGCGCATTAAGATATCTATCTAATTTATACTGCTTTTTCTATTGTTCTTCATCTCAGAAAGGTTTCCCTCTGTTCCAACTGCTCTTTTGCATTCGCAATTGCCAACATCAGCTTTTTCTCCAACACTTCTTTCGATGGCATCTTTGTCAAATACTGTGCCACATGAATACTGCCATTATCCAATTCCATCAGTTCTATCGTTTCCTGCGATTTCTCCGCACACAGTATCAAAGCAATCGGTTTTTCCTCGCCCTCTGCCCTCTCGTATTTTTCAAGCCAGCGAAGGTACAATTCGACTTGTCCTTTATCCTGCGGCTCAAATTCCCCTAATTTCAATTCTATCAACACCAAACGCCGCAATGTTCGATGAAAGAAAAGCAAATCCATAAAATAGTCTTTACCATCAAGAACAAAATGTTTTTGACGTGCTAAAAATGCAAAGTCCGAACCCATTTCTAAAATAAATTTTTCCAATTGAGCAAGAATAGCATTTTCCAAATCTTTTTCACTATAGGTATCTTTTAATCCCAAAAAATCTAACATATATGGATCACGATAAAACATATCCACTGACATTTTCTTTTCTTCGGTTAATTCCGCAATCTCATTTTTTATCGTTTCATCAGGCTTTTTCGAAATTGCTGTGCGCTCATAAAGCATGGATTTTTTACGTTCACGCAATGTACGAACTGACCAGTTTTCATTTTTACACATTGCGGCATAAAATTCCCTCTGCGGCTCATCTTTGATTGGTAATAGTACAAGAAAATGCGACCACGTTAATTGTTGTGACAGTGTCACAACTTTTTCATAATCAGGAAATTCCTGGTAAAAATTTATCATTCGAGAAATAGCCGCCTTGTCAAATCCTGATCCATAATCAACAGATAGCCTTTTGCTAATCTCAAGAACTACTCGTTTCCCATATTCCGGCTTGTTGACACCCGTTATTTCTTCAGCTAATCTTTTCCCAATTCCCCAATATAGAGAAACCATAGCATCATTAACTACCCGTTTAACATCTTCTTTTTTCTGTTTTATTAAAGTGTCTATTTCCTGATATATATCATCAAACGCATCTGATAACATTATTTCACTTTCCATTAATACCACCTTCCAAAAAGTTGTGACACTGTCACAACTTTCTAAAAAAATATATATCTCAAACTTCCCACACCATTTTGGTGTGCCGAACCTTGAAAAATTAATACTTTAACTCATATAAAGGGCATAAACCACTTGCATCTGGTATAATTGAGTTGTCCAAAAACAATTACACAGCAAGGAGATTTATACCATGTCAAGTATACCATATAATGTTAAAAGCCGAAATGAGATTTCCAATTCTGTCACAAATTTTATGAAAGAATTCCAAATCCGACAGTTTCTTTTCGAAACCGTTAGGTGGATTTTTTGTCAAAGTGAAGATAACGCCCTATCCATCTTCGAAAAATATTTTATCAGATCTATAGATTTATGAACAGGTACGGATTAATTCCTACTTACAGAAATCCGCATTTATGACAGCAGTATTTCCACTCAGGAGCTGTCAAAAGCGCTCACATTGAACGGCGTAGAACTGACCAGGCTGAACCGCAGTCTGAGACACTGGAAGACTATTTTCTCAAAATGACATCGGAGGTGGCGAGATGATAAAACTTATCAAACGGGAATAGAAGAAAAGCAATATCAAAAAACACACAATCGCTGCTCTTATACTGGCGGCACTCTGCCTGTTCATCTTTACCTTGGCCTATCTAGGGATTGCAAACTTCTTTTCCTGCTTACGCAGGCAAATGTGGGAGACTTCACGATGTCAGGGAACGCGGCCTTCCCGCTTGTGCTGACAGGAATATCGGTGCTGTTTGCGCTTTTGTCGGTGCGGGAAGTTGAGACGAAAGATTTGATGTAGAAAGTGCTGGCACAGGGGGCTTGTCGGTTAATGCCGAGTTTAGCCCCTGGTTTTTAAGAGATTCTATCAATCAACTCTTTTCTTCTTGAATCCATGCATCCCTTCTTTAAAAATTTAGGATTACTATCTACATTACCCTTTTATCAACCTATATCTCCTTGTCTTGTTTGCGCCAATAGTTTCAATTCCACCTTGCTCCTGTAACTCTTGTAGCAATTGCCTTGCCCTACGCTCTTTTACTTTCAAAAGCATACAAATATCTCTACAAGAGCATTCCGATTGTTCCGATAAGTATTGGAGTATCTTCTCTAACTGTCGCTTTGTCTTTATCGGCACTTTTTTACTGGCATTTATAAGATTCCCTTCCTCATCTACAATTCCCCAAGATTCTAGAATATCTACAATCCAGTTCATTTTTGTTCTACAGATAAAATGACAGACGCGCCCACACTGATAAAAAAGATTGGAAAAACGACCTATGTTGTTTGGGTACATTTCAGCGAGACCAGCAGGGAAACCATGAGCGACAAAATCAAGCGTATGCTCAGAAATGAGGTTGAGCTGATGTGAGAGGGCAGGGCCGGAAACTGCTACAGTTTCCGACCCTGCCGCACAAAGCTGTTTTATTCTATGTTGAGAAATTCAGCCGGTGTTGTGATCATCGGATTCTTCAGGCCTGATTCCAGAAAATCTTTATCACCAGTAAGCAGGACATCGGCCTTTGCTGCAATCGCCGCTCTTAAAATGGAACGGTCATCTGCATCCCTGATCTGTGATTCCGACACATTTTCGTCTGTTGGGATGGGTACTAATTCCAATGTCAATAAAGCGATTGAAAGAAACTTATCCAATGCCGCCAGACGCTTGGGAAATTTTTTGTTGAATATCCGTTTCATTTCGTCCACATTCTGCTCACAGATCATTCCATGGTTAGGGTAAGAGGCCGCTTTTACATAAGCCTGGTAAGGAACACCGTCCGCATTCAATGCTGCAGATATGAGGACATTCGTATCAATCAGAACCCTCATGCGTTTTCATCCTCATTTCTCAATTCTCTTACAAGTGCCACAATATCATCATCGGATGCAAGGCCGGACTCTTCCGCTGCACCCGACATTTCTCTCTGGAGCATCTGCATGGCATAGACAGCCGAATTAACGATACGGACAGTACCGCCCTCCACAATAAAAGAAATGCGGTCACCGCTTGTCACTCCCAGCACTTCACGGACATCTTTCGGAATTGTAACCTGTCCTTTCGCCATGACCTTTGCATTGTCAACAAAAGCATTTGCTAACATATCTTTCACCTCCTGGAATATGGAAAGTAGGGATTTCCCTACTTATATTATATGCGACTGCCGGGAAAAAATCAAATGAAATTCAATGTATCTTCCTAATGAATCTTTATCTATACATAACACCAATGGTGTATGATATAATTCCACCCTATCCAGTTCATTTTTAAGGAAAATCTTTACCTGCGTCTCATCTACCCCTATTTCTAAGAACGCTCTTTTTACATCATCATAATCTGAGCTTGAAGTATATTCTGTTGATATCTTTCGACAAGACTATTAATCCTCGTATTCTGATTAAAAAATATATCATTTAATTCTATATATTCCTTTTCTTGAGGTATGTCCTTTTTGTTCTAAAAACTTGCTTTTCCTTTTCGGTCTTCTATCCATAAAAATGTTTTAGGCAATATTCATACACCTGCTTTCTACACCTTATTTTAACCGATTTGCACCCATAACTCAAAAAAATGAAAGAGAGGGGCTGTCTATTTCCTGACAGCCCCCGTCCTCTTTCTTCTGCTTAAATATTCAATCCTCCCATATTCTTTTCACTCACGGATCTTCTCCCCCATCTCAAACACAATATGCAGTCTGCCGTCCTCTCCTGACATCTGAGGGTAAAAGCCGCCGTCCTTTTCTTCATACCTATACACTTCAACAATATCCTGCCGTATATCATATGCCTTATAATTCCCGCAGCCTGACTCCTGTATCTCATCTTCCAGTCTCAGCAGCCGATCCGACATCATCATCCGCATCTTGCTCTTCCATTTTCCCCCTTCCCATGCAAGCGCCGCGCATGTCACCTCATCCCGATAGTGAGGGTTTTCTTCCTTTCCGGTGTAATCAATCTCAAATGATATGCTCTTTATGATGCCGTCTTCCAGCTCATACCGGAACCGGGGCTTAAGCGCCTGCGGCTCTTCCCACTCACCGTTCCTATTAAGCCGTTCCTCATCTGCAAGGCCATAAACTTCCAGATACTTATTATAATTTTCCGCAAATTCTTCCACGGTCAGCCCGTCATAGTGCACCGGCATTTTATAAATCTGTTCTGACGGAAATTCAAAAACACCATATAATACCAGCAAGAGCGTCACTGCCGCTACTGCTGCGACATAGCGCAAGCCCTTTTTCTCATCAATCAGATACAGGCAGTTCTCATCCCAGGCAAGAGTCTCCCCATCTGTATAAGCATCATAACTTTTATACAGGCGGTAAATTCTCCAAAGGGGAATCTCAAACGCAAGGCCATGCCACAGCATCATCCCTGTCCTCTCCGCTACCTCCCGCCAGGTCAGTCTCTTTCCGTCCTTTGATAATACGCGGATGCCGAACAGCCACTTCCCGGCCGTAGTTCCAAAACATGAAAGGAGGATGGATTCTACAATGATCATCGCTGCCATTCCCAAAACTGTAAGGCATACGAACGATACAATACTGTCTTTCATGTGGAACGCCAGATAAAAAAACACTGATATAGATATAGTATATATCCCTTCGTCTATCATCCTGGCGAAAAACCTCCTCCACGGATGAAGAGTTTCCCGCAGAATGTCCTGTTTCCTTCTAAACTGCCCTGCATTTTCTGCTCCCCGCTCTTTCGCAAGCTGCTCAAGCTCTTCAAGATACTTTCCTGCCTCAAGCTCCCGGAACGTAATGCCATCCTCTCCTATGGACTGGCAGACAATCTTTGCATCTGAAAGATTCCCCCGCTCCTCATCAATGCTTTCCGCTCTCTCCTCGATTACGGAAGAAAGTTTTCTCTCCTCCCTCTGCAATTTGTCAATCTCCTCAATGGACACGTCAAGCTCCCGCATAAGCTTAATCTTTAAAAGCGCGTTCACATCATCCGAGGAATAGTCGCGGTAACCATTTGCTTTCCTGTTCGGTCTGAGCAGACCCTGTTTTTCATAAAATCGGATATTGGCTCTTGTAAGCCCCGTTTCCCTTTCCACTTCCTGTACGTTCATAATATAACCCCCTTTGCATCATGCTGTGATGTCTGTTTGTTTTGTCTGTATGCGGAGCATAACGTATAAACCCGGTTTACAGTCAAGTGTTTTTGTAAAAAAGTATGAGAAATTTTCTGAAATGCAAAAAGGCCGCCTTATCAGCAGCCTTTTTGACCTTCCGCCTTCACATACCGTTGCTTTGAACTCCTTGGCTTATCCGGCAAAGTCAAGTTAAGCTTTCCGGACTTCACAAGAGGCTCCACGATATTTTGCATCGTATGCGTCCGGGATTTCCCGGTAAACGCAATCAATTCTGAGCGTGACCTCGGCACAGAGCAAAAATCCAGAATAGATTCTTCAGAGGTAATATTCTCTTTAAAATAATCATTTTTCATTACAACTTTAAATTCGCCGTGGGAGACGCTGAAAACCGGAGCAGGCAGCCCTGCCTTGACAAATTCTGTACGCATGGTAGGAATGCCTGAATAGCGGTTTTCAGTCACCTGCAATAATTCAAGCAGATTCGCAAGCACCGCATTTCTCGTCTCAGGATGAACCTTACCCAGGGCGTCAATGGATATCCTCCCGTACAATCCGCCGCTGCTTATTACCTCCATCCGGTCACGGTACATCTCAATCCGTACCGGAACATTCTCTGTGTGTATGCTGTAATCCCGGTGCACCAGCGCATTTAATATCGCCTCACGGACTGCTTTCATCGGATACTCCGGCTTGTCTGTCCTGCGCCCCTCGTCATCTATAATCGTCTTTGTCCTGCTGTTTTTCCGGACAAATTCAGCCGCCTCCTCAAGCATATCCGGAATCGCCCCAGTAATCCGCTTGTTATCGATAAAACGCTCCCCGCCGCCGCCTGTCTCTCCCATCTGAGTTCCCGGAAGGCATACCGCCGTAATGCAAAGCTGCGGGAAACAGGATTGCGGATATCTGGAAAATGTTAAAAGCCCCGCAAGCGTAGGGATATTTTCAAAAGACACTCCCATTAGTTCCAGTATCTCACTGTCTGTCACATGTTCCGCAAGATTCTTCCGCTCCCGTTTTACCGCAGCCAGGTAATCCTCTACACGCTCTTCATTGAAAAAACGCATATTCGCATTTTCCACCGTACGGACATCATCACGTATCCTTTTTCGGAATGCCTCATAACTGTAAATCTCATATTCGCTCATCGGCTCATCCGACTCGCCCACCCGAACATAAGAACCTTTAATCCGGCCAACACCTTTATAAAAAACCGGGCGTTCTGCAATATCTGCACTTGGGATTTCTGCTGAGACAACCACTTTCCCGTCTATTTCACATACGGTAAACAAAGCCCTCACCACAGGCTCCATCTGCTTGCACTGCTCCGTAACCTTCTTCTGCAGATCCTGCGGGTCATAGACCCCTTTTACTCTATAATCATCACCTTCATCTACCCCAAAGATTATAATGCCTCCATCATCCTGATTAGAGAAGGAAGACAGTGTATCATACAGCCTTGTAGGGCATCCCCGCTCTGCCAATTTCAGCTCTACCGTTTGCTTTTCGGTTTTTTGTCTTTGAATATCACGAACAATGCCTTTTAATGTTTCTGTCTGCATAAGTAGAATCCCCTTTCTGTTTACTATAAATAAAGTATACCCCAAATTTACTACTTATGCAATAATTTTGATAACTACACATCAAAATTTGATAACTATTTTGCATAGTTTGACAAGTAAAATCATAAGTTTGACGACTATTTTTCAGAGTTTGATAACTACTTTTCAAATTCTGACAACCAAAATTCTTACAATCTCACTCCGCCCTTGATAACGCCCTTTATCTCCAGTTCCCCGTCAAGCAGCACCACATCCGCTTTCTTCCCCGGCGTGATGGAGCCGTAATTTTCATATTCCCCGATGGCTTTCGCCGGGTTCATCGTCGCACAGGCAACTGCCGCCTCAAGCGGAATCCCCATCTTCTTTACCGCCGTCCTCATGCAGTCCATAAGATTTGTCGCAGAGCCGGCAAGGGCTCCGTTAGAGGCCAGGGTCGCCCGGTTCCCCTTTACATCCACTTCAAGGCCGCCAAGGAGATACCGCCCGTCGGGCATCCCGGTTGCCCGCATACTGTCGCTTATTAAGATCATCCGTTCCGCTCCCATCATCTTGAAAGTCGCCCGCACAACCGAAGGGTGGATATGCACGCCGTCGCAGATAAGCTCTGCATTTACATGGGGGCTGTCTGACACTGCGCCCACTACCCCCGGCGTCCGGTGGGTAAATACCGGCATCGCATTGTAAAGGTGGACCGCATGATTCGCCCCCGCGTCAAACGCCGCCTTTGCCGTGTCGTAATCCGCATTGGTGTGGGCGAGAGACACATTTACCTTATCCTTTACCTGATTGATAAAAGCCTCAAAATCCCCGTTCCGCTCCGGCGCGATTCCCACGAACTTCACAAGCCCTTTTGACGCATCCAAAAACTTCTGACAGGTCTCTGCATCACATGGAATGATGTTCCGCTCGTCCTGCGCGCCCTTTTTCTCTATGCTGATAAACGGCCCTTCCATATTTACGCCAAGAAGATCCGCGCCCGGCGCCTGTTTGCCGGCCTCGCCTGAGCGCTCTGCATAAGCCGCTCCCACCGCAAGGATTTCCGTAAGCTCTTCCACCGGAAGGGTCATAGTCGCCGGGCAGATTCCCGTCACCCCGACGGATGCCTCGTATTTCGCGATCTCCTCGATGGCTCCTTGTGTACCGTCGCAGAAGTCATAGCCTTTACACCCGTGGAAATGAATGTCGATCAGCCCCGGAATCGCATACGCTCCCTCCCCGTCTATCACATCTTCCTCCGCGCAAGCTCCGGCCGCAGCCTGCACATCTTCCCCGTCTGTAAGCACCTTGTCAAACCTGCCGTCCTTGATCACAACCGCGCCGTCTGCAAACATCTTTTCCTCCGTGTAAACCTTCACATTTTTAATAATCATCGCTCTTCACTCCTTCCAATGCCCGCAAAGTATAATCATGAAATGTCTCTTTTTTATATTTATCCTGCTCCACATAGCAGGAATAAATAATATCAACCATAACCAATATAGGAAACTGGGGAGAAATGACATTGCCGTAATTTAAGTGCTTTAACGAGGGAATCAGCACGACCTCATCACAGAATTCATCAAATTCCCCTCTGTTGCGCGCCGTCAGCAGCACTGTCTTCGCCCCCCTCCGGTAAGACTCCTTAAGGAAATACTGAACCGCCTCCTGCCCGCCGCTGATGCTGATCCCGAAGATCAGGCTCCGCTCATCCCGGAACACGGTCTGCATCCGCATGATGTCCGCATCCTTCACCGAGTTGATGTCCACGCCGATACGCATAAACCGCATCTCCATCTCATCAGCCGCAAACCCGGAACTTCCGATTCCGCACACAAACACCCGCTCCGCCTTATTGAGATATCTGGCAATCCTGCCCACCTGCGCCTCGTCCATCAGGCTGTAAGTCTTGTTTAAAAGCTCCTGGTAAGCATTCAGCACCATCCTCGTATTCCCGGTAATGGACTCTTCCTTTTCCACAAAGGTTTTCTCATACTGGTACACAAACTCACGGTAACCCCGATATCCGCATTTCTTCGCAAATCTCGACAGAGACGCCTCCGATACAAACAGATTTTCCGCAACCGCCTTTGCGGAAAAATCCACTTTCTTCCGGTTCTGTATAAAGAAATCCGCAATATTCTTCTCAACTGTTGTAAAATTATCGTAATTCGATTCAATAATCGGCACTACCGACTTTACATAGTATTCCATCTCGTCCTCGCTTTTACTCCGGGTGACGCTGCCGAAAATGATAGAACGCGCCCAGCATCCCCGCATCATTCCTGTGCTTTGCAAAGGCCAGCCTTGTGTGGCGCGCAATGCCGGAAACCAGGTATTTTCCAATGGCCGCCTCAATCCTTGCCCTTAAGAACTCCTCCTGCGCCATAATCCCTCCGCCTAAAACTACAATCTCCGGGTTCAGCACATAACAGATATTGGCGATTCCCTCCCCCAGCACATCCGACATCTCGTCAATGGCGCGAAGGCACAGGTCATCCCCTTCTTTTGCACATTCAAAAATACGATAGCCGCTCCACTGCTTTGCCGGCTCCTTTTTCCATCCCGCCACTTTTTTTGACAGAATGCTGGCTGCCCCGAGAGTCTGAAAATCGCTGTCTCCCATGGTCATATAGCCCACCTCGCAGGCGCTCCCGGAAAATCCCCGAAAAACTTTCCCGTCAATGACAATGCTGCCGCCAATCCCCGTTCCCACGGTGAGCATAAGAGAAATGCGGCTGCCCTTCGCCGCGCCGGACACACTCTCCGCAAGCCCGGCACAGTTCACGTCATTTTCCACCTCGCAGGGAACGCCGAAACGCTCCTCCATCGCCTTTTTATACTCTGTTCCCGCATAATCCGGAATAAGAGGAGCCGCGTAGGTGATTACCCCTTTTTCAGTATCCACCATTCCCGCCGTCGATATGCAGATCCCGCTGATCTCCTCCTGCGGGAAAAATCCGCCCGCAATTCCCAGCACCTTTAAAAGTACGGCCGGGCCGCCCTTTTCCGCCTCCGTGTTCATGGTGCTCCTGCTTAAAATCTGTCCGTCGCCGATAAGTCCATACTTGATGGCAGTTCCGCCAACGTCAATACTAATATATTTTTTCATATTTACTCTGCCTGTCTTTCATTATAATATATCCCCCCAAAAGGGTCAAAGTTTTTTGCAGGGAGGACGGTGTTCTGGGATAGGGTTTCTCACGCAAACCGGGCAACGCTGCGGCGGACTAACTGCCAACTGCGACTAAGGAGACTCGGGAATGCCCTCGTCTCCAAGTCTCCGTAAGCAGTGGATTCCCCCTCCGCTAAAAACGCCCTTCACACGTTTGCTTAGAAAAACCCTATCCCAGAACGCCTGTGCATCGCCAAAAAACTCACTGGCTGCGCGATAGTTCGTTTACGCCAGCAGGATATTAGCTTTTACCTCGCATCCGAACCACACCCACTAACCTTTCACACCCCTTCTCCCCCAAAACCTCTCGCCCGCCAATCCCCCAACCACTCCCGCCGATTTTCAAGTTTTATATGCGGCTTTCAGTACACAGCCCCGAAATCCCCTATACAACAACCTTAAAAATCGCCTTCTTAATTGTCTCGGGTTCTTCTACTTGCACTGCTGTCCGGTGTCCATCGCTTGGATAGCACACGAGGAAATCTCCTTCCCGCAGCACCACCGATGCGTTCTTTTCCCCTTCCATGGGAAGAAAGTCGTCTTTTTTTACATACTCTTTAAGCTCCATGTTCTGGATAAAGTTCACATCGATTCGTTCCTGTCCTTTCAGCATTACGTGAACGTCCAGGTAGTCTTTGTGCGCCTCCCAGAAACGGTTTTCCGGCGCGGTGGTGGCGTACTCCACCACATTTACAAACAGCCGGCTGCCGTCGATTTCGTGAGTGCCTTTCCCGTATGCCATAAGGTCATGGTCTTTCAGGTATGCAAAGCATTCTTTCACGGAATCTTCCAAAAATCCGAACTCTTCCAGATGGTTTATATTTCCGAATATCATATGCTAAAACCTCCTACACATTGTAAATTGTAGTGTGCGGCGCCGGGGCGGACGTATCGCCTTTTATCTTTCTCCAGATGATGCTTGCCGGGATTCCCACTGCTAAGGAAACCGCGATGGAGATGATGGAGTAAGACCAGATAGATACCGCCTCTGCCGGAACAAAGTACTTGATGCCTACCATCACTGCGGACGCCGCGATAAATGCCAGTGTGGCGCCGAAGGTGTTGGCAACTTTCGTAAATGCTCCGAGAATAAAGGTTCCGATGAGGATTCCAAGCACCAGCCCCATAAATCCGTTGAACCACTCATACGCTGATTTCACGCCGCCGTTTGCCAGAACCATAGAAACGATAATGGCAAACACGCCTACGATCAGTGACACGTACTGCCCGATCTTCGTCTGTTTCTCAAAACTTAATTCTTTCTTCGTCAGACGGGCCTGGATATCTAACGTCCAGCTTGACGCTACAGAGTTAAGCCCTGTTGACAGCGTGGACTGTGACGCTGCGTAAATCGCTGCCAGAAGGATTCCCGTTATCCCTACCGGGAGCTCGAAGGCGATGTAGGATGCAAAGATCTGGTCCTGCGCTGCTGCCGGCGGAAGTGCGTTCTGCTGGTAGAAGACGAAAAGGCCTGTGCCGATCAGGTAGAACACTGTCGCGATAAAGATGGAAAGCGCGCCGTTTGTCAGCATCATCTTGTTTAACTTCTTCGTGTCTGTCGTCGTAGTGAAACGCTGCACGATATCCTGGCTTGACACGTAGGAACCCATAGTGTTGAACCCTGCGCCCACGATCATGATGAACACACTGTCTTTTAAAATATTGGCGTCGAAAATCGGCTGGTCAGCCGCAAGGAATTTATGTTCATTTGCCAGTGCGCCAAGCACGGTTCCGATTCCTCCGTCTATATGCGCGAGGAGGAACACGAGGGCAAAGGTAACTCCGATGAGCAGCACAGAACCCTGGATAAAGTCAGTCCAGAGCACAGACTTAAGGCCGCCTGTATAGGAGTAGATAATGGCAATCACTCCCATAATGATGATCAGGACATTTACGCTGATGCCTGTAAGGCTCCCCAGCACCATGCATGGCAGGTACATGATAATAGACATACGGCCCACCTGATAGATGATGAACATAACCGCACCCAGAACTCTGAGCCCCTTGCTGCCAAACCGAAGTTCCAGATAGTGGTACGCAGTGTCGATGTCAAGCCTGCTGTAAATGGGCAGGAAGAACCGGATGGTAAGCGGGATCGCCAGCAGCATGCCAAGCTGCGCGAACCACATGATCCATGTTCCGGCATAGGAGTTGCCTGCCAGTGACAAAAATGAAATCGGGCTTAATAATGTGGCGAATATAGATACGGAAGTCACCCACCACGGTACAGTTCCGTCTCCCTTAAAATATTCCTTTCCCTTCATCTCCTTCTTCGCGAAGTGAAGGCCGGCAAACAATACCGCCGCCAGATACACGACCAGGATAACCAGGTCAATCATTGTAAAACCCTGCATTGCTTTTTCCTCCTCATACTAAATATTCTTATCTCAGGTATTTTTCTTATCCCAGGTATTTTTCCTTTGCGTCACAAATCATCTGCGCCGCCTCTTTTACTGCCGCCATATCATCTTCCGTCAGCCCAGGCAGCGGCTTTCTCACCCCTCCAAGGGAAAGGTTCTCGTTAATCTTCAGAATTTCCTTAATCACGCCGTACATGTTGCCTTTGGCGGAGCACATCTTGTAGATAATCTCATTGACCGCATACTGGAGCTCCTTTGCTTTTAAAAGCTCGCCGGCCTTCACGAACTCGTCCAGCTTAAGGAACAATTCAGGCATCGCGCCGTATGTGCCGCCGATGGCTCCTTCCGCCCCGATCACCCTGCCGCTTATGAACTGCTCGTCCGGCCCGTTGAAGATTACATAGTCCTCTCCTGCCGCCGCCTTAAACATCTGGATGTCCTGAACCGGCATAGAGGAATTCTTGACGCCGATCACATTCGGATTTTTTCTCATCTCTGCAAATAAATTCATCGTGAGGGCTACGCCTGCCAGCTGCGGGATATTGTAGATGACAAAATCCGTATTTGGGGCCGCCGAGCTGATGTCGTTCCAGTACTGCGCGATCGCGTGTTCCGGCAGGCGGAAATATATAGGCGGGATGGCTGCGATCGCGTCTGCTCCCACGCTCTCTGCGTGGCGGGCAAGCTCCATGCTGTCTTTTGTGTTGTTGCATGCCACATGGGCGATTACCGTAAGCTTTCCCTTGGCCTCCTCCATCACATTTTCAAGAACCGTCTTTTTGTCCTCCACGCTCTGGTAGATGCATTCCCCGGAAGAGCCGTTTACATATACTCCCTTAACTCCTTTTTCCACAAAATATCTGGTGAGCGCCTTTACGCCCTCCGGGCTTATGCTGCCCTCCTCGTCGTAGCATGCGTAAAATGCCGGGATAACGCCTTTGTACTTGTCAAGATTCCTCATGATTTTTACTCCTTTTTCTTTTTGAATGTTTTATATCTGCTAATCAAGCACTTCTGAAAATTCTTTCGTGATAAGCTGCGGCCTTGTAATCGCCGAACCTACCACCACGCTGTAGGCTCCAAGCTCGATGACTCTCTTAACCTTCTGGGGGGTATTTATATTCCCCTCTGCGATGACTTTATGTTTCACTTTCGCGATAATCTCCCGCAGGATCCGGAAATCGTCCTCCTCAATCCGGTCGCCCTCGCTCTCCTCGGTATAGCCCACCATCGTTGTTCCGATAAAATCGAATCCAAGCTCATCGGCGTGAAGTGCCTCCTCCACTGTGGAGCAGTCTGCCATCCAGAGCTGTTTCGGGTACTTTTCTTTAACCTGCCTGAAAAAGTCATCAAGCGAAACTCCTCCCGGCCTAAGCCTGCCTGTGGCGTCCAGCGCGATAATCTCCGGCTTTACTTCCATCAGCTCATCCACTTCTTTCATCGTCGGCGTAATATAAACTTTGCAGTTCTCATAATCCCGTTTTACAATCCCGATGACTGGGAGGTCAACATTATGCCCGATCTCCATAATGTCTTCTTTCGTGTTCGCCCGGATGCCGCATGCGCCCCCCTCCTTTGCCGCCAGCGCCATCCTTCCCATGATGAAGGAAGAATGGAGCGGCTCGTGCGGCAATGCCTGACAGGAGACGATAAGTTTCCCCTTCAGGTTTTCTATTTTCTTTTCTGTCATTTATCTTGCCCTCCTTTTTGTTGCCTTAAGTATATCAGTATAGAATTTATTTTCAATATCTTTTGTATAGTTAGAAAGTTCTTTCACTTCTTTTCAAATATGCCTGTTTTTCACCCGTTATCTGCAAGCTTTTATTAGTAATTTTGCACAAATAAAAGTACTTTCTTTCCATGATTGAAAGTATCTCCAATTCTGCTGATTTTTATTGAAATTCCTGATTTTGCTGATATACTTATAAGAAAAGGCATTACTGACAATGAAAATCAAAACCGTAAGTAATGAAAGAGAAAGGAAATGAAAGATATGGTTATATGCAGAGCAAAGGATTATAAGGAGTTAAGCAGGAAAGCAGCGAATATTATTTCCGCACAGGTGATCATGAAACCGGACTGCGTACTTGGGCTTGCCACAGGCTCTTCTCCTGTCGGAACATATGAACAGTTAATTGAATGGTATAAAAAAGGAGATTTGGATTTTTCAAGAGTATCCAGCATCAACCTGGATGAATACAAGGGTCTTGACCCGGAAAATGACCAGAGCTACCGCTATTTTATGAATACAAATTTCTTTAACCATGTAAATATCGACAAAGCCAACACCTCTGTTCCTGACGGCTTAGAGCCGGATGCCTGCAAGGCATGCAAGGACTATGACGAGATTATTGAAAAAAGCGGCGGCGTTGACTTGCAGCTCTTAGGCTTAGGCCACAACGGCCATATCGGGTTCAATGAGCCGAGCGATGTATTCCCCTGCGGAACCCACTGCGTAGACCTGACTCCGAGCACGATCGAGGCCAACAAGCGTTTCTTTGAGTCTGAGGACGACGTTCCCCGCCAGGCATACACGATGGGGATCGGCAGCATCATGAAAGCGAAAAAGATTGTCGTTGTCGTAAGCGGCGAAGATAAAGCTGAAATTCTTAAAAAAGTCGTATGCGGCCCGATTACTCCTGAAGTTCCGGCATCCGTACTGCAGCTCCACCCGGACGTAACCATCGTGGCGGACGAGGCTGCTTTATCCAAAATGTAGAGAAGGGCCAGACGATGTATAAGAATATTGAAAAACAGGCAAAACTCCGGCTCAAAGACCAGATTGACTACCAGCCCCATCAGGTAGTCAGCAAGACGCTGGTGCAGAATGACAAGATGGGCGTCACCCTGTTTTCTTTCGACAAAGATGAAGAAATCTCCACCCACGCAGCAGGCGGAGACGCTATGGTGACAGTCCTTGACGGAACCGGGCGTTTTACGGTGGATGGGGAAGTATTTATTCTGGCGGAAGGCGAGACGCTGATTATGCCGAAAGACATTCCCCACGCAGTGTATGGGGAGGAAAAATTCAAGATGAAACTTACCGTCTCTTTTTAGACAAAAGGAAAGGGGAATGCATGCCGAAAGCGGCCTGCATTCCCTCTTTTTTCCGGTGATAAACATGCAGCAATCCACGGAGGACAGCTACATTTTTTCAATCTTACAGCTATGTTTCTTTGTTTTGGTACTATAATTAATGCCGATCAGCAAAATCTCTCCTTCATAACCAAACTGCCTAGCAAACTGTGTATAATCTCTTTGTTTAATCTGTTCGACAGCGCTTTTTGCACTTTTATCCCATTTCAATTCAACAATCAGCGCTGGTTTTCCTGAAGTCTTATCAGGCACAAAAAGCAGATCCGAGTATCCTTTTCCGCTTGCCAGCTCTTCAAATTTCAGATAATGGTCGATGCAGCTTAGATACGCCATAACAACTACTGAGCGGAGTGCCTGCTCATTATTATAATTCTGAGGAGATGTATTCAATCCATGCACTTCTTCCAATATCTCCGCAACAACATCTGCATCCATCTGAAGTGTCGCGTCCAGCAGCCTGTCAGAACGCCTGACTGCTTTCACAAGCTCCTGCCGCCTGCCGTTTTTCACTGCCCGGATAAATTCCTCCCGCACTTCCTCATTCGGGATATAAACTTCTTTCCTGCCGCTGTCATACGCAAGGTAGCCCAGATGGACAAGCAGCGTAAACACATCGTCTCTGCTGCTCATAGATGTCATATCATTCTGAAATGTTCCTGTATCAATCCTAAGCCGCTGTCCGCCGAGCATATCCACAATAGCGTCTTTGAGCCCGTCAAAATTCAAGTCAATGTAGGCTCTGAGCGATTCATAAGTTTCTGTCTGTGTCCAGTAATTGCTGAATTTCTGATTGATCACTGCCTCCATGATAGATTTGGGATTATAAATGTGTCTGGTATTATCAAAGTAATATCCGTCGTACCATCTGCGGGCCTTTGCAAAATCAAGCCCATACTCACCGCATAAGTTTCTGACTTCCTGTTCTGTAAAGCCTGCAAGCTCTGCCAGCGGCCCCGGCTCCAGCATAGTAAATTCGCAAAAATCCGTCAGCGCAGACTGCGTTCCGTACTTTTTAATCGGCAAAATGCCTGCCATATAGGCTCCCCCGACCATCTGCGCCGTCTGACTGCTTTTGAACAGACTCCGCAGTAATTGGATATACGCATGCTGTACCTTTTCATTCGTTTTCGCCTCGCGGAACAATGCATCCCATTCATCAATAATTATGAAAAACTTCTTTCCTGTCTTTGCACAGACCTGTAAAAGCGCTTTCGACAGTGCCCTTACATCATCCTTGATGCAGCCCGGAAAAGTCTCCTTTAGCTCTTCGATTACATCCTTCTGTATATCATTAACCGTCTCTTCAATAACTTCTGCCGTTGAAATAAATGATGAAATATCCAAAAACAACACATCATATTGATTCAAATATTCATGAAAACTGCCATTTTTATCACGTGCGATCTTAAGATCTTCAAACAAACATTCCGAATCACCTTCTCTGGAATAATATGCGGAAAGCATCCTTGCAGAAAACGACTTTCCGAAACGCCTTGGGCGGCTGAAACAAGTCAGCATCCTGTCACTCTCCATCACACTGTTGGTATAAGCAATCAGTTCAGATTTATCTACATACATCCCTCTTTTCAAGATTGCCTTGAAACCGTCCGACGGCGGATTCAGATAAATACCCATATACTGCTACCCCTTTCCCCGTAAGTTCAAACATATCTAAACGCGCTTTTCTGCCTCTCCCTGAAACTCATGAAATTTTTCACCCACAGATTTTTCTTTACCGTCCTTACAAGCTCCTCCGCCTGTTTGGCGTCACGCTTATGTATGTAGAGAGATATATGCCGGACTTGTCCGCTGTCCGCGCACTCCTCCCCGCCGGACAGCACCCGCGCCATAAGCTGCTCTGCGCTCAGGCTGTCCTTTACCTTCTCTTCATATGAAATCTGCTGTCTGTTAAGCATGTATTTTATCTTCCGGGCAAGCTCCGGCGAATCTGTCTGAATCAAGCATCTCTTCCCGAACATTTTATCCCCCCGCATCAAAATCCTTCTACTATATATAACGAATAAAACGTCCGTTTTGTGACAAACTTTTTTAAAAATTTTTAATTTCTAAAACTTTTCATTTCCTGCACGAAAGTCTCCAGCCCTCCCAGCTGTTTCACCCGGCGCAGTTTAATCTTACACACATCGCATATCTGCCTGAGACCGCTTTCAACAATCACATTGGACACCCGGATTTCTTTCGGAGAGCCGTATTCCAGTATAAATGCTATGATTATTTCCGCAAGCAGCGCCACCGCATCATCTTCCGGCTCCGTCATCTCGAATTTCAACATGATTCCCGACTCTGCATCTCCCAGCAAAGTTAGCATTGGATTGGACGGACGGTCATATTGTTTATCTGCTATAGATGCGCCCATAGGCAGAACCCCTGCCTCCAAAACAGCACTGCATCCAGGCATCTTCGCCAAATCCGAAAGCAGCTCTTCATCATTTATGATAAGATGTCCGCACTGAAAACAGGTAAATGGCAGAGGCACTTCTCCACAATCCCAGGTCTTTTTATCCTTACCAAACGTTAAAAGAAACATGTTTCCACTTTCAAAATCTACATCTGCGCCCGACTCATCGTAGCATTGCAATGCCTTTTCCAGATCCCGCATATGCTCCGTCATCCGCACAACTTCTTCCTCGTCCATGTTAAACGGCCAGTACCCCGGCTCATAAGATATAAAATACAGCCATTGGTTCTTTCCTCTGTACTTATATCCCAAATCTTTTATAACCGCTCTCTGCTTATTCGTCAGCTCATCACGGTTTCCCCAATAACAGGTAAGGTTTTTCTGATTGAACATCGCATACTCCGGCGAAAGGTTCAGGTTCTTTTGCATTGCGAGCATCATGTATGTATTCAGCCCTTCATATCCTTCGTACACCGCAATCCCATAGCACTCCCCGCCTTTGCCGAGAACGCTGAAAAATACCGTGTCTTCTTCTTCTCCGTTCTGTACGCCTATCATATCCATATCCCAAAACTTTTCCCATGGTTTTAGATCTTTTATTCTGGCTGCCGCCTCATACAGCGCGCCCCATTGCTCCAATGCCGCCTCTTTTCTCATAATCTCTCCTTACCTTAACATGTCTCCACAGCCGCAGACACCTCATGTGCTGCCGCAATACTTTTTATAGGAACATTTTTATTATACCCTTAAATTATAGCTTTGTCACAAGAACTTCGAAATTTTTTATATGCATCGGCGCCTCGATTAAATATTGACTTTTTAATTTTGCAATCTATAATATGATATTAGTACAGTCTCTGCCCGCTTTCCTGGCTGCACAGTAACGTTTCCGAAATTTACACATGGAGGATTTACATACCTATGAATACAAAACATACATTTAATAAAAACATCTTATTTCTCCACATCGCCGTGATGCTCTTTGGACTTTCAGGCGTCGTGGCACAGTTTGTTAAAGTTTCGGCGGTCATGGTGGCTCTGGGAAGGGTTGTCTGTTCTTCCCTGCTCTTATTTCTCATCGCTGTCGTAAAAAAGGACTCTCTGAAACTGAGCTCCAGAAAGGATTACGGACTGATCGTCATGACAGGAATCGTCATGGCCGTCCACTGGACTACATTTTTCCAGTCAATACAAGTGTCCTCCGTGGCAATCGGAACCATTACATTTTCCACCTTCCCGTTATTCCTGACTTTTATAGAGCCTTTCGTATTCCATGAAAAGCTGAAAAAACAGAGCATATTTACCGCTGCCGTCCTGTTTATCGGTGTTCTTATCACCATCCCTGAGTTTTCCATGGAAAATAATACGACCGTGGGGATTATCTGGGGGATGCTCTGCAGCTTTACCTATGCGGTCATGACCCTTGCCAACCGATATTTTTCCGCCCGATATGCGGGGCGGATCATCTGCCTGTACGAGCAGGGAACCGCCGCCGTGGTGCTCCTCCCTGCGCTTTTCATCGTAAAGGCAAGCTGGCAGGCGCAAGATATCGCCGGGGTCGCGTTTGTGGGATTCATCTGTACTGCATTTGCCTACTCCCTGTATGTGTCCGCGCAAAAAAATGTCCGGGCACAGACTGCCGGAATCATATCCGGTATGGAGACAGTCTACGGGATTGTCTACGCGCTGCTGTTTCTTGGGGAGGTTCCAAGCGTCCGGGAGCTTGTGGGCGGCGCTGTAATTCTGGGCGTCGCCATGTATTCTTCCCTGAAAACAACTGAATAAACGCACTGAATATATTTGGCGGGGATATGCTCCCCGCCATTATCTTTATCCCAAGTATACGATTTCTTCCGCCGGTTTCTCCGCCGGCTCCATCTGGATCAGATAGAGCACCGGCTGCTTGCTGCCAAAGGATGCCACCGCCTCATAACCGAACTTCGCCTTGACACGCATCCACTGATGCCGCCGGATTTCCTGTTTGCCCGGCAGGCGGCAGGGATACCCGTAAAAACGGATATCCTCCGCGCAGCATGTCATGATTTTCCTTACCGGCACGAACATATCCTCCGACATCCCCTTCGGGCGGAAGACTTGTGCGGTAAATTCAATTTCTTTATGGAGATACAGCTCCGGGTGGTCGTATGCGTCCACGTACCAGATTCCGAAGTCCTCATCCGCAATCACAATCCTGTCCTTCGTTACATCATAAGGCAAATCTTCTTTGGAGGGCTGTATGATCTTCCCCTCGGGAGTTTCAAAAATAAGCTGCGCCATGGGATTCTGCACTTTAAGCGCCCTCCGAAATCCGGAACGGTCTGCCTCCGGCGCGCAGCGGTTCACTACAATAAGCTCCGACTCCGCAAGCTGCTCCATAAGCATGTTCCGCATATTGGTAAGATACATATCAAGCGTCGTCGCATCCACTGTGGAATACACTCCCTGGAGCTCCCAGTTCCTCGGATACTTGATGGAAAGCAGTTCTGTAAGTTTCCACATGCCGTTATACTCGACCACTACCTGCGCCGGATGATAATTTTTCTCACAATTCTTGAAAAATTCCGCATTTAGCTGCCCGGGTTCTTCTATTTCTAAAAGCGTTATATCTTTTGCATCCAGATATTCCCTCTCGTATTCTTCCTCTCCCTCCTCGCAGCGAATCAAGAGCGTAAGCCCCGGCTCAATCCACTCCTGCTCCATAAGGGTCTCTTTGACTAGAGTCGTTTTTCCGCTGTCCAAAAATCCGGTTACTATAAAAACCGGTATTGGTGCCTGTCCAAACATAACAATGACCTCCGCTGAATCAAATTAAATATGGAACAATTTCAAAAGCTCCTCTTCCTTCAGGTCAGTTCCGATCACGCAGACGCGCCCTGTATAATCAGCCTGCCCTTCTCTCACCTCATGCTCCTCCGGAACAAGGTCGAACTGCCTCCAGCTGCCGTCCGACATCGGAACGATTCCTTTTGAGCGGAGAATCGTGCCGTAAGCATCCGTTTCCGACAGCGCCTTTACCAGATAGTCCAGTTCTTCATCCGTATATTTGTGGGCAGTCTCCCTGCCCCAGCTTGTAAACACATCGTCGGCATGGTGGTGCCCGTGATGATGGTGCCCTTCATGGTGCTCATGGCTGTCATGACCGCAGCAGCCATCGTGATCATGGCCGTGGTGATGGTGGGCAGCACCGCAGCAGTCCTCATGCTCGTGATGATGGTGAGCAGCACCGCAGCAGCCATCGTGGCCATGATGGTTATGGGCATGGCCGCAGCGCTGATGCTCCAGCAGGTCATTTAATTCTGCACTGTGCTCCAGCGCGCGCATGATCGCCTCTTTCCCAAGTTCTTCCCACGGTGTTGAGATAATTGCCGCCTCTTTATTCTTCTCCCGGAGCATATGCACGCACTCCTCCACCTTCTCACCGCTCATCATCTGTGTACGGCTGACGACAATAACAGATGCATGCTCCACCTGGTCTTCAAAAAACTCACCAAAGTTCTTCATGTACATCTTTGCCTTTTTCCCGTCAACCACAGTGACTCTCCCGGTAATCTCGATATCTGCATCTTCCTTTACATCCTCGACTGCCCTTGCCACATCCGAAAGTTTCCCAACACCGGAAGGCTCAATAATCACCCGATCCGGCTGGTACTCCTCGATGACCTTCTTAAGCGCTTTGCTGAAATCACCAACCAGCGTGCAGCAGATGCATCCGGAATTCATCTCAGTAACTTCGATTCCCGCATCCTTTAAAAATCCGCCGTCAATACCAATCTCACCGAACTCATTCTCAATCAGCACGAGTTTCTCGCCTTCAAACACCTGCTCTATGAGCCGCCGGATAAAGGTCGTCTTTCCTGCTCCGAGGAATCCGGAGATTATATCTACTTTCGTCATAATGATACCTCTTTTCTATAATCATATGGTTTCTTTGTCTTTTGCTGTATGAAGATTTCTCCGAGATTTATATTATCATATTTTTTCGGTCTTTAACATATGATTTTTAACTGCTGTGAAAGTTTCCTGTATGCAAGCTTAGTGAAAAGAAAAAAGCGAACAGATCAAAGAAAAGCAAAGTCATATGCAAAATACAAATAAAAACCAGCTTATCAAATCCCACAAGCGGATTTTTCCACACTTCCCTTACAATCAGCAAAGAGACCATAACTATAATATATAAAGACGCAATTCCGAGCATTGTCAATGAAACACCCGAAAAGCATACTAAACTATGTATTAATACTGTTATGCTCCAAATGTATATAGAACTATATTTTTTCATTTTGCGCCTTTCTTTTTTAATACAATTAATTTACCACACGTAATATATGGTTTTTATAAAACCAGGATTCCCCCGCACTTTCTCATTGTGAAATTGTCCGAACCGGACATGTTGAATTTGTTTACATCATCATTTAGAATACAGACCCCT
>KE159795.1:1517658-1518645 GCA_000403475.2 Lachnospiraceae bacterium MD308
ATAAAACCAGGATTCCCCCGCACTTTCTCATTGTGAAATTGTCCGAACCGGACATGTTGAATTTGTTTACATCATCATTTAGAATACAGACCCCTAAGATTTCGGTGTCTGCCGTCGAAAATATAGATTTACCATATAGATTAAACATCCACTGTGCTACTGACGCATTCCCTCAATAAGTTCTTCCATGGATTCCGCCTCTCTCGCTGCCTTGAGCCATGACTCGAGGATTCCCATATCTGTCTCACTCTCAATCCGGCTGCTCAGTTCAGTCGGCAAAGAGCCAAAACCCTCCAACACAGTTTCCAGCTTTCCTTTAAGCTTTCCCACTGCCATGCCTTCAAGTTTTCCTTCTGCCAATCCTTCCGCCTTTCCTTCTGCCAGTCCTTCAAGCCGGCCTTCATTTCTCTCGGTTTTCAGCAGTTCTTCCAACAACATATAGCGTTCCTCCATCTCACGGCTTTCCTTGACTTTCCTCACAGCCTCCTGGAGCCTTCTCACGAATTCATCCTCAAAATCTGCCGTACTGCCCGCAAGGTCTGCCTTCACATATCTCAGGAATTTCACCAGCTCCTCCGAAACTTCCCTGTCGTTTTTCCCGCATGTGCTTAAATAAATCGTACAGCTCCCGTCCTCCAATGCCAGAGAAGATACCTCTTCACAGCAACTTCTAAACGTATACTTATATTTCTCTTTCCCACACGGGTCATAGTCGCAGATAAAGATAACATAACTGTCTGGCAGTTCCGGGTAGCTGGCGCCGCTCAGCAATAGCTCCATGTCAATCTGGCTGTGGTAATACCTGCTCCGCCTTGGAAGGCTCGCATCCTTTCCCACCTGCATCTCCACATTGTAATGGGTATGGTTTTCATCCCGGGCATAGACATCAAGGCGCACGCCCTTATGTTCCGGGTGATAGATCAGGCTGTGTTCCTTGCTGACCTCCACTCGTTCAATGGGAAATTCCAGCACCATCTCCAAAAGCTG
>KE159795.1:1519188-1745057 GCA_000403475.2 Lachnospiraceae bacterium MD308
AACATAAAATTATCTTTGATCGTAAGTTCCTGTAATTTTCTCATATGCTTTCCTCCGTATATTGCAGAGGAATCCTTGAAAAAAGCATATCATAGCAAGTCCTTTCTTTCAATCTATTTTTTCCCTTTTTGTTTTGTCCCATAAACAGCAGCCAAATGTCCGCCGCGAAAAAGGCTGCCCCCTTTTCTAACACAAGGGGCAGCCTTTTAACCGCATATTTCTTATAATAACCCGCCAATAGACAAAAACAACGGAGCAAACACCAGTGACACAATGGTCATCAGCTTAATCAGGATATTGATGGACGGGCCCGACGTATCTTTAAATGGGTCGCCTACCGTATCTCCCACTACAGCCGCTTTATGAGCCTCGCTGCCCTTGCCGCCATGGTTTCCGTCCTCAATGTATTTCTTCGCATTATCCCATGCGCCGCCTGCATTGGACATGAAAATTGCCACCATGACTCCGGTCACGAGAGAACCTGCCAGGAGTCCTCCCAGAGACGCCGGCCCTAACAGCACTCCCACAACCAGCGGCGCCGCCACTGCCATAATGCCCGGCACAAGCATTTCCTTTAACGCAGCCGTGGTAGAGATGGCAACGCAGGACTTGTAATCCGGCTTTCCGGTTCCCTCAAGGATGCCCGGAATCGTCCGAAACTGCCTTCTTACTTCCTCAATCATCTGGTACGCCGCCTTTGATACAGAAGACATGGTCATGGCCGAGAACAGGAACGGCAGCATGCCTCCCACGAACAGCCCGATAATCACACGGTAATCAAGGATATCAATCGTATCCAGTTTCACAGATTCCGCATAAGTCACAAACAAAGATAACGCCGTGAGAGCTGCGGAGCCGATGGCAAAGCCTTTTCCCATAGCCGCAGTCGTATTTCCTACAGCATCAAGCTTATCAGTGATATTCCGCACTGCAGAATCAAGCCCGGACATCTCCGCGATGCCGCCGGCATTGTCGGCAATCGGGCCGTAAGCGTCTACCGCAACGGTGATGGCCGTAGTTGACAGCATCCCCACCGCCGCCAGCGCAATCCCGTAAAGGCCGCAGAAATTATATGCCGCAAAAATGCCCGCGCAAATGAGGAGAATCGGCGCCGCCGTGGAGCGCATGCCCACCGCGATACCGCTTATGGTCGTTGTTGCCGGCCCGGTCTCTGACTGAGACGCAATCTCCTTTACGGAGCCGTAATCTCCCGACGTGTAAACTTCCGTGATAATTCCAATCAGTATACCGACCACAAGTCCTGAGACTATTGCAATGGCAGCATTGAAATTGCCGAAAAACATGTTGCTTAAGACAAAGGATGCAATCAGCACAAGCACGCTTGCCGCGTAAGAGCCTGTCTTTAACGCCTTGTGGGGATTGGACTTCTCATCACCCCGCACAAAAAATGTTCCAAGGATGGACGCCGCCAGGCCGATTCCGGCAATCACCAGCGGAAATGCCGCGCCCGCGCCTTCAAAATAAACAAGCCCCAACGTCAGCGCCGAAATGAGCGCCCCCACATAGGACTCGAACAGGTCGGCGCCCATTCCGGCCACGTCGCCCACATTATCCCCAACATTGTCGGCGATAACCGCAGGATTTCTCGGGTCGTCCTCCGGGATGCCCGCCTCAACCTTCCCCACAAGGTCAGCGCCCACATCCGCCGCTTTTGTGTAGATGCCTCCGCCTACACGGGCAAACAGCGCGATAGAAGACGCTCCAAGGCTGAATCCAAACAGAATATCCGCATTTCCTGTAAAAATATAAATCGCGCTCACACCAAGCACTCCCAGCCCGGCCACGCACATACCCATCACTGCCCCGCCGGAAAACGCGATGGACAGAGCCTTGTTCATGCCGCTTTCCTTCGCCGCATTCGCGGTCCGGACATTCGCCTTCGTCGCAACGGTCATTCCAAAATACCCTGCCAGCGTAGAAAACAGCGCCCCGACCACAAAGCACACAGCCGTGATCCAGTTCCCGATGCCGACCCCAATCAGCACAAAAAGAACCGCAACGAAGAAAATCAGTATCTTGTACTCAGCCGTCAGGAACGCTTTCGCGCCTTCGCTGATCGACCCCGCAATCTCTTTCATCCTGTCCGTTCCCGCAGGCTGCCTGCCAACTTTCGACGCAAGCATCGCCGCAAACAAAAGCGCAATGATTCCAAATGCCGGAACCAGATTCAATAAAACATCCATATACAAAACCTCCCATTCCTATTAGTATATGTAGATATGATACTTATGGACTGCCTTTGCAATCCAAAAACCGAATCTTGGTATGATCCACCCTAATGATCGATACTTTTCACGCATAGGGTGGGTTATACTAGTATCATATTATCATAAAAATGGGATTTGTGAATAACTAATTTCAGTTTTTTGAAGTTTTTTATTCAATCGTCCGGAATTTTGGATATTGTTATTCATTTGTCAGTCTTGTTAAAACAAAAACAAAAAAAATGCAGCTGCATCTCACGCAGCTACATATATTTTATTTCCACCAGCACCAGCCCACACGCCGGAGCCGTGACGCCTGCCGCCGTCCTTTTTTTCTCCTCCAGTATCTCCCGCACCTTTTCCGGCTCGTAAAATCCCCGCCCGACCCGGATCAGCGTTCCGGCGATAATCCTGACCATATTGTAGAGAAACCCATTTCCCGTAATGCGAATCACGATATCCGCGCCGTTCTCGGTGACCGTGATGTCCTCCACCGTCCGCACCGTATCCGAGACATTTGTCCTCACATTGCAAAAGCTCACGAAATCATGCTCCCCCACAAGATACGCCGCGCCCCGGCGCATCTTTTCCACATCCATGGGAAATGACACAAACGCGCTGTACTTCCTTTTCAGCGGATTCAAAACCGGGGCATTATAAATATGGTACTCGTAAGTTTTCCTCACGTTATCCTGATACCTGGGATGCCAGTCCGCACCCACCTCGTCGGACTTCGTGATGACAATGTCCTCCGGCATCCGCTGGTTCAGCGCATAGGCCATCCGCTCCGGCGGAATGGAGGAGGCCGTGTCAAACACCGCCACATTCATAAGGGCATGCACCCCGGAATCCGTACGGCTCGCACCGATAATATGAATATCCTCCCCGGTAAGGCGGCCAAGTTCCCGGTTCAGCACTTCCTCAACCGTAATTCCATTTGGCTGAACCTGCCAGCCGCAGTAATCCGTACCGTCATAGGCAACAAAAAGCCGCACTCTCCTCACGTATAATTCCTCCTAAAAAATCCACACCTTCAAAGGCACATATCTGCCAATCGCCACCACCGCGGCCACATATGCAAACATCACCGCATAAGCCGACAGATCCCTCCCTCTGTACCGGAGAGGTTTCATCTTCGTCCTGCCCTCGCCGCCGCGGTAGCACCGCGCCTCCATGGCCATGGCAAGGTCATTTGCCCGGCGGAACGCAGACACAAAAAGAGGAACAAGAATCGGGATCATCGCCTTCGCCCTCTGCATGATATTGCCGCTCTCAAAATCCGCCCCCCTCGCCTGCTGCGCCTTCATGATCTTGTCCGTCTCTTCCAGAAGAATAGGGATGAACCGCAGCGCGATAGACATCATCATCGCCACCTCATGCACCGGAACCCGGAGCTTATTCAGCGGGGCAAGAAGTGCCTCAATGCCGTCCGTCAGCTCATTCGGCGTGGTGGTAAATGTCATCAGCGACGAGCCGATAATCAGGTAAATAAGCCTGACCGCCATATACACCGCATTCCTAAGCCCCACCGTCGTAATCGTAAGCCGCCAGACGTGAACCAGCACCTCCCCTTCTTTCTTAAGGAACAGGTTGAACACCACCGTAATCATAAGCAGCATGACCACAGGCTTTAAGCCCTTTACGATATAGCCAAAGGGAACCTTCGACGCCCGTATGACCCCGATTAAAAATAATGTAGCCGCCAGATACCCTGCCATGCTCCGGAAGAGAAACAGGGAGATAAGGTAAAGCAATGTGGAGACAAGCTTTACCCTTGGGTCAAGCCGGTGCAGTATGCTCTTTGCCGGATAATATTGTCCTATTGTAATATCTCGAATCATTTTACATTCTCCATTGTCTTACTGCCTTGCGCCTGATTGCCCGGGACATTCCCGTCTGCCCTGCTGCCGCCTGCCGCTGTGTTTCCCTGTGTTTTCATTCCCAGTGCACGCACAATTTCATCTGCCGCCTCCGAGACCGTCGTCGCGTCAATATTTACAGAAAGCCCCCGCTCCCTGAGGTCATGCATGATATAAGTCACCTGGGGCGCCGCAAGCCCCGCCTGCTCAAGCTCCCTGTAATGTGCGAATACCGCCTTAGGCTTGTCGTTGTACATGACCTCGCCGTGGTTCATCACAATAATCCTGTCCGCATACCGGGCGATGTCCTCCATGCTGTGAGACACTAAGATTACTGTCATGCCCGTCTGCCTGTGGAGATATGCCACCTGCTCTAAGATGTCATCCCTGCCCTTCGGGTCAAGCCCTGCCGTCGGCTCGTCCAGCACAAGCACCTTCGGGCGCATGGCAAGAACCCCCGCAATGGCCGCCCGCCGTTTCTGCCCGCCGGACAGCTCAAAAGGCGACGCCTGATAATACTTTTCCTTAAGCCCCACAAGCTTAAGCGCCTCCAGCGCACGCGCTTTGCATTCCTCCAGGGAAAGCCCCTGGTTCTTCGGCCCAAAGCACACATCCGACATCACGTCAATCTCAAAGAGCTGATGCTCGGGATACTGGAAGACCAGCCCCACCTCATTGCGTAGATTTTTCATATTGTAGCCCGTCTCGTAAATATTTTCGCCATTATAAAACAGCTTGCCGTCCGTCGCCTTGATAAGTCCGTTAAAATGCTGGATAAGCGTGGACTTTCCCGAACCGGTATGCCCGATTACTCCCACAAACTCCCCGCCCGGAATCTCAAGGCAGATGTCCTTAAGCGCATGCTTTTCATAAGCCGTATCCGGACTGTATATATAGTTCAAATGTTCCAGTCTGATTGACATAATCTATCCATCCATTTCTGCTCTTTTTCCGCCAAGCGCGCATATCCTGCCGCCTGCACTGTCAAATCTTTGCGCCGATGCAGTCCGCCAGTTCTTCTTTACGCAGTATCCCCGCAGGGATATCAAGCCCCCGCTTTCTCAGCTCGTCCGCCAGGATGGTCACCTGGGGCACGTCCAGACGGTATAACTTTAACTTTTCCACCTGGCTGAAAATCTCCTTCGGCGTTCCCTCCATCACGACCTTCCCGTGATCCATCACGTAGATTTTATCCGCGTCCACCACTTCTTCCATATAGTGTGTAATGAGGATGACCGTGACCTTCTTTTCCTCCCGGAGACGTTTCACCGTCTTTAATACCTCTTTCCTGCCCACCGGATCAAGCATGGCGGTGGGCTCGTCCAGCACGATGCACTTTGGCTCCATCGCCACCACCCCGGCAATCGCCACGCGCTGTTTCTGCCCGCCGGACAGCTTGTTGGGGGAATGATGGCGGTAAGAGAGCATCCCTACAGCTTTTAAGCTCTCCTCCACCCGCTGCCAGATCTCATCCGTCGGTACGCCTAAGTTTTCCGGGCCGAATCCCACATCTTCCTCCACAACTGTTCCGATGATCTGGTTGTCCGGGTTCTGGAACACCATGCCCGCCGACTGCCGGACATTCCAAAGCTCCTCCGGCTCTTTCGTATTACGCCCGTCCACCCATACCGTTCCGTCCGTGGGAACCAATATGGCGTTGAGATGCTTGGCAAACGTGGACTTCCCGGAGCCGTTGTGCCCCAGGACAGCGATAAACTGCCCTTCTTTCACGTCGATATCCATGCCGTCTATCGCCCGGGAGGTTCCGATGACATTGCAGTCCTCATCCCGCTTTTCATATTCAAATACCAGTTTTTCTGCCCGAATCATATTCATAACAGACCTACGCCTTCTCCGGCTCCGGATATTCTGTGCCCTTCGTGTCCACAGTAACCGTCTTCATCTTCTGATCCTCAAGAGGCCTGTCGCTGTAGTCCGTGTCCGTCTGTGCAATCTTATCTACCACGTCCATCCCTTCCGTAATCTGTCCGAAAGCGGCATACGCCCCGTCAAGATGCGGAGAATTCTTGTGCATGATAAAAAACTGGGAGCCGGCAGAATCCGGGTTCATGGCCCGCGCCATAGAAAGCACTCCCGCCGTGTGTTTCAGATTGTTCGTAAATCCGTTCTGCCCAAACTCTCCTTTAATATTGTACCCCGGGCCGCCCATGCCTGTTCCGTCCGGACACCCGCCCTGGATCATAAAGCCGTTAATCACACGGTGGAAGATAAGCCCGTCATAGTACCCTTTCTGAATCAGGGAAATAAAATTATTCACCGTATTCGGCGCAATCTCCGGGTAAAGCTCCGCCTTCATCACATCTCCGTTTTCCATCTCAAACGTAACAACTGGATTTTCCATCTTAATATCTCTCCTTTATCTTATAAAAAAAATATGTTCCATTATAAACCGTCTACTATTTTAGACCATAATCTGTGATTCGTAAAGTATAAGCGATTATTTTTTCAACAATGTAAGCTTTACCAGCCCGCCCTTTTCCGCGAATCCCGTCTCCCACAAATCTTTCAGAGAAAACCACACCGCCTCTCCGTAAGTCGCCGTCTTCACCTTAAAGACACCGCTTTCCTGCCCATACCCGACAATCAAAAACCAATGCCAGATATAATCCTTAAACTGCTCTCTGTCCTTATGCTGCAGCAGCAGGACAGGTACAGGCATCCCCTGATTTATCTGGCTCTTCACAAGGCCTTCCGCCTCTTTCACTGTGCGCGTTCCGGGAAACTCCTCCATGCCAAGCTGCCCTGCCATCCCCGCATCCCCGATATATTTTTCAAACCCGCTGATAAACCATGAAATTTTCCTCACTCCGCTGACCCTGGGGCTGATATACGGTTTCATCACCTGGCTGAAACGCTTGTAATCCTCTATGCTCAGATGTGCGATATCATAAGGATAAAGCTTTCCCATATCCATATGCTTTGCAAAATAAATACAGCAGTCGCAAGCCGTCGCAGCAGCACAGCCTCCGATATGCATGACCACATTGGTAAACCAGTCCTGGTTCCCGCCGAACGCGCCGTCAATCTCAAAATAATCCAGTTCCTTCCTTATATCCAATGAACTCCCTCCGCTTTCATTAAAAAATCCTTTTCATGCATTTTACCCGCAGTTTCATTATATTATAGGCATAAATCATATATCTTTCAACAAAAAACATTTTCTTCAAATCATTGTTTATACATCGCGTCTACACTTTTCCGGGCAATGTCAGCATGGCGGCACCATCACAGCTCCCCCATCCGCCCCAGTATCTCCCGATAGAACTCCTTACGCCCGTCCTTTTTTACCAGCTCGTCCAGTATCACCCCGTCCTTAAGCAAAAGAATCCGGCTGCAAAAACTTGCCATCTGCGGGTCATGGGTCACCATGACAATCGTCTTTTTGTATTCCCTGTTGATCTTATCCAATGCGTCAATCACAATCTGCCCCGACTTAGAATCCAGGTTCCCGGTAGGCTCGTCCGCCAGAATAAGGTCGGGATCATTTATCAGCGCGCGGCAGATAGCTGTCCTCTGCTTTTCCCCGCCCGACAGCTCGTACGGGTACTTTTTCAGCAGATGCGCGATCTGAAACTTCTCCGCATGCCCTCGGGTTTCTTTCACCATCCGCCCTTTCTTCTCCTTCCCCAGAATCATAGGCAGCATAATATTCTCCTCCACCGTGAGGCTGTCCATCAGATAAAAATCCTGAAAGACGAACCCGATCCGGTGCAGCCTGAGCCGAGCCAGGGAATCCCCCCGGATTTTCCCCGTCTCCTTCCCGCAAAAGTAAAGCTCCCCGCCGGTCTGCTTATCAATCAGTCCAAGCACCTTCAAAAGCGTCGTCTTGCCGCACCCGGACTTTCCCATAATCCCCACAAACTCTCCTTTTTCCACCGAAAGATCAATCCCTTTGATTGCTTCTGTCTTTTCCCCTCCCGGCATTCCATAACACCGCACAAGATTATTTGCCCTTAAAACATCCATACCGCACTACTCCTTTTCCAACTGTCTCTTACACCACATCTGATTCAATACGCAGAACACTGCCTCTCCCGCCACATAGGCAAAAATGATAGCAAGCAAAAGTTTTTTATCTGCGCCCGCAACCTCCGAACCGTCATAATAAGCCGCGAGAAATGTCCGGCAAAATCCCCAGGAAACCCCTGCCGCCAGAAGAACCGGCACCAGCACCGCCCGCAAGAGCTCTACGTCCGCCACACGTCTCGCCTGCCTCCTGTCCATTCCCAGCACACATAAAAATTTATGCCGCGCCCTTTTCTCATCGATTTCCGAAAAATGCACCAGCCAGACTACAAACATGCCAAGCATAACAACCGCGCCCACCACAATCCCGGCAATCAGCCGGTTTAGCACGCTCTCCTTCCGGTCAATGCCTTCAATCGTCCTCCTGCAAAACGCCTCCTCTAGCACTTCGTCAGACCTTTGCTCCTCCGCAAAAGCCGTGGCGCCTGCAAGATTTTCCTCATCCACGTTCAGAATCATCAGCACCTGATGAAACTTCCCTCTGTCCGCCGTATCCTTCATCACCCCGTCCGGCAGAACCACGATTCCAGTCAGGGAAAATCCAAGCAATTCTTCTATTTTCTCACCCTGTATCCGAAAATCATATCCGATGCTTTCGGCTCCTTCCGGCTCCTCCCACTCCGTGTTGGTGCATCTTCCAAGCGTAACCGACTCAAGCCTCTTCGTTCCCGAATTGTCCAGCATAGACTCCCGGCTCCCCTCCTCGCGCCAAACCCGGAAGACCTCGTCTTCTGCAAGCTCCGCCTCTCCGCCGAATATCCTGTTGTAATCCGTCTCCGACATGCCAATCCACGAATCGCTCCCCGGTTCATTGACCCACACAAAAGGAAACCGCACACACTCCGCCCCAAAGTCCGACTGCATTTTCCCAAGGAACGCCTCCTCTCTCCCCGCCTCGGAAATGCACACAAAATCATTCGGCATCAGCCTTCCGTGGAGCGTGCCTCTTATCATCAGAAACGAAAAATAAACTGCCAGCACTCCCAAAAGCATCTGAATCACTACTCTGCCCCTGTGCCGTTTCCAGTAATGGTACACATGATTCCACGATAAGATATGCCTTCGGTAATACGCACAATTCCGAAACTTCTCCAGTATGTAGCCCATGCCGAACAAAAAGCAGACAATCACTCCGGCGCATACAAGGAATACTGCAATATGCGCCATCATCGGCTCATTATCCACCATAAAAAATCCGCCGGCGATCATCCCTGCCCCAGCCAGAAAATATAGAACCGACTGCGGCGCCTCTATCCTGCCCTCCTTTGCAGCATCTCTCTGCAAGACTCCGGTCATCCCTTTGGCATCCGCCGCCATGAACACTGCCAGCAGAGAGCCTGCGATCATTCCCGCACACAAAAGGGCTGTATAGATATACACCTTTTTCATAGAAATCCCTTCCGCAAAGGACTGCCCCGCCATCCTGCCCAAAACCCCTCCTGAAAGCATCGTTCCTATTTTCCCCAATATGATCCCCGCTCCACAGGCAATGCCGCAGCTTAAAACATACTCCAGCACCACCATGCGCCTCATATCCTTCCTCTGGATTCCCAGAATCTTAAGCATCCCGTAATCCTTCACGCGAGACTGAATATAAAACTGCACAGAATAGCCGACGACCAACACGGTTATGAGAATCACAACCGGGATCACCGCCCTTATCTGCCCTTTAAGCTCGCTCCTGTAAGCAAATGCCAGCGCATCCGTGTCAATCCCCTTCACCATGCCCGCCGCCTGGCTAAGATACGCCAGCAGGAACAAAACCGATACCGACAGTACGATGCTGATAAAAAACGCGATAAAATTCTTATAATTATGCTTGAAACCTTTCCATACGATTTTCTCCATATCCCTCTCCCATCCTGCTCTCACCTAAAACATTCCACTATTATAAAGACAATAATAGCCACCGCCTTCAAGGCGTATGACAGCACCACCAGCGGCTCTGACATCCTCCTTCCCTGCTGGCCGCCGCGTCTCTTCCTCCAGATCCCGGCCATGCAGAAAAGATCCGCCGCCCCAAAGAACAGGCAGAAACCTGATATCTCCGCAAGATTCCACTGCCCCTCAAACATCTCACGGTTCACCATTCCCATAAATTCTTCGTAGCCCTCCATCGGCTGCCCTAACAGATAAATGCTCCGCACCCACCTTGCAAAAAAAGGCAGCGCTGCGTTAAAGATCAAGTCAAAGCCCGCCGCGAAAAACATAAGGCGCGCCCGCGCTTTTTCCTCCAGGCCGCACACACTTCTCTTAAGGACATCCGCCTCCAGGGCAAGCGTCTCGGAATCCGCCGGCAGCACAAGGGATTCTTTCATCTGCTCCGCCTCCCTCCGGCAGTTCTCACAGCCTTCTAGATGTTCCTTCACCAGTTTTTTCGTATCCTCGCACACCGCCCCGTCAATGTACAGCGGCAGGATATCCAAAATCACGTTACAGCTAATCATTTTCAAAACCCTCCATATACAAAGCGATTCTTTTCTTTGCCCTGTAGTACGTCACCCGCGCCCATCCCGGGCTCTTCCCAAACAGCGCCCCGATCTTCTCAAAGGGAAGTTCCCCGAACACCCGCAGCCTGAACACTTTCCGGTATGGCTCGTCCATCTCCTCAAGGTACTGCCGGATATATGCCACACGCTCCCTCTCAATCAGCGTCCTCGCAGGCTCAAAACGGACATCGGCGAAAGTCTTCGGGTCACCTTTGTCTGCCAGGCTCTGGTCTGCGTAGATTTTCTGGCGCTTGCAGTAGTTGTAATAGAGATTGCGCGCGATGACAAAAAGCCACGCCCGTATGTCCTTCCTGCCGTCAAATGTCCCGGCCGCCTTCATCGCTTTCAGGAAAGTTTCCTGCGCGATCTCCTCGGCCACATCCTGAGCGGCAGACAGGCTGCGGACATAGCGGTATACGTCAAGGTAATATGATTTGTAGACAGCCTCAAAATCCAGACAGACCACCCCCTTTGCTTTATTAACAATTATTATATGGAAATGTTACAGAAAATTTTAAGAAAAATCATTAGAGCAAAGATAGAAGAATGTCAAATAATATAGTATAATTCTTATGTTGCTCACCGACACCCGCAACAGGGAGGAGGTGTCAATGTTGGAATTTCTTACATCTTTTTTAATCGCCGTTCTGGGCGGTGTAGCTTGCCACTACATCATCAAATGGTTAGACGGCGACGGCAGGGGCAACAGTTAGCCTAGTGGGTGCTTTGCCACTATAAAAGAAAAGAAGAATCCCCCGACTGTATTGCCGTACGGTCGAGGGATTCGTTTCTTCGTCAACGTGGACTTCTTACATCTTTTTTGCCTATCGGCATTATAGCATATGCAGAAACCTTTTTCAATATACTTTTTGCCCCGATTGAATATCTGCATGCCGTCTCTACATGCTCCTGGAAATCTCCTCACACACTTTCATTGCCTCGATCACCGCGCTCCTGAACCCTTTTTCTTCCAGCGTCCGAACCGCGCCGATGGTCGTTCCCGCCGGTGAGCAGACCATATCCTTAAGCTCTCCCGGATGCTTTCCGGTATCGATTACCATCTTGGCACTTCCAAGGACTGCCTGCGCCGCGAACTGATAAGCCTGCGCTCTCGGCATACCGCCGGATACGGCTGCGTCCGCCATAGCCTCGATAAACATATACACATAAGCCGGAGAGCTGCCGCTTACCGCCGTCACAACATCCATAAGTTTTTCCGGAACAAGCTCTACCTTGCTGAAACTTTCAAGAATCTCCTTCACCAGGGCGATGCCCTCTTGCGTCATATGCTCGTTCGGGCATGCCGCCGTCATGCCCTCGCCTACCATCGCCGGAGTATTCGGCATAGTGCGGACAATCTTCACCGCCTTGCCAAACTGCTCAGACAGCCAGGAGAGCGTCTTTCCCGGCGCAATCGTAATGATAATCTTATCCTCCGTCACCTCATCTTTAATCCCTGCGATCACATCCGCATAGAACTGCGGTTTCACGGACAGGATGATAACTTCTGCATTTTTTACAACTTCTTTATTGTCAGCCGTCACATGGATTCCGAACTGCTCTTTCGCCCGCTCCCTGCCTGGCGCGAACACATCCGCCCCGATAATCTCATCTGCCTTAAAAAGCCCTTTGTTAATTACACCTCCCATAATGGCGGACGCCATGTTTCCGGTTCCGATAAATCCTAATTTCATAATCCATACCTTCCTTTTCGCTCTTGTTTTGTATACATTTTAATAATTTGTATACAATTATCTGTTACAGATACTATAGCATCAGTTGTACACAAAGTCAATGAATTTTCTTGAATTCATTCTAAAAAAATGTTACAATTCACCCAGCAAAGCAAACCTTCACGGGTTTGCACAAATAACGTACCGGGGAAATATCATGTCAGAAAAATCACCGTCTCTTGCCGAGCAGGCATATGAAAAAATAAAACAGAACATTTTGAACCTCACCTATCCGCCGGGCATGCCGCTCACGGAGGCCATGCTTACAAAAGAGCTTGGCATGAGCCGCAGCCCTGTCAGGAGCGCCATCCAGATGCTGCAGACCGAGGGGCTCATCCAGTCCGACTACTACAAATCCATAACCGTCAAGCCCATCACCCGGCAGGACATCGAAGAAATCTATCAGCTCCGGGAGCTTTTGGAAACCTCTGCTTTCCGGCATATCTTCACCTCCGGAAAGCATGTGGAATACTCCTACCGCATCGAGGAAAAGGTGGTACGCATGTGCGCCTGTGCAGAAGACCTCTATAAATGGGAGATTGCCGACACCGACATGCACATGGAGATCATACGCTCCCTCGGCAACAGCCGGATTGACAGAGTTTACGAAAACGCGCTGTCCGAGCTTATCCGCATCGGCCAATGCTCCGTCAAAAACGGAATGCGGATACCAAAGACCAATGAAAACCTCAAAAAGATGGTTCAGCATATGAGAGAAGGAAATTATGAAAAATCCTTTGCCATCCTAAAAGCAGACCATTTTGAAATCGGGAAAGACAGCGCGTTGAAAATGTAAACACCGTCGCAAAAAACATGCCATTCCCAAAACAGCATAAGCACATTTACAAAAACGGAGGTAGAAAAGATGACAAACGAAGAGCTGATCTTACAGGCTAAAGAGGCCAGAGAACACGCCTATACGCCGTATTCCCATTTCCAGGTAGGCGCGACCCTGGTTGCAAAAAGCGGGAAAATCTATCACGGCTGCAACATCGAAAACGCCGCTTACGGCCCGACGAACTGCGCGGAGCGGACGGCCTTTTTCAAGGCTGTCTATGACGGAGAGCGGGAATTTGAGCGGATTGCCATCGTAGGAGGGCCGGAAGGCTCCCCGGCAGACACATTGTGCGCCCCCTGCGGCATCTGCCGCCAGGTCATGATGGAGTTCTGCAACCCGGAGACTTTCCAGATCATACTGGCAGACGGAAAAAACAAATGCATCCAGCTCTCGCTGAAAGAAATGCTGCCTTACGGATTTGGCCCGGACAATCTTGGCTAAGTTTTGGTTGCTTATTATTTGAAAATAAATGTTATAATAGTCTCCACGCTATGAAAAAAGAAAGAATACTATGCAGATAGATTATGAAAAACTTGCGTCCATTGCTGCCGATCCGACATCACGCTCCACAATGGCAAAAGATACCAGTGAAGTATTAGCATCATATATGCAAGTACTATCCAATTTAATATTTGCCTCAGAGCGATTGTCCGAAAGTGAAATGGCAATGATAATCAGCAGCCTGAATCGATGGATTACAAAGAAAAATGTCTCCGTAAACCGTTCTTATGGAGTCGGAAAGATTGTTCAGATGGAATGGGGTAATAATTTTTCTCCAGAACTTTCCTACAAGCATCCTGCTGTTATCATTGAAGAATGGGCAAATACTGTCCTAGCAATCCCCTCTACAAGCACCCTTGCAAAAGTAGCTGCCGCTTATCACCCAACTGACAACCCAACGGGAAAATGGTATTACCGCAAAGTGGGCGTTTCTGAAGGATTTGCACATGAATGTGCTCTAATCCTCAACAACGCAAAGATAATGTCTAAAGCCCGCATAACCTCTGTTTTTGGAACGATTGCCGGAAATTTAAGCGATGACAACAATATTTTCCGTGAAATACGTAAAACTATGATTCAAAACTTCTTCTCAAAAGAATATGTTGAGCATCAGAAACTTGTGCAAGCCTATGAGAAAGAACAGGTGAAAAACAAAATACTGCAAAAAGCTTATGACAAACTTCTTGAAGAGAATAAAATTCTGAAATCCGCAGATAATAACGACACTTTCGCAAAAAATGAAAAGACAGAAGAAAGCAATTGACTTTTGGGCGCATATTCTTTATTATAAGGATAAGAAAAAGCAATATACGCCGTAAGGGCAAGCTTTTAATTGTTAATTGTACGCCGTAAGGGCAAGTTTTTAAGAAACATTTTCGCCGTAAGGGCAGTAAAGGCATCCACTTGTGTGGGTGCCTTTTGCATTTGAACCACACTGTTGGGATTTTCCAGTTCGGTCACCCCGCACACGGTTTCAGTCAGTGCGTTCTTTGAAATCTCATCCAATACAATAGTTTCTTCTACTATCTTCCTATCAATAACAATCTCCCTCTTAATTCTGCTACAATCATACGAAAAAGGGGGCTTATGCCATGACAGATGATTTTGCAAAATACTTAAGAAAACAGAACCTCTCAGACAGCACCGTCAAATCCTATCTCTATGCCGTCAGGCAGTTTGACACGCAGCACGGCGCACCCACAAAAAAAAATCTGCG
Organism: Lachnospiraceae bacterium MD308; assembly: GCA_000403475.2. Lineage (GTDB taxonomy): Bacteria > Bacillota > Clostridia > Lachnospirales > Lachnospiraceae > MD308. Next base: position 1,534,097 of record KE159795.1, read on the forward strand.
CGAGCACCGTGAATGGCTCATACAATCCTACCGGCCGCGCACAGTGAACCTGCGGCTGCGCGCGGTAAACTGTTATCTGGAAAGCATCGGAAAAGAAAAGTGGAAACTGAAATTCATACGGGTGCAGCAGAAACCATTTGCGGAAAATGTAATCAGCGAGGCCGACTATGCCCATCTTAAGAACTCCCTGAAAAGAGACGGCGAGTGGGCCTGGTACTTCATCGTCCGTTTCTTCGCAGCAACGGGAGCCCGCGTAAACGAGCTGACAAAAATCAAGGTTGAAGACGTAAAGCTCGGGCATATGGAGCTATACTCCAAGGGCGGAAAAGTACGGCGAATCTACATTCCGAAATGCTTACAGGAAGAGACTCTCTCCTGGCTCGGCGGAAAGCACCAGGACAGCGGCTTTCTTTTTCTGAACAAATACGGCGCACCCATCTCCCCCAGGGGAATCTCCGGGCAGCTAAAAAAATTCGCGGCGCGCTATAACATCGACCCGGATGTAGTGTACCCGCACTCCTTCCGCCACCGTTTTGCCAAAAACTTCATGGAGCGCAGCAGCAATATCGCATTTCTCGCAGATCTTATGGGGCATGAAAATATCGAGACAACCAGAGTTTACCTGCGGAAAACAGGAGCAGAACAAAAAGAGCTGGTAGACAGGACCGTTGACTGGTAGAAAATCCTTCGCACAAGGGCAAAAAAATAAGCCGAACTTCCGATAAGAAATATTATCGGAACCAAACAGCTTAAAATGACCTGATTTTCTATGTTTCTTGAACCATTCTGACTATAATATCGGTTTCATTTCTAAAAACTTAAGTCTATTTTTCTTAGAAATCCCAACATGTTTAAATTAATGGCTTTTCGACTTCCGATAATATTTCTTATCGGAAGTCCATGCTTTAAAGCCCCTGAAAATCAATGTTTGCACCGTTCCTATAACTAAAAAACGCAAAGCACAGGGAGGTGTAGGAGATGTTATCTCTTGGAAGGAATCCGGGCGAATATCTGGTAATCGGCGAGGACATTGTCATACAGGTAGTGTCCATGGAAGGCGATCTCAGGCTGTCCATCGACGCGCCGAAAAATGTCAGCATCGTGCGGGGCGAAGTATATGAGAAAAGCCATGACAAGCCAGCATGTCTTTCAGGAAAAAAAGGACGCAGAGACAGACGCGCAGTCCCCTCTCCGTAGCCGGAACCCGCAAAAACCGGACACGGCGATTGTACGGTCAGCGTTTTCAACTCTTCTGTCAAAGGATCCGGGCAGAGGATTTGGAATAAATGCCGAAAGGCACAGCAAAAAAACTTATGCGGGAGAATGGATGCTCCCGTCCACATTCAAGGAGGTATATTTTATGAGAATTCAACACAACATAGCGGCATTAAGCGCTTACAGAAACTTAACGAACAACAACAGCATGCTTTCTAAGAACTTAGAAAAACTGTCATCCGGCTACAGGATCAATCGTGCAGGCGACGATGCGGCAGGTCTTGCAATTTCCGAGAAGATGCGCGCACAGATCACAGGTCTTGAGACAGCTCAGAAGAATGCCAACGATGGCATTTCTTTAATCCAGACAGCAGAAGGCGCCCTTACTGAAGTTCACTCTATGTTAAACCGTATGGTAGAGCTGGCAAACCAGTCCGCCAACGGAACATACATGGACGATGACCGCGACAGTCTTCAGGCAGAAGTTGACGCCCTGCTTGATGAGATCAACCGAATCTCCAAGAGCACGAACTTCAACGGCCGTACTTTGCTGGACGGCAAGATGGCACTTGAAAGCGAGGCAAAAGAAATAACAGCCGGAGATATAGGGGCGCTTTCTGATGTGGAAATGACCCATATCGCAGACGGCGTAAAATCAAAAACTCCTGTAAAGGGAATCTACGAGCTGGATCTGAGCAATGTTAAGATTGCCAATAACGCCGCCGCAAAAGGCGCTCCTGACATAAAAGCTCCTGACGCTGACGCTGTAACCGTCGCAAACGGAGACGGTGCAGGAGCCAAGGCATCTTTCACATTTGACGTGGCAGGAGCTGCGATTACTGCCGCTACAGAGGCAGACGGGTCTGTAACAGCAAACCAGACCGCCACATTTACAATTGCAGGACAGGATGTAACAATTGACGTAACGGCAGATATGACGGATGCGGAGATTGCCACTGCATTAAACGGCAAGACATTTGATATTGACGGCATCACTTATACAGCAACCGCTACCGGAACTTCCATAGTATTTGAGGCGGCTGATGATACTCTCACAACTCACGATACCGCAAATCAGACCGTTGCTGCTGCCGGAGGAAATACAGACAACGCGGATGCTGCAGTGGGCGTTAAAGTTACATTAGGCGATTATGAATTGGAGCTGGACGGCCTTGAGGTCGGTATCGGAGAGGAGGCAGACGGCAAAGCCATCGCTGCAAAATTCATGGAAAACATCGCTGCAAACGGCAATAAGGTTACAATCGGCGGCGAAGAATTTGAAGTTACAAACGCTGACGGCAAGCTTACATTCACGATGGTAAATAACCCAAGCAAAGAATTCACGCAGGATATGAGCGCAAAGCTGGAAGTTACCGATAATGCAGGCACTGTCCTTGACCCAGGCACAGCCGGCGACGACTTTACCGGCAACGGCGTACACATCAACCAGGGCGAGGCGATCGGTGTAAACGTGATAAAAGAGGCTGTTTTCGGCAGCGGAAATGACGCCGTGGCACAGGGCAGCTTTGATCTTGCAGACTTAGATCTCAAAGACGGAAGTGTACTGAAAATCGGCGATACCACATATACCTTTGCAGTCGGCAAAGACAGCAAGGTAAAAGCCGGTGCAAACGTCATCGACTTAAAAGACTTTGAAAAAGACTCCGCAGGTCTTGCAGAGGCTGCCGCAAAGCGTCTCAGTAATATTGCAAAAGACAATGCGACATTCAAAGTGACCAGCGATAATACAAGCAGCACAGTACGGCTGACGGAAATTCCGGGTGCCATCGATTATACGAAGAACAACCTTGAAGGCGCAACGGCAGGCGACCGCAACGACATCCCCGCTGACAAAGTTCAGGCTGCATGGGCAGGGCTTGTACAACACGGCGAGATGGCCCTTGAAGATGCAAGCGTTGCAGCCGAAGGCGGCCTGACCCTCCAGATCGGCGACACATCCGATTCTTTCAACAGGCTTACAATCGGTATCGGAGATATGTCCGCAAAAGGACTTCTGATCCATGATATCGATATCTCCACCCAGGAGGGGGCTACTGAGGCTGTCAACAAGATTAAGACTGCCATCAATTCAGTATCTAAGCAGAGAGGCGACCTTGGAGCACTCCAGAACCGCTTAGAGCATACCATCAATAACTTAAGCGTAACGACCGAGAACATCACTGCTGCCGAGAGCCGCATCCGCGACGTTGACATGGCAAATGAGATGATGGCTTACACAAAGAACAACATCCTCGTTCAGGCATCCCAGGCTATGCTTGCACAGGCAAACCAGGTTCCGCAGGGTGTCCTTCAGTTGCTCCAGTAAGCACGTTTTCTGGAAAGCGTTTAAGATTTACAAAGTTACACATAAGTCTGGGGCGGGGTCATATCCGCCCCCGGACATTTCATTTCACATACGGAAGGCAGGGTACTTATCGCATGCCACAAAAAGACACCCGTAAAACCGTCTGCAAAACTGTCTGCCAGTATAACAGAGAGCCTCTCTCTGACACAGACATGCAGAAACTTACCGACATCGCCGGAGATTACCGAACCGTCAAGAACTACGTCTACCAGCGTTACAGCGGCATCGCCTCGCTCCCCAAGATATATCCCGGCTACACTGTCCAGAACGAGATGACAGCGTCAGGCCTTCGGGGTGAGCTTGGCATCCCTTCTGTCTATTTTTACCTCGCCGTATTCGACGCGCTGGGAGACATCAAAAGCCAGTGGACGAAAACGAGAGCAGCCGTGAGGAAAGCTGTCGGCCAGAATGACAATTTTACTGGGGAAGAAAAGCATTATCTGCGCTTTTGCCTAAAGGCCAATGACGCTTTCGAAGGCGCACTTATGCAAAAGCCGCCGAAAGACTGGAGTCTCCCGCCGGAAATCCGAAAACGATATGAAGAACTTTCCGGCCGCCTCGGCACAAATGTTCCGGATAAGCTCCTCCGCTACCTCTGCCGAAAGGTTCGCAAGTACCATGTAAAGCCCCATTCGGAGACTGCGGACGGGTTCTTCTCCTCAGGGGGAACTCACCGTTATGCAGACCATGGAATCTACCTGACTACCAAAGAGCGGCGCAGGCGGATCTTCATCCCTCTTACCGACAGCAATAAGTATAAAAGCCAGATATACGTCCGGCTCTTCCCGGAAAAGAACAGCGTAGAACTAAAAGCCGCCATCCAGACAGCGGTTCACTATCACCCTGATTATGTAAGCCGGGTGGGGATCTCTCTTGGGATGTCCGCCATGCTCACCACAGACGAAGGACAAATTTACGGGGAAAAGCTCGGCATTTACCAGACAGAATTTTCAACCTGGGTAAGACAGCAGGTAGGAAAATACAATGCCAACCGGAACGCAGAGCCCGGCAGGAAGAAATACAATGCAAGAAAGCATAGGATGCAGGAATTTCTGCACAGCTATATCAACATGGAACTAAACCGCTTTTTACGGGAGGAGAAACCGAAAACCGTCTGCCTCCCCAAGCTCCCTCCTCCAAAGGGCAGCGGTTTTAAAGCAAGCATCAACTACTCTGCCGTCATGTGGCAGAGGGGGTATATCAGGGCACGGCTGGAGCAAAAATGCCGCGAGCAGTCGGTAGAGCTTATAAAAGTGTACGCAAAAGACATCAGCCGGGAGTGCAGCCGGTGCGGCGCACCCGGCCATACAGAAAACAGGGAATTTCGCTGTCCTGTCTGCGGTTACCGGGCAGACATAAAAGTAAACGCAGCGAAAAACGCGAAAAAACGCGGATCATAAGAACAATGCTTAGATAAATGAGGGCAATGGGCCTGCCCTCATTTTACTGAAAAGACTGGGCAAACGTTCATGATAAGCAGATGTGCATCATCTGTAATAGGAAAATCAGTTATGCTGACGACGGCATTAGAAGGCAGGCGCAGTATCAGAACGACACTCTGAAAAGCTGCTTCGAGCCTGCGTATTGGGTATGCCAGGACTCCGGGAACACGCATCCTGCGTGACGTACCGGGGAGCGAAGTGGGAGAAATCCCGCATCATAACGGAAGAAGGCGACATTTCTTACAGCTTTACTAATCCTCTTCCCCTATGACCAATGTGCCTTATTTAAAAAATAAAATCATTTGCGAAAATGCCCCATCATAACGGGCATCCATTCTTTACTCCTCTCTGCGAGGGAGTAGCTCCCTTTATTCAGACACCAGTCGTACACCAGCGCTCGCTCGCACATGGAATAATACTGTACGATATCGCTGACCGGTTTCTCAGCGCATATCTCTCCCTTTTTCTGCCCTTCTTCCACAATCTTTGTCACAAGTTTATAATAATGGCGGTTCTGGTCTAAAAGGTGCCTCTGCCCCGCCGCCACAAGCTGCGTCGAATACAGGGAGGACAAAAGGTCGATGCTTATCTTCTCCTCCATCATGCTGTGCGCCTTGTAGTTAATATAGATCAGCTTGCCAAAGCTGTCCATGCCCTCCTCCATCTCACGGTCAAGCTCTTCATAATACTCGTCAAGGACAAGGGAAAGCGTATTGAGCAGTTCATCCTTCGTGCTGAAATAATAGTAAAATGAGCCTTTAGAAGTCTCCGACAGTTCAATGATCTCGTCAACTGTAGTTCCGTTATACCCTTTCTCGTAAAACAGCTGCCATGCGGCAGACACGATCCTGCTCTTCACACTTTTCTTTTCTGTTCCGTTTCCCAATCCATTTTCCATAACTTTTCTCCATCATCTGATCTTAAAGCTGGTTTCTTCCTCTACAGGGATATCTTCCGAATCGATCCAGCTTATGTCGATAAACATGCTGCGGTTAAGGCCTTCCATCAGCTTGAAGATCATAGGCTCCCGCCCCTGGACTTCCATAAGCACTGTGCCGTCGTGTTCATTTCTCACCCATCCCGAAAGCCCGATGGACTGCGCTAAATGTCTCGCCGTATAGCGGAAACCCACTCCCTGTACACGCCCGTGAAAGACGATTCTTTTTCGTATCTCAGACATATCTTCACATCCTATGCTGCATTTCATTCATTGTACATGAAAATAAGGGGAAATGCAATTCTCAAAGATTGTTTAATTATACAGAAAACAGCCGGCTCTGTTTTAAGATGTCCTCTCCAGCTCCTCAATCCGTTTCAGCGCCTTTTCATACGCCTGCCTTGTTTCTTCCAACTCCTGTTCTTTTCTTTCCGCCTTCTGCCTTTCCTCTTCCGCCTTCTGCCTTTCCTCTTCCGCCTTCTGCTTTTCCTCTTCCGCCTTCTGCTTTTCCTCCTCCACCTTACGTTTTACCTGGTTCAGCTCCTCCTGCATCTCGTCAATCATCAACTGCACCGTATTCCGGTCCAGCTCACGCAGCTCCTTTGAAAACATACCCATCACCTCTTCTATATTCCGGCAGATCTCATAAATCTGCCCGTACATGGCTTTGAAGTCTGAATATTTTTCTATGATGGAAATGACCGCCTCCGGCTCATCCATACTCAGAAACACCAGCCATGCCTCCAGCCGATTCTCTATCCTGATATGTTTATTGTGCTGGATTTCCCGGAAGATGTCAAGTGGCACGAACAGATATTTCTGGAGGAGGTTTATCTCTATCCCGGTATTGGATTTCTGTTCAAAATAGTGGAGATATGTATCTGGAAACTGATGGAATGCCGATGTGCTCTGCTCAAATAAGACGATGGTGTAGACTTCCTTGATATCTTTATAGACAAATTTCTTCTTCCGTTTGCTGCGGACTCTCTTATACTGCCGGAGCAGCAAGTCGGCGGAATAACATGCGCTCCGCGAACCCCGGTGCAGAAATCCAAGAACTCCTGCCGGTGATTTTCACCCCATTGTTCAAACATTGATTTCAAATGCCTGTCTGCCTCAATCTGTTCCATAATAGATTCCCTTGTCTGAATCATTGGAAAATACTCCTGTAATTTGTTTGCCATACGCAAAATCCTCCTTGTAAATCTACCCATAGGGCTTAATCTGTAAACAGTTGCTTTGGATAACTGCCCCGAACGCGGAGCGATAAGATAATACGGCTTTTCAGCCTGAAATGATTTGGAGAACAGCTAAAAATGCTGTCCTGATTTTTACTATCATAGCACAATGGCATAAAAAAGCAAGATGATTTTTAAAAATATTTACAAAATTCTCCCTCAAGTTATCATAGTCTCTCTTTCATAAACAGTGACCACACCCGCCCGGCAATTATCCTCTGCCCATCCCCGTCAGGATGCAGCCCATCCGCCTGAAGATGCTCCTCCATGCCGGCCTCCCTGATGTCCGCCGCCTGATACCCATACACTTCCTGATATTCCATAATAACATCATTGACGCGTCCAATCTGCTGTTCAATATACAAATTCAGCATCCTGAAACCCTCTTTCTCCCCCACTGGATTATAAAGGGTAGTCACTATCACCCGGCAGCTTTTCTTCCGGTTCTTCTGGATGCTATCCATCATTCTCTTCCAGTCCTCTTCAAACTCCTCCCATCTCCATCCTTTCATAATCTCTGCTGCCTTCGCCGCCAATTCCGGGTTCTTAGCCATCCTTTTCTGAAATGCCGAAAAAACAGTTTCCATATCCTGCACTTCTGCCTCTTCCCCGAAAATCTCTCTGTACAGTTCCCGGCATCTTTTCAAAATATCATTAGCTCCTGCCGTAACGGTAATCAAATCTGCGTTTTTAATCTCTTCCTGCACCTTTACATCTGAAAGGTATCTTTCGCACAGCCCATCCGCCGTAATCCCATTCTTAGTATACTCTGAAAAAGAGACGGAATCTCCCTTCACTTCTCTCAGTTCCTCCGTCAATATCCGGGGATATCCTTCCATATCTTGCTCCTCCGAGACAGAATATCCGTTAGGGATGCTGTCTCCCAGCGCAACATAATAAAAGGCTGCCTCATCCATGCCTGCCTCTCTCCTGCCGACCCGCATGAAAGCCGCCATAACCCCTACGCATAAAATCAATACTATAATTAACATTCCGAAAATCCTGCCCCTCATCTTCACTTTCATCTCCGGCTCCTACCTCCCCGATTAAAAAAGGAACCGCTTAAGCTATCTTCATAAGCATTACAGCAGTTCCTTTTACATACTCTCTTATGTATACCTTGACGGACAACGTCCGCCTGTTCCGTAGGATTTACATTCTGGTTCATCCTATTCATCCTTTCTTTATTTATATTCAGAGTGATAGAGATATTCACGTAAATGCCAACAAATATCCCATCCCCTGTTAAATTCATCATATTCGCCTGCCATCATTATAACAATTGCACATAAAAAAGACAATCTATTTTAATTTCCCAAATTCCCAATGCCTATAATTTCTTCCAGCAAATTCTTCCCTGTCAACTTCACTTCTGAAACCGTAATACAGAACTGGTTTTAATTTTCGTATACTCATAATTTTTCTCCGTTGCTTTGAATGACATCCCGATACCAATACGCAGAATCCTTCAAAATTCTCTCCTGTGTACGGTAATCCACATATACCAGCCCGAACCTTTCCGAGTATCCCTTTGCCCATTCAAAATTATCCATCAGCGACCACTGAAAATATCCTCTTAAATCAATTTCTCCCGCTGCCTTTTTGAGCTCATGCAAATACCTTGCAAGAAAATCTATTCTATTTGGATCATGCACTTTTCCATCTAAAGAAATCACATCATGACAGGAAAGGCCATTCTCTGTAATATAAACAGGCTTATGATAACGCTCATATAAGAATTTCGGTCCCCAATACAAGGCTTCTGGCGTCACCGGCCAATCGATTGCCGTCTTTGGGAAGCCTTGGTAACGTGTCACATCCTCCGGCTTTCCGTCCGCGCCCATTCGAATACACCGTCCGTTATAAATATTCTGTCCGTACACATCAATCGGTTCTGAAATCAGCCTTAAATCTTCATCGGTAATTCCTGGAAGATACTGTTCATACTGTTTCAATCCTTCTTCCGGGTAATGGCCCAACAACACCGGGTCTGACCACCATGGAACATTCCAAGTCCAGTTTCTGTCATCCGGCTGTAAAGAAAACATCATCTGTCTTGCCGCCTCAACGTCCTCTGTTTTATCGGACTCCGGATAGCACATACCGCAAGTAGGCGCATATCCAATCACTAAAGTCTGCTTTCCTTATTGCCGCAGCATCTGCACCGCACGCCCATGTGCTTTTAATGCATTATGGGCCATCTCAAAGGTATCCCTGAGCGGTGATTTTAAGCCCGGCGCATGTTCCCCTGTCAAAAATCCAAGACCGACAAAACACTGCGGCTCATTCAGGGTGAAATAATGTGTAACCCTGTCGCTAAACCGTTCTGCTGCTAATTTTGCATACTCTCCAAACCACTCCACGATCTGCGGGTTCATCCATCCGCCCCGCTTGTATATCTCATAAGGCAATTCCCAGTGGAAAAGCGTAATATACGGCTCTATTTCATTCTTTAAAAGCTCATCAATAAGCCGATCGTAAAATGCAATTCCTCTTTCATTCACTTTCCCAAAGCCTTCCGGCAGCACTCGTGACCAGTCAATAGAAAACCGATATGCTTTCAGCCCCATTTCTTTCATCAGTTTCACATCTTCCCGGTATCTGTGATAATGATCACAAGCCGGTTCCCCCGTGTGCCCTTCAAAAACATGCCCCGGTTCCCCGGTATAAACATCCCAGATGTGGGCTCCCTTTCCTTCGCCCTTTACAGCGCCCTCAATCTGATAAGCACTTGTTGCAGCTCCCCATACAAAATTCTTTGCAAATCCCATCACCTAATTTTCCTCCTGATTACTCTGCTATTTTTTACAGTTTCCATTATTTCACTCAATTTCTTCCTCTCTACGCAAGGACAAGCGATATCAGATAAAACGGCGTAGCCTTTTCTGTCTTATCGTCAAGAATCTCTATCTCGATACGGTGCTCCTTCTTCTCTCCATGATGAAGAACCGGTTCTAAATATAAACAGTCTCCCCAGTCTTCTTCAAAATTCCCATCCAAAACACGGATATCCTCCGTATTACCGTCCAGAACCAGCTTCGCCCGCAATGTTGGTTTTTTTATTGTCTTTCTGTACTGGATAGCAATGCAGGAAGCCGTAACCTCAAACACTATTTTTTCTCCGGCCTGCTTTCCAATCCATCCATTCCTGAACGTATCCAGATGACCTGTTTTCTCCTCTGAATCCGCCCGAAATCCCAAAAGCGCCGGTGAGACTTCACGGATCGTCAATCTTTTTGCATGTTCATAGGCATTAGCCGTTACAGGCATGGGCAGTCGCACATTTGGAATTTCTTCTATCGCTCCCTGTTCTTCCATGTCCGCCCGAACCTGCTCCAAAAAATCAATGATTTCTTCCGCTATCAGCCCATGTCCTTTATCATTCGGATGCAGCCCGTCCTGCGTCAGTTCTTCTCTCGTATACATGCCTGCCTTCATCTTCTGATACAGAGTATCCTTAATGCTCACATGGGGCACTTGATAATAGTCTCCTACAGTATTATGGTGTTCCTGGGCATTTTCACCGGTATCATAGTAGACATTATTCAGAAGAATTACCGCCGGTTCGGACTTCCATGCCAGAATCCTGCGCAGCAAGCCCTCATATGTCTCCTCAAAAAAATCTTCCGCTTTATCATTTACACTAAAGTCTATCATGACCACATCCGGCTGGTACATCAGCAAATCCTCCCGGACTCTGGAAACTCCAAAATGAGAAGAAGTCCCTCCAATGCCTCCATTCACATAATGAAATTCTGCTTTCGGAAATGCCTTTTTCCACCATTCAAATACACGATAGGAATATGCCCTCTCATGTACCGTTGCCGAGCAGCCCTGCGTGATCGAACCTCCAAAAAATCCGATTGTCAGTTCCTCTCCCATTTTTGCCCTGTACATGCACATTTTTAATCTTGTATAATCAGCCCTTTCCACCTCATTTTCCACCTTTCTGTCTATAGCTTTCTTTTCCATCTACGCGTCCGGCAGCTGCAGTTTTTCAATATACGCCGCCAATTCCTCTGCCATTTCTTCCGCCTCCGGTATCCTTAAGTGACCCGGAGTCCCTCTGCCATTCCGTTTGAAGATATACTGTGTAATCTTCTCATCTTCCATCTCCTGCACTACCTGGCCGATGGAATTATCCCATGCCCTGTCATGGCAGAGCAGTGTTGTACAGCATACGATACAGGCAAGCGGGTACTTATCCCTCAGCTTCATAAGAAACGCCTTATAATGACGTCTCCATTTTCCGGCTTTTTCTCCTTCATAATCTTCTTTCATATAATCCTGCGGATTGCTGTCATTCTGCCCGAACGCCACAATTACCACCTGTGGGACGTACTCGGAAAAATCCCACTCCATAGCTTCACCCAGGTCGGGATTATAATGAATCTTATCCCATGCAGTTTCCATGCCGATGTAATCCGGGGCATGGAACCACCCCGTCCCATCCAGGAGCGCAATACCGCCCTGGGCGATGTCATGTATCTGGGCGTTAAGTTTCCTGGCCGTCATCCAGGCATAAGAATACCAACTGTTGGAATACTCCCCGTTGTGCTCCGGGTCTTCCTTCCCCGTATATTCTACCGCTTCCGACACTTCACCTGCCGACACTGAATCCCCATACACCTCTATCTTTCTTACCGGTTTCTCAGGCATAGAAAGAAGCTTCGCTCCATCTGCAATCTCTGCTCCCAGGAAGCTGAACTCATGGCAGGCGTCCTGTCTTTTGAAAAACAAGACTTCATGCTCCTGCCCACTCTCTCCTTTCACTTCTATTTCAAACACGGCTGTCCCATCCTTCGGAAGCGCAAGCACAGACTGCCTGCCGTCCAGGATATAGCCCAGATAATTGTCCCAGTACGCACATTTGTTCTTTACATGGATTTTTAACACATTCCCTGTAAACCTCATCCCCACAGAAGTACATGGATATACGAAAACCGGTTCCTCCGGATTGCTCCAGTCAATCCTTCCGGTATAAGACAGCTTCTTATTTGTTGGCTTTATCTCCATCTTTTTTTCTCCTCCTTAATTAATGCCTGAAAAATTGTCGTTAAAAATAAACTATTGATCCACACGGTCAGCGAAAAACCTATCACACAGAAAATTGGCATCGCCGCCATCGTGACAAATGCACCGCCTGCAATGCACACTGCCGGGATGCAATTTAGAATCACCATAATAAGAGTCACCGGCAGATTTTTGAATGCAAGTAACAAGGCATTCTTCAGCGTATTCCTCAAACTGTTCTGAAATCTTGCCTGCAACGGAAACGCATAACTGACCGTGAAGCACCACAGCACCAGCAGCACTCCGATTGCAATATTCAACATCTTACTAAGGTTTCTGCCGTACAATATATCAAAAAGAAGTATCCCGCCCGTAACCATGAATACAAGCCATAGCTTTGTGCTCTGTCTCCACTCTTCCCTGCATGCTTCAAAATATTCCCTCGCAGCATACCGGCTCTCTCCCCGTATACGCCGAAGGGATACCCTGTACATCGCCGTCACTGTCATTCCGAGCGTAATCACAGGCAGTGATGTCATAACGAAAAGGACATTCAATATGATCCAGTCTCCAATATTTCCCATAAACAAAAAAAGTTCATTGGAATGTTACGATTCCAATGAACTTTTTTGACACTCTTTCTTAATTGGAGAACGAATCTCCCTGTTATTTATTACATACCCCTGCGGTCTTTTACTGTCTTCTTCTCCACAATATTCCCTGTAACAATCTGAATTCCTGTAACATACTCCTTTTGCTTTATCTTATTAATCAGGGATTTTACGCAAATCTCCGACATTCTGCCCATATCAACACTGTAAGAAGTAATCCTGTCCGAATCCATCCCCATGCCTGCCGGAAGGAAGTCATCAAATCCTACCACCGATATATCATCCGGCACATGGCATCCCATTTCTTCCAAATTCTGAATTAAAGTATATGCCGTAAAGTCACAATTGCAAACATAGGCATCCAGTTCCGGTTTTCCTATCAAAATCCTATCATAAGATTCCCCCCGTTCATTTCGATCTGATATCTCCCATTTCTCCTGAAATTCTATATTCCCTTCCCTCAGTGCTTTTCTATACCCCCAGAACCGATCTGTAATACTGTTGGTGGCATCAACATTTCCAACGAATCCTATTTTTTTATGGCCGCGCCTGATCAGATAGTTTGTAAGTAAATAGGTCCCGTAATACCCATCTGAAATCACTGTGTCCAACGTAACAGACGGCATATATGTGTCGAGAAAGAAAACCGGCAGTTTTGTCTGACTGACCATTTTACATATATATCTTTCATCCATCTGCCCTAAAAATATCAGCCCATCGACCTTCCCATCCTGCATAACCTTTGGAATACAGCCGAACTGTTCGTCTTCTTTTGTAAGAAGCTCCAGAATACCATAGTATCTATTATCATATAAGGCCCGGACCACTTTTTCATACAACTGTCCATAAAATGATACAGAATATCCATAATAATGTTCGGGTACAACCACTCCTATATTCCCCGTTTCCGTCACTGCCGCCTTGCCGGCACCCGAAGAATTAGGTATATACCCCATCCTATCCGCAACCTGTTTTATTCTTACCCTAAGTTCATCACTAACCCCTGGCTTTCCTGATAATGCTTTAGATACTGCGACATTACTCACTCCAACTCTTTCCGCAATATCTGCCAATGTTACGTCTTTAGCCATTTATATCCTCCGTCTTTTTAAGTATAATTCCGTTAATTTAATTGCACTTTAATTAACTTTAAATATAACAAAATTTTGTAATAATGTAAATCAATATTTTTAGCATCTTTTTTCTTGGTTTTGTCGTGTCCCCGTTTTGGGTTCTGTTATTGTGATTGGACACATATCCAATTCCTCATATAAAGACTCTCGTTTATTATTTATCCCTCTTCCTTATGTCCTATCTACATGGCACTAGCGCTATAAATTTATTACACCAATAAGGAAAGCTATCTGCATTCCCCTAACTTCTCCAATATCTCCATAACATCCGGCTACGTTGGCGTGAATTTGATACCACGCTTCAACATGCCCATAACTTTTCTCGCTTTCTGCTGAATTTCTCTGACAGTATGCTCACTTGTCAACATCAGATGATTTCCGGCAATTGTGTATTCACGTTCTATGGGTTTCCCAGCTTTTTCTCCATAATCCGCCTGTATTTATCGATACGGCTGGACAACGGTATCACCCAGTATATCCCTGTACTCGAATCTTCAAAGCAGTAATAATGCGGTCTGTTTCCCGCCTTATTTCCTTTGAGATACGGATCTGGCATATCTTCAAAAAATTTATCCTTGATAATGTAAAAGCCTGTTTTCTTCATTTACCTGTCCTCATTACGAAAAAGTCCCTCGCTTTACGGCGAAGGACTATACTTTCAACCCAACCATTTATATACCGCATATCGGTCAGCGGTCAGCGGTAAACTTTCAACCCGACCATTTATATACCACATATCGGTCAGTGGTAAACTTTCTTTGTACCTGCATTCTAGCAAGCAAAAACAGAAAAGTCAATGGGACTTTCCATTAAAATTATATGCTAAAAACCACTAATATATACTTATCCGCCAGCAAAGCGATTACCGTCTTTTATTACTTGCTGTATTCATACCTTGAGAAATGTCTATTTATATTAAATACACGCCCACTTTTATTTCAATTACATCATTTATTCTGACTTACTGATTTTCTGTTGCCAAAATGTTGCCGCCTTCACTTATCTCTATAATGGGAACCACATTGGACAATCTTTATCGTATTATCCTCTATACGATAAACAATACGATTCGCATCATCTATCCTTCTGCTCCAATAAGCTGCTAAATCACCACTTAACCTTTCCGGCTTACCTATTCCATCATATCCGTTCCGATCAATATCCTTCAATAACTGAAGAATACGCCTTAACGTTTTCTTATCTTGCTTCATCCAGTATTCAAAATCTTCCCATGCCGCATCTGACCATGACTTAATCATCAAAATCTACCTCATGTACTGTGCCGCCTGTAGCTTCCATCTGTGCTACCGACTCTTTTAGCCTGGTCATATTTTCCTGCGAATAAAAAGGATCTACAGCCACCTCAAAAGGTATTCGCTTTTCACGCCCAAGTTTTTTGAGATAAATATTAATTGCCGTAGACAAAGACATGCCAATATCGGCACATGCCTGCTCTGCCATTTTTTTTACATCATCCTCTACACGCAAACTAATTTGAGCCATTACATCACCTCTTTCTTAATAGTGGTACTAGTATATTCCATATTATAGCATTTGTAAAGCATTTTGCTATAATAAATACCCATTTCTATTGGCAACAATTTACTGCCTCAATTTTTCTGAAATTATAGATTGCAAATATAGCAGGCAATCTCATGGACTACCTGCCATATAAAATAAATAATATACTTTTGTACTATTCGAACTCGGCGTGTCCTTTGTTGTCGCTAACTATATTTGTTCAAGTTTTATGCAAATACACGCCCTTTTTTACTTCAATTACATCATTTATTCTAGATTACTAATTTTCTGTTGCCAAAATGTTGCCAGTGTCTAAACAAATTTGCTTGAAACCCGCATAAATACTAGGTTCTTAAAGCCCATTTCATCACTCAAACTCGCAAAATTCTGTTTAATAGTGCATGTTACTTCCCATCTTACCATACATTTTAGTATTAAATATTTCTATATTTTTTCTATTCTATCTCGTTTCAAGAACTTTTAGTACCAAAACAGTACCAGCAGCTATTTTCTTTACTCATGATAGTCCCAGTGGTTTGCAAGTATCCCTAACCGGATAAAATAATTTAATGAAACCTTGCAATACCCTAAGAAAAATATAACTCTGATTTCGAGATTCTGCTAGATATTCTGCTCACATTTCCACATCTTTCATGACAATTACTGTTTGAACTTGTAAGAATTCCTTACAAGTTCAGCTTTTATCATTCTTCGAATGTTAGTCATCTTGCTCCTCATCATTAAACATATCCCTATATACACATACCTTAAAAGTAATCATCTCCAGATACAAATAATAGTGTCTTCTGCAAACCTTCTTAAACAGCCTCAGCATCCGTTCCGTTCCACAATTTCTTTTTCAAAGACAACCCGGGGTTGCTTCCCCTTCAAATTGTCACATTGTTATCTTCCACTCTTACCTCGGCTTTTCCAATAAGCAGAATTATTAGGATTCATTTGATTTGACCTATTATTTGCCATAGCTTTTGAAGATGAATTATTTGGATTCTTCTGATTTGCGTGTGCATCCATCTGATTTTTGGTGTGCGTGTTTCCAGATACTTTACTCATTTTTTGTCCTCCTGTTTCATTGAATACAGTATTTACCACCTCTAAATACAAATGAAATGAATCTGTTTCCGGGTGTTTATTCTTATGCATTAAATACAACTCCGAAACCCTCTTCATTGCAGAATGCTGCCGAATATACCTTTCTTGCATTTCAGTATTATATAGATGTGCAACCTCTCGTAATTGGTAATTATTCCTATTTCTTACCAATCGACAATACTCTCCATTCTTATTCTTTACTAAGATGCCAAGATCCAGACTAAATGAACCATCTGCTCTTTCAAGTGTAATTACTGATGTTGAGTTACGTGCATAATAATAATCTTCATCAGTAATTTCATCTAAATTTGATCTTACACGATCCTTCAGCCCCTGAAGATTATCCCGTACTTCCTGCGGCACCTTAATAAAACAGAGATTGTAATCCAAATCAAAATGACCGTTTTCGTCAACCGTTACAAGATTTCTCTTTACACTGCCGACAACCATAATTAAAGATTTCAAGCCATACTTTTCCTCAAGGCGTTCCTTAAGTTCTTCAAGAATATCCTCTATTTCAGCCCTAGGAACGGAAAGCTTGTCTGATGCAATATATCTACACATACTTTCTCCTTTCCTGCCCAAGCCTCCATTTAGCTGTGTACCGCTAAATCGTTATAGATTACTCCAACTGCAGATTTTTGTCAAGCTATTTTTGCTAATCTTTACACATAGTCTTTACACATATTTACACATAGTCTTTACACATAAATCTTTACACATAATCTTTATACACATATTTTTTTATTGACACATCTTTTTATTTTTTAGCATCTCCCACTCAGTTTCCTTAAAACCTACAAGCACTTCATCCTCGCATATCACCATCGGGCGCATTATGAGCATCCCATTCACAGCAAGCAGCTTTAGCTGTTCCTCTTCGCTCATTGACGGCATCTTATCCTTTAACTGCATTTCTTTATAAACCAATCCACTGGTATTAAAGAACTTCTTGAGCGGCAAACCGCTTTGCTTATACCATGCCTTTAATTCGTCATAGGTCGGATTATCCTCCACAATATGACGTTCTGTATATTCTATATTGTATTCATCCAACCATTTCTTGGCTTTCTGACAAGTTGAACATTTTGGATAACATAAAAATAACATTTTCTACCTCCTGTTTTAACTTATATTTTTTCTCCAAAGGTTATCTCCATCAATTCTGCAGCAATTTCCTTACTTTCCAAACGCATCATGCTGTCCTCTAACTTTGCATTACCTAATATGTTAATATTGCCATACCAAACAATATTCTGGTCTATAATGGAAAAATGCTCACAAGAATCTTCAACAGTTTTTATATAAAATCCAGCTTGTCTTATTTCTTCGTGCAGCTGCATCCAAAAACCTGCATCGCCAAAACCATAAGAATCCGGTTCCCATGTCACTATCGTAACGTCAACTCCATTTACCTGTTTATCTTTAAGCAAACGAATCAATTCATATACTTTTGAACCGCTAATTACCGGACTTGAAATAATTATGTTATTATCCGCTTCAAGCAAATCTCTTTGAAATACTTCTACATAATTATCTCCACCAAAGATAGCATTTGCAGTTTGTTTTTCACCTTTTATTCCTGTACAAACCTCATACCCAATCTGTTTATATGCCTTAAGCCTTTTCGCATACATGATGTCAAACATAGGGATATGACTATCGACATAATCATATACAATTACTTCTTTCTTGCCTTCATAATCACGATTCAATCTTCCTGCATATTGCTCCACTATATTTCGAGCCGATACCGGCATCGCCATAAATAATGTATCTAACCGGGGATAATCAAATCCTTCTCCAATAAGTGAACCTGTCGCCACTAAAATCAGTGTTTCCTCTTTACTTATCTCATGAAGTTGCTCCAAAATTTTCTTATGCTCTTTTTTGGAATTATTACCGGTCATAAGAAATACATGATCCGCATACTTTTTCAAACGACTATACAATTTTTCCGAATGGTCTTTATATTTTGATAATACAACAGGTGTTCTGCCTTGCAGCACACAAGCCTTTACATCATTAATAATCTGCTCATCCCGAATGCAGTTACCATGAATAATATTATATGCCGCATTGGGATGCATTTTATCCGTAATAATACCTCTTGGTGCAACTGTACGGGTAAATCTTGGATATACATAATGTCCCACGCCCTGTGCAGCAGCCATTTCCTTTGCCGTGTAACTATATCGTATCGGTCCAATCAACATATAGTTTATTTTCTCTAAACCGTCTGCTCTTTTCGGAGTTGCCGTTACTCCATAAACATATTTTGCTTTTACTTCCTTTAACACATTTGAAATCGTATCTGAAGCCGCATGGTGGCACTCGTCGCATATCACAAGTCCATATTGATTCAACAAATCATGATATTCACCCTTTTTGCATAGCGAACCAACCATAGCAATATCAATAATTCCATTCATTGAGTCATGTGCGCCCTGCAATCTGCCGATTATATTTTTTCTTGTTTTAAGTCTCCCCGTCTTAGTTTTATATGTAGGTAATTCTTCATCTATCTCCAAAAATTTTTCCAGGGATTCCTGCCATTGTTCGACTAACGAAGAGGATTCCAACAAAATAAGTGTATTTACTTTTTTCCTGGCAATTATCGCACTGCATACGACCGTTTTTCCAAAAGCTGTTGCAGCATGTAATATTCCATTATAAAACTTTGTTAATCCTTCAAGTGCAAGCGCCTGTTCTTCTCTTAATTGTCCCTTAAATTCAACGTGAATATTTCTTCCGACCTGCCTTTCGTCCTGAATTTCATATTCAATGTGCGCCTGTTCTAAGTTATCTATTAAGCTATCATAGAGTCCTCGTGGAATTTCTATATATCCGCCCAAATGGTCTGCTCCTAAGTAAATCCATCTTGAGGTATCATAATTAGATGTACCGATTGCCTGATTTTTGAAATAAACAGGATTACTAATTGCAGCCATTCTTCGAATCTTATTTTGCAAAGCAACTTTCACATTCGTATTATCAATATAAATACCATTTGATAATGTAATACTAAGTTTTCCAGCCACATCACTTGATGCAAACCTTCTATTCCTCTCCCAAGGCTTTTCACGGTTTTCTCCTTGTTCACTTTCCTCCATATCTCCAAGTAATAGCGACCATTCTTTTATTTTCAGCTCCAAAAACTCCTGTGACAGCTTTGGCTTGCTCCATAGCACTTCCCATTGTTCCCGGTACGCATTCCAATTGCTGTCAACAAATGCACTATTCCCACTCCTCAATGCCTTTCCCTGCAACGGAAGAGCTATCAGATTGCCAAGTCCGCCTTCCGGCAGTTTATCCTGTGCCGGAAGCATTCTGTCATAATACTTAAAGGATTTCAGGTTGACTTGTTCAGCACCTTTATCAAGTAATGCTGTTCCAAATCTTCTTGCCAGAGAAGCAGGAATTGGCTTGTCAAAAAATATCCAGATATGTGCACCCCGTCCTGAACGTGAACGTTCTACCAGTGGATCTATTCCATTCAAAACACAGATGTTCCGCATCGCTTCAACTTCTTCTATCCACGCATCATCCACATTTGCGAAATCATTCTCCTCCGCATTTTTCTCATGATTATCAAAATCAAATACCAGAAAACGACAAGTATTATTTTTAAGAAGCGGATACACCCCTATCACATCGGAAGCATTATAGGCATTTCCTCTTAAATGAGCAAGTATGTCTTCCTTTGTTAATGGTTTATATTCGTAATATTTACAGTTTTTACATGAGACACCTGTTTTTAACTTCCTATGGCACGCACTTGTCCAAAAATTACTACATTGTGTATAGTACCCGGCTTTTCCAGTATCTTTGTTTTCATTTCTCTTAGCATAAACATCCTGACGTCCCCAAAATCTTGCGAAAAAATTATTTGCCATCTCGTCCGTAATTTCATCCGGATGTATAATTCTTTTTCCCTGCTCCGGATCATAGTTTTCTACCTCATCCGCCGCTTTCAAACGGGCTATCGATTGTTTATAAGATACTCCTGCCTGATTCAGAATATTTTTTAATATTTGGTTTTCCAACTGCAGGTCATTCAATTGTTTTTGCAGTTTGCTAATATTCTCAATTGGATCACGCATTATATACCTCCCAGGCAGAGCAAAAAATATGCCTTAAACACATAGAAACAGCATAATCTTGAACTAACTCTTGAACTAAATATATTGCTTAGTCCAAGACGAAAACCTTCTGTTTTCAGCGTTTCTGTATTTTCTTGGACTAAATCTTAGACTAATCTTGGACTAAAGCATCCTTTGATGAACTAATTAAGTCCAAGATTTTTAATCCCCCACTATGTCTGGTTACATTCTCTCTGACACAATCTACATTTCATCGACACAATACTGCTCTTGCAGCTGTTCTTCAACAGTAATTAGTGTCTGCTGATTAAGTTCAGCTAAACCGTGCAAAAACTTAATATAGTATATTTTATATCAAAATATTGTTGAAGGATATGTTCTCCCATATCGTCCAAATAATAATTAATGTCATTTACATGGCAACCATATATTGGTTGATTATAGTTACATTTTCTTCTTGCATAACAGTATGAATCCATAAATTCTTATTTGAATTCATTAACAAAAACAATTTCGTACCCAGCATCTTGAAATCCCAAATCCAGCATTCCAACACCGGCAAAAAATGAAAATATCTTCATATCACTTCCAGTTTCCTTCTTTTTCTTTAATAAAAATATCAAAAATTGTTTCTTCCACAACCTTAACACACTCGTCCGTATGTTTCTTTATATCCTCACCCCAGAACCGAATAACAGTCCAGCCCTCAAAGTCCAGCTTTTTATTTATCTCGTCGTCACGCTCTATATTACGTGATATTTTTTTTATCCAATACTTGCTATTATTACTCTTTTCTAATTTCAGCTTTAAAGTATCCCAATCCTTTCCATGAAAAAATTCTCCATCACAGAAGATTGCTATCTTATACTTAGTCAATACAATATCCGGACTACCCGGCAGTTTTTTATAATTCTTCCGATATCGATACCCTTTGTTCCATAAAGCTTTTCTTAATATAACTTCTATTTGAGTATCTTTCCCATGAATATTTTTCATATTTTTATGACGCTGTTCTTTTGTTAAATCATCTGCCACAAAATCACCTCATCAGTCCGTTTGCTATCAACTATATTAGTTCTCTCTCATTTTCCATCTGACATTTATACTCATAATTCCGACACATTATCTATAAAATTACAAATACACATCTCTAATAAGCTCCATTATTTTATCCGTTAACATATCAAGCGACCTTCCAACTGCCATAGATTTAATATCTGCTTTGCTTTCAATACATTTTTTTAATACTACTTTAAGCACTTTTTCATCCTTAAGTTCTGCCTCTGATAAATCTTTTATTATTTTCTCTATCTCAATAGAAGCATCTGCAATCTGGCTACAACGATTATAAGAATCTCCCATATCCTCCGCAACCATACTTCCATAATCTTCTTTCTTGTATGGATTAAACCCATAAAAAGCATTACTTGCAACTGGACATATAGCATCATATATGATTTTAGCACCTAATTCTCTTTTTATCTGTTTCGGATATATAAGCTTGCCTCTGTCTGATTTCATTTCTAGTTTCTTTTCCGCTAATTTACTAGCAGTCTTAATTCTCGTGAGATATGACATCATCCTATTGGCGAAGTTCTGGCTATCTACTTCCCGCCGTCCAATTACAGGAATATATTTATCCATCTCATTTTCACTAACTATATGATTTTTCAAATATAACGAGTACATTTCTGATGCACAAAGCTTAACAACTGCCACATTTTCAAGTTTTTTCTCACCGATTTGATGCAGCATATCCATCTGTACCCATCCATATTCTTTATCACCAGCCTCATCAGGGCAGAAAAACATGTTTTGCACATATTTGTATCCTTGCTTCGTTATAAAATCATCGTATGCAAGGTGATACAGATACTGCTTTGTAACATCCCCCACTCCAGGTTGTCCTATAATTCTATATTCTGATGTACTCTTATGAAAATCTATGTTATAATACTTTGCATCATATATTCCAAAACAATATTCCCCACTGCCACCACATTCATAAATACTGATTAAATCCGGCCTTAATGTATCTGACTTACCATCACTGATATCACCTGATGTTCTATGCCATACCGGTCTGTCAATTATTTCAATCAAAGTACTATCTCCGTTATCCTTATAATCATCGCAAACTCCAAGTGGCAGCTCTGATAATTTTGAATCCAGAACGTTTCCAAAATTTTGTGCACATACTTTTTCCCATACTAAGTTAAAGCTGTTTGTACCATATATGCTAAAGCTATCGATATTATTAAAGCTTGCTTTTTGAGCCATATATGCATACATTGCCTTTATAACCAATTGCTTTCTTGTATTGTACTGCACATTAAGCTCATTTTGTATCCGATATAAAATATAATCATCATCGCCTAAATCATCCAACTGTTCTTCTGACAATTCTACCGTAACAATATTAAATAACTCTGGCAGATCAGATTCTTCAAGTTCTTTCGAAAATTTAGTTAATATACATGCATGAAGTCGTCTAATGAAATCATATTCATCCGAGACACGCTTTTTCGTCTGTAGTTCAGTATAATATGGTCTATTATTGGATATATACGAAAATGTTTCATTGATAGTTTTATCCCATAATATTTCTCCTGTTCCATTAGTCTCAATAACTCCAACATCATTAGTATATATTCCATTATCATAATAATCTTGTAGTAAATACAGCATTACAGCCAGTAAGTTAAATGAACCGCCATCATCACTCTCATTATATAATTTTATTACCTGCTCTTTTGAATTATATTTTCCCAAAACTCTCAGAATCTGTTTCATCTGTGTTATTGGGTTATCGCTGGAATTGATATACTTTGGATAGCACTTTAAGACTCGTCCATATACGACAATTACTCCTACAAACAAAAACACATAATATAGTTCTCGTTCTCCACTCTCGATATCTGTTACCCTGACATCTTCCTCCACTAAGTCAGAGAGCATACTTTGTCTATCACTTTTCTTTACATTTTTCACGATGCCATACTCTTTTAATTTTCTTATAATCTGCACCGTTTCATCAGTATTACATTCAAATATTTTTCTTAGTTCATCTTGAGTATATCGCTTCTGCTCTTTGACATATTTAGAAATCATCTGATAACATTCCCTTCTCATTCTAATTCACTCAAATATTCTTTCTTGACCTTATCTCGGATTTCTTTACAAAAAATATCAATTCCTCTTTTATCGAATTCCTCACAAATTGCTGAATACTGATTTCTTGTGTCCTCATCACAGCCATCAAATAGCATATGTCTTCTCTGTTTTGCTACATCTTCAAACAGGTACATAATAACTTTGCTTTTAAAAGTCTCTCTAAATTCATCATTATTTTCTAAAACACTTTTAGATACAAAGAATGGCCCCATAAGCTTGTCTTCATTTATTTTATAGTGTCTAGAAGCAAGTGTCGTATTTATAGCTTTCCTAAGTTCATTCCAGGCAACTCTGTATGGAATCTGTGCTTTATCGCATACTAAATATGTACCATTAATTTTTTCGTCCTCATTGTTAATTCCTATATATTCAAAATTCCATCTTCTCTTAAATGCTGTATCCATCGGAAATACGCCCTGATCAGCACTATTCATTGTTGACCAGATATACATATTATCAGGTATCTTTATTTCCTCATATTGTTCTGGCTTTCCTCCAAGTTCTTTTGCTAAATAAGCCTTTATATCTTCAGATGGTTTAACTGGATATTGACTTGCATTTCTATCATCACGATCCAAAAGCTGAAATACCTCTCCAAATACAGCTGCAACATTAGCTCTATTAATTTCCTCTATAAGAAGCAGAAAGGGTTTTATATCTTCCGTATTCTCTGATTGACCATTTTCTATTGCTTTTACATATGTACGCATAAATGGTCCTGGTACATACTCGTATGATATTCCTTTTTTAGTAGGTACCGGCTTATATGTTCCTACGAAATTAGCATATGAATAATCTGGGTGAAATGTAACTCTTTCACACTCTCCACCTTCTGAAATAAGTTCTTCCTGCTCTCCATCTAATTTGAAACTCTTGCCAGTTCCAGGTGCCCCAAATACAATTCTATTATGTGAATACACCTTGCCAGTATCCTTGTTTTTGCGTGAATACTCTGTATAATAATTAGGTTTAATATATGGCCTATATTCCATTTCTTCCTCAGAGCTTTCGTCCTCTATGCTCATTTCTTCCCGAATAGAATTTACTGCATCCTCTTTGCTTTCTCCAAATTTTACAGCCGTTGGTATCATAACAGTAACCGCTCCCAGTACCCTGTCCATAAATTCTTTATTAAAGATGTCTTTGAACGTTTCAAGCATATCTGGAAATTCATCAAGTACTGCTCGTATAACAGCAACAGCCTTAATCATATCCAGAGTACTTAGTGCCTGAGATGGATCTCGTGAAAGTTCAGGTCCTATATATGGAGCATCATAGGCTGCTCTATAACTCAAAAAATCTTCTCTTTTAAATGGTTTTTCAAAAACACAGTCAACTTCTATATCAAACTTAAAATATTTTTCTTTACCGTTATATCCAAAATCATAAGGTTCTTTAATAACATGTGCTACACCAACAAAACCCGGAGTCCAATCCACTTCAGATTTTCCTGTATCACCACCTAATGTAACAAATACAGTTTTTCCTATACACAATTCCTCTTTAAGAGTATAAACACCATCAACTGTTATATCTTTATTACCATTTAAGATATTATGTACTGTTTCTGGAAAACCGCATTTCATAGACACAAAAGTTAGTTCTTCATGCTCATATCCATGAATAATCTCTGCTACAGCATTTTCTAATTGTTCAGCTGAGTAATCCTTATATAGTTCAAATACTTCCTGATATGCAATGCCTCGTCTTCTTAAATCTCTATCATCGTCCCAGCCTTTTCTTCCGTTATCAGGGAAATAAAAATCAAAAGAATCCTTTGCATTCTTATATGTTGTTTTCTTTGTTCCAAATCTCTTTTCTAACACTGCCCAATCATGCATCCGTTGCTTATATCTTGCATCCGTTTTAGGAAGCATAGCATAGTACATACAAACAAGTGCCTGTTTTTGCGAATCATCTAAACCATTAACATTAACTTCCTGCTCCATATTTTTCACTCCTTAATGCCAGAATTAATACTCTAAAATGTATATGCCATCTTCATACTTTTTGAATAACACCGTTGTTTTTCCATAATTCTCTAACATCTGCTTTGTAATATATGTACCATCAGGGACACCTAGTTTATGTCTGATCCATTCTCCAATTATTGCATTACTCTCTGGAGTCTCCAATGCTTTTCCATTTGCTTGTGCCTGTCTCATATAGAAAGCATCATATTCTTTTGTTACAATCTTAAACACAGGATAAGTTCCATCAACTTTTACATCAGGAAAAAATCCCTCTTTATGATCCGCCACATTGTACGGAATGTATGCTTGGTTTCTATTTCTTTTATATCCGTTTTTACGTATTCCCCAATTCACACCAGATCCATAGCCCGTCTCACTGCCATCCGCTTTCAATAAAGAAACTTCCAGAGTATCTACTGGTTCAACAGTCTCATACTTCTCCCACGACAAATTCTCCAGATTGGTATCTGCAATATCGTCTTCTACATTTTTCTTGCTCGAAAATGATACTTTCTCTTTTATCTGTTCATCAAAACAGTCTATTGTATCCGAAAGCAGACTATTAAAGTAATGATTTGCCTCTTTAGGATCACATGCATCCATACACTCTCTTCTTACAAAAAATGCATTCATAGTGTAATTCGCTGAACCATTAAATGCCTCTACCACTTTTCTTCCTTTACACCATACATATACCTTAGAGTGTACCTGTTTCCCCTCTACGACATATTTACATGATATCTGTGGCATGCCAGACACACTGTTCAATCTTTTTATCAGTGAACAAATCTTGTCATGTTTTTTCTGTGTAAGTCCTATACCTTTTGTCATTCCTAGTATAATGTCAACTTTTATTCCAGAAACATACTCTTTATTTCTGCCATCGAATAATTTTATCAGATGGCTTGATATTCTCTCTACATCTGTAAATGCTGTAACTATTTTTAGATGGTTACATGCTTCACCATCTTTTCGTGCCGGTGTAAATAAAATTTTATCTTCAAAATTCTCCGTATACATACCTTACTCCTTTATGCTTGGTTCTACACTTTCATAATCGATTCCTGCAAATGTCTTTAAAATAGCTTCAAAGATAATTTTTGCCCCCTTTGCAGGTACCGCCATACCAATTTGTTTTCTAACAGATTCTTTAGAGCCCTCAAAAAAATAATCATCAGGAAATGTTTGTAATCTAGCCCTCTCTCTATTGGTCAATGCCCTTGGCTCCGAATAATGATACATATGTGTTCCACCACCACCAGAACCTGTTACCGTATATGCTGGTTTATCTGGATCTAATCTCTTATAAATCTGGCTTATCTTTGCCCCTTTTACTTTAAGCTGTAATTCTTCGGGTAAATCTGCAGTAAAGGCATTTTGTCCAGGCTTAATGTATTTCAATCTCTTAACAACTATTTCAGACTGTTTTGTTAGCTCATTATTATAAGCGTCTTTTCCTATTGGAGGATTTTCTATTGCATTTTTGCAAGTTATATCAATATTTTCATATAGCTTTGGACTTGGTATCTTAAACTCATATGGCAAATCTTCTCTAATGCCAACAATTATTACCCTGTGTCGTGCCTGAGGCACTCCATATTCTTCAAACTTATACAGATTAGGATATATTCTATATCCTGCATTTTTCAAATCTTCCTGTATCTTCTGAAATGCCTTTCCATCATTAGCACTCTTTAATCCGCCAACATTTTCTGCCAAAAACCATGAAGGCTGATATTTCTTTAATACTTTCACTCCATATGTGTATAACGGACCATAAACACCATCAAAACCTTTTTGCTCACCTACAACGGAGAAATCATTACAAGGAAATCCGAAAGCCAATGCATCTATATCCCCTAGGTTTTCAACATCAAGTTTTCTAACATCCCCACAAATGACACTGTCACCGTCTTCCGGACAAATATTCCTAATATAGGTATTACATGTATCTCTATCATAATCGTTTGCCCATTTATGAATAATTTTATAATCTGAATATTCAATCTTTGCTGTCGTTGCTCCTAGTGCTAGTCCGCCAGGACCACAAAATAACTCTCCAAGTCTAAATTCTTTTACATTATTCTTCATCAAACTTTATCTCCATTTGCTAATATAAATTCTCTGTTAAATTCAACGCCTAGTGCATCCGCAATATTATCTAAGTCTTCTACTGTAAAACTCTCTCTTTTCATTTTCGAATTAAAACTTTGCGGAGATTTTCCTAGTCGCCTTGCTAATTCAGCTTCGCTTACACCACATCTTACACATAACACTTTTATTTGTTCTGATATCGTCATGCATTATTCCTCCTGCTCGCTATCTATTCTTATATTATAAACATATTTTTTGATGATGTCAAAACATTTTTTAAGCATATATAATATAGAAAAGAAGGCACGATGAATTGCAGTACGAGAATTCCTTTTGTAAACAAGGCACAGCTGAGGCACAGAAGAACGCAAAACAACCCACAAATAAACCATTGCAAAAGGGGCTATCGGCTAATACCGATTTTTAGGCTCCAAATCTTAAAATACGAATCTCCCATAAAAATCGGGGTTTTTCACACCTGAGCTTCTGCGGGAAATTCGTATTTTTTCTTTTCTATATGTATTTTGGGGTGCAAAAAACCCTCGACTGTTTTTTCGAAAACACTCTTTTTCTAAGCAGCCTGTTCTTCGGTTTTTCTTTCAAATTTTTTGATTTCATCATGAAGAAAACGGTGATATTTATCCTGAATTATTCACAGTACAACAGCATCAGCCGTTGAAATCCGCGTAGTTACTGTATTTTAATTGAATATTGCGTTTCACCTATTTAGTGAATAGAAAAAGACCTCTATCTGTGGTAAAATTTAGGTGTCGAATCCAAACAAATACCTCAGAAAGAAGGTCTCTCTATGGATATTTTAAACACTGTAAGCTTAGAAAGCAATAGCCAAATTAAAATTAATTTTGACGGAGGCGATTTATCCTCCGATGCAGGACTTCTCCTGTTTAAAGAGTTCCTGTTTAAGATTGGCGCCGTTAAGCTCATCAATCGTATGTTCAAAACCAATGATACTGCATGGTTCCGTATCCATAAGGATGATGCGAATCTGATGCAGGTAATCTATCAGATTGCCAGCGCATACTTTGAGGATGACTGTGCAGATGAGCTGACAAATGAGCCAGTCATGACAGCTGTTTTAGACAAGGATGCCCTGGCATCCCAGCCTACCTTGTCACGCTTTTATAACCGCATGGATGAAGATACACTCAACCAGCTAAGCCAGATTACACGTGAACTCCGTAAAGTCATCTATTCCATAAAGAGACCGGAATTCATGCTTTTTGATATTGACTCCACACTTCTTGATACCTATGGGAATCAGGAAGGAGAAGGTTTCAACTATCATTATCAGGCACATGGTTATCATCCTCTGTTGTGTTACGATGGATTAACCGGTGATCTTCTAAAAGCGGAGCTTCGCGACGGTACCATGTATTGCAGCAAGGAAGCAGACATTTTTATGAAATCTCTTCTGGATGAATTCATCTGTGATTTTCCAGATATGCCGCTTTACCTTCGTGGTGACAGTGGTTTTGCAGCCCCCGATTTGTATGAAGTTCTTGAAGATAAGAACTGTAAATACGCCATCCGACTGAAAGAGAATGCAAAGCTTCGCGAATTAGCTGAAGATAAAAGCCAGGCATTGTACCGCGCGACAAAATTCAACCAGGTGGATTACGCCGTCGAGTATGGAGAGTTTATGTATCAGGCGGGCTCATGGAGCCATCCGCGCAGAGTTGTTTTTAAAATCGAAAAGCCTTATGGGCAAATGATTCATCTATATACCTTTATTGTCACAACGATGGAAATGGAACCCTACCAGGTACTTCAGTTCTATTGCGGCAGAGGCAAGATGGAAAATTTCATCAAAGAAGGCAAGAGTGGTTTTGACTTTGCTTCTGTAAGCAGTTCCTACAAGCTGGTAAATGCGAACCGCCTTTTGGTTCATACATTAGCTTATAATCTATTCAATTGGTTTAGGCGATTGGCACTTGCTGTCAGTATGAGAAAACAGCGTATAGATACCATTCGTTTAAAATTGCTGAAAATTGCCGCAAGAGTGGTAAAATCAGCACGATACAAATATTTCAAGCTGTGTAGCAGTTGTCCCTACAAGAAAGAATTTTACGAGACACTGGAAAATATCCATAATCTGCAGCCACAGTTGGAATGACAACTTTTAACGAACCTTGACAATCACAATAAGCTTTTAAACCTATCACAGGAGAAGTCTGCCCATTTATAGGCTATCTTCTGGCAAGGTGAGGTATTGAGTAGTGGTTGTAACGGCAACTACGGCAGATTTTATGCACGCATATACTGCCGTGAATAATTCAGGTTTATTTATATTTCTTCCGATCGCGTACAGCATGAATTCCTTAAATACTTTTACTGATGTTCGGTAGTTGAACCGGCGGAAACGATCATTTTCTTTGATGTCTCCAAAATGTCCTTCTGTCTGTATGGAACAGATCTGTCGATTTAGAATTCCTTTCTCACTTTGGATGTTTGCATGAGATTCTTCTTTCAAGGCTTCCCATTGTTCATTGATCTTCATGACTTTATTTTTCTCAACATCTTTTTCAGCATTATATTTATAAAGACATTTTGCTTTGTGCACACAGCCACTGCAGTCTGCACATCCATATACCTCAAAAGTCTGTGTATAGCCTGCCTGTTCTTTGGTTTCTGCACGGATGTGATGTAATTCTCTTCCGTCATGACAAATATAATACAACTCATCCTCAAACACCTGCGTTTTCATGTTATAATACTTTCCTATCTCTTCTGTATAAGCACGTGTTTTACGTTTTTCATGATCCTGTAGTTTGATGTAGCTGGAGATTTTATTTCCCTTTAAAATCAAAGATGATGAAGCCGAGGTAGCGAAACTCGCCATTCGGCAATTCGGCAGTATTGAAAAATACACCGAAGCCATGAAACATAATTTAGAGCATTTCTCTGAACTCATGGAAACGCAATTAACAGAGGCAGCAAAAGAAATTGGAAAGCAATCTGATATATTGTATGGCAGATTAACCGCCGATTTGTTAGAAGATATTTCTTCCTCTAACATACAATCCATTGTACACGAACTATTGCAGCTTATACAGGAAAACAACACCAGCGTATCCCTTGATAAACCCTATATCAATGTTCTTATCGACACATATTCAAGCGATTATATCAAAAGCATGACTGACAGCAAATATGGAGAGGGAGCTTCTGATTATATCGTAAAAGCGTTCCGTTACTACTTGGAGAACAACGCTTCCGAAAACAATTAGAAACAACAGGAACTCACTCTCTAAAAATATATACCTACAATTAATCATTCTCACTTGCCGAAAAATAACTTGCCACACTTTAGAGAGCCTTAGTGACATTTGAATTTTCTTGTGGTATAGTGGACTTCCACTTTTAGAAAAAGGAGTTGATGATGTATGCCACAGATGAACAAAGGCGGCAAATTTATTTTCGGAAAATCACTGATACGAGACGATTTGACAATCCATCTCCCAACACAGGCCCTTACAGAGTACAACGCCACAGCAGAAAGAAAAGTCTATCTTTTTACTGGAAGTAAGGTCACTGGCGGCTTTTGTGTGACAAGAAAAGGATTGTTAAAACCGTCAAAATTAGGACACATTCTTACTGATAATCCGGTTTTACAGAATTATCAGACCGCAGAGGGCGAATTTGTCAAATACAAAGGGCGGTCATACTGTTGGGTAAATATTTCAGAGAATGGTGTAATTCAACTTAATCAGCAAATATTGGACTTCCTCAATCTGAAAATTGGAATGGAACTATTATCTATCCGAAGCAGTGATATAGCTTTTACAATGGGTGCAACTGGTCCTCTGCTGGAAAGAGCCGATAATTACGAGGGCGAAATCAAAATTTACTGAACAATATCTACAGATTTTAGCAGAAATCCCTTGAAACATTTCACATTCAATGGTATTATAACAATACAAAGGGAAAGCACCCACTCCAAAGTGGATGCTCCGAGTTTAGGTTAATGAT
The DNA here is from genome assembly GCA_000403475.2 of Lachnospiraceae bacterium MD308. Taxonomy (GTDB): domain Bacteria; phylum Bacillota; class Clostridia; order Lachnospirales; family Lachnospiraceae; genus MD308. Next base: position 1,566,016 of record KE159795.1, read on the forward strand.
TGTCCTTACGGACACCGCCTATCCTGTGGATCAGACAGGATAGGCATTTTTATTTTCGCTTGTTGTTTCTCTTATCGAGAAAGGCAAGCAACAATTAAGCTACCAAAGGACATCAGCAATGCTAATATTCCAATGAAAATCGAAATGATTTCAAAAGCTGTCATCGGCGCCACCTCCCTTCCTATGTATTCCGGCACGCCGGTTTTCATAAACTCGGGAGGCTGCCACCCTGTCATGGGTACTTTCCGTAGATGTATTGTAACACGAAGATATATGAATGGCAATTAGTTCTTTAAATTTGTTTGCAGGTATCATGATACCCGCCCCAAATCCAGTATTCCTCAAATAATTAGAGCCATTTTAGAGCCAAACGGCATAAAGCAATCCCGGAAACGCCCATTTTATCAGCATTTCCGGGATTTTATCCGTTACTCAAATTCTATAGTAGCCGGCGGCTTAGGACTCATATCATAGCACACCCGGTTCACATTCTCCACCTCCGAAAGTATCCGGTTCGTTATCGTCTCCAGCACATCCCAATCCACTTTCTCAACTGATGCCGTCATAGCATCAATCGTATTAATCGCGCGGATAATCACCATATATTCAAATACCCGCGCATTGTTCTTCATTCCTACAGACTTAAAGTCCGGCACTACTGTAAAATACTGCCACACTTTCTTATCAAGTCCAGCCTTTGCAAATTCCTCCCTGAGAATCGCATCAGATTCCCGAACAGCCTCCAGCCTGTCTCTGGTAATAGCGCCCAGGCATCTTACGCCCAGCCCCGGGCCCGGGAACGGCTGGCGGTATACCATATCGTGGGGAAGTCCAAGCTCTACGCCGCAGGCCCGCACTTCATCCTTGAAAAGCTGCTTTAACGGCTCAACAAGCTCAAACTTCAAATCTTCCGGAAGGCCGCCCACGTTGTGATGGGATTTTACCATCTTTGCCGTCTTCGTTCCGCTCTCGATAATATCCGGGTAAATGGTTCCCTGGCCAAGGAAGTCTATTCCCTCTAACTTTCTCGCTTCTTCCTCAAACACGCGGATAAATTCGCCGCCTATGATTTTCCGTTTCTGCTCCGGGTCTGCCACATTCTCAAGCTTGCCTAAGAAACGCTCAACAGCGTCTACATATACCAGGTTTGCGTGAAGTTCGTCGCGAAATACCTTAATTACGCTTTCGGATTCATTTTTCCGCATCAAACCATGGTTTACATGGACGCATACAAGCTGCTGCCCGATTGCCTTTATGAGCATCGCCGCCACTACAGAAGAGTCTACCCCGCCAGACAGGGCCAGCAATACTTTCCTATCTCCCACCTGCTGACGGATAAGCTCTACCTGGTCTTCGATAAAGTTTTTCATATTCCAGTTCGCCTCTGCACCGCATGTTTCAAAGATAAACTTCTTAAGAGTTTCCTCTTTTGGCAGCTCATTAAGCTGCTCCTGGCATTTTGACTGAGGATAATCAATGGAAAGCATCGGGATTCCAAGTTCATAGATTTCCTCCCTGATTTCCACCGACTGACCGTCCACAACGCGGTTCTCCCCGCCATTCAGTATAATGCCCTTTACATTATCAAATGCTTTTAACTCCTCCGCCGTGATGTCATGAGGATGAATCTCACTATATACGCCAAGGTCACGGATTTCTCTGGCTATCACTGTATTCTGTGTGCTGCCCAAATCCAGAATTACAATTAAATCTTGTTTCATAGGTAACTTCTCCTTATCTGTTTTGTATTTGTCCCATTATAGCAGATAAATGTGCCTATTGTATATACTTTAAGAGGATAAAGCTTCTATAACCCTCAAGAATATTATGGACAAAGATACATCTTATTTCTCTTCCCCAATTTACAGTACCATCACCAATGTCCCTGCGCCAATAAGGACGCATCCGACAATTGATTTGGCTGTAACCTTTTCATGCAGAAAGACAAATGCCAGAACTATCGTAATGACAACGCTCAGTTTGTCAACCGGAACTACCTTCGACGTCTCCCCTGTTTGCAACGCCTTATAATAGCACATCCATGACGCGCCCGTTGCCAGTCCGGATAAAATCAAAAACCACCAGCTTTTCCTGCTGATTTCCGAAATGCCGCTCTGTGCGTTCGTAAAGAAAACCATTCCCCACGCCATTCCCACCACGACTACTGTCCTGATTGCCGTGGCAAGATTTGAATTAACCCCATCTATGCCAATCTTCGCCAATATAGAAGTAAGCGCCGCAAATACTGCTGACAATAACGCAAATACAAACCACATACTATGCTACCTCCTCAAATCACGGCATGCTGCTGCAGTTGATATGTTCCGGTAAAGTAGGCCCATGATTTAACTTTGATTTCTCATAGACTAAATTCACTATTCCATTGTAAGACTGCTTTTCTGTCAACCGTAACTTTATCTCACAACCCAGTTCCCCGAACAGACGGATGCCGTTCCCCAATATCACCGGAATAACCGAAAGATTATAAGTATCTATCAAATCCTCCCGCATCAACTGCCGGATAATATCCGCTCCTCCGCAGATCCAGATATCCTTCCCATCCTCCTGCGACAGACGTCTCACCAAATCACAGGGACTTTCCCGGGTAAATATAATCTTTTCCTGAGAAACGGCATCCCTGTGGGTAATGATATAACTTGTCAACCCTGCATAGACCCATTCCGACGGCGACAGCTCTGTGACCACCTGATGATACGTGTTCCATCCCATGATGACCGTATCCACATCTCTCAGAAAAGACGTATAGACATCCCCGTCCCCTTCGTCCTCATCCTGCCCTTTCAGCCATCCCACGCCGCCCTCGCTGTCGGCAATATAACCATCTAAGCTCATGGCAATAAACAAAACGACCTTTCTCATACACATCCCCTCCCGGCTCACAAGATTTCATACATATATAGTTCCGCCGCCCTTTCATCTGTATACCGACTCATTTTTTTCATAGAAAATCGGCTCCGCATATTCTATATGCAGCCGGGCAATCTTATCACATATTTTATCATACAAGTCATCCTCCACATAAGCAAGGCTGCACATATCTATGTCGTCATACGGGATTTCCCCGGCATTCACTTTCCCGGCATATGTGCCGTATTCTTTTATCCTGCCCATAATTGATATAATTTCTTCTTTTTCTCCATTGGAAAATATCGGCTGCCCTGCTTGTACGGCATTTTCCTGTGAAGCCGTCATACTTTTCTTTTTCCTGAGTCTATCGAAGAAGCCCATCTAGTCTGTCCATTCCTTTCCGCTCCCTTTACAGTACACATCAAAATTATTGGCCGGAACCTTTGACGTTTCTTTTTCTCCGGTCTTAATCCTGTTTTCAATCTCCTCCAATTTCCTTTCCAGCAGCTCTATGCTCTCCTCCGAGCCCACGCTGTCGCCGGATGTCGTCTTCATAAGCAGCAGAGAATTCTGAATCGCTTTTTTCTCTTCCTCCAGTGTCCTTTGTTTCTTCTCACTTTCCTCTGCCGCCCCCGTATTCACAGGATTCATCTGGCTGCCGCGGCCCAGCGCCGCCTGAGGGTTAAAATTCCCTGCCCCTAATGCATTCATCATTTTCCTCACATCTCCTTATATATCTTTTTTGCACACCATCTATACCGGTATACAGATATATCGGAAAATATGCCTCCCGCAACAAGCCGTTTTCCGCAGATGGTCACCCTCCTTTCGCAAGCGGTCACTTTTCTTTATCAGACAGGCTTGCTCCTTTGGCAGACGGCTCAAGGCACAGCATCATCCTAAGGCAGAACTTCCCCTGTTCCCGTTCCGCCCGCATCGTTCCCCCATACTTTTCAACCGTCCGTTTTATATTTCTTAAGCCAACACCGTAATCGCTCTCTTGCAGGAGCCCCCCAACACTGCCGTCAGCGCCGCCCGCCGCCAAAGGCTTAAGTTCAGGCGCATTATACGTATTTGTCATATTGAGAATCAGGAATTGGTGTTTCATCCCCGCTTTGACCGTAATTTCACGTTTCTCTTGGCTTTCTTTCATACATGCCTGAATGGCATTATCCATCCCATTTGCCAAAATCGTACAGAGGTCGGCGTCTTCGATAAAAAACTTCCTTGAAAAATGGACATCGCAGCTTACCTTTATCCCCTTTGACTCCGCAAGGCCTGCCTTCTCCTTCAAAAGCACATCTGCCGCCAGATTTCCCGTATGGATTCCCGCTGCCAAGCTGTCTGAGCGGACTTTTAAGTTTCCGTAATACTCCTCTGCTTCCTCATACCTCTTTTCCTGCACAAGCCCTTGCACAACCAGAAGATGGTTGTCGATGTCGTGCTGAAATGCAAGATATCTTTCATTTCGCCTTTTCACCTCGTCCAGATTGTCAAGCACATGCCGATAAGAAGATTCCCGCTCCTTTCTCATACTCGCAGACTTCTTCGCGATAAAGCAAAGGCTCCCTGCCGTCAGCACCGCCAATACGCCTGTTACCGCAAACTGCACCGCAATCCCCATCTGCTCGCTCATGCTCTTTTCCACAAGACGGCTCATCAAAACATTCTGAAATCCTTCCATAAAGGCATACAAAGTCAAAATGACTGCCGCAGGCGCAACTGCCTCAAACACTTTAAATTTCATGGCAAATACGGAAAAGCAGAAGATAATCCCTGTATGCAGGAGCATCCTGCAAAGCTCAGAGCTTTGCAGATACATCGTCAGAAATGTAAGCGCGCAGCTCGCAAAAAGGCAGACAGCCGCAGAAATCCGTCTCCGGGCTCCTGCCATGTCCTGTAAAAACCGCATCTCAAAAAAAGAAAGAAAGCCATTGATAAACATCCACCACACATAGAACAATCCTGCATGAAAGCTTTCCGCCCCACCCATCCTATCACCCCGTTTTTCAGAATATCTCATCCTTCAAAAAATCCAGCATACTTTGCCTGAATTCCTTCTGCCTTCTCCTTGACACCGGCACCTTCTCCCCGCTGATAAGAACCGCCGCCCCCTTCTCCTGCCGGACGACATGTTCTGTATTTACAAGAAAACTTCTGTGGCAGCGGATGAACCGCCCGTCAAGTTTTTCTTCCAGCACATCAAGCGTTCCAAAATATTCATAACATCCCTTCTGCGTATGGATGCAGAGCTGATGGTCAAACACTTCACAGTACAAAATATCACGGAGCAGGATTCTTTCATATACCCCATTTTTCAAGATCCCAAGGGTCTCCCTCTCCGTTTTCCCAAGCCGCTCCCGCACCCTGTCAAGGGCAAGGAACAGCGACTCTTTAGCGACAGGTTTTACCAGATAATGAACTGCTCCTACATCAAACGCATCCAGCGCGTATTCCTTATAGGCCGTCACAAATATAATCCGGCTCCTCCCGCCAAGCTTTTTCGCCAGCTCAACACCGTCTATGCCCGGGAGTTTCAAGTCCAGCAAAACCACGTCATACTCCCCCGGCGCCTGCATCAGCTCCTCGCCCGATGCAAATGTCCGTATAGCGGCATGCAAGCCTTTGCTCCTGACATAGCAATGTGCCATCTCTTCTAATTTTTCCAGCGTAAAGCTGTCGTCCTCACATATAGCAATTGAATTCATACGACTTTATATGCAAAGGGCAACAATTCCTTTGCCTTAACCTTTCTGTTCTCCCCCTCTTTTATCTTCTCATACGCAATCCGCGGCGAGCCGTCCTCCACGTAGATAATGCCGCACCTTTGGAATCCGTTTTTCTCGATCAAATGCTGCATCACCTTATTGTCTTCATGCGTGTCAATCCGAAGATGGCTGATTTTCTGTTCACAAAACTTTGCAATCGCATCAAAAATGCCGTGTGCTTTCCCATCCCCGGCAACGCGGTGAAGTGTTCCGTATTCCGTGTCAGAAAGCCACTTTCCCCGCTCAATATATGCATATGTCGGCTCCTCTCCGGTCATAAACGCGAACACTCCGTGTACTGTGCCCCGCTTACTATCCCGCACTGCATATAGCTGTCCGGCATCTATATCTTCCGCAAGCATGTCTTCCGGCGGGAAACCGTCCTTCCACTGGCTGGCATTTCCCGATTCCCTCATAAACTTTCTTGCATACTCGTATATCTGTAAAATCTGCGGCAGATCCTCCCTGCGCGCAAGGGTAATCTTAAAATTATTATTTTGCGGCAGCACGTTCCTATCTCTCCTTTTCTATTACGTATAGTTGTAAGCTTTTGCAGCTATTTTTCTAATAAAACTCTTTTTAGGTCAGACACATACAATTCCTGCTGCTTTTTTAAATAAGCCTTTACAAAAGGTTTCATAAACACTTTCTTTGCAGTTACATCTTCTGTAAAATCGACTTCCGTCCGCCCGTCTTTCTGCGTGAAAATACCTGTCCAGTGCCCCCGCATATTGCTGTTTTCCATATCAAACTCCCAGCGTTTAAGAGGCTCAAAAACAGTCGTCGTAAAAGTTGTCACATATCCTTCTTTCGTATACTCGGCAAACTGCTTCTCTCCCGTCACCTCAACCTTGCTCAAATCACTGCGCCATTGGCAGTTTTCTAATGAAGTGACTGTGTTCCACACGGTTTGTATATCATTTTCAAAAACAACCTTTATATTTGAAATCGCCATATTTTTCTCTCCCTAATATCTCTCAACTTGAAATCATACCGTTTACTCTTATATTATCATTTCAGGTTTCCCTTCCGGATATTATCCTGAATGATGGCGTCTGTTATTTCAAACAACTTTTCCGACCCTAATTTTGTCTTTCTCTGCCGTGTGTAGACCTGTTCGGCGGTAACTTCATGCTCACGCCAATCGCTGCCGTTGTTGCTGTTGTTTAACATAAGCGGCTGCAGATTATCTATGGCGTGCACAAATCTTGACTCGGCAGTTTCATACGCCTCGAACTCATCAAACAGCGCTGTAAATTCTGCTTTTTGCTCCTCGGGAAGAATGGAAAATATCCGTTCCTTGGCGGCGTCTTCCCTGGCTTTCTGCGTTTTCAGGCCCTCCTCGTCATACGCATAAGTATCTCCTGCATCAATTTCGACAATATCGTGAATCAGGCACATGAGCATTACCTTCGCTATATCCACTTCCTCATTTGCGTATTCTTTTAGCAGATACGCCATAACTGCCATATGCCATGAATGCTCCGCGTCATTTTCATTCCTTCCGCGCAAAGATAAATGAGTCTGCCGGAATATATTTTTCACCTTATCAATCTCCAGGGCAAATGCCATTTGTTTTTTCATACGTTCTTCCATATCAAGACCTCCTGCTACATAGGCTTTAAATTCTTATTAAGCCTGTCCACCATCCAGGCGATTCTCTTTTCCCGGCCGGCATCTGTTTTTGCGTCAAAATACGCCCGCGTGTAGGTTTTCTTTACTGACAGGGACATTGCGTGAAAATTCGTGCAGGCCGGTTCATACTTTTCCAGCAGCACAGAAAGGCTTGCAATCTGCTCCTCTGTAACTGCCCCGGGCTTTGGCGCGTCCCACTGGCCGTTCTTTTTTGCCTCCTCTATCTTCTTTCTGCCGAAATCCGTCATTAACCCCTGTTCTTCGAGTTTTTCCGTCAACGCCTTATTTTTCTCTGACCACTTGCTCTTATCCCTACGCATAGAAAAATACTTTTTGTATGTTTTATCGTCAATACTTTTCATCTGTCCGTCAATCCACCCAAAGCAGAGCGCTTCCTCAAGCGCCTCTCCAGCTTTTATTGTCTTTGGCCCGCCAGCCTTTCCAAATAAAATCCAAATACCGTCGCCGGACAGACAATTCTCCTGCAGCCATTCTCTAAATTCTTCTCTGTTTGCAAATTCCATTGTATCGTTCATCAGACGCCTCTCCTTATCAGTTAATTCTATGAAAAATAACGTGCTGCTCCTTCATCGGGAAGAAAGGCTTACCGCCTTTCGGCGAATCTGAATCAAGCGGAGCAGATCATTATACAAGTCTTCTTTGTCCTCTATATCAATCATCAGCCACCTTTGTCCGTTTCCTTCCTGTGTCTGATTATATATATTTTGCATTTCAATCGTACATTCCGGCAGTATTTCCTCAACATACGGCTTTTCCTTTGTACCTACAACAACCAGAACTGTAATATAACATTCCCTTGGATATACGGTACACAATGTTTTCCCGGCCTTTTTAAATTTGATGTTCCAGCCCTTTTCCCAACTGCATGAACTGTATTCTATTTTTTCCTTACAATTATATACGTTCTTGATTTCCGTACAAAAATCCATGAAAACAGGATTTCCGACATATTCGCCGATCTCCTCAATCGCCGGGCAGACGCCCTTGTCCTGTAGATCAATCATATCCGCACATTCCTCCAATATATTCTTTTCACCCGCTACATGCCTACTTCAAATGTTCCATCACTTCTTCTAACGCCAACTTCCCCAAAGTAAATTGCTCTAATGCCATATATCTTTTTTCAGCAACGGTATGTTCTTTTTCACAATATTCTTTTACGATTTCCGTTTCATCATCCAGCGGTCTGTCCACGTTTGATTTTGTCTGATAAGCCTCAAAATACCTTACGCCAAACCTTCTCTGGGATTCTGCGTTGATATGTATGCCGTCCGGGTTTGAATACAATTTTTCTCCGGTTACAAAGTAGCAATTATCGTTATTTTCCGCATATCTAAGTAACTCCCGATTGACCAATTCATATTCTACGCAGCTCATCCCAAACGCGGATTTTCCCAAATAATCACCCAGACCTCCGAGTATAAAAGGAACTTCCTTAACTCCTAATTCTTTTCTGAATGAACTTACTATTTCATCGAGTTTTTGATAATAGTCCTTATATTGCCCGCTATGGCTGTCACTTTCTCCTTGATGCCACAAGATTGCCTCCAATTCACTATTTTCCATCGCGAATCTTGCCTCGCTAATTGCATGGCGGTATAAAGCCCCTTCCACATTCCATTCATCAATGGAACTGCCGCCTTCAGCACAAGGTATCAATCCAATTTTCTCGTTCTTGTTTGCATTGCACCATGCCTGTGCAAATGACGCCGCCGGCCCAACGCCGGAGACCGCTCTGTCAAAATGAATCGGCTCTGCCATCATCTGCCACCTTCCATTTCTTAACATAAAAATATTTTCATTGCAGATTGGCTTGACTTCATATAAAAAGCCGCGCCCTGCCATATTTGATTGTCCGATAAGCAAAACCGATTTCATCTTAATCTCCTTCGAAAATTTCCCATTTAAACATTATCATTACCTGTCTATTTTATAAATCATACCATAATCCCTTTCATATATCCATTATTAAAGGCCATAATCCAAAATACTACTAAAATAATGGATTATGGCCTGTTAATTCTTTCTTCTACTTTTTGGTCTTTACAGATTTCTTTGCTGACCAGTTAGAATACAGTTTCACTTTTTTCCCGTTCACTTTCACGGTCTTGTATGTCCGGATTCTAACGTAATATTTTTTCTTTCCTTTTAATTTCGATATCTTCTTTGAAACAGCACTCTTTTTAGCTGTGGTAAGCTTTGTTGTCTTACCTTTAAAGCTTCCACTCGTGCTGTATTGAAGCTGATATCCGTCAATCTGCACCGTCTGCTTTTTCCACGATACCTGCATACCTTTAGATTTAGCCGAGACTTTCTTAAGACTTGTTTTCTTCGGTCTGATCTTAAAGCTTTCCGCCGCCTTGCCGCTGTAATGTCCGCGGAACACAACTGTCGTTGTATAGACGCCCGGATTCTTCCGCCCTTTTGCGTGTACAATCTGATAATCTGTGCCTGCCTTAAGAGCGTTTCCTTTCGTGTCCTGCACCGTCACAGAAGGCGTCTTTACTTTTCCGTCATAAGAATAGTCTGTCTTTCCCCATGCGATGCGCGGGCTGTAAATTACAGACGATGACTTGACATCTGAGCAAACACTGCATATCTGCTGTATTTTCCCGTTGCTGTTAACAGTTGCAGGAGTACATTTTTCTGTGTACTGATGGTCGGCTAACGGAATTTTTTCTGTCTTTTTATCTCCGCAGCTACAGGTATATGTTTTAATACCTTCTTCTACACAAGTTGCCTTTTTCGTCTCCTCTTCCTGATATGAATGCTTATGTCCGGTCGCCGGGATTACCTCCTGCGGTTTTAATACCTTATTACATACGCCGCAATGGCTTCCTTCCGTCTTTCCATCTTCCGTCTCTGTAGGCTCTACTGCCTGGTCGATAACCTCGTCATGCCCCAATGCCGGCTTCTCTTTTGTATACTTAGTCTGACAACCGCTGCATACAAACTCTATGAGCCCCGTCTCTGTACAAGTCGATTCCTGCGCTACTTTCTCTTGGTAATTGTGATCTGATACTGCTGTTTTTCCTTGATACCTTTCTCCGCAACCCTGGAAAGTACATGTATAAGTTCTTACCCCCTCTTTCTGGCAGGTTGCTTCTTCTGTTACCTCTCCTTTATAGGTGTGAGTATGACCCGGCTCTGAATCTTCACCTTCGGTAATAGTAACTTTCTGCTCTGCCATTACTGTATTTTTTAATCTTTTTACATCGTCTATAGTCTCTAATTGTTCCCCCCCAGTGCTTTCAGATAAAAACAAAAAAGTATACTCTCCTGTTTTTATTGCTTCTTCTCCACGGTTTTGCAAATAAAATCTTCCAGGATACTCCTCTGAAGGAAAAAGCCCAATCCACTGAAACCAATCATCTCCCAGTTGTTCTTCAATACTATCCCAATACGCTGTCTTAACACATAATATATAATCTGTTTCATAATAAAGGCAATATTGACCTATTGCCTCGTCATTATCAATAACTTTCCCGTTTTTATCATACCATTTAATTTCAAAATAAACATTTTTGTCGAGACTCTCTTCCTCCGCCTTTATTTGGTCTACTTTTACCTTCGACGGTGACGCCAATATCTCTATACGTCCAATCTTCCTCAATTCTAAGTCCTGATTCCCAGTCCATACACCATCAGCATATTTAAGCTCAAAACCTATGTCCATACTCTTCTGTGCTAATACAAAATTGTCCTTTTGTCCTTTTGAAGGCTCCGAATAAATATACGAATGCCCCGATACAACCGTTCCCGGAAATAACCTGCTATCAGTCTGAAATTGCGTGGTTCCCGTAATATTTCCCTGAATTTTCACCGAACCTTCTGTCTGAAGCACAAGATATCCTCTATTCTCTTCTTCCGTTTCCCCGGTAAAATCACCCGAAATATTCGCATCTTTCACGCCCGTCAAGTCCAAACATGCCCCGTTCTTTAATGTGACATTCTGTAAATCTTTCGTATTAGGTGAAAGGCACGATTGATTGTCAAGTACAACATTTCCCACTCCGTCTATCGCTGCTTCTGCAATAGATACTGTATTGAGTGTCAATGTTGTATTTTCATTTCCGACAAATTTCTTTGTCCTTGCATATGAATATTGTTTTCCAATCATATTAATTGACGCATTACTGCAATGACTCGCATTAACATCTTTGCGCACCGTCGCCTTCTCATCCAGGTTCAACACAGCCTCTCCCTGATAAGAAGTATGGTTGCCGTTTTCCGTTCCATGCCCCATATAAATCGCGTCAAATATCGTTTTGTCATTGGAATTAGTCACTGTCAAAGACGCCTTGCTTCCAACAGTTGAGCCCGGATAACCTCCTGCGTAGACAGTCGGAAGCAATTCTGTCTCATTTCCTCCAAGTCCTCCCAAATTCGCGCCGCCCTCCAGATAAGTATCAACATTATCCAGTGTCAGGCTATGACCCGCCAGATAAAGCTCCCGGTGCGGTACACTTCCTAACGCATTCGAAGATTCAAAGTGCAGCTTAATATTTTTAAAGGTTACATTATCCCCCTCTATTTGGATAGGACTTCTGGCATTTAAGTAGCTATTCGCCCCATTGCCCTGTATTACAGTTCCGCCCGGAATCTTTACCGGACGCATCCTGCCGCTTGCTTCGGCATCATCCTGAATAGTAATAAGCCCATTCACAGTGATCGGGCTTTTCTTTTCCCGCAAAGCCTTCAGAAATTCGTCACGGCCAGATACGGTAACTGCCGCTCTCCCCTCTGCCTGCTTGCTTTCCTGCGCCTTAACAACTGCCGGCAGTTGTATACCCCCAAGCATCACTGCTGCGGCCGTCAGTACGCATAAACATTTCTTCAACTTACTTCTCATGTGCATATCTCCTCTCGTTTACAAACTAATACTGGCATACCTGTTTCCTTACTGCATCAATTTTCTGTATAAATACAGATCCTCATCTTTAAATACATTGAACACTACCCGCTCCAGCCTGGATGTGGACAGATAGCGGTCCACCGTTCCAACTGCAATCTGCGCCGCAAGCTTGTTTGGAAAATGAAATTCCCCCGTGGATATACAGCAAAAGGCCACTGACCGAAGTCTTTCCCGTTCAGCCAATATCATGCTGCTCAGGTAACAAGATCTCAATTGCTCTTTTTGCTGCTCCGTAACATCGACACCCACAACAGGGCCTACCGTATGTATTACATGCTTTGCCGGAAGGTTATACCCCTGGGTTATCTTTGCCTTTCCTGCCGGTTCCTCATGTCCCTGCTCCTCCATAAGCTTTGCACACTCATTGCGAAGCTGGATACCTGCCGCAGAATGAATCGCATTGTCAATACATCCATGACAAGGAACAAAACATCCCAGCATCTGACTGTTAGCGGCATTCACAATCGCGTCAACCGCAAGCCTTGTGATATCTCCCTGCCAGATGGATATTCTCTCTGCATTCTTAATGCCGCTGCAAGGGTACTCGTCAACCACCACAGGAATCTCTCTGAGCCGCACGATGCCTTTTTTCTTAAGCTCCTCTTTTAAGAGCGCGTCCTGAAGCTCATAGTACTCCGACGACGCCTCTCCCGGCCAGCGTACATTCATGAGACTCCGAAGCAAATTTCGTTTCTCATGATAATTCACCGGCTCCATAATCGAAGCATAACCATCATTCTCCTTTTTCAGATATTTGATCAGACTGCTGACCCGTTCCTGTTTTGTCATAACTTTCTCCTTCCAGATATTTAAGTATATCATGAGAGGAAAATAGACGGCAACATGAATTTTATAAATTCTGCCAAATCTTCCAAATCACGTCTCCCCACAATAATGACACTGCCATTCCTGCGCATAAAAAAGGCCCAAAGGCAAAGCGCTGATTTCTGTCTGCTTTCTTGATTGAAAGAAGGTACAGCACATACACACCGGCCGCGAATACCGCGAATACCGATGAGATGACCGCGTTCCTCCATCCCAAAAACAATCCTGCTGCAGCCATCAGCTTGATGTCCCCGCCTCCAAAAGCACCGGGAATCACAAGCGTCAACGCAAGCATAGGCGCACTGACACACAGCGCGCCCAAAAGCCTTGATGCAATTCCTGTATTCCTGTCTAAAAGCATTGCTGCTGCAGCCAACAGCACGATGGCTGCATGACAGCCGTCCTTTATCTCCATTTTCTTTATGTCCTGATACGATGCCGTCAGCAGCACGATGAAAAAAGCTATTTGTAAGATTCCCATAATTCTCCTTATTTCCAGTTGTACTTTTCAGAAAGCTTGTCCCAGTAATAATTGTTCCCAAGAAAGGAGATTACCGAAAGAATCAGAAGGATAAAAAATATCACTCTTCCGTTTCCGTGTATCGTAAAACTCATACCCTCCGGAAGCTCCCATATAAATAGTATCAATAAGGCTAAAAATACCAGAAAACGATACAGCTTCCTCTTATACTTATCCCCGGTCGAAAAAGAATACGCCGCTCTTTTTCTTTCCAGATTCCGGATTATCAGAAAATCATATATCCAGGCCACTACCCCTATAATAATCAAAGAACCTGGAAAACCATAGGTTTCTGGCTTTCCTTCAAACGACCAGAGAATGGTATAGCCTATAAAAAACATTATAATAACTGCTTTGACAAGCGGAACTATCTGCTCCATATAACCAGGCTTTAAGCCATCCTTTGCGAGACTGTCACAAAACTCTTTCTCCGTCGTTCCAAGCTTGTCCAGTAAAAAGACACCCTCTGCTTCCGCCTCTTTTGCCAGACCAATCAAATCCTTTTTTATCACTTCCAGCTCAAACAAAGACACTTCGAAAGTCCGCAAGTATTTAAACATACTGTCTAACACTTTGAAATTCTTACCTGAAATCTCTGCCAACCCATATTTATTCTCCCGAACCAATTTTTTGTAATTATTGAAAAATAAACTCATCTGCCATTCCTCCTTGCCAAAAATATTGTTTTTATTTCCAATTATACTTTTCAGAACACTTATTCCAGTAAATGTTATTCCCGAAAAATGCTGCGGCAGAAAGTACGAATAAAATCAAAAAAATGGCTGCTCCATTCCCCCTTATAATAAATCCCTCTTTCATTATAACAGCCGTAATTGCTATCCCCCAGACTATAAAAACCCCTATCGATGCCCTCCGCTTTCCCTTGTCCGACAGACGGTACGCTCCAAATCCCCGAATTCCATGGTTTGTAATGTAATTCAAGAAGGCGCCCACCGTTCCAAAAAATAATGCTTCGGTTCGTATTCCATAATCCATAGGTATGCCATCCAGGAGCCATAAAAAAGTGTAATATGCAAAAATTATCAGCACCACATTTCTCACCGCTAAAACTATGCGCTCCTGCCAGATATGCTCGATCCCATCTCTGACCAGGCTATCGCAGAATTCTTTTTCCGGCATGCCCAGCTTATCCCTGAAGTCAATTCCTTCCATATCTGCTTCCCGCGCCGCGCCGAGCAGATCCTTTTTTAACACTTCCAGCTCAAAAAGCGATATATTATAGAACCGCATATACTCAAACATCTTACACAGTGTACTCCAGCTCTCCCCGGAAATCTTTGCAATTGCATCATTATTTTCCTGAACCAGCCGCTGGTAATTATTATAAAATAAACTCATCTTTCTGCCTCCTCGCTGAATATCTCTTCCACTGTCTGCTTCACTTCGTTCCATACCTCATAAAATCCCGCAACATACTCCTTCCCCGGCTCCGTCAGATTGTAATACTTCCTCTTGGGGCCTAATGGGCTGGGCTTAAATGTAGCTGCGATAAGCCCTTTCTTTTCCAGCCTGAGAAGGAGCGGGTAGAGGGTTCCCTCCTTCACATCTGCAAATCCGTACCTTTGGAGCTGTTCCACAATCTCATATCCGTAAGTCTCTGACTTATCTATAATCTTCAGGATGCAGCCCTCTAAGATACCCTTCATCATTTGGCTTTTATCCATACCCATCACCGCCTTTTTCTCTACCTTGCATTGCAATGTTCTTAGCTATATTGTATCACAAGATACTGAATTGTCAATATCTTTTTTGGCCTGCTGATTGATTTGTCTCTATGGATTTGATATAATTAGATCTTTCAAATATAACTTTTTTATCTGCTAATCTGCTGGCTGTGCTTGGCTGTTGCGTGGAATATACAATGGCAAAAAGAAATCATAAAATTGCCTTAAGAAACCTACACCCTAAAATAAAAACAGTGATGCAAAAAAATGGTTTTAACCGATATTTTACTTGGGATAGCATAGATGATATATATCACAGTACAATGAGTTACGATATTTTTGAATCTACTACGGAGCATTTAGCCGATTTTGAACGTTATCTTTTATTAAATGTTTTTTCCCACAAAAAACTGCCTGCAATGAATTCTGCATACAAAAACAACATTATAGACAATTTACTGGAAATGTTTAACAATGTAATCGACCATGCAAACAGCTCTCACGTATATGTATGCGGACAATTCTTCCCTAAAAATATGGATTTATGCTTTTCCATTGTAGACATCGGAAGAACAATCAATGAAAATGTAACTTCGTATTTAGGGGTAACTGCCATGGATTTTCCTGACAATACTTTAAAATGGGCAATTGTTCCCGGAAACTCCACCAAAGCATTAGAGGCGCCCGGAGGTCTTGGCTTAAGCACACTATTAGATTTTATTAGACATAACAGCGGATGTTTTTTACTTATCTCTGATAAGGAAATATATGAATTGCGATCAGGCAAAGAAAGTTTCGATACATTAGATTTGCCGTTTCCAGGCACTATTGTAACAATCACCATAAATTTGAAAGATACTCAATTGTATTTTTTAAATCAAAGCAATAATGATATAATAATTTTTTAGGAGGTATGGGAAATGAATACAGTAACTCTAAATATTGCGTCCTTAATTGGGAGTCCCTCTGCACTTACCCGGGAGCAAGGCTCAATAATTTACACGCAAATAATACAAAATTTGAATTCCGGAAATAAAGTAATATTAGATTTCCAGGACATCGAAAGTCTAATAACACCTTTTTTAAATGTATCTATTGGGAAATTATATGAAACGTTTAACAGCTCCCAATTAAATACACAATTGGAAATCAAAAATCCACCGGATGGAACAAATTCCAAATTCCAAATGGTTATAGCAAACGCGAAACAATATTATTTTAATAAGAATGCTTTTACTAAAGCAGTGGAGGACGTAATTAATAATCAATGAAAAATAATAAAATACCTATAGATTCTTTTAGACCCAAACCGACAGATAAAGTTTTATTAGATACTAACATCTTACTGGATTTATTTTATCCTTTAGATTTTGAATCAACAAGCAACAAATACGAATCACTATTTAATAATCTTATTAAGGAAAAATCGCATCTACTGATTTCTTCAATTCAAGTATCGGAATTTATAAATAGATGTATTAGAATTCAATTTAAGTTGTATCAAAATGCAATACGTTCATTGATGATGGTTTTAGCCAAATGAATCCCCAAAACATTTTTCTGTATGGATTCTCATATGATTTTAATGATTCACTTCTTGTTGAAATTGCCCGGCAGCACAATGCAATATTAATTACCAACGATGCTGATTACGCAAATTACAATGCTGATTTTCAAATAGTTACCTCAAACAGATTTTTATTAATGAGCCGTTAAAGCTTTTTCCTTGTATCTTCTCCCCCCATATGCTATACTCCTTTTAAACGTACTAATCACAAAGGGGTCAATCCTGCGTGAAAAGGCGGACAGATTCGAGATTTTATATTTGCCGGGAAACACATATAGCAGATAATCCTATCCCTTATATGTGCATTTCCGGTTTAGAACCTGACGCCTGAAACGTCAGGATTTTTTATGCCCGTTAAGCCGCGCGCAATATATACAGCCAGGCTACAGGAGACTTATGGACAGATATATCACACTAATTGACAAACTAAAGAAAGAGCGTGCTCTCTCCGCCAAAGAGTGGGCCGTCCTCATTAAAAACCGGTCGCCAAAGCTTTCGGAATACCTGTTTTCGCTGGCGAGAGAAGAACAGGAACGCTGCTACGGCAAGGACATCTTCCTGCGGGGGCTTATCGAGTTCTCCAACTATTGCAAGAACGACTGCCTCTACTGCGGCATCCGCAGGAGCAACCGGGCTGCCCGCCGTTACCGTCTTGACGAGGACACTATCCTTTCCTGTTGTCACGAAGGATACGGCCTTGGATTCCGTACCTTCGTCCTCCAGAGCGGCGAAGACGCCGCGTTCACCGAGGCAAGGCTTGCAAATCTTGTCCGAAGGATTCGCAAGGACTTCCCGGACTGCGCCATCACACTTTCTGCAGGCGAGTGGAGCAAGGCAAGCTACAGGACATTTTTTGACGCGGGAGCCGACCGATATCTTCTGCGCCATGAAACCCGCAATGACAGCCACTATTCCATGCTCCACCCCCCGTCACTAAGTGCAAAAAAACGCAGGCAGTGCCTCTGGAACCTGAAAGATATCGGGTATCAGGTGGGAACCGGATTCATGATAGGCACGCCTTACCAGACGCCGGAACTTCTCGCCGAAGACATGATTTTCTTAAAAGAGCTGAACCCGCAGATGGTAGGAATCGGCCCGTTTATCCCCCACCGGGATACACCCTTTAAAAATGAACCTGCCGGAACGCTTGAGCTGACCTTGTTTTTGCTGGGATGCATCCGCCTGATGCTGCCAAAAGTTCTCCTTCCCGCCACGACAGCCTTAGGAACCATCCACCCGGAGGGGCGGGAGCTGGGAATCCTTGCAGGCGCTAATGTCGTAATGCCAAACCTTTCCCCAAAAAGCGTTCGGGGAGATTATCTTCTCTACGACAACAAAATCTGTACCGGAGAAGAGTCGGCACAGTGCCGTGACTGCCTGGAAAAGAGAATAAATGCCATCGGTTACCGCACAGTAACCGCCAGAGGGGATTCCCTGAACCTCTAACTCTTCCTTTTTTAAGGACGAAACAGGGGCAAAACATATTTCAACAGATAAATATACGTATTATTTTATAAGGAGGTACACCATGTACGACGTAAATTCAAAACATGCCGACGATTTTATCAACCATGAGGAGATTCTTGATACCCTGGCCTACGCAGACGAGAACAAAGATAATTTAACGCTTGTGGAATCCATCATAAAAAAGGCTGAAAACCGCAAAGGGCTGACCCATCGGGAGGCATCTGTACTGCTGGCCTGCGACAGCCCGGAATTAAACGAAAAAATCTTCCGGCTGGCGGAGCAGATAAAAAAAGATTTCTACGGAAACCGCATTGTTCTCTTTGCGCCGTTATACCTTTCCAACTACTGCATCAACGGCTGCACTTACTGCCCGTACCACGCAACAAATAAGCATATCCCGCGAAAGCAGCTATCCCAGGAGGACATACGCCGGGAGGTTATTGCTTTGCAGGACATGGGGCATAAGCGGCTGGCTTTAGAGGCGGGGGAAGACCCGGTGCATAATACCATGGAATATTATCTTGACAGCATTAAAACGGTATATGACATTAAGCATAAAAACGGCGCCATCCGCCGTGTCAACATCAATATCGCCGCCACCACCGCAGACAACTACCGACTGCTTAAGGAGGCGGAAATCGGCACTTATATCCTGTTCCAGGAGACCTACCACAAGGAGAGCTACCTGACGCTCCACCCCACAGGGCCGAAACATGATTACGACTATCACACCGAGGCCATGGACCGCGCCATGGAGGGCGGCATTGACGACGTGGGAATCGGCGTTCTCTTCGGCCTTGACAAGTACCGCTATGAATTTGCCGGGCTGCTTATGCACGCGGAGCATTTAGAAGCTGCTTTCGGCGTAGGCCCCCACACCATCAGCGTCCCGAGGCTCAGAAACGCGGACGACATCGACGCAAGCTCATTTACAAACGGGATTGACGACGACACCTTTGCGAAAATCGTTGCCTGTATCCGAATCGCCGTTCCTTACACCGGCATGATCATCTCTACAAGAGAGAGCCAGAAGACAAGGGAGCGGGTGCTGCACCTTGGCATCTCCCAGATCAGCGGAGGCTCTAAGACCAGCGTGGGCGGCTACTGCGAGCCGGAGCCGGAGGACGAAAAGTCTGAGCAGTTCGACGTTATCGACGGGCGCACCCTCGATGAAGTTGTACACTGGCTGATGGAGATGGATTATATCCCAAGTTTCTGTACGGCATGTTACCGGGAAGGCCGAACAGGCGACCGCTTTATGTCACTGTGCAAAAAAGGGCAGATTCAGAACTGCTGCCATCCAAACGCGCTGATGACCCTGGAAGAATACCTGATGGATTATGCGTCTCCGGCAACAAAAGCGCTGGGAGACAAACTGATTGACAAAGAAGTGCTGAATGTTCCAAACGAAAAGGCAAGACAGACTGTACTGGAAAATCTGAAACTTATCCGTGAAAATAACAGACGGGATTTCCGCTTTTAAGTGTTTTGTGAATGATAAGGAGTTTTTAATATGAGTTTGAATAGTATACCATCTTCTGAACGGGTTCATATTGGGATTTTCGGGAGGCGAAATGCCGGGAAATCCAGCCTCATCAACGCGCTGACAGGACAATCTCTGGCAATCGTGTCTGACCGGAAGGGAACGACCACCGACCCGGTTCTCAAGGCGATGGAACTTCTTCCGCTGGGACCTGTCGTGATGATTGACACTCCGGGGCTTGATGATGAAGGGGATCTTGGTAAGCTGCGGGTGCAGAAAGCTTACCAGATGCTCAATAAGACGGACATTGCCCTTCTTGTTGTGGACGGCTCTGCCGGGATGACAACAGAGGATGCAAAGATTCTGAATCGGATCAAGGAGAAAAAGATACCTTATCTGGTTGTACTTAACAAGTCTGACCTTTTTCCCGACCATGCAGATTCCTTACATGGAAAAACGAATACTGAAAACAGTGAAGATTTCCTGTGGGTCAGCGCTTTTGACAAATCTCAGATTCATGAGCTTAAAGAGCGCATCGCCCGCCTGGTTCCCTCGGACGAATCAAAACGGCATATCGTCCGTGACCTGGTTTCTCCTATGGATTTTGTTGTACTTGTCGTACCAATCGACAAAGCCGCACCGAAAGGCAGGCTTATCCTTCCGCAGCAGCAGACCATCCGGGATCTTTTGGAGGCAGGCGCGGTTTCTGTCACGGTGCGCGAGACAGAACTTGAAGACACGCTGAAAAAGCTCGGGAACCCTCCGGCTCTTGTTATCACAGACAGCCAGGCTTTTCCGACAGTGGCAAAGATTGTTCCGGACAATGTTTTGCTGACCTCATTTTCCATATTATTTGCAAGATATAAGGGAAATCTTAATATGCTGGTGAAAGGCGCAGAATTTATTGACAGCCTTACGGACGGCGACACCATCCTTATATCCGAGGGCTGTACCCATCACCGCCAATGCGATGATATCGGCACAGTTAAGCTGCCTGCCTGGCTTAAAAACTTTACGGGAAAAGATTTGAACTTTGAGTTTACCAGCGGAACAGAATTTCCGCTGGAGTTAGATAAATACCGCCTTATCATCCACTGCGGCGGATGCACGTTAAATGAACGGGAAATGAAATACCGAATGAAATGCGCCGAAGATGCAGGCGTTCCCATGACGAATTACGGAACTGCAATCGCATATATGAACGGAATACTTAAGAGAAGCCTTGAGGTTTTTTCCGCGGAACCTTAGAAACTTCCTTGCTTTTGGGGCTGTCTGTGCAGCCCCATTACTTATAGTATTTCCCAATATCATCCTTTAGTTTTACAAATAATGGATAATACACCTTTATAATATCCTGAAACTTTTCTGCTGCAAAAGTTCCGTCATAATCATGCGCCAGGTGATTTCTCGTCTTAAGCATCTGCATCCTTCCAGCACAAAGTCTGCTTTCGGATCAGCCTTAAGACTTTTCCCAAGATTCTTAAGACTTCTGCAAAATGTATTGTACCGGTTAATATATCTGCTTTCCATATTTTTTTATATCCTCCAGCAAAAATTCATTATGAATACTGTCATAATCAAATATATCAATTTTCCGCAGTGTTTCTATCTCTAACAGAGCCTCTTCCAAACGCAGTATATCTTCACATCCATAAACGACAAAGTCGATATCGCTGGTAGGTGCCGCCGTTCCTGTAGCAAAAGAGCCAAAAAGCTCCAGTCTTTTTACCCCATTCGCTTTGCATATTGCAGCAACCTTATCGATCACTTCCGAAACCGGCATTACATTCATCACTAACCCCTCTTAACCTCTATCTTTTCCATAATCTCACCGATTGGCGCCGCAATGGTAAGCTTTGCCCCGACTTCCCTCGCGGTCGTGCTCTTATTAATCACCGCCAGATGCTTTCCCCGGAAATAATCGATAAATCCGGCAGCCGGGTATACCACCAGTGAAGTTCCGCCGATAATCAGCATATCCGCCTCGCTGATTGCCTTTATACTTCTGTTGATCACATCAGAGTCAAGCCCTTCCTCATAGAGCACCACGTCTGGCTTAATCGTCCCGCCGCAGGAGCACTTCGGGATTCCTTCGCTTCCCTTCACATAAGCGGCGTCGTAGAATTTCCTGCAGCTTTGGCAGTAATTGCGGTGAATACTTCCATGAAGTTCCAGCACGTTCTTACTCCCCGCCGCCTGATGAAGCCCGTCAATATTCTGGGTAATCACGGCGGTAAGCTTTCCCGCCTCCTCAAGCTCGGCAAGCTTCTTATGCGCCGCATTGGGTTTTGCATCGAGAAACATCATCTTTTCCTTATAAAACTCATAGAAGCTCTCCGTCCTATGTACAAAAAACGTATGACTTACAATCTGCTCCGGAGAATACTTATGTTTCTGCTGATAGAGTCCATCCGCACTCCGAAAGTCCGGAATATTACTCTCCGTAGACACCCCGGCGCCTCCGAAAAATACGATTCTCTCACTGTCGTCAATCATCTCCTGCAAACGCTTTACTTCCTGCTCATACATACCCTTCGCCTCCTACCTGCCGCGTCAGAATCTTAACCTTGCTCGCTGTATTCTTTGAAAAACATCGTCAGGGCATCGAGTGTCTTGAAAAGAACAGGAAGCTCTTCTTCATTAAGTTTTTCACGAATTGCCATCGTCATCTTATGGTGATAATCTGCGTGATGGTTGTACGCCTTTACTCCCTTGTCCGTCAGCTTGACATAGACAACTCTTCTGTCTTCCTCACTCCGATAGCGCTGCACATATTTTTTCCGCACAAGGCTGTTCATGGCAGTAGTCAATGACCCGACAGTAATACCCAGCCGCTTTGCGATAAAGGACATATTGTGCCCTTCACCGGTCCCAATTGCCTCGATGACATGCATATCCTTATTCGTAATATCCTTGAAATCCTCTGTAATAATTGCTTTTCCTTCTAAGTCCCAGATTTCATTAATCAGATTTACCAGAATAAAATTAATCTTCTTATATGCGTTATCCATACCGCTATCCTTTCATCTTACTTATGCCCCAAAGATATTATACCCTTTTTTTCGACAAATGCACATGAATTCTTACTTTTTACAGTAATTTTTTTAAATCGTCGATAACTTCCTTCACAGTCTCTATCCGTTCCGCTTTGTACGCATTCGCGCCGCAGAACAGCAAAGCGTCCTCAATCTCGCCTTTTGCAGCGTGAATCAATGCATCCGTAATACAATAGGGAATCTGCGCGGGATTGCATCTGTGCAGGCACCGGTGACATGGACTATGGGGAATCTTCTCCCCTGCCGCCACCCGCTTTATCATCTCGTTGTTAATGGCCCGTCCCGGCATCCCTACCGGACTTTTCACAATGATGATGTCCTCTTTTTTTGCTTCTATGTAAGCATTTTTATAACGAATATCTGCATCGCACTCCTTAGTAGTTACGAACCTTGTCGCCACCTGGACTGCGTCCACTCCCAGCTCCATCGCTTCCCTTACCCTTTCCGGAGTGTCAATGCCTCCGCCAAGAGCTGTGGGAATCTTCTTTCCGTACTGTTCTTCGTACCCTTTCACCACCGCAAGAATCCGTTTTATTTCCTCTATATATACAGGAAAATCGTCAAATTCTGTAAGCTTTTCCCTGGCAAAGCCAAGATGCCCTCCCGCGTGAGGCCCTTCTATGACAAGAAGATCCGGAATCCGATTATACTTTTTATCCCAGTATTTCAGAATGACCTTTGCAGATTTCTCCGTGGAGACAATGGGAGCAAGCTTCACCGGCGCGTCCTCGACGATACCCGGAAGGTCAGTGGGAAGACCCGCGCCGGACACGATAAGGTCCGCGCCGGCCTCCACTGCCGAACGAACATAATCTTCATAATGGCGCATAGCAACCATCAGATTGAATCCAATGACACCTTCCGGCGCGATAGCTCTTGCTTTCTCATATTCTTTTTTTATCGCCCTTAAGTTCGCTGCCTTCGTATCTGTGTCAAAATCGGGCTCTCTATAACCAATCTGGGCGGCAGAGATAATCCCTATGCCGCCCTCCAAAGCAACTGCCCCGGCAAGGCCTCCCAGACTGATTCCGATTCCCATACCGCCTTGAATAACCGGCACTTTTGCTTCTATATTTCCCATTTTCAGTGGTTTCATTCTATTTTTCTCCTGCTCTATGCCTACAGTTACATATTACGGAAACGCATATAACGGTATTCAGTAAGTTCCTGTTCGCTCATCCTTCCATATTCTGACAGAAATCTTGCAATTTCTTCTCTCAGCGGACGGATAACCTGTTCGAAATTCTCCGCCGAAAAATCCTGCGGCTCCTCAAATACCTTCTCCACGATTCCCAGCTTACAGAGATCCTTTGCCGTCAGCCTCATCACCTCTGCCGCCTCTTTCGCTTTGCTGCTATCCTTCCAGAGAATGCTTGCAAAGCCTTCCGGAGAAAGGATAGAGTATACAGAATTTTCTAACATCCACACTTCGTCCGCCGTCGCCATGGCAAGTGCGCCGCCGCTGCCGCCTTCTCCGATAATAACGGAGAGCACCGGCACTTTAAGCGCGGACATCTCGTAGATGCTCTTGGCTATAGCTTCCCCCTGGCCCCGCTCCTCTGCCTCTAAGCCGCAGAATGCACCGGGAGTATCCACGAAACAGATGATTGGACGATGGAATTTTTCCGCCTGTTTCATCAGCCGCAGCGCCTTGCGGTAACCTTCCGGGGAGGGCATACCGAAATTCCTCTCGATATTTTCCTTCGTGTTTGTTCCCTTCGCCTGGGCAATGACTGTAACCGGCACACCGGCAAATCTTGCCACACCGCCGATTACTGCATGATCGTCTTTAAAGAACCGGTCCCCGTGAAATTCTATAAAATCTGTAAATAATCTTTCGATATAATCACTTCCTACCGGACGATCCTGCATACGTGAAAGCATTACCCGATCCCATGCGGAGAGATTTTCTGCCGACGGCACTTCCTCATCCGCGGCTCCATGCTCGACGTCATTTCTCGATAACGTCTGCATTCTCTCTGTGTCACAGCCGCTATCTTTATGGAGCTTCAATATATTAGCCAAAGTTGCCTTAAGCTCACTTCTTTCTACAATCCCGTCGAGAAAGCCGTGGTCTAACAGGAATTCTGACCGCTGAAAGCCTTTCGGGAGCTTCTGGCCAATGGTCTGCTCTATTACCCTTGGGCCTGCAAACCCTATCAATGCCTTTGGCTCCGCAAGGATGATATCACCGAGCATTGCAAAACTTGCTGTCACTCCGCCTGTTGTCGGATCTGTAAGAACACTGATGTAGAGAAGCCCCGCATCGCTGTGGCGCTTTAAAGCCGCCGACGTTTTTGCCATCTGCATAAGAGATGTAATACCTTCCTGCATCCGCGCTCCACCGGAACAGGCAAAGAGAATCACGGGCAAACGCTCTTTTGTCGCACGCTCCACAGCCCTCGCTACTTTTTCTCCGACCACTTCTCCCATACTCGCCATGAGAAATCTGCCGTCACAGACGCCGATTACCGTTTCCGTACCGTCAATCTTTACCTTTCCGGTAATGACTGCCTCGTCAAGCCCGGTCTTCTCCTTAAGTCCCTCAAGTTTCTCAATATACCCTTTATACTCAAGAGGATTCTTTGTCTCAAGCCCTCTGTCCCATTCTTCAAAGGTTCCCTCGTCCGCCACAAACTCTATTCTGCGGTATGCGTGCATACGGAAATACCCGCCGCATTTCGGGCAGATATAGGCATCCTTTTTTACATCCTCTGCAATAATGGCCGCCCCGCATTTGTTGCATTTTCGAAGAAGACCCTCGGGAACCTCCGGGCGAACAGTCTCCGTCCTGTATTCACTTCGTCTCAGTGTAGAATATTTTGTCTTCTTGAACATATTATCCAGCTTCATACATTTTCACCTTTTCTGATTACAACAAGTTATTTTATGGCTGTTCTGAATTTCTCGATAAATTCAATATCTATATCCCCGGCGATATAATCCGGGTGATTCAAAATCTCATACTGGTAATCCACATTCGTCTCAATGCCTTCGATGATAATCTCACCCAGAGCACTGCGCATCTTCGCGATCGCTTCCTTCCGGTTCTTCGCCCACACAATAAGCTTTGCCACCATGGAGTCATAGTAAGGCGGAATCGTATACCCGCTGTAGATGGCGGAATCAATCCTTATTCCCTTGCCGCCCGGAAGGTACATATCCTTTACTGTTCCGGGCGAAGGCCGGAATCCCTTGGCAGGATTCTCTGCATTAATCCGGCACTCTATGGAATGTCCGGAAAGATGCACATCCTCTTGACTGTAGGAAAGCTTTTTACCGGATGCAATCCGGATCTGCTCTTTCACTAAATCAATTCCCGTCACCCACTCAGTCACCGGATGCTCTACCTGAATTCTTGTGTTCATCTCCATAAAATAGAAGTTATTGTTTTTCTCAAGAAGGAACTCAATCGTTCCCGCATTGACATATCCGGCTGCCTTTGCCGCCTTTACCGCCGCTTCGCCCATTCTCCTGCGAAGCTCGTCATCAAGAGCTGCAGACGGGGATTCCTCTATCATCTTCTGATGATTGCGCTGTACGGAACAGTCACGCTCCCCGAGATGAATTACATTTCCGAAAGAATCCGCGAGAATCTGAAACTCAATATGCCTCGGGCGCTGCACAAAATGTTCAATGTACATCGTATTATCCCCGAACGCCATCTGCGTCTCCTTCTGGGCGGTCATAAAGCTTGATTCGAACTCTTCCGGCGTATTCGCCACACGCATGCCCTTGCCGCCGCCGCCAAGCGCCGCTTTTACGATAACCGGATAGCCTATTTTATCGGCAGCTTCTTTTCCCGACTGTGCATCATAAATCGGCTCTGTAGTTCCCGGAATAACCGGAACCCCTGCCGCCACCATCGTATTTCTCGCCTCCTGCTTGTTGCCGAGGCGGGCGATTACATCAGAATCCGGCCCGATAAAGGTAATGTTGCACTGCTCGCACAGCTCTGCAAATTTACTGTTTTCCGACAAAAACCCAAAGCCCGGATGGATTGCATCTGCTCCTGTAATTATTGTAGCGCTGATGATACGGTCCATACTCAAATAGCTCTCCGATGAGGGCGCAGGCCCGATACAGACTGCCTCGTCCGCAAGCTTTGTGTGAAGCGCCTCTCTGTCAGCCTCCGAGTATACGGCGACTGTCTCGATTCCCATCTCCCGGCAGGCGCGGATAATGCGTACCGCAATCTCTCCCCGATTGGCGATTAATATCTTTTTTATCATCTCTGTCACCTATCCAATCATAAATGTAAGCTCTGCACTGACAACGACTTTTCCGTCTACGCTGGCAACCGCCTCTCCGATACCAAGCGGGCCTTTTTGCCGGATGATCTTTGTCTCAAGGCGCACCTTATCGCCCGGAACAATCTTTCCTTTAAACTTACACTTGTTGATTCCGCCGAAATACGCAGTCTTCCCCTTGTTCTCTTCCTGGCTTAATATAGCTACCGCACCGGCCTGCGCCAGTGCTTCCACTGTAAGCACTCCCGGCATCACCGGCTCCTTCGGGAAATGACCTGCAAAGAATTCTTCTCTGTAAGAAACACATTTATAACCAACCGCATACTGTCCCGGCTCGTAATCCTCGATATAATCAAGCAGCAGAAACGGATGCCTGTGAGGGATGATGTTCTTGATTTCATTAATATCTAAATGCTTCATGTCTAAAGATACCTCTCTTATCTCAGTCTGAACAGCGGCTGGTTGTACTCTACCGGCTTGCCGTTCTCTACCAGAACTTCCTCAATCACGCCGTCATATTCGCTCTCAATCTCGTTCATCAGCTTCATGGCCTCCACGATTGCAAGCGTCTGGCCCTTTTTCACTGTATCGCCTACCGCTACAAATGGCTCGGCGTCCTCGGCGGGTGCTGCGTAGAATGTGCCGACCAAAGGAGACAAAACTAATTTCCCTCCTGTCTTTACGCTGCCCTCATCCGCCTTTTGGGCTGCCGGGCTTTGCACTTCCTGGGTCTGGACTACAGCTGTACTCTGGATGTTCTGTACATCGGCCCCTGCCACATTTACCACCGGCACTGCGCTTTGTATCTCTTTTCCAAGCTTTATCTTCATGCCCTTTTCTTCATACTGGAAGCTGGTCAGTCCTGACGCTGACACAGTTTCTATTAATTTAATGAGATGTTCAAATTCCATATTCAAATTTCTCCTCTATGCTTCGTACTTCTTCAAAAGTAAAGTTGCATTGTGTCCGCCGAATCCAAGGGAATTGGTAAGCACATAATGAATGTCCTTTTCAACCGGCGCGCCGATGGCATAATTCAAGTCACACTCTTCGGGGTCAACATCTTTCGTCCCTACTGTCTGGTGGATAAAACCGTCCTCTATAGACTTCACGCAGACGATAAATTCTACGCCGCCTGCCGCTCCGAGAAGATGGCCGATCATGGATTTGGTTGAATTAATTACTACATCCTTTGCTGCGTCTCCAAGAACAAGATGAATCGCCCTTGTCTCGAATAGATCATTGTGGTGGGTGCTGGTTCCGTGTGCATTGATATAATCCACCTCTGACGGTGAGATTTTGCCCTCCTCGATGGCAAGGCTCATGGCTTTAGCCGCACCGCTGCCGTCTTCTGCAGGAGAAGTGATATGGTACGCATCTCCCGTCGCGCCGTATCCGACAACCTCTGCATAAATCTTAGCGCCTCTTGCCTTCGCATGCTCCAGCTCCTCTAATACAACCACTCCGGCTCCCTCGCCCAGCACAAAGCCGTCTCTCGCCTTGTCAAAAGGAATAGACGCCCGCTTTGGGTTCTGGGAAGTGGAAAGTGCGGTAAGTCCTGTAAATCCTGCTACTCCGGTAGGGCAGATACAGCTTTCGCAGCCTCCTGCTATCATAATATCCGCATCATCATACTGGATTGCGCGGAAAGCATCTCCGATTGAATTGGTTCCGGATGCACAGGCTGTCACTACATCCGTACATTTTCCCCTAAATCCAAGCTGGATGGATATATTTCCTGCCGCCATATTGGAAATCATCAGCGGAACCATCAGCGGATGTACCTTTCCCGGCCCTTTTGTCTGAATCTTCGTATATTCCCGCTCTACTGTCTCAAGGCTTCCGATTCCGGAGCCAACGATGACGCCTGCGCGAAACGGATCTTCCTTTTCAATGTCAAGCCCTGAATCTTCATAAGCTTCCTTCGCCGCTGCAACTGCATACTGGGCAAATGGCTCCATCCTCTTTGCCGCTTTGGCATCCATATAGTCCTTTGGATTGAAGTCTTTCACCTCTGCCGCCAGCTTTACTTTATAATCAGCAGTATCAAATCTGGTAATCTCCCCGATTCCTACTTTTCCTTCTTTAATTCCGCTCCAGAACTGCTCCACTGTATTGCCAATCGGCGTTACGGCTCCAAGTCCTGTCACTACTACTCGTCTCTTCATCCTGCTTCTCCTTCCTTGCAATCTGTCTGCGGACCGATTCTGCATCTGTCTGCAGGCCCTTTTGCTTCCCCGTCTCTACATTGCCATGCCGCCGTCTACGTGAAGCACCTGCCCGGTAATATACTCTGCTTCCTCGGAAGCTAAAAACGCTGCCGCTGCCGCTACATGCTCCACCTGTCCGAACTTTCCGAGAGGAATCTGAGAAACCGTCGCTTCCTTCACCTTCTCCGGCAAAATCTTTGTCATATCTGTCTCGATAAATCCCGGCGCTATGGCGTTAACTGTGACTCCTCTGGAAGCAAGCTCTCTTGCCGCCGCCTTGGTAAGACCGATGATTCCGGCCTTTGACGCCGCGTAATTGGCCTGCCCTGCGTTGCCTGTCACGCCTACGACAGATGCCATATTGATAATGCGCCCCTTGCGCTGCTTTAGCATCTGTCTGCTGGCAAACCGAATCGTGTTGAAAGCTCCCTTAAGGTTTGTCTTAAGCACCTTGTCAAAGTCTTCCTCCGACATCTTCATCAAAAGGCCGTCCCTGGTGATTCCGGCGTTATTAACGAGGATATCTATCTGGCCGTATTCCTTAATTATCTCCGCAATAAATCCCTCGCATTTTCCATAATCAGACACGTCGCACTGACAGATGTCTGCACGACCGCCCGCGGCTTCAATCTCCTGTTTTACTTCAAGGGCTTTTTCCTCTGAGCCATTATAGTTTACAATAACTGCCGCGCCCTCCGAAGCCAGCTTAAGAGCAATCGCCCTGCCGATTCCTCTGGACGCTCCGGTTACAACTGCAATCTTTCCTGTCAACATCTGTTTTCCCTTTCTGCAGCTATCCGTCTTAACTAAGCGCGGATACTGTCTTATCTACATCTTCCCACGCCGCGATATTGAATACCTTCACATCACGGTTAATCTTTTTCATGAATCCCGCCAGTGTCTTGCCCGGGCCAATCTCCACGAATGTATCCGCACCCCCGGTAATGAGATATTCCATGCTCTGCATCCAGCGCACCGGAGAGCTTACCTGTCTTGCCAAAAGTCCCCTTGCCTCATTGATGTCGGTTACTTCCTTTGCATTGACATTGGTGACATAAGGGATATCAAGCGGACGCATCTCTATATGTCCAAGCTCTTTTCTAAGTTCTTCTCCCGCCGGAAGAAGCATCGGAGAATGGAACGGCCCGCTGACATTAAGCATAACTGTCCTCTTTGCCCCTGCTTCTTTGAGCGCTGCCGCAGCCGTCTCTACCGCCGCCTTTTCTCCGGTGATGACAATCTGTCCCGGACAGTTATAGTTCGCCACCGAGACGCCTTCAATATCCTTGATCACCTGATCAATCTTTTCTGCATCCATTGCCATAACGGCACACATAGCTCCCTCGCCTGCCGGTACGGTATTTTGCATCAGGATTCCTCTTTTTCTGACCAAACGTATAGCATCCAGCTCCTTCATGCCGCCCGCTGCCGCGATCGCCGCATACTCTCCAAGACTGAGCCCCGCTGTGATGTCTGCCTTAAGTCCGGCTTCTTTTGCCACTCTTGTCATAGCAAGGCAGGTGGTCACAAGGGCCGCCTGCGTGTATTCTGTTAGGTCGAGCTTATCATTCTCTTCAAAACAAAGCGCCTTCATGTCAAGGCCCAACGCCTCAGATGCCTCATCGTAAAGTTCCTTAGCTAACGGGCTGTTTTCGTAAAAATCTTTTCCCATCCCTGCCTTTTGGGCGCCCTGTCCCGGATAAAGAAATACTATCTTACTCATAAAAACCCTTTCCTCCGATAATCTCGTCTGTTTCTTTTATTAATTTATCAATCAGTTCCTTACAGGACATCTTACTCTTTACCATGCCGGCAATCTGTCCTGCCATGACACTTCCGTTTACTACGTCGCCGTCCACGACAGCCCGCCGTAAGCCTCCGAGTGTCAAATGTTCCAACTCTTCAAAGCTTGCGCCTTTATTTTCTAATTCAATGTACTGTTTTGTCATCTCATTGCGAAGTGCCCTGACCGGATGTCCGGTAGTCCTTCCCGTCACCCTTGAGTCAATGTCTCTCGCCTTGATGATTCTTTCCTTGTAGTTGTCATGTACCTGAGATTCCTCCGTCACTACGAAGTGCGTCCCCATCTGTACACCCTTAGCTCCCAGCATAAATGCTGCTGCGATTCCTCTTCCGTCTGCGATTCCACCTGCCGCGATCACCGGTATGTTCACCGCATCCGCAACCTGCGGGACGAGTACCATTGTCGTACTCTCTCCGATATGTCCTCCGGCCTCACAGCCTTCGGCTACTACTGCGTCTGCTCCGCTTCTTTCCATACGTTTTGCAAGTGCGACAGAAGCAACTACCGGAATGACCTTCACTCCTGCCTCTTTCCACATCTTCATATACTTCTCAGGATTTCCGGCCCCGGTCGTAACAACCTTGACGCCTTCCTCTGCGACGATTTCTGCAACCTCATCTGCATATGGGCTCATAAGCATAATGTTAACCCCAAACGGTTTATCTGTCAGTTCTTTTGCCTTCTTAATCTGCTCTCTCACCCAGTCAGCCGGAGCGCTGGCAGCACCGATAAGCCCAAGTCCTCCTGCATTCGACACTGCCGATGCGAGGTGATATTCGGCTACCCATGCCATACCGCCCTGAATAATCGGATATTCAATTCCAAGTAATTTGGTCACTTCTGTCTGCATTTTTAAAACCTCTCTTTTCTTATTTGTGTTCTTCGATATATTTCATTACATCTCCTACTGTCAGGAGCTTCTCTAATTCCTCGGAAGGAATCTCTACATCATATTTGTCCTCCAAGCTCATCACAAGCTCAAATAAATCAAGGGAATCTGCACCCAGATCATCCTTAAAGGAAGACTCCTCTGTAATCTTGCTCTCGTCAATACTCAGTCCTTCTGCGATTAACTCTTTCATTTCTTCAAACATTTTCATTTTCTCCTTTTCTTTTTTCTGCTCTTTTTTGTTATCTATAAACCTGCTCGTTCCTTATCTGCCGGTACAAATCTTTCCCACATTTTGGTTTCCTGCGGATTCCTCTGACTTCTTCCGGCGGAGCGGAGCGGTTTATTACAAGATATCTGCCGGTGGCCTGCTAGATCCACTCCATCACTGCCGCTCCCCACGTAAGACCCGCGCCGAAACCTGCGATGACAATTTTCTGGCCGCTCTTTAATCTTCCGTCGCGCTTCATCTCATCTAAAAGAATGGCGATGCTGGCGGAAGATGTGTTGCCGTATTCCTGTAAATTCATAGGGAATTTTTCTATCGGCTCGTCAAGGCGCTTCGCCACTCCCTCCACGATACGGCTGTTGGCCTGGTGCATAATGTACCAGGTAATCTCTTCTTTTTCCACATGGTTCTTTGTCAGCACTTCACTGATGACTTCCGGTACTTTTTTCACTGCAAATTTAAACACTGCCTGCCCATCCATCTGCATGTAGTATTCCGGATCTGTCATGCGCTCTGCAGCTATAGACGTATGCCGGCTTAAGCAGGTAAGCGCCTTCCCTTTCGCCCCGTCGGAATGAGTGACAGGCAGATACACTCTTCCTTCTCCCGCACGCATCACCGCTGCTCCTGCTCCGTCTCCAAACAGAATACAAGTCCCTCTGTCTTTCCAGTTCGTAAGGTTCGATAAACTCTCGCTTCCGATAATCAGCGCTGTCCGGTACACGCCTCCGGATAAGTATGCCAGTGCAGTGTTATACGCCAGGACAAAGCCGCTGCACGCTGCGCTCATATCAAAGCAGGTGGCATTAACCGCTCCTAATTCCTTTTGTACTTCGCATGCCGTACAAGGCAGGATGATATTAGAAGAAATCGTGGATACGATGATAAGCTCCACCTCTTCTGCCCTGACACCTCCATCATCAAGCGCCCTCTTTGCCGCTTCGCATGCCATGGACACCGTCGTCTCATCTTTGATGATATGCCTTGTGGCTACTCCGGTTCGTTCCTTAATCCATTCGTCGCTTGTCTCTACCATTGTTGCTATCTCGTTGTTATCCATTACATAGGACGGCGCATATGAACCCGTCCCGCAGATGATTCCTGTCATATGTATTCCTCTTATTTCTGCGCCGGATATGACACATTTATTTTGAAATTAAATAATTTTGACTTTCAAAGTATATATCTATTTATTTTGTTTGTCAAGTATTTTGATAGTCAAAATATATCTTATTTTTTACCTGTCATTTCTGAATCTTTCCAAGGTTAGTTGAAATTGTGTTTTTTTCCAGATGAAAAAGTGGTATAATAAGTGTAGTTTTTAAAACATATACGGGAGTTTATACCATGGATGAGTTTATTAAAGAGCTGGATGCCAGTTTGGATTATTTAGAGCATGAAATAACAGAAAATGAAGTCATTATATATGTGGCATCAAATCGCAAATCAGGCAGTTGCCCCTACTGTGGGTGCGATTCCATGCGCGTACACAGCCGTTATGAAAAAAGTTTTCAGGATCTGCCCATCATGGGGAAGAAAACGAAGGTCATCATCGAAAACAGGAAATTCTTCTGTGATAACCCGGACTGCACATTTACCACCTTTGCTGAGCGTTTTGATTTTTTGAAACAGAATGGCAAAAAAACGAAACGCCTCATTGAGAAAATCATAGACATATCCCTGAATACCAGTTCCATTGCGGCCTCAAGGACATTGAAGGGCGGGATTGCGGATGTCGGCAAAAGCACCATCTGCAATCTCTTAAAAAAAAGACATACCACTCCCTGAAAAACAGTCCATAACAAAAGTGTGCATTGACGATTTTGCATTCAGGAAAAGGCAGACTTACGGTACGGTCATGGTGGACATTGACACACACTGCGTGGTTGACCTGATCGCATCACGTGAAGTGGAGGACGTAGCGGAATGGCTCAGGAGTTATCCCAATATCCAGATCGTATCAAGGGATGGTTCTGTTTCTTATAAGAGCGCCATTGAACAGGCGGGGATGGATATACAGCAGGTAAGCGACCGGTTCCATCTTCTCAAAGGTCTTACGGATGTAGCGAAAAAATTCATATCACGACTTCTGGCGGTAAACTTTATGCTCCCGACAGAAGCATCCCATTATGACGGGAAACCCACGGGGGATTACTGGGACAAACCCATTAAAGAAGATTCCCCTACCGCAGAACATAATGCAAATGTGGAAAAGAAGATGAAAGTGGTGGAACAGGTGCGGGAACTAAGGAAACAGGGGTTCAATAAGGGAGAGATTGCCGGGCGTGTGGGCATCCACAGGACGACCGTGGCAAAATATCTGAAGGAAGATTTTAATCCTTCCAGCCTTTATTACAATACGACCACCCCCAGTAAGATAAAGCCTTATGCAAAAGACATAAAGGACATGCTCAGTGAGGGGAAAACATTCCGGCAGATCAGTGCAGCAATCCGTGAAAAGGGATATGGCGGGTCAGATTCCACAATCCGCATGTTTGCCACAAGGGAACGTAAGATTATGAAAGAAACCGCCGGTCAGGGAGTGTCGGGTGAAAAAATTGAACGGAAATGGCTGATCAGCCTGCTGTACCGTCCGATTGACGAGGTTTCATCCATCAGTGCAGAACAGCTCGACCGGATTATCGGGGAATACCCCATCATAGGGCGTGTTTATGATGCTGTATCAGGTTTCAAACAGACGCTGTTTGGTAAAAAAGAATCCGAACTTGATAAATGGCTGGAAGACACAGATGCCTTGGAAATAAACGAACTATGCAGTTTTGCAAACGGGATAAAGAGAGATATTGCGGCAGTAAAAAATGCAATCTCATTTGACTATAATAATGGGCTGGCGGAGGGAAGCGTGAACAAGCTGAAAGTTGTCAAAAGGATCATGTATGGCCGCAACAGCTTTGAACTGCTGAAAGGGAAGCTGTTGCGGCTTGAGTTAAGGCGCAAAATCAACTAACTTTGGAAAGACTCCCATTTCTCTTGACATTCTTCATAAAATCCAGCACAATAAAATTCAAGAATACAAATCCCCCCATTTGCTTCTGGCCTGATATAACAAAATTTTCCGCTCCCCTTACTTCACAGTCACTTTTACCCCCTTCTTCACGCCATTCGCCCCCACGGCATACACGGTACATGCTCCTTTGTTCCTGCCTTTGACGATTCCGTTCTTTGAGACATCTGCAATGTACTTATTTGTAGAGTAATAACGATATACAGCGACATGGCTTTTAGAGAACAAACTTTTCTTTCTGTTCTGCTTTACTGTCTTTGCCTTAATTTTTTTGCTTTTCCCTTTTTTCAAGATAATCTTAGCATTGGATACTCTGAGTTTTTTGGCATTGGTATATTTTCTGTGGTCTTTTCCGGCAACGTGCAGCGTCAGGCTTTTACCGATTGTTTCCTTTCTGCCTTTTACTATACGGTAAGCATGTATTTTGATTTTATAATCATCTTTGGAACTAATTTTCTTATTTCCGATTTTAGTTATGAAACAATTCGTTTTCCCGCCGCCTTTGACATTTTTCACAAGCTTTATCTTATTTCCGCATTTTTCTGCATAGACGGCATAGCCATCCGCTCCTCTTACCTTGCCCCATGTGACTTTTATCTTGCTGCTGGATGGTGTTGCTTTTGCTTTGTTGTTGAGCGTATTTGAGTTTTTGGCGATATCAGGCTTGGCTTCCGGTATCTCTTCCGGCACTTCTTCATCAACTGTTTTTCCGGGTTCCTCTGGTTTTTGCCATATCCTTTTCGCTGTTCCGGTATAATTGCCTTTGAATGTAATGGTCACAGCCACATGAGCACCATCCTCGGTCACTGTGACCGTGTAATCTTTATCTTTCACGAGTTCTTTTTTGCCATCTTTAATTACGATATTTTTTATGTCGGCTTCACTTTTTATCCCGGATATGGTAATACCGCCGCCCTCTGTATATGCTTTTGGCTTAATCTGGAAAGAAACCGGCTCGCTTTGAAGGGAAGTAAATCCGCCAAGCCCTTCTTCAAACGCCTCTACAAAAGCTTTTACATACCAGGTTCCGACGTCTCCAGGTATCGTGTCAGAAAACGCCCCCTCCGCACTGCTGCTGTATGTATAGCTTATCTTTTCTCCATGTTCCGGCTCTGCCACTGGTTCATTCGGCTCTTCCCCGTAAGTCCAGCCTTCTATCGCAAGGGGCTTCTTCCATTTATTGACGGCAATCCATTTAGACAGAATCTCCATTGACTGCCGAATCGGCATCCGGGCATCAAATTCTTTAAAACCATCCCCTTCTTTCACATACCATCCGCCAAAGTTATACCCTTTTCTGGCAGGATCCTCCGGCAATATTACCGTGCCGTCCCGCTCTATAAGCTGTGTTTTTAGCTCTCCTCCTGCGATTATGTTAACGATATATTTGGGGACAGAGCCTGTATTGACTGTACCGCTCCCGGCAATTTTGTCTATGAACTGTGTCAAAGTCTCTTCGGGTATATCGTCAGGCAGCCACAGTTCTCCATTTATTATCAGCATATCCTCAAGGTCTATGACACTTGCAACTGTATCTTTTGTCAAATTAGTCCTTGCGTCTATGACTGCCCCTTCTTCCACAACCAGCCGTGCTCCTTCCAGCACTTTCAGCTTCATCGCCTTATTTGAACCGACGGCCGGTTTGAGTGTCAGAATCTGTTTGGTTTTTAAGGTTGTCTGTCCGCTTGCAGCATGTACTATAGCGTCACTGTGCATTTCTACCAAAAATCCATTGATAACCCCTTTGCCGTCTATGGTTCCGTCATAATTTGAAAGCTTTATTTCGGAAAATGTGCCGAAAGCATCAATTGTTCCGTCATTAATAAGCCTCCCCTGATTTTGATATGTTCCTCCCTGGGATATGGTCATTTTTCCGTTATTCTGGAATACACCGCCCTTTGAAGATGCGAGAATATATAAATTAAAGATTTGTCCGCCGTTCAAAATATTAATAGCCCCATTGTTCACAATCGCAGAATCCGGATAATTATTAATAAAAGTTTCATCGTTGATGTTGACCGTGCCGTTATTGATCAATCTGCTTTTCGGCTGAGGATCCTGATTCCCCACATTGAACCAGCTTTTGTCCGTCATTTCAACCGTAACCCCTTTCGGGATCGTGAGGGTCGACGGTTTGTCCACATATCCGATCGTAATCGATTTTTTTGTTCCAAACCTCATGTTATCATTCCACATTACATTGCCGAGTATGAAACCTCGGCCTACATCAGTGATTTCGTCCGACGTCTCATCATAAACGCATGACACATACCATGCAAGATCCCCTTCAACAGGCAGCCCCTGTTCTTTCCCGTCATACAGGACCGCGCTGTTCGATGCCCTCAAAGGCTGTGAAGGAACGGACGGTATCGCCAGGTCACTGCCTTTATTTTTCGCGAACAAGGTTCCGCCGTTTATCGTATATCCACTGGAAAGAAGAGTTCCATAGACCAGGCTGTTACTCGTATTTCCAACCGCCCTCACGTCACTGGACACAAGATCTATGCTGCCCGCAAGGGCATTTATCGCAGGTCCGTTCTCATTAATAGCGATCACATGGCTGTTTTCAATCCTTATCTTCTGTCCCACAGCCTGTCCTGCAAAGATCGCACTGCTCCCGGCACCGATTCCTTCCGCGCTGCTCCTCACTTTTATATATTTGCTGTTTTTAAGTACGATATCGCCTCCGGTCGTCCCAATTCCCCTGGCGGTTTTTGATGCCGCTCCGTATACAACCTCCAGGCGGGCAGTATCTGCCGTAATGTTTCCATCTGCCAATATGCCGTCTCCCTGGCTGGTTATCTTTAAAGAGCCGGTTCCCGACAGGCTCGCATCCACAGCCGGGGGATTCGTACCCTGCTGCCTCAATGCCCGTATCCCGATACTGCCCGAAGTGATCCGATTATCACCCTCCACTATAATATTGACCGGCACGCACACATAGATGCCAATCCCTGCACTGTCAATAACCGCATTCTTCATGGTGAGCGTTCCGCTGACCACCTCGCCCCCGCTGACTTTGGGCGTCCAGACAATCTGCCCTCCTCCTGCGATGTAGGTCGTCTCCACTGCTGGGACAGACTGTGTCCACTGAAAATCCAGACCTGCCGACGCATCATTGTCTGCTGCCCGGGGACTCGCCGCTGTCTGAGGTCTTGCCTCCGGATCGGTCTCACCCGCTGACGCCCCAAGGGGCGTATGAAAAAACAACAGGCCTGCTGCTAAAAAGGCAAGCCCTCTCCTAACCTTCATTCTTCTGTCCATCTGTCTTCCTCCTCGTCTTTTATTCATGTCATTGGCAAAAATGATATCTGAATTATACGACACTTCCCCTCACGATTCCTGTTTTTGGCGTGAATCACACAGTTTTGGCGTAAATGGATAAAAGAAACAATGGATATTTATTTTTTTATGATATAAAATAAATTTAGATTGACAATCACTACGAGGGGGGATTAAAAATGTACATCGCTCTGGTAGAAGACCGCGACTCTGACGCGGAGACGCTATCCGCTTTTTTAACGCAATATAAAAATTCGCATTCACCGGAACTTCGTTTCATCCGGTACGATTCCGGCGAGGCGTTCTTAGCGTCTGCATTCGAAAAATTCCATCTCGTATTTATGGATATTTACATGGGGAAAATGGACGGAATCGAAACTGCCTTACAGATTCTGGAGAAAAACGCCGACTGCCTCATTGTCTTTTTGACTGCCAGCAGAGAGGATATCTGGCGCGCGGTAAAGGTTCACGTCTGTTTTGACTATATCGAAAAAAAATGCTTAACTTACGAAAAAGTTGAAGAGGTATTAAATGCCGCCTGGAAGAGACTGCGCTTTCACGCGAAGGTTTTAGAGTTTTACTCCGGAAAGCAGAAAATCCGGCTGCCCCTTTCTAAAATCCAATATCTGGTTTCCCATGACAAACACACTTTTATCATGCTGGAGAACAAGCATGAGCTCCGCTACCGGGTCACTTTCTCCTCCCTTCATTCCATTTTACAAAAGGAAAACAGATTTTTGCTCTGCAACAGGGGCATCCTTCTGAATATGGACTTCATCACAAAGGCTGGCCGGGAAACTTTTGTGATGGCAGACGGAAAATCCTTTCCCATCCACAAGCGGAACCGCATGGACATCATGAAAAAGTTTCATGACTACCAGTTTGAAAAACTCAATGAACAGGAGGTATGATTTATGGAGAGATTAATTGCAACTGCGATGTATGCCCGTTCCACCTTCATCATCATACCGCTTGCTTTCTTTTGTTTTATCCCTGTCTGGCAGGATGCGAAAAGCTCCCCCGCACGTCTTGCCGCCAAAGTTGCCGCCGCCTTTGCATTAATGGAAACGGTCATGTTCCTTATATATTTTCTCTTCTCATCTGTAATTGCAAATATAGCAAGTGCGGTTCTTTGTATTGTTATATTTTTCTATCTGTACCAAAAAGAGATTGCACTTAAGCGCTCCCACCTGTGGTTTATCTTCATGACCGCCTGCATGATCGGGGGCTTTACCTATCTGTTCTACCATCTGGTCAATATATTTTTTCATCCTGCAGCCACCGTTGACGACCCGGCATTCACCGACACCTTTTTTCTCCAGCTTGCTTTCGAATCTTTACTGATCCTCATCCTGGCCCTGCCCACCCGGCGGTATCTCGGATGGCTTGTACACCATTTCCATGAGGAAAAAGTCTGGAGGGTCATCTGGCTTATCCCCGCAAGTTTTTTAGCGTTTTCCTACATCTTTATCCCCTACGATAACAGCGTTATGTTTGTGGGGCGGTTTTTAGAAGTATACATTATCTCGATTTTTATCTTTTTCATCCTTATCCTCCTTATCTACGGCCTGTTTTACAAAATCGCACACAGCATCACGGAAAATCAAAAGATGACGCTGAAAACAGCCAATCTGGAAATACAGGCGCAGCAGTACCACCGTCTCCAATCCTATATGCAGGAGACAAGCCGGCTGCGCCATGATTTCCGCCATCAGCTCACCGTGCTCGCCGACATGCTGAAGACAAGGAGATACGATGAGCTGGAGCATTACCTCACACAATCCATCGGCAGTTTCACCGACATGCCCTTGAAGTACTGCTCTTCCTCCGCAGTCAACGCAATCTTAAACCACTACGTTTCCCTCTGCCGGGAGTTTGGCATAGAGACTCGCCTGAACATACGCCTGAAAGATGATTTTTCTATTGAAGACATGGATTTTTGCGTGCTGCTGGGAAATCTCCTGGAAAATGCGATGGACGCCTGCAAGACGCTCCCCGAAGAAATGCGGGAGATTACGCTGAAAATCGGGCAGACGTCCGAACACGTCATAGCACTGTACATTTCAAACCCGTATGAAGAACCTGTTTCCATAAAAGCCGGGATATTCCTTTCCACCAAGCATGAAGGGGAGAGCCAGGGGCTTAAATCCGTGCGGCTGATTGTAGAAAAATATAATGGTTTCCTTGACATCAGTCATGAAAACAAGCTGTTTGAGGTGAAGTGCCTGTTGAACATTTAAAAAAGATAGCTGCCGTACTTAAAAACAGCGCGGCAGCTATCAAACATACACTTATTTTTATTTAGTTTTTATTTTCCCTGTCCATATGAGTTTTTTGCGAAATCCTGCATTATTTTTATATTTTCATCAGAAATTCCTGCTGGTTTTCCGCCGGTTGCCTCAATCATATAATGAATCTGAGCCGTCACTTCGAGCACTTTTGCTATTTTAAAAGCGCCTTCCATATCACCTGCCACGCATACGGCTCCGTGGGAATGCAGCAGACAGGTATTCGATTCTTCCCCCAGTGCTTTTACGCAATTATCTGCCAGCTCCCCGCTGCCCGGAAGTGCGTAATCTGCACATCTGCATATGCCTCCTAGTATCTGGGCCGCCTCATCAATGATAAGAGGAATATCTTTTCCCTGAGATGCATATACCATAGAATAAATCGGATGGGTATGTATAATTGCATTGACATCCTCTCTGTTTCTGTAAACAGAAAGATGCATCTCTGTCTCAATCGTCGGCTTTCTCTCACCTTCCACGATTGTTCCGTCCAGTGTACATACCACTACATCATCCTCCACAATCGTATCATAGAGCATCGCGCTCGGCGTCAGATATACAAGCCCTGTCTCTTTATCCCGGAAGCTTATATTCCCCCATGTCTCTACGGTAAGACCGGAGCCGGACATCTTTTTTCCACTTTCTACAATTAATTTTTTAAAATTCATCTTCTCTCCCTCTTCGTACCTTTATTATTTTGCAGCGCTGATTTCTTCTGCATACTTTTCTGTCTCAGCAAGCGTATCCTTGGCATTGTCAATTGTCACAAGCTTGCATCCTGTATCAATATAAGTTTCCGCCTTCTCTCCTGCAAGAATCTTTGCCATATTGACAACGCCAAGCTTGCCCATCTCGATTGGCTGCTGGGCGCAGGTTGAGACAAATTTCTCATCGATAACATACTGCAGCCCTTCTGTCACACCATCATATGAGAATATCTTAATCTGCTCGGTAAGGCCCGCCTCGTCAACCGCCTGATAAGCGCCGATTCCCATCAAATCATTTTCGCAGTAAACAACCTGTAAATCCGGATTCGCCTGAATAATATTCTGGATTGCCGTATATCCAAGGTCTGTCTCCCAGTTTGCATGCTGCTCTGCTACAAGCTCGATTACATCCCCCGCCTTATCTAAGAACCCATTATATCTGTCGTCATCATTTGTCTGTCCCTGAACGCCTCTAAGGATTGCCGCCTTACATCCGTCCGGGTACAATTCAGCCACTTTCTCTCCAACCATCTGTCCGCCCACATAGTTGTCTGTTCCGTAAAACGGAATATCCTCGCCGAGCGTCTTGATTGTATTGGCATCCAGCTTTGTATCAAGGTTAATCACCGGGATTCCTGCATCCTTACACTCCTGGAGCGCCGATATAAGCCCTTCCGATGCCGCCGGCACGAGAATAATTCCATCCACGCCCTGCGATACAAAGTTTTCGATAATCGTAAGCTGCTCTTCTACCGACTGATGCTCTGCACCTGCCTGAATCTCAACCTTCATTCCCAGCGCCTTGCCAGACTGCGCAACCGAGTTCGCCACAATGATATGATACTCATTATTCAGTGTCATTCCGCAAAAGCCAATCGTATATTCACTGTATTCTTTATCCGGAACCTGCGCTTTGATTTCCTCTGCAAGCTTATCCGATACCTCCGACGACTCATCTACGACTGCTGCGTCAGATGAATTACTATCTGCTTTACTTCCATCGCTTCCGCATCCAGCGATCATCGTTCCGAGCATTGCCACACATAATAATGTACTCACTAATTTCTTTTTCATTGATTACCCTCCTTAATGTTAAGTTGATAAGTGTATGTTTCTGTCATTAATTATTCTGCCTTTCGCTCTTTCCTCTTATCTGCAAACACGGCAACAATAACAACTAATCCTGTGATAACCGTCTGATAGTATGTCGCTACATTCATAATCTGAAGTCCGTTTGTCAGTGTTGCAAGAATAATTGCGCCTACGACTGTATTTGCAAGTTTCCCTTTTCCCCCTGACATAGAGATTCCTCCGATCACGGCAGCGGCTATGGCGTTCATCTCATAAGAATTCCCTGCGCTGGGATCTGCGTAGAGAAGACGCGCCAGCAGCATCACCCCGGCAAACGCTGCGAACACACCGCAAAGGATATACACGATGACTTCCAGCCTTTTCACCTTAATGCCTGACAGCCGGGCTGCATGGGAATTACCTCCCAGCGCATAGATTCCCCTTCCGAATTTTGTATAAGCAAGCACCAGAATCATAATCGCATAAAATACAATCACATATAGCACTCCGATAGGTACTACTCCAAAAAACTTTGTTTTCATAAGCGCGCCGATTTCCAGCGGAAAGCCCGACACAGCCTGTCCTTCATTGATAATCTGCGCAAGCCCCCTGACCGCCTGCATAGAGCCTAACGTTGTAATAAATGCAGGAACCTTTCCATAACTCACCAGCACCCCATTAAAAAGTCCGATTACCGCACCGCAGAGCAGACACAGAATAATTGCGGCCGGAATCGACATTCCGCCTTTGATGTTCATGGCAAGAAATATCCCTACAAATCCCACAACCGAACCTACCGAAAGGTCAATTCCGCCTGTCAGGATTACAATCGATGCGCCGATTGCAAGAATAGCGTTGATACTCGCCTGATTCACTATATTCATTACGTTATTAATATTCAGGAAATTTTTCCCCATTGCCGAGCATATGATTGTAAATACGAAAAATATCCCTATCATACCTATATAGATAATCCAGTCTGCTATATTAATGTCATATTTATTTTTCATCATTAACCTCCTCCGCCAATTCTATTTTCAGAATATCCTGCTGCGTCAGTTTCCCGTCATTGTCAAGTATCGCCCGAAGCTCCCCTTCTCCCATGACTGCAACCCGGTCACTCATCTTAAGCACTTCTACAAGGTCTGACGATATCATAATAATTGAAGCTTTCTTTTTTATAAGCTCATACATTATGTTATAGATTTCATCCCGCGCCCCGACGTCAATACCTCTCGTCGGCTCATCAAAGATATAGATATCTGCATCTGAATAGAGCCATTTTGCAATTACCACCTTCTGCTGATTGCCTCCGGACAGATTCTTTGCATCCGTTAATTCAGAAAATGTCTTGATTTTCAGACTTTCTACATATTCTCTTGCGGTCTTCCTCTCCTTCCTGCGGTTTAAGAAGGGGCGGCAC
This sequence comes from Lachnospiraceae bacterium MD308, assembly GCA_000403475.2. Lineage (GTDB taxonomy): Bacteria > Bacillota > Clostridia > Lachnospirales > Lachnospiraceae > MD308. Next base: position 1,610,004 of record KE159795.1, read on the forward strand.
AGCTTGTCTAAATTAGGGAGCGCTATATTTTCAGCTACAGAGTGCATAAGAATCAGCCCCTCATCTTTGCGGTCTTCACTTAAATATACGATTCCGTTTTTTATATTTTCCGACAGGTCTGTGCCAATCTCTTTTCCTTTATAGATAACCTCACCCTTATCTTTTTTGTAATCTCCTATGATTGTCTTTGCAGTCTCAGTCCTTCCTGCCCCCACAAGCCCGGCAAATCCGAGAATCTCTCCCCTGTGAAGGTCAAAGGATACATCTTTTACCAGATTTTTATATCTCAGATTTTTAACCGAAAGAACTACTTCATTCCTGTCAATGCACTTATTTTCGATTTTATCAAAGCTTACTTTTCTTCCCACCATCATCTCTGTAAGCTCATCCTCGGTGGTATCCTTAATATTCACCGTACCGACATACTCCCCGTCGCGCATAACCGTACATACATCTCCGATTTCAAACAGCTCGCTCATACGGTGGGAAATATAGATAATCCCGATTCCCTGACTTTTAAGCTCTCTTATAATCCCGAACAACATCTCTGTCTCTTTATCTGTAATCGCCGCCGTTGGTTCATCAAGGACAAGAAGCTTAACATCATTGGAAATCGCCTTCGCTATCTCTACCAACTGCTTTTTTGCAACGCTTAACCGGGAGATTAATGTCTTCGGATTGACCTTTAAGCCTATCTTATCCATATATTCCTTCGCTTCTTTTATCTCTCGTTTGTGGTCAACGGATATGCCGTTTATATACTCCTTTCCAAGAAAAATATTTTCATAGATAGACATCTCCGGCACAAGATTAAATTCCTGATATATAACACTGACACCTTTTTTTATCACGTCTCCGGGCGGCATCTGGGGAAGCTTTTCTCCGTCAAACACAATGCTTCCTTCCTCTCTTGCGTAAGCACCGGACAATATTTTAATCAATGTAGATTTTCCGGCGCCGTTTTCCCCAAGAAGAATATGAACCTCTCCCTTTTTCACAGTGAGTTCCGTATTCTTTAGAACATTTACGCCAAAGAAGCTTTTCGTAATATGTTTCATTTCCAGAATATTTTCACCCATCACTTCACCTCCTAGTATACGTTTCTGTTTCATACGACTCCGCAATAATCTGTCTGAGTTCGGAAAGTGTAAGCTCCTTGTTAAAATACTTTAATTGCACGCTTAAATTTCCTATAGATGTACTTTCTCCGTAACACACTACAATCGTTTTTTTCATATAATGTGCCGACAGATTAAGAAGTACTCTGCTCGCAGCTCCTCCTCCCACAATGTATACTTTTTCGAGTTTATTTCCCGTCACTTTCTCAATATCCCGGATTGTATCCGCATACACACGGGCCAGAGAATCATAAAATGTCCTGAATAGTATATCCCATCTCATTTCTCCGGATACCTGCCCGCTTTGTTTCAGATAATTCCAGAGGGCTTTTGACATACTTACCGGATTAAAGAATGCAGAGTCATTCAGATCTATCACCGCATTGCTTTCACATTGCTCCGCAAGGTTTGATATGGTATCCCACGATGTTTTTTCATTGCAGAGAAAATCATATTCTTTCTTTAACTGATTGATAATAAACATCCCCGCGCTGTTCTTTAACAATGTAATCCTTCCAAATGCTCCTACTTCGTTAGTAAGGTTCGCACTTCTTACTTCTTCGCTGCAAATCGGCTCTTTCAACTCTGTCCCTATGAGCGACCATGTACCGCAGCTTATAAAGCCAAAATTCTCTTCCGAGGCAGGTATCGCCGCCACGGCTGATGCAGTGTCATGTGATGGTACACAGATTACTGGAATGTCATAGTCCGCCCCAATCTCCTCCAGGATATCTTTTCTTACATTGCCGATTTTCTCTCCATGCTTTCCGATTCTGCAAAAGATATTCTTATCAACCCCGAATTTTTCACATACTGCCGGATTTACTTTTCTGTCTTTTGCAGACACAAGCTGGGTTGTGCTTAATTCACTTGGCTCATTTACCATCTCGCCTGTCAAAAAATAGTTCAATATATCCGGCACCATAAGGCACTTGTCTGCCGCAGATAAGATATGCGGAAACAGCTCCTTCATCCCGGCCATCATATACACAGAATTAATCTTGTCGCATAAGATACCCGTCTCGTAAAACATCCGTTTTTCATCTTCATCATCCAGTCTTGAAAGCTGCTTTTCGCCAATCACATTCCGGTATGAAAGAGGGTTAGAAAGCATATGTCCTTCTCTGTCAAAAAACGCAAAATCCACTCCCCATGTACAGATACCAATTGAGTCTATCTTTCCTTTCCGTGACACAAATCCCTTTAAAACCGTCTTAAATTCATTGAATATACGAAGAAGATCCCAGTAATAATATCCTCCAATTCTGACCATGTTATTGGGCATCTGGCTTACCACTTCACTATGTATCTTTCCATCTCTATACCAGCCTGCCACAATCCGAAAAGATGAATTACCGCAATCCAGCGCAATCATAGTTTTTTCTTTGTCCATAAGCTTCTCCTCATTGTACGGAAATTTTTATACGATACTTTTTTTCATACTCTTTCAGAAATTGCAAATCTTTTATCTTGAGCGATTCCATATCGCCCATCTCATATGCGCGACCCAGTCCTTTGTACTTATCAAGGCCCAGTCTGTGATACGGAAGAAACACTACCTCCTCTACCTTCTCTAAGCTTTCAGCGAATTCAAGGAACCGTTCAATCGCACAAACCTCATCATTACACCCAGGAATATACGGATACCGAAGAAAAATCTCGCCTTTAAAATTCTTATCCAGCCATCTGATATTGCTTAATATCTCACGGTTATCCTTTCCGGTAAGCTTTAGATGCCGCTCTTCGGAAAAATGCTTATAATCGCAATAAATAATATCAATATCATCCGCCGCTTCTTTTATATTCGCCAGCGGAACGCATCCGCATGTCTCAACCAGCACATTCCATCCGCGCTTATGTGCCAATACGGAACATTTTTTTATAAACGGAGCATACAAAAGAGGTTCTCCCCCGCTGAATGTAACGCCGCCCCCGCTTGCCAGATAATACGCCTCGTCCTTAATCAGCACTTCCATAAGCTCTTCCACCGTATAGTCTTCCCCCTGAACGACTCTGGCGTCTGCATAACAGGCGTCTATACACTGTCTGCACATGCTGCATTTATTCCCGTCCGTAATCATCCCGTAGTCCGGATGATAATAGATAGCCCCGGCGGGGCAGGTCTCAAGACACCGCCCGCACCCTGTACACCTTACCGACTTGAATAATATCTGCGGCTCAAATAGCTGTGATTCCGGATTTGCACACCATCTGCACTTAAGAAGGCATCCTTTTAAAAATACTGTCGTCCGTATTCCGGGGCCATCCTCTGTCGAACATCTTTCAATATTAAATACTCTCACTTATAATGCTACCTCAGTTCTGTTAATGACGTCGTTTTGTGCCGACTCTCCAAGGGAAGTAAAAAGTGCACTGTACCCGGATACACGTACCATAAGGTCTGAATATTCTTCCGGATTTTTCTGCGCCGCTTTAAGCGTTTCATTGTCTGTAACATTAAATTGAATCTGCTGCCCGTCCTTGCTAAAGAATGCACGCATCATACCGACGATTTTCCTTCTTGACTCTTCTGTTGCGATTGCCGAAGGAGCCAGACGCATATTAAAGATATTCCCCTTCTGATCCCATATAGTAGGTATCTTTCCAACGGAATTGCACGCTGCCGTAGCACCGCTTCTCTCCGAACCATTCGCCGGGGAAACGCCGTTATTTACAGGCGAACCTGCCGTACGTCCATCCGGGGTAGCTCCAATCCTGCTTCCGAAAGAGATATTTCCCGTGACCGGGCTCTGGCTGTAAGAGAAGCAGCACGGAATCGGGCCTTTGCCGTATTTTGAGCTTTTATAATCATGCCGCAGGCTGGAACCAATATAATCCTCTACGGCAACCACCCATTTATCTGCATAATCATCATCATTTCCGAATTTGGGCGCTTTATTTTTCATAAGGAGCTGTATTTGCTCACCTGTCGGTGACGTCGTATTATCCTGATAATTCGTTCTGCATGCATGGAGCACCTGTTCCATCGTAAGAATCTTTTTATCATATACAAGATACTCGATAGCCGTAAGCGCATCCCCCGAACTAATCGAGCCCGCCGTAGGGCCGCCGTCCGCCGAATAGAGCGCTCCCCCTTCCACAAGGTCTAAGCACCTGCCGATACAGTCCTCCACAAGCGAAGAACGGAAAGCGTTTAAGTCATATCTGATATGTACATCATCATTGACATGCTCGGTGATGCAGTTAATATCCATAAAGTATTTGAGCATCTTCTTAAATTCATCAAACACTTCATCCATCGATTCGCAGTCAGTAATTTTCTTGTCTGTCTTTTTAAATAAGGTTCCTGTCGCCGGGTCAGTCCCATCGTTCAATGTAATCTCTAATACCTTCTCCACATTGAGCCATGGCCCCTTCGCTGCAAAATCCCATTTCCCCGGAATAGACGCTTCAATACATCCGTCCGGGCTCCAGTCAGCCAAATCCTCCTCGGCGATACCCATATCGCGCAGCGTTTTAATAAATGCATTGTCATTATAAAATGCGGGCATACCACCCTTATGCTCAATCGCAGCTTCCAAAGCCTCAAGCAGCACTTCATCTTTTGTACCGTCAAAATATTTGACGGAAACCGAAGGTGTGATGAGCTTAAGCTCCTGGCAGGATTTTATGCACAGCATAGATACCGCATTTGTCGCATCCCTGCCGTCTGCGGTCTGTCCGCATACGGCCATGTTGATGAACATCTGATACCCCATGAAAAATTCTGTATCCGGCCACGAGCGAAGCTTGTTAATCTCATTGCACTTTATAAAGAAACACTCCAGAATCTCCAATGCTCTTTCTTCTGTAATCCTGCCTTCCTTTATATCCTTTTCATACAGCGGATATACATACTGGTCAAATCTCCCAAGAGAGATTGCATGTCCATTAGATTCCAGATGCACTGCAAGCAGTATGATAAAGATTGCCTGCACTGCTTCCTGGAAAGTCCTCGCGGGATGAAGCGGCACATTACGGCAGATTTTTGCAAGCTCCAGCAACTCTTTCTTGTACTCTTCAATCCCGCACTTTTGCGCTTCTTCTTCACATTTATCCGCAATTCTTCCCGCAAAATTAACAACTGCCCGGTTGCCGAGAAGCGCCGCATCTAAAAATTGTCTCTTTTTAAGGGAGTCCGGCTCAAGTATGTCAAGGCTGTTAAGCTTTTCCTGGATTCTCGCCATCACATCCTCTAATCCCTTTTCAACGACCAGCCTGTAATCCGGAATCTCATTTCCAAGCCCTGCCGCGCATACCCACGTCTCATCTGTAACCCCAGCGTCCCACGCATCGTTAACTTCTTTCGGCAGATTCTTTCTTACATAATCGTATACCGTCTTTCCATTCCAGTATTCTGCACATTCACGGACAAGCTTCTCGTCCTCGGATGTAATATAGAATTTATCGCCCGGCCTGTCTTCCCACCTGTACGGCTTTCCGTCAAGCTCCTCTAATATCCACTGTGCCGAATATTCCGGGTAAACAGGCGAACCTTTGGCAGTCTTTGACTGATTCCCCGCAATCAGTTCGCCCGGCTTCACCCAGACTGTCATCTGATCCAACACTTCATAGAATGACTTTGCGCGCCTGATAATAATCGGGAGTCCGTCTGTCTTCTTCATTGACTCAGTAAAAATCCTGCATCTTTCGCCGTCTACATATGGCTTTTGCTCCATTAATTCTTTACGCAGCTTTTTTATACGGTAATTCATTTTATACCTCCTCTTCTTTGTTTTACGCTCTGTTATGTAACTTGTTACATTCATTCTACTTTCAACTCCCATATTTGTCAATACAAATTATACATATTGGTAATATTTTACAGTTTTATCTCTTTATTTTTGTGTATAATAGTTATGATAATCTTCTATATTCAAAATAACACTTGTTACTTTCATTTGTTTTGCTTTTTCATTTTAATAAGAGAAATTCAGCGCAAGATATGATAAAATATTAATAATCAGAGAAAGGATCTGCGCAAATATGGATAACGAATTTTTAGGCATCAGAGAAATCGCTCAAATGGCGAATGTCTCAACCGCGACCGTTTCACGGGTTATTAATCATCCCGAAAAATGTTCGGAACAGACACGCAGGAAAGTAGAAAAGATAATAAAAGAAAATAATTATATACCAAATGAGACCATAAAGAATATATTCTCCAAATCATCAAATACGATTGCTATATTTATCTATGATATCAGCAATCCGTTTTTTACCAACCTGATTATGGAGCTTAACAGCATCTGCTTCAAAGAGCACTATACACTGTTAATCTGCGACACAGAAAACGATCTGGAGAAAGAAAAAGAATATTTAAAATTCTGTATCGCCAAACGCTGTATCGGTATTATTTTAACGGAAGGCGTCACCAATACGCTCTTTAAAGATATAAAGATACCTTTTGTCTCCCTGGACAGAAAAGAAGGCGTACAAGTTCCTTTTGTCACATCTGAAAACTATCATATTATACGAAAAGTAATAAATTACTTATATAATCTGGGACACCGAAAGATTGCATTTGTAGGCTCGAAGCACGAATTCATTTCTGTAGAAAAGCGTTATCAGGGATACTTAGATGAATTAGAGAAAAAGAATCTTCCCTTTACAGCGGAGTATGTATACCGCGAAGGCGAAGCGCTTGATACAAAGCTGGGCAGGCGGGCTCTCAAATACTTCTTGTCTCTTCCAGAGATGCCAACGGCACTTTTATGCGCCAATGATATGGTGGCACTGGGAGTAATCAACGAAGCAAGGTCAATGAATATTGATATTCCCGACGCCTTATCCGTATGCGGCTTCGATCATGTTTTAGACGAATTCCTTCCTGTGCCATTAACTACCGTAGAGCAAAATATTCCGAAAATTGCCGAGGAGTTATTCTACTCATTGACGCAGCAGCCTGATACGCCTGTAGAAAAAATTGTAGATTCCACCTTTATTCCGGGGAAGACCTGTGCGCGTGTATCAAGCAGAGAAAAACTAAAAGAACTTTCTATATCCGAAAGGGGGGCCCAGACATGTACTTTCTAAATACCAATACCCAATTTATCTTGTTTCAGGACACGTTGAACAGTCATATCTATGTTGATAAAAGCCTGTTGATTAAAAAAATCTCTCCCTATTAGAATATATCCATGACCAGGAAATCCCGTTTCTAGAATACAACGATGAAAATTCGTTATCTTGCGTCGTCACTTTATGCTACCTGTATGCAAGAAAAGATTATCATATAGAACGGGAAGCAAAAGCCGGCAAAGGATACTGCGATTATCTGTTTATTCCCAAAAAATCAGGAAAACCAGCGATAATCCTTGAATTAAAAATTGATGATACACCAGAAAACGCTCTTCAGCAGATAAAAGAGAGAAATTACCTGCAAGCGGTAGAAAACTATGATGAAGTTCTGCTGGTTGGCATTAGTTGCGACAAAAAATCCAAAAAACATTTTTGCCTTATCGAAAAAGCGACGCCTTACCTTACCCGCCAAAAATAATAAAAAGCAAGTTTCGTGATTTAATACACATATCCATATATGAATTCAACTTTCATTAGTGATATAATTATTTCTATCTCTTATCAGGAAGATTTACAGAGGCTAAGAGGTGAGTGATATTAGTGCAGATATGGTAAACGAATACCTTTATTGGCTGGTTAAAAATGGATGCAGCATAAACACAAGAAATATAAGGCTTGCCGCCCTGCTCTTTTTTTACCACTTCGGGCCATGCTGACCCGAAGCCCGTCATAAAAAATTCAGATTTTCAAGATTGGAGAACCAGCTCTATAATGATATAATAATTCAAGAATGGAGGCTGATACCATGCTGAAAATGGTTATTCGCATGAATGATGATAAAATCACAGCCGAAAATAAGTACCGGCTGGATGGCATTTACAGCACATTCAATCATACATTCCAAACCGTGGGCCTTCCCCGTATGGAGGATGGTTCCGGCGTTTTGGTATTCCGTGACTAAAACCACACCTTTTAAGCACCCAATTTTTGAATCATTTTAAATATACGTCCTGCACTGCTGCGTATCATTTCTTCTGAAAGTTTACCCTGTTCGTATGCCTCACGAATATTTTCCGAATCTTTATCATTTCCAGGCATAATGATATCATTACCCGCCGCAATACATTGCCACGGTATGCTGCCGTCTTCAGGCACCGTTGTATTCCAATCAGACATGATCACACCTTCAAATCCCCATTCTTCACGTGCAACTGTCGTACAGATATCCCGGCTGTTAGCTGCATGAACACCATTGATTAAGTTATACGCAGACATCATAGCAATTGGCATACTTTTCTTTACGGCAATTTCAAACCCGCGCAAATAGATCTCCCTAAGAGCCCGCTCAGAAACACAGACATCGACACCCATCCGGTTGTCCTCCTGATTATTGCAAGCCAAGTGTTTGATTGTCACACCGCAGCCTTTATGGCTCTGTACACCTTCTGTTACGGAAGCTGCCATAATTCCAGATAACAATGGGTCCTCCGAATAATATTCAAAGTTACGTCCGCATAACGGATTCCTGTGGATATTCATACCCGGTGCCAGCCACAAGTCAACATGAAACTCTTCCATCTCTACGGCTATGGCTTCTCCAAATTCTCTCATCAAGTCCGTATCCCATGATTGTGCCAATGCTGTTCCTACCGGAAAAGCAGTACAATATTGATAATAAGTATCCACATTTTCATGATACTTTGTTTCTTCTAAAAAACCATTTTCCAACGAGCCCAAAACACCAACTCCATATACAGAATCTGTTTTTCGATCCACTTCATAACTTTGCCTTAAACGAATCCCCGCAGGACCATCAGCCATGATCAGAGAACGTATTCCATACTCTTCTTCCAGCAATTCTGTCGTCTCTCCAGCCGAACCCGGCACTCGGGTTCCAGCAGAACCAAGCATACTGGTATCCTGCGTAATATTTCCACATAAAAGCGGCAGCAGTTCCATAACGGACTGCTCTTTTGCAAGAGGTGCCTGATACATTTTCTTTTTTTCTTTCCGTGGTATGAATGATGAAATTGGAATTTTCTGTTTCTCCGCCATATCAAGCCATTCACCAGCTCTATTTTGGGCAATCTCAGCCACACCTAATTCTTCAAAATCAGATTTGTAAGAGCATATTTCCTTTGTCCGTTCCAATATAGTCTGTTGCTGAACCTCAAACAATTCTGCAAGCTGTAATGATCCTGCGTGATTCCCAATCCATATACCATACGTTCCGGCCTCCATGAACCATGCATGCAGCTTTTCTGAATAACTTGCAAGATACGACTGTTCTACAGATACAGTGAGCTTTTGCTTTTCCTGCGGCTCAAGCACATCCGTTTTAGCAAATCCGACTAACCTCTGATATTCTTTTGCACCCGTTGTCTGCGGTAGCGTTACATACACCTGTACCACCTCTCGTCCGGAGTAAAAATTCCCAGTGTTTTTTATTGAAACCATGATATCCATGCCCCTCTCTGTTCGCTGCAATCCCTCATATTTTATACGAAAAGCAGTATAGGAAAGTCCATAACCAAATGGAAACAGCGGCCGTATGCCAAAACTGTCAAAATATCGGTATCCAACATAAATTCCTTCTTTATATTTCTCTGTTTCTAAATCTCCATTCAAATAGCCAAAATTTTCCGCCGAAGGATAATCTTCATAACGCCTCGCCCAAGTGGCGGTCAGTCTGCCTCCCGGCACCGCCTCTCCAAACAGCACATCCGCGATCGCATAACCTCCCTCCTGTCCAGGAAGAGAGACGTTTAAAACGGCTTTGATGCTTTCCGCCTCCTGTAAAATATCTGTCAGTTCTATCGGCGCTCCGACATTTAAAAGCAACACGATCGGTATACCCGTCTTATTCAGATATAAAATATCTTTTCTCTCTTTTTTACTTAAATAATAGTCTCCCTCTGCTTTTCGACGATCCTTCCCTTCTCCTGCAATACGGCTGAGCACATATACTGCCACCGAAGCTCCTTTCAAATCCTCATCTATGATCTCCCGTCCTTCCGGCAGAGAAAATGGATTTGCCGCATAAGCATCAAAAGGATTTTCTACATGTTTCGCATCTTCTAAAATTTTACTCCTCCATGCAATCCTCGCAGTCTCATAACGATTTTCATAGTCTGTGATCCAGTTCTCACTTGTGATCATAGTATCCTCTGCCTTTAAACCTTTATACACCGATATACTTTCCCGATTATTGACATCCCCCGAGCCAATACCTCCTTTCACTGTTTGGACTGCGCCACCGCCAAACAGAGCAATAGATATGGGGCGCTTAAGTGGGAGTATCCCCTCATTCTTTAGCAAAACCATACCTTCCGCTGCTGCTTTTCGCGCTAATATTGCGTGTGCAAGCTCCCTTGCTGAACACTGTGTTTTTAACGTACCACTGTGATTCATAATTTTCTCCTCCCTTTTAATGTATTCCCGATATACTACTGTATTTATTACTCTCCTAAATCCAAAAGAGAAATAAAAAGACTGCCATAACCGCTCTTCATGATTAAAAGCTTACACTATGACAGTCATTCAAAATTTATTATTATTCTTTTACTCCACCAAGAGTAACACCTGCGATAATAAACTTTGAAAGGCACAAATATACGATAATAATCGGCACAATCGCCACCAGAATCATTGTATAAATCTTACCCATGTCAAAGTTCATATAATCAGCGCCTCGAAGCGTTGCGATCAAAATCGGTACTGTCATTTTCTCCTTCGACTGAATAACCAGCGCCGGAACAAAATAATTATTCCATGAACCTACAAAACTAAAAATTGCCTGTACCGCAATCGCTGGTTTCATGATTGGGAGTACGATCCGGTTGAAAGTACGGAATTCTCCGCAGCCGTCAATTCTTGACGCCTCAACAAGAGACAACGGAAGCGATGACTGCAGGTAACTGTACATAAAATAAAATACAGCCGGGGAAGCAATTGAGGGAATGATCAAGGGAAGCAAAGAATCATACATTCCCATATTCGTAATCAACCGCAAAAAACCCATTGCAGTTACTTGTGTCGGCATAACGAGGATTGCCATGATAAATGTAAACGCAATCTTTTTCAATTTGAAGTTATACGCATACAACCCATAAGCTGTTAATGCCGAAAAATATGTACAAATTGCCGCAGAGCAGCCAGACACAATCAAACTGTTTAAGATTCCCCTGAACATTGGAAATGTTCCGTCATTGGCAACATTACTTAGATTTTTCAGTAAATAACTTCCTGGCAATGCCGAAAAGCCTTTCTGCAAGTCTGCATGTGACCTTGTTGCATTAATAAACAGAATATAGAAGAAAAATAAGCACATAAATGACAGGATGATCAATACAATATGCGCAACTATACTCCGCAAGTGATTTGGTTGTTTTGATTTCATAAGCCTATCCCCTCCTCTGCTGTTTTTTTGCTTTTTTCGCTGCTGCTTTTGAACCGTCCGGATCGTCATTATTTGTCATGCGATATACAAAGAAGCACAGAATACCACTGACGATAAACAGATAAACTGACAGCGCGCCCGCCATACCATAATTTCTGCTCTTTAAATGTGAGTTTAAGAACATGATCAGGGTCATAGACGTACGGTCAGGTGTTCCCTGTCCATTAGTCAGAATCTGCGGAACGTCAAACATCTGCAGGCCGCCGATGATAGCCGTAATCAATGTATATGCAAGAATCGGCCGTATCTGCGGCAATGTAATATAGAAAAACCGTTGGAAACTGTTACAGCCGTCCAACTCTGATGCTTCAAATACATCCGGGCTGATTCCCATAATTGCAGCCATTAGCATAATCGTCGAATTTCCGAACCACATCAAAAAATTCATAAATCCAACCAGAGATCTGGTGCCCAACGCGGAACCCAGGAAATCAATTGGCTGACTGGTAAATCCTATAGACATAAGAATAGAATTAACCGGCCCATTCGTTGAAAACATAGTAAAGAACAACATTGCAAATGCGGATGCCATGATCAGGTTCGGCAAATAGATCACAACTTTAAAAAACTGTGTTCCATGAATCTTAAGTCTAGCATCAACAAACCACTCTGCAAGTACCAAGGCAATCACGATCTGGGGAATAAATCCTATGATCCATAAAATCAACGTATTCCCCGCATATTTCAGCATATCCGATCCTAGAAGGCTCACATAATTCTGCAGCCCGACAAAATTGGGGCCAATCTCTTTAATTCCAGAACGGTAATATTCAAAAAAGCTGTACCGGATAGTATCTACCAAAGGAATAAAAGAAAAAATAAAAAAACTTATAAAAAACGGAAGGATAAAAATATAACCCCATTTTGAATAATCAACTTTCTTTTGCTTTTGTTTCATAAACTGCCTTTCCTTTCTACTTTTTATCTATTCCGGCCACTGTATCTCAGTAATATCAGGATAACGCTCTAAAATCGCTGTTTCAAAATTCTTTTTCGCTTTATCATAGTCGACTTTTCCCTGTAAATAATCGCTGAACGTATTCTGGAACAATTCAACGCATCCCTGATCATAAGCAGAAAGAGGAGCAATCTTGATATTTTCCGCAACCGGTGCAAAATATTCAAATGCATTCTGGCCTCCAAGGAACTCTGATGCGAAAGAGGCATCTTTTGCAGCTGTTTGCATACCGCTTTTTGTATTTGTAAAATCAGAATACTCTTTTGAAATCTTTAACAGATTATCTTTGTTTACCGTAACTGCAAGAATAATATCTTTTACATGTTCCAAATTGTCCGTACCGGTACATGCATGCACATAGGAACCACCCCAATTATACTCCTGCGGAGGATTAGTAACAGCCCATACACCATCATCACCGTCCCAGTTTGGCTTCAGAGTAAAATCAATTCCCCACGCCGGGAAAAGGAACGCGAATACTTTAGAGGCAGAACCCATCGCTTTATTCCAGTCATCGTTCCACTGGCCTTTTATATTCTTATCCAAATATCCTGCATCCAGCCATTCTTTAGAACTGTTCACCCAGTCTATGATCTTCTGGTCGACTTTGATCGTCGTTTCCCCGGGACTCACCCATGACTCCTCAATACTATTGCCATACAGCCGGAAAGTATCTGCATAAGAAGAAAATGTAAAATATCCTTTTGCTTTCAACTCCTCTGCAGTCGCTTTCGTAGTATTCCAATCCTTTACTTTCTGTCCGATTTCTTTCGGATCATCTGTCCCGAATACCTCTTTGGCAATATCGCGCCGATATACCAACAGCCCAGGACAGCACTGCCATGTAGAGCCTCTCTGTACGCCCTCGGCATCAGAAGCTGTAACTTTTGTAAATTCATATTGATCCGCCAGTTCTGTGTCCGGATTGATCCCAAGATCCTTCAACGGCATAGCAGCGTCTGCCTCTGCGTCTGTATACTTATTTACGTAATCCGTTTCCGACAGAAAGATATCAATTTTATCATCAGCCGCCGCGTCCGCCTGCTTCATCAACGCCTCGTCTAACTTCTGCTGATACACACCATCCTGATTGGGATTGATGATCCAGTGGATTTCCGTGCCGTCATTTAAAGTTGTTACCGTACCATCCTTAGATGTTTCCTTTACTTCCGGATAAACTGCTTCCACGCGCTCACGAAATTCGTCATTCCAGCTATAAATATTGATGACCTTTCCTTCCTCCCCACTGCTTCCAGCTCCAGACGTCTTTCCGCAGCCAGCCAGTGTACCTGCTGCCATAGCAGCGACCAACATAATACTAACTACTCTCTTTTTCATTTGAAAAATCCTCCTTCTATTATTTGATGAAGCGTTGGCTTCACTTTTATTGATGGGCAAATTATAATTGAAATATTTTTTCGTTTATACAAAGGTTCTTACAAAAATGTCAAATTCATGACACATTTTAAATCTTTTACTTTTTGGGCGAAAAGGTATATCCATCCGGGCACTGTAATACACGCCCTTCGGGCAGGCGTGCTCCGCACGATAAGGTATAAATGGTTTCATATAATTTAGGTCATGATTCTGATATTTTTCGCATGTATTTTATTTTCTTTATATATAATTTCCTCTATGATGTTTTCTACCTGAATATATAAATGAAAGGAGCATAAAGATTGTATCACTTGAAATTTATTGATCAACACGGCAGTTTTCAGATGAAACAGCCGGAAAATACAAGTTATTTATACTTCCCCCTTGCATCAGAAACAGGATTAAAAAGTTCCGTCACGCCAAAACTTGGAGGAGATGCTAAGATCGATCAGGAAACCTTCCTGTTAGAGCCAGTAAGCTCTGAGAACCTGCATAATAACCGCTCTTCCCGTAACTTCTGGTTACTGAAAAACGACAGAGATGTTTACTCAGCTGCCGGAGCTTCCGCAGAGCAGGAAAGCGCTCAATTTTCTGCAATGCAGGATGAAAGCGAACTGACTGCAGGTTTCATGTGGCATACCCTGAAAAGATCTTCAAGAATCCACCAGTTATCATCCACGGTCACCTCCTTTATTCCAAAAGACTGCAATGCAGAAATCATGTATATTACTGTACAGAATCATTCAGAAAGCATGCAGGATTTAACCGCTTATGCAGCCATCCCCATCTATGGCCGCAGTGCAGACAACATCCGTGACCACCGCAATGTCACCTCTATGCTTCACCGCATAAATTCAAACAACCACGGCGTTCTTGTCTGCCCTACCATGTCATTTGATGAAAAGGGGCACCGCCCGAATAAGCATATTTATTATGTCATGGGATGTACGGGAAACAGTAATATGCCGAAGAGCTTCTATCCAACTGTAGAAGATTTCATCGGTGAGGGCGGAAACTTTACTCACCCCCGCGCCGTATATGAACAGTATCCCGGACATCCGGCGCCTATCCATACTGCCGGAAAAGAAGCAATGGGAGCATTCCGTTTTGAAACCATCTCTCTTGCTCCCGGAGAAAAAGCAGACTATATTCTTCTCATCGGTGTGGAAGACAGCGAAAAAGCAATCCTTAGTCTGTTCGAAAAATACAATACCACAGACAAAGTGAAAAAGGCATTTTCAGATACAAAAACATACTGGCAAGAGCAGGTGAAAGTCAGCCTGCATACAAGCGAACCTGATTTTGACCATCTGATGAAATGGATCTGCTTTCAGCCTTTCCTGCGCCGATTATTCGGCTGCTCTTTTCTTCCGTATCATGACTATGGGCGAGGGGGACGCGGATGGAGAGATTTGTGGCAGGACTGTCTTTCCTTACTGCTGATGAATCCTGAAAGCGTTAGATGTATGATCACCATGAATTATGGCGGTGTCCGTATTGACGGAACCAATGCAACGATCATCGGAAACGGGGACGGCAATTTTCTTGCAGACCGGAACGGGATTGCAAGAGTGTGGATGGATCATGCACTTTGGCCATTAATGACAACAAAGCTTTATATAGACCAAACGGGAGATATTGAGATACTAAACAAACAGATTTCCTACTTTAAAGATGCACAAACTATGCGTGGAACCGAAATAGATGCCTTGTGGCATCCGGAGCAAGGAAGCAAACAGCGTACCAGCGGCAATGACATCTATACCGGAAGCATTTTAGAGCATCTTCTCATCCAACAGTTGACTGCCTTTTATGAGGTAGGAGACCATAACATTTACAGACTCCGGGGCGCGGACTGGAACGATGCTCTGGATATGGCTCCTGAACACGGCGAAAGCGTTGCCTTCACCTGTGCTTATGCCGGAAACCTGCTGGATCTTGCGGCAATGATCCGCCTTTTAAACCGTCATTCTTCCACCCATACAATTGAACTTCTGGAGGAGATCGCGGTTTTGTTGGAAAATGACATGGATACCTTTGACGATATCAGCCAAAAGCATAAAATACTGTCGGATTACCTGAGCCGGTGCCGTCATAGGATCAGCGGCAGATGTATTAATATCTCACTTTCGGCTCTTGCTGTCAATCTGATTCAAAAGGCCAATTGGCTTATGGAACATTTAAGAGTTCAGGAATGGCTCGACATTCCGGGTGAAGAGGGCTGGTTTAACAGTTATTACGATAATCACGGGCGTGCCGTTGAAGGTCTGTTTGAGGATCACGTACGCATGATGTTGACCGGTCAGGTCTTCGCCATCATGAGCGGAGTTGCAGAAGACAACCAAATCAAAAAAATCACAAAGAGCGCCGACCGCTATCTCTATCGGCAGGAGATCGGCGGTTACCGCCTGAATACTGACTTTCACGAGCTTAAGTTTGATATGGGACGTATGTTTGGATTTGCATACGGAGAAAAAGAAAACGGAGCCGTGTTCTCCCATATGACAGTTATGTATGCGAATGCTTTGTACCGCAGGGGATTTGTAAAAGAAGGATGGAAAGCGCTGAAAACGCTTGCCGATACCGCTCTGGATTTTGACACCAGCCATATCTATCCGGGACTTCCGGAATATTTTCGCTCCGATGGGCGAGGAATGTATCAGTACCTGACTGGTGCGGCAAGCTGGTTCATGATGACGATGATCACTGAAGTTTTTGGTGTCCGCGGGGAAGCCGGAAACCTTATCCTATATCCAAAGCTTCAGACTTGCCAATTCGACACAGATGGGACTGCTTCTATTACTGCTCCTTTTGCGGGCAAAAACTTTACTGTTATATATAAAAATGAAACATTCAAAGATTTTGGGGATTATATTATTGATTCTGCTTCCTGTGATGGAAATGAACTTTCGATAAACGAAGATGCTTTTGTCAATATTCCCCGAAAGATGCTTACCGCATTGTCAGATGACATGCATACTATCATAGTAAATCTTTTGTAAGATTACAAGGAAAGGACAAACAAATTAATATGAAATATGGATTTTTTGATGATACAAACCGAGAATATGTCATTGACCACCCAGATACGCCAACACCCTGGGTAAATTATCTGGGTTCTCCAGAATACGGAGCAATCATTTCCAATAACGCAGGTGGTTACAGCTTTGCCAAATCCGGCGCAAACGGACGGATCCTCCGTTATATTTTCAACAGTTTTGACCAGCCCGGACGGTATCTTTACATCCGTGATAATGAATCTAAGGATTACTGGTCTGCCTCCTGGCAGCCAGTCGGAAAAGATCTTGACCGTTACAAAAGTAAATGCTGTCACGGCATGGGTTATACCAGAATGACTGCTGCATATGATGAAATCAGTTCAGAAGCGTCCTATTATGTACCTTTAGGAGAATCCTATGAAGTATGGGGGCTTTCCATAACAAACGATTCATCACGTACCAGAACTCTTACTCTAACCGGTTATGCCGAATTTACAAATCACAGCAATTATGAGCAGGATCAGGTAAACCTGCAATATTCTCTGTTCATAACAAAAACCTTGTTTAAAAACAATCAGATCATCCAGCAGATCCATGGAAATCTGGATGCACTTCCTGAAAATAAACAAGTGGATGAAAAAAATGTAACTGAACGTTTCTTTGGTCTTGCAGGTTCTAAAATATCCTCCTACTGCGGGGAAAAGGAACATTTTCTCGGGCAATATCATGGATACGGCAATCCTCAGGGGATCATATCGGGGAATCTTGGAAATGTAACCAGCTACAATGAAAATTCCTGCGGCGCGCTCTCCTGCTGCATCACACTGTCTCCGGGAGAAACAAAAACGATTGCTTTTCTGCTCGGAGCAGGCAGCTTCGATGAATCGTCTGCCCTCCTTGAAAATTATGCTGATCCCGCAAAAGCAATGGAACAGGAACTGCTAATACTTAAAAACTACTGGAATGAAAAATTAGACCATCTGAAAGTCAACACACCCAGCCCGGAATTCAACACGATGATAAACACCTGGAATGCTTATAACTGTTTCATGACATTTATCTGGTCCCGTGCCGCTTCCTTCATTTACTGCGGCCTTCGCAATGGTTATGGTTATCGTGATACTGTACAGGATATCCAGGGGATCATCCACCTTGCACCAGAGCTTGCTGCAGAAAAGATCCGCTTTATGCTCTCTGCACAGGTAAGCAACGGCGGGGGACTCCCTCTCGTGAAATTCACACACGATCCGGGACATGAGGATACGCCAGACGATGTCTCTTACCAACAGGAAACCGGTCATCCGGCCTATCGCGCCGATGATGCTCTGTGGCTCTTTCCAACTATATACAAATATATTTCCGAAACTGGAAATCTGGAATTTCTTTATGAAGTTATTCCATTCGCGGACAAAGAAGAGGCCAGTGTCTATGAACACCTGAAACGCGCGATTGCTTTCTCATTTGCTCATCTTGGACCTCACGGCCTGCCTGCCGGACTTTATGCTGACTGGAATGACTGCCTGCGTCTGGGCGCAAATGGTGAATCCTCATTTGTCGCAATGCAGTTCTATCATGCAATGACGATCTTAAAAAAATTTGCTCTGCAAATGAAAGATGCGGAATATGTTACATACCTTGAAAAAAAGCAGTGTGAGACAGGTACCATTATTCAAAATCTGTGCTGGGATCAGGACCGCTTTATCCGCGGATATACAGAGACCGGGAAACGAATCGGCGCCGCAAAAGATCCGGAGGCCAATCTGTGGCTGAATCCGCAGAGCTGGTCTGTCATAAGCGGACTTGCAACCACCAGACAAGCTGATACTGCCCTTGCAAATGTCTATGAACAATTAAATACCGAATATGGCGCACTCCTGATGGATCCGCCCTACCACGCCAATGCTTTCAATGGAGCTCTGGCTGTCATCTATAATCAGGGAACAAAAGAAAATGCAGGTATCTTCTCCCAGTCCCAGGGATGGCTGGTTCTTGCCGAAGCCCTGTGCGGACATGGAGAACGTGCCTTCACATACTTTATGGAGAATGCCCCTGCTGCATGGAATGACCATGCCGAGCTGCGCCGTCTGGAGCCTTACTGCTATGGCCAGTTCACGGAAGGACGTGCCAGCGAACATCCGGGACGTTCACATGTCCACTGGCTGACCGGAACTGCTTCAACTATGATGGTCGGATGTGTTGAGGGAATATTAGGAATCCGTCCCGATTTAGACGGCATACTTTTGTCCCCATCTATTCCAAAACATTGGGCACATCTGGAGATAGAGAAGGATTTCCGCAAAAAACACCTGCGCATCCTTATCGAGAATCCGAACAAACAAGAAACCGGATACAAAAAACTTATTCTAAATGGTAAAGAACTTGACAGTAATTATATCCCTGCCAACCTTCTTCAAGATGAGAATAACATTCAGATGATTCTCTGAAATATATAACTATACTGTGAAAAAGCTGCCAAAAAGGGGCGAAATAATTCGCCCCTGATTAATAAAAGTTACTTTTCGTTATATTGATGCTTCTCCAGTTCTCCATGTATCATCTTATGAATCTGTCTCAATATCCCATTGGACCATATGATTCAAATCTCGATATTTTTTCGGAGTCATGCCAACATATTCCCGAAACTGCTGTATAAAATGACTCTGCGAAGAAAAAGACAGACGAATTGCAATATCGATCATGGAATATTCACTATACTGTAACAAATTTTTAGCCATCTCAACCTTTTGTTTACGTATGTAAGCACTGACTGAATCGCCAGTTTCTTTTTTGAACAACCGAGACAGATAACTAGCAGATACTCCAAGCTCTTCTGCTAAATCCTCAATCGTAATACGTTCTTTTATGTGAGAGTAAATATACTCTTTGCAAAGGCTGATATGCTTGGAATTCGTATCACTGCGGCAGATTTTTCGCATCTTTTCTGTATAGTCCAAAACCATCGCATCGTGAAGATCCCGTACTCCCTGCATTGAGTGTATATCATCCAATCTCTGAATATAAAAATCACTCATTCTGAAAGCCTGTTCAAGCTCCATACCTTTTTGCTTACACAACCGGGTAATCATCGCTGTTGTAATTACAAAATGATATTTTAAATTCGTAATTGAATTCCTGGACAATGTCCCGACTCCCTCAGTGTCCAGAAATCTCTCCTGCTCACAATTCTTTCTGACCGCCTCCATATCACCATTAGTTACTGCCTGATAGAACAAAAATTCTTCTGTCGGTTGTCTGTGCTCTACTTCGTCAATATCATCTTCCGCCTCTAAAAGAAGCCATTCATCTTGATATCCCATAAAATAAATCCCCTTTCATATCTACTGTTTCTAAAGTATCTTACAAAAGTATAATGAATTTATCAGCATTCCCCTGACCTGACTTCATAATAATTTTACTTACAGTATACTACAAACTTCAAAAAAAAATAGTTTTTTAACATTAATGTTAAAAAACTATTTGCTGCTAATTATTTCGCGCTGCTCTCCGCATACTTGCATCTGTCCGTCAGCCAGGATTTTACATTATCGCGGATGACCATCTGGTGCATCTCTTCCTCAGAAACAGTCTTTAACAGAAGTTCCACGGAGGAAAACTTATACTCCGCCGCGTAATCCTCGAGCGCTTTCTGCAAATCCTGTTCTGACGGCTTAAGGCCGTACTTTTCCGCAATGATATTCGCCACCAGCTCCTGCTTTAAGGAGGCTTTTGCCGCTTCGTCAAGATCCGCATCCTCCATCTTGATCGCCTTCATATATTCCTCATACTCCATGCCTTCCTGCTGCGCATACGTCATATAAAGGTCTACCAGATTCCCTTTGACTTCCTTTAGGCGGTCTTTTGGATATTCCTTCACCTCACTGTTGTCCATGACCTTCTCCCACACCCGGGTTTCTTCCTCTGTGCGCACCGCCTTTTTCTTCGTCTCCTGAATCTGTTTTTTAATCTCCTGCCGGTACTCCTCTACTGTCTGCGCTGTGTCGGACATAGTCTTTTTCACGATTTCATCCGTAATCTGAGTATCTTCCGGCAGGTCATGCTGCGCGGTATATCCCTGCATCATATGCTCCACCACGAGATCAATATCCTCTTCCTTCACGTCTTCCGCCTTTGCCTTCTCTATCTCAACGCCCTGATAATTTTCAACTGTCACATATTCATTGGCCAGCTTTTTGGGCCCTCCGCCTGCGCAGGCCGTCAGCAATAAAACTGCGCCTGCCAGAACCGCCGCCGTCATTTTTGTCAAAACTTTTCTTTTCATCATCCTATGCCTCCCAATCATCCCGGCTCCTCCTGTCCTTCCTGCGCTTACGAGCGCAGGAAGGACATTCGCTTCCGGGATAAAAGTTTCAGGGCAGCCTCCTGCCAAGCCAAGAGACTGCCCCTGTATAAAGTAAGAGCGAATTCCTCTTTATACCTGTATTTATACCATTTTCACTACTCCCTTGATTACTTCGTCCTTGTGGTTCAGACTGTAATCAATCGCTTCGATACATTCCTCAAACGGGAACTCATGGGATACGATCTTCTTTACCGGAATCGCTCCTGACGCAACTGCCGCGATTGCCTTCGGCCACAGATTCCGATAGCGGTATACGGAATAGATGGTTCCTTCCATCGCATTGAGCGTCGCGATATCAAGCTCAAGAACCGGCTCCGGCGATACGCCTGTCAGCGTTACTTTACCGCCGCGCTTAATAAGACGGCAGGTCTGCAGTGTGGTAATGCGGTTTCCCGCACACTCATATACCTGGTCTGCGCCTCCGCCCGGAAGCGTCTTTGCAAATTCCTCAATACTCTCGTTCCTGCTGTTGAACACTCTTGTAGCACCTACCTCAAGAGCTTTTTCAAGACGCTTATCCATCACGTCAGCCACATAGATCTCACTGACGCCGCGGGCCTTAAGCGCCATAACCGTACAAAGGCCGATACATCCGCTTCCAAGAACGATAGCTGTCTCGCCTACCCTTGCATCGGAAAGCTCTGTCCCGTGAATACCTACAGCCAAAGGCTCAATCATAGCGCCTTCCAGCGTGCTTACATTCTCAGGCAGCTTATAGCACATCGTCGCATCGTGTACACAGTATTCTGCATTCACTCCGTCCCTCTCATGAGGAATTGCAAGCATCTTGATATCTGTGCAGAGGTTGTAAAGCCCTTTCCTGCACTCGTCGCATTTTCCGCATGGAACTGCAGGCTCGATGGAGACCTTGTCTCCAACCTCGAATCCTGTCACGCCCTCGCCGACAGCCGTAACTACGCCGCCCGGCTCGTGCCCCAGCGCAAGAGGCCCGTCAAGGGTCCAGTTGGCAAGCTGTCCCTCCTGATAAAAGTGAAGGTCGGAACCGCAGATTCCCACATATTCTAACTTAATCTGAAGCTCTCCCTTCGCCGGCTGCGGAATATCGCGCTCCACCCACTCAAGCTTTTGTTTTCCAGTTAATACGCAGACTTTCATCTTTCCTTCCATTGATCATTACCTCTTTTCTTATATTTATTTGGTCAATATTCTCTGAACCGCGGACAGCCACCCCTGATATTTGCGGTCTCTAAGCTTTTCGTCCATCTCCGGTTCATATTTTACGCGTTTTAATTTTTCAAATATTTTCTCGTCCCAGACGCCGAGTGCAAGCCCTGCCGCGTACGCCGGCCCAATCCCCGATAACTCTTCCGAATCCGGAACCTGTACAGACGCCCTTGCAATATCGCTCTGGAACTGCATCAGATAAGCATTCCTTGTCGGGCCGCCGTCTACCCGCAGCTCACTGACGTTAACTCCGGCATCCTCGCTCATGGCCTTGATAATGTCCGTAATCTGGTAAGCGATACACTCTACGCCTGCCCGCACAACCTCCGCTTTCCCGGTAGTCCTCGTCATTCCCACAATCGCCGCCGAAGCGTGACTGTCCCAGTAAGGCGCCCCAAGTCCCGAAAACGCGGGGACAAGATAGAGCGAATCATCGGAAACCGCCTCTCTTGCAAGCTTTTCCGTCTCCGCCGGAGATGTGATAAGCTTTAAGTCGTCCTTGAGCCAAGTGATGGTCGCCCCGGTATAATTAAGGTTTCCTTCCAGCACGTAATTCACTTTGCCGCCCATGCTCCACGCCAGCGA
Organism: Lachnospiraceae bacterium MD308; assembly: GCA_000403475.2. GTDB lineage: Bacteria > Bacillota > Clostridia > Lachnospirales > Lachnospiraceae > MD308. The sequence continues at coordinate 1,633,066 of KE159795.1, forward strand.
AGTCACTACTCCGTGAGTGCTGAGTACCGGTTTCTCCCCAATGTTCATCATGATGGAAGAACCTGTGCCGTAAGTGGACTTGATCATGCCGCTCTTTAAACATCCCTGTCCGAACAGCGAACCGTGAGAATCGCCAAGCACGCCGTGAATCGGAACCGGCTTTGAGAACAGACCTTCCACATCCGTCTCACCGAAATTGGCGTCCGAATCCGTAACCTCCGCCAGATTCGCCGTATCAATGCCGAATAATCCGCAGATTTCCTCATCCCACTTAAGGTCGAAGATATTAAAAAGCTGTGTCCTTGATGCATTCGAGTAATCTGTCTTGTAAGACTTCCCGCCGGTGAGCCTGTAGACAAGCCAACTGTCCACAGTCCCATGGCAGATTTCTTTCTTGTCCGCCTTTTCCTTAGCTCCCTCTACATTTTCCAGAATCCACGCAATCTTTGACGCCGGGAAATAAGGCGACAGGTTGATGCCGGTCTTTCTGCGGATATTCTCCGCCTCACCTTTCTTTTCCACCCGCTCACAGATGTCTGTCGCTCTCGCGCACTGCCATACAATCGCATGTCCAAGCGGTTCTCCGGTGAACCGGTCCCACGCAAGGGAAGTCTCTCTCTGGTTGCTGATGCCGATGCCCACCACCTTGTCCTTGTCGATGCCGGACTCTTCTACCAGCCGCTTTACTACCTCGACCGTGTTGTTATAAATCTCAGCCGCATCGTGGGAGACCCAGCCTTTTTCATTGATAATCTGCTCATGGGCTTTATCTGTACGCTTTAAGAGACTGCCGCTCTCGTCGAAGAGAAGCGCCTTCGTCCCCTGCGTACTCTGGTCAATACTGATTATATATTTTTCTGCCATCTATACCAACTCCAGTGCTTTCTTCGCGATGCCTTCCGCAGTCATCTCATAATGGGCGAACACTTCCTTTGATGTCCCGGTGATGACCGGAGCATCCGGCAGTGCGATATTTACCACTTTCTTCGGACATTCGCTTCCTACTATCTGGCTGACCATAGAGCCAAGGCCGCCGAATGGCGCGTGCTCCTCCACGGTGATCACAGCCTTCGCGTTAGCTGCCGCTTTCACGATAGTCTCTTTATCTAACGGCTTCACGCAGTACATATCAACAACGGTGGCGCTTATCCCTTTTTCTTTTAAAATGGCCGCCGCATCCACAGACGGCTTAACCATCTCGCCGCATGCGATGATGGCAATATCCGTTCCTTCGGTGACAACTGTCGCTTTGTCCATCTCAAACGGCACATTGCCTTCTTCATATACATCGTCAACCGCATTTCTGCCTACCCGGATGTATGCAGGTTTCTCATCCTTAAGAAGTTCCCGCGTCAAAAGCTCTGTCTGAAGCCTGTCGCTTGGAAGATATACTCTCATGTTCGGAACCGCGCACATAGCCGCGATATCCTGCGCAGAATGGTGGCTCATACCCAGAGCGCCGTAGCTTACGCCGCCGCTGATACCGATTAATTTTACATTTGTATTCGAATACGCCACGTCAACCTTGCACTGCTCGTAGCTTCTTGTGGACAGGAAGCATGCCGGGGACGCCGCGTAAGGCTTCTTTCCACATTTCGCAAGTCCCGCGGAGATGCTGACCAGATTCTGCTCCGCAATACCCGTCTCTACGAACTGCTCCGGCAGTTCATTGGCAAATGGAGTAAATGACGCGCTTCCTCTGGAGTCGCTGCACAGCGCCACAACATCCTTATCCTTTTTTCCTGCTTCTATCAATATATCACAAATCACCTGTTTATTCGCAATCTTAGCCATGAAGAGCCGCCTCCTTTCTCTCTGCAAGGTCTTTCTTAATCTGCGCTAATTCCTCCGCATTCGGAACTTTATGATGCCAGTTTGCCTTGTTCTCCATAATGGAAGAACCTTTTCCTTTTACTGTATTCGCAATCACCATCGTCGGTTTGCCTTTTACTTCTTTCGCCGCGTCAAATGCCGCCTTTAACTGATCGATATCGTTACCGTCCGCCACGTTGATCACATTCCATCCAAAGGAACTCCATCTCTCGCAAAGGTCGTCGTGAGCCATCACATCCTCCGTATTGCCGGAGATCTGCAGGCGGTTTCGGTCTACCACCGCACAGAGATTATCGAGCTTATAATGGCTTGCCGCCATGGCGCCTTCCCATACGGAGCCTTCTGCAACCTCGCCGTCGCCCATAACCGTGTATACACGGTAATCTTTTTTGTCCATCTTGCCTGCCAGCGCCATTCCCACGCTCACCGGGAGCCCGTGGCCCAGAGAACCGGAGTTCATCTCGATACCCGGCAGTTTGTTGTTGGGATGGCCGATAAACTGTGAGCCGAACTTGCTGAAAGTGGCGATTACGTCCTTGATGTCAAAGAATCCCTTTGCCGCCAATACCGCGTAGTACGCCTCCACGGAGTGGCCTTTGCTCATGATAAACTTATCCCTGTCCGGATCATCCATATTTTCCGGACTTATGTTCATCTGGTCAAAGTATATTTCCGTCAAAATCTCCATAACGCTCATATCGCCGCCGATGTGTCCGGCCTTTCCTTCGACGATCATGTCGATTACATTTTCTCTTAATTCATAAGCTAACGCTTTTAAATTTTCCATATCTGCTTCCTTTCCGCCTTATTTCTTTAAACAGCTTATTTCCTTTTAAAAATGTGTGCAAATCTTTCTCTCATTACCGGGTTCTCTTTAATCGCATCCACCGTTACCGCAACTAACACAACTCCGCCGGTAACTACTGTCTCCCAGTAGGAGGATACGCGCAGAAGCGTGATGGATGTGGAAACTGTACTGTTGAGAAGTCCACCGATTACTGTGCCTACAACTCCTCCGATACCACCCGTCATGGAGGTTCCGCCGAGTACGGAAGCCGCGATGGTCGGGTTTACCCAGTTTGCTCCGATCGAAGCCTGGAAGGACGCCAGCTTGCAGGTCATCAAAACGCCTGCGACCGCTGCCAGAAGTCCGCTTAAGCAGTACACGATAACCTCCACACGCTCCGTCTTAATACCGACAATCTTTGCACAGTTGCGGTTTCCGCCGAGAGCGAAGATATGACGGCCGAGCTTTGTATACTTGAGCATAATCGTAAGCACGATACAGATGACCAGCATAATGATAACAATCGTAGGAAGAATCCCGCCGATTACGCCGTTGGCAAGAAACTGTGCGGTCTTCGGGATACCGACAATCGGAGTACCCTTTGTGATAATGTATACGATACCTTTATAGATCTCCGCCGTCGCCAGTGTTACGATGAAAGGCGTCAGCCTGAGATACGCGATGAAAAGTCCGTTAACAAGCCCTAATAAAAGCCCTACAATACATGAAACAAGGATGGAGACCAATGGATTTACTCCCTGCTCAATCATTAGTTTTGCCGCACACATACTGGACACGGAACCCACTGCCGCTACAGACAAATCGATACCTCCCGTCAAAAGTACGATTGTCTGACCAAAGCTGACGATGATGATAAAGGATGCCGCTCTTGTCAATGTACTGATATTGTACGCGGTAAAAAAGTTGCCTGTTGCAATATGTACACCCAGCCCGGCAAGAATCGTTACAATTAAAACCATTCCCGGCGTTGATTTTAAGAAATCTACCACTTTTTTCATTACTATTACCTCCTACTGAAATGCCACTTTCAGAACATCCTCTTCTGTGGTCATATCTACGTCTTCTATATATCCTTTGATTTTTCCCTGATGAACTACCATAACTCTGTCTGCAAGAGCCAGCACTTCCTCCATCTCCGAGGAGATAACTACTACCGCCACGCCGTTATCGGCGAGCTCTCTCACCAGCGCGTGAATCTCTGCCTTTGCATTTACATCAATACCCCGGGTAGGCTCATCCATGATCAGCATCTTGATTCCCTTTGCCATCCAGCGGGCAACGATAACTTTCTGCTGGTTACCGCCGGAGAGGTTCTTTATCAGCGCCTCCCTGCCTGCTGTCTTGATTCGGAACCTTCCGATATACTCATCCGTAATCTTCGCCGCTTCCTTAAAGTTAATGAGACCGTTCTTCTTAAGCTGGTCGTAGGATGGAAGCATCATATTCTCCATTACGGACATTCCCGGAGTGATACCGTCATGACGTCTCTCCTCAGATACGTAGCCCATGCCAAGCTTTAGGGCTACGCGCGGTTCTTTGATATCCACCTCCGCGCCCTCCACGAACATCTTCGCTCCCGGCTCCGGACGTGTGATGCCGAACACGCTCTTGAATATCTCTGTCCGCCCGGCTCCCACAAGCCCTGCCACACAGAGAATCTCTCCCTTCTTCACATGAAAGCTCACATCAGAGAATTCTCCCGGGCGGGTCATGTTCTGTGCCTCAAAGAACACTTCTTCCGACACTTTACGATTCACATGCTTTGACTCCTGAACCTTCTTTCCCGCCATGTTGGTAATAATCTCATCTTTTGTAATATCCTTAATCTCTGTCACCTTCACAAGCTGTCCGTCACGCATGATCGTCGCCCGGTCCGCCTGTTCCATAACCTCATCCAAATGGTGTGTGATGAATATCATGGAGGTTCCTGCTTTTTTGAGCCTCTGCATGGATGCGAACAGCGTCACCGCCTCTTTGTTCGTAAGAACCGCAGTAGGCTCATCTAATATCAATACCCGCGGAGAGTAAGCGAGTGCTCTTGCGATGGATACGAGCTGCTGGTATGCCGCCGACAATCTCTTGACCGGCTGCGTAACATCAATCTCCACATCTAAAAGCTTTAAGAGCTCTGCCGCTTCCTTCTGCGCATTTTTCCAACTAATCAATGCTCCGTTGGCCCTCTCGTTGCCAAGGAATATATTTTCTGCTATGGACGCCTCAGGAATCAAGTTCAATTCCTGAGGTACGATTACGATATTCTTTGCAAATGCTTCTTTGGGCGAGCTGATCTTTACCGGCTTCCCGTCCATGAATACCTCGCCTTCATCCATCGTATACTGTCCGATCAGTACATTCATCAATGTACTCTTTCCCGCTCCGTTCTCGCCAAGCAGCGCATGGATTTCCCCCGGCCTGATGCTTAAGTCAACGCCGTCCAACGCCTTGGTTCCCGGGAAAGTCTTGGTGATCCCTTTCATTTCAATTACGAATTCGCTCAACTTATTCACTTCCTCTACCATTTTTTCACAACAAATGTCAAGTGCTACTTTTACAAAAATTCCACGCGACCATGCTTCCATAATCGCGTGGAATCCGTCTTCATTCCTTTAACTTATTACACGGTTTCCCGCTATTTTGCATCAGCGAACAGCATATCGATGAATTCCTGAGCCTGATCTGCATATACAGAAGAAGATCCTACGTCTGTAACTTCCTCAACTGTCTCGCCGTCGATTGTCTTAACCGCGTTCCAGATCATCTTGTATCCCATATCGTAGCAGTTCTGAACCTGTGCTACATAAAGTGTGCCGTCTTTCAGGTACTCTAATGTACGAAGGTCATGATCCATACCGCCGATTACAACTTCTCCGCCGCGGCCTGCATCCTTAACTGCCTGACATGCGCCAACCGGATTGGACATGTTGTTGCAGAGGATTCCGCCGAGGTCCGGATATGCCTGCATCCATGCTTCTGTAATCTGAACTGCCTTCTCTACGAAGTCGTTGTCTCTCTGGTCATCAACAACCTTGATGTCCGGGTGCTTCTTTACTGTATCGTAGAAAGCTTTCAGTCTGTCTTCGTGCGAAACTGCTCCGATTGTTCCGGACAGGAAAGCGATTTCTTTCTTTCCGTCTTCTTCCATCTTCTTGCATACCGCCTCTGCGATTGCAGCGCCGTCGCCGTAGTTATCATTATTTCCTACGAAGAATGAACGCTCGGTGTTCGGAAGGTCTGATGATGCGAACAGAGCAACCTTAACTCCGGCTTTAACTGCGTCATTGACTGCAGGCTCTGTCGTCTCTACCTGATTAACGTCTACAGCGATCAAGTCATATCCCTGACCAACTGCTGTCTCAATGGAGTTAACCTGGTCAACTGCGTCCGGCTCAACCGGTGCATACCACTCATAATCAATGGTAACGCCTTTGGACTTTAAGTCTTCTACTGCTGCCTTTACACCAACTTCAATCGCATCATACCATGCGTGAACTAACTTATATGTACAATAAATCTTATATGTATCTTTCTTTGGCTCATAGCTTGTATCAAAGCTCTGATCTGCAAGCGCTTTTGCATTCGCAACTTCTGTCGCCTCTGCGCCTTCTGTCTTTGTCTCTTCCTGTTTTGTCTCGCCGCCGTCTCCGCCGTCGCTGCTGTCTCCGCCGTTACTGCATCCTGCCATAGCTAATACCATAGCCGTTACTAATAATAAACTGATTAATTTCCTTTTCATAATGTTCTCCTTTCATTTTAAACCTTTTGTTTTGACTCCATCCGGCTCTTGTGAAATTCTCCTCCTTTCTTCTAAATTATCTTAAGTCACTTAGGAATTCTGCACAACAAAATAGATAAATTATTCACTAAATTTTTTCATTTATAATTTCGTGAAAATTCACACTCATCCTGCCAATTTGTAGCACTTTGACTATTTATTAACAGATTTCCTTGTGCTTTTTGACTTTATGACTAAGTTATATCACATTTATACTTGTCAGTCAACTAAATTTTATGTAAATGCACAATAATTTAACTAAATTAATTTTAGCATTGCAATCTATGCACAAACAGTCCCGGAGCAAGCGTCCGGGCAAACGCAAAATGAGCCAAGTCTGTAATGACTCAGCTCATTTTTTTCATATCTGTTTTTCCCCGTTTATGCCGCACTTGCTACAACAGTTTCTCGACGCTCTCATTCTCTACAAGCCGCGGTTCAATCTTATACTTTATATTATATCCTCTTGTTTTCTCAATCTTTTCCACCAGAGCTTTCACCGCCATCTCCCCCATCTCCTCTCCGGGGAGCTGAACCGTCGTCACCTTCGGTTCAATGAACGAACAAATCGGGCGATTATCAAACCCCACAAAAGAAACCTCTTTTGGCACGCGGATACCGCGCTTTTTAAATGCCTGCAGCGCCCTGCACGCAAGAAGGTCATTGTCCGCCAGGAATGCCGTCGGAAGGCTCTCACTCTCATCCAGATATCTCTCCACATCTTTCTCCGTCTGCGCCTCCAGATAGCCGACATTCATAACATACCTTTCCTCAAAGACAAGCCCTCTCTGTCTCAAACATTCTTTAAACGCCTGATACCTCTGGTCAAAGCAAATAATCGGGAACCTGCTTTTGATATATCCGAATTCCCTGTGCCCCATCCGGTACAGATACTCGAATCCCTGATAAATTCCAAGGAAATTGTCCACAGTAACCGCATCCACATTGAGCGTCGGCAGCGGATTGTCAAGGAATACGCAAGGAGCGCTCAGCTTTGAGAAAAACTCCATATCCTCCGGATACATCTCCACCGCGTAAATAATATATCCGGCATACCGAAAATCCTCCATCGCCAGATACCTTTCACTCAGCGGCATATTTTTATCCAGATACATCATCGTCATCTTATAATTATTCGCTTCAATCTCTTTGATAATACTCTCCGACAGATAATTAAAAAAGGGATACTCCTCAATCACCTCTCCGCCGCACTTATAAATTACAAATCCAATATCTCCTTTCGCCACATTATTATCCTTCAGAAGATATTCACACCCCAATTCTACCACCTTACGAATAATCTCCTGCCGCTTTTCTTCGCCAACTCCCGGCTTGTTGTTGAGCACCAGTGACACCGCCGCCGGCGACACACCCAACTCCCGCGCAATATCTTTCGCTCTATACCTCATCTCTTTCCTTTCCCGGCCTGCAGCCTAGATATTTTTTTCGGGCAACTTGTTCACTCGCAGATTGTCCGACACTTCCTTAAGTCTTTCAAACGAATTAATCTCCATCCTTTGAAGCACCCCCATATAAATCGCGTCCAGCATCGCCTGTTCCGCAACTCTTCTGGCAATCACTTCCTTATCCACCGTTGTATCTGTCGTCACATTATACAGCACGATATCCGAATACTTTGTGAGCTCAGATTTTCCCGCTTTGGTGATGCAGATCGTGACCGCGCCGCGCTCCTTCGCAATCCGCATCGCCTCCACCACCTGCTTCGTACGTCCGCTGTGGGATATAGCTATAGCCACATCCCCTTCTTTCATATTGCACGCATTTACAATCTGCACATCCGCGTCACTGTCAGAAAAACAGTCACAGCCTATTCTCTTTAGCCGCAGGCTCGCATAATTGCATGGGAACATGGCGTCTCCGATAGCAAAAAAGCAAATCTTTCCGGCGCGCGCAATCTTATCGCACGCTTTCTCATACTCCTCGATCGCCGCCACCTCCAGCGTCTTCTTAAGGTTCAGTATGTTAAGCTTAAACACGCTTTCCACAACCTCCCCCATACTGCGGCCCGGCGCAATCTCCCCCGTCTCGTCCTTCGCCGGAGGATTGAGGAGCTGCCCCGCCAAAAGCCGCTTGAATTCCGCATAGCCCGACACTCCAATCGTCCGGCACAGGCGAACCACCGTCGCCTCACCGCACCCGCACCGCTTCGCCAGCCTTTGCAGCGACATATGGGTAATCTCATGAGGGGCTTTCAGAACAAATTCTGCGACCCTTTTCTCTGCCGGCGTAAGGCTTGGCAGTAAAAACTGGGTCGTAGCGAGAATATTTCTTACACTTTCTATTTTCTGCATCCTATCACTCTCACACCTTTTATTATGTAGCATTTATCTATTACCATATTATCCTATTTTTAACTCCAATTTCAATCTATTATTTTTGGAGTTTAATATCTCAGTTTTAGCATTATTTATGTTTATTATACAATATTTTAACCATATAAACTCAGTATTTTTGTGCAATATTGCATATTGATAATCCATTTTATTATAACTATAATTGGAGTATAGACTAAATTTTACAAAATATTCTTTAGAAAGGAATTTACATTTTATGAAAAAATCATTCCGTTCCACACTCATCAACGCGATAACCAAAAGCGCGGAGGAATATCCGAATATGGTCGTGTTAAACGCAGACTCGGCAAGAGCATTGAAGCTGACACAGTTTTCCGACACTTATCCCGACCGCATGACCGGCGTAGGCATCAGCGAAGCGGATCTGATCGGCACTGCTGCAGGCATGGCAGCCACCGGGCTTATCCCGGTTGTCGTCGGATTTTCCATGTTTGTATCCGAGAAACCCTTCGAGCAGATTCGCCAGGCAATTGCCTATCCGAATCTCAACGTCAAGATCGTCGCTACTCACAGCGGACTTTGTGTGGGACAGGACGGCGCTACGCATCAGGCGTTAGAAGATATGGCCGTCATCCGCTCCCTCCCGAATTTCAAAGTATACGCGGCGGCCGATGTCACCGAGACAGAAGCAGCCCTCCAGGCCATGTTAAATCATGACGGGCCCGCGTATCTTCGTCTTGGCCGCGACCTGGCCGAAGATATTTTTGATGGGAACAAAAGCTTCCTTCCGGGGGGCGCAGACGTGCTGCGGGACGGGGATGATGTCACCATCGCAGCCTGCGGGCTTATGGTCGAACAAGCTTTGCTCGCTGCCGCGGGCTTAAAATCCCAGGGCATAGGCGCTACAGTCATAAATACTTATTCCATCAAGCCCCTCCCCGAAGACCTGCTTTTAGAAAAGGCAAAAAAGACCAATGCTTTCGTCACCGCTGAAGACCACTCGGTCATTGGCGGACTGGGAAGCGCTGTCTGCGAATATCTCTCACAGACCTGCCCTGTGCCGGTTCTCCGGGTAGGCGTTCCCGATCATTTCGGAGAATCCGGCACGCAGGATGAGCTGTACCGGAAGTACGGGCTCACAGCGGACGATATCATTGAAGCAGCGAAAAAAGCAATCAGCATGAAAACCACAAACACGAAAGGCTAGGTGACTCCATATGTCCAGAAATATCGATGAATTAAAAATCCAGGCAAACACAATTCGAAAAGACATTTTAAAGATGATCTACAATATACAATCCGGTCATCTCGGCGGTTCATTTTCCATGGTAGAGATGCTGACCGCGCTGTATTTTGACGAGATGCACTATGACCCTAAGAATCCTTCTCTTAAAGAGCGGGACCGTTTCATCCTCTCGAAAGGCCACACTGCCCCCGCCCTCTATGCGACCCTCGCAAATGCGGGATATTTTCCAAAAGAAAAACTGATGACCTCCTTTCGCCGGATTGACTCTATGCTGCAGGGCCATCCGGATATGAAAAAGACCCCGGGCGTTGAGATGACCAGCGGCTCCCTCGGTATCGGACTGTCCACCGCCAACGGAATGGCGCTCGGCAACCGCCATCAGGGCATCGATGCAAGAATCTACTGTATGATCGGCGACGGTGAGATCAACGAAGGACAAATCTGGGAAGCCGCTGCCACCGCTTCCCATTACCATCTGGACAATTTAGCAGCCATCACGGATGTAAACGGACTGCAGAATGACGCCGAGACAAAAAAGGTCAAGGACATGCTGGATATCGCTGAAAAATGGCGGGCTTTCGGCTTTCATACAATCGAAATCAACGGTCATGATTTCCAGGAAATATTCGCAGCCCTCGACGAAGCAAGAGCCCATAAAGGCCAGCCCACAGCTATCATCTCCCATACGGTCAAAGGAAAAGGCGTGTCCTTTATGGAAAATGTCGTTGCCTTCCACGGGAAAACGCCCTCAAAGGAAGAGTACGAAAACGGCATGAAAGAACTGGAAAATGCAATATAGGAGGACAGGCATATGAGTACACCTATTTTTATCGGCTGCGACATCGGAACTTCCGGCACAAAAGCCGTGGCGGTGAACTTACAGGGGAAGATCCTCGCCCAGTCCGCCGTCACCTACGATGTCCTAAAGCCCCAGAACAACTGGGCGGAACAGAACCCGGAGGCGTGGCTTGACGCCGCTGTCTGCACGCTTCGCCAGGTTATCGCCGAATTTTCGGACGATAAATCCATCGCTTCCATATGCATCAGCGCCCTGTATGGAGGCACAGGGGTCATGTGTGATGAACAGATGGAATCCATACGTCCTGTCATTATCTGGATGGACCGCCGCGCCGAGGAAGAAAGCCACGAGATTCGAGATTCGCTCGGAGAAGACCGTCTCCTTGAAGTGACCGGCAACGGCGTCGACTCCTATTTCGGCTACACAAAGCTTTTGTGGGTAAAGAAGCACGAACCGGAAAACTGGGCACAAATCTGCCATATCCTCCCGGTACACAGCTATATCGTCTATAAAATGACCGGCGTACTCTGTACCGATTACTGCTCCGCGGGAAATGTGGGCGGCATCTATGATTACCGCACCCACGCCTGGTCAGAAGAAATGTGTGAAAAGCTGGGAATCCCCTACGAGGCGCTTCCCCATAATCTCCACAATCCGGGCGACATCATCGGCACCCTAAACGGCGAATACCAGAAGAGACTCGGCCTTGCATCTCCTGTTCCTATATGCGCCGGCACCGTTGACTGTATCGCTGCTATGTTGAGCGCATCCATCGTCCGGCCCGGCGACAATGCCGCAGTTCTCGGCACTTCCCTGAACTGGGGATATATCCACGGCAGGAAGCCCGATGACCCGAATCTCGTCTCTATGCCTTACTGCATAGACCCGGAGCACTTAAGCTACACCTACGGCGGCGCTTCCACAGCCGGAGCCCTTCCGAGATGGTTCGCCTTAAACTTCTGCGGCGATGATTCCGGCAAGTCTTATGACGATTTGGAGCAAATGCTCCGCGAACAGAAGACGCCTCCCGGAAGCGGCGGACTTATCGCCCTCCCCTACTTTATGGGCGAACGGACGCCTGTCTGGGACGAAAAGGCGACGGGCGTACTCTTCGGCCTGACACTGGCCCACACTAAGGCGCATATTTACCAGGCAGTTTTAGAATCCGTGGCGTACTCGCTGCTCCACATCATGGAGTCTATGACAAACTCCGATGAGGGAAGCTCCGGTATAGCCATAGAAAGGATTATCCTCGTTGGCGGCGGCGCACGCTCTGCCATCTGGAAACAAATCTTCGCGGACGTCACCGGACTTGCAGTCTATACGCCGGCAACAGAGATTGAAGCGCCGTTAGGAGACGCATTTCTGGCGGCAGTCGGAGCCGGATTTATCACTGATTTCGATTGCATCCATACATGGGTTACTATGAACCCGCCTGTTTTGCCGAATAAAGAGAACCATGAGCTGTATAAGAAATATTTCGCCATATACAAAAAGCTGTATCCCGCGCTGAAAGAGCTGATGGCAGAGCGGTCGGAACTGTTAAGCACACTATAAACACATTAAAAATAAAAAGGAGAGACAAAGATATGAAAGTTGATTTCAGCAAAGTTGTGGAACTGAGCCACCGAATGATTCCAAGAGAGGAACCCTTCAACCTCCAGACCTGGGTGTATGACGTGGGCATCTTAGGAGAACGCGGGGAACCCCACAGTCCGGGAACCTGGTATGTATCGGGCGACGTAAACTTCTCAACCCACTGCGGCACCCACGTAGAATTCCCGCTCCATCATGTAGAAGGTGGCATGAACGCTTCTGACTTCCCCCTCACCAGCCTGATTGGAGAGGCCGTTGTCCTGGACTTTACAGACAAAAAGGCGGGAGACTGCATGTCCCTTGAGGAGTTTAAGGCCTACGATGAGAAAATCAAGGAGGGAGACATCGTCTTTCTTCACACCGGACTCGACGCAAAGTGGCGCACCAAGGATTGGGAGCCATACCCGTACGTAGCATGCGACGCTATGGAGTGGCTGATCAGGGAAAAGAAAATCGTCGCGATCGGCACCGACGCAACCTCCTTAGAGAATTTCAACATCCCGGACCAGCCAAATCACAATCTGGCTTTCAAAAACAATCTGGCAATGGTAGAATCACTCACCAATCTGGACAAAATCGAGAACGGCAGAGCCCTTGTATTTATGCTTCCGCTCAAGATTGTCGGAATTGAAGCCTGCCCATGCAGAATCATTGCCATTAATGACGGTGGGATTATTACCGGGTAATCCAAAGGACTTCCGGCATTAAGACTAATCTGTGTTTATTATATATTACTGCCCATACAAAGATCAACTCTCTGTATGGGCAGTGTATGGTAAAATATCTATTTAACGGTAACTTTAACGCCTTTCTTCACGCCGTTCGCCGCCACTGTATATATCGTGCAGGTTCCTTTTTTCCTGCCTTTGATTACGCCGTTCTTTGACACAGTCGCTATACTTTTGTTTGTCGAATAATAGCGCTGCGGCGCAATATGGCTTTGCGGGAATAACCGTTTCCGGTTATTTATTTTTACTGTTTTTGCTTTAATCTTCTTTAAAGAACCTTTTTTCAGTGTGAGCTTTGTCTTTTCAATCTTCAGAGACTTGGCGTTCGTATAGTTTCTCTGGCTGTCTCCGGCGATGTGAAACGCCAGGCTGTTGGCGATAATCTTCTTTTTCCCCTTTACTGTACGGTATGCGCTCACCTGAACTTTATAACTGTCTTTTTTGTCAATCTTCTTCTTTTCGATTCGGTTTATCACATAGCTGCTCTTCTCATTCCCTTTGACCGTCTCTACGAGCTTCAACTTTCCGCCGCATATGCCCGCATAGATATCATACCCTTCTGCTGTGCTTACTTTTCCCCAGGTAACCTTGAGCTTTCCGCGGGATATGCCCGCCTTGGCTTTGTTGTTCAAAGCCGCCATTTTACTAATACTCTCGGATTTCACCGACGGCGTTTTGGGCTTCTCTGGCTCTGCCGGAGTCACAGGCGTCACAGGAGGCTGCGGCGGATTCGGCGGGTTCGGGTTGCTCGGCTCCTCCGGCTCGTCCGGCTCCTCCGTATCTCCCGGTTCTTCCGGCCCGTCCGGTTCCTCCGGTTCGTCCGGTTCCTCCGGCTTTTCCTCTAATTGGTCTATAGCTTCACGAATCGCCGCAGCATAGCCGTCCACCTCCGACTGATACCGGAAATCTTTTGTTCCGTCTACTGCATCTATCGCTTCTTCTACAAGCTCAAAATTCGTGTAATCGTCTCCGTTTAATTCTTCCGCCTCAGCAATCGCATCATCTACTTCACTGTAATCGGCAGATGAAAAGACAACTTCTCCCGACGGGCCGCACTCTATATTGTTATAAGATTCCTTTCCGCCTGAGTATACCTTTCCGCCTATCCCGACTGTCTGGCCGCAGATAATCTTTCCGGCGCCTATCTCTGTGCTTCCGTCAATAATCATAATATCATTTTCTGCACGAATACTGCCCTCGCTGACAGCCCCGGAAGAAGTAACTTCCGAATCCTCGATTCTAAGATCCTGCGTAGAAAAAATCCCCGCTTGATTCGTCGAAACTGCCTTGATTACAGACGACTGAATCCTCAGTCCGGCGCCACATATGCCTTCATTCTCCGTCTCAACCGTAAGCTTGCTGCCCGACGCTCCTTTTATCTTGATTGAATAATCCACACTGACAATTCCTTGCTTGTCCCGGATTACATTGCTGCCGACCAGCTTTACCGTCACTCCTGCTTTGTAAATCAGAACCCCGCACTCATACTTATCCTCGTCTAAAGTAATTTCTACGTCTTCAAGGGTCAGTACCTTCGTAGCTTTATCGTACCGCGCCTTTCCTGCCCCGCATTTCACCGTGTTCCGCGGCGCTGTAAGAATATCCGTACCCTTTACAAGTATCTTTTCCCCTACTGCATCTGCCGCCGAGACTGTCTCTGGATTTGCGATGGATATAAGACATACTGCAAGCAGCATATATATCCATCTCCATTTTCGTTTCAACATCTTTGTTGCCCTCCATTTCTCTGTAATATGAATTACTATACCTCCATTATACAAGATTGGCAGGGGATAGCAAGGTCAAATTCCATTTCGGATATATTACCGCCGCAGGCGGATTGCTGTTCACAGCCTTGAAGACCGCTCACAGCAATAATGCAGGCGTTCTTAATTCAGGCGCCCAGGAAAGTCTACATAACATTTATTCTTGTCACAGCTTCCCGAAATCCCCGAAATCTTTCCTTCCATTGTATACTGCCACATATCCATTCCGGATATGGTCGGCTTTTTTCCGTAACGGGCAACCCATTTAGAATAACGATTCAGACCGACAAGATAATTCTTCCACCAGCTCTGATTCGCATACACGCCGCACCGATATCCTTTCTTTTCCACAAGCCTTCCAAATTCCTTTGCAGCCATCTTTGCATACTTTTCACATCCGGGCTGCTCAAGGTCAATATACAGCGGGAACTGTATATTGTGCCCTTTGGCTTTTTTCAGGATGAGGTTTGCTTCTTTTCTCACCTTCTTTTTATCCTTCGCCCTGGAATAAATATAAAGCCCATAAGGTATCTTGTATTTTTCACACTGCGCGATATTCCTGTCACATTGCTTATCCGGCGTGCCTGTACTGTCTGAAACGCGTATGATCGCCCCGCCGATCCCGCTCCTTTTCACTTTTTTCCAGTCAATTTTACCCTGATGATGAGATACATCTACTACAATAAATTTCGGTTTTGCCATACAATCAGTACCGCCTTAGTAATATTCTTATCTATATAAGAATACTCACCCGGCGCTGTATATGTTCCCTCCAAAGCTTTTCTTAGCGTCAATACTGTCCCCGAGAAAAAGACAGCGGCAGCTCCAGTCCATGTCTCTCTAAAAGCTCCCGGTCTGTTAAAATCTTCTTTGCATCCCCTTCCGCCGCAATCTGCCCTCCTGACAAAAGGATGACTCTCTCACACGTATCATATACAAAATCCAAGTCATGGCTTGCGATAATTTTCGCACCCGGCAGTTCATTTAGAATCCGAATTAAATTCCGCCGGTTTTTAGGGTCCAGCGCCACAGACGGCTCATCAAGAAGCATAAGCTTTGCGCCCACAGCAAGCACCGTGGCAATAGCCGCCAGCTTTTTCTCCCCGCCGGATAGGCGGTAAATCTGCCGGTCTTTTTTTTCCTCCATATGCACCTGCTTAAGCGCCGACATCGCCGCCGCTTCTACCTCTTCTTCTTTTTTTCCATAATTTCTCGGCGCAAACGCCACATCCTCATATACCGTGGACATAAAAAGCTGACTGTCCGAATCCTGGAACACATAGCCAGTCTCAGCGCGGATATCCTTTAGATTCTCCTTTTTCATCTCAAGCCCCGCCACTCGAATCATACCATCCCCAATCTCTAAAAGCCCGGTAAGAAGCTTTAGAAACGTAGACTTTCCAGCGCCATTTTCTCCGATCAATCCCACGCTCTCACTGTCGGCAACCTGAAGGCTTATATCATTCAGCACATTTCTCTGAAACTTACCATGCGCATTTCCATAGGAAAAAGAAAGCTTCTCAATTTCTAGTATGCTCATCCTTATGTCTCCTTTTACACCCGCGATTCTTCTTATCTTACTCTCAAAAACAGCAGCACAGCGCTCCATGCCGCCGCATATACATAATCACTGTACTCCGCCGCTTTCTTACATCTCAAATAATAATTTCCGTCATATCCCCGCAGCAGCATACTGTCGTAAACCGTCTGCGCCCTGTCCATGCTGCGCAAAAGAAGCTGCCCGGCAAACGTCCCCCACACTTTATAGTTGAGCCCCCTCTGTCCCGGCGCGCGCAGTGTATACGCATCCATCATCCGCTCGGTTTCTTTGAGAAAAACGATAATGTAGCGGTACACAAGCATCAGAACAGTCACAAACACCTTCGGCACGCGCAGCTTTTGCAGCGCATAACAGATGTCCTCCACAGAAGTTGTCACAATCAAAATATACGAGGCAGACACCGCATAGATTCCTTTAAGCGCCAATGTCACCGCAGATATCATCCCGCCCGTAACGGCGAATCCGCCCAATCGGAACATAATTTCCCTGTCAAAAAACGGATTCACGATTCCCATCAGGCAGACCAGCGCCAGAATCACCTTCATGCGCTTCAATAACAACTTGAAGGAAATATCCCCAAACACAAACAGAACAATCAGGTAAACGCCCATCTCAAGCAATCCCGCAAGATTATATTTTCCATATGAAACTGTAAGAACAAGAAAAAAAAGCGTTATAAGCAGCTTCGGCAGGGGATGTATCCCCTGCAGCCACCCTGGCTTTTCCGCCTCCATATCCAATTTGTGCAACTCTGAAATCGCGTCACTTATCCTGCTCATCTAAAATATTTCCCCACTGTTACTGTTACTTTTACTGCTCCTTGCTGTACTTCGCTTTTTTTATCAGCATACAGACAAAAAAGCACGCTGCAAGTACAATTATACCGCCAACGATCCCGGAAAAGGAAGTTCCCGCCGCGCTGTCTGTAGATTTGAACGCATAATCCGGCAAAACTGCCGTAATTCCCTGCAGCTTTTCCGCAAACTGATACACGCTGCCGCTTGCCGCAAGCTCTGTCGTACCAGCCACCTTTTCCATAGACCACTCAAGCCCGTCCGGATATCCGGAGGCAAATAAGGATAGCACGCCCCCGATTAAAAGTGTGAACACTGCCAGCACAAGAACTGTACCTTTTCTGCTCATACGTCCTTTTGCAGCACCATCTTCCTTCACATAACCATACAAGATCTCCGGGCGCGCCTCATAGATAAATACAAGCACTGCCGCCGTAATCAGCCCTTCCACAAGTCCAATCGCCAGATGAATAGGCTGCATCATCCCAAAGAATATGGCAAAAGGCAGCTCTGTAATTCCGGAAATTAATGTCTGTACTGTGACGGAAAACGCCCCTAACTGCAAGCCAACGATACAGCCAATTACCGATGCCGCCGCAATTCTTCCTTTTGTCATCTTTCTTCCCGTCACCATCCGCCAGATCAGGAATCCCCCTATAAAGCACCCGTAAAAGGCCATGTTCCACACATTGCACCCCAGCGCCAGCAAACCTCCGTCAGCAAATAATAAACTTTGAATTGCCAGAATCGCTATCATAGTCAAAAAACCCGCGCAGGGACCTAAAACAGCACTGAGCAGCATCCCTCCGCACAGATGGCCCGACGAGCCTGTTCCCGGAATGGTAAAGTTAATCATCTGGGTTGCAAATACAAACGCTCCCATAACTCCCATCGCCGGCACTTTTTTGTCCAGATCCTCTAATTTTATTTCTTTTACAGAATATGCAGCCGCAGCCGCAGACACCGCATACATTGTCCCCGCTACCGCTGGTGATACCAGCGCATCCGCCATATGCATAATTACTTTCCTCCTTAATCACTTCATATTATTTATATTATCTCACAGCCTGCTTTCCGATCGCAGCTCTTTTACTCTGCTTCACGGATTGCCAGCCGATTAATCTGCGACGCCATATACCCGGCGCCATATCCATTATCAATATTTACTACCGCAATGCCGTTGGCACAAGAATTAATCATGGTCAGCAGGGCCGACAGCCCGTTCATGCTCGCCCCGTAACCGACAGATGTAGGAACCGCGAGCACCGGCTTATCCACAAGCCCTCCGATTACACTGGCCAGAGCGCCTTCCATCCCTGCCACTGCCACCACACAGTTTGCACTCTGTATCGCCTCTACCTTAGAAAGCAGCCGGTGTATCCCGCTCACTCCCACATCATAGATACGCTCCACATGGTTTCCGAAGAATTCCGCCGTCTGTGCCGCTTCCTCCGCCACCGGAATGTCCGCCGTTCCTGCCGTACAGACAGTAATCTTACCTTCCCTCTTTTTACCCTTTTTCTCTATCTTCAATATCCTTGACAACGGGTCGTACTCCGCTTCTTCGAACCTTTCCTGCACCAATACCGCCTGCTCTTTTGAAGCCCGCGTGCCAAGCACCTCCCCTTCCAAGTCGTAAATCCTCTCGTAAATTCCCAGAAGATGTTCGTCTGCCTTGCCGCTGCAGAAAACCACCTCCGCGAACCCGGAGCGAAGCTTTCTATGTGTGTCAAGCCTGGCAAACGAAAGTTCCTCAATGGGCTGCCGCCTGAAAAAACTCTCAGCCTCATCTACAGACATCTGCCCCGATTTTACCCGTTCTAAAATCTCTCTCGCATCCATCGTCTTATATTCCTCCTACTACAATATGTCCGAATTTTTCAACGCATGATTCAACGTGAAAGAAAGCGCACAAATCCCTCTTCCCGGAATCTGCACGCCTTCTGGCATACTTTCTTCTATCAATACGTTACATAAAACCATTACTCTCTGTGAATACATATTCCTCCGGCACTTCTGTACCGTCTCAAGACAGCTTCTGCCGCCTCCGCTTAGAATACATATCCTTTCACATATTCCCTGAGCTGCCCCGTAACAGCCTCTATCATGTAACTCATGGAAGTGTTCTTCACTCCGACAATCACATTCCCGCACTGGTTCATGGGAATCAAGAGCTTTTTGGCGTTGCTCTGCCCGACTGCCGCCGCCATCGCCGGAGTAATCTCGCCATGCATAGAATCAGCGATGGCAATCCCCACCGGGCCGATAATCACATCAGACCGCCGGCATCCCACAAGCACCGCATTCTCCCCGGTAGCTGCGTAGTCCGCTCCTGCTTTTAGCATATTGGACGTTGCAAGCGAGTTCGTACCTACCGCCCCAACCTCAGCCTGAGGAAATTCTTTTTTCACGGACGTAACAAGCTGCCTGCCCATACCGCCCCCCTGTGCGTCTATAATTAATATCTTCATGAGAACCTCTTTCAATTACGTTTACAAATCATCAACTGTAATACATTTTATTTCTGAAAATTGCTTAAGTTGCTTATCATTAGTTAAAAACAAATCACATCCTGTCAGAACAGCCGTCGACAACTGTAATGCATCCATTGATTTAAAAGCCTTGTACTCGGCCCTTATCTTTGCGGCTTTCTTTGCTATCTCCCCGTCAATCGAAACAATATTAACCCCAAGCGTCCTGATCAATTTCTCAAACATGTCAATATAGCATTGCATATTATTTCGATACGGAAAAACAAAATATTCTTCTACAGTAATCACCGATGTGTTAAATGCTACATCCCTATCATATGACTCTGCAAAAAAGCTTTTCATTTTTTCAAAATACTGCGGATTATCTTCATTCTTTTCGATGTAATATATAAACGGCGCTGTATCTATGAACACTTTTTTATATCCTATCATCTTCGCGCATCTCCTTCATATACTCATCGACATGCTTCCCTCTTTCGCTTGGTATCACAAAGCTGTCCCAGTCAATAGGAGCCTTCTTCTTTTTTGCAGCCGGATATTCCAGCAAAGTAACAATCACTTCCGCACCGTCATACTCACGCATATCCTCATCTTCGATAACCACGGTGTTGCCTTGTATAATACCTTTAACTGCTGCAAGCATAAGACCAACCTCCCATCTCCGTTTTAACTATCATATCACAACCGTCAGAAATTGAACAGCCAAATTTTAAGCAAAGGTTATCACTGTCCCGGTCTTCCCTTCCAGTGCATCTATAGCTTTATCAAGACTTGTAATAATCGCTTTCTTGTCCGGATATGTACGGGCGAACTTCATAGCCGCCTCTACCTTCGGCAGCATACTTCCTGGCGCAAACTGGCCTTGCTCAATATACTGAACAGCTTCCTTAAGGCTCATGTGATCCAAATTCTGTTGATTTTCTTTTCCCCAGTTGATCGCCACCTTCTCTACTTCCGTCAGAATCATCAACACATCCGCATCTACCTGCTCCGCCAAAAGCTCCGCTGCAAAATCCTTGTCAATCACTGCCGCAACTCCCTCCAGAGTTCCGTCCATCCTCTCTACCACAGGGATTCCGCCGCCGCCGCAGGAGATGACGATAGAGGAATCCCACAGCTTCTTGATTGCCTCAATCTCAACAATTCTTCTGGGAATCGGAGATGCTACCACTCTGCGCCAACCTCTTCCGGCATCCTCTTTCATCGCATAGCCTTTTTCTTCAGCCAATGCCTGTGCTTCCTCCTCGCTGTAAAATGGTCCGATTGGCTTTGTCGGATTCGCAAATCCGGGATCGTTTTCATCCACCACCATCTGCGTCGCCACGGTAAGCACCGGACAATTTTTATTGCGCAGGCTCAAAGCATATTTTAATGCCTGCTGGATATGATAACCGATATACCCCTGACTCATAGCTCCGCACACATCAAAAGGCATCGCCGGCGTTACCTCCTTTGCCGATTCCGAAGCAAGAAGAATCCGCCCAACCTGCGGGCCGTTGCCGTGTACAATAGCAACTTCATAGCCCTGGCTGCTGATATCTGCAATTTTTTCACACGTACTTTTTACTACCTCTAACTGCCCTGCCGCTGTCGGCGCACTATTTTTTGACTGCAGCGCATTTCCCCCAAGGGCAATTACTATCTTTTCCATAACTGTCACCTCTCCTTTTATTTTCCTGTTGTATCTCTCGCTCAAAAACTTTATAATTAAATTTATCAATTACCCGGAGGTTCCACGAATGACAAAACTTGTACCAATCCAAAGCATCTATTGTTCCAAAGAGGACGAGACGAGGTTATGCAGCTTCGACATCGAAGTCATATCCGCCCCGACAACGCCTCTTATCCATCCGATGTCCAGATTATGGTTAATTAATGAAGGCGAAGGCACTCTCCTTTTAAACGATAAAAAATACCCGCTTGTAAAAGGAACCCTCGTCTCTGTACTTCCATGGCAGATTACTGATATTGTTGAAGTGAAATCTCCGCTTCAATTTTTTGTTATGGCTTATTATTTTGATAATATTAATGAGATTATCAAGACATTTTATAATCCGGACAGCGTGAATCTGTCCGTGTCGCAATCCATGTCCCGCTGTCCTGTCGTTACCTTCGATACGCGGGAGCACATAAAGATGCAGCAGCTATTTCTCCAGATTAAGGACGAACTGCGCACCCTGTCGCGCCTCGATTCCTCAGACGCCGAATCCGTCTCGGAGTCTCTGGGCCTTTGCAAGCTTTACATTACTAATAAACTGATTGAAATTATCGTTTCCTTTATCCGTTCCTGTCACACCTTGCCGACGCAGGACGCCTCCACGGAAGCCAGCGAAATCTTTCAATATCTTTATACACATTTGAATGAAAAAATTACGCTGTCCATGCTGTCACAGCAGTTTTACATGAGCGAATCTGCGATCAGCTCATATATCAAGCGGACAACCGGGCTGTCCTTTTTTGACCTGCTGAATGAAATGAGGGTGGGTAAAACAATTAATTATCTGCTTTACACAGATTTTACTCTGGAAGAACTGGCTGAGATCCTCGGCTTTGTTGACAGCGCCCACATCAGCAAGGTATTTTTAGCACGAATCGGCATGAAAGCCAATGATTTCCGAAAAACCTATCAGTCCATCGGAGACAAATGCCGAATTAAAGACCGGAAGGTTTTCTATACGATTGTTTCCTATATATATAGAAACTATGCCGAAGACTTACAGCCCAAAAATGTAAGTGAACATTTCCACATATCACCAAAGGAATTAAACCGTATCCTTCTGTTCCAGGTGGAGATGAATTTCAGTGATTATCTGAATTATACCCGAATCAACCGCGCCTGTGAGCTCCTCCTGACAACCGACAAGAGCATCCTTACCATCGCCCTTGAGGTCGGCTATAACACAGAAAAAACGCTTACACGGAATTTTCTGCGCTTCCGCTCTATGACCCCGGGCAAATTCCGGCGCTCTGTCGAATTGCAGGAAAACGGTATCTGAATCTTTACTTAATCACTCCAAGACCCTTCGCAACCAGTGTGATGAAATCCTGCACATTGGTCACTATGGTTGTTGCGCTAAGGCTTCCTCTGTCTAACAGTTTATTTACGACAAACTCGTCGGCATCAACTGTGTAAAGATATACCGGGCGCACAGTTCCATCCTCAAGCACGCGGAAAGACGGAGTCATATTGCCGGTAGCGATGGTATGAAGCATAGTCGCAAGGCAGATAACCGTTGTAGCCCCGCGCACCTGCTCACGCATAGTATCTGCCGCTTTGTATACATCCCCGATTACTTCCGGCAGCGGTCCGTCGTCGCGGATCGAGCCTGCCAGCACGATTGGGATATCATTTCTCACACAACTGCAGATGATGCCGTCGTCCAGGTTATAATCCTTCACAAACTGCGGGATAGAGCCGCTTCTTCTTACCTTGTTGCACACGTCCAGATGGTTGTAGTGTCCGTTAGGCTGGGATTTCTGAGTATAGATATCCTGTCCCAGTGCAGTATGAAGGAGCGCTCCCTCCAAGTCATGAGTCGCCAGTGCATTTCCAGCCAGAAGAGCCTGTCCGTAACCATTGTCAAACAGCGCGGACATGGCCGCCCTCGCGTCTGCATCAAAGGCAAATGCCGGTCCCATAACCCATACCACTTTTCCTCCATGCTCTTTTTCATATCTTAAAAGCTCAAATAATTTATCGTAGTCACGGGCGTAGGATGTCTCACGGCTTCTCCCCTGACGGAATACAAACTGGTCGTCAATCCCTTCACTGTCGTCCTCAAAACCGTGACAGTGCATATAGATACCGTCCTCACATTTCTCCGTTCTGCCCAGCATGACTTTATCGCCTTTTTTTAAGTTTCTTGCTTCTACCACTGCAAGATGTCCGTCGTCACAGAGGACTACACAGGAGTCCATGCGGCTTTCTTCCGCCAGCTTCCACTCCCCGTTTATCTTAAAATATTCCGGATACATAGATGTGCTGTGATAGTTATCCGGCGCTACGCCGTCCTTCTCAGACGCTTGATATACTGCATCCGGCGCGTTGACAAATCTTTCCTCGGTAAAATCCGGATGATGATATTTCGGCATTTCAAATGACATACTAAAGTTCCCCCTTTACTGCATTTTGCTCTTTTACTTCAACGTCGCATATACAACAGCCTTGATGGTGTGCATGCGGTTCTCTGCCTCGTCAAATACAACAGACTGCTTCGACTCAAATACTTCGTCAGTAACTTCCATCTCTTTAAGCCCGAATTTTTCTGCAATCTGTGCTCCAATTACTGTGTTTGTATCGTGGAAGGACGGCAGGCAGTGCATAAAGATTGCACTATCCTTAGCAAGCTTCATTACGTCGGAATTTACCTGGTATTTCTTGAGCAGGTTGATTCTTGTCTCCCATACCTCGTCCGGCTCGCCCATAGATACCCAGATATCTGTGTAGATTACGTCTGCTCCTGTTGCTCCTTCTTCTACGCTCTCTGTAAGACGTACTTCGCATCCGTTCTCCGCTGCAATTTCTCTTGCAGTATTTACCAATGACTCCTCCGGGAACAGCTCCTTCGGCGCACATGCAGTGAAATTAAGTCCCATCTTAGCGCAGGCAATCATCAGGGAATTACCCATATTATTTCTTGCATCGCCAAAATACGTAAAGTTAAGCCCTGCTAATCTTCCGAAATTCTCCTCGATAGTCAGAAGGTCTGCAAGCATCTGTGTTGGATGAAACTGATCTGTAAGTCCGTTCCACACCGGAACTCCTGCATATTCTGCAAGCTGCTCTACCAGCTCCTGGCTAAATCCCCTGTACTCGATTCCGTCGTACATTCTGCCAAGTACTCTCGCCGTATCAGCGATACTCTCCTTCTTACCCATCTGGCTGCTGCCCGGGTCAAGGTAGGTAACACCCATTCCCAGATCCATGCCTGCCACTTCAAAAGAGCAGCGTGTTCTTGTAGATGTCTTTTCAAACAATAATACGATATTCTTTCCCTCAAGATATTTGTGCGGTACGCCTGCACGTTTCATATCCTTGAAATTCTTTGCAAGGTCAAGGAGATAACGCATCTCCTTTGATGAATAGTCTAAAAGTTTTAAATAATTTCTTCCTCTGATATTTGTTGCCATGATTTTAATCTCCTTTTCATTAAATAATATTGTTAATGCCAAAAGGCATTTTGACTGACTAAAGTCTGCGTCCGCTAACAGACACAACTACCGGCTCTCAACAGCATCCCGCTCCAGCGGCATACTCATGCACCGCGGGCCTCCCCGGCCTCTTGACAACTCCGAGCTTGCCATCTCAAGAACGCGGATTCCATTCTCCCTCAATATCTGGTTCGTCACGTAATTGCGGTCATATACGACCACTTTTCCCGGCTCAATACACAACGTGTTCGACCCATCATTCCACTGCTCACGCTCGGATGCGATGGCGTCTTTACCTCCGCACCGGATCAGTGTGACCTTATCAAGCTTCAAGTGCTCTGCCAGAACCTCTGCCAATGAGGAACGCATCTCTGTCACCTTAAGCTCGCCCTTCTGGTCTCCCTTTTTCAGCTCGAAGATTCTTAAGGTTCCAAGAATCCCCGGATGGATAGTAAATTTGTCATAATCCACCTGCGTACATACCGTATCCAGATGCATAAATGCCCGGATTGCCGGGATATCAAGAGCAAGAATCGTCTCAATCTCCGCGCTGTCATCCTCAAATATCCGCTGCGCTAAAAGCTCGATTGCCTCCGCTGTCGTCCTCTGGGAAATCCCAATTGCAAGCACTTTATTGCTTAAATTCAGGATATCGCCGCCCTCGATAGAATAGGGCAGTTCTCTTGTATAGTAGAACGGCGTCTTTCCCGCAAAATCCGGATGATTTTCCAGCACATATTTCCCGAAAAGCGTCTCACGCCTCCTCGTCCTGGAATACATGCAGTTCAGGCTCACACCGTTGCCGATGCATGCAAATGGATCTCTCGTAAAATACAGGTTCGGAATCGGGTCCATAATGAACTGACTGTCTGTCTTGACCAGATTCACCAACGGCCGGTTCATCTTAACCTCCAGCTCTCCTACTCTGACGCCGGACATCAGCTTAAGCACCAGCTCTTTCTCGTCCCTTATCTCCATAAGATAGGAAGCAAGGTACTCCTTCATCTTCTCATCCGCTACTTCTCCCTCGGCAATAAACTGCTCTACAAACTGCCGCTTTAACTCTTCATTCCCCCTAAGCACGTCAGCAGTCAAATCCTCCAGATATACGACCTCTACACCTTCCCCTCGCATGATGCCTGCAAACAGGTCATGCTCGTTCTGTGCCGTCCTCAGATAAGGAATATCATCAAAAAGCAGCCGCTCCAAATCCCCCGGAACCAGATGTTCCAGCTCCTTCCCCGGTCTGTGGAGCATGACTTTCTTCAATTTTCCAATCTCACTCTTTACTTGGATTGCCATGTCTTACCTCCTCAATTTCCATTAGCGCTCATTTGCTTTTTTATCTGTTATCTATTATACCTTCTTTCCTGGTTTTTGTCGGACAAAACCTAAAAAAATACAAGTATTTTAAATGTTTCTTTTAAGCATATACGACATTAAAACCTGATTATTCCCAGTCTTATACACCGATTATTACTTATAAAAAAGAGTTAAAATACAATGAAAAAGCCGGTAAACGTCCAAACTGGCTTTTCACTACCTCCATTTTTCCGAATGGTATATGTATATTTCTTCTAATTCATCAAGAATTGTCTTTTTATCTTTCCCTACAATTCCTAACTGTTTAACATTAATATCCTCCATTCTCATCTTTTGGATAAATGTTTTTATATCCTCAAACACCCCAAAGGGCGTTTGAACCCGTTGGGTTATATCTAATAATTCCGTTAGCCTGAATACATCATTTTTGTGCTTTCTAATATTCTTACTGTCAACATGCTCTCCGGCCTCTTTTCTATCTGATAAATCCAGCCATGCCTTTGCTTTAAATGGAATCAGATAAGCTGTATCTAAAATTGCAATCCCTTCAACCATAGTTTTTCCCTGCTTCATAAATTCATAATACTCATCATTTAAAAGAATTGCTGATAAGCTTGATATATCATCATCGATCGGTAATGGTGTCAAAACAGCATCTTCCGGCAAAATAATTTTATCTAGTCTCCTGCTAAACAACTCAATCATGACAGGATAGTCCTCTGAAATCGGATGCGTAAATCTATAAAATTGCGGAACTCCCATACTTTTATTGCAATGTTGATATCCGGCTTTTTTAACATATTCCCAAAATTTTTTTCCGAACTTCGCATCAACCGCTTCCACAATTATAACAAGATCAATATCTTTCGTTGCACGAAAATCCATTCCGGCTTCTGTCATTAACACATCACACGCCGTTCCTCCGATTATTGTATATTGCTCTTCATTTCCTTTGAACCATTCCCGGAAGCTTTCAATTCCTGCTACCATCTATCTTCCTCCACAATGTATCTAACATTTCTTCTACTGCTTCTTCCACACGCTCATCATCTATGTTCCTAAATGACAATGCCAGAGAAAGCGGATCAACTGTATTTCCTTTTGCAAGATGCTCTGGGCTGTATCTCCATAATTCAACTGCCACCTGTGTCTCAGAGTTTTGCAGGCGATTTGTCAATACATGATTCCACTTCGCAATACTATCAGCAGCATACACTCTCACTGACGCCGGATTTAACATGGAATATTCCGCCAATGCCAAATCTCCGCTTTTCAGCAAAACATTTTGAAGTTCTTCTTTCGGTATATAAACACATCTTTTCACAGGGCTGATCATTACTTCACTGGCCGATTCAAACAATTCCCTTGGTGTCTGTTCCGAAAAAATGATTTTTTGCACTCCTTGTTTTTTTGTCCTGATGAGACCCATCTTCTCTAACTGTTTTGAAGCTCTTGATATGGAGGTTGCAGTCAGTCTTAAAGCCTTTGCTGCCTTACTTGATGTCATCTCTCCGGTTCCTTGATAAATGAAATACAATAACAACATCTGTGCAGAGGGTAATATCTCTTTTCGCTCACTTTTTTCCGCGTCACATCTCTTCTGCAAAAAAATTCCCATGAACGGCAAATAAATCTGCTTATTTTCCACAACAAATGAAATTCTTTCTTTAATAAAGTTCTCCCTCTGATAGAACGTCATTTGTTTCAGCACAAATACAACCGGAATAGATTCTATCTTTTTTATTTGTTTTATATGTTTTTTTACTGCCGAAATTGGTTCTAAATCCACCTTTACATATAAGAAAAACACTGGTAGTTCATCAAGCAATACTTTTTTTACTTCATACCTGGAAATGAGATAGTTTGGCAAACATTTATACACATTCTCCACGTAATCCACCTGCACTCCCAATACTCTTTTCAGATATTCCATGGTTTTTTCTCCGATTTTAACTTTGTTTTTATATCATAACCTTTTTAATGTTTTATTTCAATATTTAAGTTATAATTGTCGTCAAATTTTAATCCACTTCCCGCTTTTAAGCCTTAATATACAGAGCACCATACGCACCATGCAGTCAACTCCAATGATCATCCATACACTGACAATCCCTGTATGGAACACATTTACCGCCGCCCACACCATACCTACCCGAAGCCCCCACATCCCGATAAGGCTTACAAGAAAGGAAAAGGTCACGTCCCCTGCTCCGCGGAATATCCCGCTGGATATGACGAAGAACGCGAAGAAAATCTCTGTCACCGCCGCCACAAACAAAGTCTTTGTCCCAAGCGCCACCACTCCTGCATCGCTGCTGAAAAGCTCCATGATGGCATGTGCCCCCAATGCTACCGGAACACAGAAAAGCTCAATAAGCACCACGCCCCAGAAACAGATATATTTCATATAGTTCCTGGTCAAATCTTTGCGCCCCGCTCCAATCGCCTGTCCAATCAGCGCCGTCGCCGTGTAGGACATCCCGTAGGCCGGCATATACAATATGCCCTCTATCTGCGTAGTGAGATAATGGGCCGAGAGCGCCACCGTCCCCAAAGATGCAAGAATCGAAGTCAGAAGCACCTGTCCGAAATTCAGCGTCCAGCGCTCTAACAGCACCGGAATCCCGATTTTTCTTAAAGTCAGCAGCGTATTCCTGCTGACCGCATACTCTTTCTTCGAAAAAGGCAAATCGAACGCCGACGCCCTCTTTTGCATGGCAAAAAGCAGCATAAACGCCAGAAAAACCTGCGATACGCAGGTTGCCAGTGCCGCGCCCCTAACTCCCATTCCGGCGCCCCAGATATGAATTCCCGTCCCGCCAATCATCACGTCGCGCTCCGGATAGATCAGCAGAAAATTGCCGATAATATTCCCCACATTCGCAACAATACTGAGTATGAGCGGGAGTCTTGTGTTTCCCGTAGACCGGTAATTCGATGACAGCACAACAGCAAGCGCCTGGGGAACCATACCGTATCCGATAATCCGAAGATACACTCTGGCGTGAGGTATCACATCCTCCTCTGCCCCCATCCACACCGGAAGCATCCGGTGCAGACACAAAATCAGCGTAAAAAGAAACAGCCCGGTGCACACTGCGCAAGTGACGGACTGTAATCCAAGGCTCTTCGTCTTTTCCGGATTCTTCTCACCTACGGAGCGGGCTATCATATAGGAAAAGCCTGTGCTCACCGCACCCATCAGTCCATTCGTCACCCAGATTAAGGAGACATTTACTGCAACGGATGCGGTGGCAACCGCCCCCAGCGATCCTACCATCGCCGTATCCACCAGCGATGCCATGCAGGCAAGAAGCTGCTCTAACATCGCCGGCCATGCTATCATTATAATCGTTTTTGAAATCTCTGTATCAAATGTAATTCGAGATCGCTCCATTATTTTTGTTCTCTACTCCATACTTCGCTTTCTATACCTATATCCGCCGCAACAAACCGCTTTCCGCCGCCTGTTTTGTAATTCTGGTAAGCCTTCATCACAATATTTCTTCCAACAATCAGCGTCGGGATATTGATGAATATAAGTATAACATTAATCAGGTCAGAAACATACCACAAATTGTCAAGCTGCAGCCCTGCCAGCACAGTAATTGTCCCCAAAGGCACGAAAAACAATGCGCCCATAGCTCTCGAAAAGAAGATAAAGCCTTTACTCTTAGATATCTTATTTGCCGCTATCTCTGTATAAGTCAAATCGCAGAGCAACGTAGTAAATGCAAATAACCCAAAGGCAACAACTACAAAAATAAACACGACTGTATCAAGAGCTCCCTCACCCGGAACCAGCGCTTTTATTGATGTCAGGAATGTCCCGATCTTATCGAGCTTCATAGTCTCCCAATCCACCCCCGGATTCTCCCAGATTGCTCCGGCCGTAACCACGAATCCTGCGAGAGAACAGATGACAATCGTATCCACGAACACGCCGAGCGCCTGCACAAAGCCCTGCTCACACGGATGATTGGCGTCTGCAATTGACGCAGCCTGTGTGGACGTTCCCATACCCGCTTCATTGGAGAGAAGACCGCGCTTTAAGCCCTGCGCCAGGGCCGCGCCGAATGCTCCTCCGAAAATCGCCTGCGGCTTAAACGCCCCCACAAATACTGCTGAAAAGAATGCCGGGACTTTGTTCAGGTTCAGGATGATCAAAAGTCCCACAATCACGATATATCCCATCGCCATTACCGGCACCACTTTATCAGAAAACTTTACAACACTCTTGATTCCGCCAAAGGTAATGATTGCAATAATTGCTACAATCGCGATGGCAATCACATAATAGAGCGGTTCCGTAACCTCTGTGGTACGCCCTGTAACCTCATTTGCAATAGAACTTGCAGCCGTAAATACATGGAAAGTATGTACCGGGATACTGAGCATATTATAAAGCAGATACAGTATGCACATACCTGTGCCAATCCAAATCTTGTTTTTCCAGATTTTCTGTATATAGAAGGTAAATCCGCCTACGTACTCATTTCCCTTTTTCTCTTTAAATATCTGCGCCAGTGTCGCCTCTCCGAACGCCGTAGCCATGCCCATAAATGCAGACACCCACATCCAGAATATAGCGCCCGGCCCTCCGATCGTCACCGCTCCTGTTACGCCCACAATATTGCCGGCTCCCACACGGCCGCCCATACTGATGAGAAATGCCGCCAACTGCGAGGTACCTACCGTCGTCTCCTTCTTCTGGGTCAGCATCTTAATACTTGTCCCAAATTCTTTCACCTGAACAAAGCCAAACTTAATTGTAAAGAACAAGCTGCCCCCTAGCAGTAACAAAATCGCTACCGAGAAATTTCCCAAAATCGGAATATTGGCATACCACTCAAAATTTGTGGGAAAATCCCAGAGAAAATCTGCTACCGGGACAGCTCCCGCAAAAAGTTGGTTTACCATATCAAATAAATGCGTCATAATTTACCTCCTTGTAAAGAGTCTATCGTTAAGTTAACAGTTACAGTTCCACATGGCTGTTGTTCTCGAACACCGGATACACTGCCGTTATATGCGAAAGTCCTGTCCTTACGCACATTTCCGCATACGCAACCGCCACAAAAGCAGGATCGATCACTTTAAGCGGCAGCTCCTTTTCTATCTGCCTGCCGTATCCTGCCATGCCAAGGCATCCCAGTATAATCCCGTCCGAACGGTCCTCCTCCACAGCCTTTTTACACACTGCCTTCAGATACTCCTCTGTCGCCTTCGGGTTGCTTCTAAGCTCTCCGATGGGAATGTCAAGCGCTCTTACAGATGCCATCTTCTCCCGCGCGATTCCGTTTCTCATAAGCCTCCGGTAAGTCCTGGGGATATTGATACTTTCTGACGTCAGCACAGTAAAGCGATTGCACAGCATAGAAGCCGACGCAAGAGATGTCTCCCCCGGCCCGATGACGGGAATCCGCACATTTTCCCGAATCGCGTCAATCCCCACATCGCTGAAACAGTAGATAACAATCGCATCAAAACCATCCTTTTCTGCCTTAATGCTCTCCTTCACCATCTCCGCTGCCGCAAATGCTTCATCTGTATTACAGTCCAGCTCATCCGGCCCTTTCTTTATGCAGTCAACCGATATCTCCGCATCGGAAGAAAGCGCCGCAGCAAGCATCTCCTCGCGGGCATCCATCGTCTCCCGGCTCATGGCCTTGTCAGACATAATTACTTTAATTCTCATCTTCTTCTCCTTTCTGGTCATCCTTTTTCCTGACTTACATATCACAACAGACATAGTATTTTCACTTCTTTTACGATGCAAAATACTATGTCTGTATATAAAATATACAATCCGAGACTATCCTTGATCCGGCGCAGTTACCTGACCATTCTTCTTAACAGACATCTTATGCAGCACATAGATTACCGGCACAAGCACTACTCCGCCGATCAGCAGCATCGGCGTCGGAACCCAGCCTGCAATCAGGAACAGGATGCCTGCAACCACACCTGCGGTCACCGCATAAGGCATCTGCGTCTCAAAGTGGTCGATATGGTCACATGCCGCCCCGATGGATGCCAGGATTGTCGTATCAGAGATCGGTGAGCAGTGGTCTCCCACAACCGAACCACTGATAATCGCTGCACTGATTACCGGCAGAGACACGCCAAGGCTTATTGCCATCGGCATACCGATTGGGAACAAGATCGCCATAGTTCCCCAGGAAGTACCTGTCGCAAAGGACATCACCGCGCCCATCAAAAACAGGATGAATGCAAGTACGCCCGGATTCAGGAAGCCCTGCGTAATCTTAACAAGGTAATCCGCCGTTCCCATCGTTCCGTTAACACCGGATAAAGACCATGCCAGCGTCAGCACTACACACATGAACATCATGTTCGCCCATCCGCCTTCAACAATCTTCATACACTCGCCAAAAGTGTAGATTTTATTCTTCACACACAGAATAATCAGTACGATAAGTCCGCTTAAGAAACCAGATGCAATAGCCGTTCTGATATCGCTTCCTGCAACTTTCGTATGCCACAGTCCCAATTTTGTCAGATAAGCAAAGATTACAACTAAGAGAACCACCAAAGGAATTACCATCGTGCTCACCTTTGCCTTCTCCGGGTCAAAGTTAAGCCCGCCTTTGTTCTCACCGCGCATCGGCGCTCCGCCTTCGCGTATCGTCTGCCCGGTCTTCATCGCTCTGTTCTGTGCCTTTAACATCGGGCCGTAATCCCATGATGTAACAGCCATAAATCCAGCCATAAGAAGCGTCAGGATTGAGTAAAAGTTAAACGGGATACACTGGGTAAATATCTCAAATCCGTTCGTATTCGTAACTGCCGCATTCTGAAGCTCTGTATCAATCAGGCCCTGTGTATACACACCCCACCCGATGATCGGAATCAACGCACAGATCGGTGTCGTCGTACAGTCCAGTATATAGGCGAACTTCTCTCTGGAAACACGGAGCTTTTCTGCCAGCGCCTCAAAGATCGGCCCAACAATCAGAGAGTTTCCGGAATCCGTAAACCATACGACCAACCCGCCAATCCAGATTCCTGTCTCACATTTTTTACGTGAATTCACCCACTCAGTTACCTTGTTCGTAAATGCATAGGCTCCTCCGGATTTTGTCAGCAATGCCACAAATCCTCCAATAATCGTCATCATAATCAAGCCCTGTACATTTACCTCATCTACCAGCGCACCGAAAATGTAATCGTGAATCATCGTAGTAAATCCTGTCAGCGGATTAAAACCGCTGATAATCGTCGAACTTACAAATACCGTTACAAACAATGATACAATAATATTTTTTGTCAGCAATGCCAGCGCGATCGCCAACACAGGGGGGACTAATGAAAGTATTCCATAATTAACAACTGTTTCCACAGCATCCATATTTTCTTCCTCCTTATTTTCGCTTTACTCTAAAAGCCGTTAAGCCATTCCTTCTCTTTCGCAATCTGTCTTCTTACCTCGGACGGAGCCGTACCGCCGTAAGAAACTCTCGCCTCCACGCACGCCGGGATACTGATATCGCCCAGCGTCTCTTTTGTCACGCGGCTGTCGATTTCCTGAAGCTGTGCGTCTGTCAGGTCTTCAAAATCGCAGTTATTGTTCTCGCACGCCTTTACCATACGTCCAACGATAGAGTGTGCCTCCCTGAACGGGATTCCCTGTTTCGCAAAATGCTCCGCGATATCTGTCGCATTTAAGAAACCTTTTCCAAGCTGCTTCTGGATCTGATCCATGCGGAACTCGGTATTCTCAAGCATCTTTGCAAATATAGTGATGCTTGCCTTCCATGTATCAATCGCGTCAAACAGGCTCTCCTTATCCTCCTGGAAATCCTTGTTATAAGCCAGGGCGGTTCCTTTCATAACTGTCAAAAGCTGCATCAAGTCACCGTATACACGTCCCACCTTTCCTCTGAGAAGCTCTGCCATATCCGGATTTTTCTTCTGCGGCATGATACTGCTTCCCGTACAGAAGCTATCATCAATAGCAATGTAGGAGAATTCCGAAGTATTCCACCAGGTAAACTCCTCCGCCCATCTTGATAAGTGCATCATAGAGATTGCGGCATCGCTCAGGAACTCAAGGCTGTAATCCCGGTCGCTGACGCTGTCCATCGCATTTTCTGTCGGAGCTGTAAAGCCCAGAATCTCCGCGGTCCTGTGGCGGTTCGTCGGCAGAGTAGTGCCTGCCAGCGCACATGCGCCAAGCGGACAGTAATTCATCCGGTCGTAAGTATCTTTAAGTCTCTGCAAATCCCGCTTAAACATCTGGAAATATGCCATAAACACGAATCCAATCGTAATCGGCTGTGCATGCTGAAGATGTGTAAATCCAATTGTAATCTCATCCGCATATTTTTCTGCCTTTTCCAGAATTACGGACTCCAGGTAGCGCAGACGATCCATGATTTCCTTAATCTCTCTTCTCACATAGAGCCTTCCGTCCACCTGACACTGGTCGTTCCGGCTTCTTGCCGTGTGAAGCTTCTTCCCCACATCGCCGATCCTCTTAATCAGCCTGCTCTCGATACCCATGTGGATATCCTCATCATCCACGTTAAATGTAATCTTTCCGCTCTCGATGTCCCCCCGGATATCCTCAAGCCCTGCGATAATCGCATCCTTTTCCTCCATAGAGACGATTCCCTGCTCGCCCAGCATCGTCACATGTGCGATACTTCCGTCGATATCATCGTTGTACATTCTCTGGTCGAATCCGATGGACGCATTGAACTGCTTTACAATATCATCCATCTCTTTCTCGAACCGTCCTCCCCATAAACTTCCTGCCATTTTCTCATTCTCCTTTCTTTTTGTTATTCTACTCTGTTTTTTATACAATAATCATAGAGTTCCCTGCCTGTAGCAAACCATACGCCCTCATGTCCGGTCATAAACTGCAGGAATTCCTTCAGCAGTGCTGTCCGCCCCGGGCTTCCCGTCGTCTGCGGGTCAAGCTGCATCGTATAGCAGAGATTATGATAATAGTGTCCGGTAAATTCATCCTTCCAGTTCGAAAGAACATTGCTGTAATTGGCGATACGCCCCTGGCCGGCGGGGAATGCCGGGCGGTAATTGAAAGCAAAATACGGAAGGTCGAAGTTCGCCCACTGCATCGGAATCTGCAGCATCTCGTCCCCGTTTTCATTGACCTTCATAAAATACGGCCTGTCATCGTCAAAAAGGTCACTGGAATATACCATTCCCTCTTTTCTGGCGATATTCAGCGTCTCCAGCATCAAATCGCCCATGGGCGCCCGAAATCCTTCCGGTTTCTTTCCGCAGGCATTCTCAATCGCTTCTACTGCTTTGCGGATGCGCTCTTGCTGCTCCTCATAGTCAAAAAAAGAAAAATTCTCATATTCATATCCGTGGCAGGCAACCTCATGCCCTCTGTCCACCACTTCTCTGACAGCTTCCGGATAAGTTTCCGCAGTCCTTCCCGGTACAAAGAAAGTTGCTTTTATATGAAATTCATCGAGCAAATCAAGGAGCCTTGGCAGCCCGTGGGTCATTCCATACTGCCCAAGAGAAAGCGTCTTCGGCATGTCCGCCGCTTTTTTGTCCAAAGACAGCCAGAAAAACTCTGCCGAGAGATTCACCGTTATAAATGCCGCACACTTTTTGCCTTCCGGCAGTTTCATTCCTTTTGCATACATCGCTTTATACCTCCCCTCTCTCAACATTTTCATCATTCGTCCGGTTCTTCCTCGGATATGCCTTCTTCCAGTACTCTGCAATCTCGCTGCCGGTCGCCACCCACACATCCTTGTGAGAAGTCACTTCCTTAAGAACCTCCTCCAGCACAAGATTCCTTCCCGGCGCCCCGGATATCTGGGGATGCATCAAGAATGAGATACAAAGACCCATGTCGTAATATCCCCGGAATTCCCGGATATCATTGTCCTGCACATTCCGGTAACAGCTAATCCGGTCAAGGCCGGACGGTTCTGCCGGGTATACGCTGTACGCCTGCGCTACATAATCATCCAGCTCCCATTTTGACGGAATCTCAACCAAGTCTGATTCTTCTCCGTCAAGAACCGTGTAATACGGCTTGTCGTCACCGCGCATGGAGCTTGAATAGGAGAAGCCCATCTCTGATAAGATATACGGCGTGCGCACATGCCAGTCTCCCGACGGGGTACGAAAGCCTGCCGGCTCTTTCCCCGTAATCTCCTTGATGATCCGCTGGGTTTTTTCAATAATCTCTCGCTGCTCCTCCACCGTTTTCTCCACGAAACGTTCATGGGTGTACCCATGGTTTCCAATCTCATGCCCTGCATCCGCAATCCTGCGGATTACGTCCGGGTTGTGCTCCGCCACGAAGCCCGGCACGTAAAATGTAGCTTTCACCCCGTACTTGTCCATCAAGTCCAGTATCATGTCCACGCAGCGGTTTGGTCCGTACTGCCCGATTGACCGGGCACGAATCAGTTTCTCTGCGTTAGGTTCATCCGACGACATATTGCGCCAGATTACATCCCCGTC
The DNA here is from genome assembly GCA_000403475.2 of Lachnospiraceae bacterium MD308. GTDB lineage: Bacteria > Bacillota > Clostridia > Lachnospirales > Lachnospiraceae > MD308. The sequence continues at coordinate 1,669,732 of KE159795.1, forward strand.
CAGGTCAAAGCTGAACATGACCGCACTTTTTTTGCCTTCCGGCCACTTTACTTTTTCCATCTCTTATATGCTCCTTTCTATTCTTGCCTCTTTATTTTTCTATATTATCTCTCCTTGCTTTCCGCATTCTTTCCTGTCTATATTCTGGCAACCTTCGTATCCCTTGCCGCCTGTGCAACTGCTTTCGCAACTGCCCCTCCAACCCGACGGTCAAATGCCGCCGGTATGATGTAATCTGCATGAAGCTCCTTTGGCGTTATCAATTCTGCCAATGCCTTTGCCGCCGCCATCTTCATCTCTTCATTAATCTTACTTGCCCTCACATCGAAAGCTCCCCGGAAAATCCCCGGAAACGCCAGCACATTATTAATCTGGTTCGGGAAATCGCTCCTTCCGGTTGCCACAACTGCTGCTCCCCCGGCCTTGGCATCCTCTGGAAATATCTCCGGAGTCGGGTTCGCACAGGCAAAGATAACTGCATTCTGCGCCATCGTCTTTACCATCTCCGCAGTCAGGACACCCGGGGAAGATACACCGATAAAAATATCCGCACCTTTGATAACTGTCTCAAGCTTACCTTCCTGCTTCTTAAGGTTGGTGACCTTCGCCATCTCTTCCTTCACCGGGTTCATACCCGCCTGTCTTCCTTCATAAATGGCTCCTGTCCGGTCGCACATAGTAATATCCGGGAATCCATAATTCAAAAGAAGCTTTGTAATAGATGTTGCGGCCGCACCTGCCCCGTTTACAACAATCCTCACTTCCTCTTTCTTCTTCCCTACAACCTTCAATGCGTTGATTAACCCTGCCAACGTAATCACTGCCGTACCATGCTGGTCATCATGAAAAACAGGTATATCGCAAAGCTCCTTTAGCCGCTCTTCAATCTCAAAACACCTCGGCGCCGCAATATCCTCCAGATTAATCCCGCCAAAGCTCCCGGAGATAAGATAAATCGTCCGCACAATCTCGTCCACATCTTTTGATTTGATACAAAGCGGAAATGCATCCACATCTCCAAACTCTTTGAACAGCACACATTTCCCTTCCATAACCGGCATCCCTGCCTCCGGGCCGATATCGCCGAGTCCCAACACTGCTGTGCCGTCGGTAACTACCAGACACATGTTGTGCCTTCTGGTCAATTCATAAGATTTCTCCACATCCTTCTGAATCTCCAAGCAAGGTTTGGCAACTCCTGGGGTGTAAGCCAGAGACAGATCCTTTTCACTGCTCACACTCACCGTTGACACAACCTCAAGTTTTCCTTTCTTCTCGTAATGAAACGCCAGGCTTTCTTCTGCAATTCCCATGTTGCCACCTTACCTCTCTTTTATTGACTTAGTCACTTAGTCTCTAAGTTATTTATAAACCTCACCTTACATCCCGTCAATACAGTTTGTCACTTTCGACTGTCAGATACAAAATTTTCGTATTTTTTTGTCCATTATGCACATATCCTATTTTAAGCTGTCAATGGAAGACTGAAGATGTTCATACATTAACTTCCCCGCCTTATCCTTCTCTCTCTTCCGGATTGCCCCGATAATCTGCCGATGTGACTCCAACTCTTCCTCGCCGGAAACTTCCTCTAAAATATCCGAAAATTTCCCGTACATCATATCAAAGATTGCATTCAGAACAATCTCCAAAGTCTGCGTCATAAAGACACTGCCTGTCTTCGCAGCATATAATTTGTGCAGCTCAAACTCGCCCTTTGTCTTTCCAGTCTCAATAAACCGTTTCTCAAGCACTTTGTATGCATTTTCCAGCTCATCAATATCCTTCTCCGACGCATTGCGGATAATCATCTCCACGCCTTTCACTTCCAGAAGCTGGCGCACCTCATAGGCCTCCATCATAGAACACCGCTCAAGATTTTTGCTGAGACTTTCTGTGCTTTCTCTTAAATGTGACTGTTTTCTCAAAAACCTTCCTTTGCCCTGATGCGAAACAATAACTCCCCTGCTCTCCAACACACGAAAAGCCTCCCGAAGCACATTCCGACTGACGTCAAGCTGTTCCATAAGCTCCCGCTCCGGCGGCAGCTTATCCCCGGGCCTTAAATGCTCCTCATCAATAATCTGGTATAAATCCCTGACTACCTCTTCATATAGCAGCGTCCTTGCCGCCCTGTTTTCAATCCCCATTTCCTATCTCCAAATATCTCTCAAATCAAACCCCTGATGCCGTATATAATTATACACAAAAAACTCCCGAATCTCAACCGAGACCCAGAAGTTTCCTTGAATTCAATCTTTAAAAGCATGGTGTGTTGTATCAATTAAATACAAACGTTTTCTGCTTATTTGTCCTTTTAATAAATATTGGCCAAAACATATTGGAGGATGATTTAATAAGGCTTTACATCTTTTTTATTTATGAAGGCTACCGGAGAACCTATGGATGCACAAGTATCTTCATGCATTTCTTCGACTGCATCACCGCAAAAGCCGCCTCCATATCCTCAAGCGGAAAATGATGGGTGATCAAGGGCTCTACTTTCACCCTTCCGTCCTCCACAAAATTCAGGCACTCCTCAAATTCCTGCCTTGTATAGCAGATGGTTCCGTAAATCTTTATCTCGCTCCGCACCACTTTCCCAAGGTCAACTTCGGGCAGGCTGTGGTAAAGCCCTGTAACCGCGTATGTACCGCCCTTTTTCAGCATGTTCATGGCAGCAGCCGGCACGCCCGGCACACCGACGCAGTCCTGCACATAATCTGCCATCCTGCCTCCGGTAATCTCCCGCACCCGCTCCACCGGGTCTTCTATAGACGCATTGATTACCTCGTCAGCGCCCAACTCTTTCGCAATCTTAAGCCTTTCTTTATCCACATCCGTTCCCACGCAGATTACCTGCTTTGCTCCCCTGAGCTTAATGAGCTGCACCGCATAAAGCCCAATCGGCCCCGGCCCGTACACCACGCACACATCCTTTGAAGTGATGGAAGACATTTTCACCGTCCGGTACGCGGAGGCAATCGGGTCTACCGATGCTCCCTGGTCGTAGGTTGTCTCATCCCGCATCTTGCGGCAGACCTTTGCCGGAACCCGCACATATTCTGCAAATGCGCCGTCCACGTGGATTCCCGTCTCCACCAGATTATCACAGAGCACTTCCTTTCCTTCAATGCACATATCGCAATCCCCGCACCCGATAACGATACAAGGGGTCACCCTGTCGCCCACTTTTAAGTTTTTCACGCGGCTCCCTGTTTCCACCACATCCCCAGCGAACTCGTGCCCCGGAATCAGCGGCCAGGGCACTTCCCTCGTTCCCGCTAAGATAGGGCCGTCCGTTCCGCAGATTCCCACAGTTCTGACCTTTATAATCACATCATCTTCTCTGAGTACCGGATACGATACATCCTTAATCGCAAAACCGGGGCCGCCATGCTCTTTCACAACTGCTAACATTTCTCTTTTGCTCCTTAAATCAATTATTTTTCTTTTTAAATGTTTCAAGGCATATTCCATATATGTCTTGTCTTTACTTTTGCAAATAACGGTATGATTCTATTTCACTTTCCAATGCCCAAAACGCTTTCCGCCTTCACGAGTAATCCTTCCTTGTTCAGAAAGTTGTTTCATCGTACGCTGTACCGATGCGATAGATTTCCCTGTACTAGCCGCTATTTGTTTTTGATTAAGTTTATTATTTTCAGTCAAGAGATGAATTATTTGATTTCCCAAAACATCTTCTAAAACATCAGCTAAAACATCATTTTGATGTTTTGGATTTTCTGCACTTTTCCTTTCGCTTTCTTTCTCCCATATCTCCCGAAGATTTCTGTAAAATATAACCACAAAATCATCTTTTTCTGTTCTAAATTCTACCTTACATCCAGCCTTATCACACAAATCCTTAATGCGTTTAAGTCCAGTAGCAAATGTCTCCATATCCTTTGAATAATAGAGGACACCTGTAATTAACTTATTTCTGCGAATTGCTTTTTTATTGCCATCTAAAAATTCCTCCGGCGTATGACCTTTAGGAAATCCACCTGTTGTATGAATTTCAATCCTGTCTTTAAAAACATCAATCTCATTACACTGATTGTTATTATACACTCTGTGCCCATAAGAATTAATAACCGCTTCCCGGATAGCTTCTACCGGAATTTCCGGTGTTTCTACTCGCTCAAGACCTATTATGTCCGCTTTCCAGTCTATCGCATCAATGATATATTGCTCACATACTTTGCTTAACCCTATAATAGAACCTTTATCCTCTCGACGTATATCTGTAAAAGTTACTTTCACATTTGTAGCAAACTTTGCCATCTGAACATCATTTGTCGTACACAAACAAAATAAAGCAGCTCCTGCATTTAAAAGATGTATGCCATCTTTAGCGAAAAGATCCAACTTTTCAAAAACCACAACTGGATCGTCTGAATCAAATTCAATTCTGCCAACAGCTTTCGCTTTCGTCAAATACGACTTAAATGCTCCCATGTCAATATCTTCTATTGTATACTCGGACATCTGTTTTTCCCAACTGCAGTTCTCTCCACCCCTGGCTAACAGCATCTCCGAATACATTTCCTGTGACATAACAAGATCTTCATCTGCTTGTCTGATACGCGCAACATTATGAGCAAGATAAGGTTGCTGATCTCCAGAAAACTTTACATATACCGTCTTCTTTCCACCTCCAAATGTCTTAATCGTGATTTCCGGGAAAATAGACGGCGTAATATGATTCTTAATCGCCTGACTTACTTTACGCAAAGTTTCATCGTTTATCACTTGCCCCAATACATCACCATTATTTCTGACACCAAAATACAATTCACCGGAACCATGTTTATTCAAAATAGCAACGATAGACGTGATGGCTTCCTTTAATTCTCCGGTTGTTTTCTTGTATTCTATTCGCTCTGTCTCTATCCCAATATTTTCCACAAAAACACCTGCCTCTACACTTTTATTCTCCGTTTCCTTCGCTGTACTCTATAATTTCAGCAATTTCAAAATCAAAGGCGTTCTCCTCCTCTGTTGCCTCATGATTCGGATTACTCAAAAGCGTATCCAGTTTTTCTCACGCAATCCGCAGCCTCTGCAGACATTCTACTTACAACTTCTTATACGCCCTCCAAGTCGTCGCAAATTTACTCCACTCCGTCAGGCATTCCTCCTTGATCCTTGCTCCCAGCGCCGCCTTATAAGGCGCGCCCTTCACAAGCTCCGGCTCGTTATATGCCTCTTCGGCAATGGCCGCAAACGCCGCCGCGTACTCATCCATATCGTCTTTCGAGTACGTCTCCACAGGCTCCGGCGTAAACGGCTCCGGCAGCACCCTTGGATGATGGCTTGTAAAATAATCCTGGAAACCGTAATCTACGATTCTCCGGCAGATATCATCCGTGGTCACTCCCGTATCCTCCGTAAGCTCCTGCCAGCTAAGACGCGCCTGCTCCATCCGGAAACGCCCCTCTGCAAATGGCATGGAAAGCCCCTTAATCTCCAAAAGCTTTTTGATCAGATAATTATTATTTAATATAGAAAGCTCCGCAATCTGTTTCATGCCGTCCGCCCCAAGCGTCCGGATATAGGCATACGCCCGTATGAGCACTGACGGCACGCCGTAAAACATCCGCAGTTTCCCGATGCTTTCCGGCCTGTCACTATCCAGATAATACTTCTCCCCGTCATATTCCACCGTTGGGGCCGCAACATATTTTGCCAGTTTCTCCGACACGCACTGCGCCCCGGCTCCCGGCCCCTGGCAGCCATGAGGTGAGGAGAATGACTTGTGCAGGTTATAGTGACACATGTCAAACCCAGCGTCCTTCGCCCGGGTCAGACCGAACACACCGTTCAGGTTCGCCTGGTCATAGACGCAAAGCCCCCCGGCCTCGTGGACGATATCCACAAACTGGCGGATTCGGTCATTGTAAATCCCCGTATCCTCCGGGTTGGTGATCATAAGCGCCGCCGTCCGCTCCGACACCGCCGCCTTAAGCGCCTCGATATCCGGCAGGCCGTTCTCGTCAGGGTACAATGTGATCACCTTGTAGCCCAGCGTCGCCGCCGTACCCGGGTTCGCCGGGTGGGATAGGATCGTCGTAATGATCTCATCCCGTTTTTCCGCCTCGCCCTTCTCCTCGAAGTACGCCCGTATCGTCTGCACATTTGCGAAAATCGCCTGGCTGCCGCCGGACGGCTGCAGGCTTACCTTGTCCATGCCGGAAATGGCTTTCAGATATTGCTCATCCTTATACATGATCTCCAGCATTCCCTGCACCGTGCTCTCGTCCTGAAGGGGGTGCAGCTCCTGGAACTTCTCTGCGCGCACAAACTGCTCGTGAATCTTCGGGCTGTACTTCATCGTACACGTGCCAAGCCCGATGTCTATGTTAATGTCCGTTCCGATCGTCTCCTGAGAAAGCCTCATATAATGCCGCAATACCTGCATCTGGGAAAGTTCCGGCAGTTTCGGCGCTTTCTTCCTCTTAAGCCCCGCCGGAACAAGCTCCGACGCTCCCCCGCTTACTTTCCTCACCTCGTCGGAGGCCTGCGGAATCAGCACGCCTCTTTCGCCCGGATTCCCCATTTCCATAATAAATGGCTCATCCCAGCGCGCCTGATGAAAATCCCTGTTCTTTTTCACATATCCCATGCCTGCACCTCCTTCGAAACCTGCGAATCTTTGTCCGAAACATCAGACTTCCCGGCCGCAATCTGCCGGATCGCATCAATAAGCGCATCCATCTGTGCCTGAGTTGTCAGCTCTGACACGCAGTAAAGCCCGCATACCCCAAGCCACGGAAATTCCCGGCTCACATCCTTGCCTCCGAAAATCCCGTATTCCAATAATTTTTTATTTATGTCAGCAACGCTCTTTCCGGTTTCCGAAAAATCAACAAGCACCTCCTGAAAATTGCTGCCGCCAAAGGGATTTGCCCGCACACCTTCAATCTCATTCAGCCGTACGGTAAGATACTTAAGGTTCTGGATAATCGCCTCCCCAAGCTCGTACATCCCCTGAGGCCCCATGCTTGCAAGATACACGCCCGCCGTGATGCCCCAAAGCCCTGTCTCCGTACCGAAATATTCATTGGCCTTCTCGCGGCTCCCGTGGGAACAGCGGTAATTCATAGCCCTGCCCCAGCCGTAAGTGTCCTCTTTGTCCGTCTTTGCGATGCCGTACATATAAGTCGGGAACTGCTCCATATATTCCAGCTTTTGATGGCTGGCGATAAATCCCGCCTGCCCGCCGCCGTACTGCATATGCATCCCCAGCGGCTGGATGTCGCCGCACACGATATCCGCCCCAAGGTTCATCGGACTTTCCATGATGCCAAGCGCAGAGACCTGGGGCTGGGCGATGCAGACAGCGCCGTACCGGTGCGCCAGCCTGGCGATTTCTTCCGCCTGGGTCTCAAAAAATCCAAGGTAAGACGGATTTTCGTAAAATACCGCCGCCACATTTCCCTCTTTAAGCCGCCCTTCAAGCTCTTTCAGATCCATCAGCCCGGACTCTTCGTCATGCCCTGCCTTTACAATCTCCGATACATTCCTGCAATAAGAAACCGTCTGGCTGTAAATCTCCGGATTCATCGTATCCGGCACCAAAATTACATTTTTCTCCTTCTCTCCATTTTTCCCCGAAGAATCCTGCAAGCGAACCGCCATGCGGAAAGCCGAGCACACCGACTGGCCCGCGTCATAGGTCGTATAGCTCACTACGTCTGCGTCCAAAAGCTCTCCCATCATGCTGGCATACTCGAAAATCGCCTGCATTTTCCCATGGTCTGAGTAAGTATCGCCGCAGTAAGCCGTCAAAAATTCTCCTCTCATGTTAATCTCGTCGCACACCGCCGGAACCTGGTGCTTATAGCACCCCGCCCCCAGAAAACTTGTATACTCCTCCGTCGAGATATTTTTGTTCAAAAGCCCTGTCATATGCCTTTTCAGCTCATACTCGCTGCGTATCGGCTCCGGCAGGTCAAGCCTTTCCTTATAGAGCAGCTCCTCCGGGATAATGCTGCCGTAAATTTCCTTCACATCCTTCACTCCCAGCTCGTCAAGCAGCTGCTGCCTGATTTCCGGAACGCTGTTCGGCATATAAGGATGCACAAAAGATTTCTCCATGGTTTCCTTCCTCCTCTACTTTTAATATCTATATCTGTTCGGAAAATATGCTTAGTCCGACACCTTCATCACCGTATATTGGCCGTATCCGGTAATCACGCGCATGTACCCGGCAAGATACCGGTTCACTTCCTCATCCCCTGTATCTGCATACAGGGTTTTTCCGAAAAGCGCAAGCATCTTCTCCTCGGCCGCCGCCACTATGATATTCTCCCTCCCCACGCGCCTTATGACCTCCGCGCTGATCTGCTGGTTGCCCCGTCCGAAAATATACCCCTGTCCGCCGATGACCGTGACAAGAATCTTCGCTTTGCCGTACTCTGAGACCGCCTTAAGAATCTCCCGCTCCGTACAGTCCGCCCCAATCACCCGGCCGCCATACACAAGGTCAACGCCCAGCAAAGTGCCGGGCAGATTCATCCGATTCATAATGTGCGCTGTCGTAGAACCGCCGCCGATTATATAAAGAACGTCGTCCTCCCATATATCCGCCATATATGCAGAAAGGCTCTCCGCGCCGTCCTGCCCGCCCGCTCTGCTGCCGCTTTTTAAATTCTGCATCAGCCGGACATCATCAGGAATCTTCAGATACCCGTAAAGCCTTGACTGCACCCTTCCCCGGCGGAACTGCTCCTCGTCAATATCCATCACTTCCGCCTCTTTCGTCCTGCGAACCTTCCCCTGCATATATCTCAACGCCAGCTCACCCGCCCTCCTCGGGTTCAGCGCGAACACTCCTGAGTGGATCTTGCACCCCGCGGGAATCCCAAGCACCGCTGCCGATTCTCCCACTGCATCCAGAATATCGCGCGCTGTGCCGTCGCCCCCCGCAAAGAGAATCAGATCAACTCCAAGCCCGCAGAACATTTTCGCCGCCCGAGCAGTATCTTCCGGCGATGTGGCTGTTCCTGCTCCTTTGTCACACGTTTCTATGCCATCTATCACTTTGCAGTTAAGTCCTGCCGCCCTGCAGACACTCTCCCCCATATCTCCCGGGCAGGTATAGATCTCCGCCAGCTCCTCCCCTGCCCTTAAAACCCGCATAGCTATAAGCGCTTTCTCCCCGCTCTCAAAAACACCCCCAAGCTCTAATGCTCTTTTTTGCGTCTCCGCCCCGTCAGACCCCTTAAGTCCGACCCTTCCGCCGATTCCCGCCACCGGGTTCACGATAAAACCGATTCTCTTCATACTGCCTCCAGGCGCGGCTGTTTCGCCGCCTCATTTCCTATCTCCATCTTACACGGAGAATCTTTGGATTTCAATTACTTTTTCTTAAGCTATCCTTAATAAAATACCGTTTTCTTTTAGAAAATTAACATACTTTGGACACATTTACTCTTTATAATGAATGTCAGATAGTTGATAAGCAACTTATCACTATCTCCCCCTCATAAAAGTGTATACGAAATATCGTACAGCACTTTACTCTCATTCCTTTTAGATAACTATAACAACGATGGAAACCCCGCATACCGAAAGGCTGCGGGGGTTTCGCTGTCCCGTAATGATATTTTACGATTCAGCAATTATAGTTGCGGGTAACTTCGGTTATCTGCCTTTTACATTACAACTGGGGCAGGCGGACTTCGTCCGCCAAAATATACAAAGGAGGTTCCCGCATGTATTACTCACAGGCACAATGGCTCTTATTTTTCTTTTTATATTGCTTTCTAGGCTGGGTATGGGAGTGCCTATACGTCTCCGCCATAAAGCGGCAGTGGATTAACCGCGGGTTTTTATACGGCCCCCTGATTCCAATCTACGGATTTGGAGCGATCACTGTTCTGTGGATTACCCTGCCGGTGCGGGACAGCGTCCCGCTCATCTTCCTGTTTGGGATGACCGGCGCAACAATCTTAGAATACTTTACCGGTGCGGCGATGGAGCGAATCTTCCATGTCAGATACTGGGACTACAGCAACCACCACCTTAACCTGAACGGTCATATCTGCCTGTTTTGCTCCCTTGGATGGGGCGTTTTTTCAGTACTCATGGTAAAAGTGCTGCACCTTCCTTTTGAAAATGCCGTACTTAAGATTCCAGAAATGCCTGCAAACCTTGCAAGCACAACCCTTGTTGCCATTTTCGCCGCAGACACTACGAAATCCGTACAGTCCGCCCTTGATTTACGTGAACTTCTGCAAGAACTTACAGAGCGCAGCACAGTGCTCTCTTCCCTGGAAGAAAGGCTGGAAAATGTATCGGAAAACATAGCCTATAATTCCGAAAGACTCCACGAGCACATACATGAAATTGAATCAGAGCTCAGAGAAAACCGAGAAATATTATCCCAAAAAAGAGAGAGGCTTAGGTGCTCTTACAAAAAGGCGCTGCATGAACGCCTGAAAGAGCGCAAAGTTAAAACCGCGCTTAACATTATCCGCCGGAACCCCTCCGCCATCTCTCCGAAATTTAAAGAAAGTTTCCATGAACTAAAGGAACTCTTTGAATCACAATATAAAAATTAGGAAATTTATAGCTTTAAAGCATTTTTCGGACATACTTCCACGCATTTCATGCACAAAATGCATTCTGTTGCATTTTCCTTCTTTCGGGAATTGCTCGGAACTTTAACATCCATGGGACATACCCTCTCACATTTTCCGCAGGAGATGCATTTCTTCTCATCTACTTTAATACGGAAAATAGAAAAGTAGCTCATAGGCTTCAAAAAAAGTGTAATCGGGCAAATGTATTTGCAAAAGGCTCTATTGTCTCTGCATTTATAGGCTAAGGCAACACCAACGGCATAGTAGATAATATTTCCAATAATGAAGCTTTGCCGCATAATTTCCCCTTTGTCCGGGACTTGAATAATAAAAAGCAGGCTGACAAATATAAGCGAAGCCCCAAAAACAAAATACCGGACAAATCCCCAGCGCCTGCGGGGAGCGGACGGCGTCTTAAATGGAAGCAAATCTAAAACCATAGCAGTCCAGCAGGCATGGCCGCACCACCCGCGTCCAAATAACAGCGGGCCCAAAATTTTTGCAATGACATAATGAATCGCAGCGGCTTCAAATACTCCAAGGAAAAGATAATACCAAAAACCCTCTATCTGCATATTTTCCCGGCAAAGCACGCCCAGATACACAAGCATATACAATCCAACTGCAAACTGCACTGCATTTCGGGCATATTTTTTCTTTTGCCCGTATAACACTAACCCACTTGCAATAGCTGTGCCAATATAGGAAAAATTGAAAAAGTAAAATATATTATCCAGTGTGAATGCCAGCGTTACCGCAATCATCTCAAAAACGAGCCACATAATAAGCGGCGGCAAATATTTCTTAAACTTCATAGACTTTTCCTGCCATTTAAGGGAAAAATAGATTATTATTTTTCCTGATAGTTCCTACCCAAGAATTTCTTTTCTTTTGTAAACACGGCCACCTGATGCTCACCAACGTCCATCTGAATTAGCTTCCGCTGTTCCTCATTTTCAATTTTATCCCGATTCAGTGTGAGAATGTATTGAAAATCTTGATACTGTTCTTCCTGCTTATAAATATAATTCAAACATTGGACAAGCGTATCCTGATCCACATCAAAAATGTTATCATGTACCAAAAACAACGGATGCCTGTCTCTGGTATACTTATTAAATAGTAATGCCATATCATAAATGAACACTTTTGTTCTATCTACACTATGACTGCCATCATCATAAATACGCAACGTCAATTCAACCGGCGTTTTTCTTCGTGCCTTATCAATTGTCTGGATGCTAAACGAGCATTCCTTGTTCCCCATGATGGATTCATGGATTTCCAAAATGGTATCAATAAAGCTATCAATGATTTCCTTATTCTGTTCAATCTCACTATCAATTTCCATAAGCTGCTGATTTTTTTTCAGATTCAGCATTCTTTTCTTCTTCTCATTCTTTTCGTATTGCTCAAACAAAAATTTCGTATGTGAAATAGAATCTTTCTTTGCTTCGTAAATCTTTAAACTCACTTTGAGATTCTTGAGGACTCCCTTTTTATCGATCACTTTCAACTTCTCTGAATACTCATCATCCAGCATTCGAATCTGTTCTGCAATGCTTTTCAATTGACTTTCCAGTTCTTTTGCCTTTCGGTTTACCAACGTCTTTTGGAATTCCTCTATCTTGTTCTTAAACCCTACTACTTCATTTAAAGATTTCACAACCGCATATCCTAGTTGGCTTTTAAATTGATTATAGACCAATTCAATTTCCCTGTCATCAATCTGCTCCGGCTTCGGCAATCTTCTAATTTTTTCATAATCATATCGCAAAGTCTTTTGACGTTTACGCAGTTGATCCAGCAAGTCCTCCAGTTCAATAAGTTCTGCCTCCATAGAACCAAAAGTCTCATTCGTTTTAAAACTTTCAATCGCATCTTCTAATTTTTGCAGCTCATCTTCCAACGCATTCAATTCCGCTTTGACATCTGAGATTTTCTTCTTTCCTTCTTGCGTCAGTTCTTTTTTATCTTTCGCAAGGACAGTATTGACTACCTCAATTTCCCTAATGGTCTCTAGTGTATTTTTATATGCTTCTAAAGAGAACCCCAGCAAAAACAAGTGTGCGCTAAAATCATCCGGAATCTTTTTTGTCAAATCATGGCATTTGATGATATCTGTGAATTCCGAACGCTCATCCCGCATCAAAATTGAAAACAAATTTCTGAAACTAGGTACTTTCTTCCCATTTAACCTCGTGAAAATAATTCCGGTCAGATATTCTCTTGCATCCTGAATTTTATCAAAAGATACTGTTTTGCCTTCTCTGATAATCACAGGTTGGTCCGCTTGTTTCCGATTTCTTTTTATAGTAACAGCTTCATCCCCTATATCCAGATCCAATATTACATTTTCATCTAATGGAAACACATCTTTTGGTATTTTGGCAATTCTAGATTTATCATAATCATTCAGGAAACCAAAATTCAAAAACTCAATGCTCATAGACTTTCCAACACCATTCGTCTTCCGGCCTTTTACAGAGCTATCATCATACTTCTCGCCTAATATAATATTGACTCCATCATGAAAAGAAAGCTCTTCAAAAAAATTATTTTCTGAATAAAGCCGATTGAGGCGAATACGGTTTATTTCTTTACCCATATATTCGCCTCCTCAAATTCGACAATATTAACAGAATACAAAAAGGAAAGACCCAAAATCAACTGTCTGCTGCTAGTTATCCCTGCTTTTTTCAGTACCTTTGATACATCATAGATGGAAATCTTTTCTACCTCTTGCTTTCGTATCTCTTTGAGTATGAGATAGCCGATATACATTGCGGAAGATTTCAGTGCATTGCTACTTGCCAGCATCATACTCACTCCTTTCATTTGGAAATACACTACATTTAATCATTTCATTGACAAGATAAAACTTAATGGCAGAACGGTCATATTTTTTGCCATTGGAACTTAATTTTTTCTCAAAATATGTAACCAGTTTATTTAACGCGGCAATCGGATTAAAATGTCTCTTGTTTTCTCAAATGTAAACATTCCCTGTGTATCAAAATTGGAAGAATATTTTTTCTTCTGTGTCAAAATCAACACAACCAATCTATCGTATGACTGATACGCTTTTCTTTTGTTAAATTCCTCTATCGTATGCTTAATTTTTGTACTACTATTATCTGATGTGACTTGAACTGCTATCCGATTCTTATGATCTGCCAAATCAATGGCTGGGGAATTTTTCTCCAAATAATTCACATTTTTCAATTCATATCCATAGATAAGATTCAACAATCCAGGAAAGAAATCTTCTGCAACAATATTGATGTCATAGAGATTTACAGCGTTCAAGATAGACACTTCCCTACTTAACAATGCTAAACTCTCAGCTACATTCTTTAAATGAACCTCTTTGTTCATCATGCATCTCCACTCTCCTCATTTGTTGCTTGCTTCATTCTACCATACTTTTTTCTAGATTACTATTGATTTTTCCTGAAAGCTATATCCTCCCCATATTCCTCAATATCCTCTGATAAAACTCCTTCTGTTCCCCGTCCTTTTTCAGCACATCCATAATCTGCCCGTCCTTCAGCAGTATAATCTTTTTACAGTAGCTCGCCACTTTCGGGTCATGAGTCACTAAGAGAATCGTCTTTTTCATCTCTTTATTGATATGCGCCAAAGATTTGATCACAACTCTTGATGAGTTAGAATCCAGATTCCCGGTAGGCTCATCGGCAAGGATAAGCTCCGGATCAGCCGCCATGGCGCGGCAGATAGCAGTCCTTTGTTTTTCGCCGCCGGACAGTTCATACGGTTTTTTATCCAAGAGTTTTCGGATGCCGAATTGGGCTGCTATCGTCCTAGCGGTCTGGCGGCTTTTGTTCGCGTCCTCCTCATTTAACGTCAGGGGCAGCATGATATTTTCCTCCACCGTCAGACTGTCCATCAGGTAAAAGTCCTGAAAGATAAACGCCAGCTCTTCCCGGCGGACCTTCGCAAGCTTATCCCCGTAAAACCTCGTAGTCGGCTCCCCTTTGTAAAGGACTTCTCCGCCATTCGGCTTATCTATCATCCCAAGCGTCTTCAAAAGCGTCGTCTTCCCGCAGCCGGAACTTCCCATAATCCCGATAAATTCTCCCGTTCCCACCGTAAATGAAAGCCCCTTCAACACCTGGCAGGCAATTTTTTCTCCCTCGGAATTGACGGTATAATAATTCCGGACAAGCTCCTTTACCTCTAAAATTCTGCGCGCACGTTTCTTTTCCATCGCCTGACCTCCCTCTACTCTCCGTTCTTTTCTATCTTTATTAACATCCTCAGCGTAAATACTGCCGATGCGGTCACAAGTATCAGTACCGCCGCTCCGGCTATTCCAAGCATTTCCCACAGATAGCGCAGGTTCCAGCCCGCTCCCATATGCTTTTCCGACACATCCCCCGCTATAAAGATTAAAGCCGTAGGAACGCCTCCGATAAATGCGGCTATGGGTGCAAGCAGCATCTCTTTTTTAATACACGCCCTGCGCTTTGCCTCCTCCATTCCCGCCAAAGTCAAAAACTGATACTTCCATCTCATATCCGCGTAATCATATTTTCCTTTAATCCACAAAATGAAAACGATACAGAGCATAAGGATAAGAATATTGATTCCGGCAGAAGAAAGCCTTAGAATCTGAGTCCGGTGATTCTGCCCCATCTCCACTGTTTTTTCATAGATGATATTATTGCCTTTCCTATAATCCAGCTCATTCACCTGGGAATGTTCCTGTGCATAAGCATATATTTCCTCATAAAGACTTTTGTACTTATCCCCGGCGAAATCCTTTGGAACGTGTATCATCACTGCCAGATCAGCACCCTCCGCCGTGTCTTTAACCTGCTCATAATATTCATCAGAAAAGACGATCACCTGCTCCCAGACATCGCCATGCCAGTCTTCTATTCCCCGAGACTGGTACACCCCCGTCATCACCCGGTTCGTCTCCCCCGCAAGCCGGTATTCTTTCTTAAACTCCTCCCCGGCGATAAGCCCGGCAAGGCTCATTATCCAGAGATTCCTTCTCGCACTTCCAATATAAAGCCCCGGGCGGCCCGCTCCGTAGTCAATCCCCAAAAGGTTCCTTTCCTCCCGGTTCCTCTGATAAACAACATAAATCTGCTTTCCTGAAAGCTCTACTCTTTCCTTTGTCCAGTTCTCGTAATCCGACGCGCTGATTCCCATATGCTCCCCAAGATCCGGTGTCGTCACCCGTATACAGGGCTGTGTTTTAATCTTCACGCCGTAGGCCGCGGCAAGCCCGTCAAGAAATTTCTCATCCCCGGCATTTGCCATCCACACAATATCATACGGCCAGGAAGACTCCGGCAGGACAGGCACATGGTCGCAGATTTTTATCCCGAAATTAAACAGATTAATGAAAATCAGCACCGCCATAACTACAGAAAGATTCATATTATAATAGAAACGGTGATACCACTGATCCATCCACAAAACCCTTTTATGGTAATCCCTGCGCTTTCTCACCTTTCTGAGCCATCTGCCGCAAAGGGCCGTCATAAGGCAAAGAAGCGCCACGCTTACAAGCGTTGACGGAATCGCCTTATTCACCTTCCCCCAGTAGGAGAACAAAAACGCAAAAGGCAGGACGGCAAATGCACTTCCTATAATCAGCGGCACGACAGATGGACGGTAATTTTTCCCGCTCCTTTTTCCCATGGACAGCACCGCCTCCATGCCAAGGCAGGAGATCAGCTCATCACAGATTACGAATATCAGCCCAAACATTACCATTCCCACAATCACCGTAAGCCGCAGGGGAATCAGATTTCTCGTTACCGCAAGGGCGTTGTCATGGAGAAGATGCCGCAGGAGGGGCAGCAGCGGTATGCTCAAAACCGCCCCGACAGCAGCTCCGCCCGTCAGGGAACAGAGAATGACCGCTCCATATTCGCAGCCGATAAAGCGGAACTTATGCTTTCTCTTCATGCCCAGGATGTCAAACATGGCATATTCATAAGAACGTTTCCGTATATAGGCAATCGTCATTAACACCATCAGCACCCCTAATATGACGTAGGTCAGTATGAATACCCCAAGATTCGTATATACTGCCGTAGCGCTGCCTCTCGACCCGGTTGTAAGCTGAATCAGGCTGTCTGAGATAAATGATGTAATATAAATAATGGATATGACAAATATCCCGCAGGAGACGATAATCCCGAAATCTCCCCTGCTCTTTCTAAGGCTTTTAAAAAACAGCTTTTTCATAGTTCCCCGCCTCTTTCCCCATTTGCTGTATAGTGAAAAAAACTGGCACTCGACGCACCAGTTTTTATATCAACACCTATATATATAAGAAAAACAATGCTGCCGCTATAAATGTTACTACCCATATTACTTTTGCTATCATTATGATGATGGCATATTTCTCCGTGATAAAAGGCTCCTTTCTGCAAAGCTTAAGTATCAGGTATATGAACTCAACTGCCACCGCCAAAACGATGCATACCACCATCATCGGCAGACAATATATCAGCAGCCTATCCATAAGCTCACTTTTTCCCACCAACGGTATCGCCTGCTCCAGCGCAGCCTCAGCCCCTATCTCGAACGCCCTGGCAATCCAGAACGCTACATAAGCAAGAATTACTGCGTTTAACGGAAAATCAACCCAAATCGCGCGTTCCATAAAACTCTTTTTGCACTTCTTCCTGCCCTGGTTCTCGTCGTAAATTCGCTCCTCGTTTAATGACATCTGTTTTGCATTCGACATAATATTCGCTCCTTTCTTTTCTTTGTTCCCCGATATATATTTATTTCCTTTGTATATCGTCAATCGATATGTTTGTAATTATAATACATCGATACCCGATATAAGTCAATACCCAATTTGCGAAAATCAGATAACCCTTTATAAAATATAATCAGTTGAACAGCCAAAACGTGACACCAAATTCATATTTTTTTATTTTTCTGATTTTACTGTACACCTTAAAGCGGCTTGAAGGTCAAGGAGTTTTTGAAATTTCTATTTTGACATCCCGTTGCGTTTCTTTGCTCTTGATGTGACAACAAGAATTATAAGAGATATGATCTGCACAGCAAACAAGTATTTTGCATAATCCGGGTATCTGTGTGCCCCTGACCATTCAGCCGCGCTAAATAAGTCTTTACTAAAATACATCGCATACAGCTGCGCCGTTTTTACCAGCAACCACGCCGTCACTACAAAAAATACTACTAAAGATGTTTTCTGAAGAACGGAACATATCCTCAAATTATTCTTTTCTGCTGTTATCTTCTTTACATCTGACATAATGCTTTCCCTCCTGGACTTTATATTTTGTTCTTTACTATATATTTCCTTATCATTTCCTTGCTCACGCATTCCTTCCATATACAACCGGTAATACTGTCTGCCCTTTTCCAAAAGTTCATCATGGCCGCCCGTCTCTGTTATCAATCCATCCTGTATAACAACAAGAAAGGTGCAGTCTGAAAAAATGAGACCAACTTTTATATTTGCACAATGATTGCAAACAGGGAGCGAATTCACCCTCCGCTCCCAGACATTAAAACCCTTACTGGAGAGTCCGCCCTACTCATGGAAATTTATCTGAAAAATTAAAATACCAATAATGATGCTGCCACAAATCCTAATGAAATAACTTTCCCGATAATACCTATAACAGAAAATCTTTCTGTAATGTATGGTTCATTTCCCCTGAACTTTAAACTCACATAGATAAACTCTATTACCATAAGAAATATAGCATCAAAAGCAATCACCGGCAGACAGATTATAAGCATCTCATTCTCTGTTGTATTCATGTTGTTCAAAACATTTTGCAGGAAAATATCAATTCCCGTATGAAATACTCTCACAGCCAGCATTACAACATATCCAAATATAGCTATGTTTATCGGCAGATCAATCCAGATCGCATAATCCATAAAACTCCTTTTCTGTTTTTCATTCCTCAAAATACCCTCTCCCTTCATATAGAACATAATATAAAAAGCTTGTGAATACTCCTTTACATTTTATAATTTATAATTTTCCGCCTCCAGTAGGCTCTCTGTTAAATGCTGCATGAGAATTATATTTATTATAATATGAGCTTCCTTTGTTTGCTTTCTTATTATTCTTACACTTGCATAATACTACTGCTCCTGCTTTGCAAAGAACCGAGCAGGTCAAAGTACAACCGCCATCTTGTGGCTCAATCAAACTTCCATCTGAAAAATCCATTTTTTTACCTAATTCTGACATTGTTTCTCCTCCTTTGAATATTCACAAGCTTTTTTTACGAGTTTTACGATGCTGATAAATGTTGCAAATTGTTTGTTTATCAAATCTTTTTCACAGAATTTTATTCTAAATGTATTTTGCAAATCCATATATACTAAAAACAAATCTCTTGGATTAGTATTAATTTCAGCCCCAAACAACTTTTTACCTCTTAATTTTTCGTTATTTTGGAAATCCAGTCCTGTACGCTCAAAAAAGATCTTATAGACTTTTCCCATTATATTTTCTTCCATGTAACACACCTCCTATATCGAATCTACGCTGCCATACGATTTAAGCTTATTTAATATCGCGCTAATCAACTTTGATACTTGTTCCTTCTCTAAATCATATATATTTTCTTTCGAAGGGTTCTCTTTCATATCATTCTTATTAACTGTCAAATAAGTACACTTCTGTTCAAGCTCTGTATCTGACAATTGCATACGCCTGTTAGTCCTGCAAAAAACATCTACAGGTACGCCAAATCTATTTTTAACCATTTCTGAAATAAAGTGTAAATCTGATTCTAAATACAAGTCATATGGCAGCAGCATTCCTACTACATCTGGTTTTACAGCATAAAAATAATCTCTCGCCAAATATCCAAATCCTGCGACATAATTTTCAGATACCGCACACATTTCCCCTGGAACACCAATGATAATTAATTCTGGTCTTTCTGTTTCTTCCAGTTCTTTTACATATCTGTTAAACATCAATGTTTTTTCTTTATCTGAAACATTATCATCAACCATAAACCATGGAACATCAAAAAAACCAAATTCTTTTGAAACATCCTTTGTTCCAATCTGAATAAAGGATACATTTCTCTTTTTCAATTCTTTTCTGACCATAAGTTGGAAATCAAACTCACACAAATCTCCATATAAGCTGCAAATATATACAATAGGAGTATTGATCGGCTTCAAAAACTCTCCATTTTTCTTTTTATCCATTTTTGTTTCGTATGACCTGTAAAACTTAATTGGCAAATCAGCTATATAATCTTTCGCCATATCATTAAGGTTTTTACTAAGAATAATCTTCTTTTCTTTTTCACATGCCAATTTAATAAATGGCAAATATTCTGTTTTGAAATCAAGATGCGTTGAAAAATCCACAAACCAAATTACTTCCGACGCATAATCATCAATAGCTTTTTCAAAATCATAAACTAACGGTATTTTATTATTATTAACCCAATACTCATGCTGCCCTTTGTCCCATCCTTTAAGTCCAACCAAACATATTGGATTCAACTCCTGAAGTAATTCATTATGCTCGACAATAAACTCACTTTCTCTTCCAAATGGATAAATCATAGCCTTTTTCATAGCCACTCCTCCTAATACTGAAAACCATATTCCTTTAACACGCAATAATCCTTAAATTTATCCTCCACACTCTCTCTAATATCTGAACATCTGTGCAAAATAGACTGTTTAGGATCGTTATAAGACAAATCAATATCTGCAACACAAATATGGCAATAATTATATGCCCAACATTCGTGACATGCTTCCTCAGTGAGCCTTTCAATATTTAAAATTTTCTCGGCCTTACACAAATCAATTCCGTCTTCAATATTTCCCATTTTCGTATAATCTTCATTTTCACAGACCCTTTCGCACGGATAGAAATTTCCATCAACATTCATAAATAACCTAAAGCTGCCTGGAATACAAGGACCTGCATGATGACTTTTTCTAGGTAATTTTCTTGAACCTCCTAAATTCTTCTGATAACGTATATCTTCCAACTCTGTCGCTTCTGCCATTTCCAATGGCGGCATCCTATTCTCTGATATCTCACCTGCTTTTGTCAATAACATAAGAAAATACTCATACCGTTGTTCTTCAATAAACTGCTCTGAAACTCCTTTTTTGTCCTTTGAGTTTACTGGGTTAATAATACCAGAAATAAAATAACTGTTTTTCAGCAACGCATCACCTGTTATAAAATCTGAGATACAACTATATCCCCTTTCTGGATTCAAGACCGTATTAAAGGTGACGTTTTCATTAAAAAATTGAGGAAACTGTTCTTTTATCATCCGCACATTTTCCATTAAATTCTCAAATGATCCTTGATTAGTTACAAATTTACGACTTAAATCATGCACTTCTTTCGGACCGTCCAAACTGAACATCAAATGCAGATCATATTTTTCAAATACTTTCACCATTTCTTTGGTCAACACTGTCCCATTTGTCGTAAGATTAAAATATATTTTTTTACCTTTGCATCTTTCTTTCGTATATTTCATACATTTATGGATCAGTTCAAATTCCAGCAACGGTTCCCCTCCATAAAAACCCAAATGAACTCTGTTGCTATCCCCTGAATGTTCCGCCAGAAAATCAATACCTTTTTTTGCCATTTCAAAAGACATACGCTTATTACTGTGTGTCCTGTTATAATAACTGCCAGAAAATACACAATACTCACATCTCAAATTACAGTTCTGAGTTACCTGTAAAATAAGGGAAGTAACTTTAGTATCAAGATAGCTGGATAAAAATTGTGTTTCTGGATGCTCTGTTTCCTCTACTCTTGTTGCCTTTAGGAATCCCTTTTCTTTCAGATTTAAAATGTATTCTTTTGCTCCGGTATCCGTAATTTTCTCCAATTCATGTTCGTCCGGATTATGTTCCAAACATCGATATACATTTTCTGGAATATGAAGAATCTTATCCGTATTGACATCATACAGATAACACTTATTTCCTGCTGTAAACGTGTGTATAAATGGTCTTTTCTGTTCCATATCAGTAATTTTCCTTTCCGCATTTTACGTTTTCTCTTACGTTTTGCTCTTTACTATATATAAGCCTGCGACTTTACAGAACGTGACACCCGCAGCAAAATCTTTTATTATTTTTTATACCGTCTTTCATTCACGCTTTTCTTATGCGCAATCAACTGCACACTGTACTCCAACACTCTCCTGCACACTCGTGTCCTCCATATACATCTGATAATACTGTCCACCTTTTTCCAACAATTCTTTATGACTCCCAGTCTCAGTTATCACACCATTTTGTATAACCATAATCTTATCCGCAAGCTCGTTAACATAATTAATCTTATGTGATACGTAAATCCCAATTTTATGTTTTTTTGCTTTCTTGAAAAGCTGGATAATCTCTCTCTGCCTAAATACATCCAACGACGCATCAGGTTCATCAAAAATATATACATCCGCATCTTTAATAAGTGCCCTTGCTATAGCCAACCGCTGCCATTCCCCGATAGAAAACTGCTGTCCGCCAAACCAATTCCCGATCACCTCGT
Organism: Lachnospiraceae bacterium MD308; assembly: GCA_000403475.2. GTDB lineage: Bacteria > Bacillota > Clostridia > Lachnospirales > Lachnospiraceae > MD308. Next base: position 1,691,875 of record KE159795.1, read on the forward strand.
CCAAGCCTTCTTCACTTTTTGACTTGTGATCGAGATTTACTGATTTAAGCATACAGTGAATCTCTTCATCATTGCCAAGCTGATCAATATCACCAAACGCTACATTTTCCCTTAATGATGTCTCATATTTCATGTAGTCCTGAAAAACTACGCCGATTTTTTTCTGATAGCTTTCTGTATCTATTTCTTTCAGGTTCATGTCATTAATAAATATTTCCCCCTCATATTCTCGGTACAAACCTAACAGAAGCTTTGTCAGCGTAGACTTTCCCGAACCATTTTCGCCTATTAACGCTACTGATTCTCCCGGTCTGATAAAAAAACTTGCATTCTTTAGCGCATATTTTCCATTGCTGTATTTGAATGATACATTACGGAATTCAATACACCGGACAGCCGGAACATCTTTTCTATGAATATCTTCTATTTCCGGCAGATCCAAATATTCAAATAGTAAGTTAATATACATCGACTGTTCAACAAGATTATTAATTCCTGAAAAAATACCCTCAACAGAACTTTTAATGTTATCTGTACAATCAATATAAGCTGTTACATCACCGAGCAGAATCCGTCCAACAAATCCCCCAAAAATTGTATAAATATAGATTCCTCCGGTTATCACCCAATCTGCAACATCAAAACATGTTCCAAGCAAAACGTTTTTTCCGTACATTTTATTTTCCTGAGAAATAATTTTATTTTGGATGGTCTCATATTTGTCTAGCAGGAATTTTCCAATTCCCAAAATTTTTATCTCTTTATATGCCTTACCTGTCATCGTCAGAAAATTAATGTACCACTTCTGTCGTTCAAGAATTGTTCTTCCTATCCTCATCTCATAGATTTCTTTATCTATAAGGAATGTGGCTGCACTTCTTCCTATAGGTATGATCAGGATAACCGCCACAAGCCGCCAGTTAAATCTAAAAAGGACATATGCCATGCTTGCGATTGATATTATCTGCTGCAGGATATCAAATACTGAGACTACATAATTCAGGATATCTCCTCCGTTTTGATTCTGTGCCCGGTTGATAATGTCATAAGTATCTGAATCTTCAAAATCACTTAATGATAAATTAATCGCTTTTTTCATCATCTTCATGTTAAACATTTTTGAAAATCTCATGCCGAACTGATAATTATATTTTGAATACAGCATATCCAATGCTGCGCTTACTACATGCAACCCCACAAAGCACAAAATATAACTCAGTATAACCTCAAAACCTTCTTCCTGGCTCTGAACGAGATTAATTACTTTCTGCATTACTACAATAAAAGAAATCGGGAACACTCCCTGCAGCACTTTAAAAAACAGGCTTACTCCCAAATAGGATTTACTAAAACCCGTAACCAGTCCAAACGAATTAATACTACTTTTCCACAAAAACTGATTAAATATTTTATCTTTTATTTTCTTTATCGAATGTCTCATAAATATTTCCTCCAATCTTCCTTGATTACAACGATTTACAAGATCTTGTTTTGTACAGTTACAGTGTATACTAAGAGTCTCTGCCTTATCAAAGAATTGTCTCCAATGCATAAAAAAGAACCCTGAATGTATGTCATGCTATACATTCAAGTCCCTTTTTAATATTCTATCCTGTAACCTATATATCGGGGTATTTAAACTACGGAACATATAAAATCATAAGAACTCTCAAATAATTACCCCAACACGCAAAAAGAACCTGAATGTATGGTTCTAACCATACATTCAGGTTCTTTTTGCTTTCCACGTTTTTATTAATAACTTTTCGTAGCACTGTATCTTGTATCCGATTCTGTCCCACTTTTTCCAACCACTTTTACACGATAATTTACTCCTTTTGAAGCTGTCGCACTTCCACCTGCTGAACATTCTTTTTGACCGGAACTTTTCCATGTTTTTATATTCGTCCAACCTGCGCTTGTCTTTTTCTGTAATGTAGTTGTTACGCTACATTCTTTCCCTGCCCGCCCTTCAACTTTTCCATAGCACTTTGCTTTTCCTCCGGAAAAAACAAGAGTAACCCGAACTTTAAAAGAATTTTCATATAGAGGCATTATTTCCTCTCCATATTCGCGCACTATTCCTTCACTTGCTTCCACTGGTATGCTATATATCAACATACTGCTCAATCCAATTGCTGCCAATAAAACCTTTACACTCTGTACTTTCATGTCTTACCTCCTGGTTTAAAATATACTTTTATAATATATAAGTCTCCAAAATAGCAAAACGTGACAAAGAACTTTATATTTTTTTACATAAAAAACTAATCATCTTCAAATACTGATTCCAGACAATCAATCAACACTTCAACATCATCATATCCTCCTATGGTATAAACAAATCCTTCCTTTTGCAATATAATACCATGATAATTTTTTTCATCTGTAAATAAGTATGCCTCATCATTCCCAACTTTAATCCTCTTTGCCGGAGTACCATCTGATGTAATGGACACTTCATAAAGCTCCGTCAAATCCTGTGAGTACCATAAATTCTGATCTTTTGAGTTTATAAAACCCTGTGAAAAAATAGGTAGCTCCAACTCCGGATTCTTCATAACGTCCTCTTCCGAAAACAACGTATACCCTTCCGGAACTTTTTTTAACCTTCGCGGATAATTTTCCATATCTGCTTCTACTGCTCCGGCTCTTATTTCCTGTTCAATCTCTTCAAAACTCACCTCCGTATGATCCGAAAATATCCGCTCAATCATCTGATATACTTTTTCCCTCAATGGCTCTACCGCCAGTACCGTCATAGACCCCATCATCATAACGACTACCGCAACAAACGCAATGCGGATTCTCAGGCTCATCCCATTGCTTCTGTATTTTGCAGGCTTCACCTTAGCCTTCCCGCAATTGCCTCTGACTAATTCCCGTATCCTTCTCTCATGCTCTTTAGAAAACTCATGCTCCTCTTCCTGCGCCGCGCATTTTTCTAAGACCGCACATTCTATCTTCATCGCTTTCGCTGCCGCTTCCTTTAGCAGCTCATCCGTCAATATAATCTTACTCATAAATATCACTCTTTTCTTTTAATTTGCCTTCCAGCAATTTGCGTCCACGTCTTGCAATCTGCCTTGCGTTGCTCTCGGTTATATCCAATACTTTCCCGATATCCGCATAAGACATCTCGTTGCAATAATGCAGATATATCACTGTCCTGCATCTTTCCGGCAACTCCAACAGGCAATGCGCTATCATGTCGGACAATTCATTTTGCAGAACATGTGATTCCACATCCTGTACCTCTTCCGTTAAATCCGCCAAAAGATTATAGTCCTCTGATATCCTGTCCTTTCTGTTCTTATTTTTATTATATATCTTGATTGCTTTATTCCTCACTACTACAAACAGATATCCCCATGTTTCATCTGAATAGACATCCCGGATGATATCCAGCTTTCCAAGAATTACTTCAAATGCATCCTGTACAGCATCTTCTGCATCATCACTATTATGGACGACCCCATAGGCAGCCGAATACATCCGCTGTCTGTAATGCTGATATATCTGCTCAAATTTCCTCTTATCTTCTGACCCCTCAAGTTCACTCAGATATAGCTTTACCATCTTTCGTTCCTCTTTTTACATAGTTTATATTGTAATCCTAAACTATTATGTAAAAAAAGGCAATCTTATTTTTCGTTCACTCTTTTCAGGTCATTGAGCAATGCCGCCAAATTCTCAGGTTTTGGCACTTTATATATAAAGATCGGACTGCTTTTCCCTACACTTTTTTCAGCATAATATAATGCTGCTGACTCTAAATGATTATATCCTTTCTCTTTCATCTCTTTTAACCCCTTTCTTATTTATAAGTGTAACTCCCTGCAGCACTACCACACTCAGCGCCGCAATCCTCCAATATTCTCCGGATACATATCCAATTGCCAATATAAATGCTGCCAGTAAAACACTTTTTATCTTTTGCATCTGCTCCTGTTTTTCTCTTTCTGCACATCTGTAGTACTCATCCTCTGGAGCGAACTCCAGATATAACAACAATGCTGCAGCGGCAACGGCTATATATGTTGTTTCTGATATTTGTAATATCATCGGCACTCCTACGCTAATCGCAAGAATTCCCCCTGTCAGCGTAAAACATCCTAAATTCGTCTTCGCATGTTTTCCTCCAGATGTCTTCCTCAACGCTCCAAAAGCAGTCATAACCGCCGCGACCTCCATCCCTTTTCCTAAAGCAAAGCCAACAGCCAGATAAGCAAAAGATTTTAACAAAGAATCAAAAATCAGTTCCAACCCGTAGACAATGACTTTTTTTTCGCTTTCTGAATACTGCTTTTTCTTATCCATCTTCCGCATAACCTGTACACTTGCAGTCTGTATGATTCCTTCCATTTAATTCCTCCTTTTGTGTTTTTATCTTGTTCTCGATTGTAATCAATCTTGTTCCAGTTACACAACAAAAAGGCACAAATGTAAAGAAAAGAGGCATAAATGTAAAATTATGCCTCTTTTTCATCAGTTTGCGTACGGTATTTCTATTTTTTGTATTACCAATCCATCTTCCACACTTATTACGTGTATAAGCTCTTCTCTCTCTTTCAGGATATTTTTCACCCAGTATAATCCCATTCCCCTTCCGACTCCTTTTGTAGATACCCCCTTCTGGAATATTTTAGACAGATTAGGGTACTGCCGGCAGGAATTGGCAACTTTAAATATTGCTCCTTCTTCTGTACTGGATGCCTCGATAATGAGCTTTTTTAATTCGGTTTCTTCTGCCGCTTCTATCGCGTTATCTATAAAGATTCCCAAAATTCTATTAATTATCTGTATTTCTGGATATTTTACCTCTAGCCCATCTTCTATCTTTATCTCTGGTTCTATGTCTTTACTAAGTGCCCTCAGAATCTTCTCATATAAAACCCCTTTTATCTCCATTGGCTGTATATTACGAAGACTTTTCCAGATGTGCAAATCTTTATAGTAATCTGTCTCTTTTGTCCAGGTTAATTTCTGATAGTATACTTTGAGCTGCTCCATCTCTCCTTCGCGGATATATCCAGCCATCTCTGCAATTATGTTTTTGTAATCATGTTTAAATGCTCTCAGCTCATCTATCATTTGTTCCATACTTAAGACATAATTTTCTGTTATTTCTTTCTGATGCCCCTCTGCTTTTCTCTGTTCAGCCGATCGGATACTTGAAGCACATAAAACAATCAATAGGCTGCTTATCAGCATACAAATAAAAAAGAGAATACAGTTAAGACCTAATCCCCGTACATTGTACCCCGCTTTTTCCCCCATTGATATCGTAAACAAGAAAATAAGCAAGTATAATACCCCATTAGCAAACATTCCATAACGAATCGCCGGAGCGACACTGCTGATATGGCCCGAAAAATTCAGTTTTTCATATAGGATATAACGCAGCCCTCTTAAAATCAGCCACAGGAATACAGTATATACCGCCCAAAACACTTCCCCATAATGATCTACAAAGTCAACTAATGGAATCCCAAGTAACGCCACTATCCCCCAAAAGAACATATTATTGCACAGTATATTGATCAGATATCCGACCGCTGCCATAAATCCATTCTCCAACCGATATTCTTCTGTCAACAAAAACAGCAAAATCAACAGCCCAATTACCATAGGAATGCCCATAATCTGTCCAAAGGTATTCCCCAAAAATGCCATCGCAAATACATATGCCGCTATAATCGCCACTCTCTGGCGCTTCATCCTGTAAGGAATCAACATCGTTGTTGACATCACAACCATCAAAGAGGTAAATACACATGAAATCAGAAGTTTCATATTCTTCCCTCCCTACTGTACGACTAATCCATAATGACCGTCTCCCTGCATCAATTTACACAAGCTTCCAATCTCACGGTATGGTACTTCTAATTCATATCCACATTCAAGAAAAATCTTTCGTCCCTTTTTATCTATCTCTCTGATTTTTTGTTTCTGGACAATACAAGACTTGCTAATAAAAATAAAAGCTTCATCCAGCATCTCGCTTATATTTTTTAATGACTGGCGAAGTGTTAGTTTTTTATAAGAAAGGTAAATCTCTATCTGGTGGCTTCCTTTTACTGCCTGTATAAATAAGATATCATCCTTATTAACCTCCAGCACTCTACTTCCAGCAGATATTGAGATACTATTTTGTTTCTTTTCTTTCATAAGTTCAATTTTACCAAAGATATTCTCCATCCTTACTTTCATTTCATTACCCATTCTATCTGAAAGAAAATATTCCGGTTTTTTGATAATATAGTCTAGCGGCTCCAGTTTATATTCAAAAGCTCTGAACGCCAAATCTTCCTGCGAAGTCAAAAATACAATATAGATATCTCTGTCCTGTTTTTTTAATTTTCTCGCCAACCCAAAACCATCCATAGTATAGCCATTTAATTCGACATCAAGAAAAAATAGTGCCGTATTTTCCTCATTCTTTATAAAATCATTAATTGTGAAAAGCGGATTATTCCTTGCTGATACAATCTCAGCCTGTATGTGGTTTTCCTTCAAAAATGACTCGATGACTTTTTTAAAGTAATTGAGCTGAGACAGTTCATCTTCACAAAGATATATGTCAATCATTCTGTTTCCTCCTCTCTACCTAATCTAATACTAAAATATCTGTTTCTATAAAATATAAGCCTCTGAAGGCAATATCCGTGACAATATTTTTATTATTTTATAAAATTTCTAAAAAAGTATTGACCTTCAAGCCGCTTTAACCCTTATAATCAGGGTATCAAACATCAAAGGAGGGCATTTATCATGACGATTAAAGATGTAGAAAACAAACTTGGCATCACCAAAGCAAATATCAGGTATTATGAAAATGAAGGACTTATCTCCCCAAAAAGAAATGATACAAATAACTATCGGGAATATTCCGAACAGGACATCGAACAGCTTGAACGGATTAAAGTATTAAGAGTCCTCGGAGTTCCTATCTCTGACATCCGGGAGCTGAAAGACGGAAAGCTGAATCTTGACGCCGTTATGGAAAATCGTCTCAAACTGCTGCATGAGGAAGAGCAGAACCTTGAGGCAGTCAGGCGTGTATGCGAAAACCTGCGCCAGTGCCATCTTCCTTTTGATTCTGTATCAGAGTCAATACTGGAAGAGGATGAGGCTTCCTGGGGCGAACAGCTTGCGAAGGTTTTGAAGGAAGATATTACAAAAGAAATCCTGACACCGAAACAGTTTAACAAAAATCTGGCGCTGATGCTGTCTTATGGATATTGTATATGTGCCGTCGTCTCATTTCTCCTCGGAGATTGGATATACTCTTCTGCCGACGGCATCTATTTTCCCGAAAAACTTATGGATTCTCCGGGAATGATGGAAAAAGTATTTCCATTTGCCTCTACAATGGGAACCTTCTTTTTCCTTCCGGTTATTTTATGCATCATTTGTTATGCAGGGATGTATTTTACCAAAAACACAACTATATTAATGGTAATCTTCCATATAAATGCCATCAATCTGGCTCCATTACTTATAGCCGCCTACACTTTTGCAAGAGGTTTTATCTTCCTCTGGAAGAAAGACACTTCTATAAGCGGACAGCATTTTGGACTTTTCTGGCTTATGACCGCAGCATATGTGATTATACTGTTCTTGTTATCCCGGACGTGGAAACACTTCTTTACCAAAGCGCGGTACGTAATCGCTGCAGCTCTGGGATATACCGCAGTCATGACACTCATCGGCGGTACGCTTAGCGGGATGTGGATAGCATTTTTCATCGGCTTCTTCCTGTTTACTATGTACATTGGCCTGAACTGGTTCCATGCTTACCATGATGCTAATAATAACAACAGATACTTCGCCGTAACGGAAGGCTTAAGGATTATGAATATCTTCGGTGCTGCATTCGATATGAGAGGAAAGACAAGCCCTACCTGGGTACAAAGATAATTATCGAATTATTGCAAACAGGGAGCGAATTCACCCTCCGCTCCCTGTTATCTTACTTTCATCATATTTATGTTCTGTACCGCCTTTTCTATCTGCTGTCTTGTCACACCCGGGCCACCACCGGCTTCGGCCCCTCAAACATCACGATTACAACAGGAGTTCCCGGCTGAATCTCTTCTTCATTGGTCTTTATCTTTATCTGTTTGCCGCGAAACGTTCCTTTACCCTTGTAAGTGATTACCGTATCTGCCACTCCAATCTCCCAGAGAAGTTCCATCTCCCTTTTATTATTCAACGTCTGGATATAACTTCTTAACACAATCTGCGCCGCCGCCGCTATTATGCTTATCCATACGCCCCGCTCCATACTGTGCGCCATCAACGCCACTCCGACGGCCAGTATAAATCCGCTGTTGTTCATGGCTCCGGCACCTGCGCCGCCCCAGTCTTTTCCATGCACATAGTAAAGCTCCAGGTCATTGTGCTTCTCCCATGCGCTTAACAGGAAACCATATACAAGGAGCGCTCTCCCGATATACTCCGGTATAATTACAGGCACTCCGGCTGCACTTATATCTACAACTCCCATACCTCTTTCCAGCACCCATCTCGTCAACAGAGTCAGGACGCAGCATGCTAAAAACCATATAGCCATATTAAGGTCAAGCACGTCTCTGTAAATCCGGTTCATCTCCCGCCCCGCCTCTCCGGGGTCACCCATCTGCCTTACAGCCTCTTCTTCCGCTTCCTCCTCACTCATGCCGGATTCCATGAGCGCCTCCTTGCAGTCCTCGATATGATCCTGGTACTCTCTCATAATCTCTTTTCTTATCCTGGAACTTTCGATGCGCTTTGTCAATGCCTGCAAATATTTATCAGCCTTCATAATTCACACCACCTATCATCGTGCCTACTGCTTCTGCGTATGTGTTCCACTCCTCTATCATCTTGTCAAGGTATTTGCGCCCACTTGGCGTAATCTGGTAATACTTGCGAAGCTTGCCGTTAGCCTCCTTATCGTATCCCTTCAGATACCCACCCTGCACCAGACTGTGAAGCAATGGGTAGAGCGTCCCTACCTTAAGCTCAAATACATTGTTGGAACGTTTGGATAAAGTGCTTATCATCTCGTATCCATACATATCCTTTTCCGACAAAAGCTTTAAAAGCAGCATGGATGTATTACCAGAAACAAGATTCCTACTTACTGTCATATTACTCACCTCGCTTTTTATTGTTATATTTTCGATATATATCGGCTTTCGTTATATTCATATTACATCGGCAATCGATATATGTCAACACTTTTTTTCTTTCTCAACAAAAAATCACCATCCCCGATGCCTTAATACATCAAAAACAGTGATTTCACTGCGCGATCAGGGGCTCGAACCCTGGACACCCTGATTAAGAGTCAGGTGCTCTACCAACTGAGCTAATCGCGCTTAATTCTTAATTTTCTTTTATTATTTCCTTAACGCAAGTGCTATTATATAACAGAATTCCTGTCATTGCAAGTGTTTTTTTTAATTTATTTTATTTTTTTCGAGTTTTGCTGCACAACAATTGGCACTCACTCCTGCATCATGCTCTTACGGAATGCGCAGCAAGTGCGCATTCCTGGCTTCTCTATAACCCTGACTATGATATATTGGGCGCCCGCCAATTATTTTTTCAGCATTTGCAACCTCCGGCATGCCTCTTCCACTGTGTCTTCATCAAATGCATAACATGCCCTGAACCACCCTGGCCGTTCACACCCAAAAAGTCCTCCCGGGGAGATATTAAGCATTAATTCGTTATATATCTTATCCCACAAAACCTGCTCCGCAGAAAATTCCTGTTTTTCCATATATTCTGACAAATCCGCCATCACAAAGATTCCAGCCTGCGCTTTCATCATGGGTATTCCCATCTCGGCAAGCCCCCGGCTGAATATCCGGTACGCTTTTCCAAGGCGCTTTCTTGACAGCTCCATAATCTCACCCAATTCCGGTTCCTTCAAAAGAGCGGTCAACAATGACTGCGTGTGCGAAGAAACACTGGAATAATATGTAATTGATGCAAATCCCTGTATGATATCCGGATTAAAGGAAAAACACATGCCCGTCCGGAAGCCGGACAGTACGAAATCTTTTGCAAAGCTGCTTGTCACATGCACTCTATGCCGGTATGCGTCAGGAACCAGCCTCATAGTGCTTACAAAATGAGCTTCCGGATCAAATACTGTCTGCGCATAGATTTCATCAGAAATCACATCCAGGTCATGCTCCATCGCGAAATCAAGCAGACTGCGAATCGCCTCCTCTTTATAAACAGTTCCGATGGGATTGTTCGGTGACGAGAATAATACGGCACGCACTCTTTTTCCTTCTCCCGTAACTCTCTCATACGCCTGTTCAAAGGCATCTCTGGAGAGTGTCTCATCACATGGCACCCCCAATGCAAGAACGCCTGCCCGTTCGTTGATGTCATCCACAAAACTAGAATAATACGGGGCAGGTATTAAAAACACATCCCCTGGTTCTGCCAAAAGTGTTGCCAATGTCTCCAGCGCAACCGTACAGCCTGCACAAATTTTTGACTTTCCGGCACCAAAAAAGACAAGGCTTGAATTCATGAAATTCATGCCCTGTCCGGAATCACTTTGCTGTATATTATTTCAGACGTCTCCGCTACAGATATCTTAAAAGATCCTCCGCCGTCAGCTCCATGCAATAGGATTTGGCGAGTATATCTTCATAAAATTTCTGAAACGCATCCCGCATTTTCGGGTAGGTGGAGATATGATAATTTGCGTTTGCTCTGTTTTTTGAATTCTCTATATTCAAAGAATACGTATCTAAGAAAATGGAAGGCGCCTTTCTTAACTCCTCGCTAAGAACTACGGTATCCCTGATCAGATACATCTTGAATTCAGGATTAGATTTCATAACCTCACTCAAGTATCTCAGATGTTTATAGACTTGTTCCTGGGTAAGCTGTTGAAAGCGGTTTCCTACGCTTACTTTACCGTCTGCCAGATATTTATTCAACATAGACGAATAGATCACAAGATCAATCTGTGAGCGGCAAGTCCGCTTTTCAAAGACATTCTTTAATTTCTCCAGATATCTGCCATATGCTTTATTTTCCGCTTTCTCAACAAATACATCCATAACGTCCGCCGGGAATAACATCGCTGGAGATTCGTTAAAAAACAACCACTGTCTGCGGTCGGAATAAGAGTCAAGCTGTACGTTCGTTTTCTGCAGGCTCTCCGGCTTGGCAGAATCCAAAAGCTTCTCTGCGGAATCTGTTATCTGGCTGCATATATCTGCGAATTTTTTAATTACCTGCTCCTGCATGGAAAAGACCGCGGCAATCTCCCCCTCAAGAACCCACAGCATCTGTAAGCAAAATAAATAGTTAACAACGAAAAGCTGCGGTGTGTCCGGTCTCCGGCGAACAATCGTTATCTCAACAAAACCCAGACTGCCAATGATTTTCAAGATTGCTGTTGTATAAAAATAATAGTTTTTTGTAAGCTCCTCCGTATTAAGCGCAAGTTTAATCTGTACATGCTCTGCGCCCATATCATGAATCTCCTCTATAATTCTATGAAATTCTTTTCCGTATAGATGGAACAAATCAAACGTCGCCGTTATGGATATATTGTGCCCGCCAAGCTCCATCGCCTGGCGGCAGGCAGCACGCGTCAACTGTGCCAGCTCCTTGTGGCTGTTCAAAAATGACATCTGACCATTCTGGAAACTTTGAAAAAGCCTGGCGCTGCCTGCACAGTCATAGGCTGATTTGAGTTCTGTATATACCTTCTCTTTCTCTATCCCTCTCCCCGAATTTCTGTCAGCTCCCTTAGACAGAAAATCCGCAATCTGACCGATGATCCGATCGGCATTCCTGGCCGACGGCAGCTTGCTGCCATTCATCCATTTACTGATGTACGTTGGGTCATATCCAAGCGCATTGGCAAGCTCACTCGCACGCCCTAAAAAGTCAAGTTATTCAACTTTTCTAATTCAGCCGCTATAAAAGTTAGCGAAAGTTAAATTTCTACTTTCACTACAAAAAACAATGCCAAAAACCGCACAAAATAAAGGTTTTTGACATTGTATATACTGTTGCAAAACATTGATTTCCAATTAGTGAAAGTTAGCGAAAGTTAAATTATGCCCAATATGGTACCCTCAGTAAACAAAGGAACACACGGTCGGAGAAGAACCAATTTTTGCTCCTGCTGCGTTGCTTTCCTTCCGCGTACGTCCAGTACGCGTCAGTCAAGCGCCTTGCAGGAACAAAAATTGGTTTCTTTCCGACTCTACGACCCTGACCATAGATATTTGGGCGATTTTCAAGGCGGACGATTGAGGCGTACTGGACGTACGCCGATTGAGGACAACGCAGAAAATCACCCAAATATCATGGTTCAGGGCGTGTATTCCTTTGTTCACTGAGGGTATATATTTTTTATATCTCGGTGCCGTTTCCGGATCAACTGCCTTAATAAGCCCTGCATCTATTGTATTTTGAATCAAGCGCGATGCTTTTGCCATTTCTTGATCCGATAATCCAAACAATTTTCTGATATCCCCATTAGAAACAGCTGCATAATTGACATAAGCCAAACAAGCCTGCATATAACAGGTTCGAACACGGTCTTCTTTTGTTGTCATTTCAAATGGAACCTTTGCAAACAATACAGCTTTTGTAAATTGATTATTCTGACTCTCAATTCTTGGCGCAAGCAATTCATTTTTTCCAGTAGTTTCTATAATCTTGTCATAACCACTGCCTCGCTCCTCACAAATTCCACATTTATGCATAAATCCGGCAATGTTTTCATTTCGTGATACCGGAACTGTATCTACAATACGCTCTATTGCTACCAGCGGAGCACCCGCATTAGAAAACTCTATTCGATTTTTGAACACTTCCACCATAGGATTTGTGCCACGTTGCTGCAAGTCCTGGTGAATCATAGCATTTGCTAATAATTCACGAATTGCTATTTCCGGAAAGCTAATAACAGATTTCCTTGTTGCTTCCACTATCACTTCTTCTTGTGGAATAATTGTCATTATATATTGAACAATATCCTCGTGTGCAAATGCATAACCACCCGAAAATTCTTTTTCCCTGATTGCATCCAGTCTAGAATTCTCTTTATACCATATAACACGCACCGAACGGCGATGAAGATTATCAAACTTTTTTAAATCCTTCGCAATCATCAACGCTCCCATATTGGTAATGTCCCAATTCCCGGCATCATTTTTAATGATAAACTTTTCATTCTGTAAATCATCCAGAACTTTATCCCTGTTACGCGGAATCGGCATTTCCATCTTATCATAGTACTTGGGATAATCCAATAGCACAACCAATTCGTCTTCCGTGGCATTACTCTTTGCCAGACGAAGCTCATATGGTGTCGTTTCAAACGCCTGCCATAATTCCCTTTCTTTATCAGGATATTCCTTTAAATTTTTCTTATTCGTACCAACTCGAATATATTCCACTCCCGCAAACTGAACCGGTTGTTTCTCAGCACATGGAATTTCAATCATTACAACATTTTTTCCATCCATAGGAATCTCATAAAATTTAAAATTGATTCTGGGTGAAACCATGCGTGAAAGCCATGCCTCCAACTCTTCATTTCCTTTTTTCATTTTCCGAAATTGAAATTCTGTACCGATTATTTCATGTGCATCATCATGAATACCCCAGACAAGATATCCCTTTGTCTTACCACACAGTGCAGCAGAATTACTCAATGCCGAAATATATTCCCCTATCAACTGCGGCTCCTTATTATTGCATTTAAACTCTACCCATTCCGTTTCAGTTGGCAGTTTTACAAGCTCCTGTACAAGGCTTTGCAAATATTCTATTCCCCTGCTAAACGATTCCAATGTTGATACACTTCTCTCCATCACACACTTTTTTCGGCGGATGCATATACAAAAGCTCTGCAATCAGAAACATACAGCATCCGGCGGGATAATGCTCTGCCGCCCCGGACATAAAGGCAAGCTGCCGCTTTGCCGCCTCTTCGTATTCTTCCTTCCCCGTAATCTCAGCCAGCCGCACAAGGCAATACGCCATCACAGAGTTTCCGCTGGGCAAAGAATTATCATAGACCTCCTTCGGCCTTGTGATCAGACGCCCGTTTTCCAATCCGTACAAAAAATATCCCCCATTTCTGTCATCCGCGAACTGACGGGCAGCCTCATTACAGATTTCCTTCGCCCTTTCAAGGTACATTTCCTGAAATCCCGAGTCATACAGGCTGATAAGCGCCGCCGTGTAGCAGGCATACTCGTCTAAAAATCCTTTCACTTGTCCCCTCCCGCCCCGGCAGCTTACGTAGAGGATATTGCCGTCAGTAAGATTTCCCTCTATATATTCCTGGGTTCTCTTCGCCGCCTGTAGATATTCCTTCTTCCCAGACACCTGATATAAGATGCACAAACCGCAGATTGCAAGCGAATTCCACGAGGTCAGCACTTTATCGTCGAGATGCAGCCTTGCACGAGATTTTCGGTAATCGTACAATAACCTTTTCTCTTCTGAGAAATTATCGCAGATGTCCTCTCCACTAAGCAGGTTCAGAATATTCTTCCCTTCGAAATTCCCCTTTTTCGTCACGCCAAAATATTTACAGAATTTTTCTCCCCGTTCTTTTCCAATGACATTTATTATCTCGTCATATCCCCACACATAAAACTTCCCTTCCTCCCCCTCGCTGTCTGCATCCTGGGCGGAGTAAAATTCTCCCGCAGGCCCGCTCATCTCCCGCATCATATACAAAGCCGTCCTCTCTGCAGTGTCTAAAAACTCACCGTCGCCCGCTTCCTTATAAGCTATGGCATAAGCGGCAACTAACAGCGCATTGTCATACAACATTTTTTCAAAATGAGGAACAAGGAAATATGCATCTGTAGAATACCGGGAAAATCCATACCCAATCTGGTCGAAAAGCCCTCCCCGCCTCATCTTGTCAAGCGTCGCCCTTACCATTTTGAAAATCTTTTCTTCCTTATATATATTGTCTGACGAAGTCCGCCCGCGCCGTAAGCGCATATTCTGCGAAATCCCCTGTGGGTATATCTTTGCGTACAAAGTAAGGAATATCAGATTATAAGGCATAGGAAATTTAGGCGCATCCCCAAATCCGCCGTTTGCCTCGTCATAGCTCCCTGAAAGCAGCTCTGCCGCTCTTTCAGGCAAGGACGTGTCTATTCCCTCGCACAGCTCTTCCTCCGACACATCTATAAGATGCGCCAGAATCTTTTCTGCCGACTGTACCAGCGCGTCTTTATCCTGCTGCCATCTGTCAGCTATGGCAAGCAAAAGGTCTTTTAAGCCGGTCATGCCTCTTATGGTCACGGGCGGAAAATACGTACCTGCAAAAAATGGTTTCTGCAGCGGCGTCATAAATATGCTCATCGGCCACCCTCCGCTCCCGGTCATCGTCTGGCATACGGACATATACACGCTGTCAATGTCCGGGCGCTCCTCCCTGTCCACTTTCACAGACACAAAATACTTGTTAAGAATCCCTGCGATCTCCTCATTCTCAAAACTCTCCCGCTCCATCACATGGCACCAGTGACAAGTGCTGTAGCCGATACTTAAAAATACCGGCTTATCCTCCCTCTCTGCCTTCTCAAAAGCCTCCTGACACCATGGATACCAGTCTACCGGATTGTCCGCATGCTGCAAAAGATACGGACTTTTTTCATATTTCAAACGATTACTCATATTACACCCCCGTTGTCTATTATTTCAATCCGTCCCTGATTTCATTCCTGTATTGTGCAGGAGTTTTATTATAATGAGCTTTAAATTTCTTAATAAAATAAGAGCAAGAAGAAAACCCTACGGATTCGCTGACTGAGCTGACGCTCAGTGCAGTTGTTGACAGTAATTCTTTTGCCCGTTCCAGCCTTATTGTTGTAAGCGCCTGCACAGGAGTTATATGGTAGGAATTCTTCATGCATCGGATAATATGTACCGGATGGAAATTGTACATCTGCGCCAAATCCTGAATCGTAAAATTTTTTTCATAATTGTTCTGCAGATATTGCATAATCTCCGAGGCAAGTGTATCCGGAGTATTGCTGAACCTGGAATCAAGATTCAACATATCCAAAACATTTAAAAATTGTTGCTGTTGTTTTAAAGGATTACTTATCTGTCTGTATTTTTCTGTATGATTATCATACTTGTTGATTGAAAACATAAGTAATGGGTCAATATAGTTTTTAAGGAACTGTCCCTGGTCTTCAGGTAATTGAATATACTTAGGAAGCGTCACATAAAAGGATGTATCCCGAAACAAAGATTTATTCGACACCTTGCTGACAGGATGGATATGTTCCGATTCATAGTATGCACCGGAAAAACCCATATGAACCCAGTAAAAAGAGGTCTCCGTATCACAGATGCGGTAACTGCTGTGTGTTTTATCCGGTGATAATATTAGAAGTTGATTTTCACCTATAGTATATTGTTGATTTTCTTCCATAATAAAAAGTTTTCCGGATATTACAAACAATAAGTCAAACACTCCGATATTCGAACGTTTTTTATGTCTGTCTCCTTTTCTATACAGTGCTTTTCCGGCTGCTATAAAGTGTGGAGTAGGCGGATTTTCAAAATGAATATAAATCATATAGCATCTCCTCTTTCAAAAATATAATGTTAAAAATATTATATTTTTTTCATTAATTTATGTTAAAAATATTATATAAATGTGTTAATAGTATATCTTGTTTCATAAGCTTTGGCAATATATAATTCTGAATATAAAAACACCAGAGCAGAAAAGTTGGAATATTCCAACAGATAAGGAGGATGATTATGAAAAAAAGAAAAATCAGACTTTTGTCAGCCGTATTATGCGCAAGCATGGCTATGACGTTAGGAGCATGTTCCGGAAAACCGGGAGAAACATCCAAACAAAAGGATGAAACGACAGCCGAAGAGGTAACAATATGGGTGAGGGAGCAAATGGAGGCCCCGATTACTGCGGCAGTAAAACAATACAATGAAAAACAAGATAAAGTAAAAGTAAACGCAGTTGTATATCCAGACGACGAGCTGACTGACCAGTTAACTTTGGCTCTGTCCTCTGGTAATGTCCCGGACATCGTATCGTTAGATGATATTCTGGCTCCGTACTACAATTCTATTTCCGCACTTTCAGACATATCAGAAGAATTCGCAGGCTTGGAATTCAAGGATTCTTTCAGCCAGGGAATGGTTGAACTTGGAACCTATGACGGCAAACAATATGCCATTCCATTTGCGCCGGATGTGTCCATTATGTTCTACAACAAAGCACACTTTAAAGAGGCAGGCCTTAATCCCGAAAAAGGTCCTGAAACATGGTCGGAGTTTGTAGATTATGCACAAAAGTTAACACGCGATGGAAGATACGGATACACATATAACGGCGGCGGTGGTCAGATGTTCACATTTGTACCGTATATCTGGAGCAACGGCGGCGACCTTCTGTCAGAAGACGGAAAAACCTGCTTGTTAGACCAACCTGAAGCTATAGAAGCATTACAGTTATACGACGACCTCACTAATAAATACAAGGCAGCTCCCGAAGGCGTTACAACTTATTCATGGTCCGAATCCCAGGACGCTTTCCTTACCGGCAAAGTAAGCATGACTGTCCTTGGAAACTCACAGCTTTATACCTTCTTGACAGAACACCCTGATTTTGATTTTGGCGTATGCCTGATACCCAAAAAAGACGGGAAAGAGTATTCTTCTTTTGGCGGCGGCGATCTAATCGCTATCATGGAGCAGTCAAAGAATAAAGAAGCTGCATGGGATTTTGTAGAATATGCATTGAGCGAGGAAGTCCAGGTAGAACTATTTGCAAAAAACGGGCTTCTTCCGGCAAGAACAGACCTTTTTGACAATGAATATTTTAATAAAAACGATAAATACAAAGTGTTAGAAGAAGCATTAAAAGTGTCACGAGCTTCCTGGTCCGAAAAATATAATGAAATGAACCAGCCGCTTGTAAATGCAACCCAAAGTTGCCTTATGGGAAAAGCCACCGCAGAAGAAGCCTTTAAGACTGCAGCAGAAGAAATCAATAAAATCATGCAATAAACATTACGAGGGGCATCGTAGCCTGAAAAGGTATGATGCCCTTTTCAAAAAGGAATCACTATGAAAAAAGCAAAAATAATCAAACCAAAAATAATACCGTTTTTATTTATATGTCCGGTTTTAATCATTAATCTTTTGTTTTTTTGCCTTCCCTTTTTACAGTCTCTTGCCATGTCATTTTTCGAATGGCCTTTACTGGGCGAGAAAACATTTGTAGGACTTTTAAATTACAAAGAACTGCTCATTGACAAACAATTTCACATTTCACTTCTATTTACCCTGAAATACACATTGTTTGTGACGCCGGCTCTGTTTGTGACCGCCTTTGCACTGGCACTGCTAATCGACAGCAAATTTAAAGGAGTTACTCTGTTCCGGACAATATATTTTTCGCCGGTTGTCATCTCCATGACTTCCTGCAGCTTAATATGGCTGTGGATATACAATGACCTGTACGGAATCCTCAATCATATTCTCCTTAAATGGAATATTATTGATGAAGGAATCCTGTGGATGGGAAGCGAATCCACCTCCCTGCCGGCAATCATCTTTATGATAACATGGAAGATGTCCGGATTTTCCATGCTGATAATTCTGGCTGCTTTCCAGTCAGTGGACACGCAAGTATACGAATCCGCAAGTATAGACGGTGCCGGGAAGATGCAGCAATTTTTCCATATAACATTGCCAATCATCCGTCCGCAGGTAGGGCTTGCTCTGATTATGTCCGTAATCGGCTCAGTGCTCGCCTTCGAGCAGTTTCTTATCATGACTAAAGGCGGCCCTGCAGAGACGACGACGACACTGGTCCACTACATTTATAATACTTCGTTCAAATATTACAACTTTGGATATGGTTCAGCAATGACAATGGTTCTTTTGGCTATTATGCTTGTACTTAGCATACTTCAGATGCGGCTGCTGAAAGACCCTACAGAATAAAGGAGGAACGCGTTATGGAAACAAAACATATAGGGCGCATTGTTGCAAATACTATTCTGGGGTTAATCATGCTGCTTCCTCTGTATTGGACATTTATTACCTCGGTAAAAGAGAAAGATGATATCTATAGACAGCCACCGCAAATTTTCCCACGGAAAATACACTTTGAAAATTACCGGGATATTTTATTCCGTAATGAAGGCGTATTTCTCCGATATTTGAAAAACTCAGTCACTACAGCCGTAATAACAATGATATTAGTAGCGTTAATTAGTCTGCTTGCGGGCTATTCTCTGTCAAAGCTCCGACTTGTGGGAAAAAAGTTTTTTCTTCTACTGATTTTATCCGCACTGATGATTCCTTTCCAAACACTGATGATTCCGCTTTATTCCATCATGTCTGGTCTTCATCTGACAAACTCAAGGATGGCGATGGTTCTTATATATGCAACATTTCAAACACCCTTTGCCGTATATATGATGAAGAATGCATTTGATATGATTCCGGATGAATTGAGGGATGCCGCCCGAATTGACGGGGCCGGCGAGATGAAAACTTTTGTAAAAATAATGCTGCCCACAACATGGACATCCGTTGCAACTATCGTTATATACTCGGCATATACCACTTGGAACGACTATCTTATCGCTGTTGTTTTTGCAAATAATGAAAATATTAAAACATTTAATGTAGGGCTGACCAACATGGCAATCGGCCAATACGGAACAGAGTGGGGGCTTCTGACTGCCGGCTCTCTAATCGGCCTTGCTCCGATTATGGTTCTTTTTATCTTTTTACAAAAATATTTCATAAAGGGAATGTTAGGCGGAGCCATCAAATAAATAACCGGGAGGAAATTATGGATTATAAAAGATTTAAAACACTGCATATTGAAGAGGTTAAGCCCACCGGGTGGCTGAAAAAACAGTTGGAGATTCAGGCTGGTGGGCTGTCAGGAAAATTACATGACTCCTGGGAAAGCGTAGGAACCTATAGCGGCTGGCTTGGAGGAACCGGAGAAAACTGGGAAAGGGGACCGTATTATCTGGATGGTATTCTCCCCCTTGCTTACTACCTAAAAGACGATCGATTATTTAAAATTGCGGAAAAGTTTATCCATTGGACAATGGAAAGTCAAGACGACACTGGAAATTTCGGTCCTATAGAAAGCAAACACGACTGGTGGCCTCACATGATCATGCTGAAAGTACTGATACAATATTATGAAATCTGCCCTAAAGACGATATATTGCATTTCATGCACAATTACTATCAATACCAGCTCACACATCTGCGTGAGAATCCGCTGGAAGATTGGGGAAAAGCCAGATGTGCAGATCTTTTATACTGCATCAAATGGTTGTACGAAAAAGAGCCCCGTGAATATTTAGAGGAACTATCTTTGCTGATTCTTGAACAAGGAGAAAATTGGAACCGTTTTTTTGAAAATCTTCCTTTTACATACCCGACAGAATACTATTATAATTGGAAAGATATGGAAATACTATCGAAAAACAGCATATGGGAACTTATGAAATTCCACCAGACTCATATCGTCAATGTGACAATGGGTGCCAAATACCCGGCAATGGCATCGTGGGTTCTTAACCAGAATCTAAACGAAACGCTAAAAAAAGGACTAAGCGACCTGAAGAAATATCACGGTGTCGTAACAGGAGCCATCAACGGCGATGAACATCTTGCAGGTAACAATCCGTCCCGTGGAACGGAGCTCTGCGCCATTGCAGAATATATGTTCAGTCTTCAGATTATCCTGGAAATATTTGGCGATACAGAATATGCCGATTTACTGGAGCGCCTCGCCTATAATGCATATCCTGCCATGTTCACAGAGGACTATATGGGGCATCAGTATCTACAACAGGCAAATCAGATTGCCGCAACAAATGAAGCAAGGCCCTGGTATAATAACCTTAACGACTCCAACACTTATGGACTAGAGCCAAATTTCGGATGCTGTACAGCAAACATGCATCAGGGATGGCCCAAATTCGTAAGGAGCCTTTGGTACCGAGAGGATTCCGGGCTTGTATCTATGATCTTTGCCCCTAATGAGCTTAAAACAAAAATCAATGGCGAGGACATTTGCATAGAAACAAAAACAGAATATCCTGCACGATTAAAAATAGAATATGTTGTAAAGCAAGCCGGGCAAACTCCGTTTACACTAAAAATAAGAATTCCAAAATGGTGCCGTACATATGAACTTCACTGTAATGGAACAGCTCTTCAACACGCGAGAGAGGATGGATATATCAAATTATACCGTCGTTTTTCTGAAAAAGAACGCCTTACTGTCAACTTTCATGCAGAGATTGAAACAAGCCATTGGTATCATAACAGTATAGCATTAGAAAAAGGTCCTCTTATTTTTGCGCTCGATATGGACGAACACTGGCACACATACCGCAGCCACGCCGGAATAAATGACTATGAGGTAACATCCGAAAGCGCCTGGAATTATGCTCTGATATCAGGAGAAAAAATCACTGTTCAGGAAACTCCTTATAATGAAATTCCTTTCGAAAAGCATCACCCTCCAGTTATCCTTCAGGCAAAAGCAATAAAAGCCAGTATTTGGCAGCAACAGGGCGGTAATACAGACAATTTACCGGAAAGTCCAATTGATGCAAAAGGAGAAATCGAATCAATACGCCTGATTCCTTTTGGATGTACGCATTTAAGAATCTCCCAGTTTCCCTTTTGCAATATGTAATAGCAACTAAATATTCTTCCATATAATACCGTTTTCCGCCGGAATGTCAGATTCCTACAGAAAACGGTATTATTTATGCAAAATTACTGCTTGAGGAATTGTACTATATGGTGTAACATTATTTTGGCAGTTTTGCAGAGGTTACTGCAAACGAACTGAACAGAAACCACTCCATACTACGCACATTACCAGGGAAAGCAGGAACACACATGATAAAGGAATTTTTCTTAAACAACCGCATATTCGCAGCTAAAAAGACAATTTCTATCATCCTCATTTTATTCGGCATATTTTTTGTACTTTCAAACAGAGACGTCTATTACAGCTTGCATTCTTCTTTTGTGCCGCTTGAGGAAGAACTTCAGGAAAATGAAGCTATCATACGTTTTTCCGGAAATATGACCTTTGAGCAGGAATTTACCGGGTGGAACGGTACTCTTGAGATGTGCCGGATTCGTTTTTCCAACCAGGGACGCGACCTCTCGAGCGGCAGTGTGACTGTCAATATCTTAGACACAGACGGCAATACGCTGCAAAGCGCCCAAAAGCCCCTGACTCAAGTTGCCAGGAGGACTTCCTTTATCTTTGAGGACCCGAAAGAACTGTCCAGGAACAAGACCTACGTCATGCAGGCTGTTATCCGCGACGCCCGCAATCCCCAGGGATTTGGTATCTGCACATACACAGATAAGGGCGATCTTTTCGGCCAGCTTACCCAGGACGGCGCGCCTGTAGACAATCGGCTGCGCGCCTCTTTCGGCTACCGCTTTTACAATATAAGGGCAATGGCAGATATGTTCATTCTTCTTGGACTTGCACTGCTCTTTGTCTTTATTCCATTTGAGCGCATCGACCGGTTCATCGAAAAAAGAACCGGCAAGAAACTTGATGCAAATATATTGATGTCAAGAATTTTCCTGTTCATTACACCGGTGCTTTGTATATTTCTCGGAGATCGTTTTAACGATTACCACCTTTCCGAGATGACCCGGAGGATTATTTCCTGGCAGTTTTGGTTTAACTTAGTAATCTATACCACTCTTTTGCTGGTGATCTACGTGATTCTCAACCGGGTGCAGTACACATGTATTATCGTTTTGTCCGCTGCGTTTATCATGCATATTGCCAACTATTACGTATGGGTCTTTCGAGGATGCCCGATTCTTGCCGCCGATTTGCAGTCCGCTGCCACGGCTTTTAATGTCGCCGATAATTTTTCCTATTCCCTCGACCTTACAGGGATATGGGGAGTTGTGTACATCCTGTCATTCACCGCTATGCTCTTAAGCCTTAAGGGATACAAAGGCCCGCGCCTGAAACAGCGCATGTATGCAGTGGGCGCATGCGTCATATACATATGTTTCTTTAACATCCTGTTTATACAGACAAATTTCGTGCCGGAGCATGTAAAGCATGACGTATGGAAACCTCAGCGTACCTATGCTAAAAATGGTAATGCGCTCTCTTTCCTTATGTCATGGTCATCCATTCGAATCGAAAAGCCAAAGAACTACTCTATCGAAGAGATTGAAAAGATTACAAAAAGATACCCTTCGGATAATGCGGCCAAAACAACTGCCCCGGGCGAGAAGCCGCCGAACATTATTGCTATTATGGATGAGTCCCTTGCTGATTTGAGCTACAACAGCCCCATTGAGCTGTCGGAAGATTACCTTCCTTTCCTTCACAGCCTTACTGAAAACACAGTAAAAGGAAAGCTCTATGTGTCTATCCAGGGCGCAAATACCGCAAACTCCGAATTTGAGTTCTTGACGGGAAATTCCATGAATTTCCTCCCTTATCGGAGCATTCCTTACAATGAATACATAAAAGACACAACGCCGTCCATGGCTCACACCCTGAAAGCTCAGGGGTACAGCGGAGTAAATGCTTACCACCCATTCAAATCTTCCGGGTGGAGCCGGACGATTGCTTATCCTGCCCTGGGATTTAACAAATGCCGTTTTCAGGAATATTATGTAAAGAAAAACAACTTTGACCTGGTAAGGAACTATATCTCGGACGAAGCTGATTTCCGTCAGATTATTGCCGACTATGAGGCTTCCCGAAAGAAGACCGATTCCCCCTTCTACCTGTTCAACGTGACGATGCAGAACCATGGCGGCTACAACGGAAAGCGCGGGCTGGTTGAACCGAAGATTACCATTAAAGATGCGGCGCTTAACAACCCGGAAGCGGAGCAGTACATCAACCTTGCAAAGATGAGCGACGATGCATTTAAGATGTTGGTTGAGTATTTTAAAAAAGTAGACGAGCCTACACTCATTGTCATGTTCGGAGACCACCAGCCGCCCATCACGAACCTCTTTTACAACAACCAGTTCGGCAAGGATGTAGAAGATCTGACACCGGAAGAAGAGGCCAACTGGTACTCCACTCCCTATGTCATCTGGGCAAACTATGACATCGAAGAGAAGGAACTTGATATGAGCGCAAACTATTTGTCCTCATATGTGATGAATCTCGCCGGCAACAAACTGACCGGGTACAATAAATATTTATTGGAACTTCAAAAAGAACTTCCTGCCATCTCGGCGGTCTGCTATATGGACAAAACCGGGAAAATACATAAATACGATGAAAAGACAGAATACGACGCTCTCCTTGCCACCTATCACATGCTGCAGTATAACCAGATGTTTGACAAGGAACACCGGGCGGACGACTTCTTTTTCCTGAAATAAACACTGACCAGAGGAGGGATTTATATGATGACAAATGAAACAGCAGCCTGCAAGATTGAACATCACGCCATGATGTTCGCATTCCTGGCAAAACACGCCATTGAGCGGTGCGGTGAGAACGGGAAGGCTGCCATCCTTAAGGGAATGACCGTCTACGGCAATGAGCGCGGCGCCCGTATGGCTGCAAATGCACTCGCCCGCGACGATGAGCTGACTACCATGACTAACCAGGCATACGGCGAGTGGAAACCGGATTACGACGGCCAGATGGAGTTCGGGCAGTTACGCACAGAGCCCACCCTCCAGACCTACATCGCAAAATGCGCATGGTGCGACGCATGGAAAAAGCATAATATCACAGAATACGGCAAATATTACTGCGTCAACGTGGACAACGCAGTTTACCAGGGGTTCCGGTCTGATTTTGTCTGTACCCCTACCGCCACGTCATTAAGCTGGGGAGGAGAACGGTGCGAGTTCGACTGGGGACATCCCCTTTCTCCCAGGGAGGTATCGGAACTGGCAGAAAAGAAACGTAAGCTTGGAACGTCCTGCATGAGAGACTTTAATTTCCACACAGCGCATCTCAAGCATACACTCAGCCGGGTGCTTATTGAAATGTTAGGAGCAGACGGGGAAGAGACCGTAAGAATGGCAATCGATGATTTCAGGAGTACATTCGGCGAAGAATACTTAAAGGCATTAGAGAACGTGGATGCAAAAGAGTTCTGAGGAGGTTCGGGTATATGGCTGTCCGGCGGAGGAGATCATGTCTGGCAAGATTGTGATGGATAAGGCAGGTGTTTTTGATGACCTGAGCGCAGCAGTCACATGGCATCCTTTTGACAGAAACCGGGTCAGCAATGACATCTGGCAGGCACAGGACATCAAAAACTATACCTTTCACGGGATAAGCGCCCATGCTTCTAAAGCGCCGGAGGAAGGAAGAAGCGCTCTCGATGCGGCGGAGCTTATGAATATCGGAGTAAATTACCTCCGGGAGCATGTACCGGGAGACGTGCGGATGCATTATGCCTATCTTGACAACCACATTCCGGCTAATGTGGTTCCGGACACAGCAAAGACGAATTACTTTATCCGCTCCTCAAAGCGTTCCCGCACAGAGGACGCAAGCCGGCGCGTGGACAACTGCGCGAGAGGCGCCGCGCTGATGACCGGAACGACCGTAGATATCGAGCTTGTAAAATGCTGCAAGGAGATGAAGGTGAACCGGCCTCTGGCTGAAATCTTCTACCAGGCCATGACGCAGATTCCAACCCCGGAGTATACAAAAGAAGAGCTTGCATTTGCCGCGGAAATCTGTAAAAAAGCCGGATTTCCTGACTGCGGAAAATACTTTTCCGGCCTGGAGCCATTAGAGGATGCTCCTGTACCCATTGCTATCGGAACGGACGCCTCTGAGGTCAGCCATACCGTACCGCTGATTACTGTCAGCGCCGCTACCATGTGCAAAGGCACTCCGCTCCACCACTGGGCTGCGGCCGAGCAGGCGGGCATGAGCATCGGCCAGAAGGGGATGCTGTACGCTGCAAGATGTATGGCAGAAGGAACAAAGCTTTTACTTGAGACACCAGATGCATTTGAGAAAATATGGACATATCACAGGAGGGATTCATTATGATCACAAAGAAAATCGGCATCATCGGCTGCGGGAACATGGGCGGAGCCATTCTCTACGGCGCGCTGGAAAGCGGCGTACTTCCAAAGGAAAATGCCTACGTCTGCGACATCAACCCGGCCATGATGGAAAAGGCTGAAAAATGGGGCGTACATCTCGCTGCTGACGATGAAGATGTATGCAGGAACGCGGACATTGTCCTGCTGGCTGTGAAGCCGCAAAACGCAGCAGAAGCACTGTCCATGTGCAAAAACGCCCTGGACGGCAAGGCTGTGATGTCCATTGTGGCAGGCGTGACCGTTAAGCGGCTGCAGAATATGATTACCGGAACCCCGAGAATCTTACGCATCATGCCAAATACTCCCGCGATGGTCTACGAGGGAGCATTTGCCCTCTGCTCTGACAACGATTTTACAGAGGAAGAACTTGCAGACGCGGCATCTATCTACGAGACAATCGGTGTCGTGGAGATGATTCCGGAGCATCTCATTGACGCCGTGTGCGGACTGAGCGGCGGCGGGCCTGCTTATGCCGCTATGTTTATCGAAGCTATGTCCGACGCCGGCGTAAAGCAAGGACTCCCGAGAGCTACCGCATACCGTTTGGCGGCACAGACCTGCCTCGGAACGGCTAAGATGATTCTTGAAATGGGAATCCATCCCGGGGAACTTAAGGACATGGTAACTTCTCCGGGCGGAACCACAATCGAAGGCTGCGAGGCACTGGAGCGCGGCGGTATGAGAGCCGCGGTGATTGACTGTGTGAATGCAGCGACTGAAAAATCAAAGAAACTATAGCCGATAGTGATATATTTCCAACATTGAAAAGTTCTTTTGGAGTGATGATAAAAAAGAAAATGACCTCACTTGAAACGGTGTGGTCATTTTCTTTATGAATTTTATTTGGTCGTTACCTTTACTTTTTTATACACGCCATTCCCGGCGATGCAGTATACTGTGCAGCTGCCACGTTTTTTTCCGGTAATGACACCTTTTGAGGACACTTTTGCAACAGCCGGATTAGATGAAACATAACGTATCTTTTTAGCGGTTTTGTTTAATTTCTTTCCGGTTGCTTTTACACTGAGCCCGACTTTCTTTCCAGATTTTACGCTTATGCGTGTCTTCTTCGCACTTACCTTTGAAGCATTGCCGTATTTCCCGCCCTTTGTCGTGCTGTATACATCCAGGGATTTGGCAATAACGACGCGTTTTCCGCCTATTTCTTTATACGCCTGAACATAATATTTATACGATTTTCCCTTCTTCAGCTTTTTATGTGTCCATTTTACAGACTTTTTGCTGACTGTCTGGATTCGTTCGTATTTCCCGTTGGATTTTGCCCCGTATATGTCATAACCATCTGCTGAACTCACGGCATTCCAGCGGATTGTTTGTGAAGTCTTTGCAACAGTCACCTTGCAAATGAGCAGTTTGGGCGTTACCGTCACAGTGCTTGCGCCTGGTTGCGTTGTGCCGGTATCCGGTTTGCCTGTACCAGTATCTGGCTTGCTTGTGCCTGTATCTGGCACAACGGTTTCGTCATTTCCTGTCCCGGTGCCTGGCGTTGTAGTTCCACTGCCCGGCGGAGTTGTCCCGGCATCAGGGTTTATGGGCGGAGTTGTTCCGCTGTCTCCAGGATTTCCCGGCGGAGTTGTTTCGCTGTCTCCAGAATTTCCCGGCGGAGTTGTTCCGCTGTCTCCAGGATTTCCCGGCTGTTCAGGATCAGTGACGTCTGGATTCGGAGGTTCTACCGGTGACAGGTCTCCATATATGGTATTGCTAAAGTCATTTGTCTGCAATAAATAGGCTTTAAATATCTGCTGTTTCAGAAGTTCAGTCTGTGTTTTCTGTGCGCGGATATTGTTAGCACCTTCGGGCGTTGCTGTTACATTTTTCAGATCGCTTTCTACCGCATCTTTCATCATCTGGAGCAATTTGTCAAAGCTACTGATTGTGACGGTCTGGTTATTCCATGTAATTGTGACAGGTTTTAACTGGTTAACCTTCTCAATCCTGCGCTGGAACATGGCTTTCTTAAAATCAGTCATCGTTTTGTAAGTGCCGCCGGATATTTTATTCAGGATATATTTATCAGATAGGATAGTATTATCCCCCGCTGCTGCTTCTTTATACTGGTTGGATATATAGGGAACCATGCCGCCGTAATATCCGTATTCGGCGAGCAGCTCAAATGCATGCCGACGTATGGTAATATCGCCGCTTACACCTTTGTCATTCTGCACCCCGGCGTAGTTGGCGCTGAAGAGCGGCACGACATAATAGCCATTTTTCTTCACAGTTCCGGTTGTCTTCGTTCCGTCTACCTCATAGCGGGATGCGATAATGTTGCCGCGGATCAGGTCATCAATGGTATTTAAGTTCTTTGCCTCATCCAGAGATAGTTCTTTTATCAAATCCAGATTATGTCCTGTGGTTTTTTGGCCTTTATTGTCTCTCACTTCTGAATCTTCAATCTGCTCGAGCTTATGGAACCATTTCTTTTTTTCTTCCGGGGTTTTCGCAAGTATAACGTCTGCCTCCGCATAATCCAACGTATAGACGACATCCAGGATGCCGCTCATATAGTCTTTAAGATCCGCCTCACTTTGAAAGCGCTCGGGCTGGCCGTTATGATATCGGTCGCTGACTGCCAGGCGGTCATAAATTAAGTTCAGATTAAATGCAGGAGGGTCATTCAGTTCGTAAGGCTCAAACAGTCCTCTTGGATAGACTTCAGCCAGCATGCCGTCCCGTGAGCCATATCCGTTGAGCATTGCCTCAGAAACAAGTATGTGAGTCAGCTCATGTGCATATGTTGCAAGCCCCCGCTCCGTCAATGCCTTTGACACATAGTAGCGGATTCCTGTGCCGTCTGCCATGCCATCGGCAAACATATAAGAACCGTACAGATTCAGAGGAGTGATAAACTCCCTGACACCCTGCGAGGCATTCTTTCCGAACTTATCCGACCATTGGACAGTCGTATCAGGATCAATCCTCAGACTGTCCAAAACAACGCGATTAGATGAAAAGTTTCCTTTCTGTTCCGGTGTCGCAATCCGGTGCCAAAAATCAATAAAGGCACTTTGCTGTTTAGCAGCCTGTTTCATCTGCTGCCGGAATTTTTCACGCAATTCGCCGTAACGCGCCGGATCGGGTTTTAAATTTCTGTCGATATAGCAGTCCACGATTCCAAATGTGATGGTGGCAGAGTTGGCAATCATATAGATACTGTCTTCCGATACCGTAAGCAGCGGCAGAATGTAGCTGCGGAACTCTGGGTTGTCATAGAGCCTTCTGTATATCCCGGCGTTTTTCTGATCCCAGGCTGAGCTGTTCTCTACTATAAAAGCAGGGCTTTCCTGTAAAAACCACTCATCCATCGAAGTATTCGGAATCCATTTTTTTCTGTACTCTTCCAGGAAAGCATCCAGTGACTCAGTATCAGTAATTGGCCAAAATGGACTTCCAAAACCAAATGCAGCGGCATTTTTAGAGACCTTTAATTTATCGCCACCGATACCCCCGATATATATGAGCCAGTCCGGAACATTGCCGATAAAGTTAGGGTAAGTTATGTACTTGGATGGTTTTGATTCACAGAGGAGAGCGTCCATGAGGTTATGTCCTCCCATATTGAAATCATAAAGCCTGTTGAGGTAGGTAAGGCCCAGCAGCAGCTTTTCTTTGTTCTGCAGTATTTTATCTTTATATTTGTCTGCCCCGATTTGCGGGTTATTAGGGTTGTCAATGATTTTTTGGATGAATACGTCAATTTCTGCCTGTACTTCTGCAAAAGAATCTTCAAAGGACATGACTTTTATATTGTCCTGATTTAGTTCTTTAATCACCTGTTCATCAGTAATTTTATCAAAGGGCGTTCCATCCCGCTTGAAAATCTCTGTTTTTTTATTCAGTTTTTCCGTCGCCGAATACGAGGACGGAGCTAACAATTTCCCGATTGTTTCATTATTTTCATATTGTACCGCCCGAAGCTCCGCAGCCGTATTCTGGCTCACAGTCTCCCCAACAGTTTCCGCCGAAACGGTTATACATGGGATAAATAATGCGATTGCGGCAAATGCCACGGCCGCGGCTATTCTGATATTTTTCATACGCTGTCCTCCGTCTGCATACTTTTCTGAATATAAAATCTACTTTGTAGCCAAGAAATCATGTTATATATTCTTATTGTATGATATCCATGATGCAGTGTCAAACAATGTTTTACAGAAGATTTTTAATCACCAGCAAAAACGGACACCTCTTAAGATGCCCGTTTTGCTGCTGATATATAGTTATGAGTGGTTACTTGTCAATGGCTGTTTAATCATTCCCTACAATCTGAAGATCTTTCGGATACTTGGTCAGAACTTCACATCCATCCTCTGTCACGATAACAAGGTCTTCAATCCTTACTCCTACATCATCTTTCAGATAGATACCCGGCTCAATGGAGAAACACATGCCCGGCTCTGCGATAAGGTCGCAGGATGCGCTTGCCTCCGGCGGCTCGTGTACCGTCATGCCCACGCCGTGTCCGGTACGGGTAAGGAACTTGTCGCCGTATCCTGCATCGCTGATGACTTTGCGGGCAACCGCGTCAATATCACACATCTTTACGCCCGGTTTCACAAAATCAATCGCTGCCTGCTGCGCCTCTTTTACTATCTCATATACCTTGCGGTGCTCATCGCTTACGCTCTTGTAGAATACGGTACGGGTCATATCGCACCAGTAATTGTTGATCGGAGCCCACAGGTCGAAAAGCACTGCGTCCCCTTCTTTCAATGTCTCTCCTGCAACAGCGCCGTGGTGCGGTTCAGCCGCATTTTTACCATAGCATACATACTGGAGCTGGATATCACGCTCTGCCCCATGCTCCTCAAAGAACTCCTCAATCATATCTGAGAGCTGTTTCTCGTCAAGGCTCGGGTCAATGTGGTTGATGCCGAACTCAACTGCCATATCATTGACACGGGCTGCCTGACGCAGAAGTTCTCTTTCTTCCTCGTCCTTGTGCGCCTTGCAGATGTCAACGCAGTCTGAGCCCAGTACCGGAATCAGGTCATCGCGCTCCTGAAGAATGGAAATCGTGTGCTTTGCTGTCCAGTTTTTGTCAAATCCGACTTTCCCCGGCTTTAACTCTGCTGCAATAAGTGCATACGGATTCTCGCCGTCTGCATAATAGTGCATCGTCATGCCGTCCATCGGCTCAAAGCAGAAGAGGTTGTTCATAAATGCATGCACCTCTCCGTTGTCCTTGATCAGGATCGCGCCGCAGCGCTCCATCGGATTTACAATCCTTCCCGTCAGATAAAAGATTGACGGATCATCCGCAACGAGGATCTGGCTGAGTTCTAACTTCTTCATGTTCTCCACAACCCGTTCAAATCTCTGTTTGTTCATCATAATGTCTTCGCTCCTTCCACCTGATTAATATTTTTAAATTCCGGAGGCAGATAAGCCCGCCCCCATGACATTATTTTGCTGCACGAAGTTTTGCAAGCTCCTGGCGGCGTTCTTTCGTGAAATGCCTGAAAGCAAGACACGCGCAGAATCCAATTGCCAGAAGAACTAAGAATCCAACGAAAATATAACGGTAACCTGTAACACCCTCATGGCTTGATATGCACCATCCATTGTAAAGAGGCATGATACTCTCCGCTGCATATCCAAGAGGAGTGATGATAAAGGATGCCGCACCCATTCTCTCAAGAGGGTAGTCTCCCTCTTCCATGATCGCATAGTGCAGTGCCTGCGCCGCATACATGAACATACACAGCAGCGCGATACTGAGAATCAGCATCCACATGAAACTCATAGACTGCGGAGTAAACAGAAGACCGACAACACCTAATGCCATCAGCGCAATATCTACCAGCATCATAGTAGAAAGACCTTTGCGGTCTGCAAGCTGTCCTCCGATAAAGCAGCCGACGAAACGGAAACCATTTGCCGCATAGCCCATAATTCCTGCCAGCGCTGCGGACATTCCGAATGCAGCCGTGCAATACGGTACAACATAATTATAAGTAATGATAACTCCATATGTAGTAAACATAATGATTACAAGCATCCATGTAGTAGGCATCTTGAGAACACCGAATACTTCTTTCGCAAAGTTGCTGTCTTTCGCTTTTGCCTCTTTTGAGAAATCCGGAAGACGGTTTCTGAGTGCAAAGTAGCAGATTACACCGACAACGATTGCCTCTACGTCATAGAAGATGATAAGTCCGGTCATCCCCATCGTATCTCCAACTGCACGGCATGCTGCGGTGAATCCCGCCATGATCAGAAGTCCTGAACCAAAGTTTAAAATTCCGCGGCCCATATCAAACAGCGCATATCCTCTCGCCTGCTCCTCCGCACGGCTCAGCGCGCGCAGCACCTTCATAAG
This sequence comes from Lachnospiraceae bacterium MD308, assembly GCA_000403475.2. Classification (GTDB taxonomy): domain Bacteria; phylum Bacillota; class Clostridia; order Lachnospirales; family Lachnospiraceae; genus MD308. Next base: position 1,724,363 of record KE159795.1, read on the forward strand.
AGGATTCCAGAATGTAAGGATCGTTGTAATTCCCCACAGCGCATAGATTGCAACATGAATCGGAAACGGCGGTTTCAGGAGAAGAAGAAGACCTGCCGCACCTGTCACGATCAGAGAACCTGGAACAAAGACTTTAAGCGGAGCGCGGTCAGCAACCCATCCGCCAAGGCAGTAACCCACAAGAGTCAGCGCGCCGTACACACTTCCGAGAATTCCCATCTGCATGTCATTGATTCCGAAATAAGCCAGATAAGCGTCATAGTAATAGTAACGGAAGTATGGCAGAAGATAAGCCGTCATGCCCGCTAACGCTATCAACAAGATAATCGGTCTGTTCTTTTTGTAACCAACATTATTGTTATCCATATTTTCCCTCCTAAGATTTTACCATAGTTTACCTGAATTAACATCTGCAGCTATCCAAAACATGTAAACCGCGGCAATATATTCTGCCGTTATTATGGCATGATTCTAACAATTATTGAAATTTCCGAATTTTCTCTACAGGAAAAAATTATTAATATTATTTCTTTGAAGGAAAAATATAACCTTTAATTTTTACGATTCGACAGAAAAAGTTAATTTTTTATCAAATTTCACTATGTTCTGTATTTTAAGTCAATATCGATTGTAATTATGACAATTTCCGGTAAAATGATAGATAAAATTTATAACGCAAAAGAAAGGATGGAATTATATGACACCGAGCGAACATGTTGGTTCAAGAATACGGCTATACCGTACACAGCGTCATCTCACACTGGAAACCTTCTCAAAAATGATTTCACGGAGCCCTTCAACGGTGTCCAAATACGAATCAGGGAAAATCGTCGTCGACATCGAAACACTTTTTGAGATATCCGCCGCTCTTAACATATCCATCAATCAACTTGTTGACTACACGAAACCCGATACATCCGCACCATCCCAGAATATTCAGGACAATTTTTTCAAACAGTCAAACCTTTACTACATGTATTCATTTTTCGGCGTTGACAAGCAGTTCTATGTCTGTGCTCTGGAAATCGTGAGAAATCAGAAAGACGGTGAAGATAAGATCATTCTTTACTACGACATCAGTGACACAAAAAATTATTCCAACTCAAGCTATCTTTATACCGGATACATCGATTATTTTGATTTCCATGTGACCATGAAAATGGAAAATCCTTACAACAAAGGCGACCAGCTTTTCATCTACGCCAAGACGCCTTTCAATACAAACGGTGCGGCAAGAGGGCTGGTACTTGGCCTGTCCGAATCGCTGAGAAGCCCCTGCTCCTTTAAAGTGATATTCTCAAAAACCGTATTAAAAGAAGACAGTGAACTAAAAAAGGGACTCAGCATCTCCACGAAAGATGTTATCGCCGAGATAAGACGGACGAATAATCTGATGGGATATTGATTAAGAAACCTCTTTTGCAAATTCAATAAAACCGCTGCAAACATTTATTTTACAAATGCTGCAGCGGTTTTATTTATAACCCGCTCCCAATCAGAACTTTTTTTCCACAGAAGGCAAATCCAAACTTACGGATCTGCTGTTTCGTAATCCCTTTCGCAACCAGTGCTGATTCATACTTTTTATCTTCAATCTGTCTCAATGCCGCTTTTACAGTATCATTTAATTCCTTTTCTCCATCACTGGCATCCTGCACCTTGAACTCCAAAATCATTGCGTCGTCATTTTTATATCCATTCCTTTCGCTTCGCTCAAGGCACAAAACGCAATGAAAATGGTTTGCCTGAGCGTATTTTTTTCTTTATAATTCTTCTTATAGGGAACTCGGTATACTACAAATCACGGGGAGGTGAGTGGGCTGTCCGGCCTGCCGGATGACCGTATTTTTATATGTGTAGGCTGTCTTTTCAGGCACAAATAAGTGTGACTCTGAGCACGAAATCTTATCTCTGTTTAAACAACTTCGTTTATGGCTTAGACAGCCAGTCAATGCCGTTTCCCCCTATAATCTTTGTCGAACCCCTATGGTTCTGAAAGGAGTCCCTATGGCTTTAAAAATCGTGTACAAAATCTGCTGTGGCATTGATGTCCACAAGACTTTTGTAGTGGCCTGTATCGCCTCTACCAATCAGAAAGGCGTCACCACTTATGAGAGCCACCGTTTTTCGACCTACACGAAAGGTCTGAAGGATTTGTTACAATGGCTTCTCCAAAGAAACTGCAAGGATGTCTGTATGGAATCCACTGGTAAATACTGGATCCCTGTTTACAACATCTTGGAAAATGATTGTACGATTGTCCTTGCCCATCCGAAATATGTTAAGGCTATCCGTGGAAAAAAGACTGACAAGAAAGATGCCAAATGGATTGCTGACCTGTTCAAGCATGATCTTGTTGCCGGAAGCTTTATGCCGCCCGCTGACATCCGCCAGCTTCGCGACCTTATGCGCTACCGTTTCAAACTGACCTGCTTTAAATCAAGTGAAAAGAACCGCTTGCAGAACTGTCTCACGGTTTCCAATATCCAGTTGGGAAACGTTGTTTCGGACACCTTCGGCAAATCTGCCCAGGCGATACTGGATAAACTTTTGGAAAATCCCGCAGATACTTCCTTTGACCTTGAACCTCTCGTTTACAAAAGTTTGAAAAAGAAACTCCCTGAACTCCGTGATGCCATTGACGGCTATATCACACCGGAACAGGCTGGTAAACTGAAAGTAATCAAAGCTCACTATGAAGACCTTGAATCCCGGAAAGCAGAGCTTGAAGAACTCATTCATGCGCTCGCCGCTCCCTATCAGCAGGAACTTGCCATTCTCCAAACCGCTCCTGGTATCAGCAGTGATTTCACCGCCATCGGAATCATTTCCGAAATCGGTACCAATATGGAGGCTTTTCCTTCGGCGAAACACTTATGCTCATGGGCCGGTCTTACGCCGACCAACAATGAAAGCGCAGGGAAGAAAAAATCTGTCCGGGTCTCCAAAGCCGGATGCTACATTAAGCCGCTTCTGGTACAGTGCGCGAACGCTGTTGTCAAAAGCAAAAAGCATCCTGAAATTCGCAACCGCTACCTCCGTATCAAGAAACGCCGCGGCCACAAGAAAGCAATCATTGCCATAGCAAGAATGCTTCTGACTGCATTATACCACATGTTGAAGAACGGAGAAAACTATAACGCAGAACTTTATCGAAAATCCGACCTGCCTCCGGCAGACCGTGAAATCACGGTTGAGCAGGCAATCATTATAGCAAGGAATCAAGGTTATAAAGTCAAGTCAGCAACTGCATAACCTTAACATTCTTAATATTCAATTTTTAAAGCGGCCACCGAAAGATGGCTTATTTGTTGTGTGATTCAGGTAATGGATACCCTCTACTTCTCATTTTCAATCTTGCTCCTTGGCTCCAGCATAACATCATATCTGCCAAAGCCGCTCTCCCTGTTGGACGTAATCACATATCTGTCATTGAGTTCCACCATCAATCCCAGAACAAATCCATGATAAAACCTTTCAGGCTCGCTTATTGATGTTCTCTTTCCTGTATCAAAATAGCTGAATGTCTCCATTGCCACCTTATTCATATAAATATTCATAGCTTTCAGATCATTCCTTAGCATTGCTTTGATAAAATCATTGTATTCTGACTTGACGCGGCCAAACCACCGGCTTATTATCCCGCGGAACATTACTTTGACCTCAAAATTCGTTAACCCGAGAGAATACTCTTTTTTCCATCCGCCATACTCACTCGTAACAGTTCCATACCGGTTTACCCTTAAGTAACCGCCGGCCAGAAGAAGCGCCCATATCGCCTGCTCATCCTGATCCAACTGATTATAAATAATCTGTTCATCTATTTCTGTAATCAGTTCTTCTCCTCTCATAAGAGACTCAAACGCCTGCTTAATCCCCGGCCTGCTTTCTCTTAAAAGCTTCTCAATCAGGCTATTAGAGCTGGAGTTCGCCCAGTATGCATCAAATTCCCCTGTATCTAAAAAATTAATAATCGACCAGGGATTATAAATATCTGTGCATTTTCCAAACGTAAACCCGTTGTACCATATTTTCACTTCCTCTTTCCTGTCATACAACCCGTGACTGTCCAGGGCGTCAAAAACTTCTTTCTCTGTAAAACCAAAAGAGTCTTCGTATTTTGCAGTTGTAGTTGTCACTACCTTCAGATTATTGAGGTCAGAAAAAACAGATTCCTTACTCACTCTCGTAATCCCCGTCATAACTGCACGTTCCAGATAGGGATTCGTTTTAAACGCCGAATTAAAAAGGCTTCTGATAAACTCGATGAGTTCCTCCCAATATCCATTTACATATGCCTCTTGCATAGGAGTATCATATTCGTCTAAAAGAATGATTACTTTTTTCCCATAATACCTTGATAGAAAGTCTGACATCTTATGGATTGCCCACGCCGCTGTTGTATCCCTCATTTCAGTGTTTACACTTCGAAAGTAGGTTTTCTCATTTTCTGTCAAAAGTTCCCCGTCAAGCAGAAATACATTTTTGCTGTACAAATCCTCCAAAATCTGATTAAGAGAATATCTTATCTTTTCATAATCCGCTCCTTTTACATTTGCAAAAGAAAGGCTTATTACCGGGTAGTTTCCTTGTAACTCCCGGTATTTCAAGTCGTCCCATACTGATAATCCTTCAAACAGATCATTCCGTTTCGCATATTTCAAAGAGAAGAATTTTTCCAGCATACTCATATTTAAAGTCTTTCCGAATCTTCTCGGCCGTGTGATCAATGTCACATCATCATCTGACTCCCACCATTCTTTAATAAAATAAGTCTTATCTATATAAAAACTATTTTTTATCCGTATGTCCTCAAAATCCTGTTTTCCTACTCCAACTATTCTTTCCACAGACTCACCTCCCTTCCGACACACTGCTATTGTACGTATTTACATTATATCTTTCTGTTTTCTAAAATACAACCGTCATTTCAAAGTATACAACAAGCAGCTGACCCTTCTACAAACTCCCGCATTCCCTGAAAAATCAACCATACGGAAGTCGCCCCTGCATCCTGATACCCGACGGCTCTCTCCATCAGCGACTTCGCGCGCCCGAACCTGGCCTGATACTTTTTCGTATCCTCAACTCCTCGTGCAGCTGCCGCCTCTGCCGCTTTAAGCATTTCTAACAGCCCTTTATCACCGTTCCTTTCCATCGTCTCTACTGCCGGGGCGAGAGCATCTACCATCGTTTTGTCACCGACCTGCGCCTTACCTCTCTCCTGTATCGCCTTAAGGCTTTTCCTTTCCATCTGCGCAAGGTCTGCCGCCGTCAGCACGCCTTTTGGCTCTGCGTCTTTTGCTCCCGCAAGGTAAAGGCTCCCGAAGATGACCCCCGATGCTCCGCCCATAGACATAAGCATTGCCTTTCCTGCCGCCTCAAAGACTGCATATGCATTCTCCTCCCCTTCCATCTCAAGGAGTTTCCTTTTTGCCTTCTGCATGCCGCCCGCCATTCCGATTCCATGGTCTCCGTCCCCGATGGCGCTGTCAATCTCCGTCAGATAAGATTTCTTCGCGATAATCTTATCCGCAATATAGACCAGCATATTTCTGGCGTCCGCCGCGTTCAGCTCCGTAAGTATTCCTTCTTTGCTCCTTACGATTTCCGCCGTCTCGGTATCATTTATGTCAAATTCCGGTTCTTCAGACGCTGCGGGTGCTTTATCTGCATATACAATGTCAGCCTGATTTTCTGTCCTCCCGGCGGTATTCCCCGTCAGCTCTCCCTTCGCGTAAAACGGACAATAACACGGCATATCATAATATTCCTTAAGCTCCTCATCCAGTTTAAACAAAGTAATCGAAAAACCGCCCATCTCCTGGCTGGTACAAAAGCTGTTGAGGTCTGTATCATGCACCTTAATCCCGTCCCTGTCCAGGAGTTTTTTCAGCTTCCGGTAAGCGATGGAAAGTTCCGTGAGCGTCGTTGAGCCAAGCCCGTTTACAAGTACGCACACCTCATCGCCTGATGAAAGCCCGGCGTCTTCCATAATCTGCGCGTACATCCTTTCCACAAGCACATCCGTCTCCTGCCATCCGGTGCGAAGCACACCCCTTTCTCCGTGAAGGCCCATGCCGTACTCAATCTCTCCTTCCGGAAGCTCGAAAATCGGCTTATCAATCCCCGGGAGCTGCGCCGGAGCTGTAGCCACCCCGATTGTTTTCGTATTGTCTCTTGCTTTTTCCGTCACCCTTGTCACTTCCTCAAGAGACAGTCCCTTATCACATGCCGCGCCGGCAATCTTGATGACAAATACATCTCCCGCGATTCCTCGGCGGTCTTCGCTTCTGTCCTTCGGCGCCGACGCCACATCGTCCTGCACCCGCACATGGGCAGTGGGGATTCCATCCCCATTCAAGAACTCTTCGCCCATGTCAAAGTTTAAGTTGTCCCCGGCATAGCAGCCGTACACAAAAAGTACGCCCTTCCCCTGATTTACTGCCTTGGCGGTCTTATAGACCGTGTTCGGGTCCGGAGATGCAAATATATTGCCGCAGGCTGCCGCATCCGCAAGGCCCCTTCCGACAAATCCTGAAAACATTGGCTCATGCCCGCTGCCGCCTCCGATTACAAGCGCAACCTTATCCTTTCTTCTCTGCCGCAGGATAACTCCATTGACCTCGGGATGTTTCTCATAATATCTTTCATAAGCGCCGATATATCCCTCCATCATTTCCGCCACGATCTGATCCGGCGAATTAATTATTTTTCTCATAAAACCAACCTCTTTTCCCTTTTCTAAGTATGCTGCATCTTTATAACACCTTTGATAACATCCGCTTTATTTTCGATATTATAGTTAATACCGTTCACAATGTCTTTAAAGTCAAATACGTGAGACACAATGGACTTAAGCGGAATCTTGCCCTGGCTTACGAGCCTGATTGCCTTCGGATAAAGATTTCTGTAGCGGAAGATGGTAAAAAGTCTCGCCTCCGCGGCACTTAAGCTGCCGATATCATATGTAATCTCAGAATTCGCGCACATTCCTACCAGCGTTACCGCCCCGCCCTTCTTCACCATCTTTGCAGACTGAAGCGTCGTGAACTCAGAACCTGCCGTCTCATAGACCAGATCACAGCCGCCTCCCGGAAGGGACTTTATAAACTCTACCGCATCCTGCTCCTTTCCGTTAATAACTGTCATCGCGCCAACTTCTTTTGCTTTCTCAAGACGCTTGTCCAGTACGTCAACCGCATAGATTTCATCGATACCCGCCGCCTTAAGAGCCATAATCGTCACAAGTCCGATACAGCCGCACCCAAGAACTACCGCGCTCTGGCCCATCTTTGCACCGGAGATATCCACCGCATGAAGCCCTACCGATAAAGGCTCCATAAGGCCGCCCTCCATCGTATCAACATTATCGGGAAGTTTAAAGCACATGCTCGCAGGATGTGCATAATATTCCAGAAACACTCCGTCCCTCTCGTGGGGTATGGCCATAAAATCCATATTGGGGCAAAGATTGTATAAGCCTTTCTTGCACATCTCACACTCGCCGCAGCCCACGCCCGGCTCAAGGGCTACCCGGTCGCCCGGTTTCAGGTTCGTCACGCCCTCCCCCACTTCAACAACTGTTCCGCCGGATTCGTGTCCCAGAACCAGAGGCACATCTACAATCCAGTTGCCAAGGCGCCCTGCCTCAAAAAAATGCATGTCAGAGCCACAGATGCCTACATACTCAATCTTCACAAGCACCTCGCCCGATTTTGCCTTGGGAATATCTCTTTCCTGAATCTCCATTTTCCGTGTTCCTGTCATTACTGCCGCTTTCATCTTACCTTCCATGTTCCGTTACCTCTTTTCTTGATATTTTTTTAACGAAATTTAATTTTTTATGTGGCTGGGATTCCTCCCAACCACATGTTATTATCTCAGGGCTTGTCACAGGGCACTCATTATTGTCCCTTGCATTACGTATTATATTTAACTGCTACTCAGCGTAGATTGTCGTCAGAAGGTCATCCACATTTTCCGTCGTAATCCACGGCATATCGATATAATCCAATTTCTTCTCCGTCACTGTACCCTCTAATACATCGTAGGCTTTCTGTACTGCCTCCTGGCCTTCCAAAGCGGCGTCCTGATAAACTGTCCCAAGAAGTTTACCTTCTTTTACAGCATTACAGCCGTCCTTAATCGCATCTACCGCCGTAACTACAACCTTGTCCTTAACGCCTGCCGCCTCTAACGCCTGGATTGCTCCAAGAGCCATCTCGTCATTCTGTGCCACTACCGCATTAATCTTTCCGCCGAATGTCTCAATCCAGTTCTCAACCAGAGATAAAGCCTCTTCTCTGCTCCAGTTTGCTGTCTGCTGTGCAAGCAGCTCAACCTTGCCCTCATATTTCTTAAGAACATTCATGTTTCCTTCCAAACGCTGAATCTGTGCAGACTGTCCAATCGGGCCTTCCAAGATAACTACATTTCCTTTTCCGCCGATTTCATCAATGGCATGCTGCATCTCAAGCTCGCCGGCCAGAACATCATCGGGCCCTACATAGTGGTAAGGTTGGTCAGTGTTAATAAGCATATTCACGCCTACCAGCGGAATATTGGCCTCCTCGCACATCTCAATTGCGGGAACGATAGCGTCAGAATCCACCGCTGCCACAACGATAATGTCTACTTTCTGGGCAATCAGGTTCTCCACCTGGGTAATCTGGTTCTGCGCATCATTCTGCGCGTCGAGCATAACCAGGTCGCAGCCAAGCTCCTTTGCCTTTTTTTCCATGCCGTCCACCATAAGAGTGATAAACTCGGTCATATAGTATACGGTACATCCGATGGTGTAGCCCCCGCCGTCTTTCTTTTCCGCCTTTTCTTCTGTCTTTTCACTTCCTTCGCTGCTGCTCTCTGTACCGGTCGTACAGCCCATCAGCATAGATGCCGCCATTGCCAGTACTAAAATCATTGATAACAATCTTTTCTTCATAATCTTTCCTCCTTAATTATTTCGTTTTGAATCGATTAATATCGCCCCGAGAATAATCAATCCCTTAACTATCTGCTGGTAGAATGATGATACATTCAAAAGATCCAGCCCATTATTTACAATTCCAAGAAGAATCGCCCCTACAATCGTTCCCCAAAGCCTTCCCCGTCCTCCGGAAAGACTGGTTCCGCCGATAACAGTCGCCGCGATTGCGTCAAGCTCATAGCTCTCACCCGCCTGCGGCAGTCCCGCCGACACTCTCGCCGTCAGGATAATCGCCGCAATCCCGCAGGCTATCCCGCTGAGCACGTAGACCATCATCTTAATCCGCTTTACGTTAATTCCTGATACCATGGCTGCATTTTCATTGCCGCCCACCGCGTATACATATCTGCCGAATTTAAGCTTGGTCAGCATAATACTTCCTAATATAAATACAACTGCCAGTATAAGCGTCGGTATGGGTATCCCCGCGATGCTCCCCTTTCCGATTGTCAGAAATTCCGTCCGCAGGTTGGAGATCGGACGCCCGTCGCTGTACACATACGTCATCCCCCTCGCAATGGTCATCATAGACAGCGTGACAACAAAGGGCGCGGCGTTCCAATACGCTACAAAGTATCCGTTATACAGCCCGCACACTGCTCCCACCGCAATCGCCGCAAGCACGACTACAATAATCGGATAGCTGGTATCCCTCAAAAGCCCTGCGGCTATGATTCCTGAAAATGCCACAATCGAACCTACTGAAAGGTCGATTCCGCCGGTAAGGCATACGATTGTCATCCCGATTGCCAGTATGCCGTTCACGGCAATCTGTCTCACTACATTCAGCAAGTTTGTCACGGTCAGGAAATTAGAAGATATAAATGACAGAATCACTCCCAGACCAATAACGATGAATATCAGCATATATGTCTGAATCCACTTTTTATCAAATCCTCTCGCTTTCTCTCCCATTTTTTACACTCCTCCTTTTTCCACGTCTGATGCGTACATCATAATTTTTTCCTGCGTTGCCTCCTCGCTTGACAGTTCGCCGGTCTTCTTCCCTTCGTAAAAGACAATGACCCTGTCTGACATCCCGAGAATCTCCGGCATCTCCGACGAGATGAATATAATTGCCTTCCCTTCTTTTGCCAGTCCCGCGACTAGTTTATAAATCTCCGTCTTCGCCCCCACGTCAATCCCTCTGGTGGGCTCGTCAAAGATAATGATGTCCGGATTCTGCAGCAGCCATTTTGCAAGCACGATTTTCTGCTGGTTTCCGCCGCTTAACTGCTTTACCGTCTGCTGCAGGCCGGGCGTCTTAATCTTAAGTTTCTCTCGGTACTCTTCCGCCACTTTAAGCGCTTTCTTCTTGTTGACGACTCCCAGTTTGTTAGACAGCTTTGACAGCGACGGGAGTATCGTATTATCATACACACTCATCTCAAGCACAAGCCCGTTCCCCTTCCTGTCCTCCGTCACATATCCGATGCCCTTTGATATAATCTTCCTGGGGTTAGGTTTGTCCACTTTCTCCCCGTTTATGTAAATGTTCCCGGATGTGGGATGGGTAATTCCGAACAGCGCGTTCATAACTTCCGTCCTTCCCGAACCCATCAACCCGGAAAATCCCAGAATCTCCCCTTTCCTAAGAGTAAAGGAAATATCCTCAAACACGCCCTTCTGGCACAGATTTTCCACCCTCAATATCTCGTCCGTTGCTTTATTATGCTTTGGTGGGTAAATCTCCGTCAGCTCACGGTTTACCATCTTCACTACCAACTGATTCTCATCAATCTCATCCGCATCGTATGTCCCGATATACTCCCCGTCCCTGAACACGGTAATCTCATCCGCAATCTTAAATACCTCGTCCATCTTATGGGTAATGTATACGATGCACCGCCCGTCTTCCTTAAGTCCCTGGATGATGTCAAACAGATTGGCAATCTCACGCTCCGTGATTGTCGCAGAAGGCTCATCCATAATGATGATTTCCGCATTATACGCCAGCGCCTTTGCAATCTCAATCATCTGCATCTGCGAGACAGTCAGCTCTTTCATCAGCATCGTCGGCGGAAGGTCAACGCCTACCCTCTCCATCAGGGCTGTCGCCTCACTGTTCATTTTCCGGTAATCAATAAATTTCCCCTTACAGAATTCCTTTCCAAGAAAAAGATTCTCCGCAATGGTCATATCCAAGATCGGGCTTAATTCCTGATGAATCATAGAAATCCCATTCGCCAGCGCCTGTTTCGGCGTGTGAAATACGACCTTCTCGCCGTGAAGAAATACATCACCTTCATCCGCCTGATAAATTCCGGCAATAATCTTCATGAGGGTAGACTTCCCCGCACCGTTCTCCCCCATCAGCGCATGGACTTTTCCCTTTACCAGCCTGAAATTTACATTAGCCAATGCCAGGACACCCGGAAAGCGTTTCGTAACATTTCGCGCCTCAAGTACGATATTCTCCATAACTTTCTCCCTTCATCAATTTTTTATACCTGAATCCTACCATACTATCCCGCCGTCTCAAACTTACCATCTTCATAATAGGGGTGACAATCTTTGGAAGTTGTGTGTTTTTTATAATCCTTTCCTGTATCATCGTTATTTTTTTATCCATTTTACCGATGTTTGCAAATATGATTGGGATGATTTTGAAATCTTATTGAAGAAAGGCACTTAAAAAACGTATGTTTCTCTTTGTGTCTCAATAAATCGGAATTTGGTAAGTAGGTAAGTCCCTTACGGGGCTTACCCCTCTCAGAACCGGACGTGCAGCTTTCCCGCATCCGGCTCCCTGCAAAGCTAATACATCTACAACTATCCGTATATACTTACATAGATACGTGGTCGGACGAGTGGGAATTGTCTCATCAATTCCTTATATCCTTCCTTTGTATAGCTTCTTCTCTGGCTTCTTCTATTCAGCCAGTAGAATAACCTGAACCATACTACATTATAGAATGAGTTCAGGCTTCTTGAATTGTCAGTAATTCCGTAGTAATGATAGTAACCAGTTAAGATTTCATTCAGCTTCTTTACTATCTGGTTTATGCGTAGAAATCTCATATCTCTTATCGTAGCATTTATTTCCTTGCTTTTCTTTGCTAGCTTTTTCTTACTGGTCTTCCTCTTCACTCTGAACTTTCCCGTTCTTCCATGCGAACAGTAATGCGTGAATCCGAGGAATGTAAAGGTCTCCGGTTTCCCGTCTCCACGTTCTTTCCGGTTCCTTTCTGCAAATCGGCCGAATTCTATCAGCCTCGTCTTTTTCTCCTCCATTTCCAGTCCAAAGTGCATCATTCTGCTCTTTAAATATTCATAGAACATCTCTGCGTCTGTTTTGTATTGAAAGCAGACTACAAAATCATCCGCATATACCACCAGCCCTGCGTACCCTTTCATGATCGGCTGCATTTTCTCCTTGAACCACCACACCAGTACATAGTGCATATATATGTTTGCGATTACTGGTGAGCAGACCGAACCCTGTCCGGCTCCTTCCTCTGTCTCTTCATATCTGTAATCTTCCATGATTCCGGCTTTTAACATCCGGCGTACCAGCCTGATGATATTTGGGTCTTTTATTCTTGATTCTATGAACTTTATTATCCATTCATGGTCCAAGTGGTCGAAAAATCCTTTTACATCCGCATCCAATACCCAGTTTGTCTTTTCTTTTTCCAGCATTCCGTTCAGCTTTCTTAATGCCTTATGACAGCTTCTCCCTGGTCGGAATCCCATCATTTCATCATAGAAACGCGGTTCGAACACTGCTTCCAGTACTCGTCTCAATGCTTCCTGCACCAGTTTGTCTTCATAGCAATAGATACTGAGCGGCCGTGTCTTTCCGTTTTCTTTCGGTATCTCCACTCTTTTTGCTGGCTTGGGCTTGTATGCTTTCTTCTTAAGCTTTTCCTCTAATTCTTCCAGATTTTCCTCCAGCCTTGCCCCGTATTCCTCTTTGGTTATCCCATCGGTTCCTACTGCTTTCTTTCCGTCCATTTCCTTGTGGCACTCTTTTAATAATTCCTTATTTATCAAATGCCCTATGGACGTAAATACCATGTCTGGATGTTCGCCTGATAGTTGTGATATTCTCGCCAATTTCGTTTCCATAGCTCCTCCTGTCTCTGCGTACAGTCTATGTTTCCTCTTTGATATGACTTTGCATGGCTAGCCTGCGAGGACAGGCATTTCTCGACTTCCACTGTATGTTTTACCGTGTACTATTCGGCCATCCGACTTCTGCTGGCCATTTGCGGTTCTCCCTTCGACAGTTGTTCCGCATACCAGATGTACGCAACTCATCTGGAACCAGACAGACCTCCTCCAGTTGACTTGAAATCCTTGATTGCATGACCAACCTCAAAACTCCGGGGAAGCAACTGTATTCTCGCTCTTAGTGACTACAGTTATGTTGCTTTCAGTGTATAGGAGCACCTCTGCCTTCCCACTTTCATTTTCATATCGAAGCTATGTGCAGTTATGCCCTGCAATCTCGCTGTCTACGCTTAGCAGACAGCATCTCTGCTGTCCACCCAAGACTCGCTTGGTGCGGTATAGCTTGTACCTTACACCGTAGGACTTTCACCCACCGAATTCCAAGCCCTTAGCTGGGCGCACCCTATAAAGCGAAAAAAAGCCGCCTTAACGGCGGCTCAAAAACGTTATACAGATACACTTTGTTCATCAAAATATCGGTCTGCGATATAACCGGCAGATTCGGCCCAAAGAGCATTTTCAGTGTTCTGAAGAATTACATATGTGTTTGAACTATAAAACGCGGTCGTTGCTTCAGGGAAAGATAATCCCGTACGTTCCATAATAATCCTGATTGTATCACGAATTTGGATACACATATTCATTGTAATATCTTTTCCGTTAAAAAAATATAATGGTTCGCTCATATAGCCCCCTCCTTAATCAGTTCAAAATATAAATGTTTCAATGCTTTTTCAGTATGGAAAGAAACTTGATTATTCACTTTATTATATCTAAGACGTTCTACTGCTTCGGCAGAGGTAAGTATATTAGAAATATAAAGTTGAATCGTTTCCATTGTATTATCATCCGCAACAGGGCCGATCACAACGTCATAAGTATGTTGTACGCCGCCACGGATACGGTTTTCTTTGATAAAGTCTAACCACTCGGCATCTAAGGCCGTGAATCTTTTGATTTTCAGATTATCTGTTTGATGAAATACATACTGATATACATATTCTCCGCCAGTATAATTTCTTATATACAAGCGATGCGCCCATTCTTTTGCCTGTTTTTCCAAAACAGTACAGTAAAACCCACGCCCAAAATCCCTTCTGTTGTGGGATTTAGATAAATCCACTTTGTCAAACCGTACATTGGAGCCATGGTATAAAATTAAATCTGTAACATCTTGACTGATGATTTCTTCAACGTATTTTACTGTTTCATCAAAATCCAGTTGATGTAAATATTCGTACTGTAAAATAATCTTTTCATATATTTGATGGTTCTGAAATATAGTGGTTGCTTCAACACCAGTAACATCATGTGTTTTTTCATAGTTTTCCAAAGCACGTACAAATAGCATTTCGACATCTGACTGAATGCTCATATAACACCTCCATATGTAATTTATTGCACCAAACCGCAGCACCATGCGACGGTTATATTTCCCTCCTTAATCTCCAGAATAGAGGAACCTGTGTGCCTCCTCCTTGCTTATCATCCTGCCGTTTTTCATATAGACAGCCCTTCCGCTGCAATAATTCAGCTCCGCGGTATTAGACGTAATGATAAGAATCGGAATCCCCCGCTCCTTCACCTTGTAAATCATCGTCCGCGCCATCTCCCGCGCCTGTATATCGCCCTCGGCAAACGGCTGGATGCACACGAGAATATCCGGAGAATACAAAAGCCATCTGCTGTATAATACTTTCTGTATATCAATGGAGGAAAGCTCTCTGATCTTCTTCTTATAAATATCTTTTGTGAGAATATCCCTCAAAAGGATTTTAATGCTTTTCTTGTACTTGGGTTTCGTCCATATCCCATTCGCCTTTTGGGACAGCAGCAATTGAAGATTATCCATCGCAGAGAGTTCTTCAAACAGCGTCGCCGCCGCAGGATTCCCCTCGGCAATCCCCACCCCGTCCTTAAGGCCCCTTATATTCCTTTTTATCTCCTTTTTCTCCCCGCGTATTACAAGGCTTCCGGCCAGCACTGCCAGTTTCCCCCTAAAAACTCCGGTAATCTCCTCAAAACTCTTTTCATCCATACAGAGAAGCTTCACAATCTCTCCTCGTTTTACCTGTACAGTAATACGGTCAAGCCCTGCCGATACAAGCCCGGCAATCTCGACTCCTGCATCTTCTGTCTGCTCTTCAAAAAGAAACGTGCGCTCACCAGAACGCTTTTCCATCTCGTCATAATACAGCATCGTGTGAAGCATCGTGTAGTCACAGTCAAGAATATCCTTCATTGCACATGTCCTGCCATGCTTTATAATAACTACCGTATCCGTATATACAAAGTCGATATCCTCTAACGGCTCAACAATAATTCCCGACATCCCCTTTTCCCTGAGCTGCTCCAAAAGCCCCGACACTCTCTGCTTTTCATTGCTGCTCAGTGTATTCGTCAGGGAAGTCAGTATGATAATGCGCTTTCCCACAAGATACGCTTTTATAATCTCAATCTGCACCCGCTCAAAAGGAGTAAGCCTGCTCATAGGCTTATCCACATCAATCTCAAGGCCGAATTCCTGAAATATCTCCAGTGCGTGTCTTTTATCCCTGCGGCTTTTGACCCAGTTTCCCTCCACCCCCGCGCGAATTAAAAAGATATTCTCCTCAATCGTCACAGAATCAATCAGATTGCTCTTGTTGGAAACAACCGCAATCTTTGAACGCAGCAGCCGCGACACCTGGTTTTCCGGAATCTCCCGTTCCCCGTACCAGACCTTCCCGTAATCCGCCTTCTCCTCCCCGGTGGCAATCTTAAGAAACATCTGTTTTTCCTGAATATTGTCAAATACGCAGTGTATAATCTCCCCCTCAAATACTTGAAGACGGATTTCTTTCAGGAGCATTCCCTTTTTTAGTTTTTCAATCCTAAGTCGTTCTTTCTTCATAGCTCCCTCTTACGTATCTTCGGAAGAATAATCTGTACATCTGTCCCGATTCTTTCAACACTGTACAGATGGACGCCGTACTGCTCCCCAAACAGCAGCTTGATCCGGCTATTGACGTTCTTCATGGCAATCCCTCCGCGTTTTTTCTTCTCCTCCCCCACATAGCTCACAGCCACCCGCTCAAAATAACTGTTAATTTTGTCCACCTGTTCCTCCGGCATCCCTACGCCGTTATCTGAAATGGTAATCATAAGCTTATGCACCGTCGTGTCCAGCTTCACCCGCACAGTTCCGCCTTCCACCTTCCTCTCAAGCCCATGGAAAATCGCATTTTCCACAAATGGCTGAATCGTCAGCTTCGGAAGCTTAAGCTGCAAAAGCTCATCCTCTTTCGGATATGTTATCTGAAGTTTTATCTTCTCGCCAAACCGATAGTGCTGAATCGTAAAATAATTCTCCACGTTATCAATCTCTTCCTCAAGCGTAACAAGGCTGTCCACTCCCGTAATGGAATACCGGAAAAACACAGACAGCGCCTCCGTCGTCTCCGCGATACTGTCAAGTCCCGCACAGATTGCATCCCCGCGAATGGCCTCTAATGTATTGTACAAGAAATGCGGGTTAATCTGGTTCTGCAAAGCGAGGTATTCCGCCTGCTTTTTGGACATCCGAATCGCATCCTGCTTATTCAAAAGATGCCGGATTCTCTTCATCACTTCATCCCACCTGGGCATCCACTCATACTCCGCCTGAAACAATTCCTCATAGGCCTGCCCGTCGGCAAACCTCTGATACAGCTTTTCCGTTTCCTTATACGGACGGTACAGGCCATTCAGCAGCACATTTACAATCAGCACGTAGAAAAAGAACTCGCCGAATATCACCCAGCACAGCGGAGAGACCGGCACAATTTCTTTCGATATAAGAACACAAAGTATAATAATATTAACTCCGCCTGCTGCCGTTAACGCACCGATTCCCATCATCACCCTGTACGACAATTCCTTCCGCCTCACTTCTAACGCCCCCTTAGTTGTATAATTTCCTGAATTCCGTAGGCGTGACCCCGGTAAGTTTCTTAAACAGCCGCGAAAAATATTTAATATCCGAGTATCCTACCGCATAAGAAATATCCTCCACCGTATTTTCCGTATTTAAAAGCAGGTTTTTTGCATTGTCAATACGTATCTTCTTCAAGTATTCCGAAAAATTCATATCCGTCTCTTTCTTAAACATACTTGAGAAATAAGTTGCATTAAACCCGATTTCCTTACTTACAATCTCAAGAGTCAGCGGCTTGTAATAATTGTCACTGATATATCTTTTCGCAATCCTTATGGGCCTTGCCTCGACATACTTTTTCTCCGCAATCCAGTGCATAAGAGAATTTACGATATACTCTGTAAGATAATCCATCGCCCTGTCTATGGAACCGAACAGCTCCAGATTCCTCTTAAGCTCCGCGTACTGGTCGGGAATGGATATATTATAACTGTGCACCCCAAAATAAAACAACGTCAGAATCTCCCTGTACACATCCACCACAACCGTTCCGTCCTTTGCCGCGCTTTTTTGCAGCGCCCCGCATATAAGCTCCAGCTCTTTTCTTATATTGTCAATGTCCATAATCTCTATATAGTTTAAAAACCGTTTTTTAAATGTATTGTCAATATAATTTTTTGCACTGTCCGTATCCGCCCTGTTTTCGCCCTCCTCCCGCTCTTCCTTCTTAAGCAGGAAATCATCTGCAAAATAGAACCGATCCTCCATCGCGGCCCTTGCATCGTCAAAACTTACAAGCACCTGCTGGATGCTTTCGATGCATTTGCCAAGAGCCAGATATACCGATATCTCATCGAACACATCCTGCAGGCGGATAAGGTCTAATTTGACCTTCTTTAAACGCCGGTGGGTTTGCTTAAGTTCCTCCTTTGTCCCATTAAAAAGGCCGTAAATCTCTCCGTCTATAATATTCAGCACCGTCTCATTGCAGACATTTTGCAGAGATTCCCTCAGAAGTTCTGCACCCTTCTGCAAAAGAAGCCTTCTTGTATCCGCATCCTCCTTCCTCTTTACCGGGATAATCTTTACAATCAACGTCTGGTAATACCCCTCGACAAACCTGTAATGATATTCCGCATTAATCTTCTCGCATATGAAAAATCCCCCGAACTTTTCCGGTCGTTTCAGCAGGTCTTCTAAAAGGCTGCGTTTCACCTTCTCCTCATTCTCCTCTAATTTTTTCTGGACATCCTCCCATTTCCTTGCGTCCCGAATCTCTTCCTTATACCTGTCCAGAATCTTCTTAAGCGTTGCCATCAGGTCTTTCTTCCGGATTGGTTTCAGCAGATAATCTTCCACCCCATACCTGATGGCATTCTGGGCATAATCAAACTGGCTGTACCCGCTGATAATCACAATATGCATATTCGGATACAGCACCTTCGCTTTCTGGATCAGCTCCATCCCGTCACAGCCGGGCATCCGGATATCCGTAATCATCAGGTTCACCGTATTGTTCTGAATAAACCTGTACGCAGATATCCCGTCATTGACAACGCCCGCAATCTCAAACCCCAATGACTCCCAGTCAATCAGGTTCACGATTAGCTGACATACCTTCTTCTCATCATCCGCAATCAATACCTTTAACATTCCTTAATTTACTCCAGTTCTTTTAACTTCTCTGCTTCCTCCCTAAGTTTATCATAAACACAATCAAATTAATAGTAGCCCTTGGCTGTCTTTGCTCTGCAAAAAATAAGACACATCAGACTTCTACATCCGATATGTCCTACACATATTTATAATTTTCTTAATCACAACCATGAAATGCCAAAATTAAGTTAGGCAAATTACTATTATATAAGCTACTTTTTCACACTCTATTAATTCCACTGGCAACATGCCAGTCACCTCATCATCATTGTCGTAAGAATCTCCTGTTTTTATATTTTGCATAACTTCCTGTTATGATAAAATTATACACAATAAAACACCATTTAAAACCAAAAGTGGCGAAGCACAATAAAATAATAGCTCTCGTCAGCAATCAATTTGCCGGGAAATCAGCTTGCTAATTTTTATCCCAGATGTTAGTATAAAATTATAAAATATAATTTTTAAGCAGAATGAGAGGCGACAGCAGGTGACAGATATTCTTGAAACAGTGAGTATCAAGTGGCATCCCGGATTTTATGGCGCGGCAGAACTTGAGTTTTTATCAAACAAGGACGCGCTCGAATTTCAGAGGGAATTTAACCTGAGTAAAGAACCTATTCGGATGGATTTGCTGATTATCAAAAAGCTTGCAGATATCAGGACGAAAAATGAACTTGGACATATTTTCAAGAAATTTAATGTCATCGAATTTTCCCGCTGATGAGCTTACAATCTCTATTTTCAGGGAATCCTATCCGAGAGAAATGTTTGAGGCAATGAAAGATTGGGGGCTGGAAATTAATGAGCATTACCCTCAGTAAACAAAGGAACACACGGTCGGAGAAGAACCAATTTTTGCTCCTGCTGCGTTGCTTTCCTTCCGCGTACGTCCAGTACGCGTCAGCCAAGCGCCTTGCAGGAACAAAAATTGGTTTCTTTCCGACTCTACGACCCTGACCATAGATATTTGGGCGATTTTCAAGGCGGACGATTGAGGCGTACTGGACGTACGACGATTGAGGACAACGCAGAAAATCACCCAAATATCATGGTTCAGGGCGTGTATTCCTTTGTTCACTGAGGGTATCCAGGCATATACTATATCAGCGGAAAGCGCATGCCTTTTGATACCCAGATTGTAGTGACAAAGCAGCTTAGGAAAGAAACACATCGTGCATTGCGTATTTTATCGAAACATGTGAATGAAGATGATGTCAGGGCATTTATCGAAGATGCAGCACAAATGTCTGAACCCGGAGACAGAAACAATGTAGATGCGGTTCTTCAGGTCAGCGTTTCCGCAAACAAAGATATTTATGAAGCAATAAGGAGGTGCGATAAAGCTATGTGTGATGCATTAAGGGAACTTATGAAAGAAGACTTCGAAAAGCAAGAACAAGAAACCAAACAGGAAATATTACTCGCAACAATTAAAAATCTGATGGACACCATGAAGTGGACTGCTGAACAGGCCATGACAGCTATGAAAATCCCTGATGCCGACAAGGGAAAATATATTGCAAAATTGTGATAATCTATTCATATCCTTAATGACCAAATGGCCTCTTTATCCACTGAGGATAACAAGATACAAGAAGCGGATATCTCTTAACAATAACTCGTGATTCTAAACTGCCCCGAAGTCCAAAACAGGCTTCAGGGCAGTTATTTTAAGAGCTGCTGTATTATTTGATTTTAATTACTACCGTTTTTTTCTTCCCGCTTCCGTCTGTTGCCATAGCGGTAATCTTTACTTTCTTACCCTTTCCCGTCTTTAGCGCTTTTACTTTGCCGGAACTGCTTACGGTTGCATATTTTTTATTGCTGCTTGTCCATTTCACCTTTTTATTTGCTTTCTTTGCAGCCGACACTTTAGCTTTCAATTTCAGGGTTTTTCCTGCTTTCACAGATTTCTTCCCGGAGACGGCTATTCTCTTTACCGCGCCTTTCATGGACGTTATCTTGTAAGTCGCTTT
>KE159795.1:1750972-1753427 GCA_000403475.2 Lachnospiraceae bacterium MD308
AGCAATTGAAAAAATCTCCTTCTTTTTTTGTGGATAACCATTGATGAAAACTTTTTAAAATTCTCCTTTTTGACGTTGGTAGGCTGAACTGTTACCGCAGGTCGCACAAAACCTGCTTTTTTTGTGTCAATTAATTTGTTTTTATATATGTTATTTTATGTTATTGTGTGGTATAATAAAAGGTAGGAGGGATGATATATGAATCTTCACATAACAAAATCTAAAAATGCAGAGTCTTTTTATATCTGCAAATCTTATGTAAAAGCAAATGGTAGCACTACTTCTACAATTGTACGTAAGCTGGGAACTTTAGAACAGCTTCTTCCTGAACATGGCCCTACAAGAGATGATGTCGTTGCATGGGCAAGAAATGAAGCAAAAATAGAGACCGAAAAATACAAAAAGGAAAATGAAGCAAAAACAGTATTGATTCCTTTCCACGCTGACAGGCAATTAGATTATGGTAAACAGGCCTTCTTCCGCGGCGGCTATCTTTTTCTCCAATCCGTTTATTATCAGCTGCAAATGAATAAGATCTGCCGGAAGTTAAAACAAAAATATAAATTCAAGTATGATATCAACGCAATTCTGTCTGACTTGATCTATACAAGGATTCTGGAGCCTTGCAGCAAGCGTTCTTCTTACAAGGCAGCATCCGAGTTTTTAGAGAAACCTTCTTACGAACTCCATGATGTGTACCGGGCATTAGATGTCCTTGGGGCTGAATGCGACCTCATCCAAGCAGAAGTCTATAAAAACAGCCATTATCTTGGAAAGAGAAATGACAAGATCCTTTATTATGACTGCTCGAATTATTACTTCGAAATTGAACAGGAAGATGGAGCTAAAAAATACGGAAAAAGTAAAGAACACAGGCCAAACCCGATCATTCAAATGGGGCTGTTTATGGACGGGGATGGAATCCCCCTTGCTTTCTCACTCTTTCCGGGAAATGCAAATGAGCAGACATCCCTGAAGCCATTAGAAAAGAAAGTCCTTGGGGATTTCGGATGCCAGAAATTCATTTATTGCAGTGATGCCGGACTGGGTTCTGAATCCATCAGGGAATACAATCACATGGGGGAACGAGCTTACATTGTAACTCAGTCCATCAAAAAGCTAAAGAAAGAAGAAAAAGAATGGGCGTTAAATCCGCAGGGCTTTAAAAGAGTATCTGATGATACTCCTGTCGATATCACAAAGCTTTCTGAGGATGACAAAGGGCTTTATTACAAAGACGAACCCTATACCACAAAGAAGCTGCATCAGCGCTTGATCATCACGTATTCCCCTAAATATGCCCTTTACCAGAAGTCTCTCCGTGACAAACAGGTAGAGCGGGCACAGAAGATGCTCGACTCAGGGAAATCCAAAAAGAACCGAAAAAATCCCAATGACCCGGCCCGGTTTATTGGAAAAATAGCAGTTACAGAAGAAGGGGAAGCTGCTGATATCCAACATTATCTGGATGAAAAGAAGATTTCTGACGAGGCTCAGTACGACGGGCTCTATGCAGTATGCACAGACCTTTTGGATGATGAGGTCAGTGATATCCTGAAAGTAAGTGAGGGCAGATGGCAGATAGAGGAATGCTTCCGGATCATGAAAACAGATTTTTCTGCAAGGCCTGTTTATTTACAGGATGAAAACCGGATCAAAGCACATTTCCTGATTTGTTTTCTCGCATTAACACTCTACCGTTTTCTTGAGAAAAAACTGGATGATAAGTATACCTGCGGAGAATTATTAGATACGCTAAAAGCAATGAATTTCGCCGAAATACAGGAGCAGGGATTTATCCCACTATACAGGCGGGAGCATATCACGGATGCTCTCCATGAAGCCTGTGGTTTCCGAACGGATTATCAATTCATAACCAAAAGCAGCATGAGAACCATTCAGAAAAAAAGTAAAGGGAAAGAATAAATTACTATAATTCGTAACAACGACAACAATCGCTGTAACCCAGAAAACACAAGGGGTACAGCGATTATTTAATCTACTAACTGTCAAAGACAGGATTATACTATAATCCAACTGCTATGTAAATTTAATTTACAGCATAACATAATTCACAAACGGAATTTACAATGATAAACATAATCCATTTGACGGGAAAAACAAGAAGCGGATATCTCTTAACAATAACTCGTGATTCTAAACTGCCCCGAAGTCCAAAACAGGCTTCAGGGCAGTTATTTTAAGAGCTATTGTATTATTTAATTTTAATTACTACCGTTTTCTTCTTCCCGCTTCCGTCCGTTGCCATAGCGGTAATCTTTACTTTCTTACCCTTTCCCGCCTTTAGCGCCTTTACTTTTCCGGAACTGCTTACGGTTGCATATTTTTTATTGCTGCTCGTCCATTTCACCTTTTTATTTGCTTTCTTTGCAGCCGACACTTTAGCTTTTAATTTCAGGGTTTTTCCTGCTTTCACAGATTTCTTCCCGGAGAC
>KE159795.1:1760342-1761054 GCA_000403475.2 Lachnospiraceae bacterium MD308
CTCTTTACCGCGCCTTTCATGGACGTTATCTTGTAAGTCGCTTTTACCCCGCTTCCGTCTTTTGCTGTTGCTGTGATTGTTACAGACTTTCCGCCAGAATTCTTTTTCATTGTGACAACGCCAGAGCTGTTTACCGTCGCAACCTTTTTATTGCCGGATGTCCATGTGACTGATTTGTCGGACGCATTGGACGGTATAATGCTGGCTGTAAGTTTAATCTTCTTTCCGGCAGCAATCTTTTTCGAGATGCCGGAAAGGGCAATCCTCGACACCTTAATACTCTTATTGGCTCCTGCACTTGTATCTCCACTAGTTCCCGTATTCGTATTTGCGTTGCCTCCGACATTATTGTTCGTATTATCTCCTATATCAGAGCCTGTATTGGAATCCGCATCTGTATTCGTATCTTTATCTGTATCCGTACTATCTCCGGGTTCCTGACTGCCTGTCTGTTCTGCAAGGACTTCTATTTCCGCGGATTTGCTGATCTCGCTGTTGCTTACAGAAGTACACTGAACCGTACATTTCCCTGCCGCCTTTGCTGTTACTATGCCTTCCGTATCTATTTCCGCAACAGATTTATCAGAAGAGCTCCACAACACGGCTTTCTCCGTTGCATTATCCGGGAAGACAGACGCCGCAATCTTACTTTTATCTCCAACCTTCAACTGAAGCTTATTCTCTGACAGGCTGATATCTGTAACCGGAATAT
>KE159795.1:1761064-1762079 GCA_000403475.2 Lachnospiraceae bacterium MD308
ATTATCCGGGAAGACAGACGCCGCAATCTTACTTTTATCTCCAACCTTCAACTGAAGCTTATTCTCTGACAGGCTGATATCTGTAACCGGAATATATTCTTCACCCGGCTCCGTCTGACCACCAGGGCTTACCTCATTTTCGGTTCCGTCAGAACACACGGTTCCTGCGTAAGAATATATGTCAGATGATAAATCAAGGTTTAATGCAGGGCGCACGCCCACATACCCATAAAAAACCGAAAGTCCCGCCGTTATAACCATGGCTCTATGATCGACATATGCTGCCCGACCAGAGCTTGCTCCCGGTGAACGGAGCCACCAACTTCCCTTTCCTATAATATTTATATCCGGATAGACCAGACATTCCCATCCCATTGCCTTTGCATATGTGCTACTGTTACTACTACGTGCTTCATCCCGATTACCCCCTGACGCCAAAAAACCATGGGGAATTGCATCATCTCCATAACATTCCGATTCCGACAAGAAAAATATCTTATCTATCGTATCTTCTCCTCCCTCTGTTCCTTTGCTAATATTATCTACATTTATCACAGGTGTATCCATTATTGCCGAACTTTCAGCAGACGAAAAAGCACTGCCGATAAAACTCTTGTCCGTATAATCCAGTTTTGCATCGTTGGAAGACTTACTGTAGCCATTCAACCAACTCCGGATTGTACTCGTTTTCCATGTTATATCGTAACCTCCCGTTGGAATACTTTTATTAAAATAATTCTTATTATCAAGAACTATATCCGCCAGAAGAAATGCCTGATTCCCATCCGCTTTAAGCACACGCCATTTTATCGGCTCATATTTAAAATAATGATAAGTATCTTCATCCGGCCAGTTATAAAGATACGTACCACCGCCATTTTTTGGATACGCATCACTTTTTTTCATCCTGCGGTATTTATTCCCGTTTATTTCAATATCATTATTATCGTTCCAATCATATTCATCTATATTCTGCAGCTCATCATACAAATTACTGTCCTCTATGAGATCACCG
>KE159795.1:1762089-1763137 GCA_000403475.2 Lachnospiraceae bacterium MD308
ATTATCCGGGAAGACAGACGCCGCAATCTTACTTTTATCTCCAACCTTCAACTGAAGCTTATTCTCTGACAGGCTGATATCTGTAACCGGAATATTTTCTTCCCCGGGCTCCGTCTGACCGCCGGGGCTTATCTCATTTTCAGTTCCATCAGAACACACGGTTCCTGCATAAGAGTAGAGGTTGGAGGATAAATCAAGATTTAATGCAGGACGCACGCCTCCATCCATAAGCGCAACCGGAGTTCCATCACGCATAACTGCACCCGTATAGTTAAGATGTACTGCCATTTTAGAATCTTTGCCCGGTGAACGCAGCCACCATATACACTTTCCTGTACGGTCTATCAATGCATCTGTCGACAAATCACTATACCTTCCCATTGCCTTTGTATAAGTGCTGCTGTAACTTCTACGACCTTCATCATAGACACCATATGATGATGCAAATCCATGAATCACCGCATTGTCCCCATAAACTTCTGCCTCTGACAGAAAGAATATCTTGTCTGTCGTATTCTCTCCCCCTTCGGTTTTCATACGAATATTATCGTCATTTATTACAAGTGTATCTTTTATTGCTGCTTTTTCATCTGATGAAAAAGCGCTTCCAATAAAATTCTTGTCTGTATAATCCTGTTTGGCAGTATTCGAAGACTTGCCATAACCATTCAGCCAGCTTCGAATTGTACTGGTTTCCCATGTTATGTTTCCACTGTCAGGAAAATTATATTTCTTGTCATCAAGTGCTAAATCCGCTAACAGGAATGCCTGATTTCCATCCACTTTAAGCACGCGCCATTTGATTGGCTCGTATTTGAAATAATGATATGTCTCATCATCTGTCCAATTATAATGATGGGAACCGCCAGTAAGGTTTAATGCATCTTTTCGCTTCATCCTGCGGTATTTATTCCCGTTTACTTCAATATCATTATTATCGTCCCAATCATATACATCTATATTCTGCAGCTCATCATACAAATTACTGTCCTCTATGAGATCACCGCTTCTTATTAACCGTTTATCTAAAGCAGTAAAATTCTCTTCT
>KE159795.1:1770057-1919518 GCA_000403475.2 Lachnospiraceae bacterium MD308
TCCCGTTTATTTCAATATCATTATTATCGTTCCAATCATATTCATCTATATTCTGCAGCTCATCATACAAATTACTGTCCTCTATGAGATCACCGTTTCTTATTATCCGTTTATCAAAAGCAGTAAAATTCTCCTCCGAAGGTACAATCTCCGCCTGCGGATAGCTGCCGAACCAGACACAATCCCATGTAACTTTTTGATCCGCTATCATATCGGGATCTTCTACAATCACCGGATTGTTTAAATTAGATACTGACAAAAGGGCTGGCTCCTGTGCATTTACAGCCCCCCCCCAACATACCGGCGCACATCACCGCTGTGAGAAACAGCGATGTCATATTACGCGTTACTTTACTTTTCATCTTTCTTTCCTCCATTTCATAATAGCAAACATTCCAAATATTTAAGATAAGGATATTATACTATAATCCAACTGCTATGTAAATGCGGTCGGCTGAAAGAAAAAGAAATTGGAAGGTTTAAAAAATACACCATCCCAGCTTGCCTCCCACGAAGATTAAGCTTAAGATGGTGTAGTCCATACCATATTTGGGGTTCCATTTTCAGTTTTGCTGATGCTTTTCTCTATCCACAAGAACCGTCTTTTTATGGTTAAAACAATTTCTGTAAAATCATATTTTGCTAATTTACAATGTTTTTAGGAGTACCATTTAAAAATTCCTGTAGATTAGACACCGCAATATCCATTAACCTTTTTCTGGATTCCTTCGGCGCCCAAGAAATATGCGGTGTGATCAAACAATTTTTAGCAGACAAAAGAGGATTATTATTTTTTATTGGCTCCGCAGATACAACATCCAAACCCGCCGCCATTACTTTTCCGCTATTCAGCGCCTCTGCCAGATCTTCTTCTTCAATCAATTGTCCTCTGGAATTATTCAGAATAATTACTCCATCTTTCATCTTAGCAATCGTTGACTTGTTGATTATTTTTTCTGTTTCTGGAAATAACGGACAATGTAAAGCAATAACGTCGGATGCCGCAAATAATTCATCCAAATCGACATAACTGCATGTATCGGATTCCAGTTCTTTATTCTTGTATGAATCATAAGCAAGCACCTTCATGCCAAGAGCTTGTGCAATTTTTCCTGTAGCTTGCCCAATCCTCCCGTATCCTATTATCCCCATCGTTTTTCCGTCCAGTTCAATAAGTGGATAATCCCAGAAACACCAGTCTGGATTCTCTGCCCATTTCCCCTCATGAACTACCTTACTATGATAACCGATATGATGGCAGATTTCCAAAAGAAGCGCTATAGCAAACTGACCGACTGCTGCTGTTCCATAAGTAGGTATATTTGCTACCGGAATATTCTTTTTCTTTGCCGCCGCAATATCGACTACATTATAACCAGTTGCCAGTACTCCAACAAATTTCAAATTTATGCATTCTTCAAAAACTTTTTCAGGAAGAGGTGTTTTATTTGTATATACAATATCTGCATCTCCAATCCTTTCGATTACCTCTTCAATATCCGTAAGAGAAGTCCGGTCATATACTGTACACTCTCCCAAGGTTTCCAACCCTTTCCAGTCCAGATCTCCCGGATTTAAAGTATAACCGTCAAGTACAATTATCTTCATCAATTATCCTCCTATATTTGTGGATTTTCCGGGTGTAACATAGTTGCAATGACTTTATGCAGGACTTCATCCTTCCAAATCTCTTTCCAGTTCTCCCTCATGACAAGCCTGTTTCCAAGTGAAACAGCCACTTTACATGCATCTGATACCGGAGGATTCCCTGGTATGTATCCCAAAAAATTAGCTGACAAGTTATAAATATGTCCGGTAAGGAATGATACTGCCGCCTCTTTAGGAACTCCTCTCTTTTCCGCTTCCTCTACTGTCTCTGCCATAGCATATAAACAAGTCGCCCCCAAAAGTTCTACGAGAGTAGGTTCCAAAAATGCTATCTGTTCTGATGTCATAACGTAAGCATGTTCTACTGGTGCATACATCTGTTTTGCTACTTCCACACATTGTGCAAAGCGATCATCATCTCCCTGAATCTTTGACATTACAATATCCTGTTTTCCTCCGCATCCTCCAAACCTGTCCTGACGTGCTTCATAAGTATCCTGATCCAAGAAATAAGAAGGATGACATGGATGGGCAACGCCAAATGTGCAATCGCTCCTAAGAGTCAGTTCTTTTGCAACAGCAGCTGCCGGGTCCAATATAATAAATCCTGTTCCGGGTTTCAGCATCGGCACATAAATTGCTGATAACTTTCCAATCAATGTATCGGGAACCGCAAATACAACAACGTCTGATTTTTTCAAGGCCTCCTCAACCGGTGCAGGTTCAAATCCTCTGTCTTTGATACTCTGTATACCTGATTCTGAAACTTCCACCATCAAAAGCTCAAATTCATCAGGTTTTTTTGCCAGATTATTACTTGTCCTTGTTCCCATCTTACCGCCGGCTCCAATTACGCTTACTACAATTTTTCCCATTGTATATAACCTCTCTTCTATATATTTATATGTTTTGCTCGTCTCCATATCTGTAGTCATTCAGCCACCAAACAACCATTAGCAGTTAAATATAATTTATTTCAAATTTTCTTCTACTGTCTTTACAATGTTTTCTGGAGAAAATCCATATGCATCTGCAAGTTCTTTTGCTGGTCCAGATTCTCCAAACGTAGTAAGTCCCATTCTCTTTACATATTTTGGATCGTTCTCTACGACCAACTTACTGATATACGCCCCCATACCGCCGTTTACATTATGATCTTCTACTGTCATGATTGTATTTACCTTGGCGATTGCCTCTAATATCTTCTGCGGATTATTTCCATATAAAATATTTACATCACCTACAGTTACATTAATCCCTTTTTCATTCAGAATCTCTGCTGCTTTCAGAACACGATCCAAAACAAAACCGCTGGAAAGCAAAAGCATATCGTTTCCATACTTTTTCAAAATGCGTATTCCTTCCTCACTGAATGGTGTTTCTATGTCGTAAACATCAGTTTCTCTTCCACTTCCTGCACGCACATATACTGGACCGTTAATTTCTGCCGCCAGCTTTACTGCATGATAAGTCTGCGCTGCATCCGCCGGAGTAAAAATAGTATAATTAGGAATGTTGGAGAGAATACCAAGATCCTCATAAAACTGATGAGTAACGCCCTCTCTTTCTCCTCCAAGAATTCCTGAATTGATTCCTACAAACTTTACATTCAAATCAGGATATGCCACGAATGTTCTCATTTGTTCACAGGCACGCATAGTAAGAAATCCTGCATAAGTACCTACAAACGGCGTTAATCCTGCTGCTGCCAAGCCCGCTGCAGTATCAACCGCGTTCTGTTCTGAAATTCCTACCTCTACATACTGATCGGGATGAACCTCGGCAAATTTTGTCGCGCGCATTGCTTTCAGCGAGTCTGGTGATACAAACATAATTTTGTCATTTTCTTCAGCTATATCTAAAAGCGCCTGTGCAAACGCTTCTCTTGTTCCTTTAAATCCTGCCACTATAACGCACCTCCTAATACCTTTCTTGCCTCTTCATATTGTTCCTGTGTGGGAACTCCCTTATGCCATGCATTATTGTTCTCCATATAAGGCACTCCCTTTCCCTTGATACAATCACAAACAATTACACTGGGTTTTCCCTTTGCATTCTTAGCATTTGATATCGCTTTTTGAATCTCCTCAATATTGTGCCCGTCAATTTCCTGCGCGTCCCAGCCAAACGCCTCAAACCGATCTTTAATATTATTAGCCCCGATTGTCTCTTCGATACTGCCGCCGCTCTGCCATCCATTCTTATCTACAAATACGATCAAATTGTCCAGATGATGTCCAGCTGCGGAATTGATTCCTTCCCAGCACACACCTTCTTGAAGCTCTCCATCTCCAGCAATAACAAATACATTGTAGTCTTTTCCAAGATATTTGCCTGCTATAGCCATTCCGGAACCAATAGATATTCCATTTCCCAAAGATCCTGATGTCATATCAACACCTTTTATTTTATTCATAACAGGGTGTCCCTGGAAGTTACTTCCCAACGCACGAAGCTGAAAATCTTCAACTTCTTCTCCGAAATACTCCTTTTTTGAAAGTGCCGCATAATAAATAGGGCAGGCATGTCCCTTTGACAAAATGAATCTGTCTCTGTCCTCCCAATCAGGGTTACTGGAATCAACTCTCATTTCATCAAAATATAATACAGACACAATATCAGCAATGGATAATGCCGGCCCCGGATGCCCGTCTTTTCCTTTATAAACCATTTCTACGGCGGTTAGGCGCAGATCGTTGGCAATCTTTTTTAATTCTGCTGCGTTCATATGAACTCCTCCTTTTTATTTATTCAGATAAAACTATATACATTAAACATCCGATGTTTAATGTATACTATATTTGAGCTAAAAAGTCAATAGATTTCAAAAAATATCTATTAATCGTTTGACGTTTTATATTTTTCCCGCTATAATATTAACAAAATATAGGCTAGGTGTTTTATACTCTTTTATAGCTATATTGAAAGGATAGAGAAGTATATGAATAATTTATTTCAAGCAGCAAAAAGAGAATCCGCTGTTGATATTGTTGTAAATAGTATTAAACAGCTGTTAATAGACAGAAAACTTCTTCCGGGTGATAAGCTTCCCAACGAATTAGAAATTTCGGAAGGACTCAATGTAAGCCGCGGCTCCGTCCGGGAAGCAATGAAAATTTTGTCTGCATTTGGGTTAGTCGATATCCGAGTCGGCAACGGTACCTATGTCAGCGAAACACCTGACAGCAATTTGCTAGACTCTCTTCTTTTTACGTATTTTGTTACTAACCCCGATGTAAACAATCTTTATGAATTTCGGCAAATATTTGAAACCGATATTGTTGAACTTGTTATTGATCACTTTGATGAAAATGAATGTCAAAGACGAGCTCTCGAAAAAAATCTAGAAGAACTGAAAGCTTTGATCAGCGCTAATGCTGATACTGACACAATCTTTAAAAAAGATATGGAATTTCACCTCATTTTAGGCGAAGCCTGCTGTAACCCTCTGGCAGCACGAATCTACTATTTTGTTATCGACTCTCTCAAAGCTTCCATTTCTCATACACATACACGTCAAAAAGGTGAACTTGCGTATGAGGCACATACAAAAATATATAACATCATTCAGGGAAAACATTATGATAAGATTAAAGACTGTATTAAAAATTCTGTCGACATCTGGTATGAATTACAAAATTAAAAATACATGCATCCGTAAGCCGAACGGATGCATGTATTTTTTAGTTTACCGAAGGACTGCAGGTTTCGCTGTCTTTCTCTTCATCGGCATCTTTGCGTTAAGAACAACAATCGAAAAAATTTCCCCCAGCCCATTCACAAATATTCCCTGACTTCCCCAAAAAACACCTGCTAATATGATCAAAAAAGAACTTATTTTTTTCATTATATATATCCTTCCACAGACTGACTAATACTTCTCTGGGAAGAAAATCTTTCCTGTTTTGTCATCGATAGGAGTCCCAAATTTATTTCCGATAACGAAGCAGATAAGGGCAACTGCTAATCCGATAATAATGTTGTGGAAAGATCCAATGGAAATACCTAGCGCCATCGTAATACAATAAGAACTTAAGCCGCCGATTACACTGGCTATTGCCCCCACTTTGTTAGCCGCCTTCCAAAACAGCCCAAAAAGCATCGTCCAGAAGAACACTGTCTGCAAACCACCAAAAGCAAACATATTAATCCATACAATCAAATCCGGAGGATTAACTGCAATAATAACAGCTAAAATACCCATAACTGCCGTTACTGCAAAAGAAATCTTAGCTACCAGTTTCTGATTAGGTTCTTCCCTTTTTTCTGCTTTATAATGCAAGTACATATCTTTTACAATCGCAGAAGATCCTGCAATAAGCAGAGAAGATACAGTAGACATAGCTGCCGCCAAAGGCCCTATAATCGCCACGCCTCCAAGAATAGGAAACATATAATTTACAACTACAACGGGAATAACGGTATCTGTAGATCCGTCGACAGTCGTAAAGAGTCCTCTGGACCATATACCAATGAGATGAATACCTATCATCATAATTCCTACAACCACTGTTCCATAAATCATTGCTTTATGTACAGATTTAGTATCCTTGTACCCCAGACATCTTACCTGTGACTGAGGAAGCCCAATTGTGGTAAATCCGCACAAAAGCCACTGTGACAGATAAAGCTGGAATGGGATTCGGCCGCTGGCCCTTGGCTCCAGAAGATCAATCCCTTCTCCCGAAGCTACTGCCTGGACAGACTGAGAAGAGATGCTTTCCATAATAGCATCAAGGTCTCCTCCTTTTTGAATTACTGCAATTCCAAGAAGAATCGTTCCTATAACCATGACAATGGCACAGGCAGTATCTGTAATAGCAACTGCTGTAAATCCTCCAATAGTCGTATATACTACAACTACCGCTGCAAAAATCAGCAGGCCAATAGTATAATCAAATCCTGTGCATGCTGCAAAAAGCTGCGCGCCTCCAATAAACTGGCTCACCATCTGAGTAGTAAAAAATATCAAAATAGTAGCTGCACAAATATAAGACAAACCGTTCGATCTATATCTTGCTCTTAATACATCAATTACGGTTACAGAATCTGTCTTGCGCCCCACAATCGCCATCTTCTTGCCAAACACTCCCAGGATCAGGAATGCTGCGACAACATTAGAAGTAGCATAGTACACCCATCCAAATCCTGTCTCCCAGGCTTTTCCGGCTCCGCTCAAAAAAGAGCTGACAGAGCCATAAGTCGCTACCAATGTCATTGCTAATACAAAACCGCCCAGACTTCTTCCGCCGATAAAGTATTCCTTTGAAAAATTCTGCGCCTTAGCGTCGGCAGATTGCCTCTGTACATATATTCCAACTCCCATAAGTCCTGCAAAGAAAACAATTACAGGAATCAGTCTTAATACTGAATCATTCATTTGTATCCTCCTCATCACTTTCCAAGTCAAAATCTTTAAATACAAATTTCAACAAATACACAACTCCTATAATTCCTGCAAACCAACAGCCAAAACTCCCTAGAATAAACCATGCGGGCATTCCTAATATTGTCCAGCTGTTTCCAACTGATAAATATACGCCAAAACCTCCTGCCAGCCAGACGATAAATGCGATTGCACCCACAATCCAGGTTGCTTTAGCCTCTTTATTTATCTGAATAAACTTTTCTTTATAACTGAGCTCTTCCTTTTCTTTTTTAGTTTCCATTAGTTCTCACCTCGTTTATAATAAATCTCTCCGTCAATAATAGTGTAATCAACTTTTGTTTTTACGATATCTACCGGATCAATTGCTAAAATATCATCTGAAAACACTGTAAAATCAGCTAGTTTTCCTATCTCAATGCTTCCTTTGATATCATCTTCAAAACTGGCATACGCACCGTTTAACGTATAACAACGAATGGCTTCCAACATAGAAATTCTCTGTCCCGGTCCGCATACTTCACCAGTCCCCCTGTCTATACGGTTAACAGCTCCGTCCAATCCTGCTATTGCATCGCACGCTGCTGTCGGAGCATCACATCCGATCGCCGGCCTTAGACCGGCATCTATAAAGCTTCTCAATGCGAATAAATAGTTAATGCGTTCTCCGAAATAACGATGATAATCACTGCCATTTAACGGAATAAAATGAGTATTGGCAACAGGAATAATTCCCATCGCTTTCATCCTTTGTATCAGATCATCATCCACAATTACGCAATGCTCGATTCTATGTCTGTGTTCTTCTGGTTTTCGGTAGTAATTTTTCAATGCTTTCTCATATCCCTCTACCATAAATTCAACTGCAAGATCACCTTCTGCGTGCGCCGTAGCCTGACAGTCATGTTTATTAATATAGTCAATATAGCCTGCAACCTCTTCCCGCTCCCATGATAGAATTCTTGGCAGGTCAGGATTGTGAGAGTAGGGTTCTCTGGTTGCCATGGTGGGACCGCTGCTTCCGCCGTCTACCATAAATTTACAACTTCCGATTCTAAACTGCTGATTCCCCAGTCCGGTATGAAATCCAAGATTCAAAAAGTGCTCGTTATCTTCTTTTGAAAAAGGTTTTCCGAAAATACTGTGAAGCATCATAAACTGTCTTGGTTTAAACCATCCATTTGCGGCCGCCTTAAACATCATACTGTATGCCGGTGCATCACATTCGCCGCAATCATGTACAGAAGTGATTCCGCCTTCTAAACATGCTTTATTCGCGCGTTCAATTGCATCTCTAAGTTCTTCGTCCGTATATTTTACCTTACTCCACAAATAAAATGCGCTCAAATCTCTTGTCAGTCCAGTAAATTTCCCGTCGATAACCTCTATCTCTCCCTCGCCAAATCTTTTGATGTCTTCCGGAGTTTTAATATCTCCAGCTGCTAATCCCAGCGTATTATATATGCACACATGCCCGCATGTTCGCATACACTGCACAGGATGCTCCGGAGCCGCATCATCCAGATCTTCCAATGTAACATGGCGTTTTTCCCTCAGCTTATTATTGTCATATCCCCACAGTTTAATCCAATTGCCTTTCGGAGTCGCTTTTGCTCTCTCTCGCACTAATGCTTTTATATCTTCAATACTTTTACATTTTGGATATGTGGCATCGATAATCGCTCCATTCATAAAACCGGATAAAATGGGATGATAATGACTATCAATGAATCCCGGAGTCATGGCCCGGCCTTTTAAATCTAAAATCTCCGTGTTCTCATCTATCAAGCTTTTGATTTCTTCATTTGTACCAACAAATACAATTTTATTTTTCTTGATTCCAACAGCCTCGCAGATGTCATCTTGAGCGTTTACTGTAATAATTCGCCCATTAATAAACGCTTTATCAATGTAAGAATAATCTAAAATCATTTTCTCCTCCTGTCTTATATATATTTTCAAAAAATCTGCTGCTTTTTATCCCATATTTTTTCCTCCTTACGTTTTTCGTCATTTTCCATATATAGTTAAACATCTGATGTTTAATGTATATCATATATCGTTGTTTTTGTCAATATTATACTATTAAAAAATACTTTTTGCATTTTTATTGTTAATGATACCCCAAAACACCATAGAACTGTTTTATACAAACTGTCATTAGAATAATCAGCTTACTGTTACATAATTATCTGATGCACAGAAAAGGAAATCCCGTCCTCTGGACTCGTCCTATAAATGGGAAGAATCAATTATGCGGATAGAAAAAGACCATTGATCATACACTGTGCCAGTTCTTGAAATATACCGGTAAATATTAGGGGATATACTGGAAGAGATACATTATTATGTACACCATGACAGACTGGAATTAAGTCATATCCGAACAGAAACGAAAAAACAGGATGGATATGAATGCGTACACCGCAGTAGATTCTTGTTATCACACAACATGGGGGAGCGCAGCTTTTCTAATTTCCTACGTCAGAACGAGGACAAGTGCAGGCAAATTTATACGAATAATATCGCACTTGGAAATGGAATGACTACAAGGGGGTTTAAGGTATCCATGTAAAAGTGCGTACAGAGGAAACGTATTAAGACACAATATACGTTTAGAATGCTTGCAGAACATCGGCTGTGAAGGTATAATGGAAAGAGCAGAACCACTTTGCAGTTTACCAGCTTCTTCCGGAAAAGGAGAAACGAATGGATAGAACTACAAGGCGAACGGCCGGACGTATGCTCTCCAGACCAGCTCAAGGAGCAGGACTTGTACGTTATTGTCCTCAAAGACATTAGGAAATGGCAGTAATGGCGCTTGCGGACGAGCAGACAGTCCTTGGCAGAGTTATGGAACATCAGCAGAGATGGTCTGAACCAGGGTATTGAATAACGATTTTGAACTCAAAGCGGTGGAGGAAGCTAAACCGTCCGAAGACATGATGAATATTCCGGGAATGAAAGACGAATTACGCCGTCCAATGATGTTATTAGTAAAAGCCAGCAAAAAATACTCCTGAACAATAAAAAGAAAAAGCATGTGCAGCAAAGCACACGCTTTTTCTTTTTATGATTATTAATTCATCAATCAAGCTTTCTCTTTATTTTCCCTGCATCTTCTTAATCACCTTCAGCCTGGTAAACTCTTCGCGCTCTTTTTCTTCCAACGCATTATTAATCGTGTAGACCAGATTGGTATACATAGGGATTGTAATATTTTTCAAGGCATTTGCCCGTTTCTGCGTCTTCTTGATATTGGCGGCAAGGCGGTAAGCAGAATTTTCCACTGTAGACAGCTTTACCGTAAGCTCCTTTACCTCCCGGAACGCCTCTCTTGCTATATCAATAGATTCCCCTGTGCTCCCGAAGGAATAGGTCAGCTTATTCTGCTTGGAATCATACTTAACATGAGGTATCTCGGTTCCCATGATACTCCGCGTCTGGATGACGATGGATTCCTCGATCGGCACCGTAAACGCCAGCTCCTGAACCTTGCTGATCCCCATATCTATATTGGCACGCTGCAGACATGTGTACGCACGAGTAAATGTTGTATCAATCTGTTCCTGTATGTCTTTCGCTTCGCTGATCAGACTCATCAGCTCTTTCAAAAGGATGTTCCTCTTCTTATCCATCAGTTCATATCCCTGACGGGCAAGCACCAGCGAGTTTTTTGCAAGCATCAGATTGCCTTTTGTTGGGAACTCCCGCGGGTCCATACGACACCTTCCTTTCTTTTATTGCACCCTTTGAACCTTCGAGCCTCCGGCTCTTCCGCCGTGACCTCCCGGCTTCGCCGCTCAGTCTCGTCGAAGCTGGTCATATCGGCTCTCTTCCGTTTCGAACCTTCGAGCCTTCGGCTCTCTCGACGTGACCTCCCGGCTTCGCCGCTCAGTCTCGTCGAAGCTGGTCATATCGGCTCTCTTCCGTTTCGAACCTTCGAGCCTTCGGCTCTCTCGACGTGACCTCCCGGCTTCGCCGCTCAGTCTCGTCGAAGCTGGTCATATCGGCTCTCTTCCGTTTCGAACCTTCGAGCCTTCGGCTCTTCCGCCGTGACCTCGCGGCTCCGCCGCTCAGTCTCGTCGAAGCTGGTCATATCGGCTCTCTTCCGTTTCGAACCTTCGAGCCTTCGGCTCTTCCGCCGTGACCTCGCGGCTCCGCCGCTCAGTCTCGTCGAAGCTGGTCATATCGGTGTTCGAATAAACGCAGGCGTTTATTCGAACATCGCTGCGCCCAGCGGTTCTTCACTTGGATAGTATATATCGAGCAGTTTTGTGTCGATTCTGTCGAGTTCTTCTCTGGGAAGGAGGTGTAGAAGTTCCCAGCCGAGATTCAACGTCTGCTCTATGGTCCTGTTTTCCGTCGGGCCCTGGCCGATATAGCGTTTCTCGAATTCTAAACCGAACTGCAGGTATTTTTTATCTAACGGCGCCAATTCATCTTCGCCGATAACGGATGCAAGATTTCTTGCTTCTCCTACTTTTGCATAAGCGGAGAAAAGCTGGTTTGCGAGGCTCTGATGATCCTCTCTTGTGTATCCCGCTCCGATTCCGTCCTTCATCAGACGTGAAAGTGACGGCAGGATACTGATGGGCGGATAGACAGACTGCCCATGAAGGTTTCTGTCCAGTACGATCTGCCCTTCTGTGATATACCCGGTCAAATCTGGGATGGGGTGGGTGATGTCGTCATTGGGCATCGTAAGGATTGGGAGCTGCGTCACGGAGCCGAGAGAGTCTTCCACGATTCCCGCACGCTCATAAATCGTCGCAAGCTCACTGTACAGATATCCCGGATAACCTTTTCTTGAAGGAATCTCTCCTCGTGAGGACGACACTTCACGCATGGCCTCTGCAAAAGAGGTCATATCTGTCAGTATAACGAGAATATGCATGTTACATTCGAATGCAAGATATTCTGCAACCGTCAGGGCAACTTTCGGCGTGATCAGACGTTCTACCACCGGATCATTCGCCAGATTAAGGAACATACATACATGGTCGGAAACCCCGCTCTCCTCAAAGGTCTTACGGAAGAACTCCGCAACATCGTGCTTAACGCCCATAGCTCCGAACACGATAGCGAATTCCTCCTGTGAATCATCGCCCAGAGACGCCTGCTTTACAATCTGTGCCGCAAGCTGATCGTGAGGCAGACCATTTCCGGAAAAGATCGGGAGCTTCTGGCCGCGAATCAGCGTCGTCAGGCCATCGATTGCTGAGATTCCGGTACGGATATAGTTTCTTGGGTACTCCCTCTTCACTGGATTGAGGGGAAGGCCGTTTACATTGCGGCGCTCCTCCGCCATCACAGAGCCAAGCCCGTCGATGGGAACTCCCACTCCGTTAAATGTACGCCCCAGCATATCCGCCGATACCGGTACTTCCATCGGATGCCCTGTAAGCTTTGTATGCGTATTCTGGAGAGACATATTGTCCGTCCCCTCGAATACCTGAATGACCGCCCGCTCATTGTCCAGCTCCACGATACGGCCCATTTTCTTAATATTTCCATCAACAACAAACTCAACAATCTCATCGAAAAATGCTTCCTGCACACCCTCGAGCACCACAA
Source organism: Lachnospiraceae bacterium MD308 (assembly GCA_000403475.2). Lineage (GTDB taxonomy): Bacteria > Bacillota > Clostridia > Lachnospirales > Lachnospiraceae > MD308. The sequence continues at coordinate 1,782,629 of KE159795.1, forward strand.
GAGGCCCGTTAATATTGCTGAGTCCAAGATATTCTATTCCCATATTAACACTCCTCTCCTACGCATTCTTGTCGATAATCTTATTGTAATATGAATCAATATGCAGCTTATACATATCTAACATCTGCAAGTTGTCATTTGGCACATCATACTTTATGGCAATCACCTTCTCGAAGATTCCCTCGGATTTCAGCACAGACATAGGCATTCCCATAGCAATCAGCTTCCGGCAGGTCTTGAACAGATAGAGGATAACGTCCATCATCTTGAACTGCTTTTCCATAGATACACATGTATCATCTTTGTGGAAGGCATTCTGCTGCAGGAACCCAAGCCGGATTACTTTCGCAATCTCAAGCGTCAGCTTTTGGTCGTCCGGAAGCACGTCCGCACCGATTAGCTTAACGATTTCCATCAGGCTGCTCTCCTGGCTTAAGATGGACATGATCCGATTCCGGTAATCTAAGAACTTCGGTGATACATTGTCTGAGTACCATCCGCTCAAATCGTTCAAATACTCGCTGTAGCTGGTAAGCCAGTGAATCGCCGGGAAATGCCTCGAATATGCCAGAGACTTGTCAAGTCCCCAAAAGCACCGGACAAACCTCTTTGTATTCTGTGTGACCGGCTCGGAGAAATCACCGCCCTGGGGGGATACCGCCCCGATAATGGAGACAGAACCCGTCTCGCCGTTTAATGTCTGCATCATTCCTGCACGCTCGTAGAACGCCGAAAGCCTCGATGCCAGATATGCAGGGAATCCTTCCTCTGCCGGCATCTCCTCCAGACGTCCGGAAAGCTCACGCAGCGCCTCCGCCCACCGGGAAGTAGAATCTGCCATAATCGCCACATCATAGCCCATGTCCCGGTAATACTCTGCCAGAGTAAGCCCGGTGTAGATTGACGCCTCACGGGCAGCCACCGGCATATTGGATGTGTTGGCAATCAGCGTCGTCCGGTCCATCAGCGGGTTCCCGGACTTCGGGTCAACCAGCTCACCGAACTCCTCAAGAACCTGCGTCATCTCATTTCCGCGCTCTCCGCATCCGATATAGATGATGATATCCGCATCCGACCATTTGGCAATCTGATGCTGGGTCATAGTCTTTCCTGTCCCGAATCCTCCCGGAATCGCTGCCGTTCCGCCTTTGGCGATTGGAAACATCGTATCCAGAATACGCTGCCCGGTTACCAGCGGAACACTGGCCGGATATCTTTTATGCACCGGCCTTGGCACCCGAATCGGCCAGTGCTGGGTCATAGTAATCTCTTTTCTTGTTCCGTCCGGAAGCTCCAGCACGAGCAGCGTGTCATTAATCGTATACTGCCCGTCAGGCTTTACTTCCACAACCATTCCCTCCACCTGAGGTGGAATCATACATTTGTGGACAATCGCACGTGTCTCAGGCACCTCGGCGAATATCGTCCCGCCGTGTAAGAATTCTCCCTCAGCCACCGTCATATGTGTATCCCAGAGCTTAGATGTATCCAGGGAGTCCACGCTGACACCTCTGGTGATAAATGCGCCGCCGCTCTCACCAATCTTTTCCAAAGGGCGCTCAATTCCGTCGAAAATATTGTTGAGTATCCCGGGAGCCAGCGTAACAGATACCGCGTCCCCCGTCGCCTCAACCTCCTCTCCCGGTTTAAGCCCCGAAGTCTCCTCATAGACCTGAATCGTCGTCACATCTTTGTCAAGAGAGATAACCTCCCCGACCAGTTTTTCCTTTCCTACATGAACCATCTCTGACATCTTAAATCCGGTCTTCCCTTTCAGATAGATAACGGGACCGTTAATGCCGTAAATTGCTTCAATTTTCCTGCTATCCAATTCCCGTACCTCCTCCGAATACAAACTTCTGGTATTCCCGCTCAATAGCGCCCTTAAAGGCGTGATCGATCAAGATATTCCGTTCATGGACTACTGTGCGGATTCCGCCGATAAAGTCTTCCTTGCTCACCGTAACCGTAACCCCTGTATGTTCTTCTAAATATTCCTTCTTGTCTTCATCCGTCGGGTTAATGTATATGGTCATGGCAGCGCCATTTGCAAACTTTGCGGCATTTTCAATATATTTTATGAGAAGGCGCTTATATTCCTCTGTCTTCATATAATCCTGCAGAATCTCTTCCACTTCGCGGAATAATTGTTTTTTCAGCCTCTTTTGCGTCTTCCCGTATTCCTGCTTCATGTCAAGCTGCGCTTTGGAGGCTGACATATTAAGCTGGTGTCTGATGTTCGTCTGCTCTGCTTTGATTCTGTTCTCCGCTTGTCTTCTGGCCTCTGTTTCATGCTGCTCATAGATGGTCATCAGAGCTTTTTTGTGCTGCCAGATAATCGTATTGCCCTGCGCCCTGGCTTCTGTCATGGCAGACGACTGCAGACGCGCAATTTTGTCTTCTATATTCATGCGTGTCACCTTCTTTTTACAGTTTTAATCCGATAGCTTCATTTACATAAGACGTGATAAAATCTTTTTTACGGCCGGTACCGTGTCTGTCCGGGATTTCAATCAGGAGCGGGAACGTACGCTCAAGCTTGATCTCATTTAAAAGATCCGGGAACTCCCTTCCGAACTTCTCTGTCAGAAGGATGATTCCCACATTTTTATCATCCATGGCCGTCTCTAACTCTTTCCGAAGCTCCTCCCGCTCATGGACCACCACGCCGTCAACTCCCGCAAGGCGCATACCGGTAAGTGTATCGACATTATCACTAATCAGATACATCTTCATCCTACAACCTACCTATAATCATGAAAGAAATAATCAATCCGTAAAGACACACACCTTCCGCAAGACCTACAAAGATCAGAGATTTACCAAGAGCACTTGGATCTTCGCTGATAGCGCCAAGAGCTGCACTTGCCGCACTTGCTACGGCGATACCGCCGCCCACACAGGAAAGCCCGGTAGAAAGAGCTGCCGCCAGATAACCGAAACCAGTCGCGCTTCCCGCTGCGCCTGCCGCCTCTGCCGCCTGTACCGGTGCTCCTGCAAATAACATGATTCCCGCCACAAGAAATGCTCCAAAGAAGAAGAATACATTCGTTGCCAGTGTTTTTTTATAACGTTTTTTGTTCTTTTCTCCGATCAGGAAATAGCCGAACGGAATGATAATGCTAAGTATTAAAGCTGCGATTAATAATAATTTTACTGTCAGTGTCATGATTTTAATCCTCCTTATATTTAACTCTTACGTCCTTTTTATATTCTACTCTTTACCCTGATTATTGAATGGCTTGAACTCCCGTCCGGAGCCGCTGTAAAATCGGCTGAACAGCTCATAATACTCAAGCCTTAATACCTGTATCCCGACAACCAACCCTTCCAGTGCGCATACAATAATATTCCCGATAATAACTCCGGCCCAGTTCGTATGGCCTGCCGTCACTCCCGACAGCATCAGCACTACCTCCATCATGGCTGCGTGGCTGACTGCAAACGCGCCGATACGCACATAGGAGATCGTGTTGGAAAAATAACTCAGCATCGTCTCAAACAGTTCGAAGAATCCCTGAATCAAGAACATTCCCTTGCTTCCCTCCATCTTCTTATGCTTTTTCTCTACCAGATTGGTAAGCGGCTCTTTAAACAGGAACAAAAGCACCGGCACGCCGAGGAACAACGCCAGCAGAGCATTTCCCGGAGTCTTATGCCCTGTCATATACAATACAATCGTGGCAATCAAAAATCCGTAGAACACAAGTCCCGCCACACCATTGTGGGAAAACCATATATTTCCGGTATCATGCGCCCGCACTGCATTGATAATCTGGAAAATCATTACCAATATATTCAAAGCCATCCCAAATGCAATTGCGATGACAAACACGGTGTTAAGCTGCCCGATAAACGGAAGATCTGTCATCGCTTCCGTCGGCCTGAGCCACCGGGCCTCTATGATATCCTCAAACCCGAAGATACTCCCGAACATAAATCCGAAAAATGCAGAAAACAATCCGGCAACGGATATAATCCCCGCAAGGTTCATCTTCTTCGTGATATACAATAAGCCTCCTCCTGCAAACAGGCAAAGTCCCTGCCCCACATCTCCGAACATCGCCCCGAAGATGAAGGTGTAAGTCAGCGCCACAAAAACTGTCGGGTCCATCTCATCGTGAGAGGGCAGTCCGTACATCCGGATAAACATCTCAAACGGCTTGAAAAGCTTCGGATTCTTAAGCTCTGTAGGCGGATCGCCGAAGAATTTCTCCCTGTCCTCTTCCACTACGATGAACACCCGGTTATCATCCTTCGTCTCTTTCAGAAGCTTCTCAACATTCTCCTCGCTCATCCATCCGCAGAGAACATAGTTATCTTCCTGCTCATCTCCGCTTACTCTGGCGGCCGACCTTCGGACGTCGAAGTTATTAGAAAGCTCCTGCAAACGCTTCTGCGTCCCTAAAAGCTGCGGCGCATGACCGGCAACGAGCTTCTTTATCTCGTCTTTAACTTCGTCGATCTTTCTTGTCGTCTCTTTTATATCATTCTGGAGACTCGTGCATGCTTCCTCCGGCGTACCGATGTATTCCATCGGGATACGAATCCGCTCAAAATGCAGGGAACGGAAAATCGCATCCGCCTTTCCCACATCCGCATTGGCCGCAAAATAACAGCCGTATACATAGTTTTCGTTCTGCGCAGCCTCGATAAAGACCGCATCCAAATCATCATACAGATATTTCCCAAGCCTCTGGTAGTAATCAACTGCCATCCGGCCGAACCGTACCTGCATGAATTTGTAATGCAGCACTTTCTCAAGCTCTACCTCCATGGAACTAAACGGCTCCAGTATGCTGAACTTCTCTGTCAGCAGGTCATTTTTCTTCTTTAACAGCTCTTTTTTCTCCTGCAAATCCACATAGCTGCTGTTGATTTCACGGACAAGTGAAAACATATCCTCTGTTGAGAGCGTGCGGTCTACCTCGTAGTCCTTTCCCTCCAGCAGCGATACGAACTGCTCCGTTCTTGCCAGCGGCTCTTTATATGGATTCACCTCGACAAACGGAAGAAGATTGTCTGTTGTCCGAAGCTCTGTAATCGCATTTTCGAGCTGCATTGCGTATTTTGACAAATACACATCGCACACACGGTCAATGTCTGTCCTCGGACCGCTGATGCTGAGAAACTTCATCTTTACAATCATTGAGTCACACCTCCTAAGTATCCTGATATATCTCTTGAAGATAAGCCGTAGCGAATACATTCAAGCGCACTTATTATTTTTCGGATTTCTCCTTCTTTTAAAAACAGATATGCGTTAATGGTGGCAACTGAATACGGGTTGCGCCTCCTGTCTGCCAGGTAAGCCGCCTCCAGAATATTCCTGCACTGGCGTTCCAGCATACGTCCCTCGTCAAATGAAAGCTTTTTTCCGTATCTTGTAAGTCCCACCTGCTTTATGAACTCCTCAACTGAAGGAGCTTCCACCAGCGCCTTGAACTCCTCCTTGCTGAACCGGTACTGAATCGGAATCATCATCGCGTAGATATCCGTCGGCAGCATATTATAATACTTTTTCGCCCGGTAAATCCATTGCAGATTCGTCAGGTCGATACGTATACCGTAATCCCTGATAAAAAGCTCCCGTTCCTTCCCCTTGAGAAGCCGTTTTTCATCACGCCACATCATAGAAAAATAGTAAAGCTCCAGTGTAAGGTCGTAGTCAAACAAGGTTGCGGCGCCCGATTCCCTCAATGTCTGGAGCGGCGAGTAATACTCTGTGCCTTTAAGATTATCAATTAATTCCTCGACGTTCTTCGACTGCACAAGCTTACTGACGGACAACTGAGAATATTTATCAAACACCTCTTTTTTATAGTCAATGTCGAACGGGATTTCATAGTGGTTAAACACGATCCTGAGACAATAGTTAATCAGGTCGATTTCATATCTCTTCCAGTATGTCTTTAAAAATTTCTTCTGCTCCATGCCCACAAACCGGAAAATCTTCATATAATCGTCGTAAAATGACTGCGTCAGAACCTTTTCCACATTTCCTCTGTGGTAAAGTGCTGCGTCCATCCGATTGATATATTTTGTGTACGCCGGCTTCTCCTTCAGGAACTCTATCACTTCCGGAACAGCCCTGAGATTCGCGATACTTTCAAAATCCACATTCGTCAGAAGCTTCGCCTGCATGGCGCGTATCTTCGTCGTAATGCCGCTGTACGTCCTAAGATTCCCCATAAGCCTACACCTCTAATATCTGCTTCAAAATTTCTTTTGCATATTCTGTATGGTGCTGTGCAAACTCTGCTTCCAGATTGTCAATCGTATCCCTGTGTTTCCGACGTTCTTCTTCAAGCACCTGTTCCATCTTCTTACTACCCTCTGCCCGGATGGTCTCAAGCTGTTCGTTCACTTCTTCATTCAGCTTCCGGTCAAATTCGTCTCGCTGTGCCTGAATCTTTCGTTCTTCCTCGAATTTCTGCTTCTCGGCATTTTCAACGATTGCCTCCGCTGTCTCTTCAATTTCTGCAAGTCTTTTAATAATTGAGTCCATATGACACCCCCATCCACCTTCTGTACAATATAGTAAAACCTACGCTATCAATAATACACTTTTTTTTGCAAATTTCCATAGTTAAATTTAATAAATTTTTTATTTTTTTTGTGCAATTTTACATGGTTTTATAGACATGAAATTATAATTTTTCTAAGACACCACTAAAGCTTTGAAATATATTGTCAATATTATAATTCAGCACATAATCCGGCGGATGCTTCGGAAGCATTATAGATTTCAACCTTTCCCCTTTGGGTTTTCTTCCATAAGAAAATTTATAACGATTATTGGTAATACAATGAGCGTAAAATAATTTCTCCTGTAAACTCATACTACGCTTTGGTATTAAAGCCGATACATCACTGTTGGGAACAAATTCAAATGTTGACACATACGAAAATGTATGACTGCCTTGCCCGTTTGTCGAAACATACAATGTATTCACAGGAAATATCTTTTCACCCGGTACAGCATTCTTATTCACATACGCACCAATGCTTGTCTCTTGTCTGTAGGATGGCCTGATATATGGTATCCAGTTTATATTTTTCTTGATTTCACTTCTAATTACCTGTGACGAAGCCAGACCATTAATAACATGAAATATTGATTTAAGCGGAACTGTTTTATCTTCCCATACATATTTCGTATCTGTCGTTGGAAAATCCACTTGCATAAGCAAATTTTCACCATATGTTTTCATAGAAAAATTATGTACAAAATCCGGAACGCAGTCTAATACAGGTATTTTTAAATCAGATAAAGAAGAATTTGCCTGTCTTCCATAGCTATATTTATATCGATTCTGCCGTATGCAATGGCAATAATACAGTTTCACAGCATTACTCATCTTCACGCGAGGAGTTAACACCATAACATGAAAACCTGTATAAAACGGACTTATCTGTAAAAATGTTTCCAGTACGCTTCCTCCAACAGCAACCGTAATTAGCCCTGCCGGGAATGGTTCTGCCAGAGGCGTCCTTTCTACTCTTGCAGATACTCCGTTCCTTTTTGCAGTTCTGGATATAAAATTAATCCCATTTATATTTTTATTCAAATAGATCAGTTCGAAAGAGTTACCATATTGAACATCAAATAATGTACTAACTTTACATGTTTTCACTCCCATTATCTTCATCCCCTTCCGCAGCCCCCGACATATCCATCATATTAAACATCAGATATTTTTTAACGGTATTTTCGAAATCATCAAAAGTAATTTTGCTGTAGTCCGTTTCCATGTACGCCTCAACACACCACTCATCTTTTGCAGTAACTTCTCGCATTAAACTGAATCCATCTATAACTTCACGATTCCTAAACGCAGTAACCCAGCTTTCTTTTATATCGTCCCATGTATGTTTTGCATCAATACGGCCTTTATTCTTCATTTTGATAAATCCATCATCCCTGCAATATGCAAACCATGTTTTTTTACCTTTAGGGTGCGGCTTTTGTGCTGTGATGATAACCGCGCAGGTAACCGTATTCACTTTAGAATTATGGAATAATTCTTCAGGCATTGATAAAACGGCTTCCAAAGTATGTTTTTCCAAAATTCTATTTTTTAAATTTTCAGCAATAACGGTTTTTTCAATCACGCAGCTGAGCGGAATGATTGCAATACAAGTACCGCCTGATTCCAAAGCGCTCAGATTATTCAATATAAACTCAAATTCCTCTATATCTGAAGCTTTTGTTTTGTATGGCGGATTAAGTAATCCAACCGTAGGCTTAAATCTTTCTATAACATCATTTATTTCCTCGAAACAATCACCCCAATAAATATTCGTTCTTCCGTCCCGATGAATAAACATATTGGAAATAAGCAGAGTGTATATATCATCTTGAAACTCTATACCAATAAGTTGTTCGCTTTTAATATCCTTTTCCTTCTTTTTATCACCCTTGGCATCAATTAGCATTCTTTTCATAGCACTGATAAGAAATCCGCCGGTACCGCAGCAATTATCAAGAATAACACTATTTTTATCTACCTCGGCTAATTCCGCAAACAACTCCGTAATATGCGGCGGAGTCAGGACAATACCCAGTCCCTTATCATTATTGGCATAACGTAAAAATTCTATATAAAATTGACTGACCGTATCAACATATTTATGCGTTATCATAAATCCGTTAATTTCGTCATCAATTTCATCAATTAAATCCTCAAGAAATTTTTTCCCGTCTTTCTTATCTGTCAATGTCGGATTTGTTTTAATAAATGTAAACGCATGTGTTAATACATCAATTTTTCTTTGCGGAATGTCTCCCGTCGATAATTGACCATCAATAGCAGTATACAAAGCGCTCACAAGCTGCCCAACCCTTTCGTGCTTTTTGTATCCTGCCTTAAATGCATGATCCTTAAGCGCAATAAGGATGCCGCTGATCAGTAAAGCTCTCTGTGATTCCTTAATTTTTTTTGCATGTAAAGTTTCATTCAGGGTCTTCGTATAAGCAATAAGCTTTGCATAGTCTTGATTAAATTTATAATTGCTCTGTTTTATTCCTTCAAAATACTCGTCAATAGTTAATATCTTATCGTCAAAAATCGGATAAGCCACCTTGTCCTCTTTCAACTGCAGATAGTGATTTATCCGCAATCTGTTATCTTCCTCCCCGCTGATCCCTATAGCTAACACATCAAATTCTTTCGCCAGAAAAGAAGCATACAGCAAAGAGCCGTCTACAGCATAGTCTGCATAATTGTCCTTTGTTTCACTAATATGTTTATTTATGTCAGCTTTTGCTTCAACAACTATGACGAATTCCGGATACTTCCTGGAATATATTATAAAATCCGGGCGTCCGTTCTTATTCCCCCGTTTTGATGCATTTTTTAATAATTTATCAATTTTGGCGTTATCACTTTTTTGTTCTTCGATTATAATATCCGCGTCATCATAATAATCCAATGTTCTTAATCGTTCTCTGAAAATAGTAGAAGTCTTTGTTTCATTAAACATTATACGTTTGCATCCTTTCTCTGAGCATTGATATTTCACTTTCGTTATTAAAAAGATATTCAAAAATATCTTTGGGAATCTCCCCTCTGCCTGCTGCTGTCCTGTTATAAAATTCTTCTTTTCCATTTCCGGACAATCCCAAAACAGAAATAATCTTCTCCTGCATCTCCGGTGCTGGCGGCTTTACTCTGCCGTTAAACAAATCATAAAGATATGTTCTGGAAACATTAATAAGTTTTGCAAATTCAGATTGTGAAAACCCACGTTCTTTTATTAAACTGGCAAGGTAAATCCCGTAACCGTCCTGAGCATGCATCTGCTTTTCCATATTATCACCTCACTGCGCTTTGTAAGTCTGTAAGCTAACTGGCTTACACTGTATCATTTATTGCTTAATCTGTCAACAAAACACTTAAGTTTTTTCGTTTGACATCTCCCGCCAAACAAGTTAAACTTGTACCCGAAATGCTTATAGTGGTTCTATATTTTAAAGAAAAGGAGCGCTTTAATATGAGACTGAGAAATATTCCAAGGGCTGACGCAGTCTTAGACGCCTGTCCTCTTGTCGTAAAAGAACCAGTTGCCTGCCGCGGAAAATGGAATACAGATATTTTCCAAAACGAGCATCCCATTCACATTGAGATTGGCATGGGGAAGGGACAATTCCTGCTGACCCTTGCCGCGCAGAATCCCCAGGTCAATTACATCGGCATCGAGCGCTATTCCAGCGTCCTTTTAAGAGCCGTGGAAAAGTTAGAAGCACCCCTTGATGCAAGAAATCTGCGTTTTCTATGCATAGACGCCACTACACTTACGGATATCTTCTCACCCGGAGAAGTCAGGCGCATCTATCTTAATTTTTCCGATCCGTGGCCCAAAGCACGCCACGCCAGAAGACGCCTCACTTCAAAAGAATATTTCTCCCGCTATGACCGCGTGCTCGCATCCGGCGGCCAAGTGGAATTCAAGACAGATAACCGGGGACTTTTTGACTTTTCTGTTGAGCAGCTAGAAACCTCCGACCTTTGGGAGCTTACGGCCTGCACTTATGACCTGCATCATGACGGCTTGATGAATGAGGGCAATGTCATGACCGAATATGAAGAAAAATTCTCCTCTCTCGGCAATCCCATCTGCAAATTGATTGCAGGACGTAAATCTGACCGGCATATATGCATATAATAGTAAAGAATAAAGATTTCCGGAGGTATTTATGAAACTGGGATTCATGAAAAGATGGCGCTACAGATGCTATAAATCTGCCTATTTAAAAAAACACCGGAACCACAGGTTCTGCTGTGTCTGCAGTTCTCTCCGGGAAGTTTGCGAAATATTGAATTCTAATATAAACTTCCGGAACAAATAAGAAAGGTTGAGATACATGCTGCATCTTACAGCAAAAAATTTTTCTATGGAAATAAATAAAAGTTCTTTACCTGTCGTCGTCATGTTTTACGCCGCGTGGTGCGGCAAATGCGCCATGATGAAGCCGCTTGTAGAAGACATGGAGCCTTCCTACAAAAACCGTGTTCTGTTTTGCGAGGTTGAAGTAGACGAATCAGCAGGGCTTGCCGACAGATACAACGCAACGTCTATCGTTCCTACATTTGCCTTTTTCCAAAACGGCAGACTCCTCGGAGAGCTACACGGCGTGATGGAAGATACGACCCTTGAGAAGCATATACAAAAAATATTCAGAAATTGTTAAGACGGTTTTTCTTTTCAAACCGGAATGCCTGTGCTATATTATGAATGAGGTTTATAAATAATAAGAATTAATAAAGGGGAGTTTTTAGTATGAGAAAATTTCAATTAAAAGTACCGCAGCGCGCTTCGCGCTGTATCAAGAAAAGCCTTCCTGTCTTTATGGCGGCAGCACTGATATGCGGCAGCGTACCGATGGTTGCGAAGGCTGACAGCGCTAAAGTTGTTACACTTGGCGCTAATCTGTCCGATGAACAGAAGTCTTCGATGTATGAATACTTCGGGACCACTGCGGACGAAGTTGACACGATTGAAGTAACCAATCAGGATGAACGCAAATATATGGAAGGTATTGCCACTGAAGCTCAGATTGGCAAAAAGACCTATAGCTGTTCTTATGTTGAGCCGACACAAAAAGGCGGGATTCAGGTTAAAGTCGCGAACCTTACGTTTGTGACAAGCTCCATGATTGCCAGCACCCTTCTCACCTCCGGCGTAGAAAACTGCAACGTTGTTGCAGCTTCCCCTATCGAGGTGTCCGGAACCGGCGCCCTGACCGGAATCATGATGGCTTATGAGTCTGCCAGCGGCGAAGAACTAAGCGAAGAACAAAAAGCAGCCGCTACCGAAGAACTTGTCACCACAGGCGAACTAGCTGACGACATCGGACAGCAGCAGGCGTCCGACCTTATGAATCAGGTAAAACAGGAAGTAATCGAAGAAAACCTCACCGACGAAGGTAAAATCGAGGATACCGTAAAAGATAACGCAAAAAAAGCCGGTGTTGAACTTACCGATGAACAGATTGCCCAGATTGTCTCTCTTATGCAGAATATTGCCCAGTACGACTACGATGTCAAGGCACTGCAGAAAACGTTGGAGAATTTAGAAGGCAAAGAGGAAGGCTTCTTTTCTAAGCTTGTCAATACATTTACCGGATTTTTCGGCGGCGGAGATGACAAAGGCGGTATCATCAACAGCACGAACGACCAGATTCTCGGTGACAATGCAATCATCGACAGCACCTTAGACGGTATAAAAGACAAAGTAAACAAAGACAGTGTAAGCTCTGACGAAGGCGAAGGCTTCTTTGATAAGATTTCCAATTTCTTTAAAGGTATCTTCGGAGGAAACAAGACAGCCGATGCCTCCGATGAGCAGACAGAAGATCCGGCTTTGGAAGACAATGCAGACGGAACTGCTTCGGAGGATACTCTGACACCCCAGGGCAATGATAATTCGGAGGAGCCTGTTGGTTCTGATGACCCGGAGAATTCCCTTGGCGAAGACAGCGAAGATCCGCTGCAAAACGGGCATGACGGCGACGCCGGGCTCGACGCGAATGATTCTGATGACCCATTGCAAAACGGGCATGACGGCGATGCCGATTCTGACGCAGCAGGCGAAACTGAATAACCCACATAATAATGCAAAAACTCTGCAGACAGAAGTCTGGCTTTATAGCCGCTTCCAACTGCAGAGTTTTGATTTTTAATTGATTAGCCTTACTTTGACAACGTTTTTAGAAGCTCTGTCAGATACACCCACATGCGGGAGACGGATTCTTTTGAAACCTTTTCGTTTACGGAATGTACATCAAACAAATCTGGACCGATTGAAATAATATCCATTCCCGGTTTTTTTGCATCCCAGTATCCACACTCCAGGCCTGCATGAATTGCCGCCACTTCCGCCTTCTTCTGAAACAATTTTTCATATAATACCATTGCAGTGTCACGAAGCGGCGACTCTTTACGATATTGCCAGCCAGGATAATCGCTTTCAAAAATACAGTTGTCACAATAATCATTCGCAATAATCTGTATCTTATCCCTGAGCATATATTTCTGTGACGCCACGGAGCTTCTGACAGACATCAGCAGAGTTAATTTCCCATCTTTAAAGGTCAGTGAACCGAGATTCATGGAAGTCTCAATCAGTCCCTCTATTGCAAAGGAATATCCTGACACACCATACGGAAGAAGCATCAAGGCATTATATAGATCTGTCTGATATTTTTCCGTATATACTTTTGCCCCCGCTGTCGCTTTCTCTTCCAAAAGTTCAAAATGAACCGAATCTGTATATTGCAGCTCTTCCTGAAATATTTTTTCTATCTCTCTCAGTTTTGTTTTCACTGCTTCCAGCTCTTTTGGTTTTACATAGAGACAAACACTTGCATGATTCGCGATTGCATTTGCCTTACCTGGTGCATCTAATGCACTGATGCGAACCGGAAGTTCTTTTAATAACCAGAGAAGTCTTCCCAGAAGCGCAATAGCATTTCCAAGCCCCATTCCGATGTTGATGCCTGAATGCCCTCCCGCCAGACCTCTGAATATTACTTTCAGAGGAATTCTTTCATCTTCCAGGCTCTCTGTCTCAATGTTCCATATCATTCTGCAGCGCAGCCCTCCGGCACAGCTCGTATAAAAAACTCCCTCTTCCTCAGAATCCAGATTGATGAATCTAGTTCCCTTTAAAGAAGCAATATCGATCATATCCGCCCCGACCAATCCTACTTCTTCTTTTACGGTAAATACAATCTCCAAGTCAGGATGTTCTAAATCATCACTGTCAAGAATCGCCAGACAATATGCAATCGCAATTCCATTGTCAGCTCCAAGCGATGTCCCATCGGCAAAATAATACTCTTCATTTTCTTTTACTTCAATTCCGTCTTCATATATATGGCCACTGCTGCTTTCTTTTACATAGACCATATCAAGATGCCCCTGAAGAATCACTGGTTCGCCCGCATCAGAAACCTTTGCCGGTTTCCGAATAATCAGATTATAATCTTGATCCCGCGTCACAGAAAGTCCTCTTTCCCTGGCAAATCTTGTAATATACTCACTGACTGCTTTTTCATCTCCTGATGCCCTTGGAATGGAACAGATCTTCTTAAAATACGAAATTACTTTTTCTATCTGAGCCATAATTCTCCTACTCTCTCTTTCTTGCTTTCTCCCTGATACATCTGTATCTGTTACACAAACATCTTGATCAGACTTGAGAAAAAGCTGAATAATCCATCCCCGGCAATCAGTCCGGCATCACGGCAATTCATAAATTCATCACCAATAATTTTGCGAATGATGACGGCAATAACAACACCGATACCATAGATTGGGTTATTGATCAAAAGACCCGTTGCCAGCAATACGCCAAACATATACTTTCTTCCGACAATCTGAATGACTGCACCCGGAACTGCCCAGATTGCCAATTCTTTCAGAAGCGCCATGTTGCTTCCCATCTGCGCTGTCGTCGCAAACACAGTACTAGTTGCAGGAATCAAGCCATCCTTCATAGTCATATCTGCAAACAAGATTACAACAATGATTCCAATGAACGCGCCAAGCATCTCTATAAACACCTGCTGCTTTCTTCCATATATCTCATGTTCCGGATTCTTGCTTTTTCCACGGATAATCCACCCCGTCTTTAAATCATAGCCCATATCTGCAAAGCATGGTCCTACGGAGCTGATATACCCGGTCAGAACTGCTACTGCGATTGGCGGAAATCCCATCAGCACGCCAATTGTCATAAAAATGGTTGTAACTGCAAATCCAGGAAACCATCCGGAATACATCGCAGCTTTTCCGATGATAATCATAGATGCCACGGATGCAAATGCTGTCCAGATTATCCAAAGCACAATCTTCGACGGTGACATCTCTGTAAAGAGCCCGCAGATTGCACCTACAAATATCCCGCCGCCCATGTGTACAACCAGCGCAGTTATCACAGTCTTCCTTGTCTTAGAGCCGGGGACTGTCAGGCTTTCTTCCGCCTGCATATCTGCTGATTTTGACTTTTTCGATTCGGAAGAACTCTGGTAAATAGAGACAACCGACTGTAACAGTGCGATTAATCCTGCACCTACCATAAATCCCTGCGGGATATTTGTCGTCCCTATATCAAATCCAGTAAACGGCATACAATATCCCCGTATCAAAAGCCCAATTCCAAGCGCCAACATAGATACAATATTGGCAATAAATACGATACCGACAGCTCCGACCGGAAGTTTAAAGATACTGCCCACTATACCGACAACAATACCCTGAATCACTCGTTTCGCTTTATCTCCGCCTTCATCTCCCGCCTCAAGGACTTCTGCGGTAGCCACTCCGGGCGCCCACGCTTCTTTCGCCGGAAAAATCGGAGAATCAAACAGGGCGCCAACTGTGTAAACCGAGAACACCGTTCCAAAGATGCACCCAACCGCCATCGGAAAGATAGCTTTTGTCTCTCCCATTACAAACAGGATTGCGACTGCGACAAACGCACAGTTTGCCGCTGAAAATCCTGCACCGGATACGATTGTCTGAATATAATTCTGTCTTTCCAGACTTTTAAAGTTACTAAACAATGACATCGGAATTTTCGAGACTAACATTGCAAATACCGCACCTAAAATCGAGGTGTTAGCTGATACGCCAACCTTTCCCATAATCTGCATACAGATAATACCTGACAGGAAAGCCAGTACGGCACCAAAAATGATAGTCATCGGTTCCGAAAAACGGATTTTTTCAAATGTATTTTTCTCATCTTTTACTTTTTTATTTTCCATGTTTTCTCCCTTTAGGGTTTCTCAAAGTTTTAATATCCTGCTACACCAATTTTCTTACAGATTGCTGTCAATTCGGGATCTATATACTTTCCATTTTCCTCAATCGCGGTTCCATCCAGGATAATAGAAGGTTTAGAAACAACACCGTCTGTGTGGGATGCCGCTGTCCAATAACTTCCGCGGATCATCTTTCCCTGGCTTCCGATACCAAATTCCATACAACCAAAGATTCTTTCGTCTTCTACAATTCGACCCGTCGCTTTGCTCACCCCAGGATTGAAGCCCAGAGAATAATGGGCAAGCCTGAACATATTGGGATCGTCAAAGGAATGCAGCCATGCACTGAATCTTTCCGCATCTTTGCCGCCTTCGATTTTTGTAACGATTCCTTTTTCAAGCGTCAACTCTACATTACCAGACAGAATCCCCATATCTGTCGGCGGGAATATCGCTGCATCAAACACCAGCTTTCCATTGATGGTCTCCTCAATCGGACACCAGCTTATCTGTCCGCACATCATGAACGGATATCCCTTGAATGTAGCCAGTTGTCCCGAATGGCGAACCAGCCTGCCTTCGTTCTTTGCAGTCAGATATGTACCGTTATTATCTTTAATAATAATATCATTGGCTGCTTCCATCTTCGCTTTTAACGCTTCCCCAAGTTCTACAACACCGGCAACATCCACTCTTCCGATGCAATTAACAATCATTGTCACGTCCATGCCAGTTAGGTTGATATAGCGACACCCAAAGTCAATTGCCTTTCTCCAGGACTCGCATAGCATGATAGACGAATAAGACAATTCAATCCACACATCCGCTACCGCCACTGCATT
Source organism: Lachnospiraceae bacterium MD308 (assembly GCA_000403475.2). GTDB lineage: Bacteria > Bacillota > Clostridia > Lachnospirales > Lachnospiraceae > MD308. The sequence goes on from KE159795.1 coordinate 1,799,243, forward strand.
TCCCAGCGGAGCGACTGGCTCTGCATACGCTTTCTCATTGGTTGGAACATACACCAGCACCGGGTTTGCCCCTACGATATAAGCCGCATTCATGATTGCATCAAGAACTCTTTTATCTGTAGATGTGTCTCCCGTCACTACAACATTTTCACCCGGTTCTATTAACATCATTTCCTTCACAAGCTTATATGCTGCTTTATTTACCTCATATGCTAAATAATCCGGTGCCATTTCAATTCCGATTGGGTATTCCATAATAAATATCTCCTTCTCTATTTTATTTTCTGGCTTTTTCGAAAAATCCTTTATTTGTCTTGATAATATCACAAAATTCTTTTAAAATGAAATCATATTATTTTATAGTCCGATAAGCTTAGATTATACAGATAATTGACAAAAAACTTAGATAGGAGTTATAGAAAATGCTAGATTTAAGACTGGATACCTTCCTGTCCTTATGCGAAACTCGGAATTACACAAAAACAGCCAATCTGATCAATATTACACAGCCGGCAGTCACACAGCATATTAAGTATCTTGAGGGATATTATGAGACAAAGCTTTTATACTACGATGAGAAGCGCCGACTGCACCTGACTGAACACGGAAAACTGCTGCGCGCATATGCGCAGACAGTGAAAGCCGATTCTACAATAATTGAAAGGATGTTAAAGGCCCCTGCCGACCATCCCGATGAATTGAAACTTGGCACCCTGACAACTACCGGGGAATCTCTTGTCCCGCATATGATTGCCGAATATCTTAACAAGTATCCAGACAAAAAAGTCAGCATGTACCTTGGCGAATCTGATGATCTTTTACAGCAATTAAAAACGGGACGGATACAGTTCTGTATCATAGATACGTACTGTCCGCCCACTGAATACGAAAGTTATGAACTTTTTGAAGCCGATACAATCTGTATCTGTTCCCCCGCCCATCCACTGGCCGGAAAGACTGTCGACTTCGAAGAATTAAATGATTATCGCTTAATATTCCGCGAGAACGATACCAATTCGCATCGCAATCTGAGAGGTATCCTGCATACACATAATCAGGACATCAATAATTTCAGAACCTATGTGGAGATTGGTACCGTCACCTCAATACAGCAAATGGTCATGGAAAATACCGGGATATCCTTTGTCTACCATTTTATAGCACAAAAAAATTTGGATAACGGCTCTTTAAGTCAGATTTATATACGTAACTTTTCGTCCCATGCCATGTTCAACTTCGTATGGCTAAGGAACAGCTTTTTCGAATCTGCGAACCGGCAATTTCTGGATGTCTGTAAGGAAATGCTGCCTTCCTGCTTCCCGGAATAAATCTCTCTGGTCAGCTTAATCCCCTGCGATAAAGCACTTTAAAAATCCAGCAATTCACTAACCGTCCTTGCCAAAACTGTCCTGCACAAAAGGACTGGTTTTTTGGCAACGGACGCAACCATCTGTTTTGCTTCTCTGCTGTATCCAATGCAGTCCATAACAATCAAGTCCGCATCGGTCTCTCTTGCTTTTTCTGCCGCTGTCTGAACCTCTTTTGCATCTCCGTAAGGATTGGCCGGTATCGGTGTGACCTTTTTCACAATCGGCCCCCACTGGTCATAAGCCTGCTTAACCTGTTCCTCATCCGGAGTAATCACAACAATATTGGAATCTTTGCTCAGCGCCGCAGCCAGTCCATTTAAGAGTTTGGCCGGATATATAACAGGCACCTTCGCCTTGAATACATCCGGAAAAGTTCCGGCGCACAATACCATAATGAGTGACACTTTTTGCTCCTCAAGCCTTTCAATACACTCCTGCATCCGCTTTAGAATAAAGCTCTTCCCGAACTTTGCAAATGTACCGTCATTTAACCTGGAAACAAGCACATAGTCCCCCTCTTCGGGCTTCATCTGCATAATCTGCTCCCGTGTCAAGCCATCTAACGCACCCGCCTGTATCAACTCAGTGTTCTCCGGAAAAATAGGAAGAATATCCGGCGTTACGTCTACTCTTGGTGACTGTCCGATTGTAACTGCTCCAATTTTCATATTGTGTCTGCACCTCCATTCAATTTTTATAGTTCTTTATGGGTTGATTTTATCACAGAAAAATCACAATATGAAATCACTATAATTTATAACCTGATAAGCCCTGTTTATATTCGGGAACTGGTTGTCAAAAATCATTTTTTATCTTTTAACCTATTATACAGTACTTCTTCTTCCCCCGTTGTTTTTTCTTCCCAGCACTAAATGATATTCTATATCCAACAGTTTTCTGAATGCCTTCACACAATCATACACATTATGCATCAAACTTCCCTCTTTTTCCTCTGTAAACAGGAAAGCTCGTGAGGCACTGCCCTCTGGCACAACACCTTATTTCAACACTTTGACACCATATCAGGATTCGTCTTATAATACACAGCACGCGAAAGCTTACTCTTTTCTAAGTATCCATTCACCTCAAGGTTTCCCAATATCTGCTTTCTAAGATATGTGGAATCACTAATACCTAAGTACTTAGCTATCTCCGAAACCTTATGAGCTTGATAATAGCAGAATGATAATACCTTTTCATCAAGCTCAGTACCTTCCGGGACCGGAACAAATGTAAGTATCGGCACGCTGTTGTCTTCAACGCCATTAACATATGTCAGATCCGGGAGCACCAGAGTAAAATGATCCGAAGAAGAATAGATATACGGCTTATGAATCTCATCTGCGGTTTCATATTCTTCTGTAATCTTATCGAATCCGGTTCCTGCTGCTTCCATTACATTGCAGCCTACAAGTACATTTGTAATCAGTTCATTTCTTCTTTTTGATATAATTCCAGACAAATCGTATGTCTTTCCAAACTTCTCTCCTCTGTAAAATCCTCCGGGAGAAGATATTTCCAACCGATCCTTAAACATATCCACTTGAATTTGAGTCCCGTCCAGATAATAGTCCCGATGTGCAATGGCATTGATCACTCCTTCGAATAGAGCACGTTTCGGATATGCATCAATATTTTTTCTTACATCGTTCAATTTGACCATAGAGTGATTCATTCTCTGATTTACAAAATCCATGATATAGCTGATTGTAGATGTTATATTTCCATTAAATCTGTTTATTGTTACAATTCTCTCGCTGCCTTTATTAAAGCCATTGAATACCGAACATTGAACTTCTGTCTTTTTGTCTTTGTAATCATCCAGAAATAAGGCTGCTCCATTCAGCAGATATCCTTCTTCATCATAGAATCCCATTGACTGCAAAGCTTTTTCTTTGAGTTCCCTCCCCTCATTATGCTCCCTGTAAAAGTCCCGCAGCATAGAAAACTTCTCAGGATTATACTTTACATCTGAAACTAACACATCATACTGAGTATTTTTACTTTTAATACTCATTTCGATTATCTCTTCATATGTTGCGCCGTTTGTAAATCCGTCTCTTCTCATAAAAATGGAAGGTATATTCTTATATTTTAAAATCACCGGTTTTACCAAAGATTCCGGAACCGTAACCCTGATAATAAAACGCTCGCTGTTCCTTATATCATACCTGACAAATGAAATCTTCATCTGCGGCCTGGGAGTCAGATGGTCATTTACCTGATTGTTAAAATAATTCCGCTCATTATCTGCCGCATTCCTGTCAAATCCAATCAGCTTGTTCGTCTTATCTTCTACGCCAATATAAAACTCCCCACCTGAAGCATTCGCAAAACCAGCAATGGTTTTGAGCCACCCAATAACATCCTCCCTGTTCAGCATGCTTTTACATTCAAATTTGTCGCTCTCCAATATTACATCCTCTATAATTTCTTCCAAATACATAAAACCACCCTTATTCAAATTACTTCAATTTTACTTCAATGTAACTTCAAAGTCAACTTCAATGTAACTTCAAACACACTTCAGTTCATGTTGAAGTAACTGAAGTATTCCGCACATATTAATATTTATACCATCTTAATCAGTTGTATATATAAGCAATATGACTTATAATTAGAGACATGGAGAGTACGTACCAGAAAGGAGGCTATCACCCATGCCGGACATGATTACTTTAGACCAGATTCCAAGACAGCGGAAGAAAAGGCATAGTCGGAATATGCCTTTTCTTCTGGTTAATATTCAATATCCTCTTCTTTCCCAATCACCGCCCCATTTCTCTTTTATTTAGCACCCGAAAGACCTTTATATATCATGATACTTTGCCGACACATGCCCTGGTCTTGCAATCCGCAGGATATCGTACCACTGCTCCCTGCTCATCTTATATTCCAGCGCCTTTACCGCCCGGAGCACCCGCTCCTTCTTTCCGGTTCCCGTCACCGGTATCACTTTTACCGGAAGCCGGTACAGCCATGCGTAAAGCACTTCATCTATCGTCTCTGCTCCAAGCTCTTCCTGTATTTCCCGTAATACTTTTACGATTTCAAAATCCTCTCTGCTTAGATTTTTCCTGTACAATTCCCCTCCGCAGGCAGGAGAATATGCCATCAACGGCATTTTTCTGCGCAGTGCATCTTCCTGCGTACCGTCCGCCAGAAAATCCATGCATTTTACACTCATTTTAATCTGATTTGTCACAATCGGTATATCCGTATATGCCTTCAGAGCAGCAATTTGTTCCGGCAGGAAGTTAGACAGTCCAAAGTTGTTAACCTTCCCTTCCTTTTGCAGCGTTTCCATTGCATCCGCCATTTCGCCGGGCTCCATCAAGGGGCAGGGGCGATGGATGAGATACAGCTCCACAGATTCCACGCCAAGCCTTTTCAGCGAAGCCTCACACGCTGATATCAGATAATCCTTTGACAGATTATAGGATTCACTGACAAAATACGGTCTGCGCAGTTTATCATACACGATCCCGCCCTTTGTGATGATTTCTACTTTATCCCGCAACGACGGCTCTAACCGCAGCATTTCCCCAAAAAGCACTTCACAGCCTCCATTTCCGTAGATGTCCGCAAAGTCATATGTAGTCAGCCCCAGTTCAAGATATTCTTTTACGCGTTCCGATAATCTCTTAGCATCCAGCCCCCACTCCAGCAGGTTCATCATCCCGACAGCCACCGGGGCAACTGATAGCTTATCGCCAAAATTCACTCTGTCCATCACATCCGCCTCTCTTTCTTTTTATAATATATTGTGTGCCAGCAGGCGCATCTTGTGCTCCGCATAAGACGCCAGATCTTCATATGCTTTCGCATACAGGTTCACAACCGAATATCCGAAGCCTTCTTTTGTCTGTACGTCTGCCGTCGCCTTGCCTACTGTCTTGACCAGATCCGTAGCCAGATTCAGCTTTGTGATTCCGTAATTGACTGCCTCAGCCACCTTCTCCTCCGGTGTTCCTGAGCCGCCATGCATAACCAGAGGTATGGATACCTTCTCTGAGATTTTCTTAAGCCTTGGTATATTAATCTTAGGCGGAAAACGATATTCCCCATGCACTGTTCCGATAGACAGTGCCAGAATATCAACTCCTGTCTGCTCTGCAAAACGCTTTGCCTCGTCCGGATCTGTCTGCATTGCCTCCGCCTCGTCAACAGACAGCTTTTGTTCGCATCCCGCAATCCTTCCCAGCTCTCCTTCCACTGAAACCCCTGCTTTATGTGCGTACTCAACCACCTTCGCTGTCCGTTCTACATTCTCATTAAATTCATACGCGGACGCGTCGATCATTACGGACTTAAATCCGGCCTCAATCGCGCGCTTGATATTTTCAAATTCCCGGAAGTGATCTGCATGGAGGATAACCGGAACGTCCACATTCTCCGCAATCGTCCTTGCCGCTGCAACTGCATTTTTCTCTCCTCCAAAAAACTTAACTTCCGCATCACCGATGATATACAGCATCGGAAGCCCCAGCTTCTGCGCCACGTCGGCAATGGTTCTTCCATAGGCGTAAGTCCACAGACAGAATCCGCCCAGTGCATACTTCCTTTCTCTGGCATCCTCCAGATATTCTTTTAATGATCTTAGCTCCTTAGACATAATATCTTTATTCTCCTTTTCTTTTTATTCATTTTCAAGCAGCGCCAGAACTTGCGCTCTGTCTTTCAGCGCTGTTACAGCTCCCATCTTCGTCACACTGACTGCTGCAACTGCATTGGCATAACGTGCCGCTTCCCACAGATCCATTCCCTCCGTCAGACCTGCCATAAACCCTCCGACAAAATTGTCTCCGGCTCCCGTGGTATCAACCACTTCTTTTGGATGGAAGGACGGTACGAGTTCTGCCCTTTTACCATCCGACACATAGCACCCTTCATCCCCAAGCTTTATGATGACATTTTTACAACCCTTGTCCAAAAGTTTCTCCGCCATGTCCGCCGGATTCTCTTCCTGCACCAGATAATGCGCTTCCACATAGCTCGGTATAAAGTAATCGATCAGCCAAAGATTCTTAAACACGATCTCTCTTCCCTGTTTAAAGGAATCGCTGGCGCAATCCGCAACTGTGAGCGCCCCCGCTTCCCTTGCCCTTTTCAGTATGACTGAGACTCCTTCCGAGTCCAGACCTTTCAGGAAGAAAAAGCTCCCATAGCTTACAATCCTCGCCTGTGTTACCAGATCAAGACAAAAGTCCTTAAGGCTCAGGCTTTGGTTATTGCTGCCCGCCACTCCAAGAAAATGACGCGTTCCGTCCGGTTTTACAAGTGCAAAGGTAAGGGACATGGTATCTTCTTTTGAATGTATGACATGGGCGGTGTCTACCCCCGCTTTTTCAAGCTCCCTCATAACATACTCACTGAATGTATCTTCGCATACCTTTCCTGCAACCGCAGTGCGGCATCCCAGGCGGGATGCGATAATCGTCTGCGTCACTGCCGCACCGCCGGGGGACACCCCCGCTTCCTCAAGTAAGGTCGTATCTCTCGTAAACACCGTTTCATCAACTGTCCGCAGAATCATATCGTATGCCATTGTTCCAATAGCGACGATATCATATTTCTTATCCATAGCACACTCCCTTTCCATTTGGCGGGCAGTTACATGATCGGGTATCCTGCCGCCAGATAAATGTTATACCAGTCCTCATATGTCAGCTCGATATCGCAAGCCCTGCAACAGTCACGAAAACGTTCTTTTTTCGTTGTGCCGCACACTACCTGCATCCCGGCAGGATGACGCAGAATCCACGCAACGGCGATGGTCGTCTTATTTACATCATATTTATCTGCAATCTTTTGCATTGCGTCATTTACTTCCCGGTAATCCGGGTTATCAATAAATGTGCCGTCAATAAATCCATGCTGGAACGGAGACCATGCCTGTATCGTGATATCCTTAAGCCGGCAGTAATTCAGGACGCCTAAGTCCCGGTCAACCGCATAGAATTCATGGTTATTCGTCGCTATCTGCTGTACGCACATATCCGCATGGGCGATGCCAAACTGCATCTGGTTCACCTCAATCGGTACGCTGCAGTATTTCTGAAGCAGCTCGATACCATACGGCACATCGTTACTCACGCCAAAGTGAAGAACCTTTCCCTCTTTCTTCATAATCTCAAATGCCTCTGCCACCTCTTCCGGCCGGAACAGCGCGTCTGCCCGGTGGAGAAGAAAATAGTCCAGATGATCCGTCTGCATACGCGACAGCGAGCGATCGAGCGTCTTTAGCAGATGCTCTTTCGAATAATTGTGATAAGGCCTTCCGTCAGGATAAAAGGTAATGCCGCCCTTAGACTGCAATACCAATCTGTCACGCAGTCCGGGATTTTCCGACAATGTCTTCCCGATGATTCTCTCAACCAGACCTTCCGGCTTGCCGTAGCAATTTGCGGTATCGATAAAGTTCGTACCATTTTCCATCGCATTTTCAAACATAGCCGCCACTTCCTTTGCAGACAGTGTATCAAAGCGCATTGTCCCCTGGATGATTGCCGGAACCGGAATCTTATTCTGTCCAAGATTGATTGTTTTCATATGATACCTCCTCGTATAATAATTTTAATTTTTTACAGCCCCGGCTGTCATGCCGGAGATAAAATACTTCTGGAAAAACAGCGCGATCACGATTACGGGCAGCGAGCCCAAGATGCTCATCGCCATGATCTGATTCCATTCAAATGCATATTGTCCCATAAGCGACGCAATTCCGATGGGAACAGTGCGCGTCGCATTCGTCTTCGTGAGTGTCAGCGCATACAGATACTCATTCCAGCACTGGATAAATGTATATAAGCCTACCGAAACAAGTCCCGGCAGACAGGACGGCACCAACACCCGCCACAGTGCCATAAAGCGTGAACCGCCGTCGATTAACACTGCCTCGTCAAGCTCCTTTGGCAATGTATTAAGATATCCTGTCAGCATAAGAATCGCATACGGCAGTGTAAATACCACATAAGTCAATACAAGCGCCGCATAAGTATCATAAAGCCTAAGCTGCACCACAAGGACCAGATACGGAATCAGCAGCGTAATAGGCGGCACCGCCTGGACACTGATGATGATCGTATTCAGAATCTTCTTTCCCGGAAACGAAAAACGGCTGAAACTGTAGGACGCAAGCAGCGCGATCAGAAGCGTCAGTGCCACAACGATTGCCGCGATACCATAAGAGTTAATGAAAAACCGCACCTTTTCTGAATCCATCAAGACCGCCATATAGGCTCCAAAGCTAAAGCTTTCATCCACTAGCTTCGGCGGCACCGCAAAAATATTCTGATTTGCTTTCAATGAACTAGAGACCAGCCATAAGATCGGGAGCCCCGAAAATAAAGCTGCTATAACCATACCTGTCCACAGCATAATCCGTTTTACTAAGCTCGTTCTCATAATCTCCCCTCCCTAATCTTCTCTCGTCTGGTTCCTTACATAGAAAACAGCAAGGACGATACATGCCAGCAAAATAATCACCGCAGCCGCAGAAGCTTTTGAATACTGATAATTTGTAAACGCCATCTGATAGACATACGTACTCATCATCTCTGTTGCATGAGACGGCCCTCCCGCGGTAAGCAGCCAGATGAGCGAGAAATTCTGCGTTGTCCAGATGAAATCCAGCATCGCGATACTGATCAGAATCGGCTTTAACTGCGGAAGCGTGATATAAAGGAAGCTCTGCACTGAGGACGCTCCGTCGATACTTGCCGCCTCGTATAAATCCGAGGAAATACCCTGCAATCCCGCCAGAATACTGATCATATAAAACGGATAACCCGCCCATATGTTGATAAAGGTCAGCACCCAGAATACAATCCCCCGGTCGCTGAGCCATTCAACCGTCCCTCCTGTAATATGAAAATTGGTCAGCAGAAAATTGATAACGCCATTGGGATTCAGCAAAAGCTTCCATAGTATAGCTATGACTGTCGCATTGAACATCCACGGGAGCATATATATGACGCGGAATACCGCTTTTATCCATCCGGCCACACATTTCGCATTGACCATAAGCGCCAGCGCCATTCCTATGACCATATGGAATATTACGTTCATCACCACAAATATGACCGTATTTTTCATCGACCCGATAAAAACCGTATCTGACAGGACTGTTTTATAGTTTTCAATCCCGACCCAGTGCGACTCCGATGTAACCAGAACATTGTCAAAAAAAGAATACCCTATCACTAAGATGATCGGAAGGAACAGCAACGCAGAAATCATAAGCATCACAGGTGTCAGATAGGCATAAGGCACAAGCTTTTTCCAAAAATAAGTTTTGGGATAATCCCTTTTTTCTGTAATCTTCAATTGTATGAACAACTCCTTTTTACTCTTTAGATTCTTTTGGCAAAAGCTCCTTATTATAGATTTGGCGCACAAACTGTGCGCCAAATCTATCACAATTAAAGGACTCTTATTCGAAAAATTTTCTTATTTATATGCTGCGTTAAACTCCTTTTGCACGTGTTCCATCATCTCATCTGCCGTCTTGTAATCTCCATCGATATACATAACCAGATCCTCATCCAGCACACGCATCAGCGCTTCTGCCGTCGGCAATGAATAGAACTCCGCTTTTCCGGTTGTAGTCTTATAGATGTCACAGATTGCTTTAAATGCATCGGAATCATCCTCGTAAACCGGCTCCGACGTTGTATTTACCGCAAATCCGCCTGCATGTACGCTTAAGTCTGCATTTACATCTTTCCCCAACAGATATGTGATGAACTGTGCCGCCTCCTTCGGATGCTCACTGTTCTTTGCGATACCGCACGCCCAGTTATTCGAACGCATGAAGCTCTCTCCGCTGTAGCTGTCCTCGTGAGGCATATTGATATAGGTAACATCCATATCCAGAGCCTGCTCGCGGATGTTTGTCAGATGCGCAACAGAATCCGCCATAAACGCCACACGTCCGTTCACAAACTCTTCTACCTTATCGGCGTCTGTCATGGTGTACATGCCCGGCGTAACAACCTTGTTGTCAAACAGAGATTTGAAAAATTCCGCTGTCTTGACAAATGTATCATTTCCCGCAAGGAACGGTTTCCCCTCTTCCGTCAGGATAGAACAGCCCGAATTCCAGGCGAAGGCTGCAAAGTATTCCATACACGTTGCATTATCTGTACTCATATTCATGGCAAACCCATATACATTCTCATCAGGCTTTGTCACTTTCTTACATACATCAAGAAATTCCGTCCATGTCTCCGGCATCTTGGTAACGCCTGCGTCTTTCAGTATGCCTCTGTTGACTGCCATCAGACACGGAAAGTTTACCAACGGCTGTGCATAAACCGTACCGTTCACGGATGTCTGTACCGAGATATCTCCGGTATCAAAGCCAATCTGGCCGAACAGGTCATTCATATCCATGAGCATCCCCTGTGTTGCGTAATCATAAATCCAACTGCCGTCCAGCGCAACAACATCCGCCATCGTTCCTGCAACAGCACTTGCCTGCAGCTGTGTCTTGGTATCTGCGTAAGGGTTACTTAAAAGCTTAACTTTTATCCCGGTTTCTTCATAAAAGCTGTCACACACGCTCTGCAGATATCCTTCTTCCATCTCATTGTCAAACCATTGCTGAAACTCAATCTCTACACTGTCCCCTGACGTCTCTCCCGAACCCTCAGATGCTTTCTTTGTGTCCCCATTGCCCGCGCATCCCAGGATCATACTGACTGTCATTGCAACGACCAACAACATTGCTCCTGCTTTTTTCATGTTTTTCCTCCTTTTCTTTCTTTTCCGTTTTATTTGTTATAATGATATTATATTTTCATAATTATTATTTGTCAAGTAATTTTATTTTTAATTATTTTCTCTTATTTCCCACGCAAAATATGTTATATAACTATTTTGCTGAATTTTCCGGCATTATTTATTGCATTTATTTTCAAATTAATTATTTTATATAAAAATTATTGCAAATAAATTTTCTTTATTTTATAATATAATAAAATTTTATACAGTAATTTCTCAGAAAAGGAGGATGCAATGAAAAATCATATTGCTGCTGCATTTCAAAATACCGTTGACTTTGAGTTAAAGTGGGATACGACTATCCTGGAATCTCTTATCAGACAGCACCGTATATCCCAATCCGAAATCCAGAGCAACCGCTCCATCCAATCCGAGCGAGACCTAATCATCACGCTCCTTGCACACATGGCAGAAGGAAGCGGAAGCGAATGTCTCGCCGCTTCCAGCCAGATCACCCGCTCATTCGCCTCACATTTCCCCTATGATATAACCCTCGGAGGAACCGCGGTACGCGCGGCTATGGCAATCGAGAAGATCGGATACCGCAGCACCATCCATGCCTGCAGCCTCAATCGCCACTTTTGCCGCCTCATACCGAAAGCTGTTTCCTGGGTATCTGGCGTGCCGGATGAAGGCGATGATTTCCACCCCCATGTGATTGTCCAGTATCCTGCAAATATCCGCATCCATATTAACGATATTGACTTTACCACACGCAATCCAAACCGAGTTATCTTCGCCTACGACCCGCCAAGCATGCGGCTGGAAATCAGCGATGCCTTCGCCGAAGAACTTTCCTGCGCAAACGTATTTCTCATTGCCAGTTATAACATTATCAAGGACAAAAATATATTAAAAAACCGGCTTCAAAAAACCTTAAGCTTCATTAATGCTTTGCCGCCCCTGCATACGGTGATCATGGAGGATGGACGTTTTGAAGATCCTCATATGCGTAAACTTGTTACGGAAACCCTTGCGCCTCAGATTGATATTTTCAGCATGAACGAGGATGAGCTGCAGGACAGATTCGGATGCCGCATCAATATATTAAATCCCGCCGAAGCTCTTGCAGCGATCCAGACAGTATACAACCAACTCCAGGTTCCAACCCTTGTATGCCACACCTCCCACTGGGCGCTTAGTTACGGCAGACAGACTCCGTCAATCAGCAATGCTCTTAAAAGCGGAATCTGCATGGCGTCCACACGTTTCCAATTCGGAGATGACTACAACAAAGACCGCTACAAGCAATCCCAAGAGCTTCCTGCGAGCAAAAAAGGCGCAGCCTTTTGCGAATCTCTTTCGACTCTTTCTGCCGACAGACCTTTCTACGCTCTTCCGGCCAAAGATCTTTCTTCCGTAGCCCGTCCGCACACCATCGGACTCGGAGATGCCTTTATCGGAGGTATGCTCCCGCAATTGCTGCCCGAGTCAGCACATAAGAGCGCATATATTTAGTATTTAAAAAAAATAAAACCTTATTCATGCCGTTGTAATCTAACAACATGAATAAGGTTTTTTAGTTATTTCAATCTTTTTTCATCCACCAGCGCCAGCGTATCATAATACCGTCCTAAAAAGGATTCATCCTTCCTCATCACACACATGAGGTAAAGACTGTCAATAACGGAATACTGCGGCATATTCTCCGAGCCAGGTTCATAGCAAGTCGATTGACTCTGGTTGGAAAAACTTCCGTAATTAAATCCTGTCATAATCGATATGTCCGCCGCCTGATTTACCGGCGAGCCCTTCACCCCGGTAATCGCAACCGTCTGAATACCCCTTTCACCTGCGTGCCTGAGACATTCTGTTACAGGAGACGAATATCCCATATTACTGATTCCCACAACAAGATCTCCCGGCCGCGCCATGCCCACACCCGACACCATATTCTGGAAATCTCCAAAACAATTGCACAGCACTCCCAGCATACGAAACCGCAGACATGCACTCTGCGCCGCCAAAAAAGAATGTCCCTCCCCCATAAACAATACCTGACGGGCCTCAAGGATTGTCTCCGCCACCTTTTCCATTAAGTCAAAATCCAAAAGGGACAGGGTATCATTAAGCATCTCCACTTCACTTCCAATCACATACCGGCATACGCTTTCCGCATCCCGGCTGTTCGGAAATCCGCCAGCATATAATACCGTCTGGCCCGACAAAAGCCCCTTTTCTCCATTCTGCTCATCTTCGAATGACTCCTGTATTGCCCGCAAAAACGTCTTATAATTTTCGAACCCCAAAGTACGCACAAACCTTGTCACCGTCGCATTGCTGACCCTGCTTTTTTCTGCCAGCATGCCTATAGTATAACCTCCGCGCTTTGGCGGACTTTCCAGCAAAACATCCGCAATTCTCTTCATTGCAGGATTCATCTGAATGTAATTAGCTTTAATCGCTAAAAACGGATTTACATTCTCCTTCATATCTGCACCTGTTTCTTTCTTTTTTAATCTCCCTCATATACAGCAATATATTTTCATTATAGATTGTTCTCCAGAAAAAATCAATTATTATATAATAATTTTAAAATTATATTTTCATATATACAAGCTATTCTGAAATTATAATCATCTCTCAGTTTCGTCTTTCACCTGAAAACCGCTATATTTCGCGACGTATTTATATGCAAATCTCTGTTCTCTGGAAATTATTTACTCAAATCCACACTTATATGTAAATAGAATTTTAAGCACAAGAAAAATTATTTTCATGCATAGGATATTTCATGTTAGCAAATGCAAAACGGGCAGCAATTTTTCAATTACATGCCCGCCTCTCTTTTCATTTAACAGGATTATGTAAAAACTACCTGCGTGTACCGTTAAGCTCAAAGGATTTCATCAAATTCTTGAGCAGACCTGCCTGCGACGATAATTGCTCACTGGCAGCCGCACATTCCTCACTTGTTGCGGAGTTCGTCTGGACAACATTCGATATCTGCCCGATTCCATCTGTAACTTGCTCAATCGCTTTCGTCTGTTTTTCCACTGCCTCCACAACAAACGCCACCTTCGTTGTTACATTTCCGGCAATCTGGCTTGTTTTTTCCAGAGATTCCGTAACTCTGTTCACTGCCTCTCCGCCTTCAGCGACAGTCGCAATCGAACTTTCAATCAACTCTTTCGTCGCCTTAGTCGCTTCCTCTGACTTAGCAGCCAAATTGCTGACCTCATCAGCAACTACTGCAAAGCCTTTGCCGGCAGTACCCGCTCTTGCCGCTTCAACCGCTGCATTCAGAGCAAGAATGTTAATCTGGAAAGCAATATTTTCAATAGTTGCAATAATCGTACTAATCTTCTTAGAAGAATCCGATATACGCCCCATAGCCTCATTCAAATCTTTCACATAATCAATACTGATGCCCAACTGTGCTCCTGCCCGGTCAACATACTGTCCCGCTTCTTCAGCGGCGGCAGTTGTCCGCCGTGCACTCTCCGATATATCCGCAATCGTAGCAGAAATCTCCTGAATAGAACTCGCCTGCTGCGTAGCCCCCTGAGCCATAGACTGCGCGCTGCTGGACACATTATCAGAACCGGATGACACCTGTCCTGCACTTGCCGCTATCTGCCCCATCGTATGATTCAGCCCGGATTGAATCTTATCCAGAGATACCTTGATAGAATGAAAATCACCCATATATTCCTGACGGGCGCTCTCCGTCAGATTACCTTTTGCAATGGAATCCAGCACGTCAGTAATCTCGCCAATATATGCCCTCAGGCGATGAGTCGTATCTTCAAAAATCTGACCCAGCATCCCGATTTCATCATTTGACCGAAAGCAGACCTGTACTTCTCTGCCATTAGATATCCCAAGATCACCCATCTCCAGGCGCTTTGCAACTTCTGTAATCTCTCCCATCGGATCGGATACTCTCTTTTTTAGATATCCCACCAAAAATACAGCACACAGAGCAATCGCGATCAAACTCAATCCGCTTGCCCAGATAATAACACTGAATGTCTCTTCATTAACAGCAGCCATAGATATTCCGGCAAAGATCAGACCGTTAATCTGTCCATTCTCCCCTTTTGTGGGAACATAAGAACACAGGTAATCCGTCCCCAAAATATCCGCTTCTCCCACATATGCCTGCCCCTTCTGAAGCACAATCTCATTCAGCTCAGAAGACAGCTTGGTTCCTACTACACGTTCTCCATCCTTGGTCACCGTACTGTACGCCCGGGTATCACCTTCAAAAATTGTAAATTCACAGTCCATGCTGCTCTTCAACTCATCCAAAAGCTGATTGACATCGTCTCCCCGGGATAAACGCTCAAGCTCACGGGCAAGTATATTCGTACCGTTTGTACAACGTTCTTCCTGCATCCTCGTAATCAGGGATTTAAACATAAAGACGCAAATTGTCATAGCCAACACAAAAGAAACTACCTGCATAACCGCTACAACACGCCCTACTTTTCCCCCGATACTTCTGTACTTTTTTTCTTTTCCAGCCGTCTGCCCTTTTTTCATCTCTGCTCCTCCTGCCATTCAATATGCTCAAAAATATTGAAAAAGGCTTTCCGAGACAAACGGAAAGCCTTCATATAATCAGTTCTGATTACTCAAGAATCTTAGCAACTGTACCAGAACCTACTGTACGTCCACCCTCACGGATAGCGAAACGAAGACCCTGCTCCATAGCAACCGGATGAATCAGCTCTGCTGTGATCTCTACGTTATCACCAGGCATGCACATCTCGATACCGTCTGGAAGGTTGCAGATACCTGTTACGTCTGTTGTTCTGAAGTAGAACTGCGGACGATAGTTGTTGAAGAATGGTGTATGACGGCCACCCTCGTCTTTTGTCAGAACGTAAACCTGTCCTGTGAACTTTGTATGACATGTTACAGAACCCGGTTTAACAAGACACTGACCTCTCTCGATCTCTGTTCTCTGAACACCACGAAGAAGAGCGCCGATGTTATCACCTGCCTGAGCCTCGTCAAGCAGCTTACGGAACATCTCAACACCTGTTACAACTGTTTTTCTCTTATCCTCATGGATACCGATAATCTCCACTTCATCATTTACATGAAGAGTACCACGCTCTACTCTACCAGTAGCAACTGTTCCACGTCCTGTGATAGAGAATACGTCCTCTACAGGCATAAGGAACGGCTGGTCTGTAGCACGCTGCGGATCTGGAACGAAAGAGTCAACTGTCTCCATAAGCTCCATGATCTTGTCGCCCCACTCGCTCTGCGGATCCTCAAGAGCCTTAAGTGCGGAACCCTGGATAATCGGGCATCCCTCGAACTCATACTCCTCAAGAACTTCTGTAATCTCCATCTCTACCAGCTCAAGAAGCTCCTCATCGTCTACCATGTCGCATTTGTTCATGAATACTACGATGTAAGGAACGCCTACCTGACGGGACAGAAGGATGTGCTCTTTTGTCTGAGCCATAACACCGTCTGTAGCAGCTACTACGAGGATAGCGCCGTCCATCTGAGCAGCACCAGTGATCATGTTCTTAACGTAGTCAGCATGTCCCGGGCAGTCAACGTGAGCATAGTGACGGTTAGCTGTCTCATACTCAACGTGAGCTGTGGAGATTGTGATTCCACGCTCTCTCTCTTCCGGAGCCTTGTCGATGTTATCGAATGCTACTGCTGCGTTACCTTCTACTCTCTCAGACAGAACCTTTGTGATTGCTGCTGTAAGAGTTGTCTTACCATGGTCAACGTGGCCGATGGTACCAATATTACAATGTGGTTTAGTTCTTTCAAATTTAGCTTTTGCCATTATGAATATCCTCCTTAATTTTCAGCGCCATTTATGGCATAATTATAATTTTACGTTTGCTCGGCTAACTTTGATTATATTTCAAATCATACAGTTTTTCAAGCCTTTTCTTATTTCTTTAAGCATTTTTATTTGACAGTACCTTCTCCTGAACAGATTTCGGTACCGGCTCATATTTTTCAAAGAACATGGAGTAGTTTCCGCGTCCCTGTGTCCTGGAACGAAGGTCTGTAGAGTAGCCGAACATCTCGGAAAGCGGCACGTATCCACGCACAATCTTTCCTCCGCCTAAGTCGTCCATACCTTCGATACGTCCGCGCCGTGAGTTGATGTCGCCGATTACATCGCCCATATACTCTTCCGGCATCGTAACCTCAACCTTCATGATAGGCTCAAGAAGTATCGGATCAGCTTTCTTCATGGCATCCTTGAATGCAAGAGAACCTGCAATGTGGAATGCCATCTCGCTGGAGTCTACCTCATGGTAGGAGCCGTCGTAGACATTTGCCTTAACGCCCACAACCGGGAATCCGCCGAGGATACCTGCCTGCATAGCCTCCTCGATACCTTCGCCGATCTTCGGAATGTATTCCTTCGGAATCGCTCCGCCGACTACGGTAGATTCGAACTTGAACAGCTCCTCGCCGTTGGCATCCATTGGCTCAAATTTAACTTTACAGTGCCCGTACTGTCCGCGTCCGCCAGACTGCTTCGCGTACTTACTGTCAACGTCAACCGCCTTTGTAAACGCCTCTTTATAAGCAACCTGAGGCGCGCCTACATTTGCCTCTACCTTGAACTCACGCAGAAGTCTGTCCACGATAATCTCAAGGTGCAGCTCGCCCATTCCGGCGATAATCGTCTGGCCTGTCTCCTGGTCAGTGTGCGCGCGGAATGTCGGGTCTTCCTCTGCAAGTTTTGCAAGGGATTCTCCAAGCTTGCCCTGGGATGCCTTCGTCTTAGGCTCGATTGCAAGCTCGATAACCGGCTCAGGGAACTCCATGGATTCCAGAATAACCGGATGCTGTTCATCACAGAGTGTATCACCTGTAGATGTAAACTTGAATCCGATCGCTGCCGCGATATCTCCGGAATATACTTTGTCAAGCTCCTGCCTCTTGTTGGCATGCATCTGAAGGATACGTCCGACACGCTCTTTCTTTCCTTTTGATGCATTCAGCACATAAGAACCGGAATTCATAGTACCGGAATACACTCTGAAGTATGCCAGCTTACCTACAAACGGGTCTGTCATGATCTTGAATGCCAGCGCTGAGAAAGGCTCTTCATCGGAAGAATGCCTTACCATTTCATTTCCATCCTCATCAACACCCTGAATCGGCGGGATGTCAAGCGGGGACGGCATAAATTCAACCACAGCGTCCAAAAGTTTCTGAACTCCTTTGTTCCTGTAAGCTGTTCCGCAGCATACCGGAACCGCTGTACATTCACAGGTGGCTTTCCTTAACACTGCTTTTAATTCATCAACTGACGGCTCTTCCCCTTCCAGGTATGCCATCATCAGATCATCGTCTAACTCGCAGATCTTCTCGACCAGCTCCGTGCGGTAAAGCTCCGCGTCATCCGCCATGTCTTCCGGAATATCTACGATCGCGATATCATCTCCCTTATCGTCATTGTAAAGATAAGCCTTCATCTCAAAAAGGTCGACGATTCCTTTAAACTCGTCTTCTTTTCCGATTGGAAGCTGAATGCAGATCGCATTCTTGCCCAATCTGGTCTTAATCTGTTCTACTGCACCATAGAAATTGGCTCCTAAGATATCCATCTTGTTGATAAATGCCATTCTCGGTACATTGTATGTGTCAGCCTGACGCCACACATTTTCTGACTGCGGCTCAACTCCGCC
The DNA here is from genome assembly GCA_000403475.2 of Lachnospiraceae bacterium MD308. Classification (GTDB taxonomy): domain Bacteria; phylum Bacillota; class Clostridia; order Lachnospirales; family Lachnospiraceae; genus MD308. The sequence continues at coordinate 1,818,033 of KE159795.1, forward strand.
TTTTGCACAAAATACGCCCACTGCGCCGTCAAGCACACGAAGCGAACGCTCTACCTCTACTGTAAAGTCAACGTGTCCCGGAGTATCAATGATATTGATACGGTGCTCTAGCGCACCCTCCTTCGGCTTACAGTTCTCCTGCAGCGTCCAGTGACATGTTGTAGCCGCGGAAGTGATCGTTATACCTCTCTCCTGTTCCTGAGCCATCCAGTCCATGGTAGCAGTACCTTCGTGAGTATCACCAATTTTGTGATTAACACCGGTATAATATAAGATACGCTCAGTTGTTGTTGTTTTACCAGCATCAATATGAGCCATAATACCGATATTTCTCGTCCTTTCTAATGGGTATTCTCTTCCTGCCATTATTGCCTCCTAGAATCTGTAGTGAGCAAATGCCTTATTTGCTTCCGCCATCTTATGCATGTCTTCTTTACGTTTTACGGCTGCGCCTGCATTGTTCGCCGCATCCATAATCTCATTCGCCAGCCTCTCCTGCATTGTCTTCTCGCCTCGTTTACGTGAAAACATCGTCAGCCAGCGAAGAGCAAGTGCCTGCCTTCTGTCGGCTCTTACCTCGATCGGCACCTGGTATGTCGCACCGCCGATACGCCTTGCCTTAACCTCGAGCTGCGGCATGATATTATTCATAGCCTCTTCGAATACTTCAATTGCCGGCTTATCAGTCTTTTCTGCAACTCTCTCAAACGCACCGTATACAATCTTCTGGGCAACGCCCTTCTTGCCATCTAACATAATGTTGTTGATGAGCTTTGTTACCACTTTATTATTGTATAACGGATCTGCTAATACGTCTCTTTTTTGAGTATGTCCTTTACGTGGCACGGTCCTTCCCTCCTTAAACATTTTGATTAATTCATCGGTACTCACATGTGTCGTTCTAATGATACTGTGTAGTGCACAGGGCATACGGTCTTGTATCTATTCCCTGCAACTTACTTTAATCATAGTTCTGTTTGTGATTACATCATTTCAATATTGAAGTTTTCACTTCATGGATTGTTCTTCCTTAGCTTGTTGTGGCTTCCTTCGCTTTTCATGAGGAAGTTCTTCCTCACTGTGTTCGGAAGAACAAAGTAAGTCCTAACCTCGCGCAGCGCTTTCAGCTTGCGCTCGCTAAGGGCTTACTTTTTCGGCCTCTTAGCGCCATATTTGGAGCGCGCCTGTCTTCTCTTGGCAACACCTGCTGTATCAAGTGTTCCTCTAACGATATGGTAACGTGTACCTGGAAGGTCTTTTACCCTTCCTCCACGAATCAGGACAACGCTATGCTCCTGAAGGTTGTGTCCTTCGCCCGGGATATAGCTTGTAACCTCGATACCGTTAGAAAGGCGTACCCTGGCAATCTTTCTCAGCGCTGAGTTCGGCTTCTTCGGTGTAGCTGTCTTAACTGCTGTGCACACGCCTCTCTTCTGCGGAGCAGACTCATCTGTCGCTCTCTTTCTCAGGGAGTTGTAGCCTTTCTGGAGTGCCGGAGCTGTAGACTTCTTTACTGCTGTCTGACGTCCTTTTTTTACTAACTGGTTAAATGTTGGCATTCTTTTCACCTCCTACGATAATAATAAGTTGCAATTCATCTGTATGAATAAATGCATGGAGACACAATGCATCTCCATGCACGCTAGATTAGTTTATTACGATTTTACGCCGTTGTCAAGGGCTTTATTGCGTTTTCCACCTGTTTTTACAGCGTTTTTAACCTTTCTGTTTCTCGAAGAAATTATCAACGCTCTTCTTGATCTCTTCAGGTTTCATCGTCTTAAGGAGATACCCTGCCGGTTTCAGCGGAACAATCTTTTGAATACTCTCCTTATCTCCTCTTCCCGTCAGGAAAATAACCGGAATATCAGCAGTTTCTTCCTCCGCGCGGATCATGTCAAGCACCTGCCTTCCGTCGCATACCGGCATCTCATAGTCAAGAAGCACAAGGTCGGGTCTGTTGAGGGTCATGCTTCGAATCGCCGCCATTCCTGACTGAGCAAGACCGACTTCATAATCTTTCTCCAGGAGCTGCTTGATGGCCTGGCGCATGAGGCCGGAATCATCTACCACAAGCACTTTCTTTTTCTTCTGGTGCACTGCTTTTTCAACCATATTTCTCTCAAGATACTTTTCAATCTCTTCCATGGCGTTCTCAACCTTGATATTTGTGCCAACGCCCTTCTCCACAAGATGCGGCGCGCTTACACAAAAAGCAAAATATCCCATTCCCGTATCAAGCAAAAGACTGAACTGCAATTTTTTCTTATCAATCACCTGTTGGAACTGTTCATAATTCAAAAGATTTTCCGCCTTTATCTTACGCAGGTCTGCAGACGGGAAATACCTCTTAAGCTTCTCCACAAACTGTCTCGCCGCATACCTTGTTGCATTTATAACCATGGAGTCTACTTTACTCGTCTTCGTTTCTATCATCTTTCCAACGGTATTAAGAAGCAGCCTTTCCTCAAAAACGAGAATAATTTCCCATTCTCCTCCTTCATCCGCTTCGTATTCCAAGCGGTAATAGATTCCGTCTCCAAACTTCTCTCCGCCATACTGCTTGCTGATAATATGCGCTTTCAACCGGAACATATCGTAGATCAGATGAGTGATTGCCTCTCCCATAGACGCCTGCTCTTCATCCGGCAAAAGCTCTCCCCACTTACTCTCGCCCTCTCCTACAATGGCAAGGTCTTCCGTGAGTGTATGACCAATGAGCCATCCTGTGCATACGCCCAGGAAATGATTGACAGCTGCCACGGAATACCCCGTCTGCTCTAATTCCCATTCAAGCTGCGGCAGCGTAACATCTCTAAAATTATCATGGAGACGCTTGTGCGTCGTATAACCTCCGTATCTGATGGATTTCATGTACTCTTCTTCTTCTGTAAAATGTTTCATCGCATGAGCCTTGAAAAACTTAATCCCTTCATCACAAATCCACTGATGCTTCTCCGGATTCTCACCAAACCTGATCATCTTGTTCATGATGCCGAATAGCTTTTGATGCTCTTTGTCAATGTGGTCAACGCCAATATTAAACCGTTCGTTCCATGTCAATTGCTCTTCCATCTTATATTCCTCCAAATCATTCTATATAATAATTTTTTAATTCCAGACAGATAAGACATCTTCAATCCAGCAAAATTTGCGCAAAAAAAGAGCCTGCTCCTCCAAACTTACTGCTTCTAACCGCCCTGAATAAAACACGCTCTTATAAATTCATGTCCGCCTTGGTTTCCGCACTGCAAATTGCTCTCAAATCTTGAAACAGGGTTTCCTCTACATGTTTTATTTCAAAGAACAATGTCTACGCATTGATGCTGTGAAAGTAAAATTGTTACTACCGTGTCTGTTATTATAATATTAAGCAATTGTCTATAGCGTACCATAAGCGACGCAAAAATTCAACTGATTTTACCAAATTTACCATCTATTTACCAAGCTCAGCCCTGCACTTTTTAAGCGCCGATGCAATCACTGCATCCATGTCATAATACCGGTATTCTCCGAGCCTCCCCCCGAAGATAACCTTTTCCTCGGATGCCGACAGATTCTTATATTCTTCATATAATTTCATGTTCTTTTCGTCGTTAACCGGATAATAAGGATCATCTCCCACTTTCCATTCCGAGCTGTACTCCCGGCTGATCACAGTCTTAGGCTGCGCGCCGAACTCAAACCACTTGTGCTCGATGATGCGTGTCCACGGTGTCCCGGCATCCGTGTAATTCACCGCCGCATTCCCCTGGAAATTCGGTTTATCAAGAACCTCCGTCTCGAATCTCACTGACCGGTACTCAAGCACACCCAGCTTATATCCAAAATAGGCGTCAATAGCACCCGTATATACCACCTTGTCAGCCAGCGCGTCAAGTTCCTTCTTTTCCGCCAAATAATCCACACCAAGACGGACTTCTGCTCCTTCCAGCATATTTGACACCATCTTCGTATATCCGCCCTGCGGAATACCCTGATACAGCGCATTAAAATAATTGTTATCAAATGTCAGGCGCACCGGCAGCCTCTTAATAATGAAAGCCGGCAGTTCACAACAAGGCCTTCCCCACTGTTTCTCCGTATACCCCTTTATCAGTTTTTCGTAGATGTCCGTTCCTACAAGGCTGATTGCCTGCTCCTCCAGGTTTTTAGGCTCTGAGACTCCTGCCGCGCGTTTCTGTTCTTCAATCTTTGCCGCCGCCTCTTCCGGTGTCACCACACCCCACATCTTGTTGAACGTGTACATATTAAATGGAAGTGAATAAAGCTCGCCCCTGTAATTCGCCACAGGAGAGTTAGTGAATCGATTAAACTCTGCAAACCGGTTTACATACTCCCAAACCTCTTTATTGTTCGTGTGAAAAATATGCGCGCCGTACTTGTGTACATTGATATCCTCGACCTCTTCTGTATACACATTTCCCGCGATATGGTCTCTTCTGTCAATCACCAGAACCTTTTTCCCCGCATTCTTCGCCTCGTGGGCAAAAACCGCCCCGTAAAGCCCTGCTCCGACTACCAAATAATCATACTTCATACTCTTTCCTTTCTACAGCCCAAGCTGGTCCGCAATCGCTGTCATCTCCTCTAATGCTACATCAATCAAATCATCAAGGCTCAATCCCGTGAACTCAATCATCTCCATGTAATCTCTGTTAGCTCCCTTAGCAAACCGCAGTTCATTGAACCGTTTCATCACGGATTTATGCTTTACACTGGCAACCTTTTTATCCGGATAAATCTGTGCCACCGCTTTCACAAAGCCGCTCATGGGGTCTGCTGCCAGTATGGCATACTGAAGCGCCGTCTTCGCCTTCGTCCCATTCTTCGGATTATGCGCACAGATAGCGTCGAACAGCGTCTTATCCTCAATGCCCTCTTTCCTTAATATCTCCGCAGAAGTCGGGCCATGTACACTCATATCATTCTGCCAGTCGCACTGCTCTTCATCAAGGTCATGAAGAAGTCCCACGATTCCCCAATACTCCACGTCATCCGGCGCAAGCTTTTTTGCAAGCCCTCTCATAATCGCTTCTACAGCATAGGAGTGAGTGATATAATTCTCACCCTTCATATATTTCATCAAAATATCATGTGCCTGTTCCCTGTTCATCCCTGTATTTCCTCCTGTAATTCTATATCCTTATTATCATAACATTACATAACATGAAGGTCAAACGTCATTTTAATCCTGCTGCATCCGCTATCAATACAGCATCCTCTCAATCTCTTCGCTGTCAATATTGTCCTTTGTCATCCAGACATACCCGGTATCAATATTTGCTTCATTTGCCATTCCGAGCGCTGCCCTTGCTGCCGCTATGACAGACGCATACCCCATACCATAGGGGTTCTGTACAATAAGTCCCGCAATTTCGCCTTCTTTCACAGCCCGCGCTTCCTCTTCATCTGCATCGTAACCAATCACCGATATCCCGGACACAGACCGGCGCTTTATCCCTTCCACCGCCAGGACAACCGTCTCCCCGTTTGTGGCATAGCACCCCTTCATATTCGGATGCTTTTTCAAAATGTAATCTATAATATTATCCCTGGTTACATCCTCCTCCTTAATTCTCTCTTCCTCCGCCAGCTCTGTTCCCGAAGGTTCTTCATCGTCAAGCCGATAGAGCCCTTTATTGACCTCATCAGAGACACTTTTTTTCATCTCATCTAAGCGGTACGCCCCCGCCACCGTCATATTCGGATATTCTTTTTTCAATGTTTCCGCAAATACCCGCTCCCTGACATCAGCAGTCTTTGACTTGGAGTCATGAGAAAAAATCACAATCTCTCCTTCCTCCCCCACGGCCTTTGCCATATGCCGCGCCGCCTCACTTGCAGACGCCTCATTATCTGTTGACACCATTGCCATCAGCCCTTTGTAATCACTTCCCGAATCAAATGCGACAACCGGGATATTATTCTCCGCCGCCAAATCAAACTGCACCTCGCAAGCATTTGCATCAGTAATAGCTATAGCCACGGCAACAGGATATCTTGCCAGCTCTTCGTCCAGGATATTCACCTGCTCGTCAACGCTTTCCGCCTCCAAAGGGCCGTTATATGTCACTTTAACCTTATCTCCGCCTTTGTACCCTAATGTTTTATTAATATCCTCTGCCGCCTGCTCTGCTCCTTTTTTTACCTCGTTCCAGAATGCCTTTCCTTCCGATTTACCAATCACCGAGATATACGCGCCTTTCTCCAGCGCAAGTCCATCCGCATTATTGTAAGCTGACGGCTCAATCACATCCAGCTTCGGCTGATACTCTTTCTTCTTTACATCCACATCCCTTTCCGTTTCTTCAACCTGTTCTGTTTTTTCTGTAGTCTGTTCTGTCTTTTCCTCTTTTGGACTGTTCCCCGAAGAACAGGCACCAAGCACCAAAGACAGGCACAGTACGCCTGCTATAATGTATTTTCTCATTTTCATAATTCTCCCATCTATTCTGTATTCTTAATATGCCAACCAACACTATACACTAATTTCATGAAAAAATGTTGAAAATTTTCTTAAGATTCACATACAACATTTACACATAACGATTTTTTCCTTGTATATTTCGCGTTTTTGTATTATGATAGACACAGGCAAAATTTTATGCCAAACATCTTATAAAGGAGGTACATACCTATGGCATTCAAAATTAATGATGGATGTGTAGCTTGTGGTGCTTGCGCTGGGTCTTGTCCAATCGGCGCTATCGTAGAAGGCGACGGAAAGTACGAAATCAACGCTGACGAGTGTGTTGATTGCGGTACTTGTGCAGCTCAGTGCCCAACAGGAGCTATCGAAGAGGCATAAGAGTTTCAATCGAATACAAACCCAAAAAGCATTGTCTGATTCCATTTGGTTCCGGCAATGTTTTTTATTTTCTTCCGACTTGTTTTGACTTAATTTTCATTTCAGACGTGTTATGATAAGTTCGCCGTAACGGACAAGCTATCACAATAAGGGGGAATTTCCAGCGATGAACAAAGCATTAGAACAACTAAAACGCGAGACAAAGGATGACACCCGGCTGTTTGATTGTATCAAAGAACTCTATGAACAAGGGATTCCATATGCCGAACTAAAAGCACTGATTCCAGACCTTAAGCGCACCCGCGACCAGCTGCACTTTAAACGGATGCTGCAGAACAACAACGAAGTATTACTGCAGATGATCAGCGAAGAGATGTCCTTCCTTCTGGATGCGAAGGAACGCCAGGAAGAAGAAGAATTCAAAAAGCTGGACCAGCTCATCAGACAACAGCAATCCTTTCGGAAATCTGCCGCCGAGAGCGGACCAGCCTCTTTACTGAAAAAGTTATTCCTGCCTGCTTAAATTTGCAAACTTCGTATAATCTGCAAGCCAGGCCAAATCCACGGTCCCTATGGGACCGTTTCTTTGTTTCGCAATTATAATCTCTGCCTGCTTCTTCTTCTCACTGTCCTTATTATAGTATTCATCACGATATATGAACATCACCACATCCGCATCCTGCTCAATCGCCCCAGACTCACGCAAGTCAGAAAGCATGGGACGTTTGTCCGGCCGGGATTCCACTGCACGACTCAACTGCGAGAGCGCGACAACCGGAACATTAAGTTCTCTGGCAAGGGCTTTCAGCGAACGGGATATCTCCGATATCTCCTGCTGTCTGGACTCAGAACGCCCCCCTGCACTTCCGGACATCAACTGCAAATAATCGATAATGATAAGCTGTATATCCAGTTCCAGCTTATATTTTCGGCATTTGGAACGAAGCTCTGATACAGAGATTCCGGGAGTATCGTCAATAACCATATTAGACCTCCCGACAATACCCGCCCCCTCGATCAACTTCTCCCAGTCTGAATCCTTGAGATTCCCGGTACGAAGCGCCTGCGAATCCACTTGGGATTCCAATGCAAACAGACGATTTACCAACTGCTCCTTGGACATCTCAAGGCTGAATATCGCAACGCCTTTTTCCTTTTTAAAAGCAACATACTGCGCAATATTTAATACAAACGCTGTCTTTCCCATAGACGGCCTTGCCGCAACCAATACCAGATCCGAGGGCTGAAGCCCCGACAATTTATAATCCAAATCTATGAATCCCGTGGGAATCCCCGTCACAACCCCTTTGCTTTTTGCCGCTTTCTCAATACGCTCAAGGGCATTAAGCACAACCTGCTTAATAGGAACATATTCCCCGCTGTTACGCCTCTGCAAAAGTTCAAATACAGACTTTTCGGTACTTTCTAAAATCGCAGGAAGCGCTTCTTTTCCTGCGTAACATGTATTGGCTATCTCTTCATTTAATTTAATCAGCCTGCGCATCATGGCTTTATCCGAAACAATCCCTGCATGATACTTAACATTTACCGAGGTTGATACAATATCCAGAATATCCCTCATAAATTCCAGGCTTGCAACCTCCGGCGGAACTTCTTTTTCTTTCAGACGCTCCTTGAGCGTAATCAGGTCTACCGGACTTCCCTCATTGAACATCTCTACAATAGCATCAAATATGACGCCGTATGCATTTTGATAAAAATCCTGACCGCCGATAATTTCAGATGCCGCAAGAATCGCATCTTTATCCATCAGCATGGCGCCAATAACAGATTGTTCCGCTTCTACACTGTGGGGCATAACTCTTTTAATGAGCGCCTCTTCCATCAATTGTTCCTCCTACGCTTCCTCTGTTACATTAACCGTAAGCTCTGCCGTTACCTTCGGATGAAGTTTCACCGGGACTTTGAATGTCCCAAGCGCCTTAATCGCGTCTTTAAGCACAATCTTTTTCTTGTCAATCTCCAGATTCATCTGGGTCTTCACTTCCGCAGCTATTTCCTTGGAAGAGACAGAGCCAAACGCCTTCCCTCCCTCTCCGGTTTTAATCGACACCTCAATCTTTCCGGCCTCAATCTTAGCCCCAAGCTCTTTCGCCGCTTCATACTGCTCCTGCGCCTGTTTATCGTCATTCGCTTTCTTAAGCTTCAAATCATTGAGGTTTTTTGAATTCGCTTCTACGCCTTTATTTTTCTTCAAGATAAAGTTTCTGGCGTAACCATCGCTAACCTCTACAATCTCACCTTTTTTTCCAAGAGACTTCACGTCCTCTTTCAAAATTACTTTCATCTATATATCCCCTTTCTCCAACATAAGTTTTATTACTCTCTTCACTTCAGCCACCGCCCTGTCAATGTCTGTATGGTCAAACTGTGCACCCGCCGCATTGATATGGCCGCCGCCGCCGAGCTTTTCCATAATTACCTGTACATTTGCCTCATCGATAGAACGAGCGCTCACATAGATTCTGCCATTATAGACAGTAAGCACAAAAGATGCCTTTATCTCATTAATCTCCAACAACTCATTGGCCGCCTGCGCGCCGAGAATCGTAGGGCTCTCTACATTAGAGCAAAGATTTTTCGCAATCGCATATTTCTCACAGAATACCTCTGCGCTGCTGATAATAGCAGCCTTCACCTGGTAGGATTCCATATCGTCCCTGAACATCTTCTTTACCAGAGTAATATCCGCCCCGCATCTTCTTAAAAATGCAGCCGCCTCAAAAGTACGTACTCCTGTCCGATAGGCAAAATTATTCGTATCAATCATAATTCCGGCGTAAAGGCTGCTCGCCTCGAGCTTCGGAATCTTGATATCATCCACAATGTATTGAAGAACCTCCGATATCATCTCACACGCCGAGGACGCATATGGCTCAATGTACGACAGAACCGCATTCTCAATATTGTCCGCGCTCTGTCTGTGGTGATCAAGGACAACAACAGTCTTGCTAATCTTAAGCAATCCTTCGCACTCCGTCATCATCGGGCGATTCGTATCTACAACAATCACCATGGAACTCTCACTCGCCATTTCCAGAGCTTCCGAAGATGTAAGAAACAAGTCTTCCGGATAATCCGGATTATTCTCATAGGCACTGTATAGCGGACGAAGGGATGCAGACACCTCATTAATCACGATATGCGCTTTCTTTTCCAACATTCTCGCCGCACGATACACACCGATTGCAGCCCCTAACGCATCTACATCTGTAAGCTTATGTCCCATGACAAATATCTCGTCTTTCACCGTCATAAACTCACGAAGCGCCTCCGCCTTCACTCTGGCTTTCACACGGGTATTCTTAGCAGTCTGCTCCCGCTTTCCGCCGTAATACGTGATTCCGCCGCAATCTTTGATTACCGCCTGGTCGCCGCCCCTGGCAAGAGCAAGATCTATCGCCACACGCGCATAATTATAGCTCTGCGAGTAAGCATTGCCGCTGAGACCAAGCCCGATACTTAATGTCGCCGGAATGCTGTTTCCAATATTGATAGACTTAACATCCTCAAGCAAAGAAAACTTATCATTCTCCAGCTCCTTAAAGCCGACTTTCTGAATCGCGATAAAATACTTATCGTTCTCCATCTTGCGGACAATCCCGTTCACCCTCGAAATATACTGGTTAATCTTTCGATCAACCAGCGCAATCAAGAGAGACTGCCTTACTTCCTCTACGCTGTCTATCACTTCATCATAATTATCAATGTAAATAAGCCCGGCAACAAGTCTTTGCTCCTCGCTGGCGCGGATATATCGGTTAAGCTCCGTCACATCCTGAAGATACACAACGATAAAATATTCCCGTCCCCCGGGAAGCTCCATAAGACGTTCCGTTTCATTAAACCCTTCTACAGATACTTTTCTGAGTTCTGCCTTATATTCTTTATCCTCATAATAGACATCCATCTCTACGATGTCATTCTCTTCTTTCGGGAAAATACTGGAATTAAGCTCCGGCACAAGCTTGCTGATATAGATATCCCCGACACGTTTTCCCAAAATCTGCTCAAACTGCTCATTCAACCAGACAATCTTCCCATTTTCCAAAAGAATGGCATAAGGAAGCGCCAGCTCCTTAAGCAGCGTATTCTGCACAATCCCATACTGAGCCGCAAATTCTACCAGATCCTTTAAAATCCCGGCGCGGCCATACAGGTACAGATATATAAGCATCCCTATATAAACAATAACAAAAATCAACATCACCGCACCGGCGCGGCGGTCAATCCCATATATCCATACATTCACCGCAATGAGCAACACCGCCATAACCATCGGAAGCTGCATATACAATCTGAGCTGCCCCTTAAGGTGCACTTGATTCTCCTGCTTTTTCTTCATGATTCTATCAACCTTTTCCCTATGACTTCTTCTCATGCCCTTGGCTGGCAAAAGCACACACTTCTTATCTATTATATCACTTTTCTGTGTTAATGCAAGCCGAGGGCCCCGAGTGGCAACAAAATTAAGATTTTAAGAAAAGCAGCCATGAAGCGTCTGTGCACTATAAAAGCCCCGCCCTGCAGACTTCTCTGCAAAACGGGGTCAAGCCCTCAAAAACTCTCTTATGCTTTGTATCCGTCCGGATTCTGGGACTGCCATCTCCATGAATCCTCACACATCTCATCAAGCCCTCTCTCTGCTTTCCATCCAAGCACCCTAAGGGCCTTTGCCGGGTCCGCATAGCACATAGCGATATCCCCTTCTCTTCTCGGCTTAATCTCATACGGAAGTTCTCTTTTGCACGCCTTAGAAAACGCCTTTACCATATCAAGAACAGAATATCCGATACCCGTTCCAAGGTTGATAATATCAAGTCCCGGATTTGTCAGAATATAATCAATCGCCTTTACATGGCCAATCGCAAGGTCAACAACATGGATGTAATCACGAACGCCCGTTCCATCCGGCGTATCATAATCATCCCCAAACACGCCAAGCTTTTCAAGCTTTCCTACTGCCACCTGCGTAATATACGGCATCAGGTTATTCGGAATCCCTTTTGGATCTTCTCCGATACGTCCGCTCTTATGCGCTCCCACAGGGTTGAAGTAACGCAAAAGGATTACGTTCCACTCCGGGTCTGCTTTCTGAAGGTCTGTCATGATCTGCTCCATCATAGATTTTGTCCATCCGTATGGATTCGTACACTGTCCCTTCGGGCATTCCTCTGTAATCGGAATAATCTCCGGACTTCCGTATACGGTAGCAGAAGAGCTGAATACAATATTCTTCACTCCTACTGTTCTCATCACATCCATAAGCGTAAGTGTCCCGTTAATATTGTTGCGGTAATATTCTAATGGCTTTCTCACCGATTCGCCCACAGCCTTAAGCGCCGCACAGTGAATTACTGCGTCAATCGCCTCTGCTTTAAACATCTCCGTGAGTTTCGCTGCGTCCAGTACATCTCCCTCATAGAATTTCACAGATTTACCGGTAAGCTCTTCTACTCTCTTAAGCGATTCCACTGATGAATTGGACAGATTGTCATAAACAACAACCTCATATCCTGTGTTTAAAAGCTCCAAAGCGGTATGGCTTCCGATGTATCCCGCTCCTCCGGTAATTAATACTTTTGCCATCTTTAATCCCTCCTGACCTGCCTAACGGTATCAAACCTTCCTACGTCAAGCTTTTATTATATTTTTCTATGATTCCTTCCATAGTATACCACTTGCGCTCCATATCTTCAACCAGTTTAAACTGCGTACGGCTCCGGTCCAGATTATGAGCTTCCCTGTGTATCTTAAAATAGGTATCGCCCTGCAAATAATCCGTCAAAAACCGCATGCCGCACTCAAAAGTCATCACCTTCGCGCCCATGGGCATCAACTCGATCTCTTTCCTTGTAAGCTTGCCGCCGCACCCTTCTATATATCCTTTTGCATACAGCTCAAAAAGCTCCATGCTGCAGGACACTTTACTTAAGTCCGTCTCATCCTCTGCCGCCGTACTTGCGCCAAAGCGTATAGAATCTCCAAAATCATTTACCGCCAGACCAGGCATAACCGTATCCAGATCAATCACGCAGATCCCTTTTCCCGTCTTATTATCAATCATGATATTATTGAGCTTTGTATCATTATGCGTAACCCTTAAAGGAATCTCTCCGCGGCTTAAAAGATCGGCAAAATAATTTGCCACGTCCTCTCTGTCCAACACAAATTGTATCTCATCTTTCACCTTAGACGCCCGGCCCACAACATCTTTCTTCACCGTCTCTTTAAACACCTGAAAACGTGCCTTTGTATCGTGAAACCCTTCAATCGTCTCATAGAGTGTCTCTGCCGGATAATCTGCAAGAAGCCGCTGGAAGTTACCGAAAGCCACCGCACTCTGGTAAAAATGCTCCGACTTTTCCACCTTATCATAACTCGTTGCATCGGTGATAAATTTGTAAGATCTCCAGTAATCCCCAAGCGAATCTATATAGTAGGGTTTCCCGTCGACTGCCGGTATCACATTCAACGTTTCCCGTTCCGGGTCCCCTCCATGCTCCACTATCTTTTTGCGAAGATGCAACGTCACGCCGGTAATATTCTCCATAAGCTCTACAGGCTTTGCAAAGACAGTTTTATTCATTCTCTGAAGAATAATATTACTGTTTCCCATCTCCGGCAGATTGAACTTAAGCAGATAAGTATCATTAATATGGCCGCTCCCGTAAGGCATGTCGTCAATCAGCTCTCCATCATACTGAAAATGCTTTATCACTTCAGCTCTTCGTTCTTTGGTTACCTGCGCCATTATCTGTCCTCCCATAAATTCTCAGGATACAACTCCCTGTCCTTCATTTCCTGAATCGCGGCCGCCACAACCGGCTTATCCTCTTTGTAAGTCATACCGTACCATTTGTCCGCAGACTCCAGTACCGCCACCGTCGCTTTGCCTTCCTCCACCAGCTCACTTACCACTGCCGGAAGAAAATACTCGCATTTCCCTGGATTTTCCGCAATCCCTTTGTCGAGAAATGCCGGGAATCTATCCTTAAGCTCCTTTAAGATACTATTCGTAAAGCCCCACATATTCATGGATACGATGGTCTCCGCCGAAACCGGAATCCACGTTTCCCCGTCATCCTCTGTATAAGCGATACCGCCGTCTCTCTTCTCAATGCGGGTTCTCTCATGGATTGCCACAAGCTCTCCCTGCTCATTCATATCACAGATGCCCCGCGCAACATGACCATTGTCCGTCACAGTATTGCCCAGCTTATACCCAACCATCGTATAGCGGTACTTTTCGTCGTCTTTATGGGACGCAAGATAATCATAAATCAGCTTAAATGCCTCCGACCCGTAATAATCATCTGCATTGATAACGGCAAACGGACCGTCAACCGCCTGAATGCAGCTAAGTATCGCATGCCCTGTTCCCCACGGTTTTGTCCTGCCTTCCGGCACTGCATATCCTTCCGGGATATTGTCGACTTCCTGGAAAACATAATCCACTTCCATATATTTTGAAATTCTGTCTCCCACAGCTTCCTTAAAGTCCGCCTCATTTTCCTTCTTTATAATAAATACTACTTTCTCAAATCCGGCTTTCCTTGCATCATACATAGAAAAATCCATGATAATATGCCCTTCTCCATCTACCGGATCGATCTGCTTAAGCCCTCCATAACGGCTTCCCATTCCTGCTGCCATAATAACTAATACCGGTTTATCCATTGCTCTACCTCCAATGCTAAATTTTCCTATATGATTCTATCACAAAACCATATGAAAAGGAAAGCTTATCCACCTCTTTTTCACAAAGGCCCGGATAAGCTTAACCCCCTCTTTTTCTAACCTTTTACACCGCCGGATGTAAGTCCCGCAACCAGATGTTTCTCAATTGCAAGGAACAGAACGACAACCGGGATTGTCGCAAACAATGATGTTGCAAACAAATACTGCCACTGGATAAAGTTGAATCCGTAAAATACATTGATGCCGACAGTTATCGGTTTGAATACATCTGTAGAAATCAATGTAAGTGCAATTGTATACTCATTCCATGCATTGATAAACACGAAAATCAATGTGGTGATGATACCAGGCGCAGCCATCGGGAGCAATACTTTAATCAACGCTCTTATTGTTCCGCAGCCGTCAATCTTCGCAGCCTGCTCCATCTCCGGGGAAATTCCCATAAATGTACCGCGGAGCAGCCAGATTGCGAATGCCTGATTAAACGCCGCATTCAGCAGAATAAGCCCCAGTATTGTATCATTGAGATCAATATTGACCATCATCCTGTAGATACCTACCAAAAGGACTACCGGAGAGAACATCTGACTCATAATTACAGCGCCCATGAAAATACCTTTTCCTTTGAATTTCATACGGGCAAGGGCATAAGCTGCCGGAATACCACACAGAATTGCAAGCAGTGTAGCGCCTCCTGCAATCACTATAGAGTTAGTCAGATACTTGAATACCGGCGCTGCCGTCCATATATCACTAAAGTTCGACCACCGCCATACCTCCGGAAGAATATGATCTATCGCATACATCTCTTTCTTATCTTTAAGCGCCGTAATAAACATAACCAGATAAGGATACAGAATTATGATACAGAGGATTACGACAAACACATACAGGAGTACTGTCTGCCATGATTTTCTTTTTGACGACATTTAACTCTCCTCCTCTCCGCGAAGTGACAGAAACATATAAATGCTGGCACAGAACGCTAAAATCACAAAACCAATAACGGACACAGCAGCAGCGTGACCGCCCTTGCCATCCGTAAATGACAACTTATACAAATATGTAACAAGAGTATGCGTCTGATCTGCCGGAGCTCCTTTGGAAATCGTCCAGACAATTGGGAAAGAGTTAAATACGTAAATAATATTTAACACGGTCGAAACTGTCAAACTCGGCGCTACCAAAGGAAGCGTAATCTTAAACATCTTCTGCCAGAAGCTGGCACCGTCTACCGACGCAGATTCATATAATGAGCCGTCAATACTTTGCAGACCTGACAGCACACAGAACGTAACAAACGGGAATGTAACAAATATACCCACCCAGCATTCCCACGCAAACATGGCTCCTGCTGTTTCTGTCCAGTTTACAAAAGCGTCAATCAGCCCAATCTTCTTTAAAAGAATATTCAATGAGCCGTAGTCCGCATTAATAATATATTTCCAGATAACCGACTGAATAATAAGAGCAGTCGCCCACGGAAAAATAACAACCGCACGAACAAACTTACGTCCGCGGAACTCCTGGTTGAGAACCATCGCCAGAACAAAACCGAAAATTGTAGACACCCCGACTACCACTACCGTCCATATGATGGTGTTCTGCAGCGTATGCCAGAATGTAGGCTCTGCAAAGACTTCCAGATAGTTCTGGACGCCGTTCAGCCCCTTTACAACGCCGCTTCGGCCAACGTCAGAAAACGAAATCTTGAATACTGAAATGATAGGTATCAAGATCATACTTACCATAAGTATCACGCTCGGCAGTAACCAGACATACGGCTGAAACGTTGCCAACGTCTTTTTTTTCATTGCCATGCCTCCTTAGCTAAACTGTATAACCGCTGTTTTCATACATCAGTTTATAAAAATCGAGGGCCGAAGCAATTCGGACCCTCGGTAATACTCAATGTAATGCTGTTATTTTGCAACAGATTCCTGAAGTTTATCAAGTGCTTCCTGAGCACCAAGCGTACCGTTACATACCTGCTGTTCAACGTCGATAACGCCATTTCTTACGTCCATCCACTCAGCTTTCTGCATCGGGTAGAACTTACAGCTTGGAAGTACTGCACAGAATGTCTTGAAATATTCGCTGTCGCCTGTAGCGTCAGATCCGCCAACTGTGTATTTCTCTGCGTTAGCAGCAAGATTCTCAGATGCGTCCTGAGTTGCCGGCAGGAATCCTTCGTATACCATGTAATTTGAATATGTCTCACACTCATAGAATGCGTCGAAGAACTTTGTAATCGCTGCTGTACGAGCCTCGCCGCCGTCTTCATCCTTGAATGCCATCAACTGGTCACAAACGCCAAGAGCTGTCTTCTCACCCGGAAGGTCAGCAGCCACATAGTTAACTTTAGAATCAGCAGCAACCATGTTCATAGGCCCGATCATCATAGCAAGTGTTCCTGCGCTGAATGCGTCCTGAAGCGGATAACGCGTATCAGTAAACGGTGCGGAGTTACAGTAACCGGAATCGATGAGCTTCTTAATATACTCAACAGCCTCTACGTTCTCTTTGCTGTTAAGAGCCCACTCACCCTTATCATCAACGAATCCGCCGCCAAAGTTCCATGTGTAGTAAGAGAATGCAGCCTGGCCTTCATCTGTAGAAATATCAAGTCCCCACGGAACAATGTCCTTGCCGAACTTATCCTGTACTGCCTTACAAGCTGTAAGTACTTCGTCCCATGTTGTCGGCGGGTTCTCAACTCCTGCTTCTTTTAACAAGTCAACATTGCAGAAAAGCGAACGGCAGGATGCAAGAATCGGCAGCGCCCAAACTGTCCCGTCCATATCATTGGATTCCCAGAAGCTTGGAACAAAATTAGCCTTAAGCTCATCAGATACATAATCCTCTGCCGGCATCAGCAAATCGTCTGCTACATAATCAGCAAAACCGCTGATATTCAGGATATCCGGCTGCTCGTTACTGGAGATACGTGTGTTTACTACACTGTAGATATCATTCCAGGATACGATTTCGATATTGAGGTCGATATCTTTATTCGCTTCCTCAAATGTCTTCTCAAACTCTGTCCACCATTCCTGTGTGTAGTTTCCGTACTGGGAGATAATGATATCAAGTGCTACCTTACCCGAATCTCCGCCTTCGCCGCCTCCACCTTTACTTTCTTTGTTTCCACATCCGGCAAGCATGGTTCCAACCATTGCTGCGCATAACAAAACGCTGATAAGTTTCTTTTTCATACATTTTCCTCCTATTTATTAATTTGTCTGAATGTTTTGTGTCTCTATTGTAGTACAAAACTGCACAAAGATATTTATCATATATTTTCATTTATTTGCACTATCAGCTTATCTATCTTGATTTATTCCGCCGTCAAAGGTATGATATTGTTAAAATCGCACAAAACTTTAACAACAATTTAACAAAGACATGCAGGAGGACTTCTATGGGCTACAATGGTGTTGACTTAAAATACTCGATTTCTATTGGTAAAATTTACAGCATTCACTACTTTGAATATATGAGCGATTTTTCATTCGAAGGAGAGATGCACAATTTCTGGGAATTTATATGTGTGGACAAAGGTGAGGTAGGCGTCACCGCTGACAAGACCTTCACCGTCCTCAAAAAGGGCGACATTGCTTTCCACCAGCCAAACGAATTCCACAGCGTACAGGCTACAGGAGAAACCGCCCCAAATCTGGTAGTAATCTCATTTGAATGCCGGAACCCCGCCATGGATTTTTTCCGAAAAGGTATATTTAAAATCGATGACCTGGAGCGGAACCTCCTGGCAAACATTATTATTGAAGCAAAGAACTGCTTTAGCTGCCGCTTAGACGACCCATACTTACAGAATATGCCTCAAAAACAGCCGTTGATATTTGGTTCAGAACAGATGATACTTAATTATCTGGAGCATTTTCTCATCCACATGATCCGGCGGTACTCGGCCCCCGTTGCTCCTGTACTCAGCCATCCGGCCAAAGCGGCCAAATTAAAAAGCGACGATGAAATATTCAGCCGCATCACCGATTATCTTGAAAACAACGTGAGCACCCACCTCACCATTGAGCAAATCTGCCACGATAATTTAATCGGGCGCTCCCAGCTTCAGAAAATCTTCCGCGAGCGATGCGGGATGGGTATTATAGAATATTTTTCCCGGATGAAGATAGATACCGCCAAAGAACTGATCCGGACGGAGCGCATGAATTTTACGCAGATTTCCGAGCAGCTCGGTTACACATCCATCCATTACTTCTCACGCCGTTTCAAAAAAGAAACCGGCATGACACCCTCTGACTACGCCTCTTCCATCAAAGCGATGGCTGAGGGTAAATTTTAAAAAAGGAGGCCTTTCGATTCATGAAACCAACTTTAACTTTCGGGACAGAAATATTTACCGCAAGTCCCCTTGGAACCGCCGCCAGTGTTCCCGACCTGAATCCTGATGCGAAGTTCCAATACGCCGCTTCACCTTTTCCTGACGAAGACGATGAAATCCGCGAGGGCTACGGAAGGCTTTACGCCTCATATCCTTACCGTCAGTACACTGGCTACAGACGCACCCTGGAAAACAAAGAGATGGCCACCGCCGTCCTGGAAAACGACTATTTAAAAGCAGTGTTCCTCCCCGGACTTGGCGGGCGGCTCTGGTCACTGACAGATAAAAAGACCGGCGAAAATCTTCTCTACACAAACGACGTCATCCGCCCCGGCAATCTCGCTTTCCGAAACGCCTGGGTAAGCGGCGGCGTGGAATGGAATATGGGCGTTATCGGCCACTCTCCTTTTACGATGGAGCAGATATTCACCGCAGAGCTTGAGGATGAACGCGGGCTGCCCATCCTGCGCATGTACGAGTACGAGCGCATCCGAAAGGCGACATACCAGATGGACTTCTGGCTTGAGGAGCCCAGCACGTTTTTACACTGCCGAATGAAGGTTTCCAACCAGACCGGACGGACGATACCTATGTACTGGTGGAGCAATATGGCCGCTCCGGAATATGAGGGCGGGCGCGTTATTGCCCCTGCAGCGGATGCATACACCATTCTTTCAGACGGCGTTCAGAAAGTCCCCGCTCCCTTTGCCGGAGATATTGACATAAGCTTTTATAAAGACATTCCGAATCAGATTGATTATTTTTTCAATATCCCGGAGGACGCGCCGAAATATATCGCAAACCTTAACAAAGACGGCTACGGACTTTTGCACATGTCCACCAGCCTCCTTAAGGGTCGCAAGCTGTTCTCCTGGGGAAACAATGAAGGCTCAGATAACTGGCAGCATTTCCTCACGGAAAACGCTGGGCGGTATGTGGAGATTCAGGCGGGGCTCGCCAAGACCCAGTACGGCTGCATCCCCATGCCGCCCTGCACCGAGTGGGAATGGCTGGAACTTTACGGACCCATTAAGACCTCCTCCAGGACGGCATCTGCCCCCTTCGCGGAGGCGGAATCGGACGTGCGCGCCATCGTACAGCGCAGCCTCCGTGCACTTGACCCGGAGCAAACTCTCGCTGACACAAAAGCACTGGCAAAGAAAAAGGGAATACTCCTTTATTCCGGCAGCGGATATGCCGCCCTGGAAAGTATGATTCGGGAATTTAACGGGGAACCTGCGCTTTCCGGGCATCTTGAATTCTCTGCTCTGCCCGGGCTAAAGGAAACGCCCGCATTTCACAATGAACCGTGTTCCTCCGCGTCCTGGTATGACTTCGGAAAGCTTGCGGAATTTTTAAAGACCGGTATCTTTCCGGAGTATCCCGTCACAGACGCTCCCCGTGATTTTCTGGCGGATGATACTCTTCATAGCCGCCTTGCGGAGACCATCGGAACAATCAACAGGGATAACTGGTACGCACATTATCAGCTCGGGTTAAGCTTTTATACAAGAGGAGACGTACAGCAGGCGAAAGAATGTCTTCTCGCCTCCAACGACATAGCCGAAAATCCATGGGCGCTCCATGCCCTCGCCGTATCAGAGCTGCAATCCGGCAACGAAAGACATGCCGCATCCTGTATCATATCTGGCTATGAATACAGAAAACACAACCTGTCCTACACAAAAGAAACGTGGAGAATCCTACTTATGTGCCGCTCTTATGACACAGTAATTTCTCTATATGAATCTCTCCCGGAAGAATTCCGGGAGGAGAGCCGCATCCGTTTTGGATATCTTAAAGCACTGTCCCATATGGGGCGCGAAAAAGAAGTTCTTGATTATCTTGAGCATACGGATTTTGTGCTGGATGACTTAAGGGAAGGGGAAAAGGCTCTGGGAGAGCTGTGGCGCACGGTGTATAAAAAAGTACATGGGAAAGACGGGGAACTGCCCCGGAGATATAATTTTGAATCGCTTTAGATAAAGAAATGTACGGGCAGAGCCGAAGTTTCCGGTTCTGCCCACATAAGTTTTCTGCTCACTGTACCTCTGCATACTCTTTCATTGTCTGAAAAATAACCCGTACAGAGACAGCCCCGGCGTCCTCATATCCCAACGTTCTTTCTCCTAGAAATTTCGCTCTTCCAAATTTCGCCACATAGTCTTTTGTTTTTTCCACACCTTCTTCCGCCGCCAATGCCGCAGCTTTTAGACTTTCTTCCAGTTCAGCACAAGCTTGCCTTTCCAGTGCAAGCACCGCTGGTTCCAACGCGTCCACCATGGTTTTATCGCCCAGTTGAGCTTTTCCTCTATGCTTTACTGCATCTAAAGAAGCTCTCATCATCTTTGCTAAAATATCCGAGTCTAAAATCTGTGCCGATGGAACATCACAAGCACCGCCCATAAACATAGAGCCAAAAATCACCCCAGACGCGCCGCCCATCGAGCCTATCATTTCCATTCCCATCGTCCGAAAAATGGTATTGATATCCGGAAACGGCCGTTTTGCTTCTAAAGCAGCTTTCGCTTTTTCCATCCCCCCTGCCATACCAGCCCCATGGTCACCGTCTCCAATTCTGCTGTCTACTTCTGCAAGATACTGTTTTTGTCCAATAATTGCGTCGCATACATGCAACATCATGTCTGTTGCCTGCTCAACTGTCATTTCTCGCATACTAATCAATCACTCCTCTCGCATAAAACGGCGAAAAGCACTCTGCACTGTAATATTTTTTCAGTTCCTCATCAAGCTTATATATAGAAATTGAAAATCCGCCCATCTCCATACTTGTACAATAAGTCTTTACTTCTGCATCATACACAGCAACTCCATCTTCTTTCAGAAGTTTATTCAATTCATGGTAGACGATATTCAGTTCAAAAAGGGGCGTTGCACCAAGCCCATTTACCAGAACTGCAACTTCATCTTTCTTTGTTAATTGCAGTTCCTTTTTTAACTGTTCATACATTTTCTCAACAAGCGCATGAGCCGGCTGCATTTTGCTCCGCTCCACGCCAGGTTCTCCATGAATCCCAACACCGAACTCAATCTCATCTTCCCCAAGCTCAAACGTCGGCTTCTCATTTCCCGGCAAGCTTCCCGATGAAACAGCCAGTCCTGCACTTCTTACGTTATCTCTCGCCTTCTCCGCAATTCTGACGACCTCTTTCAAAGGAAGGCCCTCATCGCAAGCGGCCCCTGCCGTCTTAATAATAAATACATTGCCTGCGATTCCTCTGCGGTCTGTCTCCCTCTCTTTCGGTGCAGAAGTGCAATCGTCCCATACCCTGACCGTCGCAGTTTGAATGTTTTCAAACTCGCAAAGTTCCCCTGCCATGTCAAAATTCAGATTATCTCCCTCGTAATTTCCATAAAGAAACAGAATTCCTTTTCCCTGATTCACCGATTTTGCCGTCTCAAAGATTAAATTGGGATTTGGAGATGCAAACACATTGCCGCATGCAACCGCATCAGCCAAGCCCTTTCCGACAAATCCGCCAAACAACGGTTCATGTCCAGAGCCTCCGCCAATAACCAGCGTCACTTTCTCTCTCCTGAAATTTTTATAGCGATAAGCATTACAATTTCCAATTCTTTCATAATAGCGTCCATATGCCGCCAGCATACCGGATAACATCTCATCTACAGCCTTTGATGTATCTTCATTTATAATTTTTTTCATACGCAGCTCCTTTTCTAAAGATGATACTTCGCCATCAGCTTTTCAATTTCCCGAATATCGCCTTCTTCCAGCTTCACTTCTAAGGCTTTCGCAATATCCTCCACTTGGAATACCCTTCTCGCCCCTGATATGACATTGATATCCTCGCCCTGTGCATGCAGAAAAGCAATTGCCAGATGTGTACACGTACAATGATAATCCTCGCAAATCTTATTCAGTTCGTCTACAAAATCCAGAACTTCCTGAAAACGCCCTGGCTTCCAGAGCAGAGAATCTTCCCTGGCGTCTCCCGGCTGTATGACATAATCTCTCTTTACGTTGCCGGTCAAAAGTCCTCTCTCCAGCGGCATATATGCGTGAAACGACATTCCTTTCTCTCGGCACAGCGGAAGAATTTCTTTCTCTGCGTTTCTGTCCAGCATACTATAATGTCCCTGAATGATATCAATCTCACCGCAGGACGTATACGCCAGAATTTCCTCCGGCATCATATTGGAAGAGCCGATTGCACGGATTTTTCCTTCTTTCTTTAATTCCATAAGCGTCCCAACTGTCTCTTCCACCGGAGTCATCACAGGCGGACACGCCGGATTGTGCGTGTAGTAAATGTCAATATAATCCGTCCCCAGCCTCTTTAGACTTCGCTCAATCTCTGTTCGAATCGCACGGGCCGTTAAGTTTCTTGTCACGCGATGACCATCTTTTTCAAATCGAAAACTTCCTTCCTCATCGTCCCACCACAATCCGCATTTTGTAGAAATCACATACTGGGAACGATTCCCCGAAATAGCTTTTCCCACTATTTCCTCACTGTGTCCGAATCCGTAAACAGGAGCCGTATCAATGGTATTGATTCCAAGCTCCAACGCTCTGTGAATTGTCTTTATGGATTCCTCATCATCGGAATTGCGCCACCACGTGCCTCCTCCGATTCCCATAGCTCCAAGTGTGATCGCAGATGCCTTGACATCGGATTTTCCAATATTCATATATCTCATTTTTCTGCCTCCATCTCTATAAATGCCAATATCACTTCCAAAATAGCCATAACGCCGTAGGGAAGCCCTTTCTCATTTAAGCGAAATCCGCTGTTATGGGTTGGGAACACGGTTCCGTCCTCTTCCACCGTTCTTGCTCCTGCACGAAAATAAATCCCCTTCGTCGTCTTTAAATATTCCGAAAAATCTTCACACCCCATAACCGGCGGGTGTTCGAATACATTTTCTTCTCCAAAAGCATCTTTTAAAATTCTTTTTATTTTCCCTGCAAGCTCCTGCTCATTTGATAAAAGCGTACAGCCTTCTTCTATCTTCACGTTTACTCTGCAGCCAGTAGCTTTTTCAAGTCCTTCAGCGCTGTCACTGATGCGCTCTTTTAGAACTTCCCTGCTTTCTATGTCCAATGTACGAATCGTTCCGCCAATCATTACTTTATCTGGAAGACTATTATAGGTATTCCCGCCATGAATTTTCGTCACGCTCAAAACTGCGGACGAAGCAGGGTCCACACACCGAGGCACGAGTGTATTTAAAGCCTCTGCCATCCTTACCGCCGCCAGCACTGTATCATTCACCAGATGCGGGAATGCAGCATGACCTTCTTTTCCTTCTATTGTTATATCAAACTTATCATTCGATGCAAAATTGGCGCCTGCATGAACGGAAAACTGCCCCGGATATTCATCAATACTATAATGAAGCCCAAAAATGTACTCAACGCCCTCAAGCGCTCCCTGCTCTACCATTCCCTTAGCGCCGCCCGGCTGGATTTCCTCAGAGGGCTGAAACAAAAAACGGATTTCTCCTCTCAGCTTCTCTCTCATTTCCGATAATATTTTCGCCGCCATAAGGAGGGAAGCCGTGTGGCCGTCATGACCACACGCATGCATGACTCCCCTGTGTTTTGAGCAGACCCTATGGGTATCATTCTCTTCAATCGGAAGTGCATCCATATCTGCACGAAAGGCAACACACCTGCCTTTTCTTCCCGTGTCTAAAATCCCAAGAACTCCTGTCGGTGTCAGCCGCTTCACATTCACTCCCGGAAAGCTTTCTAATCTTTCAGCCACAAATGCCGATGTTTTTCTCTCTTCAAAGCCAAGCTCCGGATATTCATGCAAATGATGAAACCATTGTGCCAGCTCTTCTTCTGCCGCATACACCTTTTCCCTTATTTCTTTACCCATTCTTCTTCGCATCAAGGCGGAGCGTTCCGCCTGCCCCTACATTCTCATCTGGGTGTTCTTTAATGATCACAACGGTATTGACTTTCTTTTCTCCGAAAAACTGCTGCGTTGCCTCCTGGATTCCCTGCACCATATCACGCTTGTACTCCACTGGTTTTCCCGGCGCCGTATACACAAAGCAGGTCATCTGTCCGCATTCATGCGGAGTCTGTGCATATTCCGGAATCGGATATAGATAGACATCTCTCAAATCCTTAGGGAGACGGAAGGCCTTCACAGCTGCGTCCCCGATACGTTTCACAAATTCTCTGCTTTCCTCTTCCGTAAATAAAATACTTGTTGTAATAATCACTGTCGCCATAATCGCTTCCTCCTTTTAATAAATATCCGGCACCTCAAAAGATGGATTATCATATGTCATCTCGCCGCTCTGCAAATAATATCCAGAAGGAATCCTTGCACCGTCATATGTCTCTAACAGCCAATCCGCAAATTCCTTTGTGCACGCAGCATCATAGATATCTTTCATGTACTCTGCATCTTCATTTTCTTTCAGCGTACACAGTCCCTGGCCGCTGATATCCACACATGCCTGATCTGATTCTGTCGCAAGAATTGTACACGCTTTCTGTGTCTCTTCATCCATCTGGTTAAACGTCATCGCCGGCATTGTCTCCGCATCCAAATCCGGCAATGCTCCCACACGGCTTCTCGCATCAATCTCTTTGATCTCCAGATTCTTCGGATTTTGGGTGACATCCAGGGCAGACGGATTTTCCGCTTCTTTATCTACCGTAATCAATCCCGCTTCTTCCAGGAGGTTTAATTCCCGTCCTCTGTTTGAATTATCATTTGCGACCGCGACAATCGCTTCTTTCGGAATCTCTTCGATCGATTCATATTTCTCGCTGATAATATAAACGGGACTGTTCGTAATCTGATCCGCATAATAAATCAGATCACTGCCATAGCTTTCATTATAAGACGCCAGATAAGGAATATTTGCAATATAGTTCAGATCATTTGATCCCTCTGCTGCCGCCTGCATAATGCTGACTGTCTCTGAATAAACCTGTGCAGTAATTTCATATTTATCCGAAAGCTGGTCCGCAATCCAGTTAATAATTTCTTCGTCCCTTGCCAGAACGCCAACTGTAATTTTCTGTTTCTCTTCGGTCTCCTGCTCAGCGCTTTCTTTCTGTCCGCATGCCGCCATGGATAATACCATCACCATACACATTGCCGCCGCCAAAAATCTTTTCATTTTCTTCATGTTCCTTCCTCCTATTTCACTTTTTCATAAATTTTATTGCCAACCCACTGGATGATCTGAACCATGATGATCAGTACAACTACGGTGCTGTACATTACCAGATCGTCAAAGTTCTGATATCCGTAGGTAAGCGCTACTGCTCCGAGTCCTCCTGCCCCGACAACACCCGCCATGGCCGTATATCCAAGTACGTTTACTACCGCCATTGTCATATTGGTCACTGCAGAAGGGACTGCCTCTTTTATAATAATGTAATAAGTAATCTGAAAATCATTCGCCCCGAAAGATCTTGCCGCCTCAATCAATGCCGGGTTTACTTCCTTGAAGCTGCTTTCCAAAAGTCTTGCCACCATCGGGGACGCCGCAATCGTGATTCCAAAAATCGCTGCATTTGTCCCGATTACCGTTCCGCACACTGCTCTTGTGAGAGGAATGATCGCGATGATCAGAATCAAAAACGGAACGCTCCTCAACACATTGATAATCGTGCTTACAATTCCATATACGATTTTGTTGGGTCTAAGCCCTCTGGAATCTGTTGTCACTAATAGAATCGCAAATACCAAACCAATCACAAAGCATGCCGCACAGGATACAAGATGCATGACTATCGTTTCTTTTAATCCTGGAAAAATGATACTGTTAAACAACCTATCCATACTCATGCTCATAAAAATCCCCCCTTCTTTACACCAGCCGCCAGTCCGCATTCTTTGTTTCCAGGAATTTCTTCACTGCTTCCCAGTCTGATTCTTCAAACTCCACGACCAGATTCCCGGCAATGTCATCTCTATACTTGTCCATGCCTCCCCAGACAATATCAAAAGGAACCTTTACAGCGAGCGCCATCTTGGAAATTACATTTTCTCCATCTTTCCCTTGCGCACTCTTTAGAATTTCCACATACACTTTTCCTTCTTTTTTGGGGAATTCCACACTTTGCCCCAAAAGCTCCGCTAAAGATTCCGGATGATTTAAGAAAATATCTTTCACTTCACCGCTGATCGTCAATTTCCCCTGGCTTAATATGGACATCTTGTTACACACATTTTTTACAACCTCCATCTGATGGGTTACTACTACTATCGTAATATTGGATTCCCTGTTAATCTTTTTCAGCAGTTCTAAAATAGACTGAGTGATATTGGGGTCAAGTGCGGAGGTCGCCTCATCGCAGAGCAGGATCCTCGGCTCTAACGCCATCGCTCTTGCAATTGCCACTCTCTGTTTCTGCCCTCCGGACAGTTCTCTTGGAAGAGCCTTTGTTCTGTCTGCAAGCCCTACTAATTCCAGATTTTCCATTGCTTTTTCCAGCATCTTTTTCTTATCATATTTCAGACACCGCATAGGAAGGCAGACATTGTCTAATACATTCATTCTCTCAAGCAGGGAAAACTGTTGAAATATCATACCAATCGTCGATCTAAACTCTCTTAATTTTTTTCCATTCAATGTCTGTATATTTACTCCGTCCACCTTGAGACTTCCCTTCTCAAAAGGGAGCAAGCCATTGATACAACGCAGAAGCGTAGACTTTCCAGCTCCGCTTACTCCTACAAGGCCATAAATGTCCCCGTCTTTGATTTCTATATTGATTCCCTGCAAGACCGGAGTGTTTCCAAATTGTTTATAGAGGTCTTTTATTTCAATCAACGTGCTCCACTCCCTTCTTTATCCTCTTGTCTTACTGTACCCGCACTCTTCAGCCACTTCATAAATCAGGCGATTTAGATAAGAGCCTCCCGGTTTAAGCGTACAGCCCGGTGCAAAGATAAAACGATTGCTCCCATTTTCTCTGACTGCCTCTTGGTAGCGCTCTGTAATGCGACGTTTTACTTCTTCCCGATCATTAGTCCCACTCACAAAATCCCTATCCTGGTCAATGCCGGCCGCAATCATTTGATTCGTCTCACTTTTCACCTTTTGAATCGTTATAATCTCTTCCTTAGGAGTTTCCCCCGGGCAACTCTCCCAGTTGAGGAATTGTATCTGCTCGCAATCGTAATATCTTTCAATCCGAAGTCCGGCATTTCCATGAACGTGTGCCATATTGAACCAAGTATTTCCCTTACAGTGCTCTAATATTCTATTTTCATAAGGGACGCAAAACTCTTCATATTGTTCTTCTGTAATAATCCGTTTCATAGAATACTGGTTAGCCAGAAAAATGCCGTCAATCCCTTCCTCGAACAATTCGTCCAAATAATTCAGATTCGTCTGGGTCATTGCTTCCAGCGCTTTATGTAAAGCTTCCGGCGCTTCTTTCATCAATCTTTTTACCGGTTCGGGATTCAGAGACCCTGCACATTCCTGAACCGCTGTGAGAGGATTGAAGATGGTCGCCAAAATCGGGATTCTGTCTCTATAATAATCTTTCAGGATTTTTACTGCCTCTATCTCCCTTGCAAATACTGGGTTTTCCGCTCCAAGCACAGGAAGTTCTTCCGCATCTTTTTCAGTTACGATCGGATACTTATGAATCGTTCCGTACCATCTTGTGAGTTCTGTGGAAAACTCAATATCCCCTCCATAAGCTGCCGTATAATAATGACCATTCGTCATCAGCTTAATGAAATCCCAGTGGTTAAAATCTGTGGACATTATCGTTTCTCTCGTATAATCCCCCACGTTTCTATCCACCAGGGGCATATGATACCACCCTCCGATTGGTGTCCGGTCAATCGGTCTGTTCTCAATCAGCGCCTTAATTCTTTCTGTTCCATTCATACTGCTGTACCTCCGTTTTATATATTAAAGATTGTACTTTTCCAACCAGCGATAAAGAGTCGCTCTCCCGATTCCAAGTTCCTTCGCTATTTCTTTTTTGGTTTTCCCACTATACAGAAGCAGTTCTCTGACCCGCTCCTCCTGCTCGTCGTCTGTACCACCAAGCCCCTTGTATCCATATTTGAACTGTACTCGTTTCACATTGTCCAGCGTAATGATAGCTCCGTTTTGTTCAATCACCAGAAGCTCCGCGAACCTCTTCAGCGAGTATATTCCATCTTCCCATCTGCATGTTTCCAAATATGACAGAGCTTCCTCTTTTACCTTAATTCCGGTTTTGTTATAAATATTTGCATAGCCCGCAATATATTGTTCAATATAACACCTAATGTCCTGCGGCTCTTCTGCCTCCAGAATCCGAATCCAGTTTCTTGTAATGTAGTAAAATAATTTATCTGAAAACAGTTTCCTATCCATAAGCTCTTTGACGTTCTGTTTGGCTGTTGCGATTACCCGGATACTCGACCCTACTCTTCCCTGCATTTGATTTTTCGTCAGGTACTCTGCAAGCCGGTTTTGCAGATAAAGCGGAAGCTGATCTATGGAATACAGACAGATTGCACGTCCCTTCGCCATCTCTACACCACTGCACGACCTCAAAATTCCGCCGAACAACTCCTGCTTCACAATTGTTTCATCCTCGCCGCATTCTATCTCCAACATTCCTTTCCCGTCTGCCGCATATCGAAAAAGGTATCTCTTCGCCAGTTCATCATTTCGGCGTTTCTGCTTTCCTTCAATCAAGATAGAGAGTTCATTATCTATCGCCCGAAGCGCAATCTGTTTGGCTTCTCTCATACACGGAGCAATGCCAAACTCTTCCTCAATCCACTGCTTCAAATCATACATTTTGGACTGCCGCTTCTGAATCATCTCCACGCAGACATCCTCAAACACATACAGATAGTTTTCCTGCCCTTCCACTTCTTTCATATTCTGTACAAAAGTAAGCTTCACACTCCCATTTGTCGGCTTCTGAAATACCGCTCCCACACTGTATCCCTGTTCGCCCTGTCTCTTTTTATGACTCGCTTCATCAAATACGGCCTCTATATTTTTCCCGATTTCCGGCGCTCCTTTCCCGAAAACATCCTGAAATCTGCGGTTGAAGAAAAGTAATCTTTTCTGCTCGTCTACGTAAGCAACTGCCTCTTTCATGTAATTTAAAAGTTCATTGATCAAAGCCGGCTGCTTCTCCAGGCGCTTCTTATAATCCTGATTACTGATTTTGGTTCCCAGCATCTGTGCGGCTTTTTCAAGAAAACATACCGCATTATTTAAAAACTCTTTTCCACTTTCTTTTGTTTCTCTTTTTGTGAGAATTGCAATCACACCGATACATTCTGAAAATGACTTGATCGGAACACCTACGATACTCTTTATCTCACACTCTTCAAACTGCGGGCAGCGGATACACTCCTCAAACTCCCGCTTATCCTCTACAACCCGAACTTCTCCTGTTACAATCACACTTCCGACAACCGAATTGACCTGTACATCTATCGGTTTCTTTTCATATTCAAAGGTATTGACCAAGCTATTCAAATGCTTATCTACCACGGTGACGTCCGCACACAGCAAACGCTTCATCATATATGCAATTGTCTCTACTTCCTGATTGAGTTCCATTAATTCCATCAGCGTCTCTCCTTTGATGCTCTTTAATGTCCCAGCATAATCTGCAATATCTCTTTATCGGTTCCCCACATTCCTTTTGTCTTCTGATTTACCGCAATCAGATTGGATAAACACAGTGCACGATACATCTTTTCTCTGGAAATTCCCATCTCATTTGCGTAGATAACAATGGGAATCGATACTGTCATACCTTGATTTCCGCTGCCGCTGTTAATTACCACAGGCATAGGGCAGCCGTTCATTCTTGCATCGCTTCCCGCTGCCGCTGCCGAACAGATATGGACATAAATATCTCTTCTGCATCTAACATATTTTTCCTCTTTCTTTCCTGTAGTATTCATCTCTCTGCTGATCTTTCCGACAGACGCTCCCCATTCATGCTCCAAACCTTCTTCGGCAATGGCAGTATTACATCTTATCCTTTCATACCGCATGTCTCAGGAACTGTCACAGCTTCGACATTTTTTATGATGTTTCCCGAACACGCTATCTCATACCGTTCCGGTTTTTGTCCCAAAAGTCTCACCGCATAAGATGCTCCAAATGCAATCGCGATAGGTTCCGTGCAGCCAAGCGCCTTCTGAAGCTCCTCTTTTAACAGGTTTGTATAACAAATCATTTCCCTACGTCCCTTTTCATGTTTTATTTCTCTCAGAATACAAATATATTTTTTCTTTTGTCGCTTTTTCTTGTTTCTTTACGTTTAAAATACAGTTAATTGTATTATATGTCAATTATTTTTGGACATTTTATTTCTTTTGTCTCACATTTGTCTCATTTGTGTCTCATTTGTGTCTCACTTCCATGTACTACCAGTTGGATAAAACAAAGAAATATGGGGGATTGCGTTTTGAACGAAAAAAGGCAGAACCGAAGTTTCCGGTTCTGCCCACATGCAGTTATTCATAGTTTTCTTTTTTCTTTCCATATCGCAACGAGCCTGATAACAGTTACACCAAATAGACCGCAGGTCGTGACAGATATAAAATGCAATTTTGATTCTACGCTAATTTCACGAAGAAACGGTAATACAAATATAACAATCATCTGGAACAAGAGCATAACTATTGTATAGCTAAAATTGTCTTTGACAATATTGCGGTTAGAATCATTTTTCCTCATATCAATTCCTCCTGCTTAGATATTTTTCATGTATGATTAAATATTAAAGGTACTATAGCATAATGCCATAAGAATAGGAAGTTGTTTTCTTTCCTTTAAATTTGGTTTTTGCATATGTATATATCCGTCGCTTATAATATCTTGCATTCTTTTTTGCTTTTGCAATATATTCGATATATTGATCCATATTAAGGCTTATATTGCATATATCAGCTCCATTGGACTCAGCATACTGTATAGCGCAAATAATATCCTCAACACTGCCATAGGCTATCTCCTCTCCAGAAATTGTATGCAAAATTTTAAGTGGCATAAGTTTAACATAATTGCCATTTGCAATTCCACAAACCTTCCCGATATACGGATTGGCACTAATGATACCTGCAATGGTCGTTCCATGTGATAATTCGCATGTAGAATACTTGTATTCCGAAACATTCTCATTATCATCCACAAAATTCCATCCATTTATGTCATCGATATATCCATTGTTATCATCATCTATACCATTATTAGGAATTTCATCAATGTTTTTCCACAAAGATGCAGAAATTTCAGGGTTTAAAATATCAATTCCTCCGTCAATTATAGCAACCGTAACAATATGTTTGATTTTTTCCATCTCGACAATTTCCCACATTTCCTGCACCCCTATATTAATAGCATATTTTGTATTTTTAGCAAGATACCATTGTTCATGTGGTATAGCTACTGAATTTTTTCCTGCGATATTATACAGAAAAAACATCCCAAGAAAAATAAACAAACACTTTATTATTTGTTTCATAACATAATTTTAATCACCTCCTTTAAATGTGTTTGCAACCAGCCTATAAATATAACAGCATTTTTCTACCAACTCCTTTCCTGAGAATTAAAATAATTGTTACTTTTAACATACACAAATACAGGCAAAAATGTAAGCAACGATTCATTGCTTTTTGTCAATGATATTGAGCATTCCAAAACAATTATCAATTAACGCAGAAAATTTCATAATTAACTTGCATCATGCAAAAATGTAAATTCCTCGTAGAAAAGACAAAAAGAATCACCAAACCATATCATTACAGTCTGATGATTCTTTCATGACGGCGTTTCAAACACCCGCCGGATATCTTTTTACATTCACATCTTATTTTATTTTGCAAGCTCTTCAAGCTCCCGGAGTTTTTCATACGCACCCTGCTTTTCATAGATTCTCATGATGCATTCCCGGGTTTCCAGCGCATCCGGGTGCTCTCTGTTCAGCACGTTTTCGCGTATGCGTAATGCCAGTTTATACATTTCTTCTGCTTTTTCGTACTTTTCAGTCTCTTCATACAGTTCGCCCCGCATCTGATAAATCTTCGCCATCTCCAAATGCTCT
This sequence comes from Lachnospiraceae bacterium MD308, assembly GCA_000403475.2. Taxonomy (GTDB): domain Bacteria; phylum Bacillota; class Clostridia; order Lachnospirales; family Lachnospiraceae; genus MD308. The sequence continues at coordinate 1,850,988 of KE159795.1, forward strand.
GTGTCAAACAATTTTCTCCCAAGCCTTTGAGCCGCCACTAAATACAGCTCTGCATAATAATATAAATATCTCTGTCTTGCTCTCCGCGCCTGTTCAATCAAGTACTCTGTCCTTTCCAGTACAAGCTTTGGTTCTTCTATCCGCAATTCCAAATCCGCACACAGCGCCGCATAATCCAGAATTATTTCCTCCTGGATACTCCTGCCTTTTTCCTCTGCCATCAAATGAACATCTGTCGGCTTTTCCTTGCCGTTGTCGAGCAGTATCCTCATCTTAAGAAACGAGTAAAAATCACATGCTTTGGATGCCAGCGAATCATCCCCCCATGCCGTTGTAAAAAAAAACAAGTTCTTTCTCATCCCTGCCAGCATATCCCGGCTGAAATTCAGCCGCTTATAGTCTTCATCATGCTGCATTGCATACTGAAAATTAAAAACCAGCAGCGTCTCCATCTCCTGTAAAGAATCGCCCCATTCTTTCAGGTCTCTGAACATGTAAGTTCCGGAATGCTCCTTACAATCATAGATCCCGGCCCGCCTGTCAGCAAAATACGCCATGACCTCCTTTTGTTTCGGCTCTCCTGCCACCGCCAGAAACAAGCCTTCCTCCGACTGGCTGAAGATCCATTCTAATGTCCCATAACCATCGTTCTTATCTTCCTGCATCACTGATCAACCCCTGTTCCCTAAAAAACCGCGCAATCAGCGGATGTATATTGTGCCAGCGTTTCCCGTTATATTCAAGAACTGCCGATGCCTGCAACATTTTTAAGAGCATTTCTTTATCTTCTATCATCTCCTTATTTCCGTTGTAAATATTCAGCAGAAATCCGTAGTCGTTCTTTTCTATCCTCCTGGTCAGGGAAGTTTCCAGCTCCGACAATGCCCTCTGTGCATCCTCCGCCGAGATTACCGCGCTGTTCCTCCGCTCCGCTCTTTTTGCCGAAGTATTGATTGCATGGAACAAATCCCTTAAAGAACCGCCTGTATAATGAATCAACTCTTCCAGCACACCATCCTCGAAAATATCAAGACATGCCCTTTTAACAACAATCTCCCGCACACTCTCAATTCCTTCACAAAACGGCTCCCCCTTCATAGTCTCAATCTTGATCATAGGCAGCGTCTTTACTTCAAAATATGCCTCCAGTGCGGAAAATCTCTTATCATAGGAAAGCCCCACCGGGAATGTATATACAACAGGAAATGACATACCCGTAAGAATTGCCACGTAATGATAAAACACCTTCCATGCATCCTCCGGATTCAGCTTATCCAAATCTTCAAATATAATAATCGGATATTTTCCCCCGTTATTCCCGGCTATCGTCTCCGCAACCTGATTTAACAGTTTCACCCATTCGCTGGAACGTACCATCATCTTTTTACGGTACTCATTTCTTGTCTCTTCATTGTATTTCAAATCTGCCTTTATTTTCATAAAGATTTTCAGTATTCCGGCAAAAATTCCCGGAGTACCCGCTTCTATCCCGCTTTCTGCATATAGCCCTTCATTTTTTTGCAATATACTTATCTCTGTGCCTTCATCCCAAAATTCTGCAATCGCCCTGAGCACATCCTCATGAATAGAAGCCTCCGACTCCTGCGCCATCTCCATCAGAGCTTCGCCCATCAAAATAAACAAATCCGAATAAACAACATTAAATAAATCCAAATCCATCCCGCAGGAAACCGTTCTGACCATACAGCCTTCCATCCGAAGCCTTTGTGACATCCGGTTAAGCTCCGTACTCTTCCCGCACCCTCTATGGCCAAGCAGCAAAAAAGCTTTGTGATTGCCCTGCCCGCAACAGACATCAAAAATATCTTCGATAGGAGAACTGTATTTGTCATTCATCCGGTATTCCATCGTACCACCGCAATAAAACTGCTCCATCTGATCCGCCTTTAACGGCTCAGGCGAAAATGCATTTATAACTTCTGAAATCTTATCCGCATACCTCATCGGTTCCCCTCCTGTAAAAATATTTTCAATTACTTAATTTCTTCGATGTGATAATCGTCCTGACAGCTCCGCCCTTCATTTTTAATCAGCAGCAAATGCTCGTCATAATTCTTCATATTATTTTCCCGCAATATCTGCCCAATATTCTATCTGCTGCTTGGAACAATCCGTTCCCTGACCCACCTCATGCTCCAATCTGCACCGATATGCCGAATCCCCCGTTTCACAAAGAGCGACATCATAAAAGGAGCTTCCCGTTCCGTGACATCCTAGTGTACTGACATATTGATATTTAGATAAATTAATATAGTATTTTCTGCCGTTTTGAGGTATAATAAAAGAAACGGCGGTGATATCTAATGGCAAGACCCAAAAAGTATATAATCAACCTCACAGAAAATGAATTCAAGGAACTTAAATCCACAATCCGAAAGAAAAAAACTTCAAAAACAATCCGGTGCAGATGCCAGATCATACTTGATCTGGACGAAGCACATGGAAAGGTTTTGACACACGAACAGTGTGCAAAATCAAACGGCGTCTGTCTGGCAACGGTTGCCAACACGGTCACAAAATACATAAATGGCGGTGTCAGTGCTATTACAGAATTTAAAAGGAATGTTAATTCTGATAATGCCAGACGCAAGGTGGACGGACGTACAGAGGCCCGGCTCATTGAGCTTGCCTGCGGCCCTGTTCCGGAAGGGCATTCCAGATGGACGATCCGTCTGCTTGAAGAAGAATCCAAAGTTATCCTGGAAACCCCTGTAAGCCGGGAGGCGATCCGCATTGCCTTAAAAAAAACAAACTTCGACCTCACAAAAACGACTACTGGTGCATCCCGGCAAAAGAAGACCCGGAATTCATAGCCTGCATGGAAGACGTCCTTGACGTTTACGAACTTCCCTATAACGAAAGCCGCCCGGTCGTATGTATGGACGAGAAGCCGTACCAGCTTCTTGGCGAGACAAGGGAGCCGCTGCCGATGATTCCCGGAAGTGACCGGAAAACAGATTCCGAATATGTCCGTAACGGCACGGTCAGTATATTTGCTTTTATAGAACCGCTTGGAGGGACACATCATGTAAGCGTAAGGGAACATCGTACAGCCTTTGACTGGGCAGAGGAAATCAAATACCTTGCAGATGTCATGTATCCGGATGCTGAAAAGATTATCCTTGTAATGGATAACCTCAATACACACAAGCCTTCCTCACTGTATAAACGTTATCCGCCGGAAGAAGCAAGACGCATCCTGAAAAGGCTGGAAATACATTATACCCCGAAGCATGGGAGCTGGCTGGACATTGCTGAAATAGAGCTTAATGTCATGACCAGACAGTGCCTTTCACGTCGTATTGCTGAAATAGACTTATTACGCAGTGAGTTGTCAGTATGGGAAGCGGAAAGGAATACGTCTGCGGCAAAAGTCAACTGGCATTTTCGGACAAGTGACGCCCGGATAAAACTTAGTTCTTTATATCCCAGATTTACTACTGCCTAAAGGGGCGGTAGTAAATCTAAATATCAACATGTCAGTACACTAGGGGATATCAATAGAAAACTCTTTTTTATCTTCATCATAATTTAAAATTGACAGGATTTTTTCCTTATCATCTCTTTTGACAGCGTATCTCTTCATATCTGCACCACCTTTTCCATATCATTTCCCATATCTTCTCAATATGAACATCTGCCAGAACATTATATTTTCATTCATTATACCCCAAGACCGTAGATATGTTAAGCAATATGTGAAAACGCAAATCTCACTTTAAGCTCCCCCCGTCAAAGTATACACATAAACACCGGCAATGTCACAATTGACAGCAGCGTTGACACAAATATCGCCTGTGACGCAATCTCCGGATTGCAGTCATACTTATCCGCCAGTATCGCCGTGGTGCTGGCCATAGGCATAGCGCTCAAAAGTACCATCGTGCTGCACAGCACGCTGTCAACGCGAAGCAATCTTAATACCCCCAGGATCAGCAGCGGATACGCCGCCAGCCTGAGCACGCAGTAGTACAGCACATCCCGGTCGAACATCCGCCGGATGTCCGACTCTGCCAGCATCGCTCCAATTGCAAGCATAGAGACAGGAACCATGCATTTGCTGATTCCCTCCAGGGTATTTTCAAGGAATACCGGGAACCTGACCTGGAACATCATCAAAAGCACCCCTAAGAAAACCGCAATGATGCACGGATGTTTCACAAGCTTTTTATATGCCTCCTTGCGGTCTACATGGGTAAAAAGGGCAAGCCCCGACGACCACATGGTAAGGCGCACCGGAATCTGAAAAAAGGACGTATAAAGCACACCCACCGCGCCGTAGAGGGAGTGGATAATGGGAATCCCGATAAAGCTGGAATTCGAGACAATAATCCCATATGTAAATATCCTGCCCTTCTCCTTAGGGCAGCGAAGAAAGCAGTATTTTCCAAAAAGTATACTGAACATCTGAATCCCAAGGGAAATCAAAAATGCTCCGGAGCAATTTTTGATAAATTGCTCCGAAACATTCATCTCACCCATAAATGAGCTGATAATATTACAGGGAAGTATCAGATTCACCGTGATATCCGACAGGCACTTCTGGCCTTCCTTCGTGATAATCCCTATTTTTTTCAGTGTAAGCCCAATCATAATCAGCAAAAACAGCGTAAGCTGCAGATGCACCATCTGGGTAAAAAGCGCCATATTTCCTCAAACCTTAATCACTTCATAGTTTATGCTAATACTAGCTGTTATACTTTTGCTTGTCAAGCTCTTTTTCTTTTGCGTTCACGATCACGTTTACCGCCGCGTCGCCGATTACGTTGAGCGGCAGGAGAGCCATCTCTACCGGGCGGTTGATCGCTACGATCAGGGCGTAACCGATGAGACATGCATCCGTCGTCCAGCCCATTCCAGACAGCACCGTGAAGATCATGGTCGTTCCTGCGATCGGGATTGCCGGAGTTCCTGCTGCCGCGCAGATAGAAAGGAAAGCCATGACGATCATATTTGCCGGAGTAACTTCAATCCCCGCGCTGGTAGCGATAAACGTAACTGCAAACATATGCATGACCGTTGTTCCGTTCATATTGATAGTCATGCCGGTAGGCAGTACAAAGCTTGTAATCTCCTTGCTGCATCCGAGCTCGTCGATACATGTCCTCGTATTGAGCGGGAGACATGCCGCGGAGGAGTTGGTGGAGAACCCGAAGATGCCGACTTTCGCAATCTTCTTGATAAACTTTACCGGATTCTCCTTTGTGGTGGTCCAGATTCCCAGCGGATAGAGGGTTGCCACCAGGAGGAACAGCGTGAGCATCGCAGATACCACGTACGCTGCAACAGGAGCCAGATACTCTACGCCGTAGATTGCAAACGTCCTGGAAATCAGGCAGAAGATTGCAACCGGACCGATTTTATTGATCAGAAATGTAAGCCACATATTGATAACTTCGCTTAAGTTTTCCAGCACCTTCTTAAGCGGCTCTCCCCGCTCGCCCATCTGGTTCAGGCAAAGCCCGAGGATAATCGCCACGACCACGATTGCGAGGATGCTGTTATTCGTGCTGGCCGCGTCTGTAATGTTGGACGGAACCGCATTTACCACAACTGCCAGCGGGTTGAACGCGTCAATGGTCGCCGCCTCCGCAACGCCCTCGCTTGGAAGTGTGACATTAAAAAGCCCCATCGACTTTACAATGTACGCAATAGTACAGCCAAGAGCCGCGCCGCACACATAGAACCCGAAGAATCCTGCCAGGGTCGTTCCCGCAATCCGCCCAAGCTTTGTGGAATTGGAGATGCTGCACATCGCAAGGCTCAAAGACACCAGTACAAGCGGCACGATAGCGAGCTGCAGGCCCTTCATGAAAATCTGCCCGACGATATAAAAGATACCGATTGCGCCGACACCCTCCGGAACGGTGATATCCTGGAACAGCAGTTTATTTACGATGGCCCAGCCCTCCTCAGAGATAACTTTTTCCCGCAGGAAAAGGAACAAAAGCCCCACGGCAAGGCCGCCCACAAGGGCGATCATCATTTTCTTCACAACGGACATCGGCTCTTTTTTGTTCGTTTCATTGCTCATTTTACTTCACTCCTTTGTATTTTTTTATCAGTTCTAGAGATGCTTAATCTCAATGCCTTCCTCTGCAAATGCCTTCCGGATCCTCTGCACAAATGCCAGCGCCTTCGGCCCGTCTCCGTGTACGCACAAAGTATCCCCCTTGATGTCAAGCTCCTTGCCGTTAATGGATGTTACCTTCCCCTCTTTAATCATCCGCACGCAGCGGGCAATCGCCACATCCTCATCCGTAATCATGGAGCCTTCCATTTTCCTCGGAACTAGAGACAGATCGTCCATGTACGCCCGGTCCGCAAATATCTCCGACGCCGTCCTAAGCCCCTTGCTCTCCGCAATCTGCCCCAGCACCGCCCCGGCGCAGTAATACACGATCAGGTCTTTGTCAAAATCGGTGATTGCCTCCACGATAGCCGAAGAAATCTCCTCGTCATACTGGCACTGGTTCCCCATCGCCCCGTGGGGCGCCACATGTGAAAGTTTCATGCCGTAGCTCTTTGTAAACGCCGCCAGCGCGCCGATCTGGTATTTCACATAATTCTTCACTTCCTGATAAGAAAGCACCATCTTCCTGCGCCCGAATCCCATCAGATCCGGATATCCCGGGTGGGCGCCCACCATCACGCCCCGCTCCTTCGCCATGCTTACCACCCTGTCCATGACCATCGGGTCTCCCGCATGCCATCCGCAGGCAACATTTGCCGTCGTCACATACTGGATGATCTCCGCGTCGCCGCCCAGCTTGTACGCGCCAAAGCTCTCGCCCATGTCGCTGTTCAAATCAACACTGTACATCTTCGTTTCCCCTTTCATCTTTTTTCATCTTTCGCTTTATTTTATTTGTTCACTACATTCTGGGGCTCGCCATCCACAAAGCATCTGAGGTTGTCCGCCGCGATATCCATCAGTCTCTGGCGCGACTCCTTCGGCGCCCACGCGATATGCGGCGTAATGATCATATTTTTCGCCTCAAGGAGCGGGTTGTCCATCCGGATCGGCTCCGTAGAGACGACATCCACTGCTGCCCCTGCCACCTTGCCGCTGTTCAGCGCGTCTCTCAAGTCCTCCTCCACGATAAGCGGGCCGCGCGAATCATTAATGATCATCACTCCGTCCTTCATCTTCGCAATGGTATCTTTATTGATGATTCCTTCCGTCTCCGGGAACAAAGGGCAATGGAGGGAGATCACATCCGACTCCGCAAGCAATGTATCAAGGTCTGCGTAGCGGCACGTCTCACTCTCAAGCTCCGGGCGTTTGAATGCATCGTAGGCAAGAACCTTCATGCCAAGCGCCTGTGCAATCTTTCCCGTATCCTGCCCGATGCGCCCGAACCCGATGATTCCCATAGTCTTTCCGGCAAGCTCCACAAGAGGATGATTCCAGAAACACCAGTCCGCATTGTTTGTCCAGTCTCCCTTCTTCACGCAGTCAGAATGTTCGCCGATGTGGTGGCACAGCTCAAGGAGCAGCGCAATCGCATACTGGGAAACAGCCGCCGTTCCATATGTAGGAATATTCGACACTGGGATGTTTTTCTCTTTCGCCGCCGCAATGTCCACGATGTTGTAGCCTGTGGCAAGCACTCCTACAAACTTGATGTTGGGGCATGCGTCAAAGGTTTCCCTCGTAAGCGGCGTCTTATTGGTGTATACCGCCTCCGCATCGCCAATCCTGGAAACGATATCTTCCTCCTTCGTCCTCTCATAAACAGTAACTTCTCCGAACCTTTCCATGCCCTCCCAGCTAATGTCGCCCGGGTTCAATGTGTAACCATCCAGCACTACGATTTTCATGTTTCACTTACCTCCATTTATTTCATATTTTTTTCTTTCTTATCATTTCTAAACTCTCGTATTCAGCCGTTTCTCCAGCCCGTCAAACTCCTTCTCCTGCCGCACGTAAAGCTCCTGGGCCAGCTCGATGCCGACCTCGATAAACCGCACCTTGTAGCCTGCCATGCTCTGCACTAGCTTTGGCAGGTCCACCGAGATGACGCTGCCAATCTTCGTATATCCCCCGGTGCTCTGCCTGTCCGCAAGCATGATGATGGGCTGCCCGTTGGGCGGCACCTGTATGGAACCGAAAGAAATCCCGTCCGTGATGATATTCCCGTCACCGATGTGCCGGAGCGGCTCTTCCCGCTCAAGCCGGCACCCCATCCGGTCAAACTCATTGGTAATCTTCGCACCGTACCAGAAGAAATTCCTGCACTCTTCCTCGGTAAATTCACAATCCTGCGGCCCCCTCACCACCCGGAGGGTCAGCTCTTTTTTCGGAAATGTCTCCGGCGTAAGTCTCCTGAGATACATATTCGGCAGAGAAGACTTCGCACCCGCAAACCCAATCCGGTCGCCCTTTAAAAATTTCCTTCCGTCCATCCCGCCAAGCTCATTTCTCATCAGCGTGGACTTGCTCCCCATCACCGGCCGTATATCAAGCCCTCCGGCAAATGCAAGGTATGCCCGGCAGCCGTTTCCATTGGTCAGCCCGAAGGAAAGCAGCGCGCCTGCCGGAACCTTCACCGCCTGGTACATGGGCGCCGGCTCTCCGTCAATGCTCGGAGACATGTCCGCTCCGGTGATTGCGACGATATTCTCCTCCTCGAACCGGATTGCCGCTCCCTGGAAGGTCATCTCAAGCGCACCCTCGCCCCGCTCATTTCCCGCCAGAATATTTGCAATGCGAAAAGACCTTGCATCCATCGGCCCGGCCGGAGACACGCCGAACTGCTGATACCCGAACCTTCCTTCGTCCTGTACCGTCGTGAGGATTCCGGGGTTTTCAATCACAATACCCATCTACTTCACCCCTCCCTCTTTCTTGTAAGTCTTTACCTGATAAGTTCCTTTCAGCACATCCGCCCTAATCTTTTCATATTCCCGCTGATTGACCGGAACATACTTAATCCATTCTCCCGCATGGACTAAAAACGGGTCTTTTTTCGTGTAATCGCAGATTGTAAGGGGCGTTCCTCCCACAATATTCCACCCGCAGGGCTGCGGAAACGGAATCAGATTAGAAAGATTAAGCTGCGCCACGATGGACTGCCCGGCAATCTTTACCCTGGGCGACTCCCGCCTCTTAAAATGGAACGGCTCCTCAAACCTTGCCGCGTATGCATGGCCCGGCGCAAAGCCAAGCATGTAGGTATAATACTCGTGCTCCGAATGCATCCGGATAAATTCCTTCACCGACACATCCTCAAATCTGGCGCAGTCCTCAAGATCCGGCCCCAGCTCGCCGCCGTAGCAGATTGGAACCTCCTTGACTATCCCGCCCTCTTCCTTCACGCCTTCCAGGCTCCCAAGCCGCCCTTCAATCTCCGCCTTAAGCTCTCCGAACCGAATCACCTGGGGCCTGTAGTGCACCATCAGCGACGCGTAGGTGGGCACCATCTCCGTAACCCCGTCAATGGGGTTCTTTGTCAGATCCAGCATTAACCCGTGCACCTTCTGATTCACTTCCAGGCTGATCTCATCCCCCATCTGGACGGAAATCGCCGTATCGCCCGAAATCAAGAATTTTGCCTCCATCTGGAACTCCTTTCTTCGTCTGTACAGTTTGTGCATATTGACTATTTTGCTCTATATTTATTATTAATTTTCTTTCACTTTATTTACTAATTAGAATATATCACACCCGAAACATTTTAAAAAATGAATTATTTGTCTATAATATATTAATGATTTTTATAATTGGGCGTAAAAAATTCCGGCAGGGATTCTCCTGCCGGACATATATACCAACACTTTCTAATTTTACGTAATAATACGTATTTTAATTGACACAAGACATATTACATGCCATAATATAAGCATGATAGGAAAAGGAGAAACTTCTCGATGCCAATGACATCACGTGAGATGATTAGACACCTCAAGAAAAATGGTTTTAAAATAATTGGCCAAAATGGTTCCCACATAAAAATGAGAAATGATAAAACCGGACATCAAACTGAAGTTCCTTATCATTGCACAGATTTAAAAAAAGGACTTGAACAGGCAATTGCATATTGCGGCATCCAACGGCCGATTTTGCGGAGCAAAACGGCCGCAATGCGAAGCTGATCGGCCACAGGCCGTTGCCTTTGTAAGCCGAATCCTCTCATAATGGGTCTATGCCTCATAAAGAGGTAAATAAACTCATTTGAAGGAGGATAATGAATGCTTGACTACAAAACAATCATTATCAAACGCTATGCGCTGAATCTGTCTGGCAGAGAGATTGCCAGACAGATTGGTGCAAGCAAGTCAGGAGTCAATGAATTCCTGAAAGCATTTGAGGAGTGTGACAGCATCAGCTACCCGCTCCCGAACGGCATCACCAACTATGGAATAGCTGAGTTAGTGTATGGAAATCCGCCAGGAAACAATGGTCGAAATCCCAACATTGAGTATCCTGATTACGGGGATGTGAACAGGCAGCTTTCCACCAGAAAGAACATGACTTTGGTGTTCCTCTGGAACAGGTACAAAAAGAAGTGCGAGGAAACTGGCAGGCGTTATTATCAATACCGCCAGTTCTGCGAACATTACTCTGAATGGTGTGCCGAAAATGCCGAAACCTTACACTTCGATGCCGTCATTGGGGAAAAGATGGAGGTTGACTTTGCCGGCAAAACATTTGAGATTACCGATCCGTTAACCGGTGAAATCTATACCGTCGTGGTATTTGTTGCCATTCTGCCCTATTCACAGTACATATACGCAGAGGGAATGCTTTCGGTAAAAGAGCCCCAGTGGATCGATGTAAATAACCATGCCCTGGACTACTTTGGCGGAGTGCCTGCGCTTGTGGTCTGCGATAACTGCAGGCAGGCCGTCATAGCAAACAGGGATTGGATCGCACCAGAACTGAATAAAGATTATGCCGAATGGGCGGAACATAACCAGACGGTTATCTTGCCTGCGAAGGTTCGTAAGCCAAAGTATAAGAGTTCTGTGGAAAACGCCGTGGGCATCCTTGAAAAGGGATTTTTCCACGAGATGGAGGAGCGGCAGTATTTCTCTCTGGAACAGTTCAATCAGGATCTATGGGTCTTCCTCGAACAGTTAAACCGGGAGCCTTTTAAGAAAAAGGAACACAACAGATACTTCTATTGGGAAGAAGAAAGACTGGAATTGATGCCGCTGCCCTCCGTGCATTACGAGTACACGGAGAGACGAATGGCAAAAGTATCAAGCGATTTCCATGTCCGCTTTGATAATGCTTATTATAGCGTAAATAAAGCATATGTGCACAAAGAAGTTCTCATAAAGGCGACAGCAGCCATTGTACGAATTTACAGTAAACAGGGTGAATTCCTGTGCGAGTGGCCCCGTGCAGAGTACAAGGGAAAATGGTCTACGAATCCCCACCATCTCCCCGCCAGCTATCAGGGATACGGACAGTGGAATGCAGCATTTTTTATCAATAAGGCAAGGCTTGTGGGCACATCGACCGAGGCGGTTATCCAGAACATCCTCAAGTGCCGTAAATATGAAGTCCAGACCTACCGTATGTGCCTTGGCGTACTCAACTTCGGCGGGAAATATGGGAAGCCTGTACTGGAGGAGTGCTGCCGTCGTGCCATTGACTGTGGGAAAACCACATATACGTTCATAAAAAACACCATTCCCGCAGTTGCGGATGAGATGGGAGCAGAAGTCCGAAAATGCAGCACTGCCCCTGAAAAAAAGGGCGGATACGCGATGAGCCCTGATTCGGCAGATATAAACAAACTTTTGTCCCGCAGCAGGGAGCTGGCAGACAGGCAGAGGGGAGGTGACCGGTAATGCTCACTGGAAACAGCCTTCTGAATATGCTCGTGGATGAATTAAACGAAATGGGGCTGCCAAATATGGCGGCTGAACTGGATAAACTCTATGCTGCCCCCGGATTCCTTGAGATGGACCGCCTTACGCTGATTTCGGAGCTTATATCTCCCGAATACAAGGATAAGATCAGTAAACGGATAAATAACCGCCTCCGCTCGGCAAAACTCATAGGATGCCCGGCAGAAATCGGGAATTGTACGGATTCCCAGGAAAGGGAATACTTACCTTCCGGGATTCCGCAGATGCTCTCCACACTGGATTTTATTCCAAAGGGGTTTAACATTTGTATACTCGGAGCGTCCGATACTGGCAAGACGTATCTGGCAAAAGCAATCGGCATAAAAGCATGTACGGATTACCGGGTGGGATATTTCCACTGTGAGGAACTGCTTGAAAACCTTTCGTCACAGAAACAGCTTGATTATGGTAAGTATAGTCGGAAACTGTCCGGACTGCTTAAACAGGATCTTTTGATACTTGATGACTTTCTTCTCCACACAATCGTAGATGAAGCAGAAATCAAGATCCTGTTTGCACTGCTGGAAGGAAGATCGGAGAAAAAGAAAAGCACCATCATCTGTTCTCAGAGGGCGCCGGAGAACTGGAAGCCAATGATCATGAACGATGAGATATCGGCAAACTCCATACTTAAAAGAGCAACCAAACATTACACAGTTATGATCAACAGGAGATAACCTGCATTAAACGGGTGGCCGTTTTGCTCCGCAAGGCGGCCGCTCTAAAACGCATCTGTGGACGCTGCGCTCCGCAGAATGCAGCAATACTAAAACAAGCAGGACTTAAATAGTTATATTAGCAGAAAATGGAGGCATAATTCATGAAGAAATTATTTTATCCGGCATTATTCCACAAAGCAGAAGAGGGCGGCTTTTGGATATCTTTTCCCGATCTTCCCGAGTGTCTTACTCAGGGCGACGATATGGCGCAGGCTTACGAGATGGCTGTAGATGCCCTTGGTCTGGCGCTGACCTGCCGAGAAAAAGAACACCAGCCATTTCCCGACGCGTCAGACCCGACCTCGGTCGTTATAGCGCCGGATTCATTCCTTGCTGTAATAGAATTCGATATGCTTGCATATAAAAAGCGTACAAATTCGCGTGCTGTAAAGAAAACCTTGAGCATCCCCGCATGGTTAAATGAGGCTGCCATGGCAATGGACTTAAATTTCTCACAAATTCTACAAGAGGCCCTTATATCTAAAATACAGTCTTAACAAACAATTACTTCTTTTTAAATCTTAAGTATCAAAAAGACTGGCGTGTTGATTCCCGACGCCAGTCTTTTTTCATATGAACTTCAAAAGTAATTATAATAATCAAAAATAATCTTAAGGTTTCAATCCCCTTCCCTTTCTTGTTATACGCCATGCGCAGTAAACATCTATTATTAACAAGCTAAACATTGCGATTAAAACTACAACCAATACCATATAAATGACAGAAATCATCTCGTCTCCTCTTTTCCAAAAACCAACAATTACTGATTGATTATACAAATATACTTGTTCGTTTCTCCAACACAGGCATTACGTTTCTCCATAATTCAGGATTTCCCACTCATCCTTGTTGTTTTTCCGCCCTAATATCCAGTGAAAATCACAATCACTATCCGGTGTAAAACCTTCTCTGTCGGATTCCGATCCTGTTGTAAAGCGACTTACATACACCACAATCTCATAATCTTTGTATTCATTTTCTTCTCTATAACTCTGCTGGTATTGCTGCGTCATTTCCTCGGAATATCGCAAAGTATAAAGCTTACAATCCGGAAAATCCCTGAACTTTTTAAGTACAGTGTCCACAGCCGTTTCTAGTTCATGACGGGTAAATATCTCGCTCTTCCCATATTCAATCTCCGCACTACCTATCTCTCCTTTGGGGACACAACCAATTATAAGCAAACTTATATATAACAAGATTATACACCCACAAATCTTTCGCATCCTGTTTCCTCCTCATATAGTTGCCGAAGGAGATTATGAATCAATGACAAAAACCATTGACGCATAATCTCCTCCAACCAGTAATAAAATCCTCAATGTGAAATAAGCCCTGCAACTGTTTTATATAAAATTCTTGTATTATTCGCAAAAATAAATAATCCACAAAAAGAAATTAGCGGCAATAATTTTGACGATGCCGCATATTCTAAATACACGACTCTAAAAAATAATATAAAACTACACAAAACTAATGTTATTTCGTTACCCAATTTTCTATATTTACCCATATTTCATCCCCTGTATTATCCCTTCTGCTACATATAGGATACTGTTTACTTAGATGTTTTGTCCTTATAATTATCTTTATCTACGGTAATAATCGCTATTTTTCTCAAATAGTAATCTTTCTTCATTAACACCCCATTGATTATCAACATCACTATCTTTAAGTGCCTCCAATAAAATCAACACATCTCCAACGCCTATCGGTACAAGCAATAGGCAGAAAATAAAATATCCTGTACCTCTTCCCACATCATGAAAACGTTTTACTGTTAGTAAAGAAAGATAAATAAAAGTTAAGGCTATCACACCTCCAATTAACATATTCATCACATGAGGATCATAATTTGGATAGTATCCTATCAGAAGCCAGACAACACCCGAGGTTATAATATTACATATTAGCCATGCCGTCCAAAAATATGTTCTTCTAATTCTTTTCACTCTGAAATCTAATGGTTTCATTACATTCCCTCCAAACTATTTCACCCTGATTTTAAAACGGTGATTATGCACCAACAAAAACTATTGCCTATTGAAAACCGCAATTACTATCCAGTGTAAAACCTTCTCTGTCAGACTCTGGGTCCGTCGTAAAATGACTTACATACACCACAATTTCATAATCTTTATATTCATTTTCACCATAACTCTGTTGGTATTGCTGCGTCATTTTCTCGGAATATTGCAAGGTATGAGGCTTACAATCCAGAAAATCCCTAAACTATTTAAGTACAGTGTCCACAGCCGTTTCTAGTTCATGACGGGTAAATATCTCGCTCTCCCCATATTCAATCTCCGCACTACCTATCTCTCCTTTGGGGACACAACAAATTATAAGCAAACTTATGTATAACAAGATTATATATCCACAAATCTTTCGCATCCTGGTTTCTCCTCATATAGTTGCCAACCGAGATTATGAGTCAATGGCAAAAACCATTGACACATAATCCCCTTCAACCAGTAATAAAATCCTCAATGTGAAATAAGCCCTGCAACTGTTTTATATAAAATTCTTATATTGTTCGCAAAAATAAATAATCCACAAAAAGAGATTAGTGGCAATAATTTTGACGATGCCGTATATTCTAAATACACGACTCTAAAAAATAATATAAAACTACACAAAGCTAATGTTATTTCGTTACCTAATTGTCTATATTTACCCATATTCCATCCCCCGTATTATCCCATTTGTTTTACATAGTATGCGGTTTGTTTAGATGTTTTACCCTTGTAATTATTTCTGGAATACCAAGTATAATTATATTTTGTAACATATAGATTCGCAGCAGGAATATAACCAACACTTCTTTGTTTTTTATGATAGTATTTTTTTGCTTTATATGACAGTCCCTTGGTTTGCGGATCCTGAGATGTAACAATTGTATATAATCCAGAATAAATAGTTGCTGCTGCTCCGCCTATAAACGGAACCAAAATTGTATAAAAAGCAGATACTGCTATGGATTCAATTGCTTTACCTAAAGAAACATTTGCATTTTTAGCGCTCCCTGCACTAATTGTATAATCTGCTGCTTTTCCATATGGAGACTTCTTTTTCCAATAACTCGTTGATACTAACGGCATTATTCCCCCACTTAAATCTGATTCCTTATTATCGTATTTTATTTCCACCTGCTGGTCATCTAATACCATTTTTCCATTAGTATAGATATCCAAATAATTTTCTATCTCATTTTGTCTGCACAAAATAGAAACTTTTTTATTTGTCCTGGATACTAAGGAAATCTCATTTTTTATTCCTTCAATTGTAACATGAAAAACCCAACCATTTTCTTTATTTATGCTGTTAAGTGTACCACTGAGCAAATCCATATGTGATGCCAAAACAGAATACTCTTTATAAATTTCATTTAGCTCGTCCAGAGAAACATTTTCCTGTACTTTTTCTCTTAACTCTATTTTTGACAAACCATAATTTTCATCCGTTTGTGCAAGACTTATGCCAGACGGAACAAAAGCCATACAAGCAGCCATTAACAATGCTGTTATTTTTTTATACTTTTTTTCATAACTAGTCTCCTTTCAATCGTTTCTACGATATTTTCTCATAATCTGTTTTTACCACGCCTAAGTAATTTTAACATTATAAGCTAGCTAACATATAAATAAAATCTCTACTCACATAAACTCATTCTACACTCTGCTTGATCAAATCATTTCTTATCACCCTTTCTTCACTGTCGAATACGTTATCTTTGTTTCACAGCTCTTTCCTTTATATGCCTTGAAAGTAGCTTTCACCCTGTAAGAACTGCCGCTAACAACATTTTTTGTTTTTCTAAGACTGGTCTTATTCGTACTTGTTGTTGCTGTCCACGTCTTGACATTTGCCCACGAACTTCCAACCTTTTTTTGCAAAGTAGCTGAGATAGATGTTTTGGTTACATCTCGGGAACCTGCAATATAACAATAAACCGTTGCAACATGTGTACTGCTAATTAACAATTTATTATTTTGTTTAGCAGTGTTAAGCGTCATAATTGAAATTCCAGAATCCCGTTCATTTGTCTGTAATTCTTTTACACTGCTTTCCTCAGAAGCAAGGGCTCTTATATCTGTCCCTCCCATTATCCCTATCATCATCACAACTGCAATCACTTTTTTCCACATAACAATAGCCCTCCTTTTTACATCTTTACTATATAAACGAATCCAAAGGGCTATTTGTGACACTTTTTTATAATCTTTTTATTTTTCTTTGTATTTTTTACTGTTAATGATAGAATCTGCCATTTTCAACAACTCGTTGACATCAACATACCCAATAATATTATAATACGTATCCGCATCCGTCCAATACACATAACCCATTTCTTTATTTACAAAATATTCAACATTCTCCCCGTCAATATCTTTCGTCCTGATAATTGCTCCTTCTGTATCCAGTCCGACAGTCAAACCTTCTGCCGTACTTTCTTCGTATATAATCTCTGTATCTATTCCCTGCTTTCCATTTTGATAATAGATATGCACGACATCTCCCATATCCTCCCTGTCATACTCCCGATACCCCTCCGGCAAATACTCCGGCTCTATCAGCACAAACTCCGCTACTGTCCCTTCTTTCAGGTCATACTTGTATTCCGTCCAGTCCGCGTGTATCTTTCTGATAAACTCAATGATCTTCTCCCTTGTCGCCTCCACGCTCATACACGCCGCAAAAGACACAGAAACCATAATAAGAAATACCGCTGCTGCTTGTTTCAGAAATTTTATCATCTTCTGCCGTTTTTCCATGCGGTTTGCCCGCTCCGTTAAGCTCCTCACTTTTTCCCTGAACTGCTCAGAAGGTACGTATCTCTCCTCTGCCGCCTTCTTTTCAAACACTGCAATCCACTTTTCCTCCGCTCGGGGCATATATTTATACAACAGTACGTCCAGCTCATCTTCTGCAATTCGCTTTTTCATCAATACCATATCCCCCTTTCCTGCAACATCTGCCCAAGTTTCTGTTTCCCCCTCTTTGCCCGTGTCCTGACATTCTCTTTTGTAATGCCAAGGATTTCAGCAATCTCCTCATCTGAATACCCAGCGCTGTAACGCAGCCGAAGAACTACTGCATAATTAATCGGAAGGCTGTTGATGCAGTCCTCCACTTCATTTCCCGTCTCAAACTCCTGTGTATCCTGCGAATACGCTTCCCACTCATTAATCTCTGCCAGATTTTCACGTTTCAGCTTTCTGTAACAGTCTATTGCAGTATGTTCTGTAACAGTTATGACAAAGCCTTTTGTCTTCTGTGAGTCAATATCTCCAATCTTGTCCAGATGATCAATAATTTTGAACAGCGCTTGAGACAGGGCATCCTCTGCCTGGTACTTATCTTTCAGAACTCCAAGAGCTGCATAATACATAATCTCTTTGTACTTGCCGTACAATTTTTCGAATTTTGATTTGTCCTCCGGCGTATCAATCGCCATTAAAAATAAAAACATTTCATACATCCTTACTATATAAACGAATTAAAAATATCATTTGTGACACTTATCTGTAAACTTTTTTAAAAATTTTCTCCCCCGACATATCCCCAATCCTTCCTACAAAGGTAAGGCACCATCCTCTCCTCAAAGGTCTGCACCGCCTTAAGGGTCGCTTCATTCGGGTACTTATGCTTGATTTCATAGGTAATCCTCTCCGGCGGCTGCACCGGATTGGCTATCTCACTCACATACACCTGCCGCAGCGTCTTTAGCCTGTCTACCACGGATACCGGCGCAATCACCCACATCCGCTCATCGGACATCAGGTGGAGCAAAAGTTCAAAAGTATCCACCTCAATCCTCGGCCTCTCTCCCCTGCTCACCCACTGGTCATGCCAGATCTGATAGTTTGCCTCCCAGCTCAAAAAAATCTCCCACTCCTTATTCAGCTCATCTGTATGTATGACCGGTTTCTTAAGCCCCGTTACCGCCGACTGCACGATAAACATTTTCTCTTTAAGCACCGGACGCGCGATAATATTTTTAAACTGCAGATGATGGTATACGAATCCCAAATCAATCTCATGATTTTCTAAAAGCCCGTATAGCTCATAGGAATAATGAGTCTTTATATGTAGGTTCATGACATGCTCCTTCGCCCCAAGCATCTCGCTGTAAAGGTCAAATAATATAGCGCTGTTGAGCGTATCTGTACACCCAATCGTCAGATACAGCTTTTCATGGCTATCCTTTAAAAGCTGCATCTCCCGCCAGATGGATACCCACCGCTCCGCAATAGGGATGAACTCCTCCCCCTGAGATGTCAGCTCAATCTGCTTATAGCCCTTCTTCCTTGTAATCAGCTTAACTTTAAGCTCCTCCTCCAAAAGTTTCAGCCGATGGCTCACCGTCGGCTGCGACAGGAAAAGATTGTCTGCAGTCTTTGTAATATTTTTTGTCTTCACAATCATTAAAAATGTCTCAATATCCGCAAGGTTCATAACGTATCCTCCCCAATCCCCGGCAGCATACCACTCCGATTCCACTCTTTAACTAAATATAAAATATATTAATATTATACAGCGCAATTATTCATTTTTCAATTTTTATCTTTCATGCTAATATGATAATAAGAAAAAAGGTTGCCGGGAAGTAGCCGGCAGCAAAAGGAATCTGTACGGACAAGGAGGATTTAATGAGATGAATAAAGAGGAAAAAGGAATCTTATTTTCAGATGAATACCAAAAAAGTTTAAAAGCGCAATTTTGCCATGCCGACTCGGACCCGGAGCATGGAGAGCGCCTTTTTTTTGAAAATTCCGGCGGCTCTCTCAGACTTCGCAGGGCGGTAGAAGTAAAAGCGCAGATTGAAGAATTCCCAGACTGCCCGGAACGTGTAAGGGGCAGAGGGTACGAACTCTCCCACTATGTTTCAGACGGCACAAAGGACATCTTAGAGACCGTCTTCGGCGCAAAGAGCGGCGGACTGCTCACGGAGCTCTCCGCCTCCCAGACCATGTTTCAGGCTGTAGGCACGATCATGACCAATGTAAAATGGGGAACCAACGCTGTCACCTCTTCTCTGGAGCATCCTTCAGCCCATGACGCAGTTGAGTTTTACTGCACCCAGACCGGCCGGGAATTCCGTGTAGTTCCTGCCAACAAGACTACCGGCGGACTTGACGTAGACGAGATTATGAAATATGTGGACAAAGATACCGTTCTTCTCAGTATCATGGCGGCATCCAATATTTCCGGAAATATTATGGACATCAAGGAAATCGCCCGCCGCGCAAAAGAAATCAACCCGGAAATCTATATCGTAAGCGACGCGGTGCAGCATGCCCCCCATGCCGCCATTGATGTAGAAGACTGGGGCGTGGATGTCTCAAACTTCGCTCCTTACAAATTCTTCGGCGTCCGCGGCTGCGGTTACTGTTACGTATCTGACCGGGTATGCGCGCTGCCGCACCATAAATTAATCCATAAGGACGACCATGTATGGGCGCTTGGCACTCCTACCCCGGCAAATTTTGCAGCCATGATGGCAGTTATCGACTATGTATGTGAAATCGGCGCACATTTTATCGACAGCACAGACAGACGTACTTTATATGTAGAAGGCATGCACCGCATCCACCTGCAGGAGCGCGCCCTTCTCTACCGTTTGTTAGAAGGCACCGATGAAGTTCCCGGTCTACGCCATATCGATAAGGCAGAAGTCTACGTGGATATGGAAGACTTGACTTACAAAGACCTGATTGTAGCTATGGGCATCAAAGGCATCGAGTTCTCCGAACTTTCCCAGAAATATCTGGAACACGGAATCACCGTATTCGAGCGGCTGAACACAAGCCCATATTCCAAGAGAATCGTAGAATCCCTTGGACTTGAAGGAGCGATTCGCGTCTCCCCGCTACACTGTCACGGAACAGATGACATCGACAAGTTCCTCAAAGCTACAAAAGAAATCGCAGATACTGTTTAATTTCCCTTCATAGATTCTTCTGTATTAATATAGAAGAAATCTCTGCCTTCCGTTTTCATTTAAAAGCGGAAGGCAGATTTGTACTTGATTCCAGGCAAATGACACGTTATACTACCACATAGTAAATCTGTAGAGGAAAAAGGAGATTCACTCATGAAACTGACCATACTTGGAACCGGAAATGCCGCTGTATCTGAATGTTACAATACATGTTTTGCCCTTTCTAACGGGCACTCACATTTTCTTGTGGATGCCGGAGGCGGCAATAGAATTTTAAAAGTGCTTAAAGATACCGGTATCGATATCTGTGATATTCATGACATTTTCGTAACTCATGAACACGTAGATCATGTACTGGGTATCATCTGGCTTATCCGTATCATCGGTCAACGCATGAATCAGGAGAAATATGACGGGGAGCTACGCATCTACTGTCATGAAGAGCTTTCCGAAAAGATTCAGGCCATCGCAAACATGACGATACAGCAGAAAGTCTGCAAACATATGGGGGAACGAATTCGGTTTGATATTATAAATACCGATGAATCCCGCGAAATTCTCGGCTGTACGGTGACGTTTTTTGATATTGCCTCCACCAAGGCGAAGCAATTCGGCTTTACCATGCAGCTCGATAACGGCAGAAAATTCACATGTGTCGGCGACGAACCCTACAACGCCGTGAACCATCATTATGTGACTGGCAGCGACTGGCTCCTCCATGAAGCCTTCTGTCTGTTTGGAGAGGCTGACAAATTCAAACCCTACGAGAAGCATCACAGTACAGTCAAGGAGGCCTGCCTGCTTGCTGAAAGCTTAAAAATCCCTAACCTTCTTCTCTACCACACAGAAGAAACACATCTTAAAGAGCGCAAACGGCTGTATACCCAAGAAGGGAAACAGTATTTTCACGGAAATCTCTTTGTTCCAGACGACCTGGAAGTTTTTGATTTATAAATACAGGCCTGCCCTCAGCGGACAAAGGAGCACCCCCTTTGTTCACCGAGAATAAAAATGGAGGAGAAAAATATCTCCTCCGTTTTTGTCGTATCTCTCTTCCCGACACTCCTATGCCTGCTGCAATACATGTATACTTTCACTATGCTGCCTGACAACTGTCTTAATGACCGTGACGTCTTCTTCCAAAGAACTCAGACGATGTTCATTCTCAATCCATCCTTTCGAAGTCGGGTATAGATTTTCGCATAACAAACGCAGTGGATGCACCACGTCATTTTCCAGGATTACGCCAAAGCGATGTAACTCGTCCTCCGCATGCTCCGTCCGCTCATTCAGCTTATCCAGACGTTGGTTTACTTTCTTCGCCCCTTCTTCCATGTTACCCAGACGTTGGTTTACTTTCTTCGCCCCTTCTTCCAGACTATCCAGGCGTTGCTCTACCTTCTCTACCTTTTCTTCCAAGCTATCCAGGCGTTGCTCTACCTTCTCTACCTTTTCTTCCAGGCTATCCAGGCGTTGCTCTACCTTCTCTACCTTTTCTTCCAAGCTATCCAGGCGTTGCTCTACCTTCTCTACCTTTTCTTCCAGGCTATCCAGGCGTTGCTCTACCTTCTCTACCTTTTCTTCCAAGCTATCCAGGCGTTGCTCTACCTTCTCTACCTTTTCTTCCAGGCTATCCAGGCGTTGCTCTACCTTCTCTACCTTTTCTTCCAGGCTATCCAGGCGTTGCCCTACCTTCTCCACCTTGTTCTCCAGTTTATCAAACCGTTGATTAGTTTTCTCCATATAAAACTGTAATTTAGCATCCAACTTTTCTTCTAATTTAGCATCCAACTTTTCTTCTAATTTGGCATCTAACTTCTCTTCCAGTTTTTCTTCCAATACTTCTTCTAATATTTCACGGAATCTTTCTTCTGACATATGACCATCTCCTTATGTGTTTTACTATTATAGCTGTTTTACCATCTCTATACAAGTTCAGTTTTTATGTATATATCAACAAACTTTACTACAAAAATTTGTTAATTATTTTCTGCACCCAAACGCATCACTCCCTTATTTCAAAAACAAATAACCGATTACTAAATTTTCTGTGGATTGTTCCGACGAAACGCCATGACAAAATTCCAGATATGGATTTCAGAACTTGAATTTGTTCCAATACGTTATCAGTATAACACATTGCTTGATTTTTGTTAACAATTATTTCTTATTTTAAACACATTTTTATCACAGTTTATGCGTATACTATAATTGTTCGAAGAGATGATTCGAACACAAATAATTCTTTTTCATAACTTTTTCCTCAGGACTGCACACCTCCCATATGCAGTCCTTTTAAATTTCTTAAACAGCTTTTTTATCCTTATTTCCCAGGCTGCCCATAATAAGCATTCGCCCCATGTTTCCGGTAATAATGCTTATCCTGAAGCTCCTGGGGCGCCGGCTTGTTCTGGGGATTGATCATCTCGCATCTTGCCGCCATCTTTGCCACTTCCTCAAGCACTACCGCGTTGTGCACTGCCTCATTGGCATCCTTCCCCCAGGTGAACGGGCCGTGGTTCTTGCAGAGCACTGCGGGCATTGCCTCATAGTCAATGTTATTTGCGGCAAAATCATCGGCGATCAGCACACCTGTATTTTTCTCATATGCCTCGTCAATCTCCTCTTTTGTAAGATTCCGCACACAGGGAACTTCTCCATAGAGGTAGTCCGCGTGGGTCGTGCCGTAACACGGAATGCCTCTTCCCGCCTGCGCCCAGCTTGTGGCCCACGCAGAATGGGTATGCACCACCCCGCCGATATTGGGAAATCGGTTGTAGAGTACGACGTGGGTCTCCGTGTCGGAAGACGGGTTGTAATTGCCCTCCACCTTATTTCCCTCAAGGTCTACCACTACCATATCCTCCGGTTTCAGCTGATCGTACTCAACGCCGCTTGGCTTGATGACAAAAAGCCCTTTTTCCCGGTCAATCCCGCTCACATTTCCCCAGGTAAATGTCACAAGCCCATGCTTTGGGAGCAGCATATTCGCCTCATACACTTCTTTTTTCAGTTGTTCAAGCATTTTTACATCTCCTCATCTCTTTAATAATAATATACTTTTGCAGTTCAGGCAAGCCCTTGTCCAAACTATGATGAAGAGCTGTACTTTTTTGTACAGCTCCATTTTCCGCTACACGCTCCAGCATCATCCTACACCAGATTCTCTGCTGCCGCCAGCTCGATAGCCACGCCTTTTTTATATCTCTCTGTGAAGACTTCAAAGCCCTCTACGTCTTTCGCATCCGGCTCCATGCTGGTTCCCTCGTTTCCGGCAAACACTTTATCCGCCAGGTAGCTCTTAAGGCTCTCGCCCTCCTCCCTGCGGACCATGTAGGATGCAAGGAGCGCCATGCCCCACGGGCCGCCCTCGCCCGCCGTTTCCATAACAGATACCGGCGCATTGATCGCCGCCGCAAG
The DNA here is from genome assembly GCA_000403475.2 of Lachnospiraceae bacterium MD308. Classification (GTDB taxonomy): domain Bacteria; phylum Bacillota; class Clostridia; order Lachnospirales; family Lachnospiraceae; genus MD308. The sequence goes on from KE159795.1 coordinate 1,874,958, forward strand.
GATGCTCTGGCCTACGCCTTTCGTCTTGAAAAGCCCGCCGTGTCCCAGGATGGAGTCAATCTCCACATGCTCTTCCTTAAGGAGGATGTCCATGCCCACCTTCAGCGCGCCCAGCGCAGTAAACAGATGCACCCTCATAAAGTTGGCCAGATTAAAATTGCTCTTTGGAGACCTGACAAACATAGGCCTTCCTTCCGTCACATTCGTAATGTTTTCACCGGAAAGGTAGCCGTAGGACAGCAGGCCGCCGCAGTCCGCGTCTCCTTCAAGAGCCTTATTGTAAAGGGTTCCAAACAGCTTGTTCATATCCACTTCGATTCCGAAGTTCTCCGCAAATTCCTTAAAAAGACCCACCCATGCGTTGAGGTCCGAAGTACAGTTGTTGGCATGGACCATCGCCACAAGACTGCCGTCGGGAGTGGTCACAAGATCAATCTCCGGGTACACTTTTTTAAGCTCTTTCTCTAACACAACCATTGCAAATACCGAAGTTCCGGCAGATACGTTTCCTGTGCGCCTTGCCACGCTGTTGGTGGCAGCCATTCCCGTTCCTGCATCTCCCTCCGGCGGGCAGAGCGGGATTCCCGCCTCAAGCGCGCCGCTGCCGTCAAGGAGTTTTGCGCCTTCCGCAGTCAGCACGCCTGCATCTTCTCCGGCAACCAGGACTTTCGGCAATATCTTTTCCAGTTTCCACGGATAATTCTTTTCTGCCACAAGCTCGTCAAATTTCCGAACCATCGACGCATCGTAAGTCTTCGTCTCCGGGTCAATCGGGAACATGCCGGAGGCATCGCCCACGCCCAGAACCTTCTCCCCCGTAAGCTGCCAGTGAATATATCCCGCCAGCGTCGTGATGTATGCAACATCCTTTACATGCTCCTCGCCGTTGAGAATCGCCTGATACAGATGTGCGATGCTCCATCTCTGGGGAATATTATACTGAAAAAGTTCTGTCAAAGCCTCCGCTGCCGGCCCTGTCGTAGAATTCCTCCAGGTGCGGAACGGTACAAGAAGTTTCCCGTCCTTATCAAATGCCATATATCCATGCATCATCGCGCTGAACCCGATCGCGCCGATGCCTGTCAGCGCTGCGTCATATTTTTCCCTGACGTCACAGACCAGTTTCCCGTAGCTGTCTTTAAGCCCTGCCCATACATCCTCCAGAGAATATGTCCAGAACCCGTTCTCCAGCCGGTTCTCCCATTCGTGGTCGCCCGACGCTATCGGATTATGACCCTCATCCACAAGCACCGCCTTAATCCTCGTAGAGCCAAACTCCAGCCCAAGCGCCGTCTTCCCGCTCTCAATCATCCTCTTGATCTCTTCTTTGTTCCCCATGCTGAATCCCTCCTTACTTACGGAATGCGACACTGTTCCAAAGCAGTTCATTCTTAAACTGGCGGATTGTCGTGTCTTTGTCAATATAAACTGCCTCGATGCCCATAGCTGCCGCCCAGTCGCCCATCTGCTCTGCGGTAAGGTCATAGGAGAACGCCGTATGGTGAGCGCCGCCCGCTAAGATCCAGGCCTCTGCCCCGGTCTTAAGGTTCGGCTGCGGTGTCCAGAATGCCGTAGCAACCGGGAGTTTCGGCATCGGTTTTTCATTCTTCTTACAGTCCACGTCATTGATGATCAGGCGGAACCTGTCTCCAAGGTCAATGAGGGAGGTCGCGATGGCCGGCCCTGTCTTTGACGTAAATACAAGCCTTGCCGGATCTTCCCTGTCGCCCATGGAAAGCGGCTGCTCCTTGATGCTGATCTTGCCGTCTGCTACGGACGGGCATACCTCAAGCATGTGCGCCTGCAGGATTCCCTCTTTGCCCGGAACCAGATTGTATGTATAGTCTTCCATAAAGGACGTTCCCTTGGCATCCTTCATACCCTGGGTCATAATCTTCATCACACGCACCATAGCCGCTGTCTTCCAGTCGCCCTCGCCGCCGAAACCGTAGCCTTTCTCCATCAGCCTCTGAATCGCCAGGCCCGGGAGCTGTTTTAACGCGCCGAGGTCGCCGAAGTGTGTGACGATTGCATGATAATTCTTCTCCTCAAGGAATCTCTCAAATCCGATCTCAATGCCTGCCTGAACCGCTACATGCTCGCGGAATTCCTTCTCATCCCTGCCCTCTAAAAGAATCTCATATTTGTCATAGTATTCCTCAACCAGCGCATTGATGTCTCCCTGAGATACCGCGCCCACTGCCTCTGCAATCTCATTTACCGGATAAGCGTCAACTTCCCAGCCGAACTTAATCTGCGCCTCAACCTTATCGCCCTCGGTAACGGCAACATTTCTCATATTGTCAGCAATTCTCATGACACGCACATGGCTGCTCTCGATTACGCCGATGGCAGTACGCATCCAGGAACCGATCCTTTTCTGCACGTCCTCGTCCGCCCAGTAGCCCATAACCACTTTGCGCTCCATGCCAAGGCGGCTGAAAATGTGTCCGTACTCGCGGTCGCCGTGAGCTGCCTGGTTCTCATTCATGAAATCCATGTCGATGGTGTCATAAGGAATCTCCCTGTTAAACTGTGTATGCAGATGAAGGAGCGGTTTCCTAAGCTCCTGCAGCCCCAGAATCCATGACTTCGCCGGCGAGAATGTGTGCATCCAGGTGATAACCCCGGCGCACAGTTCGTCCGTATTCGCCTCATTGAATGTCTTCCTGATCAGCTCATTCGTAAGCAGCGTTGGTTTCCAAACCACCTCAAAAGGAAGGTTGCCGGACTTATTTAATTCCTCTACGATAATCTTCGAGTGCTCCGCCACGTGCGCCAGGCATTCATCCCCATATAAATCCTGTGAACCGGTGCAAAACCAAAACTGATACTTTTTCATCTCCATCATAATATATTGTCCTCCTTTTTGATAAATGTATCTTTATCCGTTTTTAAGTTATATAATTTAATTATAGAAAAATCCGTAATTTTATCAATTCCCTAACTCTGCCTACATCAGAAAAAAGTTACCTAATCCGACTTATAACTCGTTTTTCTATTTTTTTCAAACCAAAAAACCATGCAGACGTGCTCTTGCAGGCTTTCTTTCCGGGTGATATAATTCAGTAACAGCAAACAATTCATCAGATTATTCGGAGGATACCATGCTAGACATATCAACCATTCTCAACAATGAAACATTCACCCCAGAAGAACAACTGGAAATTATCAAATACATCGACGCACAATTAGAGCAGATGGAGCTTCTCCTCTACCGCTTAGATCAGCTTGCAAGGCGGGCTTCCAGAGATGATATCATGGAAGAAGAACGGCTGCGTCTTCAAGAGAAATCAAAACAAATTCAGGAAGAAATCGACCGGATCTCCGAGCGCCTTCCAAATACTTACATCATAACAAATGATGATTCCAATTAGTTTTATAAAGGAGTTCTGCATATGAAATCATTAGTCCTAGCCGAGAAACCTTCCGTAGCCCGAGACATTGCCCGCGTCTTAAACTGCCGCAGGAACATCTCCGGCGCCATCGAAGGCAGCCGCTACATCGTAACCTGGGCTTTAGGCCACCTTGTCACCCTTGCCGACCCGGAAGGGTACGACAAAAAATATAAAGAATGGAACTTATCTTCACTTCCTATGGTTCCCCAAAAATGGGAGCTTGTAGTCATCAAACAGACCGCAAAGCAATACAGCAACGTAAAGGCACAGCTTTTCCGAAAAGACGTAGACCAGATCATCATCGCCACGGACGCCGGGCGCGAGGGCGAGCTTGTGGCCCGCTGGATCCTGGATAAATCAGGATGCCGCAAGCCAATTAAAAGGCTCTGGATCTCCTCCGTCACCGACAAGGCTATCCGGGAAGGGTTCGCCCACTTAAAGGACGGGCGCAAATACAACAACCTGTACCACGCCGCGAAAAGCCGCGCCGAGGCAGACTGGCTGGTGGGCATCAACTCCACCCGGGCATTGACATGCAAATACAACGCCCAGCTTTCCTGCGGCCGCGTACAGACTCCCACACTCGCCATCATCGCCGCAAGGGAGGCAGAGATCCGCTCCTTCAAGCCGGAGGACTACTACGGGCTGACCTGCCTGGCAGGAGGCGTAAAATGGAACTGGCAGCACAAAAAAAGCGGCAGCCTCTCCACCTTCCAAAAAGACGCCATTGAAAACATCCGGGGATTGCTTAAAGGACAACATCTGACTGTCACCGAGGTGACCAGATCCGAAAGACACGTTCCCTCGCCGGGGCTTTACGACCTGACAGAATTACAGCGGGATGCCAACCGCCGTTTCGGTTTTTCCGCCAAAGAAACATTAAACATCATGCAGCGGCTCTATGAGAACCACAAGGTACTCACCTACCCGCGGACGGATTCGCGCTATATCGGCTCGGACATCGTCCCCACTATCAAGGAACGGTTAAAAGCCTGCAATATCGGCCCCTACCGCCAGTTTATCCCGGAGCTTTTAAAAGCTCCGATCAAGACAGGCAAATCCTTTGTGGACGATAAAAAAGTCAGCGACCACCACGCCATCATTCCTACGGAGGAATATGTTCAGCCAGACCATATGACAAATGAAGAACGCAAAATCTACGACCTTGTAATCCGCAGATTTATAAGCGTCCTTTATCCTGCTTTCGAATATGAGCAGACTACCTTAAAAGCAGCCGCCGCAGGAGAACTTTTTACCGCCAAAGGCAAAGTCGTGAAAAAGACCGGCTGGAAAGCGCTGTATGAGGCCGGCGCTGACAATTTAAAAGACGATTTCTCAGACGATTATGAAGATGATTATGAAAGCGGCAGTGCAGGCAGCCGTTTCGGCTATAAGGCAGACACCTTCCGCCAGGCAAGCCAGACCCTTCCCGACATCAAAAAAGGGGCAGCCCTTCCCATCAGCCGGGCAGACATGACTTCCGGAAAGACAAAGCCCCCCGCCCGCTTTACCGAGGCGACGCTTTTATCCGCCATGGAAAATCCGGTGAAATACATGCAGTCCAAAGACAAGGCGGCGAGGAAGATCCTCGGCGAGACCGGAGGGCTTGGCACTGTCGCCACAAGAGCGGATATTATCGAAAAGCTGTTCCATTCCTTCCTCATCGAAAAGAAAGGCAATGAACTCTTTGTCACATCAAAGGGAACCCAGCTTTTAAAGCTTGTTCCCGAGGATTTAAAAAAGCCGGAGCTTACAGCCGCCTGGGAGGCCAGGCTCTCCCAGATTGCAGAAGGCTCCGGAAAAGAGACCGAATTTATCCGGGAAATCACCCATTACACCCAGGAGCTGATTGAAGAGATCAAGTCCGCCGACGGAACCTTCCGCCATGACAACCTGACCAATTCCAAATGCCCCCGCTGCGGGAAACGCCTGCTGGCGGTCAACGGCAAGAATTCCCGCCTTCTCGTCTGCCAGGACAGAGAGTGCGGCTACCGCGAGACTATCGCCCGCACAAGCAACGCCCGGTGCCCCAACTGCCACAAGAAGATGGAGCTGATCAAAAAAGGCGATGAGGAGACTTTTGTCTGCGCCTGCGGATACAAAGAAAAATTATCCGCATTCAAAGCAAGGCGTGAAAAAGAAGGCGCAGGAGTCACAAAAAAAGATGTGCAGAAATATCTGAAAAAACAAAAAGACGAGCCTGTCAACAATGCGTTCGCCGCAGCGCTGTCCGGGATAAAGCTTAATGACAAATAATAGCCGCCCGCTCCTTTGTCCTGTACGCAACGATCAGATCCACCATCTTACTGTAGCTTTCCACTCCCTCCGACTGGTCATTGGCCTTAAGGTATGTATCGTTTACCTTGTTTGCCGCCTCAGCAATCCGCCCGTCATACTGATCCCAAAAGTCACGGTTTGCCGTAAGGTCAGGCTCTACGTTCCCGGAAAGCTGCGCCCTGACCTCCTCCCAGGCGTCATAATCGGCCTTATAGAGCACATTCATACAGTATTTCCACCCCATAAGATATCCGCTGTATTGAAAATGCATGTCATCAGAGCCGATGCTCGCCAGAAATGCAATAAAGTTTGCCTCTTCCTCCTGCATGAACCCCCTCAGATGGGAAAGCTCATGGCACATTGTAAACGGAATATTATAATCCACAATCCCGCTGTTATAATTCGCCTCAACTGTAAAAGGCGAGTAGATGCCGGTCAATTGCTGAACAGACAATATCCACGGGCATAAAAGCCCTTTCGGGTTCGGGTAGAATCCGGAAAGCTCCGGATACTCCCTGCCAAGGCGCTGCATCGCCCTCACGGCCTCTTTACGCAGAGGCCCCTGAGTGTCCTTGCCTGCCTCCATGCCGCCCTCCCCAAGCCGCATGACGCCCCCCTCATCCCTTACTACGTCGGCGCTTAAGCCGTTTACTTCCTCCGTAAGCCACAGGCATACGCTTTTCAGCTCCTCAGCCGTGTAGCTCTCCATCTCGATCCCGGAGCTCTCCGAAAAAGATTCCCTGTGGTAATTGATGCCGCAATTCAGCACATACAAGAAAAACAATACCCCTGCAAGTACATACAGCCTGCATCCCCACGTCAGGAAATCCTTCTTCCCCGCATATTTCTTCACCGCCCTTACCATAAGCCTTAAAAATGTCAGCGCCGTCAATAACAATACCGTGTACAAAAGCACTTCCGACACCGAAAATGCAAAAAATCCCATAAGCCTGCCAGTCACATTTACCCACACCGGATAAATATGCACGCTGTACCACTGGGCAAATGCCCGGGATATTCTGGAAATATACATAAGGATAAAACCGGCGGCAAAAAGGATGCTGCCGGCAATGCATTTTTTTCTGTTGGATATGTCCGCGAATCTTTTCTTCATCATTAATATGTACCTTATCACATCTGTCACGTCCGCCATTTCACATTTGTCTGGCACACTTCATTTGCAGTCTGAATAATTTTATGATAACATCTAATAGTATTGGGGTCAAAAGGTAATTTCCCCCATGACAACTGGAGGCGATTGATTTGAAAAATTTACGTAAAACAATAGAATCTTTGATTTTAACGGATGAAAACTACGCTGTACAGATGGAATCCCACGTCCTTCCCCTTCTTGATGCACAGAGGGAAGAGCTGTGGATTTCCAGAGAGGATGACCCGCAGCAAAAGCTTTACTGCGGCAAATTCACCGCTCCCCGGGGAGACGGCGATGTCCGCGGCATAGTCATTATCTCTCACGGATATACGGAAAACGCAGACAAATACAAAGAAGTTGTCTATTACTTCCTGAAAATGGGCTATCACGTCTACATTCCCGACCACTGCGGCCACGGGCGGAGCTACCGTCTCGCTGAGGATCTCTTCTTAGTCCACGTTGACAGCTATAAAAGGTATGTGGAAGACCTCTTAAGCGTAGCCCGGCGGGCAAGGTCCGACTACGGAAATCTCCCCCTGTACCTTTACGGCCATTCCATGGGCGGCGGAATCGCAGCCGCCACGGCTGCCGCAGAGCCGGACTTGTTCAAAAAGGCAGTTCTCTCCTCGCCCATGATCCAGCCTGACACCTGGCCGCTGCCCTGGAAACTGGCAGAATTCCTGACCGGAGCGGCATGCCTTTTCGGGCAGTCTGCGCGCCACCTTCCAGGAGGCCGCCCATTTGACGATACGGAGACTTTTGAACTCAGCAGCGCCGCGTCTCAGGCACGTTTTGATTACCAGCAGCAGATCCGGAGGGCAGAGCCCCTTTTCCAGAACACCTGCGGCACTTACCGGTGGACCAGGAGCGCCGGCAAGCTGCACCGGCATCTGATGCATTCCGCGTGGAAACAGATTCGCATCCCGCTGCTTTTATTTCAGGCAGAACAGGACGGGCTTGTATCCGCCAAAGCGCAGTACCGTTTTATCCTGAAGATCAGCCGCCGGTACTCAGCCCCCACATGGCTCATCAAAGTACCGGGCAGCAAGCATGAAATCTATAACGCCGAGTACAAAACACTCGTTAAATACTGGACAAAGATTTTCCGCTTCCTCGGATGATCTTCAGATGAAAAAAATATTGACAAACAGGATGATTAGCGTTAAGATAGGCTTAGTCTTTCGCGCTTTAAACCGATAAAGCATTATAGTACGACTATGGAGGAATTATTATGATTATTGTATTAAAACCACGTACAAGACAAAAAGAAATTGACCATGTTGTCAATCTGATCAAAAGCAAGGGGCTTGACACCCATATCGTAGAAGGCGCCGAGATGACCATTATCGGCTGTATCGGAGACACCACGCGGATTGATTCCAAATTGTTCGAGGTAAATCCTTTTGTAGATAAGGTCATGCACGTGCAGGAGCCGTATAAGCTGGCTAACCGCGCATTTCACCCGGAAGAATCTGTGGTGGACGTATCTGGAGTCAGGGTCGGGGGCGGCAGCCTTGCCATGATTGCCGGCCCATGTTCCGTTGAATCCACCGAGCAGGTGCTTGAAATCGCCCTGGCCGCCAAAGCGTCCGGAGCCAATCTGCTGCGGGGCGGCGCATTTAAGCCCCGGACCAGCCCCTACTCTTTCCAGGGGCTTGGCTTAGATGGGCTTGATATCTTGTGCGAAGTAAAGCAGGAGACAGGACTTCCTATCGTGACAGAGCTGATGTCTCCGGATCATCTGGAGCTTTTTAACGAGAAGGTAGACTTAATCCAGATCGGCGCCCGCAATATGCAGAACTTCGACCTCTTAAAGCAGCTCGGGCAGCTTGACCGCCCGATCCTCTTAAAGCGGGGACTCAACGCCACCTACGAAGAGTGGATCATGTCCGCAGAATACATCATGGCATCCGGCAATGAGAATGTCATCCTCTGCGAGCGGGGAATCCGCACCTTTGAGAGCTACACAAGGAATACGCTGGACCTCCAGAGCATCCCTGTGCTCCGGAAACTGACCCATCTTCCGGTCATCGTAGACCCCAGCCACGCAGGCGGAAAGTGGTGGCTGGTAGACGCTATGTCAAGGGCTGCCATTGCCGCAGGCGCAGACGGGCTGATGGTAGAGGTTCACAATAATCCGGAATGTGCGCTGTGCGACGGGGCGCAGTCTCTGAAGCCCGAAAAATATGACGAGCTGTTCCGGGATGTGACGCAGATTGCAAAAGTTCTTGGAAAGACCGTTTCGTAAAAGGGCCGCAAACGGCAGCGCATATATTCCGCGGTCTGAAAGACAGGAGGCACAGATGAAACTGACAGTTGATTTAGGGAAGAGCAGCTATCCCATTTATATAGAAAATAATTTGTTAGAGAGGGCAGGTGAACTTATCCCTCAGGCATTTTCCGGCAGGCGCATCATGATCATCTCCGACGACCATGTATACCCCCTGTACGGAGATACACTCAAGCGGCAATTAAGCGGCGATTATGAATGTTTCCATCTTGTACTTCCCCACGGGGAGGCAACAAAAAGTTTTCAGAGCCTTCCGGGCATCTACACCGCCATGCTTGAGGCAAAGATATCCCGCAGCGACGCGGTGATTGCCCTTGGGGGCGGCGTGATCGGCGATCTGGCAGGATTTGCCGCTGCAAGTTTCCTGCGGGGCGTAAAGTTTATCCAGATTCCCACCTCCCTTCTGGCCCAGGTGGATTCTTCGGTAGGCGGCAAGGTGGCCGTTGACCTCCCGGAAGGGAAGAACCTTGTGGGGGCGTTTTACCAGCCGTCTCTGGTGCTCATTGACCCGGCAGTGCTTAATACCCTGCCGCCGCGGTTCGTAAATGACGGCATGGGGGAGGTCATCAAGTACGGCTGCATCAAAGACGAATCCCTGTTCCAGACCCTTGAAGGCTACGGCTCTTTTGCCGCTTTAAAAGGACATTTGCCAGAGATTGTAAAACGCTGCGTGGACATCAAGAGAATCGTCGTAGAGCACGACCAGTTCGACACCGGAGAGCGGATGCTCTTAAACTTCGGGCATACGCTGGGGCATACTATTGAACAGTATTACCAGTACGGGCGGGAAAGCCACGGAGAGGCAGTCTCCATCGGAATGTACCAGCTCACGCTCCTTTCGGAGCTGGAAGGCCTTACGGAGAAAGGCACTGCCGCGCGCATTTTGAATATGCTAAACGCCTACGGGCTGCCCTTTAAGAGCGGCCTTCCCATGGACGCCCTCATAGGAGCTATAAAGCTTGACAAGAAAAATCTCGAAAACCGCCTGAATATCGTGCTTTTACACGGAATCGGAGACAGCTATGTGCACCCCGTGTCCATTGATTTTTTCGGGAAATATCATGACAGGGCGATATAATGCCGGATTGAAATGGTACCTGGATGATCATGCAGATACCATATGACACCATAATTTTGCAGGAGGAACTACCATATGAAACTTGAAGGAAAAATCGCAATTGTCACCGGCGCCGGAAAAGGCATCGGGCGTGACACTGCATTAACGCTGGCCGCCGAAGGCGCAACCGTTGTCGCCGTCGCAAGAACGCAAGTCCATCTCGATGAGACCGCCGCCATGATAGAGGAAAGAGGCGGGAAAGCTTTTGCCCTCGCCCGGGACCTCACCGACAGCGCACAGGTGCAGTCTATGGTGGATGCGGTGCTCGCCCAGTTCGGGCGCATCGACATCCTTGTAAACAATGCCGGAGGCTATCCTTCCGAGATCTATGACAGCGTGGGAAAACAGGCAATCAAAATCTGGGAATGGACCGAAGAACAGTGGGACCAGATTATCAAGACGAACCTGAAAATCCCCTTTCTGTGCATCAATAAAGTGGTTCCTGTGATGATAAAGCAAAAGGGCGGCGATATCGTAAGCGTCTCCTCCCGCATGGGGCGCATTGCCTCCCAGATGGGCGGTTACGCCGTGGCAAAGGCAGGAATCGTGACCATGACAAAGACCACCGCCATCCAGACGAAAGAATTCGGGATTAAAGTGAACGCCGTAGCGCCGGGCATCGTCGATACGCCGGGCCAGCGGGTCTACAACCATAATGTAGGGCAGGACGACGCTGTTATGGGAAGTTCTGAGGCTGTGGCAAAGGGAATCTTGTATCTGCTGGCAGATTCGCCCCGGGAGATGACGGGGCAGGTGCTGGATATGTTCACCACTGTTTAATATTGCGGAATGCCTTGCCGGTGTAATATCCAATATTGACCGTAATGGAAAAAGACGCTGCCGTATCGTCTGATTTAAGATAATACTTGCAGCGTCCTTTTTAATACTATTCTTCTTTGATCACCGGCGGTGATTGATATAATTTCCGTTCGATCTGCCGCCGTTCTATGGCTATCTGCTTTAATGCTTTCTCATCGTCTGTCACAGCCTCAATCCGCTCCAGGATTGACAATTGATCAAATAAAAATCCATTGTATTCTTTTTCATTTGTCGGCATATCTGTTCACCTCCTGCATAAAAGAAAACGTTTATCTGATATTTTGATTATATCACAAATATTTTTAATTATCTATCGCTATCGGATCAAATTGTAACTCAAGTTTTCTTTATATCCGCCTCTTAAAGAAGCAAGCCTTCCAGTCCAAAGTCTTCCTCTAACTTCCAGCCTTCCATCTCTTTCTCTGGCGGACGCTCATATAAGCCTCTCCGGCTGAAACCCCATCCAGTTTTCTCCTTCAGCTCCAGCAGATATTCTGCCTGTTTCAGTCCTGCTATCATAGAGTCGATAACCGGAACTTCAAATTCCTTCTGCAACTCTCTGTAAAACCCAAACTGCATGCTGCAACCAAGAATAATAACCTCCGCATAGTCTTTTTCTATTGCCTTCTTGATTTCTTCCTTCATCCTTTTAAGCGTCAACTCTTCATCCCTGTGAAAATCCAAGACGCCAAAACCAAGGCTGCGAAACGATGCCAGCTTTTCCCCGAAACCATATTTGTACACATTCTCCCGCATCTGCGGAATCCATTTATCCCGGCCTACGATAACGGAAAACCTGCTGCCCAGCACAGATGCAAGATTCATGCTGGATTCCCCTGGCGCTGTCACGATGATGTCTTTGCTGATCTCGCGCGCCGGGTAAAGGAACGGGTCGTCAAAGCAGCTGGTAACTACCGCGTCAAATCCGTCCTTTTCCGCTCTCAGCACTTCTTTCAGGATTCCGGCGCCCGCCGCCGCCTGATAGAACTGATACTCCAGATATTTCGGGCCTACGGCAAGGCTTCTTGCCTCCAGTTCTGTATCCCTGTCTTTATATTTATTCAGATATTCTTTTATCGCCTCGTTCATTGTATCGTAAGCAACCACTTTCAGAAACAAGATCCTTCTCACTGCATACACCCTCCTTCTATATGCCTGTATTATATCAACATTTGTTCCTATATTGAAATTATAAATATTAATATATTTATTAGACATATTTATAGACAAAGAGGACTGTACTATTTATCTCCTTTCGGCGCTGCGCCTCACACCCTTCTCGGATTCACGTGTACCATGCAGTGTTTCACATCACTCGCACCCCGTTCGATGGCATGATGCACATTTTCCGCCACCTCATGGGCAGCCCTGAGCGTCATATCCCCGTCCGCCTCGATTTCCACATCCACATAGACCTTCGAGCCGAAAATCCGGGTGGTCAGCTTGCTGATGCCAAGAACCCCAGGCTGGTTCAGTATGATCTTCTGAAGTTTCTTCACCGTGTCCTTATCACATGCCGTATCCAGCATCTTGTCAACCGCGTCCTTAAAAATGTCATAAGCCGCCTTAATGACAAAAGCACAGATTACCACGCTGGCAACGCAGTCAAGAAACGGGTAGCCCATCCTCGCCCCCGCGATACCAAGCAGCGCGCCCACCGAAGACAGGGCGTCCGACCGGTGATGCCACGCATCCGCCTTAAGCGCCCCGGAGTTGATCTTCTTCGCCGCCAGAACCGTATACCAGTACATCCACTCCTTCACCCCGATAGAGACAACCGCCGCCAAAAGGGCAAGCGCGCCCGGAGCCTTTATCTCTTCATAGCCGCTTAAGAGCTGGTTAAGCCCGGCATATCCGATTGCCAGGCCTGTCGCAAACAGCACCGCCGCCAGCACGATCGCCGCCACGCACTCCATGCGCTCATGGCCGTAAGGATGCTCTTCATCCGCCTCCTTGCTTGCCATGTGCACGCCGATCATAACTACAAATGTGCTGAATACATCCGATGCCGAATGTACCGCGTCCGACACCATCGCCCCCGAGTGGGCGATAAGCCCCGCCGCAAGCTTGAGCACCGACAGCAGCATATTCACCGCCACGCTGACGATGGACACCCGCATCGCAATCTGTTTTCCGTTATCCGCCATATTAAACTTACCTCCCCGTCCGCCGCAAATTTCTTAATCTGCACTTACTGAAACGAATCTTTACTGAACCCCCAGCACTTCCAGGAACCTCTCCCCGTATTTTTTCACCTTGTACTCTCCGATTCCGCTGATGCCCAACAGAGCGGCAGAATCCCCCGGCCGGGCCAGGCACATAAGCACAAGCGTCTTGTCGGAAAATATAATATAAGGCGGCACCTTTTCCTCCGCCGCAATCTCTCTGCGAAGTGCCCTGAGTTCCTCAAAAAGCTCAATATCCTTCTCCCTGAGAGCCGCAGCCGCTCCGGCCTTTTTCCTCTTCCTTCCTCCGGCACTCCCAGCCTCTCCGCCGGAACCGCCCGTTTTCCTCTCCTGCTCCTTGGGCAGCTTTAAGACTATGGGAGCCGTCTCCTCTCCCGCCCCCGGCGATGTCTGCCGTTCACCCTCCGCCGGTAATCTCCGCGTCCCTTCTGCCCCTTCAGCGAGCCGCAGCACCGGGTAAGCCTCCCCGGAAAGCTCCAGATATCCCCGATACATCATCTCCTGTATAATCTGCCGCAGCCGGGTCACAGACTGGCCGCTAAGCAGCCCGTACTGGGAATTTCTATCAAGATTCTTGCTGAGAATCCTCTGGCTCTTGGCGCCCCTCAAGATATCGATAATCGTCGTGATGCCGTAAGCCGTCCAGTTCTCCCGGATGCATTTTAAAATGGCTGACACCTCCCTCGTGATGTCAACCTCCTCAAACTGCGTCAGGCAGTTCAGGCAGTTTCCGCAGTACCCGGAAGTCTCCTCGCCGAAGTACTTTAAAATATAATGCCTTAAGCACTCGGAAGTAAAGCAGTAAAAAGTCATCTGCTTAAGCCGCCGCCGGTCGCGCTCTTCAATGAGCGCCTTCGCCGCCGCATCAAGCATCTCGTTATTCTCATTATTTCCGATAAACATCTGGTTCATCCGCACATCCGACGGCTCATAATAGAGGATGCACTCAGCCGGGGCGCCGTCTCTCCCGGCCCGCCCCGCCTCCTGATAGTAGCTTTCCATATTTTTCGGCATATTATAATGAACGACAAACCGCACGTCCGACTTGTCAATGCCCATCCCGAAAGCATTGGTCGCCACCATCACATGCCGTCTGTCGTAGATAAAATCATCCTGATTCTCCCGCCGCTCCTCATCCGATAGCCCCGCATGATACCGGGTCACCGAGAATCCGTCCTGCCGCAGCCGGTAAGAGATATCCTCCACGCTCTTTCTCGTCAGGCAGTAGACAATCCCGCTGCACCCCGAAAGCTCCTGCTCTTTCTTCCTAAGATATGTAACCAGCTCCTTATACTTATCCACCGGTTTCTTCACTGCAAAATACAGGTTATCCCGGTCAAATCCCGTCACTGTCACCGCGGGTTCCCTAAGCTCTAAAAGCTCTATGATATCTCCCCGCACATCTTCCGTCGCAGTAGCAGTATATGCACTTACAATGGGCCTGTGCGCCAACTTCCGAATAAATTCCGCAATTTTCAGATATCCCGGCCGGAAATCCTGCCCCCACTGGGAGACGCAGTGAGCCTCATCCACCGCGACCATGGATATCTTAATCCCGCTGTTAAGCGCAAAGTCAAGAAACCCATCCGTCACAAGCCGCTCCGGGGCGACGTAGATAATCTTGTACCTTCCCGCCTTCGCAAGCTGCAAAGCCTTCACATACTGCCCCATCGACAAAGAGCTGTTCAAATACGCCGCATGGATGCCCGCCTGGTTAAGGGCGCTCACCTGATCCTTCATCAGCGAGATCAGCGGAGATATGACAAGGGTAATCCCCTCCGCCATAAGCGCCGGCACCTGAAAGCAGACAGACTTTCCCGCGCCCGTAGGCATGATGCCAAGCACATCCCGCCCGCCAAGCACCGCACTGATAAGTCTTGCCTGCCCTTCCCTGAAATCCTCATAGCCAAAATACTGCTTTAAAACCTGCCTTGCCCGTTCTATCTCAATTCCTTCCTTTCCCCTTATCCTTCAATCGCCGCAAGAAATAATTCATAAAAATCATCCTGTCCTGCAAGCATGGGCGAATTTTCCCCGCCGCCGTTGGTGCTGCGTTTCATCGCCGCATGGAAATCCTCCCCCGCGCAGACAAGCTCCATCTCGTAAATCTCATAGCCTTCCTCCCGGCAGACACGGCAAAACGCACTGACCGGAGACGGGTCATTCCTTGTTGCGAGAAATCTTTCTTTAAGCCCTTCCTGATGAAGAGCCTTGTTCTGTAATTCGTCTAACATTCCGATAATATCCGCCATAAAAACGCCTGCCTTTCCCTGTTATGACTTCCTTATCCGACTTCCTCGCCTGACTTCCTTGTCTGGCCAGGATAATCCCCCGGCCGCGGCATCTGCCTACACGCCCGCTTTCTTGCAGATATCCGCAAGGCAGCATTTGTCGCAATATGGCTTTGTCCGCGCCGTACACACATCCCGCCCGTGGTACACAAGCCGGTGGCAGAAATCGCTCCCTTCCTCCGGCGGTATGATTTTCCAGAGCGCCATCTCCACCTTCTTCGGCTCCTTTATGCCGTCCACAAGGCCCATCCGGTTCACCAGGCGGATGCAGTGGGTGTCCGTCACAATCGCCGGTTCCCCGAACACGTCGCCCATGATCAAGTTCGCACTCTTCCTCCCCACGCCCGGCAGTTTCAAAAGCGCGGCAAAATCCCGCGGCACCTTACCTCCGTACTCTTCTTTCAGCATCCGCATACACGCGCTGATATCCCGAGCCTTGCTCTTTCCAAGCCCGCAGGGCCTTACAATCTCCTCAATATCCGCCACGTCCGCAGCCGCAAGCGCATCGATGTCCGGATATTTCTCATAAAGCCCTTCAACCACAACATTCACCCGCGCGTCCGTACACTGCGCCGCAAGCCGAACACTGACCAGCAGTTTCCACGCCTGGTCGTAGTCAAGCGTACAGCCTGCATCCGGGTACTCTTTCTTCAGACGCCCGATAATCTCAAGCGCCCGCTCTTTCTTTCGCATGCGAAACAACTCCTTCTATCAAAAATAGTTTTTACGTTCCAAACATTTGTTTACAAGATTAACATACTTTTTAATGAAATGCAAACCACATTACTTTTCAATTAGATCTTCCATTTTGCAGCCCAAAGCCTTCGCAAGGCAATACACTGCATCTGCACTTGCCTTATTAATATTTTTATTTCGCTGTTCATACATCTGAATCGACCGGAGGCTGACGCCGGAACGTTCCGCCAGTTCTTTCTGCGTGCAGCCATACGCCATACGGATACGTTTTATATTCGTCTCGGGAAAGCACTCTTTCATCCGTGATTCTGCAATATCAACAAACTTTGTTATATCCGTTTCGTGAAGAATACCGTACATTTTCTGCAAATCCGCAAAGGAAAATCCTCTGAAAATATCACCATAACCTCTCCCCGAATACCATTGATAATAGGCGACTGCCCACCCAATCCAGTATTCCCTGGAGCGCCTGAAATGCTCCTGCGGTTTTACCCGAAGTTCCTCCCCTTTCGTCTCTGCAATAACCTCTATAACGATTTCAATACCGCTTTTACCTGCAAGGCAGGCAGGTTCTCCATTTTCCATCCGCTTGCTCATAGAACTTGCAGTAAACAGTTTCACAAAATCATTTCCAGGAATACTGCAATCATTAACTGCATAGTCAAAAGCATCTCCAAGCGCCGACTGTGCCTTACTCACATATATTTCTTGGTATGCGCGGGTCATCATTTTTAATGCCTCCCCTCATAATATCCTGAATGTACAGACCATCCTTCTCCTCCTCAAGCATTTCCAGATAAAGCTGATTGGCTCCATTGTCTCTGGATTTACGAAGAATATAATATTGGTCTTTCGCTGCAACCTCAAAGCTTTCATATTTCAGCCTGGAGAATGCAAACTTTGATTTAACAACAATTTGCTCCCCCAGCATTCCAAGCCGCATGGCATATGCCAGCTGCTCCACAGAAATCCCATTATTAAGAAATGATTCCGCATAATCAAAATAAGAATCATCCGCCCGGTAGCCTATAATCAAATCAAAAGCATTTACATTGACACTAAAATTATCAGTCAAATATTGCCTTGCCCTTCTTGCCACAGGCATCTTAATTGAAAACAGCCGATGCTCCAGCAAAACCGCAATCCAGTTGAGAATCGTATATTCAGGGCTGTTCAAATTCAAAATATTCAAATACTCCGTATCTAACGTATAGCAGTTGGAAAATCCGTCATGCAGGGAAGATACCGCCCATTCTTTTGCAAGCTCCTCGCTTGCAGTACAATAAAATCCAAGGCCGAAATCATTATTCCTTTTGCCTTCACCGAAAAGCGGACGTTCTACAATCTTTTCCGAACCGTGATATACCTTAATCCGTTTATCCATTCTGCCGTCCTCCCCTTATTCTTAAAGCCATTATATCACCAGAGTGATAGTAAATCAATGTATTTTATAAAATTTCAGCATAACTCTTCAACATGTTATTTGTGCACTACATTTCCCCATTTTTTTCTGACATTCTGAATAAATGAACTTCCTCCAAAATATGGTATACTTTTTCTATTAACTACAAGGAGGTCACGGCACCCATGGGAATTGTTCACAATAAAACAAATAATACAATCACTTTACACACAAAAAACACTTCATACCAGATGAAGATCGGGAACCTCGATTACCTGTTCCATCTTTATTACGGCCCCACCCTTCACGATACTGACTTAAGCTATCAGATCATGCAGTACGACCGGGGCTTTTCCGGCAACCCTTACGAATCCTTAGGCGAGCGCACCTTCTCGCTGGACGCGCAGCCCCAGGAATTTTCCACCCAGCAGCAAGGGGATTTCCGCACAACGAGCATTGAGGTGGTAAACGGCGACGGCAGCTATTCCTTCAGCGGAAAAGCCGGCAAATTTTCCGTCACCGAGGGAAAGTACCGCTTAGAAACCCTTCCCACGGTCTTTGCAAATAAAGGCGACACCGTCCAGTCACTTACAGTCACTCTGACAGATTCGGTGAGCGGCGTTGACGTGATACTTTTATACAGCGTATTCGAGGAGGCCGACATCATCACAAGGGCCGTCAAGGTGAAAAATAACGGCAAGTCATCCATTCACTTAAAGAAAATCATGTCCGTATGCCTGGACTTTATCAACGGCTCCGGCATGGATCTCTTAAGCCTTCCCGGACGGTACGGCCAGGAGCGCCAGGTGGAGCGCCAGCCTATGACCCACCACATCCACACCATCAGCAGTGTACGCGGCTCCTCCAGCCACCAGCAAAATCCATTTGTCGTACTCTGCGACGGAGATGCCACCGAAGATTTCGGGAAATGCTACGGATTCTCCCTCATGTACAGCGGCAACTTCCTTGCCGAGGCAGAGCTTGACCAGTACGACCAGCTTCGCCTTGTGATGGGCATACATCCAAAACAGTTCGTCTACGAGGTGAAACCCGGCGAAACCTTCGAATGCCCGGAGGTAGTGATGGCATTTACCGAGCATGGACTGACAGGGCTTTCCCATCTTTACCATGATTTTTACCGCACAAACCTGTGCGAGAGCAAATTTGTGACCAAGGTTGAGCGCCCCGTACTGATTAACAGCTGGGAGGCTGCCTTTATGGATTTCGACGACAAAAAACTGGTGGAAATCGCGAAAGCCGCGAAGAACATGGGCGTAGAGCTGCTCGTCATGGACGACGGCTGGTTCGGGAAGCGAGACGACGACAACAGCGGACTGGGAGACTGGTTTGTCAATGAAGATAAGATTAAATGCGGGCTCCACGCTCTTGTGGAGCAGATTAATGACCTGGGGATGAAGTTCGGCATCTGGTTTGAGCCGGAGATGGTATCGGAAGACAGCGACCTCTACCGCGCGCACCCGGAATGGGCGATGAAGATTCCCGGCCGCCCGGAAGTAAGGAGCCGCAACCAGATTGCCCTGGACATGAGCCGCAAGGACGTGCAGGACTATCTGATCAAAAAGGTCAACGCCATCTTAGACGACGCCAATATCTACTATGTAAAATGGGATATCAACCGCTCCCTGGCGGACATCTGGTCAAACGCAATGCCGGCCGGCAAGCAGGGCGAAGTGTACCACCGTTATGTTTTAGGATTATACCGCACCATGAATGCCATCATAAAGACCCACCCGGACATTCTGTTCGAAGGCTGCAGCGGAGGCGGCGGGCGTTTTGACGCGGCGATGCTCCACTACTACCCGCAGTACTGGGTCAGCGACAACAACCACCCCATCGACCGGTTAAAGCTCCACTACGGCACCTCCTTTGTCTACCCTCCGTCCTGCATGGGCGCGCACATTTCCGACAGCGGAAAGCTTGTTCCTTTAAAGACGAAGGCAGTAGTAGCTATGGGCGGCACCTTCGGATATGAACTGGACGCAACCCATCTGACTGCCGAAGAGCAAAAGCTATGCAAAGAGCAGAGTGAACTGTTCCGAAAATATTACCATATCATCATCAAAGGCGATTACTACCGCTTAAGCAATCCGTTTGCGGTTGGCAACATGACCGCCTGGCAGCATGTGACAAAGGACAGGCAGGAGTCCCTCTTAAGCGTAGTTGTCACGAACCTTACATGCAACGGGCCGCAGGAATATGTCCGCGCAAAAGGGCTTGACGCTGACACTATATATTCTGTCAATGACGGGCAATATACTCTCTCCGGCTCCGCGCTGATGAACGCCGGACTTCCGATTCCAAGAGAGATTCCGGACTACACGGCTTTCCAATTTCATATGAAAGCAGTATAAATTATCGATATTTCACCTGTCACCCTCCAAAACTGGCAGTGAAATAATAATAAAACAAGAGCAGGCGTAACTCTTCCTTCTTTTTCAGACTCGCCTGCTCCTGTTTTTCAGCTTATATTCTAAGCCTTAAAATATCTTTATTACTTTCTTGTTTTCGCACTCTTTACTTTTGACCATGATGAGTAAATTTTCGTAGATTTTCCATTCACCTTCACTGTCTTATATGTGCGGATTCTTACATAGTACTTCTTATTCTTCTTTAATTTCGTAATCTTCTTTGAAGTCGTCTTATTCTTTTTAATCGTAACCGACTTTACTCCGCTTGTAAATTTCTTTTTTACAGAGTATTGAATCTGATAGCCTGTTGTCTGTTTTGCCTGTTTTTTCCATTTAACGGTCAGGCTCTTCTTTCCGCCTTTAACCGACTTCATTGAAGTTGTTTTCGGTACAATCTTAAAGCTTTTCGAAAGCGTCCCTTTATATTGGCCCTTGAATGATACCTTTACCGAATATACACCAACATTTTTTCTTCCCTTTGCATAAGTAACCGTATAGTTTGACGCCGGAATAACTTTTCCTGCTGTATCTTTTACTGTTACAGACGGTTTCTTTACCTTTCCGTCATACTTATAGCTGGTCTTAGAAAGTGTAAGTGTCTTAGGCTGGTTCACTGTCGTCGTGCCATTCGGCTGAATTGTAAAGGATGTCCTGCCTCTTATCTTTGCAAGTTTATAAGTTTTGCCATCCACTTCAACCGGTATGGTTTCCTTTCCATTCGTATCGAGCACTGCTTCTGCATAATACGTTCCTGCCGCAAAAGGCGCGCTGCTTAACTTCTTCCCAAGCTTTCCATTATTATTCTCATAATAGGAGATTATATATTTTACAGGTACATCTTTTCCAGAAACATAAGTATGGAAATACGGAGCAAGGTCAACCGGTTTCCCATTCTCTACAAATTTCTCATCGTATGCACGAGAGAGAATCGGTGCGCAATCTGTTCCATACCAGTGACAAAAAACAGCTTTCAAGAACTGTATTCTCTGAGCTTTTTTCTGTTCTGCCGTAACCGCTCTGTACCCTTCGTCATCTCCGTTAAAATAATTCAAAATTTCATTTGCAGCGAACTCCATATCATTTTCATTCATTCCTGCAAATACGGTGAACCGTTTGTTCGTAAATGCTGCTCCTTCTTTTACATTCTCATCATTTACGATAACGATTGCCGCCTTATAAAACGAGGTAACAACATTGTTACCGATATACATTGCCCCCTGAACTGCCTTTCCTTCTTCTTTGGGGAGGACAATCTTTCCGTTATCGTCATAAGTAAGCTCAAAATAAGTATTCTTTGCCTGCTTGCCGATTCCAGATTGGTCAGAAACCGCCTCAACTGTACTGTAATTGAAATAGATGTCTGCCTCTTTATACGGCTCTTTATTTCTGAAATACTTGATATATTCTGCCGCTTTCTTCTCAAATTTATCTTGCTCGTCAGCAGTAAATCCTTCTCCTGTTAACACAATTGTCTTATTGTTCGTATATGGCTGTGTTCCAACATACTCTTTACTATTATTGTCGATTACATTCGTAGATTTGAACTTAATCTGATAATCTTTAAATTTCCTGCTGATTTTCGTGCCGCTTGCTTTATCATATGCTGATACCTCAACAGTATAACGCCCCGGCTTAATGGGAGCCTCAGTACTATCATAATCATAAGTAATCTCTGCAGCATATGGAACAACACCTGTATAGTGATATTTCACTTCATATTCTTTATCATATTTAACTTTTACATCAAGTGCTGCCGGTTTTCCATCGAATACCTTACTTTCAACACCTAACGTAATCAAATCCGGAAGTTCGATCGTGTATTCTGCTGCTGCAGAACACGCACCATATGTTTCATTGCCATCAAAAGTTGCTTCAACCTTATATGTACCTGCCTTTGCCGGTACGGGCACCTCGTTTCCTTCCAGATCCTTATATGTCAAATGGAACGCTTGACCCAAAGTATCGCCCGTTGCCTCTTTATCGCCTTTTCTTACGATAAAGTACTTACTCATATCCTTTCCTTCGCTTGTCTCATAAAGAATATCCGCATAGGTCTGGAAAAAGAGTTTCGTCTGTGTGGTTGATTTACAGAAAGCTTTTCTCAATCCTTCTTTACACACCTCACAAAATGCATACTGTTTGCCGAGAAAACGCATCTTACAGTTTTCATGCGGCCGATACCACCCGTCGCCTCCATTATCATATTCATAAATGCCTACGCCATTTTTTCCAATGAATCTTGCCCATTTTATTTTTTCCGGGTCTGTCTCTTGTGTCATATTGGGCCAATATTCAGTTCCGCTTCCCGGCCAGTATTCGTCTCCCAGCCGTCCAATCGTATGCCCCATCTCATGAAGCATCATCTCCAATGACTCACTATTCAGAGAGGCTGTACAATATTCTCCGCCTATACCTCCGTAAGTCGTAGAATTAACAAGAACAACTGCGTAATCCGCTTCCGGAAGGAACTGTTGTTTCAATGCCGGTATCTTCTTTGCTCCGTCATCGCTCAAAGAAAGACCTCTCTGTGCACCATAAGTCCAGAAAGATGCACCAAAATATGTATCCCGCTTATCTTTATCTGCTTCCTCCTGGTTCTTTGCCTTATCTCCCTTTGCTCCGGACTCATTAGATATAACACCTTTTGCGTAAAACTTTACTACATCTTTAAATTCATCCCACGGGGATGTCTCCATTATATACTTCGCAGTCTTATCAGCTTCCGCATAAAATTTGTCCTGCTCAGTCTTGGTAAACCCATCTCCCAAAATCATAAGCACAAACGCATCTTTATTCGGTAAATTTTCATCTCCATAAACCAACCGCGCCGGATCTGCCGGTACAGCCTCTTCATCTGTAAGAGCCTGCGGCTCGGCTTCCGCAGCATCTGCTGCCGGCTCTGGTTCGGAAACATTCTCTGGCTCCGCATCCGGAACATTCTCCGGTGCTGCCTTTTCCTGCTGAATCTGTGAAGGTTCTTCCATCTGAATCTCCGGATTTTCTACTCCGTTCTCTTCAGAAGATGGGATACCCCCCCCCCCTCCTATCTCTAGGAGGTCTGCTGTCTCGTCTTTTGGTTGCTCGACATTTTCTTTGACATCAACGTCTTCTTCTGCATGTACTACTGCACTTTGAATGGGTGCTGCACACAGACAGAAGATAAGAAGCAGTGACAAGAAAAATGTACCAAACCGTTTTCTGTTACTTTTCTTCATGTGTAACCCTCCTTTAAAATTATTTTGCATAATTTTTAACAAAAAATCATGCTTTAATCCATCCACATTGTAGCACTTTCTCCAAAATTAAACAATACTTTTCAGAATATTTATTTTTCTCGCAGGTTCTTGACTATACTATTGCGATACTGAATTTCTATAGTCTCACCCTCTTTATAAAAAATGATATAGGGGTGGTATTCTGAATGATATCCTGTGTCTGTAGGTATGGGACAATTTTTACATGGAGGTATAAGCATGGAAGATAAAAAGTTACTTGGCTATATGCGTGTCAGCAGCCGAGAACAGAATGAAGACAGGCAGCGGATAGCGCTTCTTAAAATGGGTGTGCCGGAAACAAATATTTATATGGATAAGCTGTCGGGTAAAAATTTTGACAGACCACAATACAAGAAACTGTTAAGGAAACTGAATAAAAATACGGTGCTGTTTGTAAAGTCCATTGACCGATTAGGCAGGAATTATGCGGATTTGAACGAACAGTGGAGAATTATCACGAAGGAAAAGGGCGCAGATATCGTTGTGATTGATATGCCCCTGCTGGATACCAGACGACAGAAAAATCTGCTTGGGACTTTTATCAGTGATATTGTACTGGCTCTGCTCTCTTATGTGTCTGAGAACGAACGCCTGAACATCAGGCAGCGGCAAGAAGAGGGCATCGCAGCCGCAAAAGCAAGGGGCGTAAAATTTGGCAGACCGCCCAAACCATTACCGGATAATTTCTATGAAGTTCATAAGGCATGGAAAAATAAGAAGTTGACACAGAAAGAAGCTGCGAAAGCCTGTCATATGGCAGAAAGCACATTCCATGATAAGGCTAAGAAATTTGGAAAAGATTAGGTTTTAGGGGATATATCAGAAATCGGAAAAGTGTACTTTTTCGATTTCTGACTGCATTCAACATAATATTTATAATTGTACCACAATTTTCCTCAAAAGCAATAAAAACATGATGAAATTACACAAGGAAATGCTGCTTTATAGGCTGCACGAAAAAGTACACTATTTTACATCGAGGAGGCGGTGATAAATTGAGCAAACAATATGTGGCATCTTTAATCATTGTTAATATTCGGGATTCGTTTGTAGACAATTACCCGAATGCAAAGAGCTTTTCGGAAACAAGGCTATTTCAAGATTGTTTAAAATGTATGAGCACCGACAATAATTTGCAAAAAATTGTTACGGAAAATGATAATGGAACACCACCCGTACAAACATTGCTTAAACTGTTTAAACAGAATGAGTTATGCATAGAAAAAGAAGCATTTTACAACCATCAATGTTTAGGAGAATTGATGGCATTTGTTTTCAAAAAATGTTTGCACTATACAGAACAAAAGAGCAATATCCCTGTCAAAAATGATTTTGGAATTAATTCAGCAACACTTTATTTGGGCTGTGAAAAAATAGAAATAGTAAATTGATAATTTACAGGAGGTTTTGAAATGAATGATAAAAAAGAGGTTAAATCTAAAAAGAATATTTGGAAGGTTATCATTATCCTTATTCTTATTTTTGCAGTATTCAAGTCCTGCGGAAATGGTTGTAAAGAAAAAGGATGCCATGATGAGGTTTACAAAGACGGCTATTGCCGAACACATTTCGCTCTACATAAAGCCGACGAGTATCTGGATGGCTATTTTTAATCCTAATTATAGATAATATATCAGAATATTTATTATTGGTACTGCTACACCGGCTTATCCTCTCCCAGGCAAAGAAGAGGGTATGGAAAAGGGCTGGATAACCTGCTCAGAACAAAGCATTTGCCAAAGCAACACGGTAGAAGTATCCGAATCGGGAGAACTGCCGACTAAGATTAAGGCGGAGTTTCTTGCAGAGATGGAGAAGAAGTTTGATTCCATGTACATATATTGGACTAAGCGCCACACCTTGACGAAGACACTCCGCATATCTATGAGTAGCACGCTTTCGATTGTGAAAACAGATATGGGGGAGTTATGCCCGCAGCACGAAAAAGTATTTTCGCATTCCATCGGATTATAACCATTGGCTGGAGAAGTAAAAAACGGAGTACGCACCGAAAAAACCGTGAGAAAGAAGGGCACCGTCTGTTTGTAGAGTCTTTACAGAAGCAGCGCTATACAGATATCACTGTCAGTATTTCTTTTTTCTAGATATTCAAATCCTCTTCAAGAAACTGGCTCGGCTTTAAATTTATGACAAACCGTTTTTTCAACGACGACTGTTTTGTCTATGGTCGTGTTCGCATCCCCTTAAATGTTACATCCAAATACCAATACATATTTCTACACCCCAATGCCCCCTCACATAATTATAAAAACCGATGGTACAGACCCCAAACAGTCTATACCACCGGCTCCAGGATATTAACTTTTACTTCTTTACAGTTACAGTAATCACTACTTTTTTCTTACCGGATTTTACCGTAATCTTTGCTTTCCCAGGTTTTTTAGCTGTAATCTTTCCTTTTGACGTTACAGCCGCAACTTTTTTATTTGAAGATTTATATGTTACTTTTTCCTTACTTGTAATCGGAGTAACTGTTACCGCCAAAGTTGCACTCTTCCCTTTTTTCAGCGTCAGCTTCTTTCCTATTTTCGATGTTTTTCCGGTCACTGAAATTTTCGATGTTGTCACCGCTTTTTTCTGAACTTTTACTTTTATTGTAGCTTTAACACCGCTCTTTAATGTTACTGTTATCTTGGCAGTCCCCGCCTTCTTTCCTGTGATTTTTCCCTTGGAATTAACAGTCGCTATCTTTTTGTTGCTGCTCTTCCATGAAGCGATACTGTCCCCTTTTTCCATCGTCACTTTTACTGCTGTTGTAGACTGTTTTACTTTAAGCGGAATCGTCTTTGCGTTCAGCTTTATAAATGGTTTTAATTTTGCCAGGGTTCTTGTCTCAGAAGCGCGGCAGCGGCGGCAGGTTCTAACCTGTGCTCCCTGTGCAAATACAGTAGCTTCACGGGTTGTTTGCCATGCGCCATATGAATGGCTCGTCTTCGGAATTGTCTCTGTTTTGGCAGTATGACATTTGCTACATTCTAATGTCTTTACTCCTTCAACAGTGCAGTTATCCTGTTTCGTGGACTTTACGACGAAGCTATGTTTACATATCTCCAGCTCCAACTGGCCAAATTCTCTGATTTCTTCATCACCCACCTTTTTCTCTACTATAACACTAATTTCAAATGTTTCTCCATCTTCCAAGTCATTCCCCACCGTAAATCCAGTCTTGTCTTTGTTAAATGTGACATTCCACTCGTCATCCAACGAATACGTAATTCCTTTTTCCTCAATTCCATTTTCATGCTCTGTATCAAAGCGCAGCAGTTTTACAGGAACAGAAGATACAACTTCGCCCGGTTCCACATACATTTTTTCTGCCACAGCCTGATAGTAACAATTTGTCACTTCAACATGCAATAATTCATCACATTCAAAATTTTCCCTGCCTTCCCTTGGCACAGAAAGGTGTATCCGCAGATTAGAATACATCGGAATTTCCAGTGGTGTTTTTGCAGTTATTGTTCCGTCTTTTACGCTGATAACTTCCTCGTCAAAACTATCGTACGTAAGATACGAAAACGGTGCATTCACCTTCTCTTCCTTTATCCCTTCAATCTTACTGTCATAATAACTATGATATACTTCAACCTTAAGCTTGTGAGATTTCCCAGGCAAAAGTTGTATGTAATCCCGGCCATCATTAGCATAAATGTGATACATATCATCTGTAACGTTCATATTTACTGTAAAATCTTTCTCTCCCAGCTCCTTGCTCTGTGTCTTAAATGTAACCTTTGCCTCTCCACATCCAACTGCATTTAAAATTATTCCAGAAGCGTCTTCTTCCTTCTTCCATACCCTCTCTTCCTGTTCGATTACAATATCTAAAAGGGTGACGGCAATATCCGCTCCTTCCGGATAATTTTTATTTTCTACATGGCAGGAAATTTCTTTATCATAGTATAACCATGTACTCAGAACCTCTGTCCTATCATAAACACTCTCCAATTCATATTCTGGTGTTTTAATATCCACTACCGAGTAAGTACTCCCCACCTCTGTTCCGCTAATTTTTACAACTGCAAGAACAGAAACCCATAGATACTCTCTCTCCTGCCCCAGCGCTTTCAGCGCATTTTTTATCTGATTTCCATCCAGCGTAAGTACATTTCCTGATGCAGTATAATTGCTCGGATCTATCGTCTGCTCGAACACACCATCTTCACTCATCAATCCTACCGTCCACTCAACGGTATGTTCTGCTTCAATACTTTCTGTATTAAGCTTCATATCTATAGTTTCATTCTCTTCTGGATCATCACTGGCAAATATCTCATAAGAATCTTTCTCAAAACAAATATCGTTATAATCGCACGACTCGAACCACCACTCCCTTGTTTCTGCATAATCCCACTGTCCGTCTTCTTCTTGAACCCATGAGTTAACACGAAGTAGAGTATCTTTCGGGCTCAGCCTCTTTACTATAAAATTTCCTCCCGCTTCCAGCTTTGGATCATCTCCACTGCTGATTGCCTGATCTCCCTTTGTAATTTCAAGAATCTCCGGATCATACTCAAAACTGATTTTTATATCTTTTATTAATTCTTTTTCTTTTCCTACCTGGTAACGATATACTCCAACCCCTGATATCTCCATGACCTCTTCCGGTAAAATATCCGTATTGATTGAAACCGGCTCCAGAAGATTATAGAAATCATTCACACTCAATTCAATCACATCAGAAGCAACTTCCTCACTATCCTTATATGCTTTGACGCGTACCACCACCTCATAATGATGATCTGCCTTTCCAGCCGTAATATGGCAAGCTCTCGAATTGTCCGCATTCGGTTCTAATTTGACCTTTTTCGTCACCTCTGCACTGTCATCTTCTCCATCGTTCCCATAAGAAGAAACCTCATACGTCCATTCAACTCTCAAACCTTTTGTATCTATCGGAGTTATCTCTTCCTCAGAGTCGTTCCATAAACTTCCTTGCACATTAGCAGTCAACTCTAATGAATCATCAAAGAGCATCTCGGTGCTTCCTGTGCTAGTCATTAAATCCATGCTGTATACTTCATTTTTAACATGAACCGGTATCTTCTTTTCAAATGTCTGCGTCTCATCATTTTGCAAACAGCATTTAATTATAATATTAGTCTGTCCAAGTTTTTTCAACTGGAGAACCCACTCTGTGCCTTCTTCTCCTATGGATGCAATATTTTCATCTTCGCTTTTAATGGAAAGTATAGTAAGCGGAAGTTCCTCACCATTCGGATAGTCTTCATTCTCAACATAACAGTCGCCCCCATTTGTCTTCGAAATAAAATACTCTCCCGGAAAATCCTCAATCTTCTCTTCCCGTCCAACCCATATGTTTGGTATCATCTTTCTCTTTTTAACATCTACTAGTATTTGATGTTGAGCGTCTCCACAGGATGCCGAAATGAAAAGTCCCGAGCTTTCTGATTTTGCTGTGACAGTAATCGATTTGCCATCTTCCGAAATCTTCCACGTTACAGGATTTCCCGGCACCCCTTCGTTGAAGGCCTCTGTGGAGTCCTCCGTATATCTGCCAATTTCCCACTGAACTGTATTACTGCCGTCCACATCTACATGAAAGGTTTGTGTCTCGTTCTCAAAAAGCCATGTCCAATCGCTGCTGCCGCGCAGTTCTGTTCCCTCTGCCGGTAAAATCGTAATTTCTCCCACTCCTTGTTTATCCTCCGGCAAAGCTGCCGCCCTCTTCTTCTCAACTACTTCCTCCTTCTTCCCTTCTTCCTCCGGCTGCACATCCCCCTCATTTTGTTCTTCGTCAGCATCTTCTTTCTCATCTCCGTTTTCCGGCACGTCTGTTACAATTTCCTCTCCCTCTGTCTTTTCTTCCTCTGTTTTTTCAATTTCCGCTTCTTTTTCCTGCGCAGCATCTTCCCCCTGCTGCTCTTCTTCCGCAATCTGCGCCGCCAGAACTACCTGTCCCGTCCCAACTGCCTGGGCAAACACTATCGCTATTGCCAGAAGCATTGCCAAATACCTTTTTTTCATAACGTTCTCCTTTCCTGGAACTTATTAATAGTATTAATTCCATTTTACCCCCCCCCCCCCCTATGTTTTTGTCAACTTCCGCCACAGCGCATTTTGGATTTTATATTCGATTTTCCTCTTAATTACACATTCCAATTTACCCGCTTCCATACAAAAACGGAGAGACTTCTCATCTCTCCGCTCCATTACTTATCCTTCTATCCCACAATTAAAATATCATATCACACCAGCCTAAGTCTCTGCTCCATGACCACGGCATAATCTTTAATCTGATACTTTCCTTAAAGAATTTTACCGCAAAACAATGATAACCATTTTTTCTCTTTTTGAAAAATTCTGCACGTTTCCTTTTTGTTTTTGTAGAATTCTTTCCCTGTCTATGCTAGAATACCCTTAAAGCATTATATTTCTAATATTCTTTATGGCATACGCCATTCTTTAATCTTTTTCTTTTAGAAATCTTCAATGCTTGAAACCCATTAAACAGCAATGAGGATTCTTAAAGTAATACATACGGAGATTTAAGAGTCCTCGCACATTAACATAAGGAGGACAAAGAATGACAGAAATTCAGGAACAACTAACAGAACAGATCAATTCAGGAAAACTACTGATCAGACAGACCAGGGACGGATGGCTCTTAACCAGAGATCCGCAGGAGGAGGATACACCGGTTGCTGCCCGCACCTATAAAGACCGCATCTTCCGTATGATATTTGATGGTTTGTGCTTTACGACAGGCTGATGCTATACGAACATCAATCCACAAAAAATCCAAATATGCCGCTCAGGAACCTTTTCTATGTATCAGACATCTATTCCAGCCTTACGAAAGACAAAAACATCTACAGTTCGTCACTCATCAAGATCCCCGAACCAAGATTCGTTGTCTTTTATAATGGATTAGATCATGTGCCTGAGCAGTCCACGCTGAATCTCTCTGATATGTATGAGAATCCTTCCGGGGAAACATCGCTGGAATTAATCACACAGGTACTTAATATCAACCTCGGATATAATAAGGCGCTGATGGACAACTGCGAGGCACTTCACGGCTATGCCGTCTTTGTAGATTTGGTGCGTAAATATCAGAAAGCAGAGCACACCTTAAAAGCGGCGGTTGCAAAAGCCATTAACAAGTGTATCGAAAACGGCATTCTGGCAGATTTCCTGAAAGATAACAAAGCGGAGGTATTGAAAATGAGTATCTACGAATATGACGAAGCTAAGCATATACAGTTAGAACGCAAAGAGGCCAGAGAAGAAGGGCAACAGGAAGAGCGGCAAAATAGTATTAAGAACCTTATTGAAGTCTGCCAGGACCTTAACGCTTCCGAAGATGACACTGTACATAGGATCATGCAGAAATACACCCTTTCCAAAAATGATGCCAAAAAATATATCACGCAGTACTGGAAAACCAATGCCTGATTTTTCTTCCGCACATAATAAGGGGCAGCGTCCCCGCTGCTTCTATTTTTTAACATTATACCCGATTATCTATCAGATTTGCTCCAGGCAGAAGGCCACTTTGGAAACTTTTGCGCCCTAAAATAGGATGGCCAACAAGAAAAAAGATAACTCCCACAAATGAAGCTATGCTGAAAAGCACAGAATTCAAGAGTTATCTTTTTAGGGGAAACGAGTCTAAAAAATGTCATTACCCGACACACCCCTTGAGTATGTAAATATGGATAAGATTCGCCTAGTGTCTGTTTACAGAGAGGTGTGTAAAATAACTTTTCTGACACTTTGCAAGTATAATAATACTATCTTAAAGATGTCATAATTTCTGTTTTTCTATATGTTTATATACCTGCCTGATAAACATATCCGTCTTATCTCTGGTAAGCTGATACCTTTCCATGCACTGTGATACAATTGTTTCATCACAAATCAAAATGAATTCTGCAACCCGTATTATACGCATAACCTTTAAAAATAATTTTGCTGCTATCCACACATATTGTAACTCTTCCAGCAAAAATACACAATGAATTATTTGTTTTATTTAAGCCCTGATTTTTAATTGACAACACTTTTTGTAATTTTACGTTTCTCATTCAAGTAATAAAAGCCTATTACTTACTATCTTTTCACCCAGCGTTTTCAACAACGCAAGCATTACACCATTTGCCCCTTCCAACATAGAATATTCCCTCTGATATTCTGTTTTCTCCCAATACTTTGCATGACATTTTAAAGTAGCGCATACATTCTCATCCAGTGTTTCTAAAAAACGGATATCTTTCGTCTGAAAATACGCACTCATCTGAATCATTAAAACGCTCGCATATCCATGACAGACGATCGGCTCGTATAACCCGTGTTGTTCTATCGGTTCACGCAAAATTTGTAATAGAGCTTCTCTATAATACTCATATTCTTCGATATTTCCACAATACTGCGCAGCCCTCATAAGCCCTAATGTAATACTTCCATTTCCGTAACACCACCCGCAATTAAAAGATACTCGCTTTGCTGTTTTCTCTTTGTATCCTTTCATTCCAAGCTGTACTGGGTATTTTAATATTTTATTTTTGTCGCATACACTGTACTCTTTATATAAATTATTCAGGATCTGAATTGCTTTGTCGATTCCGTCAGCATAAAAACCTTGGTTCTTTGCTTTAGACATCACAATCAATGGTCCGAGGATTCCATGCGCCATGCCAAAGTCAAGATATGGCACCTGCTCCGACTCAATTGTCCCATAAGGAGGCACTACCATAATGAAATACTTCACCACCCCATGTTCATTCGTATCCGTGAGTGAAATGAGATATTTCAATAACCCTTCAATTACACCCTTTTGTTCTTTGCGATAATCCAAATAATAGTTCAGTAAGCCTGCCAATCCATAAATAGCATCATACAAGATTGCTGCTGTTGATGTTTCATAGTACAGTCTGATATGTGAATCATAATACGCCTCAATCAAATCATCAAAATATGTTTGGAATTGTGTCAAATGCATTCCCTTTTCGTTTAAAATCCTTAAGCCGAAAGCAAAGCTTCCTATTCCTTTATAGACCCCCATGAAAGAGATGTCTTGTGTTCCTCCTTGATAGATATCGTCTTTCAAATTATTTAAAATAGCTACAATAATCGAATTTATATCCTCTTGATACGCTACCAAAACCGAATTCTCTAAAATCTCCGCACAGAAAAGCAGCACATCATCATATGCTTCTTTTTTTATTTCGCCACGTCGAAACTCGTTTATAAAATATCCAACATATTGGCTGACCGCAGCTTCCACCTTCATTCTTAACTGTAAATCACTTAGCACCATTCCCACCTCACACGTTTTCTAAAGCATTATCACAGTATTTCCTTTGCTGGACAATCTGATATAAAGTATTTCTCACAAGTTCTAAATACTTTTCTTCATAAGCGCGGATTCCCGTCAATCTGTTACAATACATATGAATAATAGAAAAAACAATATTTTCCCTGCTATTTGTATTTTTCTCTTCCTGCAACTGCTTCTCCAGCCTTTCTGCAAAAGTATTTAAAACTTTTTTCTCCTGCTCATGCTCTCTTGCAATATCCAAATATTCTGTTTCCTCTTCACTCAGCACTGCCCGCACATATTGGATATACTGCTGTCTCCGTTCCCTGTACTCGTTCCTATACTTATTCCGAAAACCAGCGGAATCAATCAGTGAAAACATATCATTCAAATCTATTGTCAGGTTTTTTAAAATGAATGAAATCCCAATCATATACATTTTTTCCAGTTCTTTTTCATCGTCTATACGGCTTCTGTGCAGGAGCTTTTCCACTGTCACGGAATCCTTAAAAAATATCTGCTCACAAGGTTCAATCAGCTCTTTCCCACCGTATCTGTTGATTTCCCTGAAATAAGTATCAAATACGGCATCATTGATCAGTTCCATATCCATCTGTTCCTGAATCCACTTATTAATTACGCCAAGCTGCATATATGCCGTTTCTTCATCCTTACACTTTATCCTGATTCTTAAATGTGATCCCTTTTCATCTGAATAACGCAGGAAAAAATGTTCCGGATTCTCAAGCTTATTTAAAAGTTTCGGCAGCCTTTCACTGAGGAGTTCATCTCCACGATGTCCAATTCCATATAGTTTAAAATAAATCCAGCCATTTTCACACAATGTTTTTTTTCTATCTGCTTCACACAATACATAATTTTTATGATAAGGATTAGGCAAAACACTATCTTTATCCGTATCCAAAACACTAAACACACATTCATTGACATATCTCCGGTTCTGGTCATCCTGCACGATAGCGCCATCAATCAGCCCTTCTTCTATCTCAGAAAAAATAAGCTCCTTTTTTTTCTGAAATTCATTGTAAAGAATATGTAAATACTCTTCTTTATTTAGGTTTATAATGATACGGTGATCTGACGCTACACAATACAAGACAGAATCCATTTTATAGGCCTTTCTGCATTTTTCAAATTGAAGTTTGAATGTCTCATATGACCCACCCAAAAGGTCTGTGGCATCCAGCATCCACATCCGCGGCAAAACAACAACACCTTCTATTCTTATCCTCGGGAAATGCTTATAATGTAATTGGGAAGGAAGGTAAGCTAAACGGCTTAACGGGTGGCTATTATAGTCCCTGGAAATTCCCAGTAACAGCCTTGTAATCTTATTATTCAGTGTCGGATTTAGCATATTATCTGTAACAAACCTCAGTTTTTTACCAAGCGATTTCGAATATGCATATATACCACTATCATCAAGACCAATATAAATATCCTCAAGTTTTATCTCACTATCCACATCTTCTGAATGAGTCCCAAGTGTCAAGTAATACTTACAGTTCCTTTTTGTGTTCAGGACATTGCTCTGTTCCCCGAATGTCTTAAACTCTCTGATTTCAACATTTTCATATTGACAGTGAATGTTTGCATCTTTTTCATACAATTGGTTATACTTTTCAAATTCTTCTGCCAAAAAACATCCTGCAAATCTTTGTGCCATAGTCCCAGCACGATCAGAACCGAAATTTGGTCCCAGCCACAAATCATACTCTCCATCTTTGTCCATAACAAAAAGATTGATGTCAAAAGATCCAACTGCTACAGGTTTATATCGCAGATCGCAAAAATCCTTATCAAAAAGACTGATTTCTTCCTCTTGGTGCATAAAGGCCTGTTGGATTTTATTCTCAATAATACGTAAGACCTCTTTCTCGCCTTTTGTTCCTATATTGCTCAAATCAACAAAATTGCCTCCGTCAAATTGGTTACTGTCAATAATCTGTATAAGGGGGACTTCAACGTTTTCTCCGTATGCTTCTGTAAATTTTTCTTTCAATGTATGTGTTGCATCAAAGTCAATCGAAATCTTATACAATACTTCTGCCAATTTTTCTACTTTTTCCTGAATACTTCTATTCAGTGTGTTTGCAACATATTGATTGCCTGTATTCAGAATGAGGTGGTTTTTACTCTTTTTGAATGCCCTCATCTTCTCATAGATTTCTTTGAGCAGCTCTTCCTTTTCCTCTTTATGGTACTCATCAAGCAAACCCTGTATCTCTCGTAAGCCAGACAAATAAACTCCGGAACCGTTCATCTCATCCAATCTGTGAATAAGATATACCAAGGGGTCATCACAATATGCTGGTGTACGAAGCTCCGAAATCAGGAACTCATTTTCTAGCATGTCACTTAAAGTATCCGAAATCACCGTCTCTGGAACCGTGTTATAAACTTCTTGGATTCGTCCAGACAACTCCTTAAACGTAATAAAATCTGATGCCGCTGATTTCACCAATTCCGTTAATGGTGTATACCGAATACTTTTCTCTCCAATAACCGTCTTCTCACCACCCGCTTTTCCATGACTGGTATAATACACGTTTTTCGCCCGGTCACCGCTTATATAGCATAGTGGATTATATCGAACTCTTATTTTTTCTTTTATCTCAGGCTCCTGTTCTAACATACTTACAATCTGATTGAGCCAATTATTATCAACCCGCAAATCCAAGACCTGCTTTCCTCTCAAAAGCCGTGTGCTTTCATCAAATTTCCCCAATGAAACAGAGGCGAAGTATCCATACGGAGTAGGACGGCCTACACTCCGCAGGAAATATTTTAACAAGGATTCTGTCAGGTTCTTATACTTCTTTTCATCCATAGGTTTATTCACATAGCTGTTATAAAGTGTAGGGCTAGCAATCAACAATGCTTTCCTGAAAAATCTGTCCAACTCCGCGTCCTGGCTAATAAACTCATAAATATCCTGCTCTTGACATTCATATTTATTGAGATATTCTATCGGTAGATTGGGTGTCCTAACCACATAATAATCTTGACATTCCGCCTTCATCCATATACCTCCTGATCAATTTTTATTGCACCTGTATTTCGTATAATTTTTTGTATGTTTCGTTCGAAGCTATTAAGTCATCATGGGAACCGCTTCCTGTAATCTTCCCATGTTCTAAAACGACAATCTGGTCTACGCTTTTAATCAGATTATTGAATTTATGGGCGACGATAATTCCTTTCTTTCCTTCCAAAAGCTCCTGATACAGTATCATCAACCGTTGTTCTGATATCGCATCCATCGCCGCATTCGGTTCGTCCATGATATATAAATCTGCGTTTTTACAAAATGCCCTTGCAAGACCGATTTTCTGCCATTGTCCAATAGAAATTTGTTTCCCATTATCGAACCAGTACCCAATCTGGCAGTCCAGTTTGTCATCCGACTCATCAATCAACTGGGACAGTTCAAATTTACGACAGATTTCCTCCAATTTCTCATCATCATCCATTGCTTTCAAATTCCCATATGCAATATTTTCCCTAAACGTTGCTTCATACTTATAGAAGTCCTGAAATAAAGTGGCTATTCTATTAAGCAGCAATACCTTATTAAGTTTCCTCAACTCAACCCCATTAATCAAAATCTCTCCTTCATAATCATCATAAAAGCCCATTATAATTTTTAAAAGAGTCGTCTTTCCGCTTCCATTCTGCCCGACAACTGCGATTGTTTGCGCCCCGTCAATCTTAAGGTTAATATCTTTAAGAACATAATCCTGTTCTTTTCTATACCTGTAGTACAAATGCCTGATTTCAATACATCCAATACCTTCAATATCCGTCAGTTCATCTTTCTCTTTAATCTTTTCTTCCGGATAATCCAGATATTCTTTCAACTGGTCAATATACATACTTTCCTGATTCATGTCAGAAAATATCTGTAAGACAGACATAATGTGTGTCTTTACCTGTGTGATCGTCTTCATATAAGTCACGACATTTCCAATCAAGATTTCTCCTGCATAGCCGCATAGCACAATATAAGCAAAAATACCCCCATCAATTATAGTTTCAAGAACCGTAGCTCCGCCTAATCGCACGATGCTTTTTTTCTTCAGTCTTAAATCCTCCGTATTAAATTGTTTTTTATATGATCTGTATCGTTCAATAAAATACGAAAACAGATTATAAATTTTCAGTTCCTTATATGCTTCTCCATAAGTAAGTACGTGCTGCATATACCAACACTTTCTCGAATCATTTGTACGCTCTCTTATGACTTTAAATGTCTCCTGGTTCATTTTCCTATTGATACAAAACTTAATAACAGGAATGATAAGAATGCACAACATAATCCAAATTCGAAATCTCACAATGATTAATAGGTAGGAAATGGTAGTAATAATACTGGAAAAAACACCTGACAAAGAGTCAAAATATGTAAGCAGCCTCCCGTCTGCCTCATACTGCGCCCGGGACACCATATCATAGGTTTCACTATTTTCATAACTTTTTAGATTCAGCCGGGATGCTTTCTGAAGTACCTTCTGATTCAAATGTAAATTATACCCTTGCGCAAATCTGTACTTATAATAATCTAAGAAGTAATCAAACAATGTTTGGAACAAATCAATACCTATATAAATTACCACAAATGCTAAAAGCACCTGCAGGCTGCTCCGTTCCTGAATACTGTTCATAAGTCCCTGAGATGCCAGCGTAGACAACGGAGCACAAATTCCAATTATCACTGTTGCAATTCCCATCACAAAGATATATTTATGGTCAAATCGGAAAATTGACCTTAATACCCAAATTATATTATTTATTACATTTGTTTTCTCTTTCATACGCATCAGTCCATAAATAATAATTTTCCGTAAGTAAGGTTTCCATTCATACTGTTGCACAACGCCAAGATTGTCCCGGCGCTTCCGCTCAATAAAGAAAAGTCCTCACGATACTCTTCTTTCTTCATTTTCTCTCTGTGTTCTTGCAGTGTGATCTCCATATTTTTCTCCAGATTTATAAGACACCGTTCATCCCTACTTTCCCGAAACGCATATGTTTGTATGGAAATCACACCTCCATACCCATGACATACAATTGGGCTGGACAGATTGTATTCTTTTACAGGCTGTTCTAAAATATCCACTAATTTATCCAGATAATACGCATATTTCATTGGATTTCTCAAATAATTAGCCGCCTTCATTAGACATCGTACAACCCCCAGATTTCCATAACACCACCCAGCATTTTCTGTAAGGTCAGTACTTGTTCTGTTGACATAGCACCGAACCGGCAGCCTCCTCGGGTATCGGACAATCCCATTCTCTTCCACACACAATTCTTCATACAGCTCAAACAATTTCCATATTGCCTCTTCCAGATACATTTCCCGTATTCCATTACCCTTTGCTTTTGCCAGCGCAACAAGCGGATCCACGACCCCATGAGCCGCCCCAAAATTGATGTGCCCTTGTTTCATTGTCTTTCGTTCTTCCGGAAGAAATTGTTGGTTTCTTCTTATATGGTAACGAAGGACCTTTTGTCCAAAATAGAAATAATCTCCCGATAAATAGATTAGGAATCTTATCAACTCCCGCAATTTCAATTTTTCCTTTGGCTGATCCAGTATTTCCTCACAGTCTAGCAAATAATATACCACACCTGCGATTCCACCCAGCACATCGTAGAAATCAAACGATAGCTTTCTTTGGCAAAACACCTTCACTTTTTTACACGCCTGCTCCAACAGAAACCGATTCAACAATTCTGAAGTTTCCTTTAACTCTCCTGTATTCTCTTTAATTGTATGGATTGAAAATGCGAGCTGCCCTAATCCCCCATACATTCCTATATCAGAAGAAGATAGACACCTATCCGGAACTTTGCCGATTTGCCCTACCAAAGTTTGCGCCATGGACGAGATTATTCTTTCATCTGTTGACAATTTTTTTTCCAATAGCATTTGCGAAAAAAACAAGAGCATGGGGATATACGCCTCGTACTTATCAGCGAAATCATTCCTATGTTCATATATATATTGTATATAAGTCCGTATTTCCTTTCCGATTTCAGACCTCACACGTATCACTCCATTGTGTTTTTCTAAGATTTGACTATTAATTTGTTTCATTCTTTTTGTACTCTTTTGCGAACAGAAACAGTAACATAAGAATTGCACCAAAAGACTGCATAAACAGTAAAAAAGAATCTATATTTTCACTTATACTAATATCCATCTGGCTGTATCCTGCTACCGCTGCATTATTAATTCCGTGGAGCAAAACGCAAAGCCAGATATTTTGGGTTTTCATATACGCCCATCCCGCAAAAACTGACATTCCAACAGCAGCTAACAAACGTACCAAAACCAGCGATACAAATATCTTTTCCTGACTCAACTCAAATGTGCTAAACCATAAAGGCATATGCCACAGTTCCCATATAATTCCAAGCACAATCACGCCAATACGCTTTCCAAAAAGCTCCTGCAGCCGACCTTGCAGGCATCCCCGCCATGCATATTCCTCTCCAAATAAAGTTATACTTCCAGCCACCAAGAGCTGAATTGGTGTAATCGACAATTCAGAGATTACCTCTCCAAAAACACTCCCTGTTTCCGCATGCATAATGATTGGAAGCTTTTGTATCTGTAGAATTGCTACAAATACTAAATAAATAACTATGCTTTGTTTAAAATTTTTGAACAGATAAAGTTCCTTTTCATCAATAATACTTCCTAACAGAAGCCCCATACTTAGCAGCGATACCATATCGAGTATCCTGTATGCGGCATCTCCTGATATTACATTCAGTACCCATAATACCATCACGGCAGTATATCCCACAAAAATTATCGTATAAATCCAGTGAAGCCATCCGCGGATTTTCCGCTCACAGATAATTCTTCCAAGTACGATACCGAAGGTTGGAAGAATCATCATATATATAGCAAAGACATCTCCCTCTTCTCCAGTCGGAATCCACGAAAAGAATACCCATGGCAGTCCATAAGCTACTGCTAAAAATGTAATGATTTTAAATTTATCTGTTTTTGATGATAAAAGTTTGCGCCATTGACGAGATTATCCCTTCATCCACCGGCAATTTTTTCTAATAATATCTGCGACATAAACAAGAGCTCCGGGATATACGCCTCGTACTTGTCTGCGTAATCATTCCTATGTTCATCTATATATTGTATGTAAGGCCGTATTTCCTTTCCGATTTCAGACCCCACACGTATCACTCCTACAATGCGATTTTCTAAGGTTTAACACTTCTTGAAAAGACTCACACTCTGCCATTCCCGATTCATACCAATGCCGAATCTCATAGGAGGCTCCTTTGTATTGTTCCAACTCTGGTCCGACAAATCTTTTCTTAGTATGCTGAAAAATAGTTTCCAGCTCATCTGTACTTCTATATTGTTCCTGATTTGAAATTACTTTTAAAATATCAGATGCAATTTTTTCTACCGTTTCCTCTGGATTTTGTTCCTCTAAAGCTACAACTTTATACTCTCCAATTACATGACATCCCATTTGCAAAAGAATTTTCTGTAGATAGTAAGAAACAAATTCCTGTCCGCTTTGATCTGTTACTGTCACCACAATTCCTAATTTTCCAGAAAGAGTTAATGTATGCACCCACGAACCAATCCTGTCCAGAAATGTTTTCATTGCACCAGACACATTATTCAAATAAACCGGAGAAAACAAAATAACCAAATCTACTTCCAGTATCTTTTCTCTAATACATTGCATACTAT
Source organism: Lachnospiraceae bacterium MD308 (assembly GCA_000403475.2). GTDB lineage: Bacteria > Bacillota > Clostridia > Lachnospirales > Lachnospiraceae > MD308. Next base: position 1,915,360 of record KE159795.1, read on the forward strand.
CCTGCTGATCCTGCGGACAAGTCCCTTCTTCAAAACATTTTCCACATCCGATGCATTCCCGTACTATATTATTTCTAGCCGTATATAACTCCATTTCTATGCTTTGCTCTTTTAATATCGTTTTCAGCATCTCTCCCATACAGATACTTTTTGAAAAAGCCGAATTGCTTCCTGCGTATCCTATTACTTTCATACTTTTTCTTGTGGATGTCTCATAAAAGTTATCGAATATCTTCATTTTGTCACCTCCAGCATTTGATTTTTTAAGGGAATGTGGTACTTTTACCGCGTACCCTTACGTCTTAAATACCTGAGACTTATCTGCTTTATTCTTTTTACAACACGCCGATGCCACTCCCGTTCTCGGTGCCTTGGTCGAAAAGTACTTCAGTTTTTAGTATTCTCTTTTCTGTACTCTTTCGAGAATAGAAACAATAACAGAATAATCGCACTCACACATATTGTAATCATATAAAAGGAATTTGAAGTTTCAATTGTAGCAATATTGTTTAATTGGTCATAGCCTGATGCTCCTGCCGAATTATTGACCCCATGAATCAAAACACAAAGCCAGATATTTTGAGTCTTCATGTATGCCCATCCCAAAAAAACTGCCATCCCAACAGTGCGTAACATACGTATCAAAACAAGCAATAGAAAACTTTTCTCCTGATTCAGCCCATACACAGTAAACCATAATGGCATATGCCACAGTTCCCACATGACTCCCAATATAATTACTCCCATGCGCTTTCCAAAAAGTCTTTGCAGCCGGTCTTGCAAACACCCCCGCCATGCATACTCTTCTCCAAAAATATAAATACACTCCGTTGTCATTACACTAATAGGTGTAATAAAAAGTTCAGAAGATATTTCAGCTAATACATCTCCGATTCCTACTTTCATAATCATTGAAAGATTTGTGATTTGTGTGATTGCTACAAATAATAAGTAAATGGGAACGCTTTTTTTGAAATTTTTAAATGGGGAAAATTCCTGTTCATTTATAATACTTCCTAACAAAAGCCCAATACTCAACACCATTAGCATAAGATACATATCATATGCCGCCTCGCCGGATATTGCTTTCGTTACCCATAATATCATTACACCTGTATATCCAGCAAAAGCTATCGTATAAAGCCAATGAATCCATCCATAGATTTTCCGTTTGCAAATACTTCGTCCAAGTACAATTCCGAAGGTCGGAAGAATCATCATATATACCGGGAAGATATCATTGTTATCAGATGGAATCCATAAGGAAAATAGCCATGGTAATCCGTAAGCTACAGCCACAAATGCAATAGTTTTTATTTTATCTGTTTTTAATAAAAATACCTTCACTACCTCACACCTCCAACATTTCACTTCTTAAGTTTAAAGAACGCGGTAAAAATACCGCGCTCTTTTATGTTTCAGACACACTGAGGTTCATCTGCCGCATTCTTCTTTTTGCAACACGCGGATGTCATTCCTGTTGTTGGGGTCTCAACAGAATTACACTTTTGCTTTATAGTCATTTTAGATGCTACGCATACTAATGTCGTCCCATTTGGTTCAGCGTTTCCACCCGATGCTACATTCCTTAAATCAAGATCAAAATCTTTAAAGTTACTCATAATTATTCCTCCTTATCTTTTTTGTTTTGGGCCCGTTGAGTTATTATTTTTTTAATATATCAAATATTTTATAATTTGTCAATTATATTATAAAATAAAACATAAAAAATAATTTCTTTTTCTTTTTTTCATGTTTTAGTGTGGACATATCTTCTTTTTTGTGTCATAATCATACTATCAAAAAATATTACACACAAAGGAGGATGATACGATGAAAAAAAGACTTACCAAAAAACAATTGGATGTAATGAAGATTTTATGGGAAAGCGATACTCCAATGGTAGCATCTGATATTGTCAAGAAAAGTGATGCATTGAACATCAATACGGTTCAAGCAAGCCTCCGTTCGCTGATTGCAAATCACTCTGTTGAAGTAGCAGATATCGTTTACAGCGGTACTGTACTGACCAGAAGTTATACACCAGTCATTACTCGCGAGGAATATTTTGACAGTACCTATACCGATATATTCGGAAACGGAAAGAAATCTACATTAATTGCTTCACTCATTGACGGCGAAACAAACCCAGATGAATTAGATTATTTGGAAAATCTGATCGCACAGCGCAAGCACGTTCTTACCAAAGGAGAAAAATAGCATGGAGATTACGTTTGGACCTTTTTTTACCTGCTTCATCGTAACGTTTTTTCTTACTGTATATCTGCATATGATTATGCACCATACATCTGTCTTTCATAAACGTACGATAGAATTTTCATTGATTGGTATACTCATTATCTTAATCCGTATGAGTGCACCACTTAATTTCCCTTTTACATATTCTTTTCATTCCTATCAGATTTTGCCGAGAATAATGGATTTTACGACTGAAAATATTGGCACCAGCCAATTAAGAATTGATACACTCATATTTGCCGTCTGGTTTGGCGGTGCATTCGTTTTATTGGTTCAGCTTTTAATCCAATATATACGATTACATCATGCGCTTTCCGCACTTTATGTTAAAAGCGAAAATGTTTCTGCGTGTTTATACGAAGTTTCGCAGAAATGCCCTGACAAGCCGATACGAATCGCCCTTGTCCCGTATCCGATTTCTCCCGCTATTACTGGATTATTACATCCTACGTTGATTTTGCCCGATGCAGCAAATTTTTCTGATACGGAATTAGAATACATTTGCCGACACGAGATGCAGCATTACGAAGAACATCATTTGTGGTTTGCTCTTTTAATGGAAATTGTCTGCCGTATACACTGGTGGAATCCTCTTGTGCAGCATTTGAAGAAAGAATTTACACTCTTTTTGGAGCTTTCCAATGATTTTTTCCTGATACACTCTGACCCGAAATTCAATGTCACGGATTATGCTGAACTGATTATAAAAACTGCAAGAAATGTACAAAGCGCCAAGCTTGCAGAACCAAACCGTATGATGCACTTTGCTATAAGCGACACTTCTGTATTAAATACGCGTATTCATTTTGTTCTGAACAATCAGGTTAATACTTCGCATCTCAGGCATTTGCAAGGGCTTTTATGTCGTGTACTCATATTTACTATGGTCATATTCTCGATTTTTTGCGTATTAGAGCCTAATTTTCAAGAACTATATCCGGTAACAGACGGCGCAGTGGAACTCCGCAAAGACAATGCATATATTATAGACCACGGAGACAACCAATATACCATTTATTATGAAGGACAATTTTTTGGTGATATCGACCATATCCCCAAAGAACTCAACAAACTGCCACTCTACAAGGAAGGAGAACCCATTTATGAAAACAATTAAAACGCTATCAATCATTTTGGTCTGTAGTTTTACACTTAGCCTAATACCCCCAGCACCTCTGCCATTTATTGAACATACATATTTCTGTTCAACTGTTTATGCAGCTTCTTCTGATGCTGCACCACCGGAAATTCACCCAACTTCCAGCACGTTTGTTTGGAAATATAAAATACAAAACGGTATCATGTATAAACGCAAATATAATCAAATTAGAAAACAGTGGATTGGTGATTGGATCAAAGCATAATCTTCAAGAAACAAAGAAAGACAGGACTTTGTAAACACTGACATGTAGATAACGACATTGCATTTGCAAGTCCTGTTTTTCTTTTCATTGCATAGGTACAATTGATTATAACATGGAACGTGGAGAAGATGCTTATCATTAACCATTTTTCTCTTTTTGAAAAATTCTGTACGCTTCCTTTTTGTTTTTGTAGAATTCTTTCCCTGTCTATGCTAAAATACCCTTAAAGCATTATATTTCTAATATTCTTTATGGCAAATGCCATTCTTTTATCTTTTTTCTTTTAGAAATCTCCAATGCTTGAAACCCACTAAACAGCAATGAGGATTCTTAAAGAAATACATACGGAGATTTAAGAGTCCTCGCACATTAGCATAAGGAGGACAAAGAATGACAGAAATTCAAAAACAACTAACAGAACAGATCAATTCAGGAAAACTGCTGATCAGACAGACCAGGGACGGATGGCTCTTAACCAGAGATCCGCAGGAGGAGGATGCACCGGTTGCTGCCCGCACCTATAAAGACCGCATCTT
>KE159795.1:1919533-2061686 GCA_000403475.2 Lachnospiraceae bacterium MD308
TGCCAAAAAATATATCACGCAGTACTGGAAAACCAATGCCTGATTTTTCTTCCGCACATAATAAGGGGCAGCGTCCCCGCTGCTTCTATTTTTTACATTATACCCGATTATCTATCAGATTTGCTCCAGGCAGAAGGCCACTTTGAAAACTTTTGCGCCCTAAAATAGGATGGCCAACAAGAAAAAAGGTTGCCATTCTATCATATAATTAATACGGAGGGAACTATTATCCCTCCGCTTCACTACTTACTTCTTTAACCCACAATCAAGGTGTCATACCCTGCCTGCCTAAGCCTCTGCTCCATGGCTACGGCATCATTCAAATCACCGTACCCTCCCACAAGAACCCGTATATATTCGCCCACATTGTCTATATATGCCGGAAAATCCTGCGCTAAAAGTTCCTCCAACAAGCGCTCCGCATTTTGGTTATTCCGGTATAAGCCCACCTGAACCCTGTAATAAGCTTCCCTGACCGCACTGACATTAGACAATGTATCCAGGATACCTCTGGCTATCGCCTCCGCAATATCCTGAAAATTATTGTCAAACAACTGATTGTCTGTATCTGAATTGATAAATCCGGCTTCAACAAGAACCGACGGCATATTTGTCCGTTTCAACACCACAAGGTTCGGCCTCGCTTTAACCCCCAAATCTACAAATCCAACAGACTCAAGCTGTTCATCAATATTCTGTGCCATCTCGTACTTGATACCGGACAGATCATAGACAAGGCTTTCCACCCCCATTACCTGATTGTCCGTAGGAAATGAGTTGCGGTGTATCGAAACGAAAAAGTCCACTCCTGCGTTATTCGCCTCCATTGCCTTCTCAAACGGGCTCTCATATACGTCCGTTGTCCGCGTGTATTCTACATCTATCCCGTTATTCTGCAGAATCTCTCCAACTGCCAGCGTAAGCCTTAAAGTGTCATCCTTTTCCTGGCGGCCATTATAAACCGCTCCCGGGTCTGAACCGCCATGTGCAGGGTATTGATTGCGCTAATTTTTAATTTTCCCAAAAGACTAATTAAATGGGGTCTTTCAATATGTATTTGAGACTAAACAACCTTTTCATCAGATTCTACACTGTATACACTGGAAAATAAGTGTTCCAGCTCATTTCCGAAATTATAGCTGATTTTGAGCTTATGGTTCTCATATACTGTTATTTGGTCTATCATCTCAACTACTATTTCTCTGTCCAGCTTTTCAATGTCTTTCAGGTTCAGCAGCCTTTTTAACCACGGCGTTTCAAATATATCCTGCGCTACATTGTCTTTCTTTTTTTCTTCCAGTGTTTTAATCTGTTTTGAATAAAGTTCTTCTTTTCTTAGATAATCCTCTCGGTAAGAAAGAAATTCTTCTTTGGAAATCAGTTCTTCTCTGTAATCTTCATATATAGATTTTTTTAGTCTTTTCACTCGTTCCAGCTCTGCTTCGATTTTACTAAGCTCCGCATCTGCAATCCTTTTGATTTTTGAAGCCGTGAAACTCTGCGCTTGTACCAGATCTTTCAAATTATCTACACTACGGGCGATTACTTTTAAATCACCTAGCACAATATCTTCCAAAACTGTCATAGGAAGTGTATGGGGTGTACAATACTGTCTCCCGTTTCTCTTATATGTTCCACAATAAAGTCTATATGTTTTACTTCCATCTGCACGACGCCACATATTTTTTGTCATTGCCCTGCCGCAGTCACCACATCTCACAAAACCAGCAAAAATATTTTTATTCGTTTTCAAATCCAGATTTCTTGTTCGTTTCTGCAGAAGAACCCTGGTCTTTTCCCATGTTACTTTATCTATAATCGGTTCATGAGTATTCTCAACGATTATCCATTCTTCTTTAGGCATATTCTTCTGCTTACCTCTCATACGCTGATGTTTTGTTCCCTGTACCATATTCCCTACATACATTTCTCTGTGTAGAATACTGTTGATTGTAGAATACGACCAATACGTTGTGCTTTCCAGACGGTTACAATTCCTATAATTCTCACCGTTTACCTTTTTATATTCCGCTGGGCAAAGGACGCCCTCTGTATTCAGCAGCTTAGCAATTTTCTGTTTTCCATATCCCTGTATATATAAGGAAAAAATTCTACGGACAACTTCGGCCGCATAGTCATCAATCACCAGCTTGTTTTTATCCACAGGGGATTTTTTATAACCGTAGCTTGTAAATGCTCCAATAAACTCACCGGCTTTTTGTTTTAATCTCACTGTTGCCTGTATCTTTTTGGAAATATCTCTTGCGTATTGTTCATTGAAGATATTCTTAATTGGAAGAAGCATATCATATGCTCGTTTCATACTATCAATGCCGTCTGTCACCGATATGAAACGGACTCCCATTTCTGGGAAATATCGCTCCAAATATCTTCCAGTATCAATGTAATCACGCCCAAACCTTGATAAATCCTTTACAACAACACAATTAACCTTTCCATTTTCAATATCCGCAATCATTCTTTGAAAATTAGGCCGGTTGAAATTCGTCCCCGAACAGCCATCATCAACGTATATGTCATACAAGATAAAATCTTCTTTTTTTGAAACGTACTCTGTCAAGAGTTTTCTCTGATTCCCTACGCTATCGCTTTCTTCCTTATCACCGTCTTCTCTTGATAATCTGATATAAATTCCAGCATTGAACAAGTTCAATACTTTTTGAATTTTCATATATCCCCCCATTCAGCCGTCGTCCTGTTACCCATTTTGAGTCCTGTTATTAAGGTGAGATTTGATGATACGGACAAGCAATTCCTCTACGGTAAACTTTGATAAAAATTCTCTTTCCACGGTATATTGGATTGGTTCTTTCCTTGCCAAACTTTATCGTCCTCCTTGCTTTGGTTATCCATTCACAACATACGCAAACAGGCTTATCCAATATACCTGTCTGTTTACCTTTTTTACACGCATACTGTAATGCAAACGTATGGAATTTTCTGAGCACGAAAAAAAGCCTTATTGATGTAAAAATCAGCAGGCTTTTCTACTGTTATTGCTTTGCATAAAAAGCAAGAAAATTTTCAATATCTTGTCCACCATACATTATACGGATAATCGTTACGACCTTCGTTTCTGTATCAGGAATATATAAAACAACATAATTATCTACGGGGACGATACGAAGTCCCCGACCACGCCATGGCTCATTCTCATATCTTCGGAAGCGTTCTGGCAAATTTTCAAGACTTAGAATCCTATCGATCAGACGGCCAAGTTGTCCTTCCGCATTTTCGGGAGACTGTAAATCGTGGGAGATATATTCGTATATCGACCTTAAATCATTTTCCGCCTGCTCTGTCAGTTCAACCGTAAAAATCATAATCCGTAATCCCTGCGAATATCTAAAAAGGCTTGTCGTGCATCTTTCGTACGTTTTGCCTTCATATCCGCATATCCCTTTTCAAGTTCTACGTTCAGCTGTTCCTCCGATAAGACACCCATATCTATGGGTCTTGCCGTTGGAATTTTCACATCAAAGGGAAGCCCCCGACACATGATAATCTGTTTATAAAACATATTGATAGCGTTTGATGCTGGAATGCCAAGCGCCGACAAAATACTTTCCGCCTGCTCTTTAACATCCGGTTCTATTCTTGCATATAAGTTTGCTGATTTTGCCATAGTCATAAACCCCTTTCAAAAAATAGAATCTTTCTCATCTCTATTATATTATGTTGTGCGGACAAAAGCAATACATTTTTCTTGCGCCATTTACATCCTCCATGACCAGCATCAAGCATTACTGAATAAGGCATATTTTTCCCTCCAAATATAACGTTTCATATTACTATATGCAGTACACTAATAAAACGCTATGATTCTTACGGCTTACACCGTTTACACGCCTCATATCCCTGCTTTTCCACCTCTTCCCTGTTTCCGGTATATTCCTTCGTATTGACCGTCTCCATCTGCTTAACACTGGAGCAATCCGGCTTATGGAATTTATATGTATTCGTATTTAAAATATAGGTGCTTTCTTTTGTTCCCGCCTTTTCTGGTATATTTTCTGTCTCTATCCAGCTTTCTCCGGTAGAATAATCGATAGAAATTCCCGGCTGAACGTTGTAACAGTACACATTAAAAAGAATCCCTTCCCCTTTATCCTCTACGGACATCGCCTCTATCTGCACGCCGTCAGCCACTAGATTATCGTCTGTGTAAAATGGTCTTACTCTGTATAAGACATGATTTTCTGTCTCTCTCACATAGTCGGCCACCATATTTTCAAAGGGCAGCATCCCTTCCGTATTTAAGTAGCGGGTTCCGGTTATCAGATTTTTGGCGTTCGCATTCTCCGCCGTCAACTGAAAGCCAATCAAATGACAGCGATTATATAGATATTTTCCGTCTACCGTATCATATTTGACTGTATGCCAACCTGAAGGCTTCACTTTACCGATAGCCTCCCTCTTCTCTGTCGGCATCAGATCCTTTCCAATATTCGCATACGCCGTCCGGCATCTTCCCAATTCGTCCAGCTCACTATATGTCTCAAAAGACTCCTCTGTGAAGTCGCTCTCTGTAAACTCCGGCTGGTTCCCGTTAACCGCGGCATACGGCGAACCCGTATATTCCGGAAGTTCGGCAATCTCCATAACCTCCGGCATCTGCGCACCTGCAGCCTGCTGTGAAAGCTCCATCGTCTCATTTGTTTCATTTGCCTCTTTCGTTTCATCCGCTCCGCACGCCGATAATATCAAACACCAGGAAAACGCAAACAATAATAAAGATTTTCTCACTTTACTCATGGACATATATCTCCTTAATTATTTTTTTGTGTGAAAAGCCGGAGAACTCCCCGACTTCCGTCATCCTCCAGCCCGAACCTTCCAACTCAATATCAAAATAAAAATCCGCCGGATACTTCCGATTCCACCGAAACAATACGATTTTTTCTATATGTTCTTCGTAGGAAGCCATCAGAATATTCTCTACAAAGCAATACTCTCCTGCTCCGGCCTTTTCTAAAAATGCATCATCGACCGCAATTGCTCCACTTTCACAATCCAAGAACTGACCATATGTATACTGATTCATCCACAACTTTCCATCACCGACAAGAGCCAGAATCTGCTCCTGAAGGATACAGTCCTGGCTCTGACGCCTGTTATTAAACATCATTCCCCTGTTGTCGTCAATAACGGTTATCACGATCATGATTCTACATACGGCTTCGCAATCTCAGCAAAACGCTCTGTATGGTTTTCATACCATTCATCGTACATCATGCCCGATTTGGAAACCTCTTCTCCAATCTTTTTCAAAAATGATGGAATGTCTTTTTCGAGAATTGTCCCTACCTGCTCCCCGAAGCATTCTACGCCCGCTTCATCTCTGCCGTTTACAGTGAGCACAAAAGCTGGCTGCATCGCTCCATCCACCTTTTTTACACCGCCGCGAAAGCCAATCCTTCCAATCTGATGCGTTCCGCAAGAGGAAGGACAGCCCGAGATATGAATCTTTGGAAGTACGCCGTCTTCATATCCCCATTCCTTTGACTGCTCCATGAGTGTCTTAAGGAGACTTTGGGAGTCCCTTACCCCCACCTGGCAAATAGACGCACCAATACATGCTACGGAAGACTCAAACAATGTGTCCGCACTATCCGAAGTAATTTCCAGAAATCTTTCCGCCTCACTTCCGGTACAATTGATAATATAAACCGTCTCGTCCGGCGCAATCCGCAGTTCTACCTGCTCCATATCCGCCATAGCATCATAAAGCTCCTTGAATTTTGACGGATTCGGGCACCCGCCAATCGGATGATACATAACTGCATAGAGCCCTTCCTGCTTCTGTGGAATTACTCTTTTGTTGTTTACTTTTACACCGTCGGATTCTTTCTTAACCTCCCGCGCCTCTACATGAATATCCAACTTTTCTGCCGCCATTACTTCATCCAGCTTTTCCTTAAAGCGCGCTGCGTACTCCTCCCCAAGAACCTCTTGCATATAACGGGTTCTCGCCTTTGCGCGGTTCTCGTAATTACCGTAAGCCACAAACATATTTACCATCGCTTTAATATAGTACAAGATCTGGCTTCCATCAACCGCCTCTGCCACTTTCACACCCATCTTAGGATTATTTCCAAGGCCGCCTGCACTGTAGATATCAAACTTACCGTCTGCCCTCGCTGTAAATCCCAGATCCCTGAACGTTGCATGAGTCTCATTTTTCGGAGAATTCGAAAAACATACTTTCAATTTTCTCGGAAGCTTAACCGTCTTGATAAATCCCATCAGGTAATCCGCCGCAGCTTCTGCATACGGAGATACGTCAAAATATTCTCCCTGCTCAACCCCTGAAAGCGGAGATACCATGACATTTCTCGGGAAATCCCCGCCTCCGCCTCTTGTTATAATTCCATAGTCCAGCGCCTCTACTGCAAGCTCGCACACCGCATCTGCGTCCAGATTATGAAGCTGGATTGTCTGGCATGTTGTAAAATGTACTTTATCAATCTTATATTTTTCAACCGCCCGCACAACAAAGCCTAACTTCTCTCTATCTACCCTGCCGCCCGGAAGCCGAAGCCGCAGCATACTTGCCTTGCCGCCCCTCTGGGCATAACTGCCGAATCCGCCGGAAAATCCTTTATACTTCGGAGACGGAACCTCACCTGCATAAAATTGTCTGGTCACTTCTTCAAATTCTTCATAGTCTTTTTTCCATTCAGCCGCCTGCATATTTCCTCTCCTTTACACATTGTAATCTTTTTTATCTCTCTTCAATTGCCATGATCATATCAACTCTCGTCTGATGCCTTCCTCCCATAAATTCGGCGTTCAGCCACTCGTCAACGATCATCTTCGCCATTTCTATACCGACTACTCTCGCTCCAAAAGCAAGCACATTCGTATTATTATGCTGCCTGGACAGTTTCGCGGAATACGGTTCTGAGCAGACAACTGCCCGGACTCCCTTAACTTTATTGGCCGCAAGGGAAATCCCCACGCCGGTTCCGCAGATAAGTATCCCAAGCTCTACCTCTCCGCCGACAACGGCCCGTCCTACATTCTCGCCATATTCCGGATAGCTGCAGCTTTCACTGGTATCTGTTCCATAATTTATTACTTCATGGCCTTTCTCTTCCAGATACGCCACAATATCATTTTTCATATCAACAGCCGCATGGTCATTACCAATTCCAATCTTCATTCTTGTGTACCTGTCCTTTCTGTAACGTAAAAACATTTGCATCTTTCTGCACTCTATGTTTAAATGATAAAAGCGAATAATTATAAAGTCAAGGAGAATTGTTATGAGCCTGAAATCTTTACATATATTATATGAAGACAGACATGTTCTCGTCTGCGTAAAACCACCGGGAACCGCCACCCAGAGCAAAAATATCCGAACGCCTGATATGGTAAGCCTTTTGAAGAACCATATTGCAGAATCTCCCTCCTCGGAGAACCTCTGCAAAGAGCCTTATCTTGCCGTAATTCACCGTCTGGATCAGCCGGTACAAGGCGTCATGGTTTTTGCAAAGACTCCTTTTGCCGCCGGAGAACTAAGCAAAGAACTCCAGGCCGGCGGTTTCGGCAAGCACTACCGCGCTTTGGTTGAGAATCCGCCCGCAGCTCCCTGCGGCACCCTTGAAAACTATATACAAAAAGACGCACGAACCAACCGCTCTTGCATCTGCCGGAAAGGAACGCCCGGAGCAAAATATGCGAAATTAAATTACCATACTGTCACAGAAAATCATAGATACTTCTCATTACCTTCCGCCCGGCACGATACCGCCCCGGCGGAGCTTGATATTCACCTTCATACCGGCCGCCACCACCAGATACGCATACAGCTTGCCCATATCGGTTGTCCAATTATCGGTGATACAAAATATAATCCCAAAAAGCCGGCAAATTCCGAATGGCAGGAATTAAAGCTCTGCTCTTACTGCCTGGAATTCACGCATCCCAAAACAAAAAAATCCATGCATTTTTCTCTTCTCTAACATTAAGAATGCCCGGAGGCAATATCTAATATACCTCCGGGCATTCCCCAACTTTCGATAAATATTACACAGCATCTTCTAAAAGCGTCTTTTCGTATTCCTCGAGAATAATACTTTGAATGCGCTCTCTGGTGCCTGAATTAATCGGATGTGCAATATCCCGATATTCGCCATCTACCGCTTTCTTACTCGGCATTGCAATAAACAAGCCCTTCTCACCTTCGATAACCTTGATGTCGTGTACTACAAATTCTCCATCCATAGTAACTGATACGACTGCCTTAAGTTTCCCTTCCTTTGCCACTCTGCGTGCACGTACATCTGTAATCTGCATAAGTCATGGCTCCTTTCTGTCCAATCGTTGAACTATAGTGCATATCTCTCATTTTTTTCAACGACCACTTTCACACCATTCTCTCCTACGTGACGCGTATTGGCCCGAATTGTGTCCCGACTTTCCACAATACAGTTTTCAACATACGTATTGTCCCCGAGATAGACGTCGTTAAGAATAATAGAATTCTTAATCACACAATTATTGCCGACAAATGTCTTCTTAAAAAGAATCGAATTTTCTACTGTTCCATTGATGATACTCCCACTTGCTATGATGCTGTTTTTAACTACTGCCCCCGGATTGTACTTTGCCGGCGGCAAATCGCTGACTTTGGAATAAATCGCCGGTAGCTCTTTAAAAAAATAATTTCTTACTTCAGGCTTAAGGAAATCCATATTTGTCTGATAGTACGCCTCCACCGTTGAAATGTTGCTCCAGTAATCTTTTATTTTATAACCAAATATTTTTTTCAGATTCTTATATCTGATCAAAATATCGGTCACAAAATCGTGTCTGTCCTCTTCTGCGCAGTGCTCGATCAAATCGATAAGCAGTCTCCTTCTGATTACGTAGATACCAGTAGAAACCACACTTGAATTAGCCACCATCGGCTTCTCCTCAAACTCCTCAACGCGCATAGATTCGTTCATTTTAATTGTTCCAAATCTGCTGGCCTCCTCATAGGAATCCAGCTCTTTATAGCCAACTGTAATATCTGCCTTTTTTGCAATATGATATTCCAGTATTTTATTGTAATCCATCTTGTAAACGGCATCGCCCGAGGCAATGACTACATACGGTTCATGGCATTTTCGAAGAAAGTCCAGATTCTGATAAATCGCATCCGATGTTCCTCTGTACCAATTCCCGTTATCCGCTGTAATCGTCGGAGTAAACACATAAAGCCCGCCATGTTTGCGCCCAAAATCCCACCATTTGGAAGAATTCAGATGTTCATTCAGCGAACGCGCATTATACTGCGTCAATACAGCTACTTTTTGAATATGGGAGTTCGACATATTGCTGAGCGTAAAATCAATCGCCCTGTAGCTCCCCGCCATCGGCATAGCTGCTACTGCTCTCTTCCGAGTCAGCTCGCGCATCTTATGGCTGTTGCCGCCTGCCAATATAAGTCCTACTGCTCTCATATACGCTCACCTGCCTTTATTAAAGTCTCTCCGCTCTCCAATATACCATTCGGATAATCCTGTCTCTCCGTAATACCGCTGATAGCGGTATTCTTTCCAATCTGCACGCCGTCCGGAACTATCGTGTGCTCCCCAATCGTCACAAGACCAAAAGAATAGACAGATGGTTTTAACTTATTAGGAACTTCCTTACCGATTCCAAGCGTAACATTCCTGCCAATCTCACTGTTCTCTGCAATAATTGCTTTATCAACCACGCAGTCGTCCCCGATCGTCACATCCTGCATTATAATAGAGTCACGCACAACAGCGCCTTTTCCAATCGTTACACCAGCGCCAATCACACAATTATGCACCTCTCCGTATATTTCACAGCCATTACTGATAATACTTTTTTCAATTACAGAATTAGCAGAAATGTACTGAGGCGGCAAGGTTTCGCTGTTCGTATATATCTTCCAGAACTCTTCATACAGGTTAAACTCCGGAATAATATCAATCAGCTCCATGTTAGCTTCCCAGTAAGAGCCAAGTGTGCCGACATCTTTCCAATAACCATTGTATTCGTATGCAAATAGCCGGTTGTTCTTCCCATGACAATACGGGATAATATGTTTACCAAAATCACAACCGTGTACTTCCCTGAGTGCAATAAGCGCTTCCTTTAGAACGGGCCAGCTAAAGATATAGATTCCCATCGATGCCAAGTTGCTTTTCGGCTGCTCCGGCTTTTCCTGAAATTCCTGAATCTGCCCGTCTTCCTCTGCAACCACGATACCGAACCTGCTGGCCTCTTCCATCGGAACCGGCATCGCAGCAATCGTAACATCCGCCTGATTCTCCTTATGAAAATCCAACATAACCTCATAATCCATCTTATATATATGGTCGCCTGATAAAATCAGCACATATTCCGGGCTAAATGTCTCCATATAGTCAAGATTCTGATAGATCGCATTAGCTGTGCCTGTATACCACTCACTGCTTCCGCTTGTCTCATATGGCGGCAATATAGATACTCCGCCAAAGTTGCGGTCTAAATCCCATGGAATCCCGATTCCTATATGTGTATTCAAACGCAGAGGCTGATATTGTGTCAATACCCCAACAGTATCAATCCCTGAATTAATACAATTACTGAGCGGGAAATCGATAATTCGGTATTTTCCTCCAAATGCAACTGCCGGCTTCGCAACCTTTGCTGTAAGAACTCCGAGTCTGCTTCCTTGTCCGCCGGCAAGCAGCATTGCAATCATTTCTTTTTTTCTCATGCTATCACCCCTTCTCAGTTTTTATAATGCCATTATAACACACTTTTTTGCCATAGTGAACGTTTTTTACAATTATTTTATCTTTTCTATCCCCTTTTTATGGAAAAATAACAACAACTTAATCTTGGTTTTTTCCCCATATATGTTTATAATAGTATGATAAGAGCATATAGTATATGATACATCATAATGCAATATTAATGATAAATGTGTATAAATATTTGGCACTTGTGCCATTATATGGAATAGGAAGGTGTCTATGTATAAAATAAATTTTGAAAAACCGGTACATGTACATTTTATAGGAATCGGCGGAATCAGTATGAGCGGCCTGGCTAAAGTCCTTCTCAAAGAAGGTTTCACTGTCTCCGGCTCTGACAACAAACGTTCTCCTTTAACAGAACAATTAGAAGAATCAGGTGCAATTATTTTTTACGGCCAGAAGGCTTCTAATATTATAGAAGGCATCGACGTTGTTGTCTATACTGCTGCGATTCATCCTGACAATCAGGAATACCAGGCTGCCTTAAGCAAAGGTCTTTCCATGCTGACCCGCGCACAGCTTCTTGGACAACTGATGACCAACTATGATATTCCTGTCGCTATATCCGGAACCCACGGAAAGACTACCACTACTTCCATGCTGACACACATCTTACTTGCCGGGGACGCTGACCCCACAGTCTCCGTGGGGGGGATTTTGAATGCAATTGGCGGAAATATCCGCGTCGGGAATTCGGAAATATTTGTCACGGAAGCCTGTGAATATACAAACAGCTTTCTCGAATTTTTTCCGAAAATCGGTGTAATACTGAATATCGATGAAGACCATCTGGATTTTTTCAAAGATTTAGATGATATTCGCCGTTCTTTTCGGAAATTCGCAGAACTTCTTCCGTCCGACGGCTATCTTGTCATCAACGGAGATATTGAACAGTTAGATACCATTATAGATGGTCTTTCTTGCAATGTCATTACCTACAGCGCAGAAAATCCAATGGATTACAGCGCTGCCAATATATCTCACAATGAGCTGGGCAACGCTTCCTTTGATTTTATAAAAAAAGGAACCTTCACAGAGCATATCACTCTGGCTGTCAACGGTGAGCACAATGTATCAAATGCTCTGGCTGCATTAGTTGTCTCAGATCTACTTGATATCTCTGTAAAAGACGCCAGCCGCGGACTTAGTAAGTTTCGCGGCACAAAACGCCGTTTTGAGTACAAGGGCGAAGTGAATGGTATTACCATTATTGACGATTATGCCCATCATCCTACAGAGATCCGAGCTTCCCTGATGGCAGCACGGCATTATCCCCATCGTGAAGTCTGGTGCGTATTCCAACCACACACATACACAAGGACAAAGGCTCTTTTCAGCGAATTTGTGGACGCATTGTCTTATACAGATCACGTTGTCCTGGCTGATATTTATGCTGCCAGAGAGACAGATAATCTGGGAATCTCTTCTGCTGATATCGCAGAAGCACTGTGCAAAGAAGGGGTCGATGCATATTATCTGCCCTCTTTTGAAAAAATCGAAGCGTTTTGTCTGGAAAAATGTCAAAAAGGAGACATGTTGATAACTATGGGAGCCGGAGACGTTGTAAACATTGGAGAGACACTCTTAAAACCCTAGTTATCCACATTTTCCACAGAATTTTATCCACAAAAAACCTCAATTTTGACTCAAAAAATTCTTTTTTTGTCAGTCCAGTTAATGCTATAATAGGTCTTGCAAAACAGGGGAGGACATCCCCTCATAAATATTTATCTGTCTTGGAGGACTGGCAAAACTATGACAAAGCTAACCCTTACAAACCATGTGCAGACGAACACGACTATATTAGAGAATGAGTTCATCGACAAACACATGGCAAATGCTAATGGGGAGTATGTAAAGGTTTATCTTTTTTTGCTGCGCCATCTGAACGGTTCGAACAGCATCCCGACGATTTCACAGATCGCAGATGCACTCGACGATACAGAAAAGGATGTTATCCGCGCACTGAATTATTGGAGAAACCAGGGGTTATTGGACTATGAAATACGTACTGAGGATCCGGCAGCCGTTCCTTCTGCCGCGGTTCCTGTATCAGACGTATCCGACATTGAGCGGTTCCGGTCACGCAAGGAGTTCAGAGAAATACTTCATGTAACAGAGCAATATTTGCAAAAAACACTGTCTCATACAGAGATGGACACCATTACATATTTTTATGAGTCGCTTGGAATGTCCGCAGATTTAATCGAATACCTTATCGAGTACTGTGTTGAGAACAACCATAAAAGTATCCACTATATTAAAAAAGTGGCATTGTCCTGGTATGAGCAGAAGATTACTACCGTAGCGCAGGCGAAGTGCAATACGGTTTTTTACAACAAAAATTATTATACTGTTTTAAATGCTTATGGAATCAAGGGACGTGCTCCTGCCGCTTCAGAAATAGCTTTTATCAAGAGGTGGTATGAAGAATACGGTTTTACTTCCACAATAATTATAGAGGCAGTAAACCGTACCATGGATACCATTCACCAGCCAAGCTTTGATTATACAGAATCTATATTAAAGCGTTGGTTTGAAAAAGGTGTCCATAATCCTGAGGACATCATCGCTGTTGATTCTGATTACTTAAAAGCAAAAGAACAGAAAGCAATGAAACGCGAGAATGTGAAGCTGCAAAAAAGTACTGCTGCCGGACGTAAACAAAGCAATAAATTCAACAACTTCGACAGTCGTTCCTACGATATGGACGATTTAGAGCGAAGACTCCTGCAACAGTAATCGATAGTATAAGGAGATAGCTTATATGGCTTTATCTAATTCACAGTACGATCAGATTATGCGTACTTATGAACTCAGACAACTTGATAATGAGCACAAGCTCCGTGAACGCCACAACTATGCTTATGCCCATATTCCGACACTGAAAAAATTAGATGATGCTATCTCTTCGCTCAGCATTTCTCACGCGAAAAAGCTTCTTGAAGGTGATAACTCTGCCCTAAAGCAGCTAAAGGAACAGTTATCCCTTCTATTTATTCAAAAAAAAGAGCTTCTTGAGTCTGCGGGATTACCCGCAGACTACCTGGAGCTTCAATACACTTGTCCAGATTGCCGGGACACCGGTTATATCGGAGCTGATAAATGCCACTGCCTTCAAAAAGCAATTGTGGATTTATTATACATGCAGTCTAATCTGCAGGAAATTCTTGTACAGGAGAACTTCTCCACTTTCTGCACAGATTTCTATTCCAGCAATTATATAGACCCGCTCACCGGCAGATCCTCGCAGGAATCTATGCAGACTGCCTTAAGAGTCTGTCGTCAATTTGCAGATACCTTTTCTGAGGAACACTGCAATATATTATTATACGGCGACACGGGTGTCGGAAAGACATTTCTCACTCATTGTATTGCAAAAGAGCTGATGGATCATTCTTATTCGGTAATTTATTTTTCTGCCGTTCAGCTTTTCGAATACTTTGCGAAAAATACATTCGGCAAAAGAGAAGGGATTGAAAGTGATGTTTTTGATCATGTCTATGACTGTGACCTGCTTATTATCGATGATTTAGGAACAGAGCTTTCTAATTCCTTTACAGTGTCACAGTTATTTGTATGTTTAAACGAAAGGATTCTGCGCAGGAAAGCAACTGTTATTTCAACTAACCTTACACTTGACGACATCAATTCGATTTATTCGGAGCGGATTTTTTCCCGTATCAGCAGTAACTATATGATACTGCGTCTCACGGGGGATGATATCCGCATCCAGAAGAAACTATTAAATTTGGGAGGTACGAATGATGCTACGCCGTAACGAACGTGTTCTTGAAAACATCCCCGTAGGTTCACTTGGAATCATCTGTTTAGATGGATGTAAGGAAATGGGAAACCGTGTGAATGATTACATTATAAAATGGCGTCACGAAGACGGGCACGCTTTTAAAGATGAAATTGTCTTTAACGGATATGAAAAGGACACCTATCTTATCGACGCAAAAGTTCCGCGCTTTGGCTCCGGGGAAGCCAAAGGTATTATCGAAGAATCTGTCCGGGGACTGGATATCTATCTCATGGTAGATGTATGCAACTACAGCCTTACCTATTCTCTGACCGGCTGTACAAACCACATGTCTCCGGATGATCATTATCAGAATCTTAAAAGAGTTATTGCCGCAATTGGGGGAAAGGCAAGGAGAATCAATGTTATTATGCCGTTCTTATATGAAAGCCGGCAGCACAAGAGAAGCGCCCGTGAATCTTTGGACTGCGCACTGGCATTACAGGAGCTGGTACGTATGGGCGTGGACAATATTATTACTTTTGATGCCCATGACCCCCGTGTCCAGAACGCGATACCTTTAAGCGGATTTGAAACGGTACGTCCAACATATCAGTTTGTAAAGGGTCTTTTGCGCACACACAGGGATCTTAAGATTGACAGCGACCATATGATGGCCATCAGCCCTGATGAGGGTGCGACAGAGCGCGCGGTCTATCTTGCGAATGTCTTAAATCTGGATATGGGTATGTTTTATAAGAGACGCGACTACACGAAAATAGTAGACGGCCGCAATCCGATTGTCGCCCATGAATTCTTAGGTTCCTCTGTAGAGGGGAAGGATGTTATCATTCTTGACGATATGATATCCTCCGGCGACAGCATCCTTGATGTGGCACAGCAGTTAAAAAACCGTAAGGCAAAGCGCATCTTTGCCGCAGCAACCTTTGGACTGTTTACCAACGGACTCGAGAAATTCGACAGGGCATACGAAGAGGGATTGATTGACGGAATCCTGACTTCCAATCTGATCTACCAGACTCCGGATTTGCTGGAACGCCCATATTACATCAACTGCGATATGAGTAAATATATTGCGCTCATGATTGACACATTGAACCACGATGGTTCCATTAACAGTATACTGAATCCAAGCGAACGTATTGTGGATATCGTAGAAAGATATAACAGAGGAGAAGAAGTGTAATTTTTATCTTGCTCTTTCTGGCAAAATATGGTATTCTAGATGTGTAACAGGATAAGGAAAGCTTATCCAAATAAAAAAAATTTTTTAAACGAACCTAACCCTTAACATTCCGCCATTACATATGTAATGGCGGTAATGTTTTCTACTCATATTTTAACTTTTCGATATGTGATTCCCAGCTCCCTCAACGTCTCCTCTTCCCTGTTTTGACAAGTAAACAAAATCACCTGTTCTCTGTTTTTCTCTAACCACTGAAGCGTATTTTTAAGCCGGATATCATCATAATATGCAAAAGTATCGTCTAATAAAACCGGCATCTCCTCTTCCTGAAAAACCTTTGCAGATACCATGCGGAGCGCCAGATATACCTGCTCTGCGGTTCCCCTGCTCACTCGTTCTACGGGAATCCTTCTTCCATCCTGCAAAAGACTGAGTTTAAGTCCTTCCCCAATCACAAGGCGGCTGTATCTGCCTCCTGTCAGTTCATATATTACCTCCGACAGCTCATCATTCATCTTCTGATCCATATGCTTTTGAAGTTTGACGGATAATTTATTAATTGTATCTGCCGCAAGCTCTATTGCTTCCCGCTTCTTCTCCTGCTCCCAGAACTCCTCTCCCATCTCATCCATCTCTTCCAACTGTTCCCGGAGATTGTTGTATTGCACTTGTTTCTCCCCCAGCTCTTCCTTGTTACGTTCCAGCTCCCAGCAAAGCCGTTCCAGCGGAATCTTCTCCTCCTCCGGCATAATCTCTTCCAGAATCTTTTCCGGCTCGGTCTTTTCCTGCTTCTTGCTGACCTTAAGGCGGTTCCATGTATAGATTAAGCACAATAAAGCCAATACAATCGCCACAAGATAATTCCACGGTCTATGGATAAGCATGAATACCAGCACCACCGCTATGACAAATACAAAAATCTCCAGCGGGTGAATCCTCCATTTCCCAGGGCGAAGCTCATCAATCACGCGGTTATTCTCCGGCTCTTCACGCGATGGTTTGTGTTCTCTGCGGTAAGCAATCTTTTCTTTCAGGTTCTCGCTGTCCATCTGAAGCCTGTGAATTTCCCGCCAGATATAAGACGCCTCTTGCTCTACTTGCTCCCGCTTTATCTGCTTTTTACGAAAGTCCTCCTTTATCTGCCGGTCAATCTCCTTCCCGCGCTCCTTAAGCCTCCCAAGCGCCGCCTCAAGGTTCAAATCTCCTCCGCCCGACGCATAATAATTGGTAGCATAGTCCCGAAGTGCTGATGAAAGCTCCTGTCTGGGCTGTGCATGGAGCTGTCCGACAGATACAGTATTACTATAGACTGCCTCGGAAAATTCTCCAAGCAGCATCTTAAGATCGCCGTTCTCTACAGACAACTCTTCTCCATCGTCCTCGCAAAATATCTCTGCTTTTTTTGAAAACCTGTCAAAGTTCCTATCTAACAAAAAAAACTTTCCACCGCTTTCAAACTTCACTGCGCCGGAATAATAATTCGAATTGTCCCACGGTTCATACAAGCTATAAGTATCATTAGCCGCAGCTCTCCCTCTTGCCCGTTCAAGTCCGAAAAACATTGCCCTTATAAATGTATGAATCGTAGATTTTCCCGATTCGTTCTCACCATATATGATATTTATTCCATCAGACAGCTCTATCTTCCGGTTCGATAATTTACCGAAATTCCTGATCGTCATCTCTAAAATCTTCATCCGGTCAGTCCCTTCTCGTCTCCATCAACGCCTGTACTCCTTCGCACATCGCCCTGTACTGAGGAGATTCTTCCCCATAGCCTTCTAGTTGTTCAATCAGCTCTCCGAGTATATTTCCTTTATTCTGGATCTTGATCTTTTCAAAATTAAAAGAAGGCTTTGTATCATCAAGCAGCTCGACAATATTCCCATACACATCCATTGCCTCCAGATCAAACAGAATATCCGGACTTCGAAAACCTGTTATTAAAATCTTATATATGTTTTCGATTCCCTTCTCTTCAATCAGCTTTTTTATCTTTTCTTTTAATTCACTGCCGCTCATATTTTCCGCTGCCAAAACTTCTGCATGAATATATTCTCTTACCGCCGACGGCACAAACTTTATTCTGCACTTTTTATCTTTAATTTCCCCATAGATATATCCATGCTTTCCCATATCGTTTTTGTCTACAGGCTCAAGCGCACCGCAGTACGCCATCTTTCCCGGAACAATATTTTGCGGTTTATGAATATGACCAAGCGCAACATAATCATACCCCAGTTGCAGGATTTCCTCTTTTTTCACCGGCACATGCCGCTCATCACCGCCATGTATCATCAGAATCTCTGCCGGCTGCTTCCCCCTTGCTTTTTTTCCCGCATAAGGTCTGTCTTCCCTTTCTCTCGACTCGTAGCTAAAGCCGTAAACTGCCGCCCCTATCTCCGGCAGTTCAACGGATTCCCAATCATTACTCAATATCATATGTACGTGCTTCGCCCATGGAAATGTCCGGTAATAGGAATCTTTTTTCAAATAATCATGATTGCCTGCGCAGAGTACAACCTGGGTTTTCGATAATCTCAAAAACAGGCCGTTCACTTCTTTTAATTCCCGAAGAAGAGGCTGTCTGTGAAACAAGTCTCCTGCAATTAAAAGAAGTTCTATCTCTTCATCCCTGCATATATCAACAATCCTTTCCAGGCTCGTCCATATCTCTCCTCCACGCGATGGTCCGTATGCGCTTCCTGCGTCTGGTTTTGCCCCCAAATGCACGTCTGCGATGTGTATGAATCTCATCTGTCTTCCTTTCCGTTTCCTCCTGCACCTTTGACGGAAGTGTTACAATAAACTGTGTTTTCAAATCATCGCTTTTCGCCATAACACGCCCGCCGTGAAGCTCTACAATCTCTTTTGCAATCGCCAGCCCAAGTCCTGCGCCTCCTGTGCCGCTGGACCTGGAGCCGTCCACACGATAAAATTTTTCAAAAATAGTCTGCAGCATTGCCCCCGGTATCTTGTCACCCTCGTTTGTAAATGTAATCTCAACATCCCGCCCTTTTCTCTTCGCTCCGATAAGTATCTTCGTATTTCCATAGCAATAGGCGATAGCATTGCGCAAAATATTATCAAAAACACGAGCCAGCTTATCAGGATCACCGTACACTTCCAGGTTTTCCTCTACCTCCACTTCACATGACAATTGCCTTTCTAACAGAACGCCGTAAAGCTCATCGGCAAGCTGCTCTAACATAAGCGAAAGGTTAATCTCTACAGGCTCCAGCTCGATATCCTGAAGGTTATACCGTGTAATGTCAAAGAACTCATTAATCAAATCCCCCAGCCTCATAGACTTTTCCAGGGCAATATGAATGTATTTCTCTCGTTCTTCTGCATTCATGTCCGGATGGCCGTCAAGCATCGTCAGGTATGCAACCACTGATGTCAACGGGGTCTTTAAATCGTGAGCAAGAAAAAGTACCAAATCATTCTTCTTCTTTTCACTGGCCACAGACTCCAGCTCCTGGCGGCGAAGCGTCGCCTTTATCTCATTGAGCCGTATCTCTATAGGCTTCAATTCTGTAATAAGATGTACCGGTTCATTCGAATCAGATATGATATTCTCGATACCGTCTCCCACCTGATCCAGGTATTTTGTCATCTTCGACAATGCGACATAGAAAAATAATGCGAACAAAAGAAGAAAACCAACAATCATAAAAAATGTCTTGTTATTTCCAATCAGACTCCAATATAACTTGATCGCAGTTTTCTCTTTTACCCGCATAGACATCAAAGCAGTCACAAAAGTTTTTGCAAAGCTGTCATTATAAATCCCATCAACTACATAATCCAACAGAAATCCGCCGACTAAAACTGTAATAGCCGTGACAAGGACAGTCTGCAAGAGTATACTAAGCTTTAATTTCAGATAATTATTCTTCAACCTTGTATCCCACTCCCCAAACCGTCTTGATGAAATCTGATTTTCCCATAGGCCCGCTCATCTTTTCTCTGAGGTGTCTGATATGTACCATCACTGTATTATTGCTGTTTTTGTAATATTTTTCATGCCATACTTTTTCAAATAACTCCTCAGAGCTGATAACTTTCCCCCGATTCTCACACAACAGCCAGAGGACGTCGAACTCAATAGGCGTCAAAGTCAGAGGAATCTCATTATAGACACATTCATGGGAGGTCCTGTTTAAAAACAGTCCTCCAATATCAATAATATCTCCTGTTTCTTTCCCGCCGTCATTATACTGCGTATAGCGCCGAAGCTGCGCCTTTACCCTCGCCACCAGTTCCAGCGGGTTAAAGGGCTTTGGCATATAGTCATCAGCCCCTAAGGTAAGGCCTGTAATCTTGTCCATATATTCTGTCTTCGCTGTCAGCATAATGACCGGGAATCTGTACTTTTCTCTTATTTGCTTAAGAATCTGAAATCCGTCCATATCCGGCAGCATAATATCAAGAACAGCGAGATCTATCTTCATGCTATGAACACATGCAAGTGCATCTTCTCCCGTATAGAATTTATATACGTTATACTGGTCATTCTGAAGATAAAGTTCTATAACATCTGCAATCTCTTTCTCGTCATCTACTACTAAAATGTTCATTCAGATTCCTCCTTTTTAAATTAGAGATGCTTATAAATCACAATTATTTACAGTCCTTGGGAATGGGATGACGTCACGGATGTTGCCCATACCGGTCAGATACATAACGCAGCGTTCAAATCCAAGTCCGAAGCCTGAGTGTCTGGTAGAACCGTACTTGCGAAGATCCAAGTAAAAGCCGTAATCCTCTTCCTTAAGTCCCATCTCTTTCATCCTTGCCAGAAGCTTTCCGTAATCATCCTCTCTCTGGCTGCCGCCGATGATCTCACCGATGCCCGGCACCAGACAGTCAACGGCTGCTACCGTCTTATCGTCATCATTCATCTTCATATAGAAAGCTTTGATATCCTTCGGATAATCCGTCACAAATACCGGGCGCTTATATACCTGCTCTGTCAGATATCGCTCATGCTCCGTCTGCAAATCAGCCCCCCAGGACACCTTGTATTCAAAATTATCGTTATTCTTTTCCAGAAGTTCAACCGCCTCTGTATAAGTCACGCGGGCAAAATCTGAGGATGCCACATTACGGAGCCGCTCAATCAGCCCCTTGTCCACGAAAGAGTTAAAGAAATTCATCTCTTCCGGCGCATGCTCCATTACATAATTAATAATATATTTTAACATATCCTCCGCCAGCGCCATATTGTCATCTAAATCCGCAAAGGCCATCTCCGGCTCAATCATCCAGAACTCCGCCGCGTGTCTTGTCGTGTTAGAATTCTCCGCGCGGAAAGTCGGGCCGAAGGTGTAGATGTTGCGGAACGCCTGGGCGTAAGATTCCCCGTTAAGCTGTCCGCTCACAGTAAGGTTCGTCTCTTTTCCAAAGAAATCCTGTGAATAGTCAATGCTGCCGTCTTCATTTTTCGGCGGATTCTCCATATCCAGAGTTGTAACCCTGAACATCTCGCCCGCGCCCTCACAATCGCTTCCGGTAATCAGCGGAGTGTGCACATACACGAAGTCTCTCTCCTGAAAAAACTTGTGAATCGCATACGCAGTCAGCGAGCGCACACGGAATACAGCCTGAAATGTATTCGTCCTGGGCCTTAAGTGGGAAACTGTCCGCAAATATTCAAATCCATGCCGCTTCTTTTGCAACGGGTAATCCGGCGCCGACGCCCCCTCTACCACAACGCTGTCCGCCTGAATCTCAAAGGGCTGCTTCGCCTGGGGAGTCGCAACCAGCGTCCCCGTCACAATAATTGCCGCTCCGACATTCAACTTGGAGACTTCCGCAAAATTATCAAGCTTATCACTATACACTACTTGAAGAGGACTAAAAAATGTCCCGTCATTTACCACGATAAAGCCAAAAGTCTTTGAGTCGCGGATGCTCCTGACCCATCCTCCGACAGTCACTTTCTGGTCAATGTAATCTTCCTGTTTTTTGTATAATTCCCTGATTGTTACCAAATCCATGTGAAATAACTCCTTTTCTCATTCCTTTTCATATATTAAGAGACAATCCCTCTCTTATCCTATATATCTCTCCATCCACCGCCAGCAATCTGCGTATACCTGCGAGCGGCCGAGTTCATTAAGAATCTCGTGCCTTTTCCCTTCGTACAAGCGAAGTTCCGTATCCTCGATCCCGGCTCCTGCATATTTTTTATGAACCTTGCGGACACCTTTGCCAAACGCCCCGACAGGATCATCCTCTCCCGAGACAAAAAGCAATGGCAGCTCCTTTCGTATCCTATCTATATTCTTGCGCTTTTCCAGATACTTCATACCCTCAAACATATGATAATATCCATTTACTGTAAAGACAAAACCGCAATGGGGGTCCTGAATATATTCATCTCGTTTTTCTTTATCCGTTGTCAGCCAGTCCAGCTCCGTCTCACAGGGCGTAAATCTGCGGTTAAAACCGCCAAATCCTATCGCATTCACTATCTGGCTCCGGTATTTCCATCCTCGGAACGCCGCAATCAATCTGCACAAAGCCTGTCCTGCCATGACCTCCGGTACGCTGTGGTATCCCGTTCCCATAATAATCGCGCCGGAAAGCCCCTCACTGTAACGAACCAAATACTGGCGCAAAAGGAAGGAACCCATACTGTGACCCAGCATAAAATACGGACATTGCGGATGATGCTTTTTTATCCAATAGCGAAGCTTGTGGATATCGCTTATAACGCACGCATTGCCCTCCGTCTCATGGAAATATCCATAATACTCCTCGCCCTGCACCGACTGTCCATGCCCCAGATGGTCATGCCCTGCAACATAAACGCCTCTTGCAGCCAGATACTTCGCAAAATCATCATACCTGTCGATATGTTCCGTCATACCATGACAGATCTGCAGCACTGCTCGAATCTCTCCGTCAGGAATCCACTCTACAGCATGAATCTTCGTAGCTCCGTCGCAGGATTTGAAGAAAAACTCTCTCTTTTCCATAGTATAACCTCTGCCCCCTCTTACCGTTCATGAAGCGGCACATAATCTCTGTAAGGTGCAAGCGGTTTGTACGCCGGACGGATAATCTTATCTACATTCTGCAGCTCCTCCAGTCTGTGCGCACTCCAGCCAACTACACGGGCCGCCGCGAAAATCGGCGTGTACAGAGACTTCGGCAAATTCAGCATACTGTAGACCAGACCACTGTAGAAGTCCACATTCGCATTAACACCTTTGTAAATCTTACGCTTTTCTCCGATAACCTTCGGTGCAAGCTTCTCTACCGATTCATACAAAGCGTACTCCTCTTCTCTTCCCTTTTCCTTGGCGAGACGCTTCACGAACTTTTTAAAGATATCAGCTCTTGGGTCGGATATGGAATATACCGCATGGCCCATCCCGTAGATCAGCCCTTTCTGGTCAAATGCTTTCTTTTCTAATAAGTCATAGAGATACCGGCGCACCTCATCCTCATCCATCCAGTCAGATATCTTCTCTTTCATATCCTCAAACATCTCTGTCACTTTGATATTAGCGCCGCCATGCTTCGGTCCTTTTAAGGAAGCCATCGCCGCCGCCATAGTTGAATAAGTATCTGTCCCCGAAGATGTGACAACATGTGTCGTAAACGTCGAATTATTACCGCCGCCGTGATCCATGTGAAGAACCAGCGCCATGTCAAGTATCTTCGCCTCAAGCTTTGTATATTTGCGATCCTCTCTGAGCATCATCAGGATATTTTCCGCCATAGAAAGTTCGGATGACGGCGCATAGATAAACAAATCCTCGCCTCTCCGGTAATTATATGCATGGTAACCATACACCATCATCATCGGAAACTGACTGATCAGATTCAAACACTGTCTAAGTACATTCGGTATTGACGTATCATCTGCCTTCATATCATAACTGTAAAGGTTCAGGATTGAACGCGACAGGCTGTTCATCATATCACGGCTGGGTGCCTTCATGATTACATCACGCACGAAATTAGGCGGCAATGTCCGTCTCTCGATCAATTCATCCTTGAACTCCTTAAACTCCTTATCCGACGGCAATTCACCGAACAGAAGCAGATATGCAATCTCCTCAAAACCAAAATGCTTTTCCTTCAAAAAGCCGTTTACAAGATCTTTAATATTATATCCCCGGTAATACAGCTTACCTGCACACGGAACTTCTTTTCCGTTCACCATCTTCTTCGCGCATACGTCTGAAACGTTGGTAAGCCCCGCCAGAACGCCTTTACCATTCAGGTCGCGCAGGCCTCTTTTCACCTCATACTCTGTATACAGTTCCTTGTCGATTGCATTATTCTTTACACACAATTCGGCAAAATGCTCAATCTCCGGTGTGATTTCAAATAACGCCCTTTCTACGTTGTTTGTCATCCTATCATCCTTTCTGTCTGCGTTATAAATAATTTATAAGTTACCAGCCTGAGTCCGGGCCTCTGCAAGATAATTGCTTAAGTCTGCAAATTCCTTAAGCGTGAGCATCTCCCCACGCACTCCTGCACCCTTTCCCAGACGTTCTATCGTATTTACAATAGTTTCCTTGGGGAAATCAAGCTTGTCTGAATTATTAAGCCCATTAGCCAACGTCTTTCTCCTCTGATTAAATGCTGCCCGGATAATATCAAACATTAACTTTTCATCCACAGTCTCCACCGGCGGCCTCTCATGCCGGGTAAGCCGGATAACAGCCGAGCCGACTTTCGGGCGCGGCATAAAGCAGTTCGGAGGCACATTTGCCACAAGATATGTATCGGCATAATACTGCACCGCCAGCGATAATGCGCCGTAATCCTTATTTCCCGGGCCGCTCTTCATCCGTTCAGCCACTTCCTTCTGCACCATCACCGTGATGCTGCTCACCGGAACGCTTCCTTCAAAAAGCCCCATAATAATAGGCGTCGTAATATAATATGGAAGATTCGCCACCACCTTGACAGGCTTCCCTTCATTCTCTTCCTGCACAAGCTTTCTTAAATCCAGTTTCAGGACGTCTTCATTAATAAGGCGGACATTTTCATACCCGTCCAGAGTATCCTGAAGAATCGGAATCAGGTTCCTGTCAATCTCAACTGCAATCACCTTCCCCGCCGCCTCCGCAAGATACTGCGTCATCGTGCCAATCCCCGGTCCAATCTCCAGCACCATATCGTCTTTCCCGATATCTGCCGCCCGGATGATCTTGTCAAGCACATGCGCATCAATGAGGAAATTCTGCCCGAATTTCTTCTGAAAAGAAAACTGATATTTCTGTAATATTTCAATTGTATTCTGCGGATTCCCAAGCGTCGGTTTTCCCATATATTCACTCCCAAAAAATAAGTATTATGTTATTATACAATAATTTGGGGATTTATGATATACAAAAAAAATTAAATAATCATTAAGATACGGCGGAAGGATTTAATATTTTGAGATACTTGTTCGGGGGAATTTGTCGTGTTATAATGGGCGAAGCTACGCAATATGATACATACGGAGGATAATTCTATGAAAAAAATACATATAATAACCGCTGTCATCGCATCCATTGCCCTTATGACGGTAGGCTTCATGGGTGCGCGGCTTTTAGATAAGAGTAATGAGCCCAAGGTAACTGCTGCCTCTATCGAGGAGCGCTTAAGCAAATGCAGCGACCTCACTACTGCAAGGCTTGATTACAGGGGCATCATCAAGTACGAAGAAGGCGACATCCAGTACATCAACAAAAAGAGCTTTTCCATGATCTATGATGCCTACATCAAAGCAGGTATCGACCTGTCACAGGCAAAAGTATCTGTAAAAGGCAAAAAAATCACCGTATCCATCCCCAAGCCCGAGATCCAGGACATCTCTGTAGATCCGAACTCTCTGGAATTTTACGATGAAAAGCTTGCCCTTTTCAACTGGACAAAAAAGCAAGACACACAAAAAGCTATGGAAAAAGCGCAGGCAGACGCCACCGAAAAAGCAGACCAGGCGAACCTTCTAGACCAGGCATCCGACCAGGCCGAGACTGTGATCACTACTCTGCTGGCACCATTTACAGAAAAAGACGATACATACACCATCCAGGTAACCACTTTGTAAAAATCCAGTGCGGGCGGGGCGTTCTGTTTAATATAGCCCCGCAAATACCGCTGCTCCCGCAACGGTACACAGGCCGCTGATAACAATCGCCAGACTGCTCATAGCACCTTCTATTTCACCCATCTCCATAGCTTTTGCCGTCCCAATCGCATGGGACGCCGAGCCAATAGCAATTCCTTTTGAAATAGCATGCTTTATCCGGAACCGTCTGCACAGATGCTCCGCGGTCATATTTCCAAATACTCCGGTAACGATAATCACTGCCGTAGTTATCACCACATAGCCGCCGAGCTCCTCCGACACACCCATCCCGATTGCTGTGGTGATGGATTTCGGAAGGAGCGTCACATAATCCTCATGTGACAGCCGGAAAAGAACTGCCAGCGCCAGTATTGAGCACAGCGATGCCAACACTCCTGACAAAATTCCGATAACGATTGCCGCCATATTTTTCTTCAGCAGCTCCATCTGCTGATACAGCGGTATGGCCAGACTGACCGTTGCCGGGGTCAAAAGATAGCTTAAATACCGGGCGCTGTCGTTATAGGCATTATAATCCACACCGAACGCCAACAAAAATCCCACCACAAGCACGATTGAAATTAACAGCGGATTCAGAACAGACCATTTCCACTTTCTCTTTATCTCCATTCCAATAAAATAGCTGACAAGGCTCAATACCACGCCTGCTGCCGCGGAATTAAGAAAAAAATCATTCATCCCGTTTTCCTTCCTTTTTCTCAATCATGTAGTCCGTCGCCTTCCCGGCCGCAAGCATCACAAGGCAAGTCGTTAAGGGTACGATAACGCAAAGCGGAAGTAGAATTCCCCGAATCTGCCCCCACGATGTCACCAGCCCCGCCGCAGCCGGGATGAACATCAGCGGCATAATCTCGATGAGAAATACTCCCGCCTCTTTCACTTGTTCAAGTCGGATTACCTTAAACGCCAGCAGCGCGAACAAAATCACCAGCCCGTAGATACTCGCCGGAACCGGCAGCAAAATCAAGTGCTTACAGACCTCGCCCGCGCACGTCACTCCAAGAATAATTCCAAATTGTCTGATATACTTCATAGTCTTCCTGCCTTGTACTCTTCCACATTAGTCCCCAGTACAATCTTGCGAATCGAGAGAATACTTTCCGGCGATACCGACAGTTCATCCACTCCCATAGCGAGAAATTCCCGCGTCAAACTCTGGTCCGCACCCAGCTCACCGCAAATTCCCGCCCAGATGCCCGCCCTGTGAGCATTTTCCACTACCATGGAAATCATCCGCAGGATAGCAGGATGATGAGAATCGTAAAATTCATCCAGCTTTGTATTCTGACGGTCAACAGCCAAAGTATACTGAGTCAGATCGTTAGTGCCGATGCTAAAGAAGTCAGCCTCCTTCGCCAGTTCGTCACTGATGAGCGCTGCCGCCGGGGTCTCGATCATAATCCCCTGCTCCGGATCACCAAATTCTATCCCCTGGCCGCTAAGCTCTGCTTTCACTGACGCTGCAATTTCCCGAATCCGTTTCACCTCTTTGACACTGGTAATCATTGGATACATAATAGCCACTTTTCCGTAAGCACTGGCTCTGAAAAGTGCCCGAAGCTGTGTCTTAAACACCTCCGGCCGCATCAGACAGATACGAATCGCCCGACATCCGAGCGCCGGATTCTCCTCGTGCTCCATCTGAAAATAATCACACTGCTTGTCAGCGCCGATGTCCAGGGTACGGATAATCACTCGTTTACCGGCCATGGCCTCCGCCGCCTGTTTATAAATCTGAAACTGCTCTTCCTCTGTCGGATAATCATCCCTTTCCAGATATATGAACTCACTTCGGAAAAGTCCGATTCCACCTGCATCGTTCTGCAAAACTGCCGCAAGATCTTTTAAATTTCCTATATTAGCATACAGCATGACTTTTTTTCCGTCAAGAGTGACATTCTCTCTGCCTCTAAGGGTCTGCAAAAGTTCCTTTTGCTCCGCCTCCTCCTGCTTCCGCCTTTTCATGCGGCGCAATGTATCCTCGTCCGGGTCCACATAGAGCTTCCCCTCTGTCCCGTCCACGATTCCGAGCTTACCGTCCACTGCGCCGTCAAGGGGAAGCGATACCCCTACAAGCGCCGGTATAGCCATGGTTCTGGCAAGAATAGCCGTGTGGGAGTTGGGCAAGCCATGGACCGTGACAAAAGACAGCACCATATCCTTATCAAGCTGTACGGTCTCCGACGGCGCAAGATCATCTGCCACGATGATAGAGGCATCTTTCACCGCAACAGCTTCTTTGATATCTCCACTTAATATAGTAAGAACACGCTTTGAGATGTCTTTTACATCCGCCGCCCTCTCCCGCATATAATCATCGTCCATCTCCATAAACATCCCGACGAAATTGTCAGCCGTATCTGCCACCGCACATTCCGCGTTGATTCCCTGGGTGCGGATCATATCTTCTATGGAATCATTATAGCCGGCGTCTTCTAACATCATCTGATGAACCTCGAAAATCGCCGCGTTTTCCTCGCCCACCTCACGGAGTACTTTCTCGTACAGCTCGGAAAGCTGCCGGATGGCCTCTGCCTTCGCCAGCCGGAAACGCGTAATCTCTGCTTCTGTATCCGCTGCCTTTACACGCCTGACTTGCCGCTCCTCTTTTTTATATACGCTAATCTTTCCGATAGCGATTCCGCCAAACACACTTTTGCCTTCGTATATATACATAATCGGTCTCCTCCACAAACTCGCTTAATCCGGCAGACCGATACATGCTTGCAGATACCCATCGCCTTTACAGCCGATACAGACTTCTGGCATTCGCTTCCGTCTGCCGCACTACTTCCTCGCCGGTCACACCTTTAATTCGCGCAATTTCCTCTGCCATATACTTGATATAGGTGGAGTTATTGCGCCTTCCCCGGTACGGCTCAGGCGCAAGATAAGGGCAGTCTGTCTCCAGCACAACAGCAGTAAGCGGTACCGCCTCCACTGTATCCTTCAGACGCTTTGCATTCTTAAAGGTCACCACTCCTCCAACTCCAATGTAATATCCCAGCTTCACGTACTCAAGCGCCATCTCTTTAGAGTAAGAAAAACAGTGAATCACACCTTTAAGGCTTCTCCCATGCTCCTTCACGATCTCCATCGTATCCTGCGCCGCTTCGCGGCTGTGGATATTAACCGGAAGATTTAATTCCCGCGCAAGCTCAAGCTGTCTGATAAACCATTTTTTCTGTGTATCATGAGATTCATTGTCCCAGTAATAATCAAGGCCAATCTCCCCTACTGCCACAACCTTTTCATTTGTTAAAAGTTCCTTCATGTGAGCGAACTTTTCTTCATCAAGGCTTCCCACCTCATCCGGATGAACACCTACCGCCGCATACATCATTGGATACTTTTCAGCCATGCGGATAACACGTCTGCAAGACTCATATGTGGCACTGACATTGACAATCGTGCCAACGCAACTCTCTTCCATAGAATTAAGCAGTTCATCCCGATCTGTATCAAACTGTTCGTCATCATAATGCGCATGTGTATCAAAAATCATTCTGCGGCATCCTCCTTAGTCATCCTAAAATCATATCATCTCGTTACAGTATTTGTGCCCGAAGTTCCTTTGCAGTCTTTTGTGACAGTAACCCCGGCGCTATATCGAACACACTCTTTGCCCCGCTTTCACCTGCTTTCGACAACCTGTATGCCGCCCTTGCATAGCACACAAGTACACTGGCTGTAAACTCCGGGTTGGAATCTAATTTCAGCGAATACTCAATCACATGCTTATTCCCCTCGCAGCCTGTCTCTCCGCTTCTGATTACGAATCCGCCATGAGGCATCTTGCTGTGATTCTCCTTTAATTCCTCCTCTGTAACAAATGTTACCGTTGTATTATATTCATCAAAATAGTTCGGCATCGTCTTAATCGCCTGTCCAATCGCACTGCGGTCTGCACCGTCCTCCGCCACTACATAGCACTCTCTCAGATGCTTATCCCTTGTGGTAAGCTCCGGCTCACTGCCGCTCCTTACCCTGTTCACCGCCTCCTCAACAGGAACCGTATACTGAATCGCATTTTTCACTCCTTCAATGCGGCGGATAGCGTCGGAATGGCCCTGGCTCACGCCTTTGCCCCAGAAAGTATATGTGCTGCCCTGTGCCAGTATAGCCTCCGCATACAGACGGTTCAATGAGAACATCCCCGGGTCCCAGCCCACAGAGATGATGCTGACATTGCCGCCCTCCTTCGCCGCTTTGTCCACATTCGCGAAATACTCTGGAATCTTTGCGTGGGTGTCAAAACTGTCAATGGTGTTAAAGTTAGCTGCAACCTCCGGCCCAATCACCGGAAGGTCTGTAGCAGAACCGCCGCAGAGCACCATCACGTCAATCTCATCTTTCATAGAAGCCATCTCATCAAAGTGTTTTACTGCCGCGCCTTCTGTCTTAATTGCTACGGTCTCTGGCTCTCTTCTTGTAAAGACCGCCCTAAGCTCCATATCCTCATTCCGGGCAATCGCCTGCTCAACGCCCCGCCCGATATTACCATATCCTACAATTCCAATTCTTATTTTTTCCATAAATACACATCTTCCTTTCCTGAATATAACTGCGTCTTTGCCCGCATCACACATTCCATGCCGCAGGCGTTTCTTTCTTCTTCCTTCAAATCCGCATATTAACAGATTTCGGCTCCTGCCGGCATCTCCTTCTCCGGCGTCATAAGCGCCAGATTCCCATCGGCATCCTCGGCGCAAAGGAGCATCCCCTCAGACAGCACTCCGGCCAGTTTCGCAGGTTTCAGGTTCACAAGCACCATCACCTTCTTGCCTACCATCTCTTCCGGCGTATAGTACGCCTTGATTCCCGACACGATCTGCTTTACCTGGCTGCCGATCTTCACCTGGGAACAAAGCAGTTTCCTTGACTTCTTTACCTCCTCGCAGGCAATAATCTCACCTACCTGGAACTGCATCTTTCCAAATTCCTCAAAAGTAATCTCCGGTTTCGCCTCAATATCAATCACGTTTTCCTCTTCCTCTTCTGACACACTCTCAGATTCCTCTACCGGAGGATGAAGTTCTTCCACCTTCTTAAGCACTTCCTCCATATCCAGCCTTGCAAATAATATCTCTGGTTTCTCCACTACCTTACCGTCGCCAAGCTGCGCCAGTATCTTCTCCGATGTCTCCGGCATAAACGGCTCCAACTGTCTTGCACCCGCCTTGATGCTCTCAAGAAGATTGTAAAGGACAGTCTCAAGTCTGTCTTTCTTCTCTTCCTCTTTTGCAAGCGCCCACGGCATTGTCTCGTCAATATATTTATTGCACCGCTTAAACAGGTTGAAAATCTCCGTAATCGCATCCGCCACCCGAAGGTCGTCCATCTTCTTTTCTACAATCTGAGGCGTCCTCTCCACAACCGCTTTAAGGTCTGCATCAATTGCAGCATTTTCATCATTTAAGCTCACGCCTTTATCTGTCACTGCACCGCCAAAATATTTATTCGTCATGGAAATTGTCCGGTTTACCAGATTGCCAAGTGTATTCGCAAGCTCTGAATTAATCCGCTCTACCAAAAGCTCCCAGGATATTACTCCGTCATTGTCAAACGGCATCTCATGGAGCACGAAGAAACGCACTGCATCCACTCCGAAAAAGTCAACCAGTTCATCCGCATAAAGCACATTTCCCTTAGATTTGCTCATCTTCCCGTCGCCCTGCAAGAGCCATGGATGCCCGAAAATCTGCTTTGGCAGCGGCAAATCAAGTGCCATTAAAAAAATCGGCCAGTAGATTGTGTGGAAACGGATAATATCCTTCCCGATCAAGTGCAGATCTGCCGGCCAGTTTTTCTTAAACTGCTCCGTTCCCTCTCCTTCTGCGTCATATCCGATTCCGGTGATATAGTTGGTCAGAGCATCCAGCCATACATACACCACATGCCTGTCGTCAAAATCTACAGGGATTCCCCATTTAAAAGACGTTCTGGACACGCACAGGTCTTGTAAGCCCGGGAGAAGGAAATTATTCATCATCTCATTTTTGCGGGATACCGGCTGGATAAACTCCGGATGAGTATTGATATGTTCAATCAAGCGGTCCGCATATTTGCTCATCTTAAAGAAGTAAGCCTCCTCTTTTGCAGGCTTCACCTCGCGCCCACAGTCCGGGCATTTTCCGTCCACGAGCTGCGACTCCGTCCAGAAGGATTCGCAAGGGGTACAATAGAGCCCTTCATAAGAGCCTTTGTAAATATCTCCTTGTTCGTACAATTTCTTAAAAATCTTCTGCACTTCCCGCTCGTGATCCGCGTCCGTTGTCCGGATAAATTTGTCATGGGAGGAATTCATCATATTCCAGATATCCTTCACCTGGCCCGCCACATTGTCAACATACTCCTTCGGCGTAATGCCCGCCTCCTGTGCCTTCAGCTCAATCTTTTGCCCATGCTCATCTGTTCCGGTCTGGAAGAACACGTCATATCCCTGGCTTCTTTTGTACCTGGCGATAGCATCCGCCAGGACAATCTCATAAGTGTTGCCAATATGCGGCTTTCCTGACGTGTAGGCAATCGCCGTCGTCATATAATACTTTTTCTTTTCCATAATATAATCTCTCCTTTTCCTTAAAATCTTGCTCCGCAGCAGAACTGCGGGGTATCTGACCCTCGCGGCAGCCGCCGAATATCCGCGCCGGCGTGGCTGCCCGGCCCGTTGCCCGCGGAAATAAAAAATCTTCCCCGATTGTCAAAATCAGGGAAGACGAGCAAACCCGTGTTACCACTTCCATTCATCCACGCCTTACAGCGCGGACCTCTAAAGGTGCCAGATTATGTCTGACATCTCACCGCTGTAAAGGGCGGACCCATTACGGCTTACAAAAAATCCTTAAAAATCCTGCTCACCGCACCGCTCAGAAGCCATCTTCTGCATATCTTTATCTCATCCCTCTCAGCATCCTCCCCGTCAGCAGACAGCGAATACCATCCATCACTGCCGAACCTCCAAGGATTCAGGACTTCTCTGTAAAGCTTCAATATACATACTCTCTTCATCACTGCGTTTGAATTATTCTCTGTTATTCTCAATAAACAGATATTTTGAATCGTAGCATATACCCCTTAACTCTGTCAAGGGGCATATAGGTTTTTGTTTCATCCATCTGTCACACACCCGCCTTCTCCCGCATAACTCCCTTCTCTCCCGCATATAAATTAAAAAAATGCTTCGAGGATTTCTTATGTCTAAAAAGCGCTCTGCGGTTATCGCCGCCATCTTTTTTGCGGTACTTTCCGTCACTGTCCTCAGCGTGCATCATTTCAATAAAAATGAAAACCAGCAGTTTGAGGAATACACTTATAACCTTTTCTGCCAGGAGGTTTCTGGCAATACGATTTCCCTTCATTATACTCTGAAAAACCCTGCTGCCTACGGTATTACCAATGCACCTGTCTCCCTCGGCTCCTGCACTACCGACACCGGTTCCGTCTGCGCTGCCATTGAAAATTCACTTGCCCTCCTGCAGTCCTACGACCGCCGCCGGCTGTCAAAAGAGAACAAACTGACTTATGATGTCCTTGAGGACTATTTTACAACTGCATTTGAGCTTGCCCCTTATTCCTTATACGAAGAGCCGCTCTCTCCTCTTACCGGAACTCAGTCACAACTTCCGGTAATCTTATCAGAATATCAGTTTTACAATACTGCCGACGTGGACACTTATCTAAAGCTTTTAAAAAAAGTACCCGATTACTTTGATTCCATTCTGGAATTTGAACAGGCGCGGGCAGAAAAAGGATTGTTCATGTCAGAGAGCGCCCTAGGCGATCTTACCACCGAATGCACTGCATTTGTCAGATTAGGAAAAGATAATTACCTCTACTCTTCCTTTGAAGAAAGACTGAGCGAACTGGAAAAAGAACTTTCTCCAAAGAGGAAAAAGGCATTTGACCGAAAAAAATATATAAAAACACATGATAAGTACATAAAAAAATATATTTTTCCTGCTTACCAGGCGTTGGCAAAAGGCTTAAATTCCCTTCGTGATGATTGCTCGGATAATGGACTGGGCGGTTTGTGCCGGCTTCCGGGCGGAAAGCAATACTATGAACTGATAGCCGCAAGCGAAACAGGCTCCAGCCGAAGCATCCCCAAGCTCCAGGAATTGGCAAGACGGCAGGTTATGGAAGACCTTGGCACTATGCAGACCTCTCTTGCACAGCTCGGCGTTTCCAATCTTTCTTCTGAAGACGCCGACGCCCGTTCCTCCGACCTTTATTCCTCACAGGGTACGATTCTTGAAGACTCTAATCCCGTCTCTATCCTGAACACACTGGAAAAGAAGATCAGTAACGATTTCCCCAAGCCTCCGGCTGTGGATGTTCAGGTAAAATACGTCCAGAAATCTTTAGAAGAGTATTTAAGCCCGGCATTTTACATGATTCCGGCAATTGATAACGCCAACTCCAACGTAATCTATATAAATGCAGGACATATTCCCGATGATTTGTCTCTGTTTACCACCCTTGCCCATGAAGGGTATCCGGGACACCTCTATCAAAATGTGTACTATATGCATCAAAATCCAGATCCTATCCGCTGCTTACTTGGATTTGGCGGCTATACAGAGGGCTGGGCAACATATTGTGAAATGCTTAGTTACTATTACGCCCCCATTCCCAAAACCGAAGCTACCATTATGCAGAAAAACACATCCATTCTTCTGGGTCTTTATGCTCTGGCAGACATGGGTATACACTATGACGGCTGGTCCTTGTCAGACACAGCCTCCTTCTTCCGGGATTACGGAATTACGGACGCACAGGCAATTTCTGAAATATATAGTCTGATTGTTTCTGACCCGGCAAACTACTTAAAATATTACATCGGATACCTGGAATTTTTAGAACTAAAGAAATATGCAATAGAAAAATGGGGTGACAAATTTACTCAGGAGCGTTTTCATAGAATTGTCCTGGAGACGGGGCCTGCACCCTTTAAAATACTTCACAAACAAATGTAATGCGAAAAGGCTATGGATGAATTCAACCATAGCCTTTTGCATTATCCGCATTGCTCTGCCTGTAAAATATCTTCCATTATATTTACATCGCCCCGGCGAGCACCGCACTTGCCACAAGCCCTGCGAAGGTAGCCAGCATCGCCCCCGTCAGCGTGTACCTTGTCTTCGTCACCTTCGCCGTCATGAAGTAGACGCTCATGGTATAAAATATCGTCTCCGTACACGACATACTGATGGACGCCACCAACCCAATGTACGAATCCGTCCCATACTCCTTATAAGCATCAAGGAGCAGCCCCGTTGCCGCTGAAGAGGAGAACATCTTCACCACCGTAAGCGGCACAAGCTCGCTGGGGAAACCGACATACTTCATGGCTCCTCCGATAAGTCCTGACAGATAATCCAAAAATCCTGATGCTCTCAATATTCCCACCGCCACCATAAGCCCGATTAGCGTAGGCATAATTTTAATTACT
The DNA here is from genome assembly GCA_000403475.2 of Lachnospiraceae bacterium MD308. GTDB lineage: Bacteria > Bacillota > Clostridia > Lachnospirales > Lachnospiraceae > MD308. Next base: position 1,954,841 of record KE159795.1, read on the forward strand.
GTAAAAAACCCGCTTTTTGCTCCTTTGATAAAGGAATCGTAGACATTCACGCGCATCAGCACACCGTAGCTCACTATCAGGAAAATTATCATCGGCACGATAAGGTCTGCGACATACAGCAACATTTTCACACAACCGCCTCATTTCCGCATAAAATCTATTTTCCATTATATGACCTGCGCTTTCGGTTTATTTCTAATACTGTTTGTCTCAGTCCGGTTGAAAATAAACGGCCGGCACCTTATACTGATAATAATGAAAGAAATGGTGATGACAGAATAATGAAACATATCGCAAATAAAGAAAAAGATTTCGGCCAAGGGAGCGTCGCAGCCAATATCCTGCGCCTGGCAATCCCTATGACTTTAGCACAATTAATTAATGTATTATACAATGTGGTGGACAGGGCTTACATCGGCCATATCCCGGGCACATCAACCGATGCCCTCACCGGCATCGGCCTGACGCTGCCGGTCATTACGATAATCACCGCATTTGCCAACTTGTTTGGCATGGGCGGCTCGCCGCTGTTTTCTATCGCAAGAGGCGCAGATGAACCTGAAAAAGCGGAAAAAATTATGGGAAACTGTTTTTCTATGTTACTCTTATCAGGAATCGTCCTGTCTGTCACCTGTTACATATTTCGAAGACCGCTTTTATACCTGTTCGGTGCAAGCGACATCACATATCCTTATGCAGAGTCTTATGTCACGCTGTACCTTCTCGGCACTCTGTTTGTTATGATCAGCCTTGGCATGAACTATTTTATCAATGCCCAGGGATTTGGCATCATCGGCATGCTCACCGTATCAATCGGGGCTGTGCTCAATCTCTTGCTAGATCCCCTCTTCATCTTTGTCTTTCATATGGGTGTGCGGGGCGCCGCTCTTGCAACTATTATCTCCCAGGGAATTTCCGCCCTGTGGGTGCTGCGGTTTTTGCTGGGGATGAAGGCACTGGTCAGGCTGAGCTCAAAAAGCATGACGCTCTCCCTCCCACTTATAAAGGAAATAACAGCTCTGGGCCTCTCCGGGTTTGTCATGGCTATTACCAACGGCTCCGTACAAATCATCTGCAATGCCACACTGCAGCGCTGCGGCGGCGACCTCTATGTTGGAATCATGACAGTAGTCAATTCTGTCCGCGAAGTTGTAACCATCCCGGTAACGGGTCTCTCGAACGGTGCACAGCCTGTTATGAGCTTTAATTACGGCGCGAAAAAGTATGACCGTGTGAAGTCTGCAATAAAGCTGACCACCATATTTTCCATCGTTTTTACCTTCATTATATGGGCGCTCATCTTTTTCTTTCCGCATCTTTTCATCCGGCCATTCAGCAGCGAGCCTGAGCTTTTGCAGGAAGGAGTTCCTGCCATGCACCTGTACTTTTTCGGAATCTTCCTGATGGCGCTGCAATTTTCCGGACAGTCAACATTTGTTGCCCTGGGAAAATCAAAGCAGGCAGTATTTTTTTCGCTGCTGCGTAAAGCGATCATCGTCATCCCCCTTACCCTGTTCCTCCCGTCCATCGGCGGCCTTGGAACTGACGGGGTATTTTTAGCAGAGCCAATCTCCAATCTGATTGGCGGCGGCGCATGCTTTACCACGATGATGTTAACCGTGTGGCGGCGGCTTAACGATGAAAAGAATAAGCCATAATCTGCCCGCATATGTTGAGATAAAGAGACTTTAAAAGGAAATCTTATGCTGAATTATTTATGGGCGGGAATGATCCTTGTCGGAATTATATTTGCGGCCTTTACCGGACGGATGCCGGACATCACCAACGCCGCTTTAGATTCCTCGAAAGAGGCGGTAACTCTATGCATTACTATGATGGGAGTGATGTCCTTCTGGGTCGGACTTATGGAAATCGCAGCGAATGCAGGGATTATTGAGAATACCTCCAAAAAAATACGTCCCCTGATTCGCTTTCTCTTTCCAAATCTGCCAGGGAATCACCCTGCGCAAGAACATATCACTACGAACATCATCGCCAATGTTCTGGGACTTGGATGGGCGGCGACGCCGGCAGGGCTAAAGGCGATGGAGGAGCTTTCAAAGCTGGAGGATGACAGAAGACAGGGGAGATTTCCGGGGCCGGTGAGAAAAAAAGGAATTGCCAGTAATGAGATGTGTACATTTTTGATTATTAATATCTCATCGCTGCAGCTGATTCCGGTGAATGTAATCGCCTACCGGAGCCAGTACGGGAGCGTGAACCCGGCGGCGGTTGTGGGGCCGGGAATTGCGGCGACGGCGGTGAGTACGATTGTGGCAATTGTATATTGTAAGTTGATGGATGGGAAGCGGAGAGTGTGAGGCTCCCCGCTTTTGTGTTAAAAATGAGTTATTACATATAAAACTAATAAAAATATATTAAATTGGATAAAAAGGTTTAAATATAATATATAAGTAGTATAATAAATAAAAAAAGAAAAAGGAGAGGCTGATAATGGTATTAAAGGCGGAAGATGTATTCAGACCAGGTGCATTTCCTGAATATACTTATATATCACGTAAATCTGCGGTTTCAGACCTGCCATATGAATTTCGTTTAATGCAGGCAATAAAGGTGTCCGGTTTTTTGACTTCTTTGGTAGGCCCTTCCAAGATGGGAAAAACGATTCTGTGTGAAAAGGTTATAGGATTTGAAAAAATTGTGGAAGTCTCAGGGGCAGATTTTAGTTTTGAGATAGATTTTTGGAAAGTGGTTGCCGCAAAAGCTGGTTTGGCTTATGAGGGAGAGTTTTCTTCTGAAAAAATGATTGCTGATACCAAAGATAAATATTCGAAAAAAGAAACTTATTCTTTGACAAAAGATAAAATTATAGAATACTACAAAAAAGAAAATCTGGTTTTGGTTATCGATGATTTCCATTACGCGCCGGAAGAGAAACGGATGCAGATTGCACAGCAGCTTAAAGATGCAATCCGAAGAGGATTTAAGGCAATTGTTGTTTCTTTGCCCCACAGGGCAGATGAAGCAATCCGCAGGAACGCAGACCTTTCAGGACGCTTAAGCATGATCAATATGGAATCATGGGAAGTAAATGATCTAAAGGAAATTGCAAAAGTAGGATTTAAAAAATTGGGTGTACAAATTGAAGAAGATGTTGCAACACAGATTGCGGTAGAAAGTTTATCTTCTCCGCAGTTGATGCAGTACATCTGCTTGAATATCTGTACGATTCTGGAAATGTCAGGCAGCGATGATTGGTGCGTAAAACCAGAAATTTTGAAAACCGCATATCGATACACAACTGCAAATTTTGAATATGGCGATGTGGTATCCCTGATGCAAAAAGGGCCAAACATGAGAGGAAAAAGCAGGAACAGATTCCGAACAGATAATGGTAAGGATTATGATCTTTATGAATTGATTGTAAAATCCATTGCAGAAAATCCACCTATTATGAAATTGGAATTTGAGGACGTTAAAGAGCGTATTTATTGTTTGATTGCAGATGATTGTAAAAAACCTACTCCGCAAGCTATAAAAGAAAGTTTGGTTAAGCTACAGGAATTATTGGATGGCCGGGAGGATATATTCAAAGTTCTTGATTGGAAGGAAGGAGTATTGTATATTTTAGACCCTTTATTTTTGTTCTATTTACGCTGGGGAGGGGGCGGAAATAAAGATGTTTATTAATTCCGGTAGTATACAACAAGCAATGGAAGGATTGGTGTGTGCAAAGGACAGTCAGTCATTTCAAGTCGCAACAAGTGCTTTAAGAGAGCAGATGAAAAGAACAGGAATGGATTCGCAATATTTAATTGGTTTGGAAAGAAGAGCCTACTATCTCCCAAATGAATATTCTGATAAAGATACAAAAGAAAAGATGGTTGAAGCCAAAAAGAGAGTAATAGAGTACATGAATGAGATTATGAATGTAAATGAAAACGGCAGACTGCTTTTGGATATACTGGATAATTTTTATCTTTTTGAAAGGAAACTTCATAAAAGAGGAGGGATTCAAAAAGAGCAGTTAGAAGGTTTAAGGATAAAAAATGAGTACGATGTCCAACATTTGTTGTATGCATATCTTAAACCACTCTATCCAATGACAAGAGCAGAGGTAAATGAGGATACGGGATATGGTACATTATAGTGCAAAAAATATTTATTTTTTCATATATGATAAAGAAAAATTGATTGATAACCCTTGTAATTTTAAACGAATTTATGAAGAAAAGATGAAGGACAAGCATATTTATATTATTATTCACCAACCTAAGATATTATAAATTTTGATACTTAGTATCTACAAAAGATGAAGCGCTTTTACGTGAAGATCCGGAATGCTGTTATGATAATGGAAACTAATTAGGCAAATAGGAGAACAATTTTTTAGTCTTAGCTTGACACAACCGTACAGGAGCCAGTAGGGGAGCGTGAACCCGGCCGGGATTGTGGGGGCAGGGATTGCGGCTACGGCGGTGAGTACAATTGTCGCTGTGATCTTTTGCAAGATTATGGATGGGAATAGGGGAAAATAGTCCCCTTTGCGCTCTTGTAATAGAAAATGGTACGATTTTTGTGACAAAACCATATTTTGAGGGTATAATATAAATGTTCCTACAAATATGTTTACTAGTGTACTGACCGAATTATATTTAGCTAAACTCCGCAGAATATTTTTCTGAGAGTGCTGTTTCCCAAACGCAGGCGTAGCGGGCTACGCTGAGGCTTGGGAAATAGTTCTATCGGGAAAATAGGCAAGGAATTTTAGCTAAATATAATCGTGTCAGCACACTAGATTAAGGTAAAAATTATGGATGCAAATATCAAAGAAAACGTAGAGAAAATGGTTACTGCCGGAAAAGAAAATGGTAGCATAAAAACAACAACGATTACACAATTGCTTAATGATTTGGGGATATATTCGGATGAGCAGTATAATGAAATTATAGAATTAATAGAAGAAAGAAACATTAATTTGATCGTAGATTCTACAGAACAACGAAATATGATATTAGATTCAAGCAAAATATCAATTATGCCTAAAACATTGAGCGTTGAAGCAATAGTTAAAAAACTTAAATATAAAGAAATAGATTTGGATACAGAATTTCAAAGAAAACGTAGTTTGTGGACTGAAACTGTAAAAAGTCAGCTCATAGAATCGCTAATGATTCAATTGCCAATTCCTCCAATGTATTTTGATGCAAGAGATACAAATAAGTGGAAAATTATAGATGGCTTACAAAGATTGTGCACATTAAATGAATTTCTTTTAGAGAAAAAATGGCGGTTGACTAATTTGGAATATTTAGCAGATTATAATAACTGCAGTATGGATGACTTGCCCAGAATTTATCAGAGAAGAATTGAAGAAGGACAATTAGCTTTTTATTTAATATTGCCAGAAACACCAGAAGAAGTAAAATATAGTCTATTTAAAAGAATAAATACACCTGGATTAAAGTTAGAACCACAGGAGATAAGACATGCTTTATTTCAAGGTAAAGCCACCAAATTATTAAAAGAATTGGCAGAAACAGAACTGTTTCGCAAAGCTACAGGAAATGATGTGCCTTCATCCCGAATGCAAGACAGAGAGATGGTATTGAGATATTTGGCACTACATTATTTGGGGCCTAATGAATATAAAAAATATAGTATTGACGAATATTTAAATAAGGCTATGGCATTTTTAAATGAACAGGATGATGATTTTATTGAGCAATGTAAGACTTTATATGTTGAGTCCTTAGAATGTGTATATTGCATATTTGGAAGATATGCATTCAGGCGCATTTCTAAAATAAGAGAACAGGATATAAAACCAATTAATACAGCATTGTTTGAAGGATGGGTAAATGGAGTGTCCCAGTTGAATGCTCAGGAAAGACTTTTGTTAATACAAAAAAAAGACGATGTTAAAAAATTATATATTGAAGAATTAGATAAAAAGAGTTCGTTTTATAATGATATAGGTTCTGGAAAATATAGGTCGTTTATTCGCAGAAATGAAACTATTCAAAGAATAATATTGGAGGTTTTAAATGAAAATAGACAGATTACAATTAATTAATTTTAAATGCTTATCAAATGTTACATTTGAATTTGGAAATTTAAACATATTGGCAGGTGCCAATGGTTGTGGAAAATCTTCTTTAATTCATGCATTGCTTTTGCTACGCCAGTCTTATGAACAGTATAGAGATTTAAATAAGTTGTTACTATGTGGCAAATATGTCAATTTAGGTTCTGCGAAAGATTTACTATATGAGCATGCAGAAAAGGATGAGGGAATTTCATATAAAATTTTTAATGAAAAAAACGAAAAATTAGAGTTGTCTTATGAATATATTCCTGAAAATCGTATACTTAATATCCTGGAATATAGAGATCGTAGCTTGAAAAATTTGAATATTTTTGACGATGCATTTGAATATTTATCCGCTGAAAGAATAGTACCACAAACCACTTATTCTTCAATTAGCCAAGATGATTTGTTAGGTAGTCATGGAGAAAATGCCTTTAATTTTTTGGAAAAATATGGCGCTACATTTAAAGTAGAAAAAATATTTCAAGACGAAACAAAAAATGAATATCTGTTATATTATATAAATAAGTGGATGGAGAGAATTTTTCAAGGCTTTCGTCTGCAATTATCTCCGATTGCAGAAGCAGATGCGGTCGGTTTACGATATGCAGAAAAAAGCAGGGATCGAGTAAGTAATTCGTATAGGGCAATTAATGTAGGATTTGGAATTACGTATGTTCTTCCTATTCTTGTTGCATTATTAAAAGCAAAGAAAAATGATTTAATACTTATAGAAAATCCAGAGGCGCATTTACATCCTAAAGCGCAAAGGATTATAGGAGAATTATTAGCAAAAGCTGCATCAACGGGAGCACAAGTTGTTGTTGAAACACACAGCGACCATATATTAAATGGCATCCGAATTTCAGTGAAAAATAAAATGATTAATCCAACTGATGTGAAAATGTTTTTCTTCATGAAAGAAGATGTTGGAACAAAATATCATACAAATATTTATTCGCCTCAAATGGATGATGAAGGAAATATTGATATATGGCCCGAAGGCTTTTTTGATGAGTGGGATAATGCCTTAGCACAGCTTTTTTGAGAGGATAACTGAATGGAAATTATTTTTAATGATATAGCAACGCATTATCAATTCAAAGATAAATATGATGCATTAGAAAAAATGAAAATAGGAATTGAAACATTAGCATGTCTTCGAAAGCAGGATACAACTTTTAAGATATGTTCACAAGGGAAAATCACTGGTTTAGAAATAGCTCCAGGATATTATTTCCCACAGCTTTTTAGTGAGGATAATAAATCTTTAAATCAAAATCATAAAACAGCAATAAGGACTTTCTTTACAAACTTTAATAATTTAACTTGCGGAAAAGATAAATTTGTTTTTGAAGGAATAGAATCTGTTCAATGTGGAATGGCTTATAGGACAAATAGTCTATCATTTAGTCTTGGAACAAAGGATTTCTTTTTCAAACAACAAATTTCAGGTGATTATGTTTTTGGAGAAACAATTAAAAGAGAGGTAAAAATTGATAATGTATCTAAAAAAGAACATATAGACATACATTGGTTTAAATTGAAAAGAAGAATATATGAATCGAATCCCAAACATAAAGCTAACTATGGATGGGGAAGTCCAATGGATTTGGATGAGAAAGAGGCTCAATATGTTTTGGATAGAGCAATTGAGGCTGATAAGGATGAGAAGCATCTGATTGCGAGATATAATGATGTTTATTACTCATTTAGATGTCATTTGAGGAATTTCTATCACGGCTATCAAGATAACTCAATGCCGGAAGATATGAAACGCAGACTTACTAATATTTCTCCTATTACATAAAATAGCATTTTTAAATTGAAAAATAGAAACAAATTTTTAGTCCTACCTTGACACAAGCCAATGTGCTGGGGCTTGGGTGGGCGGCAACGCCTGCCGGGCACAAGGCGATGGAGGAGCTTTCAAAGCCGGAGGATGACAGGAGACATGGAAAACTTCCGGAACCGGTTAGAAAGAAAGGAAATATAATCGTGTACCGGAGCCAGTACGGAAGCGTGAACCCGTCGGCAGTTGTTGGGCCGGGAATTGCTGCGACGGCGGTGAGTACGATTGTGGCAATTGTATATTGCAAGTTGATGGATGGAAAGCGGAGAGTATAAAAAACTCTCCATTTTTTATTTCATATCTATAACATTTTTCAAAAATATGGTATAATTTATTAATATAACTAAAATTACAGCAGGATGGAGAACAAGATGAAAAAGAAGAGAAAAGGAAATCAAAGGAGCACTCTATTTCTTTCTATCATATTAGTTTTTTGTTTATTAGGAACTATTGTTTTCTCTGTAGCAAAAAAGATATCTGCGGAAATGGCCACATCTGCAATTCACAACTTAAATGCCAGTCTTGACTTGATTCAGAACACCATTGAGACAATCTTGGTCAAGGAGACAGAATTCCAGATGTTGATTGCCCAGGAAATTGCCTCTTCCGAAGACCCGTATGAATTCATCCGCTCCTATGAGAGCAACCGTACGATGGTTAAGCTCTCTTTAATTCTGACAGGAAAAACCGAGGGAATTTCCAACTCGGGAGAGACATTTACAGAGCAAAACCTGGACTTCTCCTTTGGAAAAACAGTAAATAACCACCCCCTTTCCCAATCATATCTCAACAGTATGGGAACATGGGCATATACTATAAAATGCCCTGTCGCAAAAGACGGTAAAGAGATCGCCACACTTTATGTGGAATATACATTTGACTCTTTTGAGGATGCACTGCCGGACGGCTTTTACAACAATCGCGCCCAGCTCTACATCATGGACACAAAAAGCCAGCGGCTTGTACTGAAACCTACGGGCATGGGTGAACGAGATGCGGGGCATCTGAACCTTGCCGATTTTTACCGCGCAAACAATATCCTTGAGGAGAGTATTCAACAAAACGTTTCTACGAGCATTGAAAACGGGGATAATATTATGTTCTATCACGACATACGGAACAAGAATTCCCTGATTTATATGTGGGCGGCAAATGACGGGGCCATGTACCTGATCGGATATGTGCCTATCGAAGCCATCCAACAAGAGGGACGTTTTGTAAACCAGAATATTATTACCGTTGTAATTATTATGCTGACAGCATTCCTTCTTTGCTGTATTTTGTATTATCTCAACAGAAAAGAAGACGATAAGCTTCGCAAAGAGCGGGAAGCAGAACGGGAGGTTCATAACAAGCAGCTCGCCGAGGCATTGCAGGCAGCTCAGATTGCCAGCAAATCCAAGACGACTTTCCTTTCAAATATGTCCCATGACATCCGCACTCCTATGAACGCAATTCTCGGATTTACTACCCTGCTCGCAAAGGATGCAGATAATCCTGTCAAAGTAAGACATTATACCAAAAAAATCACTGCGTCTGGTCAGCACCTTTTAAGTCTGATTAATGACGTGCTCGATGTATCAAAGATTGAAAGCGGGAAAGTCGTGCTGACAATCGGGGAATTCACGCTCAACAGCCTGGTATCCTCTGTGGACGCCATCATCCGCCCCATGGCAAAGGAAAAGGCTCAAAACTTCTATGTATCCGTGACTGATATCCAGCACGAATACTTAATAGGCGATGAGACCAGAATCAACCAGATTCTGATCAACCTGCTTTCCAACGCGGTAAAATATACACCGGAATGCGGCAATATCTGGTTTCGGATTATCGGTCTTGAGCAGCGTTCCAACCAATATGAACATATCCGGATTGAAGTCGAAGACGACGGATACGGCATGACGCCTGAATACTTAAAAACGATATTTGACGCATTTACCCGGGCAGAAAACAGCACTACCAACAAAGTCCAGGGTACGGGTCTTGGTATGGCAATTACAAAAAATATCGTGGAACTAATGGGCGGAACGATAAATGTTTCAAGCCAAGTCGATAAAGGCAGCCTTTTTATAGTGGATTTGGAATTGCGCATCCCCAGCGAACAGTCTGATGAACAGTTCTGGGCAACCAGCGGCTATTCCCGGATTCTTGCAGTGGATGACGATATAGAAATCGGCAGGAGCATCCAGACACTTATGAAGGATACAGGCATTCAAGTGGACATTGCTCTATCCGGAGAGGAAGGCCTCAAGATGGTGCAGCATTCCTCCACAGACGCTATTAATTACGATGTGATTCTTTTAGATTGGAAGCTGCCGGGATTAGACGGTGTTGAGACGGCAAGAAAACTCCGTAAAATCATTCCCGAAACTGTTCCCATCATGTTTCTGACCGCTTATGACGGAGACGAAGTACAAGAAGAAGCATACTCTATGGATAATGTTGGATTTCTTGCAAAGCCATTCTTTGTATCTGCATTTAAGGAAGCACTTCTCAAAACGAGAACTGCGCACCTGAGCGAAAGCTCCCTGCCTGCAGTAGATGAAAGCCACTGCCTTTCCGGTCTTCGTTTCCTCGTTGCAGAGGACAATGACATTAACGCCGAGATTCTCTCAGAACTAATGAATATGGAAGGTGCCGTTTGCGAAATCAAAGAAAATGGGCTTCTTGCATTGGAACGCTTTGCAGATTCTACTCCAGGCGAGTTCGACGCCATCCTGATGGATGTTCAAATGCCGATTATGAATGGTTATGATGCATCAAGAAATATTCGGGCACTAGAACGGGCAGATGCAAAGACTATTCCGATTATTGCCATGACAGCAAACGCTTTTACAGAGGATGTAAAAGACGCTTTAGAAGCTGGAATGGATGTTCATATAGCAAAGCCAATTGATATGGAATTGCTGAAAAAAACAGTTAGTCAATATGTCATCATCAATAAACAGAGATTATTAGAAAGGAACAAGGTATGAAAAGCATTGCAGCAAAACATTTCCAAAGAACATCAGCAGCTTTGCTGATTACTATCATGACAATTAGTATGGCAGCCTGCAGTACAAAACCAGATGCCACTGAAAATCTCATATCAAATGACAAAAAAGAGAAAAAAATAGTCAACCTTTTCGGTCCTATGGAGAAGTCCAAACCTAATGCCACCAATGCCGCGCGAAACGCTTTTGACCGGACAATTCAAATGGCAGAAAAAGAGCTTGGGCTAACCATAGAATACAGAACATATACCGCGGAAAATTATCAGGAAAAGACATACGACGACGTAACGCTCGACCGTGTCCGCAGCAACATGGACGATTTTTATCTCATGAATCCGGACACCATACAGATTCCCGGTTCAGAAGGCCGGCTGGTAGACTTGTCCGGACTTGAATGTGCAAAAAATCTCAGAGACGTTGTAAAAGCCGCTAATACCATTGACGGAAAGCTGGTTGCCATTCCACAGGAAGTTGTAGCCTACGGACTGTTTGTCAACAAGGATCTGTTTGATCAATATAAGCTCAAGCTGCCCAACACGCCGGAAGAGCTCATGGAATGCTGCAGGGTATTTAAAGAAAATGGTATTGAGACGCCCATCGGCGCAAACCGCTGGTGGTTAGAGAACTTCGTTTTCGCCCAGGCCTTTGCAGATCTATATAGCGGCGAAAACACGGAGGCCGAAATCGCCGCCCTCAATAAAGGTGAGACAAAATACAGTGATTATATGCGCCCTGGCTTTGAATATTTAAAAGAACTGATTGACAAAGGCTACATTGACGCAAAGGCTGCTTATACTTACGAAGCAATCGAAGGGGAAGGCCCCGACTTTTTAGCTCAGAAAACACCTATTGTAATGGCTTACTGGGGTGCAGCAAATGCAGAAACTGCCTACGGAAAACTTGACTTTAACCTGCAGGTTATTGGATTCCCCAGCAAGCTTGGACAGATGCCCGTCGTATGTATAACCGGTTATGGAGTCTGTGCAGGTTCAGAACATGTGAATGATACATTAAGTGTTCTTGATATTATCCTTTCTGACGAGGCGCTCCAGCTATACTCTAAGACCAACAACGTCATCTCTCCTTCAAAGAATGTGGAAGTTGACTGCATTCCTGCCCTTGAGCCGCTGAACGACCGTATCAAGGAAAATGTCTATGTATTGGGTTCTAACGCAAGCATGAACATGGAACAGTGGGGAAATACCTGTCTCATCGTACGTGAGCTTATGAATGGCGCCACCGTGGAAGAATGCATGGATATGTTTGACAAACTGCAAGAGGAAGCAATAGAAAAAGCAGCAAATACTTCTAAAAATCAATAAAAGCATACACAAACTGACACGTATGTTAAAAATGCAAGCATTAAAATGAAAATTAATGCTTGCATTTTCTTTCTTTCGGGTATAATATATGTGTATATATAATATAGTTTTAAAAACTACATGTCGTTATATAATATATTCAAGGAGGTGTATCGTATGTCAGATACTATCAACCGTTATGTAAAAGACCCTGGAAGTGCCATCACTCATTTTATAGGTATGCTTATGGCTATATTCGCTGCAGTTCCGCTTATTATCAAGGCCGCTCACGAACCGGGACGCATTTATCTCGTATCCATCATCATATATGCAGCGAGCCTGATTTTATTATATGCCGCAAGCACCACCTATCATACTTTCAACCGCTCGAAAAGAGTAAACACGATTCTTAAAAAAATCGATCATATGATGATCAGCGTACTTATCGCCGGAAGTTATACTCCAATCTGTCTTCTTGTATTAGGCGATAAAAAGGGACTTATCCTTCTGACAATTGTATGGAGTTTTGCCATTATCGGAATTCTCATCAAGGCTTTTTGGGTCTACTGCCCAAGATGGGTATCGTCCGTACTCTACATCGGCATGGGCTGGACTTGCGTCCTGGCATTTACTCAGATTTTAAATTCCATGTCAACAGCCGCTTTCCTGTGGCTCCTTGCAGGCGGCGTCATCTATACGGCAGGCGGCGTTATATATGCGCTCAAGCTTCCGATTTTTAACTTAAAGCATAAGAACTTCGGCAGTCATGAGATTTTTCACCTGTTTGTCATGGGCGGCAGTGCATGTCATTTTGTAGTTATGTATGTATTTGTACTTTAATCCTTCGGGCATCGGGAATAATGTTTCCCTTTTTGATTATCTTTAATTTCTCCTGACGCGTCATTCGTTTTATAGCATATTCTCTTTTCATGGCATCACTTTTTGTCTCATGCTCTTCTGCATAGACTAACTTGACCGGACGACGGCTTTTCGTGTATTTTGCACCGTTTCCTGCGTTATGCGCTACGATTCGCTTCTCAAGATCCGTCGTCCAGCCTGTGTAAAGACTTTTATCCCTGCATTCCACAATATAGGTATAATTCATCCTCTCACCCGCTATCTTTCCTCTCTCTTATCGGTGTCGCTTTTCAAACCGGCTTTAAAGCCTGCTACTATTATAAAATAATCAGACAAAAAATAACAGCCCGGCTTACAACCAGACTGTTATTTTATTCTGCCTTTTACTCTACCAAGAAATCCATCGGATTAACCGGCTGTCCATCTTTTCTCATCTCAAAATATACATTGCAGCCTTCCACGCTGTAATAGATTGTCGGATCTCCCACATATCCAAGTACAGTTTTACTATCCACGTAATCTCCGGTCTTAACTTTAACGTCATTCAGCTGTCCGTAAAACAGCTCGTATCCTCCGCCGATATCAACATTAATCGTTGTTCCCGTCTCCGCTGTCTTATCAATCGACTTTACAATCCCCGGAGCAGAAGATATAATCTGGTCGCCTTTCTCCCCGGAAATCACCAGTGCAGGATTGTACTTGAACTGATCCAGTGTCGAAAAATACACGGTCTTGTCCATGCTGTAATTCATAAGGAGCGTTCCCTCTACCGGCCAAAGAAGCTTACTGTCACTGGCGAAGTTCACCGCATTGCTCTGTCCGGCTGTCTGCTCAGAACTATCCTCAGTCTTACTCTCTGTGCTGCTTTCCTCCTCCTCTTCTGCCTCCTTCGTCTCGGCAGCTTCCGCAATGTTATCTAATGTTTCTTCCTTCTCATTGATAATCAGATCCGTGTTTGTCGGCTTTGAATCCTCTGCCTTATCCTTTGGCTCCTGTTTTTTTGCCTGCGACAGCTCCATCTGCTCGATTTCCCGCTGTGATTCTCTGTAGTCTTTAAATGTATATGTTCCCACAATTGCAATTGCTGCTACAAAACACAGCACCGCCGCTACGGCCGCTCCTCTGTTTTTTCGTTTTGGCTTAAATCTTGGAGTTTGTTGCCTTTCATTCATTATTATCACCACCTCTGACTTTATTTTTGCCAGATAGCGGCTGACTTATTCTTATAAATGTAATTAAATCAAACTTTACTTAGAGGGGTCTGCCAATACAATATCCGTAACCTCCTTCATATCCGTATCTTCAAAGAATTCCTCCAGTATTTCCTCGTATTCCCTCCCGTTTTTAGCCATCTGATTTGCCGTATTCTGGCTCATCCCCAGACCATGTCCCACTCCTCTCGTTGTAATCCGAAGCTTCCCGTTATATTTCTGCAGAGTGAAGCAGCTTGACGCAAGATGATAATTAGTTCGAAATTCCTCTCCGCTGACTTCCTCTTTTCCCACCTGAACGCTGAGTACATATCCGGCGGTATCACACTCCTTTACCTCTGCGTCCATATCTTCCATCGTTACTGTCTGAATCTGTTCCTCAGCCTCAATATCCATCGGACATTCCATAATTTTAAGATAGGGATATTCTTCTCCCAGTACTTCCTTGCCATCTCTCGTGCTCCCATTACTCAAGCGGAAAAATGGAGTTTTTGCAAGCTTTCCCTCATACATAAGTACTTGCCCTTCGGTATCACGCCACGCATTTCTAAGCTTATTATAATATCGGGAATATTTCGTCACCCCCCATGCTTTTTCCATCTGCTTTTGTGTCCAGAAAGGCTCATTAAGCACCGTATCGCTTCCTTCCTGTTCGATTCTGCGGTAAACATCTGTCCTCACCAGAACCGCCTGTGCCTTTAGCATCTCTTTTTCGTATTCCGGCAGCACTTCCTTTGCAATGATTCCTATACAATAGTCCTCAATGGGAAGCTCGATTACATTACCTTCTCCGCCGGAATCTTCCGCCATCTGATTCTCATCCAGCTTAACCTTCACATATGTCCCATCAACATGAGACGACGTGGTGATGCTTGGACCATTTATAAACACAGTTATTACATACGGCAATAACACTATAATAATCAAGTAATACCCGAATTGTTTGAATTTGTGTCGCATAAAAAACCCTCCCATACATTACTGTATGAGAGGGTTGGCACTTTTATACCTCGACTTTGATTTTATCTAATTTCCAGATATCATTCACATACTCTTCAATTGTACGGTCAGAAGAGAACTTGCCGCAGCAGGCAGTATTAAGTAGAGCCATCTTCGCCCATCTGTCCTTATCCTTATAAGCTTCCTCTACCTTCTCCTGCGCCTCTGCATAAGCGCGGAAATCCTTCAAGATAAAGTACATATCCGCCTTATCGTTTCCTTTCCTTACAAGCAGGCTGTTGTACAGGTCACGGTATCTCTCGGAATCGCCATCCGCATAAGTTCCATCTACAAGCTGGTTCACTACGCGGCGAATCTCCTCATCATTGTTGTAGATGTCGTACGGATTATAGCCGCCGTTCTTCTCGTAACTCATAACCTCGTCAGAACTCATACCGAAGATAAATGCATTCTCCTCTCCGACCTCTTCTACAATCTCCACGTTAGCGCCGTCCATCGTTCCGATTGTCGGAGCACCGTTCAGCATGAACTTCATATTACCTGTACCGGAAGCTTCTTTGGATGCAGTAGAAATCTGCTCGCTCACATCTGCTGCCGCAAATATCCACTCTGCAATGGATACGCGGTAATCCTCGATAAATACGACTTTAAGCTTTCCATTGATACTGCGGTCATTATTCACCACATCTGCCACAGAGTTAATGAGCTTGATAATCTCCTTCGCACGAATATACCCGGCAGAAGCTTTCGCCCCGAAGATAAATGTCCTTGGATAGAAGCTCATCTCCGGATGTGTCTTAATCTTATTATACAGATACATCACATGCAGGATGTTAAGAAGCTGTCTCTTGTACTCATGAAGCCGCTTTACCTGTACGTCAAAGATAGACTCCGGGTCGACCTCTATTCCGTTATGCTCCATAATATACGCTGCAAGGCGCTCTTTATTCTTGTGCTTGATTGCCATGAATTCCTTGAGGGAAGTGGAGTCTTCTGTGTATTTCTTAAGACCGTCCATAAGCGTAAGGTCTGTTACCCAGTCCCTGGTACAAAGTTTCTTAGATACCCATTCAGCCAGCAGCGGATTGCCATGCATAAGGAAACGTCTCTGGGTAATACCATTCGTCTTGTTGTTGAACTTCTCCGGCATCATCTCGTAAAAGTCCTTAAGCTCGCGCTTTTTAAGAATCTCTGTGTGAAGCCTTGCAACACCATTTACCGAATATCCTGCTACAATCGCAAGATGCGCCATCTTCACCTGGCCGTCGCGAAGGATTCCCATCTTCTTAACCTTCTCCTCATCGCCCGGATACATCTCACGTACCTGAATGATAAAGCGGCGGTCAATCTCCTGGATAATCTGGTAAACTCGCGGAAGCAGTCTTGAGAACAGGTCAATCGGCCATTTCTCAAGAGCCTCTGCCATAATCGTATGATTCGTGTAAGCGCAGGCTTTTGTCGTAACCTCCCACGCCTCATTCCATCCGAGCTGGTAATCATCAAGAAGGATGCGCATCAACTCTGCCACCGCTACAGTCGGGTGAGTATCGTTCATCTGGAAGGTTGCCTTCTCATAAAGCTTCCTTACATCGTCATGACTTCTCATATATTTTGCAACTGCAGCCTGAAGACTGGCAGATACGAAGAAATACTGCTGTTTCAGACGCAGCTCTTTTCCTGCGTAGTGGTTATCATTGGGATACAGTACCTCAACGATATTCTTAGCAAGATTCTGCTGCTCTACCGCCTTGTGGTAATCGCCCCGGTCAAAGGACTCAAGTTGGAAATCTACGATTGGCTCTGCGTCCCAGATACGAAGTGTATTCACCTGATTGTTGTTGTAGCCCACAATCGGGTAATCATACGGAACAGCGCGTACAGACTCATAATTTTCCTGCTTGAATATAGTCTTTCCTGTCTCGTCGTACTCTACGCGGATATTGCCGCCGAAGCGAATCTCCTTGGCATACTCGGGTCTGCGCAGCTCGAAGGGATTTCCGTTTTTCAGCCAGTTATCCGGCGCTTCTACCTGATAACCGTCCTTAATCTTCTGCTTGAACATACCATAACGGTAACGGATACCGCAGCCGTAAGCCGCATATCCAAGAGACGCCAGAGAATCAAGAAAGCATGCAGCCAGACGTCCCAGTCCGCCATTTCCAAGAGCCGGGTCCGGCTCCTCATCCTCAAGCATATTGAGGTCGATACCAAGCTCATTAAGCGCTTCCTCTACCTCTTTATATGCCGTCATATTAATCAGGTTATTTCCAAGGGCACGGCCCATCAAAAATTCCATCGACATATAGTATACGATCTTCGGGTCATCCTGGTCATATTGTCTCTGTGTTGCAATCCAATCATCAATGATTGCTTCTTTCACTGCGTAGGATACCGCCTGATACTTTTCCTGCGGATTTGCTTCGTCTAATTCCTTGCGGAATAATCTTTTTACATTCTCCTGCACATCTCTCTTAAATATTGATTTGCTAAATCTTGCATTCATCTGCTTAAATCCTTTCTACACCAAGTGTAACTTTTTCTCCGTTAATCTTCCACTCCTTCACGTATCCCGCCGGAGTTTTCCCTTCAACAGAAACAGCCAGTGTCTCCTCGCCGATTACTGCTGCATTGCCGGCAAATACCTCTCCGGCCTTCTCGGTTCCCTCGTAAGTAACGAAGATCTTATCCATCACCTCAAAGCCAGCCTCTTTACGCATCGTCTGAACCTTGCTGATAATCTCACGTACGAAGCCTTCCTCTAAAAGCTCCTCTGACAGATTTGTATCCAGTACAACCGTAATTCCGTTGTCATTCTCCGATACATAGCCTTCCGTCTGCGCAGATTCAATCAAAAGATCCTCCCTGAACAGCGTAACCTCCTGCCCGTTCACATTAAGCTTCAATGCGCCTTCCGCGTTCAGCTCATCCATCGCTGCATTGCCGTCGATTTCTGTGAGCGCTACTTTGATTCCGCCTAACATTTTACCATATTTCGGGCCCACTGTCTTTAGTTGAGGTTTAAAAGAATAAGATGTGAAATCTCTTACTTCTTGTGTAAATGTTACAGTTTTCACATTCAATTCGTCCGCAACGATATCCTCATAGAACTTCGGAAGCTCAAACTCTGCTTTTACATACATCTGTCCAATCGGCTGCCGGTTCTTGATATTCGCCGTATTCCTGCAGGCGCGGCCCATAACGACAAGCTTGAGCACATTGTCCATGTTCGCCTCTAATTCCTTGTCGATGAATGATTCCGTCACCGCCGGGAATTTACATAAGTGAATACTCTCCGGCGCATTTTCATCAATGCTTTTAACCAGATTCTGGTAAATATCTTCCGTCATGAACGGGATGAGCGGAGCCGCCGCCTTGCTGCATACCACAAGGGCTGTGTAAAGCGTCATGTAAGCATTGATCTTATCCTGCTCCATACCCTTCGCCCAGAAACGCTCCCGGCTTCTTCTGACATACCAGTTGCTCATATCATCCACAAAATCCTGCAGCGCCCTTGCAGCCTCCGGAATCCGGTAATCATTCAGGTCAGCGTCCACATCTTTTACCAAAGTATTCAGCTTGGAGAGAAGCCATTTATCCATTACGGACAATTTATCGTATTCTAACGAATATTTTGTTGCGTCAAAATTATCAATATTCGCGTACAGCACGAAAAATGCATAAGTGTTCCACAACGTACCCATGAACTTTCTCTGTCCTTCCACTACCGCCTTATCGTGAAAACGGTTAGGCAGCCACGGTGCACTGTTCACGTAGAAATACCAGCGAATGGCATCCGCACCGAATTCTTCTAACGCATTAAACGGATCTACTGCATTCCCTTTGGATTTGCTCATCTTCTGGCCTTTCTCATCCTGCACATGGCCCAGTACGATAACGTTCTTATACGGAGCCTTGTTGAAAATCAGCGTGGAGATCGCAAGCAGCGAGTAGAACCATCCTCTTGTCTGATCCACCGCCTCAGAGATAAAGTCCGCCGGGAACTGCTGCTCAAATACGTCCTGATTCTCAAAAGGATAATGGTGCTGCGCAAAGGGCATCGCCCCAGAGTCAAACCAGCAGTCAATCACCTCCGGCACCCGGCGCATCTCCTTGCCGCACTTCGGACAGCGGATGGTCACCCCGTCGATATACGGACGGTGAAGCTCGATATCTTCCGGACAATTATCGGACATCGACTTTAATTCCTCGATGCTTCCGACAGAGTGCTGGTGACCGCATTCACACTCCCAGATATTAAGCGGCGTACCCCAGTATCGGTTCCGGCTGATGCCCCAGTCCTGTACATTCTCCAGCCAGTCGCCAAAACGGCCTTTTCCGATGCTCTCCGGAATCCAGTTAATTGTGTTGTTATTAGCAATCAGGTCTTCCTTTACGTCCGTCATCTTGATAAACCATGATTCGCGGGCATAGTAGATAAGCGGCGTATCGCATCTCCAGCAATGAGGATAGCTGTGTTCGAAGTTCGGCGCCGAAAAAAGCAGGCCTCGTCTCTCCAGATCTTTAAGAACCTCCGGGTCAGCCTTCTTTACGAATAATCCGGCAAATGGCGTAGACTGCGCCATATTTCCCTTCTCATCCACAAGCTGTACGAAAGGCATATCATACTTGCGGCATACCTTTGCGTCGTCCTCACCAAATGCAGGCGCGATGTGTACGACTCCCGTACCATCCGTCAGTGTTACATAATCATCGCAAGTCACATAAAACGCCTTCTTGTGCTGGTTCGCGATACCGTCCGCCGCACACTGGTAAAGCGGCTCATATTCCTTATACTCTAATTCTTTTCCGGTATAAGTCTCAAGCACTTCATAGGCTTTCTCCCCTTCTTTGGCCAGCGGAGAAAGCACAGTATCAAGAAGCGCCTCCGCCATATAGTAGGTATAACCATCAATACACTTTACTTTCGCATAAGTCTCCTCCGGGTTCACACACAACCCTAAGTTCGAAGGCAGCGTCCACGGCGTAGTCGTCCACGCAAGAATATAGGCATCTTCTCCCGCAGCCTTAAACCGCACAATTGCAGAGCGCTCCTTCACATCCTTATACCCCTGCGCTACTTCCTGGGCCGAAAGGGGCGTACCGCAGCGCGGGCAGTAAGGAACAATCTTAAAGCCCTTATAGAGCAGACCCTTGTCCCAGATTCTCTTGAGCGCCCACCATTCAGACTCGATATAGTCGTTGTGATAGGTTACATACGGATTGTCCATATCCGCCCAGAATCCTACAGTGCCGGAGAAATCCTCCCACATGCCCTTGTATTTCCAGACGCTTTCCTTACATTTGTCAATAAATGGCTCTAAGCCGTACTCCTCAATCTGCTCCTTCCCGTCAAGCCCAAGTGCTTTCTCCACCTCAAGCTCCACTGGAAGACCGTGAGTATCCCAGCCTGCCTTTCTCGGCACCTGATATCCCTTCATAGTGCGGTATCTTGGAATCATATCTTTGATTACGCGGGTCAGCACATGTCCGATATGCGGCTTGCCGTTAGCTGTCGGCGGCCCGTCGTAAAACGTATAGATATCGTTGCCGTCTTTTTCTTCCATACTCTTCTCAAAGATCTTATTGTCCTCCCAGAATTTTAAGACAGCTTTTTCTCTGTCTACAAAATTCAAGTCTGTCGAAACTTTCTTGTACATTGTACTCCTCCTTCTTAAAAAATAATGTTTGTGCAAAAAAACGTTACAAACAGTAACAAAAAAAGCTTTTGCCCTGTATAGGACAAAAGCTGCGCTTTCGTTTATCAACCACCTAAACATACTGTCATATGTCTCCCACATAACGGCGGGACTCCGTCGGTTCCTACTAATGCTGATTCTTTAACTGTTCGGAAACCGCAACTCGGAAGTGATATTCAGATATATCCTACTTGCACCGGGCTTCCACCCTCCCCGGTTCGCTGTGCCGTTTAGATATAGCCTACTGTCTTCGTCAGCGTTTTTTTCTTTGCGCTATTATTATAGGAAAAAACGCCTGTCTCGTCAAGAGTTTTCTCAATGTTTCTTGCCCTCAATGAACCAAAAAAGAAACCCCGGCAGAATGTCAAGGTTTCTTTAAAATCTATTGAGCGGAGAAAGAGGGATTTGAACCCTCGCGCCGGTCACCCGACCTACACCCTTAGCAGGGGCGCCTCTTCAGCCTCTTGAGTATTTCTCCAACAACGGTATTATACTAAAGCTTACGCTTATTGTCAATCCCTTTTTCCGTAATTATCTCTTTCATTTTCTCATCAATCCTTGCCTTTACACATGCTGCCAGCTCCCTCGTCTTCATCTCTTTATAATCCTCATAATAAAGCGGCTTAAGGATATGCACCTGTACATCAACCGGAGCCAGGCTGCTGATATCAAAAGGTTTGAACGAATCGACAAGAACTACCGGTACTACCGGACATTTGGCCTTCGTCGCGGATTTAAACGACCCACTCTTAAACTCCAGCGTTTCATTTCCCTTCTTTGAGCGGGTTCCTTCTGCGAATATCAGATAATTCCTCCCTTTTTCCACCTCTTTCGAAACGTTGTTAATGACCCCCATCGCCTGCCGTACATTCTCCCGGTCCAAAAGAAACGCCCTCATACAGCTCAAGACCTGCTTTAAAAACGGAATGTCCTTCACTTCCTTTTTAGCGACTACCGAAAACGGCGTAGGGCTTGTCTCCAGCATCGCAAGTACATCATAAAGTCCCTGATGATTCGGAAAATACATGAATCCATCCTGCTTCGGAATATTCTCCCGGCCCGTCACGATGATATGCACATTTCCCCCTTTATTTGCCCGGCGGGTAATGTCCCTGAGAAACACAAAATGCTCATAATCCGTATATTTATCTGGATATGCAGCGCGCCAGCACAGCTTTATCCACGCAAACGGCACATAATACCAGTTTCTTAATACCATCATCAGTATTCTTCTCATAATCTATAATTACTCCTTCATCATATCATCCTTTCCTATCTTATTACAAATACTGACAATAATCAATTATTACTTAACCAAGTTTTTTTAAATATAAGAAAACAATCAAAAAAATGGGCTATTTCGAAAATTTGTGCTATACTGTATATAGTTGTGCCAGTGCCTTCCAGATACACATGAAAATGATTACGCACGGGTACTTACGCCTGCACAACAGCATTAACATAATATAAATCATTATATAAGGAGATATATGAATTTACGAACAATTTTAGAAAAGGCAATTGAAGAAAAGGCTTCCGATGTATTTATCGTCTCTGGTCTTCCCGTCTCTTTTCGGAAAGACGGCATTATAAAACGTACAAATGACAACCGCCTCTTCCCCCCGGACACAGAATTATTATTAACAGAGATTTACCAGTATGCAGGAGACAGGAATCTGGATATTCTGTATGATATCGGAGACGATGATTTTTCATTTGCAATACAAGGTCTGTCCCGTTTCCGTGTCAGTGCTTATAAGCAGCGCGGTGCGCTGTCTGCTGTTATCCGTATTATTACCTTCAATTTGCCTGATTTCAAGACACTGGGAATCCCGGAATACATTATGCATCTGGGAGATTCCAAAAAAGGGATGGTTCTTGTCACCGGCCCCGCCGGAAGCGGGAAGTCCACAACACTTGCATGTATCGTCAATCACATTAACCAAACCCGGCAAAAGCATATAATTACTTTGGAAGATCCATTGGAATTCCTGCACAAACACGCCAAAAGTATCGTCAGCCAGCGTGAGATCAGTGTAGATACCGATAACTATGTACTGGCTTTGCGCACAGCTCTGCGCCAAAGTCCTGATGTCATACTTCTCGGGGAAATGTACGATTATGAGATAATTAATATCGCCATGACTGCTGCCGAAACCGGCCATCTCCTTTTGTCCTCACTTCATACCATCGGCGCTGCCAACACGATTGACCGAATCATTGATGTATTTCCGGCAAGCCAGCAAAGGCAAATTGCAGTCCAGTTATCCATAACATTAAACGCAGTTGTATCTCAGCAGCTTGTTCCTACTGTGGACGGCGGTGTGACGCCTGCACTTGAAATTATGACTGTTACACCCCCTATACGCAATATGATCCGAGACAATAAGGTGCATGAAATTGACGAAATTGTATACTCCTCTACGAAAGAAGGCATGATATCTATGGATAACTCACTGCTTAATCTGTATAGATCCGGTACAATCAGTCAGGATACCTTATTAAAATATGCGTCTAATCCTGAGATGCTTGAAAAAAAAATATAAAAACTATACTGCCAATAAAGCCAGCTCGCAGAACAAACGCTCTGCTGCTGGCTTTTTACTATATACCAGAAGATTTTTGACAACTCTTTCCTTCCGAAATTGCCCTGCCCCACATCCCCCGGCTTACACTACTCTTCTTTAAACATCCGAAGTATCATATCCACCGAACCCTGAATCCCGTAGCTTGCGCTGTTCACGCAAAGATCATAATTCATCGCCTTTCCCCACTCAAGCCCGGTATAAAATTTAAAATATTTCACATGCTTCCTGTCAAGCCTCTTTAGCATCTCCCTGGCCTTCTTCTCGGACAATCCCGGATTCACCGACATTACTCTCCTGAGCCGCTGCTCGAAAGGCGCAGTGATGTAGATACTGATATGAGGAATATTATTATTGGCAAGAATCACATCTGCGCAGCGTCCCATAACCACAAAATCTTCTTTTTTCGCCATATCACAGATAAGCTGACTCTGATTAAAAAATACCGCGTCCTTTTTAGGCAACCCATGGTAACGTCCAAAATCTTTGAATCTCCGCCTAAGTGTCTCTTTCTGCTCCGTAGCAAATGCCGGACGGGTATTCACGTATCTGTCCTTATTCTCTTGGTCAAGGGTGTAGGGGAAACCGCCTTTATCACTAACATTGTCCCGCTCCGCATCAAGACGTCTTAACACCTCGCTGAAGATTTCCGCGTCATAATAATTAATCTGAAGCTTATCTGCCAGTGTAAATCCAATCTCACTGCCGCCGCTGCCAAAGGTTCGCCCGATACAGATAACCGTATGGTCATTTTCTGAAAAACGGTTGTGGAGGCTGGTCTTATTAAGTCTCGACCTCTGCTCGTTTAACACATCTCCCTCTGCAAAGCTGGTAGGAAGGCTTGTGACCTCCGTGAGAATCTTATCGTACTCGATCATCAGCTCTTTTTTCACCCGGCGGTCGCCGACAGTACGTGCCATATTGCTGATCAGCGCCAGATCGCTTCGCACAATATGCCCCTGATTGCGGGCAAGCATCTCCCACACAAGCTCGTCCACACATCTGTCTCTGTCCTTCGTAAATACCCGCCCAAGGGAGGACCCGAGATTTTCATATACCCTTGTATCCAGATCATAGATCCGCTCCGCCAGTATGCGGAGTTCCTTTTCATCGCTTTTCGATGAACGAAGTTCTTCCTGAGTGCAAACCATCGAACATACCTCCCTACAAGAAAAATATAAGTGTATCCAGCAAAAATACCGGAACCAGTATACACAGTGACCACAGAATATATCCAAAGAATGACGGCATATGGATACCGTTCTCATCAGAAATCGCCTTTACCATAAAGTTAGGCGCATTTCCAATATATGTGTTCGCCCCCATAAATACCGCACCGCAGGAAATAGCTGTCAGCATTCCCACCGGAATCTTCCCAAGAGTGGTCGCAATTCCCTGCGCGTAGTCCATCGCCCCAGAAGTGGTCAGGAACACGAGATACGTCGGCGTATTGTCAAGAAAGCTTGAAAGCGCGCCTGTCACCCAGAACATCTGCACCGGTTCTGTAAGTCCGAGACTTCCGCCTACACTTTTGAGCAGTATCAGCGCCGGCTGCATCGTAATAAAGATTCCGGCAAACAGCACTGCAACCTCTTTAATAGCTCCCCAGGTAAAATGGTTCCTCTTGCGAATCTCTGCATTTGTCGTCTTAAATGACAGAAACGCCGCCAGAAGGATAATCGCCATCTCTATCACCGCCGGATAAGTCAATGTCACCTCGCCGTAGATATGGAGCCCCTTCACAGCTCCCTCCGCCGTCTTAAATGCCGGAAGGTCCGGCAGCACTCCGCTTAAGATAACCGCGGCAACAATCATCACAACAAAGAGCAGATTGTGCAGCCCGCTGATGGATATTCTTGTGCCGGGCTTGCTGATATCCGGGACACGCCCTCTGGCAATCTCCCGGCAATATTTCTTCCGGTCGACCCAGTAGAAGATAAACAAAAGTACCGCCATGTTAAATATCAAAATCGGGAACAAATGCAGGCTCCAGGAAAAGGGCACTCCCCTGGAGAACCCCATCAGAAGCGGCGGGTCACCAATCGGAGTAAGACACCCTCCGATATTAGACACAAGAAAAATGAAAAATACCATGATGTGTTTTCTATGTCTTCTCCAGGAATTCATCTTAAGAACCGGACGAACCATCAACATACTGGACCCGGTCGTCCCTATCAGGCTAGAGAGCAGCGTCCCTATCGTAAGCAGGATAATATTGACCCTGGGCGAACCGGCCAGATCCCCCTCCAGTGTAATATTTCCCGACACGCAGAACAGCCCGAACAACAACACGATAAAAGGAAGATAGTCTCCGATGATACATTCCAGTACGATTTCGGCCGCCTCACCTGCCCCAAACACAATTCCGAAGGGAATCACAAGAAGCAGCGACCAGAACCCTGCGACCAGCGGCTGATGGCTCTCCCACCATTCTCCCTTTACAAGCGGCATCACCGCAATACAAAGCAAAATCCCGATAAACGGTATACAAAATGCTATACTCATAAAAAAGCCCCCTTCATAAAATCCAGCAATAATTTTAATCAGAAAGGCTTTTAAAATCAATATGAAAAACTGTTAGAAAATCCTTATAAAACGACAAAAAATATTATAAATTGCACAAATCACTCTACCCTTCTCATCCGCTCTACTACGCTGACTTTATCCATACTCCGATAACACGCCGCAGGCACCGAAAGCACCACGATCATCACAATCGGAATGCATAAAAGTACCGGCGTCACAGTAAGCTTCCAGGTGAAGAAAAAGAAACTTTCCCCTAAATGCTTCACCCCTGTCGCGCTCATGACAGCACTTAGGACAACTGCACACACAGCCGTGTAAACTGCATAATATCCACCCTCATAACAAAGCATGGCCTTTAGCTGGCTTCCTGTCATCCCCACAGCTTCCATCATGGCAAATTCCTGTTTCCTTGACAACACTGAGGTCACCATCGTGTTAATAAAGTTGAGGATTCCAATCATCGCCAGGATAAGCGCTAACAGACCGCCCACCAGAGCATACATCTCTTTCTGGGAATCGAACTGTTTAACGATACTTGCTTTGGATGTATAGGTAAGCTCCTCATTTACCTCCCCGCAATATTTTGCCATCCACGCTTCCATCTTCTCTTCATGCTCCTTATCCACATTAAAAAGTGTCCGCATAGGCAGGCTCGCTCCCATCAGATCCAGATACTCTTCCTCCGGCAGTATATAGTCGCAGTTGAACATTCCTAAATGCTGGAAGCCGCACGCGGCAGGCATATCCGCGACTGCAAGCACCTCATACTCCCGCATTTTCCCCTCCTCATTGGCCACCGTAACCTTCTCTCCCTGTTCAAAGAAATTGACCTTGTCTGTCTCACCCATTCCATACCGGGTCGCGATTACGTATTTTCCCGTGGAGAATTTCTCCCAATCAAGCGTTCCCTCCGGATTCTCTAACCGGTCCATGACCATCTTTCCGATTCCGTACACTTTGCCGTCAATCCCCGGTTCTTTGCAGTACTCCTCTATACTCGGCATATCCTCCGCCAGACCCATAATCCTGTCATACTCTTCTTTTACCTTTGGATTCTGAATGATTCGTTTCTCTATCAACCCAAAAGCTTCGTCCGAAAATATCGGGCTAATGTCTTTCATATAGATATTTCCAACCTCTTCCACGCCTCTCTGAGCCCTGAGACTTTCTAAAAATTCTTTCGTCACGCCTTCCGTCACGATAGCATTATAATCAACAGACATATTGTCAAGAGTTGCGTCCGCCACAGAAAAATCACTGACTGTCATACTTGCCACGAATTTGTCCATATCAAATCCTAGAATCAGACTGTAGATGCTGTTAAGCAAAATCAAAGACAGAGAGAGGGACGCCACGACGATAACAACTTTTTTGCGGCTTCTGCAAATATTCTGACAGGCCATCGCCCTGGGGCTTACCCGTCTGGTCTTTTTCCCCTGAGCTTGTCTTTTCCCCCGACCGCTTTGTTTCTCCCTGACTGCCTCCGCCCCTTCTGTATATCTGACCGCCTCAATCGGCGATACCTTCGATGCAATCCGGCAGGGCTTGATACAACTTATGTTCACGGTAATAAAGGAAAATACTGCTGCCCCGGCAAATACCCATACATTCAGCTCTACCTCCGTATCTATCGTCCCGGCAAAATTAATCTGGTTCATAATTACCGGAAGCAAAAGCTTTCCTACCGCCAATCCGATAAGTATTCCCACAGGAATCCCGTACAGAGACAGCATATACGCCTGACGGTATACAACTTTCCGAAGCTGCCTTCCCGTCGTCCCGATTGTTTTAAGAAGCCCGTAGTACTGTATATCACGGTATACATTGATATAAAAAATATTGTAGATGATCAGGTAGCCCGACGCAATGATCACAAAAAGAATCAACCCAATCAGACCCATCGTCTCTATATCCACATCTTCGCCCATATATGCCCAATTAAGCCCCTCATATGCCTCCTCGGGGAACCCACAGCGCTTTTTAAGCTCCGCAACCTGCTTTTCCAGATTAAAACTGCTCTTAAAGTTGAAATCCGCCATGATTCTTCCCGCGTAATCCGACGCATCGATATTCATCTCCATAGCAGAAGTCTTTGGTGTCGGAGCCACTTTATGCGCATATTCCTCAGACACCGCTGCAACCTGAGACTGCGATATGGTATCCCCTTTAAAATATCCGCACAGGGTAAATGTCTTCTTAACCGTCTCTTTTTCATTAATCTTAAGCTCCAAAGTCACTTTCTCGCCGATTCTGCAAGGTACTCCAAGCTGCTCTAACACCAAATCGCTGGTTACAATCTCATCTTCCTTCTGGGGCATACGTCCGGTCTCCGGGTAGCAGAAGGAGAACTTTGCGTCTAAATCCTCATAAAAGCTGACCTCCGTCCGGAGCTTGAGCAGCTCTTTATTCACTGCCTCTGCAACTACGATACGATAAGAGACTTCCTTAAGCCTCTTATCCTTCTTTACGATGTCGTACTCCTTTTTCGTCAGATACTTGAAACCCGCGTGGGAACTTCCGCCCACCTGCCGCATCGTCGATTCCTGCTGTTTTGCTATAATACTGCCGCCCACGGTAAACAGCGAAGTGAAAAGGACCGTCGTCAGGGCAATCGCAAGAACCGCAATAATATTCCGGCTCTTTCCGGCTTTCCTTGTCCGGTCCGCAATCCGGTTGATAACACCTTGATTCTTAATCTTATTCATCCCTGTCACCGCCTTCCAGAATCTTCCCGTCCTCGATTCGGATGATCCGGTCTGCCAACTGGGCGATCTCCTCATTGTGGGTAATCATAATGATTGTCTGCCCGAACTTTTCTCCGGTCACTTTAAGAAGTCCCAGAACATCCTGGCTTGTTTTCGAATCCAGATTCCCGGTAGGCTCATCCGCAAGGAGAATCGCCGGCTTAGTAGCAAGCGCCCTGGCAATCGCCACTCTTTGCTGCTGCCCGCCGGACAACTGACTTGGAAGGCTTAACAACTTATCCCTAAGCCCCAGAATATCTATAATCCTGTCCACATACGCCTTATCCACCGTATTCCCGTCAAGCTCTATAGGCAGTACGATATTTTCATAACCATTGAGCACCGGCACCAGGTTGTAGCTCTGAAACACGAAACCGATTTTTCTTCTGCGGAATATGCACAGCGCATCATTCTTAAGCTCCAAAATATCCTTATCGTCCACATAAATCTGCCCGGACGTGGGCCTGTCTAAGCCTCCCAGCATATGGAGAAGCGTCGATTTCCCGCTGCCGCTCGTTCCCACGATTGCGACAAATTCTCCCCGCTCCGCCTCCAGATTTATGCCGTCCAGCGCTTTTACCTGATTGTCACCGCTTCCGTAATATTTTTTCAAATTAATTGTTCTTAAAACTTTCATGAAAACTCCCTTCCGCTGCCCATTATAGAATGCCCCGCAAAAGCAGGAAGATACTTATATAAAAAAGGACAGCACTCTTTACTGTCCCCATTGTATCACCCTGTTCTTACCGTAAGCTTTCCGAAATCTAACAGATGTGAAAGAATTAATACTGTCCGCGTGAATGAATTTTCAAACACGCTCTAGAACTCTCTCCTCGACAGATACATCATAAATTCTGCACCCTGCCCCGGCTTTGACTTCACTTTAATATATCCGTTTTCCCTTCTGACGATTTCTCTGGCAAGATACAGCCCGATTCCCACACCGTCCTCATCGTGCACATCCTCCGTACGGTAGAACCTCCGGAATATCTTCGCCGTATCCTCTTCCCGGATTCCTGCGCCGAAATCCTTCACCGATATAGCCGTATACAGCTTATATTCTGTCACCGACAGGAGCACTCTGCTGCCGCAGGGAGAATATTTCACCGCATTATCCACAATATTCCCCAGCGCCTCCTTTGTCCACTTCATATCATAATACGCCATCCCGGAGCCGGTATAAGTATTCACCACTTCCAGATTCTTTTTCCCCGCCTTGGGTAATATGTCCTGAACAACCGTATCTATCAGCTCCGACACATACAACTGCTTCGGCCTGACCTCCACGATGTTGCTCTCAAGTCTGGACATCTTTGTCAACGACTGAATCAGAAATCCGAGCTTCTCAGCCTGCCTGTCTATCTCTGCCAGCAGGCGAAGGTTCTCCTGCCTGTCCTTCTCTGCATAGGGCTGGGCAGCTTCCAGCCGCTCCTTTAAAAGTTCTGTATATAAGCGGATATTCGCCATGGGTGTCTTCGTCTGGTGGGAGATGTCAGATACCAGCTCCTTGACTCTGTCCTTCTCCTTTTCCACATTTTCCCTGGATAATGCGGATGCCGACAAAAAATGCTTCCACTTGCTTTCCACCTTAGATAGTTTGGACTCGTCATAATCTGATTCTTTAAATGTCCCCGCTATCGCCTCATCCAACATCCGGTCCAGCCGGTCTAAAGTTCTTTGTCCGAACATGAACCGCCCTCCTTTTTCCACATATACCCCTGTCTGTATACGGTCTGAATATAGGAAACGCCGCCTTTTTTATCCTCAAGTTTACTCCTTAGACGGTTCACTGTGACGGAAAGTGCATTTTCATCCACATATTCTCCGCCATCGCTCCACAGCCTGTCTATCAGAATATTTCTCGTCAGCACTCTCCCCCTGTTTTCCACAAAAAGACTTAGAAGCCGCTGTTCATTCACACTCAACGAAAGCTCCTTTCCCTCCCGGGTAAAGATAAGCCTTCCGAAATCAAAGCAAAACTTATCTTCCTCATAGACACTTCCGCTCTGACCCTTTGTCCGCCGCATCAACGCCTGAATCCTTGCACGAAGTACCGCCAGACTGAAAGGCTTTGTCATGTAATCATCCGCGCCAAGCGTAAGTCCCATGACTTCATCCATCTCCATATCGTTGGCTGTAAGCATAAGTACCGGAAGCTTTGAGCGCTCCCTCACCCACTTAAGATAATCATAGCCGCTGCCGTCCGGCAGGTTCACATCCAGAATGATAAGCTCCGGGCACTTATCCCCAAAAGATTCCGCCGCCGCTTTCACCGTCACGTCCTGTATGAATTCCAACCCCGGTTCCTTAAGTGCCAGCATAATCCCGTCACTCAGCGCCCTGTCATCCTCTACAATCTGTATCGTCATCACTTGCCACCGTCCTTTTTGTCCCGTAATCTCTGCCTTTTCTGCCGCCTGATTATCTGCTTACTTTCAACGAACGAACGGCCCGCAATTTGACTGTCTCCTCCGGCATCACTTGTCCGCACAGCAGCGGCGAATCCGCATCATAAGCCCTGACTGCCGACGCGACGCTCTGTTCGCTGTAGTTCGCATAGCAGTACAGACACCCGTTAAGACAGGTATTGTACACGCCGATATCAATACTCTCTGCGCAACCGCATTCTTTCCTCTGATTCTTATCCTTCGAAGCTTTCAGCGGATATCCAATAAGCCTTTCGATAAGCTGTAAATCTATACAACAATTCCTCTCAATCCCTGCCGACTGCAAATCCATCTCTTCCGCACATGCAGCGATGGTCATATGGTGCTTTCCGGCAATCTCCGCCAGTCTTGAAGCTAGCGAAACCCTCTCCCCGGCGGTCAGCTCTGCGGCATGTATCCTCTCCATATTTTTCTTTATCTTGCTGTAGATGTCCACAAAGCTGATCACCACTTTCTCCGTAAAACCGTCAAGCGCCTGTGCAATCTGCCTGAAAGCGCTGATTTGATATTCTGTGGTATATTTGTCATTTATAATAATCGGATCGTACCGCCAGATTACCCGCTCTTTCCCAATCATATTCGACAGCTCCCTGAATATAGGGAGCATCCTCTCTTTTTTATGCGGCACACCCCGCTCTATATCCTTCCCGTATCCGGTCAAGGTAAATTGAAAATAATAGTTATACGCCAAAAGCTCACCGAGTCTTGCCATCATCTGCGCAGGGTTCTTCGTCCAGAACACAATACAGTCAACCACATCAGGCGTCAGGGGAATCTCGCTGATCTGCCGGGGATTCATAGGATTTCTCACATACGCATAGCCTTCCTTTATCCGATTAAAAAACCATTCTGAATAATAGTTTGGAATATCCGTCCTCCGACTAGCACTCAAAATCACTGCTGAAATCCCCCTCTCTTATTATTTCTCCATTTTTACTATTCCCATTATAAAAAAATACTTCCTGCGGCGCAAGGATTAGTTAAACCAATCTATCCCACCACTTATTCCCTAAAAATATTCCGCAACTTCCTTCTTCCCATACAAGTCCCGCTGTAGTATACTAATTAATGGCTGTTTGGGGTCATCTATATTTTCCCCGCCGCCTTGTTGCCTTTTATTCATTACACTTTGGAGTTACGAATCAGATGAACCGAAACAAAAATGCTTTTATCAATGGAATACGCGACGGCATCCCCATCGCCCTTGGCTACTTTTCCGTAGCCTTTTCCCTGGGAATCGTCGCAAAAAAGGCCGGACTCAACCCTTTCCAGGGATTTTTATCCAGCCTGTTAAATCACGCTTCCGCGGGAGAGTACGCGGAATTTACCGTTATTATGGCAAATGCCCCTTATCTGGAGATGGCATTCGTCATCCTTGTCACAAATATCCGCTATATGCTGATGAGCTGCGCGCTGAGCCAGAAGTTTAGCCCAAAGACTTCTCAGCTACACCGTTTTTTAGTAGGTTTTGGCGTCACAGACGAGATATTCGGCATCAGCATCGGAAGAACCGGCGCTTTAAATCCTTACTATAACTACGGCGCCATGGCAATTGCGCTGCCAAGCTGGGCCGCTGGAACCGGCATCGGGGTAGTGGCAGGCAATATCCTGCCTGCATCGGCGGTGAGCGCCTTAAGCGTCGCCCTCTACGGCATGTTTATCGCGATCATCATCCCTGCATCCAAAGCCAACCGGGTAGTAGGCGGAGTTGTAGCTGCAAGTTTCCTCATCAGTTTCACAGTATCCAAGATACCTCTCTTCGACCATATGTCTGACAGCATGAAAATCAGCCTGCTGACAGTAATCATTGCCGGAGTCGCAGCTTACCTGTTCCCGGCGAAGGATGAAGAAGAGGGCGAAGAATGCATCGCCGATGCCCCAGATACTACTAAGGAGGTACGTTAACCATGACCCATAGCATCTATCTTTACATATTCGTGGCAGCGGCAGTATCCTGCCTGATCCGCGTGCTGCCTCTTACGCTGATCCGGGGAAAGATCAAAAATCAGTTTATCCGGTCATTTTTATATTACGTGCCGTATGTGACGCTTGCGGTTATGACATTTCCCGCAATCATCGCCGCTCCTCAGATTCCAATTGCAGGAATCCTTGCCCTGGTTGCAGGAATTATTGCATCCTGGAAAGGGATGAATATGCTGGGGATTGCCGCTCTTTGCTGCGCGGTAGTATTTGTGTGCGAGGCAGTCATGCCGTATCTGGCATAGTTTTATGATATGTTTTTAAGCGGCGGCTCAATCCACTATATTATCAGGCTGCCGCCGCATTCGCATAACGATCTCACTGAGATTTTCTACCATCTCCTCATATTCCCCGCAGTATTCACGCAGCAGCCCGATCACATAATCTCTGGAAAATTTCTTTAAAAAATGCTGTTCCTTCTTGATGCACACGATAAACTCATAGACCGCGTCAATCCCCGTATAACCTGAAATATCCTTAAGGAGCGGATAATCCAGCGTCAGGATCGTATCCTGCGGATAAAAACGCATGTCGTACCACTTAAAAAATTCCGGCAGGCCTTTAACAAAAGTGTCATACAGACAGCGGTTCCCGTAGCTGTCAAATTCCGGCATCATCTCATTATATATCTCTAATGCCTTTTTCACCTTTTCCTCCACAGCCTTAAGCCCTGCCTCGTACATTTGCTGCGCCGGCACCTTCTCCCTTGAGGCCATAGCATTGCCTCCCGCCCACATCGCCTCCCGGATGCAGTACAATACAGCCCCCATAAGCTGCTGCGCCTTCTCATACGTTACAGATGTGTCCTCATAGCCATTATATCTGTCCGCCAGCTTTCCTACCAGCGGTACAAGCTCCTCCATGCCGTACATTGGCGGCCTGTCTTCGCCCCTTCCCAATCCAGTCATCCTTTCACCTCCACAAAAGCTCTCTCAGCGTTTCAAGATACAGCTCATAATCCCACCGTTTCACTTCATCGAATTGCTCATATTCCCCATAGCCTCCCGAACTTCTGTGCCCGTCATAGCCCGCCCGAACTGCCTGCGCGAAGTTGGCAAGGCATGTGCTCTCCAGATATTCCAGATCCCCAAAGCAGATATCCTCAAACTGCTCCTTCATAAAATGCAGAAGTTCATCATCCGTAATCTCATCTCGCATCTCATTCTTGAACAGATAAAAAATATCCTGCAGCCTTATCAGCGTCTCCACATAGTTGTCCTGGCGGATATACCGGGAATCACAAAACTCATAGATGATCTTCGGCACGATTCCCCCGCCGAACTCCACCCTTTCCTGTTTCCGCAGAGATTCCCTTCGCCCTTCTAAAATCAGCGCGGCATCCTGCTCACTCAGAATAAGCCCATATTTTTCCGCCGCCTGGTTCGTTTCCATCAATTTGCCAAGCTGATTCTGCTGCTGAAATAAAACCATCCAGTCCTTATTTGCGTACACATGCATCCCTCCCTGATATTTTTGAAAACTGATTATACCACCCTGCCCAAACCATTACAAGCCTTGAATTTTGGGCGTTTTTATGGTATTATAAAGTCAGTGGGAAAGAAAAAATCACATAAAAAAGAACCATGAAGGTAAAATTTCAAACTTCCAATTTACCTTCCGGTTCTCTTTTTTTCGTCAAAACAGATTATGCCCTATACACTTTTCAATTTGTTTTCCAACTCTGCAATCCGGGCAAGGGCGTCCTGATAGCCCTGCTTGGTTTGCGTAAGCTCCTGGTTCGCTTGCGTAAGCTCCTGCGTAGTCTGCTCTAGCTCCTGGTTCGCTTGCGTAAGCTCCTGGTTCGCCTGCGTAAGCTCCTGCGTAGTCTGCTCTAGCTCCTGGTTCGCCTGCGTAAGCTCCTTCCTTTTCTCCTCTACTTCCTGTTTCTTCTGATTCAGCTCCTCCTGCATCTCATCAATCATCAATTGTACCGTGTTCCGGTCCAATTCCCGCAGTTCTTTTGAAAACATATCCATCACCCCTTCAACATTCTGGCAGATGTCATAAATCTGCCCATACATGGCTTTAAAATCCGGATACTTCTCTATGATGGAAATGACTGCATCCGGCCCGTCCATACACAGAAAAGAAAGCCATGCCTCCAGCCTGTTCTCTATCCTGTTGTTTTTATTCTGCTGGATTCTCCGGAAGATGTCAAGAGAAATAAATATATATTTCTGAAGAAGTTCTATCTCAATCCCGGTATTGGATCTCTGTTCAAAATAGTGAAGGTATGTGTCAGGAAACTGATGAAATGCCGACGGGCTCTGTTCGAATAATACGATTGTAAATACTTGTTTGATATCTTTGTAAACAAACTTTTTCTTCCGCTTGCTGCGGACTCTCTTATATTGCCTGAGCAGCAGGTCAGCAGAGTAGCATGCGCTCCGCTCCCCCGGGAATTTATACCCAATCTTCTGAATCTCAAGATTGGCGATGCTGCCGTCCTTTAGCTGTACCACGATGTCCATAATGACTAATGACATCTCATCCGCAATCCTCGTGCTGTCATTAGGCAGCACCTCAACGACACGCACCTTCTGCTTAAGGAGCAGCGACAAAAGCTCGTCCACCCGCTCCGGGTTATACTCCGGGTTCAAGACCTCCTTACTGATAAAATCATACATGGTCTTCACGCCCCTGACCCCAGTGCAAAAATCAAGAAATTCCTGCCTTTGCTCCTCTGTCCAGTGATAAAACATCCTTTTCAGTCGTTCACTGTCCTCAATAATTGCCATAATCTCTCCCCTTGTCCGTATCATAGGGAAATGCATCTGCAGCTTGTTCTTCATAAACACAAAACTCCTCTCTGTAAGATTGTAATAAATTAATGGAATCAGGCATTGGAAATCTCTAAAAATCAGAAATGATAGAAAGGCATCCGCTTGCGGATATCTGCCGGAAGAAAATTTAGAAATATAATGCTCTGGACTTTAGTGTAACACATATCAGACGGCCGCGCCACATTATATTTCTTAAAATTTCTCTAAGAATCTTAGCCCTACGCAAACAATTCTACCCTCAGTGAACAAAGGGTATGATACAATAATGAAAAATAACTTTACACAGGAGGTTCCCATGAACGCACACTCAGCCAAAAAGACTTTTTTATCCCTGCTGCTCATCCTTTCGCTCTGTCTGGACATTGCCATGACCGCACATGCCGGCGAATACCCGGCGCAAAGCAGCGCCGACCTGGAAAGCCCTGGAAATTTTTCATCTGCAAGCGATACATCCCCAGGCGATATGGACGAAAACGATTCTTCTGACGAGACGGCTCCCGACGGCAGCTCTTCCGATAAGGATAACGCCAATACAGATTCCGCAGGCGATGGCTCTTCCGGCGGCAATACTGCCCCCGATAATGATTCTTCCGCAGACACCTCCTCCGGCGATGATTCCTCCGAAGAAAGCTTTGCGGAGGAAAATACCCTTGCAGAAGACGCGCCCTCTGCCAAACTCCCTGCCGACGAGACAGATTGCAAGGCGGACGGTGAAATGGACAGCCTGTCTGCCGGCGGGGCAGCGCCGGAAACGGAGCTGACCCCCTCCGCAGCCGAAAGCGAAACCACCTTCATCACTCTCAGCGCAGCAGGAGACTGCACCCTTGGCATAGACTCCAGATACAGCCATAACTTCAACAAATATTACAAGAAAAAGGGCGACCGTTACTTCCTGAAAAAAGTAAGTCCAATCTTTTCACAGGACGACATCACTATCGTCAATTTCGAGGGAACGCTTACGTCCAATAAAAAACGGGCCAGAAAGACATTTACCTTCAAAGGCCCGAAAAAATACGTATCCATACTGAAAAAAGGATCTGTGGAAGTAGTGAACCTTGCCAACAACCACTCAAAAGACTACGGCAAGTCTTCCCTTACCGACACACAGAGCACCCTGAGGAAAAATAACATCGGCTACTGCCGCAGTACTGTTATCAGCTACCAGACAGTAAACGATGTCAAGATGGCATTCTTAGGGTTCAACGCATTGGAGAGAATCACAAAAAGCCAGATAAGATCAGGAATTGTACAGGCAAAGAAAAATAAAGCAAAAATTATTGTCGTAAGCTTTCACTGGGGCGTCGAGCGCAAATACTACCCCAACACAAAGCAGAAATCCCTCGGGCACTACGCCATCGACTGCGGAGCCTCGCTGGTACTCGGCCATCATCCCCATGTACTTCAGGGCATCGAAAAATACAACGGGCGCTACATCGTATACAGCCTCGGCAACTTTTGTTTTGGCGGCAACAGCAATCCGAAAGACAAAGACACGATGATCTTTCAGCAGAAATTTTCCATAAAAGGCGGAAAACTCCAACCAGAAAACAATGCGAAAATCATCCCCTGCTCCCTCTCGTCCCACAAAAAGACCAACGACTTCCAGCCCCGCATTTTGTCTGGGAGCGAGAAAAAACAGCTCATCAAAAAGATGAACAAACTGAGCAGGAAACTGAAAGTTTCCATAAGCTCAAGCGGGAAACTAAATTAACAGATCACACATCGAACTCCCTCACCCCATACACCCTGCGGTACTGGTTCGGCGTCATCCCCATACATTCCTTAAACTGCTTTCCCATGTGGCTCTGGGAGGAATACCCCAGATAAGTCGCAATCTCACTGCAGGAATACCGAGAATAAATAAGCAGATTCTTCACCAGATTCATCTTCTCCCTGCGGATAAAATCCGTCAGGGAGATTTTTTCGCACTGATGAAACAGCTCCGAGAGATAATTCGCATTGAGCCCCAGCTCATCCGCAATATCCTGCACGCAAATTTTATCATGCAGATGAGAAAAGATATAGTCCTTACACCGGTTGATATGCGGATTTTTATCCTTTCCGTCCATCCCCGCCTTCTGTTCATTCAAATCCTTCACCATCTGGGCGTACTGAAACTCTGCCGAACGAAAAATGTGAAAAAGCGTAGGAATATCGCTGCATTCCTCCAACTTCTGTATAGTAGAATCACTGAGCGTATAGGCAATCTCGTAAGGCAGCCCGCCCCGGATCGCCGCGCGGCTCGCAAGAGTGACGACGACAATTCCAAGATTCCTCGTGTGGCGGATCGGATTTTTCGCTAACGTTCCATACTCCCCAAGATAGTCTTCCTTAATCGCCGTCTTAAGCTGTTCCAAATCCCCCTGCTCAATGCTGGCACATTCCCGGAATTCCTGGTCATAAGGGTTATGCCGCCTGCCATGCTCCCTGTTTTCAAATACAAGCTCAGAAAAATGCGCCCTGAGCTCATCGTCCGTCTCCTGCCTGATGCAATTTGCCGTCAGCAGCCCGCTCTCATCCAGCAGCTCCTCCCGGCAAATGTTAAACGCCAGCAGCACATCAGCCGCCAGCTCCTTAAATCCGCATGCCGGAACCGTCTCAAGCCACGCCTCATCCACCTTCTGCACCTCTGTCTTCCAGCGCAGATACACCTCCTCCGAAAACCGCGCCGGCCCAATGATAAACTGGTACTTTTCACCAGGCACAAGGACGTACAAAAACCGGCCGTTAAAGGACATGATCACTGGGCATTCAAAAGATATATCTTTCCGGGAAGTAAAAAAATCCTTCAGCTCATCCGCAGTAAAGCAATCCTGAAACCCCATCCGCCCGCAAAAGCTGTCTATGTAAATAAATTCCGCCGTATACCTTCTGACAACCGTATGCAGGCGGTAGGAAATATGTTTCATCAGATATTCGTAATTCATCCTCCTTTACCCCCTCTCCTTTTCCTACAGTATATCACATTTACCTGAGAAACATAACAATAACCCGTGAGAAATGATATAGAAAGGCGGCCCGCTCTTTTATACTGAACTTACAAAACAGACAGAACGGCAGCGGCTAAAAGAAAGGAAGAAAAGAAAATGCATGTAAAAGGCGTAAACTTAGGTAACTGGCTGGTGTTAGAAAAATGGATGTCCCCGGCATTATTCGACGGGACAACAGCGGAGGATGAATATTACCTCCCGACACAGCTTTCAAAAGAAGTGTACGAGGCACGTATCAAAATCCACCGGGCAGAATACATCACAGAAGGCGACTTCGTCAGAATCAGGGCCATGGGCATGGAGGCAGTACGCATCCCGGTTCCCTACTTTATCTTCGGAGACCGCCCTCCCTTTATCGGATGCATCGCGGAATTAGACAAAGCTTTTAACTGGGCGGAAAAATACGGCCTACAGATTCTCATCGACCTGCACACGGCCCCGGACAGCCAGAACGGCTTTGACAACGGAGGCATCAGTGGCGTATGCAAATGGTCAAAGCAGCCGGAGGAGGTAGAATTCGTACTCCATGTGCTGGAACGGCTGGCAGAAAGATACGGCGCCAGAAAAGGGCTTTGGGGAATCGAAGTCATCAACGAGCCAATTCTTGACAATATGTGGGAAATGATGAACGTACCGGAAAGATATCCTGCAGCCGACCCGAAAAAAGCCGAAGGGAGCGGCCCGAATACGATGGAATTCATCCGTCAGTTTTATCTTAATGCCTACGACAGAATCCGGAAATATCTGCCTGAAGAAAAATACATCGTCATCCACGACGCATTTAATCTCAGCTCATGGAAAGACTTCATGCCGGAAGAAAAATACAAAAACGTAGTGCTTGACACCCACCAATACCTGATGTTCGCAGAGATGGACGGCTGCGGGCAGACCGTCGAAGAATATGTAAGCTACATAAAAAAACAATACGAAGACGAAATCCGCAAGATGCAGGAATATTTCCCCGTAATATGCGGCGAGTGGTGCCTGTTCAACTCCTTTGCCGCAGGGTGCGATACAAAAGGCGGGCAGAGCGTCCTTAACGGCCAGGAAGGCATGTCGGTGGAAAGCCTAAACGCAGAGCAGAAAAAAGAAATCTACCAGGCCGTTGCAAAAGCCCAGTTAGCGGCATGGAACGCAGGGAGCGGCTATTTTTACTGGAGCTATAAGCTCCTCACCGACACAGTGAACACCCCCGGATGGGTGGGATGGGACAGCTGGGATTTCGGAAGGTGCGTAGACTTCGGATGGTTTCCGGAAAACAATTAAAGGAGAAAAGAAGATTGAAAATGAGAAGTAGAGGGTATCCATTACCTGAATCACACAACAAATAAGCCATCTTTCGGTGGCCGCTTTAAAAATTGAATATTAAGAATGTTAAGGTTATGCAGTTGCTGACTTGACTTTATAACCTTGATTCCTTGCTATAATGATTGCCTGCTCAACCGTGATTTCACGGTCTGCCGGAGGCAGGTCGGATTTTCGATAAAGTTCTGCGTTATAGTTTTCTCCGTTCTTCAACATGTGGTATAATGCAGTCAGAAGCATTCTTGCTATGGCAATGATTGCTTTCTTGTGGCCGCGGCGTTTCTTGATACGGAGGTAGCGGTTGCGAATTTCAGGATGCTTTTTGCTTTTGACAACAGCGTTCGCGCACTGTACCAGAAGCGGCTTAATGTAGCATCCGGCTTTGGAGACCCGGACAGATTTTTTCTTCCCTGCGCTTTCATTGTTGGTCGGCGTAAGACCGGCCCATGAGCATAAGTGTTTCGCCGAAGGAAAAGCCTCCATATTGGTACCGATTTCGGAAATGATTCCGATGGCGGTGAAATCACTGCTGATACCAGGAGCGGTTTGGAGAATGGCAAGTTCCTGCTGATAGGGAGCGGCGAGCGCATGAATGAGTTCTTCAAGCTCTGCTTTCCGGGATTCAAGGTCTTCATAGTGAGCTTTGATTACTTTCAGTTTACCAGCCTGTTCCGGTGTGATATAGCCGTCAATGGCATCACGGAGTTCAGGGAGTTTCTTTTTCAAACTTTTGTAAACGAGAGGTTCAAGGTCAAAGGAAGTATCTGCGGGATTTTCCAAAAGTTTATCCAGTATCGCCTGGGCAGATTTGCCGAAGGTGTCCGAAACAACGTTTCCCAACTGGATATTGGAAACCGTGAGACAGTTCTGCAAGCGGTTCTTTTCACTTGATTTAAAGCAGGTCAGTTTGAAACGGTAGCGCATAAGGTCGCGAAGCTGGCGGATGTCAGCGGGCGGCATAAAGCTTCCGGCAACAAGATCATGCTTGAACAGGTCAGCAATCCATTTGGCATCTTTCTTGTCAGTCTTTTTTCCACGGATAGCCTTAACATATTTCGGATGGGCAAGGACAATCGTACAATCATTTTCCAAGATGTTGTAAACAGGGATCCAGTATTTACCAGTGGATTCCATACAGACATCCTTGCAGTTTCTTTGGAGAAGCCATTGTAACAAATCCTTCAGACCTTTCGTGTAGGTCGAAAAACGGTGGCTCTCATAAGTGGTGACGCCTTTCTGATTGGTAGAGGCGATACAGGCCACTACAAAAGTCTTGTGGACATCAATGCCACAGCAGATTTTGTACACGATTTTTAAAGCCATAGGGACTCCTTTCAGAACCATAGGGGTTCGACAAAGATTATAGGGGGAAACGGCATTGACTGGCTGTCTAAGCCATAAACGAAGTTGTTTAAACAGAGATAAGATTTCGTGCTCAGAGTCACACTTATTTGTGCCTGAAAAGACAGCCTACACATATAAAAATACGGTCATCCGGCAGGCCGGACAGCCCACTCACCTCCCCGTGATTTGTAGTATACCGAGTTCCCTATAAGAAGAATTATAAAGAAAAAAATACGCTCAGGCAAACCATTTTCATTGCGTTTTGTGCCTTGAGCGAAGCGAAAGGAATGGATATAAAAATGAAAAAAGATATGAGTTCTAATGCAAAATTATCGTTTCTTGAGCGTTTTGGATACGGCGTGGGAGATTACGCGGCAAACCTTGTGTACTCCGCAATCAGCGCATTTTTATTAGTGTATTATACAAACGTAATCGGGGCAAGCGCAGCAGCCGCGGCATCTGTCATCGCCGTCTCAAAAATCTTCGACGGCGTATCAGACCTGATCATGGGCTATATCGTAGACCACACCGACACAAAATACGGGAAAGCCCGCCCGTGGATTGCAAGGCTCTGCGTTCCGCTAGCAGTATGTACGATACTGATGTTCAGCGTGCCTTCGTCATTTGTCGGCAAAGCGCAGATTGCCTACATGTTCCTCACCTACAACCTGGTATCGACCATTTTTTACACCGGAGTAAACGT
Organism: Lachnospiraceae bacterium MD308; assembly: GCA_000403475.2. GTDB lineage: Bacteria > Bacillota > Clostridia > Lachnospirales > Lachnospiraceae > MD308. The sequence continues at coordinate 1,997,171 of KE159795.1, forward strand.
GCCTTACGCCACGCTCCAGGGACTTATAACCACCAATCAGTACGAGCGGGGACTTCTCGGAAACTTCCGAAACCTCCTTTCCACGGCCGGAACCATGACCATCAACACCGTCGTTCTGAAAATGACCGGATTCTTCGGCGGAGGAGATGCATATACACAGAAAGGCTGGACAATCACCGTCGCAATCCTGATGGTCGTATTCGTCGCATTGAACATGTTTACCTTCTTTACCTGCTCCGAGCGGGTAACCGCGAAAGAGAGCGGCGCAGCGAAAGAGACCGTCTCCTTCGCAAAAGGATTAAAAGCCCTGCTGAACAATAAATACTGGATTCTGATGTCTTTAAACCTGTTTTCCATGTTCTTCATGATGTCAAGCTTTTTCGGCTCGGCGCTGTACTTTACGAAATACAATATGGGCAATGAAAACCAGTACGCCATGGTTGCAAACCTCCTGTCCGGCGCCCAGATCGTAACGCTGTTCATCACGCCGTTTATCATGAAAAAAGTAAGCAAGCGCAACCTCAATATGGCAGGTATGGCAATCGTGGCAGCCGGCCTTGTCCTGTCAGGTTTCAACACCAACTATAATTTTATCTGCGCCACCTCCGTAATCAAGGGAATCGGCCTTGGATGCGCCGGAGCCACCATGTTCGGATGCCTCCAGGACGCCATTACATACGGCGAGTGGAACGCCGGATTCAGCGTGGCAGGCATGGGAAACGCAGCCTCCTCCTTCTGCTTTAAGATAGGCTCCGGACTTGGAACGGCAGCGCTCGGATGGGTGCTTGCAGTAGGGGCTTTCGACGCTGCAAAAGAGGTGCAGGGAGCAGCCGCGCTGACTGCCATCACTACATCCTTTGCCTGGATTCCTGCCGTCACTTCCGCACTCTGCGTCGTATGCATGATTTTCTTCGACCTCGACAAACATTATGACAAAGTTGTAAAAGACCTTGCAGAAGGAAAATACAGGAAATAAAGGAGCAGCAAATGATTAAGAACCCCCTATTTAAAGGCTTTAACCCCGACCCATGCATCTGCCGGAAGGGTGATGATTATTATGCAGCAGTATCTTCTTTTGAATGGATGCCGGGAATCCCGGTATACCATTCAAAGGATTTAAAAAACTGGGAGCTATACACCCACGTACTGACCGACGATACTGAGACAGACCTAAAAAAACTTCCCTCCGCCAAAGGAATCTGGGCACCATGCCTGACCTACTGCGAGGATGAGGATTTATTTTACGTCATATACGGCGTGATGAATTCCATGAACGCAAGATATTTTGATGTGGACAATTACCTGATCACGGCAAAAGACATCAAAGGCCCATGGAGCGAACCTGTGTACATTCATTCATCCGGGTTCGACGCGTCCATCCTCCATGACGATGACGGTAGAAAATATATCGTCTCCCTGGAGTGGGAAACGAGGGAGGGCTATGAAAAGCCAGGCTCTATCTGCATGGTAGAGTATTCCCCGAAGGATAAGGAAATCGTCGGCTACCCAAGGCATATCTGGAGCGGCGGCACAGACCGGGGATGCATTGAGGCGCCCCATCTGACCAAACACGGCGGCTTTTATTATATTATGTGCGCGGAAGGCGGCACAGGCTACAACCACTGCGTGACTATGGGAAAGTCAGCCAACGTCTGGGGGCCGTACGAGAAAGATCCCTCAAACCCCATCGTCACCTCCGCGCCGGGAGAATCCTTTGAGCGCCACGACCCGGATCACCTGAAACCCAAATACTTTAACCCTGAGGCTCCCCTCCAAAAATGCGGCCATGGAAGTTATGTGGAAACCCAGCTCGGAGAAGTCTACCTGCTGCACCTTTGCGCCAGGCCCTTTGTGCCGGAACTGCGGTGCACCCTTGGGAGAGAGACCGCCATACAGAAAATGGAATGGACAAAAGACGGCTGGCTCCGTATGTACGGCGGCGGCAATCTGGCAAAAGAGTATGTAGAGGAAAGCAGGCTCCCCGAATATAAATGCCCCGGGATTCCCGACTTCGACGACTTCGATTCCGGGAAACTCGGTTCCCAGTATTATGCCCCCAGAATCATGCCCCACCGTTTCGCCGACGTAAAGGCAAGGCCTGGATATGTAAGAATACGCGGCCAGGAATCCCGGACGTCATTAAACAAAGTAAGCATCCTAGCGCGAAAGCTCACAAGCGTATACGCCACAGTCACAACAAAGATGGAATTCCTGCCGGAAATCCACCAGCACAGCGCAGGGCTGATTATGTATTACGACAACATGAACTATATCAATCTCAGAAAATACCGGAGCGAAACACTGGGACAGAGCGCCCTGTCCATCATCCATCTGGAAAACGGACGGAAACACGAACTTTTAAATACGAGAATCCCGGTGGACGATGTACCCGTCTATCTCCGCTTAAATATAGAAGGGCGGCGTTCCTGGTTCGAATGGAGCTATGACGGGAAAAAGTATCAGAGGATCGGCGAGAATTTTGACACAACAAAATTTTCAGATGAATATTGCATGTATGGAGAATTTACCGGAACCTTTGTAGGGCTTACCTGTGCAGACAGAGTAAAGCACAAGCACTATGCGGACTTTGATTTTTTTGAATATAAAGCCGACGATGAGAAGAGGGTAAATTAACGTTACAAATGTGTTACACTGCCGCCATCTGACAGATATACTCCGGAAACACTGAAATTTCAGTGTTTCCGGGGTATTTAAGACATCCCGCAGTGATGTGTTCCGCAAGAGTCAGGAAATCTTCAATTTTGAATCCTCATCACCCGCCAATCATCTCCATCGCTGCAATCATCCGCAGTTTTTCCGGTTCAATCATATCTCTTCCGTAAGCATCAATAAAACGATTCGTGTACTCGATTGTTCCAAGATTATAATTCAGCGTCCAAATCCCCCATAAAACATCAATATGCCGGTCTCCAATCCCGCCGCAGTCCAAATCAATATAGCCAGAGAATTTCCTGTTATTCAGAATGATATTGGGCAGGCAATAATCACCATGAATGAGCACTTCCTTTTTTAACAGCGGTATTCCCTCTTCTGCTGCTCGTTTTGCATCTGAAAAAGAGTTAAATTCCCAAATCCCTTTGAACAAATCCGATTCATAACTGCTCTTATCCAGTCCATGTTTTACCGACTCCACATATGTCCCGATTCTATCCTGCACCGGGCAGGCTTTCCCATCTATTTCATGCAATTTTCGGAGCAGCAAAGCTATGAGATCGCAAAGTTTCTTCGGCTCTGCCAAATAAGCCGGATAAGTACAATCTTCTCCTTGAATTCTCCTGCTCAACATATAATCTTTTCCGTGTGACGTACCATAATACAGCACTTCTTCAGACAATTTCAGAGAATGCATATATGCGGTCATCAATGCTTCTGTCTTTAACGTCCCCTTAGCAGCTTCTTTTAAAAAATAACCTTCATCCTTGTTGATAAAAATAACTTTTGCCTGCGGCGAACAACTGCTATCGTAAATTACAGAATCCTTCATGTATTCTGCCACCGTCTCAGGGTATGTTTCTATATTTAACTTGATTGGTGTACGTTTCATATTTTCCATATTTCTGCTTGAATTACTTATTGTTTCCGCTATTTTCTTTTCCGAAAACTTTTCAAGACCAGCCTCCATTTTATCAATATATTATACCCTCAGTGAGCAAAGGAACACAAGTAGGAAACCACTTACAGGATATAATGTGAAACGAGTGATGCAGGATTCCCCGTTTCTCTATGAAAAAATTATGATACAGCAGTTAGCCATGCACAGAGAAGAAAAACGCCGTGAAAAAAACTTTCCCAACAGATCGGAACAGGAGCATTTTGTCTGGGAAATGCTCTACGACAATTATGTCATTATGTGCGAGGCAGAATTGCGATGGATTCAGCAGTTTCGCGAGGGACTGGAACATTTTAAAAACATATAAAATGTCAGATTGCACTTGACAAAATCTGGAAATATAATTAGAATAAATAAAAAATATTTAGAATAATTCCAATTATTGGATATACGGGTGGTGTGAATATGACAAAGTATGAAAAAGAAATATATCACATTATTACCGCATCTATGGAGCATTTGACCGTTGAACAGATATTCGCGGAACTCAAAGAAAAATATCCGGGCGTAGTTATCGCGACGGTATATAATAATGTGAATAAACTGTGGGATGCCGGCCTGATCCGCAAGATATCTGTTGAAAATATGCCGGACAGATATGACCGCGCAGTACGGCATGACCATCTGGTGTGCCAGCGCTGCGGGCGGCTGGCGGATATTTCATTTGACGATTTGACGGCTCCCCTGAGCGAGATGGTAGGAAGAGATTTTTTGTACTATGATCTGAAAGTATATTATCTATGCCCTTCGTGCAGGGAAAAAGAAGGCGGGAGTCCATTTGCCCAGGGATAAGGATTGGAACATAATAAAAATGCAGGCTGTGTGCAGGGACACAGGAACGAATCAGGAGGTGCCGCTATGGATAAAAAAGCAATGTATAAGATGAGTTATGGTTTATTTGTGCTTACATCAGCACATGAAGGGAAAGATAACGGGTGCATTATCAATACTGCAGTTCAGGTCACCAGTGAGCCGAACAGGATCAGTATTGCGGTGAATAAGTCTAATTTCACTCAGGAGATGATCCAGAAGAGTAAAAAGTTTAACATCTCCGTCCTCAGCGAGACTGCCAGTTTCGATACGTTCCGCCGTTTTGGATTCCAGTCTGGCAGGGATGCGGATAAATTTGCGGATTTTTCGGACTGCAGGCGCGGCGCCAACGGGATTTTCTATGTTACGGCAGGAACAAATGCTTACATCAGCGCATCTGTAGAGCAGACGGTTGACCTGGGGAGCCATATGTTATTTATAGCTGCGGTGGATGATATGGAGGTTCTCTCTGATGCGGCATCCGCAACGTATGCATATTACCAGTCAGAGATAAAGCCAAAGCCTCAGAAAACCGGAAACGCGGGAAAAATTGCATGGCGCTGCTCCGTATGCGGATATACCTATGAGGGTGAAACGTTGCCGGATGATTTTATCTGCCCGCTGTGCAAGCACCCTGCATCTGACTTTGAGAAAGTCACTATTTAGGAGTATTTTTTAGGAGCATTCTTTGCATCCCCAGGATGTAATGATATAAATTAATGAAAATCAGGAGGATAACACTATGAGCAACAAGTATGCTGGAACGCAGACAGAAAAGAACCTGGAGGCAGCATTTGCAGGCGAATCCCAGGCAAGGAACAAATATACATATTTTGCCTCCGCGGCAAAAAAAGAAGGATTTGAGCAGATTGCGGCGCTTTTCCTCAAAACAGCGGACAATGAGAAGGAACATGCCAAGATGTGGTTCAAGGAGCTGGCGGGCATTGGAAATACATCTCAGAACCTTGCGGCGGCGGCTGAGGGAGAGAACTTTGAATGGACAGATATGTATGAGGGATTTGCAAAAACCGCCGAGGAGGAGGGATTCCCTGAGCTGGCAGAAAAATTCCGCCTGGTGGCTGCAATCGAAAAACATCATGAGGAGCGTTACCGCGCGCTGCTTAAGAATGTAGAGCAGGCGGAGGTATTTAAAAAGAGCGAAGTCAAGGTATGGGAGTGCCGCAACTGCGGACACATTGTAGTAGGAACAAACGCACCGGAAATCTGCCCGACATGCGCCCATCCGCAGGCATACTTTGAGGTACACGCAGAAAACTATTAAGAGCTTTAAAACAGATGGTTTTATTTTTACAGACTATGGAACGCCTGATACGGCGTTCCTTTTTCGTGCTGATAAGCATTTAGGAAAACCGCTATATGATACCTTGACGGACAGAGACCGCCAGAGCCGGGAATCAGGGCAGCTTTTGAAACAGAGTGCGAGTTGCCTTTTCGGGTGGCAGGAGTGACAAAGTTTGAAGACCAGGCGAGATTCCATCCTCTTAAATTCTTGGCAGCAATTGCGGAGGAAACAGAAGTATACGAACAGACGAAAGTTCTGAAGGTCGAGGGCACAAAGGTAAAGACGGCAAGGGGAACTGTAACGGCAGGGCATATTGTATTTGCCGCACATTTTCCATTTGTCAATGTGCCGGGATATTATTTTGCCAGAATGTATCAGGAGAGGAGCTATGTAACGGCGCTGGAAGGGGCGAAGAGACCAGAGGGCATGTACCTTGGAATCGACCCGGACGGGCTGTCTTTTCGCACCTGCGGTAATTTACTGCTGCTTGGCGGCGGCAGCCACCGGACGGGGCTGAATCAGGGGAATACGCCGGGCGGGGGATGCAGGTACGGGGCGCTCCGCGCCAGGGCGCAGGAAATCTATCCGGGATGCCGTGAGGTGCTTAAATGGTCGGCGCAGGACTGCATGACACTGGACGGGCTGCCCTATATCGGAAGGTTTTCCGCCCGAAAACCCAATTGGTACGTGGCGACAGGCTTTGGAAAATGGGGCATGACTACGTCGATGGTGAGCGCCCGCGTCCTGACGGCAATGATTGGCGGGCAGGAGTGCCCGGAAGCGGATATTTTTTCGCCCCAGAGACATTTTACGGCACAGGCCGCGAAGAAACTGGCGATACATGGCGCGCATACGGTGAAAGGGCTGACGAAACACATTCTGCCTTGCGGCAATAAGAATATTACGGAAAACTGCCCTCATATGGGATGCCGGCTTGAGTGGAATCCGGATGAGGAAAGCTATGACTGCCCTTGCCACGGTTCCCGGTTTGACCGTGAGGGGCATCTGATCGACGGCCCGGCGCAGAATGATTGCAAGAGGCGAAAAATGCAGGAGTAAGACTGAGAAACCAAAGAAAAAATTGATTGCCCCATCCATAATATCGGTGGACATTGGTTTCAGATAGTATATAATGAAAGTAGTCATACAGGAATGGAGGGGGAAATTGAAAATGAGTGGAAATGAGAAACAAACACAGGATAAAAAACTGTCATGCGCCTACTGCGCCGTCACAAACTGCAATGCCATGGACAAATCTTATCCGTCATTTTGCCTGACGGTGAACATGGACGAATCATTCAAGGAAGAGACGATGCGAACCTATGATGAAGGAAATAATCTAAAAGTCATGCAGACAGCCGCTCAGGTAGAGCATGAAGGCTATATGAAGTGGTGCAGGGTGCAGGAGATTATTGAGTTTGCAAAGAGGATGGGTTTCAAAAAGCTGGGAATCGCAACTTGCGTAGGCCTTATACGCGAGACGAGGATTCTGACAGATATCCTTACGGCTCACGGCTTTGAAGTGTATGGCGCGGCATGCAAAGTGGGCGCGGTTCCTAAGGCCGAAGTAGGGATTGGCGATGAATGCTGCGATGTGGGAGTGAATATGTGCAATCCGGTGATGCAGGCGAAGATACTGAACAAAGAAAAGACGGACCTGAATATAGTCATGGGCCTTTGCGTCGGGCATGACAGCCTGTTTTATAAATACTCGGAGGCATTGGTGACAACCCTGGTGGCAAAAGACCGGGTGATGGGGCATAACCCGGCGGCAGCGCTCTATACGAGCGAGTCCTATTATAGTAAGCTGAAAGAATGCTGAGAGATGATGATATCAGTGATGCAATGGTATGTACTTATACGTTCTTTGTATTGGGAGCAGCCGAAAGGTTACTCCCTGTTTTTATGTAATTTATTTAATCTTATTCCTATATAGCTCTCTACACATAATGGTAAATCCGCAGGATATTCCGCTTACAGATGATAGACACTTTTTCTATACTGCTGCAATTCTTCTTCACTGACATTTTCAATGATTTTATCAAGAAATGACAACAGCTTTTTCCTGTCTTTCGGCAATTGTCCATGAAACTGATACGCATTGGAAGCCCCCATTGCCGCAAAGATTGTAGGTATCTGCAAATTTTCAATGAGTGTCCGTATCTCTTTGTATTTTTCCAGTTCTCCTTCTTCCCGCCAGTTCCCACGCTGTATTTCTTCATAAAGCTCAGAATCAGGATAAATCGTAAGCATATTTGCACCGATGAGCGTAGGATGTATCTGGTTACATATATCAGCCGTCAATCTTGCACCGATCTCCCCGCGGCCTGCCCCGGAAATACTTACCAGATAAAAGAAATTGTAATGTATATCCGCTGCATCTAATCTTTGACACTGCTCTATGATATCTGCAGAGGTATATCCCTTGTTCATAAACTGTAGTGCCTCATCATCGCCCGTTTCTATCCCTATCGTCAGGCCATCATATCCTAACGCCCGCAGTTTGGCAAGCTCCCCATCTGACTTAGAAGTAATATCTGTAATCCTCGCAAATGAGCCAATAGACCTTACGGACGGAAGATATTTTTGAATTAACTCTGCAATTGCAACTAATTTGTCATAGGACAAAACAAATGGATTGGCTCCCGTCAGAAACACCCGGTCTATACGCCTGCCTCTTAAGCCTTTAACTGCTCTTTTTACCTCCTGCAGATCACATTCAATATCCTCCATAGGGGACATTTTGAATTTAAACGGCAAATCATTATACAACGTACAAAACTTACATCTGTGATGCGTACATCCCGCTGTCACCTCAATCAGAAGAGATTCCGCTTCATAGGGCGGCCGCCAAATTGTTCCTGTATAGTGCATAAACACATCTCCTTCCCTCATTGCTGGTATTTTTTTGCCATAACGGTATACTCATACTAATTATACTTTTGTACAATGTTTTTACAAGTACTGTACTTTTTTGTAGTACCTGTGTTATGGATGATACATTGATTTACAAGAAAACGTGTGTTATACTGCACCAAAGAGGAGTGATTAGATGAAAAAAAGTACATTGGCTGTTGAGCGCTGCAAAACAGTTTCTACTATACAAAAAATTTTAGGCGGTAAATGGAAAATCGAAATCATTTATTACATTGCTTTTCGGGATGTACACCGCTTCGGGGAACTTCGCAGACATATTGGCGATATTACAGAATCAAGTCTTACAAAGCAGCTTCGGGAACTGGAAGCAGACGGATTTATTAGCCGCTATGATTACAAAGAAGTCCCTCCCCATGTGGAATATAACCTTACTGACTTGGGGAAAAGCTTTATTCCCGTCTTTGAACATATGAAACAGTGGGGAGATGAAAATCTTAATGTACCTTTTTTATAATGCTGCAAATCGCGCTATAATTCGCAGTATCAATTCTACACACCGATCCATCTGCTGTATATTCGCAAATTCATTCACTGCATGATGATTATACGATCCTGTTCCCAAATTTGGACAACGAAGCCCTTTTTCCGTAAGCGCCACACCGTCTGTTCCGCCACGCATCGGCGGAATAACAGGTTCTACGCCGCAATTTCTAATTTCCTCCACTGCAAAGTCGATTAGTTCCTTTTTTTCCTCTATTTTTTTTGTAATACTCATGCTGCCATCTATAAAAGTGAGATGCACCGCCTTTCTGCCATACTCTTCATTCAACCGCTCTGCAATTTGTTCTACTCTTTTCTTTGCCCGGTTATATTCTTCCTCTCTATAATAACGAAGCAAATATGACATTTTACATTTTTGCGAATTTCCTTCCATCTGCACTAAATGATAATATCCGTCAAAGCCTTCCGTATGTTCCGGGCGCTCCCACGCAGGCAGCATGCTATGCAACTGATTTCCAAGCACCAGCGCATTCTCAAGCACTCCTTTCCCAGAACAAGGATGAGCGGTAATCCCGTCTATCTCCAGCGTCACGGCACCGCCGCAAAAACTTTGATACTCCACCATACCAAAGGCTTCTCCATCAAGAGTATACGCGTATTTAGCGTTGGTTTTTTCGATATCAATGTGCCGCATACTCCCACCGATTTCTTCATCGGGAGTAAAGATAAATGCTACTTCACCATGAGAAAATTCCGGATGCTCAATCATATAGGAAAGCGCCGTCATAATCTCCGCAAGTCCCGCCTTGTCATCTGCGCCAAGCAACGTTTTTCCATTGGTCACAATCAAATCGTCCCCGATTGAATCTTTCAGTCCACTGCAATTTTCCGGCTCCAAAACTACACCTTCACATAACATAATCAACCCGCCATCATATTTTTCAATGATTCTTGCCGTATTTTCGGGACCTGGAAAAGTAGTTGCCGTATCCATGTGGGCAACAAAACCAATGGTGTCACATTGTTGTTCTTCCGAAAGATTTGATGGGATGCTTCCATAAATAAATCCTTTTTCATCTAACTCTACATTTTTAATCCCCAGCTCTGCCAGTTCCTCCATTAATGCATTTGCCAAATCCCACTGTCCGGAGGACGAAGGCACAACACCGTCTTCCCCCTTCTTTGCATCCGCCTGAGTATTAAATGTAATGTACTTCAATAGCCTTTCATATGCTCTCATGTTTTATCTCCTCTAATTCTTTTTTCATTTCAGGAAGTTTTTTCTCATTCTTATATACGGGAATCGCCAGCAGCAACACAAGCAAAAATGCCCCTGCCGGAAGTGCAGTATTAAGTAGAAAAAGTAAGTTTAATACAGACTGTGGCTGGACTGCTGCACCTTCCGTATAAGGAACCAACAATAAAAACCATCCAACGGCTGCACTGCCCACTGCCATACCTATTTTTGTCGCTAATGTAAATCCGCTCATTAAAACTGCATCGCACTTTACTCCATACTTCCACTCTCCATACAGTTTTGCATCGAAGAGATTTAAAAGTACTGTTCCTGCAACAAGAGATGACCCTATACCGGAAAGAATCCACCCAGCATAGAGCACTCCCATACAACTGTCATGAAGGATTAGACGCAGCACATCCCCCGATATAGACAGACAGCAGCCCAGCAAGGTAGTACCGGCATTTCCCAGCCTTTTCGTATAGAGATGCAAACTGCAGAATATTAGAAAACTACAGATCATTGCTATAAGCGAATAGGTAGATAACAGTCCCGTGTCTTTGAAATTATATTGGAAATAGAATACCATTGCCGTGGATTCTAATGTTGACGCAATCATATCAAACAAGTAATAGAGTCCGATACAAAGCCACACCTTATTCGCAAGCAATCCTCTCACAGTTTCTTTCAGACTTACTCCTGACGCTTTTTTACTCTCCCCACTGACCAAACTATTTTCTACAATTTCGTAGCCTTTTGTTCCAAAATAAGTTACCATATAAGACGCCGCGTAGACCATGCCATAGAAAAGTCCTACAAACAAGAATCCTTTTCGCAGATTACTATTTCCAGAAAAAGCTGCAACAGGAAAAGTCCAGGAAACCACTACATAATTTCCAATCAGGCTTACAATTCCGCTCAACTGATTCAAATGAGATCTTTGCTGTTCATCCTGTGACATTCTTCCCATCAGGGTATTCATTGGAATTTGTATAAAACTGCTTATAGTCGCTAATATACTGTAAGTTATTATGATATAAGCAATCTGCAAAACCGCTCCCTCAAAAGGAACAAAGAAACACAGAAAAATACACACTCCTGTCGGAATCGCAAAGTATTTCAAATACGCTCTGCATTTCCCCTCTTTGCTTTTATTTCGATCTACCAGTGCTCCAATCAACGGATCATTAATAATATCAAATAATTTACAGAAAAAAATAATACTGGCTGCAATGCCGGAATGAATTCCTAAAATCTCCGTGTAAAAATACAGAAGAAATGTAGATGCGGCAAGTCCCTGCACCACTTTCCCCATAGAACCAACGCTATAGCACAGCTTTACTTTTAACGGCAGTCTTTTTTCCATAAGCTACTTCTCCTCATCTGCAAAGCAGAGACAGGTTGTTTCTCTGTCTCTGCACCGTTTCTAACTTTCAGGCTTTCTGCTCCCCTTTTCTTTCTTCCAGTTCTTCCTGCCATTTCGGAAGCTGCTTTTCAAATTTCGTCAGAATCACCGCGCAAACAACAGACAGTACAAAGCCCACACATGGAATAATTATACTTTCATACAGAAAAAGATTCAGTACATTCTGTGGCTGCTTTGCCGCAGTCTGATCGAACTCCGGAACCAGCTCCATCAGATAACCCGCTGCCGATCTGCCCAGCGCCAGACCAACTGTATTTCCAAGGCTGTAAGCAGCCATTAAAATACCTTCTGCATTTACTCCAAATTTCCATTCTCCATAAACTTTTGAATCGAACACGCACTGAATAGAACTGCATGCAAGCAATCCTGCGCCAAAGAGTATTACAAGCAGGCATGCGATATAACCAGGTAAATAAGCATCCTTCAGAATAAATCTGGCAATATAACCCGCTGCCGCAATGCATCCTCCGATTGCGCAAGTGCCGGAGTTTCCAAATCTTTTTACAAAGAATCCCACAACAAAGTATGCGCTGAAAGAGCCAATCACTGATACCGTTGAATAGATAGAGAATAGCGCCATGTTATTTAAATTATACAGGAAATAATACGGCATTGCTGTTGCCTCTACCATACAGCCGACTAAGTCAAAGAGATACATTGCGACTGCAAGCAGGCACATTTTATTGGTAACTACGCCTTTTAATATTTCAGATATCGAAGGTTTTGCTTCGATATTTCCCGCTTCAAAAAACTCTTCTTCCGGTTCATACCCCTTTGTTCCAATCCATGCAACCAAATACAGCATCAGGAAAATTGCCGCATAGATAATAGAAATGATGATAAATCCTTTCTTTACACCCACAGGATCTGCACCAAATTTTTCAATAAATGGCATTGTAACAGCCACGGAAATCAGACTGCCTGCCGTCGACATCATTGTATAGATCTGATTCAAATGCGATCTCTGTACTCTATCACTTGTAACTCTTCCCATCAATGTAGTTGCCGGCAGTTGCACCATAACCCAAACGCTAACTCGCAGACAATAGGAAATCAGTACCCACGCTGCCTTTCCGCCCGTTGAAAGCTCTGGAATCAAAAAACTAAGCACAAGCAGAACTGCTGCCGGGACAATAAACTTAATAATAAAATTCCTGCATTTTCCACCCTTTTTTGATCCGCTTTTATCAATAATGGCTCCACCTATAGCTGTTGCCAACCATCCCCAGGCACTTCCTATTAAAGTCAGATTTCCGGCAAGCAGGCCGCTTAATCCAAGACCATTGGTGTAAAAAAATACTAAATAAGTACTTGTCATGACGCTGGTCAGCATATTTGCTGCCCCAACACATCCATAACTAATTTTTGTTAAAAATGGTAATTTCTTTACTGTATCCATTCCTCTTCTCCTTATTTTCTTGACAAAATACACAAAATATTCAGTTTCTAGTCTCAGAAATATTAAAGTTTCAACAACAATTCCCTTTCCTGAATTTCATCAAAACAATCCTGATTTTCTTTCACCATCTCCTGGGAGACTGCGCCTGCATATGCTGCTGTCTCCAACGCTGTATCAATCTGTCGAAATAGTCGTTGCAGGTCTTCACAAGTAATATGCAAAAGTGTTTGCCAAACCTGTTGCTGTTTCTCCGGTGTATAACCTCGAAAATAGTTTCCAAGGCTGCTGCTGTAATCCGAAACACCCTTCCATCCAGTTACACTGATAGATGTCGTTGTTGTAAATTTAGATGCTGCCTGAATGATTGAAGAGACTCGTTGTTCTTCATTAATTTGCATAAGATGTTTTGCAACATTACGCATTTCTTCAAGAGACGACCTGAGATTCGGATCACGGTTGGAAAGTATCACGATATCCTGACCATAGGTTGCCACACATTTTACAGAATACGCACCTCCCAAATCACGAAGCCTCAAACCAGCCATATTCTGCAAAAGCGGCATACCTGCAACCGCAATAGTGCTCAAAGATTCGTCTATAGGAAATCCCATTGCCAAATACTGCATATCCCCGTTAATTCTAAAAGCCGTATTCTTTTTCCGAAGGTTTCTTCCACAGTAGGAAAAACTGCCAATAGATGATTTCCACGGAATCAACTCCATCACCTTTTTCAAGTTGGAGACAGAACACGATAGACTGACTGTAAGCCTGTTTTCAACAAAAATTTTTTTCCACAGACGCGCCAATTTCTGCACATCCAACGTCTGGTTCTGCATATACAAAAAGAATTCCGGTTCTGTACAGCAGGAAAGCAGCGCCTCTCCCGGAAGATAATTCCCTCTGAGTTTGTGAATGGGGTCTGGAATTGCCGTAGTAACAGAAGCGAGATAACCTTCTATGAGATTGTTGATTGCATCTCTGTTTTCAAAGGAAACATCATAGATCATTTCACTCAGCAGTTTAACCGTTTCAGAAAAAGTTTCCTCCAGACACTCCAGACTAATCTCCAGCTTCAGAGAATCACCTTCCTGGCTATGATAATTCTGACAGCATACGGACAGATGGTTCATGTTCTTCGCACTCTTGGTTTTCAGAGATGCCACAGTATCTTTGGATGTTCCAAGTTTACCAAAAAGAATCGGAACCGACCCAATATCACAAATCTCTTCTTCAGACACATCACTGATGTCAAAATGCAGCGTCATCCCAATTAAATTGCTGTCTGATACATGATGGAGAAGCATACCATATTCAAAAGGTACTTCTCGCACATATTGTACAGGCCCAACCTGCGGAAAATCAGAGACTACAGAAACAGGGACTCTCGCAAGAGCTTCCGGGCTGTCATCTGCTTTCTGATACCTGTGCAGATTCTCTATTTGCGTTAAATGCCTTGTAAATTCCTCCTCGGAAAGACTGTCTTTATATGCACGTAATTTCTTTGCTTCTGCTGTTTTGCGCTTTTCTGAAAGTCCCGGCTCTGCCTGCATAACAAATTGAGAGTAAAGAGGATTTTCTATTGTCATCGTCCGAAGCGCCTTTGTAAAAAAATTACTATCTGCTTTGTCATGTATACGCCGATAAGCCTCTTTAAATTCAAGACGGTACCATGGTTCAAAACCATGAACCCAGGAAATAACTGCCTTAATTCCAATATCAATTCCTGCAGGAACAAAAGAAATCCTATCGTAATAGCTGAACTCTGACGCTGAAAGTGCAGCATCAATCAAATCCTGCTCTATTCCATCAGACAAAATTTGCTTAATCTCATCAAATATACTTATTTTGATTTCCTCAAGGTTTTTCTCCTCATTATCCCTCACAACGATATTGAGCATCGGCCAATGAGAATCTCTTTGGCACTGCACGCTGAGGGCAAGATTCGGAAACTTTTCCACAAAATGTATCTGTAAAATGCGTGCCAATACATCTGCTGCAACCAAACTGTCTTTATCATCCTCAATAATAAAATTCATTCCCAAAATATCCAGAGCTTTTCCTTCACTTCCACATGGTACGTCATATTTTTCTTTATAAGTTTTTCCCGAAAATGGAGTTGGTTCGCCAGTAATGCCACATGGCACTATATCCGATTCTGCTTTTAACAAATACCTATCTAACACTTCCAAAATCGTATGTAAATCTGTCTTCCCGTATACAAAACCCAGACAATTATTTGCAGCAAAGAGTTTCTTTGCCGTTGTCAGAAAGTGCTCATAAGAAAGCTCAGGGATACAGGCAGGATCACCACCTACATCAAACGTAAGATTGCTTCCTTCGCAGGCAGAGCGCACCTGTACTTGTCCCAGAAGAAAATCAGGAATCTGATAAGAGCTCCGCATCTCACTGTAGACAACCCCAGCGTAATACAGCTCGTCCTTTTCTTGATCGTATTCATAATGCCATCCTTCCTGCAAAAACGGTTCGATATGTTTTGCCGCAAGAGGATTCCATACACCATCCGCATAAAGCTTGACCAGTTCCTGAAACGCTTTTTCATTATTGGAAGAAACAGGAATAAAGTACGAATCACGCATGGTAAAGGCGCTGTTAAAAGAATTAATTAAGCCATCCCCGCCCCAGTTTTTAACACCGTACCCACAAGACCCACATAAAATACAGTGTTCAATGATATGTGCAACGCCTGTATGATCCTCTGGCGAAAGGCGAAATGCCAAACCGAAGGTCTTTTCCTCAGATGGTGCATCAAGATAAAGCAGTTGTGCCCCGCTTAAATGGCGAAACAAAATTGCCTCACACTGCAAATCCTCTACATAATGGCAAGAAACCCGTTCATAATTTTCGTGAATTTGCTTAAACATAAGTTTTCTCCTTGTCTTCATCAGTTTTTCTTAGTAAAATTTAGCATACACTAACAATGCATGCAAATAAGCAGACAACTCCTGACACAGGAATATAAAAGGAAGATTTCCACTGAAATGATACTTTCACAGAAATCTTCCGAATATTCTCTCTATACTGTGCCTCTTTTTCTAATATTCAGCACTTTTTCCTTTTTTGCCTATTGTACTATAACGAAATGATACTATCTGACTAAATCAGACTCATCAACAAATTCCTTTCCTCGAAATACATTGCCTGCTTTCAGAATAGAAAATTCTTCTCTTTCTGTAATCAAACTGCTAACCAGCAAATCTGTCTCCGCTAAAGGACGCAGTGAAATAATGACATTAGTTGCTATTGGTGTATTAGAAAGTATCTCATAAGACACATACAGACCAAGGGCAAGGCTTCGATTTCCACTGCTGATTCTCGAAAATATCCCAACATGCTCCGATGGCTCTAAGGGGTTGGTTAAATAAAAAGACGCATTATACGGCGTGCAATCTAAATGTCCATGGTATACAGACTTACATTTTTCAAAAGCAAAATTACGCTCAAGCCCAAGATAAAGCGTGGCTGTTAATTGACTATCTCCATTTTCCTCTGCAAAAATTGCAATCAGCCCTCGGTGCAATGTCGTCTTTTTTTTATGTCGTTCCGCCAAATAAAGATACAGCCTGTCCTCTTGAAAAATCCCAAAACGATGATTACTTTCATTTTTTGAATCAATATCCTGATACATAAGCAGATTGCGCACATCAACAGAAAGTGCCCGTGAAATTTCATATAAAGTTGCTATGTCAATATTAGATTGTCCCAGCTCATATTTAGAAATAACAGATTTGCTCTTATAAATTCTATCTGCAAGTTCCTCTATAGAAAATCCTCTCTTTTTTCGATACATACGAATCTGTTTCCCGACTTCTGCATTAAAAGACATACGCATCCTCCTAATAAAAGAAATTTTGATGAAAATCAAATCTTTTTTCTTTACTTATACTCAGTATAGCACAAATTATCATAAAAATCTCTCACCAGTGGAAAAAAGCTGTTTTCGTTAGAAAGCCATGAAACCTATGACTGTTTGCCCTACAAACAACCCTGTGCTAGACTAAATTTGCTTCAACTAAAATTTCTACATAAGAATAACAGGAGGGAAAGATTTTGAAACTATTTGATTTACATTGTGATACAATTACTGGACTTGAGACGGTCGGACTGCACTTAGGAAATGACGCGGCAGCAATCTCAATAAGTAAGTTGGAAAATTCAGGAATCTCTGCATACGCGCAATGTTTTGCTATATTTTTAGACGATAAGTACAGAGGAAAAGCTGCCATCGAAAAGTGGGATCGTATTTACCAATGGTTTCTTAAACAACTGGAGCTTTATCCAAATAAAATAGAGCAAGTCCTTACAGGCGCAGATCTTGAAAAAATTACAAAAAAGGGAAAGATTGCCGCCATTTTGACTACTGAGAGCGGTGCTGCATTCGCAGGTCAGTTAGAAAGAATTCAGGAACTCAGAGAAAAGGGCTGTCTCCTTACAAGTCTGACGTGGAATGGTGATACAGAAATCGGCGGCGGTGTTTATACCCCCAAAATCGGATTAACTCCTTTTGGTAAAGAGGCCGTTGCCGAAATGGAACGAGTTGGCATGATAATTGACGTTTCTCATCTCTGCGATAAAGCCGTCGATGATTTTCTGAAAATCCGTCAAAAGCCCTTTCTGGCGAGCCATTCCAACTGCAGAGCTATTTGCAATGCTGCAAGAAACCTCACCGACGAATATATTCAGGAAATTGTACATTGCAAAGGTCTCATCGGCATCAATTACCTGATCTACTTTCTTCGCGAAGGTGATCCTGAAAATGCAGGTATTTCCGACGTAATCCGTCATGTAGAACATCTATTGAATTTAGGGGCAGTAAATACCATTGCCTTGGGTTCTGATTTTGACGGTGCCAAAGTACCTGCTGCTTTTGATAGTATTGATAAGATGAATACGCTCTATACCGCCTGCCAAAAAGCACTGGGCACTGAAATCACAGAAAAACTTTTTTACCAAAATGCACTGAAATTTTTCCAGAAAAACTTTTAACGCCTACGGAAAAGGAACGAAATGAGAGCGTTTCCTTGTAACAGATTTAGAGTATGCAGCCTACGCTGCCAGGCTGTCCCTCCAAAGAAATGACCAAAGGAAATTGGTCTACATTCCATTTTGGTCGGCGCGAGTAGATGTCCCTCTGTAGCACTTCAAAATTGTCCGCATAGGCAATACTTCAGAATGGTTAAATAGATTTAGGTATATAGGTAAAATACAGTCCATAAACGCCATAGGCTATTAAATTCCTATGGCGTTTCATATTTTGTCATATTTATTTTTATTTAAACTGTTTACTTTATGACAAAACTATACCCAGGAAAAATCATTATACCAAGACCCGTATATACAGAAATTTGCAAACCCACTATTTCTCATTTGAAAGCACGTGTTGATGCATTGCTTAATCAAAATCTTGTAACCATACAAGAAATAAACATTGATTCAAAAGAATATGAAACATATTATCAATTAACTGAAACTCCTAAAGAAAACTACAAAATTATTGGTAATGGTAAAGCTGCATCTATCTCTTTAGCAAAAAATATGGTGAAATTGTAGCAAGTAATAATTTATCATCTGAATATCATCTCCAACATACTACGACAGCTGATATTCTTGTGGATGCTTACAACAAAAAAATAATTACTGAATGCCAAGGCAATACAATCTGGGCCAATATGCTTGCTAAGCGTCGGCGATTAGGAGCACCAGCATTTCCGGAATCTTTGTGTACTCTAATAAGTTTTATGTCGAGCGGTTCATCTGATATAGAATGCCTTTTTCATTCGGAATATTTTCATAGGATTTCTGTCACTTCTCCAAAATACTTTTGGAAATATACAAGCTCTTGTTCCTTTGAACACAAGCGCATTTCTCTTTATATGGACTTCCTCCTTTTTGATGACCCATATACAAAATTATCTTGCCATTCGTAAAGCTACGCAAATAGTCACTGAATGTGCCGGATTCCTCCCGCACCTCCAAAAAGCACTGTGCATTATAAATCACCGCACGTACTTTCCTCTCAGACTTTATCATTCCTTCTGTTTCAATAATTTCATGACTTCCATCATCAAAACTCGAATTGTTTCCGTGATCTCCCTATAAATTCTTTCCCAATTCATACGCCTGCTTCGGATATTCTGAATTGATAACATCATCAAGTACATAACATCCTTTTGCGGAGACAATCCCTGCATTTTCCCATTCCAGATATTTTACCATTCCTTTATAAGAAGCAATTGCTCCTTCTGCGGATTCTTCGGTTTCATCGCCATATGTAAGCATCAGGACTGCTTTTTTATCTGCTCCTTTTAACACTGAGTTATTCGCATAAAATCGATCAATCACTGCTTTTATCTGCGCATTTACATCATAATAGTAAATCGGTGATACAAATACAACTGCCCCCGCATTTAAAAGCTCCGGATTCAACTCCTGCATGTCATCTTTAAATACACAAGTCTGCTCATTCTTCTTGCAGGAATCACAACCAATGCATGGATGCACATTCTTAAATGCTGCATCAAAACGGCTAACTGCATGTCCTGCCTCCTCAGCTCCCTTGATAAAAGCATCCGTCAGATAGGATGATGTTCCTTTTTTGTGTGCGCTGCCGGTAATTACTAAAATATTCATCTTACAATTCCTCCAATCAATTTTCATCATATATATTTAACCTGAATTATTCACGGCAGTATAAACTCACATAAAATCCGCCGTAGTTACCATTACAACCCCTCCCGATACCTCACTCTGTCGCAAGATAGCCTAAAAATGGGCAGACTTCTCCTGTGATAGGGTTGGAAATTTATTGTGGCTGTCAAGGTCCATTAACAGTTATTATTCCAACTGTGGCTGCAGGTTACGGATGTTTTCCAGTGTCTCGTAGAATTCTTTCTTGTAGGGACAGCTGCTGCACAGTTTAAAATATTTATATCGTGCTGATTTTACCACCCTTGCGGCTATCTTCAGCAGTTTTAATCGTATGGTATCAATACGCTGTTTTCGCATACTGGCAGCAAGCGCCAATCGTCTAAACCAATTGAATAGGTTATAAGCTAATGCATGAACCAGAAGGCGGTTCGCATTTACCAGCTTTGAGGAACTGCTTACAGAGGCAAAGTCAAAACCGCTTTTGCATTCCTTGATGAAATTTTCCATTTTGCCTCTTCCGCAATAGAACCGGATCACCTGATAAGGTTCCATTTCCAGTGTTGTGACAATAAAGGTATACAGATGGATCATCTGCCCATACGGCTTTTCTATTTTAAAGGCCACCCTGCGTGGATGGTTCCATGAACCGGCCTGGTACAGGAATTCCCCATACTCGACAGCGTAATCTACCTGGTTGGATTTCGTTGCACGGTACAGTGCCTGGTTTTCCTCTTCTGCCAATTCACGGAGTTTTGCATTCTCCTTGAGCCGGATGGCATATTTGCAGTTTTTATCTTCAAGAACTTCATACAGGCCTGGTGACGCAAAACCACTGTCACCACGAAAGTAAAGCGGCATATCCGGGAAATCGCAGAGGAATTCATCCAGAAGGGACTTCATAAAAATATCTGCCTCTTTGCTGCAATACATGGTGCCGTCACGAAGCTGTGCTTTTAGCAGATCGCCGGTCAGCCCGTCGTAGCATAACAGCGGATGATAACCATGAGCCTGATAATGGTAGTTGAAACCTTCCCCTTCCTGATTTCCATAGGTATCAAGAAGTGTGGAATCAAGATCAAAAAGCATGAATTCCGGTTTCTTTATGGAATAGATGACTTTACGGAGTTCACGGATGATCTGGTTTAACTGGCTGAGCGTATCTCCATCCATGCGGTTAAAAAAGCGTGACAGGGTAGGCTGGGATGCCAGGGCATCCTTGCCTAAAATAACTGTCATAACAGGTTCGTTTGTCAGTTCGTCTGCACAGTCATCCTCAAAGTAGGAACTGATAATCTGGTAAATTACCTGCATCAGATTCGTATCATCCTTATGGACGCGGAACCATGCGGTATCATTGGTTTTGAACATACGATTAACGAGCCTGACCGCTCCAATCTTAAACAGGAACTCTTTGAACAGGAGAAGTCCTGCATCGGAGGATAAATCGCCTCCGTCAAAATTAATTTTAATCTGGCTATTGCTTTCTAAGCTTACAGTGTTTAAAATATCCATATAAAGACCCTTTCTTTGGTTTTGATTTGGATTGGACACCTAAATTTTACCATAGATAGAGGTCTTTTTCTATTCACAAAATAAGTGAAAAGCAATATTCAATTAAAATACAGTAACTATGCGGGTTTCAGCAGTTAATGCTGTTATTCCGTGAATAATTCAGGTTTAATATTTTTTAAATGCTCTTGTATTTCTAATGCCAAAGATACTGAATGTTTAAAGATCTTTTGAGACATATTATCTTTATCGTTAAAATCTATTTAATCTTCTAAGACAATTTCCAAAATAGAATACTTTGGCATCTCTTTTCTATTTCCATTCCATACTGATTTTTTCAAAATTTCCCAGTATTTTCTTTGCACATCAGCATTCTGACCCATCAGCCATAATTCAAACTGCATCTTTTCATGATTTAACACTACTCCAAACCTTAACTTTTGATTTCGTAAATATTGATTAAAAAACGGAAAATAGGTATAGTCTAAATATCCAAATGAAATATTCCCTGTCTTATACTGCGCTGAAAATCTTGATTTTAATTCAGCAACATATCTTGTCAAAACTAAATATGCAGTTCGTATATAACCATAACTTAACTGCTCTTTATATATCTCTATACTTTTTTGAACATCATTCTCCATCTCCACAGTCTCCCTCTTTATCAGTCTAATTTCATATACAAAAGTAGGTAAAGAAGCCTTTGGCAAGGGGCTTGAATTTAGTGAAATGGTACGCTGTAATGCCTTTCCCAATTAATACCTGTATTTCACAACGAATCCCAGAATAGTTTAAGCTGTTTACATTTTTCTAAGGTCGCAAATTGCGACCTCAAAAAGCTTCTCATTCTTCCGTTTCCAGTTCCAACCTTTGCAGGATGTCTTTGATAATGCCTGCATCTTGAATTAGATTGACTCCAAAACACTTTTTTCCTGCATCTTTCAAAGACGCTCCTATATGATAGGCTGTCGCTCGGTCAAGAATCAAAAACCTGTCATGGAATACTTTGGTATATTTTATTTTCAATGTTGGGTACTGTGCATTAAAATTCTTGACATCGATTTTCGTCAGCTTCGTCTGTTTCTGCGTATAAATTGTAACTGCAACATCAGACTTTTTCTTTGAAAGCAGATTCAATGTCCCAACATCCACATATCCGTCTATGAGAGTGATTTCTTTATCTGCCTTTTGAATTAAATTCACTATCAAACTGAACGCATCATAAATCTGTCCGTCAAAAAATACCTTTTGACTGGATTCCTCATGTTCAGATATGTACGCAAAAACTTTCTCAAAACGCTCATCTGTTTCCGTATTCTAATGCTTACTCGGATAGCAACATCATTACGCAAAACAGCTGAAAGCATTGCTATTCCTTGTTCTGTGAATACAAATGGCAGTTTCCTACGCCCGCCATATCCATTATCATCCTCCAAACTTGAAGTCGCAAATTGCGACTTCAAGTTCTGCTTCTTTGTATGTCCTTAAACTTAAAATTCCAAATCGGAATACCAAGTTTTATGTACGCTCGTTGTCTGTTTTTACAGTATATCATACATTTTTCTAAGGAGATAGACATAATCTCGCCATCTTCATAGAAAAAGAGTATAAAATAATCTATAACTTCGTCCCAACTTGTGACAAAGTTAATAACTTTGAACCTGAAACTCTCGCCTTTTCAATTAGCAAGGTTTTCAACAAAATTTTTCGGATAATTTGCAGAAACACTATTTTGATTAGCAAACTTAGATATAAAAAAATACCGAGAACTCTGGCAACCCCAGTATTCTCGGTATTTCTCATACGTCGCTAAGAGGATTCGAACCTCCGGCCTACCGCTTAGGAGTAGAACCATTTGCTAATAAGAAGCTCTCTCTTAGTGTCATATAATCCCTGTATTTCCTTGCTTGTCACGGGTTCAGAATGTTATCTCGTACCTCCGTGTGACTGCTGATTTTAAGGTGTTTTAGATGCTCCTTTTAGCAGGCGATTAGCAAGGAGCTTGCATTTAGGGAAATGTTACGCTGTAAAACCTTTCCCGATTGATACCTACATTTCACAACGAATTCCAGAGTAGTTTAAACTGTTTGCATTTTTTCTAAGATCGCAAATTGCGACTTCAAAGAACTTCTTATTTCTCCGTTTCCAGTTCCAACCTTTGCAGGATGTCCTTTATGATGCCTGCACCTTAAATTGATTTGCTTTTATCCTTAAATTTTTTGACGAATACTAATTTTTGATATATACTTAATATCATGCTAATGAGGGAGGTGCATAAATATGCCAGACTCACGTCCAAAAAGTACAGATGGTTTAATGCGTTATTTGCGCGATAAAAAAGGAATCTCTATTTCTGGTTCATCACAAAAACGCAAACTTATGAATATAGGGTACTATCATGGATATAAGGGATATCGTTACATAAATACACCTTCAAACCATGTTCCGTATACGAAATTTGAAGAAGTGGTTGCTGTTTACGACTTTGATGCAGGGTTAAAATCATTATTTTATCCTACCGTAATGCTGATTGAAACAGCTGTCAAAAATTATGTTCTGGATATTTTAGTATCTTTGACAAATTCCGAAAATTTTGTCGATATCTATAATCAATTATTGGATAATTATAAAATGTTTTCTACCAAAGGCAAAACATATAGAAATGCCTACGACCGTCAAAAAGCAGAAGAAAAATTCAAACGAGAGTTAAAAAGGCGGTTAGATTTGCGGAATCGTATCTATAAAGTTCAGACTGATGCATATGGAAATGGAAATAAAATTGCAGATCACTACTTCCACAAAGATTCCAACATCCCAATATGGGCGACTTTCGAATTGCTTAGTTTAGGTGAGTTTGGTCATTTTGTTTCATGTTTGAATCAAAATTGCAGGGCAGATATTTCCAAAAAACTTGGAATACGACCTTCTGATGATTCAAATTCCATGATGCCTCAACGTCTTATTTATGCCACGAAAGACTTTCGAAATGCTATAGCACATAACGATGTAGTTTTCGATACACGTTTCCGAACTGGAAGCATTGATAAACAGGTAGGAAATGCTATTTCCAATGCTACTGGAGTAAGGGGATTAACTTTTGAAACTATTACAGACTATTTAGTTTTAGTAATTTACCAATTGAAACTTCTTCATATATCAAAAACAGAAATGAAACATATTATATCGGGATTTGAAGATATAGTAGAAAAATTACGCAATAGTGTTCCAATAAGTATTTTTAACCAGATTATCCATACTGATAATAATGCTAAACTCACCAAATTAAAAAATTTTGTTAAATCGTAAAATCCTTGCATTTTTTACGCCTTTCCTGTATACTATAAATGTGAATAGCGGTGCGTCTCTACGGAGCGTACTTGAGAGAATCGGATGCGTCCGGTTCTCTTTTTAATAAAAAAAGTTTATCTATATCTTTTAAATAAATATTCCTGTATGATAATCTATAATTTCGTCTCAACATGTGACAAAATTATAGTCTTGAACTAAAAACTCTCACCTTTTCAATTAGCAAGATTTTCAACAAAATTTTTCGGATAATTAGCAGAAACGCCATTTTGATTAGCAATCTCAGATATAATAAAATACCGAGAACTCTGGCAACCCCAGTGTTCTCGGTATTTCTTATACGTCGCTAAGAGGATTCGAACCTCCGGCCTACCGCTTAGGAGGCGGTCGCTCTATCCTGCTGAGCTATAGCGACATTCATACTCGTTTATTCTACCACTCAACAGGAAAAAAATCAAGAAAAATAATTTCACTTTTAAATTTTAAAATACTTATATTCCACTTCTATATTTACTTATCAATCAAAATTTATCTTTCCCTGCAGCCATATGTTACCTTTAAATCTCCGTCCAACAGCAGGTTCACCGATTACTCTTGCTTTTGGTACACAAACCGAAAACCTTAGATCATTAACTTCCAGATCCATGATATAAAGCTCTTCTTTTGTCAATTTATTTTCTGTAACTATGAATTTTAAAATTGTTCCAAGAATAGAATACTTATCGCACTCGATTCCAAAAGGCATAATACTCGTATCAACAATACTGAAAATATCTTCAGAAACAAGTCTCCTGGATACTTTTGAATATGTATCAATGTCATCCAGAGTCAGACTCTCAATTGCAACAGGATCACCTGTTTTTGCAGCATTCACCAGTTTCATCCGATTATGCACATCTTCCTTCTGCCGCTTTTCCTGATATTTATTCTTCGATACTGGAAAAAGTATCATACCTTCATTGCTTAAGGCAGACAGAGTGACAGACATATACTGCACTCTGCCATGATTATTGAGCTGACATATTTTTAGATATTCCAGTGTATTTTGAACATGAAAAATCAAATTAATTGCAATTTTTGAATCTTCACATATTCCTATATAAGCTTCCCTGTCGCTCCTGCGCTCAACTGCTACATCTGCATAGGAAGTAACACCCTTTCCGGTAAAATATGGAAAATAATATTGCTTTTCAAAATGTGAATTTATATCCATATCACCAAACAAAGAGATCCCGATTCCTTCATTATATTCTTTTCGAAATTCGCAGAAATCCATCTCCTCATCTTGTAAAGTCAGTTCGTGGTGAGTAAAATTTTGTTCTACCTGAGTCAAGATTTCGAATAATTCCTTTTTTGATTCTATATCGCCAAATCCGATGGCTGTCAGGTATTGATTCATAATTATTTCCTCTTAATTTCCGTCATTCCACCCATATATGGACGCAAAACTTCTGGAATTCTTACACTTCCATCTTCCTGTAGATTATTCTCCAAAAATGCAATTAACATTCTCGGAGGAGCTACAACCGTATTATTCAGTGTGTGTGCAAAATACTTACTTCCATCTGCTCCTTTTACACGAATTCCAAGTCTTCTCGCCTGTGCATCACTTAAATTGGAACAACTGCCTACTTCAAAATATTTTTTCTGTCTCGGTGACCATGCTTCTACATCACAGGATTTCACTTTCAAATCCGCCAGATCTCCAGAACAGCACTCTAATGTACGAACCGGAATATCAAGAGAGCGGAACAAATCCACAGTATTCTTCCAAAGCTGATCATACCAGTACGGGCTTTCCTCAGGCTTACATACAACAATCATTTCCTGTTTTTCAAACTGATGGATACGATATACTCCTCTTTCTTCAATTCCATGTGCTCCTTTTTCCTTACGGAAGCATGGTGAATAACTTGTAAGCGTCTGTGGAAGCTGGTCTTCATTTAACATGTTATCAATAAATTTTCCAATCATTGAATGTTCACTTGTCCCGATGAGATATAAATCTTCACCTTCAATCTTATACATCATCGCATCCATTTCCGCAAAACTCATTACTCCGGTAACTACATTACTGCGAATCATAAATGGAGGTACACAATATATGAATCCTCTGTCAATCATAAAATCACGGGCATAAGTAATTACTGCTGAGTGGAGTCTGGCTATATCTCCCATCAGATAGTAAAATCCATTTCCTGCAACTCTTCCTGCACTCTCCAGATCAATTCCTTTAAAGCTCTCCATTATTTCAGTGTGATACGGAATCTCATAGTCAGGAACGACAGGTTCACCGAATTTTTCAATCTCCACATTCTCACTGTCATCCTTACCTATTGGCACAGAAGGATCTATGATGTTCGGAATTGTCATCATGATTTTCTTAATCTTTTCTTCTACTTCTTTTTCTTCATTAGAAAGACTCTCTACACGGTCAGCATTTGCCTGAACTTTTTTCTTAAGCTCCTCTGCCTCTTCCTTTTTTCCCTGAGCCATACATGCACCGATTTGTTTAGAAATCTTATTTCTCTCTGCACGCAGCGCTTCTACTTCCTGTTTAATATCTCTATTCTTTTTATCCAGCTCTAATACCTCATCCACTAATGGAAGTTTATCATCCTGAAATTTCTTTTTGATATTCTCCTTAACTTCCTCTGGATTATTTCTTACAAATTTGATATCTAACATTTTTCATTCCCTCCTGTTTTTTACTATGATTCTTTGTTATAAATATCTGAAAAGATTGCTTTATCCAATGCTTCTGCCTCTTCCTCGGCAAGTTCTACATAACTCTCCGCATTTACAATCTCTTTTACATAAGTATAGCATCCTTCTCTGCTGTGCATGGCATTCATTATCCATCCATTATTTTTTCCATCCAGCATTGCTACAGCAAAACTTAATTTTCCGCCCATCTCGTTAAATGCATCGTATTTTACAATTCCTACCTTTTGAAAATTCTGGTCTAAGATTTTTTTCATATCACGGATATCTGTTCGGTTTTGTCTTGTGACTTTTATAATTGTCTCCGCTTCCTGAAACTTTTCCATCATACTCTCTTCCAGACTTTTCCCATCTTTTCCACGCATAAACGTTTGATAGCTGTTTTTCAGGCGATTATATTTCACTGTCACATTTACATATAATATAAATAATATTATAAACAATGCAAGCATAAATATAAAAATAAATGCGGGATCTATTCCCAAAGCATTTAATATTCTGCTTTCCATATATACTTATTCTCTCCTTCCAAGGCTCATAATCATGTCGAACATTCGTTCTAACTCATCATCTGAGTAATACTCAATCTCTATCTTTCCTTTTCCATTCCCTTTTGTTGCAATATTAACTTTTGTTCCCATCACATCTTTCATTTTATTTGCAAGGTCGTTATACAGGAATTCATTTTCAACAACTTTTTTTATTTTAGGTTGTTTTGGATTTTTCATATCCTTAACAAGCTTTTCCACATCTCGGACACTTAATTTTTCATCAAAGATTCTCACGGCAAGCTCATACTGCGAAGAAGCATCTTCAATAGCAAGAAGCGCCCTGGCATGTCCGGTAGATATCATATCGTCTATGACCATTTGCTGAACTTTATCACACAACTTCAAGAGACGCATAGAATTAGTAACTGCTGTCCTGCTCTTAGACACTCGTTCGGCAACTTCATCTTGTTTCAAGTTAAATTCTTCTAATAATCTTTTATATGCCGCTGCTTCTTCTATAGGATTAAGATTTTCTCTCTGTATATTTTCTATTAATCCGATTTCAATTATTTCTTGTTCCGTATAATCTTTTATTATTATAGGAATTTCTTTAACCCCAGCCATCTTCGCTGCACGCCATCTTCGTTCACCGGCTATTATCTCATAATAATCTTTTTTCTTTCTTACGATCAATGGTTGCAGTACACCAAATTGCTTAATTGAATCGGATAGTTCCATCAAAGCATCTTCTTCAAATTTTTTTCGCGGCTGCTCTCTGTTCGGCTCTACTTTATTAATGCTTACCATTTTTTCTCCGGATTTTGATTCCATCTGAATATTGCTATTTTCCAATGATTTCAAAACCATCTCTGTCTGATTTACTTTTACCGGTTTGTTATCCGGTATTAAACTATCCAGACCTTTTCCAAGTCCTTTTTTCCTAACGGCCATCTTTATCCTTCCTTTACATTTATTACTGAGACATAACTTCTTCTGCCAATTTCATATAACTTTCTGCCCCTGCCGATTTTGCATCATAATGATTAATAGGCATTCCATAACTTGGCGCTTCCGCAAGTCTAATATTTCTTGGAATAATTGTTTTATAAATAGTCTGCTCCAAATTATCTTTTACATTTTCAACAACCTGAAGGGAAAGATTTGTCCTGGCGTCATACATTGTAAATACAACACCTTCTATTTTAAGGTTCTGGTTTAACCTGTCTCTCACAAGTTCTACAGTATGTATCAATTGGCTTAATCCTTCAAGTGCATAATATTCACATTGAATTGGAACTAAAACAGAATCCGCAGTAGTCATCGCATTGATCGTAAGTATACTTAAAGATGGAGGACAATCAATAATAATGAAATCATAATTTTCTTTGACTTTATATAACGCATTTTTTAAAATATACTCTTTGTTCTCCTCATCCAACAATTCAATTTCTGCACCTGACAAATCAATACTTGTCGGTATTATGTCCAGGTTCTCATGAATATTTCTTTTTACTGCCTCTTCTATAGTTACCTCTCCTATTATCAAATCATAGATTGTATTATCTACAGAATTTTTATCTAAACCAAGACCACTTGTCATATTGCCTTGGGGGTCCATGTCTACGGAAAGAACTCTTTTTCCCTTTTCAGCAAGACATGCAGATAAATTAATTGCTGTTGTTGTTTTTCCAACGCCACCTTTCTGATTTGCGATGGCTATAATTTTTCCCATATGAATCACCTTTCTTTTTTGTGTATTACTAGTATAACACTTTTCTTTCTATATATCCACAAAATGTTTCACGTGAAACATGATTTTAATATATTTTAAATGTTTCACGTGAAACATTACTAAAGGAACCTCTCATTATTTAAGAGGTTCCTTTAATGGCATTCCAGCTTTGCGCGGATATTTCTTTTCAGTTGCTTTTTCTTTCTTGATTTTCACAATTGCTCTTTTTATATCTGTACCAGGCAAAACAAACTTTTCTATACCATCAAGTCTTCCTCCAAGTTTTTTTATAGCATTCTGTGAATCTTCTAATTCCTCATCGATTGTTTCTGATTTGTAAGATATAAAATATCCTTTTTCCTTAACATAAGGAATACAATACTCGGACAATGTTGCAAGATTTGCTACCGCTCTTGATACACATATATCATATTGTTCTCTATATTTCACTTGCTTTGCATAATCTTCTGCTCTCCCATGTATTGCTTCTATGTCTTTCAGATTCAGCTTTTCTATTACTTCATTTAAGAATTTTATACGTTTATTTAATGAATCCAATAATGTAATTTGTAAATTAGGGAACACAATTTTTAATGGTATGCCTGGAAATCCGGCTCCTGTACCTATGTCTATTACTTTTTTCTTATCAGATATTAAATACTGCTTATCCAATACATTAACCATGGAAATACTATCTACAAAATGCTTCTGAACAACCTGATCATACTCAGTTATTGCTGTCAGGTTCATTACACTGTTCCATTCTATAAGTAACTCATAATACTTCATAAATTGTTCCAATTGTAAGCTGTTTAGATGTATTCCTATTTTTTCTATCTCACTTTTTAATAATTCTTCTTTTTCCATATACTAATCCCCTATATAAGTTGCTACTCTGTCCTTGTCATTTCTTCTAAATACACTAATAACACAGATATATCTGCCGGTGATACTCCTGATATTCTTGAAGCCTGACCTATCGAAATCGGTTGATATTCTTTTAATTTCTGCTGTGCTTCAATTCTCAGACTTTTAATTTTATCATAGTCAATATTTTTCGGTATCTTTTTATTTTCAAGTTTCTTGAATTGCTCCACCTGCTTCTTCTGTCTTTTAATATATCCGTCATATTTAATTGCTATATTTACTTGCTCAATCACTTCTTCTTCAAGTTCAACAGGAAAGGCCGGTCTGTGAATATCAATGCTTTTTAATAATTCATATGATAACTCTGGACGTCGTATCAAATCTACCATAGTACTTCCCGAATTAAGAGGCGTACTTCCACATTCTTTTAACAATTCTTGCACCGCATCTCCTGTTCCCACTGTTACATGCTTCAATCTCTCAATCTCTTCATTAATTAACTTTTCTTTCAGTTCAAGCCTTTCATATCTTTCCTTAGATATAAGTCCTAACTCATATCCCTTTTTACTCAACCGTTGATCTGCATTATCCTGACGAAGCAGCAATCTGTACTCTGCCCTTGATGTCATCATACGATACGGCTCGTGACTTTCTTTTGTAACCAGATCATCGATAAGAACGCCTATATATGCCTCCGAACGATCAAGTAGAAACGGCGGAAGATTTTTTATTTTTCTTGCAGCATTTATTCCGGCTATCAAGCCTTGAGCAGCCGCCTCTTCATATCCGGAGCTTCCATTAAACTGACCGCCGCTGAACAATCCATCAATATTCTTAAACTCAAGGGATGGCTTTAATTGTCTTGCATCAATACAATCATATTCTATCGCATATGCGTTTCTTACAATTCTTACATTTTCTAATCCCGGCACAGTGCGGTACATCTTATACTGCACATCCTCCGGAAGAGAACTTGACATCCCGCCAATATACATCTCATTCGTTTCAAGACCTTCTGGCTCAATAAATACTTGATGGCGTTCTTTGTCCGCAAACTTAACTACCTTATCTTCAATAGAAGGGCAATATCTTGGACCCGTCCCTTCAATCATTCCGGAAAATAAAGGCGAACGGTCAAGATTTCTCTTTATGATATTATGAGTCTGCTCGTTCGTATACGTAAGCCAACAAGATACTTGGTCAATCTGAACGTCCTCAGGATTGGTTGCAAATGAGAATGGCATAACTCTCTCATCTCCAAACTGCTCCTCCATCTTTGAAAAATCAACTGTATTTCTGTCAATTCTTGCAGGAGTTCCAGTTTTAAATCGATACATCTTAATTCCAAGCTCTCTCAAACTATCCGTAAGATAATTAGCTGCCTGTAGCCCGTTAGGCCCGGTATTCGTACTTACCTCCCCATATATACAACGCGCTTTCAAGTATGTACCCGTACATAATATAACAGCCTGACAATGGTATATTGCTCCAGACAATATCTGGACACCAACGATTTTATTATCCTCAACCAAAAGTTTTACTACCTCTGTCTGCTTAATTTCTATATTTTTTTCATCTTCAAGCACCTGTCTCATCGTACGGCTGTAAAGAGCTTTATCCGCCTGAGCCCGCAGAGAATGAACTGCAGGTCCCTTCGATTTATTCAGCATCTTAGACTGAATAAAGGTACGGTCAATAACCTTTCCCATCTCGCCGCCCAGCGCATCTATTTCCCGTACCAAATGTCCTTTTGAACTTCCTCCAATATTAGGATTGCAAGGCATAAGTGCTACACTATCTACACTTACCGTAAAAATAATCGTCTTAAAACCAAGTCTTGCAGATGCAAGGGCAGCTTCACACCCGGCATGTCCTGCGCCAATTACAACTACATCATATTTATCATTATTTACCCATACAGAATTTGCTGAATATTTCATTTACCAAATCTTCTCCTATCGTCTCACCCGTAATAGAGCCTAAAGATTCATATGCATCCATCAAATCAATAGAATAAAAATCTTCCGGCATATTCATCATAATACTTTCATTTACTTTACACAAAGACTGGTATGCATCATTTAATGCAGTTTTATGTCTTACATTTGTAATATATATTTCGTTATTAAATGAGATATTTCCTTCAAAAAACATCGTTTTTAACATCTCTTCCAAATCATTAATTCCGTATTGATTTTTTGCAGATATTTCGATAATTCCTGTGCTTTTCCCATCAAATGTCTTACAATCAATTGATTCCCGGCTTTTTTCTGCAAGATTTAATTCATTTAATACATCTTCTTCCCTGACAACTGCCTGCAAATCCGATTTATTCAAAAGAATAATCGATTTTTTCCCCATTATCATATGAAAGATTTCTCTATCATTCTCATCTAACGGACAGGAGGAATCTATAACATATAATATCAAATCCGCTTTTTCAATATTATCTCTCGCCTTATCCACTCCGATCTTCTCTACAACATCATCTGTATTTCTGATTCCCGCTGTATCCATAATATTTAAAGAAATACCTTGCAGATTAATATTCTCTTCAAGTATATCTCTCGTAGTACCGGCAATATCAGTCACAATCGCCCGTTCCTCACCCAGAAGGGCATTGAGAAGAGAAGACTTCCCCGCATTAGGCTTTCCTACTATAACTGTATTAATACCCTCTTTTATAATTCTTCCGCTTTCACATGTAGACAAAAGGTATTCGATCTCTCCAAGAAGCCGGTCAACAACTGTTTTTAGCTCATCGCCGTATCCGTCTATACTAATATGTTCGGGATCATCAAGAGCAGTTTCTATAAAAGCAGTGTGATGAATGATTTCTTTTCTTATCTCATCTATTTTTTTTCTGATACTGCCCTTTAACTGACTAACGGAACTCTGACGGGCATATTCATTCTGCGAGGAAATAATATCTCCGACAGCTTCCGCCTGAGATAAATCCATCCTTCCGTTTAAGTAAGCCCTCTTTGTAAATTCTCCCGGCTCTGCTGGTCTTGCGCCGTATTTAATCAGAGTTTCAAGAATCTTTTTGACAACATAAACGCCGCCGTGACAATTGATTTCAACAGTATCTTCACCGGTATAACTATGAGGACCTTTCATAAGCATCACAAGTACTTCATCAATCGTCTTTCCTTCATCCTCTATATATCCGTAATGTATTGTGTGAGATTTTTGATTAATCAGCTTTTTATGTTTTTTTCCAATATACACTTGATCCGCAATTTCAAATGCATCTTCCCCCGTCATTCTTACAATTCCAATTCCGGAACTGCTTACAGCCGTAGAGATTGCAGCTATCGTCTCTGAATATCTTGTATCCATGCCTGTCCTCCAAAATACCTTAGATACTTCCAGGTTAATCCTCACATATTCTCCCAATATCATAATAATATAAAAACAGAGGTTTTCTCAACCCCTGTTTTTATAAATCTCCTGTTATCTGTTACGCACCAAAGTAACTACTACTCTCCTGTATGGTTCTTCTCCTTCACTGTGGGTAGATACAGCCGGATCAGATTGAAGTACAGAATGTATAATTCTTCTTTCATATGGATTCATCGGCTCAAGTGATACATTCCTTCTCGTCCTCTTCACCTTACTTGCTATATTCTTTGCAAGGTTCTCAAGCGTCTGTTTCCTTCTTCTTCTGTAATCTTCTGTATCAAGCTTAACTCTTACATAACCGTCCTGCATCTTATTGGCAACGCGGTTTGTCAGATATTGCAGTGAATCGAGTGTCTGTCCGCGCTTTCCAATCAATAATCCCATATTAGACCCATCCATGTTAATGCTAAGGGCACCTTCACTGTCAATCTCTGTTTTTATTGTTACTTCCTTCATATCAAAGCATACAAGCACATCCTCTACAAACTTTTTACATGCAGCAATCGTAGCCTCTTCGACCGGAACAAGTACAAGCTCTTTTCTCTCTGAAACTTTTACTTCTTCCTTTACTTCTTCTTTTCTGTCTCTCTTTATGTCTTTACGATTATCTCTCCGATTATCCTTTTTATTATATTTTTTTATGTTATCTTTTTTCGGATGCTTTTCGTGTTTCTCTCTTACCGGTTTTTCCTCGGCAGGTTTAGATTCTTTGATCTCTGGTATCTTTTCCTCTGCAACCTCTTTTTTTACTGTCTCTTCCTTTTTCCTTCGTGCCTTAATTACAGCCTGTTTCATACCTATTCCGAAGAATCCCGCACTTCCTTTTTCAATTACCTCGTAATCCAGTTTATCACTCGTTACCCCTAATTGAACCAATGCTTCTGTAATTGCATCATCAAGTGTTTTTGCAGATACTGTAATATAATCCATAATAATTGCCCCCTAATTATTCTTATTAAATCGATCAACCATATTTGCTTTATCTGCAAGGCTTCCCGGCTTCGCATTTTTTGCATTTCGCCTTGCCCGTTCTACCTTCGCTTCTCTTTCCTTCTCAGATGCCGAATCCGACTTACGTTTTGCGGAATCTTTGATTGTCCTCGTTTTTGTCTGAGCCATCTCATTAATTCTTTCAGCTCTTTCTCCACGCTTCTGCGCTTTTTGTTTTGCTTTTTCTTTATTTTTTTCTATCAAATCTTCCACAGACATATTTGATAGATATTTATTAATTACAATCTGCTGAACCGTACGGACAACAGCACTGACAATCCAGTAAAGGCCGATACCGGTCGGAAGTGTAAATACCATAAATACGGATAACAATGGCATCGTCGTGTTCATCGTCTTCATTGTCCCCGCCATCGGATTGTCTTTATCAAGCTGCTGACCTGATACTGCCTGATTCAACCGAATATTAAGCATCTGTGTAGCACCTGACAAAACAGGGAGAAGTATAGCTGTGACAATTATAGCAGCGGCGGGTATGGAATAATCTCCGCTGTTTCTAATCATATTAATCGGTGCTTCTTTTAAATTTGGAATTGTTAAAAAACTTTGAACAGTATCCGAAGCAGTTTTAATTGCCGGTACATACGCTTCAATATTATATATAACCGGATATAATGCAAACAAAAACGGCATCTGTATTAAAAGCGGAAGACATCCGCCCATCATGGATGTTCCATATTTGTCATAAACCTGCTGAATTTCTTCCTGCTGCTTCATCATAGAAGCCTGATCTTTTCTGTGCTTATACTTTTTCTGTATTGCCTGAATCTCCGGATTCATAACAGAAGACATCTTAGATGTTCTCTGCTGGTTAATGGTCATCGGAAGCATACATGTATATACAATAATTGTATAAATAATAATGGATAATCCAACCACTCCATTTTCCAAACCAAATGTATCCGTCAGCATTGTATAGATAAAGTCCATCACTTTACCTAATAACCAGCAAAGTTGTCCGACAATCGGCCAATCTGCTGCTGTCAATAAACTAAAAACCATCTCTTTTCCTCCATCATAATCTTTTCTTACGGAACAGGGTCATACCCTCCCTTTGAAAATGGATTGCATCTCAATATACGTCTTACTGCAAGATATCCACCTTTTACTGCACCATACTTTTCTATCGCTTCTAGTGCATATGTTGAACATGTAGGATAATATTTACATGATGAATATCCTTTCATAGAAGATAAATGTCTCCGATAAAAATTGATACATGCAAGCAAAATCTTTTTCACAATCCAATACCTCTTATAACATTATGAAGATTTCCCAGATGGATCAACGCGCTTTGTATCTCATGGTAATTTTTTCCTTTTGCGCTGTTTCTTACTATAACAACAATATCAATTCCACATATAAAATTATCTTCCTGTAACCGGTAAATCTCCCTTATCTGCCTCGTCAAGCGATGTCTTACAATACTATTCCCAACTTTTTTACTTACGGATATTCCTAATCTGTTTTTCTTTAATCCATTATCCCTGACATACATAACCAAATATTTATTAGCAAATGATTTTCCTTCATTATATACTAATCCAAAATCTGAATATTTTTTTAATGACTCGGAATATTTCATAATTTAATTCTCCTAATTTTAATAGAAGAAAAGGCCACATATATGCGGCCTACGCGGATAATACTTTTCTTCCTTTAGCTCTTCTGTTCGCAAGTACTTTTCTTCCGCCTGCAGTACTCATCCTTGATCTAAAACCATGAACTTTAGCTCTCTGTCTTTTCTTAGGCTGAAATGTCATCTTCATAGATATCCACCTCCTTATATTTTATAAGGGAAATTCCCTACATATTTCTATAAGACATCACTGTTAATTATATTAAATTACTGTTTGTCCGTCAAGCAAAACCTTACATTTCTCACCATTTTTTATTTCTTATAGTTTTTACAATATCCACAACTTATCCACAATTTGTGGATAAGTTGTGGATATTAAGGGGATATCTTGTTAACTTAAAAAATTTTTTTTATTTATCACAAGAAAATAAGCCATTTTCTACTATTATAAAGTTATCCACAAGGAATAACAATTGCTTAAATTCAGAATATGATGTAAAATAATAAGCAATGCTAGAATAGAGTAGGAGATTTATATATGAACATTGTCGAGGAAAAATGGGCCGACATTATCGAATATCTGAGAACCGAACATGAGTTATCTAATGTTTCATTTACAACATGGATTCAGCCTTTAAAAGTATACGATGTAATTAACGATACTGTATATATTATGGTTAATATGAACGCCAGTGTCGAATACATCGAAAAAAAATATCTTCTTCCTTTTAAAGTATGTATAGCTGAAATTACAGGAATTGAATATGACGTTGTATTCGTATCAGAAGACGACGAAAAAATTAATGAAATTCGTAATATGTCAATTGAGGCTGATCAAAAAAGAAAGAACAAATCTTTATTTGAAAAAACTGGTTTAAATCCAAAGTATACATTTGATACTTTTGTAGTCGGTGGTAATAATAACTTTGCCCATGCGGCTTCTCTTGCTGTATCAGAATCTCCCGGAGAAGTATACAATCCTCTGTTTTTATATGGAGGGGTAGGACTTGGCAAGACACATTTGATGCATTCAATTGCTCATTTTATCTTAGAGAATAATTCTAAAAAGCAGGTTCTCTACGTGACAAGCGAAGCCTTTACCAATGAATTGATTGAAGCTTTAAAAAAAGGAAAAACAGCAGGCGACGAATCTGAGATTTCCAAGTTCCGCAACAAATACAGGAATAACGATGTTCTTTTAATAGACGACATTCAATTTATTATAGGAAAAGAAAGTACACAGGAGGAATTTTTCCACACCTTTAATCATCTGCATACTTCCGGAAAACAGATTATTATATCCAGTGACAAGCCTCCAAAAGATATCGAAACATTAGAAGCCAGGCTCCGTACCAGATTTGAGTGGGGATTGATTGCAGATATATCCTCCCCCGCATATGAGACAAGAATGGCTATTCTCCAGAAAAAGATTGAACTTGACCACCTGGAAAAATATAAAATTCCGCATGACGTACTGGATTATATTGCTGTCAATGTCAAATCAAATATCCGAGAGCTTGAAGGTTCCCTTAATAAACTGATTGCTCTTTATAAACTCAATCATAATGAAGGACCTATCGATATCGCACTGGCGGCAGAAGCATTGAAAGATATCATATCATCAGAAAATAACCGAAAAGTAACGCCGGAATTAATCCTTGATATTGTATCTGAACATTTTAATGTAACTATAACTGATTTAAGAAGCAACAAAAGAAATTCAGAAATTGCATATCCGCGCCAGATTGCCATGTACCTGATAAGAACTATGACAGAATCATCATTAAAAGCTGTAGGCGTTGTTCTTGGCGGGAAAGATCATTCAACCGTTAAATATGCAATTGAAAAGATAGAAAATGAAGCCAGAGAAAGCGAGTCCTTCTCTAATACACTTTCTATATTAAGAAAGAAAATAAATCCTGTTTAATAGTGTTAATAAAATTGTGGACAAACAAATGAGAAACTTTTGAAAAGAAAACTTTTAAATTAACATAGAAAGTTATCCCAATTTTATCCATCTCAAAACAGTAGTATATTTCACAGATTTATCAAATCGTCAAACCGAGATAAACAGGGGCCTAGACACACTTTTCCTCTTTTCCACAGCCCCTAATAAGAATAAGACGGAATTAAATTATATATTTATATATGCGCATCTTTCGAAAGGAGTTATACACATGAAAATCATATGCAGCAAATTAGACTTAGTAAAAGGAGTAAGTATCGTAGCAAAAGCTGTTCCTTCCAAAACTACAATGCCTATTCTGGAATGTATCTTAATAGATGCAACAACAGATATAATCAAATTCACTGCCAATGATATGGAACTCGGAATACAGACAGAAATTAAAGGTGATATTGAAGAAAGAGGTATGATTGCTATTGACGCAAAGATATTCTCAGAAATTGTGCGTAAGCTTCCTGAAAACGATGTTACCATAACTACTGATGAAAATCTTCAGACAACAATTGTATGCGAAAAAGCAAAGTTTGATATATCAGGAAAACCCGGAGAAGAATTTTCATACCTTCCGGCAATAGAGAAAGAAGATTCTATAGAAATATCCCAGTTTACTTTGAAAGATGTAATCAGGCAAACGATATTTTCTATATCTGATTCAGAAAACAATAAGATGATGACCGGAGAATTATTTGAAATAAAAAATAATATGCTCAGGGTTGTATCTCTGGATGGCCATAGAATTTCCATACGAAGGATAAACCTTAAAGACGATGTAAATGACAACAAATTGATTGTTCCGGGAAAGACATTGATTGAAGTTAGTAAAGTACTTTCTGGAGAAGCAGAAAGTATGGTAGATATATCTTATACAAAGAATCATATTGTATTTGAATTTGACCAGACAGTGGTAGTATCCAGGTTGATTGAGGGAGAATATTTCAAAATTGACCAAATGTTGTCAAATGATTATGAGACTAAAGTAAGAATTAATAAAAAAGAATTATTGAATTGTATTGACAGGGCAACACTTCTTGTAAAAGAAGGCGATAAAAAGCCTATTATTATAAATATAAACGAGGATGTCATGGAACTTAAGATTAAATCTATGATCGGTTCCATGAATGAAGAGATTTATATCAACAAAGAAGGAAAAGATCTTATGATTGGATTTAATCCTAAGTTCCTTTTAGATGCTCTGCGCAATATTGATGAAGAAGAAGTTACTCTGTATTTAATGAATGCAAAGGCTCCTTGTTTTATCAAAGATGAGATAGAAAGTTATATATATTTGATTCTTCCGGTAAATTTTAACGCAGTGTCTTAGTAAGATTGTTTGTCAGAGAAAGAGAGAATATATGGTAAAGATAAAATTGAGAGATGAATTTATAAAACTTGGTCAGGCACTTAAGGCTGCCAATCTTGTAGAATCAGGTGTAGATGCCAAAAATGTGATACAAGAAGGTTTGGTCAGTGTAAACAGTGAGATAGAATTAAGGCGCGGAAGAAAGCTTTTTTGCGGAGATATTGTTGATTTTAATGGAGAACAAATCAAAATTGAAGATTAAATCATTAAAATTAAAAAATTTTAGAAATTATGGTTTGCTGAATCTGAACTTTGATGATGAAGCCAATATATTTTACGGTGATAATGCCCAGGGAAAAACAAATATACTTGAAGCTGTATACATTTCCGGAACAACGAAGTCTCACAGAAGTGCGAAGGATCGGGAGCTTATAAGATTCGGGAATGAAGAATCCCACATAGAAACTGTGATTGAAAAAAAAGGAATTAATTATCAAATAGATTTGCATTTGAAAAAGAATGGTCCGAAAGGGATCGCAATTAATAAAATGCCAATCCGCAAAGCAAGTGAATTGTTTGGAATCGTTAATTTTGTATTTTTTTCACCGGAGGACTTGAATATTATAAAAAATGGCCCTTCTGAACGGAGAAGATTTATAGATTTGGAATTATCACAGCTTGACAAGATATATCTGAGTAATTTGACCAATTATAACCGAATTGTTAATCAAAGAAATCATCTGTTAAAGCAAATCAGTTTCGATAATAAAAAAAAATTTACAGATACTCTTGAAATATGGGAGCTGCAATTAGTACAATATGGGAATAGGCTGATAGAAAGAAGAAAGCAATTTGTAGAAGATATTAATAGGATCGTATCTTCTGTACATAAGAAATTGACAGGGAATAAAGAAGAGATACAGATTATTTATGAGCCAAGTAATGGAAATATGACATTAGAAGAGGCAATAAAAAAAAATCGGGAGAGGGATATAAAAATCAAAAGTACCTCTACGGGACCCCACAGAGATGATATATGTATTAAATCGGGGGATTTGGACATCCGCAGATTTGGCTCGCAGGGACAACAAAGAACTGCGGCCCTTTCTTTGAAATTATCGGAAATAGAGTTAGTCAAAAGAACAATTCATGATACACCTATATTATTACTTGATGATGTATTGTCTGAACTTGATAAACACAGGCAAAACTATTTATTAGACAGTATCAATGATATACAGACTCTTATTACTTGTACAGGTGTTGAAGATTTTGTAAATCATAGGTTTTCAATTAATAAAGTGTTCCATGTCCAAAATGGGCAAGTGGCAAAAGAAAATTAGGAGGATTTGAATGAGTACAGAAAAAGTACAGCATGAATACGGTGCCGATGAGATTCAGATATTAGAAGGCCTGGAAGCAGTAAGAAAACGTCCGGGGATGTATATTGGAAGTACGTCATCCAGGGGACTTCATCATCTGGTGTATGAGATTGTGGATAATTCTGTCGATGAAGCACTGGCAGGATTTTGTGATACAATTTCCGTAACAATCAACAAAGACAATTCTGTCACTGTAATAGATAATGGACGTGGGATTCCGATAGGAATTAACCAAAAGGCAGGGCTTCCGGCTGTGGAGGTTGTGTTTACGGTACTTCATGCCGGAGGAAAATTCGGCGGAGGAGGATACAAAGTATCCGGCGGTCTTCACGGGGTTGGAGCATCTGTTGTAAACGCCCTTTCTAATTGGCTTGAAGTCGAGATCTGTAAGGATGGTAAAGTATATAAACAGCGATATGAGCGTGGGAAAGTTGTGGATAAACTTTCTGTCATAGGAGAATGTGAAGAAGACAAGACTGGTACGAAAGTAACTTTTATGCCTGATGATACGGTTTTTGAAGAGACAATATTTGAGTATGATATTTTAAAGCAAAGATTTCGTGAGATGGCATTTTTAACAAAGGGTCTTAAGATTATTATCAGAGATGAAAGGCCGGAGGAAAAGCCGATAGAGAAAACTTTCCACTATGAGGGCGGAATCAAGGAATTTGTGCAATATCTAAATCGCAGTAAGACGGCTCTGTATAGTGACGTTATCTACTGTGAGGGAAATATTAATAATGTTGCGGTGGAAGTTGCAATGCAGCACAACGATTCCTACAGCGATAATACGTATGGATTCGTAAATAATATTACAACTCCGGAAGGAGGAACTCATGTAGTCGGTTTCCGCAATGCCCTGACAAAGACTTTCAACGACTATGCAAGGAAGAATAAGCTTTTAAAAGACAGCGAGCCTAACCTGTCCGGAGAGGATATCAGAGAGGGTCTTACAGCGATAATCAGTGTGAAGATTGAAGACCCGCAGTTTGAAGGACAGACCAAGCAAAAGCTTGGAAACAGCGAGGCCAGAGGTGCGGTTGACAGTATCGTCAGCAAGCAGCTTGGAATCTATCTGGAGCAGAATCCGTCAGTTGCCAGAATGACAGTAGAAAAATCAGTTATGGCGCAGAGGGCGAGGGAAGCAGCGAGAAAAGCAAGAGATTTGACAAGAAGAAAATCTGCTCTTGACGGAATGTCCCTGCCTGGAAAGCTTGCAGATTGTTCTGATAAGAATCCTGAAAATTGTGAGATTTATATCGTAGAGGGAGATTCCGCAGGCGGTTCTGCAAAGACAGCGAGAGATCGTGCGACTCAGGCGATTTTGCCATTAAGAGGAAAGATTCTTAATGTGGAGAAAGCAAGGCTTGATAAGATATATGGAAATGCAGAGATTAAGGCAATGATCACGGCGTTTGGTACGGGGATACATGATGATTTTGATATCTCAAAGCTTCGGTATCACAAGATTATTATCATGACAGATGCCGATGTAGACGGAGCGCATATCAGTACCTTACTATTGACATTTCTTTATCGGTTTATGCCTGATTTGATTAAAGAAGGGTATGTATATCTGGCACAGCCTCCTCTCTATAAATTGGAGAAGAATAAAAAAGTGTGGTATGCATACAGTGATGAAGAATTAGATGGAATCTTGAAGGAAGTTGGACGAGACACAAATAATAAAATCCAACGGTATAAAGGTCTTGGAGAGATGGATGCAGAACAGCTTTGGGATACGACTATGGACCCGGAGCATAGAATTCTCCTTCGGGTTACGATGGATGAAGAATCAACTTCTGAGCTTGACCTTACATTCACCACTCTTATGGGCGATAAGGTTGAACCAAGAAAAGAATTCATTGAAGAAAATGCAAAGTATGTTAAAAATCTTGATGTATAAATCAGTGTAAGAGAAAGGACGGAGGAAAATGGAAGATAATATTTTTGATAAAGTCCATGATGTGGATCTTAAAAAGACGATGGAAACCTCTTATATTGATTACGCCATGAGTGTCATCGCCTCTAGGGCACTCCCTGATGTAAGAGACGGCTTAAAGCCTGTTCAGAGAAGAATTCTGTATTCTATGATAGAGCTTAATAATGGTCCGGATAAACCGCATAGAAAATGTGCGCGTATTGTCGGTGATACGATGGGTAAATATCACCCTCACGGTGACAGTTCTATCTATGGTGCGCTGGTTAATATGGCGCAGGAATGGTCTACCAGGTATCCGCTTGTTGACGGACATGGGAATTTTGGTTCTATGGATGGTGACGGCGCAGCCGCCATGCGTTATACAGAAGCCCGTCTGAGTAAGATTTCCATGGAATTGACTGCGGATATTAATAAAGACACAGTCAATTTTGCTCCAAACTTTGACGAGACGGAAAAAGAGCCGGTTGTACTCCCGGCAAGATTTCCAAATCTTTTAGTTAATGGTACTTCGGGAATTGCAGTAGGTATGGCGACTAATATTCCGCCTCATAATCTAAAAGAGACGATCAATGCAGTTGTAAAAATCATCGACAATCAGATTGCCGATAAAGACGAGACTACAATCGAAGAGATTCTCCAGATAGTGAAAGGTCCTGATTTTCCTACAGGCGGTATGATTCTCGGTACAAGGGGAATTGAGGAAGCTTATCGTACAGGTCGTGGAAAGATTCGTGTACGCGCCATAACAGATATTGAAACTATGCCTAATGGAAAGAGCCGTATTATTGTGACGGAGCTTCCTTTTATGGTCAATAAGGCAAGGCTTATTGAAAAGATGGCAGAGCTTGTACGTGATAAAAAAATAGATGGAATTACAGATTTGAGCGACCAGTCAAACCGCGAGGGTATGCGTATTGTTATTGAGCTTCGCAGAGATGTGAATGCCAATGTGATTCTAAATCAGTTATTCAAACATACGCAGCTCCAGGATACGTTTGGTGTTATTATGCTGGCTCTCGTAAATAATGAGCCAAAGGTAATGAATATTCTTGATATGCTTAAATACTACTTGATGCATCAGGAAGAGGTTGTTACAAGGCGTACAAAATATGAGTTAAACAAAGCAAAAGAAAGAGCGCACATATTAGAAGGATTGCTTATTGCTCTTGACAATATTGATGAAGTTATCCGGATAATCAGAGGATCACAGAATGTCCAGATTGCGAAGACAGAGCTTATGGAAAGGTTCGGCCTTTCCGAGGTTCAGGCGCAGGCTATTGTGGACATGCGTCTCAGGGCTCTTACCGGTTTGGAAAGAGAGAAGTTAGAGGCTGAATATAATGAACTTATGAAGCAGATTGAAAGATTAGAGGCTATACTGGCAGACCGCAAGCTTCTTTTAGGGGTTATCCGTGAGGAAATTATCGTAATCCGCGATAAGTACGGTGATGAGAGAAGAACATCTATTGGGTTCGATGAATTTGATATTTCCATGGAAGATCTGATTCCAAAAGAGGATGTAGTAATTACGATGACAAAACTCGGATACATCAAGCGTATGTCCCACGATACTTTTAAATCTCAGAATCGAGGAGGAAAAGGAATCAAGGGAATGCAGACTTTAGATGAGGATTATGTGGAAGAATTGTTTATCTCTCATACCC
The DNA here is from genome assembly GCA_000403475.2 of Lachnospiraceae bacterium MD308. Classification (GTDB taxonomy): domain Bacteria; phylum Bacillota; class Clostridia; order Lachnospirales; family Lachnospiraceae; genus MD308. The sequence goes on from KE159795.1 coordinate 2,041,896, forward strand.
ATCATTATATAATGTTCTTTACGAATACAGGCCGTGTATATCGTATGAAGGCATATGAGATTCCAGAAGCAAGCCGGACTTCCAGGGGAACTGCAATTGTAAACTTACTGCAGTTGATGCCGGGAGAAAAGATTAGTGCCGTGATCGAGCTTGATGAATACCGGGATGGTGAATACCTGTTTATGGCAACTAAGAGAGGACTTGTAAAGAAGACGCCGATTAAAGAGTATGAGAATGTCCGTAAGAAGGGGCTTGCTGCTATTACTCTCCGGGAAGATGATGAGCTGATAGAAGTCAAGTATACAGACGGAAAGAATGATATCTTCCTTGTAACAAAGTATGGCCAGTGTATCCGATTTAATGAAAAGGATGTACGTCCGACAGGAAGAACATCTATGGGCGTGCGAGGTATGAACCTTTCTGACAGAGATGAAATCATCGGAATGCAGTTAGAGATACAAGGGAAGGAACTTCTCATTGCATCAGAAAAAGGTATGGGAAAACGTACAGATACTTCTGAATTCACTTGTCAGAACCGAGGAGGAAAAGGAGTAAAGTGCTACAAGATTACTGAAAAAACAGGAAATGTAGTAGGCGTAAAGGCTGTCAATGAAGATGATGAGATTATGATCATCAATACCGAAGGAATCATTATTCGTATGAAGTGCGAAGGCATATCCGTACTCGGAAGAGTAACCTCCGGGGTGAAACTTATCAATCTGAATGACGGTGATACAGTAGCAAGTATCGCTAAAGTAAGAAAGGGCGATGAAGAAGAAGCGGAAACGGAAGCTTCGGATGAAGAATACAAATAAAAGAATGTTAAATAAGGCAGATGTGGTTCAAGCGAAACACATCTGTCTTTTAATGTGCTTTTTGATGTAAATATGAAGGCATTGATTGTTGTGTAATAAGTGTGTATAATATAATAATAGGGAGGAACACTAATGAAACAAAGAGATTTGATTAAAAAGCTAGAAGATGCAGGTTTTTCTTTTGAAAGACATGGTGGGAATCATGATATATACAGGAGGGGAAGCAATATAGAGAAGATTCCCAGGCATAAAGAAGTCAACGAAAATTTAGCAAGAATGATACTTAGAAAATGGAAGTTATTATAAGGAGTGAATGATATGAAACAAGTTTATCCAACTTTTATAGTAAATACAGATGATGGTTCTGAACATTCTTTTTTGGTTTGTGTTCCTGACATGGATATTTTTACGGAAGGGAATACCTTTGCGGATGCTATTGAGATGGCCAGGGACGCTATCGGATTGGCTGGAATTTCAATGGAAGATAATAAAGAAGAACTTCCTGTGCCATCAGATCAAAAAACTGCTATTGAAAAAGTAAAGCAGGATACAGAGGATATCGACTTCACCAAAGGTGTTTTAACATTTGTAGATATTGATTTCTCTGAGTACAGAAAAAAAGTTGATACAAAAACCGTCCGAAGAAATGTTGCCCTTCCTAGTTGGCTCAATTATGAAGCTGAACATGCAGGAATTAATGTTTCAAGGGTGTTGCAGGAAGCATTGATGAATAAGCTAAATGTAAATAGAAATATGTAGCATTGGCAGCTTCTTTCAATCAATCTACAAAATTATGAAAAGTATTGGTGCCAATAAATATTATTGAAAAAATGCTTAAAACATGTTGAGTTATATAAAAAATATTGTATAATTTTGGTGTTACTCCCCTCGCAGGGAGTGTGGATTAAAAAAACAGGCTTGATTGGATAGCAACAGGCAAAAAAAAGGCTGTCATCGGAAAATAGATAGGCCGAAACAGGAGACATTTAAAAATTATGATAATAGCTGTTTGTGAGGATGAGAAAATATTTCTGCAAATCATCAGAAATAAAATTTTAGATTATGTGAGACAAAAAGATATAGATGCGGAGATTAAATTATTCCTTTCCGGCGCGGCTTTTACGAAGTGTGAAGAACATTTTGACATCGTATTCATGGATATTAATCTCGGAAAGGAAAACGGGATGGATATAATCAGCGCTTACAGGAAAAATCACAAAAGCATTAATATCATTTTGACGTCCCACACGGAAGAAATCGCAAACGGATACAAGGTCAGGGCATTTCGTTTTTTGTCAAAACCCATTCAGGACCAGGCGTTTTTCGAAGCATTAGATGAGGCAGTTCTCCTGCTGGGCAAGTCCCGTCGGTACATAGGCTGGTGTGATGGGGAAGAGAAAGTGATACACGAAGAGGAAATCATCTATGTGGAAGCAGGTGATAAGTATTCCGGCATTCGTATTTCAGAAGGGTTTTACAGGGTAAAATATACGATTACAGAGATGAAGCAGCAGTTGGATACGTTGGATTTTTATATGCCTCACAGAAGTTATATTGTAAATATGAATTACATAGATAAGATCGAAGAGGAAAAGATTTATCTGATCAATCGGGAAAAAATTAAAATCAGCAGATTGAAGAAGAAAGATTTCCGAATGAAATTTTTTGATTTTATAAGGAGAAAGTCTGTATATGGGAATTGAACAGGGAATCAATACAGTGATAGTCGGGAGCATTGATCTGCTCGGCTTTTTTCTGGTTTTAGAAAAAATAGCCAGCTATCGCAGCAAAGGCGGGTATCCATGCAGGGCGGCCTCATTTCTTATCATAGCGTTTGGCAGTCTGACTGTAAACTGTGCCGCAGGAAGAAAATTGTATATTATAGTAGCAGAAATGCTTATTATAGTACTTATCGCAATGATGAATTATAGAAAGTGCCGCCTGCCGTCTTTGTTTTCATACGCAATTATTTTTATAAGTATATATGAACTAAATATTCTGTTTGCATGTATCGGTGTTATTCTGGCAGAATGGTATGATTATATCGTTTTATTCAGACTGTTACATTTCGTTTGGCAAGTTTACTTTCTAAGCGGCCTGATGACGCTGCTTTTTATATGGCTTTTATCGCTGGCATGGAAAACTCACCGTACGGGTAACGATGACCATATTTTATATCTGACGGTACCACTGGCGCCGGCTGTGATCATGGTCGGATTTTGGCTTAGAAATTCCATGGATTTAGGCATGCCGGATTATTTGAATGAAGGAGGCGCGGCTGAAGCAGCAGGAAATCTGCAGGTCTGTGTAATGAGTATGGCAGTATTGGCAGTCGGATATCTGGCAGGAAATGTTATTTTGGATAAGAAAAGATATAAACAGCTTGCCACTATGAACCAAAAACTTTTAAATGCACAAGTCGGCCACTATGATTTTTTGGAACAGTCTAATCTTGAAATGCGCAGATACAGGCATGATTTTAAAAATCATCTGTACAGCCTTAAGCATTTGCTTGCTGAGAATAAAATAGTTGAAGCAAAGCAATATGTGGAAAATATGACAGACCATATTCACGAGTGGGAGCAGAAATATTCTACAGGAAATGACGTGGCAGATGCAATGATAAACGAGCAGGTAAAGGCAGCGCAAAAACAAGCTATTGAGTTTGAACTAACAGGAGGACTGCCGAAAAAAATAAATATTTCCAATTATGACTTATGCGTTATCTTTGGCAACGCGCTGGCTAATGCAGTGGAAGGAGCCGCGAAAACAGATGATAAAAGGTATGTAAAGGTAAATTTGGGCTATTATAATCAATATCTCCATATTAATATTAAAAATTCCGCCATTTATCAAAAATGGCGCAGAACCACAAAAAGGGATTCCAAAAATCATGGATTCGGCTTGATGAATATTTATCAGTGTGTAGAGAAATTACATGGAGACGTTCAGATCAAAAGGGATAAAAATGAATTCATGATAGATATTGTAATAATGGATATGTAAAAATCATAGTATTTTCCGGTCATGCAACAGCATGACCGTTTTTTGTGAAAAAGATTATTTTTTACATTATGCCGCCTCAAAAATACACTTCGCCGGAACCCTGTAGAAAAAAATCAAAGTATAGTGTAAATTTAAAAACAGTATAATTGGTCGGAAAGGAGACTAACATGAAAATCCAACTGCAAAAAATCCTGCATGATAAAGGGAAACTCCTACTTGCAATTTTGCTGCTTCTGTTTCCGGCAATAGAAGCCCTGCAGATAATGTATCAGGTATATATTTACGGAGATTCTATGCCATATCCCCTCTACGCCACTTTTCTTTCGTGTTATACAAGGGGACATATATTGCATAAACTTTATTTTTGGTTCCTTCCCTTATATTTTTTGATTCTTGTTGGAGACGAGTGTATTGAGGATTATGATACCGGATATAAGAATATTATGATTGTAAAAATGGGAAAGAGAAAATACATGAAGATCAGACTTCTATCGTCATTTTTGCTTCCTTTTTTTATTGTGATGTGCAGTCTTTTACTCAATCTTGCAGCGGTTTGTATTATCTTTAGAAACGGAACATATATCAAACTCTCCGAAGAGGGGGCAAAACCCGGAATTTACGATGTGGTCAGTATGCCGGAGGCTCTGCAATTTAAGCTGAGCTATACGCATCCGCTTATTGCAAATCTTATCTTTATGCTTATAGCGGCCTTTCTGGCAGGACTCATAAGTATGGCCGGGGCTTCGTTTGCAATAGCAGTCCACGACCGGAAAATTGTATATGCAGTGACTTTTGCATTATGGTTTGTTCCTGTACTAATGAAAAATTCTTCCATGCTTGTATTACAGCCCTTCAGTGAATATGATTTTGATGTGCTGGCGCCGATTTTTTTATGGATGATGGGAGTGTATCTGTCTGCGGTTTTTTTATCAGCTGTGTGGGAGGCGAAGATCAATGAAATATAAATATGGAATTGTCTTTCTGGTCTATTTTGTATTTTGCGCGGCAGACTGGCTGTTTGCAAATATCCCAATTATAAATGCGTTATCAACGGGATATTTTACGGAATATGACATTTTTATGAATTTGCATACGTCATTGAATGGGTATAGCGGTCTTCAGGAAATTATGGTTGTATATACCATTCCAGTTTTAATAGGAATATGGTGTCTTTCCATTCAGGAACGCCCCTATATCCTTTTACGTTTTAGGAACCGGACAGTTTATATGCAGACAGAAATGCGTAAGGCAGCCATAACTTCAGTTGGGTTTTCTTTGATACATGAGATTGTTGACTATGCGCTGGTAAGCCGTTATCTTGACGGGGATATGCTAAAAGAAAATGATTTTCTTAAATATTGTATTTTTATGACGCTTCTGTTGGGAATATTTTACATGGAAACTGGATGTGTCTATTACATTATCAGTGATTTGGCAAAAAACAGACTAAGTGCTCTCCTCGGAGCATTTTTGATAAATTTTGTACAATTTACCGTACTAAAATATATGAATGGAATCTGGCTTCCTGGAGCTGATACTATTGCTCCCTTTGATTATCTTGATGGAGTCTTAGGCGTTGGCGGCGTGCTGCTTATCGCTCTTCGGGGAGTGATGGTCACGGCAGTATTATATATTCTCTGCCAGATCGTGTTTGAAAAGAGGGATATATTGAAAAATGAGGAAAAATAACGGGACAAACCGATTGCTGGTATTATTCGCAATCACAGCGCAGCGCATTTCGTTTCAGACATTCGGTTATCCGCTGCCTGGTTTACCTTTTGCGAATGGCCTGGAATTGGTTGAAAATTATAATAGTTCATGGCTTTTGATTCTGTTTTCCTACTTTCCGATACCGTTCATTTTATTTGAATTTTGGGGAAGAGGCAGAAAATTAACGGAAGGGTATGGAAAAGTTCTGCTGATTCGTTCTTATAAAAGAAGCAGGCTCTGTATACAGACGATCGTACATATTTTACTTGAGCTGGCAGGAATCACAGCGGTTCAGATACTTATTTTTTCGATAGGAGAACCCGGTTGGCACATGCTGACAAACGAAGAAATGCTAAAGACAATAGCTGCGTATTATGCAGGACTTGGGGCTTTGATTTTGTTACAGTTTTATTTAGAGATGTTTGGAGAATCCGATTACTCGAATATTGCAGTAAATATCTATTTTATTGTCTCAATTTTTACAGGAGAAGCGCTGATCAGGTTAAAAGGGGCAAAACGGCTTTTAGTGCTGCTTTTTCCGAACTTTATGTTTGGAAGGCGCAACGGAGCTCTTGCAGTCGGAGATATTAACATAAAGTTTGCTTATGCGATGGCCGCTTTAATTATAACCAGTCTGTTGTTTGGCATATTGTCTGTTTTGAAATTCCAAAAGAAAGATATCTATTAAGTGAAGGGGGCGCAAACTCATGATACAACTGCAAAACGTTAGTAAGAAGATAAAAACAAATCAAGTATTAAATAATATATCCTATACGTTTGAAGAAGGGAAAGTATACGGTCTTTATGGACGCAACGGCTCTGGGAAGACAATGCTTCTGCGTGCGGTCAGCGGACTGATCCGCCTTGACAGCGGAAGTATTTATGTTGACGGGAAAAAACTGCATGAAGAGATTTCATTCCCGGAAAACACTGGCATTGTAATAGAAAACATGGAACTGCTTCCTCGGTTTTCAGCAAGACAGAATCTCAAAATACTCGCAAAAATCCGGAATAAGGCAGATGACAGGTCTATTACGGAAGCATTAAAGCGGGTTGGTCTTGATCCAGATTCAACGTTAAAAGTAAAAAAATTTTCTCTGGGCATGAAACAAAGACTTAATATTGCACAGGCTATATTTGAAAAACAAAAGCTTATTCTTTTGGATGAGCCGACAAATGCTTTGGATGAAAAGGGAGTCGGATTAATTTATGATATTATCAGAGAAGAAAGAGAAAAAGGCGCTGTTATCGTCATAGCGACACATCATAAAGAGGATTTAGAAGAATTATGCGACGTAGTGTTAAAAATAGACGAGGGGAAAATTGTTTGCGAAACAGCACCGTAAGCATATGGAAAACATAGCTGGAATTTTAATATATAAGAATGGAAAGGCGAAATCAGGATGAGCAGAGAAAAAAAATTTGGGATTGTTATATTAATATTCCTTTGTATAAGCCTGGGCAGCGGAGGCTTTATTTTCTACCCCGCTTCCGAAGATGATGCCGGGAGCAAAGGTGCGGCTGCCAATACGGAAGGCCAGGAATTAGCATTTGAGATGCAAAAGAAAGAAACAGCCGCAGCCGATAAGATGCAAAAGATACAGAGCGGCCTTTTGACGGGAACTTTAACGCAGGAAGAAGCAGCCAAAGAAATTGAATCTGCCAAAAAATATCTTGAAGAACATCTTGAGGATTTTCGAGACAATGAGGAATTTTTGGAACTGCTGTATTACAGTGCATTTTTACAGAACTTTTGGGCAGATTCAGGTAATAAAGATGTCATTCGTCAAAACGAACTGATAAGCATCGGAATAAAAATGCATGATTATCTTGTAGATTTTTACAGTAATGGTTTGGAAGCCGAAGAAGGCGCGGATGATTATGCCAAAAGGATGAAATCTGTCAGCAATAGTGAAATCTTAGAATTAATTGATTTAATAATGGAAGATTAAAACAGCTCTAACGATAATTTAATATTGCTTTACATCCAAATTATCAATTAATTTAATGAAAATTTTTTATGATAAGGGAGTAATTGGTCTGGCGAGGCGCTTTTTAGATTAACCACATCCGTCATAAAAACCGTCAATCACCCCTTATTATAAGCAGTGCTGCGAAAAACCAGGGCGATGAGTCTGTATGATGAGAGGATTACAAACTACCTGTAAACGAAAAAGCGGGATGGCATCATCCAAACAAACCATCCCGCCCTTATTCCATCTGCATCTGTATTATTGCCAAAAAACTCCAATATTATTCTCCAAAGACACAAGATTTTTTACAGCCTCTCTGGATTTTAATTGAATGGCAGATAGTCTTCTCCAAATTCCATATCTTCATATTCATAATATGGATTTTCACAATAATAATCTTGCAGGTACTTGTCATAATCTTTTAGCGCTCGATCTATTTGTTTTTTCTCTTTTCTTTTCCCCATAGCTTCATATAATTTTGATGCTGCTGTGAACATAATATCATTATCGTCTCCGCATATGGATTTGTCAAAAATAAATCGGTCAACTAATTTTTCGGCTGCGGTAAAATCTTTTGTATTTATATAAGCGTAGATGCCGGCTGTGGCTGCAACAATATTTTCCGGTTCTTGTTCAATCCATTTTTCGCAGTATTTTGCAGCTTCTTTATACCTGCCAATGGAATTTAATGCTGACGATTTTCTGAATTTAAGATCTGCTCTGGTATCTTCGGGCAAGTTAAATAAATGAAGCAAATCATCACACATTTTTAGAAGAGTCTCATATTCCCCTCTCATATCAATTTCATCCAGACAATCATCAAGCCATCCTTGAATATCATACCTGTAATCGGTAGCTTCATCAAGAAGTTCTAATTCCGGTGCAAAAGACGGATTCTTGTCCCTTTCTTCCTGAACAATTTCTTTTAGAAGTTCAAAAACTTTCAACCAACAGCTTCCGTCTAATTCGGCACCAATCATATTGCTGTAGCACTTATCAGTTAGTTTATCAAATTTTTTCCACTTTTGTATCAATGTTTCTGCTCCTTCATGTAGTTTTATCGAGCCATTTTGTTGGAGAGATTTGATTAACGTACCATTTTTCTTTGCCGTCATATAAATATCTTTAAATTGTTTCTTCATATTACTTCCAATTAATATGTTATATGGCAGAACCAGTCCGTCTGATATAATTACATTGCGGAATGGTATGAAAGTTGCTTCTAATATCAGCGGCAATGGAGCAAATGGGAACATTTCTTCCCAGCTGGAAACAATTCCATATACCTGATATACTTTCTCATCTTCTGATGAAATAAAAATCGTCCCTTTTTTTAAATGCCGTTCCATTATGAATGTGCCTTGTACGCAGCATTTCCAACTTTTTATAATATCTTTATGCTCATCAGGAAGGGATTGTCCGTTTTTGGAAAGATATTCATCGATAAGCTCTGTATTATTCCACAGTACATTTGCTATTTCTTTTACATCTGTTGGATTAAGATCTTGGGAATTTGCAATATTTTTAAGTTTTTTATTTACTTTGCATTTTTCGTTTACATAATCAAGTACTGGAAGCCATAATTTATAAAATAACTGTCCATCTTTATCAGAAAGTTTCATTTTATACTTCTCCTTGTGTTTTCAGCTCCCTGATGATGATTTCCGCGACTTTCACAACTGTAGCCTCTACAAATTTTGTACATTGTGCCTTTCTTTCAGGAGAATTCTTTTCCATTCCGTGTGTCAGGACACGGCAGCAGGTCCCTCCGCAGGTTTCTTTAAAATAATCGTGGAATTCTTTTGTAAGTTCAAAACATTTGATATTTTTAGGGTCTCCCGGTGTGGAGCGACCGAAAAAATAACCGATACACATCGTAGCTCCTGCCAAAGCTCCGCAGATGCATCCGCCTCCGCCAAGACCCCACGGGAAACCGGAACTCATCTTGATCGCGTCATCGGACATGTCAAGATCAAAGGCTTTTCGGATCGTATAGATTACGGATTCGGAACAGGTAAAGCCGGAGTGGAAGATCTCGTTGGCATCTTTGCGCAGTTCATCGAAATTTATGTTTGTTGTCATGGCAAACCTCCTCGTATGTTATATGTCTAATAATATCATAATGATTTTGATTTTGAAAGTTAATTAGTTGTATAAATAGATTATTTGTGATAGGATATTTCAAAAGGCACAGAAAATATAATTATAAATAAAAGGCTGGAAAACTATAAAAAAAGTTTCCAGCCTTTTTATGTGAAAAATAATATGTCTGTATATTTTTCATAGAGTATCCCACTCTGTGAAACGAATAAATCAACAAATTCCGACTATATATATGATAATTTTATAAAAAGTTACATTCATTGTCAATATATAGAGTTACAAAACAGAAAAAACAAGTCTGTAAATAAACGTATGATTCGAAATATATGGAGATGTTATGAAAAAAGATTTTATGAGCCGTCAAAATTATCGTCGACAAAGGAGGATGCGACATGTCAAGAAAAGGTGAAAATATTTACAAAAGAAAGGACGGAAGATGGGAAGGGAGATATATGAAAGGAAGAAAAGAAAGCGGGAAAGCCATATACGGTTATGTATATGCTAAAACGTACAATGATGCAAAAAATAAACTCCGGGAAAAACAACAGAAAATCAGTTACCATATCTCGAAAGATAATGCATCAAAGCAAAGAGAGAAATTTTCTGCAGTTGCAGGTAGCTGGTTAGAGCAGAAGAGACCTCAATTCAAAGAATCAACTTATATTAAATATGTGAATCTATTAAAGTATTATATATTACCTAACCTGGGGGAAGTTCCTTTATCAAAATTAACAGCCGATATAATAGAAGATTTTTGTAAGCTGATGTTACAGAAGGGTGGAAGAAAAAAAGAGGGCCTTTCTTCTAAAACTGTATCAGATATATTGTCTTTGATGAGAAGTATTTTATGTTATGCTTCAAATAATGGATATTCGGTAAGCTTTGATATAAAATCAATTGTTATTAAACAAGAACAGAAGGAAATGCAGATATTGACAAAAACGGAGCAGCGTGTGCTTTGTCAGTATATTATTGAGCATCCTACGCCAAAGAATCTAGGAATCTTAATCTGTATGTTTACAGGTATCAGAGTGGGAGAGGTCTGTGCTTTGCAGTGTGAAGATATATCAATTTCAGAAAAGACAATCCATGTTCATCAGACAATGCAGCGAATCCAGACATACAGTAATACCGGTGGCAGAACAAAAATCATTGTCACAGTACCGAAAAGTAGATGTTCGGTCAGAACCATCCCGCTTCCAGATGAATTGGTTCAGCTTATTCAGATATCATACTTTCCTTTTTCAGGTTATTTTCTTACGGGAAGCCAAACAAAATGGATTGAACCCCGGACTATGCAGAATCATTTTAAAAGTATATCAAAAAAATGCAGTATCAGAGAAATAAATTTCCATGCACTTCGTCATACATTTGCAACTCGCTGTGTAGAGTACGGCTTTGATGTGAAGAGCCTCAGTGAGATACTCGGTCATGCAAGTGTCAATATCACTATGAATCGTTATGTTCATCCGACTATGGAGCTTAAAAGAAATAATATGGAGCGTCTGTCTCCTTTATTAGCCGTCAGATGATATCGTCAAACATATCCCAAACAATTAGAAATACAGGTTTTTTCTATGTTATATCACAGAGTGGGATACTCTGCGAAATATGCAGTTTAAGAATTTTTATTCTGTCGTTTTACCTATATTATGCGGAAGAACATCGTTGAATATACCATAAAAGCTGTTAATTATGACAACTCAGGCATGAGATATCTATGAGTCATTATGATATAAAAAAATGTATAACGATTTGAGGAGATAAGCTATGAAAACATCATTGATCATATCATACGGTATTTTAACAAACAGAGGAGAGAGGGAAATTAACGAGGATTATCTGGATATTGCAATCACGCCTGAGAGACTGGGATTCATACTATGTGACGGCCTTGGAGGACATGGAAAAGGCGATGCGGCATCACAATTTGTTGTAGGGCAGATAAAGAAGTTATTAGAGGACTCTATATCGATAGAAGATAGTATTATGCAGGCACAGGCCGGTTTATTGCAAAAACAGATACAGGAGCATGCAGAAAATGCTATGAAGACAACAGTCACTTGTCTGACTGTTTCCGGTGATTATGCAAGGTTTGGACATGTGGGGGATTCCAGAGTCTATCATTTTGAAAAGGCAAAATATATATTAAGAAGCTTAGATCACAGTGTACCTCAGATGCTTGCCAGCAGGGGAGATATAAGAGATAAGGATATCCGCCGACATGAAGACCGCAATAGACTTTTGCGGGTGATGGGAAGTGAGTGGGACAGACCGGAATATCAGATGTCTAACCAGATACCGCTGACAAATCATACAAGCTTTTTACTTTGCAGCGACGGCTTTTGGGAGCTGATTGACGAAAAGATGATGTGCAAGACGTTGAAAAAATCGAATACCCCGGAAAAATGGCTTCAAAGTATGGAAACAGTTATATGGGAAAATGGGAGAGGAACGAATATGGATAATTATTCGGCGATTGCTGTATTCGTAAGATAGTGTCTGTATGGCAGAATTACAGGAATTTCAAAGATCGCAAATGGTGAAGGGAAAGGAAAAAGGATGATAACAAGATGTAAAAACGGGCATTGGTATGATTCCGGTGTGAACAGGGCATGCCCGCATTGCAAGCAGGAAAGTGAAAAATTGAGTATCCGCCTGAATGATATCGAGGAAGATGACAGGACGGTTTCCATAATAGAAACAGATCTGTCATTGGGAGAAGAGCTTGGGGCGATTATAGGTAATTCAATAGAACATACAATGTCCGTGTCACAGGGAAATTCATTTGATGATGATGACAAGACGATATCATTTGGATTTTTCGGAATGACGGCAATCAAACCGGTTGCGGGATGGCTGGTCTGTATGAATGGAAGTGAAAAAGGAAAAGACTATCGTCTGCATGCAGGAAAAAATTTTATTGGGCGGAGTGCTTCTATGGATGTGATGCTGATTGAGGATAAGAGTATTTCCAGAGACAGGCATTGTTCGGTTGTGTATGATCCGAAAGGAAATGTGTTTTTTTTATCTTCCGAAGGAGGGAATACCGTGTATCTGGATGATAAGTTGGTAAATTCACCAAAGGAGCTAAAAGAAGGAAGCCTGATTATGATCGGGCAGACGAAATTGATGTTTATACCATTCTGCAGGGAGGGAAGGATATGGGAAGACGAGTAATAGTTGCGGTTATGATGTGTGTACTTCTGTTTTCAGAAGGGGGAACTGTCAAAGCGGCAAATATCAAATCACCGTATATCACAGAGCAGGCAATAGGAAAAGCGCCGGAAGTTAAAGCATATATAACAGGTTCGATGATACAGGAACAGTCACAGGTCTCAGGTTCGGTTGGTAAGATACCGCTTGTTCAGAAAGGGGAAAACGTAACATTTGAAAACAGCGGGGAAGGAATCAGTTACATCATTCTATTAGATAATTCCGGTTCTGTCAACAGGGAACAATTTGACGAAGCAAAAAAACAGCTCGTAAACCTACGGGAATCATTAAAGAATAATGATGAGATGACACTCTATACAGTAGGAGCAAACAGTCCGGCAGGAGAAAAGAAGAATGTTCTGGGAAGAAAAGCGAATGCATCTGAAAAGAAAAAAAAGAAGGCAGACTGTAAGAAAATCAGCAATATCGAATATATGGGTTCGGCAGACAGTAAGACAGTGCTGTACCGGTCTTTGAATGAAGTGTTAGCTTCTCAGACATCTCCAAAGATGAGAACCGTTGTTTTATTGGTTACAGATGGTGAGGATGATTCTAAGGGGAAAGATATTGATAAGGTATCTACAGTAGAAGAGGTGAGAGAAGCTTTTATACCTGTATATGGCGTGTTTTTAAGTAAAAAATCCGCGGGTACAGATAAAAAGATTGAATATACAAGAAATAAAATCCTGGCTGAAAAAAATTGCAGGGGCTATTACTATGACTGTACGGCTGATGAATCAGCGGAAAGCGTAAAAAAAGCATTTAAGACACTCCATCAGATTTTATACAAAGAAACTTATGTTGTAAGTCTACATGCGCAGGACAACCGAACAGCGGGAAAAGAAAAGCTTAAGCTGACAGTAGATAATTCCGCGGCGGATGCTGTGTCAATTGATTATTCCGATTATATGAAAGATGAAAGTACACCGGTAATTGTGGGAAGTGCAAAAAAGGTCAGTAAGAAATCAATTGCTGTTACTTTGCAGGATGAAAATGGGGTAAATCTTGCGGATGCCAATGAGAAGTCTAATTACACCGTTCAGACAAAGAACGATAAAAAGGACGGGAAAATCTGGACTATTGAATCAGTAAAAGCAACTCAGGAAGGAAATGAGACAGTTGTAACGATATCCGTAACGGAAGACCTCTATAAAGGAGATTATATCTTAAAATGCAGCAATATCAGAGACAGTTCACAGGATGAAAATAAGATGGATGCTGCCGTGGAATTCACAGTTGAGGACGGGGTAAATGCAAAAGCTGCCGCTGTGAGGAATATGGTAAAGGCATATTGGTGGATTGTACTGATATTGTTGGTGATTGTAATCGGAATTATCGCAATCAGAGTCATCAAGAAAAAGGCAGTAAAAATCGTAGAAATCAATCCGGACGAGCTGAATAAAGCGGATCGAAAACTTATCCGGCTGACAATCACAGACCGCGCCGGAGCAATCAAGGATGTGGAATGGGAAGTTGAAGGGAGCCTTTTCGTAGGGCGTTCTGAGATTTGTAATATTTATTTTGACGATGATCTTTTATCAAAGCAGCACTTTGTAATAGAGGTAAATAAGATGGGCTGCTATATTGAGGACTTGGAATCTACAAACGGAACAGTCGTCAATGGGGTGAAGGTAAAAAATCGGAGGATGCTTCTTGACGGGGATGTGATAACAGTTGGAAGGGAAAAAATAGTATTCCATGTACCTAAGAACCAGCCGGCAATAAATACAAGTGAAGGAAATTAAGGGTGTAGATAATATGTTTGGAAGAAAAAAAGGAACAGAAATGAGGTCCGAACAGGCTATTACTGAAAAAAAAGTAGAACGTAAAGTTCCGGAACTTACAACCCTGGTAAGGACAGCCACAGGAAATCGAAAATATCAACAGGATGCAGTATATATTTCACCCAGTAAAGTCCTGGCTTCTAATAAAAAAACACGGGTTCTTGCTCTTGTGTGTGACGGAATGGGAGGTATGTCCGACGGGGGAAGAGCGAGCCAGACAGCGATAGAAATGATGGTACAGGGATTTAAAAAAATAGAAAAGATGCCGGAACTTAATATTCCCTATTTTTTTCAACAAGGAATAAAGGCAATTGACCAGGTGATTTATGACTTTCCTAAGGAAGACGGGAGAGGTTCAGGGACAACAATGGCAGCATGTATTGCGGAAGATAATAAGCTTTATTGGGCATCGGTAGGAGACAGCCGGATCTATATTATCCGTGGAAATCAGATGCAGCAGGTGACCAGAGATCATAATTACAGGCTCCATTTACAGGAATTGGTTCATACAGGACAGATCTCCGAAGAAGAAGCAGATGCAACGCGTCAAAAGGAGGCGTTGATAAGCTATCTTGGAATGGGAAATGTGTCTTTGATGGACATCAACAGCCAGCCTTTTGAAATGCAGTATGGAGATGTCGTAATGCTTTGCAGTGATGGTATTACGAAGACACTTACGGATGAACAGATAAAAAAAATCATTACTGCAGACGCCGTGAAGCCGGAACAAAAAGCAAAGGCGTTGGTTGACGCGGCCACCCATATAAATTCTCATTCCCAGGATAATACGACGGTAGCGCTGATTCACTATCAGGAAAGAGATATAAAAGAAATTCACCGGTAAGACGGTGGCAAATAAAAAAGAGAGATTAAGAGAGGAGAAACGATTATGAATTTGCAGAGATGTGAGAAAGGCCATTTTTTTGATAAAGAAAAATATGCGACATGTCCCCATTGTGCAGGGGGAGGTGCGTCAGATGATACTTTGACTACAGTATTTACAGAAGGTGCTACAGAGAGTGTGACAATGCAGGGAAACATGGGAGAGTTTCCGCAGCCACATCCGCTTCCGATTGCAGATATGCCGGCAGATGTGGAGACAGTAGCATCGAATGGATTCTGTCAAGATACACCTACAATACCGCTGGATCAAGAAATATTTACAACACCTCTGACAGAAAAAGTTGAAGAGGATGACCATACAATTGGTATTTGGGATGATTCAATCTTTGGAGGACCGGCAGCAGGTAAAGGAAGTTCAGAAAAAAAGGTATCGGCAGTTCCAAATAAGGTAAGTACCCCGTGTGTCGGATGGCTGATTGCACTTGGCGGGGAGCATGTGGGAACAGATTTTCGACTTAAGGTAGGAAAGAACTTTATCGGGCGCAATGCGCAGATGGATGTATCTTTGACAGATGATAAAAGCGTATCGAGAGACAAGCATGCGATTGTGGTATATGAACCGAGGGAACATCTGTATCTTGTACAGCCGGGGGAGTCGAGCAGCCTTGTATATCACAATAATAAGGTAGTTCTTACTCCGGTTCAGCTGCAGGCTTACGATATGATTACTGTCGGTGAGATAAATCTGTTATTTATGCCATTGTGCGGCGAACGTTTTAACTGGAGTGATTTGCTGGAGGAGATGAAAAAGAATAATAAATAAGTGAGGGAATGGTATGAATCGTTCAGCAAAAGGATTTCGTGTAGTGAGCAGTATATTTACCCTGATGAATATTGCAGTATTTTTTCTTCCTGTTACGCGGCGTGTACAGGAGAATTATGCCGCCCTTAGTTGGCCGCAGCCAGAATATGTCAAAGATATGTTCGGCGGCGGCGTGCCGTTTGGAGACGGGATAACTATTGGAACCGAGCCGCTGCAGATGGTGTGGGTTATATGTTTTATGATACTTCCGGTTATAGTATCTGTTGTTGCCGGTATCTGGGGAATTGTGGGAAATTACAGACAGATTGTCAGTAGTATCCTGATATATGTCATATTGGCATTATACATAGGGATGTATTTTTCTATCAGCGTGGTATGGCCGGATGCTTTGGACGGGCAGATGTATGAACGTGGAATCGCATGTTCACTGCATCTGATATGTTCTGTGTGCGGAGCAATATCAGCGACGGCAGCGCTACTTTGTACTCCAAAAAAGATAGAAAATGTGAAGGTTAATATTCCGCAGATTCGGGAGATCAAACAGCAGCAAATAGAAGCAAAATACAATATTATCATGGAGACTTCTGAGAAAGAACCGTTGCCGGAGTATCAGCCGGGGGAACCGCGGGGAGTAATGGTAGGTCTTTCCGGTCTGTATAAAGGTGCGGAGATTTCTTTTACAGACGGAGAATATATAAAACTTGGCAGACAAGCAGATAACCACCTGGTATTCGAAGGACAGCCGAATGTAAGCCGCAGACATTGCCGGATTAAATGGGAGGCAGGACGTAAGAAATATATTTTCCGTGATTATTCCAGTAACGGAAGCTTTGTGAATGGTTCAAAAGACTGTCTGCCGCAAAATCTGGAGATAGAGATGGAACCGGGGACAGTTGTTGCAATTGGTGATGAGACGAATACATTCCGGCTGGAATAAGAAGGAGTAGGGAATATGGCAAGTGAATTATGCATGAATTGTTTTAGTGTAAAAGGGCAGTATGAGGTCTGCCCCTTTTGCGGATATGTGGAAGGGACGCCGCCAAAGCAGCCCCATTACCTGATACCGGGCACAATACTTGGCAATCATTTTATTGTAGGGACAGTGATTGGATTCGGTGGTTTTGGAATTACGTACAAATGCTTTGATACAACACTTGGCGTAACAGTGGCGGTCAAAGAATTCTATCCGGCGGGACTTGTAAACCGTTCGCCGGGAGAAAGAAAAGTCGGCCTTCTATCAGGCGATAAGAGAGAGCAGTATAAGGAAAGATTAAAACGTTTCCTTATGGAAGCTCAGAGTGTCGCTCAGTTTGGAAAGGCAAAAGATATCGTAAATGTATATGATTTCTTTGAGGAAAACGGAACAGCGTACATCATTATGGAATATATCGACGGTGTACTTCTGAAAGATTATCTGGACAAACAGGGGGCCATGGAGCCAGAGGCAGCACTTAGCATTATCATGCCGATTATTGAGGCGGTAAAGAAGATTCACAGTAAGGGAATTATCCACAGGGATGTGAGTCCGGATAATATATTTATTGCAAGTGAGGATTCTATCAAAATCTTTGACTTTGGAGCGGCGCAGCTCAATGACAGCAAAGAGGGAATGGCGGCGGAAAAGATTATAAAGGTCGGCTATTCGCCGCTGGAGCAGTACCGGGATAAGAGCAGGCAGGGATTTTATACAGACATTTATTCTGTAGGAGCGATTCTATATGAGATGCTGACGGGTATCAAGCCTGTGGAATCTACGGAGAGAGAATTCAAGGATGAACTGAAATCACCTCTGGAGCTTAATGTAAAGATAAGCCCCAATACAGACCGCGCTGTGATGGAAGCGCTGGCGGTACGCCCGGAGCTTCGTTTTCAGGGAATCCAGCAGTTTGAAGAGGCGCTGTTGAATAAAAGAGCGGCAGAATATCCGAGAGAAAAGCTTCGCAAAAAAAAGAGAAAAAGAAATTGGATTATCAGTCTGTCTGTTGCGTTGACACTGTCTGTCGGAGTGATATTTGGACTGTATTCGACAGTGCTTAAGCCGGAAAACCGGATATTTGATACAAGTGTAAGTGAAGATACGATTACTGTATGGGTGGAAAATGAAGATCAGAAAAAACAGATTGATGAGCTAAAGCTTGATGGATTCCGAAAGGGGAATTCTGTATCGGAAGATGAGAAAGTCCGCACGATGCAGGCAGAAAATGAAAAGGTAGAGATAGAGGTCGAAGTACATAAGGATATGGAAAATGACTTAAAAGCGGCAAGTGCGGATGAGAATATCAGCATGCCGAATATGTTTTTGACAGATCATGTGTCTAATATAGAAGATTATAGTCTGGTATCTATGGAGGACAATGTATTTGACTCTCTTAATCTGGAAGAATACGTATTCATGTCTGAATATGAAAAACAGTTTGCCGGGATGAAAGAGATGCCTACAGGGATTGATACGCTTCTTTTGTATACTTGCCAGTTTGATTATGATAAGAACAATCGGCTGGATGATTCCAGTGCTGCTGTCACAGAAGGAGGAACGGTAGAAATCTCGGAATTGGTATCTGAGGATACGCAACAATATAAAGCAGACAACAAGCTGAACAGTGCTCTTGCAGTATTTAAGGGAAGTTCTAAGGCATATGCGGCATTGCTTGAGAATCCGGATTGGATGAGAATATACGGAAAAAAAGAAAATCCGAACCAGAATATCTTAAAAACATTATCTGAGATACAAAGATTTAATCAGGCTGCATCCGGTAAGAAATACAGGGTTAACCGAAAGCAAGAGACAGGAATCTTCGGAAGCAATACGGTAGCAGGGGTTGCGTTCCGTAAGACGATGAATGCGGCAGCAGACTCGGAAAATAAGGGAGCCAATCCTTTGAACCGGTATAAGACGTATGTAGTTACACAGGATAATAAGATGTTAGTTACATTTTCAGAGCGTTATGCCATCACAAAGGAATCAACAGAAAATCAGAAGACGGCATGTATGCGGCTTTTGTGGGTAATGCTTGGCGAGACAGGGCAGGAGAAAAAGACAGCTCCCGATGAGACAACTTATCCGATACTTAAAAGTATGTTCAACCAGTTTGGGGCCTTTAACGCAAATTATGATGGATTCATCAATATGGTGAATGAATATCATGAGTGCGTGTTGGTAGGGAATCTGACAGGGAAGATTGAAAAGTTTTCTGCCGGGCTTGGAGAAGCAGTGGATGCAGAGGAGATACAGGATTATTGTTTGAAGTATGTGAATGAAGAGTAAGTGGAGAAGAAAGAGGTGTGGTGAGAATGAGGAAAAAGATAAGTGGTGTATTTGGTTTCATGTTGATAGCGTTGTTGTTAGTAGTTGTACAAGGGGGTGTGGTGAAGGCGACAGACGTTGAGGGTGAAGAGTGCCATCACAATTATGGAGATCCAGTATATGAATGGGAGGAGGATGGGAGTGCTGCAAAGGTTATATTGACTTGTCAAAACGATAACAGTCATACCAAAGAATATCCGATGACAATAACTTC
>KE159795.1:2062416-2214969 GCA_000403475.2 Lachnospiraceae bacterium MD308
AGGAAGCAACATGTACTAAAAAAGGGAAAACAACATATACAGGGAAAGTAACATCAGACGAAGGAACAGAATATGAAAACAGTAAAACAATAGAAAATATAGATATAGATAAAAATAACCATACATACGGAAAAGAAGTATATGAATGGGAAGATGATGAGAGTGCTGCAAAGGTTGTATGGACTTGTCAAAATGATAATAATCATATTAAGGAATATCCATTAACATTAACCGCAACGGAAGTAAAGAAAGCAACTTGTGTGTCTAAGGGAAAAATACACTATACTGCGATTGCAGAAATAGGTGGACAGTTTTATAAGGATGAAAAAATAATAATTTCTTCTATAGATCCCCAAAATCATATAGGCAAAACCAAAATTGCAAATGAAAAAAGTGCAACGTGTACAGCAGCAGGTTATACAGGAGATGAAATTTGCCTGTCTTGTAATAATGCAAAGAACAGAGGTTTGACAATAGATGCTAAAGGATATAAATGGGATGCAGGAAAAGTAACGACGCAATCAACAGATAATGCAGAAGGTCAATTTACCTATACTTGTACAAATGGATGTAAGCATACTAAGACGGAGATTATCCCCAGAAAATCGGTATCAATTGAATTAGGGAAGAAAGCTAAGATTATAAGTAATGTGTCAGTATGCCAGAAGATGACTTTTGCCAAAGCATCTAAATATAAAAAATACCTTACATTTAACACAAAGACTGGAGAAATTAAAACGAAGAAATACTATAAGGTAAAAATTAGTAAGTCTATTCCAGTTAAAGTTTTTGTTGGAGGAAAAGAATATACAGTAAATATAAAAATTAAGATTCCTGCGCCAAAAGTCAAGGTAACGAGAAAAGCGGTTAAAAATTCTTTTGGAAAATATCAAAGATATACATTTAAATACAATGTGAAAGGTGCAAATAGAATAAAAGTTCGCGTAGAAAATGCGAATAAGACTGGAAAAAGCAAAACAATTAATAAAATTTTTGATAGATATGTCAAAAAATCAAAAAGCAATAAGTCTTCTTATATAGAATTTACAGATAAAACAATGAAAAAATTGAAGAAAAAAAATGGAAAAGTAACATTTAAAATTATTGCTTATTATGGAAAGAATCAGTCGGAAACATTAACGATAACAAAATAAAAAGATTTGCATGAAAGGACACAAATAAATTATGAAATTATGTATGGGATGTATGAATCAGATAAAAGAACATCTTTCCACATGCCCTTATTGCGGATTTAATGAGACAACACTAAGGCAGGAATCATATTATCTCGACCCAGGGACAGTTGTCGGAGGTAAGTATATTGTCGGACGGGTTCTAAGTTACGGAGGTCATACTGTTTCTTATCTTGGGATGGATGCGGAAGCAAACCGAAAAGTAATTGTTAAAGAGTATCTGCCAAGTGATTTTTCTACTCGTTCTGAGGGAGAAAAGGAAGTTACGATTTATTCAGGAGACGGTCAGGAACAATTTGAGCAAGGAGTGACAAATTTTCTGAATGAAGCAAATCGTATTCAGCAATTACAAAACCCAGAGGGGATAGCAAGAATCTATGACTGTGTTGTTGAGAATGAAACAGGTTATGTGATATCGGAGTACATAGAGGGACATACGTTAAAGGAGATTTTAGATTCAGGAAAAAAATACAGTGCGGAAGAAGCAAGAGTATTTATCAAAAATATCTTAAAGGGATTATCAAAAGTTCATCAGTTAAATATTGTCCATTGTGATATTTCGCCGGAAGCAATTATGGTTACTGATTCCGGGGATATCAAACTTTTGGATTTTGGAGCGACTCGTTATGTAACGACTGCCAATTCTAAGAGCCTGTCTATTATTTTAAAGCGCGGATATGCACCGGAAGAACAGTATCGAAGCCGCGGCATACGTGGCCCGTGGACAGATGTCTATGCATTAGCCGCGGTTATGTACCGCATGATCACTGGAATGGTTCCGCCGGAATCAGTGGAGCGTGTACTGGTTGATGAAATAAAGGAACCTTCAAAGCTCGGTATCTCAATATCTGAGAATGTTGAAAATGCGTTGATGAATGCTTTGAATGTTTATCAGGAAGAAAGGACACCATCTGCTGAGATATTTTTAAAAGAATTAAACAGCCGAAATGTGCAGCGAATTAAAGTAAAGAAAAGAAAAAGTAAAACAGGAAAATTTCCCATATGGGCGAAATGTATGGTTGCCGGGTTGTTTTGTGTCGTTGCGGTCGGAGGGGTAGTTCTATATAACAGAATGTCAGAAAATGCGGTCGGAACGATTGACAGTAATTCTATTGCTTTAAATGACCTTAGAGGAATGAAAGTGGAAGAAGCGGAAAAGTATATTGAAAATTTGAATACAGAAAACAACTGGGATATTCAGTTAGACACTGAAAATTATATCTTCGATCTGAATGCAGAAGATGGAACGATCTGTAATCAGTCCGTAGAACCTTCCACAGTATTGTCTGATCCGGATACGTTGGAAAGTATAGATACACTGGAAATGGATAGTGACAAAAAGGTTACGGGTACAATTATCTGCACAAGATACAGCAAAGAAAAGTTGCATTACAGTGAAATAAACAAATTAAATGCATTTGCAATGGCAAAGAAACTGGGAATAGACACAGCAGATAAAGAGCGATTCAAAAAAGTAGAAAAAGATAATACGAATTATTACGATTTGGTAGAGATACAAACAAATAATAAGACAATCTCTGCAAAGGAGTTAAAAGATTCATCAAATGCGGATAAAGAGATAGTTTATGATGATAAATCAATGTCTGTTTCCTATTATGCGTCAGAGTTTTTTTACTGGGATTCTTTAGAGAAATTTGAGGGAAAGAACCTTGCCGGACTTCCAGATTATGAAACTTATGAATATGTGAATGAGACAAAAAGAAAAAAGACTGGGAACAAAAAATCATTACAAGATACAAGCCTGGTAGATGATAGCTATTATACTTTCAGCGGTAATTATAGGGAGGGTGATATTGTCAAGCAGACGCAAGAACCTGGAACAGAATTAGATACCAGTCAGGGTATGGATGAAGCGCTTTTATATGTAATTGGCACAAAATTTACATATAGTGGGAATACCGGCACACAGGTAAAGGCGAAGCTGGATAGTTGGAATAATGTAACGGTAAAATATGCAGGAAGCATGGATTCATCACAAGAAGTACTAGGTGTATCTGTTCAAAATAGCGAAGGAAGAAATATAAGTTATTTTAAAAAAGGACAGCCTTTAACAGTGATAATTACAACAAAAGAGAAGCCGAAGCCAAAGCTGGATTCTAAGCCTAACCAAAGCCCGAAACCAAAATCGAAACCAAAAACGAACACACACGGAGCATAATTTAGGGAGAAATAACATGAAACTTTGCTATCATTGCATGCACCAATTCAAAGATGAAAAATTACATACCTGTCCAAACTGCAAAAAAAGCCTGCAATTACAGCAGGTCTCAGTAAGGTATCTAAAACCGGGCACAGTTCTCCAAAAGAAATTCATCGTAGGTTACCCTCTTGGCTCCGGCGGCTTTGGAAATACTTACATCGGATGGAACCAGCTTCTTTTATGCAAGGTAGCGATAAAGGAATTCTATCCGGAACAATACAGCGGACGTTCTCCCGATGGCGTTACGGTCACTGTTCCGGATGGGAAGCTTAAGCCCCGGTTTCGCAAGGGGCTGCAGCAGTTTTTAGAAGAGGCAAGGAGCGTTGCGGCGCTGCAGGATATCAAAGGGGTTGTGGCTATCTCTAATTTCTTCGAGGAAAATGGAACCGGGTATATCGTTATGGAATATCTGGAAGGGATGGATGTAAAGACCATCTTAAAGAAATCGGGAGATAAGAAGGATTATGAGTGGAGCAGGCAGGTAGTTCTTACTGTACTTCACACACTTAAGGATATCCATAAGCGGGGAGTACTGCACAGAGATATCGCCCCGGATAATATATTTGTAACCAATGAAGGTGTGATTAAGCTAATTGATTTTGGTGCGGCGAGACATGCTACTGCATTGGCGAATATGAAATCAGAAGTTGTCTTAAAAGCAGGATATGCACCAATTGAACAGTACAGCCGCAATGCTGACCAGGGACCGTATACGGATTTGTATGCTGTAGCAGCGCTGTTTTACCGTATGATGACAGGGCAGAAGCCTTTGCCGGCAAATGAGCGGATTGAACAGGATTCTTTGATTCCGCCTTCTGAGATGGGTATTCAGATTCCAAGACAGGCAGAGATGGGTATGATGGTGTGCCTGAATGTAATACCAGAGTACCGCCTTCAGACAGCGGATGAATTTATGGAGACATTGGACGGAAAGTATTTTACTCCAATATATGAGCCGGAGTGGATTTTGCCGCCTGCAGAAGATAAAAGTAGTTTTTGGGTGAAGTTGTCCAAACTGCCGGTGGCGGCAAAAGTTGCTGTCTGTTTTGGAGGAATATGCCTGATTGGAGGCATTATCGCGGGAGCAGTGGTTATTGGGAACAGCAGTTCTCAAAGTGTGGAAGGTCCAATTTCTGTAATCGAAGCAGGGAAGTTCCGTATGGAGGATTATACAGGAAAAAGCTATGAAGAGGCTGCCACGGACTTAAGGCGTCAGGGCGTTCAGAATATTGCAGAACCGGTATACGATTTTAGCAGCGAGGCAGGAGGAATCATAACTAAACAGTCTATTGCCCCGTCGGAGGTTGCAGATGTGGAAAGCGAAGTTTCCTTTACTGTCAGCGGTGGAGACAGTCGTTATACGATGCCGGATTTTACCGGGTATCAGGAAAAGGATATGATACAGTTTTTCACAGACCGGAATTTTGACGTGGAAGTACATGCAGATCCTTATGATATAGACGTACATACTGTAACCGGAGAGAATGAGAGCCAGGAAAAAAAGAACGGGAAAATCGTCGTGAACTGGTATTTTTCCAAAGATATTGACGCTGGGACATGCTATGACCAGACGGTAGCAGCCGGAAACGCATGTGGAGCGGATGAAGAAGTGGCTGTTTTTGTGTCGATGGGCGGGGAAGAGGCTGACTTTATAAAGGAAGTTCCTGATTTTTCAGGAGAGACAGAAGATGGGGCTAAAAAAAGGCTGAAGGAATCAGGTTTGAAAGATGTGCTGGATATAGAATTTGAAAAATCTACGGTATATATGGACGGGATTCTGGCAGGACAAGTGAACGGTCAGAGTATCGGGCCAGGGGAAAAGCTGAACCTGATTAAAGACAAAGAACAGAAGCTAACACTGAATATTCAGCAGGAAAAGCCAAAACCGAAACCAAGACCAAAGCCGAAGCCGAAACCGAAGCCAAAATCAAAGCCGAAACCGAAGTCGAGACAAGATAGGCATTGGAATTAATATACAAAAGAAGGTGATATAAACTATGGGTAAAAAACTGGCAGATCCCAACAAATTGTGTATGGGTTGTATGGCAAATCTTCCATATCCGGGCAGCCGGTGTCCATATTGCGGGTTTGAGGTTAGAACTTATCAAAGACCGGAGAACAGTCTGCCATTGTATGAGATTGTAAATGGAAAATATCTGATTGGCAGGGTGATTGGAAAAGGCGGGTTCGGTATCACCTATATCGGATGGGATTTTTACCAGAGTAAAAAAGTATGTATCAAAGAGTATTTTCCAAGGCTGATTGCTGCGAGGAATACACATGCGGGAACGTATTCAGAGCAGATTTCTGTCTCTATACGATACAGTACAGATTCAGGTATGCATACGATAAGCCCGTCAAAGGCGCAGCATGTGTATACGGAGGGTCTTAAAACATATATCAAGGAGGCAGAGAATCTGTCCCGCTTTTATCTTATGCCGGGGATTGTGTCAGTGCGTGATTTTTTCTATGGGAATCATACGGCGTATATTGTAATGGAATATGTTGACGGGATTGATATGAGGAGATACGCGAAGGCGAAAGGCGGGAGATTGAAGCCGCAGGAGGTATTCCCGATTCTTAAGGATGTGCTGAAAGCTCTCAATGAAGTTCACAAAGCGAATATTATACACCGTGATATCAGTCCGGACAATATTATGATTACTCGCAATTTGAAAGCCAAATTGATTGACTTCGGGGCGGCAAGGAATTATGAGAGTACAAAGACTGCACCGGTTCTTTTGAAACAAGGGTACGCGCCGATTGAGCAGTATACAAAAGATGGAAAACAGGGACCATGGACAGATATCTACAGTATGTGCGCAAGTATATATTACTTGCTGACAGGTATCCGAATTCCGGTTGCCAAGGAACGTAAGGAGAGGGATACCGTGAAAAAGCTTCAGGTAATGGGTGTGCCTGTTTCGGAAGAACAGGACTTGGCGATACAGAAAGGGCTGTCGGTTGATGCATCAAAACGCTATCAGACGGTGGCAGAGCTTTACAAGAATATTTACGGAGAGTCGATATAGGAGGCTTGGGATGGGTACGCCTAATGTTTGTATAGGATGTTTTTCAAAGTGGGAGAAGGGAAAGGATGTGTGCCCGCACTGTGGTTGGTCGCCTAAGAGGGTCTATTCTGAGATGTTTCAGTGGAGAACAGGAGATATCTTAGAGACAAGGTATATCGTAGGGGAAGTCTTTTGCCGGATAAAGGATATTGCCGTATGGCGCCTTTACGATAATGTTTTAGGAATACCATGTTTTGTACTGCGCAAGATGCGGGATTCAAAGGAAGAATTATATTCCCTGGCCCTGCAGTTATTATCTTCGGATATTTTTGGAGCGGAAGAGATAGCAGTTCTTTCGATTAAGAGAGTAGCGGGAAAGTATGTGTTGGTGTTTACACTGAAAGAATGGTTTATAGAGAGTGAGAAGATGAAATATCTTTTGAACTCGGATATAAAGAATAATGCCGCAGTAGATAGAAAGGAAGCTGTACTCCCGAATGTAGAGAGAGAGCAGGCGCTTCCAGCAGGGACTCTTTTGGATGAAAGATACCAGGTCAAAGGGTGTATTGGGATTGGAGGTTTTGGAATTACTTATCTTTGCGAGGATCTTTTTTTGCACCGGGATGTGGCAGTCAAAGAATATTTTCCGGAGAAATGGGCGGAGAGGGACAAAGAATATGTGGCGGTAAAGAATGTAAAGGTGGTTGATGCTTATAAGTTTGGTCTGAGATCATTTTTGAAAGAAGTATGCATCACGGCAAAGTTCATCCATAATCCGCATATTGTGACAGTTTACGATGCTATTGAAGCAAATGACACTGCATATATGGTAATGGAATATATTCCGGGGATAAGTATCGGACGTGAATTACGGGCGAGGGAGTATAAGCCATATACACCAAAAGAGATGGCGGAGGTGATATGCCCGGTTCTTTCGGGACTTGGGGAAATTCATAGCCAGCGCATTGTTCATGGTGATATCAGTCCGGGAAATATTATGCGTTCTAAGCAGGGGAAGATATATCTGATTGATCTTGGAGCTGCAAAGTACAATCTGGAATCACAGCCGGTACTAAG
This sequence comes from Lachnospiraceae bacterium MD308, assembly GCA_000403475.2. Taxonomy (GTDB): domain Bacteria; phylum Bacillota; class Clostridia; order Lachnospirales; family Lachnospiraceae; genus MD308. The sequence goes on from KE159795.1 coordinate 2,069,919, forward strand.
CGCTGCATTTTTGAAAATAGATTATGCTGCGCCAGAGCAGTATCAGACGGCGCGGGAGGGTGTTCCGAGGGGAGAAGGTCCCTGGACGGATATCTATGGTGTAGGGGCGACGATGTATTATATGCTGACGGGACATAAACCGACAGATGTTATCACCCGTCTGAATCAGAAGAATCCTGATTTGGCTGCACCGCGAAAGTATAAGGTAAGACTTTCCAGAAAATGGATGAATCTGATTCATCATGCTATGGAGCTTGAAAGGGAAAAACGGATTCGTTCCATATCAGAGTTTGGAGATGAGATTCGAAGATTATTGGAATGAGAGGAAATTAGGGTGAAAGAATATCATTTACACTGGCATACCATAACGGGAGCGGTGCTGTTATGTCTGTTTCTGGTTACAATCATTTTTCCGGGAATGTTAATTACGGCTGAAAAATATATTGATTCTGCAGTGGCAGCGAATCAGTATGCATATAACAGAGACAGCCGGATTACCGATGCAGAGGAAATGACTAATTTATATGGCAGAGAGGGGGACATGCGTCCTGAGATTCGGGAAAGTTATGAAAAACAGATTATAAAAAATGGGGATTCCTGGGTCACAAGATTATTTCTTGCAAAATGGTGTCTTACAGTAGATGAGGGATTGGATGATTTTGACGGGATAGAGCTTAAGAGCGGAAGGTCGCTGAAAAACAGCGGTGTGAAGGGAGTGCTGCGGTTATGGGGATGGCTTATCTATATTCCGTTTCTCGTCAGTATGGTCACATTCGTATTTGTTCTTGTAAAGGGGCGTACTTTTTCAGGACTTTTATTGTTTGACGGAGTATTGATATTAATGTGCGAAAGCCTCAGCCATTTTTTGATTCCTCCTATGTTATGGTCGTCGGGAAAATCATCAGTTTATTATTTTGAGCTGGTGAGTGAAGAAGTGTTAGCTCAGTACGGAGCCGGCGAAAAATTTTTAGAAGAACTTCTTCACAGATGCGGCGGTATAAGCTGGATCATCGTAAGTATCATTGCGGTATTAATTATGGTCTACAGTATCATTTGTCTGATATTGTGGGGCAATAAAATTATGGGGAAAAACGGAGAATCTCATAATAAAGAGACGATTAAAGATAATCTGACGGTATTAAATGACGGATGGACAAATGTGAGACCGAGGCGGAAAACAGGAGAACTTCAGGGAATAAAGGGAGAATATATGGGTCAGAGTATTGAAATCCTTCCCGGAGAAGAAGTGGTATTAGGAAGAGATTCAAAATATTGTATGCTGATTTTTTCCAGTCAGAAGGTGAGCCGCAGACAATGCGGTATCCGATATGACGTAGGAAATGACTGCTATCAGGTTATTGATTATTCTTCCGGAGGTACGTCACTTCCTGACGGGAGGGTTCTGGCGACATCAGAGTATACAGTACTTTTCCCTGGTACGGTTATCTACATAGCAGGTGGGAGAGAGAGATTTATGCTGATGTAAAAAGGAGACTTTGGATGATAGATATCAGTATTTGCGACGATGAAAAGGAATACCGTGACTTACTTTATGAGATGGTCATGAAATCAATGTTTCAGTTTGATGAGGTGAATTTTAAATATTATGAAACTGGCAGTCAGATTATTGAAGAGATTGAAAAGAATGAATTCAAATGTGATCTTCTGCTGCTGGACATTCATATGCCAGGTAAAGATGGATTAAAGACAGCAGAATATATCCGGGAGCACCAAATTGATGTAGATATTATATTTGTGACAGTTTCTGTGGAGCACGTATTTGACGGATATACTTATCAGGCGTTTTCTTATCTGGTCAAGCCATTAGAATACGGAAGATTGTCTGATGAATTGAAAAGATATATGAAATTAAAGGAGAATACTTCCAGATGTCTTCACGTCAATATAGGTGGAAAAAAGGTACAGATAGCTCTCGACCGTGTGAAATATTTTGCTGCAAATTGCAGGAAAATTTATGTCTGTAAAAGAGGGGATGAGGAAACGATTTCTTTTTATGCACAAATGGGAGAACTGATGGAGACTTTGAAGGAATTTGATTTTCTGCGGTGTCATCAAAGCTATCTGGTGAATAAGAAATTCATCCAGTCATATTCGCGTACAGAGATAGATGTGGGAGGAGATACGATACCGATAAGCAGAAGGTATATAAAAGATGTAAGGAGTTATCTCGAAAGTCAGGAGGAAAGCAAGATATGACATATGTAAACAATACGCATACGATGCGGGTAACAAGAAGCCTTGCCATGTCTTCGGAATTATCGGGTGCGATGATTTGTGTGAGAGGGGCGGCTGTGGGAAAGATGATCATGCTTCCCAGTGATAAAAGGATGATTGTGGGAAGAGACTCCTCTGTCTGTAATTATGCGGTTTCCGGTCTGAAGGTGAGCAGAAAACATTTGGAGATTACCTATATAGGTGCAATGAATAAATATCGGGTAGTAGATTATTCCAGTAATGGTACGTTCATCGGGAATCATGAAAGACTTAAAAAGAATTATGAATATTATCTGGAACCCAGAACAGAGCTTAAGCTGGGCAACAGTGAAAATATATACAAATTAAAATAAGAGGGGGAAATTGTAATGTCTGACAATCTTTTTTCGGGTTTGGTACATAGAAGGACGGCGGGAATCGTCAGAGAGTTTGTATTATGGTGCGTGGTCTGTTTTGCAGCGCTTTTGTCTTTAATTGCTATGGTGGTCGGAAGAGGGAATATCACGTGGATCATGCTTATGTTTTTTTCAATCGGCATGGGAGTGATTATGGCTTTCCGGCTGACGTTAGTTGCATTGTTATACAGTTCAGGAGTTTTTTGCCTGATAACTGTTGCTATACATTATATCTGTTTTGCAGGTGTTGGTTCTTACTATGATGATGTATCGTATTCGGCGTTAAATATTATTTTATTTGTATTGATACTGTTAACGGCGATTGCTCTTGTAGTCTGTGAATTTGTCCATCTATTTACCAGGTATAATCTGGGGACGGCGATTATAATTCTGATAATTACGGAAGCGTTTTTTACATTGATCTTGCAGATTCTTATGTTTGCGGCGGGATATCTTGGGAGCAGTGCATATGCCAATGAATGGCTGAGGGAAAGCTTAAATGCTCGCGGATACTGGATTGGCACAGTGGATTTTTGGATGGTTCTTACGGTTACTGTTCTGCTCCATATATTTTTCTTCCGGGGGTTAATTGACAGGAAACAGGGGAAATTTATCAACGGTTCCGGCGGGCAAGGGCTTTCAAGCGCATACGGACTAAAGGGCGTCAGGGGTATATATGCCGGAAAGGTAATATCGTTAAGAAACGGGGGAATTACGATTGGTTCCGGCTCCGGGGCGGGGATCATACTCCATGATAATTATGTAAGCAAGCAACACTGTATCGTGAGATTTAACTGTAATACAAACTATTATGAAGTATATGACAGTTCTACTAACGGCATCTATTTGCTGTCTACTGGCGGACGTTTACAGAAAGGTGCGTATAATTCTGTGCGGCGCGGCGAGATTATCTGCATCGGCAGCGCGGCGCAGCAGTTTCAGTTGTTGTAAATACAGAAAAGTATTTGGGAGATAGCCATGCCGGGACAATCAGATAAAAAGAACAAAGGAATATTAACGACGTGTATCGCGGCTGGAATCAGTACGGTTCTGGTTGTGTCATTTCTGTTGTTTGTCTTTCTTTCCGGGGGAGAGCAAGAGGAATACAAAAAGAGAACAGAGGACGACGGGGCAGTGACAGGGGATGCCCGGGGAATGATATCCTTTACAGCGGATACTTATGAAGTAGAGACGAATCAGGAAATGGATATGGGAAAGTATCTTCAATGTGAAGGAATAACTGCGGATGATATCACATGGTCTTCTGATTCAGAGAGTCTTGTCGTCGGGAGTAAGGGACACGTTGTGGCTAAGGATTACGGGATGAGTGGTATCCTCAGAGCTTCCAGCATGGCAGACGAAAGTATACATGCAGAATGCGTAATCCAGAGCAGGTCTGAGGCAGAGGATTTTGTGTACCAGGTGGAGGCGTTAAACGGCGGGCATGTCGAGGATGAGACAACGGATGAGGGAATTGTAAAGCTTGCGTCTTCCGGCAAGGAGGAACAAAGCATAGATATAAAAGCCGCTAACAAAGAACCCGGGAAAAGAGATAAAGATAATATATGGGATAAACGGATATTTTACAAGCTGGAAGAGATTAACCCGGACAGTGATGAGGATGGGCTCATCAATTCCTGCCGGATAGAGAAAAAGATATTTACCAACAATGAAACGGGCAATGAAGTGGAATATGAGATATACCACAATCCGGATACGGATAGCATCCATAAAATTGTCAGTATTGAATATGCAGATAAACATCTTGAGATTACAGAATATTATTATACGGATGACGGGACGGTGAATTTTATCTATGCGTATAACGATGTGAATTATACACCGAGCTATGCGACGCCGGACCGGGACGGGGAGAGGTACTTCTTCTGTAATGATACGCTGACCGCCTGGCGGATTGTGGAGGACGGCAAAGAAGTGAATTACTGTTATGGCAGGGCTGAGAAAGAGCGGCTTACAAAAGAAGGGCGTTCGAATATCAAGCTTTATAAGGATTGCAGCGAGGAAAGAAGAAGCAGTTACGATTCCAAAGAGGCAGAGATGCTTAATGCAGCCTTAAATACACTTGATAAAGTGAAGAACGGCGAAGGGTCAGGTACTATCAGTGGATATCTTGAGCTGGCATCAGGGGAAGGAGTAAAAGGAGCCTCTGTAAATCTGGAATCCGCAGACTATGATGTGCCGCTATGTTCTGTATCGACAGATGAAAAGGGATATTATGAGATATTGGTTCCTATCCGGGAGGCAGATTATAATCTCGAGTTTGAAAAAGACGGATATCTGGACGAGAAGCTGTACGGAATCGAGGCAAATGAGAGCGAGATCAGCTTGAGCCAGGAAGTGGTATATCTATCCGGGGAAGATGAAAATGAGTATGATTGTGTGCTGAACTTTTATGATGCCTTGCATAAGTCAGCGGACGGCATGGGGATGGCAGAGCTTTATGACTTATACGTTACTGTCCGCCGGGGAGTGAATAACAGAGCTGGCGACGCGTTATTCGAAGGATATGTATCCGGCGGCATGCAGAGAATCCGGCTTAAACCAGGGATGTATACGGTGCAGATGTCAGGGGACGGATATATGGATGCATACAGCTCTTTATTCGTGTCGGGTGAGACAGGTAATCAACTGGCAATCTATGCAACTCCTGAGTTAGATGAGGATGAATATCGGATTGTCCTGACCTGGAATTCGGAGCCGGCAGACCTTGATTCTCATCTGTTTGCTCCGCCTGACGGAACATCGGCAGATGACTGTCATATCTGTTATTACCATATGAAGGACAGCATCGGCAATGTGTCTTTGGATGTGGACGATGTGGACGGATACGGTCCGGAGACTATTACTATTAGTCCTGTGAAACAGGGGCAATATAAGTTCTATGTCTGCGATTATACGAACTGTAGCCAGAATAAGGAAAACAGCCGCCAGATGTCAGAATCCTCCGCGACAGTGCGTGTATACGGCAGACAGGGGCTTATCCGGACATTCTACGTTCCCGTGAACCGGGAAGGTGTAATCTGGGAAGTATTTGAGATTCGCGGCGGCACAATTATCCCGACACAGCGCTATTATGATGCAATTGGGAATAAGACGTGGTGGCAGATGGGGAAATAGGATGGAAGAAAAAAGTGTTCGAAAGTTTTGCAGGTCAGCGGCAGTGTGCGATTTTGTGTTTATACCGCTTTTTACAGCCGTCCAGTCGTTTGCCGTCGGGGTATGGTTCGGGTTAGAGATCTATCTGTTTTTCCCGATGGGATTATGGGCGGTAGCAGGCGGCCTGCTCGGTCTGCTTGCAGTTATCTTAAGCGTAGGATTCATAGCGTTTGTTGTGTATGGGGCGGTTGTGCTGTGGAGGAAAGAGGAGGAAAAAAAGAAGATATATTATTGCTGCCTGACGGTGAGTATCGTATTGGCAGCAGGAATCCTGATATCCGGGATTGTGCTGAATATCCTGGGACTTCGGAATATCTGGTTAAATCTGCTAGTGTTTTTTGGATGTACAGCGCTTATGACGTTAAATGCCGTGGGGTTTGAACTAAAGAGAAGGAATGGAGAACGTTTAAAAAAGGAATGTTTTGAAAGAGAGCGCAGAGCGGATACAGGAGTGAAGTCAGCAGACAAAGAGAAAGGTATCGGAATTGAGGTGATTAAAGGGGAATATGCGGGTGCGGTATTCCCTATACAGGAGAATGAAATACTCACATTTGGAACGCAGCCGGAGTACTGCCAGGTATTATTCTCTAACCCGTTTATAAGCCGAAGGCACTGTTCTGTCTGCTATAAGGCGGAATTGTGCGGATATGAAATCATAGATTATTCGAAAAACGGAACATATTGGATGGATGGGGAGAGGCTGCCGTTCGGAGAGGGGTGTATCTGTCCGCCGGGGACGGTGTTTACTATGGGATATAAGGAGCAGGTGCTGCGGTTGATTTGATGAGGGTATTGCCCGCAGGGTGTTTATATAAAACTTTTACTTTCAGGAGGATGAATGAATGAAACAGAAAAAAACGATGAAACTATGGCAAATGATTGTATTACTGCTTTTGTCGGTAACTATGGTAGTGACGATGTTCTTACCGGCATTTCGGGTGGATAGTAAAGCGCGCAGGAAACAGATAGAGGTAATAAATAAGGATGAAGTATTGGCTGAACAGATGGAAAGAAATTATGGGGCGAGAATACAAGGTGATTTGTACATGGAGCCGGTGGAGCAAGATAATTCAGGCAGCGAGATGCCGGAAGGAGAGATGTCAGATGGAGAGGTGCCAGATGGCGGGATGTCAGATGGAATGGTGCCGGATAGCGGGATATCTGATGGTTTAGAGACAGAATCCGGAGCTAGGCTGAATTCCAGAAGTATGATGGATGATCTGGAAGAGAATCTTGGGACTTTTGATGAAGAGATAAGTAGATATGAGGGAGAGACTAATACGAAATTTTCTAAGATTTCTCCATTCCGTATTATGACCCATGGTTTTGAGAAATTTGCGTTAGGCAATCGTGTATCAGAAGAGCATACGGAAAATGAAAAAACAGCATTTGCAGCAATCCAGAAAAAGTACAATACGCTAAGGGTGATGTTGTGGGTAGTTTTCATATTTACATTGATAGTCATACTGATGGTTCTGTTAGGATTTTTCTTGAAATGGAATAAATTCATTCCGTTGATTACTTGCACCGTGTATAGTGTGGCGGCATCAATTATATTCGGTTATCTGCGGTTCGGCTTTTTAAAATCGATTGCCAAGAAGACAGACGGAGAGGCTTTGGGAGAATTAAGTAAGTCTTACGTGTTTGGTCTGACAGATTTGTCAGAGGTTTCCGTACAGGGGTTAGGTAAGATATTGTCTTGTTTTTATTCAATAGCATTTCTGATTGCATTTATAACGGGGATACTCATGATTATTGTGAGCGTCATGTCTATGCTGACTGGAAACCGCGTTGCTGCGGGAGAAGATACGGATAATCTACCAGATATTCCGATTCATAACGGACTTGTAGGCGCAGTGGGTGATGTAAAGGCAGGCGTGCTGTTTCCGGAGGTGGAAAATATTGAAAACATACCGACAGAACCGGTGTCTGTGCCTGTAAATCCAGTACCAGTCAAGAAAAAGGTCGTGCCGGTACCTCCGGCGGTTCCTCAGGTACCGATGGGGCAGGTGAGATGTACAAAAGGTGTGGCAGCAGGACAGGGCTTTATGCTTCCTCCGGATCGTAAGGTTATCGTAGGAAAGAGTCAGCAGAAGGCAAATCTTATCATTAACAACCAGAATATCAGCAATGTCCATTGCAGTATCCGCTATAATCCGGGAATGAATACTTATACGATTAAAGATCATTCCATGAACGGGACATTCGTAAACGGTGTGAGACTGCAGAAAGATGCAGCAATGGAGTATCCGGCAGGAACTGTGCTGACATTGGCAGATGGAAATAATGAGATTACTTTGGGATAAAGTGGAAAAGGAAGAAAGAGTATGAAAGAAAAGTATCCAATAAAGGGGTCTAATACTTTGTATAAAGTGTGGGGAATTATTGTATTCGTATTTGCAGCGATAAAGGGACTGGTATTATTGTTTTTTGCAGTATTTCAGCTTGTGGTGTCAGGAGTGGTATTGGATTTTATAGGAAAGATAGTTGGGCCATATATTGCAATTGGAATGATTTTTTCTGTATTGTTTGTTGGAATTTCTATGGCAAAGGAGATATCGACAGGTATCATTTTGGTTAGGGAATATATAAAAGTAAAATGGGTGTTTATAATGCTTGCCGTAATTTACTTTTTGGATGCCGTTGGTTTATTTGTAATAATGATTTTGTCTGCAATAGCAGGAGTGATGTGGCTGGTTTTGCTACTATTACCTGCTGTTGTCTGGAGTGTTGCGACAGGAATTATATTGATATCAAAATCAGAAAAAGCAGATTTTACCCCACCAGAACCAGTACCAGAACCGAATCCGTCAGTATATGGTGTAATTGAAGGTATATATGGAAACTTTAAGGGAAAACAGGTGACTTTGTATCCCGGGGGAGTATGTAGAATTGGCAGAGAATCCGGCTGTGATATACAACTCGTGCATCCAAAAGTCAGCCGTGTGCACTGTATGATAAGTATGACTGCGAACGGAAGATATCAGATTACAGATTATTCATATAATGGGACATTTTATGACAACGAGAGGCTGACTAAAAATATTATGGTAGAAGTTAATCCGGGAGGAATGTTGGTGATTGGTGAAGCAGATAATGTGTTGAAGTTGAAATAGAGGAGATAAGAGATTATGCATAGGGGAAAAAGAAAAAATATAATTGTAGCCATATTACTGGTGATTTGCTCTGTATTATCAAATGGATGCGAAAGCAAAGCACCTGATGAGGATATTGTAAAAGAATTTGAAGAAGAGGTGGATAATTTTTTAGAAAATAATGAACTTGCATCAGAGGGGAGTTCGAAACAGTCCTTGGATACAATAACCGTAAACAATGTTTACAGCGATTTTGCGGCAAAAATCAAAGTGCCGGATGGATTTTCAACTGTTGGAGAGGAGAGTAATGTTACAAACAATTTATATCTGAGCAGTGACGATATAAATGATGCAGTATCGCTTTCTTATAATTTTTACGAGTATGATCTGCTTGAGGAAATACAGAAAGATGCCGGAATAGATGAAGAAGAAGGGGGATACAAAGATCTTGATATAACAGACATAAAGAAAAAACAAATAAATGGATATGATGTCAGATATTTGCAATGGAGTTATGCTGTCGACGAGAATCTTAAGACTGCTGAAAGTGTAGCAAGCGTACAAGTTAATGAATTCCAGTATTTTTCTGTGAAAATTGAGCATATGGATGGGAAAATATCGGAATCGGAAGATGAATTTATAAATGAAATATTTAATGGAGTAGAATTATTTAGGACGGGAGAAGAACCGCTTGCAACATACTACTGGAATGAAGAATTAAAGCCTGACGAGAAAGGAATGTATCATATTAAGGATATTTTTAATAGTAATATTAAAGCATCTATTGGCGTGCCCAAAGGATATAAGTATGAAAACAGCGATGCGGGAAGTGTAACATTTACGTATTATGATGAAGAAAATAACAGAAGATATCAGGTTAGGTATAATTTATCGGAACAAGAAGGCACGAATTCAATAGAGGATACTCTGAAATTATCTGATGAGATGTCAAAGGATTATTCTGATATAAGAGAGGGCTCTGTACAGAATGCTTTGATTGCAGGATGGGAAGTTCAGTATGCAAGGATAGATTATAAGGATGATTCTTCGAATTATGTGGAATATTGCGCTCGAACTGAGATACAGGATGATTATTTGCAGGTGGATTTTGAATATTGGGGAGATAAAGTTGAAATAAATGACTCTGTTTTAGATGAGTTGTTCAAAGTTGTGAAGGCGGAATAATGATTTACAAAGAAAATCACAAAAAATTAAAATATGTTGTCAGCATCAACAGCAACACAGGTATCATCCGAAAGAAAAATGAAGATAATTTTTACTGCGAAGGACTTTTGAACAGTCCTTCGCGGCAGGAGCCATTGTATCTGAATCAGGAGCTTGATGCGTCCGGGGTACGCATCTTTGGGGTTTTTGATGGTATGGGTGGGGGTTCGCATGGAGAAAAAGCTGCCTATCTAAGTGCTAAACTTTTAAAAGAATATGAAAAATGGATAAAAGAGAAAAAGAAAGATTTTGACACATCTTTCTATATTCGTAAGGCAAATCAGATGATATGCCGGGAAGCAGAAAAGTGCGCAGAAAAAACAGGTTCTACAGTGGTATTGTTTTTGGCTAAGGATGGGATTGGACAAGCAATTAATGTTGGAGATAGCAGAGCTTATCTTTTCCGTGATAAATCATTTCATCAGCTCACGTTTGATCATACGGATGAAAACAGCAGGCGTGCTCTCCATGAGCAATTAGGGATTGAATACATACATAAAGATTCGAAATTCGGAAATACGCTGACACAGCATCTTGGTATATCGGAGGAAGAATTCTTGCTGGAGCCGTTTTTTTCGGAGGAATTTGTAATTAAAGCGCAGGATTTGATATTGCTGTGCAGTGACGGGCTGACGAATACGCTTTCGGATTATGAGATTTCACAGATATTAGGGATAGATGACAGCGTTGAGGAAAAAGGAAAACAACTGGTAGACAAGGCACTTTTATCAGGGGGAAAGGACAATATTACTATTATTCTGATCGAGGCAGAAAAACCTGATATCAAAGATTACTGAGGTGCAAAAGAGGATGAAGAGTAACGGCGGAAGATGGAAAGAATGGACAATTAAAGAACAAATAGGACAAGGGTCGTATGGAAAGGTATATAAGATATCGAAAGAAGATTTTGGGCATACGTATGAGGCGGCATTAAAACTGATAGACATCCCTCAAAGCGGTGCAGAGATTGAGACGCTCCGCAGTGACGGCGTGGATGAAAAGAGCATCCAAACTTACTTTTTTTCGATTGTAAATGAAATTGTAAAAGAATTCGAGTTGATGTCTAAATTAAAAGGACACACCAATATAGTTAGTTACGAAGACCATATGGTTGCCATGAAAGGTGATGGTTATGGATGGCAGATTGGCATACGGATGGAGCTTTTGACTCCATTGGATACATACATAAAAACACACCCTTTTTATATCAGGGACGTGATAAAGCTTGGTATTGATGTATGTAAAGCTCTCGTGCTGTGCCAGAAGCAAGATATCATCCATCGTGATATAAAGCCTTTGAATATATTTGTGACAGAATTTGGTGATTTCAAATTAGGGGATTTTGGAATAGCGAGACAGTTAGAAAAGGCATCTTATGCAATGTCAAAAAAAGGAACTTACGATTATATGGCTCCGGAGGTATATAAGGGAAATCCTTATAACTCTACAGCAGACATCTATTCCCTTGGAATTGTGATGTACAGATATCTGAATAATAACCGAATTCCTTTTTTGCCGGCCTATCCGGAACCGATCATGCATTCTGACAAGGAAAAAGCCAATCTTTTGCGGGCGAATGGAACTGCGATTAGTCCTCCTTGCAACGCTTCCGGGAAATTAGTAGATATTGTATTGAAGGCGTGTGCATATGAACCGTCAGACAGGTATCAGAAAGCAGAAGATATGCAAAGGGACTTAGAAAAGCTTGTTTTACTGAATCAGGTTGGGAACAGCGTGTCAAGCAGCGGATCTTTTTCTGAAAAAGAAAAAATATTTAGAAAAACAGAAACGGAAGTGAAAAGCCAGAGTGCCAGGCCGGATACAGGCGGAACTATGAAAGTAACAGCGAAAGATCTTCCGCAAAGCAGTGAGATATCTTCTAAGCATAAGACAGCGGCAATAATATCTGTATCTGCAGTAGTGTTAATAGTGGCTGTAATTTTTACAATTGGCTTATTGTCATTTGGTGGAGAAGAATATGATTATACAAATGACGATACGGAAAAAGAGGAAACAGTAATTGAGCCGGAAATGGATGACATTGCAGAAAATGTTTCAAATGATTTGCCCAGTGAGATGACGGAAGAAGAAAAGGAAGAACTGTTTCAGAAGGCAAAAGACAGTAACACATATGAACATGAACCTGTACAGATGTATGACGGTCATGTCTATGCCATTTTTAATATCAGGAAAGAAGGACTTAACAGTTTTCAGGAGACGGAGCAGTGGTGTGAAGAGCGGGGAGGACATCTGGCTGTAATTAACAGTGAAGAGGAAAATGAATTTATCTATCAGTATGTTCTGGACAGTGGTTTGAAACTGGCATTTTTTGGATACACAGATGAAAAGGAAGAAGGAGTCTGGGAGTGGGTATACGGAGAAAGTGATTATACCAATTGGGCAGAAGGGCAGCCCAATAACGGTGCCAATAATAAGAGCCATAAAGGAGAGAATTATGCTGAATTTTATAGAAAAAATTCTGATGGAACATGGAACGATGCAATTTTTGCAGTAAATACACATCGATTTATTTGTGAGTGGGAATAAAAATGCGAAATAAAATACTTATATTAGTGATAACAATCATAATCGTCCTGGGAATGGTTGACTTGGCCGTAATTGATTACTGGATGATGCAAAAACAGTTGGTATCTGCTGAGGAAGAGAATACCGAAATATATAAGAAAGAAGTTGCGGAAGTAAAGGTGGATACGTCAAAAGCTTTAGAAGAAAAAGGCCAAAAATTTGATGAGAGGATTCTTAATGATGACTCATATCTGATATTGGCGATGGGAGAGACAGGGAATCTGAAGGATGGAGGGTATACTCCTGTTTTTGAACGGCCTGATAAGGCATCTAACGAAATAGCAGAACTCCAATATAACTGTGGTATAGAGGTGTCTGTTGAGAATGTGAAATCAGGTGTTGGGTATCAATGGATTCCGGTAAAGATTCCTAATGCAAATGTGATTGGCTATGTAAACAGCGATGAAATCAGTATAGAAAATATCAAAGTTAAAAATATAACCGAAGATGAAAGACGAAATCAGATTATCAGCGATGCGGTTTCTTATATTGGTTTAACTTTTGTGCGTTATGGGGATTCCCTGGAAACAGGAATAGACTGCGCTAATTTTATCAGGCAGCTTTATGAGAAAGCGGGAGTAGATATTGCAGATGTACCTAATAAAATGCGTAAACAGTCAGAGATAATCAGCAAAGAAAATGCGCTGCCGGGAGATTTGGTTTATTATGCGGTAAATAACGGATATGGCCATGTAGGTATATATCTTGGCGGAGATTTAATGATTAATTCGGCAGGGCATGCCGGAAAAATATACCCTCAGGGAGGTGTCAGAATCTGTCGTCTTCAATATAAGGACAGAGAGGAATATGAGTTCTGTAAAATTATCAGATAGAGATGCAAAGTGGGATAACGTAAAATGCTTTATGATTATATGTGTAGTGACAGGACATGTTTTGTACAGATATCTGGATACCTCACAGCTTGCAAGAGGATTGTATCTCTTTATATATACATTTCATATGCCGGTTTTTATATTTGTGTCAGGGCTGTTTTCAAAAAGAATGATAAAAGAACAGCGGTACGAAAAGATATTATATTATCTCTTAATTTATTTCGTTATGAAATATATGGAAGCATTGGCAAAATGCCTTTCTACGGGAGAGATGAAGGTGCGGCTGTTTTGGGAGGATGGCCCTGGCTGGTATGCATTTGCTATGGCGTTTTATTTATTTGTCAGTATATTAATCGGGAAATATTTAAAAGATTTGAGGGCATGGAAGTTATTGGTGTTAACTCTAATCTTAGGAATACTGTGGGGATATGACGATCATCTTGGGGATCATTTCTGCTCCGCAAGAATATGCAATTTTTATCCTTTTTTTATTATGGGATATATTTTAGAGCCATCATTTGTTAAAAAACGGATGGGATCAAAAATATTAAAAATATTCGGTCTTATAGTTATTCTAATGATTGGATATGTTTGTCTCACACAGACAAATTCAATTTATTGGATTTTGAAAGTACTGAAAGGTAAATATGCGTTTTCGAAAATAGGTATAATAGCGCTGGAAGGAATTAGTATTAAGCTTATTTACTATATTTTGACTGCTGTTGTCTGTTTCGCGGTTATGTCATTAGTTCCTCAAAAAGATGGCGTATGGTCTTATATTGGAAGAAGGACTTTACCTGTGTTTATCTTTCATACACCAATATTGATTCTTTTACTGGATGTGTTTAACGGCAAAGAAAAGTTACTTAATATTTGGCCGCTTCATTATGTGCAGGGAAGCATCTTGCTGGCATGGTTAGTTGTAATTTTTTGTATATTAGGTCCATTTGTAAAAATTGCAGAGTGTTTACAGATGCTTACTACATTGGAAAATAAATTTGAAGAAGAAAAAGAGCAATGAAAAAGGTAATTATACTTGTTGTAATCATGCTGGTTTATTTTCTATATGCAGGTGAGGAAGCATGTGCAGAGGGAATAGCTCAGGCAAATGAGATTAAAAAAAGTTCTAAACCATTGAAAGTTCTTATGGTTGGAAACAGTATGACGTATTCTTCAAGTAACAGTACAATTGAAAATTTGCGGAAGTTAGCTCAGAAAGCCGGGCGAAAAATTAAAGTTAAACGACTAACCAGCAGTGGTGAAAAACTTAAGAATTGGATTAATCCTAAAAATAGAAATGGAAAAAAATTATATAAAGAGATAAAAAATAATAGATGGGATTATATCATTTTTCAGGAGTATACAGATGCTTCAATATCAAAGTCTTTTACAAAGACAAGTAAAAAGATTTCAAAATATATAAAAAAGCACAGCCCTAAAACTCAAATTATATTTAATTGTACCTGGGCGTATAGGAAAGGGAAAAAAATTGCAGGAAAATACTACAGCTATAATAAAATGCAGAAAAAGATGAATAAAAACTAT
The DNA here is from genome assembly GCA_000403475.2 of Lachnospiraceae bacterium MD308. GTDB lineage: Bacteria > Bacillota > Clostridia > Lachnospirales > Lachnospiraceae > MD308. Next base: position 2,085,009 of record KE159795.1, read on the forward strand.
GAGAGAGCAGCGAAGCAAACGAATGCTGATATCTGTTGGTCTGGTAAAGCTTTTCAACAATATCGGAAAAGGAAGGGGAAGAAAAAGCCATTATATCGAAAGGATAATAACCATGCTTCGAAATATGGCTGGTATTTGAATGCATGTTGTCTGTATAGTACTATTTTTAAAAGTTCACCAAAAGAGTGTAGATATTATGGCAGGATTGGAAAAAAGACTGCAAAGATTTTCCAAAATATTGCGTATAGTGTGATTTCACTAAACGATAATAAGAAATAAAATATCTAAATCTTACAAATATAATGTCAAATCTTACATTTCTCTTTTCCTGATATTTTATGCAGTTATAATGCAATTACAAGATAACAAAACGTTATCAATATCAGGAAAGGAAGTGTTCAGTTATGAAAAAAATCTTAAAGAAAGTGATTCTGATGGCGTTGGCACTTGCAGTATCCTGCAGCTTATTGCCAATAGCATCACACGCAGCATCAACCAGAAAGTGTTATACAATCTCAGGAGGTAATACAATTGTATACAGTGATACCGGACTTACCAGAAAATATGGCACCATCTTTGGATCAGATGAGCTTCGAGTCATAGATGTGACCGGCAGGTATACAAGAGTTACTTATCCAATATCCGGCGGAAGAACAAAGACCGGTTATATCAGTACAGGCGCCATTCTTTGGGGGACGTCGGGACAGTCGTATACGTCAAGGGCAAGAATTACGACATACCGTCGTCCGGGAGGTTCCTCTTATGGTTACGTGGATGCAGGGGACAGAGTTGTAATATTAGGAAACAGCGGAGATTATACACAAGTAAAATACCCGGTAAGCGGCGGATATAAATATGCATTTATAACAAGGTCAAATGCGAACCAGTATCTTACCGGCGGGGGCACGTCAGGCAGCAGTAACAATACGGCAACTTCTCTTCAAATGCCTCTTGACAATGCAAGATGTACATGGCGTTCTTATTCGAACTGGTCATGGGGAAATAACCGCAATGGCGGTGGCGGCGGAAGAGTTTATCATCTGGGAATTGATATTATTGGCTCCAATGATAATGTACACGCAGCGGCTAATGGAAGGGTTGCAGCTTCCGGTTGGAATGGCGCCAATGGAAATTATGTAGTCTTGCAGCACAATTTGAATGGACAGACAGTTTATAGCTTTTATGCACATATGAGCAGAAGAAATGTATCAACAGGGGCTACAGTAAGCAAGGGCTCAATTATAGGTACAGTCGGAAATACGGGCAGTGCGTCTGGAGGGAAGCATCTACATTTTGCAATGATGAATACATTATGGAGTGGCTCTTACTATGGATATGCGACGTATTTTACAGGAAACAAAGTCACCTATGGTAATGTGACATATTATAATCCGGTTTATGTCATCAATAACGGAAGATTGCCGTAAAAGAGGTGGTAAGATATGATGGTGAAGATGAAAAGATTATTACTGACATTACTTGCAATTACCGTTTTTAGCAGTCTGTGTGATTTCACCTCACAGGCGGCCGGAAACAGGAGATGTTACACGATTTCAAGGGGTAATACACCTGTTTACAGTGATGTAGGTCTCAGTAGAAAATATGGCACAATCTATGATTCGGACGAATTGCAAGTGATTGATGTGACAGGAAGATACTCCAAAGTGACATATCCGATAGCAAATGGCAGGACAAAAACAGGATATATTCATACCAGTGCGATCTTGAGAGGGACGACAGGAAAAAGTTACACAGCAGAAAGAAAAATCACTACTTACCGTCGTCCGGGTGGTGTATCCTATGGCTATGTATCTGTGGGTGACAGAGTTATAATATTAGGAAATAGTGGAGATTATACACAGATTAAATATCCTGTGAGCGGAGGTTATAAATACGCTTTTGTAACGACTGCGAATGCCAATAATTATATTATAGGGAATGCGTCAGCTTCTCCGTCGTCTCCTTCGACAGCCAGTGTATCATATGCACCTTATAACGGCGTGAAATATACAGATAAAGGATTAAGTTATGCACGTGTGCAGGCTTTGAATAAGGCGGTACGGATGGTAACTGTTCAGTGGAAAGCGCCCTGTGATTTTCCTACATGGGCATCTTCCAGAGGAGCATATAATCGTGTGATGGCAGCAGATGGGTCAACAGCTGCGAAGTTTGTTAAGGGGAAGGTATATACAGGGATTCCATATTCTATGACGAATCATTCATTTGATGATATAGCATGGGCGAATCTTTTGAACCGGGGAATTACGACATCTTCTATGACAGCAAGATTTGGAAATTATCCCGTCTCAGGTACGGCAAAGGGAATGGACTGCAGTTATTTTATCTATGAAGCAATTGGAAGTGCGGTAGGATTTAACCAAATCTCTTACCAGACTACATATGCTATGTTAAATAGCGCTTACTATCACAAAATAGAGCGAAGTAATATGAAGCCTGGCGACATATTACTGTCATCTGAACACGTGATGATGTATGTAGGAATGGATAATGGGAAATATGCAGTATTTGAGGCTGATGCAAATGAGTCAAGATGTGTATATAAGACGTATTCAGAGAATGCGGTTCGCAAATATGGCTGCTATAAATATACGGGATTTTGTGATTAACAGATAAAAGTACAAACTTTACCTCCATGTAAAACTTTTTGATAGTTTTACATGGAGGGATTTTTTATAATAGGAATAGAGATAGAATGTGGGAAGGAAGATAAATTTTAGAGACGGACTATGGAGAATATGAAAGCATTGCAGACGCTAATTTTTGATGATATAATCAATATCATCAACAAGAATCAGGTTCTCGGTAATATTACCTCGGCAGATGCAAATAAACTTCGCGGCTTGATTCAGAAATTGTATAATCATCTTTATTCACATTATAAGGAGTTTATCGAAGGGGGTCTGAATGATATGATGGAGGATGGGCTTGTATTAGAGGCTGATATCCTTGAGGCAGAGCTGACAGAGAAGATAACCAAAAGAGTAACAGAGCAGGTAACACAGGAAGTAACGGAGCAGGTAACGCGGGAAGTGACAGAGCAGGTAACACAGGAAGTAACAGAGCAGGTAACACAGGAAGTAACAGAGCAGGTAACGCAGGAAGTAACAGAGCAGGTAACAAAGGAATTAACAGAACAGATGATTCTGCAGGAGGATGAACGTGTAAATCAGGTTGAAAATGATATGATCCGCAGGTTGTATTCTAAATTAAATGATATTAAACAGGTCGCTGAACTCGTAGAATTTCCGTTAGAAAAGGTACAGAAAGCTTTATAAAAAGAAATTGGAAATTGATAGAGTGAATTACGGCTGTCGGAATCCGTAAGTTTTCTGACAGCCGTATTTACTGGAAATTTTTATGATTTCATGTACAAGGCGATACATTCATACGGCAATAATTTGTAGAAGTCATGTACTATGATATTCTGATTGTAATTTTCAGGATAATTCCCGATGATGACCTCCATATCTTTTTTTGGAAGTTTGATTGTGCTCTGGCAATTTTGAAAATTGTGTATAACTAGCAGCCGTCCATTCGAGGTATTCCTCTGGTATGCAATGACGCAGGGGTCTTCCGATTCATATGGCAGGAATTCTCCGTTTATGATGATATCGCTGTATTTGCTGTCTTTCCTTAAGTGAATTATTTTCCGGTAGAAGTTCAGCACAGAATCAGAGAGTTCCTGCTCTGCGGCGTTGATGTTTTTATAGTTTGGATTCACTTTTATCCATGTGTTGTCTGCATCGCTGAATCCGGCGTTCTTTCCGGAATTCCACTGCATTGGTGTCCGGCTGTTGTCTCTGCTTCGTTTTGCGATAATATCGAAAGCAGTTTTTTCATCTAATCCGGCATCTATTGCTCTGCGGTATTGTCCTTTTGTGGCTATATCGTCGTAATCATCCATGGAGTCCATCCGGATATTTTCCATTCCAATCTCCTGCCCCTGGTAGATAAAAGGTGTTCCTCTGAGAAAAAAGAATAAAGATGCCAGCATGGCCTTGCTGTGATAACCAATATCCTCTTCAGGTATATATTTATTTACCGATCGGTTTTGGTCATGGTTTTCCAGATAGAGAGCCCCCCAGCCTTTTTCCTGTACCATCCTCTGGCTTGAGAAGATGGCCTTTCTTAGTTCCTTAACTGTAAAATCTCTTGGACGGAACCATTCACCCGTAGCAGGGACATCGATATCGGTGTAATGAAAATCGAACACCATAGAGAAAAATCCTTGCTCTCCGATAAATAAATTCAATAACTCTTCCGGTACATTTGCTTCGGCAACGGTCATACTGTTGTGGGGGCGAAAGGTTCTTTCATTTAACTCTTGTAAAAATATTTCAATTCCCGGCTGATTTAAAACCCAGTCTCCAATATAGCGGAGCCCGTCCTCACCGTCCGGCTGAAAGGTCTTATATTCTAAGTTTTTCTTGATATTTCCGATGGCGTCTATTCGAAAACCGGCAAGTCCTTTATCCAGCCAATAATTTACCATTCGGTAGATTTCTTCTCTCAGTGCTTTATTTTCCCAGTTCAGATCCGGCTGTTTTTTTGAAAATTCATGGAGATAGTATCGGTTCGTGCCCTCAATCTTCGTCCATGCCGGTTCTCCAAAATAGGAGCGCCAGTTGTTGGGCGGATTGCCGTCTATAGTATCTTTAAAAATATAATACTCCGCGTATTTGCTGTTCGGGTCTTTCAGTGCCTTTTGAAACCATTCGTGTTCGTCTGAGGTATGATTTACGACCAGGTCCATCAGAATTTTAATTCCCATATCATGGGCTTTCTGGATTAATTCATCCATATCTGCGTCGCTGCCGAACATGGGATGAATATGGTAGTAATCAGAAATATCATAACCTCCGTCATCCATCGGAGACTGGTATACAGGACAGAGCCAGATGACATTAATGCCTAGACTTTTTAGATAGTCAAGCCGGTTTATAATGCCTTTAAGGTCTCCGATTCCATCCCCGTTGCTGTCCTGAAAGCTTTTTGGGTATATCTGGTATACAACCGCACGTTTCCACCAATCTGTTTTTTTCATAGCTGCCCTCCGTTATTATCCTTTAACTGCGCCTGCCGCAATTCCTTCAATGATATTTTTCTGAAGGAAGATAAAGATGACGAGAATTGGTACTGCACAGATTAAAACTGCCGGGAAGATTAACTCCCATGGATTCCCGTATTGTCCAGACAGACTTTTTGCGTAGTACAGGCTCAGTGTCAAAGTCTTTTTTTCATTGTTTCCGATAATCAGGAAAGGAAGCAGGTAATCGTTCCATATCCACATGGCGTTGGTGATAATTGTGGTTACGGTAATTGGTTTTACCAGCGGAAGAACTACTTTAAAAAATACCTGGAATATATTGGCTCCGTCAATTAAGGCAGCCTCTTCCAGTGAGATTGGCACAGATTTCATAAATCCGTGATACAAAAACACTGTCATACTCAGTCCAAAGCCACAGTACATGACAATGAGGCCGCCGGTATTTTTAAGTCCCAGCATTTCCATCAGGTTTACTAAAGGATACATGACGGACTGGAACGGTATCAACATTGCTGCTGTAAATACGAGGAACAATATCTGGCTTGTTTTCGTCTTATTTCTCACCATCAGCCAGGCAGTGACAGCCGATACCAGCACGATGACCGTTACGGCAACAACAGTGATGACCAGTGTATTAAACAGTGACGGGCCAAGGTCAATCTGCTCGGCAGCGCTTTTTAGATACTTAAGGTTCCATGATTTTGGAAATGCCATAGGAGATGCTACGATTTCTTTCTGGCTTTTGAATGAATTTACAAACAAAAAATATATGGGAAATACGGTATAAACTGCAATAATGCCTAAAACAGCGAACAGTGCAATCTGGTTTGATTTTTTCATTATGCCTCAATCTCCTTTCTCTTTGTTACAGTAACTTGTGCTACAGATATTACAGCAATCAGTATGAAGAATATAATCGCCTGTGCCTGTGCCATACCGTAGTTTGCAGGAATATTTTCTCTGGTTGACAGAAGAATTTGCAACGACAGCATTCGTGTTCCGAAGTTGCCGCTTGTCAGTGCCAGGTTTTCATCCAACATTTTAAAGCTTTGCGACAGAGTCAGGAAAAACACGATCGTAAAGGCTGGCATCAGCATAGGCATCGTAATGTTTTTAAACTTCTGCCATGGGGTAGCTCCGTCGATGGAAGCAGCCTCATAGAGATCGTCGGAAATATTGTTTAGTCCGTTTAAGTAAATTAAAAGCATATATCCGGCTGACTGCCAGGTAGCCATAATTGCCATAGCAAAAATCGCTTTGTTGGGATCTTGCAGCATATCGCAGAGGAAAGGTATCTTAATAGCGGATTCTCCACCAAAGAGAACCAGGGAAAAGATATTCTGGAAGATAAAGCTCCAGACAAATCCCATAGCCAGTCCTCCAAGAAGGTTCGGGAAGAAGAAAATTGTCCGAAAGAAACCTTTTCCGGCGCTTACTTTTTTAACCATCATAGCCATGGTAAGGCTTGCGATATTTTTCATGATGACGGCAACTACAGTAAATTTTACGGTAAATACCAATGCTGACAGGAACTTCTCCGACCGGAACACTTTTACATAGTTTGTCAGTCCTACCAGAGCGCCCCACCAATTTTCAGAGCCTTTAAAATAGGAGCCTCTCCATGCAGTAAAGGAATAGGTGATTCCCATAATAAAGGGTATGATTATGACAACAAAAAATAAAATTACTGCCGGTATTACTAAGATTTTGAACCATCTTTTATAAAAATTTTCCATCCTGCTACCTCCTTACCACTCTTCCATGCCAGATTTCCAGTCTTTGATACATTTGTCTGCAATCTTAGTTAACTGTGCATCGGGCCAGTTTTCTTTTTGTACGAATAACTCTTCCATAACATATTTTCCGTAACTTTCCAGTCCCCAGCTTGCGGGCGCTGCATCAAACGGGTTTGCAAGCAGATCATCTGCAAGCTTATATTCGATTAGGTCGTTGGATAGAGGATTGTCAAGCTGTGTGTTCTCATCTGCGTTAAAGGGGACGAATGCAAAGTCGTTGACGATAAAATCAAGTCCCTTTTCCGAAGTGTTGAGCCAGTAGACAAAATCCTCGGCATCTCTTTGCTCCTCCTCGGTAGCTTTTGCATTGATGACATAATATTGCGATACAAATTCAGGAATGGAGCGATTCATCTTTTCAAGGGTCATTCCGTCTGCTGTTATATCGTTCTCATCAAAGCTGACTTTTACCGGAAGCATAATTAGGTTTTCTGCTGTCTCTTCAGATATCTTTTGAACATTCGAGTAAATCCAGTTGCCGTTTTTCATAAAAATAGCCTTTTTCTCCGCCAGCATCTGAATTGCCTGGTCATAGCCGGTAGCAGTAGAGTTGATAAACTGTGAGCCGCGCTCAATCGGACCGTTAGCACCTGCGGCATAATTTGTAGCAAATTCCAGTTCTTTTAATGACTTGATAATGGGTTCCTTTAAGCGCTCTGCTTTTTCCGGTTCAGATTCGCGCACATCGTATACCGTATTGTAGACAGCACTGATCGGGAAATTCCCGTAATGGTTTCCATAAGTCCATTTTTCTGCTCCTGCGATGGATAATACGCCGGTAAGGCTCTCGGTATAGGAGGTTTTACCATTACGTATGTGATAGATTTGACCATTTAAGGTGAAATCTTCGCCGGAGTTGTTTTTGATGTAGCTGTCTAAAGACTTAATCATGTCCTGAAATTCTGTATAACTGGCTTCTTTATAATCTTGCTTAAACTGGTTGATGTCGTCAATTTGCAGGATTTCAGTCAGCATTTTTTTGTTGGCGATCAGCCCATAACCTTCGATGTTGTAGGGGATTCCATAATTTCCCTCCCCTTCAAACTCAAGTTTCATCGAATCCGGGACACTTTCATACAGCGCTTTAAGCTGTGGGTTATGAATCTTTGATGCGTCCATGGCAAAACCTGCGGATTTCCACTCTTCGATGCCGATGGCGTTTGAAGCGAATACTGTCGGATAGGCCTTTGACTTGATCTCCGATCTAAGGGTTTCGCTTGATTCAGAGGTTCCGACAGTGAATACCTTTACTTTTTTTCCTGTCTCTGCTTCGTATTCGTCGGCTACTGTTTCAAGACTTTCTGCAATTTCGGATTTTCCGTTAAAAAAATATACGTCATAATCCTTTTCCTTTTCCCCGCACCCACACACTGTGATTGCGGTCAGACTGATTGCTGCCGCAATACCTATGTACTTTGTTTTCACGTTTTTCACTCCTTTATTTATTTAATAGAACGCTTTGTGAAACATGTTTCATACCGGCGATTTTTTTAGGACTCTGCGGTGAGTCCATTTGTATAAATATGTTGAAACATGTTTCATTTCTTTTATAATATCACCTCATACTTGTTATGTCAATATGAATTTGAGGTGATTTTGGATGATTTTACATTTCTTAATGAAACGGGAACATATATATTTTTTACGTGTTCGCCGGGATTTTCAATTAGTGTCAATATGGTATCCACGACTTGTGCAGAGTACAACTCCAGGTTTTGTACGATGGTAGTCAGGTTTGCATCGATGACATCCAAGATATATGTTCCGTCATATGCGATAATGCATAGCTCATCCGGAATGCGTTTTCCAAGCTTTTGACCTGCCTCATAAAACGCCAGAGCTGCCATGTCTGCCGCCATGATGCCGTCTATGTCCGGATAATTCTTAAGAATTAGTTCTGCCAGTTCCCGGTAACCATTCAGGTCAAAGCTGTTCCAGCGAATTTCTTGTCCCCTTGTCTTTATTCCATGTTCCGAAAGAATCTGTTCTAATGTTTCATGACCTTCATAGGACAAGATTTTTTTCTCTTCTTTTTCCGCACACAGGTGCAGGACGTGGTGACAATTATTTTTAATAAATTCTTCAGCGGCCAGCCGTCCGCCCATTTTGTGGTCAGATACGACAAAAGGAATGTTTTCTGAAATCTGGCAGTCCAACATGACCATCGGCTTTGCAAACTTTTCATATACTGTCTCCGGAAGGCTGTTGACTGCCATGATAATCCCGTCAACCAAATTTGACTTGAACGTATTGAGATATTCTTGCTCGCGTTCTATGCTGCCAGAGGTGCTGCAGAGCATGAGCTTATATCCTTTTACATATAATTCTTTTTCTATATAATCTGCCAGAGATGAAAAAAACGGGTGCTTTATGCTTGGCACTAACATGGCAATGATTCCTGATTTTTGCCGGAACATTCCTCGTGCTAGTTCATTGGGAATATAATCAAGTTCCTTCATCGCCTTTTCAATCTTGACTCTTGTTTCCGGGCTTACTGTTGCTGTCCCATTTAGCACTCTCGATACTGTGCAGGCAGCGACACCGGCTTTTTTCGCAACATCTCTTATGCTTGCCATAGGTACTCCTTTATACTTTCGGGGACAGGTGCTGCCAATACCCCGGAATGCGTTGTGAAATATGTTTCATTATAGCAAAAAGTGATGTTGTTGTAAAATAGTTTTAAAGCAGTCGAAATACCTGTTCTGCTGTTTCTGTCATATTTTTTTGTGCATTTTCTTTTTTCATGGCATCTTCTAATGTAGTGACACCTCTGACGATCGGAAAATATGCATCAATTCCTGCATCATTGCAGGCAGCAGCCCCTTCTGTGACAGCTCCTGCAAATGCTACGACTTTTGCTTCATACTTTTTTGCAAGGCGGGCTACTCCTACAGGGGCTTTTCCCATAGCGGTCTGATGGTCCAGCCGGCCTTCGCCGGTTATAACAACATCTGCATCTTTTAAGTCATTATCAAGGTCTACTGCGTCCAGAATCAGCTCAATCCCAGGAGTAAGTTCGGCACCTATGTAGCTTAGGAAAGCAAAGCCCAGACCTCCGGCGGCACCTGTTCCTGGAGTATTGGAATTGTCTTTCCCAAGTGAAGCGGCAGTAATTTTAGCAAAATTTGCCATTCCTGCGTCTAATTCTTTTTTTAAGTCGTCGGTAACACCTTTTTGCGGACCATAGATATATGTGGCGCCGTTTTCGCCGCATAGCGGGTTGTTCACGTCGCAGGCAATCCGGAACTTGCATTCAGAGATAAGCGGGTGGCGGTTTTGCGTGTCAATGGATGCTATTTTTGCCAACGCCTGTCCGCCTTCGCCTACATCTTTACCGCTTTCATCAGAAAAATTATATCCCAGCGCTTTCAGCATGCCAATGCCGCCGTCATTGGTTGCACTTCCGCCGATACCGATGATAAAATCGCGGCAGCCCCTCTCCATAGCATCCCGAATGATCTCGCCGACACCATAGGTAGTGGCAAGAAGCGGATTTTTCTTTTCGCATGGAACAAGGGTAATGCCAGCCGCAGATGCCATCTCAATAATGGCAGTATTTGTTTTTCTTAAAAGACCGTAATAGCAGGAAACAGCAGCGCCCATGGGTCCGGTCACGGTGATGTCTATCTGTTCTCCATCAAGCCCTTCAATCAGAGCGTCCACCGTACCTTCACCGCCGTCAGCCAGCGGTTTTACGATTACTTCTGTATCCGGCTTTGCTTTTAAGACGCCGTCCTTTGCAGCCATACCAGCCTCTATGGAAGAAAGGCTTCCTTTAAAAGAATCAATAGCGATAACAACTTTCATTATAACTCCTCCGTATCTTTTATAATAGGTTCCTTTATAATAAGTATAGCATATTAATTAAAAAGAAAAATGTTATGTATAACAATATATATCAAAAATAACAATAATATATGTTATAAGTGATATATATAAAAATATATACGGAGTTTTTAATATTTCTGCATACGTACGGCTAGATATAGTATAACCGCGTCTCTAAAATTTCTTGGGTTGAATCCGCAGATACGGTGTATACGGTTTAACTTGTACTGCAGTGTGTTTTTGTGCAGGAAAAGTCTTTCGCAAGTCTGACTCAGGGATTGTCCTTCTTCATAATAAGTACGCAGAAGCAAGATGTCGCTGGCGGAAAGTCCGGAAAGAACTTTTGCGAGGTATTCGTTCCGGTTACTTTCGGGAACAGAACTTAATATGATCTCCAGTGTCAGATTGTCGAATAAAGAAAGAGATGCGTTGTCCAGGGATGCATTTGCCAGAGCAGTATGTGCGGTGCGAAAAGAGGTGTTTAACTGATACAGGCCCGCCTCACACCCGATACCGATTTGCAAAAGGTTTTCATTCTCAGAAGAAAAGCTTTCAAGGACAGCTATATTTTCATAAATTATCTGTGCCTCTGCCAGTGCAATATATTTATCCGGATAATAGCTGCTGTATAAAGTGATACCAAGACGGTCAAACAGCCGTGAGATTTTATTTTCAATAGAAGAAAGGGTTATAGAAGAATCCGGCGTAAGGAGTTTTACAATAATAATTCGCTTCGGTGTGCTCTCTTCTATATAAAACTCTTTTAGGGCAGAGAGGACGTATTCGGGCATGTCCAGGCTCTCAGATGTGAGGCTGTTGAGCAAGAATCGTTTTTTCTCTGACAATGTGTGAGCCGCGCCGCCGAGTTCTTGTTCGCGGATTAGGAGCCTGGTAATGCGTTCTGCCAGCAGAGCGAAACTGCGGACTTTGTCAGGATTGCCGCTGATGCCGATAACCGCCAGGAATAATCCGTTGTGTGTAACAGGAATATTCACGCCGCAGTTTGTTCCTTTATAGTTATCATTTTCCGTTACTTCTATAGTTTTCAGTGTATCAGCAGCTTCTTTCCCAATCTGGTGATATGTTCCGATGCGGTTTTTGTCTGTACTGGCGAAAATGATTCCTTTTTTATTAATGAAGTTAATATCGTGTCCACAGATGTCGTGGACGGTGTTCACAATTTGCTGGGCGAGAGTTTTGCTTACGACAGTAATCATATGAGTACCTCCTTCTGTCTGGAGCGGGGCTGCTTTTCATTAATGTCTATGGTAGCATATCCGTGGATTTGCAGGCAACTTTTAATTTTGGAGAGTGGCGGTTTTATAGGTGAAATTTAGAGAAATAAAAAAATGTAAAAAAATTACAAAAAAGGTATTGACACATAGGGGGAAAGCTGATATTATAAATTTCGCTGCGGCGGACGCGGCAGTTTCCAAGGAGGAAAGCAAGGGGTTATGCCTCAAGCCAAAATCCAGGGAAAAGAAAAAATAAAAAAGATATCAAAAAGGTATTGACAAACAAAATACGACATGATATCATATATGAGCTGTCGCTGAGACGGCGAAGAACAAAAAGGACCTTGATAATTAAATAATAGACAACATCCCTGAAAATTCTAAAAGAGAATTATTCAGAACAGACATGAAGAATGTCAACCTAGAAACAGTAAAGAACGGGAAAAGGAAGCTAGTAGTTTTCTTGAACGGAATTGAACTTTGACTCAATGAAAGTTGAGTTTAAATGTAGCTCCCGCGATACTAGGTTCGCAGTCCTTAAAAGGCCTGCTTACCAAGTCATCGGGGAGCGCATACGGGCTAAGGGTCGTGAGAGACTGACCCAAAGTCCTTTATACGAGAGTTTGATCCTGGCTCAGGATGAACGCTGGCGGCGTGCTTAACACATGCAAGTCGAGCGAAGCACTTTGTTTTGAATCTTCGGAGGAAGAACGAAGTGACTGAGCGGCGGACGGGTGAGTAACGCGTGGGCAACCTGCCTCATACAGGGGGATAACAGTTAGAAATGACTGCTAATACCGCATAAGACCACGGTACTGCATGGTACAGTGGTAAAAACTCCGGTGGTATGAGATGGGCCCGCGTCTGATTAGCTAGTTGGTGAGGTAACGGCTCACCAAGGCAACGATCAGTAGCCGACCTGAGAGGGTGACCGGCCACATTGGGACTGAGACACGGCCCAAACTCCTACGGGAGGCAGCAGTGGGGAATATTGCACAATGGGGGAAACCCTGATGCAGCGACGCCGCGTGAGCGATGAAGTATTTCGGTATGTAAAGCTCTATCAGCAGGGAAGAAAATGACGGTACCTGACTAAGAAGCCCCGGCTAACTACGTGCCAGCAGCCGCGGTAATACGTAGGGGGCAAGCGTTATCCGGATTTACTGGGTGTAAAGGGAGCGTAGACGGCGATGCAAGCCAGATGTGAAAGCCCGGGGCTCAACCCCGGGACTGCATTTGGAACTGTATAGCTAGAGTGTCGGAGAGGCAGGCGGAATTCCTAGTGTAGCGGTGAAATGCGTAGATATTAGGAGGAACACCAGTGGCGAAGGCGGCCTGCTGGACGATGACTGACGTTGAGGCTCGAAAGCGTGGGGAGCAAACAGGATTAGATACCCTGGTAGTCCACGCCGTAAACGATGACTACTAGGTGTCGGGCAGCAAAGCTGTTCGGTGCCGCAGCCAACGCAATAAGTAGTCCACCTGGGGAGTACGTTCGCAAGAATGAAACTCAAAGGAATTGACGGGGACCCGCACAAGCGGTGGAGCATGTGGTTTAATTCGAAGCAACGCGAAGAACCTTACCTGACCTTGACATCCCGATGACCGTCCAGTAATGTGGGCTTCCCTTCGGGGCATTGGAGACAGGTGGTGCATGGTTGTCGTCAGCTCGTGTCGTGAGATGTTGGGTTAAGTCCCGCAACGAGCGCAACCCCTATCTTTAGTAGCCAGCACGTAATGGTGGGCACTCTAGAGAGACTGCCAGGGACAACCTGGAGGAAGGTGGGGATGACGTCAAATCATCATGCCCCTTATGGCCAGGGCTACACACGTGCTACAATGGCGTAAACAAAGGGAAGCGAGACCGTGAGGTGGAGCAAATCCCAGAAATAACGTCTCAGTTCGGATTGTAGTCTGCAACTCGACTACATGAAGCTGGAATCGCTAGTAATCGCGAATCAGAATGTCGCGGTGAATACGTTCCCGGGTCTTGTACACACCGCCCGTCACACCATGGGAGTCAGTAACGCCCGAAGTCAGTGACCCAACCAAATAGGAGGGAGCTGCCGAAGGTGGGACCGATAACTGGGGTGAAGTCGTAACAAGGTAGCCGTATCGGAAGGTGCGGCTGGATCACCTCCTTTCTAAGGAAGAGTGAGTAGGGAGATGTTGTCTGTTATTTAGTTATCAAGGAGGAGCTTTTAATTGCTGTCAAAAGTAATTAAAGGAATGCTGGTGGCGATGCGCTTAGGGGAAACACCCGTACCCATCCCGAACACGATGGTTAAGCCTCAAGCGGCCGATGGTACTGCACTGGAGACGATGTGGGAGAGTAGGTGGCTGCCAGCTCATAAAAAGGGCTTATAGCTCAGCCGGTTAGAGCGCACGCCTGATAAGCGTGAGGTCGGTGGTTCGAGTCCACTTAAGCCCATGGAAAGAAACCGAGGACGGGGGATTAGCTCAGTTGGGAGAGCGCCTGCCTTGCAAGCAGGAGGTCACGAGTTCGAATCTCGTATTCTCCATTTGATAATTAAAGAGCAGCCGGGGAAAACGGCGGAATCGGCAGCCAGGCTTGCCTGAGCAGACGATTGTGACGGTTTCCGTAAGGATATTCGCAGAATGTCCGTGAACGAAAAGCGAAGCTTTGAGTTCCCGGGTGCAGAGTAGTGAGAAGCACAAACAAACTTTAAAGCTTTGGTGTGCAGTATGTTACTCCTTTAATTATCACCATGTACCTTGAAAACCGCATACAAGAAAAGAAAGATAGAAATATCAAGACATCCGAGGTAATGTTAGCAAACATTAACCAAGAAGTTCGAAGAAAACGAACAGAAAAAATTGGCCTAGAACCAACGCCGGCAACGCTATGCCGGTGTGCCAGGGAGGAAACATGCGAAAAGACATCCCGTCGGAGCATGTGAAATCTTTGGGAGTTGGTCATGCAGGAAAGAGCATATGGTGGATGCCTTGGCACTAAGAGCCGATGAAAGACGTGATAAGCTGCGAAAAGCTTCGGGGAGGAGCAAATATCCTACGATCCGGAGATATCTGAATGGGGAAACCCGGCGGAGAAGCCCTCCGTCATCCTTAACCCAATCCATAAGTTAAGGAAGGGAACCCGGTGAACTGAAACATCTAAGTAGCCGGAGGAAGAGAAAACAATAGTGATTCCGGGAGTAGCGGCGAGCGAAACCGGAAGAGCCCAAACCAGCGTGCGTGCATGCTGGGGTTCGGACCGCGGACGTGATCCATTGAAGTTAGCAGAAAGGTTTTGGGAAAGCCTGCCAGAGAGGGTGAAAGCCCCGTAAGCGAAAACAAAGATGGCACAGCGGAATCCAGAGTAGGTCGAGACACGTGGAACCTTGACTGAAGATGCGGGGACCACCCCGTAAGGCTAAATACTACTTAGTGACCGATAGCGCATAGTACTGTGAAGGAACGGTGAAAAGGACCCCGGGAGGGGAGTGAAAGAGAACCTGAAACCATATGTTTACAAACTGTGGAAGCACTATATAGGTGCAACCGCGTACTTTTTGTAGAACGGTCCGGCGAGTTGCGCGGGCTGGCAAGGTTAAGCCTTTAATGGGCGGAGCCGAAGGGAAACCAAGTCTTAATAGGGCGTAAAGTCAGTCAGAGCAGACCCGAAACCGGGTGATCTATCCATGTCCAGGATGAAGTTGCCGTAAAAGGCAATGGAGGTCCGAACCCACATCCGTTGAAAAGGGTGGGGATGAGGTGTGGATAGGGGAGAAATTCCAATCGAACCCGGAGATAGCTGGTTCTCCTCGAAATAGCTTTAGGGCTAGCCTCATGGCAGTCTTGCGGAGGTAGAGCACTGAATTTCCTAGGGGGCGTCAAAGCTTACCGAAGAATATCAAACTCCGAATGCCGCGTAGATGATCCATGGGAGTCAGACTGTACGAGATAAGTTGGACAGTCGAAAGGGAAAGAGCCCAGATCTGCAGCTAAGGCCCCAAAATGTGTGTTAAGTGGAAAAGGATGTGGGATTTCGAAGACAACTAGGATGTTGGCTCAGAAGCAGCCATACATTCAAAGAGTGCGTAATAGCTCACTAGTCGAGAGGTCCTGCGCCGAAAATGTCCGGGGCTGAAACACACTGCCGAAGCTCAGGAATGTACGAAGTACATTGGTAGAGGAGCATTGCATACGGGAAGAAGCAGTACCGAAAGGAGCTGTGGACTGTATGGAAGAGAGAATGCCGGAATGAGTAGCGAGAGGAAGGTGGGAATCCTTCCGGCCGAATATCTAAGGTTTCCAGGGTAAAGCTGATCTGCCCTGGGTAAGTCGGGGCCTAAGGCGAGGCCGAGAGGCGTAGTCGATGGATAACAGGTTGAAATTCCTGTACTGCAGTATAACAGAACTGTGGGGACACGTGTGGAGAGCATGAGCCGGGAGTGGAAAGACCGGTGCAAGCGAAGTAGGAGCTGTGAAGGAAAAGCCGCACAGCAATCCAAAGGCGTGATGCGGAGCGAATTAAGAGTAGTGAAGCATGTGAGCCATGCGTCAAGAAAAGCCGCTATCGTTTATACTGTACCCGTACCGCAAACCGACACAGGTAGATGAGGAGAGAATCCTAAGGCCGACGGGAGAAGCATTGTTAAGGAACTCGGCAAAATGACTCCGTAACTTCGGGAGAAGGAGTGCCAGTGAAAGCTGGCCGCAGAGAATTGGCCCAAGCAACTGTTTAGCAAAAACACAGGTCTATGCAAAACCGAAAGGTGAGGTATATGGGCTGACGCCTGCCCGGTGCTGGAAGGTTAAGGGGAGAGGTTAGCGCAAGCGAAGCTTTGAACTTAAGCCCCAGTAAACGGCGGCCGTAACTATAACGGTCCTAAGGTAGCGAAATTCCTTGTCGGGTAAGTTCCGACCCGCACGAAAGGCGTAATGATTTGGGCACTGTCTCAACAATGCACCCGGTGAAATTGAAGTACCAGTGAAGATGCTGGTTACCTGCGCCAGGACGGAAAGACCCCATGGAGCTTTACTCCAGCTTGATACTGGGATTCGGTATCGCATGTACAGGATAGGTGGGAGGCAAAGAAGTAACTACGCCAGTAGTTATGGAGCCGCCGTTGGGATACCACCCTTGCGGTACTGGGTTTCTAACCAGCGGCCATGAACTGGCCGGGGGACAATGTCAGGTGGGGAGTTTGACTGGGGCGGTCGCCTCCGAAAGGGTATCGGAGGCGCTCAAAGGTTCCCTCAGAATGGTTGGAAACCATTCGAAGAGTGCAAAGGCAGAAGGGAGCTTGACTGCGACACCGACGGGTGGAGCAGGTACGAAAGTAGGACTTAGTGATCCGGTGGTATAAAGTGGGATTGCCATCGCTCAACGGATAAAAGCTACCCTGGGGATAACAGGCTTATCACTCCCAAGAGTTCACATCGACGGAGTGGTTTGGCACCTCGATGTCGGCTCATCGCATCCTGGGGCTGAAGTAGGTCCCAAGGGTTGGGCTGTTCGCCCATTAAAGCGGTACGCGAGCTGGGTTCAGAACGTCGTGAGACAGTTCGGTCCCTATCCGGCGTGGGCGTAGGATATTTGAGAGGAGCTGTCCTTAGTACGAGAGGACCGGGATGGACTGGCCGCTGGTGTATCTGTTGGCTTACCAAGGCCATGGCAGAGTAGCCAAGCCGGGACGGGATAAACGCTGAAGGCATCTAAGCGTGAAGCCCCCCTCAAGATGAGATATCCCTACGAAAGTAGTAAGACCCCTTGAAGACGACGAGGTAGATAGGGCGGAGGTGGAAGTACAGTAATGTATGGAGCTGACCGCAACTAATCGGTCGAGGGCATGACCAAGGAGAAGGGGAAAGGCAGAGATGGAAAGATAGAGTAGGTTGAAAGTTTCTTGTATGCAGTTTTGAAGGTATATGAATCTTTAATAAGGCCCAGTGGCTCAGTTGGTTAGAGCGCCGCCCTGTCACGGCGGAGGTCGAGAGTTCGAGTCTCTTCTGGGTCGTTTAAATGGGATCATAGCTCAGCTGGGAGAGCATCTGCCTTACAAGCAGAGGGTCATAGGTTCGAGCCCTATTGGTCCCACTTAATTAATTTGGATGGATTCCCGAGTGGCCAAAGGGGGCAGACTGTAAATCTGTTGCAAGTTGCTTCGGTGGTTCGAATCCACCTCCATCCATTGACATTGAACACTTAGCGAAGGTTTTTCGAGTTTAGGGTTCAAGTCGTTCTAAAGTGAAACTTTAGAACATCATTAAGCAGTCTGTGATCAAAATGTGCCGATGTGGCTCAATTGGCAGAGCAGCTGATTTGTAATCAGCAGGTTATCGGTTCGAGTCCGATCATCGGCTTTGTTTCTTAAGTGAAACACCAAAATATAATATCGCGGGGTGGAGCAGTCTGGAAGCTCGTCGGGCTCATAACCCGAAGGTCGTAGGTTCAAATCCTGCCCCCGCAAGTCACACATAACAGACGTATGTGTAAGCAAAAAGCCCAGATAGCTCAGTTGGTAGAGCAGAGGACTGAAAATCCTCGTGTCGCTGGTTCGATTCCGGCTCTGGGCATTTGTCTTAGTTATAGGGCAAAGAAGTTGGGCGTGTAGCTCAGGTGGTAGAGCACTTGACTTTTAATCAAGTTGTCCGGGGTTCGAATCCCCGCACGCTCATAAGTGAAAGTTCTTTAGAGAAAATTCTTTAAAGGACTTTTTATTATAGTTAAAAAATTAATTCTTGACTGTCAGATTGTTGACATTAATCAATAGTATCAAGTATACTAGATATGTTAACAGAGATGATAAGGCATGAGGAAGGAATTCAGATGAGCACAGGAAATGAGAAGCAGAAGATATTAATAGTGGACGATTCGGAGATGAATCGCTCCATTCTTGCCGATATGCTTGGAGATGAATATGAGATAATTGAGGCAGTTGACGGTACTGAGGCAGTAGCAAGGCTGAATATGGACAGTACTGATATTTCACTGATGTTATTGGATATTGTGATGCCGAATATGGACGGATTTGAAGTTTTGGCAGTCATGAACAGGCGGAATTGGATTCAAGATATTCCAGTTATTATGATATCTGCTGAGAATACATACTCTTATGTGGAGCATGCATATGAATTGGGAGTGACGGATTTCATTAGCAGGCCTTTTGACGGTCAGGTTGTTCATCGTCGTGTCATTAACACGATTATGCTCTATGCAAAGCAAAAGAGACTGATAGAGTTAGTTTCTGATCAGATTTATGAAAAAGAGAGAAGTAATAATCTGATGGTATCGATTCTCAGTCATATTGTTGAATTTCGAAATGGTGAAAGCGGTATGCATGTCCTTCATATTAATATGATGACAGAGATTCTTCTGCAGACTTTGATGCGCAAAACGGATAAATATAATTTAAAGCGTTCGGACATTCCGATTATAACTATGGCATCGGCACTGCATGATATTGGAAAGATATCTATACCTGGTGAAATCCTTAATAAGCCGGGCAGGCTTACGAAGGAAGAATTTGAGACGATGAAGACACATACGCTTATTGGTGCGCAGATGCTTGATCAGCTTACTTATTACAAGGATGAAGCGCTGGTTAAGATGGCTTATCAAATATGTCGCTGGCATCATGAACGGTACGACGGAAGAGGATATCCGGATGGTCTTTCCGGGGAGGAGATTCCGATTGCAGCACAGATTGTCGCTCTGGCAGATGTCTATGATGCCCTTACGAGTGAACGTGTATATAAGCCCGCATATTCTCACGAAAAGGCTATAGATATGATTACTAATGGAGAATGCGGTACATTTAATCCAATGCTTCTGGAATGTCTGTTAGAAAGTACGGATAGTATCAGAGAGCAGCTTGCAATCAACTCGATCAAGCAAGAAAGTGATAGGAATATCCGTAATATGACAGAGGATCTGCTTCATTATGAGGAGTTATCAGCATCAGAGAGAACTTTAAGGCTTCTAGAGCATGAAAGAACGAAGTATCAGTTCTTTGCCTCTTTATCTTCAGAGATTCAGTTCGAATATACTAAGGAGCCATCGATGCTTACGTTGTCAGATGTAGGCGCAAAGATGCTGGGAGTAGCGGAGATTACAATGAATCCGATGGAAGATGATATGATTATCGGCGTTTCTGATGGGAAAGTCATGGAGGATATTCGGAGTTTAGTTTTAAATACTACAATGGAATCTCCAGTTGTTCAATATGACGGTGAGCTTCTGATCAATGGAGAATGGCGCTGGAGCCGCATCATTTGCCGCAGTATGTGGGCGCATGAAGAAGAGCCGGATATGACAGGATGTATTGGTAAAATTGTAGATATACATGAGGAACATTCCAAGATTAAGGATTTGCAAAGACTTGCATCTCATGACGGATTGACAGGACTTTTGAACCATTCGCATGCAAAGCGCCTTATAAGGGAGAGATTGCATGAGAGTGACGGCAAAGATTATATTATGGCAATTTTTGATATTGATTATTTTAAAAATGCCAATGATAGATGCGGGCACATGTTTGGAGATAAGGTTCTTCAACATATGGCAGGGAAATTGCGTGGAAGCACCAGAGACTGTGATATCACAGCAAGAGTGGGCGGAGATGAATTCATGATTTTCATGGATGATATGGAAGGCATTGATAACGTTATTGACCGTATTTTCCGCGCGCTTTCAGGAAAATATGAGGGCTTTGACATTTCTATCAGTATGGGAATTTCACGTTCCAGAGAAACAGGACGCAGATACGAAGAGCTGTTCGGTTGTGCTGATAAGGCACTTTATACAGCAAAGCAGGCGGGGCGCGCTCAGTATTGCTTTTATGATGACTCGATGGATGAGATATTATCAGCGATATCTTCTATAGATGGAGAGGAGTAAATTATGACGATAAAAGAATGTTATGAAAAAATTGGCGGAGATTATGAGGCTGTTTTCCAAAGAATGATGAAAAAGGATGCTCTTATTATAAAGTTTGCCAAAAAGTTTTTAGATGACAGCAGTTATACAAACTTAAAGGATAATCTAGGCTCAGGTAATGTAGAAGAGGCATTCCGCGCAGCCCATACTCTGAAAGGCGTTGCGCAGAATTTGGGCTTTGAGAAGCTTTATAAACCGAGCAGTGAGTTAGCGGAAATATTAAGAGCGGGCAGTATGGAAGGTATTGATGGTCTGATGGATACGATAACCGAGGAATATGAAAAGACAATAATGGCCATAAAAGAATTGTAAATGACGGTTGAAGTGAGACTTTTATTGCATACTAAAAATATGCAATATGGGTCTCCTTTTTCATTGTCTGTATTTTGAAGAAATGGGAAGGCTATTATAAAGGAGGTAGCTATGGATTTAACGAATGAAAATGTAAAAAAACTTAGAGGGCTGATTGTATTTACAGCGGTAATCGTAGTGTGTCTGTGGAAATATGAGGCAACGCTTGAAATTCTTTCATTTATCTGGGGAGTAATCTGCCCGTTTATCTTAGGCGGGGCGATTGCATTCGTCCTGAATGTTCCGATGAACTTTATACAGAGACATCTTTTTCCGGAAGAGCGGATAGAAAAAAGCAAGATACAGAAAAAAATGGCGAGGCCGGTTAGTATGCTGCTTGTGCTGTTTCTTGTAATTGCGACGATAAGCCTTGTGATGTTTGTACTTATTCCACAGCTTGGCAATACTTTTGCAAATCTAGGAAAAAGTATTCAGAACTTTATCCCGCAGATTCAGCAATGGGCAGAGATTTTGTTCCATGATAATAAGGAAGTGATGGAACGGATTAACCATTTGGAATTTGATTGGAATAAAATAATGAATACGGGATTTGATTTTTTTACAAGTGGTGCAGGCAGTGTATTAGACTCAACAATTTCAGCAGCTAAAAGTATTATAAGCGGGATAACGACGTTTTTCATTGCATTTGCATTTGCCGTATATATTTTGGCACAAAAGGAAAAATTACAGGTGCAGTCTCAGAAAGTGCTGTTTGCGTTTGTGCGCAAAAGAAGGGCAGAGGCCGTTTTAGAAGTATTGTCGCTTACCTATCACACATTTTCGCATTTCCTTACAGGCCAGTGTGTAGAGGCAGTGATACTTGGCTGTATGTTTGTAGTTTCTATGGCAATTTTTAAGCTTCCATATGCGTTGCTGATTGGCATTGTAATTGCGTTTACGGCATTAATTCCTATATTTGGAGCATTTATTGGTTGCATTGTGGGAGCATTTTTAATTTTTATGGTTGATCCGATGAAAGCAGCTATATTTGTTGTGCTGTTTTTGGTACTGCAGCAGATTGAAGGAAATTTAATCTATCCTCATGTGGTAGGAAATTCTGTGGGCTTGCCGTCTATATGGGTATTGGCCGCAGTCAGTGTCGGCGGCAGACTCATGGGAGTTGTGGGCATGCTTGTGTTTATCCCTGTTGTATCAGTATTGTATGCCCTGTTTCGGGAAGTTGTATATCTGAAACTTAAAAAGCGAGAGATGAAGGAAGCAGAAGAAAAAGCGATGAAAAAAGGGGATTAACCGAAGTAGGTTAATCCCCTTTAAAACTATCTTAGCCAAAGTATCTCTTAAGAAGTCCTTCAAATGCTTTTCCGTGTCTTGCCTCGTCACGAGCCATCTCATGAACGGTATCGTGAATTGCGTCAAGGTTCGCAGCTTTTGCACGTTTTGCAAGGTCAAACTTTCCAGCTGTAGCGCCGTTCTCTGCAGCTACTCTCATCTCAAGGTTTTTCTTTGTGCTGTCTGTCACTACTTCGCCGAGTAATTCTGCGAATTTAGCAGCATGCTCTGCTTCTTCATAAGCAGCTTTTTCCCAGTATAATCCAATCTCCGGATATCCTTCTCTATGAGCAACTCTTGCCATAGCAAGGTACATACCAACTTCTGAACACTCACCATTAAAGTTTGCTCTTAAGTCTTCAATAATGTCTTCGCTTACGCCCTGAGCTACACCTACAACATGCTCTGCAGCCCAGCTTAAGCCTTCTGCCTGCTCTGTGAACTTATCAGCGCCTACGCCGCACTGCGGACATTTCTCCGGTGCTGCATCTCCCTCGTGAACATAACCACAAACACTACATACAAATTTTTTCATGATTCTTATCTCCTTTTCTTTTATAAAAAATATTCAATATCAGTAATAGTTACTGATATTAAGTTAACACAGTTGTTTCAGCTTGTCAATTGCCAATCGATAAATTTATATTTATTTTATTTTCTTTCAAGACAGTGCGGACACAATCCGCTGAATATCATAAAATGAGAATTAACCTGTCCGTTAAAATGGCGGTTGGCAAGCTGATTAATCTCTGCAATATGTTCGGGTGATAGCTCCAGGTCGGAAACATTTCCACAACAGTTACATATTACATGGTAATGAAAATCTGTGCGGCCGTCAAAGCGGTCACCACCGTAAGGGGTTGGTATCTTCTGCACGTCGCCCATATCGGCAAGAAGATTGAGATTACGGTATACGGTGCCGAGACTGATGTTGGGAAATTCTTTCTTCACATGCAGATAGACGGTATCAGCAGTCGGATGTTCATGAGTCTCTAAAAGATATTCTTTGATCGAGGCTCTTTGCCGGCTGTATTTTAATATAGTCATTCACAATCTCCTTTCAAATGATAATAATAATAATTACTATAATTAGAATACATTGTCATCATAAATTTGTCAACAATATGTTTTGGTATGTAACAATTTGTAACAAATTTTGACAGTCAATGGGATATATAATTGGGAAATATGGAAAAATATGTCGATAAAATATTAATTTACACGCTTGACAGGTAATTTTGCCATGATATAATTAGTCCGTAACGCTTGTAACAATTCTGTAACATTTACAAAAGATAAGAAAACATAAAGGAGGTTATTTATGTATTCTGATCTTAAAAAGGGATTGTTCTTAGTTACTTTTTCAGGGGCTGTCATGTTGCTTCCTATGACAGCAAGGGCAGCAGACGCGCATAGAAAAGAGCTGCCGAATGTCGGAATTGAGGAGGTGCTTAGCGACTGTTACTCTTCGGGGAAGAAGATTGAAATTGAGGAGTATCTGGTTCCGACCCAAAAGGGTGAGTATTTAGATATGGCATTTGCCAAGGTGGAGACATTTCTTTATATAAGAAGTGAACCTACAACAGAAAGCGAATGGGTAGGTAAATTATATCCCGATGATGCGGCAAAGATAATGGGGCCGGTAGATGAGTGGACAAAAGTTCAGTCAGGAAAGGTTACTGGTTATGTATATTCTAAATATATTACAGTAGGAAGAAAAGCAGAAGAAAAGGCACAAAAAATTGTAAAGAAAAAACAAGAAAAAAAGATTGAGTTAAAAGAGACAAAACAAGAAAATCCTGAAAAAGAAGAGGTTCTAGAGAGCCCAGAGCAAATATTTGATTATGCAGAATCAAAAGAAGAAGAGGAAGCAAGACTTGCGAAAGAAGCCGAAGAAGCACGCAAGAAAGAGGAAGAAGAGCGTAAGAAAGCAGAAGAAGAGGCAAAGGAAAAGGCGGGTTCGGGACAAGCAGTTGTCGATTATGCCTGCCAGTTTATCGGCAATCCCTATGTATGGGGAGGCACAAGCCTTACAAATGGCGCAGATTGTTCAGGATTTGTACAGTCAGTGTATAAGCATTTTGGTGTAAGCCTGCCGCGCACATCCGGACAGATGCGGGGGGCAGGAAAAGGGGTCAGCTATAATGAAGCGGTTCCGGGAGATGTTATCTGCTATGACGGACATGTGGGAATCTACATGGGAGACGGGCAAATTGTAAATGCAATTAACAGTTCGAGAGGTATTGGAGTATTGTCCGCCACTTATACGAACATTGTTACTGTGAGAAGAGTATTGTAGGGATGTACAAATTGTACAAAATTGTAAAAAAAAATATAAAATAAACAAAAGGACTTATCCAAGTTATCCACACTAAAACCGTAAAAAAAGGTGGAAAAAGTGTTGTTTTTAAAAATTTATCCACATTATCCACACAAAAGGTATAAAATATGGTGGATTATTTGGGGCAAAAAAAGAACGAGCGTTTTGTGGAGTTATAATAAAAATGTCTTTTTGAAGAAAAAAACCTAAAAAAACATTGACTTTTAAGAAGTCAAATATTGAGAAGAAATTGTTTGAAGATGTTTACACAATGAGTAAAAATAGCTATAATGAATAATACTGAAATACAAAGGAGGTGTCATAAATGGCACATGTTTCTAAAGATATGACTTTTGGTGAACTGCTTGCGGCATATTATGAAAAATGTCCAAAGATTGTTGATGATCTTATGGAAGCAGGAATGGGCTGTATCGGATGTCCTCATTCACAGATGGAATCCATTGAGCAAGGTGCGATGGGTCACGGCGTAGATCCGGATTTGCTGGTTGCTAAGCTTAATGCGACAATCGGTGCTGCGTTAGGAGAATAAGAAAAAATGCTTCGGGACTTTCCGAAGCATTTTTTTGGATAACTTTAAATCGTTGATAACTGCTGTATGGCATCGTTCGATACCAGTGCTTCACAATGCTCCTCAAGAAAGGCCAGTGCAGCACCGGAGGATTTCTCAAGGGTACCGAATTCTGTAAGCATATTACAGATTCGGTTAAAATCATTAATTGAATGATCGCTCTGCATGATTGCAAGGATGTAAACATTTTCAGCAGTATCTTTGTAAAGAGTATTGGAACCATGATATATACTGCCAAGTAGCTGTGCTGCTTGCAATACATGTTCCATAGTTGCGAATGAGAATAAACGAAGAGTAACTGTATTCTCTTCCTTTGAAGGCTGATCATCAGATGTGGCTTCTTGTTTGGCAGCCTCCATCTTTTCTTTCACTTTTCCCAGAAGGTTCAATAAGGTCTCGGCGCCTTCAAGCTTCTCAAGCGCATCGTACCTTTTTTGACCGGAGTCATCGGACGGAGAAGGTGCAAATTTTGAAAACCGGGTATCAAGTTCATCTGGGTCTTCTACTTTAGTAATTATCAGTACAATAGAATCTGAAGAAGCAGGAATCGCTTCTATCATAAGTGGAATATCTTCTGCTTCAAAACCAAATTCATATGCTGCCTGTTGCATCATGTCATGGAAAAGTGATTTTGCTTTTTCTGTTCCATATGCCAGCTCGCTCAATTGAAGCTGACGTTCAGCTAGATCAGTTCGTGTGAGAGTACAGCGTATCTGATTATCGTTGATTTTCTCAATCTTCATAATTTATCACTTCCTTCTAGTTTAGTATAGCATAGGGGATGTGTAATGTTCAACATTGGTTTAATAAAATAATCATAAAATAAAAAAGTTCTTGCGTTACAAGTTACTATCAGATATAATAAGAACACTAAAAGATAGTTTTCCCTGATAGCCACGTTCTTAGAACAAAGGAGGGAGAATTTTACGAATTTACTTTTTCTCAATGTAGTATCTTATTAATTATCAATTTAAACAATCAGTAAGTAATCAAACGTGTCATTTCGGCACAAGTATCACGAAGATAATAATTAGAAAATAACTTTACTAAAATAACACACACAAAAAGCAATGCGTACTATCTTTTAGTCTTTTATGAATTAAGAAAATGTATCACAACACTTTTCTTCTGGTTTTAATAAATGTGGAAATGGATGTGGTTATCATCGCAATGCATTGAGGAGGAGGAAAAAATGAGCGGGTACGAAAAAAAAGATGTCCAGAATCTCTTTACAGAACTGAACGGCTATGAGAAGAAAGGAGTTGATATTACACTGAATGGATTGGCGGCAAGCCCCATGCAGGTTGTTCAGGCACATATATTGCGTGAGAATGTAATTTATATGCGGGATTATGTTATGAATGAGAAGGGAGATATCAAAGAGCTGTGTTTTACGGACATAGAAATATAAAGATGAACGTAAATACCCCTCAAATAATAAGAAAAATGTCGAAATAAATAATGACGTAGGTCACAATTATTGTTATAATAGGTTCGAGTAGGAGGTGCAGCATGGAAGAAAACGAGAAAATAAGCCGCACAGAATCGAACCAGCCGACGAGGAATATATCTGAAAGTAATGGACAAAGCCGGGTGCGCAGGCCATCTACAGGAACCGGAACAACGGTAAGACGCAGAAGGCCGGAAGGAACCAGAACATCTGCCGAGAGAAGGAGAACGGAGAGAACCGAGTCGCCTGTCAATCGGAGAAGAACCGATAGTGGTGAAGTTTCTGCAAGGAGCAGACAGCGGCGTACATCAGACGGAAATAGACAAGCAAGAAGGAGACAGAGCCGGAGAAGAAGAAAGCGAAATCTCATGCTAAAGATGATTCTTTTTGTTATACTGTTGATAGCTGCAGTGGTGGGCGCATTTTTATGGAAAAAATACAGCCCGTCCAAAGAAAAAGCGGACTTGAAAGAATATTATGGAATAGAAAAGGAAGGACAGCTTGCTATTACGGTTAATAATGAGATTACAGAACCGCATGGGATGATTTCGGAAGGGAAGGCGTATGTCCAGTATGAGACGGTGCGGGATTATATCAGCAACCGATTTTACTGGGATTCGAATGAGAATATACTCCTTTATACGCTGCCTAAGGATATCGTGTCTGTAGAAGTCGGCAGTAAAGATTATATGGTGTCGAATGACAAGAACAGTGAAGATTACGTTATTTTAAAAACGGAAGGAAGCACAGCATATATTGCTCTTGATTTTATCCAGCAGTATACGAACATCGATTTTGCAGTATATGACAAGCCAAGCCGAGTGTCGATTGTCACTGAATGGGGCAAGAAGTCCGTTTCCCAGGTGAAGAAGAATACACAGGTTCGTTACCGCGGCGGAGTGAAAAGCCCGATTCTTACAGAAATTAAAAAGAAGGATGAGGTAGTAGTACTCGAAGAAGAAGAAAACTGGAAAAAGGTTCGTACAAAAGATGGCTTTATAGGCTATGTCAAGAATAGTGCGCTTAAGAAAACCGAGAAGAAAAACATAACCAGAGATTTTGAGGAGCCAAAGTATTCCAATATTTCGTTGGATTATACGATTAACCTTGTCTGGCATAATGTGACTAACCGGGAAGCCAACAACAACGTACTTGACAAGATTGCGGAGACGAAGGGGCTTACTACAATTGCGCCGACATGGTATAGTGTGAAGAACACAGACGGCGATATTACATCGCTTTCCTCGGCTGATTATGTAGAAAAGGCGCGTCAGTTAAAAGTAGATGTATGGGCTACAGTCAGAGACTTCGACGGCGGTATCGGCTCTCAGAAGGAGACATATGAACTCCTGAGTTCTACGTCAAAACGTGAGAAGCTAATTAACCAGTTGATATCTGATGCATTGCAGACAAATATTGCGGGTATCAATGTAGACTTTGAAAAAGTATCGGAGGAATGTGGGGAACATTTCATCCAATTTATCCGCGAGCTGTCTGTCAAATGCAGACAGAGCGCATTGGTATTGTCTGTAGACAACTATGTTCCAAAGAATTACAATACACAGTATAACAGGAAGGAACAGGGCGTATTTGCCGATTATGTAATTATCATGGGATATGATGAGCATTACGGCGGATCTCCGGAGGCAGGCTCCGTAGCTTCTTACAATTTTGTACAGGAAGGAATCGAGGAGACCATTAAGGAAGTACCGGCGGAAAAGGTAATCAATGGTGTTCCGTTCTTTACCCGCTTATGGAGTGAAAAGCCAAAGACACAGGAACAGCTTGCAAAAGAGCAGGGAACCGAGGAAGCACAGTATGCAAATGAAGTAAAAAGTGAAGCATATGGTATGACGAAAGCAAAAGAGAAAGTATCGGAAGCCGGGGCTGAGATTACCTGGGATGAAGAGACAAAACAGAATTTTGCGACATGGGTAGACGGCGATACCACATATAAAATCTGGCTTGAAGATGTGAAGTCATTAGAGCCGAGGCTGAAACTCATGAAGGAATACAAGCTTGCAGGAACCGCTGCATGGGCATTAGGGCAGGAAACATCAGATGTTTGGCCGTTAATCCAGCAATATGTAAACTAACTAAATAAAATGCCTCCGGCAGTCATATATTAAACTAATATAGATTGTCTGGAGGTATTTTTTGAAGAAAAAAATTGAGTTTGTGGTTTTAATCTGTCTCATTGCCGCCCTTGCTTTGCTGAACAAAAATCTGGAGACGTATGTATCTTCTCCAAAGGTAACCATCAGGGCCAATACGGTAGTTTTGGACGCAGGACACGGGGGAGGCGATCCCGGAAAAGTTGGTGTTGGCGATGTGGTTGAGAAAGAGATTAATCTTGAGATTGCAAAAAAAGTAGAGAAATTATTAAAAAAAGAAAAAATCAAAGTAATTATGACAAGAGAAGAGGATGCAATGCTGACAGGGGACAGCGGTACCGGGACAAAAGCAGTGGATATGAAGGAACGGGTGAGGATTATTAATAAAGAAGCCCCGCAGCTTGCGGTAAGTATTCATCAGAATAGTTATCAGGATGCAGTCGTACACGGTGCACAGGTATTTTATTACTCAAATTCTCCGGAGGGGGAAAGCGCTGCGAAAGTCATGCAGGAAGCATTGCTGAGTGTTGATGCGGATAATACGAGACAGGCTAAGGCTAACGATACATATTATTTGCTGAAACGGACAGAAGTACCGACAATTATTGTAGAATGCGGGTTCTTATCTAATCCTGAGGATGCTATGAATCTGTGTGATGAAGAATATCAGGATAAGGTATCGGAGGCAATCTGTAAAGGAATATTAGAAATTATTCATAAAGATAATTTAAAAGGAAATTCCGGGACTTCTTAGCTTGTAGGAGTTTTTGTGGTGTAGTATAATAAAACATATGAAGACAATAATAAGAAAAATTGAAGAAAAACAATTAAATAGTGATGTTGTTGAAAAAGCTGGAAAAATCTTAAAAGACGGCGGGCTTGTAGCGTTTCCGACGGAGACGGTATATGGACTTGGAGCAGATGCGCTGAATGAAAAAGCTGCGCAGAAGATTTATGCAGCGAAAGGAAGGCCGTCGGACAATCCGTTGATTATCCACATTACAAATATGGAAGCGTTAAAGCGGATTGTTACAGATATTCCCGAAGCGGCTTGCAGGGCTGCAAAAAAGTATTGGCCCGGCCCGCTTACTATGATTTTTCATAAGAGCAGTATCGTTCCTTATGGCACGACGGGAGGACTTGACACGGTAGCCGTGCGCATGCCGTCCCATGAGGTTGCCTGTGCAGTGATTGATGCAGGCGGCGGATACATCGCGGCCCCGAGTGCCAATACATCAGGGCGGCCCAGCCCTACGAGAGCGGAGCATGTAGAAGAGGATTTAAACGGGAGAATTGATATGATTGTGGATGGAGGCCCGGTAGAAATCGGAGTGGAATCCACGATTCTTGATGTATCCGTTACACCGCCTATGATTTTGCGTCCAGGAGCAATTACGAGGGAAATGCTTTGTGAGCTTTTAGGTGATGTGGCAGTAGACGAAGCGCTATTTGAGGAAGACAGCAAGAAAGCTCCGAAAGCTCCGGGGATGAAGTATCGTCACTACGCCCCGAAAGCGAAGCTGTGTGTCGTGGACGGAACCGTGGATATGGTTGTTAAAGAGATTAACCGGATATCGTCTGAGAAGATCCGGCATGGAATAAGAGTCGGAATTATCGGAACAGAAGAAACGGTAGGACATTATGCCCAGGGAAATGTGAAATGTATAGGTACGAGGCAGGATGAGGCTACAGTTGCAAACCGCCTTTATTCAGTTTTGCGGGAGTTTGACGGAGAAAATGTAGATTATATACTGAGCGAGTCTTTTTCTGGCTGCGGAATTGGCAATGCGGTAATGAATCGCCTGCTTAAGGCGTCAGGACATGATATTATACACGTATAAAGAGAGGAAGAGGTGGATTTATGGGTAAAGTACAGGTTATGGATCATCCTTTGATACAGCACAAGATTACTTGTATTCGCAGGGAGGAACTTGGTTCAAAAGAATTTCGGGCAATTGTAAGTGAAATTGCGGCATTGATGTGTTACGAGGCAACACGGAATCTAAAGCTTAAGGATGTGAAGGTTAAAACGCCGATTTGCGAGATGATTGGAAAAGAACTTAGCGGAAAAAAACTGGCTGTTGTGCCAATCTTACGGGCAGGCCTGGGGATGGTGGATGGAATGCTCAGTATCATACCGGCGGCGAAAGTGGGACATATCGGATTGTACCGCGACCCGGAGACTTTTAAGCCGGTGGAATATTACTGTAAGCTTCCTGCGGACTGTGACGAGAGAGAAGTCTTTGTCGTAGACCCGATGCTGGCCACAGGAGGCTCCAGTGTGGCGGCAATTCAGCTTTTAAAGGAAAAGGGCGTAGAAAATATACGTTTTATGTGCATTATTGCCGCACCGGAAGGGGTAGAGCTTATGCAGAAGGAGCACCCGGATGTTGATATATATATTGGTGCATTGGATGAGCGTTTGAATGAGCACAAGTATATCGTCCCAGGTCTTGGGGATGCGGGAGACCGTATTTTTGGAACGAAATAAAGGCTTATCGGGAGGCGGTCATATGGGAAATAAGAGAGCGGATTATATTAGTTGGGACGAATATTTTATGGGAGTAGCCTTGCTTTCGGGGATGCGTTCAAAAGACCCGAATACGCAAGTGGGCTGCTGTATTGTGAGTCAGGACAATAAGATTCTGTCTATGGGGTATAACGGTCTTCCTACGGGATGTTCCGATGACAATTTTCCGTGGACGAGAGAAGGGGACGACCCATTAGAAACAAAGTATTTTTATACGGTGCACAGTGAGCTGAATGCAATCTTGAATTACCGCGGCGGAAGTCTTGAAGGAGCGAAGCTTTATGTATCGCTCTTTCCGTGTAATGAATGTGCTAAGGCAATTATTCAAAGCGGAATCAAGGAGGTTATCTACGGCTCTAATAAGTATGAAGATACTCCGTCTGTGAAAGCATCCATGAGAATGTTTGATGCTGCCGGAGTAAACTATCATGAATATCACGAAACGAAGCGGGAGATAAAGATAAATCTGTAAACAAGGCTGTCATATATGTCTTAACTGCTGAATATATATGAAGAAAAGACGAAGACGGGGGAGCCTTGACATGGAACAGAAGACTTCTTTTATTGTTCAGTTTTTAATTCGTGCAATTGTAGGGATGGCTTTTATATTTTTTATCAATCAATTTCTTGTATCAAGGGGAATCTCCATGCAGGTGGGGCTGAACCTCGTAACGTTTGCAACAACCGGCATTTTCGGAACGCCGGGGGTAGCGTTATTATATGGGATTGCCTTTTATACAGGCACTTGATATGCAAGGCTGCAGTAATAGTCTTTGGGAACAGGGACGGCTAATATATGCCAGGAGGAGTAATCTTTCTGGCTTTTTGTTATGCAGAACATGTAAGGCTGCTCTTGTACATAAAAAGAATCGGGAGACATGGAGAATCCTTTTCCTAGTCCTTTTAAAAATGCTTCGCGCACAGTCCACCTGCGGAATAAAAATGCCTGCTTTTCGTCTTCACGAAGCTTTAAAAATTCAGAGTATTCATCCGGATGGAAGAATCTGCGGATTAAGGTCTCGGCGTGGATATTTGTGCGTGTTTTTTCAATATCAATTCCGACAGGAGAAGATGTAGAAAAAGCAAGGGCCACGAATTTGCCGGAATGTGACAGATTAAAATGTACTTGGGGAAGGTTCGGATTGTTAAGACATAGGTACGGTTTCCCATGTTCACCTGTCTCAAATAACAGTTTGTCTGCCGGGTAATTAAGGTACCGGCCTAAAAAACTGCGCAGAAGAATACGGCTTGTGACAAACCGAATCCGATCTTGCTCCTGACGGAGAGAGGAAGCTTTTTTCTGCTCTTTTGGGGAGAGTATCGTCATGTGATCTTTCAGCAGAGAAAAATTATCAACAGAAAAAATGCAAAGATCAATCGTTTCCCTGTCGGGAACAGAAAGAGCATGTTCAAATAGTTGCTCAGGTGAAAGATAATTTAATATCATTGCAGAGAGAATCCTTTCTGTAAAATTTGGGGGCTTTAATAACATCATACATGACATATATTTACCTTGGCAACAAAAAAATTTCATTGGAAATATTAGAGAAATTTTGTGTTTAAATTTGGTCAGTATTCACAAAGATTAAACTTTTTGAAAAAAATGGTAGACAGATGGACGGCGAGAGACTATAATCGGTTTCACAAGTCGGGTCGATGACTTGTATCTGATTGTTTATCTTGATAGTTTCAAAGTAGTTCGAAGAATTCAAGCCAGTATCGGCGAAGGTTCACAGCAAAAGTAAAAATTGCAGAGCAGGAGGAATAGGAGTGGTAATATGTGAAAAGTAGAAATCTTGTAGTATGTGATACCGAGGAGGAATATGCCAAAGCCCTTGCCATGTTCTTTATGAGAAAAAAGGAGTTGATGCTTCAGGTTCATGTATGCAGCAGCGTTGGACATGCAGAGGCTTTAGGAAAGGAGCTTCGGGCAGATATTTTGTTGGCTGCGGCAGAGTGTGCAGGAGAAGTGCAGGAAAAAGTGCGGGCGGAAAAGGTATTCGTGTTGAGCACAGGCAGAAAATCCGCAGAAAAAGCAGAGTATCCTGCGCTGTATAAATATCAGTCGGGAGAAAAGATGCTAAGCTGTATAATCCAGGAGTGTGCAGAATTATTTGATGCGGAGGATATGTCTCAAGGGATGTCCGGAAATAAAAAGCAGAAAATTATCGGGGTTTTTTCGCCTGTACACAGGATAGGAAAAACAGAGTATGCATTAAAGCTTGGAGAAAAACTGGCGGAGACAGAAAATGTATTATACTTGAATCTTGAGGTATTTGCGGGTATAGGAGGACATTTTAAGCAGGAGGGGCAAACCCTGGCGGATGTCTTGTATTATGCCAGGCAGGAGAAAGGTAATCTCGGATTGATGCTGACAACGCTGGTCTGTCACAGAGGAAATCTTGATTATGTGCTGCCTGTGCCGATTTCTGAAGATTTGAAAGAAGTTCACGGCTCTGAGTGGGCGTTGTTGGTGAATAAGATATTGGAACAAAGTATATATGAGACGATTGTTCTGGATATTGGTGACGGGATACCGGAACTGTATCAGCTTTTAAAAAGCTGTGCGGAAGTTCATATGCCTGTTTTGGAAGATGAATATTCTAAGGCAAAGCTTTTACAATTTGAGCGTGAGATGAATGTTTTGGGTCAGGAAGATGTGCTTAAAAGAATCGTTCGAAAAGGGGGAGCTTAATGATTGAGGCAGAACAGCTCCATGCACGAATTCTTGAAGAATTGGATTTGACGAGAGAAGTAGAGGATGAAGAACTTACTAAGATTATTCATCAAGTATTAAAAGAAGCCGGAGAGAGGGAATATATCTCTCTCAGTGAAAAGACAGCGCTGGGAAAAGAACTGTTTAATGCTTTTCGTAAGTTGGATTTGTTGCAGGAATTTCTTGAAGATGACAATATTACAGAGATTATGATTAATGGCACACAGAATATCTTTTATGAAAAGGAAGGAAAACTGTACCAGTCAGAAAAGAGATTCTTGTCAAAAGAAAAGTTAGAGGATGTAATTCAGCAGATTGCAGCAGGCTCAAATCGTCTGGTTAATGAGGCATCTCCGATTGTAGACGCAAGGCTGGCGGACGGTTCAAGGGTAAATGTTATCCTGGCACCGGTAGCGCTCAATGGGCCTGTTGTCACAATTCGAAAATTTCCGAAGGAAGCTGTTACAATGAGACAGCTCATTACATGGAATTCAATTAGTAAAGAGGTTGCAAAGATTCTGTCTGTATTTGTGGCAGCGGGATACAACATCTTTATCAGCGGCGGGACTGGTTCCGGAAAAACCACCTTCTTAAACGCACTTTCGCAGTTTATTCCAAAGGATGAAAGAATAATCACAATTGAAGATAATGCAGAGCTTAGAATATTGGATGTTGCTAATTTGGTGAGCTTAGAAGCGAGAAATGCCAATGCAGAAGGCTCAGGAGAAGTTACCATCCGGGATTTGATCAAGTCGGCGCTCCGTATGCGCCCAACAAGGATTATCGTAGGGGAGGTGCGTTCGGCGGAGGCAATAGATATGCTTCAGGCACTTAATACAGGGCACGATGGAAGTCTCAGCACCGGACATGCCAATAGCCCAACTGATATGCTCAGTCGTTTAGAGACAATGGTCCTTATGGGAATGGAGATTCCGCTTCCTGCAATTCGCAAGCAGATTGCTTCCGGAATTGATCTGATTGTCCATCTGGGGAGGCTGAGAGATAAGAGCAGAAAGGTATTGGAGGTTACAGAAATTATAGATTATCGGGACGGAGAGATTCTGCTTCAGCCAATCTACAGCTTTGAGGAGACGGGAGAGAAAAATGGAAAGATTCAGGGAGTTTGGAAAAAAGTTCATAGGCTTACACACACAGGAAAGCTTGTGGCGGCAGGCTATAAAGAAGAGGCAGAAAATATGGATGTTTAGCAAGGCAGTGGGAATTTTGTTTTTGACAGTATGGTTGTATTATCGCTCGGTGTGGCCGATTGTCGTTTTGTGGCCGGCGGGAGTATGGTACTACCGGAGTTTGGAAAGAGAGTGTATAGAAAAAAAGAAGGGTGAGTTTCTTGCTCAATTCAAAGAGGCGATTCAGAGCATGGCGTCATCTTTGTATACGGGCTATTCTGTAGAGAATGCAGTGAAAGAGACGCAAAAAGAAATGTGCCAGATGTATTCTGAGAATGAGATGATATGCAAGGAGCTCAAGGTTATGGTACAGCAAATATATATCCGGCTTCCGGCGGAGCAGATTTTTGAAGATTTTGCAAAGAGGGTTCGGCTTGAGGATGTGCGTAACTTTGCGGATGTATTTGCCGCGGCGAAGCGAAGCGGCGGAGATATGATAGGGATTATAAGAAACACGGTGGAACAGATTGGAGACAAGATTGATGTCAGGCGGGAAATCAATACGTTACTTGCAGCGAAGCAGTATGAATTTAAGGTGATGGCTGTGATTCCGTATACGATTATAGCTTATATGACACTGAGCTTCCCGGAATTTATGGATTGTCTCTATGGGAATATAATAGGAACAGGGGTGATGAGTGTATGTCTTGGGATATACCTGGCCGCATACGCATTTGGCGTAAAGCTGGTAAAAATCGAGGTATGACTTTGCTGGCGGTTATATTGATGCTTGTATTAGGTGCAGCGCTGCTGGTTACTGATTTTATAAACTCAAGAAAGGCTCTTGAAGGAGGAATTGTAAGAAATTCTTATGGAGTCGGCAGCAGGACGGAGGAATTGGAAGTCAGAGAGGGGGAGGGCAGAAGGGAGAAGATCGAAGTACAAATATCCGAGCGGGCATATTCCGGTGATGAATTGCAGAGTATGTTCCAAAGGTGCATTGTAAAGTTGGATCGGATAATTCTTGGTGAGAATAAAAGCCTTGATCATATCGAATCGGATATGAATCTAATCACAGGGATTCCGGAAGTGCCGGTAGAGATTTCGTGGGAGTTAGACCGCTACGATGTGATGAATGTGTATGGCAAACTGCAGGAGGAAGAGCTAAAAAAAGAAGGAACTTTGGTCACTCTGACAGGGACATTGACGTACAGTGAAGCACCGGGTGAACAGGCACTTTATGAGTGCAGGGCAATGGTATTTCCGAAGACATTGAAAGAAAAGGAACAAAAAGTAGGAGAAATACAAAGAATCATCGCGGAAACAGATAAAAAGACACAGACAGAAGAACGGCTGGTACTGCCTTATGAGCTGGCCGGAACCCCGCTTTTCTTTTTCCCTTCGATGGACAATCGGGGAGCGGTGTTGATTGCGATGGCGGTATTGACAGGAATACTTCTTATTGCATTGGAAAAACAGAATCAGGAAAAGGAGATGGCCCGGAGGCGGGCGCAGATGCAGCGCGATTATCCGGAGATTATCAGTAAGCTTACGCTTCTCCTTGGCGCCGGCATGACGGTGAAAAGGGCATGGAGAAAAATCGTGATGGATTATGAGGAAGAGAAAGATATCTGGGGAATTCGATACGCCTATGAGGAGATGAGACAAGGGTGTAACGAGATGGAGAGCGGAATTACAGAGGCAGAAAGCTATGAGCGGTTTGGCAGGCGCTGTGGGATGCAGATATATGTAAAATTAGGCGCATTGCTTTCACAAAATCTGCGAAAAGGAGCAAAAGGGATGAACCAAATTCTAAAGACAGAGGCATCCCAGGCTTTTGAAGAACGTAAGGCAAGAGCAAGACGGCTTGGTGAAGAGGCAGGGACAAAGTTACTTGCGCCGATGTTTCTAATGCTTGCAGTAGTGCTTGTCATAGTAATCGTACCGGCTTTTATGTCTGTACAAATGTAAAATTAAGTAAAATAGAATGGAGGAAACAATATGTGGAGAATATGGTATTTAAAAAACAGAGTCAGAGAGATTCTGACGGAAAAAAAGGGTGTTGGTGTAGTGGAAGTTATTTTGATTCTTGTGGTGCTTATCGGTCTTGTCATTATCTTTAAGTCGCAGCTTACCAGTCTGGTACAAAGTATTTTCAAAAAAATTGCAAGTGAGAGTTCGGGAATCTAATAGTATGGAAAGAGCAGAAGTGACAGCTTTTTTAAGTCTTATATTTATTCTGCTGGTGACTTTTATCGGAGGAATCATGGAAAGTGCATCTGTCCAGATGGCAAAGAACTACCGGCGCGCGGATGTGAATCGGGCGATAGAATCAGTTTTTGCCGAGTATCAGAAGGAGCTCTTAGAACACTATGACATCTTTTCGCTGGATGGGACATATGAAAGCGGGAAATATTCGGAAAGTCTTGTAGAAAGGCGGCTGGGATATTTTGGAGCGGATCATATGGAAAATACAATACAGAGAATCCAATTCCTGACAGACAATGGGGCGGAAGCTTTTTATGAACAGGTGATGCACTATATGGAGAATAAATATGGGCTCAATCATCTGAAGGATAAGTTTTCGATGACAGATACATGGAAAGCACAGGAAGAGAAAGCAGATAGATATGAAAAAGAAAGCCATGAAAAGGAAGAGGAACTTAATGGGCTGTTAGGAGAAGCGGGCGGAGAGCTGCCCAGTCAGGATAATCCGATTGCGCATGTGTCACAGCTCAAGAAGAAATCGTTACTAGATCTTATTATGCCTGGCGGCAGAACGGTTTCCGGCAAAAAAATCAACTTGGATAACAGCCTTTTGAAAAGAAAGAAGAATAAAGGATATGGCAGTTTTTCAGACGTTGCCGACGGCAGCAGTCCATGGTCTTCGCTGGTGTTTGGTGAATATCTTTTGGGGCATTTTTCTATGGCGACGGGTGAAGAGACAAAGGGAGCCCTGGATTATGAATTGGAATATATATGTGCCGGAAAGGCAAGTGACCGGGAGAACCTTGAGGCAGTGGCGAAGCGGCTGATACTGATACGCTTTGCGTCCAATTATCTTTTCTTGCAGAACAGCCCATCTAAGCAGGCGGAGGCAGAAGCGCTGGCATTGACCTTATGTACGCTGGCAGCGCTTCCGGCGCTGTGTCAGGCGGCAGCGCAGGTCATCCTTTTGGCATGGGCGTTTGGTGAGTCTGTTGTCGATCTGCGAGCATTGCTAAATGGAAACAGAGTGCCATTCACAAAGACGGAAGCGAACTGGCAGTTGTCCCTTGCAGGACTTATGAAACTTGGAGAAAGCGGTGATATAAGCGATGGGAAAGACAGCAAGGAAGGGCTTTATTACAAGGAATATCTCAGAATACTTTTATTCCTGGAAAAGAAAGAAAAAATCGGTATGCGGGCGTTGGACATGATAGAGCAAAATCTTCAAAAAGTCTATGGCGCTGAATTTTTTAAAGCAGATTGCTGTATCAGCAGAGTTGAGATAAAGAGCAGCGTAAACCTGCGCCGGGGAATTACATACCAATTTCAGACATACTACGGATATAACTGACGCCTGGAAAATCAGAAAGGAGGTGAAGGCAGATGCTCTTTTGGAGTTCTATAACTCATTTTATTATGAATATTTTATACATCCCCAAAAAAAATTATGAAGAAAGGAGAACGATTCGTTTGATATCCAATGGTATACTCCCCACACGAAATACCAGTCTCAAATGCTCCAAGAGGGCATCTGCCTTCACCTCCCCAAAAGGAAGTATTACTGTGGAGGCGGCGATGGCGGTTCCGTTATTTTTCTTTGCTGTAGTCTGTCTTTTGTATCTTATGGAAATTATGGCAGTCCAGACAGCAGTCCGTTCAGGACTTCAATACGCGGGAAAGACGGCGGCGCAGGAGTCTTGCATGACAGTGATGCTCTCCCCTTCTGCGGTAAGGGCAGATGTAGTAAATGCTATTGGCGCAGAGCGCTTAGAACGCAGTATTGTAGATGGGGGAAGCAAAGGAATCGACTGCAGCGCATCCAGGGTATCTCCGATTACAGGAATCGGGGAGCTGTCTGCAAAGTATAAAATACGGATTCCAGTACCAGTATTTCATATTGCACTGCTTTCTTTTGAGGACAAGATGCAGTTAAAGGTATGGAATGGTTATGAAAAGGAAAGATTTGGAATCCGTGACGAGGGGGTTGTGTATATAACAGAGACAGGGCTGGTCTATCATCGGGATTATCATTGCACGCATCTTGATCTGTCCATTCAGATGGTATCATCGGAAGAGGTGAAAAGACTTCGTAATAAAAGCGGGGGAAAATATCATACATGTGAACGGTGTAAAGGAGGAACGGGAGGCGTCTATATTACAGATACCGGGAACCGATATCACAGTTCGCTATCGTGCAGCGGGCTGAAACGGACGGTATATGCGGT
Source organism: Lachnospiraceae bacterium MD308 (assembly GCA_000403475.2). Lineage (GTDB taxonomy): Bacteria > Bacillota > Clostridia > Lachnospirales > Lachnospiraceae > MD308. The sequence continues at coordinate 2,124,761 of KE159795.1, forward strand.
GCCTCTTTCTGAGATAGCGGGGAAGCGCGCCTGCTCAAAGTGCGGTTAATTCATAAAGGGAGGTAGAGAGCGGTGGAAGTGAGCCGGATTATTTGTCTGGGAATCTTAATTATCGTATCAGTAATAGATTTGAAGTGCCGGAAAATACCGGTAAATATATTGGCAGCGGCGAGTGCGGGAGCGTTAATTTATCGGTGTCTATGCTGCAGAGAAAGTATGGTGCTGCTCGCGGGCGGTATTGGAATAGGTGTGTTCTTTCTATTTATAAGTAGAATTACACAGGAAAGTATAGGATACGGGGATAGTTTGGGAATTTTATGTCTTGGGATATATCTCGGTATGTGGAAGCTGTTGGAAATTCTGGCAGGTGCATTTTTCCTGCTGGCTCTATGCGGGATTGCTGTCCTTATAAGAAAAAAGATGTCCCGAAAAAGTGCATTGCCGTTTTATCCATTTTTGGCAGTATCGTATGCGGCATGTCTGCTGGCAGAGAGGGGGATATAGAAGAGTTGTATATTAGGAGAGACTTAAAAGGAAGTATGACGGTTGAGATGTCTTTTCTCATGCCTGTTATTTTACTTCTCATTATGAGCGGTATATTGGGAGCGTTTTATTTTCATGATAAGAATATTCTGGCAGGTGCAGCTTATGAGACGGCGATAGTCGGAAGTACAAAGATAAGGGAGAAGGATCATATAACTGTAGGAGAGCTAGAGTCGCTATATCAGGAGCGTATAGGCAGAAAATGTATCCTGTTTGCTGCCAGCAGTGCCCGTATTACTATAGGAAAAACACAGATATGTGTTGCGGCGTCTGCGCGTAAAGGACATTTTGGGTTATCTGTTATAAAAAAAGCGGCGGTTACAGAGCCGGAGAATTATATCCGCAATATCAGAAAAGTAAAGGAGATTGCAGATGGAGCGAAAAATCACGATTGAAGAAGCAAAAGTCTATCATGAAGATTACCAGATGAGAATGCTTCAGTTAAATGAAATAGAAGGAGTCCTTCCGGTAAAGGGAAGGGGAATTGATGGCGCTTCTTTTTATGATTATAATGTCAGCGGTAAGATTTCCATGCAGGCAATGTATGAGAGGAATAAAATCAGCGGGGAGGACTTAAAGATATTTTTATGTCAGTTGTTGGCAGTAATCCGGGAAATAGAAAATTATCTGCTTAATATACATTGTATTTTGATGGAGCCGGAATATATTTTTTATGAGGAGGGAAGGTTTTACTTTTGTTATTATCCTTTGGCAAAGCAGGATTTATGGGAGGAGATTCATAAATTGACGGAATATTTTGTGAAGCAGGCGGATTACGACGATAAAGAGTGCGTGCGTATTGTATTTATTATTCATAAAGAGACGATGATAGAAAATTACAGCCTGGGGAAGATTGTAAAGGAGTGTCAGAAGGATACGGAGGAAAAAAGCCAGGCAGAGAAAAGAGAGGATATGAGGATGCAGCAATTGTATGAAGAAAAAGATGAGAATAATTCTGAGTGGAATACTGCAGACTATGACAGCTCGCAGCATGAGTGGATAAAAAGACAGCATCATGGAAATCTGATTATGGAGGAGACAGAGAATATGTGGACTCCGGTAAAGCGGCTTCTGAACCGGCGCAAAAAGCCTAAGTGGGGTGATTGGGACGGGCTTTATATTGATGAGGAAGAACTATAAGGAACTTTTCTGTTGCAGTTTCTTTATTGCTATGTTACTATTTCATTGTATTTGAAATAGGTTTGGAGGATAGAGCATGATAAGAGGCTGCAAAAGATTAGTGTCTGCAGTGCTGATATTTGTGCTGTGTATATCTTTGGGAATGACAGCATATGCCACAGAGACATCGCAGTCTGGTAATGAAGAAGCAGAGAAAACGAAAGAGAAGGAATTGACTGAAGAAGAGAAAAAGATGCAAGAGGAGCTCGACAAGGCGTATAAGATTCCGGTGGAGTCTAACGCATGGGAGGGATGGGTGAAAGGTCCCGGAACATATGGAGAGGCGGCTATTGTTATGGAAGTCTCTACAGGAGCGATTCTTTATGCAAAGAGTATAGATTCAAAGCAGTTTCCAGCCAGTATCACAAAGGTGCTTACCGCATTGGTCGCGTTGGAGAATGCGGAGCTTTCGGATGAAGTAACATTTTCTCATGACAGTGTGGCATTTTTACAGCCCGGGGATTCTACGATCGGATTAAAGGAAGGAAATGTTATATCGATGGAGCAGGCACTTCACGCGACATTGCTTGCATCAGCGAATGAAGCAGCCTATGCAGTAGGTGAGAATGTAGGCCGTAAAGCAGGGTATGATTATAATTGGTTTATTGAGCAGATGAATACAAGAGTACAGCAGCTTGGAGGCGTCAATTCTCATTTTGCCAATACGAACGGTCTGCATGATGCAGAACATTATACTTGCGCAAGAGATATGGCATTGATTGGAAGGGAGCTTTTTAAGCACCCTGAATTTTTTAAGATTGTCCAGACATTGGATTATACGATACCAAAATCGGAGACGGTAGAGGAACATGTATTTTATCAGAAGGATAAGATGCTAAGACCGAACGACAGTAATTACTATAAATATACGATTGGCGGTAAGACAGGTTTTACCTCAGATGCACTGTCTACGCTGATTACGATGGCAGAGAAGGATGGAGTGCAGCTTGTGTGTGTAGTGTTGCGCACGCATGGAAGAAATGTCTATCCGGATACTACGAAGCTATTAAAAAAATGCTTTAAAAGATTTTCGAAGATAGATGTATCAGAGCTGATTCAATCGGAAGATGTGGCAGAGGTCATTCCGGGGGAGAATTATGTAATATTACCTGAAGGCGCTTCATTCGCGGATCTTGATATGGAGATTGTTACGGATGAGGAGCAAGAGGGCAGGGCGGAGCTAAGGTATGCTTACAATGGGAATTATGTAGGCGTTGCCAAGGTAAAGCTCAGCGAATCATATATAAAAGCACATACAGTGGAAACGGAAGAGCCGGAAACGGATAAAGGTTCTGAAAAAAAAGGAAAAAAGAAGGACGTTAAAAAAGAAGGACATACATGGAGCAGAACGGATAAGATTATTCTGGTGTCAGCGTTTATTCTTTTGTTTGTCTTTATTATCATATTTATCGGGCTGATTGTCCGGTATAAGAGATTGACCAGGCAGATTGCTGCCGAAGAGGAAGAAGAGAAAACGGGAGACAGAGTAAGGTTTGAAGGCTATTTCTAATAATGGAGAGACTGGCATATGAAAAATAAATTAAATATGACGGTATTGCTGGCTGCTGTTAATGTCATTGTTTTTTTAGCATTATCAATTCAGGGAATGACTGAAGATGCGGAGTTCATGCTTCATCATGGAGCGATGTATGTACCTTATGTGGCAGAGGGGGATGAGTATTATCGTCTGTTTACCTGTATGTTCCTCCATTTTGGCTTTGAGCATTTGATGAATAATATGGTAGTTTTGCTGATTGTTGGATGGAATTTGGAAATGGCAGTTGGCAAGGTAAAGTATTTGTTTCTATATATAGGAAGCGGCCTGTGCGGGAATGTGGTATCTGCTATATGGGATATTCGGACAGGAGAATATGCTGTGTCAGCAGGGGCGTCCGGAGCGGTGTTCGGGATGATTGGCGCACTTCTTTATGTCGCGCTTCGCAACAGAGGGAGAATCGGGGACATATCCGGAAGAGGGATTGGCTTTATGGTGATTGTTACATTGTACTATGGCTTCTCCAATACCGGAGTGGATAATGCAGCCCACGTGGGCGGGCTGCTGTCCGGATTTTTATTGGCAGTTCTTCTATACCGGAAGAGAGAGCGTGAATACGGTTAAATCGCCGGGAGATGATGTGACAGTAAGAGAACCTTTATGTGCTCTTGTGATGCGGCTTGCGACGGCAAGACCGAGACCGGTACCGCCTGTTTTATATGTAGTGAATGGCTCAAAGATATCTTCGAGATGTTCCTGTGGGATTCCGCAGCCATTATCAGAAATTTTCACACAGACGGAAAAGGTCTGTCCGGAGTCGTCCGTTAAAGGCTGCACATCCAGAAGGATTTTTCGTTGAAGTTCTTCGCAGGCGAGAACGCCGTCCTGTGCGTTGCGCAGGAGATTAAGGACAACCTGGCGGAGCTTTATCGAATCGCAGTTAATCTGAGGGAGTTCCTCAGAGATTCGGGAAGTGAATTCGATATCTGTGTCCGTAATAGATGCCGCAAAAGAGAGTGCAGTCGTTTTGAAAAAAGAGGCTGTGTCTGTAGGTGTAAGAGCTAACCGGTCACTGTTGTTGTATATTGATAGTTCTTCCAGCAAGAGGTTCGTATACTCTACATCTTTTATTAGCTGTTTCCAGTATTTAAAAGAGGAGGTCTCCGGATGCTGTGAGGAGATGAGCTGCAGGGTGCTGTATATGAGTGTCAGTGGATTACGAATCTCGTGGCTGATGGCGCTGATTGTCATCTGGTGCGATTCAAGAAGACGCTCAAGAAGCTCTCGTTTTTCGGGGCTTTCTTCCATTATTTGCTGTAATTTGTCGAAATCTGATTCTAAAAACATAGTAACTACCGCCTTTCCTTAGAGAGTTTAGCACTGGCGGATAAAATAATCAATCAAATTTTAGAAAGATTTTCTAGAAAAGGAGAGAGACATGAAAGTTGATAATTGTATCTTTTGTAAACTTGCTAACGGGGAGATTCCAACAGCAACACTCTATGAAGACGAGGATTTCAGAGTAATATTAGATGCGAATCCGGCTTCAAAAGGGCATGCGCTTATTATTCCAAAGGAGCACTATGCAAATCTGTATGAATTAGATGAAACACTTGCAGGAAAGGCGATGATTCTGGCAAAGAAGATGATTACTAAGCTGACTGAGGTATTAGGCTGTGACGGATATAATCTGGTGCAGAATAACGGAGAGTGCGCGGGTCAGACGGTATTTCATTTTCACCTTCACATGATTCCGCGGTATAAGGATGACGGAGTAGGGCTTGGATGGAAAATGAACAAATTGACAGACGAGGACAGAGAGGACATATTGTCTAAGGTGTAAGATTTTACAAGTACAAATGAGGAAAGAATAGTGGAAGGCATAGGAATTATCGGTGGGACGGATTCTGTCGGAAGCGTGGATTTTGAGAAGGTTTATGAAGAAAATGTATCCGTAGTTTATCGGACAGCATTGTATTATTCTAAGAAAGAAGATGTGGCAGAAGAGATTACACAAGAAGTATTCCTGAAACTATATATCAGTAAAGAGAACGTAAACGTAGAGGCAATCAGCGCGTGGTTGATTACGACAGCAAGAAATATGGTGTGGAACTATAAAAGAGATGTCTGGCATGAAGTTCCAGGAGGAGACTTCTTTGAGGAGGGAAGTACGACTCTTCTCTCGGATAGTGCAGAAGATGAATTTATGATGATTTTGCGCGATAGAAGATATCACAGATTTGTCGAAGACATCTTCAGCGAGCTGTACGGAATGAATGAGCGTTGGTATTACGCGATAACAATTACATATCTTCTTGAGAAACCTCAGAAAGAGGTCGCGGAAGAGTTGGGAATATCATTGGAAATTCTGCATAGTATGCTGTATCGTGCAAAGCAGTGGATACGAAAGAAGTACAGAGAAGAATATGATCGCCTAAGTGATACATAAAAGAAGGTGCTTTTTGGCACCTTCTATTTATAAACAAAGCTCTATTATGCTGTGACAGATTCGATTAAATCAATAATTGTATCGATGGAGTTCTGCTGTGAGGAATTCTTCATCGCATTGATATATTGTTCGCGGTGCTCATAGAGGCTTTCGACAGCGTCACACAGAGCCGTATCTGTCATAGATTCTTCCTCTAATACAATACTAAAGCCTTGCCGCTCAAAGGAGCGGGCGTTAAGTATCTGATCTCCGCGGCTCGCATTGGCAGAGAGCGGGATTAGCAGGTTGGGCTTGTGTAATGCAAGAAGTTCACAGATGGCGTTGGCCCCGGCTCTGGAGATAACGATATCTGTAAGGGCAAAGAAATCTTTCAATTCTTCTTTGACATATTCGAATTGTGCGTATCCTTTGAGACTTTTTAGTGATTGATCTAGTTTGCCGCGTCCACACAAATGAATTACCTGATAAGACTTCAAAAGTTCGGGGAGGATGCTTCGCACTGCTTTGTTGACAGCGACGGCGCCCAGACTGCCGCCGACAACAAGAATCACTGGCTTGTCAGAAGTAAATCCAAGAAAATCCAGTGCTTTGAATTTGTCACCGGATAGTAGTTCCTGCCGGATGGGAGAGCCGGTAAGTATTGCTTTCCCTTCAGGGAGAAGCTCTAAGGTCTCCGGAAAATTACAGCATACTTTTGTGGCAGCTGACATAGAAAGCTTATTTGCAAGTCCCGGCGTCATATCGGATTCGTGGATAATAACCGGAACACGACATCTTTTCCCCGAAAGTACAACAGGGACAGATACAAAACCGCCTTTGGAGAAGATAACATCGGGTTTCAAAATCTTGACTAGCTTTTTTGCCTCATTCATACCTTTAAGAACGCGGAACGGGTCAGTAAAGTTCTGAAGACTGAAATAGCGGCGAAGTTTACCTGTGGCTATTCCGTGATAAGGGATTCCGAACTGTTCAATCAATTCCTTTTCGATTCCGTTGTAGGAGCCGATATAATGGATGTCATACTGCAGCTCCTTAAGACGTGGAAGGAGAGCGATGTTAGGAGTAACATGTCCGGCGGTACCGCCGCCTGTTAAGATAATACGTTTCATAAGAACCTCCGAAAAGTAAAATTCAAACAGTTTATAGTGTCTGCAATAAATGAACTGCTACTTATATATTATACAATCCTATGGGATTTGGTCAAGAGAAAGAGACAGGAGAGCGCCTGTTTTATGAGGTATTTGCGATGACAATGCAAAAAGATGATTTTGAACAGATAATTAAGGAAGATCTGTACAGCGAGGCAGAGGAAATTCAGAAAGAGATAGATGCAGCCGGAGTGAAAGATGTGCCGAGTGCTCTTAAGAAAAGTATGCGCCTTAAATTGCAGAATCGCATTGATGAATATGAGAAAGAGCAGATATGCGCCGGACTTTCCGAGAAAGACAGGGAAGCACTTCTGCTCGGGAGAAAACTGTTGGAAGAGCGGAGTGCATCGAAGAAGTTCGGCAGGAAAAAAAGGTGGAAGATATATGCAGCATCAGCGGCGGCAGTATTGCTTGTACTGACAGTGGGAATTACCAGTATAGGCGGGGCAGGACGTGTTGCGTCTATAATTGAGCAGGCTGTTGGGGAGGGAAAAGTAGTAAAGGTAAATACTGATAATGAAAATAAAGTGTTGGAGAAAGAAGAGGAACAAATTGCTTATCAAAAAATAAAAGACACGTTTGGGATAGAGCCAGTAAAAATAATAAAACAAGAAAAAGGTATTAAGTTTCTTCAAATGGAACTAGATGAAAATCTTCAAGTGGCTGAGATGATGTATCAATATAGCAATAGGAATTATTGGTATATAATAAGTGCAGGTTATTATAAATCTTCTTTTGGACATGGTGTAGAAGATAAGATTATAGATGAAGATGAGATAGAAGTTGGCGGTAACAAGATAGAATTAATTGTTTATCAACGAAAAGAAAGCGGAGAAACGAGATGTTCAGCACATTTTACATATCGGAATTTAGAATATTTTTTGACAGGAGATGCAAAAAAAGAAGATTTTGTGGCTTTATTAAAAAATTTATGTTTTTTTTAAAAAATGCCGTCAGTTTTTGGCGTGTAATGTGTCTATATATATGAGAGTTAGGGGAAGGATGGAGGCGAAGATGAAGAAAAGGAAGTTAGCATCTATTAGTTGTACTCTGTTGCTAGTATTTTGTATGTTCTGTTTGAGTTTTGACGTGCATGCAGAAGAAAGCAGAAAGCAGATTGGGGGTTCTTATCTGACACATGAGAGTGAATCTGTCGGTTACGCTACAGGGATTACCCGCGGAGAAGATTTGATGGTGGGTTATTCGAAGTGCGTAAGGCTGGCGAATGGCAATCTCTATGTTGGAGGAAGCACTCTTGCTGCTCATACTGTGGAGAGAATCGGAATAGCCGTTGAGGTAGAGCGGGCGAAGGAAGAGGACACTTCATGGGAAGGGTATGACGGATGGATTGTTCGTGATAAGAATGCGGATAAGCTGTCATCTGCCAAGGAGTTAAAGGTGGAGGGCGGTTATTACTACCGGGTAGTATGTACCCATTCTGCAAACGACGATATGAGCAGTAGCTTTACGGACGGAGTATTCATTGAGTAGCCGACACAGCCGCAATAGAATCTTCCAGTCTCTCTATTGTGGCACCTGATATTATCTCAAAAGTATGTTAATTCTATCTTCTGGGAAGACTGTGACAAGCATCGCCGCGGAGCGGATTGTTATAAGTTGATAATGATTATATTGTGGAAAAGTAAAATGAAATCAATCTGTGAACCAGATATCCGTTGTATAGCGATGCAGGTCACAGTCTTCCCAGTAATGAGAGAAAACACGGGAAAGGACGCTAAGATGGGGGCGTCCTTTTCCATTTGTGGGAAAGATATTAGATGACGGGACCGGTAATAAAAGATTGACAGACGAAAATCTAAGGGAGTTACGTTGTCGAAATCTTAAAGGAGGAATAAAGACATGAGTAAGTTTTTTGATGATACATTACAAAGACTGATGCAGGCGATTGAAATTGAAAAGAGAATATTCCTCTTACAGAGCGCAGTGGAATGCCAGCACCAACTTTTTAGGTGTCTGGCGATGCCAAGGAGCTATATCGCGATTAGAAAAAAAGAATCACAGTCCGTCATTGCAGACATTTTGCAACATACTTGATGCATTGGGTTACGGACTGATGATTGAAAAGAAGGCTGCTATATAGAACAAGGAGACATGCGTTGACAAGATGCCAAAAGGGGGAAAATCGCATTAACCGACATTCCCCCGTGTATGTTTCGCTGTTCTTATTTTCCTGAGACAGCCTTAAGTGCCTGTGCGAGCTGGTCGGGACAGGATGTGGATCTGAAGCCGCATTTGATTCCTTCTAAGCGGGAGATTGCTTCATCTACATTCATTCCTTTTACCAGACGTGACAGACCTTGGGTATTTCCGCTGCATCCGCCGACAAATTCAGCACTTTTAATCACATTATCTTCTACGTCTACACGGATTAACTGTGAGCAGACGCCAACTGGTTTGAACTCCATAAAAAACCTCCTTTAGTTATGTACAGATATCAAGAAAAGTATAGCAGAGAATACGAAGGAATGCTATACTATTTCTGGATATTGGAAGTACAAATTCATATACATGGAGGAACAGACATATGATAGGGATTATTGGAGCGATGGAGGAAGAGGTTGAAGCTTTGAAGGAAGCGATGGAGATTCGGAAGACGGAAGAGGTCGCGGGTATGGTTTTCTGTGAGGGCGTCTTGTGTGGAAAAGATGCGGTAGTAGTAAGAAGCGGCATTGGAAAGGTGAATGCAGGGATATGTGCGCAGATTTTGGTAGATCATTTTGATGTAGATATGCTGATTAATACGGGGATTGCCGGGTCTTTGGATGCGAGGATTGACATTGGAGATATGGTGATTTCTACGGATGCGGTTCATCATGATATGGATGCGACGATTTTCGGCGACCCGGCGGGGCAGGTTCCGAGGATGGATACGCTGGCGTTTCCGGCGGACGGCGTGCTGGTTGAGAAGGCGAAAGCGGCGAATGAGAAGGCAAACCCGGAGATTCGCACCTTTACCGGAAGGGTGGCAAGCGGAGACCAGTTTATCTCTTCTGCCGAGGCGAAGGAGAGGATTGTGAGTATGTTCCATCCGCTTTGTACGGAGATGGAGGGTGCGGGGATAGCACAGGCTGCTTATCTGAACAAAGTTTCGTACGTCATAATTCGGGCTATTTCGGACAAAGCCGACAACAGTGCCGTTATGGATTATCCGGAGTTTGAACGGCAGGCAATCACTCATAGCGTAAGGCTTATGAAAGAGTTGATGACTTTGCTGTAGGATTTTTTAAGAAAATATATTCTGTAAACCGACAGGATGTGACAGGGATCTGTCGGATTATGGAGAACGGATTTTATCGCCCTCCGAGGGAATATCAGGTATAATTCCCATGAAAGGAGGGCTTTATCTATGTTAAGGATGATAGTGGATAAGCAGATAATAGTTATAGCGCTGGGAATTTTTACGGCAGCCGGCATCTTGAGTAAATGCGTGGTGAATGCGATACTTGCGCGTCTGGTACGTGCGGCGGGCAATATGAATAAAAGTACCCATCCGCTGATGCGTCTGGTGCGCGCGAAGTTTGAACATGCCTGTATGGTTAGTGAAAAGGTGGAGAACGTGGAAGTGTTTGTGGACAAGTACCTGTATGGTTATAAGGTGCTTGGTATCCGCCTTCACAGCCTGAGAAGGCTTGAAAAAGCGGCGGCGCTTTTGTGTATTGTCATGGGTCTTTTGGGGGCAGTCCTTACATACAGCATTTATGGAATGAATGATCTTGTGCTGCGGACGGGGGTAATCGGCGTGGGACTGGGGATTCTTGTGTACGTGTTTCATCTGACAACGGATGAAAATTACCGTATGCAGATGGCGAGAAACTATATGGTAGATTATCTGCAGAATGTATGTCTTCACCGCTATGAGAAGTCACGCCAGAAAGAGATGGCAGCTGGGAGAGATTCCGAGGAAGAGAGATTCGAAGAGGAGGCTGTACAGGCGGGAGAAGATGAGAACGATTTTGAGGAGACGGAGATAATCGTGGATGTGGCTGAGGTAGTCGGAAGGGATGTCTCGGAACCGGAGAGGCCGAATCCGGGGAAGGAAGTCCCGTCACCGCAGACATCGCCGGAGGTTCTTCCTCCTACGATGCCTAAGCCATATCCGGTGCCTGATACTGCAGCGCAGAGAGAGCATAGTGACAGGGTAAGAGCAGTTTCCAGAAAGGCGGAAAAAGAGGAGCCGGAAGGGACGGAGCAGAAGTCTGTAGAAAGAGAGATTCTTATACGTCAGATACTAGAGGAGTTTATGGCTTGATTAAAGTGCGCTGATTTGATAAAATATATTATATATGAAAAAATATAAATATATTTTTTGAAGGAAGGACGGATTTGTGCTATGGCAAAAGTAACATTTGATTATTCAAAGGCAACAGGATTTATCAGCGACCACGAAGTAGAGTCTATGAAAAAAATCGCTCTTCAAGCGAAGGATACGCTTCTTGGGAGAGAGGGTGCGGGGAATGATTTCCTTGGATGGATTGATCTCCCGGTAGATTATGATAAAGAAGAATTTGCAAGAATAAAGGCAGCGGCAGAGAGAATCAAAGGAGATTCAGAAGTGCTGGTAGTTATCGGTATCGGCGGTTCCTATCTCGGAGCAAGAGCTGCAATTGAATTTTTACGTCATAATTTTTACAATATGGTGTCTAAAGAAATCCGTAAAACACCGGAGATTTATTATGCAGGAAACAGCATCAGCAGTACATATCTTAAGCACTTGATTGATGTGATTGGAGACAGAGATTTCTCTGTAAATATTATCTCCAAATCAGGTACGACGACAGAGCCGGCAATTGCATTCCGTGTATTCAAGGAGATGCTTGAGAAGAAATATGGAAAAGAGGAAGCTGCGAAGAGAATCTACGCAACAACTGATAAGGAGAGAGGAGCCTTGAAGGGGCTTGCAGACGAGGAAGGATATGAAGAGTTCGTAGTGCCGGATGATGTGGGCGGACGTTTTTCAGTTCTGACAGCGGTAGGCCTTCTTCCGATTGCAGTCAGCGGAGCGGATATTGACAAGCTGATGGAGGGAGCGGCATCTGCAAGAGAGATGGCGATCAACAATGAATTTGATGATAATGATGCATTGAAATATGCAGCAATCCGTAATATCCTTCATAGAAAAGGAAAATCTGTTGAGATTCTGGCGAATTATGAGCCAAGCCTTCACTATGTGTCAGAGTGGTGGAAGCAGTTATACGGCGAGAGTGAAGGAAAGGATCAGAAAGGGATTTTCCCGGCGTCTGTAGACCTTACTACAGATCTTCATTCGATGGGGCAGTTCATTCAGGATGGAAGCCGTATTATGTATGAGACAGTTCTGAATGTAGAGGAGTCACAGGAAGAGATTATTATCGGCGAGGAGCCGGTAGACCTTGACGGCTTGAACTATCTTGCAGGAAAGAATGTTGATTTTGTGAATAAGAGTGCGATGAATGGGACAATCCTTGCGCATACAGACGGCAATGTTCCGAATCTTACTGTTAATATTCCGGCACAGGATGAGTATTCGTTGGGGCAGCTATTCTATATGTTTGAGTTTGCCTGCGGTGTCAGCGGATATATCTCCGGCGTTAATCCGTTTAATCAGCCGGGAGTTGAGAGTTATAAGAAGAATATGTTTGCATTGCTTGGGAAACCTGGATACGAAGAAGAAAGGGAGAAACTTCTTAAGAGATTGTAGAATGTGATGAACGTGTTATGAGCACACTATATGATAAGTTAAGAAGCTACAGCAATTCGGATTACTATGGCTTTCATATGCCGGGACATAAGAGGCGAGGCATCCCGGCATATGATTTTGGAGATGGGGCGCTTCCGTATGAGATTGATATTACGGAGATTGAAGGCTTTGATGACCTTCATCATCCGCGGGGGATTCTAAAAAGCGCGCAGGAGCGTGCGGCCGAAGTCTACCATGCAGATGAGACGCATTTTCTTGTCAATGGAAGTACGGTCGGAATCTTGAGTGCTGTGTGCGGTGTAACTGAAAAAGGAGATACTATACTTGTGGCAAGAAATTGCCACAAGTCTGTGTATCATGCTATATATCTGAACGAATTGAATCCGGTCTATCTGTATCCAGACTTTGATGGCAAAGTGAATCTTAATATGCAGATTAGACCGCAGGATGTGAGGGATGCCCTTGAGCGTTATCCGGATATAAGGGCAGTCGTTATTGTGTCGCCGACTTATGACGGGGTGGTATCGGACGTTACCGCCATCGCGGAGGCGGTACATGAGAAAGGGCTGCCTTTAATTGTGGACGAAGCGCATGGGGCTCATTTTGGTTTTCACAGCGTATTTCCGGAAAATTCCAATGTGCGCGGTGCGGATATTGTTATACACAGTGTTCACAAGACTTTGCCGTCGTTGACGCAGACGGCTCTTTTGCATATGAACGGCAGCAGGATAGACAGAGACAGGGTGAAAGGATACCTGGATATGCTGCAGACATCAAGCCCCTCCTATGTGCTGATGGCTGCAATTGATCTGTGTATGGAAGAGCTTTCGAATCATGCAGAAGAGATGTTTGGGGATTATGTAAAGGAGCTTTGTGAAGTGAGGAAAAAACTTTCAGGGCTTAAGTGTCTTGAGTTAATCCGCACAGAATGTTATGATATATCTAAGCTTATTATATTCACAGGAAATCGGGAATTTACAGGACAAGAGCTTTACAGAAGGCTGCTTTCGGAGTATCATTTGCAGATGGAGATGGCGGCAGGAAGTTATGTGCTTGCCATGACTTCTGTATCAGATACAAAAGAAGGCCTGGAACGGTTGACAAATGCATTGTTTCGGATTGATAATAAGACGAGCTTTCAAAAAACAGAAGAGTGTCCGGGGGTAAGAACGATTCCCCGGGCAGAGGTCGTCTGTAATATTGCCGACGTCCAGCGGAAGGTGCGAATGGGTGCGGCAGAGCCGATGCTTGTTCCGTGGGAAGCTGCCGCCGGATATGTATCTGCGGAGTATGCGTATCTGTATCCACCGGGCAGTCCGCTTATCGTGCCGGGAGAGAGGATTACAGAGGAAGCGGTGCGTATGCTTTGCTGGTATCGGGATAAGGGATTTTCTGTTGAGGGCTTAAAAAGGGAAAGATACGTTGAAGTTTTAAAGATAAAAAGGGAGATACAACATGGGAAGCTTTAAAAATGTAGTTGGGCACAAGGATATTATACAATATATCAGGAATGCGGTGTCGATGGATAAGGTATCACATGCTTATATTATGAACGGTGCCAGGGGCTCGGGCAAGAAGATGCTGGCGAGCTTGTTTGCCATGACGCTGCTGTGTGAAAAACAGGGGCCTGATCCGTGTAACACATGCCATTCCTGCAGGCAGGCAGAGAGCGACAATCATCCGGACATTATATGGGCAGCCCATGAGAAGCCGAATACGATCAGCGTGGATGATATACGTGAACAGGTGAATAATACGATTATGATCAAGCCCTACCAGGGGCCGTATAAGATATATATTATCGATCGTGCAGAGCTTATGACTCCGCAGGCGCAAAACGCGCTTTTAAAGACGATCGAGGAGCCGCCGGAGTATGCGGTGATCATATTGCTTACGGAGAATGCGGAGGTTCTTCTTCCCACCATTAACTCAAGGTGTGTGATGCTAAAGCTTCGTAATATCAGGGATACTTTGATTAAGAAATATCTGATGGAAATACTTGAAATCCCAGATTATAAGGCGGATGTCTGTACGGCGTTCGCACAGGGAAATATGGGACGGGCAATTATGCTGGCTCATTCGGAGCATTTTAATGAGATTAAAGACGAGGCGGTGCAGCTTCTTAAATATATTCGTGAGATGGAGTTCTCCGAGGTTGTCACGGCGGTGAACAGTGTTACCGCATATAAGCTTGAGATTACGGATTACCTGGATATCATTATGATCTGGTACAGAGATGTTTTGCTTTATAAGGCGACGAAAGAGATTGACAAGCTTGTTTTTAAAGATCAGATAAAATATATCAAGGAGCAGGCAAAGACAAGCTCTTATGAGGGGATTCAGAATATCATCGCCGGTCTTGAGAAGGCGAAGTCAAGGCTTAGAGCGAATGTGAACTTTGAACTTGTGATGGAACTTTTGTTCCTGACAATAAAGGAGAATTAATCTATGACGAGAGTAATAGGCGTTCGGTTCAGGCCGGCGGGAAAGATATATTTTTTTGCACCGGGAAGGCATGATGTTAAGACGGGAGATAAAGTAATCGTAGAGACTGCCCGGGGAGTAGAGTTTGGCTCTGTTGTATCAGGGCCGAAGGATGTAGAGGACGAGCAGATTACAGTGCCGTTAAAGCAGGTAATCAGAGTTGCAACAGAAGAAGATAAGCAAAAAGAGAGCAAGAACCGGGAAAAAGAGAAAGAGGCATTTGAAATCTGCCTGGAAAAAATCCGCAAACATGGGCTTGAGATGAAGTTGATTGATGCGGAATATACGTTTGACAATAATAAGGTCCTGTTTTACTTTACGGCAGATGGACGGATTGATTTCCGTGAGCTTGTAAAGGATTTGGCGAGTGTGTTCAGAACAAGGATTGAGCTGCGCCAGATTGGGGTGCGGGACGAGACGAAGATCCGGGGAGGAATCGGCATCTGCGGGCGGCCGCTCTGCTGTCACACATACCTGTCTGAATTTGCTCCGGTATCAATCAAGATGGCAAAGGAACAGAATCTTTCTTTGAATCCTACGAAGATATCCGGCGTGTGCGGAAGGCTGATGTGTTGTTTGACGAATGAGGAAGAGATATATGAGGAGCTCAACAGTCATCTGCCGGGGAATGGAGACCGTGTGACAACGCCGGAGGGATTGAAGGGAGATGTACAGTCAGTCAATGTGCTGCGTCAGCTTGTGAAGGTGATTGTGACGCTTGATAATGACGAGAAAGAGATACGAGAGTATAAGGCGTCAGAGCTTAAATTCAAGTCAAGACGCCGAAAGAAGGATGCGAAGCTTTCCAGGGAAGAATTGGAGGAGCTTAAGCGTCTGGAGGAGAAAACTGGGGATTCCAGGTTGGACGACAATTAAGATAAGGAACATCAGATATGAGAGATGAAAGATTGATTCACACCGGGGAGCGGTTGGATGATCTGCAGATTAAGGGTTACGAGATTATCCAGCATCCGGGCCGTTTCTGCTTTGGGATGGATGCGGTGCTTCTTTCTTCCTTTGCGAAGGTAAAAAAAGGAGAAAGGGCTCTGGATCTTGGGACAGGAACGGGTATTCTGCCTATTTTGCTTGAGGCAAAAAATCGCGGAGAGCATTATACGGGGCTTGAGATTCAGCAGGAGAGCGCGGACATGGCGAGGAGAAGCGTTGCGTATAATGGTCTGGAATCAAAGATAGATATTGTGACAGGAGATATTAAGGAGGCAGCTCTTAGGTTTGGGGCGGCCTCTTTTGAGGTAATCACGGTGAATCCGCCGTATATGATCGGGAACCATGGGCTTAAGAATCAAAATGAGGCGCTTTATATTGCCCGGCACGAAGCGCTCTGCACGCTGGATGATATTCTGCGGGAGAGCGCGAAGATTCTTAAGGTTAAGGGAAGGTTCTATATGGTGCACAGACCGTTTCGACTGCCGGAGATACTTACGAAGATGTGCGCCTGCGGAATCGAGCCGAAGGAGATGCGCTTCGTATATCCTTTTGCGGACAAGGAGCCTAATATGGTTCTTGTGGGAGGAACGAAGGGAGGCAATCCCCGGATGAAGATAGGGCCGCCGCTTATTGTGTACGAGAAAGCAGGAAAATACACGGATGAAGTGATGCGGATACATCATAGCTGGGAAGGGACAGCCCATTGTGAACAGCAGAAATGAGAGGAGGAGCTGTATGGCAGGCATGTTATATCTGTGCGCAACCCCCATTGGGAATCTTGAGGACATGACTTTCCGCTGTGTGCGCATATTAAAAGAAGTGGATCTGATAGCGGCGGAGGATACGCGGGGAAGTATCAAGCTGCTGAATCATTTTGAGATAAAGACGCCGATGACAAGCTATCATGAATACAATAAAGCAGAAAAAGGGCGCAAGCTTGTAAAGCGGCTGCTGGACGGAGAAAATATCGCACTGATAACAGACGCAGGAACGCCCGGCATCTCAGATCCGGGTGAAGAACTGGTGAAGATGTGTCACGAGGCAGGTGTTTTGGTAACGGCAGTTCCGGGGGCGGCGGCATGTGTTGCTGCGCTGACGATATCCGGGCTGTCTACGAGGAGATTCGCTTTTGAGGCATTTCTTCCGTCGGACAAAAAGGAGAGGCAGCAGGTGCTTGATACTTTGCGGGATGAACAGCGTACGATTGTTATATACGAGGCACCGCACAGGCTTGTCCGTACACTAACGCTTCTTGAGGAAACGCTTGGCAATCGGAGAGTCAGCATCTGTAAGGAGCTGACTAAGAAGCATGAGACAGTGTTTCGGGCGGAGTTTCGCGAGGCGATAGCTTACTATAAGGAGCATGAGCCGCGGGGTGAGTATGTGCTTGTGATTGAAGGGAAATCTCATGAAGAGCTGCTTAGGGAGGAGCGGGCGCAGTGGGAGGAACTTTCGGTGGAGGAGCATATGGAGATTTATCTTAAGAATGGCCTGAGTAAAAAAGATGCCATGAAGCAGGTGGCAAAAGACAGGGGATTGGGAAAACGGGAGGTATACCAGATGTTGCTCAAGCAGGAATAAACGGCGTTTTTACAGGTAAAATCGCGGGTTGTACAATTTGTATAGAATATCATAGAAAAATTGTTCAACTTGGGTATACCCCGAAACCGTCTTTTTTTATATACTCTTTAACAGAAGCGAAACATATTCTTAAACAGATATGCAGTGATGTTACGCAAAAAGCGATTAGAGAAGATCAGGAGGACGATTAAAATGGCAAGTTTATCTTTACGTCACATTAACAAAACTTATCCGAACGGATACGTAGCAGTTAAGGACTTCAACCTTGAGATTGAAGACAAAGAATTCATCATATTTGTAGGAGCTTCAGGATGTGGTAAATCTACAACACTTCGTATGGTAGCCGGTCTGGAAGAGATTACAAGCGGTGAGTTATACATCGGCGACAAATTAGTAAATGATGTAGAGCCGAAGGACAGAGATATCGCGATGGTATTCCAGAACTACGCTCTGTACCCACATATGACAGTATATGACAATATGGCATTTGGTCTTAAGTTAAGAAAGATTCCGAAGGATGAGATTGATAAGATGGTTCGCGAGGCAGCAAGAATCCTCGACTTAGAGGCGCTCCTTGAGCGTAAGCCGAAGGCTCTGTCCGGTGGTCAGAGACAGCGTGTTGCTATGGGACGTGCGATTGTACGTAATCCTAAGGTATTCCTTATGGATGAGCCTCTTTCCAACTTGGATGCTAAGCTCCGTGGACAGATGCGTATTGAGATTTCCAAGCTTCACCAGAGACTTGGTACAACAATCATCTATGTAACACATGACCAGACAGAGGCTATGACACTTGGTACAAGAATCGTAGTTATGAACGCTGGTATCGTACAGCAGGTAGATACACCTCAGGTACTTTACGATGCACCGTGTAACCTGTTCGTTGCAGGATTCATCGGATCACCTCAGATGAACTTTGTTGACGCTACATGTAAAGTAAAAGGCAATGATGTATACCTTGTAGCAGGACCTTCAGAGATCAAGCTTGCTCCGGAGAAAGCTAAGAAGCTTATCGACGGCGGATATAACGGAAAGACAGTTGTTCTTGGTATCCGTCCAGAAGATGTTCATGACGAGCCAGACTTCCTTGCTAAGTCTCCTGATACTGTTATCGAAGCTAAGATTCGTGTATACGAGATGCTTGGTGCAGAAGTATTCTTATACTTCGATTATGAAGGCGCTAATATGACAGCAAGAGTAGAGCCCAGCACAACAGCAAGAACAGGCGATACTGTTAAATTCGCTCTCGATGCTTCTAAGATTCATGTATTCGATAAAGAGACAGAGAACGCAATTACAAACTAGTTTATAACCATGAGTTTAGAACCGGCTTTCAATATGAGAGCCGGTTCAATTTTCTTTATATAAATTAATTAGACACAGTTTTTACTGTGTGGTAGAATGGGAAAGAGCAGGAGGTGGTATGCTTGTTGTCAAATCAGATTTTGCACAAGACGGTGCAGGATATCAAGAAGATAACCGGTTTTGAGTGTGCGGTTTGGGATATGCGGGGAATCTGTCTTGTCATGACGAATGAGAAGATGGTGGGACTTGACAAGAGGATTGCTGTATTTACCGGGACAGTAGAAACCGAGCCTATGAGAATCGGCGATGGGACAGGACTGTTCCTTGTCAGTGATGAGGGAAAGCCGACTTATATACTGGCGCTTGCAGGAGAGGGAGAGGCCCTTGCCATGGCCGGAGAGCTGGGAGTGAGCCAGCTTTCGAATCTCTTGTTTGTCTACAAGGAGAAGATGGACAAGAATCGGTTTATACAGAATTTGATTCTGGATAATCTGCTGTTGGTCGACATCTATAATCAGGCAAAGAAGATGAAGATTCCTGTGGAGCTTAGGCGGGCAGTATTTTTGGTTGAGGCGAGAAATGAAGGCGAAAACTTAATCTTAGATACGTTGAAAGGCTTGTATGCTACCGGGACAAGAGATTTTGTTACGGCGGTTGACGAAAAGCACGTCATACTTGTGAAAGCTGTAGAGAATACAGAGGATTACGGGGATTTGTCGAAGACAGCGCGGACGATTGCCGACACACTGAATATGGAAGCAATGGTCAGTGTGCGAGTTTCTTACGGCACGATTATAGATGAGCTTAAGGATGTATCTAAATCATATAAGGAAGCGGCTATGGCGCTGGAGGTAGGAAGAGTATTTTATGAGGAAAAGACAATTCTTGCGTACAATGAGCTTGGTATCGGGCGCTTGATTCACCAGCTTCCGGAATCTTTGTGTAAGATGTTTTTGCGGGAGGTATTTGATGGGGATGTGGACGGGATGTTCGACGACGAAGAGCTACAGACAGTATTTACCTTCTTTGACAATAATCTGAATATATCGGAGACGGCAAGGCAGCTTTATATTCACCGCAATACGCTGGTGTACCGGCTGGAGAAGATTCAGAAACGAACGGGGCTTGATGTAAGGGTGTTTGATGATGCGCTTACTTTCAAGATTGCTATGATGGTGGCGGATCATATGAGATCGGTGAGAGAAGGCTGCTAGTGTACTGACCGAATTATATTTAGCTAAACTCCGCAGAATATTTTTCTGAGAGTGCTGTTTCCCAAACGCAGGCGTAGCGGGCTACGCTGAGGCTTGGGGAATAGTTCTATCAGGAAAATAGGCAAGGAATTTTAGCTAAATATAATCGTGTCAGCACACTAGACTGCGGCAGTTAGAAGATTCGGTTAATAAAGAAAGGAGCCGGGAATCAGGGATTTCCAGCACCTTTCTTTTTAATGTAGATTTAATCTAATCATTTTCTACTGCTGTCTTAAATTCGGCCTTAATTTTACCGAGCAGATGGGCATCATCCATAATTTCTTTCCCTGTCATGGCGAGTGCGCAGACGTTTTTGGCTAATGCCTCTTTTGCGGGTTCACGCAAAGTCGCTTCTCTGAACTCTATGGTGTGAGTTGAATATTCCTCTCCCGGCGCCATAATATTGAATGATGGATGAATCGTCGGACATACGTGGCTGACATTTCCCACATCTGTAGAGCCGTTGGCTTCCCCTGCCTCTTCGATATCAGAGATTCCCATTTTTGCTAAATTCCTGCAAAGGCAGTCTTGAAGTGTATGGTTTGTCAGCAGATTATCGTTTCCGGTTTCGTATTCTGTAATTTTAAGCCTGGCGCCCGCCGCGGCTGCACCTGCTTGTGCACAGGCGCAGACCTTTCCGGCCAGTTCTTCTAAATAAGATTTGCTTGTAGCGCGGACATAAAATTCAGCGCAGGAAAAGTCCGGGATGGTATTTGCCGCTGTCCCTCCGTTTTTGATGATTCCGTGGATTCTCGACGTGGGCAAAATCTGCTGTCTGAGCAGCCCGATATTTACAAATGTGGAAATGCAGGCGTCCAGCGCATTGATGCCTGTGTGCGGAGCGGCCGCAGCGTGAGCCGCTTTTCCGGTGAAAGTAAACCGCAGCGCTTTTAAAGCAAAAGAGATACCGCTCTTTACATTCTTATAGAATGGATGGGAGATCAAAGCAACATCTATGTCGTCAAAAGCTCCGTTAGCGGCATAGATTACTTTGGCGCCGTCAGTTTCCTCGGCAGGCGTTCCGATGACAACTACGCGCCCTTTGGTATCACCTAGATGTTCCTTTAGATGAATTGCGGCTCCGGTACTTAATGTTCCCATGATATTATGTCCGCAGCCATGCCCCACTTCAGGCAGTGCATCGTATTCCGAGAGATAGGCAATCGTTGGGCCATCACCGTTTGTATACTCGGCTCGAAAGCCGGTTTTGATTCCCATATATCCGTATTCTACCTGAAAGCCATGCTTTTTCAAAAGCTCCACATGAGCCGAGGAAGACTTGTATTCTTCGTATCCCAGCTCAGGGTGGTTATAAATATACTGGTTTAGTTCGAGAAGTTCTTCTTTTAATTTGTTATCTATGCAATTCATATCATACTCCTGTTTTAGAATGGACCGTAATTAATAGCAGTTGCAACTGTGATGGCAATTGCTTCCATCGCGAATAGGATTCCGCCCAGAGGCAGAACGAATTTGTACCATTTATCCATAGGAAGTTTCATCATGCCGCACCAGGTTGCTACAGATGTAGGCCAGATCATATTGGAAAATCCGTCGCCGAACTGGTATGCAAGAACCGCGACCTGTCTTGGCAGACCCACCATATCGGCAATCGGAACCATAATTGGCATACTGGTTACGGCCTGACCGCTTCCGGATGGGATGAAGAAGTTCAGCAGATTTTGTACGACAAGCATCATAAGCCCGGACAGATATTTGGAATTTGTATTTGCAATATTTACGATAGCGTTAGTAAAGGTATCCATGATCATCCCATCCTGCATGACAAGGAGAATTACTTTTGCCACACCGCAGACCAGCGCGCCGAACATGATGTCTCTGCATGCTTCGATAAATATCTGGGCAATCTCGCTGAAATTGTATCTTTGGATTAGTCCCACCAGGATCATCATGCCGATGAAAAGCCCCGCGATTTCGTTGATGTACCAGCCTAAGTTTACAGCTCCGTACATGATAAGGATAACGGTAATCAGAAACAGCAGCATACTGATTTTATGTCTTGGTGTGAACTCGGTTTTGATCAGTTCTTCTTCTGACAGGCCGTTTGCGCTGAGTTCTACATCCTTTACGATGCTCAGTTCCGGATTCTTCTGCACCTTCTTTGCATAGCGCATGACATACCATATAGACACACACATGAACACAACAAATACAGCACATCTGAAAATAAGTCCTGAAAACATGGGAAGTTCTGCCACTGTATGCGCAACACCGATTGTGAATGGATTTACCGTGGCAGCCGCAAATCCTGTTATAACTCCTACATACACCATGGCTCCGCCCACAAGTGCGTCATATCTGAGTGCCACGGCAATGCCCATAAATACGGGGATAAAGCCAAACGTTTCTTCTGTCATGCCGAAGGTGGAGCCGCATAAGCCGAAGATAAGCATGAATAAAGGAATGATAAACCCTCTGTGCCCGTGAAGCTTTCTCAGCATAGCGCCGACTGCCGCATCAAATGCTCCGCATTTCATCTGCATATATACAAAGGCATATGCAAAGAAGATAAAGAATATAATTCCGGAGGAATCAATCATCGCTTCCTGTACCAGTGTCAGCAGACGGAACAACCCAACGGGATTGCCGTCAACTTTATGAAACGTCCCGGGAACGACCATAGTCCTTCCGGATGCTTCGTCTACGATACGTTCAAACTCTCCCGCCGGGACAATCCAGGTCAGAATCGCCATGATGACAATGATAATTCCCAGGATGACATAGGTATGGGGTATCTTAAAGCCTTTCTTTTCTTTTTCGTTCATTTTGTGCTCCTCCTTATTCGCCTGCCGTACCGGTAGTCTGCAAATGTTTCATGCTGCCGTACCGCCTTCGTGCCTCGGTGTATTCTCCCTCATCGTAAAATCTACATGTTTTCCTGCCAAAGTCTTTGGCGACCTCAACCAGAAATCTTGCGGCGGCTTCTACGTCTGCAAATTGTGTGGCGCCGGTGGCGCATCCTGCTACAGAACTTTCTGCTGCAATTGCCACGCCCACCGTAGGCGCGGATGTTGCTGTGCAGGGCTGCAAAATACTGTTCAGATGATACAATTCATTTCCATAAGGTGTGATGTCCAATGTGCTCAGGGAAAATACATGGGGAAGGCGGCCTGTTACCCGCTCGGCTACATCCAGGAGATCTTCGCTGCAATGCAGGATATATCCTTCTTTTACTGTATTGGATATGGCGATTCCGCGGTGGTTGATGATACGGTTCCCTTTTGTCGTATCTACGGAGAGGATGGCGTCTAGTTCCGGAGAAACTTCCTCTGCATTGACGCGGGACATTTCTACGGGGGAATCCATAAAAGGAACCGGTTCGTGGGCTCTTGTGGGAGCGTCCGGGCAGATGTGGGTAGAGATGATTACATCTCCTTCTAAATAGTCGCCCTTAAACTGCATGTCCAGAATCTTTGCGGCGGCGGCCAGAGCTGCCAGAGCCCCGTCCCCATCAGAGACAAATCCGGTCATCTCCGGACGGGCGCCGAGTCCGCCGAGTCTGCCCAGAAGTCCGATTGTGGGGGCATCCATACCTTTGCTTTTTCCATGGCTTCCCGGAATTTTGATCCTGACCATATCGGTCTTTCCTTTCGGGCCATGAAGCGGGTATATGTGGATATCCGCCTGAGGATTTACAGACAGCAGATACTCTTTGACGCTTTGACCGCAGGCCGTTGGCGTATCTAAGATATCAAAAAGTTCAATTACTTGTTTTAACAGCATTTTTCTCCTCCTTCTTACTCTCTTTTATTCTTATTTTAAATAGTATGGTAAGGCTGGTCTACATTCATAAAATCTGAATCTGTCTTTTCTTTTTGTGCGTTTTGCACATATTTTCTGTAAAAATAATTGATTTTCATTCCGTTTTATCGTTCGAAATGTTAAAATAGATTCCAGAAGGAGGTATTTGGTCATGTCTGTTACCGTAAAAGATGTTTTGGAGCTTCCCGCTTATAAGGATTGCCGTCTGATTGCCGGGAGCCGGGGAATTTACAATATAGTTCTGTACGCGGATGGCATGGAAGTTCCTGATATTAAACCATGGCTTCGCCCCCATCTCCTTATGATTACGACAGGATACTCTATCAGAAATTTCCCGAATGCCGTGACGCAGCTTATTTTGGATTTGCATCATGCGGGGTGCGCCGCGCTTGCGATTAAGACAAAATTTGTCGGGGAGATCAGCCCGGATGCCATCCAAACTGCGGAGGAGCTGGGGTTTCCTGTTATCGTAGTGCCCGACGGGGTCCCGGCGTCTGATCTTTATGTTCCGCTTATGAACCTGATTTACAGTGAACAGGATACCCAGCTGCAGAGTAACTATTTTTTTATTGATCTTATGAATGGGGCAATCCGTTCTGAGGAAGAAGCAAAACTCAGGATTCAGTCTATAAGGTGGCCGAAGTTCCCTTTCCGGCTTTTATTGTTTCACATCAAGAATGAACAGCGCACCTTTAGCCACAATGAAGAAATGCTCAAGAAAAGTCTTTGCCATTTTTCTGATAAGCTGGAGAGATATATCCTGCTTCCCGGTAATGAAAATGTGCCAGTGCTTCTTTCAGATAATGGAAAGGATGTTTTGTTCAGCGATATTTGCTCTCAGGTCTGTGATTATATTGACCGGCAGTTTAGGCTGGCTGCCTGCGCCGGTATTTCAGACAGGATTACCACTTATATTGGTTTGCGCCAGGGATTTCAGGACGCGTTGGAGGCGGTAAAAATCGGACTTATTGAAAAGCCGGACCAGACGGTATTTTTTATAAAAGATTTTCGGCTGGAACAGGTGCTTCTGGATTTTAAGGGAAATCCGAAACTTCAGAAATATCTGGATGATACTTTTTCAACTTTACGTGCTTATGACTTGCACCATAAGAGCAATCTGATGGATACGCTGTCTGTCCTGACGGCGTCCCTTGGTTCTAAGGTAAATACTGCCGAAAGATTGTTTCTGCATCGGAATACGTTAATCTACCGGATTAATAAAATAGAAGAGCTGACAGGGTTAGACTTGTCCGACAGCAACACGATTTCCCGTCTGCTCTTTTTGTTCAAAATACAGCCATATCTGTAAAGGGCGTAGGAAAACACGTCATTGTGCTATTGTATTATTAATAAAATGTGTTAAAATGGGTGATGTAAAAGAAGGAAGAACAAATAGAGAAAAAACAAGGGATAGGAGGAATTAAGTAACATGGTGAAGCTTTACGATAAAGGTGTATATCTGATAAATGGGGGCGAAATTGCCGAGACCCCGGAGGAAGTAAAGGGAAAGACAGGACAGGATTTATCTGCGGAAGAAGCTGCGAAAAATACGATGGCTTACCGCATTTTGGAGGAACATAATACTTCGGGAAATATGGACAGGCTCCAGATTAAGTTTGATAAATTGACCTCCCACGACATTACGTTCGTTGGGATTATCCAGACGGCCAGGGCGTCAGGGCTTGAGAAGTTCCCGATTCCATATGTGCTCACCAACTGCCACAACTCTCTGTGTGCAGTGGGCGGCACGATTAACGAGGATGATCATATGTTTGGCCTTAGCTGTGCGAAGAAGTATGGCGGTGTGTATGTTCCGCCTCACCAGGCAGTCATCCACCAGTTTGCCAGAGAGATGCTGGCAGGCGGCGGCAAGATGATTCTTGGCTCGGACAGCCATACCCGGTACGGTGCGCTCGGCACCATGGCTATGGGCGAAGGAGGGCCGGAGCTTGTTAAGCAGCTTCTTAACAAGACTTATGATATTAAGATGCCGGGTGTTGTGGCAATCTATCTGGACGGCGAGCCGATGAAGGGCGTGGGGCCGCAGGATGTAGCGCTTGCTATCATCGGGGCAACTTTTGGAAATGGCTATGTGAATAACAAAGTGATGGAGTTTGTCGGCCCTGGCGTTGACAAGTTGAGCGCAGATTTCCGTATCGGAATCGACGTGATGACTACAGAGACAACATGTCTGTCTTCCATCTGGAAAACGGATGACAAGATTAAGGAATTTTATGAGATTCACAACAGGCCGGAGGATTATAAGGAGTTAAATCCTGGAGCAGTAGCTTATTATGACGGCATGGTATACGTGAATTTGAGCGAGATTAAGCCGATGATCGCGATGCCGTTCCACCCATCTAACGTATACACGATTGATGAGGTGAATGCGAATCTGTCTGATATCCTCCATGATGTTGAGAAGAAAGCATTAGTCAGCCTGGACGGCGCGGTAGAATATTCTCTCCAGGATAAGATTCGCGACGGAAGGCTCTATGTTGACCAGGGCTTGATCGCGGGCTGTGCAGGCGGCGGTTTTGAAAATATCTGTGCGGCAGCAGATATTATCAAGGGACATTATATCGGTGCGGATGAATTTACTTTTAGTGTGTACCCGGCCAGCACGCCGATCTATATGGAGCTGGTGAAGAACGGTGCGGTTGCGGACTTGATGGAGGCAGGGACAATTGTGAAGACGGCGTTCTGCGGCCCTTGCTTTGGAGCGGGAGATACCCCGGCAAACAATGCGTTTTCCATCAGGCATTCCACGAGAAACTTCCCGAACCGTGAAGGCTCGAAACTTCAGAACGGGCAGATATCATCCGTTGCACTTATGGACGCCCGCTCAATCGCAGCGACAGCGGCGAACAAGGGATTCCTTACCCCGGCGACGGCGATAGATGTAGAGTATACAGGAAAGAAATATCATTTTGATGAAAAGATATATGCAAATCGGGTGTTTGACAGCCACGGAGAGGCTGATTCATCGGTAGAGATTAAGTTTGGGCCGAACATCAAGGACTGGCCGGCGATGCCTGCTCTGCCGGAAAATCTCTTGCTGAAAGTAGTATCGGAGATTCACGATCCGGTTACGACGACAGATGAGCTGATTCCGTCCGGGGAGACTTCTTCTTACCGTTCGAACCCGCTTGGACTTTCGGAGTTTGCATTGTCGAGAAAAGATCCGGCATATGTGGGCAGGGCGAAGGAAGTACAGAAGGCTCAGAAGGCTATCGAGGCAGAGCAGTGTCCGGCTGAGGCTTTCGAGGAGTTAAAGCCGATAATCGGAAAGATTACAGAAACCTACACGGAGATTGACCGGACGAACCTGGGCATCGGAAGCACTATCTTTGCAGTGAAGCCGGGGGACGGTTCCGCTAGGGAGCAGGCAGCGTCCTGCCAGAAGGTGCTTGGCGGATGGGCGAACATCGCCAATGAATATGCCACAAAGCGTTACCGCTCCAACTTAATCAACTGGGGGATGCTCCCGTTTATTACAGAGGAGGAGCATACGGCTCTCAGCTTTAAGAACGGGGACTATATCTTTGTGCCGGAGGTTCGGAAAGCAGTTGAGGAGAAAGCGGCGGAGATAAAGGCGTATGTAGTCGGAGATTCACTTAAGGAGATTACATTGAAGCTTGGGGATATGACGGAAGCCGAGAGAGAGATTATCTTGAAGGGATGTCTGATAAATTATTACCGTGGGTAGAAGTGTAAATTGATAAAAGAATATATTGCTTTATAATGCCAAAGGACATATAAGACCAAATAAGGAATTATATGTCCTTTTTGCCGTGGCAATTCGGGGTTGATGTAAGCTTTAAAATTTTGTTGCACATTAATCTTTCCTGTGCTAAGATAGTAGCAATTCATAGATTCTGTCATAGAATTTATCAATTCTTTGATCCGTTTTTGGATTGTCGGTACATTTGTTTGAAGTTTTCTTTCATGTGTTCCTTTGTTCACTGAGGATACCCCGACTGTATTATTTTGTAAAGAGGGTGATTGTTATGGTTAACGCCTGATTTTCTATTATTTGTGTTTGGATGTAAAGATTATATTGAAAGAAAGGAAAAGCGCAGAAAAGAAACTCTGTGCAGGTTTACTGTGTATGAAAAAAGAATTTACAGGTGATAGCGACAGGATTGTTCATATTTATGATCGCATGTTTAAAAAGATACTGACCCTTTCGGCTCGTGCTGTTATCGGGCTGATCAATGGTCTGTTTGGGACAGAGTATCCTCCGGATAGTACGATAACTTATAATTGGACGGAACATCATGATGAGCATTTAAAGAAGACGCTGGCCGATACGATTGTTACAGTCAATTTCTCTCATTCGTACCATATGGAAGCGCAGATGTATAAGGATGAAGAAATAGAATTCCGTGTGTTCGATTATAGTTATGGACATGCACTTAAATCAAGAAATGACGCGGATATTTTACATTTCCCGGAACCAAGGATTATCTATCTGTACAATCATAAAAATATTTCTGATACCAAGGAAATCCTCCTTGATTTTGGAACACAAGGAACGTTTACATATTGTGTTCCGGTCTTTAAGCTCTTAGAATACACCACCGAAGAATTAAGCAGTAAAAATATGGTAATACTCATCCCGTTTATGATACTTAAATTGCGTGACAGCATAAAAAAGAAACGAACCCCGGAAAATATGAAAGCGTTGCGGACGCTGATTCTTGATGATATAATAAATATCATCAACGAGAATCAGGCTCTTGGAAACATCACATCAGCAGATGCCAATAAACTTCGCAGCCTGATTCAGAAATTATATAATCATCTTTATTCCCATTATGAGGAGTTTATCGAAGGGGGTCTGAACGATATGATGGAAGAGGGGCTTATATTAGAAGCGGATATTCTTGAGGCAGAATTGA
Source organism: Lachnospiraceae bacterium MD308 (assembly GCA_000403475.2). Taxonomy (GTDB): domain Bacteria; phylum Bacillota; class Clostridia; order Lachnospirales; family Lachnospiraceae; genus MD308. The sequence continues at coordinate 2,153,531 of KE159795.1, forward strand.
CGGAGAAGATAACCAAAAGAGTGACGCAGCAGGTGACCGAGCAAGTAACACAGCAGGTGACACAGCAGGTGACGCGGGAGATTAAGGAGGGTATGATTTGTAAATTGTATGCGAAGTTGAAGGATGCCAAGCAGGTGGCGGAGCTTCTGGAACTCCCTCTTGATATGGTGCAGAAGGCAGTGGAACAATAGCGAAAAGCAATCACGGGATGTAGATGGGAAAGTGCTTTTCTTAACCAGTAGTCCCGCAATGAAGGAAAAAGGGCTTCTGATGGGAATCGGTGAGACAGCATAGAATGATAAATTGCTGCTTAAACGTAGGGAATCTTAACGGTCAGTTAATACGGATTTGACTGTTAAGGTTTTCTGCGTTATTTTTTTATGATTTTTTATGTTTTTATTGCAACAGATGGAAGATTTTTTTACTCTTATATATATACAGTATATACAGTTAGTCGGTGCCGATACCATATCAGGGAGGAAAGGATATGAGATGTGATGCGAAAAAATTTGCGCAGATGTACGAAGAGATATATAAAGATTTGTACCGCTTTGCTCTGTGCAGGATGAGGAATGTGCAGGACGCGGAGGATGCGGTGAGTGAGTCTGTGCTTGCGGCATATGAGAATATTCATAAACTGCAAAAGGAGGCTGCATTTAAAAGTTGGATGTTTGTGATTTTGGCAAATAAATGCAGGAAAAAGTTAAAGGAATCCGGGGACAGACAGAAAAGAGAAGAGGGAGGGCTGGGGAATTTACCAGAGGCTTCCAAAGAAACCCTGGATTATGGAATTGCTTTAGACGTGAAAAAAGCATTTCTTATATTGTCGCCGGAGGAGCAGGAGATTATAGCGCTTTCTGTTTTTGGAGGATACAACAGCAGGGAAATTGGAAGTGTGCTGAATCTGAATCCAAACACTGTGCGTTCAAAGAGAAGTCGTGCGCTGGAAAAGATGGAATATATATTGGAGTAGGAAAGGGGTATCTTTTATGGAAAGAAGAGAGCAGGATATTCTGGATAAAGTAGAAGAGAAGACAAAAGATATACAGGTGCCGGAGAGTTTAAGACCTGAACAGATTGAAAAGCTTTTGGAGGAGAAGGGTAAGAATAATAAATCGAATCGTGCGCGATTGTATCGGATCGGAGGCTTGTTGGCGGCGTGTCTTGTGCTGGCAGCAGGAATCGGAATTACAAGAAACATGGGGAAGAATATGACTTTGGGGAATACTACTGAGAACGTGGCAGAGCTTGCAGAAGAATCGAAGCAGGATACTGGCGGCAGCTCTTTTCCGGAAGATGTAAGTGATGCGGGCTCAGAGGAAAAAACAGATGATTATAAAAAGGTATATTCTTATATTAAAGCGAAGCTTGATATGCAAACGCGCGAGGAATCAATGTTCTTTGATACAGCAGAATCTGGCGCGGTAAAAGATGCGATGCCTTCTGATATGAAGAAAGAAAGCGTTTCGGAGGATATGGCAATGTCCGCGACAGATACGGGGGGCGCAAATGCTTCTGGCGGAGGCTATTCGGAGACCAATGTCCGTCAGGAAGGGGTAGACGAGGGTGATATCGTGAAAACGGATGGAAGGTATCTGTATGTTCTAAAAGAGAGCGGAGAACAGATTTCTATTGTGGATACGAAGGGGGCTTTAAAGGAAGTCGGAAAGATTAAGGCAAAAAAGAACCGGCAGATACAGGAAATATATGTGATGCCGGAGGAGAAACGGCTGGTCTGCATTGCCGCTGTATACGAGAAACAACAGCTTAAGAAGACAGCGGGGGATGACGCAGAAGAAGTGTATATCTATGATGAGGACTTTACTTATCTGGGAAACGGCGGCGGAATGTCAGAAAAGATTGAGGCGGTCACCTACGAGATTAATACTCCCGAGAACCCGAAAAAGCTTGGAAGTATCACCCAGAGTGGTTATTATACTTCCTCCAGGCTGGCAGGAGGATATCTTTACCTGTTTAGTAATTATAGTGTAGGAAACAATATTGACAGTCACAAGCCCCGCACTTTTATACCGATGGTAAATGATGACCTGATCAGGGAAAAAGATATCAGCCTGCCTCCATTCAAATGCGGGAGTATGTATGAAGTGGTTACGGCAGTCAACCTTGATAAGCCCTCGGAGGCGGCAGATAGTAAGGCAATATTTACAGATGGCGGGAGCTTGTATGTGAGCAATGAAAATATCTATTATTATGAGACCCAATGGAGTGATAATGGGGATGCAGAAAAAACAGTTATACGAAAGCTTGGATACAAGGATGGGAAGCTGTCGTCGGCAGTTCAAGGCAATATCAAAGGTTATATTAATGACTCGTTCTCTATCGATGAATACAAAGGGTATCTTCGTATCGTGGCAACGGTGGGGGAGACAAACTCGGTCTATGTATTGGACGGAAAGCTTAAGACGATTGGCTCCATCAAGAAGCTTGCGAAAGATGAGAGGGTGTATTCCGCAAGATTACTCGGAGATACGGGATATTTTGTGACCTTCCGGGAGACAGATCCATTATTCAGTGTGGATTTCTCGAATCCAAAGAATCCAAAGATTTTAGGAAAGTTAAAGATACCGGGATTTTCAGATTATCTGCATTTTTATGGAAAGGATAAGCTTCTTGGAATTGGCATGAATGTGGAGGAAGATGCGCAGGTCACAGATGGAGTAAAGCTTAGCATGTTTGATATTTCCGATAACACAGATGTAAAAGAGGAGAATAAGCTTGTATTGAAAAATGTCTATAGTACAGATGTATCATATGATTATAAAGCGGCTCTTATAGATGTGGGCAGGAATATTATCGGATTTACAGGAAGTACGGGAGGCGGAGAACGCTACTATCTGTTCAGTTATGATGAGAAAGAGGGCTTTTCGTGCAATATGTCTGAAGAAATTAACGGACGCTCCATGAGGAGTGCCAGAGGACTATATATCGGTGATTCACTGTATATTGTGTGTGGGAATGTGATTGAGGCATATTCACTTAAGGACTATAGAAAAGTAGAGGATCTGATTTTATAGTATTGTGTGAATTGTGAGAAAATATATAAAAAATAACAAAAAAGCATTGACAAATAAATGCGATGGTGGTATCATAAGAACATCAAAAAAGAAGTTAATCTTTTAAATATAAAAGGAAGGAGGCTCACTCCAGTGGACACAGTAAAAGAAACAACAATTCAATATGTTAGTGGTATGGCAGACGGAAGTTCCCGGAGAGAAGCCTTAACCTCTAGTATTTAAAGATAAGCCGGAAAAATAGAATGAAAAATGAGAGTTCGGAGAAGAGAGAACCGGTGAAAAGTAAGGATTTGTAATCTGCAGACATATTGAAGTAATGTACCACATAGATTTAAAAAAGGCTTGGGAACGGTTAATCCAGTGAATTCCTCCGAATTATAAAATAGAAGCAAATTAAACTGAATATAAAAATATAGCAGCCATTGGAGTAGAAAATTCCGGTGGCTGTTTCGTGGTTATAGGAATTTTGTAATTATTAAGTGTATATTTTGACATTGAGAGAGCCATATGCTACACTAATAATAATGGTTTTAACAGTAAGAGTAGGCAAAAGATACATTTTGAGGTGAGAATTTTGGATAAATATGAATATCGGGTAAAAACAGAGCAACTGCTTGAATATACGGAGAAGAAGCAGTATCGGAAAGCAATGGAAATTGCAGATACAATCGATTGGCGCAGGGTGAAGAGTGCGTCTATGTTGAATACGGTCAGTGAAGTTTATGAATACTGTGGAGAATTCCAGAAGAGCCGTGATATATTATTCATGGCGTTTGATCGTTCGCCGGGAAGCCGAAAGATTGTTTACAGGCTTGCGACTTTGGCGCTTAAGGTTAATGATCCGGATGAAGCTTCGGATTGTTATGAAGAGTTCGTGAAGCTGGCGCCAAAAGATCCGAACCAGTATATTTTGAAATACAGGATTCTTAAGGTGCAAAGGGCGCCGGTTGAGGAGCAGATTGCGGCGCTTGAGGAGTTTAAGAAGGCAGAGTATATTGAAAAATGGGCATATGAGCTGGCGAAGCTATATCATGATGCAGGCATGGTGCGGGAGTGCTTAGAGGAATGTGATGATCTGATTTTGTGGTTTAGCGAGGGCAAGTATGTCTATCTTGCGATGGAACTTAAGATGAAGTATAAGCCGCTTACTCCGCTTCAGCAGGAAAAGTATGATAAGCATACTGGTAAAAAGACAAAGGACATCGTAATTCCGGGGCAAGAGGAAGAAGATGAAGAAGAGGATAAGACGGAGACTGCAAATGGGAACACGCAAGAGATTCCTCCGCTGAAAGAGGAGGCTGCGACTGAAAAAGAAGAAGTGGAAGAGAAGAGTGTACCTAAGCAAACTCCTACGGAAGAGAAAGACGATGTAAAAGAAGCGGAGGAAGAAAAAAGCAAACCTCGTGCTCCGATTACCAGGATTGTGACGGGCGCAACTCTTGAGGAGGCGCTTGCAAGCGGGGTTGCGATGGCAGCAGGCTTGAATCAGGAAGAGAAGGCTATGGCTGAAAGAGATGAGGAATTGAAAGTCAGCGGCCAGATGAAGATAGAGGATATTCTTCAGGAGTGGGAAGAAAAGCAGAAAGTGAATGCGGATGCTATTGAAAAGCAGAAGGCGGAGGATAAGGAAAGACTGCGGATTGAGCGTCAGGAAGCCGAAAAGCGAAAAGAAGCATCGCGCAAAGCTGCGGAAGAGGCAGCGAGAAAAGCAGAAGAGGAAGCCAGGAAGAAAGCTGCGGAAGAAGCGGCGAGAAAAGCAGAAGAGGAAGCGAAGAAGAAAGCGGAAGAAGCGGCGGCTAGAAAAGAAGCAGAGGAAACTGCAAGAAAGGCAGAAGAAGCGGCGAAAAAGGCAGAAGAAGCTAGAAGGAAAGCTGCAGAGGAAGCGGAGAAGTTAGCGGCCAGTCAAACTGCGGCAAAGAAAAAAGCAAAAGGGGCAGCGACAAGTGCGCCTAAGTCCAAAAAAACTAAGAAAAATATACTGGAGGAGAAGACCCAAAAACTCCCGGATGATATTATGGAGCTTGTGGAGCAGCTTGAAAGCAGAGTGTCCGGCACAGCGTCACCTCAAAAAGAGGAAGAGGAGGAGTTTGAACAGGAGGATCTATTAGAAGCTCTTGCAGAAGATTTTGGAGAGGGAGAACCGGCGGTTCTTTTAGAAGCTGAATTGCAAGTCGATGAATCGGAAGAAGAGTACGATTTTAAAGAAGAGGAACCGGAAGAAGATTTACTTGAGGAAGAGGAATCGGAAGGTGACTTCGAGGAAGACGATTTCGAAGAGGAGGAACCGGAAGGGGAAGACGTTGGAGAAGAAGAGCCCGAGAACGATGAATCCGAGGATGATTTTGAAGAAGAAGAGTCGGAAGATGATTTTGGGGATGACGAATCTGAGGAAGGTTTTGAGGAAGACGACTTCGAGGACGATGAATCGGAAGACTTTGAGAAAGACGATTTCGAGGACGAATCTGAGGAGGAAGATTTCGAGGATGACGAATCTGAGGAGGACTTTGAGGAAGACAATTTTGATGATGAATCCGAGGAGGACTTTGAGGAAGATGATTTTGATGATGATGAATCCGAGGAAGACTTCGAGGAAGATGATTTTGACGATGATGAATCCGAGGAAGACTTCGAGGAAGATGATTTTGACGATGAATCTGAGGAAGATTTTGAAGAAGACTTTGAGGAAGACGATTTCGATGACGAATCTGAGGAGGACTTTGAGGAAGACGATTTCGATGACGAATCCGATGAAGATTTTGAAGAAGATGAATTTGGAGAAGAAGGCGACTTTGACGAGGATGAGTTCGATGAAGATGAGTTTATAGAATCGGAAGATGACTTCGACGAAGAAGATTTTGACGAAGACGACTTTGAAGAGGAAGACTTTGAGGACGGAGAATCGGAAGACGAGGACGATTTTGACGAAGATGAACTCGATGAAGATGAACTTGACGAAGATGAGCTTGATGAGGAAGATTTTGAGGAGGAAGAGGAAGAAGAAATCTCCCTTGAAATTGAGGAGCCTTCTGAGGAGGAGATACAGAAACGGTTTAAAAAGGCAAAAGGCGGAGGAGGTGTTCCGTTTGATACAGGTTTTGTGGTTACAGGGCGTTATGATTTGAGTGCCACTAGCGAAATCGGTTTGAAAGCGGGACTGACTGAGGAACAGAAAAAGTTGTTCTCTTACTTTGTGCCGGTTCGCGGTATGAGTGAGCAGATTGTAGAAGCTCTTGATAATGACCGCAGAGCTCAGAGAGAAGGGACATCTAAGACAGGAAACCTCTTGGTAATCGGCAGAAAGGGCTCTGGTAAGACTGTTCTTGCTGTAGATATTGTAAAAGCAATTCAGAAGCAGAGGAACTTAAAGCAGGGCAAGGTTGCAATTGTCACTGGCGAATCTTTAAATAAGAAGGAACTGCCGAACATCATCCAGAAGCTTAAGGGCGGAGCCATCATTGTAGAGAAAGCAGGAAAGCTTAATTCGAGAACAGTGAAGGAACTGAATCATCTGATGGAGAGAAAAACCGGAGAGATGTTATTTGTCTTAGAAGATCAGAGAAAGCCGCTTGAGAAGGTGCTGACGGCAAATCCGGAATTTAAGAAGAAGTTTACTTCTAAGCTTGAGCTTCCGATTTTTATCAATGATGAGCTGGTAACCTTTGGTCAGACTTATGCGAAGGAGAATGGATATAAGCTGGATGAGATGGGTATCCTGGCGCTTTATAGCCGTATTGATGTGATGCAGAGAGAGGATCATGCGGTATCCGTCGCAGAAGTGAAGGAGATTATGGACGAAGCGATTTCTCATTCCCAGAGAGTAAATGTGAAGCATCTGGCGCGGAGAGTATTCGGAAAAGGTACGGATGATTCAGACAGGATTATCCTGAAAGAAGAAGATTTTAAAATATAGCTGTAAAAAAGGAGTTTTGGCGAATCATATTTGCCAAAACTCTTTCTTTTTGGGCTCGCGGGGGGTATAATAATATTATTAAAAACAACGCAACAAGAGAGGGCACGAATATGGCGGAAAAGAAAAAGAAAGCGTATGAAATCAGTGAACTTGATCAATACCTTTTCGGACAAGGTAACCATTATGAGATTTATAAGAAGATGGGTGCGCACAAGGCAAAAAAGGGAAAGAAGGAAGGAGTTTACTTTGCGGTATGGGCACCCCATGCGAAAACTGTGTCAGTCATCGGTGAATTTAATGAGTGGGATATAGAGGCGAATCCGATGGAGCGTCAAGAATCCGTAGGGATCTTTACCTGCTTTGTTCCGGAAGTAAAAGAATATGATATGTACAAATATTGTATTCAGACGCATACAGGAGATTATGTGTTTAAGGCCGATCCATTTGCCAACCATGCAGAATTGAGGCCGGGAACTGCATCTAAGATTGTAGATATCAGCAATTTGAGCTGGACGGATTCTGATTGGATGGAAAAAAGGAAAAAATGGAATCATATGCAGAAACCAGTGTCTGTCTACGAGGCGCATATCGGTTCATGGAAAAGGCATCTGGGGCGAGAGGACGAAGGCTTTTATACGTATCGTGAGTTTGCAAAAGAGATTGCAAAATATGTAAAGGATATGGGATATACGCATATTGAGCTGATTGGTATCGCGGAACATCCTTTTGATGGTTCATGGGGGTATCAGGTGACAGGGTACTATGCACCAACTTCCAGGTATGGGACGCCGGAAGATTTTGCGTGGATGGTTAATTACCTTCATCGCAATAAAATCGGTGTTATACTTGACTGGGTGCCGGCTCATTTTCCAAGAGATGCGCATGGACTTGCGGATTTTGACGGAACGCCGACCTTCGAATACGCTGACCCGAGAAAGGGAGAGCATCCGGACTGGGGAACGAAAATATTCGACTTTGGAAAGAATGAGGTAAGGAATTTCCTGATTTCGAATGCATTATTCTGGATTGAACAGTTTCACGTTGACGGCCTGCGTGTTGATGCGGTTGCTTCTATATTATATCTGGATTATGGAAAGCAGGATGGACAGTGGGTTGCGAATAAATATGGCGGTAATCAGAACCTGGAAGCGATTGATTTCTTCAAACATTTGAACTCGGTTGTTCTTGGCAGGAACCCGGGAGCGATGATGATTGCGGAGGAATCTACAGCATGGCCTAAGGTGACGGGAGATGTGGAAGACGACGGGCTTGGCTTCAGTCTGAAATGGAACATGGGATGGATGCATGATTTTACTGAATATATGAAGCTAGATCCTTATTTCCGTAAGGACAATCATCATATGATGACTTTTGCCATGAGTTATGCGGGAAGTGAAAAATATATTCTTGTGCTGTCTCATGACGAGGTGGTTCATCTTAAATGTTCTATGCTCAATAAGATGCCCGGGCTTGGCTTTGATAAGTTTGCGAACCTTAAAGCGGGATATGCCTTTATGATGGGACACGCCGGTAAGAAGCTTTTGTTCATGGGACAGGAGTTTGCGCAGCTTCGCGAGTGGAGTGAGGAGCGGGAGCTTGATTGGTTCCTGCTTGCCGAAGAGGAGCATCAGGCTGTACAGAACTGGATGAGAGATCTTCTGCATTTATATAAGAAGAATCCGGCTCTTTACCAGGACGAGCAAATATGGGAGGGCTTCGAATGGATCAATGCAGACGATGCTTACCGCAGCATTTTCAGCTTTGTAAGACATTCTAAGAATAAGAAGAAGAACCTTCTTTTTGTCATTAACTTTACACCGATGACATGGGAAGATTACCGTGTGGGTGTGCCGAGGAAGAAGCAGTATAAGCTTATTATGAACAGTGATGATGTAAAGTATGGCGGAACGGGAAAGGAGCGTCCGGTTGTTTATAAAGCGGTGAAGAAGGAATGTGATGGAAGACCGTTCTCCTTTGCATATGAATTACCTCCGTATGGGGTTGCTGTTTTTGAATTTTAATAATCAGGGCTTGACAAATGATTTATTATCAATTAGAATTACGGTTAATTGAATACCTGCTGGCAATGATGGTTGCAAAAAGCAGGTTGGGCGATGAAGAGGGATAGTAGTTGCAGATGAAGTTTTACAGAGAGAGGATTCGTAGGCTGAGAGATTCTTGTACGGAGCTGTGATGAACCTGCCTTGGAGCCGCTGTATGAAAGTACGGCGTGGCACTAGCGTTAATGGTGGAGAAGAGAGAGGACTGCGTAAGATATTGCAGTTAACGAGGGTGGTACCGCCGAGGTTTTCGGTCCCTTTTGGGGGAACGGAAGTCTCGGCGGTTTTGTGCCTGAGTGAAAGGTTAGACTGTTATTAAAGTAAAAGGAGAAGGAAACATGGCAAAGGAAAAAAAGTTGGTAAAAAATATTACACCGCGTGATGAAAATTTTGCACAGTGGTACACGGATGTTGTGCGTGAGGCAGAGTTGTGTGATTATTCAAGTGTTAAGGGATGCCTTAACTATCTGCCTAACGGTTACGCAATTTGGGAACTTATTCAGGCAGATTTGGACAGACGTTTCAAGGAGACGGGCGTGGAGAATGTGTCTCTGCCGCTTTTGATTCCGGAGAGCCTTCTTGAGAAAGAAGCAGATCACGTGGAAGGTTTCGCGCCGGAGGTTGCATGGGTAACACATGGCGGTATGGAGAGACTTCAGGAGAGGCTTTGTATCCGTCCGACATCAGAGACTTTATTCTGCGATCTTTGGGCAAGAACCGTTAAATCTTACAGAGATCTTCCGAAAGTATGGAACCAGTGGAACAGCGTTCTGCGCTGGGAAAAGACTACAAGACCGTTCCTTCGCTCCAGAGAGTTCTTATGGCAGGAGGGGCATACGATTCATGCTACTTACGAGGAAGCAGAGGCGCGCACGATTCAGATGTTCCATGTGTATGAGGATTGTTATAAAGAGACGCTTGCGATTCCGTTTGTATCAGGAAGAAAGGCAGAGCATGAGAAGTTTGCCGGTGCGCAGGATACTTATACAATTGAAGCGCTGATGCATGACGGCAAGGCGCTGCAGTCTGCGACAAGTCATTTCTTTGGAAGCGGTTTTCCGGATGCTTTCGGTATTAAATATATTGATAAAAATAATGAACCTCAGAGTGTATACGAGACTTCATGGGGATGGTCTACGAGAAGTATCGGCGGTCTGATTATGGTTCACGGTGATGACGACGGGCTGGTATTGCCGCCTCATGTAGCGCCGGTTGAGTGCCGGGTAATTCCGATTGCACAGCACAAAGAGGGAGTTCTTGACAAGGCCTATGCGTTGTTTGAAGAGCTTAAAAAAGCCGGATACAGAGTAAAGATTGACGCTTCTGACAAGAGTCCGGGATGGAAGTTCGCTGAGCAGGAGATTCTTGGAATCCCGACTCGTATTGAGATTGGCCCGAAAGATATTGAGAACAATCAGGTAGTAGTTGTGCGCCGTGACAACAGAGAGAAGATTGTTGTTCCGATGGATGAGATAGCAGGCAGGCTTAGAGATATCTTAGAGACTATTCAGCAGGATATGTACAACCGCGCGAAGGATTTCCTGAACTCACATATTGATACAGCTACAGATATTGATGAGATGAAGGAGAAGTTCCAGCAGAACAGAGGTTTCGTAAAGGCATGCTGGTGCGGCGACCCGGAATGTGAGGGAGAAGTGAAGTATGTGACAGGTGGTGCGGCGACCAGATGTCTGATTGAGGATGAAGAGATGATTTCTGATAAATGTATCTGGTGCGGCAAGCCGGCGAAGCATATGGCTTACTGGGGCAAAGCATACTAGGATGGAAGAATATGATATCCGATTGCCCCAAAAAGTGAATAGGATTATCACAAGCTTACAGAATGCGGGATTTGAAGCTTACGCGGTAGGCGGGTGTGTGCGGGACTCTATCCTTGGAAGAGAACCTGGTGATTGGGATATCACAACTTCGGCGATGCCGGAGGAGACGAAGGCGTTGTTTGAGAAGACGGTTGATACAGGCATTGAACATGGGACGGTGACGGTACTTCTTGAGCGGGAAGGCTTCGAGGTGACTACTTACCGGATTGACGGAAAATACGAAGACAGCCGCCATCCCAAAGAAGTGACCTTTACCCGCAGTCTTAAAGAGGATCTCTTACGCCGGGATTTTACGATTAACGCCATGGCGTACAATGAAAAGAATGGCCTGGTGGATATCTTTGGCGGCTTGCGGGATCTTAAAGAAAGAAAGATTCGATGTGTGGGAGATGCGAAAGCAAGATTTTCCGAGGATGCTCTTAGGATATTGAGAGGCATTCGGTTTGCTGCCCAGTTAGGCTTCTCTATTGACGAGGAGACGAAAGCGGGTATGGAAAAGCTTGCCCCCACCTTAAAAAATATCAGCGCGGAACGGATTCAGACGGAGCTTGTAAAGATGCTGATATCGAGGCGGCCGGAGCTTATAAGGGAAGCGTATGAACTTGGAATTACAGCCCAGTTTTTGCCGGAGTTTGACCGGTTGATGGAGACTGCGCAGGAGACACCGCACCATATGTATACCGTTGGCGAACACACGATTCATGCGATAGGGAATGTGCGTCCGGATAAGGTTCTGCGGCTTACGATGCTTCTTCACGATATGGGAAAGCCGGCGTATAAGACGGTGGACGAGGATGGACGGGCACACTTTAAAAAACATGCTCTTGAGAGTGAGATTATCGCGGGGCGTATCTTAAGGCGGCTGAAGTTCGATAATGATACGATTCACAAGGTGACGCGGCTTGTACGTTATCATGATTATCGAATGCCTTCGGCAGCAAAAGATGTTCGGCGTGCTATGAATAAAATTGGTGAGGATATCTTCTCTTATTATATGGAAGTGCGCCGTGGGGATGTGTTGGCGCAAAGCATGTATCAGAGGGAAGAGAAGATACAGAATCTTGACGAGATAGAAAGACTGTATCAGGAAATCATAGAAAAAGGGCAATGCGTGTCTTTAAAAGAGCTCTCGGTAACAGGCAGGGACTTAATAGAGGCAGGTATGGCGCCGGGTAAAGAAATCGGTGTGAAGTTAAATGAACTTTTACTTCTGGTTATTGAAGAACCAGAGTTAAATACAAAAGAAAAATTGCTTGAGTACCTGGCGGAACACGAAGCGGGATAAAAAATGAGGCGCAGACGAAAAAAAGTCTGCGCCTCGAATCATATTTTTGTTTTTTACATCATACTTTAAAAAGAACATGTAATGTAGAGTGCAGGGGATGTCAATATGCAGGAATATGATAAGAACATTTTGGAAAAATATAACATTGACGTAAGCAGCACCCGTAAAGTGAGGGGTGCTGTTTTATGCGACACAAGTCGGGGGGTATTTCTCTTAAAGGAAGTGTCAGCGCCGGCAGGACGCATCCCCTCGCTATGTGGATTGTATGCACATCTTATGGAACACGGCTTTGAAGGTGTGGATTATATCGAGCCCAATGAGGACGGGGAGTATGTTACGGCGTGTGAGGACGGAAAAAAATATATGTTGCGCCGATGGTTCCGGGGGCGGGAATGTGATCTTAGAAAACCGGCAGAGCTTTTGGAGGCGTCCGGGAATCTGGCGAAGCTTCATGTGATTATGCGGGTAAAACTTTCCCAGGGAGCGAAAGCGGAAAGGCTGGAAAAGGAGTACGAGCGGCATGACAGAGAGCTTAGAAAGGTTCGCAGGTTTGTGCGTACCATGACTTCTAAGGGAGAGTTCGAAATCGAGTTCTTAAAATACTTTGACGCCATGTATCAGTGGGCGCAGATTGCGGGTGATTTACTGGTGAAATCCGGATACGAGCGGCTTTACCAGGAAAGTATTACAACGAACTGTCTGATTCACGGAGAATATAATTACCATAATATATTGATGAAATATGATGAGCCGTACGGCGCTTTGCCGGGAATATTGGCTACAACTAATTTTGATAAATTCAAGCACGACATACAGGTGGAAGATTTATATTATTTTTTCCGTAAGGTAATGGAAAAGCATGGGTGGAAAGAGCGGTTGGGAGATAACATGCTCAACGCATATTCTGCAATCTGTCCGTTGTCAGATGACGAGATGGAGTATTTGAAAGTCCGGCTTGCCTACCCGGAAAAATTCTGGAAGATTGCTAATTCTTACTATCATTCTAATAAAGCGTGGATTTCTGTGAAAAATGTGGAGAAGTTGAATACGGCAATCCGGCAGACGAAAGAGAAAGAGCGGTTTATGAAGAATATATTTGCTTTTCATTTGTAAGCGGTTGGTGTATAATAATTTACAGTAATAGCAAGACGAGGAGGTACAGATATGGAATATCGCGAGCGGTATGAGGAGTGGATGAACAATCCATATTTTGATGAAGCAACTAGGGAAGAACTAAAGAAGATTGCAGACGATGATAATGAGATAAAGGAGCGTTTTTACAAAGATCTCGAATTTGGTACTGCGGGGCTTAGAGGTATAATCGGCGCGGGAACAAACCGCCTGAATATCTACACGGTCAGAAAGGCTACGCAGGGACTGGCAAATTATATCTCGGCGAAGAATGCGAAGGAACAGGGCGTGGCAATCGCTTATGATTCAAGAAGGATGTCACCGGAATTTGCGGATGAGGCGGCGCTGTGCCTTGCTGCGAACGGTATTAAGGCATATGTATTTGATGCGCTGCGTCCTACGCCGGAGCTTTCCTATGCAGTGAGAAAGCTTGGATGTATTGCGGGAATTAATATTACAGCGAGCCATAACCCGCCGGAGTACAATGGATATAAGGTATACTGGGAGGATGGAGCTCAGATTACCCCGCCTCATGACAAGGGGATTATGGATGAGGTGAAAGCAGTAACAGATTATAATACTGTGAAAACAATGGAATTAGAGGCGGCAAAGGCATCCGGGCTTTATCAGGTGATCGGAGCGGACATTGACGACGGCTATATTGCGGAGTTAAAAACGCAGGTGCTTCATCAGGATGCGATTGATGCGGTTGGCGATGAGCTTAAGATTGTGTACAGTCCGCTTCACGGGACGGGCAATGTTCCGGCAAGACGAATCTTAAAGGAGCTTGGCTTTAAAAATGTTCATGTTGTGAAGGAGCAGGAGCTGCCGGATGGAGAATTCCCGACGGTTTCCTATCCGAATCCGGAGGCAGAGGAAGCATTCGAGCTTGGTCTTAAGCTTGCGAAAGAGATTGATGCGGATCTTGTGCTTGCAACTGACCCGGATGCTGACAGGCTTGGCGTGCGTGTCAAAGATAAAGACGGAGTATATCATACGTTGACAGGTAATATGTCGGGATGTCTTCTTGCAGATTATGAGATTGGGCAGCGTAAGGCGCTTCAGGGACTTCCGGATGACGGATATCTGATTAAGACAATCGTTACTTCTAATATGGCGGATGCGATTGCAAAGGAATATCATGCCGGACTGATCGAAGTGCTGACAGGATTTAAGTATATCGGGCAGCAGATTCTTGGATTCGAGACGACGGGAAAAGGCAATTATCTGTTTGGATTCGAAGAAAGTTATGGGTGCTTAATCGGAACACATGCAAGAGATAAGGATGCGATTGTTGCGACCATGGCTCTTTGCGAGGCGGCGGCTTATTATAAGACACAGGGCAAGACTCTGTGGGATGCAATGGTGGACATGTATGAGAAGTACGGATACTATAAAGACGATATACAGTCCATTACATTGAAAGGAATTGAGGGTCTTCAGAAGATTCAGGAAATCCTTGAGACATTAAGAAAGAATCCTCCGACAGAGTTTGGCGGGTACAAGGTATTAAAAGCGCGGGATTATCAGGCTGACACGATTAAAGACCTTGCGTCAGGCGAGGTTACAAGTACCGGGCTTCCGGCATCGAATGTTCTGTATTATGACTTGACGGATGATGCATGGCTTTGTGTGAGGCCGTCCGGAACAGAGCCAAAAGTGAAGTTCTATTATGGTATTAAGGGAACGTCTCTTAAGGATGCGGATGAGAAATCTAAAAACCTTGGCGAGAAGGTTTTAGCTATGATTGACACGATGCTTTAAGCTTTTTGGAAATATATGCAATAGGTAAAAACGGCTTAAAATAGGGAAATATCCTTGACAAACTGTAGGAAAGTAGGTATAACTATATCATGGGCGAAAAAAGCATATAGATATGCATACGCTGAAAAGAAAAGCTGATAGAGTTATTAGGTGATAACAAGAGGAGGAAATTATCCATGAACAAAACAGAATTAGTAGCAGCAATTGCGGAGAGTGCAGAACTGTCAAAGAAGGATTCCGAAAAAGCGTTAAAGGCTTTTGTTGATGTTGTAACAGAAGAATTAAAAAAGGAGCATAAGGTTCAGTTGGTGGGCTTTGGTACTTTTGAAGTGACAAAGAGAGCTGCCAGAGAAGGAAGAAATCCGCAGACAGGTAAGGTTATGAGCATTGAAGCTTGTAAAGCACCGAAATTTAAAGCCGGAAAAGCTTTAAAGGATGCTGTGAATGAGTAATTCATGAGGATAAACGGGTAGAGGGTCTTTGGCTCTCTGCCTTTTTTTGTTACAGGGAGGTAAAAATATGAGGTTGGACAAATTCTTGAAAGTATCACGCCTGATCAAGAGGCGGACAGTGGCAAATGAAGCCTGTGATGCGGGAAGAGTTATTGTAAACGGAAGCGTGGCGAAAGCTTCGGTAAAAGTAAAGACTGGCGATATTATAGAAATCCAGTTTGGAACCAGGACAGTGAAGGTAGAAGTCCTCGATATCAAAGAGACAACGAAAAAGGAAGAAGCTGCCAGTCTGTTCAAATATCTGTAATAAATACGAACAACCTTTCATATGATTATTAAGAAAGGTTGTGATGTGTATGGAAGACAGAACCACACAAAAAAATCATAAACTGGTTGTAAATAACCGTAAGACGAGTCTGGTGACAGGGGTATTGGATGTATTATCCTTTGATTTGAATGAGATTCTTCTGGAGACGGAGCAGGGGATGATGATGGTGAAGGGAACAGATCTGCATGTAAATCGTCTGAATCTTGAAAAGGGCGAGGTGGATCTGTCGGGAAATATCGACAGTATCTCGTACTCAGATGTACATGCAGGAGTGAAGCAGGGGGAGAACCTGTTTTCTAAGCTTTTCAGGTGACAAATGCCGGAAATCGAAGGTGAATTGATTATATTTCTGGTATCGGTGGTTACCGGTATCATGCTGCGGTTGGTCTATCGCAGCATCGGTATTTTCCGTCAGTTAGTAGAGCACAGTCTTATTTTTATCGGAGCAGAGGACCTGATTTTTTGGATTGGCGCTGCGTTGTATGTGTTTGTGCAAATTTACCATACAAGTGATGGTAGCATCCGATGGTATTTTATACTAGGGCTTGTATTTGGAACGCTTTTTTGCGAAGTTGTGTTGAGGCGTTTGACAAAAGGGTAAAAAAAAATCTACGTTAATTTGGGGATATATTCTTTTTTAAGTGTTGCGGAAATGAGAAAAAGAAGATAAGATAAGGATTAATTAATGAGATGGTTTGGGCCTGTCAGCAAGGGTGAGTATAAATTATGAAAAAGATGAATCAGGAGCGCCGCCGGGGGAACAGCAGGCACAGGAGGCGTATTAGAGGACACAAAAGAAGTGTGCTTATTGTTAGTGCTGTAATTATATTGATGGGCGTTATTGTGTTGGTGAACAGTATGGCGCTTAAGGCAAAAGAGAGGGCATACAAGGAGCAGGAGATAGAGCTGCAGCAGCAGATAAAAGAAGAAGAGCAGAAAGCGAAAGAGATTGATAAGCTGGAAGATTACGTAGGTACAGATGCGTATGTGGAGGATATGGCCAGAGAGAAACTGGGTCTGGTTTATGAAGATGAAATTATATTTAAGGCGAAGTGATGCCGGTACGAAAGATAAGCTTTAGGATATATATCCTAAAGCTATTTTTTGTCATCAATGGATTTATTTCAAGGGGAGCAGATTAAAATGGGAGAAATCAAAGAAAAAGGTGCATTTTTAAATCCGTATGTGATACAGATGGATAAGTTTGCAGATTCAATGGTGCACCTTTCGAAGACTTTTTTTACATTAGAGGGCTATAAGGGGACTTTTTCAAAAGAAGAGTTCGAGGAGATGTTCGGAAAGGTTACGGACAAGGTGTGTGAGAATTGCGAGCGCAGGGAATCATGTCTGCAGGAGAATCGAATCTATACATATCAAATGATGTATGAGATTCTATGTGCGGTGGAGGATTACGGGGCGGAGCTAAATGTAGAGTTAAAAAGAGGGCTTCAGAAAAAATGTTTTTTTGCGCCAAGATTTCTTCGGGAAACACTGGAGGTCTATGAGAATGCGAAAAAGATTCTCCTCTGGAATAATAAAATTGTACAAAACAGGGAGGGGTTCGCAGGTCAGCTCAACAGCTTTGCAAAGCTTCTGCAATATACGACAAGGGAGCTGGATGCAGGTATTTTTGAGGACGAGCATTTAGAGAAAAAAATAAAGAACCGTTTGAAAAAAATCGGAATCAAGATGCTTTCTTCGGTATTTTATGTCACGGCCCAGGGTAAGTATGAGATTCATCTGACAGTGAAAGCCACAAAAGGAATCTGTGTGGCTACAAAGGAGCTTGCTTATGAAGTCGGAGGCTGTGTCGGAAGGGTGATGATGCCCCAGCAGGGAGAGCGCCCGATTGTGGGAGCACAGTATTGCACGATTGCCTGTGTGGAGGGTGCGCGTTATCAGACGCTTCAGGGGGTCGCCAAAATAGGAAAAGATTGCGAGCAGATTTCCGGGGATACTTTTCTTATGGTTGATTTGCCGGGAGGAAGAAAAGGGATGGCAATCTCTGACGGTATGGGCTCCGGGGAGGAGGCGTGCAGGGAGAGCACGATGGTGGTGGAGATGTTAGAAGAGCTTTTGGAGGCGGGATTTCCGGCGAAGATGGCGATTGAGATTATGAATACGGCACTGGTTATCGGAAGAGAGGATGTTAGGTTTTCTACGATTGATGTCTGTTTGTTTGATCTTTATACGGGGAAATGTGAATTTGTGAAGGCAGGAGCGTCGACTACATTTATTAAAAGGTCAGACAGTGTGGAGAGGATTACTTCTGCGACTCTTCCGATTGGGGTGATTAAAGATATGGAGATAGAATCGGTAGAAAAAGAGCTTTCATCGGGGGACTTTGTTATCATGGTGACGGACGGCGTAATGGATGCACTTCCGGCTAAGGAGCAAGATACTCTGATGATAGAATTTATCAGGGAGGCGAATACAGTAAACCCTAAGGAGCTGGCTCATTGTCTGTTGGGGAAGGTGTTGGAATGGAGCGGTGAGAAGCCGACGGATGATATGACGATCATGGCAGTGGGGTTGTGGAAATTATAGAACTTGCATTTTGGACGGAAATTCTATATATTTAAGACGTGATTTAATAATATTTAAAGAGAAAAGGTCGGAAAATGTATAAGAAAGTCAGAGAATATATCAAGGCATGGCAGATGCTGGGGGCTAAGGATAAGGTGATTGCAGGCGTATCGGGAGGAGCGGATTCCATATGTCTGCTTTTTATACTTTTAAAGTTGAAGTCAGAAATTGGTTTTGAGATTGCCGCTGTGCATATTCATCATGGGCTGAGGGGAGAGTCGGCGAATCGGGATGAGAGATATGTGAGGGAAGTCTGTGAGAAGGAAAATGTCGAACTTTTTGTATATCATGAAGATGTAAGAGGATATGCAAAGACGCATAAGCTTACACTGGAAGAAGCAGGGCGCAAGGTGAGAAGAGAGCGCTTTACGGAGGTGATGAGGCAGCAGGGGGGGACATGCATTGCGCTGGCGCACCATAAGAATGATAATGCGGAGACAGTGCTGTGGAATCTATGCCGCGGAACCGGATTGAAGGGGCTGGGGGGAATTTCGCCGAAAAATGGCGTATGGATTCGTCCGCTTCTTTGCTTAGAACGGCTGGAGATTGAATCATATCTGAAAAAAAGGGGAATATCTTATTGTACAGATGAGACAAATCTGGAGGAAGAATATACAAGAAACCGGATTCGAAACTGCGTGCTGCCTTATTTGGAAGAGAATATTAACGAAAAAGCAGTACTTCATATCGCTGCGTGCGCTTCTAAGCTCCAGGGAATTGAGAAATATATAGAGGAAGAGATAAAAAAATATGTAAAGGAGTGTACAAAAAGAGAGGAAGACGGCAGGATAATTGTTGTGAAAGAGCTGTATGAGAAGGTGCCGGATGCTTTAAAGTCCGGGGCTTTGCATGATATTATCTGCAGTGCGTCGGGGAGGAGCAAGAATATAGAAGACGTACATGTCAAAATACTGCAGGAGCTTCTTGAGCGCCAGGTGGGGCGAAGGGTGGATTTGCCGTATGGCCTAGAGGCTATGCGAAGCTACGAAGGGCTGTATATCCGGGAGAAAAAGCAGGAAGAGAAAGAAGAAAAACCTGTATTTCAGATGAGAATATTAAAAAAAGATGTAGAAACGGTAACATTTTCGCAAAAAAACTACACGAAATGGTTTGATTATGATATAATTACCAATACTGTAAAAATCAGACACCGTAAGCCCGGGGATTACATTGTGATAGATAAAGAGGGCAGAACTCAGAAGCTAAAACAGTACTTTATTAATACCAAAATCCCGCGGGAACTCAGAGACAGTATATGGCTTGTGGCAGATGGAAAAGAAATAATATGGATTGTTGGTTACAGACAGAGTCAGGCATATCAGGTTACAGACCATACAGAACGAATATTGGAAATTAGTATTTACGGAGGAGAAAAGGATGGCGGAGACAATAAAGGTATTGATTCCGGAGGAGAAGGCCGCGAAGAGAATTGAAGAAATCGGGCGGCAGATCAGTGAAGATTATGCCGGCAGGCAAGTGCATCTTATCTGTATTTTAAAGGGTGGAGTATTTTTTATGTGCGAGTTGGCAAAAAGGATTACTGTACCGGTTTCTATGGATTTTATGAGTGTGAGCAGTTACGGTGACGGTACTTCATCCAGTGGGATTGTAAAGATTGCCAAAGACCTCGATGAATCATTAGAGGGAAAGGATGTCATTATCGTGGAAGATATTATTGATTCTGGCAGAACGCTTTATTATCTGATGGATGTCCTCAAAAAGAGAAAACCGAGAAGCTTAAAGCTCTGCACGCTTCTTGACAAGCCGGAGCGCAGGGTGAAGGATGTGAAGGTTGATTATGTTGGATATGAGATACCGGATGAATTTGTGGTTGGGTATGGGCTTGATTATGCGCAGAAATATAGAAATCTACCATACATCGGTGTTGTAGAAGGTGTTGAGTAGAAGGAGGCTTAAGAGTTGAACGAGAGAAGGACCAGAGGAATCAGCGGCGTGAGCGTGCTGGTGTTTATACTATTTTTGTTTGGTGCATTGTGGTTCACGAACCAGATGGATCAGAGGGACAGTGAGTTAAACCGGCAGGAATTTGAGAGGATAATCACAGAAGGGAATGTGAAGTCAGTGCATATTACCCAGAATAAAAATGTTCCTACCGGCAGAGTAGAGGTTGAGCTTAGAAGCGGCAAAGACGGGACGGATACGGAAGTTCGGTATCTGTACGCATCGGATGTCAATGAGGTTCAGGAAGTTCTTAAGGACAACGGAATTGAAAATTACACGATGTCGAATGTTCCGCAGGAGAGTTGGTTTGCGAATACGATTGTCCCGATGCTTCTGACGATAGGCGGGATTGCGTTGATTTTCATGCTTATGAACCGTCAGGGCGGCAGTGCGAACACGAAGGCTATGAATTTTGGTAAGAGTCGTGCAAAGTTAAGCAGAGACGGAGAGAATAACGTAACGTTTTCTAAGGTGGCAGGACTTCAGGAAGAGAAAGAGGAATTGGAGGAGATTGTAGATTTTCTGAAATCTCCGAAAAAGTATATCCAGGTTGGCGCAAGAATCCCCAAGGGAGTTCTTCTTGTAGGACCTCCGGGAACCGGAAAGACACTGCTCGCGAAAGCAGTCGCAGGAGAGGCGGGGGTTCCGTTTTTTACGATTTCCGGTTCTGATTTTGTGGAGATGTTTGTCGGCGTGGGTGCTTCCCGTGTCAGGGATTTGTTTGAAGAGGCGAAGAAAAATGCACCGTGTATTATATTTATAGATGAGATTGATGCAGTTGCCAGACGCAGAGGTACCGGAATGGGCGGCGGGCATGACGAGAGAGAACAGACCCTTAACCAACTTCTGGTAGAGATGGACGGATTTGGGGTGAATGAAGGAATCATCGTTATGGCGGCAACGAATAGGGTCGACATCTTAGACCCTGCGATTTTGCGGCCCGGAAGATTTGACAGAAAGGTTATGGTTGGACGTCCGGATGTGCAGGGCAGAGAAGAGATTCTGGCTGTACATGCAAAGGGAAAACCGCTCAGCGAAGAAATCGATTTAAAGCAGATTGCTCAGACGACTGCCGGATTTACAGGTGCGGATCTTGAAAATCTGCTGAATGAAGCTGCAATTCTTGCGGCAAAGGACAATCGTGTATTTTTAATGCAGGAAGACATAAAAAAAGCTTTTATTAAAGTGGGAATCGGCGCGGAGAAGAAGAGCCGGGTTATCTCTGATAAAGAGAAAAAAATTACTGCATTTCACGAGGCGGGACATGCGATATTGTTCCATGTACTGCCGGATGTGGGACCGGTCTACAGTGTTTCTATTATTCCGACCGGCGGAGCGGGAGGCTATACAATGCCGCTTCCGGAAAAGGATGAGATGTTTAACACGAAGGGAAAGATGCTTCAGGATATTATTGTATCTCTCGGCGGACGTGTTGCAGAAGAGGAAGTGTTTGACGATATTACGACAGGTGCTTCGCAGGATATTAAGCAGGCCACCAGCCTTGCTAAGTCTATGGTGACGAAGTTTGGTATGTCGGAGACGGTCGGACTTGTCAATTATGATAATGATAGTGACGAGGTGTTTATCGGACGTGACCTTGCACATGCTCAGAGAGGGTATGGAGAAAGTATTGCAACTGTCATTGACCAGGAGGTAAAGCGTATCATTGATGAATGTTACAAAAAGGCAAAGGCGATTATACAGGAGTATGACGGAGTGCTTCATGCGTGTGCAGAACTTCTTCTAGAGAAGGAGAAGATTTCCAGGGAAGAATTCGAAGCGTTGTTCCCATCAGGGATTCCGGAGAATTCCGGGGAGATGGTACGGGTATAATAAATATCAGGTGACTGAGGGGACGAGAACACATGAATAAACAAGCATTATTTTGCGATGGCTCCAGGTGGTATGTATCACCGCAGGAGCCGGACTGTAACCAGATAGTGACATTGAGATTTCGGACGGCAAAAGAGGACGCGGTGCGCGTCTGCCTTGTCGTCGGCGAGGACAGATATAATATAAGTAAAGAATCAGTAGAAGGTGAATTTGATTACTATTCTATTGATTGGAAGCTTGGAGAGGAGCCGTTTAGCTATTGCTTTGAAATCTCGGATAAAGAGCAGGTATGCTATTTTAATCGGTGCGGTGTGGCAGAAGTGCGTTCCGGGCTGTATGACTTTCGGATTGTCCCGGGTTTTTCTACGCCGGAGTGGGCGAAGGGCGCTGTTATGTACCAGATCTACACGGATCGTTTTTACAATGGCGACCCGTCGAACGACGTGGAGACGAACGAGTATTTCTATATCGGAGACTACAGCCGGAAGGTGACAGACTGGAACAAATATCCTGATACTATGGGGGTTAGAGAGTTTTATGGCGGCGACCTTCAGGGGGTGATGGATAAGCTGGATTATTTGCAGGAGCTTGGAGTTGAGGTTCTATATTTTAATCCGTTATTTGTCTCGCCTTCTAACCATAAGTACGATATTCAGGATTATGATTATATAGACCCTCATTTTGGCGTAATTGTTGATGATGGCGGTGAAGTTCTCGCTGACGGAGATCGGGATAATGTCAATGCGACAAAATACCAGAAAAGGGTTGCCAGTCTTAAGAATCTGGAGGCCAGCAATGAATTGTTTGTAAAGCTTGTGGAAGAACTTCATCGAAGAGGGATGAAGATAATTCTTGACGGTGTATTCAATCACTGTGGTTCTTTTAACAAATGGATGGACAGGGAGCGTATCTATGAAAATCAGGAAGAGTATGCCCCAGGTGCATATATAAGTGCGGAAAGTCCATACCGGAGTTACTTTGAGTTTAGAGATAACGCAGACGGAAGATGGCCGTATAATGGAACCTATGACGGCTGGTGGAGCCATGATACGCTGCCGAAGCTTAATTATGAAGGTTCAGAGGAACTTGAGGAATATATCTTAAAGGTTGGAAAAAAATGGGTGTCTCCGCCGTACAATGTGGATGGGTGGCGTCTGGATGTGGCGGCTGATCTGGGCCACAGCAGCGAATATAATCATGAATTTTGGAAGAAATTCCGAAAAGTGGTTAAGGAGGCGAATCCAAATGCGCTGATACTCGCGGAGCATTATGGAGATCCGAGCAGCTGGCTTCAGGGTGATGAGTGGGACAGTGTGATGAATTACGATGCGTTTATGGAACCGCTTACCTGGTTTCTGACCGGCATGGAAAAGCACAGTGATGAGAAAAATGAAGATCTTCTCGGCAATGCGGAATATTTTAAGAGTTCTATGAATCATTACATGTCAAGAATGCTCACGCCGTCTCTGGAGGTGGCGATGAATGAATTATCCAACCATGACCATTCCAGATTCCTTACAAGGACGAACCATGTGGTAGGCAGGGTTGCAGAAAAAGGGCCGGAAGCGGCGGAGGAATATGTGAATCTTGCGGTTATGCGTGAGGCGGTTGTTATGCAGATGACATGGATTGGAGCGCCGACGATCTACTATGGAGATGAGGCGGGCGTATGTGGGTTTACCGATCCTGATAACCGACGTACTTATCCGTGGGGGAATGAGAACCAGGAATTGATAGATTTTCACCGTGATATGATACGCATCCATAAAAACAGCCAGGCACTGCGCAACGGTTCGATACAGCTTTTATGCGAGGAGAATAATATACTTGCCTATGGGCGTTTTACAGAGGATGAACAGATTGTTGTAATTATTAATAATCACAGTGACTTTGCGGAGGTAACTGTTCCTGTCTGGAGAATCGGAGTGCCGATGAGAGGAAAGATGCAAAGGCTTATGTATTCTTATGTAAAGGGGTATACGGTATCTCGTGATGAATATCTGGTCCGCAGCGGAGAGATGGTAGTAAATATGGGCGCGCAGTCGGCGCTGGTAGTGGAGAATATCAGTTAAAATTATGTGAGTGATACAGAATAAAAACGGTTCAGCTATCTGGTGATTGCTGAACCGTAAATTTATTTTGACAATACTTCTATACCGGTCTCGGTTACGAGAACCATGTATTCCGTCTGGGCGGACAGGCCATCGTCAATGGTATATACTGTCCAGCCGTTATCTTCATCGACGAAGAAATCACAGCTTCCTTCATTAATCATAGGCTCGATGGTAAACATCATACCGGGTACAAGTACCATCTCTGTCCCTTTTGGCGTGACATAGCTGACGAAAGGGTCCTCGTGAAATTCAAGGCCGATTCCGTGTCCGCCGATGTCTTCTACGACGGAGTAGCCGTGTCGCTGGGCGTGAGTGTTGATTGCATGGGCGATATCGCCTAAGTGTCCCCATGGCTTTGCAGCTTTAAGACCGAGTTCTACACATTCTCTTGATACGCGCACGAGCTGCCTGGCCTCGGGAGAGGGGTCTCCAATCATAAACATCCGGGAGGCGTCGGAATAATAGCCGTCCAAAATGGTCGAGACATCTATGTTCACAATGTCTCCGTCCTCTAAAAATTCGTATTTGTCCGGGATGCCGTGGCAGATGACATTGTTGATGGAGGTGCATACGCTCTTTGGGAAACCCTGATAGTGAAGAGGCGCCGGAATGCCGCCATGCTTTGTAGTGAAGTCATAGACAAGCCGGTCTATTTCTTCCGTATTCATGCCTGCATGAATATGCTCGGCTACATGGTCAAGCACCGCAGTATTTAAGGCGGCACTTTTTTTAATCTTTTTAATCTGCGCCGAAGTTTTCAAGAGCGAACGGTCAGGGACGAGCTGCCCTCTCGCTGCAAGTGTCCACAGCTTTATATCTAATTTGTCCACAATGATTACCTGCTTTCTGCTACAATATATGCTTATTATAGCACTATCGCCTCGTCTATTCAGCATATGCCGTATAGAATTTTTGCGATTATCTGCGCTGTTTTCTGTGCAAAAGTATAAAATCCTTGTCATTGACACGGATTGCGGGATAGTATAAACTTATTTTAAATAAATGAACCGGGTGGTCAGGAAAGATGGATGAATTAACACGTATCTTAAAGGAAAAGCTGAATAAGGACTTTGTATCTGCTGTCTTGAGCAATCCAAGGGATAAAGGGCAGGCGTCAAAGGCGAAAGTGCGCCCGGTGAGGCAAAAGGGACGGCTGATGTTCCAGATTGAGATGTTTCGGAACAATCAGGCATTCCATGAGAATCTGGATGCAGACAGGGCTGCGGACAGGCTTGCAGAATATATGGAAAATTTCCGGCAGATGCAGTTGGAGAGCGGTACTGAATTGTATACGGTATTGGTAAGCAAAAAAGGTAAGGTTACAGTTAAAAAGAAACAAAATGTTTCGTCAACGCCTGTAAAAAACCTTTCACATAACCGGAAAAAGAGATATATCTTAGAAGAAGGGATTGAGGTTCCTTTCCTTATCGATCTTGGAGTGATGACGAAGGAAGGCAAGATTATAAACGCGAGGTTTGATAAATTCCGGCAGATTAATCGGTTCCTGGAATTTATCGAAGATGTCCTGCCGCAGCTTCCGAAAGGACGGGAGATTACGGTGCTTGATTTCGGCTGCGGAAAGTCTTATCTGACATTTGCCATGTACTATTATCTACATGAGCTTAAGGGGTATGACATCCGTATTATCGGTCTGGATCTCAAGGAGGAGGTCATCAGGAATTGCAGTGAACTGGCGGTTAAATATGGCTACGAAAAGTTGACGTTTATGAAGGGTAATATTGCAGATTATACAGGCGGCAGTCAAGTAGACCTGGTGGTTACGCTTCATGCCTGTGACACGGCCACGGATTATGCACTGGCGAAAGCCATAGAGTGGGATGCGAGGGTTATCCTGTCGGTACCTTGTTGCCAGCATGAACTGAACGGGCAGATAGAGAGGACTGAAAAATGTGGGGACAAGCGGCTGCTGGCGCTTGAACCAGTGTTAAAGTATGGAATTTTAAAAGAGCGTATGGCGGCGCTTTTAACGGATGGACTGCGGGCGCAGTATCTGGAGAGAGCGGGATATCACGTACAGGTGCTGGAATTTATTGATATGGAACATACGCCGAAGAATATATTGCTCCGGGCAGTCAAATCAGAAAGTCAGTCGGGTAAAAAATGCGCCGGGGAGAGTATAAGGGCCTGCGAAGAATTCTTTCATGTATCGCCGATGCTTGGCAGGCTGTCAAATAGATAAGAGGGTAGAGAATGAACAGGAGAAAGCTAAAGAGATATCTGCAGGAAGCGATTCTTTTAATTGCAATATTTATAATTTCATCAACGGTATTCGGATATTATACGAACCGGGGCAAAGGAAGTATGACGGCGGATATGGACAGGGCTACGCTTCCGCAGGTCTCATTTTCCAGTAATGGGTATACTATAAATTGTGTGCCCGGGTATGTGCAGGAGATGGAAACTTCGTCTCTGCGCGATACGATTACGCCGGTGGCTAACGGTAAAATTGAGGTTGAACTGACCCCCTACGATAATGAAATCAGCAGTGTGCAGTTTAAAATATTTTCTCTGGATGGAAAAGAAAAGCTTTTAGAGGCTGAGGTGGAGAGCCCGGGAGAATCCGTATCAGTGGCTATGCAGGATTTGACGGTAATTGCTGAGGAGAGGGTTCTTGAGATTGTGCTGAAGCTTGCGCAGGGGAAGTCCGTTTACTATTATACAAGGATTGTGGATGATAAGGATAAGCATATACTGGAATATCTGAATTATATAAAGGATTTTCATGAGAATTCTCTGATAAAGATGGAGGGTGTCGGTATCGGTACGGCAATTGAGCCGGATGAGACAGGAGACAATACTACGCTGCAGCATGTGACGATTCATTCCGACTACGAGCATGTGACATGGGGGGATTTAGAACCGCGTGTAGAGGGTAGTGAGAGATGGATGATAAAAGAGATCAACAGCACCTCCTGCTCGGTTCAGCTCCAGTATCAGATTCGCGGCAAGGGTGAGGAAAATGAGGAAGATGTATATAAAGTAAAGGAATTCTTCCGCATCCGTTATAAGCCGGAAAATAAGAGGGTGCTTTTGCTGGATTATGACAGGACGATGGAACAGATTTTTGACGCAGCAAAGAAGGTGCTGAATGAAAAAGGAGTATTGCTTGGCATCGCGAACCCGGATACGCCGTATATGGCCGATAAAAGCGGAGCGCGGGTGGCATTTGTGCAGGCAGATGAGCTTTGGTATTATGACAAGAAAGCAGACGAGTTGTCACTTGTATTCAGCTTTACGTCCGGTGAGGGTAAGGACGATAGGAACCTGACGGCGCAGCATCAGATAAAACTCCTGGATATAGATAAGAAGGGTAATTTCTCCTTTGCGGTATATGGGTATATGAACCGGGGCGAGCATGAGGGGGAAGTAGGCGTTGCCGTATACTATTATAATGCTGCAGAAGGATGTGTAGAGGAAAAATCATTTATCTCTACCAGAAAATCCTACGGACATGTAGCGTTGGAGCTTGGTAAACTGATTTGCTACAGTGTGGCGCGGGATACCATGTATGTGTTGACGGACGGGACGCTTTATCAGATTGAGGTTGGCAAGGGCAGGATGTTTGAGCTGGCTAATGATCTGAAGGACGGACAGTATATCATATCGGAGGACGGTACACGTATGGCGTATCGGAGCGGAAAACAGCAGGATACGTCCAGAGAAGTAAAGGTGCTTACATTTGCCAGCGGAAAGAAACGGACGGTGGAGTGTGAAGAGGGCCAGAATATCGTGCCTCTGGGATTTATGGATACGGATTTTGTATACGGTATTACACGGAAAGAAGATGAGGGAACTACATTATCCGGAGAGAGTATTACGCCGATGTGCCGGATTGAGATACAGAGCAGTAAAGGAAAAGTTGTCAAGACGTATGAGAGCGAGGGGACATATATTCTTAGCACTCAGTTTGACGGCAATATGATTACGCTCAATCGGGTAGCTAAAAGCGGCAATGTATACAATCCGATTATTGAGGAATACATTACGAACAATGAAAAAGTTGAGGAGAGTAATATTACACTTAGTTCTTATACTACTTCCCTGAAACAGCGGCAGATGCGAATCGTCTATGGAGACGGGATTGAAAACCAAGAGCCGAAAGTGCTTCTTCCCAAGCAGGCGTTGTTTGAAAAGTCGAGAGTCTTTTCTTTTGACGAGGAATCAAAGGAAGAGCATTATCTGGTGTACGGGTATGGAGAATTGCAGGGAATTACCGAAAAGGCAGGGGATGCCGTGATACAGGCAAACGAGTATAATGGCGTTGTGGTTTCTGACAGACAGGAATATATCTGGGAGCGAGGGAATCGTGATCTGCGCTACGCGATTAGCGGGAAGAGTTCGCTGATTGAAAAGATGAGAAAACAACTCAACGCAGGAACGGCTCCGCTGGATGTTGTGTCGCAGATTAATGGCGGGACAGGGTTGGATCTGACAGGGTGTACGCCAGAGGAGCTGCTGTATATTATTAACCAGGACAGACCGGTAATAGCGATGAAAAACGTGAATGAGGCGATTATACTGGTGGGTTATACGGAGACGAGAATTACGTATATAGATGCTGATGATGGAGAAAGGCATACCGCTTCTCTGAAAGAGATGGAGGAAATGACGGAGGAAAGCGGGCATACTTATATTGCATAGCGAACGTCAGGAGATTATAAAACAATAAAGCAGAGGCATACCGTATGTTTTGGGACATGCGGTATGCCTCTTTATTCATGGTTCAGGGCAGATAGCGTTTACCTGCTGTTATTTTTCCAATATCGGATTAGACCGGGGTTGGACGAAATAAAATAGTTTTGTACCGTTTGAGGGCGGAGAATAATAAAAGCCCCAGCACTCCGCAAGAAAGCACTTCTCCAATGCCAACCGTAAGCATCATAAAAGGAATCGGCAGATTAACGCCGTACCCGTAGAACAGGACGAAAGGCACGATGACCGTATTGGCCGCAATCGGGGGAAGAGGTGCCAAAAGCGGCGTATGTTCCCTGAGCCGGTATGTCAGTACAGCTCCGATAAGTGTCGCCAGGCTTCCGAAAATAATGTCCGGAAGGATGCCGCCTCCGATAATGTTGGCAATCAGGCAGCCTACAAATACTCCCGGTACAGCGGCTGGGGTAAAGAGCGGCAGTATGGTGAGAGCCTCGGAGATGCGTACCTGAATCTCTCCGAAAGAGATTGGCCGGAACAGTAGTGTCAGCACCACATAGATAGCGGCAATCATAGCCGCCTGGGTTAAGAAAGTTACGTTTTTGTTTTTCATGATCTTGTTCTCCTTTAGTTTTGTTTTACGTGTGGAAGGTCTCGAACACACGCGCCTTAACGGGTAACAAAGAGATCCGGCGGATGTCTTTGTTATCTTCCCGTAACGGCGGGAATCGGCGGCAAGCCCCGTAAGACCTTGGTTTTTGTAGGCTTGCAACGAATGAAAGTATAGCATGGATTTCACCTAAAATCAAGGTTTGCCTGAATTTTGCCCGAATCTGCCTGCTGCAAGATGAAACAGGACAGACAAAAACACCTCGGAAACTACATAACAAAATCTTCGACTTATATCAGACGATATCATATCCGGCAGAAGCTAATGCTTTTAAAGCTCTGTCAAAGTTTTCCTCTTTCACAAGAATATAATCCGTGTTAAAAGTTGATACAGCAAATATTCCGATTTTGTTCTCTGCAAGAATATCAGCCAGTTGAGAGAGAATACCAATCATTGAAAAATCCAATATTCCCTGTATTCTTAATCCTTTCCATCCATCCTCTCGTTCCAACGTATTTACAGGTGTATCTTCAGTAATACACACTAACGAATATTCTTCATCCGTTTTTCCGATGAAATAAAACTCCTTATTTAAATCAATATCACATTGTGATGCAACTTTACAGACAGTCAAAGCGTAATCCAACTTTCTAAGTTCCATAGTCGCCTCCTAATTTTAACTTTCGTTTTATACTGTAATTGGCAGTTTTCCATCATTTTCCATGCTTAATTATACCATATTTCCAAATGGAAGCAAAGAAAACTTCCCCCGAATTAAACTATCCATTCATTTGGTTCAGGAGAATTTCATATTTTACAAATAAATTATAAAAACAATGTTGAAGTAACAGTTCAGCCTATTAATTATTTCTACAGGTTTAGCACCGGCTAAAATATAGCCGGTGTGCCCATAAATATCTTCTTTATATTTTCGATCAAATCCATTTCCCTTTTTTTCAAGGTCTCTATTATGCTCATAATAGAGCAGTACATCTCGTGACCACTTTCTTTTCGAAATCCACCTGCCATTTTTTGCCTGTTTTTTGCTTTTCGCAGGTCTCTTTCCGAAATATTGTCATCAAAAGGAACGGAAAAATCATGCAGAAATAAAAGATGATTATGACTGTACTTTTCCAGTCTGTTTAACAGTGCCTGTTCTTCCTGCTTTGCGTACCTGTGTGTAGTTTTTTTGTTCTCTTCCCTCCCTTTTTGCAGCAGTGAAAAATATTTTTTCTCATATTCCGTTATCGTTTCATCTGGCAATGCAGCGACACCCTGTTCCATAAATCCTTTTCGCAGCTTGTTCATTTCGCACAATAACGCTATCATTTCCTTTGACCATGCATTTCCGCTTTCTTCTGTATTTTTTCTCAGGTAACGAATAATGTGTACATTGCATTCTGCATGTTCCGTTCCGAAATGATACAATGCTGTTTCATGATCATGCAGGAGTGTGCCGCTATACTGGCACAAAAAGTCTAATTTCTCCAACGCATCTATGGATTTACTTTTCATGGCCTGATATACCACGGTGTTTTTTCTGCTAAAATTACGTATATAATTCTGCTTCCCATTGACAGTTATTGTTGTGGCATCGGTTGCCACAATACTCTGATTCAACAGTTCGTTTTTCAAATTTGAGATGCTCTTTTCCGAAGATTGCGCAAAATTCCTGCAGAAGCTGTAGACACTTCCTTCTGATAATTCCAGCTCTCCATTACTTGCAGCATTCAAAAAGAAGGCAATCCGGTCGTTGGACATGACTCCTTCACTGTAAAGGGACACTGCCAATGCTTTTACATTGGCACCATAAATAACATCACTGCGATATTCCGGAGGAATATGGATTTTTCCTCTTTCATCTGCGTAGATACGGATTTCTGTGATAACGGCTTCTGTTTTTAAATCAACAACATACTTTGTAACATACTTTCTGCCGGAGGCATTGCCAACTGTCTGAATCTCATGCCGGCATTTTCCAGATGCAATCTTTTCTTCTATTTTGGCTTTAGTAAGCGTAGTTCCGGCATGCCCCTTTTGCCCTCCTGGTTTACGCTCTGTTTTCTTTCTCCCATTGTAGGTATTGGCAGGTTTTACGCCCTTCTGGTCCGTTGATGGTGGGCGCGAAGTATTCGAACTGTCGTTATTGATAATGCTTTTTAGACGTGCATTGTCTTCTGTTAGTAACTGGTTTTTTTCACGTAGGATTTTATTTTCTTTTTTCAGATCAGCTATTTCCACTTTTAATTCTTTTACTTCCTGCTTGTGTTCTTTTTCAACAGAATCCAGACGTCCCATGATTTCCATAAGCTGTTGATACATTCCGTTATTATAATCACTGTTTCTTCCCATAGGACATCTCCTTCCACACATTTCTGATAAACATAGTTTATCAGAAATAGAAAGAAAAGAAAAATTCTTCCCAAAATCAATTCGTCAAAATGACGGTGTAAAAAATTTCTGTAATAATGCATAAAAGTGGATAACTTTTTTTATGTGTCTCAAAAAAGTATGTTTAAAGGGTATTAGACGTAAAATTATCCACAAAAATTTGGAAATCCTAGCAATTGAAAAAATCTCCTTCTTTTTTTGTGGATAACCATTGATGAAAACTTTTTAAAATTCTCCTTTTTGACGTTGGTAGGCTGAACTGTTACATGTTGAATGTCATTTTTCACTTTTGGTATTGCCTTTTAAGCTGTTTGGATATATAATATCATACGGGAAACAACGTTGCTCTTTTGCCACCGGGTAAAGAGATTATGCGTCAGACTTTCTATCGTTAGGTCATAGAAGATAGAAAGTTCTGACGCTTTTTGTATTTGTGTAGGAAATCTGAAAGAGGTAAGAAAAATGTTTAGAGAAATGAGAAGGAAAAAACAAATGTTATCCGTTGATGAATGTATTGAAATTCTGAATAAAGGTACATCTGGTGTACTGGCATTATTGGGCGATCATAACTATCCATATGCTATCCCAATCAGTTATGTGTATTGTAATTCTAAACTATACTTCCACAGTGCTAAAAGCGGTCATAAAATAGACGCAATCAATAAATGCTCCAAAGCCTCCTTTTGCGTAATTGATCAAGATAATATTATACCCGAAGAATATACCACTTATTATAGAAGTGTTATTGCTTTTGGAAATATTCATATTATGGAAAATGAAATGGAAATCAAAAAGGCAATAGATAGTTTAGCAAACAAATACTATCCCGCTGGTAATGAAACAGAACGCAATGCAGAAATTGAAAAAGAATGGAAACTTTTATGCATGATAGAATTCTCTATTGAACATTTATCCGGGAAAGAAGCGATTGAATTAACTAAAGCCAAACAATAACTTTCACATCTGATACAATTGACAAATCAAGATGTTTTCTTTATGGTAAGTAATAATAAAATCATGAAACTTCAGGTTTTGTTTTACGTGGGGAGGGTCACGAACTCACACACCGAGAAAGCCCCATAAGACATTGGTTTTGCCTTAGCATATAAAGCAGGTGAAAAGATGAAAGCATGCATAAGGAATCTGGATTGAGCGTATACAAAAAGATATGCTTAGGATATAATCGTAGTAGGAGCGGAAGAAATGGATAAAATCGTAAGCGGATTTCAAGGAAGTGTTAGTACTAAACAAGCAGAGTTTGGGAACTAGATAAGGTTTTGTTCCCATAATTTTGCCCGAAATCTGTCTAAGATTTGTATATGAAAGAAAAAATTAAGTGATGTATAGAAAGAGAAGTTTTGATATAATGAGTGTATTGAGAGAGGAGACGAATTATGTATCTGAAACGCAATGTATATGAACGTCTTATAAATTGGAAAAAGAGCGGTATCCGTAGTACACTGGAAGTCGGCGGGGCAAGGCAGGTTGGAAAAACATACCTCATTAATAAATTTGCGGATGAGTATTTTAATCAAAAAATATATATTAACCTTTTTGAACTGAGTGGAAAACAATTTATGGAATGTTATGAGCAGGCGGTGTCATGGAAACCCGGAACGAAAAGGCCAGAGCGCCCGCTTCATGAAGCCTTTTTATTGTATGAGCCACAATTTCAAGATACAGACGATACGGTTATTATAATAGATGAAATTCAGGAATCGGCGGAAATTTATAATCGAATCCGGGAATTTACAAGGCAGTTTAAGTGTCATTTTATTGTAACCGGGAGTTATCTAGGGCGGGTGTATGAACCGGAGTTCAGGTACTCCAGCGGTGATGTGACTAAACTTACGATATATACACTTTCATATGAAGAGTTTTTGCAGGCGTATGATGAAGAACTTTATGAAGACTATTGTAAGGTGACAAAAGGAAACTGCGAAAAGGATGTTTATGCTGATCTGAAAGCGATTTATAATATATACTGCCGGATTGGCGGGTATCCGAAAGTGGTGGAAACTTATCTGATTACAAAAGATGAACAAGAGGCGCAGGGAGAACTTGTCAAAATTATTGA
This sequence comes from Lachnospiraceae bacterium MD308, assembly GCA_000403475.2. GTDB lineage: Bacteria > Bacillota > Clostridia > Lachnospirales > Lachnospiraceae > MD308. Next base: position 2,187,581 of record KE159795.1, read on the forward strand.
TACGTTTATGAATGAATCCATCCGGTATTTTACGGATATTTTGGATAACCGGGTATTTACACAGATTTTTCTTTCTATTTGCCGGATTTTAAACAGAGAGAAAAAGGGCCTTGCCGAGGATAGCATCAGTGAAGAACTACAAAAGATTGTGACCAAGGATTATTCTAGTAAGATTACAAAAGCGGTTTGCAACCGGGCGATAAGCTGGCTGTATTTTTCCGGTATCATTGGTTTCTGTGCGAAGATTACAGAAATGGATATTTTAGAATTTAAGCCTGCAAGTAGATGTTATTTCATGGATCTTGGAGTGGCGAATTATTATCTTAGACTGACAGGAACGGATGCTCGTGTGCTGGCTGGAACGCTGAATGAGAACTATGTATATATTAATTTGAAAAAGCGTCAGGACTTTCCGCCTGAGATTACGTTTGAAACTCCGGCATTCGCAACGTATAAGGGTGGGGAGATAGATTTTGTTGCACAGAGTTTAAAAACGGATTTGAGATATTTAATAGAAGTCAAAGCAGGGAAAGGTACGGCAGCGACAGCAATGAAAGCGCTGCAAAGTGGAAAAGCAGGTAAGCTGTTGTACCTGAAGGGAGATACAAAAGGCGGGAAGGATAAAAATGTAGAAACCATACCGATTTATATGCTGGAACCATACCGATTTTAAGATGCTGATTACGCGGTGAAAAGATGGTCTTGACTTCTGAATATTTGTCCGGAATTTGTCCGGAATTGCATATGTATTGATAAGCCATGATAAAAAGGACATCCCCGGAAAATGCGGATTTCCGGGGATGTTAAGCGTTGATGATGTATTATAAAATCATCGGTTTTAAAGTTTTGTTTTACGTGTGGAAGGTCTCGAACACACGCGCCTTAGCGGGGAACAAAGATATCCGGCGGATGTCTTTGTTATCTTCCCGTAACGACGGAAATCGGCGGCAAGCCCCGTAAGACCTTGGTTTTTGTAGGCTTGCAACGAATGAAAGTATAGCATGGTTTTCACCTAAAACCAAGGTTTGCCCGAATTGTCCGAATTGGCAGAAGATTATGTACATGCGTCAGATTTCTTTTGGTTGTCATAAATTTATTAAGTCGGCTAAAAATCATATTCCCCAGCAAGCTACTGTGATTGGATTGTTTGAATAAATAAGGAAGGTCATGGTTTTGAGCGAATTACAATGCACGTATGTTTTATACGAAGTTTTCATTAAGATATATTGATTATTACATAGATGTGGGTTAATATATCGTTGGATTCAAAATGATGACAAAAGGAAGAGAGGAAAACCAATGAAGAGAAAACTTTTGAACACATCTATGATTTATTTTGGACTGGCGATTGCGGCGGGCGTGTTTTACAGAGAATTTACGAAAATGAGCGGGTATTCGGGGGAGACGATGCTGCGGTTTGTTCACGCGCATTTGTTTGTACTTGGTATGGCATTGTTTCTTGTGATTGCGCTTTTTTGCAATCAAGAGCGCAGTTTGATGGAAGATAAGACTTTTAAACAGTTTTTTAAGCTTTATAATATATCACTCCCGTTTATGGCATGTATGATGCTTGTGAGAGGTGTTTTGCAAGTTCAGGGTGCGGAGCTTTCAAGAGGGGCTGACGCTGCGATTTCAGGTGTTGCGGGTATTTCACATATTTTGCTTACGGTATCGTTAGCATTACTCTTTAAAGCGTTAAAGAAAAATTAGGGAGGAACATGTCATGCCAGTATTTGATTTTAAAAACTCGCCGGAAAAAGAAAAAGTATCAGAATGTACATACACGATACTTCGGACAAATGAGTCGGAGGCATCTGTAACGCATCCGATGCTTGTCCTGGACAACAGCCATGCGGGACTGAAACACCACTCCTGTGGAGTGTTTACCAATCCGGCCAATAGAACTGCTTTTGAATTAAAAGGGGAAGAGGGAGTTGTGAGTGCGGATATCTTACAGATTGACGCCCGTTTTGTGAGCCTTTTGAAGTGGCTGGGTGAAAACCGTATCAATGTGCGGCTTTCAGGTGTGGTACAGGAGGATAGATATATTGTATATAAGATACGGGAAATTGCTTTTGGCGGAGCTGTTAAGCTTTCCGCGGAGGATGGCTTTTTGCAGTTTATGATTGAACGTCTTCTTTCAAGTCATGCGCCGAAGGACGAGGCAGAGGATGAAGATAAAGAAGAGACTGGCGATAGTATGAAGCTTACCAGCATTCAGAGTATTACAGATTTTATGAACTGTGCAGGAAGAACGCTTCCGGACAACATCCGTCTGTGGGCGAGAAGGAACCTGACTGTAGCGCGCTCCAGTGAAGTGTCGCAGGAGGAGCGCCGCCATGCCCAGCGCGCGCTCTCTATTATGATGAATGTCCGGTGGAAGAGCAATTATTTTGAGACGATAGATGTGGAGGAGGCGCGTCAGATCTTAGACGAAGAACTCTATGGTATGGAACGTGTGAAGCAAAGGATCATCGAGACGATCATCCAGATTAACAGAACCCATACTCTGCCGGCATATGGACTTCTCCTGATCGGGCCGGCAGGAACCGGGAAATCCCAGATTGCGTATGCGGTGGCACGTATTTTGAAGCTGCCATGGACAACCTTGGATATGAGTTCTATCAATGATCCGGAGCAGCTTACCGGGAGCTCTAGAATCTACGCCAATGCAAAGCCGGGAATTATTATGGAAGCATTTTCTATGGCGGGAGAATCGAACCTGGTCTTTATTATCAATGAGCTTGACAAGGCAGCTGCAGGAAAGGGAAACGGCAATCCGGCAGATGTCCTTTTGACATTGCTTGACAATCTTGGATTTACAGATAATTACATTGAATGTATGATTCCGACAGGCGGCGTTTATCCGATTGCAACTGCCAATGACAGGGCGCAGATCAGCGCGCCTTTGATGTCGCGTTTTGCTGTTATTGAGATTCCGGATTATACGATGGAAGAAAAGAAAGTAATCTTTTCCAGATATGCGCTTCCCAAGGTGATGAAGCGGATCGGAATGCATGAACATGAGTGTGTATTAACTGCGGATGGCCTTGAAGCGGTGATTGATATCTATAAAAATACGAACGGAATCCGTGATCTTGAACAGGCTGCCGAGCATATCGCTGCCAATGCGCTGTATCAGATAGAGGTAGATCATGTGGAGACGGTAACTTTTGACGCGAAGATGGTGAAGGCGCTTCTTCCGTAAGGCGATAAAATGCATCTGTAATTTTTATTAAAATACAAGGAGATTGCCAATGACAGGGTAATCTCCTTGTATTTTAATAAAAAGTGAAAAAACTTGTAACGGATATATATATCGTTCGTCTAATTAGTAAAATAAGACTTGCAGGATCTGTTTTTTGTGTATCTGATAAGATAACTTTAAGGAAAGAGGGGTGATGGAGTGAAGATAGATTTTGAGGACATCTATGAACGTTTTTTTAAAGATGTATATCTTTTTGTGCTTGCCATGAGCGGGAATCCGGCTATGGCAGAGGATGTCACCCAGGAAACTTTTTTTAAGGCGCTAAAGGAGATTGACAATTTTAAAGGAAACTGTTCGGTAAAGTCGTGGCTGTGCCAGATTGCCAAGAATCTTTATATTGACGACATCCGCCGTAAGAAGAGGTTTGAGACGATAAAGAAAGGGTTGGCGGAAAGCCCCCGGGCGGAGGAAGGAAACGCCGAGTCGGCTGCCATCCGGCGGGAAGAGGTGATCTCTATCTATAAGGCACTTCATTGCCTGGAGGAGCCGTACAAGGAAGTGTTCGGCCTGAGGACACTGGGGGAGCTGTCTTACCGGGAGATTGGGGAGATATTTGAGAAGAGTGAGAGCTGGGCGAGGGTCACGTACCACAGGGCAAAGCTTAAGATCAGAGAGCAGATGATGTAAAGGAGGTATAATATGAGCAGGATTCCATGTAATGTTAATAAAGATTTGCTGCCGCTGTATGTGGATAATGTGTGCAGTGAAGAGAGTAAGAGTATGGTAGAGGAGCATCTTGCCGGGTGCGAGGAGTGCCAGGGATATTATGACGCGTTAAGGGAAGGGATTCCCGAGGAGAAGATTGCGGAGGAAAAGGAAGAGCTTTTATCTGAGGAAAAGATGAGGGAGGCGGAAGTTTCGGTCATCAAAGGTGCGAAGAAGGAGATATCGAAGAATCAGGGCCGTAAAATTGCAGTGGTAGCGGCAGGTTTCATTTTCCTACTCTTTGTGCTGGAAGGGCTGACGGGTTCTTATATGGGATGGCTGGGGAAACTTCCTATATTCGATCTCCGGGCCAAGGTGGAGGATGTGCACGTTACAGAGCTTTACCAGCTAAAAAACGGATATCTGTATATTACTGTAGAACCGGAGAAAAAGTGCCACACTACTTATGCGGGCAATCTGCAGGAGGTTTATGACAAAAAAGAAGGATATACCGGCGTGTACGAGGGATTTTTCGGGCTGGAGAGTGCTCCGCTGGATTTTAATGCGATTCCCATAAAGAGAGTTTCCTATGTCTATCCCCTTTCAGGGAAAGAGAGGGGAGACTATGGAGAGCTTGAGGTACGTGAGAACTCGGCTATTTACCTGGAAGGAAAAGGGGGAGAGAAGCTTGAGATTTGGAAAAAGGGGCAGGAAGTGGAGCCGGCGCCCCCGGAGATCGAGGGCAAGGCTAAAAAAGCTATAGATGAGGAGCTTAAACGTGCCAGGGAGTGGACGGAAAACAATGAAATGACTGCGGAGGAGGCAGAGGAGCTGGCAGGCGAAGCGTGTGTCATAATAGAAAATGAGGAAAATAAAAATGCGATTTAAGATAGTCCGGCGCAGCAGAATATCTGCTGTGCCGGTTAGTTTTTCTGCAAACCGGACGATATATAATATAGAAAGAATCGTGTTGTTTTAGGATTGCGGGAGCATAAAGTGCGGAGCAATCAAATGTATCAAAGTATGGGAGGGATTCGATGAGCAGGATAAACGGTGCGGTGTCTCAAATCGCGGGTAAGAATATCCAGGCGGCATCACCGAAGGCGGAGATTCCTGCGGAGCAGACGGCCGGAAGGACGGAAACTGCGAAAGATGAGTTTACGCTCTCTGTGGGCTGGCCGAAACAGACGGTGCTTAGAAAAGCGGTGCTTGAGGAGCTTGCCACTTTACAGAAAGATTTTTCGAAGGTTCATATTGTTATCGGGACAGGGATAGATGCGGATAATCTGGCGGCGACGGCGGCCGGACTTGGCAGCGGAAAGCACCTTATTATATCGGCCGAGTGGCTGGAGCAGATGGGAGCAGACGCAGAATCGTTAGAAAAGGGAAAGACGATTCTGCGGCAGGTGCTGTCGCAGCTTTCCAAGGACAGTGAGGGTCTTCTTGCCCAGGGAGCATATGTCGGGGAAGACGAAGTGCGGATGTGGGCGGCAAAGGAGCCTGCCTTTGGGCAGGAGGAAAAGGATGACCCGTATGCGGAAGAAAAGCGTGTGATTGAGCAGATGAACAAGATGACGGAGGAGATGAAGGCGGCAAAGAACAAGAGCCGCATCAAAGTGTCGTCATCTGCGTTTTCCGTGTCCGGGCTTTATGCCAAGGTGGCGGGAGCCAGTTCCAGGGGCCAGGTGCAGTCTGCCATGGGAGAAGCACGCCGCAGCATGGCGTCGCTTCGGATGGTGGCGAGCCTCGGGAATCAGAAGGAACAGGCAAAGGCGCGCTCGGCGATTAGCTCAATCCAAAAGCTTTTGGTCAGAGGGAGCCGCAAGATACGCCGCCTGAATGAAGAGGAGCTTACGAAGATTAAGAAAAAGAAGACGGCGGAGAAGAAAAAAGCGGAGAAACTTAAAGTTGAATTGCAGAAAAAACGCAATGCGCGGAAGATTGCCGACAGGGGAATCGCTGTGGAGGGCCATTTGGCGGATGTGAACCATGCGTTCCAGTTCAGGAACAGGGATGAGGAAGAGCGTTACTTGAATTATTCGCCGTATGCTGCCCCGGCAGATATCTCTATGCCGGTGGATACGATTGCTGTGGGAGCGGATTTTTCCGGAGGAATTGCGGCGGCGGATATCACGGTCTCGGAGGCGGTGTCATTCGATCAGATTCTTTAGAACGGCGTGGGTTGTGTCGGCTGCTAAGAGTGATGGAAAGGCATGCAGTGGTTTGCAGTGGTTTGGATAGAGTTAAGGTCTTTAAGGAGGAGTTATGAGTATTTTATTTTTGGAATACCCGAAGTGCAGTACGTGTAAAAAGGCAAAAGCCTGGCTTTTAGAACAGGGTGTTGCATTTGACGCGCGTCATATTGTGGAGGAGAACCCCACGAAGGAGGAACTTTCTTTGTGGCATAGAAAGAGTGGCCTTGGGATAAAGAGGTTTGTCAATACCAGCGGCATGAAGTACAGGGAACTGGGGCTTAAGGATAAGCTGCCTGGGATGTCGGAGGAGGAAGTGTATGAACTGCTTGCCACGGACGGGATGCTGGTAAAACGCCCGGTTCTGGTAGGCGGGGACTTTGTCCTGACGGGATTCAAAGAGACGGAGTGGAAAGAAAAGCTGGAATTGTAGAAGAATAGAAGAAAGTAAGACGATTGTTAGACGGACGGTATCAAAGATAAGTGCTTTACCTTTGATACCGTCCGCTGATTTTAGTGCATGGGAAAGCCGCATGGCTTTACCCGAGCGCTACGTCCAGGATCATCATCAGAGTGAATCCAAACGCTACGCCGATAGTTCCTATGTTTGAATGTTCCCCGTTCTGGGATTCTGGTATCAGCTCCTCCACAACCACATAGATCATGGCCCCTGCCGCAAATGCCAGCATGTACGGGAGGATGTGCGTGATGTGTTCAGCCAGAAAGATAGTGGCTGCGCCGCCTAAAGGTTCTACGATGCCTGAGAGCACTCCGGCAAAAAAGGATTTCCTGCGGGTCATCCCCTCGCTCCTTAATGGCATGGAGATGATGGCCCCCTCGGGGAAATTTTGTATGGCAATCCCGACGGACAGTACGAATGCCCCCGCCATAGTGATTCCGGTATTTCCAAGCAGCGCCCCGGCAAGGGTTACGCCTACCGCCATGCCTTCCGGGAGGTTGTGGAGCGTCACCGCGAACACCAGCATGGTGGTGCGGGAGAGCTTGCTGCTCATTCCTTCGGGCTTATCGCTCCCTTTGTGGAGATGGGGGATCAGGCTGTCTAGGAGAAGCAGGAACGCGATACCAAGAAGAAAACCTGCCGCCGCCGGAATCCATCCGGGTGTATTCTGCTCTTCGGAAAGCTCAATCGCCGGAATGAGCAGCGACCAGACAGAGGCCGCAATCATCACTCCCGAGGCAAAGCCCAGGAGGAGCTTTTCCAGCCCCTGGCTCATCTTTCCACGCATAAAAAACACCATCGCTGAACCCAGCGAAGTTCCGAGAAACGGAATCATCAAAATCGCAAACGCCTGCACATCTATCACCCTCTAACTATATTTGCCCACGAATCTTAGTATTATTATATTCCCTTGGCGGAGAAATGCTATACATAATAATAATGTTTATTCTTTTTCGACAGTATCTACAAGGGCGATGCTGGAATCTCCTTTTTTAGCCTGTTCTAACACTGCTGTTTCCAGCTTTTGGAAAGAATCGTAAGATGAGGTGGCGCCGCTTAGAGCGTCGATATCTTCTTTACCCTGCCCTTCCAATAACTGACCGGCATAGTATCGCGTATATTCATTCGGGTAGGTTCCACCCACCTGCAGCATAGTCTGCATATAGGCGTTATCCCAGCTTTTGATAAAACCGCTGGCATTTTCCGCATTGTATTCTACGGAAATGATTTTGCCGCCTTTTACCGTGATTGTGATATATTCTTTCCAACCGTGATGATAGTCTGAGGCCTGAGCAGTATAGTACCCGTCCTGAAGTTCTTCTGTCTTGCCGCAGCCTGCCAACATCAGAGTCAGCAACAGTAAAGGCAGAAGCTTGCAAATCATGTGTTTCATCTTTCGAGTCCCCCCTTCAGAACAAAATTCTTTACCTGAGCCTGTAATTTTTCGGCCTCGTTTGCCAGCAGCTGACTGGCTTTGCTGGTTCCTTCCGAGCTCTGGAGGTTCCGGTCGGTGATGGCAGAGATGGCGTCAATGCGCTCTTCCATAGTGGACAGGGCGTTTGCCTGCCCCTCTACTGCAACCACAAGCTGATCCGAAATACTGCTAATCTGAGCAGAAACATCAGAGATGGCGTCTAAGGAGCTGGCGGTGTCGGCATTCAGGCCCACGCCGGTTTGGATGATGGCGAGGGTGTTTGAAATCATCTCTGTAGCGCTCTGAGCCGCCTCTGCACTCTTGACGGCAAGATTCTGGACTTCATTGGCTACCACTGCAAATCCGCTGCCGGCGCTGCCTGCCCTTGCTGCCTCTACAGATGCGTTGAGGGCCAGGATGTTCGTCTGGAAGGAAATATCTTCAATGGCCTTGGCAATCTTTGTGATTTCATGGGCATTGGAGCTGATATCATTCATAGCGCCGGACAGTGCGGACATCTGTGCATTTGCTCTCTGGATGCACTGAGTAATCTCCTCGGTTTTGACGCGGGTCTGGCTGCTGCTTTCCGTGACGTCGGCAAGACGTTCTTTTGCCTGATTTACCTCGTCGACCAAAGACGCCGCAGACTCATGCTGCTCAAGAGACGCATGGTGAAGCTGACCGGATTGACCGCTGAGCTCTTCGGCCATCTCCGCAAGCCGGACGGCTGCAGAACGGAATCCGGAGATTGTTTCATTCATGGACTGGACGATAGAGGCCAGACTGTCACGGATAAGAATAAAGTCTCCCTTATAATCCACTTGCGGCTCTACGCCTAAGTTACCGTCTGCAATCTGAGTCAGCACTTGCTGGATGTCTGATATGTACTGGTTGACACTTTCTACGGTGTCATTTAGTGTTTTTGCCATTATACCTAACTCATCTTCAGTCTGTACAGAAACCGTTTCTGTATGCAAGTCTCCGTCAGACAGAGAAACCATTCGATTTGTGACGCTTTTGACCGGGCGGGATATGGAACGGGCCAGACGCAGCACAATCAGGATAGACAGTACGAGGACTGCTAACGTAAGCAGCACTGCCACAAGCATTGCACGATTAATCAAATGATTGTAATCTGATTTAGGTACCTGGATGACCAGCGACCACTGCGTGCCGCGGATGGGTGAAAAAGCCACCAGCATCTTTTTACCGTCAATAGGAAATTCTGTTGAACCGGTCTCGTCAGTAGTAATCCGGCTGATAGCGTCGTCGTTGCCGTCGCTGATTTGAGAGAGCGTATATCCCTCGAGCACTAAGGACTGGTCTGGATGACCCGTGACGATTCCCGCGTGGTTTGCCATATATGCCATACCATTTTTGCCGAGGTTGATACTGCTTATGATGTCATTAATGGCGTCATACTTATATACGCCTACGACGTACATGGAAGTCTCGCCGTTTTCTTTTACCGGCATCCCCATGGTAATTCCAAGATTGCCCTGGAAGACGGTGTCGGAGCTGGTAGTCAGGTTGTCTGTTTCCTGAAGGAGTGCAAAAAAGTCGCTGTCCAGCGTTTCCGGTGCGTCCTCGATTCCCTGCAGGAGATTCCCGTTAAGGTCATAGAGGGCAATCGTGTACAGCTCGTAAATTGTGGCTGCCTCTTCTAAAACCGCTGTGCGGTTTGTACGGATTGTTTTCGTGTCCGGCCGGGTGTCTGCTTCGTCAGAGGATACGCCTGATATTCTTTGGTCGCCGGCGATTGTCATCATACGGTCTGCCAGCAGATGGATGCTGGATTCTACAGACTTGGCAGACTGACGCACCATGGGCTGCAAGCTGTCAAGCAGAATACTGTTTGCCAGAGACTGCATGGACAGAGCCATGATTGTGCAGCATATGATTACCAGCACCAGAATGTTAAGAATCGTGTTTTTTAAAATTCTTTTGTTGAGGTTCTGCCTCATCCTCCGGGTCGGAACGGAGCCTGTTTGCTTTCTCTTCATGTCATTCTTCTCCCTTTCCTGTGGTTTTAAAAGTGTGGTAATTAATATGCCGGGTTCAATATTTTGACACGGCATAACAAGACAAGTATAACATAGATGTTGCCTGTTTTACAATAAATAATGAAATGATTGAGAGACAGCTTTTATCTCGGTGAAAAGTGTGATAAGATAGCTGTATTATCTATATATAAAAGGGAAATATAATAATCATACTATTTGTCAGGGAGGAAGAAAGATGTATACATTTGATGAGATTAAACAGGCGGATCCGGAGATCGCCCAGGCGATTACGGATGAGATGGAGCGGCAGAATTCCCATATCGAGCTGATTGCCTCGGAGAACTGGGTGAGCAGGGCGGTGATGGCGGCCATGGGAAGTCCTTTGACGAACAAGTACGCAGAAGGCTATCCGGGGAAACGGTATTACGGCGGGTGCCAGTGTGTGGATGCAGTAGAAGACCTTGCGAGGGACCGGGCAAAGAAACTGTTTGGCTGTGATTATGCCAATGTGCAGCCCCACTCCGGCGCGCAGGCGAATCTTGCAGTATTTTTTGCGATGCTGAAACCGGGGGACAAGATTCTGGGCATGAACCTTGACCACGGCGGGCATCTGACCCATGGCTCGCCGGTGAACATGTCGGGTTCTTATTTTGAGACGTCCTTTTACGGAGTTAATGACGAGGGCGTGATTGACTATGACGCGGTTCGGGAGACGGCGCTTAAGGAGAGGCCAAAGCTTATCATCGCCGGAGCCAGCGCATATGCAAGGACGATTGATTTCAAGCGGTTCAGGGAGATTGCGGACGAAGTGGGGGCATATCTTATGGTGGATATGGCGCACATCGCCGGGCTTGTGGCGGCAGGCCTTCACCCGAGCCCGATTCCGTATGCGGACGTAGTGACTACGACCACCCACAAGACGCTGCGGGGGCCGAGAGGCGGCATGATCCTTTGCAACAGCGAGGCGGCGGAGAAGTTTAACTTTGACAAGGCGATATTCCCGGGAACACAGGGCGGGCCGTTAGAGCATGTGATCGCAGGGAAGGCGGTCTGCTTTAAGGAGGCTCTTGAGCCGGAATTCAAGGAGTACCAGCAGCAGATCATCAAAAATGCACAGGCTCTGTGCAAGGGGCTTATGGCGCGCGGAGTTAAGATCGTGTCCGGCGGAACGGATAACCATCTGATGCTGGTGGATTTAAGCCAGGAGGAAGTTACCGGAAAAGAACTGGAGAAACGTCTTGACGAGGCGCATATCACATGCAATAAAAACACGATCCCCAATGACCCGCGCTCACCTTTTGTCACCAGCGGCGTGAGGCTTGGAACTCCGGCAGTCACAACGCGGGGCATGAAGGAAGAGGATATGGAGACGATCGCGGAGGCGATTGCCATGGTCATCAAAGAGGAGGGGGCGGTAGAACAGGCGAGGGAGCTTGTGAAAAAATTGACAGATAAGTACCCGCTGATCTAAATGGCATGTGAAAAAAATATCTTAAAAAAATTTCAAAATACCTCTTTTCAAAAGCGCCAATATGCTGTATTATAGAAAAGCGGCACAAGATATTGTGCCATGAAAAACAATAAAAGCAATATTTGGTGTATTGAATACTCGGGGGTACAGGTGTTTATGGAAGTAAAAACGAATGTAATTAAGCGCAATGGAGAAGAGGTAGGCTTTGACCTGGACAAAATTATCAATGCAATCCGGGCGGCAAACCGTGAGGTGGACAAGCTCCACCAGATGAACGAATACCAGGTGATGGCCATTGCGGATATGATAGCGCATAAGGTGCAGGAGACGCGCCATGCGGTGCATGTGGAAGATATTCAGGATATGGTAGAGACCGGCATCATGGAGATGCGCGGGTATGAAGTGGCGCAGAAGTATGTGCGCTACCGCTACAAGAGGGAGCTGACCCGGAAGTCGAATACGACGGACAATGGGATTCTTGCCCTCATTGAGCACCTGAATGAAGAGGTGAACCAGGAGAATTCGAACAAGAATCCGGTGATCAATTCCACTCAGCGGGATTACATGGCGGGCGAGGTAAGCAAGGACCTGTCAAGGCGCGTACTTCTTCCAGAGGAAGTAGTACAGGCGCACGAGGCGGGAATCATCCATTTTCATGATTCGGACTATTTTGCACAGAAGGAGCATAACTGCGACCTTATCAACCTGGAAGACATGCTGCAGAACGGTACGGTCATCAGCGAGACGATGATTGAGAAACCACACAGTTTCTTTACGGCATGCAATGTCACCACCCAGATTGTGGCCCAGGTTGCCAGCAACCAGTACGGCGGCCAGTCTTTTTCACTGGCACATCTGGCGCCCTTTGTGGACATAAGCAGGAAGAAGATTCGGAATGCGGTAATTGAAGAGCGCAAGGACTGCCGGGAGAGCCTTGACGACGTCATAATCGACAGAGTGACGGAGAGAAGGCTGCGCGAGGAGATTAAGAGCGGGATTCAGACGATACAGTATCAGCTTATTACCCTTATGACCTGTAACGGACAGGCGCCGTTCGTGACGGTGTTTATGTATCTGGATGAGGTGGAGGACGGCCAGATCAGGGAAGACCTGGCTCTGATTATCGAGGAAGTGCTGATACAGAGGATGCAGGGCGTGAAGAACGAGGCAGGAGTGTGGATCACTCCGGCATTTCCAAAGCTTATCTATGTCCTGGATGAAGACAATATTTCCGAGAAATCCAGGTACTGGTACCTGACAGAGCTTGCTGCCCGGTGTACGGCAAAGCGCATGGTGCCGGATTATATCTCGGCAAAGATCATGAAAGAGCTGAAACAGGGGGAAGTGTATACCTGTATGGGATGCCGTTCTTTCCTTACTGTGGAGGACACCCAGAAGAATCCGGACGGCAGCCACAAGTTTTACGGAAGGTTTAACCAGGGAGTGGTGACGATCAACCTTGTGGATGTGGCATGTTCTTCCGAGGGAAATATGGAAAAATTCTGGAAGATACTGGACGAGAGGCTGGAGCTGTGCCACCGGGCGCTGCGGTGCAGGCATGAGCGGCTCCTGGGAACAATCTCGGACGTTGCGCCGATCCTGTGGCAGAACGGCGCGCTGGCAAGGCTTAAGAAAGGCGAGTCTATCGACAAGCTTTTGTATAACGGCTATTCTACTATTTCGCTGGGGTATGCGGGGCTCTATGAGATGTGCGTGAGGATGCTTGGCAAATCCCACACAGACCCGGAGGCAAGCCCGTTCGCGCTCCAGGTTATGCAGAGGCTCAACGACAAGTGCAAGGAGTGGAAGACGGCGGAGAATATCAGCTATTCCGTATATGGAACGCCGATGGAGTCTACCACATATAAGTTCGCGAAGTGCCTGCAGAAACGGTTCGGCATCATTCCGGGGGTAACGGACAAGAACTATATTACAAACAGCTATCATGTACATGTGTCGGAGGAGATTGACGCGTTTAAGAAGTTAAAGTTTGAGGCGGACTTCCAGAAGTTATCGCCGGGCGGAGCCATAAGCTACGTGGAAGTTCCGAACATGCAGAACAATATCCCGGCGGTTGTGACGGTGATGCGGTTTATCTATGACAATATCATGTATGCGGAGCTGAATACAAAGAGTGATTTCTGCGAGTCCTGCGGCTATAACGGCGAGATACTGATTAAGGAAGACGAGGCGGGCAAGCTCGTATGGGAATGCCCCAACTGCGGAAACCGGGATCAGAACCATATGTTTGTGGCGAGAAGGACCTGCGGGTATATCGGAACGCAGTTCTGGAACCAGGGCAGGACGCAGGAGATTAAGGACAGGGTGCTGCATCTGTAAGGCAGCGGGGAAGTCATATGAATTACGGAAATATAAAAGAGTGCGACATTGCAGACGGCCCGGGCGTGAGGGTAAGCCTGTTCGTGTCCGGATGCAGGCATCACTGCAAAGGATGTTTCAACAAAGAGACATGGGACTTTGATTTTGGGATGCCCTATACGGAAGAGACGGAGGATACGATTATCCGCCTCCTTTCGCCGGACTATATACAGGGTCTTACGCTGCTGGGAGGAGAGCCTTTTGAGCCGGAGAACCAGCGGGAGCTTGTGAAACTTTTGAGAAGGGTAAAGAGAGAGTATCCGCAGAAAGACATCTGGAGCTACTCAGGCTACATTTTTGACGAGGACATGGTAAAAGGCGGCAGGGCGTATACGGATGTGACGGAGGAGATGCTGTCATACCTGGATGTTCTGGTGGACGGGCCGTTTGTGGAGGCGCAGAGAGATATAACGCTTAAATTCCGGGGAAGTAAGAATCAGCGGATCATCCGGCTGGAGAACGGAAGAGACGCAGGGAGGCTGTATGACTCTTAGAAGAAGATGATTCTCGGGAAAAATATATGAACGTCAGGAGAACCCCTGTAATATTAGTAGGAGTTGCTAATATTACAGGGGATTTCTGTGTGCATCCAAAAATTTTTAACATTTTCTGAAAAAAAACAGATTTTTTTCTAAGGAAAAAATCGCTATTATAATAGATGTAAGAGGAAAAAGCAAAAGGACAGGCAGGGTAAGAGAATGGAAAAGATAAAAATATTCCTTGTTGAAGATGAGATTGTGATACGGAACGGAATTAAGAGCGGCATTGAGTGGGAGGCAGAAGGATATGAGTTCGTGGGGGAGGCAAGCGACGGGGAGCTTGCGTACCCTATGATTTTAAAGGAAAAGCCGGACATACTGATTACGGATATCCGGATGCCGTTTATGGACGGGCTGGAATTAAGCCGGCTGGTCAGGCAGGAGTTCCCGGATATTAAGATATTGATCCTGAGCGGCTATGATGAGTTTGACTATGCCAAGGCGGCGATAAAATTAGGCGTTACCGAATATCTGCTAAAGCCGGTGAGCGCGTCTAAGCTTTTGGATTCCCTGCGCGGGGTGAGCGGGCTCATCCGGCAGGAGAGGGGGGAGAAGGAGCTTTTGATGCGGTATTCCGAGGAAATGCGGGAAAACACGGAGCATGAAAAGCATAAATTCTTCACGCAGCTTGTGTCGGGGGAGCTTTCCATGGCGGAGGCCATTGAGACGGGAAAGCAGTACGGGATGAACCTGACCGCTCCGGTGTACGGTGTGATGCTTTTTAAGGTATTTGGCGGGGCCGGGGAGAGAAAGCAGGCCGGACTTCTTATAGAGGTCTGTGAGAAGTTGGAAGAGATGGTTTATCAGGCAGAGTATGCGTACAGCTTTCAGAGGGGCGTTGACGGCTGGGCGTACCTTCTGACGGCGGAGGATGAGCGGCAGATGGATGAGCGCATAAGGGGGCTGGCGAGACAGATAAAAGAGCTGATGGACGGCTACAGTGAGGTCGAGTATTTCGGCGGGATCGGCAGCATGGCGCTGCGGTTCAGGGAACTTCCGAAAGCCTTTGCGGATGCGGACCATGCGTTTTCCGGGCGGTTCATCAGCGCCCTGAACCAGTTTGTGAAGGTTGGGGAGCTAAGGCAGCTCCAGGAAACGGGAGATTTTGAGGTTAAGGGATTTGGGGAGATTGAGCGTACGAGGACTTCGGTGGAAAAATTCCTCAACAACGGTACGCAGGAGGAGGTAGAGTGCTTTGCCAGGGCATATGTGGATGAGATGCCTGCGGAAAATTTTAAATCCACGCTGATGCGCCAGTATATCATTATGGATATCTACATTATTATAATGACATTTTACGAGAAAATGGGCATATCTGACGATGATTTCCAGAGCGAGGCAGAAGATTTTAAAAATGCGGTACAGAAAGTGCACACGATTAAGGAGATTGAAGACTACATGAGGCGCCTTGTGGGGCGGGCCATTGAGCTGAGGGATGCCGTCAGCGGGCACAGGTACACGGATATCATCGAGGCGGCAAAGGAGCAGATAGAAAATACGTATATGTCGGAGGATATCTCTCTCAACGCTGTAGCGGCGAAAGTGGGGATGAGTCCCAGCTATTTCAGCTCTGTGTTCAGCCGGGAGATGGGAAAGACTTTTGTAGAGTATCTGACGGCTATCCGCATGGACAAGGCGAAGGAGCTCTTGATGTGCTCGCCCATGAAGACATCTGAAATTGGATATGAGGTGGGCTATAAAGACCCTCACTATTTCAGCTATATCTTTAAGAAGACGCAGGGGTGCTCGCCGAAAGAGTACCGCGCGAGGAGAAAGGAGTAGCCTATGGGAAAGAACCGAAGATCTTCTTTGAACCGCCGGCTGGTGGCAATCTCTGTCACGGTCTTTATCCCGATGCTGACGGTCATGATATATCTCCTTGTGTCGCTGTCAAGTGCAACAGATGCTTACCGTGAGATTACCCACAATATCGTGTATGCCAACCAGTACACCCAGGATTTTAAGAGCCGCATCGACTACAGCGTATATCTTGCGGTTATAAGCTGGAAGAGTGTGGAGGAGCTGGGCGACGAGGAGATGATGGTGAACGGATTTATCACGGTGAACCCTTACGAATATATTGACGAGATGGAGGGAGCCTGCGACCTGATGTCTGACCGGGCGACAGTCAGCACAAGCCGCAATCAGATCCAGCGGGTGAAAAATACTTTGCGCTCTCTGGAGAAGGGGGTAAAGATTCTGGAGGAGGGAATCAACGGCGACTGGAAATACCAGGAGAAGATGGATTATTTTGATCAGAATATTAAAAACATGACGACGCTGATACGGGAGGGAATTCAGGATTACATCTATCTGGAAACGATGAATTATGAAAATATCCGGCGGCAGCTTGATGAAAAGACGCAGCAGAGCTTTATGCTGTGCGGCGCTGTGTCGGTGATTGCCATTTTCATAGCGGTCTATATGACGGCAAAGGCCAACCGCAGCGTGACTGTGCCGATCCGGGAGCTCTGCGATATGACGGAAAAAGTGGCGGGGGGAGATTTCTCGGTGCGGACGAAGGAAGTGGAATCGGACGAGATTGCCGTATTATCCCGCAGCTTTAACGATATGACAAAGCAGATTGGGTGGTTGGTGGAGGATATAAAACGGCAGCAGGAAAATCTTCACATGACCGAGACAAGGCTTTTGCAGGCGCAGATAAACCCTCATTTTCTCTACAACACGCTGGACGCCATTGTCTGGCTGGCGGAGGCCCATAAGACAGAGGAGGTGGTGCACATGGTGACGGCGCTCTCCAGTTTTTTCAGGACGACGCTGAGCAAGGGGAAAGACTTTATCACCGTACAGGAGGAAAAATCCCACATTCAAAGCTATCTTGAGATTCAGCAGTTCCGCTATCAGGATATCCTGGACTATGAAATCGACATTGAAGAGGAGCTTTATGAGTTCGTGCTGCCTAAGCTGACGCTGCAGCCGCTGGTGGAAAATGCGCTCTATCACGGCATTAAAAATAAAAGAGGGAAAGGCATGATACGGATAAGGGGCAAAAAGTCAGGAGACGACATGATATTTAAGGTCACAGACGACGGGAAAGGCATGACAGAGGAGGAGCTGAGGGAACTTAAGCAGAATGTGCAGAGGGTAAAGCAGGACAATAATATCAATAGTTTCGGGCTTACCAACGTCAATCAGAGAATCCGGCACTATTACGGGAGCGGGTACGGGCTGGAGTTTGAGAGCCGGCAGAATGAAGGAACGGAGGTGACGGTAAGGATTAAAACGGAAATAAACCAACCTTTTGTATAAAAAAACCAACTTTTTAATTAAAATCAAAAAAAATTATAAAAAGTCAAAATGAAAATCTGTTTATAATTTATTCATAATATTTTAACATGTTATCAAGGTGATTGACAGCAAGTCAGTCAGAGAAAAAAGGAGGATAAAGATTGAAAATGAGAAGTAGAGGGTATCCATTACCTGAATCACACAACAAATAAGCCATCTTTCGGTGGCCGCTTTAAAAATTGAATATTAAGAATGTTAAGGTTATGCAGTTGCTGACTTGACTTTATAACCTTGATTCCTTGCTATAATGATTGCCTGCTCAACCGTGATTTCACGGTCTGCCGGAGGCAGGTCGGATTTTCGATAAAGTTCTGCGTTATAGTTTTCTCCGTTCTTCAACATGTGGTATAATGCAGTCAGAAGCATTCTTGCTATGGCAATGATTGCTTTCTTGTGGCCGCGGCGTTTCTTGATACGGAGGTAGCGGTTGCGAATTTCAGGATGCTTTTTGCTTTTGACAACAGCGTTCGCGCACTGTACCAGAAGCGGCTTAATGTAGCATCCGGCTTTGGAGACCCGGACAGATTTTTTCTTCCCTGCGCTTTCATTGTTGGTCGGCGTAAGACCGGCCCATGAGCATAAGTGTTTCGCCGAAGGAAAAGCCTCCATATTGGTACCGATTTCGGAAATGATTCCGATGGCGGTGAAATCACTGCTGATACCAGGAGCGGTTTGGAGAATGGCAAGTTCCTGCTGATAGGGAGCGGCGAGCGCATGAATGAGTTCTTCAAGCTCTGCTTTCCGGGATTCAAGGTCTTCATAGTGAGCTTTGATTACTTTCAGTTTACCAGCCTGTTCCGGTGTGATATAGCCGTCAATGGCATCACGGAGTTCAGGGAGTTTCTTTTTCAAACTTTTGTAAACGAGAGGTTCAAGGTCAAAGGAAGTATCTGCGGGATTTTCCAAAAGTTTATCCAGTATCGCCTGGGCAGATTTGCCGAAGGTGTCCGAAACAACGTTTCCCAACTGGATATTGGAAACCGTGAGACAGTTCTGCAAGCGGTTCTTTTCACTTGATTTAAAGCAGGTCAGTTTGAAACGGTAGCGCATAAGGTCGCGAAGCTGGCGGATGTCAGCGGGCGGCATAAAGCTTCCGGCAACAAGATCATGCTTGAACAGGTCAGCAATCCATTTGGCATCTTTCTTGTCAGTCTTTTTTCCACGGATAGCCTTAACATATTTCGGATGGGCAAGGACAATCGTACAATCATTTTCCAAGATGTTGTAAACAGGGATCCAGTATTTACCAGTGGATTCCATACAGACATCCTTGCAGTTTCTTTGGAGAAGCCATTGTAACAAATCCTTCAGACCTTTCGTGTAGGTCGAAAAACGGTGGCTCTCATAAGTGGTGACGCCTTTCTGATTGGTAGAGGCGATACAGGCCACTACAAAAGTCTTGTGGACATCAATGCCACAGCAGATTTTGTACACGATTTTTAAAGCCATAGGGACTCCTTTCAGAACCATAGGGGTTCGACAAAGATTATAGGGGGAAACGGCATTGACTGGCTGTCTAAGCCATAAACGAAGTTGTTTAAACAGAGATAAGATTTCGTGCTCAGAGTCACACTTATTTGTGCCTGAAAAGACAGCCTACACATATAAAAATACGGTCATCCGGCAGGCCGGACAGCCCACTCACCTCCCCGTGATTTGTAGTATACCGAGTTCCCTATAAGAAGAATTATAAAGAAAAAAATACGCTCAGGCAAACCATTTTCATTGCGTTTTGTGCCTTGAGCGAAGCGAAAGGAATGGATATAAAAATGAAAAGAAAATTAATCGCAGCTTTGATGGCTACAGCAATGGTTGCTACTTTGGCAGTAGGATGCGGCGGCGGAAACGGCGGCGGCTCATCAGAAGGATCAGATGAAGGCGGCTCCGAGGGCGGCAGCGACGTTATTACAGTTGGCTTTGCACAGGTTGGCGCTGAGTCTGACTGGCGTACGGCAAACTCAGAATCCATGAAAGAGACTTTCAGCGAGGCGAACGGCTATGAGCTTATCTTCGACGACGCTCAGCAGAAACAGGAAAACCAGATTACGGCAATCCGTAACTTCATCCAGCAGGAAGTTGATTACATAGTTCTCGCACCTGTTACAGAGACAGGATGGGATACTGTTCTCCAGGAGGCGAAAGACGCAGACATCCCGGTTATCACAGTTGACCGTATGGTAGATGTATCTGACGACAGCTTGTTCGTATCTTATGTAGGCGGAAACTTCCAGCTTGAGGGCGCTAAGGCATGCGAGTGGCTGAAAGCATATGCTGACGCTAAGGGCATGAAAGAGCTGAACATCGCGCATATCCAGGGAACAATCGGCGCGTCTGCACAGATTGGGCGTACAGAGGGTCTTGAGAATGCGGCAAAAGAGTACGGATGGAACATCGTAGCTCAGCAGACAGGCGAGTTTACACAGGCAAAAGGACAGGAAGTTATGGAGTCCATGTTAAAGCAGCATGACAACATCAATGTTGTATACTGCGAGAACGACAACGAGGCATTCGGCGCGATCGACGCGATCAAGGCGGCTGGAAAGACTGTTGGCCCGGACGGAGACATCCTTGTAATCTCTTTCGATACAGTTAAAGCTGGTATCGAGGCTACATTGTCAGGCGAGATTATCTGTAACGTAGAGTGCAACCCGCTCCACGGTCCGCGTGTTGAAGAGCTTATAAAGAAACTTGAGGCAGGCGAAGAGCTTGAGAAGATCGCGTATGTAGACGAAGGAATCTTTGCACACGGCACAGACGTTGCAAAGGTAACTGTTGATGGAACAGATTACGAAGTGACAGAAGTAACACAGGAAGTTATCGACGGACGTAAATACTAAAAGTATTTTCGGAAAATGTTAAAGGGAATTGCAATTTCCTGTTTGAGTAAAAGGGCGCAGCAGGATAGGGGAAAAGACCCGGTATTCTGCCGCGCTCTCTTTACGCTCAAAAAAAAGAAAGCGGGTGACACTGATATGGAACAGAAGGTTGTATTGACCATGCGTGATATCTCCAAGACATTCCCGGGCGTAAAAGCGCTGCAGCATGTTGACTTTACTCTCAGAGAGGGAGAGATCCATGCGCTGATGGGGGAAAACGGGGCGGGAAAATCAACACTTATCAAAGTCCTTACCGGCGTACATGATTTTGAGGCCGGGGAGATCAAGATGGCGGGCAATGATACGCCGATTGTCAACAAATCTCCTCAGGATGCACAGAACAACGGAATCAGCACTGTGTATCAGGAGGTAAACCTTTGCCCGAACCTTACGGTTGCGGAGAACCTTTTCATCGGGCGAGAGCCGAGAAAAGCAGGGTTTATTGACTGGAAAACAATGAATAAAAAGTCTTCAGAACTTCTGAAGAGTCTTGATATAGATGCCAATGCCGCGGATAAGCTGGAGGAGTGTTCTCTGGCAAAGCAGCAGATGATTGCCATTGCCCGCGCCGTGGATATGAAGTGCCGGGTGCTGATTCTTGACGAGCCGACTTCCTCGCTGGACGATGATGAGGTGGAAAAGCTGTTCGTCCTGATGAGAAAGCTCAGGGGAGAGGGAGTGGGGATTATATTTGTAACCCATTTCCTGGAGCAGGTCTATGCGGTGTGCGACCGCATTACGGTTCTCAGAAACGGAGAGCTGGTAGGCGAATATGAGACAAAGGATCTTCCGAGGGTCATGCTGGTGGCGAAGATGATGGGCAAGGACTTTGACGACCTGGCAGACATCAAGAGCGCCCACGGCGAGCTTAAGGAATTTATCCCGGTTATCGAGGCGGAAGGAATCGGCAGAAAAGGCAGCATAAGGCCCTTTGACTTTACGGTCAATAAGGGCGAGGTCGTAGGGCTTACCGGGCTCCTTGGCTCCGGGCGTTCGGAGCTGGTGCGCGCAATCTACGGCGCGGATAAGCCGGACAGCGGACGGCTTAAGGTAAACGGGAAAGAGGCGAAGATTAATACGCCGCTTGACGCTATGAAACTTGGCATGGCCTACCTTCCGGAAGACCGGAAGAAAGACGGGATTATAGCCGATCTGTCCGTGAGGGAGAATATCATCATCGCCCTCCAGGCGAAAAAGGGGATGTTCAAACTTATGAGCCGCAGGGAGATGGAAGAAGCGGCGGACAAATATATCGAGATGCTGCAGGTGAAGACGGCGAGCCGGGAAACGCCGATCAAGAGCCTTTCCGGAGGAAACCAGCAGAAAGTCATTATCGGAAGGTGGCTGCTTACGAACCCGGAATACCTGATTCTGGATGAGCCTACCCGCGGTATCGATATCGGTACAAAGACGGAGATTCAAAAGCTGGTGCTTGACCTTGCCGACCAGGGGATGGCGGTGACGTTTATCTCCTCGGAGGTGGAGGAGATGCTCCGCACATGCTCAAGGATGGGCGTGTTAAGAGACGGAAAGAAAGTCGGGGAGCTCTCAGGCGAGGAGCTTACACAGGAAGGAATCATGAAAGCGATTGCAGGAGGTGAGGGAGATGAATAAAAGTGGATATGACATGAAAAAGCTTACTTCTATGCGTTTATTCCTGCCAATTATATGCCTGATCGCGATGCTTATCGTGGCGGCGGTTACGATTCCGGGATTCTTTAAGATCTCCATCACAAACGGAGTGCTTTACGGATATCCGATCGACGTGGTAAACCGCGCGTCAGAGCTTGCAATCCTGGCGGTGGGCATGACGCTTGTGACGGCGGCGTCCGGCGGGCAGGATATCAGCGTCGGAGCGGTGATGGCTGTTGCGGGAGCGGTGTGCTGCCAGATTCTCTCCGGCGGAGAGGTGTCTGTCACGGAGCTTGCGGCTCCGATTTTCCTGGCGATGCTTGCGGGAATCTTTGTGGCGGGCGTATGCGGCTTGTTTAACGGCGTGCTTGTGTCCTATCTTGATATCCAGCCGATGGTGGCGACGTTGATTCTCTTTACCGCAGGCCGGGGAATCGCGCAGCTTGTCACCAAGGGGCAGATTACTTATATCCGTGTGGATTCCTACACGGTAGCGGGCGGTTATGTAGGGCCGATTCCGACGCCGATTATCATCGCGGCAGTTGTAGTCGTTATCGCGTATCTTGTATTGAAGAAAACGGCTCTTGGGCTGTACATAGAAAGTGTGGGCATCAACGGCAACGCCTCCCGTCTGGTAGGCTTAAACTCCAGAAGGATCAAGCTCTTAACTTATGTGCTGTGCGGGGTTTTGGCAGGCGTTGCGGGAATCGTCGCCTCCAGCCGCATCTACTCGGCGGACGCCAACAACTTAGGCTTAAACCTTGAGATGGACGCCATCCTGGCAGTTGCCCTCGGCGGCAATATCTTAAGCGGAGGAAAGTTCAGCCTGATGGGTTCTGTCATCGGGGCGGCCACCATCCAGACGCTGTCCACGTCGCTGTACGCCATGGGCGTGTCCGGCGACCAGCTCCCGGTATATAAGGCGGTTGTTGTCATCATCATCGTCGTGCTCCAAAGCCCGGTATTCAAAAAATACACGGCAGGGCTTAAGGCAAAAAAGGCTGCCCCAAAGGCAGCAGTGGAAGGAGGTAATCAGTAATGGGAAAGAGCAAAAGAAAGATAAGCGGCACAAGTTTCCTGCTGCTGATTACTGTGGTTTTGTTTGCCGTGATGTATGCGGCGGGCATGATCGTATTTTCGGACAAAGGCTTTGCAAAGCCTCAGATGTTCTTTAACTTGTTTATCACCAACGCAGGACTTCTGGTCATCAGTATGGGGCTTACCATCGTCATGATCTCCGGCGGCATCGATATCTCTGTCGGCTCCGTGACGGCGCTGGTCTGTATGGCGTCGGCGTATTCTATGGAGAATATGGGGCAGAGCGCATACGTGGCGGTGGCGATCGCTCTTGGAATCGGCCTTGCCTATGGTATCGTGCAGGGAATCCTTGTGGCGTATCTGGAGATACAGCCCTTTATCGTCACGCTGGCCGGGCTTTTCTTCGGCCGCGGCATGACGGCGGTCATCAGCAAAGAGATGATTTCTATAAAAAATGAAACATTTCTTGCATGGGCGAATTATAAAATCTACCTCCCCGTCGGCTCTTACAGCAAGAGAGGGAAATTTCTGCCGGCATATATCTATCCTACGGTTGTAATCGCGCTGCTTATCGTAGTCATCATCATCCTGGTGATGAAGTTCACGAAGTTCGGCCGCAGCGTATACGCGGTGGGCGGAAACGCGCAGAGCGCCATGATGATGGGGCTTGACGTGAAGAAGACAAAGCTGAAGGCATATATCTTAGATGGAATTTTGGCTGGCTGCGGCGGATTCTTGTTCTGCTTAAACAGCTGCGCGGGATTCGTGGAGCAGGCGAAGGGGCTTGAGATGGACGCCATCTCGTCGGCGGTTATCGGCGGCACGCTCCTTAGCGGCGGCGTGGGAACCCCATTCGGAACCATCTTCGGCGTGCTTATAAAGGGAACCATCTCCAGCCTGATCACGACACAGGGAACACTTTCAAGCTGGTGGGTGCGTATCGTACTGTCGGCGCTTTTATGTTTCTTCATTGTGCTGCAGTCGGTGCTTGGAAACTTGAAAAAGAAGAGATAAGAGAATATGGAAATATAGGATGGGCGGAACTTGCGGGTTTCGCCTGTCTTTTTTTTGTGGGCGGCTTGGGCGCGGTATTTGAAGAAAAGGAGTGTAGGGATTTGCGGGTGTGAGAAGGTACATATAATCAAAAAAATAAGGAAATGTGTAATATATTTTATGGAGTATGTGTCTAATATTATGAGGATGTGTGAACTATGGCAACAAAAATGTTGTTACACACACCGGGAATTTGACTGTATTTTTGTTAGTTTGACGCATGGAATTTAAAGGATTTTCGTTTTTGTGGTAGTTTATCGACATTCTTCTTTTACAACACAAATGAAGTAAAATTGTTGTAATTTCTACCGGGAAAAATGCAGCAGAGGGCAAAAGAATTTCCTCGCTTGTGTCCTTATCCGGGTTGCTGTCCGGGTGGAATGCCTTTGATAATGTGCGGTAGAACTTTTTTAATAGAGCCTTGTCAGTTTCATTGTAGTTACTGGCAGCAGTACCGCAATAACTACCGCCACTATATCCCCCGTAGTTACCATAGAATTTCATTGAAGAATTAAATTGTAATAATTTTGTGCTAAAATGTGTCTAATAATTGAAAGGAGATTGAAAATGCCGGCCAATCAAAATGTTGAACGGATGGTTGATGAGTACGGTGACGCGCTGTTAAGAATGTGTTATCTGTACTTAAAAGACTATCATCTTGCAGAAGATGCCGTTCAGGAAACTTTTATCAAAGCAATAAAATCCTATGATTCTTTTAAACAGAAATCCAGTGAAAAGACATGGATTACGCGTATAGCAATTAATACCTGCAAAAATATTATGAGGAATCATTGGTTTCAGATGGTACAGGATAATATAGATATGCATATCACAGCCATTAAAGGTAATCCAATTGATGATTTTCACACAAAGAACAGTGTGACAGAGGCAATTATGAAATTGAATGTAAATGATAGAAAAATAATCGTTCTGTATTATTATCAGGAACTGCCAATCAAAGAAATTGCCGAAATTATTGGAAAAACTCAAAATGCAACTTTACAACGCCTTAACAGGGCACGTATGAAACTGAAAAAAATTTTGATGGAGGATGGATATGACGAAAATGGATTTGAAACAGGAAATTGATAATGAACTGTCTGAGATGACCCTGAGCAATGAACTAAAAAATAAAATATACAGAAGTTCATGTGAAAGCCGAAAAAGAAGTAAATGTTATAGTACAGTAAAAACGGCTGCAGCGGTGATGGCTGTAATCTGTCTTACAACAACGACAGCATTTGCCGGATATAATCTTTATAACCGACTTTTGGTAAATCAGGAGGTTTTGCCGGAATTAGATGCGATGAAGGTCATAAATATGACGCCGCTAGAGGCAGAATCCGGAAATGATGGGTGGATAGAAAAAGATTATGATAATTATAAGGAGGTGAAAAATGAACTGGGGATATCCTTGCTGGACACAAATCTGGCTGTCGACAATCCATATATGCAAAGCCATATTACGACAGATAATAAAGATGATGCCACTGTCACAGTTGAGAATTATATTTTAGGAGATACAAGTGAATACCTGTCACCGATTTCTCTGACCGTCTCAATAGTTTTAAGCCAGAAACAGTTGGAACATGGATGGGATATGGAGTATCTTGGATATTACCGGTTTGTGGAGAGCTATACTTCCGCACAGGGGTATAGAGTAAATATTTTGGAAGATACAGTAGAAGAACCATCTGAAAACTATGTATCTGAAAAATCAGCTGTTTTCGTTGCGGATGGTATTGAGTATACTTTAAAAGGACGTACTTCTTTGAAAAATATTAAGGAAATTGTAGATTCTATGGAATAATATTTCCAGTGTGGGAGTATTCGTATTGGGCAGGGATTTTCTCTGCCTTTTGCGGAAAATTGTTTGAGTATACTCTGGAGGCATGGTACAATATAAAAAAGAAGAGATTCTTGGATGAGACTTTCATTGTAAGTTATTTGCTATAGAAGAGGTGGAGATGCCAATGAGCGAGGTTAAGTTGACGAATACGCCGTATGACGATGTGTTCCGTACTTTACTAAATGATTGCAGTAGTTTGATTATTCCGGTAATTAATGAAGTATTTCACGAAAGATATTCCGGAAAGGAAAAGGTTGTTTTCTCCGCCAATGAACATTTCCTGAATCGGCAAGGCGGAAACGAAGATGAGCGTATTACGGATTCAAATTTTAAAATCGTAGGAACAAAAATTAAAAAGTACCATTTGGAATGTCAAAGTACCATAGATAACAGCATATTGGTGAGAATGTTTGAATATGGCACACAAATTGCCCTTGATGAGGGAGAGATTAAGGAAAATGTTCTTACTGTAACTTTTCCTCACTCAGCAGTGTTATATTTAAGATGTAATGAATCTACGCCAGATAAGATGAAAATTAAGATGGTTACGCCAGGCGGAGAGGTTGCTTACGATATTCCGTTAATGAAGTCACAGCAGTACACGATAGATGAGATATTTGAAAAAAGACTTTTGTTTCTGATTCCATTTTACATATTCTCTCATGAGAAACGTTTTGAGGAATATGAGAAAGACGGGACAAAGCTGAAATTATTACAGGGGGAATATGAACTGATAAAGAGCAGGCTTGAAGAACTGATGGATCAGGGCGAGATTAGCGAGTATATGAAATGTACGATTAATGATATGTCTAATAAGGTTCTGGAACACATTGCTGTAAAATATGATTCTGTTAAGAAAGGAGTACAATCTGTTATGGGTGGAAAAATATTAGAATATGAGGCGAAAACGATTAGGAATGAAGGGATGGAAGAAGGAATGGAGAAAGGAATTAACGCTCTGGTATCTACGCTGAAAGATATGAATGTACCTATTCAGACGATACTGGAAAAGGTACAGGAAAAATTCAACCTGAGTTTGGAAACCGCTAAAAAGTATATTTAATAGTAACTCCCCAATTTATGGGGGGATCAGGCAGGGAATTCCCTGCCTTTATTCATTTCTGGCTCGGATCGTCATAAGCGTTCAGTAGCAGTTGCGCCTTGTTCCGGATAAACAAAAAATTTTTTTAAAAAGTTTGTAATAAAACCCGGTTACGTTACTCTTAATAATATAAGCAGATTTAATCAATGCTTTGCCGGC
>KE159795.1:2215504-2216286 GCA_000403475.2 Lachnospiraceae bacterium MD308
ATAGATACGATATGCAAATGGTCAGTGGGGCTGAAGATGGTACTGCTGGTGTGTGCGGCGGCAACGGCTGTGGCAGTCGGTTTTCATATCGTATTTAACGGAGGGCATATTTAGAAAGTGGCTTTGAAGATTGCGCCGTAATCTATTGTCCTGTGATAGTATCCACAAAAATAGCGAGCATCGGATTGTATCAGCCACAATCCCGTCTTTCAATATATTTCTGATAAATAATATAAAGAGCCACTTGAAAATCAAGCAGCTCTCATGTATAATCTACTTAGAAATGATCGGAATTGAATCTCCGATTGCCCTCAGTAAAAATGACTATAAGAAATAAGCATCCAAACTTGGGCGGTAGGGATGCTTATTTCTTTTTATGATTGTCTATGTAAGACAGAGCCGCAAACAATACAAGTAATAATGTAAGAACTTCCATTATACTCATAGGGCATCACCCTCTTTCGTTAGACTAGAGGGCATCCATTGGAAAATCGCATCCTACTTTCTTTTCAATTACATGAGTTCATTATAACATATGGAAAGCTGATACTCAATCAAAAGAACCTATGTAAGCACGACAAACGCACGAATGTGTTTCACAAGCCCATCCTTTTTTCTTTGATTATACCAAAAACAGATGAAATGTTCATAATTTATTCATTCATGCGTTTGTCGTGTTAATATGGGCCGGATAAACAAAAAATTTTTTTAAAAAGTTTGTAATAAAACCCGGTTACGTTACTCTTAATAATATAAGCAGATTTAATCAATGCTTTGCCGGC